>NZ_FNAI01000052.1 GCF_900101875.1 Mucilaginibacter pineti
TCTCTCGAACTATTTCAAAATAGTTTAAAGTATTTTCCTGTGTCGTTCGTCTTTATGGATATGTCAAACGTATTATTCTTAGGAATGCCTTCCCACGGGCATGTAAACCCAACTTTAGGATTGGTGGCTGAATTAACGCGCCGTGGCGAACAGGTGAGCTATTTTGCATCGAGGCTTTTCCAGACGAAAATTGAGGCCGCGGGCGGTATCCTCTTTGCGTATGGCGAAGACCTTGATATTTTTAAGGCAGGTGGAAAACCGGGACAAGGCGGTGGCTTCCTAACTATCGCTAATAAAGCGCCCGCCGTGATCGCAGATATATTGGCGCAAACAGCCGGAATGAAATTTGATTATTTGATCCATTCGGCGGCTTTTCCGTTTACTGCTGCAATGGTGCAGATCTTCAATATTCCATCAGTTTCTTCCCTGGCGGTTTTCGCAGGGCTGGACCGATTTCAGGCCATGGCAGATATGGTTTTGCCGGAAGTCGTCCAAAAAGACTATGATAAAGTAGTATCCATATTAAAGGAAAAGTACCGGATCAATATGCCTGTTAATCCCATGCAACTTATGCTGTATGACAGTCCCCTTAAGCTCGTATATACATCGCGCTATTTTGCGCCGTCTTCTGCTTACCTGGATGATAGCTGCCGGTTTGTAGGCCCGCCGGTCTATGAGCGGCAGGAAGACCTGGATTTTCCTTTTGAACGACTGGAAAACAAGCGCGTGCTTTATATTTCGCTGGGTACGGTTTTCGGCATCTTCGACACCAATTTATATAGCCGTTTTGCCGAGGCTTTCGTGGGTTGGGATGGCATCGTAGTGGTGGTTGCGCATGGCGTTGATCAATCAGGAAAGAAGTTTCCCGATCATTTTATCGTGCGCGATTATGTGCCACAGAATGCTTTGCTAAAATATACAGATGTGGCGATTACGCATGGGGGAATGAACAGCATGAGCGACCTGATCAGTAACGAAGTGCCGTTTGTGAGTTTACCGCTGGGTGCGGATCAGCCTTTGCTGGCCGCACGTGCGGCTGAGTTAGGAGCGACCATTTCACTTAATGTAACAGAATTAACAGCTGAGCAATTATCTATGGCTGTTCAAACAGTTCTGGAAGATCCAGGATACTTAACTGCAATCCGCAA
>NZ_FNAI01000051.1 GCF_900101875.1 Mucilaginibacter pineti
GTACTATCAGCCACAAGATAGTTCCAGTACCAGGCTTTGCGGAAACGACTGTTCTGGCTGTCCTTATACCAATTGTGGAAGCCGAACCAGCTAACGAGGCCGACTATAATAGCCAGAGCAGTTAAATACATGCCACGCTTAGCCATCGTCTTTAAAAAGCCCTTTCCGGCATCCTCCGGTAATACCAAAATCCTGTTCTTGGAAAATAACTCATGTAATACCTGTAAGACGGCTGTTCTCGTGGCGGTCATACCGTCACTGGCAATCTTAGAAAGTGGTAAAGTACTCGGTGCGGGTACCGTAACTTCAATCTTTTGATACTTTTGCTCAAAGCTGCTGATCAGCTTTTGCGTCTGCTTATCCTTTTCGGCAATAAGCTCATTCTTCTGGTCAACGTGTTTTTGTTGCTCTTTGATGAAATCGTTGATCTCTTTGATTTCTGCTACATTCTCCGTAAGTATGGCTGTTAAGGTCTTTTCGTCTATTGATGTTTCTTCGTTTGTTTTCATGATGTCCTAATTAAAAAGTTCATAAGTTATGTCACTCTAATCATGCATTGTTATCGGCTGATGCCTTGCGAATGCTGATGCTCCTGCTGCATTTCCTTTTCCTGCTGTTGCTGTCTCTTGAATTCCTCCTGCTGTTGCCGTATTAATTGCGCCTGCCGGTTTTGTTCCTGCTGCTGACGTAAAAGCTGCTCCTGTTTTAGTTTCTTCTCAATATCCATCAGGGCATAGCCGACCTGGCTGCCTTTAAAGCGGACGTGCTGCGCGTCGGTAAATGCGATACCCCGCCCCAATTCTACTTCGTAGCCGCGCTGCTCCATATACTTTTTGACCTGCTGCACATCCCTGCTTTGTTTGATCGCGGTTTGCAGGTGCTTTTTCAGCGTTTCCTTACGGTTGTCAACCCGCTGGCTTTGTGCAACCCTTTGCTCCGGCTTCAAAAACTTATTCGGGCTTAATACACGCTCTAATTTGTATTCCAGTTCCATCTTCCGGGCGAACTCGGCCACATGCTTATAGCTATTGCTGTCACTGGCTGTTTTCCCATCAAACCCAATGCGGTTGGCGACAATGTAGGCTAAGCACCCGGCGCCTTTCCATATTACTACGGCAGGATCTCCAAGTACTCGCCTCCGAACCGTACGTACACCTCTCAATGTGTACGGCT
>NZ_FNAI01000050.1 GCF_900101875.1 Mucilaginibacter pineti
TGTGACGATTATTTAATTATGCAGCATAATGTCTTGATAGTTTTTTATCTGCGTCCTGTCGTGTGAACTTCCAGTCAATATTGCACTGTTTTTCGTTTCTATCGTTAGACCAGTTCATGACTTCTGACGTTAATATTTCTTTGCTGGCGATTCTGCCGCCGGTACATTGTCTGTCCATTATATTAATTTCGATTTCGGCCATGTTTAACCAACTTCCGTGTTTTGGTGTATGAATAAATTTGACTCTTTCAAGTATCCTATCCGCCCTTGGTTTATCAAATGCTTCGGTAATAGAAGTTGCAAAGTGTGTATTTAAGTTATCCAACACCAGTTGGATGCAGGAGGCGTTGGGAAAATGATTTTCAATCAAGTCTTCGACAAAATGAGCAAAGTCTTCTTTTTTTCTTGTATCCGTTACTTTTACAATACGTATACCCGCTTTAGGCGCTACTGCTACAAATATATTGCAAGTCCCTTTGCGCTTATATTCGTAATCATATTTTTCAAGCTGACCTGGCTTTGCTAGAATTGGCCTTCGGCTATCTTCAAGTAACTGTTTGCTTTTTTCATCCATGCAAACTAATGGCTGGTTTGGATCATGTGCTTGTTGGTATAGTTCCAATAAGCGATACATTCTTGTGCGGTATTCTTCTGTTATCGCCTGTATACACCACATTTGCCTTAGCCAAGGTTTAAGTTCGTTTTTTTTAACATCTTGCGGACGCTTCCGTAAGTTATAGTCCCAAACCCTTTTTTCTTTTTAAGTTCCTCTGCTAATAACCTGATAGTCCACCTTGTCCTCCCTTTCGGTGCCGGGCCACATGCAAGTGCCGTTAACTCAGCCTCATGGAACGTAGTATATTTTGCAGGCTGGCCGGGCCTGGCGTCATCCGTCAAGCCCCTTTCCAAGCCAAAGTCAAGAAACCTTTTTTTTATCCGCCAAACCGTCGTTCGGTCCACATCTAAAAGATCTTCTATTTCCGTGATTGTTAATCCTTTGTCTAAAAAAATAAGAATTGTTGCCCGGTTAAATTGCCTTAAACTGTGAGTCCCCGACTTTTTAAAAGCCTGGAGATAATCCCGTTCCTCTTGGCTAAGACTAAATTTGGTCTCCATATTTGTATTTTGCTTATCCCAAATATACAAATATGTTGCATAATTAAATAATCGTTACACTA
>NZ_FNAI01000048.1 GCF_900101875.1 Mucilaginibacter pineti
ATCTTATTGATTAGATTTGATTATTATTTTGAACTGGCAATCTCGCCGGTTTAATTGTGATAAGGTTTAGGTTGAAAGCTTCCCGGTGCAAGACTTGGGGAGCTTTTATTTGATAATTTATTTTCCCCCTATATACACAGTTAATAGTTAATAAAAGGCTTATCCATCGTGATAGCCTTTGTTTGTTAATTACTTTTGCCTTGCCAAAGCTTTCAAACTGTCCGCTTCTCTTTCCAATTGCGTGATCCGCAATTCGGTTGCCCGTATTTTCAAATAGCGTTCTATACTGTCCGTGCGGTATTCGTTGATCGCCGGTACATCCAGGCTATCCAGTTGGTTCTGTAATCGCTGCTTTTTAGTACTATCAGCCACAAGATAGTTCCAGTACCAGGCTTTGCGGAAACGACTGTTCTGGCTGTCCTTATACCAATTGTGGAAGCCGAACCAGCTAACAAGGCCGACTATAATAGCCAGAGCAGTTAAATACATGCCACGCTTGGCCATCGTCTTTAAAAAGCCCTTTCCGGCATCCTCCGGTAACACCAAAATTCTGTTCTTGGAAAATAATTCATGCAATACCTGTAAGACGGCTGTTCTCGTGGCGGTCATACCGTCACTGGCAATCTTAGACAGTGGTAAAGTACTCGGTGCGGGTACCGTAACTTCAATCTTTTGATACTTTTGCTCAAAGCTGCTGATCAGCTTTTGCGTCTGCTTATCGTTTTCGGCAATAAGCTCATTCTTCTTGTCAAGCTGTTTTTGTTGCTCTTTGATGAAATCGTTGATCTCTTTGATTTCTGCTACATTCTCCGTAAGTATGGCTGTTAAGGTTTTTTCGTCTATTGATGTTTCTTCGTTTGGTTTCATGATGTCCTAATTAAAACGTTCATAAATTATGTCACTATTGATCATGCATTATTATCGGCTGATGCCTTGCGAATGCTGCCGGGTTTGCTGCATTTCCTTTTCCTGCTGTTGCTGTTTCTTCAATTCCTCCTGCTGTTGTCTTAATAACTGCGCCTGTTTGCTTTGCTCCTGCTGCTGACGTAAAAGCTGTTCCTGTTTTAACTTCTTCTCAATATCCATCAGCGCATAGCCGACCTGACTGCCTTTAAAACGGACGTGCTGTGCATCGGTAAAAGCGATACCCCGGCCTAATTCTACTTCATAGCCGCGCTGCTCCATATATTTTTTGACCTGCTGCACATCCCTGCTTTGTTTGATCGCTGTTTGCAGGTGCTTTTTCAGCGTTTCCTTACGGTTGTCAATCCGCTGGCTTTGTGCAACCCTTTGCTCCGGCTTCAAAAACTTATTAGGGCTTAATACCCGCTCTAATTTGTATTCCAGTTCCATCTTCCGGGCGAACTCTGCCACATGCTTATAGCTATTGCTGTCACTGGCGGTCTTGCCATCAAACCCGATGCGGTTGGCAACTACGTAGGCTAAGCACCCGGCGCCTTTCCATATTACTACGGCAGGATCTCCAAGTACTCGCCTCCGAACCGTACGTACACCTCTCAATGTGTACGGCT
>NZ_FNAI01000022.1 GCF_900101875.1 Mucilaginibacter pineti
CTGCGGTAAAACGTGGGAGAGTAGGTCGGTGCCCAATCTTAAATCAAGCCCTTGCTGGAAACAGTTAAGGGCTTTTTTTATTAGCCGGCATTTGGTCATTCAGTCATTGCTCTAACATCAGCAAATCCACACCAGGTGTTCACGTTCACAGCCCCGTGAACGCTCGTGACCACTTACTGATAGCTGGTAATCAGGATTTTACATATTTAACACTACTGACAAAGTGCTGGCACCATGTAAATATCGGTAGTTGGGTTATTGGGCATTAGCTCATTGATCCAAGGTTCAGAGCAACCGTCTCCCCGATCCACGCACTCTTAACCTTTTGCCTTTTATTCTTCCCCTGTTACCATCTTTTCCCGCGTTAAGGATAGGAGCGGATACCGGCCATTGCGGTTAAGGCCCGTGCAGTATGAGCGCATAGCCTGACCCAAAGGGGAACGCCATGAAACAGAATGCGATTTACTGATTTTACTGCCTTCTTCCTCAACTATACAATTACTTTAAGCTGGACTTTTGCGAGTATAAACTATTGGCCTCTGAATTTAAAAAAACCCTTTTGGATATCAACTAAATTGTTTTAGATTTGATTTATAGACCAATGTCGTTGATGTATTTGCTATCCCTATTGCAATACACCACTTCAGCCAGTAAACCAATTTACCAAATTATACCTAAACATGAACAGATTTACATCTATCGCTTTCATGCTGCTTTTATGTGCGGCAACAGTAATGCAATCCTGCAAAAAGAGTGACAACAACACTGGTGATCCTGCGGCTGTTGTACCTGAAAAAATTAAACCTACCGCAGCCATTAGCCCCAGATTAAACACCACGGATAAGTTTGCAAAAACTTATACTTTTAAAGGGCTGGCCACCAATTACAAAAATATAAAATGGGATTTTGGTGATAACACCACCGCTACCGATATCACTATCGAACATAAATTTGTTAGCTATGGCATCTACAAAGTAACTTTAACTGCTACCGATGCCGATGGCAATGCTGCTTCCGATGTAACCACAATAAACGTTGCCGACCCCAGCAGCTGGGGCATAAATGCCGACAAGGGGCAAATTACCCTGCAATCGTATTTTTACGATGTAAACGAGCAATTTTATAAAACCACTCAAACAGATCATGGCTTTAACTACTGGTGGAACGCCCATGCGCTGGACGTGAATGTTGATGCCTATAACCGCACTAAAGATGCTAAATACCTTACGCGGATGAAAAATGTGCTAAGCGGTTCCTTCGCTAAAAACGGAAATAAATTCAAGAACGACTTTTACGACGATATGGAATGGTGGGCTATTGCCTGCCTGCGGGCTTTCGATGCCAGCAATGATATGGCTTACAAAAATGCCGCCCTTGAGTTATGGGGATATATAAAAACCGGTTGGAACGATAATAACCACGGCGGTATCATGTGGAATGCCGGCGACAGTAATGGCAAAAACGCCTGCTCAAACGGCCCTGCCGCTATTATTGCCGCGCGCTTGTATCAGTTGGATAAAAAACAGGAGGACCTTGATTGGGCGGTTAAGATTTATGCCTGGGAAAAACAATACCTGGTTAATGCTGCAAACGGCCTGGTGTGGGATAGCTATGGTAATTACAACGATGGCTGGCGCTTCACTTATAATCAGGGAACTTACGTTGGTGCAGCGGTTGAACTTTATGCCTGTACAAAGGATTTAAAGTATCTTAACGATGCCAAGCAAACCACCAGCTCGGTTATAACTGATCCGTTTTTTAACAATGGCGGGGTTTTAATTGGGAACGGAACCGGCGACGGCGGTCTGTTTAAAGGGATCTTCATCAGATATATGGTACAGCTGATTATTAAAGGCAACCTCGATGCTTCAACCCAAAGCACTTATTCAACCTACTTGGTGAATAATGCCAATAATTTAATTGCTAACGCCATAAACTCTCCGGAGGGTTATTATGGCCCAGATTGGCGTAAGCTGCCGCAAACCAATGAATACCAGTCGTCGGTACAACTAAGCGGCTTGATGCTGTTGGAGGGCGTGCACGAACTGTGGCTGTTGGATATTGTTAAGTAGTAAATGAATATATAAACCACTTATTGAAATTTTATTTTGCAAAAAGCCTGCCGGATTATCCGACAGGCTTTTTTTATATCAGGGTACGTATATTATTGAATAGTGATGATCTTGTAAAGGATCCAGTTGTCGGTTACGTAAACGCGTTTGTAGTTTACGCCGCTGTTTACTGTACGTATGGCCGGCAGATATTTGTTGTTGAGCTGCGTGTAGCCGGTATATGGGTTTGTTGCGGTGGCAATTAATATATAATCGTCGTACCGGTACGGCGTTTCTATGGCGCTCAGGAAAAGGTCCTGGTAGGGTAGGGTTAACCGGCGTATATTGGTAGTGAACGCGGCAATAGGATAAGCTATCGCATCATCCATAAGCACGTGCGAATCTTTCGGCAGGCTGTTAATAAAGCCAGCCATTTCCATGCTTTCGCCCTGGTCGAGATTTGGCTTTTGGCCAATAAGAGTGGTTATAAACCTCTTTTCATCACGTATTAACGATTTGTTGAGGAAGATATAGCCCGTATATAATTGCACCAGCACTACTGCCGTAAGTATCACTTTAAATATAAACTGATTTTTTACGGTGAGCGCTTTAAATATGAGGCACAATATGGCAAGTATCAGGAATATAAGATAGTACTCGTAGTTAAGAAATAGCTTATCGTACTTAATGTGCAAAAATTCTATAAAGGCAAACGGCGTTAAAATGGTAAGCGCCTGGTAGGTGCTTTCTCTGAAAAGGTAAATAGCCACCAATATTAGCGGACAAAAATAGATCACCCTTAATGATACCAGGATTGGAAGTTCGGGCAGCTGATAGTTGGAACTTACGGTGGTTATATCAAAATTAAGCTTATCAACCAGTACACTCCAGGTGGCGTATGGGCTTTCTATAAAATAGTTAAGATCGCCGGAGTGGGTAAGGTTAAGTAGTTTATAACAAATAACCGATGCCACCGGTAATATGAACAGGATAACGTAAATGGCGAATGTTTTGCTGATGAGCTTACGACGCAGCGAAGGGCTGTTGAAACTTAAAAACAAACGGAAGATAGATTCCTTCTCGCCCAGATTTAAGCTTTGTATGGAGATAGCCAACACCAGTGGTACAAAGAAAAGTGTAAGCCAGATGAACCGGTAATCGCAAAAAATAAGCGTAACCAGGCAAATACTGGCAATTGATACGTGGAACGTTGTGTTGGATCGGTAAAACTTAAGCAAATTAAAAAAGAAAAGAAAAAAGAAGGTAAGCACCAGGTAAATTGCCTTGCCCGAACAGGCCGCATATATAATACCAGGATGAAAGAAAAACATGACGAGCACCAGGTACAGGTAAAAATCATTTTCAATACGGCTGGTGAGCGCCCTTGCTATAATATAAAACAAGATGGCCGTACCTATTGCCGATGCCATTACCGGTGCCAGGTAGGTATTTATAAGGCTGAATATAAATGTGGAGTAGAATGGCAAAAGTGGCGCCGTAAGCCCCATTACTTTAATACGGTTACCAAGGCCTTCAAAAATGATCTTGGTTTTTTCGATATAAAAAATACTCTCCTGGTTATAGTAACCCAAATGGTTTAAATAGATGCCAATTACCAGGTAATAAACAGCCAGCATTACGGTTAATATAAACAGGTATTGACTTTTAGAGATCCTCATTACTTAACAACGTTTGTGGGGTTATTAACTTTACTTAAACCATGATTGGTTTTTTCCCAATAAAAAGGATTTGTTATTAACTGGTACAAGCCCATATAAGCCGCTGCCGAGTGCATTAACCAGTAAACCGGGTTGGCTATGGCAAACAAAATAAGCTCAAAATAGCGCCGTTTAAATACGGCCATCATGTTTACATATATCATTAGGATGTTGCCTACCATGAGGTTAAATATGGCCATAAACAAAACCCAATCAGGGAATAGGGTACGGATAGTAGATAGATCAAATACCAGGTAACTTATAAAAATTGCTAACAATAACGGGTAAACCAAAAATGTAGCCGATGTAGCGCCAACAAAAAAGTTAAACCCCAAAAATCCTTTAAACCCAATTTTGCGGATCAATGTTGCAGGGTTGCGCATATGCACCAGGTAGGTTTGCATGTAACCCTTTATCCATCTTGAACGCTGACGGATCCAGTTTAATGGATCGTTGTTGGCTTCTTCATAAGTGGTAGAGTTAACGATAGCCACTTTGTAACCCTTCGCATAAGCGCGTACACCTAAATCGGCATCTTCGGTTACGTTAAACGGATCCCAGGCGCCTAACTCTATAAGTGCATCCATTTTAAAGTGATTGCTGGTACCGCCTAATGGAATGGGGATATCCAGGGTATCAAGCCCGGGCAGCATATAATCAAACCAGTACGAATACTCCAGGGTGAACATCCTGGTAAGGAAGTTTTCATTACGGTTAAAGTAGTTAAGCGCGCTTTGGATACAGATGTAACGCTCTGGCAGTTTTGCAAACAGGGCCACTACTTTTTTAAGCTGATCGGTATCGGGGATATCCTCAGCATCGTAAATGGTTAAATACTTGCCTTTTGAAAAATGCAAACCATAGTTACAAGCCTTTGGTTTGGTTTTAGGCATGTGGAAAGGCACTACAATAACCTCAAAAACAGCCGGGAAATCAAGGTTTTGAACCGCTTGCAGCGTTTTATCATCATCTTCCTCAATCAATAACTTAACATCAAGCTGCTCGCGGGGATAGTCCAAACTCTGCAGGTTCCAGATGAGTTTTTTAATCAGTTTATCTTCTTTGTAAACCGGTAAAAGTATGGTGTATTGCGGCAGTTCGTCGTCAACAATGTTTCTCACATCGCTTTTAGTTACGGCTTGGTGCAGCTCGAATCGCGAGCCCACCAATGCCAGGAACAGCTTAAATATAATGGCCACCAGGAAAAACATACTGATGATCACGTTTATGATGATAGAGGTATCTTTAAACCTTAAAACCAGCCCTATGGTGGTTACAGCTATCAGCGCAAATATAAATACAAGCTGCGGAGTGGTAAATGTGATGGAAGCAGAACTGGAAGGGTCGCGCCTTAACAATTCATATACTGACGATTTAACGTACTTTTCGCCAAGCAGTTTGTGACTCAGCCAGGTAATATCAAGATCCCGCGCCACAATTATCTCTGGCTCCAGATCATAGGTAAACCTTACAAAATCTATAAACAATTGGTTGCTGGGGTCGGTCATTAAGGTTACTACCTTATTGTTCTCAATGCGCAGGGGCAGGGCCACATGGTCATTAGCAAACTTAAGTTCTATTTTCTTTAATACTTCGATATCAAACGCTTCTTCGCGGACGGGTGCGAAGACAAAGCCGGCGTTAATTAATGAGCGCTCGTAATTTTTGCGGGATATGTAGCCAAAATTAAGGGCTATTTTGGCGTATGACGATCCCGAACGTGCAGCAAAAGCATGAATTTTTCCCTGATCACCTGGTGTAATAAACCCGTCGTTAACCAAAAGTTCAGGAATTGAAATACTCATTGTTTTTTGTATCAAGTAGTTAGTATCAAGTAGCAAGTAAATAGTATCAAGTAGTAGTTAAAGCACCATTAATCGTGATACTTGATACTAACTACTTGATACCTTTTAAAAGAGGTTTAATCGTTAAACAGTTCCTGTGATTTTTGAACCTTTGAACGTACGTAAAGGAATGATAGCAATATCAATATAAGTATACCTAATAAAATGTACAGGTTATAGCTATCCCAGAAACGGGTAAGGCCGCTCTTGGTATCAATATACTCCAGGTTTTCGCTCGATTTGTTGATGTTGAACAGGTATTTATTAGAGTTAACATCAGAGATACAAACGTTGCTTGACAGTGTTGACAGCTGCTCGGTAATTGACTTTGTTGATGCTAAGAAAGCTTCGGCAATGTGTGTACCCGTAGCGGTTATAACCAGCGTTGCGTTATTGCTGCGGCCATAAAATATTTGTGCCAAACCGTTTGATACCGTGTCAGAAAGCGAGTAAACCGGCTTGTTGTTATCGGTATTATATAACCTGAAATCCCTGTCGAACTTAATTGGAGCATCGGGGAATTCATTTAGCAATTTATCATCTTTAGATAACAATGCTATGGTATTGAATTTTTTAAGATCAGCGGGTTGAACCGATTCTGAATAAACAAACTCAGGGAAATTATTGGCGTTGATATTGTTGTTTAGCTCATAAATGATCTCGCCCATGGCACCGGCAGCGTATTTGGCGTAATCCTTGGTTACTATTATACGGGTAGTGCCGGTGTTAAATGCCTCTGGATATTGGTAAAAACTCAGATCAGTAGTTACAAAAGGATTTTTTGATTCCAGGTATGATTTATCAACATCAACTTCGGCAAAAAAGTTGGTGAAGCTGTCTTTACAATGGCCGCTTGTTGGATAAAATCTAAATTCGGCCTCCAGTGTGTTGTATTTATGATGCTGGTAACGGTTAATTGTAATAGCCGAGTTTAGTTTACCGGTTCCGTCGAGCTTTTCGCTGCTGATAAGCAAGCCGTTAAGGTAAATGTTAAAGAAACCACGGTCGCCAGGATTTAAGGCGCTGTAGTTGGCTACAAAACGTATTTCAACTTCTTTTGGGGTAAAGCTAAAATCACTGTTTTTAAAGGTGTAGGCACTTTTTAATGATCCTATACCCGATAAGAAGTCGCTGATACCACCAATTTGTTTCAATGATAATTTTGAGCGGTTTTCGTCAAGTGTTTTAGAGAAAGTGTTTTGTGCTGTTTGTATCAAAAGGTAATCGCCATAGGTTGAATTTAAAACATTCATGTTACCTAAAGCAGTAATTGCTTTTTCGTAACCAGGGTCATCACCGCCTGTTACAAATAATATTTCTTTAACCTGGTTTTCTTGTGTGGCGGTTTTAACCGGCATCAGCATGCCTTTAACTTCAACCATACGTACGGTGGTATCAGTTACCAGGCTTATTGATTTGTGCAGGTAAAACAAGCCCTGGCCATTTTGAGGCGTAATTTTTACAAGGTCACGAGCTTCGTTACCCAATGAACCCATGTTACCAACCCTGATGTAGTTTCTTACGCTATCTGGTAGTTTACTTTCTTCGTAAACCATGATATCCCTGGTCTGTGTCTTTTTTAACCTTGAATAAGCCCAGGCCACCGCTTTAAGATCAGATAGTGTTGGGTTTGAAGGGTATACGATAGCTTTCTTTGAATCAAAGCAATTGCTGATATTTACGTTATCAAAAAAGCTTTTGCTGCTGCGTACAAGGGATAGATAGGAGTAGTTTTTTACCTTTAACCACATGGCGGGGTTATCCAGATCTTTACACTCATCATCGGTGATGGTAAGCAGGGTTTTTATCTGCACCTTTAAAAATTTATCGTTTGATAAATCGGCCCGGGTTAAGTTAAGTGTAAGCTTCTGGATCGAGTCCCTGGTCATACGGCCACTATATGCAGGTTTGTTATTAATAACAACGTTAATGAATGAATGCTCCTTTATCAAGGCCTGTGAAGGCTCAAAGTATAAAACCACTTTGCTGCCATTCATTTCGGTAAGCGGTGTTATCTTAAAATAAAAAGAGTTGGCACCACTCATACCATAAATCATATCATCCTCATGGCCAAGCTGTTTAAAGGTTACAATGCTTTGAGCTTGCGTGGCTGTACTAAATAAAAATACAAAGGCTAATAGGGAAAAAAATTTATTCATCTGGTTGTAAATATTAATTTATAACGTAAAATTCTACTCTGAAATAATTACCATTTTCATCACTGCGGTAGGTAAGGTCGCCACCCATTTCCTGGGTCATAAGCTTGGCTATGGAAAGGCCAAGCCCTAAACGGCTTTCGCCAACGTTTGATGTGTCGTTAAGGGTTTTTAGCTTGCCAAACATCATATCCAACTCTTCCTGGCCAATGGCAATACCTTCGTCAATAATTTCAAAAACAAAACGCTGGCGTTGCAAACTGGTAATAACCTTTAAGTTGTTATTTGTTTGCGAAAACTTTATAGCGTTTGATAATAAATTCTGGAACACCTGGCCCGCAAATACCTTATCGAGCTTAACGTTAAGGGGCAGTTTCAGGATGTTATCAATAAGGTGGATGTTTTTCATCTGGGCAGTTTCATACAGCCCTTTAAATACATGCATTACCTCGAGGTTTATATCAAAGATCTCCAGGTTAAATTTCATCTCCGGCGATTCGATCTCTTTTACATCCATCAGTTTGTTAAGCATGTACTGCATCTTGTCGGCCGATTCTGATATATAACCAACAAACTCTTTCTGATCGGTGCTTAAGCGGTAATCCTCTTCCTTGATCATATTGTTGCTCATTACTATTGAGCCTATAAGGTTTTTAAGATCGTGACCGGCAATATTAATAAAGCTGTTCTTTTGTCCGTCGAGTTTGCGCAATTGCTCATATTGCGTATCAATGAGATTATTTTTTGCGTTGATATCGCTGTTTTGCTGTTTAAGCTGCTCGTTTGATTTTTCGATAAGGATCTGCGAGCGCACATCGCGCTGCATCACTTTATAACGGGCACTTGGAATAAGGCATGATATGGCCGATATGATGAAAAATACTTGGCCACCATTGCTGATAACTATATCAAGATTATATTCATGCTGAATATTAAAAAATATAGCTAATAGAAGTATGGATATTAATAATTGAATAAGTGAATTAATAGGTTCCCAAAATACCTGCAGGTTAAAGAATAAAACCAGTGTAGCAAACAGCAAGTAATAGGTGTTTAAATTTTGAATGGTAACTATATTACACAACAGCGCCGATGTTACCGAAAGCAGGAACATGGTAATGTGTAGTAATAAGCGGTAGTCATAATTTTTGGCCGTGAAAAGCGAATGTAATCCATAAAGTATGGCGCTGATAATCAACCTCACTATAAAAAACTGCAGGCAAATATCAGGCGCAAACACAAAGTCAACTATGCTGAATATAGGGAAGAGAAATATAATAGTCCAGATAATATTATTTGTCTGGTACCACGCTTTCTTTGAGGTCTCTTTTATTAATTCTTCTTTGGCAATTTGAACAAACATTATTCGTTATCTTGAATTATAAATTAAAATTAAGGCCTTTGTTGAGTATTAGGTTATTTTTGATTATCAAATTAACTATAAAATATTGAATACCAAAAATATCTCCTTTGTAAAATTATTAAACCGTTTGTTAATAATATTATGCTTAACAACAGGATGCCTTGTTGCAAAAAGCAGTCCAAAAAATGAGCAAATGCGGTCCTTAGCGTTTAAAAGGGCACAAAGTCTTAATAATGGCATCAGTATTTCATGGTTAGAGCAAACCTGGATAAAAAATCCGCTGGCCGGTGCCGGCCCAACAACTGCCGATTTTTTATTACTTAAAAAGCTTGGTTTTAAAAGCATAAGGTTACCGGTTGCCTTTACTTACTTCGAATCGGAACATATCCCGCTTCAAAATGTATTTGCCCGTATTGATAAAGTTGTAAAACAATGCCATACTTACGGATTTAAACTGGTGTTGGATTATCATTATGGGAAAATAAATGATACTAATTATAGCGAAGAAACGCCTAAAATTATTAATTTATGGCTAAAAATAGCTAAAAGATATAAAACTATAAGTGCAAACGATTTATTTTTTGAACTGTACAACGAACCGCCCCATATGAACCCCAATGTGTGGAAAGATGCCGCATATAATATAGTAACAGCTATACGTAAAGTTGATAAGCAGCGTACGTTAATTGTAGGCGCATCAAATTATAATAGCATATATGAGTTAAGCAGGTTTGTAAGGCTTGCAGATGAGAACATTGTATATACTTTTCATTTTTATGAACCTTTCTTTTTTACACACCAGGGCGCTGAGTGGGTGGGCGACCAAGTTGCGACAACCGGGGTATCATTTCCTTATAATGCGGAAAATTTTCCAGCCCTTAATCAAAAGGCTAAGGGAACATACGGGGAAACTAATTACGAACAATACAAACATGATGGTAATGAGCAGTCTATAAACGATAAGCTGCACATTGTAAAAGCCTGGGCCGATAAATACTACGTTCCCATTATTTGCGGCGAGTACGGAGTTTACAATAAAAATGCCGATATGGGCAGTCGGTGCCGTTACATCAAGGCTACCCGTGCAGCACTTAAAAAACTTAATATTCCCGGGATGCTTTGGGATTATGATAGCTCGTTCTCCCTGTTTACCGGGAAACCCTCGCTGGCCAATTTATCGTCCTGTATGAAAGATGCCATAGGTTATAATGACCCAAAATGAGGTAGCACTTTTATTAGTTTAATGATTATCTTTGTTGCATTAATAATGTTTTATGAAATTTTTTGAAGAAAAACGTAGGGAAGTAATGGTGCACATAGAAAAGTTCATGCTTGAAAAGATGAACGAATATTTAAAGCCCATTGACACCATATGGCAGCCATCTGATTTTTTGCCCGATTCTTCAAGAGATACTTTTTTTAACGAGATCAAAGAATTGCAGGAAAGTGCCCAGGGCCTTAGCTATGATCTTATCGCAGTTTTAATTGGCGATACCATTACCGAAGAAGCTTTGCCTACCTATGAATCATGGCTTACCATGGTTGAAGGTGTATCAAGGAACGAAGAAGGCGGCTGGATGAAATGGACACGCCATTGGACAGCCGAAGAAAACCGTCATGGCGATTTGCTGAACAAATATCTATACCTGTCTGGCAGGGTTGATATGCGCATGATGGAGATCAGCACCCAATACCTTATTGCCGATGGCTTTGATATTGGTACAGGTCATGATCCTTACCGCAACTTTATTTATACATCTTTTCAGGAGCTGGCTACCAATGTATCGCACAGACGTGTAGCTTCACAGGCTAAAAAAGACGGTGATACCTTGCTATCAAAAATGTGCGGCGTAATTGCCAGCGACGAAGCCCGCCACGCCAAAGCCTACAAATACTTTATCGAAAAAATATTTGAGGTAGATCCAAGTGAGGCCATGATTGCCTTTGAGGATATGATGCGCAAAAAAATTGTAATGCCCGCCCACTTCCTGCGCGAAGTAGGGTTAAAAATAGGCCAAACCTTTGGTCACTTTACTGATGCTGCACAGCGTTTAGGGATTTATACGGCCATTGATTATGTTGATATCCTGAAAGAACTTATTGAAGACTGGCACATTGAAAGCACCACCGATCTTAACGAAGCCGGAGAAAAGGCCCGTGATTATATCATGAATCTGCCCGCCCGTTTATTACGTGTTGCCGACAGAATGAAAAACCCAATGCTGGAATATAAATTTACCTGGATAAACGGATAAGTTTCCCTGCTTTATAGATATTATGAAAGACGCATTGTTTGCGTCTTTTTTTTGTTTGTAGCTTTTTTTAATTTCCCTCTTGAGAGGGCGCGCGTAAGGAAGTGAAATAGGAGGGGTGTGTTAGTCACAAGCAAGGAGCACAAATTGAAGTACATACCCATCCACCCCTCTAAAGAGGGGAATGGCGCAAAGCCCTTGCTTTTAAGGCTATATGTTGAACTTTAAACCTCCCCTTCAACCTTAAATCCCGGCTTGCTATACCCTTCAGGTACATAGTTTTCCGGTATCTGGATGTGGTTACCGTCGCGGAGGGAAGTGTAATGCGGCGACATGATCTCTACCCCGGCTTCGTTAAATTTATCCTGTATGTTTTGGTGCAGGCGCGAGTAAATAACCGCCATTTGGTTTGATAGTGCCGTGTAGGCATTGAGCTGGTAACTTACATTAAAATCATTCAACTCGGTTTGTAAAACAAAAGGTTTAGGATCTGCCGATATCCCTTCCGATGCTTCTGCCGCGCTGATGAGCAGGTGGTGAACAGTTTGCCAGGGTACATCGTAACCAATGGTAACGGTGGTATTTAATATCAATCCGGTGGTTTTGGCCATGGTTGTATAATTAACGGTATGGCCGCTTAAAATGGTGGCGTTGGGTATGGTAATATCCTCGTTTTTAATGGTACGCAAACGGGTTACCAACAGGTTTTTTTCTACCACATCGCCGGTAACTTCCCCCACCTTTATGCGGTCACCAATTTTGTAGGGGCGCATATAGGTAAGCACAATGCCCGCCACCATATTTGATATAGCCGATGAAGAACCCAGCGAAAACAAAATTCCCAAAAATACCGTAACCCCCTGAAAAGCCTTAGTATCTGAACCAGGCAGGTATGGGAATATAACCACAAACATAAACGCGTAAAGCAATACCCTAATGATGTTGTATGTTGGCATGGCCCACTCAGGGTAAAAGCCGCCGAGCGTAATGGCGCCATGCGCAATTTCGCTGGCCAGAAATTTTACCAGTTTTACAATGTACCGCGTAACCATATAAATAACAGCTATGGTAAGCAGGTTGGGTATAAAATTGAAAAGGGCGAGCAGTATATTCTTTAAAGGATTTACAACGTAAGCCAGCAACTGTACCGAAATTGGTTTAGAAGACGGAAAAATATAAAACAAAACAGGCAGCGCCAGGTAAACCAAAATAATAATAATTATAAACCGGGCTATGCGTAGTAAACCGGTAATAACCGGCAGCAAGCGATTAGCATAGGCAACTGGGGCACCCTTTTCAGCAAGTTTGGTAATGCGGTTTTCCCAACTGCGTAGTATTTTTAACTTCACCCATCGCGATGCTTTATTTAATGCCCATATCAGCAATAGTAAAATAACGATTACAACTATGGCTTCCGCTATATTTATTATTACCTGCTGTGTGCTGTTATTAGTAAAATAATTGCCCAGCTTTTGTTTAAGTAAGGCAACGTAACTGGCGGCCAGTTGTGGCCGGTTAAGCTCGGTAAAGGTGGCATCGGCGTTATTAACCGCCATTATAATTTGTGAGCTATAGGAGATAACGGATAGGGTAGAGTCGTTAGTGATCTTGAGCGAATCGGGGTTAAAATCCACCCGTTTAAAAAGAGCTTCAATGCGTTTTGTTACAATACCCGCGCGTTCCCTGGCATCAAACAGGCCTTGCCCAACGTAAAATTTAAACAGGGTATCCTTGTTGATGATAACGGGCTCGCTTATGGGTACAAGTTCCCTGTTTTTAGGGATGGGGTCTTTAGGTGCCGGATATTGCGCGTTAACTGTTATGGTTAATGATAAAAACAGGATAAGCAGGTAGTAAATTTTGCGCATAACAGTTTTTCTGTTAAAGCTAAAAATTATATTCCAAAAATTACTACCCCTCCTGCACCAGGTCGGTACCAAGGTTGTCCGACAAATCATCAAACAGATCGTTCAAAATAGATTCCAGTGTAAGTGAGTTCACATCATCTACATAATGTTCAGATCGTGTGATCCAAAGTTCTGTGCCGTTTATTGTTATCCTGAATAAAAAACCTTCATATAGTCCCGGTTGTGAAATTTCAACGGTACCGTCTTTTTGCTCAACAATGAAATCAATATCGCTTTGCCTGCGTTCATGAAAAAGCAGGTTAAGCTTTTTCTGCAGCAGGTAGTGCACGTCGCTTATTTGAATGGGTTTATGCAGGGTTATAATTTTCATGTTAATACATTTGCATTGTTTAATATTACAAAGCACTTTTGTTATTGTTTGGGCCTCACCCCATCCCCTCTCCAAAGGAGAGGGACTTTATAGATTTTAATCATCATTTACCATGAATTATAAATTACTTGGCCGTTCGGGCCTTAAAGTTTCAGAATTATGTTTGGGTACCATGGGCTTCGGCACCGAGGCAGGCTGGGGTGCCGATAAGGATATCAGCTTTGCCATAATGGATGCCTACGCCAATGCCGGCGGTAATTTTTTGGATACCGCCAATATGTATAAACTGGGTACCAGCGAAAAGATCATAGGCGATTATATGAGCAATCATGACCGTGATTATTTTGTACTGGCCACCAAATACACGCTGAAGGATAATATTACCAATCCCAATGCATCGGGCAATAACCGCAAAAACATGATGCGCAGTGTGGAGGAAAGCCTTAAACGCCTGAAAACCGATTTTATTGATGTTTTGTACCTGCACATCTGGGATAACATTACTCCAATTGACGAGGTGTTGCGCGCTATGGACGATCTGATAAAACAAGGCAAAATAAACTACGCCGCCATAAGTGATACCCCCGCGTGGGTAGTAGCCCGAGGCAATACGCTTGCCGAACTCATGGGCTGGAGCCAGTTCATAGCTTTACAAGTAGAATATAGCCTGCTGGCCCGCACTGCCGAGCGCGAACTGATACCTATGGCAAAACACTTCGGGATGACGGTTACCCCCTGGGCGCCCTTGGCCGGCGGAGCACTTACCGGTAAATACCAGCGCGGCGAGCAAGGACGTATAAAAGCAGAAAGCAAGCGCCGCGATGGACGTAGTTTATCAATAACGGAAACTGTTGTGGCTATAGCTGCCGAACTGGGAGTATCCGAAAGTCACGTTGCGCTAAACTGGACGCGCCAGCAAGGTTTTTCATGTATCCCGATAGTTGGGGCAACCAAGGTAGATCAGCTTATAGATAACCTGAATACCGTGAACATTACCCTAAGCCAGGAGCAAATGCAACGCCTCAACGACGTAAGCGCCATTGAACTTGGTTTCCCCGGCGATTTTTTTGCCGAAGAAGCGGTGAGAAATAACAGTTTCGGCGGGTTTTATGATAAGGTAGAAAAAAGGTAGATCTACCTAATTAATCTCTTTATTGCCTTTAGTATGTGTGGCATGGTTTGCTGTATGATCATGCCGCACGTTTTGATATTCGTCGATATGTTGGAGTTCTTTCCTTTTTCGGTTTCGTTGAAAATAACGCCTTATTCTGCTAAACAGATGTTTGGCTTTTTCAACAAAGCGGGTAGTCCAATGGTCAAACCTGCCGTTTATGGCCATCAGCCCGAAGATGAAAAATCCCCCTATCATTAAAACCACAAATATGTGCAGTGCCTGTACCAATATATCTCTCATGATTGATATTCAATTATTTATATATCAAAAGGCAATGATTGTGCCTGTTTGGCGAAATGTTGAAAATTGAGGTGTTAACTTACTGATTGCGTGTCAATAAAGTCGGCCTAACCAAGTTGTTGTAAATGATTGAGTGCAAAGTGCTTGTGTATGCATAGCCATACAGAACAGGGCTCATAATCAATAATGAGCTGTTAAAATCTTTTTAAATATGATTGGCTGATGAGTTCGGCATACATAATACCTGCAGGTTTATCTACACTAAACCAGGGATCACCCTCATATTGCAGCAGCTGAATATTTTGCGCGGGCATATAACTTTGTGCCAGCAAGAACTTTTTCTGGTGACGGGCATTTTCAACCACATTCATCACTATAAAGCAATGCCCCGGCGAACCGCCATGTATAAAGACGTCGCCGGCTTTAAGGGAGTTAATATTGGGCACCGGTTTTAGTTCTTTTTGCAATGATAATGTACCTGCATAACTAAACACCAGCGTCATGTAGCGCATAAAGCAGGAGTAGCTGTAATCCTTTTTAGCTTTTAGTGCCCAATGATCATTACTGTAGCGGTAACCATCGGCATAATGCACAAAATCGCAGCGGAAACCACTGGTAAAATTAAAACTGATGGCGGCATAGTTTTTCTGATGATACAGGTATTCGCCGCGCAGGCGCATTACGGCATCGGCGCATTGCTGCAAATCCTGATTGCCTATACTCATATCAACAACGGCGGCGGTGTATACATCGGTACGGGCAATATCGCCTTTATAGGTATAGGTTTTTGTACCTGCGGGTTTAAGCGGCAAAGCCTGCAGCCAGGCCCCAAAGCTGCCGGGAGCGGCTGCCATTTGTTGGAAACCTTCGGGCGTTTTAAACCTTGCCAAAACATTGTCGGTTTTTGCCGGGGTGATGGTTAGCATCGCGAGGATCAGCACTAACAAACCTTTCATATTGTTTTAGCCTTTTTTAATTGCGAGTAAGGATTAAAAGGGACCGGCACACCATCAACCAGCCTGAATGCCGAAAAATGCAAATGCGTAGGCGATCGTTTTTTATAAGCATTATAACCTGTTCTGCCAACCTCGGCAATTTTTTTCCCTCGTTTAACTTCGTCACCAGGTTTTACAAAAATGATATTGTTGTGGGCATAGTAAGTGATAATATTCAAATAGTAATTGTATATCCAAATGTATTTTCCACCGCGTAAATTACTTGTTGGTTCCCATTCATTACTACAAGCTATCACAATGCCATCCTCTACGGCTAACACGTCAACAGGTTTATGCGTACGGTCGTCAATACAGTCCTGGTTTTTATCAGTTATAAATATATCATGCGCAGGGTGGGCTGCATGTTTGTTACCATCCAGGTAACGATAGCCTTTATCCGAATAGCCATTGCCATTGGTGCCACCGATAGCATTGCTTTTATAGCCTTTAAGTGGGAATATCCAATTGTAGCTTTTAAGCATCGGTTTATTACCACGCAATTGGGCCATTAACTCATCCAATTTTTTAACGGCTGCCCGTTTATTGATAGTGCCATTTAAAACAGCAGTGTTTAAATCATTTATCTGGATACAAACAGCTTTATCATCCTGCCCAAACACGTTTAAGCATAACAATAAAACACCAATAAGCAGGACTATTTTTCGCATAAGGTTTATCAAGAGAATAAATATAACTGAATATCAGTTAAAATATTATCCCTCAATTTTAATATCATACTTACTTAACAGCCCCGGCAGACCATGCAGGCCGAACTGCGCTTTTTTGATGATATTGATAGTTGGGTCGATGGTGAAATTGTAGGAGGTGCGGAAGTCGGCACCTTTAAGAATTGTGCGGTCGAAAAAGGCGCGATTAAGGTTGCAGTTAATGAATTTGGCGTCGGTAAGGTCGCACTCCACAAGATCGGTTTCAATCATAGAGCACTCGTTGAACGTGCCCTTTTTGTTTTTCTTTTTATAAAAGATGGCATTATCCAGAATGCAGTGATCAAAATTTACGCCGAATAAAAAATCGCGGGCCTTGCTGAAATTAACACCGCTTAGCTTACAATGCTTAAAATGCACATCCTGAAAGCCGGTATCATCGGCATCGGCAAGGGCCAGATTACAGCCGTCGAACTGGCAATCCATAAAAACTACACCGTTGAGATTGGCACCCGACAAATCGCAGTTTATAAAGGCACAATGTTCGTAAGTGCGGTTGCGGCCGGCAATTTTATCGGCAGTAATTTTAGTAAAAATCTCGTCCTCGTGGTGTTGTATCGGCATAGGGCAAATTTAAGGTTCCTCGGTATAAATTAAAGGATAATTGTGTTTATTAAGCTCGGCTTCTGTAAAAAAAATGCAGCGATTAGGTACAGCTTAATCGGTTACATATTGCGCCGGTACTGCCCGCCAACTTCATACAGGGCATGGCTTATTTGTCCTAACGAACAATATTTGCAGGCTTCCATGAGGCTTTCAAAAATATTATCGCCTTTAATGGCTACTTCCTGCAGATTTTTAAGCAGTGCAGGTATGTGTTGCTCATTGCGTTGCTGAAAGGCATGAAGGGTGGTTATCTGGTATTGCTTTTCTTCCTCGGTAGCCCTGATCACCTCCGAAGGTACAATGGTTGGTGAGCCCTTTTTGTTAAGAAAGGTGTTTACGCCTATTATAGGGTATTCGCCGGTATGTTTAAGGGTTTCGTAATACAATGATTCCTCCTGAATTTTACCGCGTTGATACATGGTTTCCATAGCGCCCAATACACCGCCGCGATCATTAATTGCTTTAAATTCGGTAAGTACGGCTTGTTCCACAAGATCGGTTAGTTCTTCAATAATAAATGCTCCCTGGATAGGGTTTTCGTTTTTAGCCAACCCAAGCTCCCGGTTAATGATAAGCTGAATAGCCATTGCCCGCCGAACAGATTCTTCTGTTGGGGTGGTAATGGCTTCATCATAAGCATTGGTGTGGAGCGAGTTACAATTGTCGTAAATGGCATACAAGGCCTGCAGCGTGGTGCGGATATCATTAAAATCAATTTCCTGGGCATGCAGGGAGCGTCCGCTGGTTTGAATATGGTACTTGAGCTTTTGCGAGCGATCATTCCCCCTATACTTATTTTTAATGGCCTTTGCCCAAATACGGCGTGCCACCCTGCCAATCACTGAATACTCCGGATCTATCCCATTACTGAAAAAGAACGACAGGTTGGGTGCAAATTCATCAATGTGCATTCCCCGGCTTAGGTAATATTCTACATAAGTAAACCCATTCGATAACGTAAAAGCCAGCTGCGTAATGGGATTAGCCCCCGCCTCGGCAATATGATAACCCGAGATGGAAACTGAATAAAAGTTGCGCATATTCTCGCTTATAAAATACTGCTGCATATCGCCCATCATACGCAAGGCAAATTCGGTGCTAAAAATGCAGGTGTTTTGCGCCTGGTCTTCCTTTAAAATGTCGGCTTGTACTGTTCCGCGTACGGTGGCGATAGCGTAGGCCTTTATTTTTTGATATACATCGGCAGGCAAAACCTCATCGCCGGTGAGGCCCAATAGCATAAGGCCAAGACCGTTGTTGCCGGTGGGGAGGGAAGCCTCACCTAAATCCTCTCCAAAGGAGAGGACTTCGCTTTGCGTAGTTTTTAAGTCCTTCTCTTTTGGAGAGGGGTTTGGGGGGAGGCTTCTGTTGTGTTGGTTTGCTAACTTTTCCTTAATAACACTTATTACGTTTTCTGGATTATGAAGTACCTCGTCATTGGTGAAGCGGATAACATCGAACCCCTCATGATTTAAAACCATTGTTCTTATGGCATCCTGCTCTTGGGTTAGTTGATGATAGCCGCCATCAATTTCAATAACCAGGCCTTTGGGTATGCAAACAAAATCGGCTATGTAACCATCAATGGCGTGCTGTCGCCGTATTTTATAACCGGTTTGGTTGTTTCTTAATAGCTGCCATAAAATGTTCTCTGCTTCGGTTGGGTTTTGACGGTTAGCCTTCGCGTTTAATTTTAATGCGTCCCAGATACGAAGATCTGCAGTTTGAAAGCCGAATTTAGAGGCCTCACCTAAATCCTCTCCAAAGGAGAGGACTTTTTCTGGCGTGGTGCTTACTCCCTCTCCTTTGGAGAGGGCTGGGGTGAGGCCATACCTTGGTCTTGCCAAACCCTTATCATCATACAACTCCTTAAATTTAGCTTCAACCAAATGTTGCAGATTGTGCTCTGTGATGTGTTTTTCGCATTGCTGATCGATGGCGGCATTCATAAAAAAGCCAAGCAGCATGGGGGCAGGCCCATTTATGGTCATGGATACGGAGGTGGATGCTTTACAGAGGTCGAAGCCCGAGTAAAGTTTTTTGGCATCATCAAGCGTGGCTATGCTTACGCCGGAGTTGCCTATTTTTCCATAAATGTCTGGCCGGATATGCGGGTCTTCGCCATACAGGGTTACCGAATCAAACGCGGTAGATAACCGGTGCGCGGGCTGACCAAGCGATACATAATGGAAACGTTTATTGGTGCGCTCGGGCCCACCCTCGCCGGCAAACATGCGGGTAGGATCTTCGCCCTCGCGTTTCAGCGGGAACACTCCCGCAGCGTACGGGAACTCGCCGGGCAGATTCTCGGTAAGCAGCCAGCGCAACACATCGCCCCAGGCTTCGTACCTGGGCAGTGCTATTTTAGGAATTTTTAGTTGTGAAAGCGAGGTGTAGTACAGCGGTAGCTTAATTTCCTTATCCCGCACTTTATAAATAAAATCGTCGGCCTTATATTTTTTGATGGTATCGGGCCAATTGTTGAGCAGGCGTTTGCACTCAGGGTGCAATTGGTTTTCGAGGTGGGTGTACAGGTGATTTAAAGCTTCACCTAAATCCTCTCCAAAGGAGAGGACTTTACTTTGTGTGATGCTTACTCCCTCTCTTTTTGAGAGGGTCGGGGTGAGGCCTTGCACCCCTTTTACCTGAAACATTTGCTGGGCAATTTTGCATTGCTCGTTCACCCAATCGTCATAAGCTTTACTGCTCTCGGCAATTTCGGCTAGGTAGCGGTTGCGATCTGGAGGGATGATGTAGATCTTTTCAGATTCCTCACCTTTTGCCTTTAACCTTTCACCTTTCACCTCCTCCACCAGATCAGCCCCCGTTTTGGCCTTAATGGTTTTCATGATGGCATCAAACAGGATGTTCATTCCCGGGTCGTTAAATTGGGAGGCCATTGTGCCGTAAACTGGCAGGTCATCGTCTTTAGCCGTAAATAGCTGGTGATTGCGTTTGTATTGCTTGCGTACATCGCGCAGGGCGTCAAGGGCGCCGCGTTTATCGTATTTGTTGAGGGCCACCAGATCGGCAAAGTCAAGCATGTCAATCTTCTCCAGTTGGGTGGCAGCACCAAATTCAGGTGTCATTACATAGAGGGAAACATCGCAATAATCGGTGATCATTGTGTCCGATTGCCCTATGCCGCTGGTTTCCACAATCACCATATCATACCCGGCTGTCTTGCAAATGTCAATGGCCTCCTGCACATGTTTCGATAAGGCCAGATTAGCCTGCCGCGTAGCCAGCGACCGCATATACACCCGCGGACTATTAATAGCATTCATCCTTATCCTATCACCAAGTAATGCCCCTCCTGTTTTGCGCTTGCTTGGGTCGACAGAAATAATGGCCAGCGTTTTATCCGTAGCCATCAAAAAACGTCGCACAATTTCGTCAACCAGCGAGGATTTGCCCGAACCCCCGGTACCGGTGATACCGAGGACGGGGGGAGTGAGTGATGAGCTGTGCGTAGTGAATGGTTGTGCGTTCCCTAACTCTGCTGCGGTAATTAGCTTGGCTATTTGTACTTTATCGATTATTTTTTCTGCATTTCCGGTGGGTACTGGTGTTAAAAAATCGGATTGCTGCAGCATATCGTTTATCATGCCCTGTAGGCCCATGGTGCGGCCATCATCGGGCGAATAAATACGACTGATGCCATAAGCATGCAACTCGGTGATTTCGTTAGGCAGAAAAACCCCACCGCCACCGCCGAAGATCTTGATATGGCCGGCACCCCGCTCTGCCAGCAAATCATACATATATTTAAAATATTCTATATGGCCGCCCTGGTAACTGGTGAGGGCAATGCCCTGCACATCTTCCTGTATGGCGCAGTTCACCACCTCATCTACACTGCGGTTATGGCCCAGGTGTATCACCTCGGCACCGCTGCTTTGCAGTATACGGCGCATAATGTTAATGGTAGCATCATGCCCATCAAACAGCGAAGCGGCTGTTACAAAGCGGATTTTGTATTTGGACTGATACGGGGCAATACTTTCCATAAACGCAATACTGGTGTACCACAAATTTAACAATAGTTTTGAGGTAAATACTATGCATGCATAGTTGTTTCAGGTTTAGACTTTTAGCGTAAAGATTTTTGGACCTGGGTTAAAGGCTGCCGGGCTATTATTTCATGCGTGTAATTATTATATGCTATTTATAGTTTTTAATAACCTGTTATAGTAAACAATAATCCATCAAAATAACCGGATAAGCTATGTTATAAAAATGGGAGGCGAATATATTTGTTATACATAAACTTAAAAGGCATCTGCCCGAAAATTTCTTGAAATATAATAAAGACGTATTTGAATAATATGCGCTTTGTTTTTGTATTAAGATAATTTCTGATCTGTAAGCAATGATATAACTATAATAGCTAAGCCATGTCCAGATATATTATTCATTATCTTAAAAGAATAGATCAGCTAATACATCTGAAAGCAACCGGCTCACCTTTTGACCTTGCCTCCAAACTGGAAATATCAGAACGATGCCTGTATAATTACATCAAACTAATGAAAGATCATGGCGCCCCCATTAAATTTTGCAAACAAAGGCGCAGTTATTATTATGTGGAAAGAGGGCGATTTCAATTAAAGTTTTTGAAAGAGGGTATGTAGGGTGGTGTTGTTATTCGCTGTTTCTGAATTCACATATGGCAATTGCTGGCGCACGCGTGTCGCGTGTGTTCCGAAGGAAGCATCGTAACCGTTAAGCAAGGATGTAGCTGTTACCTTTATTTAAAGCTTGATCTCAATCCGTCGTCAAAACCATAATCCGTTATCATACTTATTGTTTTATATTAGTATCACCGATAAATAGCTTAACCTATAAACCTTATGGAAGCGGTTAATATAGATGAGATCATCAATGAGCTGGAAAGTATTATTGCCGAAGCCATTACTACCGGCAGCCGGGCCGGATATTTTGCCGCGCTTTATCATAAGGTTACCTGTAAAGTAAAGGAAGGTATTGAAGGCGGCGAGTTTGAAGATGCCCGACGTATGGAACAGCTGGATGTTATGTTTGCCAACCGCTACATTAAAGCCTATCGCGATTGGCAGCAGCAGAAACCGGTTTCGGCATCGTGGAAGCTTGCCTTTGATATTTTTAGCAAGCCATCTAAACTTATATTGCAACACCTGCTTGCCGGGATGAATGCCCACATCAACCTTGATCTGGGGGTAGCGGTTGTAGAAGTATCAAACAAACTAAACCAGCCCCTGAGTCAGGTACATAAGGATTTTAATGCCATTAATACCATACTATCCGCATTAACTTACGAGGTTATAAATGAGCTTAACCAGGTATCGCCGTTGCTATCACTTGCAGGCTTACACGCGCAAAACAACTCTATCCTTATTCAATTTGCACTGGGTAATGCCCGGGATGGCGCATGGTGCTTTGCTGAAGATCTTGCCCCGCGAAAGAATGAGGATTATCTAAATGCCATAACCAAACGCGATGATGATATTAATAAACTGGGCCTGGGTATTATTAACCCGGTAGGCCTGCTGCATTTTACCGTTTGGGTCATTCACCTGTTTGAAACCAGGAATCCCGCAAAAGTTACCGGGATATTGAATACTTATAAGAAAACCTATATTAAGGTAAATTGATAGTTCCTATTGCTGGCGCACGCGTGCCGCGTGTGTTCCGAAGACTAATGCACACGCACCAGCTAAAGGATGCAAGGAACCGACCATTTTTGTCATGCTGAGGTACGAAGCATCTATTCTGCACCCTGTATAAACGCTCTGCAAAGTTTGTTAACAGATGCTTCGTACCTCAGCGTGACAAAACTGGCATAGAGGGGTGACAAGCGAAGCGCTCTCGGGGTTAGTCAACAAGTGAGCAGGGGCGTTGGGAAAGGTGTTAAGGATCTACTTTCATCATCAGCACATCCCGCTCCTCGCACTACACTCCCCGCACACAAAAAATACTTATCTTTGCAGCAGAATGCAATTAACAGGCGAAACAACAGCAACGTGGGAAAAAGGCTATAACAATTATGGTCCGTGGTTAAAGGATAAGTACAAGGGGCACCGCGTATTTAAGGTTATTGTTGATGGGGGCTTTACCTGCCCCAACCGCGATGGCTCCAAGGGTTATGGCGGTTGCACCTATTGTAATGTAGATTCGTTTACGCCGTCGGTAAGTCGTAATGCGCCTACGGTTAAGCAGCAGGTAATGGAAGGTATGGAACGTGCCCGCAAGGGCAACAAGGCCGATAAGTTCATTATTTATTTTCAGCCCAATACCAATACCTACGCCCCGGCCCATTATTTAAAAATGATGTATGACGAGGCCCTGAGCTATGGCACCGAAGACATCGTAGGCCTGTCGGTTGGCACCCGTCCCGATTGTATCGACGCCGAAAAGATTGCCCTGCTGGAAAGCTATACCGACCGATTTGACGTTGATCTTGAAATGGGCATGGAGAGTATTTACGACGAAACCCTGAATCAGATAAACCGTGGCTGCAGTCATGACGAATTAATAAAAGCTCTTAAACTGGTAGAGAATAGCAAGCTTGATGTTTGTGTACATACCATCTTCGGCTTTCCCTGGGAAACGCATGATATGATGCTGAAATATGCCGATGAGATCAACCGTTTTCCGCAGATAAAATTTGTGAAATTCCACCACCTGCATATTGTAGAAGGTTCGGTGATGGGCGTTAAATACAAACGCGAACCGTTTAAACTATTCGGTATTGATGAATATGCCGATTTCCTGTGCGAGCTGTTACCCCGCGTTCGCCCGGATATCGTGATCCAGCGCCTCTTCGGCCTTAGCGATCGGGAGTTGCTGATAGCCCCCAACTGGGGATTGAAAAAGTCGGAGATCCAATATTATATAGACCAAAGGATATTGAGCCGCGGCGTTGTGCAGGGGAGTAAACTTTAGCCTCACCCCAACCCTCTCCAAAGAAGAGGGAGCTAAATAATTAGTGTGCTATTCAAAGTCCTCTCCTTTGGAGAGGATTTAGGTGAGGCTCTTTGGCCTCAGTTTTGTTAACCCTTAGTTGAAAAATTTGGTTAGAAATATTTAACTTTCAATCGTTTTGTCACAAAGAGCGCAACAAAATTACATTCCTGCCTTAACCGGTGTACGGGCCATGGCCGCATACCTGGTGTTTATATCGCATTTCGCGTATATTTTTGATGAAAAATTTCCTCATACTGTGCAACGTTTTTTCAACGAGTTCCACATAGGGGTAACCATTTTCTTTGTGTTATCAGGCTTTTTAATAGCTTTCAGATATTTCGACAGTTTTAAACTTACCAAGGATTGGTTTAAGCAATACTTAAAAAACCGGATGGCGCGTATTTATCCCATGTACGCTATTTTAACCGTCGGTGCGTTCATTGCTTTTTATTTTACCAAAAACCAAACCGTTACTGCGGGTCAAAATCCGGTGGTAATGTTTTTTATGAACATCGTTTTTCTGCGTGGTTTTTTTGATCAGTTTAAATTTACTGGGATAGCCCAGGGATGGTCGCTTACGGTTGAGGAGTGTTTTTACTTTTCGGCGCCGTTTATCTTTTTAATAGCTACCAGGTATAAAAAATTTTATATACAGCCAATAGCCGTTACCGGTTTGGGTGTGGTATTAGTACTCATATTCAGTCGGGTAAGTTTTTATGACTTTTTCGGCAACTTTACGTTTATGATGCTGTACACGTTTTTGGGCAGGTGTTTTGAGTTTTTTGCAGGTATACAACTGGCGCTTATTGTTCGTAAACAAAAGCTGGATGGCAGCAGCAAAAAGAAGTTCACTTACCTGGGCTTTTTCATGATTTTCTTTTGCGTATGGATCATGAGCACACTGCCCATACCGCCGGGCCAGGAAGCCGGTTTACATAATCCCTGGGGTATTGTTACCAATAATTACCTGCTGGCATCGTCAATAGCCTTGTTTTTTTATGGGTTGTTAACCGAAACTACCATATTAAAGAAAATATTATCTAACCCCTTTGTTGAGCTGTTAGGCAAAAGCTCCTACATATTTTACCTCATTCACCTGGGGTATATGTACAACTTTTTGCACGATGGTTTTAATTGGCTTAATGATTATGTTTTTGAATTATACGACAAGTGGGGTGTTGATTGGCATTCGCCCTTTGAGTACGATAGTTTAAACCTTCTGTATGCTTTTATCGTTTTAAATATCATTTCAATCACTTTGTTTAAGCTCATTGAGGAACCACTTAACCATTATATTCGTAGATCAGACTTCCTGATTAAGAATAAAGCTAAGAATCCCGAGAATGAGTCGGCAAAGATTAACGCTTAATAATTGTTTGATGGTAAATAACTTAAAAAAACTTTTAGTATTAGCTTTTGCAGCCGCATCGTTTCAGCAGGCCTATGCCCAGCATGATTCGCCGCCGCCCGGTAAGCAGGCAAAACCTGCTGTGGAGGATGAAGAATCGGTATCAACCATATTAACTATTAACGATAAAGAAGGACTTTTTAATTCAACGGCATCGTTTTCTTTCGATGTAAAAAACACTTATAGCACCGGGCAGGAAGGCACGGTATCATACCAACTTACCGACGAAAAAGGCGTTCAGGTAAAAACATTATCAAAGCCTGTAAAAATTGGAGCCAATGGGCATGAGCGTTATGATTTTGAGATTCCGTCGTTAAAAACCGGTTTCTACAAGTTAAATATGATGATCAACGTATCTGATTATGACGATACCACCCGCCGAGCTTTCGGCATTAGGGCCGATCAGATCCAGTCGGCCTATAAAAAGCCTGCCGATTTCGACAGCTTTTGGAAAACCGCCAAGGCCGAGCTTGCTACCGTGAAACCACAATTTAAGGTTACCGAAGTGCCCGAGCAAAATACTGATAACCGCAGGGTATTCCTTATCGAAATGAAATCGTTAGATAACCTTACCATTCGCGGATGGATGACGTTGCCTAAAACGAGCAATAAAAATAAAAAGTTTTCGGTACTGCTGGGTTTGCCCGGTTACCAGGTTGTGCTGAAGCCCATTGTAGGTAAAGATGATGACCTGGCCATTATCACCCTCAATACCCGCGGACAAGGTAACAGCCGCGATGTGATCCATACCGAGCGTGATGCGTTTATCTCTTACAACATTGAGGATAAAAACAAATATGTAATGCGCGGCGTAATTATGGATTGTGTGCGCGCTGTCGATTTTATTTATTCGCGCCCCGAGTTACGGCACGATCAAATCCTGGCTACTGGCGGTAGTATGGGCGGATACCTCGCTATTGCCCTTGCAGGGTTGGATAAGCGTGTTACTATTTGCTCCGCACAAAACCCTATCTTAAGCGATGTACATAATTTGGTTGGCGCTGTTGAGTGGCCTATGAACGATATAAAAAAATACGTATTATCAAAACCCGGCGTAACTTTCGATCAGGTGGTAAACAACATGGAATATTACGATACTAAAAACTTTGCTACCACCATTACTTGCCCAACGCTGCTTGGTTTAGGTTTGCTTGACCCTTACGTACCGCCGGCCAACGGTTATGCGGTTTACAACTCGCTTAATACCGATAAACACGTGATGGTATATAAAGATCTTGCCCACGAGGTAAGCCAAAAATATAAGGACTACGAAGGCAGCTGGATGCGCGATACCTTCGGATTATTTTAACTTCACCTATCAACAACATATGACCCTTAACAGAAACTTACTCAAATACACAATTGCCGCCCTCATACTGCTAACTGTAGCGGCAAATAAAACCTATGCCGATGGTTTCCCGGTAAGGCCGGGCCGGTTTATTTTATCGCCATCGGTAAGTTACTTTTTTGCCAACAAACAATGGGATAGCGTAAGCCACAAAAAATCATTTGATGATAACGGCCGGTTCCATTCATTAAACTATGCCTTTTACGGTGAGTATGGCATAAGCAGAAAGTTCACCGTATCGGCATTATTACCCTATACTATTAATAGTTTTAAAAATGATAGTGGTAAATTCAGTAGTTCGGGTTTGCAAGATATTGAAATAGGATTAAAGTATTACCTCGCCAATATCAACTACAAATATTACTTCAGCATAAAGGCTACAGGTATTATACCTACCTATAAAAACAACCCGAGCCTGGGCTATAGCCAGTACGGTACCGAGCTAAAACTTGCTTTTGCTGGCAGCGGGCACCTGTTTGGCAGGAACAGCTACTTTGTTGCCGAAAACGGTGTGCGTGAATATTTTGGTTACGAATCGGTGTTTCAGGACAGGTATAACCTCACCTATGGCTTAACGTTGGATAAAAATTTCCATGAGCAGGTATCCTTAAGCGTTGGTGGTTTTTATTCAACCAGTTCAAGCAAAGCGTTCAATAACGATCCGCTGATATCGGCCAACCCAAGCACCAATAAAAACTTTGCCTTTAACCAGGTATCGCTTAGCTATGGGCACGCGTTTGCCAAAAACCTGTCGTTGTTTTTAACGGGCGGCAGGTTTATAACTGGTCGTAATACGGCGGTTGGTACCAGCGTTTCGGCATCATTAAATTACCGTATCGATACTAAATAAAACCTATACTTATCCCAATAAACCTGTGAACAAACTTAAACTTATCCTCCCGCTTATTGCCTGTGCCGCGTTAATGGGTATGAACAATACAACCGTAACTGAAAAAGCAAGCGCGTATAAAAGCAGGATAAAGGCCGATGAAGAGATCACTACTGTACTTACCGCAGGTAGTAAAGACGCTATTTTTACCAGCAGGGCCAGTTATAGCTTCAGCATAAAAAACGCTTCAGATGCCGTGCAAACAGGTAAAGTATCCTATGTGGCTACCACGCCGGGAGGCCAGGTGGTGGCTAAGGAAAGCAGGGATGTTAAAGTTTCAAAGAACAGCAGTAGCACCTATGATTTTAGCGTACCGGGGATGAAACCTGGTTTTTATAAAATAAACTTCATGGTGAATGTATCTGATTATGACGATACCACCCGCCGTGTTTTTGGCATCCGGCCAGAAGAGATCAGATCGAACCATAACCGCCCGGCAGATTTTGACAGCTTTTGGCAGTCGAGCAAGGCAGAACTGGCGGCCGTGAAGCCAGAATTTAAAATGACCGAAAAACCCGAACTGGGCAGAGAAGACCGTAAGGTTTATCTCATTGAGATGAAATCTTTAGGAGATATTACCGTGCGCGGCTGGCTTACCATACCTAAAACCAATATTAAAAATAAGAGGTTTACTACGTTTTTGGCCTTACCCGGCTACCAGGTTGATTTGAAACCCATGCTTGGGCAGGATGATGATATTGCCATAATGACGCTGAATGTTCGTGGACAAGGTAATAGCCGTGATGTAATTCACCCCAAAAGGCTGGATTACATAAGCCTTAACGTTGATGATAAAAATAAATACGTTTTACGCGGCGCCATTATGGATTGTGTACGCGCAATGGATTTCATTTACTCGCGGCCCGAACTTGATCCTAACCGTATTGAAGTATCGGGCGGTAGTATGGGTGGTTTCCTGGCTTCAGCACTTGCCGGTTTAGATAGCCGCGCCAAACTCATCTCGGCCCAAAACCCTATCCTAAGCGATATCCGCAACCTCACCGATCAGGATGATTGGCCGATGTACGACCTCCGTAAATACGCCGGTGAAAAAGGAATTAAGTTTGATAAAGTGTTGGATAACCTGGATTACTTCGATATAAAAAACTTCGCGCAAAATATCCAGACACCGATTTTGGTGGGCATAGGTCTGCTTGATCACCTGGCACCGCCAAACAACGAGTACGCTTTTTACAATAACATCCCCAAAAAATACAAAGATATTATGGTGTTTAAAGATCTGGGCCACGAAGTACCCATGACTTACGTACTGGAAGAAGGGCACCGGATGCGTGATGTGTTCGGCTTGTTTTAGTAGTTACTTTCCGGATTTTATCAATACCAGCTCCATTTCACCTAATTGGCTTTCTCTTGTGGCTGCATTTAAAAACGCAGGCTTTAAACGGGTTACCGCATAACGCTGAAAGGTTTTAATAACCTTAACATCCCAGCCTTTATTAATGTAGGTATTAATCACCTCTTTACTGGCATAAAGCAAAGCCGGAGAGGGTAAGGTACCATTACCATCGGGATTGGTATCGATAAGCTTCGAATCAAGATAAAAACCTATATCATCATGAATTGGTCCATCGGCAATGTACACGGGTAGTTTATCCGGGTTGTTTTTGTTGATGTAAAATGCCGCTTCACTGCCAGCCTGGTAACGCACAAGGGCTGGGTAAAAACAAATATTAAGGTAAAAATTCACAAAAAAAGCTACCATTAAAGTTTGGTAAATGGTTTGCTGCATTCCTGTGGATATTTTTTGCGGCAGTACTATCAGCGCCAGTAGTAGTAAAATAAGAATGCCGCCGGTAAGCCAGTTATATGTTTCGGGCCTGAAAAAATACTCAAGCACGCCAACTATAATTACTAAAAGAATAACCACAACAATTTGCGTAATGCGTACCGCTTTAACACTGGCAGGTAATTTCAAATTGTACAGGTATTGCGCAGTAATAATGGCGAAAAATGGAAACACAATGTTGAGGTAATGCGGCAGCTGAAATTTAGATGCCGAGAACAACAGAAAAGTAAGCATCGACCCACCTATACAATACCACTCCTGCGCCTGCACATTTTTAATCCCTTTTTTAACGAACTGAAAAATAGCTGCAAATAGCAATAAAGACCACGGCAAAAATGCCCAAAGGCTGGTATGAATAAAAAAGGTTGGATCGCCGTGGCCTTTGATGGGGCCGGTATTAAAGAAACGCCCAAACTGGCTATCCCAGAAAAAGAATTTTATACCCGATACGCCCGTACGACCAAACACCACCTTTTCGGGGCGAAGATCAAACTGCTGGTATAAACACCAGATCTCGGGCAGGATAAACACAAAGATGAGTACAGCGGCCAGCAGCCACCTCCAGTGGAACAGCTGTTTCCATTGCCGCGTAATAATAAGGTGCCCGATAATGGAACCGCCGATGGTAATGAGGGCAAACATCCCCTTGGTCATTAAAGCGCAGGCGGTAAAAAGGCAGGCCAGCACCAGTTGCAAAAAGCTGTTGCCGGTATAGGTTTTATAAAAGTGATAAACAGCGGCAATAATTAGCCCCGTTAAATAAGGTTCGGCGCGTACATCGTTGTTGGATAGTATAATGTGTTGGGCCGTAAGTAATATCAGCACCGCCCAAAGAGCAATTTGTTTATTGTAAAGGTTTTTGGCGAAATGATAGGTATAAGTCACACCCATCATCATAAACAGGATGCCTGGCAGCTTATATGCCCATGTGCTTATGCCAAAGCATTTGAAAAATAAAGCCGTAACCCAAAACGGGAAGTGAGGTTTATCCAGCCAATCGGTACCCCAGGCAAAAAGATCGGTATAGTTATTACGCAGCACCATTGTTTTGGCTACGTTGGCGTACAGGTTGCCGTCGGGGCCTATTATGGTGGTGAACAGACCGCTAAAGTTTACCAAAACGGCCATCCCGATAAAAAGGTAAAGCCATTTTGTTTGATGAGCGGTATTTGGGTATCCTGGTTCGTGTTGCGTGTATCGGGAGCTCATCTTGCGGGTATCATGTATGCAAATATAAACAGATTTTAGGAGCAAGGATGAAAGGAACAACGAGCAAGGATTTAGGGGACGGTATAAAGAAATGATCTTTCAAATTAAGTCAACTTTTCTGTCTTTGCTCCTTGTTCCCAAAGTTCCTACTCCTCTAAACCTTAACACCAAATTAGTTTAGCATTAATACACAATGTTTACTATTGTGCTGCAATAAACAGGTATTGCCACTTTATTACATAATTCAAATAGTAATTGCCACGCAAACGTTTGTAATTCCCTTGTATTAAAGCAAAATTCCTTATAATTTATACCAAATTTAAACAATGCAAAAATCTACTAAATTAACTTTAGCGGGCCTGTTTTTACTGGCAACATTGAGTGTTAGCGCGCAAACCCGCAGCAAGAAAGCTGTTTTTATTATTGCCGATGGCATACCTGCCGATGTGATCGAGAAACTGAATACGCCCAATCTTAAACTGATAGCCCAGCAGGGTACTTACCTGCGCGCCCATGTTGGCGGCGAAAAAGGCGGGTACTCGCAAACGCCAACCATTTCGGCCAATGGGTATAATAGTTTACTCACTTCTACCTGGGTTAACAAACACAATGTTTGGGGCAACGATATTAAAGCACCCAATTACAATTACTGGAACATATTCCGGATGTTTAAAAATGCCTATCCCAATAAAAAGACAGCCATTTTTTCCAGCTGGACAGATAACCGAACCAAACTTATCGGTGATAAACTGCCTGCTGCTGGCAATATCCACCCGGATTATGCTTATGATGGTTATGAATTGGATACCGTGAAATTTCCGCATGATAAGCTGAGCAATTATATGCACCTGATAGATGAGCAGGTGGTTACTTCGGCCGCTGCCACCATCAAGGATAAAGCGCCCGACTTGTCATGGGTATACCTGGAGTTTACCGATGATATGGGGCACCGGTATGGCGATAGTCCGCAATATTATGACGCCATTGAAAAAATGGATGCGCAGGTTGGCCGGATCTGGCAGGCTATTCAGTATCGGGAGAAAAACTTTAAGGAAGACTGGCTGATATTTATTACTACGGATCATGGTCGTGATGAGCAAACCGGTAGCGGTCACGGTGGTCAAAGCACCCGTCAGCGTTCTACCTGGATGGTTACCAATTATAAACCGCTTAATAATTACGCAAAATATTACACCCCGGGTATTGTGGATATTACCCCATCCATTAATAGTTTTTTAAATGTAAAGTTACCCGCGGCACAACTGCGTGAGGTTGATGGTATATCGCTGATAGGCCAGGTTTCGGTTGCCGAACCGGGTGCTAACTTTGTACAAGGCGCATTAGATGTAAGCTGGAAAGCATTAAACCCGCAAGGCAAAGTAAAGATCTGGGTAGCCGCTACCAATAACTATAAAGAAGGCCAGCCTGATGATTATAAACTATTAGCCGAAGTACCGGTAACTAAAGAGCATGCCTTGATTGATGTTAAAAGCCTGCCATCTAAATTTTATAAAGTTTGTATTGAAGGGGAGTTTAATACGGTGAACAGGTGGGTGGTATTGGAAGAGAAGAAATAGAGAAGAATCAGAACGGATACTAAAAAAAACACCTCATTGCTGTACAAAGCAATGAGGTGTTTTTATTTGAAGGGACGGTCACCCTGAGCTTGTCGAAGGGTTGAGCGCAGAGGCCTTTGTCCGCTATGCTTCAACAGGCTCAGTATGACAGCCAACTTTGCGGGTGCAAACATAGGCCCTGGAATTTGCATTACACACTTACGAAGTTTTTAAAACTTCGTAAGTGTTTCTCTTATCTTAAACCGTTCTTCCCATCAAAGGATCACTAAAGCTGCTTTTGCCGGTTTCCACGCGACCCGCGTAACGTTTCTCGAACGATTGGCTGCCGCTTACTTTTACGCTGAAATCATACCAGCCAAAGCTTTTGCTTAGGTTAAGTACGAGGTTGTTTTGTCCGTTTTTGGCTACCGAAACTTTGTGGTTGTTTGTTTTATAAGAGTTGTCGATTATCTCAACAGTATGTGCCTTATCACCGCCCCAATTAGCCAGTTTAAGGGCTATGTTACCGGTGAGTTTGTTGGAAATGCCGTGCTCATAATCACAAGTAACATCAATATGCGGATCGGCTGTGGTGCCTTTATATTCGCGGAAGAAACCATTAGGGCCGTATACACGCAAATGGTATTCACCGTTCTCAAACTCGTAAATAGGCCAGGTATCTGAAAGACTATCGCCAGCTGTAAGTCCGTATGACCATGTACGTAAAGCCTCCATTTGCTGCGGGTCAGCAATAGTTGCGTATTTACCCGGCGCGTAAACGTTAAAAGGCGAGCCCAGGGCCTTTGCGCCAAATACCTTGTTGGCTGCGGTAAATTTTATTTCGAACGATTTTTTGTCGGCACTTAATTTACCATCGGCATATAATTGATAAGGCAGTGCGCATGACGGCTTGATGCCCGGCTCCTGTTTTGGCATATATGGCGAAGCATGGGGATCTGTATTGATCTGCGCTATCTCGGCATCGGTAAGTAATTTATAGGTTGGTAGCTTTTTGAATAGCGCTTTGTGGATGCTTTCAACAAATTCGTCTTTAGCTACAAACTCGGGGTTAGCAATTTTCTCGTTATTGTAAGGCCTGAAAACTGACGACAGGTCACCACAAATGGTCCGGCGCCAATCGCTGATATTGGTTTCTTCTACTTTTTTGCCCGTTTTTTTACTCAGGAAATGCTCTAAGAATTGCAGGGTAGATGTATGGTCGAACACTTCGGAGTTTACCCAGCCGCCGCGCGTCCATGGCGAGGCGATTACCAGCGGTACGCGGTAACCAAGACCTATGGAACTTTCACGGTCATAAACTTCGGGGAAGTTGTTGCGTGCCTTTTCCTGCTCCAGTGTAACAAAATCTACTTTGGTATCAATACCCTTTGAAACCTTACCGGTACCATCTTTATGCGAATGCGGCGCTACAAAAGGTGGGATGTGATCAAAATAGCCGTCATTTTCGTCATAAGCTAAAATGAAGATGGTTTTTTTCCAAACATCTGGGTTTTGGGTAAGGATATCCATAACCTCAGATACGTACCAGGCTCCAAACCAGGCCGAACTTGGGTGATCGGAAAAATGCTCGGGTGCGGTTACCCATGAAACGGTTGGTAACTGTCCGCTTTTTACATCTTCCCTAAACTGGTGTAAAATATCACCTTTGGGCACTTCCAACTCGCGCGGAGTACCGTTATCGTCGTATTTTAAATTAACAAGTTCGCGGTAATGCGGATCATTGGTGTTGGTGGTAAAGCCTTTCTGGTGCAGGTTTTTTTGACGTTGCGATAATGTTGCAAACTTACCCGGATCAAGGTCTGCCATGTCTTTTTTGATATCTTCCAGATCGCGTTTCTTTTGTTTCAGCGTTTTGTTCAGGTGGTCGATATGCGCATCGCCGGTAGGCAGGGCAGCTATTTGTTTTTCAAGCGCGGTGATCTCCTCTGGCAAAGCGGCCGACCTTTTTTGCAGGTGCTCAATATGCTTATGGTGTAGCTTAATATTATACTGACCAAAAAACTCCAGTGCATTATCCTGGAAGTTTGATAACCATGGATCTTGTTCGCCCTGTAAACCTGTGTCAATTGCTACTTCGTTTTGGTAGTGTTTCCATGAAATGTCATGATCTTCTAAACGCTCGGGAAAGGTGGCCCAGTTAAGGGTACCGTAGTCCATATCATCGTTCCAAACGTGGGCCAGCGAATTTTCATGCTGCTCGGCACGGATGGTACCGCTCCAAAAATACAGCCTGTTGGGGTTAGTACCCGTAAGCGCCGAACAAAAATTTTGGTCGCAAACAGTAAACGCATCAGCAAGGGAATAGTAAAAAGGGATATCCTCGCGGTTATAGTAGCCCATGGTAAGGGGCATGTGGCTGTATTCTTTAATGCCGTTTTGCTTTACATTAAGCCATTGGTCAAACTTGCCATCGTTGCGGGCATTTACCTGGTTGCCCCAGGAGTGTGGTAACGACGACATCCAGGTAGCTTTGCTACCCTTCATGTCTAACCTGAAAGGGGCATAGGTTTCGCCTTTTTTATTTGATTGCAGCCAAACTTTATTTTTATTGGGCAGATCTATAGCGCGTGGGTCATTATAACCGCGCACGCCTTTAAGTGTTCCGTAAGTGTGGTCGAAACTGCGGTTTTCCTGCATCAGGATAACAATATGTTCGGCATCCATATAGGTGCTGCCGGCAGCCGGGTTAATGGCCATTGCCTTTTGGATAGACTCGGGTAAAACACTTGCGAGGCCCGCCGCGCCGGTTAAGAATGCTGCCTTTTTAATAAAATCTCTGCGTGAATCAAGCATAGCTTAGTAGGTAATAATTTTTGAGTATTGGATAGTACAAATTATAAGGAATTTTGCTTTAACACAAGTGAATTACAAACGTTTGCGTGGTAATTGTTACCTGAAAGTACGCCATGAAGCCGTGCTATCTGTGTATTGCAGCGCAATAGTAAGCATTGCGTATTAATGCTAAACTAATTTGGTGTTAAGGTTTTGGGAAGGGGGGATTATGCCATACAAAACTTAGAAATGACAACCTTTTATTTACAATGGTTGTCTTACCCCTCCGATGGATACCTTAATCCAATCAGTGCCCTTGCTTTGTCAATCATATCAATCATCTGTAACGACATTTGGTGACTAACAATAGGGCTTTCAATAGCGCCGGTTTTTATAAGGTTGCAAAAATGATCGATCTCGTAATTTAACCCACCGCTGGTAAAAGGTTCGTCAATTACAATGGTGCGGCCGTCCAGATAATTTATTATTGCTTTTGCGGGGTTCCACCAGTTTTTATGAATAGTTATGTGACCCAGGGTACCGGCTATCAACGCGTCGCCTTTGCCGTGCAAATCAAAACCGGCGTAAAGCTGGGCAAAGCCACCCGCGTGTTTGGTTTGAAATATCGCAAACATATCTATCCCGGTTTCGCCAAAGCGGCCCATTGCCTGCACATCTTGCAGATCGCCAAGCCAGTCGATTGCCAGGTAAGCCTCATAAATGCCTATCTGCATGAGGCTTCCGCCAATAAGATCGAGGTTGTAATTTGGATGATCGGGCGGGCAATCGGCTACCGAGGATCCGGCGCGTAGGTAGCCGATTGGCCCGATTGGATCGTTAATTAAGTGCTCTTTTAAGCGTGTGTATAATGGATAGAAAGGAGGTTTCATGCCTTCCATGAAAAGCAGGTTGGTTTCTTTGGCTACGGCAATAACCTGTATCAGTTCGACTTGATTTACAGTGGCAGGTTTTTCGCAAAGCACGTGTTTACCCGCTTTAAGAGCGGCAATGCTGTAAGCCGCGTGGCTATCGGGTAGGGTAGCTATATAAACCGCGTCAATATCGCAGGCCAGCAATTCATCTATACTTGCGCAGGCCTTGCCTCCGTATTGTTCAACAAAGGCATTAACAGTCACTACCCTGCGCGACCACGAAGCAACCATCTCCGCATCGGGCACTGCCGCAAAGCCTTGCATAAACCTGTGCGCAATGCGCCCGCAACCTATTACACCCCATTTAATCATAGTTCGAAGTCTTGGGTTCCTAAGTCAGGTGTTCTGAGCAGGAAAACCGAGGTTATTAAAAGTAAAAAGTCTTAAATCTGGAAAATATATTCCCCGACTTAAGACTTCAAACTTAATACTTTCGACCTAAAAACTATTGGTACTGAATGTAAATAGGGTAAGGTTTGTATCTTGATAAAACTTCCTCTGGTGTTAACATATGGTGAGGTGCTTTCTTAATATCGTTTTTGTAGAATAATTTAAAGCCTGTAAACTGTACCGGCTCCTGGTTAATAAAGTAGCGGTAAGTACCGGTTTTAAGATCAGGCTCGCCCCAGCCATCCATATCCATAACCAGTTGTACTTCTTTATGCAGTTTGATGTTTTTGTAGTTGGTCACCATTTTTTTGGTGAAACGGTGTACTACCAAAATTTTTGGAGGCAAGCCATTTTTGCGTACAATATTGGCCAGGTAGTTTGATACATAGTTAATATCGGCAGCATCATAAGTGCCTATTTTTTTACCAGGCTTGGTGCCATCTTTCATAGAAAATTCAGGGTCCATACCAAAATGTACCTGCGGCATTTCTAAATATTTCTGGAACAACGGCAGCTCGGCCTGGATGTTACTTAAAGCAACCTGCACATCTAAAAATACAATGGCATGTGCTTTTTTGGCTAATACCAATACACTATCTATCTGTTTAAACGGCATGCGGTAACGGTATTTTCCGTCTTTACCGCCATCGCCCTGGGCAACTACGGCAATGTAGTGCAGGGCAGGCTGTACAGGTGTTTTAGGATCAGCCTTTTCCCAATGTTTTACTTCGCCTTTTAGTTTGGCAAGCATTTCATTTGGCGGTAATTCGCCCAGGATACCCATTTTTTTAGAGTAAAGGTTACCGTAAAAAGCAACAACCCGTTTGTATGGTAAAATGGCGCCGCCTTCTGGGTATGGGGCACCTTTAACAGGCCATCTGCCGGTAGTATCGCCATGGGCGTTAAATTTCATTAGTTCATCATACTTAGCTTTATCAATTGGCGGATAGCCCGATTTTTTAACGCTAAGGGTGTCGGCTTCTTCGGCTTTGGCCGAGTCGGCAGCGGTTTTAGGTTTCTTACTATCTGTTTTTGCAGTACTGCCGCCTTGTGAGCAGCTGGGTAATATTACAAGTGATGATAAGAGCAGGGTGGCAGATAGTAGGACGTGTTTTAATTTCATGTGTAATGATGATCAGTAAATGGCAGGTGTGTGTAAGATGTATCGTAAATATAAACTTATTTTCAGCTACTTATAAAGCAACAAAAGGCGGTTTAGTTTGGCGCAAATATAGATATTGAAAATTAATTACTTTTAACTTTATGAAACTTTCCAAAAACACCAAGTGGAAGTTTGGGACCAGCTGTGGCCTGCAAATAAAGTTCGCCAATTTCCAGATTCTCTGCTTTGGGAAATGCGCTTTTTATAAGATTTTCAATAATTACCGATGAAAATCCCAGCGAGTAAGTGTTCAGGATCAGGAAATGTTCTTCCGGGTCGAGCAGTTGAATTACATCGGCCATCATTTCGTTGATGTTATCTTCCAGTTTCCATTTTTCGCCGTTAGGGCCGTTGCCATAAGCCGGCGGATCAAGAATGATGCCGTTGTATTTTTTACCACGTTTAAGTTCGCGCTTTACAAATTTCAAGGCATCCTCAACCACCCAGCGGATATCCTTTAAACCCGAGATTTCCTGGTTTTCATTTGCCCAGGTAACTACTTGTTTAATAGAATCAACGTGTGTGGTATCGGCACCGGCAGCCTGTGCTATAAGCGAGGCCCCGCCAGTGTAAGCAAATAGGTTAAGTACTTTTGGCTGCGGTGTTTTAAAGTGTTTTATATTTTGGGTGATAAAATCCCAGTTAACAGCCTGCTCGGGGAAAATACCGAGGTGCTTGAACGAGGTTAAACCTAAACGGAACTTTATAGCCGCGTCGTTATTTTTATATTCGATATGCCAGCGGTCGGGAGTTTTTGGATCTTTTTTTACCCAGTCGCCCGCGGTGGCCGAACGGCCTTTGAATTTAATATGGTGTAAGCGCTGCCAATCTGCCTGGGGCAGGCTTTTGCTCCAAACCGCCTGTGGTTCGGGGCGTATGAGTATGGTATTGCCAAAACGCTCCAGCTTTTCAAAATCGCCGCAATCAATCAGCTCGTAATCTTTCCAGTGCGTTGGAGTTAATAGTTGGATCATTTTTTTTTAATGTCCGGAAGTCCGAAAAGTCCGGAAGTCCGTAAGCTTTGGTTAATGGCGCAAAGTTAATTTTTCTTTCGGACTTTCGGACACCCGACTTTCGGACAAAAAATCTACAGCTTACTCTTAGCCGCCTGCATGAATTTACTCGCGAATACAAAGTCGTTAAGTTCCTTGTTATCGGTGTGGGCAATTTCTTTGTTGCTGCCTTCCCACCATTTTTTACCCTGGTGTAAAAACACAATATGATCACCAATGCCCATAACCGAGTTCATATCGTGGGTAACTATAACGGTTGTTATTTTGTATTCGTCGGTGAGTTCGTTTATCAGGTCATCTATGAGGATGGAAGTTTGCGGATCGAGGCCAGAGTTGGGTTCATCAACAAACAGGTATTTGGGTTGCATAGATATGGCGCGGGCAATACCCACGCGTTTTTTCATCCCGCCAGATAGTTCTGAAGGATACAGTTTGTTTTTACCGGTAAGGTTAACGCGTTCCAGGCAAAAGTTTGCACGATCGAGCTTTTCGGATTGCGATTGATTGGTGAACAGGTTAAGCGGAAACAAAATGTTTTCTTCAACCGTCATGGAATCAAACAGGGCCGAGTTTTGGAAAAGCATACCAATTTGCGTACGGATAGGTACGCGCTGGGTAAAATCCATGGTAGTGAAATTTTCATCATCAAAAAAAACCTCGCCTTTGGTTGGTTCATGTAAACCTACAATACATTTAAGTAAGGTTGTTTTACCAGAACCAGAACCGCCTATGATTAAATTGTTTTTACCCGTTTGAAAAGTGGCGCTGATACCTTTAAGTACTTCGTTTTCGCCAAATGTTTTAAAAATATCCTTAATCTCAATCATAACATTATACGGGTAATAACAAGGTCGGCAAATAATATCATCACGCAGCTGTATACAACACCTTTGGTAGCCGACTGGCCCACTTCAAGCGCACCGCCCGAAGTATAAAACCCTTGATAAGCACAAATTGAAGCGATAATAAATCCAAAAACAACAGCTTTAACTAAGGCAACCCTAATGGTAAGTCCGTCGAAACCATCATGTACACCTGCAATGTAATCAGCAGGAGTGATATCGCCAGATGCTAAACAAGCGATGTAACCGCCTGTAATGCCTAAAGTGATAGATACTATGATAAGCAACGGAACCATGGTTACACCGGCAATTATCTTGGGTGCTATGAGATACCCGGGGGCATTTACACCCATGATCTCCAATGCATCTATTTGCTCGGTTACACGCATAGTGCCTATTTGCGACGCAATGCTTGACCCCACACGGCCCGCTAAAACCAGCGAGGATATGGTAGGGCTAAATTCAAGAATGGTTGAATCGCGTGCAATTTTACCCGCAATACTAAGGGGCACCAGCGGGCTTGATAACTGGAAAGCCACCTGTATGGTGGTTGCCGCACCTATAAATACCGATATGATACTGATGATACCCAGCGAGCCGATGCCTACGGATACCATTTCGCGCATAACTTCGGCCCAATAAACCTTAAACTTTTCGGGCCTGCGAAAGCTTAAACTAAGCAGGAGCACATATTTTCCTAAACTATCAAACATTGTTATCTATTAAAAATTGGATAAAATTACATTTTTAAATTAACCTTTACCGATTGCCGTATATTGAATTACCTTTAAAAAACACATTTTTATACGGTACCAATTTATGCATACGAAAATTGGCGCTTAAAAGCTTTATTTTATATCAAAAAAAATCAGCGCTGCTTTATGCCGTGCTGTTTAAAATTTGTTTAACCGAAACACATACACATAAACCATGAAGAACGCTCTTATTACAGGCTCAACAAAAGGTATGGGCAGGGCTATATCAATTTCTCTTGCTAATGAAGGAATAAACGTGGCAATTTGTTCTCGAAATGAAAAAGAATTATTGGATTTTAAAAATGAACTGCAAATCATCAACCCCGATATTGAGGTTTTTGCCATGCAGGCCGATGGAAGCAACAGGGAACAACTGCTAAAATTTGCCACCGCCGCGCAACAGCAACTGGGCTTTATTGATATCGTGGTGAACAACCTGGGCATGTATATTTACTCCAGCATATTGGATGATGAGGCCGGCAGTTTTGAAAAACAACTGAATACCAACCTTATGCCTACTTATGAGCTGTATCGTTTTTTTGGTAAAGCCATGATGGCCGCCCGCACCGGACACTTTTTTAATATATGTTCTGTAGCATCCTTAAACCCCATACCCCAAGCTGGTACTTACAGTGTAACAAAATACGCACTGCTGGGCTTAACCAAGGTAATGCGGCTTGAACTGCAGGAACATGGCGTGAAGGTAACGGCTGTAATTCCCGGATCTACGTTAACGGATTCATGGAAAGATGCCGTGGTAGATAAAAACACCATGGTGCTGCCAGAAGATATAGCATCGGCAATTATCAATATTTACCGAATGAGTCCAGGCGCTAACGTGGATGAGATAATTATTAAACCCGCTCCCGGTCAGGTATAAAAGCATTTGATAATATTAGATAGCCGGCGGTTTTTTACCGGGGATTTTCACCGCCAAAACCCGGCAATTCACCGACTTGTTACCCGTACTAACCTATATTATATAGGTTAGTTTAGCCGTCCGCCGTACTTTTATATCATCAAACAAACACAAACTTGAACGATATCTTAAATAAATTATGGAAAAGAAACTTTACCGCGACGAACACCGAAAAGTTATAGGCGGTGTTTGCGCTGGCCTTGCCGACTACTTTGATGCCGACATTGCCATTATAAGAGCAATATTTTTGATTACGCTTTTTGTAGGAGGCAGCAGCTTTTTGGTTTACCTTGTACTATGGGTAGTATTACCAAAAAAAGGCTACAACTTTTTTAACCCTGGTGTTGATTACCGCGTACCAAATCAAGATCCGTTTAATCCGTTTAGCAGCACGCCGCCTCAGCAACCATTTGGCTTTGACCAGATGCCGCCTAAAAAGAAGTCAAATACCGGCCTTTTTATAGGGGTGATATTAATACTGATAGGTGCATCGTTCCTGCTGCATGAGCTGCGCTTGTTTGCCTTTTTACATTTGGGCAGGTTATGGCCCGCAGTAATAGTATTTGCAGGTTTAGCGCTTATTGTATCGGGCCAAAAGAAAAAGCCATGGGAAGAGGATAACTGGAACGCAGATGCCAGCCAGGCCCCCGCTGCCGATGATACCGTGAAAAAAGAAGCTACTTTTACACAGGATGATAATTTAAAAGATACCACTCCTCCAACTATCTAAGATCATGAGAAACGATAAATTAATCCCCGGAGCCATCCTTGCTTGTATAGGTGCTATACTGTTGCTTAACAACTTTGATGTTATTGATTTTCACTGGATGAACATCTTACACCTTTGGCCTATCTTTTTAATAATGGGCGGTGTTAACCTGGTATTTGCAGGCAATCGGTCGCCGTTGGCAACTATTATAAAACTAAGCGTGGTTGTTGCAGGTTTTGCCTTGCTGGTGTTTGGTAACTTTAGCAATCGTTATAATTTTTGGCCTGGCGTTTACAATTTTCATTACAACAATGATAATGATAACAACAGCGATGATGATAATGACGACAGTGATAGCACAAGCGCCGATAGCAGTGTAGTGAAAATTGAAGGTAGCAGCATGTTTAATAAAGATTATAACGCTACTGATGATAAGCTGGTACGCCTTAACATTAACGGCGGTGGCACAACCTACACCCTTAACGATACCACCAGTAAACTTTTCACCGCATCAACCAAAGAGTTTTATGGCAAATACGAGTTTAACAGCAATAAAGATGATTCTGTTACAGTATTAAACCTGCGCATGAAAAACAATAATAAAGGCTGGCATTTTGATTCGGATGATAACAAATCAAACGAAGCTATTATTAAACTTAACCCTAACCCGGTTTATGAATTTAATGTAGAAACCGGTGCAACAAAATTGGATTTCGACTTGACAAAATTCAAAGTAAAAAATGTAACTTTAAAGGGTGGTGCAGCATCATTCAATGTAAAGCTGGGCAATCCTTTGGTGGCTACCAATGTTGAGATTTCAACAGGAGTGTCTGAAATAAATTTCAGCATACCAAAAGACGCCGCATGTAGCATTCGTACAAATTCGGGCTTGTCATCAAACGAGTTTGAAGGGTTTATTAAAAAAGATAATAACCTTTACCAAACAGCCGGTTTTGATGCAGCAAAAAACAAAATATACATCCACATGAGCGGCGCTGTATCTGATTTTAAAGTGAACAGGTACTAAACATTTACCGGGACAGTACTACCATATATTTATGGCCGCCCCAGGAGTAATCCCGGGGCGGTTTTTTTTGTGGGCTGATTTCATCTGCATATTTAATTCCTCATCTGCATATCTGCACATTTGAAATCTGCACATCTAAAAGTTCTTCCTCACACACCATGTTGTCATACACCGCAGGTTTTGCACGTTGGTGGTTTTTATAGGCTCATAAAGTGTGCCGCCTAATTGGCGGGTATAATTAACTAGTGTTTGCTGGTTCACCAGGAAACGTTCGGAGCCGTCGGGCAGTTGGTATCGGCCGTTGCCATTGCTTTTTACGAGGTTTTCGATACCTATATCAGATGCCAGTCTGGCAAACAGAAAGCCGCCGGGTTTTAACACGCGCCAAAGCGATTGCATCATACTATCGAAATGCTGTTGGTTATGTGCAAAGTGCAATACTGCACTACAAATCACCAAGTCGAAAAAGTTATCCTCGAAAGGCATATCCTCAACCCCGGATATGGAAAAATTGGCTAAACCATTAGCCGGCGCCAGCGTGGTTGATAGTTGTTTAACCGCTTCAACGGCCTCTGCGCTTTGATCTATACCGTGAACTTCAAAACCATTCTGCAAAAAATAAACCAGGTTGCGCCCACCTCCGCAGCCTGCATCCAGTACGGTTCGGCAGCCATTAAAGCGCCCTTTCAGCAATTGATCAAACAGGTAAATGTCAATGTTGCCAAATATTTGCTGAAGGTTATTTTGCATAGAATAATGTTTTTAAAGACCGGACTAATCATGTACGGCAAGCAAGCGGCTCCACTCGGGATGGCGTTTTAAAAAAGCCACAATGTAAACACAAAGCGGAATTATTTTTAAATTATGCTGCTCCAGGTAAATAAATGTTTTTTCAACAAGGGCTGCCGCGATACCATGGCCTTCCATTTCTTGGGGCACTTCCGTGTGTATGAGGTATATCTTATCGCCTTTTTGTTTATAGTCAATAAATGATACTACACCATCGACAGCTAATTCAAAATTATGTGCGTCAATGTTATTTATAAGCGGGATGTCTTCGTATTTCATATTTGTAACTGTAAATATAATCCAATAAAAAAAATTAAACAGTTGCTTTTGCTTTAAGTTACTTCAACTTTTTAAATTATTTTGTTAAATTTAAAAACAACACATAGTTTGTATAAAATAACTTTGTTTGAATTATTCCTGAACTATTACAGGTATTGGTCAAATAAATAGGTTGATCTTACGTTTATAAGGCTGTAAGTTGGTTAAGTATCTGATTTTAACTTAGTTGTTTGTGTTTTTAATTTTAATTAATTTTGACTTGTGCATCTATTTGTATAGAATTACAGTAGAAACGCCCCTTGTTTCATCCTATAATGAAAACTATTGAGTATCAATTTAAGCGCATTTTAATAAAAGCATTGCTTTTGTTTTGTGTTACCGGTGCTACCGCGCAGGTAAAGCAACAGCAGGTATATGCCGGGCTTAAAAAGAAACCCATAGGTATGCATGCGAAACAAAAAATTACAGCTCCTGTGAGCAATCAGTATAAAGATTTTATGCAATTGGTAACGCGGGCTGGTGCGGTTTTCAGCCCTCCCAAGGGCTTCAGTGAGATTTCGGCTATGAACGATGAAGATTTTTCATATGATTACGCCATGGAAATTCCCGATAAGGATTTTGAAGTATGGTTCCAGGTAAAATCGCAAAAGGAAAATTACGCCAGTTATGAGGCCTCCAAGGACGATAATATCCGTAAAGTAGCCAATCCCGATTCGTTATACATAGAAATGGGCAAGGCCCAGGCCACTGCATTTGCCGGCGATCCCAATTTTTTTATCCGCACCATACCCGCAAATGTACTGTCCCGTTACAATGCTGATGCGGGCAGGTCATATTTACTTAACCTGGTAGATATGCCATCAACAAAACATTATAAGTATGCTTTGCTGCTTACCTTGCAACGCAACCATACCGGTACCATCATGGTAGTTTACTTCACTAACGAAAAAGATCCCGAATTTTTCAAAAACATCGATAAGGCCAGTAACTGCCTCAAGTTTAAATGATAATGCTCAAATGTTAATAAGTTGACAGTTTTGAACCAAAAGTTCAATGCCGAAAGTATATTTTTGCAATTAGGTGCAGTACTGCGCCCGTTTTAAAAAATCTACTTTATAAATGGCAGAACCAGTTAATTATAGTGAAGATAGCATCCGCTCGCTCGATTGGAAAGAGCACATCCGTTTACGCCCCGGTATGTACATTGGTAAGCTGGGCGATGGCTCGGCTTATGACGATGGCGTTTATGTATTGCTAAAGGAGATCATTGACAACTCTATAGATGAGTTTGTGATGGGCAGCGGCCGTACCATTGAGGTAAGCATGAGCGATCATAAGGTTTCTGTACGTGATTACGGTCGTGGTATTCCCTTGGGTAAAGTGATAGATTGCGTATCTAAGATAAATACCGGTGGTAAGTACGATAGTAAAGCCTTCCAAAAATCGGTAGGGTTAAATGGTGTGGGTACCAAGGCGGTAAACGCGCTGTCGAACAATTTCATCGTACAATCATACCGCGACGGCCGCACTAAACTGGCCGAATTTGCCAAAGGAGAACTGATACGTGATGAAGCCGAAAAGGAAACTACCCAACGCAATGGCACTGCTATAAACTTTATACCGGATGATACCATTTTCAGGCACTACAGGTTTATCCCCGAGTTTGTAGAGAGCATGATATGGAACTATGTGTTCCTTAATTCGGGCCTTACGCTAAACTTTAACGGTCAAAAATATTTTTCGGAACGCGGGCTTTATGACCTGCTTACCCGCAATACCGATGTGGAAACCCTGCGTTACCCCATCATCCACCTAAAAGGCGAGGATATTGAAATAGCCCTTACCCACGGGCAGGCTTACGGCGAGGAATATTATTCCTTCGTAAACGGACAAAATACTACGCAGGGCGGTACACACCAGGCTGCCTTTCGCGAGGCAGTGGTAAAAACGGTGCGCGAGTTTTACAAAAAAGAATTTGACGCAGCCGATATCCGTGCATCTATTGTGGCTGCCATTGCTATAAAGGTACAGGAGCCGGTATTTGAATCGCAAACCAAAACCAAGCTGGGTTCGCAAAATATTGGACCGGATGGGCCATCAGTTCGTGGTTTTATCAACGATTTCCTAAAAAAAGAACTGGATAATTACCTGCATAAAAATACCGCCGTTGCAGATGCGCTGCTAAAACGCATTTTGCAATCGGAACGGGAGCGTAAGGATATTGCCGGTATCAAAAAACTGGCTAATGAGCGCGCCAAAAAAGCATCGTTACATAACCGTAAACTGCGCGATTGTAAGCTGCATTTTGAAGATACGCACGAGCGCCGCCAGGATACTACCTTATTTATTACCGAGGGCGATTCGGCCTCGGGTTCCATCACCAAATCTCGCGATGTGCAAACCCAGGCCGTGTTTAGCTTAAAAGGAAAGCCGCTTAACTGCTACGGACTAACCAAAAAAGTGGTTTACGAAAACGAAGAATTTAACCTGTTGCAGCACGCCCTTAACATTGAGGATGGCCTTGATGCACTGCGTTATAACAACATTGTGATAGCTACCGATGCCGATGTGGACGGTATGCACATCCGCCTGTTGCTGATGACCTTCTTTTTACAATTTTTCCCCGACCTGGTGAAGGCCGGTCACGTATTTATTTTGCAAACGCCGCTGTTCAGGGTGCGTAATAAAAAGGAAACCATTTATTGCTACAGCGACGAAGAGCGCCGCAACGCGATAGCCAAATTAGGCAACAAGCCCGAAATAACCCGCTTTAAAGGGCTGGGTGAAATTTCGCCCGATGAGTTTGGCTTATTTATAGGCAAAGATATTCGCCTTGATCCGGTGATATTGAAGGACGCCAACATAAAAGGTCTGCTTGAATATTTCATGGGCAAAAATACCCCAGCCCGTCAAATGCACATTGTAAACAACCTGCGTGTTGAAAAAGATGATGAAAGCATTAACCCGCTGATTGCCGAAGAGGTGGATGGTGTAGCGTTGCCGGTAGCGGTGTAAAAGAGATTATTGGACTGTGGGACTATTTTGACTATGGGATTTTTGATAAATAGAAATTAATAATAGCAATCAATAAAACACACGTTATTGCGCGAAGCAATCCCTGATTAGTAGAGCCACTTTTAAAGTTCGCTCTGTAAGTTTGGGATTGCTTCATAGCTTGCAATGATGCCTAAGCATCTCAATGAAAAGAATATTTTTTTTGCTCGCTGTATTATGTTGTTACGGATGTAACAGTCCAGTCGATAAAAGCAAAGGATTGCATGATACATCAGGAAATTCTGAAAGCAAGAATACTGTTACTGTAAAGGATTCTTTATCGCCAGTAAACAATAAATTAATTGGAATTTGGACAGACGGCCGTACGGAGAATGCAACTTTCGATATCAGAAAGGATTCAATCTATTATGTTGAGCAAATGAAAAGCTATAGGTATTCGACCCGCGGAGACTCTATAAAAATATATTATGAAGATTACACTTTTAATGCTAATGTATATTTTATAAAGGATACGCTGGCTATAAGTTCCGAAGAGGGGGGGCAAATTCTGGAAGTTTTTAAATTAAATGTAGAGACACATATTTGTGTCTCTTTCCGTTCGTAGTCATATCGTGGGAAGCAATATTCGTCTATACAAAATCAAACATATTTCCAAAAAATTCCTTACCTTGTATACCCCGTTATTAAATAATCGAGGTATATACTTTTTTATAAACAATTAAAAGAACTCTCTCCTTTGGAGAGGGCAAGGTGAGGCAATGATCAACCACGAAATAAAAATAGCTTTTGAAGAATACCATTCTATAAAAGAACTCGATAAAACCGATTATGAACTTTGCCTGGAAGCGACGGAGGCAATGAAAAATTCGCACTCGCCATATTCAAAATTTAGGGTGGGGGCGGCGCTGCGTTTGCAAAGCGGCAAAATAATTTATGGCAGTAACCAGGAGAATGTGGCCTACCCTTCGGGCCTGTGTGCCGAGCGGGTGGCACTGTTTTACTGGGGAGCCAATCACCCGGATGATCCTGTTGAGGCTATGGCCATTACCGCGCAAACCAACGAATTTGAATTAACAAAGCCGGTAACCTCCTGCGGTTCATGCCTCCAGGTACTGGCCGAAGTGGAAAAGAAACAGAACAACCCCATAAAAGTTATCCTCTACGCCGAGCAGGGTCCCGTTTGGGTAATCAGGGGGATTGAAAATCAATTGCCATTTTTGTTTTTTGAAGAACGCCTAACTACATAAACCTATGAAACTGAAACTGATTTTATTGTTAATTGGCTGCGCTTTTAGCGCCAATGTGTTTGCCCAGCAAGGCTTTCCCTTTGATAACGAGATAAGGGCATTTAAACACCAGGACAGCCTCAGCTTCCCTAAGCCAAACGGCATCCTTTTTATCGGCAGTTCATCCATCCGTTTATGGGGAGATCTGGAACAACGTTTTGCCGATAAGCCTATCATTAAGCGCGGTGTTGGCGGCAGCGAGCTTTGGCAATTGGTTGATTATTATACGCCCTATATCCTGTTCCCTTATCATGCACGTAAGATTTTTATTTATGCCGGCGAAAATGATATTGCCAATGGCAAAACAGCCCAGTTTGTCGCCGATGAGTTTGCCAAATTATGGGTGATGATCAACAAGCAAGCACCTAAAACAGAAATCTATTTTATGTCGATTAAGCCAAGCCCTTCAAGGGTAAAATTTGAGGCCGTGGTTTTGCAGGCCAATGAGCTGATAAAAAACTATCTTAAAGATAAACCCAAAAGCCATTACGTTGATCTGGTACCCGCTATTTATAAGCCAGGCACCACACGGTCCGATTCCAGCCTGTTCAAAGGCGATTACCTGCACCTTAATTCAAAAGGGTATGATAAATGGCAGGCAGTGCTGCAACCACTGGTAAAATAAAACACAAAAAAAGTCCCCGCCAAAAGACGGGGACTACACTTACTTACATTTAAACACTAAACTAAAACTTACTTGAAAACGCTGTAAACGTTTGTTATTTTCCAGCCTTTGCCGGTATTGGCAATGGTTACATAGTTGCTGCGTACAAAGCCATCAAACTGCATATCAACTTTTACAACAGCAAGGTCAGAGTTGCTTTCAACTATTGTGGTGCTTGTTGTACATTGTTGCTCTACATTTTTGTTAACTTTTACTGATTCCATTATCTCGCCTTTTGTAAAGCTTAACACTTTTTTGCCGCGTAACATGGTGAATTTTGCTTCCTGATCAATTACGTCATTAAAGCCTTGTATTTTACCGCGGGTAATGGCATCAACATAAGTGTTGATAGCGTAGTTTTTTGTTAAATATTCGCCTTCGTTGGTTACGTTTGCTTTTGCAACTCCACACACTATAATTAAGGCTAAGCCAAGGATGATTGATTTTAAGGTTTTCATATTGTTGTTGTTAAGGTTATTATTATATTTATACTCATAAGACAGCGGTAGTATCCATTACGTTACAAACAATTACAATAATTTGTACGATTTAACAATCATTTAACATGTGGCCCTTTTTTTTAATTACTTAGCAACATAAACCCGCTAAAGCCCATCTATGGTTGACTATAATACCATTATTTTGCAATTCGCTGAACAAGGCGAAAAAACCGGCTGGACCTACGTTGAAATTCCGGCCGATGTAGCACAGCAAATGAAGCCCGGCAATAAAAGATCATTCCGGGTAAAAGGAAAACTTGATGAGTTGCCTATAGCTGGCATGGCCCTTATGCCGATGGGCGAGGGTAATTTTATTATGTCGCTTAAAAAGGAGATCTGCAAGGCCCTGCGTAAAGGCCGGGGAGCCATGCTCAAACTACAGCTTGAGCCCGACGACGATTTTAAATTTGCCGTACCGCTCGAACTACTGGAATGTTTTGAATACGAACCCGAAGCCGAAGAGTATTTTAACAGCCTTACCGAAAGCCACCGCGGCTATTTTACCAAATGGATAGACAGTGCCAAAACCCAGCCTACCCGCGATAACCGCATTGCCCACACCGTGAACGCAATGGTAAAAAGAATGGACTACGCGCAAATGTTAAGGGCGCTGAAAAAGGCAAGGGAGTAGGCAGATAAAAAGAAATGTCATTGCGAGGTACGAAGCAATCTCACAGGCCAGGTAACGACTTTACAAAATTAACATTATGTTATTGCCATTCCTTACTTCTTCGCCCTTGGCTTTAACGAGTAATTTGAATTATCCGGAATGGGGATCTCTCTCATGGTTATCTTAACAAAGCCCGGCACGTTAAAACCAACACCCGATTGATTGTAGAGGAAGAAAGGTTCCATCTTAAAATGTTCGTAATGTTCCTGCAGTTGGGTTTTAAGGTGCTGTAAACGCTTTGTGTATTTTTTATCGTAAATGCCTGTGGTGCTTTTGGTCAGTAGCCTTTCGGTGTATTGAAGCAGGTTGTAGCAGGTGGTAAATTGTCCGCAGGCAATGAGGCAGGCTTCGCAATGTTCCTGTTCGGTGGTTTGTTTATCAAACCAAAGGGTTGTGCCCATATTAAATGCCACCTGTGCCACAATTTGCATTTCATGGCTTGGGTTAAGCTCAGGCGGTTCGGGGCTTTTGGCGCGGTTAATATCGTTTGAAAAAGAAAGGTCATAAACGTGGTTGCCCTTACCTCGGTTTTCCCAACGCGGCGACCCATAAAATTGATCATACAATAATTGCCGTATCCTTTTTAGAAATATACTGGTGTTTAGCATCAATACCGATTCGGCCCTGGCAGCCAGCATCTGTTTAATAACCGTTAAGGGAGTTTGTGTAAAATATTTCAGTAATAAGGATATGATCTTTTTGGTAAAATTCCGCTGCAGGTTAACCCCCGATGATGATTCCGAAGCCCCGAATAGCAAATGACCAATCAGCAGCATCCCACCCACATATATAATAGGCAGTGCAGCCAGTAGCGATCCTGTTATTACGGCAAAGGTGCAATGCTTGCAAATGCCGAACCATACCAGGCCGGCAAACAGTACGAGAAATGTACCCGCCAAACCAAATGTGCTGTTTATGGTAAGTGTGCCATCCTTCTTAACTTTGGGTATTTCATAAGGATGTATAAAGTGACTGCCCACATCATTAACCAGCATCAGGTCGAAAGGGGCAAAGTCGGTTTGTTTTTCCAGCCGTCTTTTATCGGCATCCATCAAACTTTGCAGTCCCTGGTTGTCGGTTATGCCGCCATCCATTAAACCAAACTGCGCTTCTTTTATAAATTTGGTTTCCTTCTTATCGTCGGTTTGCGGCTCCATGTGAACGGCTTTTTTTAGCTCTGCCTCGGTTAATCCACCGTTATAAGTGAAATCCTCCGGGAAAACAATCGGCTCAAAACCCGCCGGGAAACAAGATGAGGCTGCCAGTACATCGCCCAAGCGTATTTTTTCAGCTTCTGCTTTATCAAGGTAGATATCGGCGTTGCCGTATACAAATGATAGATCGGGTTTTTTATCGGGCGCCAGCTTAACGTGTTGCCTGAATGATTGGCCGGTATAAAACTCAGTAGCGTTAAAGCAAACCTCTTTCAAATGCGCCGTAGGTACATCAACCGGGTAAAGGGTCTGCAGCGTGGCACCTTCAAACAAATCGGCATTATAAGCCAGCGCGAAGGCATTAATAATGTTTCGGCTTTTGTGGCTTGTTTTGTCCCAGCATTTTTTGCCCGCCAGATTTTTCAGGGAATCTTTAAGCAGATTATCGCCGGTAAGTTGCGTAAGCAGTTTACTGTAAAACGTACCAAAGCTATTTCCCCGGGCGCTATACAAAGCATACAAGGTGGTGGCAATAGTACCACCCGAGGCCGACGACATATAGCTTACCTGCTGCAAAAGCACCTGGCCCGCAAGTTCATCTGTTTCATCGTCAAACGTTACCGTATTAAGAAACGAAAGCACGCCGAGCGAAAACGATGCCGCCCTAAAGCCACCGCCAGAAAAGGCCAGCGCAATGTTTTCAAACGGTTTTATCGAATCGGGTTTTAGTTCGATCTGGGCGGCGAGATTTTGAGGCGGGATCTTCTTCATATAAATTGAATGATGCAGACTGTATAAATTTAGGTAATTATAGCTGGGATAAAAAAGATTGTTTTATTGGCCCTTTGCTGCTTGCGTTAGTATCTTATTAAACTTTGCGAGTTCTTTAAGGGTATTTGGTCCGGGGTTTAAGGTTTTTATCTGGTCGGTAACATCCTGCCCCTGTTTTATTTGCTGTTGGTTCCAGGCTTTTGGATTGGTACGGTTTAAAAAGTACAGACCGTTGATGATCCCATCAGGCGATAGCGTGACAATATTATCCGGATTATACAGGTTTAAAACCATAGTTATAGCCGGGGGCGATGCTATATAATCGCTTTCGAGTTTACCAACGGCTTTTACCCGTTCATTATAATTTGAGGTATCTATCTTCGATACCAGAACAGCAATGTCATTGTTCGCTATTGCTTTTAAAGCCTTTAACCCGCTTTGGCCCACACCTTGCAGCAGCGTATCATTGGATGTTTGCAAAGCCGAAAATAGTTTTTTTGATTCCTGGTCGTTAAGAGCGAGGGTTATTAAGCCAACGGTAAAGTTTTTCTTTCTTACATCGGTATTATTTAAATCACTGTATAAACTATATACCCATTTGTAGCGCTCAACTCTTTCTTTTGATTCTTCCACCTTGGCAGACCGATCCTTAAAATCAGTTTCCAATTGATCCAGCCGTACTTTATTTGAGGTAGTATAAATAGTTAACACGATGGTTGTAATAGAGGTAATAATTCCTATCCAAACGGTTAATGTGTTACTAAAAAGAGGTTTTGCTGCCGGTTCAGGTACGTTTACTTGTTCTTTCGCCATGCTGTTAAGGATTAAGGTATTTCGGTTTGTATAAAAATAACGTGTTTGGTACATATTGACATGCGTAAAAATACCTGACTTGTAGGGTGTTAACACGTAGTTTAACGCATGCAATTAACCTGGCATCGATACTCCGCGCCTGCCCCTAAATATTCTTCCTCCAAAACTTGTATTTATATAAGTACTTATATAAATTGCGTTATGAATTTTTATCAGCGTTTGGGTTACCTGGTTTTGGGCAGTCGGTTACGGCGGATCAGTGAATCTTTTTTATCGGAAATTAACCGTGCTTACCAGCAGGAAGGTATTGAATTTGAGGCCAGCTGGTTTCCTGTTTTTTATTTATTGTCGCAGCATGATACCTTATCTATTAAAGAGTTAAGTGAGCAGATAGAGGTGAGCCATCCGGCCGCAAGTCAGCTTATTACCAACCTCAAACAAAAGGGGTTGTTAGTTACCACCACCAGTACTACAGATGGCCGAAAACAACAAGTTACTTTTAGCGACAAAGGCCGCGAGCTGTTAACCCAAATAAAACCTGTTTGGGACGCGGTTGAACTATCCATGAACGCCATGATGGATAGCGAGCTGGGCTGCAAGGAACTTTTGCCAGCCATTACCGCGCTGGAAAGCGCCCTGCAATCATACCCGCTGGCAAACCGTATTAGCCGTAATATTCATAACCAATCAAAATCATAAAGCCATGAGTATATTTAATTATGGCACAGACCATCTTACCATAGGCATTTGCCTTGATATTGCTGCGGGTAAAACCAAGGGCATTATCAACGCCAATGCAGAAAAAGCCATCCGTACTTCATGGCGCGAGGTAGAAAAAATTGTACACGCGCAGCACCCGGTTTATGGCATTAATACAGGTTTTGGTCCGCTTTGCGATACCCGCATTTCTGAAGCCGATACCAGTCTGCTGCAAAGTAATATTTTAAAAAGCCATAGCGTAGGCGTGGGCAAACCCATCCCGCAGGAAATAGCCAAGCTGATGCTCATTACCAAAGTGCAGGCGCTGGCGCAGGGTTATTCTGGCGTGGCGCTGGAAACATTGGAGCGCATCATCTGGCATATCGATAATGATATTATACCCCTCGTACCCGAAAAAGGTTCAGTAGGTGCCTCCGGCGATCTGGCGCCGCTTTCGCATTTATTTTTACCCCTGATAGGCTTAGGCGAAGTTTATGAGAACGACCAGCCGATACCTGCCGGGGCTTTGTTGAAAAAACATAACCTGCAACCTTTAATTTTAGGCCCAAAAGAAGGCCTCGCGCTGATTAACGGAACACAGTTCATTTTGTCGTTTGCCGTAAAAGCGGTACAGCGATTGGATGATGCACTTAACCGGGCCGATTTGATAGGCGCGATGTCTTTAGAAGGATTGATGGGTTCGGCGCGGCCGTTTGATGCGCGTTTACATGCCATTCGTCCGTTTAAGGGTACAAAACACGTAGCCCAGCGGTTATCTACCTTGTTGGATGGCTCGGAGATAAACACATCGCACATCAATTGCGATAGGGTGCAGGACCCGTATTCGTTGCGTTGTATGCCGCAGGTACATGGTGCATCTCGCAATGCCTGGCTGCATTTAAAAGAACTTACCGAGATAGAACTAAACTCGGTTACCGATAACCCCGTTATTTTTAATGCCGATGATACCATTAGCGGTGGCAATTTTCACGGCCAGCCATTGGCCCTGCCGCTGGATTACGCCACGGTTGCCGCCGCGGAACTGGGTAACATAGCCGATCGCCGCTGTTACCTCATGAGCGAAGGTCGCTACGGTTTGCCCAAATTACTTACGCACAACGCGGGACTAAACTCCGGCCTGATGATTCCGCAGTATACCACGGCTGCATTGGTTACCGAGAATAAAACACTTTGTTTCCCGGCCAGTGCTGATAGTGTGCCAACATCGCTTGGGCAGGAAGACCATGTATCTATGGGTTCTATCAGCGGGCGCAAGCTGCACCAGGTGATGGATAATATAGAATACATCCAGGCTATTGAACTGCTGTACGCTGCACAGGCCATGGATTTTCGCAGGCCGTTAAAGTCAACCCCGGTTATTGAAGCGCTGCACAGCCTGGTTCGCAAGCATGTGCCCTTTATAAATGACGATCGTGTTTTCGCGGATGATATCAATAATTTACATCAACTAATTACCAATGGCGTATTGTTGGCTACTGCCGATGAAGCTGCCGTTGAAAACCATATAAACCTCAGTCATGACGAGTTCGGAATTTATTAATATCTACGCCAACCACCCGGTATACAAGGCCCCGCGCGGCATGAAACTGCACGCCAAAAGCTGGCAAACCGAAGCGCCATTGCGTATGCTGCTCAACAACCTGGATGGGCAGGTTGCCGAAAATCCGGATGAACTGGTAGTATACGGCGGTATTGGCCAGGCCGCCCGCAATCCCGAAGCATTACGCAAGATCATCGAACTGCTTTTAGAACTGGACGAAGATCATTCGCTATTGGTGCAATCGGGTAAACCGGTTGGTATCATCCGTAGCCATCCGCAGGCGCCGCGTGTTTTAATTGCCAATAGTAACCTGGTACCTGCCTGGGCAAACTGGGAGCATTTTAACGAACTACGTGCCAAAGGCCTCATGATGTACGGACAGATGACTGCCGGCAGCTGGATTTACATAGGTACGCAGGGTATTTTGCAGGGCACTTACGAAACTTTTGTGGAGTGTGGCAATCAGCATTTTAACGGCGATCTGGCGGGTAAGCTTATCGTGAGCGCCGGTATAGGCGGCATGGGTGGTGCACAGCCCTTGGCCGCGACTATGGCAGGTGGCGTGTTTTTAGGTGCCGATGTAGATGAAACCCGCATTCAAAAACGGGTGGATACGCAATATATCGACAGGATAACACATTCTTATGACGAGGCGATTGCCTGGGTTAAGGAAGCTATCGCCAAAAAAGAAACGCTTTCGGTTGGCCTGGTGAGCGATGCCGGCGATATGCTGGAGCACCTGCTGAAAGACAATATTATTCCCGATATTTTAACCGATCAAACATCGGCGCATGACCCGCTTAATGGCTATATCCCAAATGGACTGTCGTTGAACGAAGCGGCTGCCCTGCGCATAGCTGATGCGGTTGAATATAAAAAACTATCCCTGAAAAGTATGGCCCGCCACGTTAGCCTCATGTTGCAATTGCAGGATAAAGGTGCCATAACCTTTGATTACGGTAACAACCTGCGCGAGTTTGCCAGGCAGGGAGGCGAGCCGGACGCCTTTGATTTCCCCGGATTTACACCGGCCTATATCCGTCCGCTATTTTGCGAGGGGAAGGGCCCGTTCAGGTGGGTAGCCTTATCCGGCGATCCGGAAGATATTTTTACTACAGACAGGGCACTGATGGAACTGTTCCCTGAAGATAAGCCACTGATAAAATGGTTAAAGAACGCGCAGGAAAAGATCTCGTTCCAGGGGTTACCCGCCCGTATTTGCTGGCTGGGCATGGGCGACAGGGAAAAGGCCGGTTTGCTTTTTAACGAATTGGTACGTACAGGAAAGGTAAAAGGCCCTATAGTTATAGGTCGCGATCATTTGGATTGCGGCTCGGTGGCCTCACCCAACCGCGAAACCGAATCCATGAAAGATGGATCGGATGCGGTATCGGACTGGCCATTGTTAAATCTGATGGCCAATGCATCGGGCGGCGCTACCTGGATCTCGTTCCACCACGGCGGTGGGGTAGGCATGGGCTACTCGCAGCACGCCGGCATGGTTGTACTGGCCGACGGCACCGACCGCGCCGCAACCTGCCTTGCCCGCGTTTTACACAACGACCCGGCAATGGGCATCTTTCGCCATGCCGATGCCGGTTACGACAAGGCGCAGGAATGGGCAGATAAGTTTGGGTTGAAGGTGTGGTAGGAGGAAGCTGAGGGCTTAAAGCAAAAAGCTCAAAGCATCGTAATAATGGTAAGAGACTTACGAAGTTTTTAAAACTTCATAAGTCTTAAAAGAACTATGTCATTGCGAGGAACGAAGCAATCTCACGGGACAGGCAGCACGCTTAGTGAGGTGGAATAGCACGAGGAGATTGCCACGCTATCGCTCGCAATGACAAATTTCTATAAAGGGGTAAAGTAAATGAAAAAACTAATCGGTCCGTTTACGCAAATATTGCCATTAACAGGGCTGCCGCTTAAAGGTGCTTTGAATGATGAGCAATTGCACATTATTCCGCAAGGGGGCGTGTTGGTTAATGATGGATTGATAGCGGACGTTAGAAGTTTTGAAGAATTAAGAAAAGCCAATCCATCCGCACAAATTGAGGAAATTATTGGCGAACATGTGCTGCTTCCCGGCTTTGTAGATTGCCATACGCACATTTGTTTTGCCGGCAGTCGGGCAAAGGATTATGCCATGCGCAATAGCGGAAAGACCTACCTCGAAATTGCACAATCGGGCGGCGGCATCTGGGATTCTGTAACCCAAACCCGCGCTGCTGATGAGGCTACGCTCACTAATCTTTTATTGCAACGCGTACAACGGCACTTGGCCGAGGGTATAACCACTATCGAAATAAAAAGTGGTTACGGGTTAAGTATGGATGCCGAGTTAAAACAATTAAAAGCAATACAAAACGCGGCGGAGAAAACCCGTGCCGGTTTAATACCAACCTGTTTGGCCGCGCACATGGTTCCGCGAGATTTTGATGGCCCGGCGCAGGAATATCTAAATCATATTTTGAATAACCTGTTGCCCGTTATCAAACAAAAACGACTGGCCAACAGGGTAGATATTTTTATTGAACAAAGTGCTTTCAACAGCAGCGACGCGCTTTACTATCTTTCCAAAGCCAAACAGATGGGTTTTGAGGTAACCGTTCATGCAGATCAGTTCACTACAGGTGGCAGCGAAGTAGCGATTAAAGCAAGGGCTGCATCGGCAGATCACCTGGAGGCGAGCGGTGATTACGAAATAAATCTGCTTGCAAAATCAGATACAGTAGCCGTTACTTTGCCCGGCGCGTCACTGGGTTTGGGGATGCAGTACGCGCCAGCCCGCAAGTTACTTAATGCAGGTGCCTGCCTCGCCATTGCCAGCGATTGGAACCCAGGATCGGCACCAATGGGCGATCTGCTGCTGCAAGCCGCTGTAATGGCCGCCGCCGAAAAACTCAGCGCCGCCGAGGTTTACGCGGGCCTCACTTTCCGCGCAGCGCAAGCTTTAAAACTTAACGACCGCGGTACGCTCGCCAAAGGCAAACTTGCCGATATGCAGGCCTATCCCTGTGCCGATCACCGGGAGATCCTTTATCAGCAGGGAAAACTAAAGCCTATAAGCGTTTGGACGGCCGATTCGTAAGATTTAAGCCACGTTGGCACTTTATCAATAAAAAATATCGCCAATAATTTGCATATGTATAAGTACTTATATAAATTGCATTATTATTGACTGATCTTATTGTAACGTGTTTGATAACCAGAGAAGTAAATATCTTTTCTGGTTATTGGCACGTTATTGTTATTTACAAAGGAACTTCAAATTATAAACGGTGCCCAAATACCGGCTACTACTACCAATGACAAAACTAATTGAATGCGTACCCAATTTTAGTGAAGGTATTAACCTCGACATTATTAAACAGATAACCAATGCGGTGGAAACCGTTGAGGGTGTAAAATTGCTTAATGTTGATCCCGGAAAGGCCACCAACCGCACCGTAGTTACTTTTGTTGGGGAGCCCGAAAAAGTTATTGAAGCAGCATTCTTAGCTATAAAAAAGGCTGGCGAGCTAATTGATATGAGCAAGCAAAAAGGCGAGCATCCGAGGATGGGCGCTACCGATGTTTGTCCGCTGATACCGATCAGTAATATCAGCATGGAAGAAACCGCGGAATATGCCCGTAAGCTGGCGCAGCGAGTTGGCGAAGAGTTGCGCATTCCGGTTTATTTATATGAACAAGCGCAGCCGAATAAGAGCAGGAGTAATCTATCTGTAATACGTGCCGGTGAATATGAAGGTTTTTTTAAGAAGATAAAATTACCCGAGTGGGCACCGGATTATGGTCCGGCAGAAAATGACGTTAAGCGCGGGGCTACTGTTATTGGCGCACGCGATTTTCTGGTTGCATATAACGTGAATTTAAATACCACATCAACCCGCAGGGCAAATGCCATTGCCTTTGATGTGAGGGAGGCCGGTCGTACCCTGCGTGAAGGTGACCCGGTAACAGGTAAAATTATAACCGACGAGCATGGCAAGCCAAAATCAATTCCTGGCTCATTAAAATCGGTAAAAGCTATTGGCTGGTATATTGAGGAATATGGCGTTGCGCAAATCTCCATGAACCTTACCAATATTGAGGTAACGCCGGTGCACAAAGCCTTTGACGAAGTTTGCAGTAAGGCAAATGATCGGGGCATCCGCGTTACGGGCAGTGAGTTGGTTGGGTTAATTCCCCTGAAGGCGATGCTGGATGCAGGCAGGTATTTTCTACAGAAGCAACAACGATCGGTAGGGGTGAGTGAAAAGGAGCTCATTAAAATCGCCATAAAATCAATGGGGTTGGATGAATTAGGGCCGTTTGATCCGCAGGAGCGTATTATAGAATATTTACTGAAAGATAAAGCAGGTAGTAAACTGGTGAGCATGCCCCTCAATGATTTTGCCGACGAAACCGCGAGCGAAAGCCCGGCGCCGGGTGGCGGTTCTATTGCGGCCTATGTGGGCGCGTTGGGTGCATCATTGGCAGGCATGGTCGCCAACCTTAGTTCGCACAAAAAAGGCTGGGACAACCGCTGGCTTGAATTTAGCAACTGGGCCGAAAAAGCGCAGGCGTACAAAAGCGAAATGATGGCGCTGGTTGATATGGATACTATTTCCTTTAACCGCATCATGGATGCTTTCGGTTTACCAAAGGCTACGGATGAGGAAAAGACGATAAGGGATAAAGCTATTCAGGATGCTACAAAGTATGCCATTGAAATTCCCTTTAAAGTAATGCAGACCGCATTGAATAGCATGGAAGTAATAAAGGTAATGGTGGAGCTTGGCAACCCAAATTCCGTTACCGATGCGGGAGTTGCCGCCCTTTGCGCCCGTACTGCTGTCCTTGGTGCTTTTATGAATGTAAAAGTTAATGCCTCAAGTTATAAAGACAAAGATTTTGTGGTAGATATTATTTACCAGGGAAATGAAATTGAACGCAAAGCAATAGCAATTGAGGCCGAGATCATTGAATTGGTAAATGCGAAGATTAGTTAGTTTAATTTTAACTGACGTGGTTTAATAGGAAGGGCGATGGGTTAACTCATCGCCCTTCCTGTTGAAATTTTACTGGCGCGGGCTTTCAGCCCGTGTCGCGGCATGGTTGCGGCTTTCAGCCGCCGTATAAGCTGGAAGCTTATATCATGCTTTCACATGGGTTACGCTACGCTAAACCCGCGCGAGTGTGGTTAGCCATGATCTATGAACCATTACTATTTACTAAAACCTGTACCTCACAAACGCCTCCATAGCTTCATATTCAGCAAGGCCAAGTCGGTCATATCTTTGCGCGGTATCACGGGTGCGGTCTTCGGCACGTACCCAAAACTCACGGGCATCATCACCGGG
>NZ_FNAI01000038.1 GCF_900101875.1 Mucilaginibacter pineti
TTCCTCTTGGCTAAGACTAAATTTGGTCTCCATATTTGTATTTTGCTTATCCCAAATATACAAATATGTTGCATAATTAAATAATCGTTACACTAGCGCGAAGCCCGCGATCAAGTAGCCTGCCCAGTTATCCATGAGCAGCTTGTAGCCCGTCAGGCAAAGAAACAGGATGGTCACATAATGACTAAAGCAGTACTCACAGGTAAACAAGTAAAAGAACTTTCGCTCCACTAATGATTTGCCTTCCTGGCTGCGCCGGGTACAGTATTCCCGGGGTTCCCGGAACACTTCTTCATGCGTCACCGTCCAGGCAATGCAGGCGATCGGGATGGCCAGCAAAAATAGCCAGCTGATCTGTAGGGTTAAGGTCATCATGGTTTAATCTTTTAAATCGATGACCAGCTCATTCGCGACGGCTACAACACCCGGCGCGTTCCAGGCCATCCGTTCCGCTTCCTCTTTCTGGTACCAGGAATTGACTACGCCGCTGAGCGTTACGGCATGCTCTGTTACATAGACCTGAATATCCTGGTCATAAAGGGACGCGCTTCGCCTGAACGCACGCTGGACATCTTCCTGTTCCAGTTCATCCGGGCTTTCAGGCTGTATCCGGATATCGTTGGTGAACACTTTGACACCATCCAGGTGCCTGACCGCATTTCTTGCCGCCTCTTTCTGGTAGTTCCAGGGAACATTGCCGGTTAAGGTAACCCAACCGTTTTCCACGGTCACTTTTATCCGGTCATGAGGAACCTGGCCATCTTTTTTCAAGGCTTGGATGGCCTCTATGGCAATTTCCTGATCGCTCAGGGCCGTCTCATTAATAAACTGGACGGCTATCTTTTCTACGACTGCCTTTACGCCGGTGACGCCCTTAGCCACTTCTTCAGCCTTTGACTTTTTAAGGTAGCCGTCCACTACGCCGGTCAGGGTGGCCACCCCGTCGGTAACATTTACGGCAATTTTAGTGTCTTTCAACAAGGGTTCCCAATGGATGGCCTCCTGAATGTCGTTTGCGATATCCTGGTTGATTTTCATATGCATTTTTGTTTTATCGTAGGGAAAGTTTTTTAGAAAAATGCGCCTTGACAAACGCGTGTTGCTGGTTAACGGTCATCTTATCCGCCTGTTCAATTTCGATTTGGATAGCGCTGAAGCGATGGTCCTTTCGCAAAAAGGTAAATAGCTCAACCTTGGCATCAGTAGGCCCAAACAAAATGACCTCACCGTAGCCCCTGATCAGTTCACCCAATTCTTGATAATAAGCTGCCTGCTCATGCTGCTCTTTGTTATGCATCAGGTTTTCACTCCGGGACAGCGTTTGCTCCTTTTCTTCGTGCGTGAATTCGGAATCAATGGTGGTGGTTTGAATGGGGTCTGTGGTAAACTCCATTAAGTGGGCAGTTTGATGATCCATCCAAATGCCCAGATCTTTTGTGTTTTTCATAGTTTGATTGTTTAGTAGACGCCGTTGCCTGACAGGATAAGCGCTGCCAGTTCTCCGTCCAGGTTATAAATATCTTTTCTGAAATTCAGCCGGTTATCACGGTCTGTAAAAGCCGTAAAGTAAGCGATGAACACCGGCACCTTTTGGGCCAGGGTGGCATAACGCTCTTTACCGGCATGCATGGCGGCAGCTATTTTTTCCGGGTTCCATTCCTTGTCTTCTTTCAGCAGGAAGTTCGCCAGCCTGACGGGTTCAGCGATGCGGATGCAACCATGACTAAAGGCCCGGGAAGTCTCGCCGAACAGTGACTTTGACGGGGTATCATGCAGGTAAATATTATAGCTATTGGGAAACATGAATTTAACCAGGCCCAATGAATTCATCGGTCCCGGCTTCTGCCGGACGACCGGCAAACCATCCAGGTAGCCGGTAATCTCCATATCATGTTTGGCAATATAGTTCGGATCATTTTTGATGCCGGGCAAAATTTCATTGCGGACAATACTTGGCGGAATGTTCCAGTACGGGCTAAAAACGACGTATTTGATCTCCCCGTAAAATACGGTAGTTTGATGCATGGTTTGCCCGACCACCGCGCTGCAGCTCCACAATAAACTATCCGCATGATAAACATGTAATTTGAATTCAGGTATGTTAACGGCCAGGTAAACGGAGCTTAACGTAACGGGTAACCACCGGCTTCTTTCCATATTCACCAGGATCTGGCTGATCCGGCTTTTTAAGGGGATATTCAGTTCGGCCAGGGTTGCTTTATCCGGCAAGCCGTTAACCGGCAGGCCGTGACGGAACTGAAATTGTTTAACCGCGTTCTGCAGAATCGTGTCATAATGGTTATTTAGGGTATCCCCGTGATAATCTTCCAATTTATATAAGCGCGCTTTGATCAGCGTGACCACGGGAGCAGAATCGCCGGGTTTTAAACGGGGCAATGGCAACACAATAGGAGGCCAGGTACTCCCGGTATCCAGGGCGCGGTATTTTCGTAAAAAGCTTTGAGTAATTCATACTGCCGGTAGACCGGCTCGGCTGATGTGAATGGTTTGTCCGGCGCGGCTAAAAGGCTGTCCAGGTACTGGTCATAAGCCATTTTTTTACGGGGGAGATACCAGCCGGACGATTTACTGGCAGCGTTGTTCATCCCGTTCCAGGCCAGTTTTGAAAAGACGAAATATTGCGCGGTCAGCAGCAGTTCCATGGTGACGTTGGTCTGCTGGTTGTTTTGCTGCCCGTTCAACCCGTCTAAAAGCAGTTCCAGTTCCTTTTGGTAAGGAATAGCAGTATAAATTCCCTCGTCCGGCAAGTTGATCATGCGGTTAACCAAATTGCCTGCCTGCTCGGTTAAACGACCGCCGGCAAACCAGGCACAGGCGTATGCTCTATGGTCATAAAAATCCAGGAGCTGCGCCTTAGCGGTAATCAATTCAGAGTGGCCCTGATAAAAAGCGATGATCTCCAGGCTGTCCAAAACAACGGGTGACTGCGTATTCAATAACGCCGGTTCGTTTTTTTTCACCCCTTGGCCAAAGCCATGTAAAATATAACTGGTCAAAAAGATTACGAAGAAATATTTCAGGGAATAGGACATGTTTACCATTCGTTTAAAAAACCGGATAAGCGGGTACCGGGTAGGGATAGATCAGTAAGGGCACCAACGGATTGGCCGCGAGCTTTTGGGTATAGCTCCCGCCGAATAATCGCTCAATGAAGCCTTTGTTACGGTGGACCATGACCAACAGGTCGGCGCCTACCGCCGTCTCCAGCTCCTGTAGTCCCGTCTTTACCTGGTTTTGGTGAATATTCCGGTAATAAATATTGGGGTAATCGATTTGGTTACCAACATCCTGTAAGAAGTTTTTGACCGGCGTTTCCGCAGGATCTCCTTCCGGGCTGATATGCGCCAGCATGATCTCGGCATGGAATGGCCTGGCCAATCCCGCGAGCGAATTCAGCACTTCCAGGTCGGCAGCGCTCAGGTCCGTTGGAAAAGCGATTTTCTGCAGGGATGTAAAAGCCGCATGTTCAGGAATGATCATTACCGGCAGGGAGGAATTATCGAGTACCCCCCGCAGGTGATTGCCCATGACCAGCGCGGTAAAGCCGGTATGGTGAGTGGCCGTTACGATTAAGATCAGCGCTTTATCCGCTAGTAATTCGTCCAGATCCAGGGTTGCGGTGCCTGCACTGCAACTGCAGGTGATCGCCGGCTTGAAAGCATCGGCAGGCCAGCCCGATACTACTTTTTTTAACTGCTCTGCCTGCAAACGAAGGTCTTTTTCGTTGCTCTTTTGGAGCGCGTCATCATCTTCCAGGGGCCAGGCGATCTGGGCGCTCAGCGGTTCGGCGGATGGCACGAGGAAAGTATGGTACAATAGTATATTGGCTCCTAAGTGCCGGGCCAGCTGCAGCGCATAAAGTGCAGCATTGGTTGACCTGTCAGAAAAATCGGTAAGTATGGCTATCTTTTTCATAATGCTTGATGATCCTGGTGAACAGATCGATCAAAACTGCCCATAAAACGGCGGACTAAACAGGATAGCCGTCATCTGGAAAAATGATCCTTATCACAAAATCAGTGGTTAAGGTGTAAAATCCATTGCTTACCGGTAAATTAGCGCAGTTATTGCTGTTACTTGTTTAAGCCGGTCCGAAATGAACGCAAACATTTTACTGATTGAAGACAACCAGGATATCCGTGAAAACACGGCCGAATTACTGGAACTGGAGGGTTACCGGGTCATTACTGCCGATAACGGGCTGGAAGGTATCCGTTTAGCAGGCCTTCACTTTCCTGACCTTGTCATCAGCGATGTCCTGATGCCCGGCGCTGATGGTTACACCGTTTTTCAGGCCCTGCTGGACCGGGAAACAACCCGCCATATCCCTTTTTTATTTATTACCGCTAAATCCGAGAGTGGCGACAAGGCAAAAGCGCTGTCGATCGGGCGGTGTGCCTACCTGGTTAAGCCTTTTGATGAAAAGGAATTGCTGGACTGCCTGGCGAAAATGCTCAATCCTTCATTGTGACGATAATACGTTAATAATCAGTTGAAATGGTGACCTTGGTCATTTTTCATTAAAGCCTTATCGTATAGATTTGTGTTATAATTTATGCCCATCCTTAAACTATACCACTATGAAATGCCTGCAGTTTAGTTTTTCGCATCCCGTTAAAGGCTCGGCCTGTCTGACCCGTATCTCCCTGCAAGGAGTCCAGGACCGCCGAAGGTTGAAATTCAACACCGGGGAAAACACCGAACTGAGCCTGCCCATCGATGATCTTCCTGAAGGAAAATGGAAACTCCTGCTGGAATGGGAATACGAGGAAAGATCATTTAGCCATAGCAGTGAATTTGATAGGGTGCCGGAAAATACGTTGTTCCCTGCACCTCTGTTTGCCAATGCCAGCCTGTTCCACAGCAAGGGGACACCATTTTCCACCAGGGGAAAGTATGCCGCTGCGGATAGCGAGTAATGCCGCCAATCCGGAAAGTGACGCCTCTCATATTTTAAGATGACCGAACTCATGGCCTGTGGAGCCAGTTAAGCGGAAATTTACAGCCATAATGAAAAACGTCATGTTAAGAGAACTCAACGATACCCAGATAGAAGCGCTATTAAAGGAGCAATTGTACGGCCGCATTGGCTGTCATTCAGCGGAGACGATGTATATCGTACCTGTAAATTAATTATATGGAAACGGAATTATTTATTGTCATTTTTCCGAAGGGATGAAAATTCAGATGATGCGGGAAAATCCGCAGGTCTGGTTTGAGGTAGATGATATCAAGACGATGACCAACTGGCAAAGCGTGATCGCCTGGGGCAGGTTCAAAGAGATCAGTGGTCTGGAAGAAAAAACAACAGGTCTTACAAAAGCTGGTGGATAGGATCAGTCCCTTTATTTTTTTAGACGATTCCGTTACCAGGGAACACGGCCTTGTGGACGAAGAGAGTGATGTCGGAACGAGGCTGATGCCTGATTTACCAAATAAAATTAGCTTAGCTTAAGGATAAAGCCTGGCTAATGCGCGACGATGATCTGGGACAAACGCAAATCATTCAGTCAAAGGTTTGTTAACCCTTAATATAATAGCAGCCAGGTCAATTAGCTTATAAAACTGTTTTTAAATCTAAAGATTTCCTCTACCGCTTTGGGATAACCACCGGCAGACCGGAACGAATCATTGATCTTGCGGATTGCAGTTAAGTATCCTGGATCTTCCAGAACTGTTTGAACAGCCATAGATAATTGCTCAGCTGTTAATTCTGTTACATTAAGTGAAAT
>NZ_FNAI01000020.1 GCF_900101875.1 Mucilaginibacter pineti
TAATTGTCATGCTGGTTAAATAAAGGTTTGTCGAAAGTGCTTATTTATCTACTGATCCGCAATACATGAACCGGCCTTTTTTTATCCTTAAAAACTGCTGAAAAAAAGCTGATTATACCCTGTTGGGGAATCGGTTTTATTAAGTAAAATAACGCTACTTAATAAATAAAACAAACTGATAATCAGCAAAGCAACCTATTGTAACACTTTTGTGGGAGTATTTATGGTAAAACCTTTTACTTAACTGTTGGAATTGATGGATTTGAGCCCGATTTTATATTATCTTGGCTGAAAATTTTAGCAATCTCTCACAATGAAAAAAGTTTTAAGCATCGGCTTAGTTTGTTTCAGCTCATTAGTATTAGCGCAAACAAAGCCAGACGGTACTTTCGTTCAATACGTTAATCCATTTATAGGTACCGGCGCTGTTGATAAGAATAGCCTTTCCGGAAGTAATTTTCCTGGCTCAACTGTTCCGTTTGGTTTTGTACAGCTTAGCCCCGATACCCGCGATGCACCGGATGATCCTGCATCGGGCTATGATTATAACGACAAGACCATAGTAGGTTTTAGCCATAATCACCTTAGCGGTACCGGCGTTGCCGATTTGTTTGACGTACTGATGATGCCAACTACCGGCGATGTTAAATTCAACGCGGGCACTCCCGATAAGCCGCATAGCGGTTACAGCTCGGCGTTTTCTCATAAGGAAGAAACCGCCCGCCCAGGCTATTATCAGGTGATGCTGAAAGACTATAATATTAACGCCGAATTAACTTCAACATCGCATGTGGGCTTACACAGGTATACCTTTCCACAGAATGCACAATCACATATTATTATTGATATGGATCACTCGCTGGATAAAAAGAGGGGGTATTGGTCATGTAAAATTATTGGGGCCGAAATTCGCGTGGTTGATGATCATACTATTGAAGGCTACCGTATTTTAAGCGGATGGGCCAAGCTGCGTAAGATTTATTTCCATGCCGAGTTTTCAAAACCATTCATCAGCACTGTTTTAGCGAGTGGCGGTAAAACATATCCCGATCTTACTATTATTAACGGCAGCAATCTTAAAGCTGCGTTAAACTTTAACACTGCCGATAAAGAGCAGATTATGGTAAAGGTTGGCCTTTCGCCGGTTAGTACCGAAAACGCCCGCATGAACATTAAAGCCGAACTACCCGGTTGGGATTTTAATGCCACAAGCAGTCAAAGCAGCGCGCAATGGGAAAAAGAACTTTCAAAAATTAAGATAGACGGTACGCTGGAGCAAAAGCAGATATTTTATACCGGCTTATACCACGCCTTTACCCAGCCCAATAACATGGCCGATGTTAATGGCGACTACCAGGCAACCGACCTGAGCATTGCCAACGCGCCGGATAAAACACATTACTCAACTTTTTCGCTTTGGGATACGTACCGTGCCGCGCATCCGCTGTATACGTTGATCCAACCGGAAAAAACTACAGCTTTTATCAATAGCATGATGCGCCAGTATGATAGTTATGGCTACCTTCCTATATGGCAATTATGGGGTGATGAAAACTATTGTATGATAGGTAACCACGCCATCCCGGTTATTGTAGATGCAGCGCTGAAAGGCATCCCTGGTTTCAATGTAGAAAAAGCTTATGCGGCTATTAAAGGATCGTCTTTAACAGATCATCCCGGTTCGCCATTTACAGCATGGGCAAAATACCAATACATTCCCGAAGATGTGGAATCGCAATCGGTATCGATAACCCTTGAGGTAGCTTATGACGACTGGTGTGTGGCCCAGCTTGCTAAAAAGTTAGGTAAGGATGAGGATTATGATCTGTTCATCAAACGATCTGAATTTTATAAGAACCTGTACAATACGAAAACAGGTTTTTTCCAGGCCAAACTTAAAGATGGCAGCTGGCAGGAACCGTTTAATCCGCAATCATACGGTGGTAATGGCGGTAGCCCTTACACCGAAGCTAACGCATGGCAATATTTCTGGTATGTGCCGCAAAATGTATCCGGATTAATAGGTTTGGTTGGCGGTAACACAGCATTTAATCAAAAACTGGATACCTTTTTCACCCTGAGAGATAAACCAGGTGAGGTGAATGGTAATGCATCTGGCTTTATTGGTCAGTATGCGCATGGTAACGAGCCAAGTCACCATATAACATATTTGTATGATTTTTCGGGCCAGCCCTGGAAAACACAATTTTACGTAGCCAAGGTTTTGAATGAGTTGTATAACAATTCATCGTCGGGCTATTCTGGTAATGAAGATTGTGGCCAGATGTCGTCATGGTATACTTTCAGCTCTATGGGCTTTTACCCGGTAAATCCTGCTAATGGTGTTTATGCGATAGGATCGCCGATATTGAAACATGCCGAAATTAGTTTAGGCGGCGGTAAAACGTTCACCATGGATGCCAAAAATGTAGGTAAAAACAATTGCTACATTCAATCGGTAAAACTAAACGGCAAAGCTTACGGTAAAACCTACATCACTCAAAATGACATTGCCGATGGCGGTAAACTCGAGTTTGTAATGGGTTCCAAACCTAATAAAAACTGGGGCACCAAGCCTACAGATGTACCGCTTGCATGGGGTTACTAAGTGATAAGCTAACACAAAACATATCCTAAAACAAAACGCCTAAAGCTATTTAATAGCTTTAGGCGTTTTGTTTTAGCGCTGGTCTTTATCCTTATTCCTTGCTCTTTAATCTTTGGTCCAACAAGCTACATATTGGTCAGCCAGCCGGTTAATTTTATGTTAATTTATGAAGTCTTACGCGCTTTTTTGATCTTTTAAGAACCGCTAAACGTTTTTTGTGGTTTTAATTACTGCTTTGCGCAAACGTTTGCAAAACTTTCAGGTCGTTACGTATAATAGGTGCGTTTTGTCCCCTTTATATCTTTTTAGCACATTTCTTAGCTGGGATTTTTCAAGTAAAAAATCCTTAATAAAACGTTTTAGCTATGTAAATACATATATATAATGTAAGTACATATGTATAGTATAAACCTACTTTACTTAGTCAATTTCAGGTGTTATTTGTTAGTTTTCTCTGCGCTTAAATTATCCTAAATGCCTATTTATTAATTAATAATGGCTGATAAAAGCCTCATGAATAAATTTTTTCAAAAAATTTGCTTGTAACATTTTTAATATGTAATTATGTATGTACAAATAACCAAATAACTCATTATAAGTTAAACCTTTACTCAAACCAATTATGAATGAAAGAATTTTTACCTATTTAAAGGTGAAATACCTGTATTGCTTTTTTCTTTTGCTGCTTCCGGGCTTTGCCGCCAGGGCACAATCGTCATTTGCTGTGAGCGGTAAAATAACCGACAACAAGGGGCTTGTGCTGCCCGGCGTAAGTGTTACCGTTAAGGGTACCACCATTGGTACCATAAGCGATAACGAAGGAAAGTTTGCACTTAAAGCCCCCAGTGCATCCAGCACTTTAGTGTTTTCCTTTATTGGCTTTGTAAAACAGGAAGTAGCCGTAAAAGACGAGCACATTATCAATATTGTGTTACTTGATGACAACAGCAACCTCAACGAGGTAGTGGTTGTTGCGTACGGCGTACAGAAAAAGGAAAGTATGGTAAGTTCCATTACTACCATTAGCCCCAAAGAATTAAAAGGGCCAACCAGTAACTTAACCACTATGCTTGCGGGGCGCGTGGCGGGTTTAATATCCTACCAGCGCAGCGGCGAGCCGGGGGCCGATAATGCTTCTTTCTTTATAAGAGGTATAACATCATTTGGTTCGGGTAAAATTGATCCGCTGATCCTGATAGATGGAATGGAATCAACATCAACCAACCTGGCCCGCCTGCAGCCCGATGATATAGCCGGCTTTTCAATCCTTAAAGATGCCGCCGCTTCGTCATTATATGGCGCGCGTGGTGCAAACGGTGTTATTTTGGTGACCACAAAATCTGGTAAAGTTGGCGATACCAAGTTCAATGTACGTTTTGAAAACTCTACATCTTCAAACACGCAAAACTTTGCCCTGGCCGATAACATTACCTACATGAAACTGGCAAACGAGGCTGCGCTAACCCGGAACCCACTATCACCGCTGCCATACACTCAAAATAAAATAGACCATACACAGGCCGGTGATAATCCACTGCTTTACCCAAGCAACAACTGGATAGGGCAGCTTATTAAAAACTACACCAACAATCAGCGTTTTAACTTAAATTTAAGTGGCGGTGTTAACAGGGCGCAATACTACATCGCGGCAACCGCCAACCAGGATAACGGGGTATTAAAGGCACAAAGCGGCAATAACTTTAATAACAATGTTAACTTAAAAAGCTATGAGATTCGTTCAAATGTTAACGTAAAGCTTACTTCATCTACAGAGGCTATATTAAGAACATCTGGCGATTTTGATGATTATAACGGACCTATTGGCGGTGGCGGCGCTATTTTTGCCAGCGCGTTAAATGCAAACCCGGTGTTGTTTCCAGCTACTTTCCCGGCTTCAGATCTGCCATTGGTTAAGCACCCTTTGTTTGGTAACGCGCCAAGAGGTTCAAACGGCGATGTTTATGATAACCCGTATGCCGATATGGTATCGGGCTTTCAACAATATAGTACATCAACGTTAAATGTACAGGTTGAGCTTAAGCAGGATCTTAAATTTATTACCGAAGGTCTTTCGGCCAGGGGAATGGTTTATACCCAGCGCTATTCGTATTTTAATCTAAGCCGGCAGTATAATCCATTTTACTACTCAGCCAGTCCATCTAATACCGATCCAAGGGGATATAATTTAAATCTGCTGAACGAAACCACGGCCACAGAGTACCTTAATTATAAAGAAGGAAACAAAACGGTAAATACTACCACCTATGGCGAGGTTGCTTTAAACTACAACCGTACTTTTAATAAAGTACACAATGTAAGCGGCTTGCTTATAGGTATTCAAAGAAACTACCTCACAGGTAATGCAGGCGATCTGCAATCATCACTTCCTTTCAGAAACCAGGGGGTATCGGGCAGGTTAACTTATGGTTATAACGATCGTTACCTTTTTGAAACCAATTTTGGTTATAATGGGTCTGAGCGCTTTGCCAAAAATAACAGGTACGGCTTTTTCCCATCTGTAGGTGTGGCGTGGAATGTAAATAACGAAAAGTTTTTTGAGCCACTGTCAAGAACAATAACTAAACTGAAATTTCGCGCAACTTATGGGTTAGTGGGTAACGACCAGATAGGTAACGTTAACGACAGGTTCTTTTATCTATCAAACGTAAACCTTAGCGACGGAAACTTCGGCTCATACTTTGGCGAAAACTACGCTTATTCAAGGCCGGGTGTTTCTATTTCAAGGTATTCCAATACAGGCATAACCTGGGAAAAATCAAAGAAAACCAACATAGGTATGGATCTTGGTTTATTTGATGCGCTGAACATTGTAGTAGATGCCTATAAAGAACATCGCAGTAATATTTTAATGCAAAGGGCTTATATCCCAACCACATTAGGTCTTACCGCTCCAGTAAGTGCAAACGTTGGCGTTGCCGAAGGCAAAGGTGTTGATGTATCTATGGATTACAACAAGAACTTTGGCAATACCTGGCTGCAAATGCGTGGTACGTTTACTTATGCTGCCAGTAAGCTTTTGGTAAATGAAGAACCAAATTATCCTTCAAACATGCAATACCTTTCAAGGGTAGGGCAGTCATTAGGTGAGGTTTATGGTCTTGTTGCCGAAAGGTTATTTGTTGATGATGAAGATGTAAAGAACTCGCCTAAACAAAATTACGGCGAAGTAAGGGGAGGAGATATCAAGTATCGCGATTTAAACGGCGACGGACAGATCACCGATCTGGATATGATAAATGGATTGGGTTATCCAACCACGCCCGAGATCATTTATGGTTTTGGCTTTTCATTCGGTTACAAAAACTTCGATATCAGCACATTCTTCCAGGGCTCGGCCAGGTCGTCATTCTTTATTGACCCAAGCGCGGTATCGCCGTTTGTTACCAATGGGGCTAATCAGCACGGTTTACTTGATGTGATAGCTCAAGACCATTGGTCTGAAGATAACCGTAATCTGTACGCCCTTTGGCCACGCCTTAGCTTAACTCAAAATGCCAATAACAACCAACCATCAAACTGGTGGATGCGCGATGGCGCCTTTTTAAGAATGAAAACTGCCGAGATAGGTTATAGCATTAAAGAGAAAACTTTAAGAAAATTCCACATTTCAAGCTTGAGGTTTTATGCCAATGGCAGTAACCTGTTCCTGATAAGCGCCTTTAAGCTTTGGGATCCTGAACAAGGCAGTAACGGGCTGGGTTATCCTATTCAAAAGGTGTTTAACGTAGGATTAAATATTCAGTTATAATCCCCTTAAAATTAAAACAACATGAAATTGTCAAATACATATACTCGATTTTTAAGCTTCTTAAATCGAAAACATGCGGTACCTGCATTACTGTTCCTGGGGATAGTATGCCTGTCTGCCTGTAAAAAAAGTTACCTGGATGTGGTGCCGGATAACGTTGCCACCATTGATAACGCGTTTGCTAACCGTAACGAGGCCGAAAAATATTTATTTACCTGCTATTCCTATCTTCCGCAAGAGGGACATCCGGATAAAAACCCGGCCTTTAGCGGCGGCGACGAAGCATGGACCTACTGGCCAATGACCGAGGATTTCTTTTACCTCGATCCTTATAACATAGCGCGGGGTAACCAGAACCGGGCTAACCCTTACATGAATTATTGGGACGGTTATGATGGTAAATCGCTTTGGCAGGGCATAAGGGCTTGTAATACTTTTTTAGATAATGTGGATAAGGTAACCGATTTGCAGCCGTATTTAAAGGTACGCTGGATAGCCGAGGCTAAATTCCTGAAAGCATATTTTCACTGGTATTTATTCAGAATGTACGGGCCGATACCTATCGCCGATAAAAATTTACCAATCACTGCATCACCAGAAGAGCTTAAAGTTTTCAGGCAACCGGTTGATACCGTGGTGAACTATATTTCAAACCTTATTGATCAAGCCACCGCGGGTGATGATAACACCGGTTTACCAAGTGTTATCACAAGTAGCGCTACAGAGCTCGGTCGTATTACCAAAGTTGCGGCACTGGCTATTAAAGCGCGTTTATTGGTTACAGCGGCAAGCCCCTTGTTTAACGGCAATAATGATTTTGCAGGTTTAAAAGGCCGGGATGGAAAATTGTTGTTTAACCCGCAATATGATGCCTCAAAATGGACCCGAGCGGCCGATGCCTGTAAAATAGCTATTGATGCCGCCACGGCAGCGGGATTAAAGCTATATTATTTTAACCCTGGTATTGTGGTAGTAAATGATGCCCAAAAAACCGAAATGAATATCCGTAACTCTGTTTGTGAAAAATGGAACAGCGAGCTGATATGGGGTTTAACATCGGGTGGTAACCCAACATTCTGGTTGCAGGAATTTGCCTGTCCGCAGCTTGATCCTAATAATATCAATCTGGATATGAAAGGGAAATTGGCTCCTCCATTAAAAATGGCCGAGTTGTTTTATACAAAAAACGGTGTACCCATTGAAGAAGATAAAACCTGGGATTATGCCAACCGTTTTAAACTACGTACTGTTACCGCGCAGGACGCCGGGATGCAAAACGGTTACCAAACGGTAGGGCTACATTTTGAAAGAGAGCCCCGGTTTTATGCAGATATGGCTTTCGACGGATCAACCTGGTTCATGAAAAACGGTACTTTCAATATCCAAAGTAAATTAGGCGAGTATACGGGTAAAAAACAAAGTCGTTTATATTCAGTTACCGGTTATTACACCAAAAAAATAGTTAACTGGAACCTGGTTTATACGGCCACTAATACAACAGTTGAATCATACCCTTGGCCGGTGATGCGCCTGAGCGATCTTTACCTGCTATACGCCGAATCTTTAAATGAATCGGGCAATTCTGCAGCTGCATTGCCTTACCTTAATCAGATAAGGGCAAGGGCCGGACTAAACACAGTTGAAAGTTCATGGACTAATTTTTCAACTACCCCAACCAAGTACACAACTGTTGATGGCCTGCGCGATATCATTCAGCACGAGCGCAATATTGAGATGGCATTTGAAGGCAGCCGTTTCTGGGATCTGCGCCGCTGGAAAACAGCACCGCAAACGTTGAGTGCGCCAATTTATGGCTGGGATATCTTACAAAGCACATTTGAAGATTATAACCGCAGGGTATTGTTGTACAATCCAAAATTTGTTGGACCGCGTGATTACTTCTGGCCAATTAAGGAATATAACCTGCAGGTTAATCCAAACCTGGTTCAAAACTCCGGATGGTAATTAAAAAATGAAAATGTTGTCAACAAATAATTATATCCATCTAAAATATAAGATAATGAAAAAGATATTTTTTATCTGCGGCATTGGTTTGGCTTTATTGGTCATAAATTCATGCAAGCAGGATGTCCGCGGTCCCATTACAAAAGATTCGGTTGCACCCGGGCCTATAAGTAATGTGACGGTAATAAATCTAAATGGGGCGGCAAAAATAAGTTATTCGGTACCTGCCGATGCCGATCTGTTATATGTAAAAGCCTCTTATAAAACCAAACAAGGTGTTGTGCGGGAAACAAAGGTGAGCCGCTATAACAGTGATTTAACTGTTGTTGGATTTGGCGATACCAGCGCTTACCAGGTTACGCTTTACGCGGTTGATAAAAGCGAAAACGCTTCGAGCCCGCTGGAGGTAACGGTGCATCCGCTTACGCCAACGGTTAAAATTGTTAGGGATAGCCTCACTGTAACGCCAGACTTCGGCGGAATTAACATAAAATTCTTTAACAGTACCGAAGAGAGTATGGCGATTGTAGTGTTAACTAACGACTCACTTGGTCAGTTTTCGCCTATTAACACCAACTATACCAATCTTAAAAAAGGCGATTTCTCTATAAGAGGCCTGCCATCAACCCCAACAAAATTTGGTGTGTTTGTAAGGGACAGGTGGGGCAATTTATCAGATACGCTGATTGTTACGCTTACGCCTTTGTTTGAAGAATTATTAGACCGTACAAAAATGAAAGGTTTGGTGCTGCCTACTGATGCCCCGCTTGGCTACAACGGAACTATTGCAGGCCTTTTTGATGGCAATACGCAGGATGGATTTTACCATACCGGCGATGCCGCGAGGATGCCGCAGTGGTTTACCTATGATATGGGTGTTACCGCCAAGCTAAGCCGCTTAAGCTGGTTTATGCGCCCAGGCTTTTTTTATACGCTACATAACCCGCGCGTTGTAGAGATCTGGGGATCTAATAACCCCAACCCGGATGGCAGTTATGACAGCAGCTGGACGCTTTTGGTTGTACATACCCAGATAAAACCATCGGGTTTACCGGAGGGGCAGCTTTCGCAAGCTGATATCGATGCTGCCACAGCAGGCGAAACCGTCACTTTCCCGTTGAATACGCCAAAAGTGCGCTACATAAGGTTTAAAACGCTGAAAAACTGGTCGAACGGTACCTATGTGAATTTTTATGAATTGATGATGTGGGGCGATACAAAATAATTAACGATCAAAATTGAATTTATGAAAACAATAAAATATTTTGCTTTGCTATGTGTGTTTGGCGCGGTTGCCTGGTTAACCTCGTGTACAAAAACCACAGGCGATGCCTATAAAAAATACGAGGCAGGGGGCGAGATCACTTATCCCGGCCGGGCCGATTCTGTACTGGTGCGCTCGGGTTACAACCGGGTGCAGCTTGCGGTAGTTTTGGGGAATGATCCGCTGGTAACTAAAATCAGGATCTATTGGAATAACCTGCTGGATTCTATCGATGTGGCCGTTACACGCACAGCCGGTAAAGACACCGCGACTGTCATCATCCCCAACCTAACCGAAGGGAACTATAACTTTGTTGTTTATACGTATGATAGCCAAAACCATAAATCGGTTGTAAGCAACGCTTCTGGGGTGGTTTACGGTCCGAGTTACCTGGCCTCATTAACCAACAGAACATTAAAGTCGTTAACGCAATCAACAGATGGCAACAAAATTGAACTTGCCTGGGGTGAACCTGCCGGTGGTGAGTTGGGTATTGAAGTTAATTATACCGGCTTAAATGGTGTGGTACGTAAGATCATTGTTTCGCCAAATGAAGTAAATACCGAGCTGCCCGATTATAAGGAAAGCACTCAGCTTACCTACAAATCATTATACAAGCCAGATTCAAGCGCATTCGAAACTTTTTCACCGGCTGCATCATCGGTAACATTGCCAAAATTTGAAAGGCAGATGTTAAAATCGAACTTTAAGATAGTTATACTACCTACTGATGTATTGGAAGGCGGCTACGGCTGGCTCGAGAATTTTTTATGGGACGAAAACTATAATCCGCCGGGTTTTGCCACCCGTAATCAGATCCCATGCTGGTTTACCATGGATATGGGAGCATCTGCCTCTATAAGCAGGTTTAAGATGTGGCAGGCTAACGACAGGCTGTACGATCAGCAAAATGTTAAAACGTTTGAGGTATGGGGCAGCAATAACCCTAATCCCGATGGTAGCTATGATAGCAGTTGGACAAAGTTAACCTCGTGCACATCCATAAAACCATCCGGCGCACCGTTAGGTACTGTAACCGCTACCGATGTTGCTTATGCAAAAGCCGGGGAAGAATTTGTATTGCCTGCTGGCTCGCCAAAGGTTAGGTACATCCGCATTAAATGTTTAACAAATTGGGGTAATGGCAGCTTTATGGCGATGGAAGAACTTACATTTTACACGCATGATAAGTAGTTATTTATTATTAACTTCAATATAATATCACGAAAAATAGCCGCCCTAAAAATGGGCGGCTATTTTTTTGTATCAGCCAGTTTCATTTTTAATTAAACAATTTATATTCGCCAAACCTTTTGTATTGCAATTGGTTATAATACCTTAAAAAAACATACATGAGCGACCCGGCACAGCCACTCAGCAACCAGCAATTATTAGATGTTTTGTCGCAGTACCACAGCGGTATCGCTATACATTATGGTGTGGATAGCATAATTCAGTATGCCAATGACGCTATGATAGCCATTTGGGGTAAGGATAAACGTGTTATTGGCAAATCGTTAGAGGATGCTTTGCCCGAGTTAAAGGGGCAGCCCTTTATAGATATGTTTAAAAAGGTATGGAACGAAGGGATCACCATATCTGGAACAAACACGCCTGCCGATCTTGAAATTGAAGGAAAGCTGCAAACCTTTTATTTCGATTTTGAATACCGCGCTATAAAAAATGCCGAAGGTAAAACCTATTGTATTTTACATACAGCCACAGATGTTACCCCAAGATATCTAAGCCAGCAACGCGAGCAGGATATGGCCGAAGAACTTACCGCGATTAACGAAGAGCTTGCAGCGTCAAACGAAGAATTAAGGACAACAAACGAGGAGCTAACAGAATCTCAGGATCAGTTCAGGATCCTTTATGAAGAATTATCAGAAAGCAACAGCCGTTTCAGGAGCATGGTTAGGCAAGCTCCTATAGGTATTTGTATTATCCGTGCCGGCAATCTATTGATCCAAGATGTAAATGATGCTTATCTGGAATTGGTTGGTCGGCAGCGCGGCGAGCTGGAAAATAAAACCATTTGGCAGGCTATCCCCGAAGCGGCCGAAACTTATGCCCCGGTAATGAACCAGGTTATAAGTACAGGTATTGCCTTTAGTGCCAAAGAGCATGAACTATCACTTAATCGTAACGGTATTCCCGAAAGTGTTTTTGTTGATTTTGTTTATGAGCCTTTGCCTTATTACGATGGATCTATAAATGCGATAATGGTTTTGGCAATAGAGGTTACCGAAAAAGTTAAGGCCCGCCGCAGTATTGAGGAAATTGAAGAGCGCAACAGGCTTGCCATTGAAGCAGCTGAAATAGGTACCTTCGACCTTAACCTGGATACCAATGTGATGATAACCTCCGACAGGTTTAATACTATATTTGGTTTCGACAGGCCACTCGAACGGGAGGAGTTTGCAGCAACCATTCATCCGGACGACAGGCAGGCACGAGCTAAAGCCCACGCAGATGCCCTCAAAACCGGCAAGCTTTACTACGAAGCGAGGGTTATTTATGCCGATAAATCTGTACACTGGATAAGGGTGCAGGGTAAAGTGTTTTACGATCAGGAACATAAGCCGTACAAAATATTAGGAACCTTGCTTGATATTACACAGGTACAGCGCCTTAATCAACAAAAAGACGATTTTATCAGTATTGCCAGCCACGAACTTAAAACACCGATAACCAGTCTTAAAGCATCGTTACAACTGCTGGAGCGGATGAAAGATAACCCATCGGCTACAGTGCTGCCCAGATTGATAGAACAATCGAGCCGGAGTATGCAAAAAATAAGCTCGCTGGTTGAAGATCTGCTGAACGTGAGCCGCACCAATGATTCTCAGCTCAGGCTTAATAAAACAACGTTTACCATACATGATATGTTAAACGCTTGTTGCAATCACATCAGGGTGGCCGGTAAATATGAGCTTATTATTCATGGCGATGAGCAATTACAGGTACGCGCCGATGAACATGCTATAGACCAGGTTATTGTTAACCTGGTTAACAACGCCGTAAAATATGCGCCAGAATCTTTAAAGATCTATCTCATTATTGAAAAAGAAGGCGATAATGCCCGTGTTTCTGTAAAAGATAATGGTCCCGGCATCCCGGCAAGTAAGCTGCCAAATTTGTTCGAAAGGTATTACCAGGCCGAAGCAGTGGGTTTTCAAAATTCAGGTCTTGGACTTGGCTTATATATCAGCGCCGAAATAATAAAACGGCATGGCGGCGAAATTGGCGTAAACAGCGAACCGGGTAAAGGGAGCACTTTTTGGTTTACGATACCAATAAAAGGTTAATTCAAAGCTGGTTGAGGCAACCGTACAAGTTTGCGGTACTCCTTGGGGCTATGTGTTTTCTGCTTTCTGAAGTATTTATTAAAATGACTTTCGTCGGTAAAACCAAACTCGTCGGCAATCTCGTTAAGGCGTTTATCGCTGAACTGCAGGCGGTGCTCAATCAGTTTTGTTTTGTAATTGGTAATATATTGCTGCAGTGTTTCATTAGCGTGTTTTTTAAAGTACTTGCCTAAGTAAGCCTCCGAAATTCCGAAACTATTGCTGATCGCCTCGGCTTTCAACTTCTCAGGGTAATAAATATTCCGTTGTATGTATTGCAGAATATCCATCGCTTTTTCTTCGGTACCCATATCCATTTGTCCGGGTAGTTGCATGGCAATGTTGCGGGCTACTATAATGATTATGGTATTCACTAATTGCTGTATCAATTCTTTGTCGTACACATCGCGATGATCAAATTCCTGTTTGATAGCATCTACCATAGGGCCAACCAAACTTTTATCCCGCTGATTGCAAAGGATACAGCCAGGTTTGTGGCTTGCATTTTGTAATATAAACTCCAGTCGTTTAACGTTATCGGTAAGTAAGCCGCTGTTCTTTAGCCAGATGTCATTAAACTGCAGGAAGAAAAATTCGGTGGTTGTTTCTATTTCAAAAGAGTGACTGTCCTCGGGTGTAAGTAAAAACATGTGCCGGGGATGATAAGAAAAATTGCTTTTATTAATATACTGTTTGCCCGTGCCTGATATCACATACACCAGCTCAAAAAAATTATGCTGATGTTCCATTTTAGGGCATTTATCCAATGTTTTGTAAAAAATATTGAATGGCTGGTACAGATTTTCTTTTAGCATGATGGCAAAAATACCAAATTATAACGTATATGTACCAATTTGATTATTTTTATTGGTATAATTTTGATCTGTTAAATAAAGCAAAGAAAAATGAAAGCGATAACATTAAACGGATTCGGCGGTGTAGATAACTTAACCCTTGTGGAGGTTCCTGTACCTGCTATCCAAAACGATGAAGTACTTATAAAAGTAAAATATTTGAGCATTAACCCGGTAGATGCAAAAGCAAGGCTTGGCAAATCGCTGAATCACGTGATAAAAGATAAACTGCCGGTTATATTGGGCTGGGATCTTTCGGGGGTAATAACCCAGGTTGGGGCCGATGTAAGCGATCTTAAAGTAGGCGATGAAGTGTTCTCCATGATCGCGTTCCCGCAATTAGGCAGTGCTTATGCCGAATACGTAGCCGCGAAAGCTAATGAGCTGGCATTAAAACCGGCAAACATTACCCACAACGAAGCTGCGGCCGCAACGCTTGCCGCCCTTACCGCATGGCAAAATTTAACCACGCACGGCAACGTTAAAGCTGGTGACAAGGTACTGATCCACGCGGCATCGGGCGGGGTAGGGCATTATGCTGTACAAATGGCCAAGCATTTAGGTGCCTACGTTATAGGTACCTCGTCTGCAGCTAATAAAGATTTTGTGTTGAGCCTTGGTGCCGATGAACACATCGATTACAAAACCCAGGATTTTGACACAATATTAAGCGACGTAGATTTTGTACTTAATGCGTTTGGCGGCGAAGATACCGACCGCTCCATCGCCATTACCAAAAAAGGTGGAAAAGTGCTTACAATAACCGGTCCGTTGCATGATTCATCTATTCAAAAAGGTAAAGATGCAGGTGTAACAAGCGTACTAACTATGGTAAAGGCAAATGGTGACGATATGAAAGCCATAGCTGATCTTTTGGAAAAAGGCATTGTAAAATCGCACGTATCCAAAACTTTCCCTTTTGAAAAGATGGCCGAAGCGCATACGCAAATTGAAAGCGGCAGAACTATCGGCAGGATAACTTTGGAATTGTAATAAAGGCTGGCTGGGAATGGCTTAATATTGCTTTGTAATATGCCTGCTACAGCGGTAATTTACTCATCTAAAAATCATTGATTTAGTAATTATTTTATCATCTTTATATAGTGATCAGCTTGTGTCGGTCGATCACTATATAAACCTGGTAGCATAATTATGAGAACATTAATGAATATCCTGTTGGTAATATTGATATCCTCTTTATCCGCTACTGCCCAAAAGCTGCGTAAAGTTGATACGGTATATTACCTGGTTGATACCCTTAAAACCCCGGTTAACGACCGGATGCTGCAAACAGGTATTGATGGTGCTTTTAAATATTATGCTATTAAGTGCGAGTGCCTTAAATATGATCAAAATCCCACGTTTATTTATAATCGCAAGAAAACTGAAAACACGAGTCTTATAACTGAAGATGCTTTTAAGCAGATCAATTTTACCACCCTTACCCAATTGATAAGTCTGGCGCAGCAGGACGGCGGTGATTCTTTTAACAGCCACCACATAGCCTATATAATTGAACAGGATAAGGAGGGCTACGTAAAACACAAGGTAAAATTATTGAAACCACAGCATCGCATTACCGGTATTGACTATGAGGTGGTAAAGCGGGATACCGTGAATTGATATGGCTTTGACGATATAAAAAGAGCCGCCCGGGCGGCTCTTTTTATATATGGTTATAATGGATTATTTATCCAGTCCGCCGCGGCGGGTACTTTTAATTTGTACGGGCCATTTGATGCCCTCGGTTTTAGTGGTGCTTGTTTTAGCCGGATCTTCGCTGGCAAGGTACGCCAGTATGGCGGCCAGCATAGCGTTGTCGCGCAGGTCGTCAAATACAACTTTGTCATAAGTATCGCGGTTGGTGTGCCAGGTATATGCCCCGTATGACCAGTTAAGCGAACTCAGCGAGAAGCCCGGAGCGCCAACTGCCACAAAGGATGCAAAGTCGGACCCTCCACCACCTGGCTGACCCGGGAAACTGGTTTTAATGCGGTTTTTAAGCGAATCTGGTAAAGCCGCTACCCACCTGCCCAGGTAATCCTTCGCATCGGCAAAACCCTGACCGCTCAGGTTAACCACACGGCCTGTACCGTTATCCTGGTTAAACAAAGCCTGCAGGTTTTTTACTATTTCGGGATGATCTTCTACAAAAGCGCGTGAGCCGTTCAGGCCTTCTTCCTCGCTGCCCCAATGCCCCACTAAAATGGTGCGTTTAGGATGAGGATAGAATTTTTTAAGTAAACGCATAGCTTCCATCATGGTAAGCGTACCTGTTCCGTTATCCGTTGCGCCGGTGCCGCCGTCCCATGAATCAAAATGGGCGCTTAGCATTACGTATTCGTCAGGTTTTTCGGTACCTTTTATTTCGGCGATGGTGTTAAAGGTAGGCACAACCCCCAACTCTTTTGATTCGGTATGCAGGCTGATCAAGGGCTTGCCGCCAGATTCGCTTAGTCGGTACAGCATGCCATAGTCTTCCAAAGCAATATCAACGGTAGGCACTTTCTTGGTATATGCCGAAAAGATCTTATCAACCCCAAAACCTGCCGACCAGTTATTGGTGAGTATGCCTACTGCGCCTGCATTTTCAAGTGCTACAGGCAAGGTCCTGTTAGTATAGCCCGTTTTACTGATGCGTTTTTTCCAGGCATCTGTCATTGCTGTACGTTCGGCTTTCATTTTATCAAATGATTCTTTGGTAGCAAATTCCTGCCAGTTATAGTCGGGCCGGCCTGTAGGCTGGCACATAGAGATCATTACCAGTTTGCCTTTTGCCTTGGGTAACCAGGCTTGGAAAGCTAAAGAGTCGGCCAAATCTGGCAGCACAATAACCTCGGCGGTAACTGTTTTGTTGCCCATGCCAGGGCTCCAGGCCAGCTGCGTTCCTTCCAATGATTTTACCCTTGGCGATATCATATCAATATGCGAAATGCCGCGTTCCCAGCCGCGCCATTCGCCCCATTTCTCGTTGCGGGCACTTATGTCCCAGCTTTTGTATTTTGCTACCGCCCAATCATTGGCTTGTTTCATTTGCGGCGTGCCTACCAAACGCGGGCCTATGCCGTCAAAAAGTTCATGCGCCAGTTTCTGCAATTGCGAGTTACTGGTTTCTTCGGTCACTATGTTATTGATCACCGGGTTGGTGGATTGCGCAAAGGCGCTTCCGCCACTGCAAAGCAGCATGCCTAAAACAAATGGCCTTGCCTTATGCCACATGCCAAAGCCCAAATTGTGGTTAGAGTTTTTCATGTACCTAAAATATGCAATAGGATTGATGAGATGAAATTTATTGCAGCTACAGGCTGGTTTGGGGGCTTATTGCAAACGTTTTGTTACAATGGATATAATGAGTTGTAAACTGGAACGTGGGCAACGCAAACTTTAAATAATGTTAATTCAGTAACCCTGCAATAAGAGACCATCCGATGATTATTGAATTGTAGCGTTACTTGGCATCGCCAACAGATACCGATTTGTTGAATTTAAATTGCAGCGTAAGCATAAAATACCTTTTTATAACTTGCGATTGAACGTCCGAAATGGAGTTTTCCGTTATCTGCCGGGTGGTACCAATGTTTTGGTTTAAAATATCATAGCATGATAGTTTTAGCTCACCACGGTCTTTTTTCAGGAATTGGCGGGCGAGGCTTAGGCTTAGCAAATTGCTGTTTCGCTGAAATCCCGCAGGCAACATTGGGTTATGAAAATAGTTATAATTCCCTTCTAAATTCATGTGGGCTGGCCAATACACCATGAAATGAATGTAAAAATTGTGCATTAAAAAGGTTTGCTTGTTGTTATTTATGCCGGTGTAAGCAGTTCTGTAGCCTGTTAGGGTATATTGAGGGTCAAATTCAATAATATCTTTCCAGTTTGCAGAAAACTGCTGCGATAGTGTAGCGTTGATATTGTTCTGATATCCGTTTTGGTAATTAAGTATATAAAAATCATGCATCAGGTAAACGTTGCCACTGGTTGAAGCACTAAATTGAAAACCATTCCGTTTTTTTAAACCCTTTGTGTATCTGCCGCTTAAACTGTAGGAATGTCTTCCGTTACGGTTTATAGGTGTGCTTGTTTCTGCTAAATTTTCATCGATGGTAAGCTGCCTGAAAATTGTATTTTGCTCAAAAACAGCCCCTGCAGATACATTATAGTTCACACCGGTTTGATAATTATACTTGTTATAGCTTAAATTAAAATTATTTGTAGTGGTCGGTTTTAGGTATGGGTTACCGGTTACCGTGTACAATGGGTTAAAAACTACTGAATACGGCACCATATCGCCAATGTTCGGCAGGTTTAAACCTTTATTATAGCTCGCCGAAAAGTTGCCCGCATTCAAACTTATATTAGGTAACAGATTTACAAAATTTTGATCAATATCGGCCGAGTTCCTGTTAAATATATTATTCACCTGCTGAAACTGCATCAGCAAATGCGCGTTCAAAATTATTTCGTGCGGAAAGGTGTAAGCTATTCCAGGCGTTATCGCCTCAATAAATTTGGTTCGTTTTAAATCGTGATTTGTAGCCACCAAAACGCTGTCGTATAAACCCGTTACCGGGTTATAATTGTATGCCGATAGCTTATCTGCCAGTGTATTGTAATCCAAATTTAGCGTTACATCTGCATTAAGTTTTTTAAATAAAGGCTTAAAGTAATTGATAGTTACACTTGCATCATTGTTTTTCGCTCTGGCATATGTTTTACGCTGATAAGCATACGATGGAAACGAGGATAAATAAGATGTGAGTGCCTGACTTTCAGATTCTACATTGCTGGCAGGGCTTATCTCCAGGTTATGATCAATAGTAATTGCCGAACCATTACCCAAGGTTTGATTATACTTGAACGCTTGCTGAAACCTGAAGTTTTTATTCGGGAAGTTGTAATTACTAACCGACTGATTGATGGGGTTAATAAAGTTGCTGTAGCTATTACCGGTGTTGGTACGGGTTGTAAAATCTTCGGTAATATTAACTGTGGGCGTATAGGTAAGGCTGTGATTAACATCGGGTTTATAGGTTAATGTACTGCTAATGCTGTGCTTATTACTGGTAGTTATACGGTCATTAGCAGATGCAGTAATCAACGTAGTATCGCCAATGAAACGCTGGTTGTTGTTGCGGGTATCAAGCTCCGATTTTAAACGTGTATATAGATAAGCAAAATTTAATTTTAATCCTTTACGGTAATCATTATTAATATTGACGCCAGCCAGTGTGGTTGCTGCCTTTCCAACTACCTCCCTGCCAAATCCCGAAGCACCTGATAAGGCATCGCCGCCCCGGTCTATACCGCCCAGTGTATAAAGGTCATTAAAATCAAAGCCAGTACTGTTTAAATTGTTGGTTAAGCCCAATAAACTTACCTGTAACGTATCCCTGAACAAATTTATCAGGGTGCCCGCCTGGTAGTGTTCCTGCGTGCCGCCACCACCGTAAACTTTCCCAAACAAACTTTTCTTCAGCACTTTTTTAAATTTAAGGTTGATGATCTTATTTAGCAGGTTTGTCGGGATGCGGTGGTTAGGGTCGTTTTCCCTATCATCATAAACCTGAACTTTTGCAATCATATCGGCATCAAGGTTTTTGGTTGCAATGCGCGGGTCGTTCACAAAAAATTCCCGGCCGTCAACCAATATTTTTGTCACCGTTTTACCCTGCACGGTTACGATGCCATCGTTAGCTACCTCAATGCCGGGTAATTTTTTCAGCAAATCTTCCACAACTGCGTTGGGACGGGTTTTAAAAGCTTCGGCATCAAATTCAATAGTATCTTTCCTAACAACAATAGGCATTCGTTCGCCCTTGATCAATACTTCGTTCATTAATTTAGCAGAAACGCTGATATTTCCAAGATCAAGCGTTTCTGCTTTTTTTAGTATGAATAGCTTGCGGTACGGTTTGTAAGCCACAAATGAAATAAGCACTTTAAGTGGGATACCGGATGGCAGGTTGTGTAAATTGAAGTTACCGGTTTTATCGCTCAGGGTATAAGCCAGCAGGGTAGATGTGGTATCGCGGGTATCTAAAACTGCAATGGTCGCAAATTCAATGGGGGTATTTGTTAACGAGTCTATTATCTGGCCTTTAATAATGGCCTTGTTTTGTGCTTTTAATATAAATGGTATTAATAACAGCGCAAAAAATAGTAATAATTTATTCATAGATGTGATGGCTCCCGATGAAGCAAAAGACGTAGGTTTGATGTTTCCTTATTAATTTATTAACAATTATTAAGAATTATTAATGATACTTAACATTTGTTATTATAACAAATGTGTTTTGTAATTTATAATCTGTAAGTACTTGCGTTTGCTGAAAGATGTTGTGCAGTAGTTGTTTATATAATTATTTTAGTAGCTAAATATATAATGCCGTCCACAACTGTCGCCAGGCGTACACTTAGTGTACGGAAACGTACAGTTTAAAAGTTATTTTTAATTGTAATTATTTGATTAATAATTACTTAAATTGTTGGCTCGGGATGTGCTGGTAAAAAGTAATAGTAATAGGTGATCAAAACCTGTCATGGAAGAACATATATGGGATCTGGTTGAAAAATTTATTTCGGGTGAAGCGTCGCTTGCCGAAATAAAGGAGCTGCATGTTTTACTTGCGCTGTATCCTGCTGTATATGTTAATGTAAAAGGTTTTTTGATGGAGTATCAGGACGCCGACCCCAAAGTTACCCGGACTGATATTTATACCCTCCTGGATGAAGCAGACGCTTTTCGGGCTGAAAATCATCTTGCGGCAGCATATACTCAAAAAGTCAAGACTCATGCTGCTTATAATTCAGCTACTTTCAGTCTGCAAAATACCAATCCAAATCGTTTGCGCGGGTTCATGAGCGAGATTACCATGGCCGGTCAGTTTTTGAAGATCGCCGTGCGTAACCTGCAGCGCAACATGACCATTTCTTTTATCAATATTACCGGTTTGGCCGTAGGGATTGCCAGCGCCATTATGATATTGCTATGGGTGCAAAATCAGTTGAGTTACGATCAGTTTCATAAAAATAAAGACCAGGTTTACCAGTTATTTAACCGCGCAATGGTTAACGGTAAATTAGAGTGCTGGGGCAATACGCCCATGCCAATGGGCCCTGCCATAAAAGCTGACTATAGCCAGGTACAGGAAATGGCGCGCATAAATTGGGTAGGGGCATTTGTATTAAAAACAGCCAGTAAACAAATAGAAACGCAGGGTTTTATTACCGATCCCGGATTTCTGAAAATATTTAGTTTTCCATTACTAAAAGGCAGCGCCTCCACAGCGTTAAACGGCATTCATTCCATCGTACTAACAGAAAAACTGGCTACCCGCCTTTTTGGCAATACCGACCCTATGGGCAAGGTAATCAAGGTGGATAGTACAGCAAACTTTACCGTTACCGGCGTAATGAAAGATCTGCCAAACAATACCCAGTTCCATTTTGAATACCTGGTGCCCTGGAACTATATGAAAGAAGTTGGCTGGGAAAACCAGAAATGGGATTTTTATTCGGTACAAACCGTTGTAATGCTTAAACCCGGTACAACAGAAAGTACGGCCAATCGTATTTTTAAAGATGTTTACAAACAGCACAACGGCGATAAAAAAAACGAAGTGATTGTACACCCCCTGAGTAAATGGTGGCTGTATTCGAAATTTGAGAACGGTAAGTTTACTGGTGGTCAAATACAAGTTGTACGGTTGTTTAGTTTAATTGCAGCGTTTATAATGCTCATTGCCTGCATCAACTATATGAACTTAGGCACAGCCCGCAGTACGAAACGTGCAAAAGAAGTAGGCATCCGTAAAGTAGCAGGGGCAGGTAAAAGCTGGCTGATAAAACAGTTTCTCGGCGAATCGGTACTTATTGCGTTTGCGGCGGGTGCAATTGGGTTGTTGCTGGTTCAAATATGCCTGCCCTGGTTTAATGAAATTGTAGAAAGCCAATTGGCGATACCTTTTGGTAATCTTTATTTCTGGCTCATGGGTATTGGATTTTTATTATTCACGGGTATTCTTGCCGGTAGTTATCCTGCTTTCTACTTGTCGTCTTTTAAGCCGGTTAGTGTACTTAAAGGTACTTTTAAAGCGGCCAATGCGCTTATTGCTCCGCGCAAGGTATTGGTTGTACTTCAGTTTACGTTTGCCATTACCTTTATAATTTGTACCACCATTATATACAGGCAAATTAAATATGGCCAAAACCGCGATACCGGTTACAATCCCGATAACCTGGTTTATGTATATATGAAGGGTAACATTGCTAAAAACTACGCGCTTATAAAAAATGAATTGCTGAGTAGCGGCGCTATAAATAATATTACCCGCACCAATTCGCCAATTATTGATGTGTGGACAGATGGTGACTATGAATGGGCTGGGAAATCGCCAAACAAACGATCGGATTTTGCCGGTTATTTAACAGATAATAACTTTACTAAAACAATGGGCTTGCCTTTAATTGCCGGGAGGGATATTGATGTTGCCAGCTACCCAACCGATACTGCTGCGGTATTGTTAAATGAAGAGGCCGCTAAAACAATGGGATTTGCAAATCCCATTGGTAAAATTATCAAAAATTGGCAAGGCAATTTTCATGTTGTAGGAGTGGTAAAAAACTTTGTAGCCGGCTGGCCATATATGCAAACTATGCCCGCTGTAATTCAGGGGGCAAATAAACAATTTGGCACCATTACCTTAAAATTAAACACCAATAATTCGGTAACCGATAACATAAGTAAGATAGGTGCTGTATTAAAAAAATATAATCCCGATTACCCCTTTAATTATAAGTTTTTGGACGATTCCTATAAAATTAAATTTAGGGAAGAACAGAATACCGGGGTGCTTGCCGCCGTGTTTTCGGGCTTAACCATTTTTATATCCTGCCTTGGTTTGTTTGCATTGGCCGCCTGCATGGCCGAAGGGCGTGTGAAAGAGATCGGTATCCGCAAGGTGCTTGGCGCCTCTGTGGCAAGGATAACAGCCCTGCTCACAAAAGATTTCCTGGTGCTGGTATGCATTTCATTTGTTGTTGCATCGCCAATAGCCTGGTGGCTCATGAATAAATGGCTGCAAAACTACCCTTATCACGTTAATATAAGCTGGTGGATATTCGTTATAACAGGTATTGTTTCGGTCATCATAGCTTTTTCAACAGTGGTTTATCAAGGCGTAAAAGTGGCAATTATCAATCCCGTTAAAAGCTTAAGGGCAGAATAACGAATGTTACCAAAGCAAGGAATATGTATGCAATAACCTGCGCCATTATCCTGTAATTACCAACTCATTTCATGGTTAAGTAAAAAAATATGTCTGCATATATAATTTAGCTCATATACGCGTTAGTGAATAATAATTCAACAGCAATTTGCGTAACTTTACCTATCAAATTTAAGAGTGATGAAAAAGAAGATCATTATTATAACCCTTATGTTTTTCGGCAGCTTATATAGCAGTATAGTAAAAGCTCAGCATATCGCTTTAGCGCCAGATCAAAACCCGCGTTATGTAGAAAGCCAGGCTAAATATGCGCAGGTTGCCGACACCCTTAACAGCTTACATGGTACAACCATACAGGATACCTATAAAGCTTACGATTGGTATGAGGCAAAGCTGGAGCGCCGCAGACAAAACCGCGAGTGGAGGCACCAGGAACGCCTTAACGGTTATGATTATTCGCCGTCGTGGAGTTTGTATGGTGGTTACTCATCCTATCCATACAGTAATTTTGGCTACGGCTATGGCAACTGGGGCCGCGGAGGCCGTTGGGGAGGTCGTACAAGCGTTGGCATTGGTTTCGGCTGGTAAAATAAATAAGCACACAATCTAACTATCATAATTAACAACCATTCAAATGAAATTTAATAGAATTTTAACAGTTGCTGCCATCGCAGTTTCGGGAATTTTTATAACCTCATGTGCAACAAGACAGGTATCACGTGTAAGTACCGACCAGACTATTGATGTAAGCGGTAACTGGAATAACAGCGACGCACGTATGGCTGCTGATGAACTTACAGGGAAAATACTTGGCGCCAACTGGATAGAAAATCACCAGAACGATCACCAGGGTAAAAAACCGGTAGTTATTGTAGGTTTTGTACAAAATAAAAGCCACGAACATATTGATGCTGAAACGTTTTTAGCAGATATTGAAAGCGCTTTCATCCAATCGCAAAAAGTACGCTTGGTACAGGGCGGCAAAAAACGCGAAGAGTTACGTGCTGAAAAAGCCGATCAGCAAACCAACGCATCCGTATCCAGCATTAAAAAATTTGGTTTGGAAAACGGTGCCGATTTTATATTGCAAGGCTCAATAAATTCAATTGTTGATGCGCATAAACGCCAAAAAGTAGTTTATTACCAGGTAAATCTCGAGCTTACCAATATCCAAACAAATGAAGTTGTATGGATAGGGGAAAAGAAGATAGCCAAATTCGTAAAAAACTAAGCCGGTAATTCTCATTACCCATAACATGATTAAACCATGTTATGGGTGGTTTGCATTTTATAATGATAAACATACGTACGCATATTTTCCGGGCATCATCTGTTATCGGGCTGATGCTTTTTTTATTGGGTTGCTCTACCTATAATCAAAGCATAGCGCCTTATTATAAGAGTGTTTCGACTGCAAATTACGCGCAGGCCGAAAAAGATCTGGATAAAAACAGCCTGATACAAAAGCCACGCAACAAGCTATTATACCTCATGGAAAAGGGGCGCATCAGCCACCTGAGGGGCGAGTATGAAAACAGCAACAAGTATTTTAATGAGGCCGATCAACTGCTTGACCAGGGCTTAACCAGCGCATCAGACGAAGCCGTAGGGGTGCTGCTTAACTCTATGTCGCAAAGGTACAAGGGCGAGGATTTTGAGAAGTTCATGATCCATTATTATAAGGCACTTAATTACCTGTACCTGCACAAAACCGAGGATGCCATTGTTGAGGCCCGCCGTATAACCCTGCAAGCAAATACACAGGGCGATAAATTTAATAATAAGGATAGTCGTTACTCCAATGACGCGTTTTCGCTGATGCTGCAGGGGATGCTTTACGAAAGCAATAACGATGTTAACAATGCTTTTATCTCCTACCGTAATGCGGCGGAGATCTACCTGAAAAGTCCCGATAAAACATATTACGGAACCCCTATGCCGCTTGGTTTGCAGCAGGATGTTATCCGCACCGCGCAACTGAACGGGTTTACTACCGAGGCAGATCAATTTGAAACAACTTTTGGCATCAACTATCAACCAACCAAACCATCAGAAGGCGGCGACTTGATATTTTTTTGGGAAAATGGCCTCGCCCCGGTTAAAACCCAGGTAGATCTGTTTTTTAGCCTCATAAGAAATAGCGACGGTAATTTGTTTTTTACAGACGCCGCTGGCGGCCTTGTTATCCCCTTTGATTATAATGGCGACAGGAGCAAAGTAAATACCAAATCTGTTGAAAGCCTGCGCGCCGCGTTCCCTAAGTATGTGGCCCAAACGCCTTACTATTCAAGTGCCAGCATTATCAGCAACAATACGCAAATACCTTTTGTAAAAGCCGAGGATATCAATGAACTGGCATTTAAAACCTTGCAGCAACGGATGCTAAAGGAAATGGGCAAAGTACTGTCGCGGTTAGCCGTAAAAAAAATAGCCGAATACTCGGTACGCGCGGCTGCGGAGAGTAATGGTAAAACCAATGGCCTGCTCGAGGGGCTGGGTTATGGCCTGCAGCTTTACAGTTTACTCTCCGAAAAAGCAGATACCCGCAACTGGCAAACCCTGCCGGCTTATATTTCTTATGCCCGCATACCGCTGCAAAAAGGGGATAACCAGGTAAGTATAAAGCTCACCAATGCGCAAGGTGCTATCGAAACCAAAACCATCAACGTACAAGGCACGGGTAAACTACAGTTTTACAATTACGCTACGCTGAGATAGGAATTAGGGATTGTAGAATTATTTTGGAGAATCATTAAACCTTCTTACTGCAATTTAATCCTACTAAAAAGCGGCGATGATGCTGTTTTTAAGTAAGATTATTAACCTTATTATTCCTAAGTAACCTATCATGAAAAAACTACTTGCTACCCTGCTTATCCTGCTGTCAGGTTTAACTTTCTCATTTGCCCAGGAGGTAAAATCATCACCCGAGATCAACTTTCAAAATTTTTCGCTACTGCAAAACCTGCCCAAACAAACCCGCGATAGCTTGCTGACGGCGTTTAAAAATTCAAATAAGGTAATGAATGGAATTGCCCCGGTTTCAACAATTAATGGGAAGAATATGACGGGCGAATTGGCATCCACCACCAAAAAGTTCTATAAATCGATAACCGAACTGGTGATACAGGTGTTGGAAAATCCCGATCCTGAACTGGTTGTAAAAAATCAAGCCCGGTTCAATAAACTGCAGGCACAGCTACAATATGATATGAGCATGTTTGCCGAAAAAATGACCTACGATGAAGAACGTAAAAGGATCATTGCCGAATATAAAAACGGCCAGTACGATGATGCCAAAGAAAAGCGCGAGGCACGCAAAGAAATGAACGAAAGCCTAAAAGACCTGAAAAAAGAACATGACGAAACCATGAAGGATAACCGCCAGGAACAAAAAGAAGCGCAAGGCGAGGAGGCGTAATATTTATATGCCGAAACAAATCAGTTAACGCTGTTTTGTTTCGGCATATGTTTTAAAATTGTTCAATACGCCCTGGCAAAAGGCCCGCTGCACATCTAATGGCGTTTGTTCTTCGGGTTGAAATGTTTCTGTTAGGCGGGTTCTCTCTCCATCGGCAATAAAAGTTACAGTTGATCTTCTTCCGTCGACGCCGGTATAATCGATCAAATTGTCTACAATGATCTTGTTATATACCCCGGCATGGTCGAATCCGCCCTGGCCATTTTTTAACTCCATTCTCAGTAAAAATTTACCACCCTCTTTAAAGTCGACATTGGCTTTTGTTGTGTGCCAATCATCTGAAGGTTTGTTCCATTGCTTAACATCAACCTCCGTTGTCCAAAGTTTCCAAACTGTATCTACAGGGAGGTTTATGGTTGTTTCAACTGTTATTTCCATTTTTGTTTAGTGGTTTATCGTTGTTTATTTTAAACTAACACGAGTAAAGGTAGTTAACCTTAACCGTGTTGATAAGGTGTGTACACGACATTTTGGTGGGCAGTTTGCGCCTTTATGGGGAATCGTAAGAATTATTCGTGAGGTTTACTTTTTTAAATTATTTGGCAGCAGACCCGATACATCCAAATTAACAGTAAAAAGCGAACCACTATATGGGAACTGTTTTAATTGATCCTTCGTCAATCCATCTATTGCAGTTGTAATTAGCAATTGTTTCAGGCCACTTCCTCCAAATGCACATGAGGTAACATGCGGGGCCGCTACCGTTACCTTGCCTGTCAATTCGCCGCTTAACGGATTATAACGGTTAACGCATCCTCCTCCCCAAATGGCAACCCATAACATTCCGTCCTCGTCTATACACATCCCATCCGGCATAATACCTGTGCCTTTTGTAAATTCAACAGCTATACGCCCGTTAGAAATATGGCCGTTTTGCAGATCAAAATCATACACTTTTATGTTGTATTCAAATGAATCGGTATGATACATTGTTTGGTGATCTTTTGTCCAGCAAATGCCGTTAGATACACTTGTTTCGTCAATTGCCTTTTTCAAACTGCCGTCAAAACAATATAATGCTCCTTCATGAGCCTGGGCGTTAACATTCATAGTACCTATCCATAATCGCCCCATTCCGTCACAGGCACCATCGTTACAACGGTTTTCAGGCTTTTCGGGTTCCATTTCAACAAGTAATTGCCTTTCGCCTGTTTCAAAGTCCATCTCCTCAATTTTACCCTGTGTGGCAATAAAAAGTTTGGTGCCACCAATATGGCCAACCATGCCTGGGATACTATTCAGTTCCCGGATGTTTATTTCTTTGGTAGTTGGGTCAATCGCTCCAACACGTTTGCCTTTTATATCTATAAACAAAAATTTCCCCCATTCATTATGCCAATAGGCGCCTTCGCCTAAAAGCAATTTGGTTTCAGATAAAACTTCTGCGTGCCATGTTTTCATTGATGTAGTATTAAATTAGCCCTGATTGTCCTGCAGTAAAGCGCTTTTGCCGCCGTCGATTAGGTAGGTACTGCCGGAGGCAAAGGCCGTGTATTCACTGGCTAAGAACACACACCAGCCGCCAATCTCCTGCGGTGTGCCTAAGCGTTTTACCGGATGGCTGTCGATTGTCCGTTGCCGTTCAGCTGCAGGATCGGTAAAGGAATCAAACCACTTTTGGTTACCATCGGTATCAATAAATCCAGGTGCGATACCCACCGTACGAATGTGCGGTCCCCATTCAATAGCTAAACTTTTTACCAAGCCGGTTAATGCCGTTTTGGTAACATTATATGGAAAACAACCGGGAATGGTGGCGTAGGCATGGTTAGATGTGATAATTATAATTACACCGCCATTTTTCTCAAGATATGGTTTGCAAAGCTTTGCTATTTGCCAGTGCGATTCAAGGTTTAATTGCATATTTCGCGACCACTGTTCATCGTCACAATTTTCTACCCCTTCAAAAATATTTCTACCTGCATTGGTTATCAAAATATCAATGCCGCCAAATAGGTTGATGGTGTTTTTAACAAACCGATTCAAATCATTTTTACTGGTAACATCGCAGGGTTCATAAAACGCTTTTACATTATTTTCCTGCGCAGCCTGTGTAAACTCGGGGGTACTTTGCTCCAATCCGCAGCCTGCAATATTGGCCCCGGCTGTGGCAAACATTTTCGCAACACCCAAGCCAATGCCGGCTGCCGCGCCAGTTATTAAAACTGTTTTTCCTGAAAGATCTATCTGAAACATAGCGATTAAGTTGAAACAATTAAAGAAGCGTTAGCGGGTATGGTCACCGGCTTTAGGAATGTTATCAAAAGCGTTGTATCCTGCTGCTGAAAATTGAACGGGATCTTATGCCTGTTCATAGTTACCGAAAGCTGGCTTGCCTTTTCGCCATCCAATTTTTCGAGGCTGATCTTTTGCAATTGCAGGGAGCCGTATTTTATTTGAAAATGATGCTCCTGCTTACTGCCTGTTTGTTTTTGCGAATAGGTACCCCAGCCCTGCGCTGTGGTAAAGGGGGCCTTAAAATTTTCCTTATGGCATTTTGGCGCGAAGCGGATAGATCCATTGGGGCCGTGGTATTCAAACCCGCAGGCGGTAATGAATGTGCCGTAGCTGGCCATTGCGCGGCCGTAGTGGTCGCTGCATTCAATTTCATTAAACGGGTTGCGTTTGTAGGCATGATACCTGTCATGTATGGCCTTTGTTAGGGTCAGGGCTTCATCAGTTAAGCCCTCGGCCATCAGGTGACTGGCTACCTGGTGTTCAAAACCGCTCATGCACTCATAAAAATAACCCAGTTGCCAGGCATCTGCTTCGCCGTAAGGCTTTGGCTCATTTTTGGGGTTGGTATTCATTACCATGCCGCCCTCGCCATTTAGGGCATAGGGTCGCCAGCCGGTATGTTGCTTTATAAACGGACCAACATCCTGCATAAAATTATATTTCCAAAGCGCCTTTAAAGCACTTAGTGTTTTCTCCTTTTCGTTTATGCGGCCGATGCCTAATTGCCATGCCCAGCTTTGCCCCAATACCTGGTCTATATGGCAGGTGTTGTAGGAACCAATTTCTTTTCGCCCCTTCACGGCATCCGGACGGTGGATGTAGTATTCGCCATTAAACAGACTTTCGTCCATGTTTTTGATGCCTTTTGCCGCGTAATCATTACAGCGGGCAGCAAAGGCGGTATCATTCATTTCTGTCGCCATTAAACCACCTGCTTTTACGGCGGCAATGCACAGGCCAACTATCCAGGCAATTTCTCCGTCCCAAACGGCATCCAGCGTGTTTTCCAAAGGCGTATCGGTCATGCCGTCGCCGTTCTTATCCTGGTTAATAATGAATTGCGTAGCTTTTTTAATATTGGGCCAATTAGTTTTTAAGAAAGTGTTATCGGCGCTCATCTGGTGTTCGCGCAGGCAACCTAAAACCCGGCCTGCCTGTCCGTCAATGGCAGGCCGTTTATCATACTCGCCCCTGAACCAGATGCTGCCATCATCCTGCAATGAAATGCCCAGATCTACCCGCTGGCGGTTATCCCGCTCAATACCCGGGAATATCCTCCCAATAGCCTGCGCGTAATGCCATACATGGGTACAATTACCCTCGCAGGCACCAACGCCTTCCCATGCCCATGAACGCCCGGTTTTAAAACGGTGGGATGTTGTGGTAGCCAGTGCCGAAATATTTGAAAACGTGCGTTCCTGAAACCACCATGGTAAACTGGAGTTGTACCAGGTATCTCGCCACAATAATGTTTGTGATGATAGCTTTGAGTAATCAGCAGCTACATAAGTTGCTACTGCCAATGCATCCGAAAATTTATTAATATAATAATGGCCGGTTTTGGCATCGGGCACATCAATCCGCTTGCCCACATTTGGGAAATGCCAGCTTATTGCGAAATTTTGCTGGACAGTTTTTCCCGGCGATATTTTGTGCGTAGAAATTACAGCACCCGTTAGTTTTTCGTCGGCATTAACTGTGACTTTTTCCTCGTGATTTGGACTAAATGATGCTGCCGTAACCGGAAGCTGAAAAGAGGGAATACCGATAGCATTGCCACCAATGAATGATAAGCACATGGAACCTGTATCGCCTGCCTCGTGGTATTTTGTTGGATCGGCCGGACTAAAGGTTGATGATACAGCTATATGATCTGCATAATTTATAACCGTATTTGTTCTTTTGCCATCGGCAGCAGTTGTTGCCGAAAATTTATTCACTCCGTTTTCAAGCCAGCCGGCTATAGCTATCTCTACAACCTCAGTACCGGTATTTTTTACCTCAAACGACTGGACAGTTACCGGGATGTTTGAATTGTCCTCATCCAAAGGAATAAAAGGCGAAAAGGCAGTAAGCTTAATTTCAAGCGGGAGTTTTGTATCTATATAATGAATAATAGCCACAGGGTAGGTGGCCTCGAATTTTATCTCCTCCCAATCATCAGCATGAAAATGCTTTATAATTGTATTTCCCTTGTGGTTGATCTTTATGGCGAAGCCCTGTTCAATAGGGCGGAGATCTTTTGATGGCTGTACATAACATGCCCCATCGCGCGAGCGAATTTTCTCCTTAATGCCCTTACCGTTTCTGTCCCATTCAACAACTTTGGGCTCAATTCCTTCCTGGTTTTTATTGAAGATATCCCAAAGCCATAAGCGGCCATCGCCCCCTAAATATACCGTACCGCAATTAATGCCGCCCACCGGCATACCTATGTATTGCAATTCGTTTTTGCTTTTAAGGTAGGTTGTAACCGATCCGCGGTTATATAATGTTTTTATATATTCCGCATCGGGTTTGTAGGCTCAAATTTTCAAAACTCGATTTGTAATCAATAATTAAAATTAAATAAACATGGAAACGCTAAAATTTAAAACTAATATTAACTGCGGTGGCTGTGTGGCTGCCGTAACACCCGTATTAAACGGAATGAAAGATATTCAACATTGGGAAATAGATACCGCAAATCCCGATAAGGTTTTAACCGTAAAGGCTGATGATACCTTGAAAGCAGCCGAGGTAATTGACACCCTGAAGCAAAAGGGTTATAATGCGATAGCTATCGCGTAACTTAGAGCGTAATTAAAAAAGATGATACTTCATATTAAAAACATGGTTTGCGACCGTTGCATGATGATTATCCGTCCGCAACTGGAAGGCCTGGGATTTACGGTAAAAGAAATTGCTTTGGGGCATGCAGAGATCACGCCTGAGCCCAATGAAGAACAGTTGCAAATGATTGCAGCCGCCCTAAAAGTTCCGGGTTTTGAACTGATCAACAAAGAAGCGGATAAAACCGTGGAAGCGATCAAAAACATTGTCATTGAACTGGTACATTATTCTGACCTGTCTGAGTTGAAAACATCCTATTCTGACGTCATCGCAACCCGGCTGGAAAAAGATTATACTTATCTGAGCCGCTTATTCTCCAACTCGCAAGACATGACCATTGAACGGTTTATAATTGGGCAGAAAGTAGAAAAGATAAAGGAACTACTCGAATACGGCGAACTGAACCTCAATGAGATCTCCTACCAGATGGGCTACAGCAGCAGCGCCCATTTATCTACCCAGTTTAAAAGCATCACCGGCTTAACGCCAAGCCAGTTCAGGTCATCCGGAAAAGCCAGGCGGAAACCGATTGATAAAATATGATCTGGATTGTTTTTCTATTTTGCAATAGGATATAAATTTAAAACAGAATTTTATAAAAATAGCCTAACGAACTTTTTTTAATTTAGCATTGTGAAAAAAATAGCGGTTGTATTGCTCATCCTTATCTACTCAGCATCTGTTTATGGAGTTACCATAAGGAGGTTTTATTGCTGCGGTAAACTGGCTGATGTACCTGTTAATGCTTCGTTCAAAAGTGGTGGTAAAGCCGTCGGTTCTGCATGCTGTAAGAACATTAAAATAAACTTTAATATAAAAGACAATCACTTTTTGGCCAAAAATGATCTGACGTTAAAGGCCCCGGTTGCTTTAATTACTCCTGCTTTTTTCATTTCTGCCTCTCCAGAAAGAATCAGTTTAAATGAGATAAGCGCCTACAATAGCCAGGCGCCACCTGCCCCGCTTTATCCACTTTATATCCTCTACTCCAACTACAGAATTTAATACCTCCGGTAATTCCTCTTCTATTTGTTTGTTTAATTGCCATCCCGGCTAATTAGACCATTCCATTTGTTAATTATACTTTTTTCCTAATCCATTAATGCTGAATGATTTCGGCATTAACATATTTAAATTTTCTAAAAATGAAAACTATTAAATTTTCAATTGTTTTGCTTGCCCTGCTTTTTTCAAGATCATTGGTGCAAGCCGGTAGCTTTAATGCTAAAATTACTCCGTCAATTCAGGACTCACTTGTAGCTGTTAAACATCCTCATTTATCTGATTATAAAGTATTGGAAAGTGGTGCCATCATTATTTACGAACACCAGCGCCCGGGCGATAAGCTTAATCTCTTCAAACCAATTGTTACCCATTATTTCAGTGTAAAGGGCTCCGATAAAGTTTACCTGCTTACCGTGGGAAATTTGAAAAAGATATACAGGAACGGGCCACATTTTGATATTTTGGATACCCGCTTTAGAACAGATGGCGATCTGCTGAACTATGATCATATTCATCAGCAGTACAGTATCAATTATTATTTATCAAAAAATAATAGATAGATTAATGTATATCGAACTATCATGTTTATTGCATGATTAGGTAACTATTCTTTGGCAAACGGCTCGGTACTATTGTCACCGGTCTTTAAAAACAAAACAGGCTGGCTCAAATCATGAGCAGGCCTGTTTTGTTTTACTAAAAAATTGAATGGATTTAATGGTTTAAAAGTTACAATCGCTTGTTACAACGATTCCCTCTTTGTCGCGGGTAAACAATGCATTTCCGTTTTTAAATGTAACTATCCAAATGCTGTCATAATCATCATCCGGCCACTTTAAATTGAAATCTTTTACGCCTAAAGCTCTTACAATTGCTGCTATTCCTCCATGTTCCCAGGATACGAGAACAACTCCCGTACGGCTTTTAAGATCTGCTGCCATACCTAACGAATCCTTTTCGGTGCGGCTGCTGTTTACGGTAAGGTTATACTTTGCGGCCAACGGTACAATTGTTTCAAACATCCGGGCATGCTTAGTGGTTTCTCCCAAACCCAGAGATGGCACAAACAGGTATGCCGGCACGCCAAATTTGGCATTAATAACCGCAGGCAGTTTTAATGATCTGCTTATACCCTGGCAGGTAAGGTTGTCGCCTTTAACCGGTTTTTCGGCATGACGGATAAACACAATTTTGAGGCTGGCAGATTGTGCCCTGGAACTAAAAGGTAGTAAACCTGCTATTAGTAATAATGCCGAAAAGCAATTGATTATTTTTTTCATTTATGATAGTTAAAAAGGGATAACCAAATAAAATTTAATTATCCCTTGTAAATAAGTGTTATTAATGCTGGTTACCTGTTCCGTTCAGCTGGAATGCGCCCAAATCGGCACCCGGAAGCGTAACTTCAGATAAACCATATATATTATCAAGAGGTACACTAATTAATGGTTTTATAGTAGTATTACCTTTGCCAATTAATGGTGAGCTTGCCTGCAAACGGAAATTGTAATCGCCAACTGCCGAGTATTGTGCTAAAGCATGGCCAACCGTAGGTAAAGGGAAATTCAAAAATGCAGGGTTGTTTTTCTGAACGGCGTCGGTACCGTCATAAATATCACCTAACTTATATCCTGAAGGTAAATAATTGCCCGATGTTGTTATGGAAGGGATATCTGTTACTTGCGGCTGTGTAATATAACCGGTAGGGTAAAACTGGTTAGCAACCTTAACAGAATCAGCCCACTGGAAGTTATTACCGTAAGCCAGATGGGCTACATCGGCTATAGGGTTTCCGGATACTCTGTAACCAACCTTACAGTTAACGGCCACGTTATTATAATACATACCGGCGGCGCCTTCTTCAAAATTAATACAACCGCCACGACCACTTTGAATCTGCCGGTAACCGCCGCTTATAAACGTGTTGTTATACATTACAATGTTTGTTTGCGGGGCCCCCGTAGCCTGGCCTTTGTTGGAGGCTTTTTGCCCGTTTGTGGCCGTGCCTAAAAATAGGTTATAGGCCATAGTGCCTACGGTGCCGCCTTTGGCATTTAAACAATCGCCGCCAAGCACGCCATTTTTTTCAAACGTATTACGAAATATGGCTATCTGACCTGCCGATATACGGATAGGGTCATCCACACCGCCATAAAGCCATGAATCTTCCATAATAAAGTTGCCTTTATAATTGGCAAACAAAATGCTGTATTGGTTACCCGCACCGGCTTTTGCTATTGTTGCGGTAGCATCGCCTTCCTGAAGACCACCGTATTCAACATGCGTCCACCGTAAAACCATTAAATTACAGGTTGGGCCACCAATTATACCTTTCCACTTACCTGCATAAGCGGGGTCATTGGCCGGTATTATACCACCTGGTACATCGTTTTTAGCTATACCGGGAACGGTGATCCAGTTTGGTTGGTCTTTTGAGCCATTACTTACTAATGTTCCTAATACAATAAGGCTGGTGCCGGTACCCATATTAAGGGTAACACCGGGCTGTAATAACAAGGTATCTAAAGGGTTAATTACCAGGTCGCAACCGTTTTCAACTGTGTAAGTTTTACCGCTAAGCATAGTGCCTTTTACAGATACAACTGATGTACCGCTGGCACTGCATGACAGGGGAGCTTTATCGCTTACCGGGCTTGCTGCGGGTGGTGTATAGCTGTAAATATCTTTGTGTTCGCCTTTCCATTTCTGACAGCCAGAAAATGCTGCTGAAAGGACAATGCAAATAATTGGAATTATATATTTTTTCATCGTTATATTTTATTAGAATTTATATCTGAAACCACCAAGCAGAAAGGTTTTATAATAATCACTTTGTACAAGGGTTTGGGCTGCTATATCCTGGCTGCCTAAAAACTCCTGTTGTTTGGCAGTAAGTTTATCATGCGGAAATTTTAAGTAAATTTTGCTGGCCGCATTGGTAATGTTATTTACCTTACCATAAAATGAAAGCTTTTTACTGATAGATTTCTCAAAAGAAAAATCTAATTGGTTGTAAGCATGCTGATAAAAATCGAGGTTATAATATGGAGAAACCTGTGCAAGGCGCTCGCCTGTATACACAAAGGCAACCTGCATATCCAAACCTAATTCGGGACTTTTGAACAAGATAGAAGCGTTGCCCACATTATCTGCCTGGCCTTGTAAAGGGCGCGTTTCATTAACAGGGTCCTGGTGCAACTTTTGTTCGGGCGTGTTATCTTTGTAATAAAGCAATTTTGAAGTGGTGATTCTTGAATGTGTATAGGTGTAGTTAACCGAGAAACCTATAATGCCAAAAAACTTACTTGCAAGGGCTTCTATACCATAGTTGGTTGCGTTACTAAGGTCGTTTTGTGGTTTTATGACCTGTGCACTTGGTCCGGCGCCTTCACGTACTACAAAGTACTCAATAGGGTTGTATATTTTTTTGTAAAAAGTACCCAATAAAAACTGATCAGCTCCTCCGGGGAAAAATTCATATCGCAGATCGTAATTATCTGCGGTAATGTGCTTCAGGTCCGGGTTGCCTTCCTGGTCAAAATACTCGCCCGAAATTTTATAAGGTATAATCTCGCCAAAGCCAGGGCGACTGATTGACGAAAAATACGATGCGCGTAAGCTTTGGTTATCCGTTAATTCATATTTTAAATGGATACTTGGCAGCACATCGGTATATTTTATATTACCGCTTCGTTGTGTAACCGTTGATGGTGATTGAGTGGCATAGGTCATATCGGTATTTTCAACCCTTACACCTCCCAAAACCTGCAATTTAGGCCATGGGTTAAATTTTACCTGCACGTATTCTGAATTATCATTTTCGGTGATGTGATAATTGTTTTCCAACAGGTCATTGTTACTGCCTAAACCACCGGCGGGCAAAGTAATAACAAAAGGCAATGTGTTAAAGTTGTTGTTATATAAGGCTTGTCCGCCTTTTAAATGATAATCAATATAATCGGCATCCCTTGTTTTGTGACGGTATAATCCTCCTGTAGAAAACTCCACTTCGTGGCCGGCAATCACCGGTTTATAGATCAGGTTAGCGTAGCCGCTTACGTCATGATCGCGATTGTTTTGCCAGTGATGAATCAACTCGGTATTGTTATCCGTTTCGCTTGTTACCACACCGGCGGCGTTAAGGGATTTGTTGGCATCATACAAAAACTCAGTTCTATCGGGCATATGCCTGCTTGCAACAGAGTAAACACCATCCCAGTTAAAGATAAATTTATCGCCTAAAATATGATCACCATGCAGTGTAGAGTTGTAAATGGTTTGCCTGGTGAGCGTACTCCTGTTTCCAATGGTTATTTGTTTGTTTAAAGCCGTGGAGTTTAAGCCTAAGCCCAGCGTATCAGCAGTTAAACGCGATTCAAATTCATTTTGATGGATATATAAATTATAAAGCGATAACTTGTTTTTACTGTTGATCACGTAATCAATTTTATTATGGATACCTAAGCGTTGTGTTTGCGTAGAATAGGTGCGATCATAAGCGTCTGAAAACAAAGGAGAGTTTGGCAGCGGATCTGGCGATGGTTGCGCGTTTGGCGTAAGCTGTTTGGAGTTGGATCCGCGGTAAACATTCTGGTAGCTGGCAGATACAATTACGCCCAGCTTATTATTCAAAAAACGATCGCCGATGGTTAAGCCTCCAGTTGAGCTCATCGGGTTATTGAGGCTATGCTGTTTGGTAAATGCGCTGTTGTTAAAATCTGCCGGGGTGGCCGCAAAGCTGTTACCATGTACTATGGCAGGCGATTGGCTGTTAGGCGACGAGTTAAAGGCATTAAATAGGCGGCCATTTGAAAACAGGGTTGAAAAACCGCCCGAGATATTGGCGCTAAGTATAAAATGACTCGGCGCGCTTTTCATTACCAGGTTCATGGCGCCACCTATAGCATCACCCTCCATATTGGGTGTTAGTGCTTTAATTACCTCTAAACGTTCCAGCATTTCTGATGGGAATATATCCATTGGCACAAAACGGTAATCCGGATCGGGACTTGGTATTTTAATGCCGTTCACCAGTGTTGAGTTATAGCGCTGATCCATACCGCGTATAATGGCATAACGCCCTTCGCCGGCGGCAGAACGCTGTATAGTTACGCCGCTTACACGTTGCAATGCGTTGGCAACGGTAACATCTGGCAATAATTGTATGGTATTTGCTGATAGCACGTTTAAAACTACCGGTGCATTTCTTTCAATATTTCTGGCTGCGTGGTCTGTTTCTTTATTGGCCTGGGCAGATACTTTAACCTCCGCTATTTGCTGGCTTGCATCTAACAGCCTTACATTTATAATTTTTGTTTCATCGGCAGCAGTAATCGCGACTTCATAAATTTGTGAGGAATTATAGCCCACATACAGCACCTGTAACCTGTAAACGCCGGTTTTAACAGATTTGAAAGCGTAAGCACCATTTAACCCTACGGCATTGGCCCGGCTTTCGCCATTTTGGATTAAATGTACGGTTGCACCAACAAGGGGTTCGCCGGTTTTATAGTCGGTTACCTTTCCTCTTATGGTTTGGGCAAAATCCGGAATTGAAAATAAAAGGCTTAATGCAAAAAACAGCAAAAGCCGGTGAAGAAAGTACGGGTATTTCATGAACAACGGGTTTAATTTTGCGCAAATAAACCCGCTGAATGTTGGAGGAATACTGAATATTTGCCAAATTACTTATTCGATAACCAAAGCTTAATATTGGCTTAATATTGGAGGGGCTTATTGGGTAATTTGATAGCTTTCTATAAAGCAAATGTAATTTTTCCCGCGCAGCCAGTATTGGAATTTACTTTTAATTTACAACGTTACTATTTGGTAACTTTTGTTTATAAATGTTAAAACTTGTTAAAAAGGATAAAGTAATTTAAAAAATTCAGTTTTACTTCATAATCAGTATATATGTTTGTTACATAAACTATTGATGTCACCTGCCGGCGACTTGAAAATTGGTCAGTAGTTATAACCCTATTATAAAAAATGACGGTTCAATCAACGCTTTCCCGGTATCAGGATATTGTTCAGTTGGCTTACTTCGCTATAATTATCATTTCATTGTGGATGTGCGAGGTTTTTTTTACTGCCGATTTAGCTCCTGCTAAATTTAAACATACCAGCGTAAACCTGTTGTTTATTTTTACAGCCTTGCCTATACAACTGGTTATGGTAAGCTTTGTACTTATGATAACCGTGTGGACTAACCTGCATCATTGGGGCTTAATTCATTACTTACCTTACAGTAAAAATGCCTGGGTTTATTACATAAGCCTTTTTATTTTAATGGACTTGTGCGAATATGTTTATCATGTTATTATGCATAAACTTGATTTTTTGTGGAAATTTCATCTCGTGCATCACAGCGATTTAAGGGTTGATGTATCTACTACCATAAGAGAACACCCCGGTGAAACATTTGTAAGAATGGCATTTCAAATGCTTTGGGTGTTTTTGCTTGGCCCGGTTGCTGCCGTTATAGTGTTAAGACAAACGGTTCAAACCTTTTCAAATATTGCAGCCCATACAACTTTCAGGTTGCCTGCACGGGCAAACAAAATTATAGGACTAATTTTCATTACCCCCAATTTACACCAGGTTCATCATCATTACCAGTTACCTTACACAGATCGTAATTATGGCGATGTTTTAAGCGTCTGGGATCGCTTGTTTGGAACCTATGCCGAGCTTGAAAAAAAGGACACCGTTTATGGCGTAGATACGCATATGGAACCTTTGAGAAACGGCAGGTTCTTTAATATCCTTAAAATTCCTTTTCAAAAGTTAGTACGTAAGTAGGCTTTTATTTCCGTTGCCGGGCATTTATGAAGTTATCGTTGTTATTAAAATGTGCTGTATTGCTATTGCCCGTTACTTTGGTAACCGTTGTTAAAAGCTACGCGCAAAACAGCGGTATCACATCAAAGTTTTATTTTCCGGGTGGGTTAGGGATAAGTTATCCTTTCGGAAACCCCCACTTAGATTTAAAACGGGGAATTATGCTAACCACAGCATTGGAGTTTAGACCTGTTGAGGGAAACGCATTATTTATACGGTTTAATTACGATGCTATAACTAACCATTACCAGCAGGTATATCAAAATTCACCTACTAACGTAACTACCGGTAAACTATCGTCAACCATTTTTTCTTTAGGTTTAGGTTATCGCCAAAAGGTGGGTATCTTCAAGGTGTTTGGTTTGCTACAGCCTGGTATCGGGATAAATAATTACGATAGGGTACATATTGATCAGGGAGCGATAAGTGTAAACCAGATTAGCCGTAGCCATTTGTCATTTAAGGTAAGCGGCGGATTGGAGTATTACCTGGCCCAACATTTCGCGGTGACCATTGAACCCTCTTTTTTTTATTTATCTCCACGCGGTAATTACCGCCTGTTGAACGCGCAGAGTTTTAATTTAAGTATGGGTTTCACTACCACCTTGTTTTGAGGCGAGTTCAGGAAGCTCTTAAAATAAAAACGTTTGCCAGCTCACGACAAACGTTTTAAAAAGTGATTTTTAATCTATAAAGAACTGAGCAAAGCACTTGATATTAAAATGTCATTTAATCCTTTTTAAGGAAATTGCCTTTTGTATCGAAAACCAGGTCTTTTCCTTTTACTTCGGCTTCATAAGTAACAAGGCCGCTGGCATCGGTTACCTTTCCGGCTTCTTTTATTTTAGAAACCTTGTAGTTTTGCTTAATATATGATGCAACACCTTGTGGCAGTTGTGAAGGATTAATGGCAACAACCTCTTCTACAAATTCCCCTGCAGGTGTAAACTGTACAGACATATCTTCGCCAGATTTACCGCCCCAGTTGGCTTCATAATTAGCTTTTTCTTTTTCCCATGTTGCCTTGCCGGCCATTGGGTATTTTTTCAATAGCGCTGCTTTGGCAGCTGCAGGAACCATTGCGCTTTTTACATTTTGCGCATTTACCGCACCTACTGCGGCAACGGCCATTACCATACTTAAAATGATCTTTTTCATAATTGTATTTTTTTATCAAGATAAATGATCAATCTGTATATTTTTTGTAGTAAATTATTTGATAGTCAATTTGTTATTTGAATTTACGTTGGCTCGTTTGTTGAATTGGAATCATGAAAGGGTTTACCGGTCAACAAATTTATAACCCATACCGTAGGCTGCCTCTATATAATCCTTGCATCCGGCTTCAACCATTTTTTTTCGGATGTTTTTTATATGTGAGTAAATGAAATCAAAGTTATTGACCAGGTCAATACCATCTCCCCAAAGATGTTCGGCAATAGCGTTCTTTGAAACAACCTTGTTTTTATTGGCAATAAAATAAATGAGCAGGGCCAGTTCCTTACGGGTAAACTTTACATAATCACCTAATATTTTAACAGTTTTTGCAGATAGGTCTATATCGATCTCATTAAAATGAAGAAAGTTATTTCCATCATACATTTTACGCCTTATGATAGCTGTTACTCTCGCTTTTAGTTCGGATAAATGAAAGGGTTTTACAAGGTAATCGTCGGCACCAAGGTAAAGTCCGTTCAGGCGGTCATCTAAAGAGTTTTTGGCCGATATAATAAGAACGCCATCCTTATGGTTGTTATCCTTCAGGCTTTTAAGAATATCAATACCGCTGCCATCGGGTAAAGTTATATCAAGCAGTATACAGTCATATCTGTACAAATTTACTTTGCTTAATGCTGTGCTATAATCTTCGGCGCTTTCACAAATATTACCGGTATCACTAAAGTATTCCTCAATGCTTTCGCGAAGCCCGGTTTCGTCTTCAATGATGAGTATTTTCACTGTTTTTTTGCGAAAGCTAATACAGCAATTTGTAAACATTTTGGATTAATTGACAAGGGGGCAAAGAATTAATCAAAATAAAGTCATATGCGGCCTATTCTAAGAAAAGTTCAGATTTTCTACAGAATTGATATGGTAAATTGAAAATGTAATAAACGTTTTTCAAAATGCCATTCATGTTTTTAAAAAGAATATTCATTATTTTAATGATGCTTGTTCCCGTAAGGATCATAGCACAACAGGCACCGGGTCAAGATTCTGTTACCTCAGTTCAATCGGGCCATCAATACAACAATGCTTTAATTTCTTACATCCCTCCGGTTGCCTTTATTACCTATGGTGTGCTTTCTTTTCATATTAAAGGTATCCGCCAAATTGATTATGATATACACAATGACCGGCAGGCCGATCATCCAAATTTTAAAACCAACATTGATGATATTACCCAGTTTGTACCTGCCATAATGGTATATGGGTTAAATATTGCAGGGGTAAAGGGTAAACATAACTTTGCCGACCGAACGGCATTATATGTTCTTTCTGAAGGTATTTTTGCGGGAACAACCTTTATTACCAAAAGAGCCTCCAACCGTTTAAGACCCAATGGTGCCGATCGTAATTCATTTCCATCGGGCCATACAGGGAACGCCTTTGCATCGGCAGAATTTCTTAATCAGGAATACGGTGATATTTCGCCCTGGTATAGCGTTGCCGGCTATACATTGGCTGCAACAACCGCTACTTTACGAATTTATAACAACGCACACTGGTTTAGTGATGTAGTGGCAGGTGCCGGAATTGGAATATTATCTACCAAGTTGTCTTACTTGCTGTATCCGGTAATAAAAAAACAGTTCAGCCATAAAGGACAAGATCCCGCAACCGGAGCCATTATTATGCCCACTTATCAAGATCATATGTTTGGCTTGGTGTTCGTTCAAACCTTATAAGCAGGGTTATTAACCGGGCAAATTTTAAGCCGCCGTTAAAGTTGTGTTATCGTTGTAATAACAAACAATAGGTAATTGGTTATTTCAGATGGTAGGCGAAGGACAAGGAAAATGGGGCGTTGGCTGGAGTTTTCGTGTAACTTAATTAATTAATAAGTTAATACTATGTTAATCTGTGTAGTGATTGATGCTGCTTACTTTTGCCCAAAGTTTTTTGGTCGAACATGTCAAAAGCAGATAGGGACTTACCGGATAGTATATTATTAAAGAAACATCTTCTTGGCAATGCCGATGCCTATAATATTTTATTTAAAAGGTACTACGATTCGCTTTTTAGATATACGTTGAAAAATGTCGACAATTACGAGGTAGCGGAAGAGTTGATTATGGACGTGATGCTAAGACTATGGCAAATGCGGGCAGAAATAACAATCGATACTGATCTTCGTCCTTATCTTCAGCGTTCTGTCAAAAACGCTATTTATAATCATCATCGAAAAAAAATATTAGCCACTATTTCCATAGATCAAATTATCCCTGAAATTATCCAAACCTCTGCTACTGCTGAAGATAAAGTTAAATATATCGAACTCGAAAAGCTTTATAAACAGAAACTTAACGAGCTAAGCCCTCAACGCCAGAAGGTATTCCGGATGAGCAGGGAGGAAAATATGACCTATCCTCAAATTGCTAAACATCTTGATCTTTCTGTGAACACGGTTGAGAATTATATGGTTGCCTCGCTTAGTTTTTTTCGTAAGCATCTTAAAGAGTATACTGATCAAATTGTACTCCTGGTTATTACCTTACTTTTTTTCTGATTTATCTGGCTTAGCCTATCTGCTTTGCTGCATTACCATTTTTAATATTTTAATGAATCTGCCGGCGAGTCCTGCTCTGGATGATGCAGCTATTCACAAAAGAAAATATTTTTTCATTTCAATAGGTGGTGCTCTTTCATAATGGTGTTTATATTAATGAAGCACTCATAAAATGGATTTAGAAAACAGGAATAAACATCTCATCAGGAAATACATCAACAAAAACTGCACGCCCCAGGAAATGGAGGAATTGCAGAAATTGATGAGTTTGCCAGAAGTGCAGCACCTTTTTGAGGAAGTATTATCAGAAACCTGGACAAGCCTTGAGCCCGAAAATGATATTGATCAGCCGCATCTGGATCTGCAATTAAATAAATTTTATAATAAGTTAAACAACCAGGAAATTGATAGCCAGAGGCAGGGCAAATCGGCATTTATAAGGGTTTTATACCAACGCAGATACCTTTCTTATGCGGCCATATGGGCTGTATTTGTAATTGGTTTCTTCACCTATCGCTTTTGGTCTTCATCAAAACCCGTTGCTGAACCACGGGTTGCTATGCGTGAAATGGTCAATCCTTACGGTCGCAGATCAAAAATTATATTACCTGATAGCTCCGAGGTTTTTTTAGGAGCAGGGAGTAAACTAACAGTGCCCGAAGTATTTACCGGTAACCTGCGCGAAATTTCGTTACAAGGTGAAGCTTTTTTTCAAGTGACCAAAAATCCTAAAAAGCCTTTTATTATACATACTGGAACGGTACAAACCAAAGTGTTGGGAACATCTTTTAAAATTGAAGCTTTTAAAGGCCAGCCCCTTGTGGTTGCTGTAGTTACAGGAAAGGTAAGAGTTGACAATTATACAGGCAAAAGCCATAGTTCACTTGCGGTACTTACTCCTGGTCAAAAAGTAACGTATAATCATGGACAGGCATTTGCCGGTAAGGCCGTAATTGATGATGTGAGATCATGGAAAGATGGCCGCCAGGTATTTAATGACCAAACATTAAAAAACATTACCGATGTACTTGAACGCTGGTATAATGTACATGTTCAGTATCAAAATAGTAAAAAATCGGGCGAAAGAATCAGTGTCATCTTACAGGCCGACCGGCCTTTTAATAATATTATGAATGTACTGAGTGCTACCGGGCACTTTAAATATGCCGTTAAGGGTAATACGGTAATTATCAATTAATCATAAATAACAGAAAGGTATAGGTATGTAATTATTGCTACAAACAACATTCCCCGCCAGAGGCAGGGAACGCATTTTACGAATAAACCGTGTGAATTTCGACGTCCTCCCGGTTTAAAGCGATCCGTATCCTGAAAGGATACGGGATTTAACAGATTATCGCCTTACGGCGAATACCCCGTAATGTTCAAAAATATGCAAAAAGGATTAAAACGATATCCTTCAATCAGATTTATTATGAAATGTTCTTTTATTGTTATTGCAGCCCAGCTTATTTTTATGAGCATGTTGCTGGCTAATAATGTAAAGAGTCAGGATCTTAATCAAAAAATTAACATGAGGCTGCAAAATGCCTCTGTAGCGCAGGGCCTGTCGGCCATTAGTGAGCAAAGCAGCATCAGGTTCTCTATCAGAGAACAGTCGTTACAAAGTATCAAATCTAAAATTAACCTGGTTGCTGATGGAATTACCATTAAAAAAGCAATCGAACAAATATTGATCAATACCAATTTACAGTACAAAATTGTTGATGGTTATATTGTTGTGGATAGTAAGCCAGTACCACTTGTGGTTACAGGTATTATAACCGATGAAAAAAACAAGGAAACGCTTATTGGTGTAAGTATAAGGCTCAAAACCGGAGGTGTTACCACTATGACTGATGGTAACGGCCGCTATCGTATTACCGTACCCGAAGAGGGCGGCATTTTAGTGGTTTCATATATTGGTTATCAGACAAGGGAAATTAAGGTAGATGCCGGCAGTAAAGAGATAAATATCAGCCTCAAAGCTTCTTCAACACAATTGGGCGAGGTTACGGTTCAGGCCCGGCGAAAAACCAATACTGATATTTCTGTACTTAGCGAACGGAAAAAGTCGGCCATTGTGCAGGATGCCATATCGGCCGCGCAGATAGAGCGAACGGCCAGTATCACAACAACCCAGGCGCTTCAAAGGGTATCTGGTGTTACAGTTACCGACGATAAATATGTAGCCATACGCGGCTTGGGCGACAGAAGCGTAATAGGCCAGTTGAACGGTATCCGCTTAGCCTCTTCAGATCCCGACCGAAGCGCAATCCCCCTTGATCTGGTGCCCGCATCGCTGTTAGATAATATCACCATTTTTAAAACGGTAACTCCCGATAAGCCGGCCGATGCTGCTGCGGGTATTGTGGAGCTGAAAACCAAATCGGTACCAGACAGTATGGTATTTGAAATGGTTGTGCAAACAGGCTTCAACTCCAATATTGGGATTGGCGGTCAGCACAATAGCTTTTACAATAGTGATATGGGCTTTTTGGGTAACCGTATCAACAAGAAAAATCTATCACCTGACTTTTTAAACCTGGCTAAACAATACAAAGGAGGCCTGCCACAAATACAGCGCATGATTGCTAATAGCGGTTATAGCCCCGAAGTAAAGCAAGAGGTTAACCGGATAAATGGAATAATGCAAAGCTTTGACCCTGTATTAACTACCAAATACAAACAAACACCGCTTAACCAGTTATACTCGGCCACTTTTGGCGATAGCTATACAATTTTTAAGAAACATAAACTGGGGGTAATTGCCGGCTTCAATTATTATAGCCGTACTACTGATATTTCTGGCGGAGATGTTCAGCAGTATAGTATATACCAGGGCGTAATCACCGGTAACCCGCAGGTAAGCAGTCCGCGTAATATTCCTAATTATATTACTCCTAATAGCTTGTACATGGGTAAGTATCAAACCTATAAGGAAAATACAGGCACGCAAACATTAAATTATGGTGGATTAGTGGGGTTAACGTACCGTTTTAATTCAAGGCATGAAATTAGTATGCAATATCTGGGTAGCTGGGGTGGTGAAACACAGGCAACCAACTTAAATGGTAAGTATGATTACACTGGTTTACCGGGCGATGTAAAAAGTACCATATACTCCCTTAAACAATCTTATCGCACATTAAATACTTTTAATTTACAGGGTGAGCATAAATTCCTGAAGGGTGAATATTCTCCGCGTTTGAGTTATAACGTAGCCTCATCAAAGGCGCTACAGAATGATCCGGATTACCGCTTTGTTACGCTTGCCGACTATATGCCACGCGGAGGCGGTTATTCTTCAAATCCAGTGGTTGGGTCGGTAAACACCAATCCAGGTCAAAATTATGCGAATCATTTATATGCGCTTTCATCTGGCTATGTAAACGGTTTTGGTGCTTATGGTATTATCCAGGCCGAACCCAATGGCCGCAGGTACCGTAATCTTGATGAAACCAACCATAATTACAAGGCAGATGTGAGTATTCCGTTTAAATTATTTGGTAAAAAACAGGAATTTAAAACCGGCTTTAACTACCTGAACCGCGACAGGGTATTTACCGAGAATGTTTTGTTCCTGCCAGGGTCTAATTTCTCATCATTAGGGTCATTGCCCTTATACACCGTAGAGGGTAACCTCAATAGGTTGGTAAGTTCTGATGTTATTGGCATACATTCCATGACTTCTGGCACAGGCGAAGGTGCTGCACCGATAGGAGGGTTTCTGTACAACAGCCAAAAGTCGCCCAATAATTATAAAGGCTTTTTTGAAACCAAGGCTGGCTATGCCATGCTTGATCTTAAATTGACCGAAGATCTCCGGGTAACCGGAGGGGTACGTTTTGAATCTACCAATATCCAATCGGCGGTTGATACTTCGGGTGTTTTCCTTGATCCTGCTTTAACAACTCCCGGTGCAGATGGTACCCGTATTCCCTTATCGTTAACTAATCCAAACTCTGTTTATAAAGTAGGATACAAGCCTTATTACTCCTTAAACATGACTTACAACTACAAGGAGAATATGAACTTCAGGGTTGGCTATAACACAACCCTGGCCCGGCCAGAATTACGGGAAATAACCAATGTATTTGAATTTGATGCTTTTCAGATGGGGCTTGTAGTTGGTAACCCAAATCTCATCAATCAATCTACTCAAAATCTGGATTTTCGCTGGGAGTATTTCCCTTCTCCGGGAGAGGTGATCTCTTTTTCACTTTTTGGTAAACGGATAGAAAACCAATTGTACAAGGTTTTTAGTTTACAAACAAACGGCCTGGCGGCTACTTATCCCGAGTACCCAACTATCCGGTTTGAAAATGATCCGAATACCGGTAAGGTATGGGGGCTTGAGGTAGAAATTGTGAAAGACCTTGGAAAGACATGGGACCCCCTCAACAATTTCTCCATTGGTTCTAACCTGATGCTGGCGCAAAGTGATATTAAAAAATCTCCCGAACGTTTAGCCGCTAATCGTTCTCTCGACAGGCATTCACCAAACAATAGTCCTTTGTTTGAACAGGCTCCTTATTCTGTAAATGGCTGGTTGAATTACAACAATAAAAAATCGGGTACCAGCCTCACCGGAACATTCAATATGGTAGGCGAACGCCTGGTGCAAATTAACCTTACCGGCGAACCCGACCTCTATACCCGGCCGGTTCCAGTGCTTGATTTTGTGTTCAGTCAGCGTGTAACCCGTAAAATATTGTTTAAGGGATATATGAAAAATGTGCTCAACCCGGCAGTAAAAACAGTATACGCCAATCCCGGTACTGGCGGCAAATGGTATGGTAACGAATACATTAACCGGAGCTATGAACGGGGAAGCGAGATCATGCTGGGATTTACCTATAATTTATTGTAACAATGAAAGAACTAAATAAATATTTAAGCGGCTCATTTTTTTGGATCGGCCTGCTTTTATTGCTGGTGCTTGGCTCTTGTAAAAAAACTAAACAGGACTTTAATACCGATAACCGGAATATAACCGATGTGCGTAAAAATTCATCTGTAAGGATCATTAACCTGGCCGGCTACAATCAGCTACAGGTAAATGGCGATACGCTGACCAATTATGTGGTTAGGCCATTAAATGATCCGCTTGAAAATAGTTATCCCGGTACTAAATACTTTCCCGATAACGGACGTTTGGGCACTACCTGGAGCATTCCGCAGGGTTTACTTATTAATAGCTCGGCCAGGTTATTAGTTGAAACTAAGAGTTATCAGGGCGGAGGTGCCCGTTTGGATTTACAAGTTCAGGAAGATGCGCAGCAGGCTCTTGATTACTACCTTTTACCCGGCCCGGCTTCTAATGCACTAACGGCGGGTTTGCCGGATTTTTTAAAAATACCAAGATCAATAGCCGCTGCCCCTGATCCATCACATTTTAAAATCCGGATCTTAAACCTTACAGGTAAAGTTACCGGCGACCCGAGATTAGAAGATCTGGTAACCCCATTGAGCCTCACCTGGGCCGATGGTACGCCAGTGAGCAGTGAAACCAGTAATATCCTTCCAGGGAAGTATTCCGAATATATTGAACTGCCGTATTGTACTGCTCAATTAAAAGTACTAACCACTAATGGTATACAGGTACCCGGCAACGGACAGTACATGGTGTTAAACCCCACCACTTCCACAATTGTTGGTACCAGCCTTACCTATGCGCCAATTAAAACGTTTGCGCCGGGAGGTGTTTATACCATGGTTGTTACCCCGCGCCAGTTTAATATTCCAACGGCAGGTACCACAACCGGCGAAACCACTACAGCTTATCAAAACAGTTTAAGGCTGATTAATGATATTGCCGAACCGGTAAATATTACCTATTCTCGTATGCAGGCCGTGAATGCCCTTCCGGGCATCAATGGTATAAAAATTATGGTTAATGGCAAGCCTTTAGGGGCGGCCATTGATTATACCAGCTATACGGAATATGGTACGTTCATTATTGGGCAATATACTATTCAGGCAGTTAATGCTGCGGGTACGGTATTAGCAAGCACATCATTAAAACCCGACGCAAATAGCAACTATACCCTTTGGGTTCATCCTGATGCTGGTGGCAAAACCACTATTACGGCGGTGGCTAATGATTTGAGCGGCACATTGGTTGGTAATGCAACAGATGATGCTACTTATGCACGTAATTATGATGAGTTCTCATTCACCATGCGTTTCCTGAACCTTTGTCCGGATATGCCTTATTTAACCCTCACTACTGATAATGCACAGGATTTCAATAGCGTTTACGGATTCAATACCGGCGCTGTAAATAACCTGCGGCCTGGCATCGTCCCCATAGAGTTTCCTTACATCAGGGCGGTTTATAATGCTAATCCGTACCAGATTATGGCATTCCGTTCTACCCCGGCAGTGGTACCCGGCACGTGGGCAAGTGATATTCCTGTTTTAACGGGGAAAGATCTGATAGCCAGGCCGGCGCTATATGTTAGAGGAACGCTGCCTAATCATGAGCCTGGTTTTTATACGATCGCGCTTGTAGGTAAAACCGACGCAGGTGTACCAACCGCAGAGAAAGCAAAAATGATCATTGTAAAACACAGTAAATAGCGAATTTATGTTACGATTGAGATTACAAAATATGCTGTTATATACCGCAGCTTTGCTGGTATTTGCCTCGGGCTGCAGCAAAGTAGAATATGCGAAAATAGATAGTCCGGCTTATTTACGGGTATTTAATAACCTAAACTATACGATATCCCTTGAAAATAAGGATGAACCTGTGCCTTTTTTAACCATGCTTATTGACCCGGTAATGGATGGCGACGGGATGCCGGTTAGCGCAGCTATTAAGGGCGATTTCCTGGATCAGCGTGAACCTTATGCACCGCCATACCCTTCACATGTGGGGACAAGTATATCCTATAAAAATCCGGAATATCCCGGTAAAGAAAGTGTGCTGGTTGGTCCAATTCTTAACGGGTTTGATTTAAGCAGCTGGGCGCAGATCCCCTTTGGTAAACACCGGGTTGTATTTATGTTCAGGCCTGTTAATAATACGCCTTTCTTTGATCTGGATCCTAAATTAAAGCACAATATACTTATTGATACTACACTGGCGCTTGATGCTAAGGAAGTATATACACTTCATGTATTGCAAAAGGATTTTGTTAAGAAGAAGAACGGCATCTACCTGCGGAAAGAGAATTTTCAGAATTTGTCATTATCAGATTCGCTCGTATATGTAAACTTTTATAATATGAGTGCCAAAGGATTTCAGGAGGCAAGCAGCACCCTGAAAAGTGCCTATGCAAAGTCGGGAGCATTGGGCGATGGTATAAAAGATAAGATGAATGTTTTTTATACGTTGTACAAAACCAACCTTTCGGTAAAGGCTCCCGTGCCTGGTTACACGCAAAAATTTATGGGTGGCCTTACCCGTAATACAGAGGTACCGGATGTAAATCCATATTACAGTTTTCCATTGTTTGCCGATGGCACATCAAATGGTATTGTTACCGGTATATGGCAGCACCTGGATATCATGGCGCCAGGTTTAGATCCTTCAAATAACCCATACTACACATTTGAATCGCATACAGACGGTAACTGGGCTCCCATAGATTGTATCCTTACAGGCCAGACACTTGTACCCGGAAATCAAAATAGTGCTTTGTTAACAAACATGATCGTGAACATTCCATCGGGTAAGTACAACATGCGTTCGTTTGCTACAGTAAATACCATTGAAATAGTAAATGGAAATGTTTACCTCACTACTGTACAACGAAAATACGCCCCTCCGATTTATTAATAGCGCCGATCATATCTTAAATATAATTCAAATGGATATTATAAAATCAATAAAAAATTTACTGCTGTTTATTCCTGCATTAACGTTGCTGTTACTCGGCTCCTGCAAGCATGAAGACCTGCAGATTACCAAGGAAAATGAAAATTTCAGGTTGGCGACAGATTTCATTAAAAATAATTATGAGCTCACCTTGTTTTCGGCCGCTTTAGAAAAATCAGGAATGGCAGAGCAGTTACGGGGTAAAGGTCCCTTTACGCTCCTGGTACCTAATAATACAGCCTTTAATGAAATCGGTATTCACACCGCCGCCGACTTTAATAAGATGAACACCGATAGCCTTAAAGAATTGGTGAAACGTCACATTTTAGATCAGCGACTATTGTTTAATGATGTTCCCGTAAATGGTGTTGATATTCGCTACCATACACTGGCCGGAACAGAGGTTTATGCCTCCCTGGCAAGCTACTCGCCTAACAATAATGGTTATCCGGCAAATTATCTTTATTTCAATGGGTCATCAGTTACCCGTAACAATGTTACGGTGGCCAATGGTGTAATTCATGTGCTAAATAAAGTAATGAAATATACACCGGCCAGTACGGTTCAAAGCTGGTTAGCCAAAAGCCCGCAGTATAGCATTTTTGTGAGTGGCTTAAAAAAGTTTGGCCTCTGGGATAAGCTTTCCGGAACCGGTCCCTTTACCGTTTTTGCGCCTCAAAATAAAATATTTGAAGCCAGTAACATAACAGCAGCATCAATTGCCGGTATGGATACGGCGGCATATGTTGGCGAGCGTCTTTTTGGTAGTTATATTTTAAATAATAAGCACTTCTTTATTTCTGATTTTAATGTGTTCTCAATTATCAATTTAGAGTCTGGCTATACCAAACAGCTCAATAACGATACCTGGTATATGACCATAGGATCAGTAAGGGACTATTATACAGCGGCGCTTACTTATTCTGTAAGCCTCAGAACGGCGTTTGATTACCCTTATGATAGCTACCCAGGTGCAAGCGGTCTGTTGCCGGCCTTAACAGATAACTTAACCGATAATGGCCTGGTGCATGATATTCAGGGACTATTGCTACTACCACAACAGGCTTTAAAACATTGATTTATCTAAAACAAACAATTGATATGAAATTATTAAAACTATTTGTTTTTTCCTTGCTGGTAACCGCGCTGGTATCCTGCAGGAAAGCCGAATTTATGCCCCAGCCTGAAGGGCAGGTTGTTCCGCATACTGATCTTACCCTTACTTTGAAAGAAGCGCTCGATGCATCGCCATATACGTTATTTAAAGCCGCATGGAAACGTGGCGGTATGGATAGTATTTTAAAGACAAAAGGAAACAAGGTGCCTTTTACACTGCTTGTGCCAACCGATGCCGCTTTTACAGCCGGGGGATTAACGCTGGAGGTGATCAATAAAACTTCGCCCGCTTTGCTGGACAGTATATTGCTCTATCATACGCTATTAGCAAACATAAGCCTGGAAGATATGCAGGGCAGGAAAGAAAACCTGAAAAGTAAAACGCTGCTGCCAAATGTAAACTTACAGGTTTCGGCTGCTGTATATGGAGCTACAGTTTATGACCCTTACTATTATCTTCAGTATCTTAAATTAACAGATGGCGAGCTCTTTATAAATGGTAAAACAGCCGGGAAATCAGTACCTGTACAGGCAAAGGACGGAACCCTTTGGCCAATAGATCAGATACTGCATAAGCCAACAAAAACAATTTTACAAGCATTGCGTGATGACGGACGGTTTAAGATGTACCTGGAACTGAATGAACGAAATGATGCCTTGTTTACCGAACTTACTTATGGCATTAAACCCCATGACTTTACTACCAATCTTATTCCTGATTATAATAACACGGTTGCGTTTACCTCTGTTTTTGCCATTCCCGATGATGTTTTTCATGCAGCGGGCTATCAAACGGTAGATGATGTAATGGCGTTGAATGATCGTAATCCATTGCCAACAGTTGATTTTGATACCTATTCTGTAATAGGAGGATTGGCTACGGATACCCTTATTGGTTACCACCGCTGGGGGAAGATGTTTGCTTATTATGATCCCAATTATGGCGGCGGACAGGAAGCCGCAAATAATTTCTATTCCAATGATTTAACCAATGCTGTTTTGTCGGGCTTTACGTTGGTTAATTCTGGCTATAACGGCACCTATCCACCTTATTTAATGCCATTTGATTTTGAAAAGAGTAATGGTGCTACAACAATAAAGGTAATAGGATCTAATCGTCCGGCAGCTAAAATTCTTGAATCAGATATCAATACCATTATGGGACCTATTCATGTGGTTGATCATTTTATGGTGCCCAGGGATTTCAGGTTTTAGTACCCGGATAAACGCTAACGAATTAAAAGGAAATCAATGAATAACTATAAATATATTTTACTGGCCCTGCTAACTTTTAGTATTTGCCTGTACAGCTGTAAAAAAGATAAACAGGCTACAAGCACACAGGACAACAGCAAGCTCAGCGATGTGATTGCTGATAATTTTAACCTATCTATATTCAACACAGCCCTTACTGTAAGTAATTTGAGAGCCAAAATGATGGAACAAGGCCCTTACACCGTAATCACCCCTTCTGATGATGCATTTGCCAGGGCGGGGTATGGTTCAAGCGTGGCCGTTTTGGGAGAGGTGCCCGCCAGGATATCGTCTATCATTAATTACCACATCCTTAATGGCAGGTATGAACTCAATAAACTGCCTTTTTTGTTCAATCAGGAAATTCGCTCATCAAACGGCGGGAAACTTTTTGTAACACACTGGGTAAAGGGAACCGATACCATACTTACCATTAATGGCTCAAGAGTACTGTCGCAAAATGTAATGGCTTCAAACGGCCTTATCCAGGTGGTTGACCGGATGCTGGAGCCTTTTAAATATGAACAGATCACCGATGCCATTGCTTCGGATAAAAACCTGAGCTTATTTTACCAGGCTATTCAGCGTGCAGGTTTATTGGGGGTACTTCAGGGCAAAGGACCTTTAACCGTGTTTGCCCCTAATAACGCGGCAATGATCACTTATGGTTTGCCTACCCTGGCTGCTATTAATGAAGCCAATCCATCGGTATTGGCAACCTTTTTACGCTATCATATCCTGAACGACCGCCGGTTTGTGTATGACTATATACTCAGCACGGGTACTTCTAATCAAACAGAGCAAACCATGATGGATGGAAATTCTGTACAGATACGGCTTTTACCCGATCCAAAGATACCCGGGGCTTTCAGCGGAATTCAATTGAAAGGAACGGGAAATACCGCTGTAGTGAGCCTTAGTAAACAGGACGTGCTAACCGGAAACGGCGTTTTACACACTATTGGAAGCGTACTGAAGATTACCCAGTAAATTAAATTAAGATATTAGAGATGACGTTAAATAAACTACTCCAGAAAATAATATTATTCCTGGTGCTGCTACTGCCTTGCGCAATACAGGCCCAGGAAACAAGCGGCTCGCTTAGCGGTACGGTGAAAGATGCCGCCGGACAAGCTTTACCCGGGGTTACAATAACGGCTGTTCATCAGCCATCAGGTACCAGGTACGCAGTTGCAGCAAATAAAGATGGCCACTATTATTTGTCAAACATGCGTATAGGCGGCCCATACAGTGTTGAGGCAACTATGGTTAGCATGAATCCTTCAAAAAAAGAAGATGTAACCGTACGTTTAGGTGCCGCTGAACAATTAGATTTTGTATTGACCGATAACGCTAAACAGCTTGGGGAGGTGGTTGTAAAAGCTTCCAAAAAGGGGGCACAGGCCAGTACCTACGGTGCGGGTAAAAACATCAACGCGGCACAGGTTCGTAATATGCCAAGCGTATCGCGAAGCATTACAGACATAACCCGCCTGGTGCCCCAGGCCAGTAAGGATAACAGCTTTGGCGGCAGTAACTTCCGATACAACAATGTAACCATTGATGGAGCGATTAACAACGATGCCATTGGGTTTAGTCCTTCTTTAGGCGGCCAATCGGGTACATCCGGAATGGCGGGCAGTTCTACCCGTACCAATCCCATCTCTCTTGACGCTATTGAGGATATGCAGGTTTACCTGGCACCTTATGACGTTAAGATAGGAAACTTTACCGGTGGTTCTGTAAATGCAGTAACCCGCAGCGGTACCAATGCCTTCAGTGGTTCTGTATATGGTTTTGGCCGTAATGCTGCCTTAACAGGTAACGATAGGGTGGGAACGCTTGGTAAAATGAACAGCGATTTTTATGATTACCAGACGGGTTTCCGGGTAGGCTTCCCAATCATTAAAAATAAACTTTTCTTTTTTAGCAATGAAGAGGTTACTCGCAGGCAGGACCCGGTACAACTCATGGCTGGTCAGGCAGAAACCAGTCAGATACTAAGTGTTGCCGATGCTGAGGCAATAAGCAAGGCCAGTCCATTTAATGCAGGAACAGCAGGAGCTTTTAACACCTATTCCAGGTCAACCAAGTTTTTTAACAGGCTTGATTGGAATATTGATGACAGAAACCAGTTGGCTATCCGTAATAATACCATCCTTTCCAAGGCAACCAGCATGGATCGTGATCAGCAGGATTTCAGGTTCAGCAGTATGGCTTATCTGCAGAAGAATAATCAAAGCTCTACCGTTGCCGAATTAAAAAGCAGGCTTACCAATAATCTTTCAGGCAATGTACTGGTAGGTTATACTATGGTAAATGATTCCCGCGATCCGTTGAGCGATCCAAGTCTTCCGCAGATACAAATTATGGGCCGTACCCCCGGTACCACCATTTATTTAGGTACAGATAGGGAAGCAAGTATCTTTGATATGAAGCAGCGTACACTGGAACTAACGGCTAATCTTAACTGGAATGTTGGTAAACACCGTTTTACTGTCGGCACGCATAATGAGTTGTACAATATTACCTATGGCTTTGTAAACGCCTGGAACGGGCGTGTAGATTATAATAGCATTGAAGATTATTTAAACAATAACCCTTACCGCGTACGCGGCGCCTATAACTACACTAATAATAACCGGGATTATATCCTCAATAACCCCGGCGCTAAATTTAATGTAAATATGTACAGTGTTTATTTGCAGGATGAAATAACAATTTCTGACAAATTTAAAGTGATCCCGGGTTTAAGGGCGGATATGACCGATCTGCCAGATCTGCCGGAACTGAGCGACAAAACCCGTACAGCAATGGATGATCCTTTTTTTGGAACAACATACACTTATACGCCATTAAAAAAGATCAATAATAAGTTTCTGAATAAGGTGCAGCTATCTCCACGGGTAGGATTTAGATATGACTGGTTTGGCGATCAAAGTTTGATAATTCGTGGTGGTACAGGGTTATTTACCGGTCGTATTCCTATGGCCTGGCTTGCCTATGCCTATTACAATACGGGTAACAGTTATGGTGGCTTTGATCAAAAAGCAGATCAAAAACCTTTTGTGGCCGGTAGTAATCCGCTTAAAGGAGGGGCAACCGGCATTGCAGGCTTCATCCGGGATAACGGAACAGTTACTGATAATCCGAACAGTGGTAAAACACAGGTTGATTTAATAGATAATGGCTTTGTAATGCCGCAGGTATTACGTACCAGTTTAGCTGCAGATTACACTACTACCGATCAATGGAAGTTTACTGTTGAGGCTATTTACACCAAAAATATAAAGGACGTATTGTTTCAGCAGTTAAACGTACAGGATAATCCTACTTACTATCCATATGATAAAAACCGTCAGCAGCCTATATATAGCGGCACGGTTGATCAGCGTTTTTCAAACACGTATCTGTTAAGCAATACCAGCCAGGGTTACCGCTATAGTTTAACCGGAAGTATCAGTAAAACTATTGCCAGTGTGCTACAGGCATCAGTTTCCTATACCTACGGGCAATCAAAAGATCTTTCAAACGGGGTGCGTAATTCTATGGAATCAAACTGGCAGTTGAACCAATCACTGGTACCCAATAATCCAACGCTGGCTAATAGTAATTTTGATATCAGGCACCGCATTGTAAGCAGTATTAGTTATAGTAAGGTATGGGCAAAAGCGGGTAGAAGCAATGTATCCCTGTTTTTTAGTGCCCAGTCTGGCAGTCCTTTTACTTACGGTATTGTTAATAACAGCGTACAGGGATTGCCGCAGCAGGTAAGTCTGGCTTATATCCCCCAAAGAAATGAGGCTATCAGTTTCTTCCAGGATAATGCTGCCGGTTCGGCAATAGAACAGGCTGCCGCGTTTAATAATTATATTGACAAAGACGGTTACCTGAGTAGCAGGCGCGGGCAGTTTACAGAGCGGAATAAAGGGCGTACTCCCTGGAACATACAGGCAGATCTGCACCTGTCACATGATATTTACCTTCAGGAAGATAGCAAAAGCTTTGTAACCATTACAGCCGATGTAATGAACCTCACCAACCTCATCAATAAAAGCTGGGGCATTCAATATTTCTCACCAAATACATTCAATTCTACATCAAGTGTGGGGCTTACACCTGTATTGTTTCCGCCAAAGCAAAACCCAGGAGGTTATCCGCTATATCAGTTTAACACGCCGGGTAAACCCTACAGTATTGATTATTATGGTTCCAGAACCCAGGTGCAATTGAGTTTAAGATATACCTTTTAATGAACGGGTTGAATAGAGAAAATATCCATAAAGACACAAAAAATGAAAACACACAATTTTAAAATTTACGGTCTTATCTGCTGCCTGGTTATGCTGATAAGCGCTTGTAAAAAAGATCATAGCAAGGATGTTGGCCTGCAACCTAAAGTTTCGCAATATTATCCCAATAGCGGAAATGACGGTACGCTGGTTACTATCGAAGGATCGGGCTTTAATAATGATGTATCCGCAGCATTTGCCGGTTCCCCGGCAGATGTGGTAAGTACTAGTGCTACAGCTGTAGTTGTAAGAGCCCCCAAAGGCGGTGTATCTGGTGACATAACCTTAAAGACGGGAGATGTAACGATACCTGTTGGTAAGTATACTTATCAGGAATTAAGTGTAAAAAAGATTAGCCCGGCCAATGGTGCCGCTGGCGCTCATATCAGGGTTTCGGGTGCTGGTTTTAGCAGTTTAACAGGCCCCGCATTGGTAACCATTAATGGTAAACAAGCAATAGTAGTGAGTGCAACAGACACGCTGCTGGTAGTTGAGGTACCCGTAGCCGTTGGAACCGGGCCGGTTAAAGTTAGTGTAAACGGACATGAAGCCTCGGGACAAACATTTAAATTCCAGGCTATTGCTGCCATAAAACCGTTAACAGGCGGAAAGGGTACCGTAGTAAGAATTAGCGGAGAGGGTTTTGAAAATACGGTTGCCGGCAATACGGTTGATTTTAATGGTAAACAGGCCCTGGTGAAAGAAGCTGGAGCTGATTACCTGCTTGTGGTTGCGCCGGATGCTGTGCAAACCGGCCCTTTATCGGTAACAATTAATGAGCAAAAAATAGGAGGGCCGGTATTTACTGTAGTTCCGCCACCGGTAATTCAAACGGTAACGCCGCTGAGCGGTCCGTCGGGAACGGTCATGACCATTACAGGAACCACCTTCAGCACGTTGAAAGAGGAAAACAAGGTAACTATAAACGGAGTGTTGATTCCGGTTACGGTAGCTACTGCCTCAAAATTAACACTCACCATTCCCGGAGGTACAGGAAATGGCAAATTGATAGTTACCGTGAATGACCAGGTTGTACAAGGCCCCGATTTTAAAGATCAATCCTTAGGTATTACGTCATTTAGTCCGGTAAACGGATTGGCAGGTAGCCATATAACCATTACAGGTTTGGGCTTTAACACATCGGCAGCCAAAAATGTGGTAACTTTTAATGGTGCACCGGCAGTAGTGGTTAGTGCTACCTCAACAAGTTTAGAGGTTGTGGCCCCTGTAAATTTATCATCCGGCCCTATAAAAGTGACCAGTGATGGTGTAGAAGCACTTGCCCCAACTAATTTTAACCGTGCAGGTGTAATTACCCTTGCCGGCGGACGAGGCAACACTTCACTTAACCTGGTAGCTTACAGGTCTGGAAGTTTAGCTGTTGATAGTAAGGGCAATGTATACGTAACGGAGGTTGAGATGAGCCGCATCAAAAAAATTGCGCCTGATGGTACGGTTACTTTATTTGTTGGTAGCCCAACTGGTGCAAGAGGTAACGCCAATGGTCAGGGTACTGCAGCATTATTTAATTTTGGTGTTAACCCGGGTATGGATATTGATGAGAATGATAATTTATTTATCAGTGATAATTCGACTGTACGTAAGGTTACTCCGCAAGGCATAGTTAGTACTTTTGCCAGCGGCTTGGGTACCGTTAATAAACTTGCATTTGATGAAAAAGGCATTCTATATGTATTGGGTTCATTTAATGGCGGATGGAAGTTTGATAAGGATGGTACAAGAACTGTACTGAGCCTGCTGGGGTTGTCAGATGTGTCACGTCCGGCTATCGTAAATAATTTCATTTACAAATTAAATAACGAAGAAGTGTATGTTGATAGTTATAATATAGCTACTTCTTCAACCTCGTATAGATGGGCCGGGGGTAATTACGGTTATGCTGATGGCATTGGGTCAGCAGCTATGTTTGGTTCAATCAATGGTATTGTGTCTGACGGATCAGGAACTATTTATGTTTCAGATAACACCAACCTGGCTATCCGTAAAATAAATATTGCAACCAGAGAAGTGACAACAGTAGTTCAATTCCAAAATGGAAACAATGTAGATGGTGCATTTAACGAGGCTAAAGCCGGCTCGCTGGGTGATATCACCATGGATAAAAAAGGCAATATCTACTTTATTGATTTGGGAAATAATGCGGTAAGGAAAATATTTTTGAAATAATAATGAAAACAGATTGCTGATATCCGGGCGGTTTTACCGCCCGGATATTCGGTAATTATAGCGGTTACTGTTCATTGGTTGCAGCATACACCTTTACCGGACCCAGCAATCCCGATTCAAGCAATGGCGTATTTACATTCAGCATATCAAAACGGAAAACATCATGTGTTTTTGTTATCCTTTTTTCTTTAGGTAAGCTAAGGTCGTGAACTACACGGTTGGCCCATAAATTAATCACATCAACCTGTAAAACATTACCTGTTTGTTTTGCAGCGCCGGTAATTTCCACACGCCAGGGGGCGCACCATAAAATACCCAATTTCTTCCCGTTTAAGCGTACTTCTGCAACATTCTTAACATTGCCCAGGTCAAGAAATAACCGTTCTGGCTTGATTTTTCCTTTATTTTTCCTGTTTGCAGTTTTATTTAAGTCAAAAGATTTGGTGTAGGTGGCTGTGCCCGAATAATATTTAATGCCTTCCTCTGGTCTTTGCGTCCAACTGATCAGCTCAGAAAACTTAGCATTGGCGGGGCCGCCCCAATTGGGATCAAAAGTGGTGTTCCATGTACCCTCCAATTTTTTTATCTCTGTCAGCTTAGGGAAATTCCGTTCTGCATCTCCCTGGGCATCCGTTTTTATAGGTTTACGAAAAACAATGAAATAAGAACTGAACTCATCTAACTCCAGCGATAATGTAGTACGGGCGTTGGTCTGGCTATAGGCTTTTGCCATAACCATTTTACCTGTTACCGCATCCCATATCTCGGGCTGTTTTCCGGCAACCCGAAAAGTAAAGTCACGCTTTTCGTGTTGATTGGTGCGGTTCGTCACGAAATAAATTTCTGTTTCACCGTTTGTACGGTGGATATAATCGAATTGATCGGATTGTTCAGTTTGCCCGGTAAAAGAGAAGTCTGGGGCAACTCCGTCAGCAAGAAGGATTTCCCTTGGCGTTTTACCCCAAATTACACGGCCCTTTCCTAACCGGCGTTCGGTACGGGTTTTGCCGTCCAGTTCGCCCCATATCTCGGCGGCAATTTTCTTTACCTGTTCATCACATTCCGGGTAATTTTTTAACTCTGCCGACCTTACCGGCGGCGGCCCTACAACGGTTGCTCCCATGTTAATCAGTTCTCTGATCTTTTTGATAACTGGTAACGACATGGCATCAGAAGGAACCGGAGATACCTGCAGCCCTTGATAAGAGCCCACTTCTTCGGCAACCTTTGGAGAAGGGGAGGTGCAATTTTGTAAAACCAACAGTTTATAGCTCATGCCGTCGGGTAAAACTATGCGTCCGTTTTTAACGGTCATCCTTGTTAGTAACACCTCTGGATTACTATAATCGCAATCATAACCTGGCCCGAGCGAAGGGATAAGGTATTTTGGCGGTGCCAGAAGCGGCGGTCTTTCTCCGATGTAAAAACAAACATCACCCACAAATTTCCCTTGTTGCAGCATATATTGGCAGCGGGATAGGTATCCGAAAAATGCAGGCGATTGCTCCCACCAGGTAATGTTTGGTGTAAAATGCTGCCCGGCGCAAAATTCATATCCTGGTTTTCCATCTGATGGTGGCTGACAGGTTGCCTGATGAAGCATAAAGCGATTGATTCCCTCGCAAAATGCATCATTTGCATAAGGTTTCAGATCTGAAGGGCCAAGCGACCAATGTGTGCCGTCTTTTTCCTGTTCAGTGAATGCCTCCGCCTCGGCTTGCTGCTTGCCATAAACATGGGCAGCGGTTGCTGTTTGTTTAAGATTGAGCCGCTCTCTGGGGTTTTTATTATATCCGCCTGGTGCATTGCGGTTGCCGTTTACCCAAAACTCGCCCGAAAGAATGTCAGAATGACCAAAGTTCTTCAACACATCCTGAGGGGGGATATCGTTTGGTCCCCCAGCTTCATTACCTACTTTCAATCCATTTTTGTGACACAACTCTTCAAAACGGGCATAAAAATTCTCTGCAATACAATCCTGTATTGTACGATCAAAATCCTCACGAAAACGTTCTGATACTTCCGTATTTACTACCGCGTATCCCGCCAAAACAGGCATATATGATCTCAAATCATACCCTCTGAACCTGGTGAACTGGTTAGCAAAATCCTGCGTCCAGGTTAATTTTCCGCATTCCCAACTGTCAGACCATAAGTAATCCAAATGACCGCCTGCTTTTTTAGTTTCCTCAATTATTGTTTTGCCCAAATGAGAAAAATAATCATCTACTGCTGCCTTACTCAAATAATCTATCTCATAACCTTCGCCGCCTTTAAAGGTGTCACCTTCTGGGTAGGCATGCCATTTACTCCAGGGATGCCCGGTGAGGGTGTAGCCGGTTCGTAATACCACCCATTTTCCGTTAGGTACTTCCCAATCAAGATGCCCGTTGGCGTCCATCCTGCTTGTTAAGTCAATAATGGTTTTAGGATCAATTTTTTTTGTGCTGTCGGGCGCAGGAAAGGCCTGTACCATTATATCGTGATAATAGTTCTCTACCATTGGAGCTTGCGGTAGGGTTCCGGAAAATTTGGTTGGTCCTGAAATGCGTAATTCGGCAGATACTACCTTCTTCATGGCGTTGTCTTTAGTTACCGATGGTCCCATCAAAGTCCATCCGCCGGCGAGGTTAAAGCCAATTTCTATGTGTAGCTTATTGGCTTTTGTAACAGCATAACGAAAAAGCGCACGCCATTCTGCCCCAAGGAATTCTACGCCGGGCAGGGGCTCTTTCCCTGCATATCCACCAGTACAAATAAGGTTAACACCACTGATCCCTTTGGCTTTAAACTGCTCCAGATCCCGGGTAATTCCTTCTTTGGTAACCCGGTTAAATTCCCAAAACCAATAAACCCTTGGCTTAGCCGAAGCGGGCGGTGACCGAAAAGCTGTTAACAATGTATCCGCAGCTACGGTACTCCTTTTAACGCGACTTTTCTTTTGTTGTGCCTGGCTCGCACCAACAAACATTAATACAATAAGGGCCGATAAAATAACGGAAAGATTGAAACGGCGAAAAGATATGCTATTCATAATGCTAAATTGAGCTATAAGTAGATACATGGGCTTTCTTTAAGAATACTCATTACTCTTCTTTTTGAAGATCAATTTTTACAGGGCCAAGTAAACCGGATACACGTAAAGGCTCGTCTTTACCGGGGCCGGATATTGTCCACGTTTTACGTTTGTCTTCAGGTTGTCCGGCATCGAAAACCAAGCGATTAAACCAGGTACTCGTAACTTCCACACTAACCGTATTTTTACCCGGTTTAATAAAATCCTTTAAATCTATGCGGTATGGCGGTGCCCATAATTTACCAATTTGCTGGCCATTGATAGTCACGGATGCAGCCATATCAACTTTTCCTAAATCGAGGATGTATTCCTGTCCGGGCTCTATTCTGTCGATGTTAAATGTATTGGTATAGGTTGCAGTTCCCGAAAACGCCTTTCCTTCGGCAGAAATGTCAAGGTCTTTCCAAGGTTTTAAGGCTGTTAATTCTACTGCCTCCGGAACTCCCCAACCTGCCGGAAAGGTCAGCTTCCACGAATCTGAGATTGGTATTGTACCTACCACGGTGTTTGCTTTAAACGCTGTTGCTGCGTTTAGGCTTTCTTTTTGCCTGAAAACGATAAAGCATGATCCCCCTTTTGCCAGATCAAGCTTAACGGTTGTACGTTCTCCGTTCTGCCGGCTTTCTGCAGCGCTGGATTTTCCGGTGACTGGGTCCCAAAGTTCTACCTGCCCACTGGCCCTAAAGCTAAGTTCACCCGTAAACCCTTTTCCTTTCGGCGCGGTTACAAAATACCAGTCTGCACCGTTGGTACGGCGGTGCGCCCATAACGCATCGCCTCCTGTAACATCAGGTTTTATCTTTAATGTAGCTAATGCCTGTTCTATCGTTAAACCCGAAACCACGTAACCCTTTCCAACTTTCCTCAAACCTTTACGGGATTCTCCCCAGATACTTTTAACTGCGGCATTAAAACGCTGGGTTGCGACATCACCTCCGGAAAGTGTGGCCAATCCAACCGGCGCTTCGCCAACAATAGTTGCCCCGTTACGCAGTAGTAACAGTATTTTCTCCAGTGTTTGAGGCAGCATATGCGGCACATCTGGTAGCCATAGTACCCGGTATTGGATTCCCTCGGGCGTAACTATCATGCCGTTTTGGGTTTTCAACCGGTTCAGTAATACATCGGGGTTACAATAGTCGTATTTAAACCCTTCCGGGAAAGGGGCATTCTGATTCGGTTTGTGGTTGATCTCATCCCCGAGATACCATAACACATCAGATACTGGTTTCCCTCTCTCGAGCAGATAAGTACAGCGCGATAAATAATCCGTGAACTCAGGCATATATTTCCACCAGGTTTGTCCCCGCAGGAATGGGGTGCCAATTCCTGCACCGAAGGAGCTCCCCGGAGGCAGAAATGGTGTTTGTGGATTGTGTGTATAGGTATGGAATACAAAATGGCTAACACCCTGTATGCTATTAATATTGGCCACTTCTTTAAGCATATCAAAGTGTTCATCCCATGACAGCGACATATTTGTAAAGGACTCTGCTGCAACACGGGGCTTCCCGTACATTCTTGCCGCGGAGGCTGTGGGTTTGATAGGTTTAAAGTTGATGGAACCCACAAATCCATCAGTCATAGGCTGCCAAAACTCGCACATGGGGATATCTGCAAACTTGAAATATTCCATGATATCGGCAGGCACAACATCTCCCGGCCCCGTTTCATAGGCGACTGACAAGCCGTTACCTTTTGCCAGTGATGCCATGCGGCCGTAATAATTATTAACCAAAAGATCATTGAGGGTTTTGCGCCAGTCTGTTAAAAAACGAGCAGTAGTTTCTTGATCTTTAATTACATAACCAAATAATGCTGGTAGCCATTTGCGGAGCTGATAACTGGAAACGCGTTTAAATTCCTGTTCCATGGCCGGTGTCCAGCTTTGGGTATGGCATTCCCAGCTATCTATAAGCATACCATTCAACAATCCTCCGGCAAGCGGTCCGTTTGACCCGGAAAGCCGCCCGATGTAGCCTGCAAAATGTGCCTCAGCGCCCGATTTTGCAAATTTATTTGCTTCCCATCCTGTGCCTTCGGCAGGGGCAGGGCCATTTTGCTTTCCCGAATTAACATGCCCCAGGCGCAGGATAGTCCAATTGCCTTTGGGAGCCAGCCAGTTCAGTTTTCCATCGGTGGCCATTTTATCTGAAATGTCCAGGATTTGACCGGGCTTGATAAATGCCTCCGGCGACTGTTTAGGGTTTTGGCCGACACGTTCAATGCTCCGCAATGTCCAGGCTGCCTCTGATTCCCAACTGTTTTTTCGGGCGGCAGAAAACAAGCGGAGCGATGTGAGCGCCATGTCGTATTTATTGGAAATAGAAATGCGATATTTTTTTACACCTGCAAGTTCAGAACACGCGAAAGTAATCGTCCTGTCGTCCTGCCAGTTTGCCTGCGGCATTTCGGCACGAAGGATATCCTTTGTTTTTCCGTTAGCCAAAACTCCCTGTATAGTTATGGTTACCCCGGGTTCGTAAGATTGACCATGATTAAAGGCCCGAACGCTTGAAAATTCCACACTGCGAAGTGTAACAGCGTTCGGAAAGGAAACCTCTACCCAATTGGGTTTATCGGGAGTAGCGGGGGACAAGTGGATAGCTTCTTTAGCAGTTCCTGCAAAATAAGGGTCCCATTTAAAACTGGTATTAGTATTGATGAGCTGTGGTATAAGCGGCTTGCCCGTGTCACCGGCGGGAGTGGGGAAGGCAAGTACGGTAATATCCTTATAATCCCGCCATTGTTCACTGCTCGGTTCAGGCAGAGGTAATGCCTGGTTAATGAGTTTACCGCCAACCACATCTGTCCGGTTCCATATCAAGTTACGCATTGCATTAGCCGGGGTGATCCAGGGGCCGCCCGAAGTTGCCCATCCCGGGCAGTTGTTCATAGAAAACCTTAAACCCAAACGGCGGCATTCCAATGCTGTGTGCCTTACGGCATCGTCCCAATTGGCGCTAAGACTCGTTATTTGTGGTTCTACGCCGGGCCATGGGCCGCCAAACTGGCCGTGAAATAGCTGAATTCCCGAAATGCCGGCTTTGGCTATCGCTTCCAGATCCCGGGTAATTCCTTCTTTTGAAACATTGCCGCCAATGTAGTGGAACCAGGTTTCGGGATGATAAACCTTTGAGGGATTTTGAAACGAAGCCTCATCATATTTGCCAAAGGGACGATCAAGCTCCTGCTGAGAGGGTAAGAAAGGCACTTTGGGTAATTGAGCGTTTGTAGACATCGGACAAACTACTGATAGCAGAATTCCTATAAAAAAAGATTTAGATAGATAGTTATATTTCACGTTACAGGCTTGTCGATAATTGGTTTTGTTGGTTTAAATCAAAATCAAGTTACTTAACATTTATCTTATAACCATCCTGCACCGTCGGTAATCCGGTATCCAACCTGAAAGATTCATATATTTTTATCGAAAAAATTTGCTTTAACCGATTAAAGTCGTATAATTGTTTGCCATTTATAAAGTAACAAACCACTTTAAATTATTTAGTGAAAGACCAATGCAGTTTAATCAGCTATAATTAGTTGTTTAATTTGGATTATGATAGCGTTTCGCTAAAGTAGTTTAAACGATTAAGTTAGTATTAAAATTAAGTTTACAATAAGTGCTCAATGTACAGCCCTGCTTGCTGGAATGCGAGTTCTTAAACTATAATGAGTTAATAATATCTGTTTTTTTTATAAAAAATTTAAACGTTTAAATTAAAATCTATTTTAACAAAACGTAACGTTTTTCCAATAAGATGAAGAAATTAAGCCTGAAAGATGTAGCCCAACACGTTGGTGTGTCAACTGCCCTTGTTTCGTATGTGCTTAACGGGCAGGCCGTTGAAAAGCAGGTTAACAAAGATACTGCGGAGCGGATCATGGCTGCAATTGAGGAGCTTAATTACACTCCTAACCAGATTGCCAAAAGCCTCAAGATGCGCACTACAAATACCATAGGGCTTGTTGTTGCAGATATTAATTATAGGTTTAGCACGGGAATAACCAGGGCGATTGAATCGGAATCAAAAAAAAGAAATTATACGGTGATTTACGGAAGCTCTAACGAAGATGAAAATAAATTTTCAGAGCTTATCGACGTTTTTGTAAACCGCAGGGTAGATGGATTGATTTTAATCCCTTCGGAAAATTCCCAGGATCAGATCAGGGCGCTGCAGAAATCTGAAATACCCTTTGTTTTGATCGACCGGATTTTTCCGAACATCAAGACTAATTATATTTCACTGGATAATTTTAAGGCAAGTTACAAAGCCACGGAATACCTCATTAAGCTTGGTCATAAAAGAATAGCATTTATCAATTATAAAACAACCATGTTTCACCTGCAGGAAAGAACGCGTGGTTTCAGGGAAGCATTGAGTGATCACAAACTGACCATTGCTGAAACTTTGTTGCCTGAAATTTTGAGTGCGAATTTGGCTAAGGATATTCAGCAGGCAATAGATAACGTGCTGCATTTGCAAGAGCCCTGTGACGCCATTTTCTTTGCAACAGACACGCTTACGATACATGGCCTGAAATATTTGAACAAATTAAAAATTAAGGTACCCGGCGATATTTCCGTATTGAGTTTCGACGGTTCTGATGCATTTGAATTGTTTTACTGCCCTATTACCCATTCAAAACAGCCGTTAGAAGAGATGGGTAAATTGGCCGTGAACACGCTGTTAGATCTGGTGAATCATAGTAAAATCAATATGCAGATCAGTTTAGATGCCGATATTGTTATCGGGAATTCGTGCGGAGAAAGCGTTTAAATGACAATGAAACTGAAATAAAACAAACTGAATATTAAACCAATGAATAAAGTTAACCTGAAAGATATAGCAAAACATCTTGGAATATCCATTGCAACGGTATCTTATGTGCTTAACGGGCAGGAGAAGGAACGTCGCGTTAGTTCTGCTACTGCCGAAAAGGTAAGGGAAGCAATTCATCAATTTGAATACACAGCAAACCAGATCGCTAAAAGCCTCAAAACAAAAAAAACAAATACCATCGGTATTATAGTTGCCGATATAAATTACCGCTTTACTACGCATGTGGTGCGCGCCATCGAAAAAGAATGCCAGTTGTATGGTTACACGGTCATCTTCGGCAGTTCTTATGAGAATCCCGAAACCTTTTTAACTATACTAAATGTGCTGATCAACAAGCAGGTGGATGGTTTGATCGTTATCCCCGTTGATAATGACCGGGGTTATATTGAGCAGTTAAAAAGTCGTGAAATACCTTTCGTGATAGTTGATCGTGTTCCTGAAGGATCAGATCTGAGTATCGTATCAATAGATAACAAAGATCTCGCTTATCAATGTACACAACATCTCGTTAAAACCGGGCATCAGCGGGTAGCTTTCATGAGTTACCAAACCGGACTTAGTCATTTACTCGACCGGAAAGCAGGTTATGTAACGGCATTGCAAGATGCGGATATTGAAATAGACCAGAACCTGATCATAGAGATTGATGAGAAAAACTTTGTTAGAGGAGTTCAATCCGGGATAGATGCACTCTTAGAAAGAGGTAAAAGCTGCGATGGTATTTTCTTTACCACAGATACAATTGCAGTTGAAGCAATCAAATACCTGAATCAAAAGGGAATCCGGGTTCCGGATCAGGTTGGGATCGTCAGTTTTGATGAATCAGATGCCTTCCCGCTTTTTCATGTACCTGTTACACATGGCAGGCAGCCGCTGCGGCAAATAGGGGAGGTTGCTGTAAAAATGCTACTGGAACTGATAGATGAAAATACACCAAAAGGGAACACGATTTTGAAATCGACATTCATAGTAGGAAAATCCTGTGGTGAAAAATAATTTTTTTAATAATTGCTTAAACGTTTAAACAACATAAATCGAAACCAACAACTATATTATATGCCAATTAAAACCAAAGTTTTACTTATTGCCGTGATCGCCGCTACTGGTGGCCTGCTTTTCGGCTTCGACACAGGTGTTATATCCGGTGCGCTCCCATTTCTTAAAGATTACTGGAAACTATCAGACAGTGCCCTGGAATGGCTGACTACGGCTGTATTGATAGGCGCGGTTCTTGGAGCGGTTACCAGCGGAAAGCTGTCCGATTATCTGGGCAGAAAGAAAATGATCATTATTAACGCAGTTATATTTGCCGTAGGGGCAGTGGGTTGCGGCCTTGCTCATACTTTCGCGGTGCTAATGGCTATGAGGATTATTGTTGGCGTAGCCATCGGTATTACCTCCTACGTTGTACCCATGTACATTGCCGAAATTTCACCAGCTTCAAAAAGGGGAACGCTGGTGACCCTGAACCAGCTAATGATCACAATCGGTTTACTGGCATCCTATGTTGCCGATTACGGATTTTCTGATAACACTAACCCCGAATCATGGCGTTGGATGTTCCTGGTCGGCGTATTTCCTGCATTGATCCTACTCATCGGCATGTTCTTTTTGCCGGAAACATCGAGGTGGCTGATATCCAGAAACCGGCTTGCGGAAGGTAAAAAGATACTGGAAGGAATTGAAGATCCCGAACTGGTGGAATTTACCTATCAGGAACTGATAAAAGACAACGAAGCAGCTGCAAATCAGGGTTCAGATCTGAAGGAACTCTTTAAACCCTGGTTACGGCCAGCCTTGATCATTACTGTAGGTATATTCTTTTTCCAGCAGTTCTCGGGTGTCAACACCATTATTTATTATTCGCCCATTATTTTTAAAATGGCTGGCATTACCGGTAATTCAGCCTCCATTATACCCGCTATTATTATTGGAGTGGTTAATGTACTGGCCTGCGTAGTATCGGTCATATTCCTGGACAGGGTTGGCCGGAGAAAACTCTACATGATCGGGATCATTGGGATGATACCTTCACTTGCCATTGCCGGTATCTGCTTTCTTTTCAAGGAAGAGCTGGGCAGCAGCCTCATCTACCTTTCGGTATTAAGCATTGTAAGTTTTATCCTGTTCATTAATATCAGTCTTTCACCACTTGGCTGGCTGCTGATCAGTGAAGTTTTCCCGGTAAAGGTACGTGGATTAGGAATGAGCATCGGATCATTATCACACTGGGGTTTCAATGCCATTATTGCCTTTACATTTCTTACACTGGCTAACGGGATTGGTGTTGGCGGAACATTCCTGCTGTATGCCGGGGTATGTGTGGTTGGTTTAATATGGGGATACTATTACATACCCGAAACAAAAGGAAAAACGCTGGAGGAGATAGAGAACCACTGGAAAGCCGGTAAAAGTCCGCGAAGTCTTTAAATAACCATATAAAACAATTAAAAATTATGAAACAAGCTGTATTAGAAACGCCGGGTAAAATATCGTTCCGGGACATTCCGATGCCCGGTGAACTGAAGCCGGCAGAAATTTTGCTGCGGATCAAAAAGATAGGTGTGTGTGGCTCAGACATCCACGTTTTCCACGGTAAACATCCTTTTGTTACAAAATATCCAGTTATACAGGGCCACGAATATAGCGGGGAAGTTGTTGCCGTGGGTGATGCTGTTACTGTAGTTAAGCCGGGCATGAAGGCCACCGCAAGGCCTCAGGTAGTTTGCGGTCAATGTCCGCCTTGTTTGCGGGGGCAATACAATGTTTGCCAAAACCTCACCGTACAGGGTTTTGTGGCCAACGGTTCTGCCCAGGAATACTTTGTGGTTACGGAAGATAGGATAGTTGCCGTGCCAGACAATGTGACCTATGAACAGGCTGCATTGATTGAACCGGCGGCGGTGGGTGCCCATTCCACCATCCGGGCAGGCGACCTGAGCGGTAAAAACGTGGTTGTTGCAGGTGCCGGCACCATCGGCAACCTGATTGCTCAGTTTGCGATAATCAGGGGTGCAAAAAAAGTATTGCTCACCACGGCCAAAAGCGATTTTAGATTGGACATCGCACAGCAATGCGGGATAAAGGAAATAGCCAACCTATCTAAAGAAAGTTTTCCCGACGCTGTAAAACGCGTGTTTGGCGATGAAGGTTTTCAGGTTGGCATCGAGGCGGCAGGTGCCCAGGGTGCAGTAACCGATTTGATAGCCGGTGTGGAAAACGGTGGTACCGTGATCATTGTGGGAGTATTTGAAGAAAATCCGGTAGTAAATATGGGTTTCCTGGGCGAGCATGAACTGAATGTTTTAGGCAGTATGATGTACAAACAGGACGATTATGAAGAAGCCGTAAAGTTTATCGCAGAAGAAAAACTGATAACCGCCCCGCTAATCACCAGCAGATTCCCTTTCAGCCAATACCTGGAAGCTTATCATTTTATTGAAGCCCAGGGTGATAAATCGCTGAAAGTAATGATTGATGTAGCCGGTAATTAACAAAGAATAAATAAAAAGATATGAAACAGGCCGTTTTAAAGGAACCCTACTTGGTCGAGATTATTGATGTACCCGGTCCGAGGGAGCTAAAAGCAAATGAAATATTGCTGAAGGTACATCGCGTGGGCGTATGCGGATCGGATATCCATATGTATTACGGGAAACACCCTTTTGCAAACACTTATCCTATGGTTCAGGGGCATGAATATGGGGGAGAGGTGGTCGCCGTGGGCAGCGATGTTACCAAATTTAAACCAGGCATGAAAGCGACTGCGAGGCCTCATTTGGTTTGCGGGCACTGCCCTGCCTGCCTGCGCGGACAATATAATGTTTGCCAAAACCTGAAGGTTGAAGGTTGTGCGGGGCCAGAGGGAGCCGCACAGGAATACTTTATTATACCCAAAGACCGGGCCGTAGTGATCCCTGAACAAATGAGCTATGACCAGGCAGCCATGATAGAGCCTATAGCGGTAGGTGCACATTCAACCAAGAGGGCAGGAGACTTGACAGGCAAAAACGTAGTAGTAACCGGCGCCGGGACTATAGGTAATCTGGTAGCACAGTTTGCTGTTGCAAGAGGGGCTAAAAAAGTATTGATCACCGATCTGGTTGATCTGAAGCTGGATATTGCCCGTGAGTGCGGGGTAAATGAAACCGCCAACCTCAAAAAAGAATCATTTGATGATGCAGTAAAACGTGTTTTCGGCGATGAGGGGTTCCAGGTTGCATTTGAAGCTGCAGGGGTACAATCGGCATTGACGGCGCTGATCGGTGGGGTAGAAAATGGAGGTACTGTGGTGATCATCGGCGTGTATGTACAAAATCCGGTGGTTAATATGGGCTTCCTGGGCGAACATGAATTGAATGTTCTCGGGAGCATGATGTATCGTCATGAAGATTACCTGGAGGCGGTTGATTGGGTAGCCCAGGGAAAAATTAAAACATCACCACTAATCACGCAATATTATCCTATTTCCGAATACTTCGATGCGTACAAATTTATTGAGGCCAATGCGGATGAGGCCGTGAAAGTAATGATCAAGGTTACAAATGCTTAAACGTTTAAATAATTAATTATGCAATTATCCAGGAACATTTTGCCAAATATTCCATATCAGCAGGGGCTGGTTTTACCCAGTCCTTTAGTGTTCACGTATCCAGAAAAAGTACTGCAGTTCGGTACCGGTGTTTTTATTCGGGGGCTGATAGATTACTACATTAATAATTCCAATAACCAGGGGGGCTTTAAAGGCCGGGTAGTGATGGTTAAATCTACAGCTGCTGGTAATGCCGAAACTTTTAATCAACAGGATAACCTGTATACGCTGGTTATGAAAAGTGTTACGGAAGGCGAAGAACTGGAAAAGAAGGTCATCTGCGCAGCCATAAGCCGGACCATCGATGCTTCGTATGATTGGGAAAGCGTATTGGCCTGTGCCGCTAACGCAGACATGCAGATTATTATTTCCAATACTACAGAGGCAGGGATCACGCTTATCGACAACGATCCGGTAACCGCCTTTCCTCCGGTATCCTTTCCTGCAAAGCTGTTAAGCTTCCTGTTGGCTCGTTTCGAAGCATTTGGAGGATCAGCAGAAAGCGGGATGGTTATTATTCCCACAGAATTGATCCCCGGTAACGCGACCAAGCTGAAGCAGATGCTTAACGTATTGGCGGTACAAAACCAATTAGAGCAGCAATTTATAGATTGGCTTAATACGCATAATGACTTTTGCAATTCACTGGTTGATAGGATTGTACCTGGTAAGTTGCCCTTACACGAAGAATCAGCTATTCAACAGGAATTAGGTTATACCGATAACCTCATGATCATGAGTGAAACGTTTGATCTTTGGGCTATAGAAACCGCCAGCCCTCGCACAAAGGAGTTGTTGGCGTTTCATAATGAAAATCCGGGAATCCACATTGTTCCGGATATCAGCAAATTCAGGGAGTTAAAAATGAGGCTGCTGAACGGCTCGCATAACTTATCCTGTGCTATTGGTTTTTTAGCTGGCTTTAAAACCGTAAAGGAGGCCATGGCCGATGAGCAATTTGACATTTTTATGCAAAGGCTGATTAATGAGGAAATAGCTGCTGCTATAGTTTCTGATACCATTTCGTTAGCCGATGCCCGGGAATTTGGCAAGCAGGTGTTAGACAGATACCGCAATCCCTATATCGCCTTCAACTGGCTGGATATCTGTGTCCAGGATACCGCTAAGATCAAAATACGGGCTGTGCCTGTCGTTCATCAGCATTACGAAAAATACAACTCCGTACCCGATGGCATTTGCCTGGGTTTTGCGGCGTACATTCTATTTATGCGCGGCACTGCAGATGCTGACGGTAATTTCTACGGCTCATTAAGGGGCGAAGAATACCTCATCAACGATGATTATGCGGCCAGGCTATCTGAAAAATGGGCTACTAAACAAGGGCTTGACCTTGTACGGTCGGTGCTAAGCGACGAGGAATTGTGGGATGCTGATCTTGCCGCTTTCAGGGGTTTTGCTTCACGGGTTGCGTTTTTTATGGACAACCTGCTTAACTACGGTGCCATGTACTGCATTAAAAGTTTAACTCCATTTTCCTATGAATGATAATTTAAACGTTTAAACCGATGAAAATACTATTCAAAACCTTTTTTGCAGAGCATATCAGTTTTTGCAAAGGACATAATGACCGGCCGCCTTAAACGTTACCGGCTCTATTCCAACTAATCATAAACCACTATAAATTTTTACAAATTATGAAATCATTATTTACTATAGTTTTATTGTTTTTCTGCCTGTGCGGGTATGCCCAGCAGAAAACAGTGACCGGGACGGTCACTGATAAACAAATGAATCAGCCTTTGCCTGGCGTAACAGTTAAATCGGGTGGGCAAACAACTACTACGGATGTAAAAGGAAAGTTCAGCATTGCCGCAAAGATTGGAGAAAATTTAACTTTTACTTTTATAGGTATGGAGGCGGTAACTTATACCGTTACAGCCGATGCAGCTCCCCTTAGCATTGGTATGGAATACCAGCCAGGCAACCTGAACGAGGTTGTTGTTACCGGTTACCAAACGCAGAAAAAGGCCGATTTAACAGGCGCTGTTTCGGTAGTCAAGGTAGCTGATATCAAAGATGTGCGGGTAGGAAGTGCGACTAAGGCATTGCAGGGACGTATCCCCGGTGTAAACATTACTTCCGATGGTTCACCCGGTGGTGGTACTACGGTAAGGATAAGGGGTATAGGCACACTGGGCAATAACGATCCGCTTTATGTTATCGACGGTATTCCTACAAAAAGAGGGTTGGAAGAGATCAACCAGGATGATATAGAAAGCATCCAGGTTTTGAAAGATGCCGCTTCAGCCAGTATTTACGGATCAAGGGCCGCAAATGGTGTAATTATCGTAACCACCAAAAAAGGCAAAAAAGGAGTGAACAAGATTGATATTAATGCTTCAACCTCCATACAGGAATATGCCCATCGCCAAAGAATGCTGAATACTGATGAACATGGCCGAGCTTATTTCCAGGCTGCGGTTAATGACAAAGCAGATCCGAATAACAACCAGATTTACCAGTTTGACTGGAACAAGGATTTTGACAATCCGGTATTGAATAAAGTAGTATTGCCGCAATTTGTTGATGCCGCAAAAACCATGAAGCCGGCTAATACGGATTGGTACAAAGAAATAGGACAGGCCTCTGTAATTCAAAATTATAACTTAGCCTTTACCAACGGCAGCGAAAAAGGAAACACCTATTTTTCTACAAGCCTTTATGATAGTAAAGGGATTGTGAAGCAGTCGGAAGCCAAGAAAATAACTTTAAGGCTTAATACTGACTTTAACTTTTTTAACGGCCGTTTAAAAGTAGGCGAAAATTTGAACGGAACTTACGCCAAAAATGTGCTGATCCCTATAGGCGACGTGTTGTTTACCGCGCTTGTACAAAATCCTATTGTTCCGGTTTATACTGTCAGTGGCGGCTGGGGAGGCCCCGCGGCAGGGATGACCGACAGGCAAAATCCGGTTCGTCTTATCAATGATAACAAACAGAACCACAATTATTTTGGCCGTTTAACCGCCAATGTGTTCGCCGACCTGACTATCATTCCCAATTTACATTTCAACACCAGCTATGGCGTTGATTATGACGGAACTTATTCCCGCACTTTACAGAAATCGTATTCTTCGGGCTTTTTAACAGATCCTTCAAACCTGGTACAAAATTCACAAAACTATGAGGGCAATTTATTATGGCAAAATAAAATCAATTATACCTTGTCAACTTCAAAACATCACCTGGATTTTGTGATCGGTCAGGAATCTATCAAATACAATAACCAAGGATTTTTCGGCAGCAGGAAAGGCTATGCGCTTGAAAATATTGATTATGCCTATCTTGATGTAGGTACCACCAACATCAACAATGGTGGCAGCGGTGGTGCTTACTCCTTGCTGTCCTATTATTCACAAGCCAATTATACGTTTGATAATAAATACTTGTTATCCGGTACCATCCGCAGAGATGGTTCATCCAGATTTGGATCGAATAATCGTTACGGAACGTTTCCTTCAATTTCAGGAGGCTGGAGATTAAGTCAGGAAGAATTTATCAAGCAGCTCTCTTTTATTTCTGATCTGAAACTGAGGTACTCTTACGGGCAAACAGGAAATCAGGAAACAGGTAATTATGCTACCTATGGTTTATACTCGGCAATTTACGGAACTGATCATGTTTTTGACAGGGACGGTGGTACGGCCTATGACATTTCGGGCACAAACACAGGAACCTTGCAATCGGGATTTGTGAAGATTCAGCAGGCCAATCCCGATCTGAAATGGGAGTCGACCAAGGAATCTAATTTTGGTATAGATTTCGGACTGTTTGACCAAAAGATTAGCGGTTCTGTTGAGTATTTTATAAAAAACACCAGTAATATTCTAATAACTCCAGGTTACCTGGCGGTAGTTGGCGAAGGTGGTTATAAAACATTTAACGGGGCATCTATGCAAAATAAAGGTATAGAGGCGGTGCTGAATTATGATGGCCGGATCAATACCGATATGAGCTTTTCGGTGAGTGCCAACATCGCCACGTTCAGGAATAAAGTGACAGCTTTGCCGAGCGAAGTGGTTACCGCGTATGCCGGAAACGGAACAGATCAAGTGATCATAGGCCATTCCATCAACTCCATATTTGGCTATGTTGCAGATGGCTTGTTCACAACCCAGGATCAGGTTACCAACTCTCCATCACAGCCGGGTAAAGGGCTGGGCCGCATCAGGTATAAGGACCTTACCAACGATAATGTGATTAACGATAAGGACCGGACCTACATCTCCAACGGTAACCCCGATTTTACGTATGGCCTTAACCTGACGTTTAAATGGAAAGACCTCGATATAAGTGCATTTTTCCAGGGAGTACAGGGATTACAGGTATACAACAGCTATAAAACCTTTACAGATTTTACCTCTCTATGGCCGGGATCAAACTGGGGCCCAAGAGCACTGCAAGCCTGGACACCGGCTAACCCTACATCTACCATACCTGCTTTAACGCTGGCTAACAATAATGATGAGGGCCGAACATCTACTTACTTTTTGGAAAACGGATCCTATATGAAGTTGAGGAATCTGCAGATCGGCTATAACCTTAAGTCGGTTTTAAAATCTATAAAAGTTCAAAATGCAAGAGTTTTTGTCCAGGGTATTAACCTGTTTACAGTTAAAAGTAAAGGGTATACCGCCACAGATCCGGAGAACCCGGGCAATGGTTACCCACTGCCGGTTATCGGTACTCTTGGGGTTGATTTAACATTTTAATTATCAGTTGCATACGAAATGAAAAAGGTCATATTATTAGGCATGGGTATCATCATGATGAGCCTGTCCTGCAAAAAAGCACTGGACCAGCAGCCACAGGGCGTGGTGTCAAGTGATGATTTAAATACACCCGTTAATATCGAGAAAATGGTGATTGCTGCCTACTCCTCTTTAGGAGATGAGAGCATTGTGACGCCTAACAGTTTATGGTCATGGGGCAGCCTGCGCAGCGGCGATGCGCTGAAGGGGGGCGATGGTTTAGGAGATAACAGCGGCTGGAATGATTATGAGCAGTTTGTAACCAACAGGCCAAATAACACCTACTCCGACCAAATGTGGGCACAACTTTACAATGGCATAGCAAGAGCTAACGACGCCTTGGTGAGGGTAAACGCAATCGACGTCGCCGTGTTCCCAAATAAGGTGTCCAGGCAAGCGGAGTTAAGGTTCCTGAGGGGCAATTTTTATTTTATGCTCAAGGTACTTTACAACAAAGTGCCTTACATCATAGAAACAGATCCCAAGGACACTTACATTAAAATATCCAATGATATTTTAACCAGCGATGCCTTGTGGGGCAAAATTGCCGACGATTTCAAATTCGCGCTGGCAAACCTTCCAGAATCACAAGCTGATATTGGCAGGCCAAACAAGTATACAGCGGCCGCTTACCTGGCGAAAGTACTATTATACCAGGCCTACAAACAAGATGATAACCACAATGTAACTTCTATAGACCAAGCGTTGCTGCAGTCGGTCATCACCAATTGCGACCTGGTTATCAATTCGGGCAAATACGCCCTGAGTGATGATTTTGCCAAAAACTTTTTAACCCAGTATGAAAACGGACCGGAGTCTGTTTTTGCCATCCAGTATTCTCAAAATGACGGTACCAAGTATGGCCGGATTGATATGGGACATTCCTTGTCCTATACGCTGAATGCAGATTTTGGCTGCTGCGGCTTTCATGTACCCAGCCAGGATATGGTAAATTCATTTAAAACCGATAACAATGGTTTGCCGATGTTTACCGGTTATAATGATGCAGACGCTGTGCAGGGTACAGATTTTATGAACTTTAACTTCGATCCAAGGCTGGAGCATTCGGTAGCAATACCCGGCCATCCGTTTAAATATGATGCAAAGTATATTTTTGACAGGTCATGGACCCGGGCCCCGGCAACTTACGGGGCTTTTGCCAGCCTGAAAGATATGGTACCAGTGGGCGATCCGTCATTTCAGCGGATCCCGCCTTTTATGTCGAGTTCTAAGAATTGGGAAATAATCAGGTATGCCGATGTACTGTTATGGAAGGCCGAGGCATTGATAGAATTAAGCCGCGAAACAGAAGCCCTGCCATTGATTAACCAGGTACGTCAGCGGGCCGCAAACAGTGTTGCGCTGCTGAAGAAACCCGATGGCACCTATCCATCCAAATATAAAATGACCACCTATCAGCCAGGGGTAAACGCTACCTGGACCAATAGTTTTGCAAGGCAGGCCCTGCGAACTGAGCGGAGAATGGAATTTGCTATGGAAGGCTATCGCTTTTTCGACCTGGTAAGGTGGGGCATAGCGGATACCTTTATCAATAGTTACCTTGTGGTTGAATCTACCAAGCATCCTTATCTTAAAACTGCCCATTTTACAAAAGGGCGCGATGAATATTTACCTATTCCTACTAACCAGATAAGTTTTAGTAAGGGATTATACAAACAAAATCCAGGATTTTAATAAATTACAAGCAGGCATTCAGTTGAGGATGCCTGCTAAATTCAGCCTTATGAAAAAGCTATATACACTTGTTTTAATCTTATTTATCGCCAGGGCTTCCTTTGGCCAGTTAGGTGTTAAATATGATCCCACCATACAATCTACAAAAAGTATGCAATACTTTAAACCCAAGGGCAACCTGTTTGTAGGCGATTGCATCCCCTTTTCAAAGGATGGTGTTTATTACTACTACTGGCTGCTTGATTCGGCCCATCATAAAAGCCTTAACGGTTTGGGAGGGCATCAATGGGCTTTAAGTAAGTCAGATGATCTTAAAACCTGGAAACAATATCCCTTAGTATTAAAAATTGATGAGCCTTGGGAAAAATCTATCTGTACAGGTTCTGTTGTTTTTTATAAAGGCAAATATTATGCGTTTTACGCTACCCGGTTAATAAATGATGGTAAAGTTAATGAGCAGTTAAGCTACGCCATAAGTGCCGATGGCGTGAATTTTGAAAAACAAAAACCAAATCCATTCTACACATCGGCACCCGGTTACAGTAAAAGGGATTTTAGGGACCCTAAAGTTTTTGTTGACGAAAAAACAGGAGAGTTCCATTTGTTTGTATCCAGCTGGCAGGAAAACACTGTGATGAAAAATAATGGCGGTGCATTGGTTCACCTATCTTCTAAGGATCTGAAAAACTGGACCGTTCATGAGCCCATACTAACCGGGCAGGCATCTACGCCGGAGTGTCCTGATTATTTTTTATGGAAAGGCTGGTACTACCTTGTTTATAGTGACAATAGCAATACGTCTTATGTAAAATCAAAAAAACCTTATGGCCCCTGGGAAGAGCCACGTTACCAGGCTTTAAATGAAGATTGGTCAAACGTAGTTAAAACAGCCGAATTTAAAAACGACAGAAGGATAGCTGCTGCATGGGTACCAAGCCGCTGGGAAGGGAAAGACAGCAACGGGGAGGTATTTGGTGGTAACTCGTTGTTCAGGGAAGTTATTCAGGAAGCTGATGGTACGCTGGATACGCGCTTTCCGGCAGAGATGGTGCCCGAAACCGGAGAGGCCATTAACAGTAAACCCATTGCCGATTTGCAGGCTACGCTGCTCAACGCAAATAGCTTAACAATTAATTCGCCGGGTGGAGTAGGGGCTGCACATATCGAGGGTGTTCCCTTAAACTGCCGGATAACATTGGAGATAGAACCCTTAGGTGCAAACGAAGAGTATGGCATATACCTGCGTGCCAGGGAGAAGGCCGATGGCGGCTACCAGCTTAATTTTTCGGCTAATAACAAAAACGTAGAGTTGGGTAACACAAGTATACAGGCTGTTGATGGTTTAAATAAAACTATAAAGGTTGATATAGTAATGAAGGATGGGATCATTGATGTTGATATTGACCATAAGCGTACCATCATTAACCGTACTTATGAACAAAACGGCAACTTTTTATGGTTTTATGCCAAACACGGAAAAGTGAATTTTAAATCAATTAATATTTATCCTCTTAAAGAAGATTGAGCTATATGTTGTTAGGATTTGATATTGGAGGTACTAAATGCGCTGTAATAGTTGGTGAACTAACCCAAAAAGGAGATATCGAAATTATTGATAAAAAGGTATTACCTACCGAAAAACCGGTATATGAAATGATTGAGCTGTTGTTTATAACCGCCGAAGAATTGATGCTTGAACACCATATAGGTATTGATCATCTGGAGGGTATAGGTATAAGCTGCGGCGGCCCGCTAAGCAGTAAAAAAGGGCTTATACTTTCGCCGCCTAACTTATTAGGGTGGGATAATATTCCGATCGTTAAAATGACGGAGGAGCGTTTTAAACGAAAAGTTCTTTTACAGAACGATGCCAATGCCTGTGCCGTAGCCGAATGGAAGTTTGGTGCCGGCAAGGGAGTGGACAGCTTGATATTTTTAACATTTGGCACCGGGATGGGCGCCGGGCTCATCCTGGACGGTCGCCTGTATTCCGGCATAGCCGATCTGGCCGGAGAGGTGGGCCATTTACGGCTGTCAGAAACAGGTCCGGTAGGTTTTGGTAAAGCCGGATCATTTGAAGGTTACTGCAGTGGCGGCGGTATAGCGCAGATAGGACAATTTATGGCGCGGGAAAGTTTGCAGATAGGGAAAAAGGTATCCTTTTGCGAAAGTATTGACGACCTGCCAAAGATCACGGCAAAAAGTGTGGCCGAAGCAGCTTACCAGGGAGATGAGGTGGCGATTAAAGCATATGACCTTTGCGCGGAATATCTTGGACGCGCATTGGCTATGTTTATCGACATGCTTAACCCTGAAATGATTGTGTTAGGGAGTATTTACAGCAGGGCAAAAAGTTTGATCGAAGCTAAAATGTGGGAGGTCATCAACCGGGAAGCCTATTTTGAATCAAGGGATGCCTGCCGGATAGTTCCCGCCGGATTGGGTGAAAATATAGGCGATATCGCCGCGCTGTCCCTGGCGGTCATGAGCAACGATAATCTTAAGTTTTAAATGAATTATAACACATCAAAAAATACTGAATAAAGATTCTTCTCATAAATTGGTTAATTCCGGTTGCGCTTGCCCATCAGGTGCGCCGGTTTTTTTGAAAAGAGGAATTGTTTTTATATCGTTAGTAAAGTGTCTTAATACCAATGTTTGCTATTTATAGCTATAAAAAAATATACCATGAAGAAATACATAATACTATCACTTTTTCCGGCACTTTTTATCATTGCCTGGCAGTCTGCCGGAAGCTTTACCGATGCAGTAGCGGCATGGTCATTGGCAGATGTAAATGATATGACGGCTGCAAACAGCCGGTTAAACATACACGGCGATGTGCAATTTATACCGCTCAGCGCAAATGAGGCCGAGGCCTCGAAGTTACGCGGCGGTGACGGGATCGCTGCAAAATTTTCAGGGGGATGGCTGGACGCCGGCCAGGGTAACAACCAAGAACTGAACCTGTCTGGCAAAAATGTGTCGATTTTGGTACGGGTAAAAGCAGATCAGGTAAACGGCTTTACGCCACTGATCAGTAAAGCAGGCAACGATCAAAGCGTAGCCTACGGCATTGCCTTGAACAAGATCGGCGACGAAACATACATAGAATCCATTATGGGGAGCGATGAAATTGCAGGGGCGCATACGCTCCGTTACAAACTGCCTAAAAACGATGTAAGCAAATGGCATGATATCCTGCTTCGCTTTAACGGCGAAATATCTCAGCTGTACGTAGATGGCTTTCTTCGCGATGACGAAGTTACCGTAGGTGAGATCAGGAACTGGAACAAAAGACCCTTGCTGATTGGCGCACAATACAAAAATGAGTTTGGCTATGCAAACGTAACCAACGACCAGGTTGATGCACGGTTTGAAGGATTGATTGATCATGTAGCCCTCTGGAACCGTTATTTGTCTGATAACGAAGTTGAAAAGCTATCGGATGTAACAGTATTGAAAGACGGTAAACCGGCATATTATCATGAAACCTACCGGCCGCAGTTTCATTTTTCGGCTAAAAAGAACTGGCTGAATGATCCGAACGGGCTTGTTTATTATGACGGGGTGTACCACCTTTTCTTCCAATATATGCCCGCCAACCGTCCTGGTGCCTATAAGGATTGGGGCCAGGCCACCAGTACAGACCTGGTGCATTGGACACAGGTACCGCATCACATCACACCTCATAAGGTATGGTCGGGTTGCTGGTCTGGATCGGCAATCGTTGATTCTAATAACACCGCCGGTTTACAAACCGGGAAGGAAAAAACGATTCTTGCCTTTATCACAAATGGCGGCGATCCGGCTGCCGGGCTGGGGCCTATGTGCACGCAATGTATGGCGTACAGTAATGATGGCGGTAATACGTTTACCTATTATGACCAGAACCCGGTAATCCGGAATGTATATAAGGAGAACCGGGACCCAAAAGTAGTTTGGGATGCGGTTTCTAAAAAATGGATCATGTCGTTATTTATGGATAAAGACAATGACTTTGGACTTTTTTCGTCTGCCGATTTAAAAGCATGGAAGTATCTCAGTACTGTTTCGATAGTCGGGGTACGTGAGTGCCCGGGTTTTCAACCACTGCCTGTTGATGGAGATAACGCTCATCAAAAATGGCTGTTCTTTGGCGCGAACGGTGATTACGTAATCGGCTCATTTGATGGAACGAATTTTAAAGCAGAAACGAAGGTGCTGCGTGGCGATTATGGTATGAATTTTTACGCACCGCAAACCTGGAATAATACACCCGATGGCAGATGCGTTATGATTGCGTGGATGCCTGGACAACGATATCCGGGAATGCCGTTCGATCAGCAAATGAGTTTCCCTACTCAGCTTACCCTGCGTACCACCGCTACAGGGGTTCAGGCCTTCAGACTCCCCGTTAGCGAAATCAAAAACTTACACGATCATGCTTACACATGGGGCAACAAGGTGCTAAATGTTAATCAAAACCTGTTCAAGGATTTGAAGGGTAAATTATACGATATCAATATTGAGGTAGACCTGAAAAAATCCAGCTCGCTTAAAATTGGCTTACGGAATGTTACCCTAAGCTATGATGCCATAAAAGGAATACTTTCCTGCGGAGGCGATCCGGTAAGGAACGGCATTGTGCCAACAAGCAGGATCTCCGCTGATGTGTCTGAAATAAATGAAGTCAACAATATGGGGAAAATGGCTTTAACACCTGTAAATGGAAAGATAAAATTACGCATCCTGCTGGACCGCAATACAATCGAGGTCTTCGGTAATGATGGCGAGGCTGTACTTTCTTCCTGTTTCATGCCCAATGCGGATAGTCCATCCTATAGTATTAAATCAGACAGGGGCGTCAATATTGTTAAAGCCGCCGTTTATTCTCTTAAATCGGCTTGGGGAAACTAAGCCTTGTTTTAATTGTATATCAGTGGATGGAGTAGGATGTCCATCCTTTCACCCCGAAATTAATAGCTTTAATTTCGGGGTGTTTGTGTAGGATAATAACTTTATGTTCGGAATGGTAATGCCTGTTAGCTATTCTTCTTCCCCGGTGTTGACCATTTTGGCCAGTACGAAAAATGTCTTTTTGGTAACGATCATAGAACCTGGCTTTAAATCTTTTACAGGTGTGATCTCGGTAAACCCGATATCCGCAACACCTTTGGCTACCGGGACCCGCTCAAATTCAGTTTCCTTTGCATCCTGCTTTTTTACCACAAAAATATAGTCTTGCCCGCCGTTGCTCACAATAGCTTCCGTTGGTACTGCCGGTAAAACAGCATTGCCAATACTAATGATGGCCGTTATGTTCATCCCTTCAATCAAGCCTGTTTTATCTCCCATCACCACGGCATGCACAGGAATGGTCTTTGACTGGCTGGCGAAAGCGGTGCCGATAGAATAGATCTGCGCATCATATTCTTTACCGGCGCTGTTGGTCAGGGTAAAATGGATGCGCTGTCCGGCCTTTACTTTGGGCAAATCCTTTTCAAATACAAAAAGATCAAGGTGCAATTGGGAATTGTTAACGATCTGCGCTATGGGGGTTGAAGCATCTACATTAGAGCCGATCTGCGCCGAAACTTCGCTTACCGTTCCGCTGATAGGAGCCAGTACCGGGATACTTGTTACAATTCTTCCGCTATTAACCGATGATGGAGAGATACCTAAAGCAGACAGCTGCATTTGCTGGGATCTTTTGACTGATATAAGTGCGGCCAGCTCGGCTTCTGCCTTTTGCAGGTTTTTCAGTGGAGCTGCGTTACCGGCCACCAGTTCTTTTTGTCGCTGGTATTCCTGTTGGGCGAGGGTTAGCTGGGCCTGGGTGGTTTGCGATTGCTGTTGAAGCTGGGCAAAATCGGGGTTTAATATGGTGGCAATCACCTGGCCTTTTCTCACATAGCTACCCGGCTGAACGGTTAACGTACGAATTGTACCATTGGTTACAGAAGTAACCAATGCCTTGTTTTGATTGGGTACCGACAATAAGCCGTTAGCTTTAATGGCAGTAGCCAGGTTTTTCATTTCTATGGTGCCCAATTCAATCCCTGCAGTTGTTAATTGACTGGCGGTAAGGCTCACCATGTTAGTTACTGCAGAAGCCCCCTCTGCTTCTTTGGGCTCTTCTTTAGGTTTATCCTGCTGTTTGCAGGATATCACCAAACCTGTGAAAGCGAGAAGAAATATATATGGTTTAAAAATATTTTTCATGGATATATCTTATTTGCTGTTGGTGTAGTAATTCAGTTGGAGAGCACTCTGGTTGTATTCATTCAGCACATCTAAATAGTTGCGCTGAATGTCGATGGCTTGCGTGAGGTATTGCGATAGCTCGGCGAAGCTGATCTCTCCAGAACGGTAGGAAAGATTGGCAGCTTTAATAATGGCATCAGCTTGCCGGAGCCCGGTTGCGGTATAATAGTCCAGCAGGTCATTATTCTTTTGCAGGGTTTCCAATTCCTGGTTATAAGAAGTGCTGAAGGCGAGCTGCTGATCTGTCAATACTGTTTGCTGGTAGCTTCTTTCCAGTTGTGCCGCTTTAACTGCATGTTTATACTGGCCCCGTCCAAATAGCGGAATACCCACAGTTACCGAGAACCCGGAATAAGCCGGGGTAACACCATATAAGCGTTGCGAAAAGAAACGGCCTTCAAAGGATGGCATCTGACCCTGTCCGGCTACTTTTACTTCCGCGCCCGCAATATTCACGTTCTGCTGTTGTATCTTAAGCAAGGGGTGCGCATTGGTATCCGCTGTTGTTCCTTCCAACTCCACTTTTCGTAAAGGGCTGCTGTCGGGCAGTAAGGCCAGTTGTACATTTAACAATCGTTTCAAGGCTTCCTGCTGGTTTTTGATATCCTTTTGGATCAACCGCAACTGCACTGTGGTTTCCCGGGCTTTGGCCTGGGCGGCAATACTGTCCAGCCCGGCATTCTCACCGGTTTTTACCCTCAATACAGCGGCTTTGGCCAGCGTTCCGTAAATACTGTCAAGCCGTTGCCATAAGCGTTGTTTGCTCTGGTAATACCATAAATTATAGTAGGTGCCGGCAATGTTTCTTTTAACCTCCATCACCTGTGCCTGGCGGGAATACTCGGCAGAGCGGGTTTGTTCCTGCAAGAGGTTTTTACGTGCCTTATAAAGACCGGGCCAGTCCATAGTTTGGGAAAGACCGATCTTCAGGATACCTTTCTGATCCTGCGGGTTGATATCCTCATTTTCCACGAATACACCTGTTTTGGGAAGCGTAAAGGCTGTTTTACCCAACTCCCTGCGCTGATCGATCTTTAAATTAGATGAACGTAACTGCAAGTTGTTTTGAATAGCTATTTCATAAGCTTCATTCAAGGTGATTCTTTTTGCTGTAGGGGTTGTTTGTGCAAAGGCAGGCAGTGTGATTGCAAAAACCAACAGTGTTAACACTATTTTCTTTGTCTTTGCCGAAGGGTTGATCTTTTTTTTAGTGAAGATGAGGTAAAGCAAAGGCAATACAACTAAGGTTAACAGTGTCGCGGTAAGCAACCCGCCGATCACTACGGTTGCCAAAGGTTTTTGAACCTCGGCACCGGCGCTGGACGAAACAGCCATCGGCAGGAAGCCCAAGGAGGCTACAGCGCCAGTCATCAATACAGGTCGCAACCGTTCTTTTGTACCCCGGTAAATGCGTTCCATGATATCCTCAACGCCATCTTTAGCCAACTGGTTAAAGGTGCCAATGAGTACAATGCCATTCAATACCGCCACGCCAAACAGCGCAATAAAACCAACCCCTGCCGAAATACTGAACGGCATTCCCCGTAATAGCAGCGCGAACACACCACCAATGGCAGACATGGGTATGGCTGTAAAGATTAGCGTAGCCTGTTTAATAGAATGGAAAGTAAAATACAGCAGGATAAAGATGAGTAGCAAAGCCGCCGGAACTGCGATCATCAGCCTGGCACTTGCCTGCCGCAGGTTTTCAAACGTACCGCCATAAGTATAATAGTAGCCTGTAGGCAATGGAACTTTGGCATTAAGTTTTACCTGTACATCTTTCACCACGCTTTCTACATCTCTGCCGGTTACATTAAAGCTGGTTACAATGCGCCGGCGGGCATTTTCCCGGCTGATTTGCGCCGGACCTGTTTCGTAGGATATCGTTGCCACCTGTGATAAAGGCACCTGGTTACCCTCAGGGGTGGGGATAAACAGTTCGCTTACATTTTCAATAGCGTTGCGATGGGCAGAATCCAGCCTGACCACCAGGTCAAACCTACGCTCGTTCTCATAAATGGAACCGGCGGTATTACCCGCAAATGCAGTGCTGATCACCCGGTTCACATCTTCGATATTCAACCCGTAATTGGCCATTCGTGCCCGGTCGTATTTTACGGTGATCTGGGGCAATCCGCTTACCCGCTCTACCTGTGGTTGCGTAACACCGGCTATTGGCTTAATGGCCTGTGCAACTTTAACAGCCAGCAGGTTCAGGGTATCCAAATTCTCACCAAAGATCTTTACAGCTACATCTTGTTTTACACCAGTCATTAATTCGTTAAAACGCATCTGGATGGGTTGGCTGGGTTCGGCTATTACACCGGGGAGGTCAGCTAAAGTATTCCGCATATCATCGGCCAGTTCATAAAATCCTTTACCATCCGGCCACTCTGATTTATCCTTTAGTACAACTATCAGGTCGGATGCTTCTGGCGGCATAGGGTCGGTAGCTACATCGGCGCTGCCCGTTTTGCCAACAACCATTTTTACTTCGGGATATTTACGCAGCATCCGTTCGGCCTGCATAATGGTTTCGGTGCTTTGCGATAAAGAAGTTCCCTGTGGTAATACAAATTCTATCGCATAGTCACCCTCTTCCAGTTGGGGTATAAATTCGCCGCCCATGCGGGAAAAGATAAACACGCTCACTATCATAAGAATAACCGCCACTGCAACAACCTGGTATTTAAACCGGATAGCCGCTTTTAAAACAGGTTCATATTTGCGCTGGAAAAAGCCGATCATCCGATCAGAAAATGTCTTTTTAGGCTCGGCATTTTTGGACAGGAACAGGGCCGACATCATGGGAATATAGGTGAGTGACAATAATAACGCACCCAATATGGCAAAACCTACGGTTTGGGCCATTGGACGAAACATCTTACCTTCAATACCCGTTAGCGTAAGAATAGGAATATAAACCACCAAAATAATGATTTCACCAAACGCCGCGCTGTTACGGATGCGGGAGGCAGATAGGAATACTTCCTCATCCATTTCCTGCTGGGTAAACCTGCCGGTGATTTTGCGCAGTGCGAGGTGGTGCATGGTAGCTTCTACAATAATAACTGCTCCATCCACGATGAGGCCGAAATCAATGGCCCCTAATGACATCAGGTTGGCTGATACGCCAAAAAGATTCATTAACGAAAGTGCGAACAATAATGATAAAGGGATAGCAGAGGCTACAATAAGCCCGGCCCGCCAGTTTCCCAGGAAAAGCACCAACACAAAGATCACGATCAACGCGCCTTCGGTAAGGTTTCGTTCTACAGTGCTGATCGCCCGGTTGATAAGATTAGTACGATCAAGGAATGGTTCGATTACCACATCGGCCGGAAGTGACTTCTGTACCAGATTCATCCGTTCTTTCACCAGGCCTACTACTTCGGCACTGTTAGCGCCCTTGGTCATCAGTACTATACCGCCAACCACCTCCTTTTCGCCATTGTAGGTCATGGCCCCATATCTTGGCGGTGAGCCTAACTGAATTTTGCCGATATTTTTAACCAGTATTGGTACGCCATTGGCCTGCCGCTTAATGATAGTATTCTCAATATCGGGGATGCCCGACATTAAACCCACCCCGCGGATGAAATACGCATTTGGCTTTTTATCAATATAAGCCCCACCCGTATTCTGGTTGTTTTTCTCCAATGCTGTAAAAACTTCGGGAATGGTCACATCCATCGCTTTCAGCTTATCGGGGTCAAGCGCAACCTCAAATTGTTTCGATACACCACCAAAGGCAGTAACTTCGGCAACACCTGCAATGCCATATAGCTGGCGGGTTACAATCCAATCCTGCATGGTGCGGAGATCCATTGCCGAGTATTTATGCTCACTTCCTTTTTTGGGGTGAAGGACATACTGGTAGATCTCGCCCAATCCTGTTGTAACCGGGGCCATTTCGGGCCTGCCGGTACCTTTAGGGATTTGTTCCTGCACTTCGTTCAGCTTTTCTGCAATGAGCTGGCGGGCAAAATACACATCCACGGATTCTTTAAATACAATGGTAATCACACTCAATCCGAACCGGGACATGGAGCGCATTTCGGTAACATTAGGCAGGTTGGAGAGCGATCGCTCTACCGGGTAGGTGATAAATTGTTCAACTTCCTGCGCGGCTAAAGTAGGTGCTTTGGTAATTACCTGCACCTGGTTATTGGTAATGTCGGGTAAAGCATCAACCGCAATCTGTGTGGTACTCCAGATACCCCAGGCAATAAGTGCCAGGGTAAAAAAGCCAATCACCAGTTTATTACGGATGCTGAACCGTATAATGGCATCTAACATAAATAATTTCTGAAAAAGGAATAAATAAAACACAACCAACCTGTTTGCAGGTGAATTGCATACTTAAAAAAGAGAAAAGATTATGCTGACTGTGGTGGTTGCCAAATGGCCATGCTCTGTTCCTGAACAGCAGGGATTTTGCTGTCGGGATATTGGCGGTCAACTACTTTGAAGAATAAACCTGAAACAGGTTTGCTTACGAGATTCCTGGCTGTGGAGCAGCAGGTACAGGTACAAAAAGGCGGACATACTTCCTGCCCGGCGTGGTCATTACCGGAATGGGTTGTCTGAATGGTAGCGTGAACTACGCTGGCCATGTTATCTTCCCTGTCCTGGCACGGTAAGATCGCCAGCAAGGTAAAGTATAAACTGAATAAGAAAGCCAGGTATTTCATCCGTTTGCAAAAGTACAAATAAATTGAGAAACGTGCTATAATCAGAATTACGCAATGGCGTGGGTTTACTTAAAATGACGTAGGAGGGGACCAACCCCGGGCACACTTATTCAATGACCATTATGCCTAATATTGCGCCGCTTAAATTAATGCTGTATCTTTATCCCCCAGAATAATATGCTAAATATAAGCTTCTCATTATAGCTAAACGCAGCTGCTTTGTACATATTAATTTTTTTACCACAAAATCGGGATACGATTGGCTATGAAAGCAATATTTGGGACGTTTAATATAGATATGTTGCCTATAGAAGCTATTGACGTTTCAAACAAAGTCAGTAGTTATTTAAAAGAGAATGTTATAGTAATTCCTGGAAATACCGTTTTTCGCGATGTATTTGGAGATGTTGGCGGGAAGGGCAAAAGATATTTACAGCTATCTGCGAATAATCAGGTATATAATATACTGGAAGATCAATATGTGGAGGATATTAAAATTGAGCTCTCCCACGCTGTAAATAATATTAAAATTGTTTATTACTTTTTTACAAGCCCAAATTCAAATTGGCGGGCCATACTCTCGGGGCAGTTATATCAGTTAAAGAGTTACGGGATTTTGTCCGAAGCAGATCTATATATCCATGTAACCGACGCTAATAATTATACTGATGAGATTAAGGAGATTATAAAAAACATATTTCCGGCGGCAATTGTACATACATCATTTGTTAACCAGTTTGAATATCCAGCGCTCAAATTAGCACATGATTTGGCCGTAGAATCTCCGGAAAGTATAATCCTATACTTTCATAGTAAAGGGATGACACATAACCTCCATTCGCGAGCCCTTGAGGAAATTTTCTTACTCACCAAAACATTTCAAAACTGGCGAAAAAACATACAGTTACTCAATACAGAAAATAAGCAAAAAGCTGGTTTGTTCTCGTCGAAAGAAGGATGGATCTGGTATAATTTCTGGTACGCTAAAGGAGAATATTTGGCTAAGTGCAGTGCGCCGGAAATTAGCGATAATAGATACTATTACGAAGGCTGGCTTGGTTTGGCCAATCCCGAAAGAACATTGCCGGCTGATGATTGCCTTAATCTGTTTAAGATTAAAAATGTATCCAAACAATATTTTACCCCGGTCGAAGCCGACATATACAAAGTAAACCTTATGGAAAAGCTGTTTTCACATGCCGAACGTAAAGAGTTTAGGGTTGTAAGAACTTCTTTTATGATACATTGTCAGTTAAAAATAGATTCGTTTTTTAAACTTTTCAAAAAGCGGAAAAAATAGTGGTTGAGAAATTATTGGAAAAAACCAATGTATTGCCCCTGTTAGCCAATTTAATTCCAAATTTCCGTCAAAAGGCACAGACCGAAGATCATCAAACCGGGCCGGTGATAAAATGGTTTATCCTGGGGGTATCAATATACCAATACATCTTTTTACTTTTTTAAGTTGACCTGATGATATATGATACGGGTATTTATCGCCTGATAATTTAATTCTGCCCTTTTTTTCTCAATCGATTGTATTTATTACAGCAACGGTCGCCAAAAAATACCATACTATTTGTATCCCCGATTCTCTTTTGCTCTTGCAGGCGATCAACGCCCAAAAATGTCAAAAACGGGATAATAATTTTATATAGATGGTTAATTAGGCGACAATGAAGGGCTTTTAAAGGCAATATATTTGGCCAGTCAGTATTTCAATAATTAGTTGTACTTCAGTTATATACAACTAATCCTGATTGATTATAAACCAAATTAAACCCAAAATGCCCATGATGAGAAATCTTTACTCAAGAGTTTTGTTTGCCTTTTTTTTACTGATTTTTTCCAGTGCCTTGCACGCTCAGGAAAATATTCAGGTGAGAGGAATTGTTTCTGATACGCTTTCGCGTCGTATACAAGGTGCAACCGTAGCACTGTCAGGAAGTACCAAAATTGGCGCAATAACAGACAAGGACGGTAATTATGCTATTACTGTTAAATCGAATGCCACGTTAGTATTTTCGTCGGTCGGTTTTTTAAAAACTACTATCGATGTTAACGGGCAAAAGATTATTAATGTTCACCTCAAAGAGTTCGTAACGCAAAGCGAAGAAATTGTAGTTACGGCATTTGGGCGAAAACAATTAAAAGAGGCCGTTGTAGGGTCAGTTGTTACCATAAACCCAAAAGAATTAAAAATTCCGGCCAGTAACCTGACAACTGCACTCGCAGGACGGGTGGCAGGGCTAATTTCTTTCCAGGGTAACGGCCAACCCGGTCAGGATAATGCCCAGTTCTTTATACGCGGGGTCACTACATTTGGCTATAAGCAGGACCCTCTGATACTTATTGACAACGTTGAACTAACCTCCAGCGACCTGGCAAGGCTTCAGGTAGATGATATTGAAAGCTTCAGTATTCTTAAAGATGCATCAGCAACAGCACTTTATGGCGCCAGGGGTGCCAATGGTGTAATCCTGGTAACAACCAAAAGGGGGAAACTCGGGAAAGCCACGCTTAATTTCAGGTTGGAAAATTCAATATCTGCACCGACTAAAACGTTGGAGATAGCCGATCCGATAACCTACATGAAGCTTTATGACGAAGCCCAAACCACCCGTAGTCCCTTAGCAGTTCCAAGGTACGATCAGAATAAAATTTATAATACGCAAGCGGCAATGAGGGGTGACCCTGGATCAAATTCTTATGTATATCCTGCAGTAAACTGGCTCGATAAATTATTCAACAAAAACGCAACAACGCAGCGTGCTAACCTGAGTGTTAGCGGAGGAGGGGCCGTAGCAACCTATTACGTTTCGGGATCGGTAAACGTGGATAACGGGATCTTAAAAACTGAGAACAGCAACCCCACCGAAAAAAATAATGTTAAGCTTCAAAATTACCAGTTAAGATCCAATGTTGATATCAACCTAACTAAAACCACCAAGATATCTGTAATGCTTTGGGGCAACTTTACAGATTATGGAGGTCCGATCTCTGGTTCGGGACTGGCAACAGATTTATACTATAGGGCACTACATACCAATCCGGTGCTTTTTCCGGCATCTTTTCCCGCAGTGGGTGATAACGCAGACGCAACGCATATTCTATTCGGAAACTATCCGGGAGGTTCAGCCAATAGCGTAAATTATGATAATCCATATGCTGATCTTTTGAAGGGATTTCAAACCTATTCTGAATCCAGAATGTCGGCACAGGCAGAATTGAACCAAAATTTCAGTTGGGTTATTCCTGGTCTGAACTTTCAGGGCCTATTCAGCACTAACCGGTATGCGTATTTCGACTATACGCGGCAGTATAACCCGTTTTATTACACGGCACCCACTAACCTTTACGACCCCCAGACCAACAATTACAGCCTATTGTGGATTAACCAACAGGCGGGCAATGATCGTGCTACCGAATATCTGAACTATTCGCCCGGTCAGTCAAATATTACAACTTTTATCTTGTTAAGGGGTATACTTAACTATAATAATAATTTCGGAAAGAATGGTATCAGCGCTTCTTTGGCGTTGGTAAGGCAGCAAACTTTAAATCCTAATGCGCAAAACCCGGTTACCCATGTTCCGGATTTACAGTATACCTTACCCTACAGGAATTTAAATTACACAGGCCGGGTAAGTTATTCTTATATGAATAAGTACTTCGTTGAAGCCAACGGCGCCTATAACGGTTCGGAGCGTTTTTCAGAAAGTAACAGGTTTGGCCTGTTCCCAACAATCGGAGCTTCCTGGGTTGTATCTAACGAAGGTTTCTGGAAAGGCAGCTTTACCAATATCATCAGCAGGCTTAAGTTCCGGGCAAGTTATGGTTTGGTTGGTAATGATAATATTGGTTCGCAACGATTCTTCTACCTGTCAAATGTTAATTTGAATGGTGGTAATCCTGCATGGTTTGGCTATAATAATACTAACTATAAGGGCGGTGTTTCAGTTACCAGTTATCCAAATCCCGATGTTACCTGGGAAAGATCGAAACAAACTAACCTTGCTGTTGAAGCAACGCTGTTTAACGATCTGAATATAACTGCCGAGATCTATAAACAACATCGTTATGACATCCTGATGCCGCGGACATCAATCCCAACTTCGGTTGGGCTGGAAAATCAAGGGAGTTCACCCATTGCGGCAAATATCGGCGTTGCCGAATCAAAAGGGCTTGATTTTAATTTAAACTACAAACACACTTTTAATAATTTTTGGCTATCTGCTTTAGGAAACCTTACCCTAACTGCCAGCAAGTATATTACTTATGAAGAACCGCAATATACCGAGCCATGGAGGTATAAAACGGGGCAGCCCATTAACCAGTTTTATGGATTTATAGGAGAACGACTTTTTGTAGACGACAAAGAGGCTGCTGCTTCACCAACTCAACTGTTTGAATCTGGTGGGGTTGCGCCAAAAGGTGGTGATATTAAATACAGGGATGTTAACGGCGATGGTATTATCTCAGAAAGGGATATGGTGCCTATCGGGTTACCAACTACCCCGGCAATCACATATGGCTTTGGCGTATCAGGCGGTTATAAGAATTTTGACCTGAGCGTATTTTTTAACGGTAACGCAAGAGTTTCGTTTTTTGTTAACCCGCTTGAAACAAGTCCGTTTGTGGGGGAAACCCAGTTGTTAAAAGGCTATGCCGACAGCCATTGGTCAGAAGATAACCAAAATTTATACGCCCTATATCCTCGACTGGGAACAGACTGGGGAACCCTTTCAAATAATACAAGGGCCAGTACCTGGTGGCTTCGCGATGGCAGCTTCGTACGGCTTAAATCCGTGGAATTTGGGTATAGTCTTCCTAAGGATATTGTAAAACGGTTAAGGATGTCAAACTTCAGGATTTATCTGAGCGGGCTGAATTTGTTAACCTTCAGCTCCTTTAAGCTTTGGGATCCTGAACTGGGTGGTAACGGCTTTAATTATCCGATTCAAAAAGTGCTGAATATTGGTCTTAACGTCACTTTCTAAATTTCGCCATCACGATTTATTCAACAGTTAAGAGTTTTAAATTATAAGAAGCAATGAAACATTACTATAAAATTTGTACACTCCTGATATTTGCAGTAGCATTTAACTCCTGTAAAAAATACCTGGATGTTACACCAGATAATACCGCTACTTTGGATTATGCTTTTCAAAGCCGGAATGAAGCTGAAAATTATTTATTTGCCTGCTATTCTCCACTTCAAACACTTTCTGATGTGTTGCGGAATCCGGGATTTACAAGTTCAGCAGAGATAGTTATCCCCGATCCATCGTTTGTTACCTACTCAAATTTGGGAAGCGGCGAAGAGGGTTTTAATTTATTAAAGGGTACCCAAAATGTTGTTAACCCGGCCATGAACTATTGGGACGGAACAGGGCAGGGGCGCCCCATGTTTGAAGCGATACGCAGATGTAACATCTTTTTAGAGAATATTGATAAGGCTAAAGGGCTCCTGGTAACTGACAAGCAGCGATGGGTGGCTGAAGTGAAGTTTTTGAAGGCTTATTACCATTACTGGTTAGTACGGATGTATGGTCCAATTCCCATCTTACGGAAAAGTTTACCTATAGATGCCACCACAGCAGAAGTTAGGGTTAAACGTGAACCGGTAGACACTGCATTTAATTATGTTGAACAATTGCTGAATGAAGCCATACCCAATTTACCGCTTCAATTACCAGATCCGAGTAGTGAGTTTGGCCGCATTACCAGGCCCATTGCCCTTGCCATTAAAGCCGAAATACTGGCTACTGCTGCAAGCCCGCAATTTAACGGAAATTCTGACTACACCGGTTTCAAAGGTAAAGATGGTATAAATCTATTTTCAACAGGGGCTGATCCACAAAAATGGCAAAAAGCCATGGCGGCATGTAAAGCAGCCATAGATACGTGCGAAGGGCTGGGTATGAAGCTTTATAAGTTTATAAAACCGGGAAACATTGGCACAATAACAGATCAGCTGAACCTGGTGCTAACCCTGCAGAATGCTGTCACAGAACGTAATGAGTTAAATACGGAGGCCATATGGGCGCTTAATCCCATTTTTACTTATCAGACTTTTGCGCTTCCCCGCCTAACAATTTTTGGGGTAACACAATACCATGATATCAAATCTAATTTTTCGGCTCCCATGGCAATAGCCCAAATGTTTTATACAGCCAATGGGGTACCAATTTCAGAAGATAAAACATGGGATTACGGCAGCCGTTACTCAATTGGAGTAGGCGACGACAAAAACAGCTCTTTTGTTGAAAATGGGTATCCCACTGCAAATCTTAATTTAAACAGGGAGGCAAGATATTATGCCAATCTTGGCTTTGATGGCGGGATTTGGTTCGGACATGGCAGAACGGAACAAAGCAGTGCACTTTATGTGCAAACTGTAAGTACAAACGGTACAGCATACGCTGGTCCTAATAACTATATCAATATCAATGTAACGGGTTACTGGCCCAAAAAGTTGGTGCACTACCAAACAACTTACTTTTTGAATGATCAAAATACTGTTACCGAAGTTGGTTACAGGCTTCCAATGATGCGACTGGCTGATTTATATCTCTTGTATGCCGAAGCGATAAATGAAGTTAACGGCCCAACTGCCGATGCGTTTCATTATATCGATATAGTGAGAAACAGGGCCGGCTTACAGGGAGTGAAACAATCCTGGGATCAGTTCTCTACAAATCCGGGTGAATATTCAAGTAAGGAAGGTTTAAGGAAAATTATCCATCAGGAACGTCGCATTGAGCTTTGCTTTGAAGGAAGGGTTGGCTGGGATCTCAGACGATGGAAAGAGTTAGAATCTGTATTGAATGTTCCGATACAGGGCTGGAACTGGAAACAGACAACCAACCGTGACGCTTATTATACGCCACAAACGCTTTTTCAGCCTGTATTTAATAAACGTGACTATTTGTGGCCAATTTCAGATAACTCACTTACCGTTAACCCAAATCTGGTGCAAAACCCAGGTTGGTAACACATCACTGATCCAATCAAATTAAATCGTAAGATTATGTATTTATATAAAAGATTTTATTTTGTTTTAGGCTTTGCAATAGCTTGCCTTTTTGTTTGCTGTAAAAAAATCGACAGCTATAATATCCCCTCCTCTGATGATAAGACAAAGCCACAGGTAGTTACAAATATCAAAATAGATAATTATGATGGAGGGGCCAATATTACCTATGATCTCCCAAATTCGCCAAATATTTTGTATGTACTTGCCAGTTATAAAATAAGCGACGCAACCTCCAGGCAAACCAAATCATCCTACTATTCTGATAGTATAAAAGTAGAAGGTTTTGCTAAAAGCCAGGACTACGATGTAACGCTTAAAGTGGTAACACGGGCGAATGTAGAATCTGATCCGGTAACGGTTAAGGTACATCCCGGTCAACCGGTTTATCAACAGATATTCCCGTCGTTAGCCATGCAATCAGATTTTGGCGGGGCAAACATAAAAGCAAGGAATCCACTCAAAAAGAATATAGGAATTGTAGTGGTTGACCTAACCCTGCCAAGGCCTTCACTTATTACCCAATATTACACCAACAGGGATTCCATTGAATTTAATGTGAGGGGCTATGATACCAAAGAAAGAAAGTTTGGGGTGTATGTTACCGACACCTGGGGTAATATATCAGATACCCTGGTGAAAACAATTGATCCCATTTTTGAAACCGAAATTGATAAATCAAAGTTTTCTCCTTTCCCGCTTAATACCGACAGCAAAATTTATTCTAACTGGGGAGTACCGTATTTATATGATGGTGTAACAGATGGTAGTGTACCACCAATGCATACCAATGTAGGTGCCGGCATACCGGGTATCCTGTCGTTAGATATGGGGCAGGTAGTTAAGTTGAGCCGTTATAAGGCCTGGCAGCAATACCAGTTTGCTTATACCGATGGTAACCCCAAGGTATGGGTGCTGTGGGGAGCGGCAACTCCCGGGGCAGATGTGAATTTACCGGCAACTTCTCAACTTGGTGACGTTGTTGGTGGTTGGACACAAATAGGTACTTACAATTCGCCGCCACCACCATCAGGAAATATCCCTCCAACACCTGCAACAGCGGCCGACGTAGAATTTGTGAAGCCGGGGTTTGATTTTAATGTGCCATTTAGTGCGCCGCCAGTGAGATATATCCGGATCCAGGCTGTGGAACTGTGGAACAAGTCCATCAACTTTTTCATCTTTCAGGAGATGACCTTTTATGGAAAACCGCAATAGCTGCATTATTAAATTCAATTAACAACTTAAAAAAGAGATAAATGAAATCATATATAAAAATCATTTTCGCCTCGGTAATCTTCCTTATGGCTGCGGGTTGCAGCAAGGATGCTACCAAATACCGCAGTTTCCTTGATAAGAAAGAATTAATTTATCCTGGCGTAGTATCCAGCCTAAAAGCGGCTCCGGGAGATAATCGTGTATTGCTGAGCTGGAGCCCAAGTCCGGATCCTTCAGTTAATAAGTATGTTGTTTACTGGAATGACAACAACGATTCTACGGTGGTAAAAGCCACAAGCCATACCTCAACAGATACTGTTAAAGTTTATATCAACAACTTAGGCGAGTACACGTATACTTTTTCATTAGTGTCTTTTGATGATAAAGGGAACAGGTCTATAACATCTAACACCAAGGCCGTTAAGGTATTTGGACCATTGTATTCGGCCGGATTAATCAATAGGCCATATAACGCAAGCAACCCCAGCTCATTTAACGGCGAGGCGGTTACGCTTAACTTCAATGCACCGGATACTGTTAATATTACCACGGAGATCAGATACACTGCAACTAACGGAAGTGGTAAGACAGTATTTTTAGGCCCTAAAGACAACTCTATAACTTTAACTGACTATAAAGTTGGCGAGCCAATCTTATACCAGTCTTCCTATTTACCTCTTACGGGTGCTATTGATACTTTTTATACCTCGAAGTTTGACAAGTTTCCGGTTACTAAAGATGTGACCGCTAATTATTTAAAAAATGCGATTAATCCCATTCAACCCCTTGAAACAGATATTGGCGATAGGTTCAGATCTCCCAGGGATTGGATTGTTAATGATGCAATTAAAAACAAAACAGGGAACAGTAGCTTCGGCAGTAAAATGGGTGGCTGGGGTGCCGATCAGGGCGGTTCTTTACTTGTTACTACGGAATCTCCCCAACCTGATATTGTAAGCGGCAAAATTTATCAGACTGTTAAACTCCCTGCGGGCAGTTATACATTTAGGGTAGATATGGCCGCAGCAAATTATGGCTCTAATCCTTGTATGATAATTGTAGCGCCCGGAAATACGTTACCCAACCTCAACGGCAATGTGCCTGGAGGGCCAACCATTGGATATTCAGACTTGAACAGTCACGAATTATCATTTGTGTTAACGGAAGAAACAACCGTTTCCATTGGATTTTTGATGAACATCCCGGCTGGTAATTACTGGATCATGAGAGGTATGTCGCTGGTTGCTAAATTTTGATGGGGGCGCAGGATTCTCTGCCAAAATGAAAATATATAACTGAAAGGGCCTTGAACACTACTAACACGAGTTAAACTTGTCCCTTTCACGCTAAATTTCCCTGTTCAGTTTGGGCGGGGAAATTTAGTTAGTTTTATAACCCATTCTGAATACAGTTAATATTTCAAAAGTGAAGAGATAAGATATAACAAGATAAATTATTGACTTAATTAGATTATGTGATGAGATTATTGAATATGGAGTCGGCTCCTTTAATAGACGAGCTGATGAAAATTGAGTTAAGAAGTCAAACGTTTTTATGGTCGCCTTTTCATTCCGAGCCTTCGTTTCACCTGCATTCCGAGTTGGAATTGGTGTTTGTTATTGAAGGTTTTGGTAAAAGAATTATTGGCAACAGGGTAGAGCCTTTTGAGGCGGGAGATATGGTTTTTATCGGCTCAAAAGTTCCGCATCTGTGGTTAAGCGATCCCGTGTTTTATGAAAAAGGTTCAAAGCTGGAATCAAAGGTGATCGTTACCTATTTTAACCCTAAAGCTTTAATTCAATTATTTGAATCCATCAAGGAATTTAAATCCATTCGCAACATGATCCGTGAAGCTTCAAAGGGAATCAGGATATACGGAGAAACAAGGAACATTATTGCCAGTCAATTGATCGAGTTAGCAACCCTGGAAGGATTTCAAAAAGTTGAGTCAATCCTGCATATCATGAACCTGATCTCTACTTCTCAAGAGAAAAGTTTTATTGTTGTTGACGAAAATGACTCATCAAATGATCTTTATCCAGACCGTTTGCTCAACGTAATTAAATTCATCAAAGATAATCTTCATCAGCAAATTTCCTTGCAACAGGTGGCTGATATTGCGTGCATGACCGAACCGAGTTTTTGCCGTTTTTTTAAAAAGAAGGTAAAAAAGAACTTTTCCCAGTTTCTGAGCGAGATCAGGGTTGCTCATGCCAGGGAGTTGTTGATTCAAACCGATAAATCAGTGAACGACATTGCGTATTTGTGTGGTTTTAAAACCAGCTCCCATTTTTGTCATGTATTCAAGGAGCATTCTGGCCAAAGCCCGGTGCAATATAAATTATCAATGAATGATCGTGCAAAGTGAAATGAACAGGTATTTAGTGGCCCCGTTTTATGAAAACTCTTTACGATAAGTATATGGAGTTTTACCGGTAACGGCTTTGAATTGGCGGTTAAAATAAGACAAGTTTGCAAAGCCACATTCAAAACAAACTTTAGAAATACTCATGTCTTCTTCTGCAAGCAATTGAATAGCGTGTGTAACACGTACATGGTTTACAAACTGAGAGAGTGTTTTATTAGTTCGGCGTTTAAAATAACGGCAAAACGCAGATTCATTCATGAATGCCAGTGATGCCGCTTTTTGACTGGTAATTTGTTCTTTGAAATTTTCTAATACATATCTGTACACTTCATCTAATTTGTTTTCCTTTTTTCGAGTGATTAACGAATTTTCGAAAATATCAGTGCTAATGGTGGCAGCTTCTTCACTTTTTAATGACGCAACAGTATCTAATAGCTCCAGTAAATTGATCAACCCTTTTAAGCCCGGCCTTTTTGGGGCATCAAGCATCAATCTTTGTAATTGAGCACTTGGGTTTATAACTTTAATTCCGAGATGGGCCTTTTTCAGGAATGTTTTTACAGCCGAAAACTCTGGTTTGAGGTAAAAGTTCCCGCCTAAAAAATCATCGCCGAATTGAATGATAATGGAATGGGCCAGTTCTCCGGATTTTATGAAAGATTTATCATTTATAAAATAATGAGGGAAACCTATCCCAAACAGGTATAAATCACCTTCGGTGAAGTTCATTAAGCTATCACCGCCATAAAACTTGCCATGACCTTTAACAATATAAGTAAATTCATAACCCTCGTGGAAGTGAAAAGGCGCCGCAAACTGCGCTGCAATCTCTTCTTTGACGATAAAGCTTGAGTTTTCGGGTTTTGTGAACTCCCGTAATATCTTTTTCATTTACTTATAAAAAACAATTGAGGGTGTAAATGTAAATATTGTATTAGAAATAGCAAATGGTGTGTTTTTTTAAATATGCCTGCCTTATTATATTTGAATAACCAATTATCTTAATAAAATACCTAATAATGAATAGTTTATCAGCATTGATTTTGTCCGCGTTAATTTTTCTTAATCCCGCTGTCCATAAGGGCGATAAGATCCGGCCGAAGCATTTAAACAACGTTTCTAATACAAATAATTCTGTTGTTAAGATAAATAAACACACGGCGGCGAAGCAGGAACCCTGGCGGCTGGGTATCGCTTTGTATGCTTTTCATACTTTTTCCTTTCCTAAACAATTAGCACTTGCTGATAGTGCAGGTGTTAAATATGTTGAAGGATTTTCGTTTGCCGATGCAGGCCCCGAACTAAAAGATTCAACGATTATGCAGCTTTCACCGGGCGGGATAAATAAAATTAAAAAGAGCCTTAGGGATAAAAAAATAAAAATGACCTCGATTTTTTTAACCGGGGGGGATAATGAAGCGGAATGGGAAAAGCAATTTAAATTGGCAAAGCAGCTTAACGTAGAATATGTAACTGCCGAGCCCGCCGTAACCATGTGGAACATGGTTGATAGTCTTGCCGGTGTATATAAATTAAAGGTTGCCATTCATAATCACTGGAAAGGTGTGAGTGCTTACTGGAGTCCTGATTCGGTATTGGCGGCCATAAAAAATCATCCCAATTTTGGAGCATGTCCGGATCTGGGGCATTGGCCCAAAAGTGGCATTGATCCGGTAGAAGGACTGAAGAAGTTACAGGGGCATATTATTGGGATACACCTTAAAGATATTGCCGCTTTTAACCGCCCTGATCTTAAGGATGTGCCAATAGGTAAAGGTGTTGTTAATTTTCCGGCTGTGTTTAAGGAGCTGAAACGTCAAAATTACAAAGGCTATTTAATGATTGAGCGTGATGCTGAGGAAAAGCCCAGTAATCTGGCATCTGTTATTTATGAAATAAATTACTACCATGAACAGGTAAGCCTTTTAAAATAAAAAACTGTTTCCGTTTTATGAATGTTCGGAGATTTATTGAAAAGAATAACACCGGCTGATTGAAATGCACATACAATAGGCCGGTGTTTAAAGAAAACATAAAACTCTACGTTTATACCAGATCAAAAAAACAAGGGGGCATTCTGTGTGTGTTGCCATTCCCCAATTTTAATTATGGAAAATAAGAAATTAAGAAGTAGCGATTGGTTCGGGCGTACCGGGAAAGACGGATTTATATACCGCGCCTGGATGAAAAACCAGGGAATACCGGAATACGAATTTAATAATAAACCCATTATCGGGATCTGTAACACCTGGAGCGAATTAACGCCATGTAATGCACACTTTCGGGATCTTGCAGAATCCGTAAAAAGAGGGGTGTTGGAGGCGGGAGGATTTCCTGTCGAGTTCCCGGTAATGTCGTTAGGTGAAACGTTGATGAAGCCCACGGCTATGCTGTACCGTAACCTGGCCAGTATGGATGTTGAAGAAAGCATCCGGGCCAACCCGCTGGATGGTGTTGTACTACTTTGTGGTTGTGATAAAACCACACCGTCATTAGTAATGGGTGCTTGTAGCGTGGATATACCAACCATAGTGGTTTCGGGTGGCCCCATGTTAACCGGACGGCACAAAGGCAATAGCATAGGAACCAGCGATATCTGGCGTTTTTTTTCGGACCTGAGAGGGGGCGTTATCGACGAAACTGAACTGCTCAGCATCGAATCGGCCATGTGCAGGAGCCAGGGGCATTGCGCCGTAATGGGTACCGCGTCTTCTATGGCTTGCATGGTGGAGTCCCTGGGGCTTTCATTACCAAACAACGCGGCTATCCCAGCGGCCGATTCCAGGCGGAAAGTGCTTGCACAACTCTCCGGCCTCAGAATAGTAGATATGGTAAAACAGGATATTAAACCGTCTGACATCCTTACGCGGCAAGCTTTCGAAAACGCCATTAAAGTAAACGCAGCCATTGGCGGGTCAACCAATTTTGTTATTCATCTTTTGGCTATTGCAGGGCGTATAGGAGTGCCGTTGAAACTAAGCGATTTTGATGGTTTATCCTCAGACATTCCGCTTATAGCTAATCTGCAGCCCTCCGGAAAATATTTTATGGAGGATCTATACTATGCCGGCGGACTTCAGGCGGTAATTAAACAGCTTGATCATTTATTACACAAAGAATGTATAACCGTTAATGGCAAAACAATACAGCAAAATTATGCCAATGCAGCTTGCTATAACACGGATGTTATCACAACAACTGAAAGCCCGTTTAACAGTTTAACTGGGCTGGCTATCCTTTCCGGGAATTTATGCGAGAATGGCGCGGTCATAAAGCCTTCTGCAGCAAGTGCGCATTTGATGCAGCACACCGGGAAAGCCGTAGTATTTGACAGTATTGAAGATTATCATGCCCGGATTGACAGCGATGAACTGGATGTTGATGAATCATCGGTATTGGTGTTAAAGAACGTTGGGCCGAAAGGATATCCGGGAATGCCCGAAGTTGGTAACATGAGTTTACCGAAAAAATTAATTCAACAGGGGGTTAAAGACATGGTTCGTGTATCCGATGGCAGGATGAGCGGCACCGGGTTTGGAACCGTGGTGCTTCACGTTTCGCCAGAGGCGGCAACAGGCAATAATTTCGCCATGATTGAAACCGGCGATATGATAACACTTGATGTACCTAATCGAACCATTAACGCTGCGGTTTCTGATCAGGAATTTGAACGCAGGAAAGCCCTGTTTATCCCGGCCGAACCTTCAGTCGAACGGGGATATGTAAATCTTTATATCAATCATGTTCAACAGGCACATTTAGGCGCCGATATGGATTTTCTGAGGGGTAAGTCTGGTAGCAAGATAGTCAGGGATTCTCATTAAAACCAGCGGTTAATTAATAATGATCGTTGATTAAAACAAGGATAATATGTCATTTAAAAATAAAGTAGCCATTGTCACCGGGGCAGGTCAGGGCATCGGATTCGAAATATGCAAGGAGCTTGCAAAAGAGGGCGCAAAGGTAATATTGAACGATTTAGACCCCGAATTGGCAAATGCCGCCGTGGCACGCATTAACGAAGTCAATAACGACAGTTGCCTGGCAATGCCCGGCGATTCCGGCGATGTTTCATTTATAAGGGGAATTGTTGCGTTTACGGTAGAAAAATTTGGGAGTATCAATATTGTAATCGCCAACGCCGGAATTACCTTATTCGGAGATTTTTTCACCTATCCGCCTGAGTCGTTTTTTAAAATTATGCAAGTGAACCTGGCGGGATCATTTTTTCTGGCCCAGGCTGCGGCTATTCAAATGAAGCTTCAGCAATCCGGCGGCGCAATTTTATTTACCTCCTCCGTAACCGGGCACCAGGCTCATAAGAACCTGGCTGCTTATGGGATGAGTAAGGCTGCTTTGGAAATGCTTGCGAAAAACCTGGTTATCGAACTTTCCCAGTTTGGAATAAATGTAAATACCATTTCTCCCGGTGCAACTTTAACCGAACGAACATTGGAAGACCCGGAATATCAGCAAACCTGGTCCCGCATCACCCCTATGGGCAGGCCCGCATTTGTTTCGGATATCGCAAATGCAGCCCTGTTCCTGGTTTCAGATAAAGCGAAACATATTACCGGCCAAAACCTGATCATAGATGGCGGATGGACCTCTGTAAGTGTATCGCCCGAGTAAAGTGATCAGCAAATAATGAAATACAAAATTGAATTAAAACATGCTTGACTTAACTAATAAAATAGCCCTAATAACCGGCGGCGGAAGTGGAATTGGAAAAGCCGTTGCGCTTCTGTTTGCAAAGCAGGGTGCTATAGTTTGTATCCTTGATATGGATGAGAGCGGCGGTAGCACCGTAGTGGCTCAAATTATTTCTGAAGGAAACCACGCTGCCTTTTTTAAATGTAATGTAGCCACGCAAGCAGACGTAAAAAAGGTTGTGGATGTTATTTATAACGAGTTTGGTGCTGTTGATATACTCGTGAACAATGCCGGTATCGCACACATCGGGCGGGCGGATGCTACCGCTGAAGAAGACTTCGATAAGGTTATTGTAGTAAATGTAAAAGGCGTTTATAACTGCCTTTACGCCGTGTTGCCTCTTATGCGGCTTAAAGGCGGAGTTATTTGTAACATGGCTTCCGTTGCATCGTCGGTAGGACTGGCAGACAGGTTTGCTTATTCCACATCAAAAGCCGCAGTAGTAGGTATGACGCTATCTGTTGCCAAAGATTACCTGCAAGACAAAATTCGCTGTAATTGCGTATCGCCCGGGCGGGTGCACACCCCGTTTGTAGATGGCTACCTGGCAAAGACCTATCCGGGACAGGAGCAGGAAATGTTTGAGAAGCTATCAAAAACACAACCGATTGGGAGAATGGGCCAGCCGGAAGAAATAGCGGGGTTGATATTATACCTATGTTCTGATGAGGCCGCTTTTATAACCGGAAGCGACTATCCTATTGATGGGGGATTTATAAAACTGAATACTTAACAAACGATGTTAGAGATTGCATCAGCATGTAGCTGTTTTTTGGGCGAGGGGCCGGTTTGGGATACCCGAAATCAGGTGATTTGTTGGATAGATGTCCTGAAAGGAAAGATTTATGAACTTGAACCGGAAACAAAGTATCTGAAAACAATCACGGTTAATCAGCCTGTAGGATCTATTGTTGTATGTGAGGATGGTAGCTTTTTGGGTGCGTTCCAAAACGGATTTGGTTTTGTTGACAGAAATACCGGCCTGGTCGATTTTTTTTCAGACCCGGAAGCTCATTTGCCTTTAAATCGGTTTAATGACGGTAAATGTGATCCCGCCGGGCGATTCTGGGCCGGAACAATGTCGATGACTGAGCGGCCATCAGCCGGATCGGTGTACATGCTGGATTCCGATCTTTCGGTATCGCGAAAAATTGAAGGCACAACCATCTCCAACGGAATGGCGTGGAGCCCGGACCGGCGAAAGTTTTATTTTATAGACTCACCAACGGCTAAAGTTGTAGCCTATAATTATGAATTATCAAGTGGCTCACTATCTGGTCGGGAACCTGTCATTACGTTTCGTGACAGTGATGGTTTTCCTGACGGTATGACTATAGACGGCGAAGGTATGTTATGGATAGCCCACTGGAACGGCTGGCAGGTTAGCCGATGGAATCCGGTAACGGGGGAAAAGCTTTTCTCTATTCCCCTTCCTGTCGCAAATGTGTCCTCCTGCACTTTTGGCGGAAGCGATCTCCAGGACTTGTATATCACAACTGCCCGGAAAGATCTTTCCGCAGCCGAAATTAAGGAGCAGCCGCTGGCAGGTTCATTGTTCGTTTGGAAAAATTGCGGCTACACAGGTATGCCTGCTTTTGAATATAAAAAATAGTTGATTTATGAAACTTATTCGTTTTGGTGAAACTGGCCAGGAAAAGCCAGGCGTATTAATTGGTGAAGATCAGCGGATAGATCTGTCATCAGCGTTTAGTGATTGGGACAGGAAATTTTTTCAGGAGGGAGGTATCGAATCCCTGAAGAATTTAGATCTCACCGTCTTTCCTCAAATTTCCAATGATGTACGTTGGGCGGCTTGTGTTGCCCGGCCTGGAAAGGTGCTGTGTATCGGATTAAATTATTCTGACCATGCGGCCGAGTCTGGCATGCCATTGCCCAGTGAGCCAATAGTATTTCAAAAGGCCGCCAATACGGTAGTTGGGCCTTATGATAATATCCAGATTCCGCGAAACAGTGTGAAGACGGATTGGGAAGTAGAGCTTGGTGTTGTGATTGGCAAAGATGCACGATACCTGGATTCAGTGGAAGAAGCGAAGGATTTTATTGCGGGTTATTGTATTGCTCATGATGTTTCGGAACGTGAATTTCAACTGGAACGGGGAGGGCAATGGACAAAAGGGAAATCCTGCGATACATTCAACCCTTTAGGGCCATTTTTACTCACTCCGGACGAAATTGAGCATGTCCATGATCTGAAAATGTCCCTAAGTGTCAACGGCGTAGACAAGCAAAAAGGAAACACAAGCTACATGGTGTTTGATTGCTACTACCTCGTTCACTACCTGTCGCAGTTTATGACTTTAGAAGCCGGGGATCTTATTTGTACCGGTACGCCTCCCGGTGTAGGTTTAGGTATGAAACCGCCTCAGTATTTAAAGGCCGGAGATGTGGTAGAATTATCCATTCAGGGTTTGGGCCGGCAAAAGCAAACGTGCATCAATTCATAGGAAGCTTATCGCCAGATAAATTCAGACTGATCTTTTAGCGATCACAAAAAGGTGCATTTCCGGAAAAAGGACAGGTATTAATTATATTAATTGTTATTCAAATGGTAATCAAAAAAACTAAACTATTGCTCTCGGTAACCCTTTCCGTCGCAATTTTAACATCGGCAGTTTATCTCGCAGAACGGAAATATTCCGACTGGAAAATTTATGGGGGCAGCGGGGATAATGTCAAATATTCTGATCTTAAGCAAATAGATACTTCAAATGTTAATCAATTGAAAGTAGCCTGGGTGTATCATTCCGAAAACGAAGATCAGTCCAAATATGGTCCGATGGAATGTAATCCAATTATTGTGAATAATACTTTGTTTGGGGTTTCGCCACGTTTAAAACTATTTGCAGTAGATGCTGCTACCGGCAAGGAAAAGTGGCATTTCGATCCGGCCGACACCAGCGGTAATAAAACATGGGCAAGAAATAGCGTTAATATGAACAGGGGAGTAGCCTACTGGGCAGATGGTGATGACAGGCGTATAATTTATACAGTTGGCCCTATCGCCTTTGCAGTTAACGCAGAAACCGGTAAACTAATCCCTGGTTTTGGTTTAAATGGTGGCGTAGATTTGAGAAAAGGCCTCGGCCGCGACGAAAAGAGTGTTTCCATTTCGCCAACTTCGCCGGTGATCATTTACAAAAACCTTTTTATCACCAGTGGTTTAGTGAGTGAAACAACGCCCGGGCATATCCGCGGCTTTGACGTAAGAACAGGAAAACAGAAATGGATCTTTCACACTATCCCATATCCGGGAGAAGCTGGATATACTTCCTGGGATGATAAAACTGCTTACAAGCGAATGGGCTCTACCAATGCTTGGTCGGGATTTAGTCTTGACAGCAAAAGAGGTCTTCTATTTGCAGGCGTAGGCAGCCCTACCAATGACTTTTATGGCGGTGACAGATGGGGAAAAGGCCTATTCGGGAACTGTTTATTAGCCTTGGATGCTGCCACCGGAAAACTAAAATGGCACTTTCAAACCGTACATCATGACGTATGGGATATGGATATATCCAGTGCCCCGGTTCTTGTAACTATCCCCAGGAACGGTAAGAAGATCGATGCGGTGGTGCAAACAACCAAATCAGGTTTCGTTTTTGTTTTTGATCGTATTACAGGTAAGCCTCTATTTCCAATAAAAGAGAAACCTGTACCAATAAATGGTGCGGTTTTAGGCGAAAAGCTGAGTCCTACGCAACCGTTTCCCGTTTTACCAAAACCATTTGTAAGACAGCGCATGACTGAAAATGATCTGAATAACGTAGTTGGCGATTCTTCTTATCAGGATATTAAAAGGCGGTTCAAAACCTACCGCTCACAGGGGATTTTTACACCTCCAACAGAAAAAGGAACTATCATTTTGCCCGGCTATGATGGCGGGGGAGAATGGGGAGGCCCGGCGGTTGATCCGGAAACGAATATCCTTTATGTAAATGCCAATGAAATGGCCTGGGTATTAAACCTTGTTAAAGAAAAATCCGATAACAAAAAATCAATGACTAACCTGCAGGCCGGTGTTGTGCTTTATCACAAAAACTGTATGGGCTGTCATGGTCCGGAGCGCCTGGGTTCGGGAGATTATCCTTCGTTGATTGGTGTAGAGAGGAAATATAAGTTTGCCCAGTTTAGTGAATTATTGTCAACCGGAAGGCGGATGATGCCCGGCTTTGCTCAACTCAGCAAGGCCGAAAAAGTCGCCATCGGTTCATTTGTTCTTAACCAGAAAGCAGAACAGGAAAACCCATATACCGGAACCGCAATCAAAAATGATAACAAATCAAAACCATCATACAGCTTCACCGGATATAATAAATTCCTTACCAAGGAGGGCTACCCTGCGTTAAGTCCGCCATGGGGTACCATCAGTGCAATTGACCTTAATACTGGGAAATATAAATGGCAGGTACCGTTCGGTGAGTTTGAGGAATTAAAGAAAAAAGGGATTCCTACCACGGGCCGCGAAAATTATGGCGGCCCTGTAGTTACAGCGGGCGGGGTGATTTTTATTGGTGCATCGGCAGATGGTAAGTTCAGGGCAATAAATAAGAAAACAGGAAAAACAATATGGGAAACAGAGCTTCCTGCTCCTGGCGTAGCAACGCCTGCTGTTTATGAGGTAAACGGTAAACAATATATAGTAATAGCGTGCGGCGGATCGAAATGGGGCGGCAAATCAAGTGACGCTTATGTTGCGTTTACCTTACCCGATAAATAAATAATCCCGTTTATCAAGAATATCAATTTAACCATTGCCTATCCAAAGTGTAAACGGGAGGCGCTGTATTAACAATACTTATCAAACCAAATTATGAAAAGAAATATCAAATTTATTCCATTATTAATTCTGTTTCCTTTAGTTATAATGGCCTTCCAATATTTACCGGCTGTGCAAAAGAACCCCGGCGATCTGTTTTCATCGGCCGGCTTTAAAATGGGCGTGGCCTTGTATTCCTTTAATCATCATTCATTCAAAAAATCGCTTGATATGGCCGACAGTTGCGGCGTAAAATATGTTGAAGGATTTTCTTTTCATAAATTGGGTGAGGGCTTTGGAGATATCACCATGGACGGGCTTGATAAAAACAGCGTCGCGGTAATGAAAGCTATGCTCCGTAAAAAACACCTGGTAATGGCATCCATGTATGCAGGCGGTGCCGATAACCTGGCCGGGTGGAAAAAATATTTTGATCTTGCGCGTGAACTCAACCTGCAATACCTGGTATGCGAACCCGGTAAAAAACAATGGGATATGATTGATAGCCTGGCCGGTGCTTATCACATAAAAGTTGCTATTCATGACCACATACAGCCAAGCCCGTACTGGCACCCGGATTCTGTTCTTTCTATTGCAAAAGGGCATCCAAATATAGGTGCCTGCGCCGATATTGGACATTGGACAAACAGCGGACTGGACCCAGTTAAATGTCTTAAAATTTTAGACGGACATATTATCGGTTTACACCTTAAGGACGTTGATAAGGCGCATAATGATGTTATTCCCGGTAACGGAATCATCGATTTTGAAGGTATTGTAAAAGAACTTAAACGCCAGAATTTCAAAGGAATAATTGAAGTGGAGTGCGAGCATAACATGGATAACAATACGAAGGATGTAAAAGCAGCTGTTGATTACGTAAACCAGATTACAGCCAAATAGACGATTTGCATAAGCCGAGATGGGAAATAACAACCTTCATACTTCGTTAACAGAATTATTAAGTAAAGACCGGGTAAAGTCAAGATTAATCGACCGGATCGCCTATGCCTCAGATGCTGGGTTTTATTATTTGCTTCCGAGAGCAGTAGTACAACCCATCAATGAGGAAGAAATTGCGGCACTTTTTAAATTTTCTCGCGAACAAAGTGTTCCGATTGTGTTTAGGGGAGGAGGAACCAGTCTTTCAGGTCAGTCAATTACAGATGGTATATTGGTTGATTTGAGCCAGTACTGGACCCGCCATTATGTTGAAAATGAAGGGCACACTATCCGGGTTCAACCGGCAATTACGGGGGCGATGGCAAATGCCTATCTCAAAAAGTTTGGCCGCAAGATAGGACCCGACCCATCAAGCATCAATGCCGCTATGATGGGCGGAATAATTTCAAACAATGCCAGTGGTATGTGTTGTGGTGTAAAACATAATTCTTATCACACTACAAAACATATCCGGTTTATATTAACCTCGGGTAAAGTGTTCTCTACTGAAAATCCGGCAGATTATAGTCGTTTTGAGCTGGAGTGTTCAAGCCTTGCCTCAGAATTATCTCAAATTAAGCAGCAGATAAGCTTTGATCGGGAGCTTTATGAGCTGATCAGAAATAAATATCAAACCAAAAATACGGTAGGATATTCTTTAAATGCCTTTATTGACTATACGCATCCCCTGGATATTTTTGCGCACCTACTTGTAGGTGGCGAAGGCACACTGGCTTTTATTGCTGAAGCTATTTTGGAAACTGTCCCAGACAGGCTTTACAAATCAACCGCTTTATTGTACTTCAGGGATATTTACGCGGCATGTCAGCTTATCATCCCACTAACCCAGGCAGGTGCCGAAATGGTAGAACTTATGGATCGGGCTTCGCTTCGGTCAATCGAAAATATGGAGGGGATTGATCCTTTTATCCGTACACTGCCCGAGAGCGCCGCTGCGTTGCTGGTTGAATTTCAAGATGATGATTTAGCTCATCTGAATTATTTGGTAAGTAGTTTTCTGACGGTAGCAGCTAATCAGCATTTTTTAAAGGAACCAATTTTCAGCACCAATTTTCAGCAGAGAGATTTCTTATGGAAAGTTCGTAAAGGGCTTTTTCCTGCAGTTGGCGCAATAAGGGCGCAAGGCACAACGGTTATTCTCGAAGATATTGTCTTTCCGGTGGCGCAGCTTGGTGACGCGATCCTGGATCTGCAGAAATTGTTTAAAAAGTATAACTACGAAAATGCGATCATATTTGGCCATGCAAAAGATGGTAACATTCATTTTGTAGTGAGCCAGGCGTTTAACAACGAAACCGAAATAAACAGGTATGATCAGTTTTTACGTGAAGTGGTTGTCCTCGTTATTGATAAGTATAATGGCTCGTTAAAAGCAGAGCATGGTACCGGCCGCAATATGGCGCCATTCGTGCAAACAGAATGGGGCAAAGATGCCTATCAAATTATGAAACGCATCAAAGCCGCCGCTGATCCGTTGAACCTGCTTAACCCGGGTGTAATCATAAACGCGGATGCCGATGTGCACATTAAAGATCTTAAAGTGCTGCCGGTTGTTGAAGAGGAAGTTGATAAATGTATCGAATGCGGTTTTTGTGAGCATAAGTGTCCAAGCCGGGCATTAACACTTACGCCCAGACAAAGAATCGTTGTCAGACGGGCGATGGTACAATTGAAAAACCAGGGTCGGCAAAAAGAATACAAGACTTTAGTTAAAGACTATAAATATGATGGTATGGAAACCTGCGCCGTTGACGGACTTTGTGCAGGGGCCTGCCCGGTGGATATTAACACCGGTGAGTTGGTTAAGCGGTTAAGAAGAGAGAGCCACTCGGCAACCGGGAATTTTATTGCAAACACTGTGGCGAAGAATTTCAGATTGGTAGAATTTGGGGCAAGATTAGCACTCAAATCCGGTTCTTTTCTAAATCACTTAGGAGGCCCTAAAACGATGACTAAAATGACGACCGGCATACGTGGCATTTTGCCTGATTTTCCTTTATGGACGGAGCAAATCCTACCCCCTCCAGATCTTTCGGTTTTGAAGAAGCAGAAGATTAATCATAACTCCAGCTTCCAAACTATCGTGTATTTTCCCAGCTGTATCTCGCGTGTGCTCGGATCATCATCCGTTGGTGGACTAAACATAATGGAAACTTTTTTAAACGTTTCAAAAAAAGCAAATATTCAGGTTGTTATCAGCGATCAAATTGCAGGTAGTTGTTGCGGTCAGATATTTTCTTCAAAAGGGTTTAAAAAGGCCTATCAAATTACAGCAAACAGAATAGTGGACCGTTTATGGAATAGTTCGGATAACGGTAAATATATGATCGTTACAGATGTAAGTTCATGCGCGCACACCTTACATCAATTGCGCCCGGCGCTTTCTCCGGATAACCAGCAAAAATTCGATTTGTTGAAGATTGTTGATAGCGTTGATTATTTATGTGATACCGTTTTACCCGGTTTGAAATTATCTGCGTTAAAGAAAAAGGAAAAAGTTGTCCTGCACAGCGCTTGCACACTGCAGAAACTGAAAACTCAGGATAAATTTCTAAAAATTGCTGAATCGTTCGCAGATCAAGTTATAGTTCCACTTCATACAGGCTGTTGTGGAATGGCAGGTGATAGGGGTTTTTTATTTCCTGAGCTTACCGCATCTGCTACTTTCGCCGAGGCGGCAGAGGTAAAGAGAAATGAATTTGATGGTTATTATTCTTCTGCAAAAACTTGTGAAATGGCTATGTCACAGGCAGTAAACAAAAACTACGAGTCTATTTTGTATTTGGTTGATGAGTGTACCGGTTGATGCCGTTACATTTTGGGGTTAAATATTATAACCTGATGGTTTTCTGTCAGACATGATAGCCTTGTATTTGAACGGACTTTCACCAACGAGTTCTTTGAATATCCTGCAAAAATGCGAATCGGAATTATAACCACAAAGATAGGCGATATCACCAATGGACCGATCTGTTTGAACCAGCAGTTCCTTTGCCTGGGTAATCCTCAAATCGTTAAGGTATTGTGAATAGTTCTTTTTCGTCCTCTTTTTAAAAAAACGGCAGAAGCTCTGTTCGGTCATCCCGGCTATATTGGCAACCTGGCTTAACGAGATTGGTTTACTCAGGTTTTCTTTAATATAGTTAATAACCTCAATCAATTTATCCGGGCGAAGATCATCATGATAATCGTTTTTATCATCATCTATAAAATATTTATCAGATGAAATTGCAATAAGATTCATAATTCCGAGTAGGCCCACTACTTTTTCATAGCCTGTTTTTTTGGAGAGCGCTGTCAATTTATCAGCTATGATATCCCTGGTTTCTCCGAATATCCTAATCCCTCTTGAAGATTGCTGGATCATGTCGCGGATACTTTGAAATTCCTTGATAGCATCAAATGCTTTTATTAAAGTTTTGGGATTAAAGTACACCACTATAGCTTTGGATTGAAGCATGGAACCCTCTTCGTAAAAAGCCGGATCGCTCAGCCATACGTGTGACAGGTTTGGCCCCATAAATACCATATCTCCCGGCTCAAAAGGCTCAACCTTATTGCCGATGATCCGTTTACCAAATCCCTCAATTATAAAAACGAGTTCAAGTTCAGGATGGGAATGAAATGTAGGCTGGGAGTGAAAAGGGGACCATAAAAACGGCTGGTCCCTTAAATCGACGTACATAATATCATCGATGAATGGAGTTATTTCAGTCCTTAACAGTTTCATGCTATTGCTCGATAGAGCGCTTTTAGGGTTAATTGGTATGGCTATTAAAGATAATCAGTTTAAACAGGTAAACCAAATTTTTGAGGCGTTTTTATCGTTACATAAATGTCCTAAAAAGGTAATTATTTTCAAAAACAGGGTAATCAGCGGCAATTCATTAACCAAGCCGCACAATAGATTTGTTCTTACGGGTTTAATAAAGGCTTTGTCTAACTATTAGCGTTTATAAAATCTGTAATTATGACAGTTAATGATATAACCGATATAAATAATATGACAACCATTAAAGGACCGGCAATATTTTTAGCGCAATTTATAGGCGATACAGCCCCGTTTAACAGCCTTGATTCAATTTGCCGGTGGGCGGCAGGATTGGGTTACAAAGGCGTTCAGCTACCAACGCTTGATGCCCGTTTCATTGACCTACAGAAAGCAGCGGAAAGTAAAACTTACGCCGATGAAATAAAAGGTATTGTAAATGCCGCAGGACTGGAAATTACCGAACTTTCAACCCATTTGCAGGGTCAGCTGGTTGCGGTAAACCCGGTTTACGATCAGCTGTTTGATGGCTTTGCACCCGAAGCTTATCG
>NZ_FNAI01000026.1 GCF_900101875.1 Mucilaginibacter pineti
CACCCGGGCGAAGACCTGCATGATGGCATTACCTTCGAGATGTTTTTGGATAAGGTGAACCACCACAAACGCGCCAACCTACTGTATGATCCATCGCATTTTGTATTACAGTGCCTTGATTACCTGGAGTATATCGATCTGTATCACGAGCGTATTAAAATGTTCCACGTAAAAGATGCTGAGTTTAACCCAACCGGGCGACAAGGCGTTTACGGCGGCTACCAGAACTGGATTGACCGTGCGGGCCGTTTCCGTTCACTGGGCGATGGGCAGGTAGATTTCAAGGGTATCTTCAGTAAATTAACCCAATACGACTTTAAAGGTTGGGCAGTACTGGAATGGGAATGTGCCCTTAAACACCCGGAAGATGGTGCCCGCGAAGGTGCCGAGTTCATCAAGAACCACATCATCCGTGTAACCGAGCGTGCTTTCGATGATTTTGCAGCATCAGGTTCTGATGACGCATTTAACAAAGAAATTTTAGGTATAAAAATCGAAGGATAAATTAATAAGCGGGATGAACATACCTAACATATCGAACCTTAAGTTTAGCGGTTCGTTGCTCAATTTAATTTGTATTCATAACCCGTGTAACTTTAACTAAAACCACAATAATAAAAATATCATTTTATGAGCAATAAAAACTTTCTTTTACTCTTTGGCCTCCATATGCTCATTTCAATTACCTGTTTTGCACAGGAGAAGAATTTGAATTTATGGTATACCAAACCCGCCAAACAGTGGGAAGAAACATTGCCCTTAGGAAACGGCCGGTTAGGCATGATGCCCGATGGGAATGTAATAAATGAAAATATTGTACTAAACGATATCACATTATGGTCGGGTGGCCCCCAGGATGCCAATAATTATGGCGCTTACAAAAGATTACCGGAGGTTAGACAGTTGATATTAGAGGGTAAAAACGATGAGGCGCAGGCCATCATCAATAAGGATTTTATTTGCAAGGGAGCGGGCTCCGGCAATGGCGACGGTGCAGATGTTCCGTTTGGAAGCTACCAATTGCTGGCTAACCTGCATCTTAAATTTGAATACCCGGAAAAAGACAGCGCGAATCTACACGTCGAAAATTATAAACGCGGTTTATCATTGAAGGATGCTATGGCAACCTGTTCTTACCGCATTAACGGGGTAACTTATACCCGCGAGTATTTTACAAGCTTTGGAGATGATGTAGATGTCATCCGGATAGCTGCGGACAAACCGGGGCAATTAAACTTTCGGGTAGCTATTGACCGGCCTGAACGTTTTATTACCAGGCGGGTAGGGGATGATCTTGAAATTACAGGACAACTCAAAAATGGGTCGGGTGGTAACGGCATGGCGTATATGGGGCGGGTAAGCGCCAGCCTCACAGATGGCCGTTTAACAAGTGACGAGAACGAATTGGTTATTGAAAAAGCCACAGAAGTAATTTTATACGTTAGCGCTAAAACAAACTGGCATGATGCTAACTATGTACTTCATCTGGCCAGCAACCTCCATTCGGCAAAATTAAAAAGCTATGAACGTCAAAAACAGCTCCATTTAATAAAATACAAAAAACTATTCAACCGGGTAGGTATTAACCTGGGGAATACTTCTGCATCAGATTTACCTACTGATGAGCGCCTGCAGGCTTTCCAGAAAGATCCGACCTCCGATCCGGGTCTGCCCGCTTTGTTTTTTCAATTTGGCAGATACCTGCTGATAAGCAGTATCCGTGTTGGCCTTTTGCCTCCAAATTTGCAGGGGTTATGGGCCAATCAAGTACAAACGCCCTGGAATAGTGATTACCACCTCGACCTTAATATTCAGATGTGCCACTGGCCGGTAGAGGTTGCGAATTTACCCGAACTGGATCTGCCGCTAACAGAATATGTTCGCAGTTTGATGAAAAATGGTGAAAGATCGGCAAAGGCTTATTATAATGCGGATGGCTGGATAGCCCATGTTTGTGCAAACGTCTGGGGCTTTACGGAGCCGGGAGAAAGTGCAAATTGGGGCTTTACCAAAGTTGGTCCGGGTTGGCTCTGCGATAATTTATGGCAGCATTATCAATTCACGGGCGACGATAAATACCTGAAAAGTATTTACCCGATACTAAAAGGGGCAGCTGAATTTTACAGCAGCGTTCTTGTTAAGGATCCAAAGTCGGGCTGGCTGGTTACATCGCCCTCATCATCACCAGAAAATTCATTCTACCTTCCCAACGGAAAAATGGCCAGTATTTGCATGGGGCCAACGGTTGACAATCAAATCGTGAGGGAATTGTTTACCAATACAATTTATGCGGCATCCCGGCTAAAGATCGACCAGGTATTTATAAATACGCTTTCGTCAAAACTGAAGCAAATTCCACCCGCAGTCCAGATTGCAAAGGATGGAAGGGTTATGGAATGGATGGAAGACTATAAAGAAACGGAGTCCACCCATCGTCACATCTCTCATTTATACGGGCTGTTCCCTGCCCCACTGATCACTCCCGAGGACAATCCGGCCTGGGCAGAAGCGTGCAAAAAAACATTGGAAGGGCGCGGCGATGACGGTACAGGGTGGTCATTAGCTTATAAAATGCTTTTTTGGGCAAGGTTGCACAACGGGGATCGTGCATTTAATTTGTTTACTACGCTCATGAGAATGACCCTGAAAACAGGGATGAATTACGGTGCCGGCGGCGGTGTTTATCCAAATCTTTTAGGGGCAGGGCCGCCGTTTCAAATAGATGGCAACTTAGGCGGTACAGCAGCTATTGCAGAAATGCTCATACAAAGCCACGCCGGATTTATTGACCTGTTGCCTGCCTTACCTGCAGCATGGAAAGCTAACGGGGAAATCCGGGGTTTTAAAGCCAGGGGTAATTATATAGTAGATATGGCATGGAGCGACGGCAAGGTTACCCATTTCAAAATTTCATCACCAACAGGAAAAAAAGTTAAAGTTAGGGTTAATGGAAAAATCGAAACCGTCAGCGTTACTCCAACACCTACTACCGTATCAATTTTATGATGCCAGTGTACAGCTTGATCGTTTACAGTAGAACCGAATGAGGTGCTAACTAATCGGCTTTTCTTAATGGATCTATTATTTGGTGCCCTTGCTTGCTGCCACGCTGTCAATCTCGTTTTGAGTGATTCCGTATTTCGCCATTCGAGTACGGTGATCGGCCGAACCCAGGTACTCGTGAAGTTGTGCATTCACAGCCTGCAGAATACCATGATTGTTTTTGCTAAATGAGAAGGCGCCCACAGGTGCTTTTCCATCTTGGCTATTCTTGAAAGGGACTGCTTCCAGTTTGGGGTTGGCATTTGCAGTGACGTGGTTTCCAACCGCTGTGGCTGCGAACGCGTCAATCTTGCCGGCAAGCAATGCGGCAGCGGCCTCTGGCTGGCTATTAAACAGCACAATCTGGCTATCGCTCACGCCAGCCAACTTTGCAGCATCGAACTGCACTTGACCGGGAATAAGCCCAAGCAACGCATCGCTGCGCATCACCACTGATTCATAGTTCGTCAGCGCCTTCGGATTGCCATGATGCACGACGAACCCGTCGCCAAGCGACCATACCGGCACGCTGAAAACCACATTCCTTGCACGTTCGGGCGTAACGAAAATGGGCACGTTCATGTCCCAGCGTCCAGTTTGGACACCTGGTAAAAGCTCCTCGAACGTAGTGAGCTGATATTCGATGGATGTTACGCCAATTGCCCGCAGTATCACTTCGGCCAGTTCGATGTCCGCACCCTTTACGAGATGGTTTTCGTCAGTCCAGTAGAAAGGCGGTTCCTCGATATATGCGATTCGCACCTTCATATCTTTATTCCACAACGTTAAAGGTAAATGTGCTGAGATTGATGAAGAACCATGTGCTGAAATTTCTGTTTCCATTTTTCTTGTCGTTATCTTGTATACTTTTTATATTTATTTTATAAGGTGGCTTTCACGATCACCGCGAATAACTTAACAGCATTCCGCGTGAATTAACTTTGCAAAGTTATGCGTATAAATAAGGCTATAACAGATACAGATTTTGGAAATTTAAGAATAACAGATTGGAAAAAAACAGGTAGTAGCCATTAAGATCGTCCATCCTTGTTACCCAACGAGGTTCGAACTCAAAAAGTAACGCTATCATGCAGAAACGTAGTCGTCTAAAACAAAACTGCTTCTAATGCAATTAGAAGCAGTTTTTTAAATTTGGTGACTCTTAGGCCGCAGTTCTCTAATACAAATAGGATGTGTATCGGTGAGGTTTTTAAGATTGCCTATATTTTCAGCGTATTGAACAACTGTTAAGATAGATTTTAGTCGATTTTTATACTGTCTATCGCTTTCTCCATTGCGTGGTCCTTAACGCCGGGTACTTTTAGTCCTTCTGCACGTAATACGGTTAGGTCGGTCATACCTAAAAAGCCAAGGAAAGCCTTCAAATAAGGCGCAACAAAATCATTGGCTTTGCCCGGCCCTTCTGAGTAAATACCACCGGAAGACATGGCAACATAAACCTTTTTTCCTGTAATCTTGCCAATGGGGCCACTTTCACCATAACCAAAAGTTATCCCGGCTCGGGTAATATGGTCAATCCAGGCTTTTAATGCCGAATGGATGGTAAAGTTGATTAGCGGCGCACCAATTACAATGATGTCTGCACCGAATAGTTGTTTAACCAACTCGTCAGAAAGGCGAACGGATTCTTTATCGGCTTCGCTTAGCTGATCTTTAGGCGTAAACATAGCGCGCAGGACGGCAGGATTTAAATGCGGAATTTCTATATCAACCAGGTTCAATTCTTCTACGGTACTGTTCGGGTATTTGTCTTGAATCTTTTCAACAATAGCGTTACCCAGCTTAATACTGTGCGATGCTGCACCTTGTATACTTGATTTTAAATGAAGGATGTGTGTCATAGTATTTACTTGATTATTTATCAACGGCAAAACTATGGTTACCAACTGGCAAAAAGTGAGTACTTACCCAAAGGTAACCACTTACATTGAGGTAAGTGATTAACTTTGCGCTATGAAAGTGATTAAAAATGAGAACCTTCCAGACAAAGCGGCTTGTGCAGGCTCGCTCAAAAACGTCCTTGATGCGCTGTATGTACTTAATGGAAAATGGAAGCTGGCTTTGATCCTTTCCCTTGTGCAATCCTCCAAGCGTTTTAACGGGATCCAGCAGGAGCTCACCGGCATATCCGCCAAAGTATTAGCTAAAGAATTAAAAGATCTGGAATTGAATGACTTTATCAAACGTAACGTATATCCAACTACGCCGGTAAGTATTATTTATGAAGCAACCGAATATAGCCGAACTTTAAAAAACGTATTAGGCGAACTAAGTGCCTGGGGTGAACAGCACCGGGAAAAAGTTAAACAAAGCATGCGGAAGCAATCCTGAGTGATAAAATGACCATGATAAGATCATATTTATGGCCGTTTCTTAATCCGAAATGACTTCCACTCTTAGATTACATCCTTAACCGTTTAGGTTCTTTATAGGCACAAAAAAAGGAAACACTAATTTAGTATTTCCTTTTGTGACCGTCCGACCGCAGTTCTCGAACACCTTTATAGAGGATTTGAAGAAAATAGCTTCTATAAATGTTTAAGTTTAATATAGAACTTTTTATTATAAGTAGTATCAATCAAAGTGTCATTATTCAATACTCACAACTATGGTGCAGAACCGCATAGGTTCTTGCTTAACTATTGCTGTTTTTTAGGCTTTTTCAAGGTGAACTCTACGAATAGAGGTAATAGCCCCAAAATGCCATATAGCCCCAAAATGCCATATTGATGATAAACAGCGGCATGGCTATGCTCACTGTTGCAGATGCTAATGTCGAATACAGGTTTTCGCCGCTCGCCTGTAATTGGCTTTTCAATATTGTAGTACCTAATAAAAGTAAAATGCCGCCTGCCATAAGTATGGTGTATCGTGTTTGCTGTTCGGCAGCTGTATTAACCCAACCCTGAAACGTTGAGGGCGGCGGCCCCATCCCCGCGAAAATGGAAAATAACAACCACGGCGCGGATAGTAACAGCGCGGTAATAACCAGTTGTTTACCGGGTTGATCTCGTTTCCAAAGCCTGGGTATGCCAAGATGATATGCCGAGAGGATCATCAAACACACATTCATTCCCCAAACGGGTAAATATATTTTATAGCTTATTGGCGCTATGCCAAAACCAATAGTCACGGTTACCGGGGGAACAAGCCACAGGTATGCCAGGCTAAGTTTTTGTTTAAACGGGACGGATTCTTTATACATCGATTTATTTTATTCCCTTTTCTAATTTGGCGTTTTGCCCGGCAAGGATTTTCCACGCACCATCGCGTTTTACCAGTACGAGCATCCTGCGAAACTCAAACGTTTCCCCGGGAAAACGTTCATCTCCATCTAAACCGGTACGCACATGGGATATAGCAAGGTTTGGATAAGGGTAGGTAATATCTTCCACCGCGCGGGTGTAATAATGGGTGGCTTTAAAATAGGTGGTATGTACCTGCTGATAATGAAATTGAATATCATCCCGCCCTTTATAATAAGCGCCAAACCAATTTACCCAGGTGGCATCAACGGTATAATTGTCTGCCAACCCTTTGGGATCATGCCGGTTCCAGGCGTCTTCATAGTTTTTGATAAGCTGCCTTATCTGCGTATTTTCCCTGGCGGTATCTGTTTGCTGGCTGTAGGCTTTAAAACCATACAACCAGCACAGACTAACTATTACTATGAACTTAAAACTACTTATCTTCATGACCCATTAATTAATAAGGGGAGTATTGGCGCCTTAAAAAGCTTTTAGTACATCAATTGGTGGCCCAACCCGTTCAAAACCGTGTTGTTTCCTGAACTCGTCCTGCTCGGCTTCGGGTTTGCCTTTCATTTGCCCTTCACTTATCGCTATAAAACATTCTTCCATTTTACCGGCTGGTTGAAAAGTGGTGAGCATGCGGCCAACACCTTCTCCTACCTTTGAAAATGCATGAGGTACACCCCGCGGACCAAACACACTATCGCCGGGCTTAACGTGATGCATTTTATCGCCCACTTTAATCACAAACTCCCCCTCCAGAATGTACCACCATTCGTCCTGGTTATAATGGAGATGCAGGTTCGGGCCGCCTTTTTTTACGCGCGATGATTCATATATGTACAAATCGCCGTCGGTATCTTTGGTTGATACCTTGGTATAAAAAGTGTCCCCGTCAAACAGGCTGATGGGTTTTTGAAAGCGGTCGGCCCCGGCATCGGTTTTATAGCCTGTTTTTTCCCGAAATCTTGCATAACTTTTAGCAATGCCGCTAATTGGGCTGGCTAAAGCAGCGCCGGTTACGGATAACATCCTGAGAAAAGTGTTGCGTTTCATGATAAGGTTTAGTTTATGAATAAATCATCTGTAGACCAGGTTGGATTTTTGGCGTAAGCCCTCCAGAAGATCTGGTCTAAATCATAGTCGAAATTGGTTTTAAAACTGCGGGTGTTGGTCAGGATCACGAAGTTAAACCCATTATCCAGACGTCCCTGTTCTGTGGCTGTACCGGGCAGGCTTCCTTGATGAAAATAGTTATTGCCGTTGATGGCCCAGCCGCACCCATAAGCTGCATTGGCTGTTGAGCCCGTATACATTATATTTAGCGAAGATGTTGTAAGGATATCCGCACGTACAGGAAATTTATCAATATAAACCAGGAACCTGGCCAGGTCGGCAGCTGTGGCAATCCATCCCCCATGCGAATCCATCCTGGTTATGTTGTATGCATAAGGATCTTCGCCGTACTGCCCGAAGTAAGTAACTTCTTTTGATAGTTTTTGGGCAAGCGTGTTACCGCCAATGGTCATATCGGCAATTCCGATTGGTTTTAACACCAATGTTTTTACTGCCTCTTCATAGGTCTGTCCGGTGATTTTTTCTATCACCCGCCCTAATATACAGTAACCAAAATTCGAGTAGTCATAGTTGGCACCCGGTACATGGTCAAGCGGGCGGTTATCTAAAGTCCAGGTGATGAGTTGTGCGGCCGTCATTGTTGGGTTGCTGAACATCGGGTCGTCAACTTCGTTTCCCCAGCCGCCGGATGTATGGTGCAGCAGTTCATCAACCGTAATATCGGTTATATGCAAACCGTAGGCTTTGGTACCGTAGGTTTTACCCAGTAAAGCGCCATCGCCAAATACTTTGTCTTCCAGCTTAATTTTACCTTGGTCAAGCAATTTCATTATGGCAACAGATGTGAACTGTTTTGAACAGCTTGCCAAGCGGTAACGATCACTGATAACGGCTTTGGTACCCTTAGCCGGATCACTTATACCATAAGCTTTCAAATAAACCAGCTTCTCTCCTTTAGTAATTGCTACAGATACTGCCGGAACGCTATAAGTGGTCATAAAGGCATTTACCTCATCATCTAAAGCGGCAATGGCAATTTTGCTGGCGATAAGCGTATCTGGTACGGGAGTAGTTCCTGTACCCGTTCCCGGGCCTGTATGAGTACTCGTATCCGTTTTAGTACCGGTATCAGTTTTAGTTCCTGAAGCCGAGTCCTTCTTGCAACTTGCAAAAAGCAACAAGCCTGCGATGGTTATTAATTTTGTGATTTTTAATGGATTCACCGAAAAGTGGCAAATTCCTGATCTATAAGTTTTTTTCATAGGTTTAAGCGTTTTTTATTTAATTATTAATTGTACCCCGGTTAAGTTCAGGGCGCCTTATAAATATTCAAAGAGACATAAACAGGCGGAAAAATACTTTTGCATTTGTTGCAAATACTTTTGATTTTGTTGCACATTTTATCTTACACGGACACCCGCATAAATTGGCCTATTTACAGTTGTATGTAAAAGAATTTATACCCGAGCCATCAAGTGCCGCGCTAACTGGAAAATTCTTCTCGTTGTATTGATAGGTAATGGTTGAGTTAATGGTAGCTGCTGGCTGGCCGCCAACGGTTATCAGTTTACCAGTGATTTTAACCGGGTTGTTTTTGCTTAGGATGGCACAGCGGCCTATCCAAAAGCGAAGCTTATCCAGATTGTATGCACCAAAACCACTAAAATCCTGGCCTATAAACTTCCAGTATTTTGAAATGGCTGCGTATGGGGAGGGTTTATCGTCGTAAGTTATTGTCAGTAATTCATCAGAAACCTGTTTGTAATCAAATCTGCTTTCACCCTGTTGAGGAACAGAAACCTTCCTTTCGTAGTCATATATTATTTTTGCCTGAGTTACGTTGTCATTGGCATCGTAGGTGAAATTAAGTTCAGTTCTGAAATACACAAAGCCATCGGCATCCTGGGAGCCGGTACCCGGCATTAAAACGGTAGTCAGGTGTTTCTTTGCATCATCGTATAAAAATTGATACATCGAATCTGTTCTCATTGAAGAGGGCGGGTTTGATGCGGTAAACAAATAATGCATAAATTGAGGGTTGCCGTCATAAATATTCCCGCTTCCACCGCTATAAGTATAGGTAATATTAATATTGCCGTAGAAGTGGTTGCCCTGGCCATCCACCGATGCACTGGGATACGCGTCAATAGCTTTGGAAGATGTAATAGTCCGCACAAAAGGTCCGTAATAGTAATTGGGGCCTGTCATTTTTGTAAGCAATCCCTTGTCGTCATACTCAAAATTACGCAACCCGAGCGCTTGGTCAACATCACTTGTAATAGTACAGGGCGAAATATTTACTACCGGTGGGGTAGGGTTATCACTGGGTTTACCGCAGCCGTACAAAACACTTAATAAGGTACAAGAAAGTAGCGCGGCAAGCATGGATCTGCCAGTGCTTTTCCTGTTTTTTCGGGGGATGTTGGACAGGGTTTGCATGTTGTTAAATGCAATTTGGTTTTGATGCGTTTTCATTTTTGGTAGATAGATTTATTTATAGATTTCTTATTGTAATATTTAAAGCCTATTTTCATCAAGTAACTTCATCACGGCCCCGTGAAAACGGATAGGGTCTTGCAGCGGACCTCCGTGACCTATGTTTGGTAACATTACCAGCCTCGCATTCGGAATCAATTTGACCATCTTTTTAAAGTGATCCCGTTTTATAAATTGCTCGTACTCGCCAAATGTAATCACAGCAGGAGCTTTGATCATCCCAAGCTCAGCAGCTGTTAAATTTGGCTCAGTGCCGTACAGTTTACTTAACGCCTTTTTTAATCCCGAAAAATTATCAGGAGTTGATGATAACCTGCGATAATTGGTTGCGGCGCGTTCCATAAAACGAGCTGCAGTTGAGGTGTCAGATGGTGCTGAATTGTATCCGGAACTATTATAATTTGCACCAAACGTAAAAAGTTTATTAACCCGTTCCGGATGGTATATGGCGAGCAAATAACCAATAATACCTCCGTCGCTCCAGCCAACAATGGAGGCATTTTTGATCTGTAGAAAGTCCATCAGCAGCAACACATCTGAGCTCATTAAGCTATAACTAAAAGGCTGGTCAGTCATGGTGCTTCTGCCATGACCCCGGCTATCAACAATAATTACCTGGTGGGTTTTCATCAGCAAAGGGACTTCAAAGCCCCACACGTCTGAACTGACAAAGCCACCATGCAAAAGAATGACCGGATCTTTCCCGTATTTATTAAAAATGGCATAATACATTTTTATATCATTTACAGGAGCTAATCCGCTTTGATTGGCAGCAGGCATAGTAGGCTCAACCGGCAGGGTTTGCCACAACGGTGTGGCTTGCTGACTTACACCATAACCAGGTATTAGCAGTAACATGATTAATATGATCCATATACTTTTCATATGTTATAATGAATTTCTATACTCCCTGTCATTTTTATTTATAAGCTTTTTCTTTTTTCTGCTGTCCATGATCAGGGTTACTATGGCAAATATGAATACGGCCAACATTGCCAGTATCTCTTTGGTATCTTTTTTGACAATGCCGTCCACTACGCAAATCGGGCCCAGCACTGCCAGGCAAATAAGGGTCGGTTTTCTCGGCAATAAAATGGCCATGGTAAATGATTTAAAAGGTTATCGGGTTTGAGGCGATTAGCAACTTATTGCACAACTATGTCGGTTTCTGCATTTAGCTCATTGTCGGTTTTAACCTTGTCCCAAATGCGAACTTTTACGTGGTAGGTTTGTCCGGCAATCATTGGTTTTGCAATAGTGATATCTCCGCGTAGTTCGGTGGCTTCAGCCGGTGGGTGGCCCTGGTCGCCGGCAAACAGATCTGCAGCGTTGAGTATAGGGGTGCCCTTTTTATCGGTAACTAAAAGCATCATTCCCGGGAAAACCTTGCCATCCTTAAGTCCATAATTATTTAAGCCAAGGGCTACTATAGCAATCCTGCTATTTATTTGCACTTTATTGTCGGTCATGCGTTTATTAGCTGGGTCGATCAATAGAACATCCCGTACTATAAAGCCATTGTAGCTGAAAGATAAGCCGGTGAGGAGGTCTTTTTTTGCACCTTTACTATAGTTGCATCCTGCAAATATCAGGCAGCTGAGTAGCACTGTAAACGGTATAGCTAAGGTTGTTTTTAGGTTTTTCATAGGTAGGTAAGCATATTAATTTGAAACGTGCCAAGCATGATCACCACACATTATAACACCGGCACCATTTCTTCACAAAGAAACATAGCCCATCATAAAACTACTTGCGCGTATGTTGCAAATGCTTTCGAGTTTGTTGCATTTTTTACCGGGAGGTAATAAACTTGCTTGAAAACGATAAATAATAGCTAAAAATTAAGCTTCTACCACTTTACTTGGGGCAAAGCCGAAATGGCGCGAGAAACTGGCCGAAAAGCTGGCAGGGCTGCCAAAGCCAACCATATAGGCTACCTCGGATACCGTTGCAACACGACGTTCTAAAAGATCGTGCGCGTATTGCAGCCGGACAATGCGAATCAGTTCTCCAGGCGCCTGGCCAATAAGGCCTTTTAGTTTGCGGTGTAATTGTGTACGGCTAAGCCCTATATCTGCAGCGAGCTGATCGGCGCTGTAACCTTCTTCGTTCAGGTGGCTTTCAACAGCCTGGCGTATGCGCGCTATAAAATCCTGCTCAATGGTTGGCAGGGCAATGGTATCTTTAAGCCAGAGGTCGCGGGTGCTGTAATGCAGGCGCAATTGCTCGCGTACGCTGATGAGGTTTTCTATAAGAGCAAGTAATTCCCGCTGATCAAACGGTTTGGCCAAATAGGCATCGGCCCCGGTTTCAATCCCTTGTATGCGGCTATCCAGATCAGCTTTTGCGGTTAGGATGATAACGGGGATATGGCTGGTTTTTTGGTCCTTTTTGAGTGTTTCGCTTACCTCGTAGCCACTTACCTTAGGCATCATCAGATCGGTAATAACCAGGTTGGGAATGTGCTGCAGACCAAGTGCTATACCTTCTTCGCCATCGGCGGCGGTAATTAACCGGTACCTGCCTGCCAGTGACTGCCGTATAAATTCCCTCAGTTCGTGATGATCCTCAATCAACAGGATAAGCGGGCTGTTTTCATCGGCAACCAATACTTCACCCGTATCAGGCATCGATATAAACACTTCATCTGTTAAGGTTTCTGCTGAAGGTATGGTAACCGCTTCGGTAGCCTGATACGGCATATTTATCCGGATCTGTGTGTATAAATCTTCAGTGCTTTCGGCCGTTATCTGGCCGCCCATCAGTTCAACCAGTTCTTTGGTAAGCGCCAGCCCAATACCCGTGCCCTCGGCCGATCGCGTATCCGATGGATCGACCTGGTAAAAGCGGGTAAAAATGTAGGGTAGCTTGGCGGTTGGGATACCTTTCCCGGTATCGGCCACCGTAAGGACGAAAGTGTTGTTAGCTGCTTCTGGATTTTGGCGCAATGCGATTTCTACACTTCCCTCGTCGGTAAACTTTATTGCGTTTGATAATATGTTTAGGACCACCTTATCCATTTTATCCCGGTCGGTCAAGATCCAAAGCGTGTCCTTGTATGCGGTAAAATTCAGCCTAATGCCTTTTTGTAAAGCCAGCGATTCGTAGGAGAGGGTGTGTCGTTTTACAAGCGACACCAGATCTATCGGTGCCAGGTTCACATCCATCAGTCCGCTTTCTACCTTGCTTAAATCCAATAGCTGGTTAATTAGCTGCAGTAAGCGTTCGGCATTGCTAATGATCAGCCTGAGATTTTTATTGGTATCCCGGTTTGGCGTATACAATAGTTCCTTTGCCGGGTTCATGATTAGTGTAAGCGGCGTTTTAAACTCATGGGTTATATTGGTAAAAAAACGCGATTTTACAGCATCCAATTCCAGTAGTTTATCGGCTTGTTCTTTAAGTTCGGCAGTACGCAGCTGTACAATTTGCTCCAGCCGGCGGGCTTCGGTGGCTATAAGTTCTGTTTTTTCGGCCTCCTGGGCAAGGGCTTGGGCCGATAGGTTTTCTACCTCCCTCAGCTTTACGGTAAGCTTTTGATTTGTGCGTGCAAAATCAAGCGCCAGATAAAGCGATAGGCAAAGCGGCAGCACTAATGAACCCGCGCCCATCACAAATAAACGCATAGCGTTAAGGTCGTAACGCCAAATAGTAAACGTATCGTCCCAGGCAAAAAAGTAAACCAGTATAATTATACCAACACCAATACCAATAAGCCAGGCATCTTTTTGTCCTCGTTTAATAACCTGCGTTGCCGACCACAGGCCATCCATCATGCAAACAAAGTACGCTACCGAAAAATAGTCTGTCCATGTCTCCACCTTAAAAACCCAAAACCTTAAAATATATTCTGTAAGATAAAATAGCGTAATGCCTGTTAAAGCAATCATACGCCAGCGTGGTATCTGGCGGTAGTTGAGCACGTAAAGTAATAGCACTGCAGCCCACATGATGAGCACTTTACAAGCAAACGTAGTAAAATCGGCAAAGTACTGCACCGAAGGGTACGGCGTTAAATAGTAGTGATAAACAGCAATGCCGTTGATGCCTATCAGCAACACAAACAGCGCGTAATATGCGTTGAGCTTTTGCCTTGGGTAAAACAGGAAGAATAAAAAGTGTAAAAGACCCAATATCAGCTGCGCTGCAGCAAACATGGGCAAATAATCAAGCAGCTGTTTACCCTCTCTTGTTTTTTCGGCACGTATTGTATAGTCACCTATAGAAAGCTGGAAGCCTAAAAAATTGGGATAAACGCCAAAGAAATTCGAATACCGCATGGTAAGCAGGTGAGGGCGGGTATCTGCAAACCAAACCGGGATTATCTCTCGCGGGGCGCGGATTGCCTCCATTTGCTGTGCCGAGTGGCCTACCTTACCGTAGCCACCTATCGGTTTACCATCTATGAACATTTCAGAAGCTCCATCATGATTAATGCGGATGAAAAACTTTTTGTTCACCAGCCCGGTATCGGCCTTTATCCATATCCCGAACCAGGCCATACCGGTCCATCGGCGGGGCGTATTGGCTTTACCAAAAATGGTATGGTGCAGGGTATCCCAGCCCAACGTGGTGGTCATATGCTGTTTACCGGTAGGTAATTCGCCCGGGTGATAAAACCAAACAGAATCATTAAGAAAAATCTGATTGAATTTACCAAAATCACTGCTGCGTATTGTAGTTACCTGCTGCCCGTACGCACAGTTTACGAGGCATAACAATGCCAGGCACACTGGCAGCATGCAAAACTTTGTGTACTTATATGAAAAAATATTTATTCTATACATACAAAATACCCCGGTAACTCCTTGTTATCAAAAATAATACTTTCAAACGGGGCTCGCAAAGGCAATTTATAACATTGACGCTCACACAATATGCGATAGCTGCAATATTGTATTTGCGCTATCATATAGCGAAACCAATAACAAGTTTGATAGTGATCAGCAGCAGTGATTGCCTTAAGCCGAAACAGGTCTTAATGCCTACGTTTTTGGCTTGCTTGATAAATATAGAACCGGCTTGGTAATGCTTACTAAGAAATAATATTTGCTGCTATTTGTTTTCTTAATAATGCATAAAATCGCCGGTAGTTTTGTAAAACAAATCCACATTTATCGCATTGTATCCTCATGGAAAAATTAATAGGGTTCGAACGAAAGACGATATTAACTACGGGTGCGGGAAACACAATCAACAAATTGGAAAATTTATAATCATATGGAAAACTTTACAATGCTCCAATTTTTTGAGTGGTATTACCCGGCAAACGGCAGTTTGTGGAACCATTTTAAGGCTGATGCCGCGAGGCTAAAAAAAATAGGAATAGATACGGTTTGGCTGCCGCCTGCACACAAGGGCATGGCCGGTGCGCAGGCAAACGGCTATGATTCTTATGACCTTTATGACCTGGGCGAATTTGATCAGAAAGGTTCGGTTGCTACTAAGTACGGTACCAGGCAGGAACTGATAGACGCCGTGGCAGCAGGTAAAGCTGCCGGCCTCAAAGTTTATGCGGATATCGTGCTGGACCACATGGGCGGCGCGGACGAAAAAGAAACTGTCGTGGTCAGAAAAGTGAATCCAGAGAACCGCAATGAGTTTATCAGCGAACCTTACGAGATAGAAGCCCTTACCAGGTTCACCTTTCCCGGCCGCAACGGCAAATACTCGCAATTTATCTGGGACCATAAATGTTTTGCAGGTGTTGATTACGATGCGCGCACCGATGAAACCGCTGTATTCAATATTCAGCATGAATCGCGCGGGGGCTGGCAACAGGTGATGTCAAAAGAAAATGGCAATTATGATTTCCTGATGCTGGATGATATCGATCTCCGCAATCCCGAAGTGCGCGAAGAACTAAAACGCTGGGGGAAATGGTATTATGAAACCGTAGGTTTTAACGGTTTTCGTTTAGATGCCATTAAGCACATGGATCCAACATTCTTTAATGAATGGCTGGATTACTTAAGGGCAGAAACCGGTCATGAACTTTTCACCGTGGGAGAATATTGGCAGCCTTATGATTTGCAGCCGATGCTGGATTATATTGAAGCAACAGGCGGCCGTATGTCTTTATTTGATGCGCCCTTGCAAGGTAATCTCCATAAGGCTTCCAATGAAGGAAAAGATTATGATCTGCGTACCATTTTTGATAACACGCTGGTACAGGCCAACGCCGATCTTGCGGTAACGCTGGTTGAAAATCACGATACGCAGCCGCTGCAATCCCTTGAACAACCCGTGCAAGCATGGTTTCGCCCGCTGGCCTACGCGCTTATTCTGCTTCGCGCAGAAGGTTACCCTTGTGTGTTTTACACAGATCTGTATGGCTCTACGTATGAAGATAAAGGAAGTGACGGTGAAGATCATAAAGTTACCCTGGCCAAGGTAGATGAACTGGAAGCATTGCTTTATGTACGCAAAAAACTGGCTTATGGTGAGCAGCGGGATTATTTCGACGATCCAAACTGCATTGGCTGGACAAGGGCCGGCCATGAAGAACATCCAAACTCGGGTTGCGCGGTACTAATTTCTAACGGCGATGAAGGTGCTAAAAGTATGGAAGTAGGCGTGCAGTTTTCGGGAAATGTTTTCGTTGACTCTTTGAATAAAGTGGCAGATGAGATCACTATTAACGAGGGGGGCTGGGGGGATTTTAAAGTTAATGCAGGCTCGGTTTCGGTTTGGATTTTAAAGTAACAAATGGGGGCGGATTTTTTATTTGGTGACGGTATTTTCATTATAAGTAAATAAATAACTGAAAAATTAATAATTGTATAGAATAGCTGAATTTTGATTGGTAATACAGACAACCTATGAAAAATACTGTCTGCATTGGCTGCGGGGCTTTAAGCTACTTTTAAACAAATGTAAATAATGTGATATGGCGTTCTTTTTGCTTGTGAAAAATCATCTTGCAAACCGCAGATATTTAGCTCTTATACATTGAAAGCAAAAACACGCATAGCAATATTGGGCGGTGGCCCCAGTGGATTATTTATGTTCAAACGCCTGGTTGATTGGGGGAAAACGGATATAGAGATCCACGTATTTGAAAAAAACAAGGAACTGGGTTCGGGTATGCCCTACAGTGCCGACGGTGCTAACGATGAACACGTAACCAACGTATCCGGAAATGAGATACCAGAACTGGTAACGCCGCTGGATGCCTGGATCAGAACGGTTTCACGGGATACGCTGAACAAGTTTCATATCAACCCCGAAAACTTTAATGAATATAAGGTATTACCTCGCCTCCTGTTCGGTCAATATCTTTCGGCAGAGTTTGGGATGCTGCAGCAACTGGCAAAAGAAGCAGGTATTGATTTTACGATACACTATGGCTTTGAGATAAAGGATATTAAAGACTATCCCAAACAGGAAGTAATAGAAGTAATAGCGGCAGATAAACAGACCTTTGAAGTTGACGTGGCTGTATTATGCACCGGCCACCGTTGGCCCAAAAGGCGTGAGGGAAAAGTAACAGGTTATTTCGATTCGCCCTATCCGCCGCTCAAAATCGCATTGCAGCTTAATCATCCCGTGGCAATAAGAGGCTCATCGCTTACCGCTGTTGATGCCATTCGCACTTTATCCCGCTATAACGGTATCTATGAGAAGGATGAAGAGGGTAAACTACATTACAAGCTTTATAAGGAGAGCAAGGGCTTTAGCATTATGATGCACTCACGTAACGGGATGCTGCCCGCTGTGAGGTTTCATCTGGAAGATTCGCACCTGTCAAACAGTTCCCTGCTTAGCACCGATGAAATCGCAGAACATATTAAAGCCAACGATGGTTACCTGTCGCTCGATTATATTTTTGAAAAAGATTTTAAAGAGATCTTTAAGGAAAAAGACCCCGGTTTTTACGAAAAGATCAAAGACAAAAGCATAGAGCAATTTGTAGAAATGATGATGGCCGAACGAGAAGCAGCGGATGCCTTTGAACTGATGAAAGCAGAATATGCAGAGGCCGAACAATCCATCAAACAAAGGAAATCTATATTTTGGAAAGAGATGCTGGGTGTACTTAGCTTTGCTATGAATTATCCCGCCAAACACCTGTCAGCAGAAGATATGCTGCGGCTCCAAAAAACATTGATCCCGCTCATCTCTATCGTTATTGCCTATATTCCGCAAAGTTCCTGCGATGAAATGCTGGCCCTTCATGAAGCCGGTTTGTTGGATATTGTGGAAGTTGGAGATGACGGCAGGGTGGAACCCGGGGATGAGGGAGGTGCAACCTATCATTACTACGGAAAAGATGGTAAAAGTCGTTCCGTGTTTTATAAAACTTATGTTGATTGTATTGGTCAGCCGCATTTAAACTTTGAGGATTTTCCGTTTGAAAGCCTCGTAAATAAAAAAACTATTAGCCCGGCAAGTCTTAAATTCAGGTCGACGGATGAGGGGAAACATATGATGGAGGCAGGTAATAAATTGATTAAACAAGATAATTCTGGCAATTATTACCTACAGGTGCCCGGTATAGCTATTAACGACAACTTCCAGGTGGTTGACGAATATGGGGCGTTGAACGAACGCATTTATATCATGGCCGTTCCCTATATAGGTGGTTACAACCCAGATTATTCCGGTCTCGATTTTTGCGAGGAAGCATCGGAAAAGATCATTAAAAGTATGTTTGAAAACTAAACTGGCATGTTCCTTGCAAACGTTACCGAAAACAATCTACCATGGAAACTACAGAAAACATCGAAGTATTAAATGATCTTATTGAGATCAACAACGACCGCGTAGCGGGTTTTGAAAAAGCTATTGCTGATATTAAAGACGAAAATGTCGACCTGAAAACATTGTTCCAGGAATATTCGGCACAAAGCCGTAAAAATAGCCAGGAACTTACCGCTTTGGTGGCAGGCAACGCCGGCGAAGCCGAAACAGGAACCAGCGTAAGCGGTAATTTACACCGCGCCTGGATAGATGTAAAATCGCTGTTTGGCGGAAGCGACCGTAAAAGTATTTTGGCCGAGGCCGAAAGAGGTGAAGATGCTATCAAAAAAGCATACAAAACCGCTTTAACAGAAGGAGAACTGCCTGCTGCAGCACTGCAAACTGTTACAGATCAGGCGCAGGAAATTAATGCTGCTCATGACAGGATAAAAGCCCTGCGCGACGCGGCATAATCCTTAAAACCCTACAAAAGAGAGCTGCCTTTAACAAGGCGGCTCTTTTAATTTTTAAAAGCATGATACAACAAGCACAGCCCAAACTTTTCCTGTTATTATTAGGCTCCAAGGCGCCGGGGCGTAACGTGGAGCAGCACGACTATTTTTTTGGGATAGCAAATAATTTAAAAGAACTTATCCCATCCGTTAAAGCCTTTTGGCCAGAAGCCGGCAATAGTATTCATCTTGATGGCTGGCGTGAGGTAAATACTGTAGAAGGGTATGCTATAAAGGTGGTGCTAAAAGAAGAGATAGGCAAGCCTCCACAAAAAAAACTATTTTTCATCAACCTTGGTGGCTATCAATCCGGGAAACTGGAAGAGCAGCATTATACGTTGATAACCATTCAGCAAGACCGGGCTGCGGCTGTTCAGCACGCTAAAAGAACCATATTCTTTAAAACCAATACCATTAAAGGCGCGGGCGCTCATATCGATGAAAAGTATGGTATCGATGTAGATGATATATACCGGATAGAGGATATCCTGGCTCCGTGGGAAAAGGAAAAATACCATATCCTGATCACCCCGGCAGAAAATCTAATGCCTGATGAAATTCATTTAGGATATTTTAAACTGGATAAGATCAAATAAACAATGGCGGTAACAAACCAATGCCTTCCTGAATCAATGGGTAAAACTGAGGCAAAGAGGTCAGCTTCTCTTGATCAAAATTAATATGAGCCGGCACCCCGGGAAAGCAAGCGCTTGTTGCCGACTATGACTAATGGCGGGCAATAGTTTCGCCCAGAAGTTTTAAAGCTTATCAGAAAAGCTGTTCCGGCACCAATAAAAAAGTCTTGATCGTGCCCATAAGTTTTTCCTTAGGTTAATTAAGTATAGTGCCATCCATAGACAAACAATTTGTATGCATAGCGGTTTTATGTCAGTAACGCTGAAATTTTAACCAATTGACCGCAAAAACAACAACATCGGGATCTGAATTTCCCGCCGCTAAAATAATGCTGATCCTGGGGCTTGCTTTACTGCTGACTGCCGAGGGATTCTTCGGCTATCGTTTGCGCGAATTATCTGCCCGGCAGGAAACGATAAAAGCAGATCACGCTAACATTAACAATATATCGTTTGGGTTGCTCTCCGTAGAAAACTGGAGAAACCAGGTATCCGGCATCATTAACCGGCAGGTAAAACATTTTAAACTCAGCGCAACACAAAAAAAGGAGTTGCAAACAGAAGTAGAAGAAGTATTAAATGCGCTGGTTGATAAAGCGGAGGCTATGGTGGACAAAAAACCGCAAAGCCTGGCCGGCAAGATCCGTAAGCTGGTGGTGAAAACTTTTGTAAAAACAGATAAGATCAGAGCGCAGGTGCCGGCTTTTGCCCGTTCCATTATTGCCAAAGCGGATAACCCGGATCAAAAATCCAAGCTTAGTGATCTGGCCATCACTAAGTTTAACGACATGCAACATAGCGGTAGTATGGACAGCACCCTCAACGCTAATCACGCGCTTTTTGAAAGTATGTACCGCAAATATCATGTAAATTCTACCGAACAGCTTAATCAACAACTGGACAAGCTTTTGCAGCAGATAAGGGTGGAAATGTACAAGTATTGTTTTGGCATGCTGGGCTGTATCCTGGTGGTATTAGCTTTATGGTGGTTTATGCGCAAAAGGGTTGAGCTGCACGGCACGCTGTTCATTATGTCATTGCTCTTCGCCTTCATCCTGCTGGCTGTTGGCCTCAGCGCTTCTATGATAGAGGTGGATTGCCGTATTAAAACACTTGATTTTGTACTACTGGGTGAGCATGTAATGTTTAAAGATCAGGTGCTTTTTTACGAAAGCAAAAGCATCCTTGGCGTGGTGGAAGTACTGATCAAACAACCAGCCATCGATTCCATCGCAGTAGGCGTCCTGATCCTCTGTTTCAGCATCCTGTTCCCGGTGATGAAACTGAGTTCTACCGGGATCCATTTGTTAAGTAAACGCAAGCTGGCCGAAAACAGGATCATTAAATATTTTGCTTTCCAATCTGGCAAGTGGAGCATGGCAGATGTAATCGTGATCGCCATCCTGATGACCTATATTGGCCTAAACGGCCTTCTGGACAGCCAGCTTGCCATGTTAAACATCCGTGGCAATGACCTGACGCTCATAACCACTAATAATACAGCCCTGCAGCCTGGTTATATTATATTCATCAGTTTTGTGTTATATGGGCTTATCCTCTCTACCATCTTAAAGTACATCACCCCACATGACGCCCATTAAATGAAACATACAGTATTCCATATTATTTTACTCATCGGGCTGAGCATATTACTGGCCGGCGCGGCCTTTTCAGGCTACCGCCTGCAAAAGCTTTCTGCCGAACGTGAACAGGTAAAAGAAGACTACAGCCTTTCCAACAGCGTTACCTTCGGCCTGTTTTCTATTGACCAATGGCGCGACCGGATCAGCGAAGTGATGAACCACCAGGTGGAGGGCTATCATATTACGCCGCAGCAGCAAAAAGAGTTGAAAATAACCGTTGAAAAAGAACTGCATGCGCTGGTGAGCAAAACAATAGCCGAAATTAACCAACCAAAAAAAGGCCTGGGTAACAAATTGAAAAAGCTGGCATTTAATACCCTGGTTGATTCGGCGGAGATACAAGCCCAGGTTAAACCCTTTGCCAAAACTATTGTAGCAAAAGTAAGCAGCCCGGAAAGTCAGGAACGCTTAAAAAGCATTGCAGGCAGTAAGATCGGCCAGTTAACCAAGCAGATCTATGACAGCACAAGCGTGTCCAATTACACGGTAACCAAATATGTTTATAAGAAATACAAAGTATCCGATCCCATCACCTTCAACAACCGCATTAACGAGCGCCTGGCGGAGATTAAAAAGGCAACCCAACAATGCACCACCGCCTTGCTTGGTTTTGTGCTGGCAGCACTGCTGCTTTGGCTGGCCTTACGCAAGCAGGTACACCTGCAGACAGCCCTGTTCGTTTTTGCCTTACTTTTTGCTTTGGTGTTGTTAGCAGTGGGTAGCCTGGTGCCGGTGATAGAGGTAGATGCCCGCATCCAGTCGCTGGATTTGCTGTTGCTGGGAGAAAAAGTACAGTTTCAGAACCAGGTATTGTTTTATCAAAGCAAGAGCATATTGGGTATTGTGGAAACCCTCATAGGCCAGCCCAAGCCCGACGCCATAATCGTAGGCATTCTGATCTGCCTGTTCATCTTATTATTGCCCCTGGTGCGGCTGGTGGCCAAAGGCATACACGTGTTAAACCCAAAGCTTACAGCCAATAATAAAGCGCTGCATTACCTTACTTTTGAACTGCATAAATGGGATATGGCCGACGTGATGATCGTGGGTATGCTCATGACCTATATCGGCCTTAACGGTATCCTGAAAAGCCAATTGTCGAATCTGAATATCCATAACGACTCGCTCAACGTTGTAACTGTAAACGGTACATCGCTTCAGCCGGGTTATTTTATCTTTACGGCTTATGTGCTTTTTTCTTTTCTGCTATCTTATATCTTAAAACGTATTGATGCAAAGGATCGGAAAATGAAAGGTGATTGACCACAGGCCATTTTGATATTACGATCTGTTACGCTGCATCTATAATGCTAATTTCGGTCACTTTCAACGTGTTTTTCTGCAATAAAGCTTTTAAGCTCTGCCTTATTGGTAATCGTTTTCTTTTCGTAATGTTCCAAGTGAAAGTTTTCCAGCTTTTGTAACAGGTACTGCAAAGTGAATTTTTCAGCAGTAGTTAATTTACCGGTGATCATTTTACTTACATTGTTCATGTCTGCAAATACCTGGTAAAGTAATGTTTTGCCTTCATCAGTGATGGCTATATGTTTGCTCCTTTTATCCTTCAAATCGTCCCATTGTCTTACGAGTTTCGCGCTGATCAGGCGCCTGATCACTTCCGTGCCCGATGTTTTCTCCTGTAAATTGTGACTGATCAGTTCGGTTTTTGATAAGTGGTCATGGGTAAGCAAAATGGCAAGGGCTGTAAAATCTTCTGCAGTTTGCAATAGGGTACCGTCCAGCGCCTTTTTAATATAGAACTTTGCGTAGCGGCTCATAAACACGAATAACCGGCCGATATTGTTGTCGAGTTGATAAGCAATGTCCAACGCAGCACGATCGTGATCTCCAAACCTTACTTCACTGTTAACATGGTTCAAGGTTGTGTCACCAACTTTATTCAGCAGGAAACCCGTAAAATCCTGGATGGAAACCTCCTGTCCCGGAGTTTCTTCTTCTAATTGCTCCACGAGGTTTATTAGCTGATGAATAAGTTGGTATGATTTCATGTTTTTTTGCTTTTAACGCGGTCAGGGTTTCGCATTTTAAAAGTGGCGTATGCTTCCCTGTGCAAAGTACGGGTATCATTCCTGGGTTTAAAACTTTTTAGCAGGTTTAATGTCCTGATCAAAGTAAGTTTGTAAACGGACAGATCGGGCGCTTCGATAGCCAGCATGTCAGCAATTTCGCTTCCAAGCAAATGACGCATTAAGCCCAATATATCTTTGCCGGTAGCCTTGCTTTTGTTGATCGCCAGAATGTGTTTGGTAAGGGATGTTGTCAGCTCTTGCCCGTGGATAGAGCTGCGGAAGTGACGACGTTTGATAGCTGAATCTAACTGCTGGGCCATTTTTGAGTTTCCGGGGATCAGGTCTTCGTCCAGCCCCATCAAATAGCCAATAACCGCCCAATGATGGATAAACGCGGCCTGATCTGCCTGGCTAACGTTAAAGCCCAACAGCCGGAGGCCGCGGATCACGATCAGTGAGAAGGAGAGGTTGGTGCCGGCCATGTCCTCCTGGTTAACAGGCACGCCCCAGGAGTCGTCCCATTTACCGCTTTGTAGGGTATAGTACCGAACCGCAGCATGCATAACGCGTACTTTTAAGACCACTTCATAAGCATTCCCTTCCTGTTCGAAAGCATCTGGTGCCATTACTTCCCACACGAATACCGCTGTATCATATAACCGTTTTGTGGTTTGTTTGCGGATCAGTTCGGAGAGGTATAAAACCATAGCGCCATTTGCGGCAGTATAACAATACGGAAGAGATAAGAGGCCCAGCAAACTCATGATCACTTCTGCGTGCCTGGCAAAGAACGCGGCACCAGCTTTCATTAACCGGGGCTTCGCCCATAACGGTAGTTCCTGCGCTTTACTGATAAATGCAAACTCAGGGTAGGCTTTTTGTAAAAACGTTAAGCTGCTGTCGGCGTCTGAGCTACTGATCCATTGTTGCAATTGCAGTTTTCTATCCGCATTTTCAAAAACGTGCGCTATAAATCTATCAGCCGGTGGGTCCCCCGAAAGTCTTTTGAGATTTAAAAACGCGTTATCATAAATCTTGTGGTCTTTTATCATTAACGGGCTAAATTTAATTGATTAGAGTATTGCCTGTAACTGCTTTTTACCTGGGTAAAACAAATCTTTAACCATTCCGTGTAATGATCGGGATTATTTTCAAGATCTACTTCCAGCGTGCCCAGATCCAGATACCTGAAAGCAGCGGCTTCTGCAGCGTTAGGTGAGGGCAAAACATCGGTCGTGCCAAAATAAACATGATCATATTCGTACTCAATGATCCCTTTTTGTACCGTTTTGCAATACGTAAAACTGAAAGCAAAAGTTAAAGAACAGTGAAGCCCCATTTCCTCAGGCAGTCTTCGGTTTGCGGCTGCAAAAGTATCCTCGCCCGGCCGGGGGTGACTACAGCAGGTGTTGGTCCATTTGCCGCCGGAGTGATATTTTTCCGGGGCTCTTTGCTGCAATAACAATTCACCCCTCGAATTGAAAATAAAAACAGATAATGCACGATGCAATTTGCCCTTTACATGCGCCTCCATTTTTTCCATGGTACCGACTATTTGATCAGATTCGTCTACCAAGATCACGTGTTCATTTATCTCCATGTATTCGTTATTATCATTATCGCCAAACAAATAGTTACATATAGTACCATATTGTACTATATGTAAATATATGATACAATATGGTATTTTACCAAATTGTTTTAAATGTTCATGAGTGAAATGAATTGATGTCGTTTTGGGGAAACTGTGTAAAAAAGCTTAAAGAAAAGGGTGACGTGGTCAGTATAGAGGCCCAGTCACCTACACTGCACAGTAGCGAAGAGAGCAGGTGGGACTATAAAGTTGTGCTGGTGTTCAAGAATGCACACCTGGCATTGGATTATAGCATTGTCGAGCCTTTCAAAAAAGAGCTGTTCCCGGATCAGGTCGCTTACAAGAAAGAAGAACAGCAGCGCTGGGAACTGGTTGTAGCGCATTGGGATGTGCTGGTAGAAAGTGTTCCGCTCAATTAAGCAGGATTTCAGTCCTTTAACAGCCAGGTTACGTTCCATACCGCGTAGCGTGGCTGTTTTGTTTTATGATCTAAAGATCAGTAGAACAATTCAAAATATACAAGAATGAGCTTCGTAGAGAAAAAGATATCCGTTAAACGCTCGATAAATTTATTGGCGAAAAATGGCATTCAAGTTGACGATAATGAAGGGACTGAGATATTGAATTTCCTTTATTTGATCGCAAAGAACTATCAATATAAAGGTGGCATAGAGAGCATGAACCTTAAGGAGAAATCGAACTACAAAAAAGTTCGCTAATAGTATATCTATCCCACTTTTTAAACCGTTAAGCCCAAACGGTTCAGGAATTTCTGTGCCAAAATCGAACTATTTTAGAAAAGGTTATAATTGTCTGATTAACAAATTTTTATGTGCATAAAAAAAGGAGCCAACAAATATATGCTGTCTCCTTAAGTGACCCGGGAGGGGTTCGAACCCTCGACCCACTGATTAAGAGATAGGAGCGTTTATTGCTCTATCATACAACTAAAGCCTATTTTTAATGTTTTATCAGCTATCTGTGCAAACTATGTGCAAACGAACAACCTTGTAAATAAATTATTGAACTGTTTAGCTAATCTAAGCTATATCTTTTGTTTACGCAATTGTCTTAAGTAGTGTCTTTCATAATCTGTATGTTTTAGTGAATAAATAATTATGGAGCATCTACAGGTTTATGGATTGAACTAAATGCAAGGAGGAACGGAATAAATGAAGGGTAATAGCAAGGGTTGTGTTTATGCCGGAAATTCCTTGCCTTGTGTTTAACCTCACGCCTAACTTTGCTGAATAATTATTACTTACCCTCTATTTCCTTTTCTTTTGCTTTTTGTATTAAGTAAGGCAAGCTAAAGAGTAATGATGCAGTGAGTCCAATTATGGCCCATGTTTCGTATTGGAATCTGAAATGATGGAATGGATTATATAGAATTGCAACAATTGCGTATAGTACAGTTAGGTATCCGGCATTATCGACCAAATAATAACTATCTGTGATATTAATTCCTCTCTTATCAAATGCAACGCTTTTATTTATGGAGTTAAACGTTGAAATAATTGACAATAGAAATACTGCGATATTAAGGATTATATAATTCGCATAAACGTCATTTAGAATTGTCTGAAGTGATGTTATTAAAAGAGGAAAGGCTACGACGAGTCTGATCTTTTGAGAATCTTCAGGATGAATTATCATTTCTAACTTATTATGATTTAAAAATAGAAAATTTCCTTTACGAATATGCTACACTTTTTCATAAAAGAGGGTTTTTAACACCCTTAATATCAATTGTAGCAAATGAAAATAATGACTGAATGTTAAGGTAGAATTGATAATTGGCTGTGATGCCACTGTATCTAAAATATAGGCCTTCAATTGCTATTTCCTATTTTTTAAGAGTTTTTGTAACTTCGCTTATAAAGATAAGATTGTAATAAAAATAGGAAATGAGAATTGGTTGAGGGAGCTTTGGGTTCCATTTCTGTCTACTGTCTTTAAAAGGTAAACATCTCAATGATTGTTTTCCTGTTTTTTTATAAATCTTATAAGAGCGTCATCATATAAACAACAAGTCGGATTTCTGTAACTTAGAAGGATAATGGCTTATGTCAAGTAGAGCATCTCAAGAAGATTGAATTAACAATCTGTATTTTTTAACAAGTAGTACTTTCAGGTTATTTATTGAAAAAGCACTAAAAAAACATACAGATTTATTAAAACTCTATTATTTTTACGCTTATCATTCTAAATCCTAAACTAAACGAAATGGATTGTGGCCCCACCTGTTTGCGTATGGTTGCCAAAAATTATGGTAGACATTATAACGCTGGTACCTTAAGACAGAAAACCGGTTTCAGAAATATTTGAATATTATAATTGAAATGCTTTGAGATAAAATAGCCCGTGTGCGCCCCACTCTTTCAGCGTTTTGTCCAGCGTTTCTTTAAACGACTTATTATCCACGGGTTTGCCCTTTTTAGGGGGCGTTATAGCATTTTCAGGAACTGCGATGTCAGTAATTTTGGTGGCAAACCAGGATATATTTTCGTGCGGCAACGCTACCCCCAATATCATACCCGGTAAACCTGTAAATGATTCCGGACCGCCTGTGACCAGGATCTTATTGGTGAAAAAAGCTACCACATATACCGAATCCATGATTATTGCGTTGGCCCTGCGACAGGAATACCCAGCTATATCGCGGGTTTCGTCGGTTATTTTCCAGTTAATTTTTCGCGTGCTATCTTTCAATAAAAATGTTTGTTCAAAAATCGATTTTTGAGCAATACTCATTTCGGAATTAAAGTCTGTATAGATAACAGAATTCTGATTAACAATCTCGGTTTCAAAGTAGCCGATGGATATTCGTTCTTCTTCAACCGGCGTGAACAATGTTTTGTTATTGCCAAATTTGAGTATGCTTTTTGACACCTTAAACTGGGGATTTGATTTTTTATAATTGTCTAATTCGTTTTCCATCCATGACTTATTATCCTTGTTGATCTGCTTGCTAAATATGGCATACATATTTGATTTTTTTTCAAATTCAATAATGCCAGATGGGGTAAAACGTGTTTCTTGCGCAAGGCAGTTACCGGCCAGTATAAGAATGCAACAAATGGTGATTGTCAGTTTTTTCATTGGTTGCTTATTTAGTACCACCTTTACCCATTCTTGAAAAATCGTAGGATATCGATAGCATGAAATATCTTTTAATAGTGGAATATCGTTCTTCGGAAATGATACCGCCGGCAGCATTCCTGGTAAAGCCTTTATTTTGGTTCAGGATGTCATTTATAGCGCCGGTAACAGCCAGGCTTTTTTCTTTAAGGAATGATTTACTAATGGACGCGTTCCAAAGCGTGCGCCTGAAACCTTCTGGTAATGCCTGGGTTTTGGCGGTATAGGTATAATTAACGGTGGAACTTAGCTGGAAATCATGTGGCAGGTATAAGGATAGCGCCCCATCACCATTGAAGCCACCGCCGTTACTATTATATAAGGTTTGCAATGAGCTTTGATTAATTATGTACTGCGGGCCGAATGAAACAGAAGCATCAAATTTATTCTGGACACTCTTGCGCAAATAAAGGTTGGCGCCATAAATAATATTATTGGTTGTGTTTAACTCAGTAATATTGGTTACGCCATTTTTTACCATGTTGTAGCTGGTACCGCTGTTTAAATTAAAGTCTAAACCGCCGGTGATATCCGCAACAGGTATTTGGCGAAAATACTCAGCATTTATCTTCCAGTTGTGTGGCGACCTATTGCTTAGGTTAAAATATTGAACAGTAGTTTTGCCAATTGAATCAGTTGATATATTGCTTACTATAGGGTTGTTAGTAAAGTTGTATTTAGCAGATATGCGAATACTTTGTTCGCCTATGATTTGAAAGGAGTTATATATTAAACCCACATAATTTAAGAAGGAGGGGGTAAGGTTGGGGTTACCCAACGTAACGTACAACGGATTGGTATTATCTCTTACCGGTTGTATTTGATTAATATTAGGTTGTATTGTTTTTCCGCCAAAAGCTAACAAAATATATTGGCGAGATGTAAAATCATAAGTTAAATTCGCCTGTGGCGACCAATTGATAAATGTTCTTTTCAGTTGATTTCCTGTAAAAATGTTTATCTGGCTGAACGAAACATCTGAAAATCTTGTACCCAAATCAGCCCTTGTTTTGCCTTTATTATAATAGAAAATTGCGCCGGCCCGATTTGAAAATTGGTTAAGCTTAAAAAAGTTGCTTAACGAATCTATCTGCACAGTGTAGTGTCCGTCTGAGATAGGGCGGCCGTAAGAACGCTGATCTGAACTGGAGTGATCAATCTTAAAGCCGTAGTTGAATACTACAGCCAAGGCTTTGCTAATGGGCTCAGTATAGGTGATATTTGTCACTAATCTCCTGAGTTTGTTATCCTTGGTTTTCTGTTGATCTATTTGTTCGGCCGTGTTTAAATCGCCGGCATTGTCAAAGTAATTGAGGTTTGATTTCAAGAAACCAAAACCAGTATTGTCGTCGGCCGATCCACTTATCAATACCGATATTGTACGACGATTTTTCTTTAGCTTTTTAGTATAAAAAACGCTGGCGTTAAATTTATGATCATCAACAGTATTGATGTTGCTGGTGTTGTTAAGGTTTAACAAGGTATTATCGCCGCGGCGGCTGGTATCGGCTGTGGTAGTGTTGATCTTGTTGTTTTTATAAATCCCGTCTAAAGCAATTTTTATGTCAGATGTGGTATCAATAGCCATAGTTACCGTTGCATCCAATTTTTGATGAAAGGTAGAATTATGGTCCAGTTGCTCGCTGGTGCTATTGATTACTCTGCCGGGCAGGTTATTTTGCGTTACGGTAGTCTGAGTGCCATCAATGTTTAACCCGCCTATTTTATAGTTGCCATTTACTGCATATTTCTTGTTGTCCCATTTATTATCATAATGTGCGCCGGCGGCAAGTGCCTTGGGCAGGCCACGGCCATTGTACTCCATATCATTTGTGCCGGTGTTAAAATAGATACCGCCATCGTCTGTTACCTGGGCAGTTTCACTTTCGGCAAATTTTTCAGTGTCATCTTCATTAAGGCCGGTAGTGCCGGTGTTTGAGCCGATACCATATATAGCTATCTTCTCCTTGTCTTTAAATTTGTTGTACATCAACTGCCCTGTGTAATAATCGTTGTTGCCCAAGCCTCCATTAACCTTACCGAATGAACCGGATTTTTTATCCTCTTTTAATTTAATGTTGAGTGTTTTGGTGGTTTTGCCGTCGTCAATGCCGGTGAACGCGGCCTGATCACTTTTTTTATCGTAAAGCTGTACTTTGTCAACCATATCTGCCCGGATGTTTTTGGTGACTAAGGTAGGGTCGTCGCCAAAAAACTCCTCGCCATCCAAAAGCACCTTTCCAACCCGCTGCCCCTGGGCCGTGATTTGGCCAAACCTATCTACCCTGATGCCGGGAAACTGCTTGATCAGGTCCTCTACTTTGTCATTTGGTTGTATCACATAGGCCCTGGCGTTAAACTCAGTTGTATCTCCCTTTATTTTGATAGGAGCTACCTTAGCTTTAATGATAACGTCTTGCAATAAATGCGTTGTAAGCGTCATTTGGATGCTGCCAAAATCATGCTGTTGGTTTTTGTCGTCGAGTGTAAAGTTTTCTGAATAATCGGCATAACCGGGATACGATAGCACCAATATAAATTTACCGGCCACCAGGTTGTTCACGGTGAATGAGCCGTCGGTTTTTGCCCGGGTGAATTTACGCAAAATTGAATCACGGGCATTGAGCACCATGATGGTAGTGTGTAGCAGGTTTTTCTTTTCTGCCGTGTCAATCGCCAAACCTTTGATCGAATAATTGCTTTGTGCGTGTGCCGGGCAGCAGAACAGCACAAGTAATGCAATTAAGTACAGAACAATTTTCATAGGTTAGGTTTTGTAGTAACTAAAATATATAAAAGTATTGAAAACCTAATGTGAATATTTTTTAAAAAAATTCAATTGACTTAAGAGAATTTGATTGATTATCTATCGGTAGCGTGATTTTTAATTACTGCGATTTTAGTCAACATCATTAAAACGAACCGGATAATGTTTTTTGAAGCCATCTTCTTTTTTATTAGACAGTGAAGATAATGTCGGCAACTCGCTACACCATTTTAAGGCTCCCTTCTATGGACTTATAGAGTATCAATCATTTTCGGCTTGAGCTGAAAATGATTTTATTGACATGAACGAATTCGGCTAATAGCAGAACAGGCCAACCGAAATCTTTCGTTTTTTAGTATTACCTGATATAAACGACAAAAAAATCCTCGCTTGGCTTTTTTTGAAATCATTTTTATTTATAAAGACAAGTTTGCCTACATGCCTGGTAAAGCCTTAGTATACCTAATAAATAGGTATACTAAAGTAAAAAAGCAACAATTACGGATTACCAACAGCAGCACAAACACATTTTTGCGATGCGGCAGATGTTCCGCACTTGCCTTTTGCACCGGTTGCTTTTATTGTGCAAGCTTCTGTACCACAATTTGGATAGGTACCACTACATATTGGTTTTTCTATAGGATCGTCAGCTCCTGTTCCACCAAATACATTTTTCAATTGTTCTCTGGTAAGCGTTTCTTTAGCACCGAGTGATAATGCTGTCAGTTTTAATTTTTTCATTTCTTTAGTTTTTTTTATTATAATAAATTATTATGCTAAAGATAAATTTGTTGATGGCAGTATATTTGCCATGAATCTTTTTGTATATAAATATATTATATATTTTCACACACTTCAAAAATAGTTACTTCAGAAAAGCACAGGTTTTCGGCAAGGCCTATTTTTGATATTTGTTCTTTCGATAATATCTGACCATCTTTTATAAACAAATTTTTAACCATTTCACCCGCTTCATCATAGTAATAGGTGTTTCTCGATCTATCATATTTAATTGGAAAACCAAGTTCCTTCATCTCACTTAAAACATCCGTCATAGCTCTTTTAGACAAGCCATTCTTTTCTGCAAAATGTTCAAGATCGCCGGTAGCTTTTCTTTTTATTATATAATCTATATATTTTAGTCGTTTTATATGTTTTAAAAGTGCCATAAAGGAGATTTATATTTATCATTAAGCCCGGAAAAAGTAATTAAGATCGTCAAAAGAATACACTCCCGGCATTTCATAATATTTCACTTCACCAGAATCGTGGGGCATTGATATGTAGATAGTTGGCGTGTAAGAAATCTCATTTTTTGTACACCAGTTTCTCATCGCCTCCATTTTTACGTCCTGCTTTTTTAGTTCGCCATTCATTGGATATTTAACAGCAAACATATCGTAGTCTTTTTCCTTAGTTTCGTACCAATCACCCAATGCTTGTTTTATAATTTCCTCGTTATTGTTTTCTGCAATAGCCAAAAAATGCTTTACTGGTGGTTTTAGTATATTGTCTTCATCGCTGCCAGTTGCATACAATATTTGTAATTGTATATTGGAGTTATGATGAAGCAGAGCCTCCATTGGTTTATGAGCCTCGGCACAAGGACCGCAATAGGGACTACAGACTTTAATTATTTTATAAGCTGCATCAGGGTTACCTAAAGTTATTCCCAAACCCGAAGGATCTGTAATCACAGGCCTTTGTTTTTCCAGCAATGCACTAAAAATTTGGGCATTATGCTTTAACCTTTGAAGCTCATTGCTAAAACGGTTACCCAGTTTTGCCTTTTGCAAGGCTGGTAATAAAACTATTGCTATAATGAATGGAACGGAAAATGAAACGATAACTTTCGCAATCAGTCCAACATCAATTGAGTTAAAAGATACAACATTATGCCAGCCGCCTGTAAAAGCTATTACCGCTTGTAAAACTAACAGTGTTTGAACACTTAAGCATAATATGCACCATTGTTTTGCAATGCGCCATTGATAATAAATAGAGAAAATAGTATAAGGTAACGCCAGTACATTTATCCAAGACAAAACGGATAAAACGGATAAGTTAGTTAAACCTGAAAATAACAATAGTAATAGCATACCAGCAAAATAGGTGAAACCGATAACACTCCAGCTGATACCTGCTATTTTTGACGCCTTTGAATGTAATACAGCACTACAGTTTGTCTTTTTGCCAGCACTGCAAATTTTACGTATTAAAGGATTATATTGATCTAATTCATACCATAGCAATAAAACGCCAGAAAGACATCCGGCAAGAGTTAATAAAGAAAAGATAAATGGAAGTAATGCACTTATCCCACTTTGCATAAAACCTGCAAGGCAAACTATAATAAAAAGCGCTGGGACACCGCCTACAGAAAAATATTGAGTTGCACGCTTCTGTCTTTCCTCTTTGATTTTAATTTTATAATCTTTTTCTCCAGCGTTGTCATTTGCTTCGGCCAGTAATGCTATTCCTGAACACCTTTTCAAAAAGGCATTTTTATTGAGCTTATTCCACCGTTTTTTTTCGGGATCAAAAAAAACAACATTATCGCCGTTTTCCTTTACAACAGTAAACAAGTTTGTGGGGCGAACCTCATGCTTTATTTGTGTGATAAACGGAGTAGGTATTTCAGAGAATTTTTCATTATCAAATTTTATCCCCAAATTATCAATCCCATACTTGTTCAGAACATCGCTAATACTTAAAAGACTTGGATACTCTGGATGTTCCTCAATTTCCTTTTTTAGGGTACTGTCAGATAATTTAACTTTTAATAAATTTACCAGCAAAGAGGCGGTTTCAGGCCCATTTACTTTGGGCTCAAGAATTCTGCTTAAGTAGTGTTGCATAATAAGGGTTAGATTTTTGTCAGGTATTAAATTATAGTTTATATAGCATATAAACTTAGGTTATCGAAGTTAAGTATTATTATATTAAAAATAAGTTAACTATAATGCCAATTGGGATACTCTTTTACTCTTAGCATGCTCGATCTGGTCAATAAATTTTACAAGCACGTCTTTATCCATTCTGGCCGTTTCGAAGGCTAATTTAGTGCCACCATCAGAAGCGACAATGCAAATATGCTACCTTGTTGCAAAATAGCCTATAGTGAGAACGATAGCCAATACTATTGGAAGTACAATTGCCGCTTCATTACCCTGGCCTCTCATTATAATAGCAGCCAACGCCGTTATAACAGCGAGTACAAGTAGAACAGGATAACTATTGTAGATGGCTTGAATCGAACTAATTTTTTCAAGCATTATTGATAGGCCCCATTGAATGCTGTTGCTTGAGCGAATACGATGGGTTGTTAATACGACGATATTCCCATCTGTCGTTGTTGTGAGGATTTCTTCATCATTGAAAAGGTTCATAATGCGGTGGGTTAAGAGTGCAATATAACAAGCAGGCGGCATGCTGTCAACCCGTATAAACACCGATTAAAACAGCGTTCCCTGTACACCGTTAATTTGGTGTGAAGCGCTAACAGGCTCGAATGGTTTATCAAACTTAGGTTTGACCTCTGTACCTTTTAAATCATGTAGCCAAATGCGGCTTTGTGATGGTTCTATAAACTCAATATAGTAAGGAATATGATAACCATTTACTAATGCTGTACAGACTTGGTAGCCTGTGTAGAAGTCATTGCTTAGGGAGTTCATATGCGCAATTTCACCAGTTAGTGAATTGAATAACATATTGAGCAATGTCATTTTACAACATGTATTGTCAAGGTCGGCACCGTATAGCTTCAGATGGCGGTTAATCTTTGCAGCAGCCAATAGCATTCTACCTGAACCGCAAGCACAATCGGCAACTGTTTGTCCTGGCAATGAATTGTCACCAACAGACATTATAGCCATCATGTCGCATAGGTGTTCTGGTGACCAGTATTGACCATTTCTGCCGGTCGAAATTGCTTGTTGATATAACTCTCCAAGTGGATCGCAAAACCCTTCTGAAAGGTCGCCAATGATGGTAACGAGGGTAATTAATTGTTGAACTTTGGGGTGAGATTGGTAAGTTTCAAGTGCTGAGTTTTGCAGTTCAGCACTGTCCCATTTCTTAAAAGGTAACAATGTCCAATCAAGTAGTTCAACAAATGCACCATGTAGGGATTGCCCATAAGCAAATCGTTCAAACTCTTTAAGTAGTTGTTTAATGTCTGTCATTGCAGTAAGTTTTATGTCGAGTGAATTCTCGAACGAACGAACTGCTGAACAGAGGCACTAAGACAAGGTGGAGATTGAGTAATTGTGGAAGGCTTCCATGCCAATGGAATACCCAATTACGAAATACTACCTTGAAACGAAGTTGAACTATGTGCTGATGTATCAGCTAACTTTGTGAGGAGAATTGATCATCTCTCGTTTTATAATGTCTTAGATTGAGTACTTTTAATAAGATTCGAGAAACTCGTCTATTACGCCCTCACTGTCCATATTTTGTATAGCATTAGCTAATTTTATTTGACCTTTTGCTAAAGCAATGGCTGTTAAAGCAGAAGATGCTAAATCCAAGTTCCAGGGTTGATTGATTGCGAGCACAGCTAGTTTCCCCAAGTTTGTTATAGCGTCATTGTACGCGGGATATAATGCTTTCGGCAAAGGCGGGTTATCCTTATGACGTTGAATCTCAATAACAGAAACAAGCCCTAACACATTATAGTCTAAATATTTCTTTTCTTGGGCTATCCGAACCAAGTGAGGAACTGCATAATAAGATGCTAAGCCAATATCGCCCTGGTGGTGCAATTCATCCCATAATTCCTTGTAAATGAACGATATTTCCACTTTGCCATTTGCTAATTCAAGTTTTTTCAATGCTCCAGATGCATTGTATTTAGTGCCTTTATAACCACCTTCCAAGCCTTCCCATTTAGTATCGTCAAGGTCCAAGGCTGGAAGTTCCGGGCATATGTTACACCCTATTCCGTGGCAAAATTGACCACCTCTTTGCTGGCATAGAAGTGCAGCAAATGCTAAGAAAGCATAAC
>NZ_FNAI01000017.1 GCF_900101875.1 Mucilaginibacter pineti
AAAGGTGAAAGGTGAAAGGTGAAAGGTGAAAGGTGAAAGGTGAAAGGTGAAAGGTGAAAGGTGAAAGGTGAAAGGTGAAAGGTGAAAGGTGAAAGGTGGGTCGATTTGCTAAATCGATTTATAGTTTTTTTGAAAAACCAATTGTAATAAAACCATATACCTAAACAATTATGAAAACAAAATTACCTGTCTGTTTAGCACTCTGCTTGCTTGCCATGCAAGGGTGTAAACATGATAAATCGGCCGATCCTGCTAAAACAGCGGGCAATGGCGATAAACCTGTAACCACCTCATCGGGCGTGGCCGTGGCGGCATACGGTACATTTTATATCACCAATGTATCAAGCGGTAAAATAATGGAGGTTAATGGCACCGGGATGCTTAATGATGGTAACGGCGTGCAGCAGTATCAATACTTAGGGCACGGTGTATCTACCAATCCCAATCAAAAGTGGATCATTATACAACAAGGTACAGGCGGCATAAGCAGTACAACAAAGTTTAAGCTGATGAATGTAGCCAGCGGTAAATACCTCGAAGTACCTTTGGCTACCACCACAACCGGCATTGGCTTATGGCAGGATAAAGCCAATACCAATGATGCGCAGCAATGGTATATCCAGGAAGTAAGCGCCGGTATTTATAAGATAATTAACGTAGGCAATGGGCTGGCGGTAACCAACCAAAACGCTTCAACCAGCAATGGTACAGTCATCACCCAGGAAACCTTTGCAGCCGGCAATACCGCCCAAAACTGGGCGCTTACCGGTATAGATGCCGAGGCCTACCGCGACGATGATGTGGTGAATTTTTTCCACCGTAAAAATGGTACGGTAGCTTTTGATGAAGGTAAAAGTATTCCGCTTACCTATGGCGCCAACAATGGTAAAGTGCTTTGGATAACCGAAGATACCTATGCGGCAGACCAGCTGCAGGCCAACGGGCAGCTATATTGCCAGTTTTTTAAATACCATAATTCGGCATTGCTGCAGCCGGCAAGCCATAGCTGGGACCAGGCCTTAACGCCTAATATTACCACAACCAATTCGCCGGTAAGTAATCTGGAGATCATTGAAAGCCCGGGCGATCATAACAGCACTTACCGCTGGCCGGGTGCGGGTATCGAGGCCGATAGCCATGTCTTTATTTATACGTTTGAGTCGGCAAACGGCACTTCACCCGAAAATCAGTCGATATATGACATCACTCAAAATCCCGCGGGATTAAACTGGGGAGTGGCTACGCGTATCGCGCCAAACGGCATGTCGGGCCAAACGGATGTTATTTTCTCCAACGGAATGGTAAAAAATGCCGGTAAAGACACTATTTACATTTACGGCAGCAAAAGTGTTTACTTTAACTCTACCAATATATTCCTGGCAAGGTTCCCGGTAAATAACCCCGCCAGCTGGACGTTTTGGACAGGTACCAGCTGGTCGTCATCGCTTACATCGGCATCAACCGCAGCTATAACCGTTGGTACGGCTAATACCACGCAGCAAAATGCTACTATCTCCTATGTTAACGGCAAGTACGTGATGATGCAAATGGACCTGGGTTACTTTTGCGACCCAGCCAGTCATGATATTTATATGTCGACAGCTACCAGTCCTTTTGGCCCGTTTACAGCACCTAAACGTGTATTTACCATTAACGATACTTACAACGGACATCTGGCCAAATATTATACGCCATCTATTCATCCCGAATTTAATAACGGGCATAACGAGCTACTGGTTACCTATAGCCTGAATTACAATGCCGACGGCGGTAGCTGCTCTACTAATACTTGTGTAAACAATAACCAGGACCCTAACTATTACCAGGTTAAAGGTGTTAGGGTTCCCTATTCGCTAATAGGTTTATAGTGTTAAAAATGAGTGAATTATATTATACATCAACTAAATAAAAAAATGAGAAAGGCTTTATTACTGCTCATCATCTTCAGCACTGCTTACCGTGCAAATGCCCAAAAGATAGGGCCATTTCATGCCGGCGACCGCATTGCCTTTGTAGGCAACAGTATAACCGACGGCGGGCATTACCACTCGTACATCTGGCTGTATTATATGACGCATTTTCCTAATATGCGCATCACCTGTTTCAATGCCGGTATTGGCGGCGATGCCATTAACCAAATCTATGACCGGTTTGATGATGATGTTTTCGCCAAAAAGCCCAACGTTTTAACACTTACCTGGGGTATGAATGATACCGGTTATTTTGAATGGTACCGTGCCGATGCGCAGGATTTTATGGACAAAAGGATCCAGGGATCATATAAATATTACGCGCAGCTGGAGGATAAGCTAAAGCAACGGCCGGATATTAAGAAGATCTTTATTTTAGGATCGCCGTATGATGAAACTTCCAAATTCACTACCAAAAACACCTACCCTAAAAAGAGTGCCTTGTTTTCAAAAGTTATTGATTTTCAGCAGGATGCAGCTAAGAAAAATAACTGGGGATATGTAGATTTTTATCACCCAATGACCGCCATAAACCAGCACGAGCAGGCAAAAGATTCTACCTTTAGCCTTACACCCAACGACAGGATTCACCCTGATAACGACGGGCATTTGGTAATGGCCTACCTGTTTTTAAAAGCGCAGGGTTTGGATAACCAGGCGGTGGCCGATATCAGCATAAACGCACAAAGCAAAAAGGTTTTAAAATCTGTTAACTGCCGCATTAGTAATGTTACGGCCGCTACCGATTCGGTGGGATTTAATTACTTAGCTAATTCATTGCCATATCCTATAGATACCATTCCGCGTGCATGGGGCAACCGTAAGAAACAGGCGGACGCGCTTAAAATTGTGCCGTTTACGCAGGAGTTTAACCAGGAAATTTTGGCCGTAAAAGGACTTAAAGCCGGCAGCTACAAAGTAACCATAGATGGCGAGCAGATTGGAACATGGAGCGCCGAAAAACTAACCGAGGGTATAAATATGGCCGAAATTACCACCACGCCGCAATACCAGCAAGCCATCCAAATTCGCGAGCTTAATGAAGAGCGCTGGGATATTGAGCGTCGTATCCGCATGTACAACTGGATGCAATTTGACTTTTTGAAAGGCAAGGGTTTGCTGCATAATGATAGCAATGCCGCTATGGATACCGTAGCCAAGTATGCGGTGAAAGATATATTTGTAAATGGTAATAAAGATAACTACGCCCGTGCCCGTTATAAAAGTGTAAGGGATGCCTGGCAAATGGAACAGGATGTGTTAACAAACCAGATTTATGCTATTAACAAGCCTCAAAATCATCGCATTAGCATCACCGCTGTTAAATAACCTATGAACTTCGAAATTATGAATACTACTAAACGAATTTATTTGCTGCTTACCGTTTGCCTTGCTTTAATTGGGATCAAGGGTAACGCGGCAACGGTTGATACCGCGTTAACGCACAGCGCTGCCATGAATAAGGATATCAAAGCGGTAGTTATTATACCCGATGGTTACACCAAAAGTAAAAAATTCCCGGTGTTGTACCTGCTGCATGGCTTTAGCGGTAACTACAGCGATTGGATCAAGAAAGTACCCACTATTGGCAAACTGGCCGACGAATACCAGATGATAATTGTATGTCCAGACGGCGCTTTTGCAGGCTGGTATTATGACAGCCCCGTTAGTAATGAGTGGAAATATGAAACCTACGTTGGTACCGAGCTGGTAAGCTGGGTTGATAAGCATTACTCCACCATTAACGATAGGGCAGGGCGGGCCATAACAGGTTTAAGTATGGGCGGCCATGGTGCTATGTACCTTGCCATAAAACACCAGGATACTTTTGGGGCGGCAGGCAGTATGAGCGGCGTGCTGGATATCAGGCCATTTGCAGAAAGTTTCGGTATTGCGCAGGTACTGGGTAAATACAGCGATAAACCGGCCATATGGGATCAAAATACGGATGTAAATTTGATAAGCCTGTTAAAACCTAACGCGCTCAGTATTACGTTTGATTGCGGGTATGACGACTTTACCTATAAGGTAAACCTTGCCTTTCATGATAAATTATTAGCACAAAAAATCCCGCATGATTTTACGGTGAGAGCCGGTTCGCATACCTGGGAGTATTGGGGTAACTCCATTAACTACCAGGCGTTGTTCTTTAGTCGTTTTTTTAACAAACAGCAGTGAAAATTATAAGTGGTCTAAATTTGATTTAGATTATTTAAGTATCATATAAAATTCATTGCCATTGACTTTAGTCAACGGAATAATTCCCGGAAAACGAGGGCTTTAGCCTAAATTTCACTTGGGTAATTGGGCTGAAGCCAGCAATAATGCATTTCATTGCCGTTGACTAAAGTCAACGGCAATGAATAACTTTCATTTTTAGGCAATTTCTTAACGGGCTTATAATTTAAAGCATTATTAGCCAACAGGATTTTAATTTTTACGAGCGTTTTTTGCAAAGAAAATAAAATTAAAAAAATCAGATAAAAAATTTGCTAAATCGTTTTTATAACTTAAATTAGCATTCAGATTTACACATCTGTTATAAACCAGTTAATACTAATATTCTTTTAAGCCAGTTCAATAATTAGATTACCTATTTGCTAAATCGATTTTTAGATTTTGTAACCAGGCATCGCTCTATATAAATGTTATTGCATATAAACTTATAATATGAAAAAAATTTACTCCCAGTTTGTTGCTTTTTCAGTTGTCGGGGTTGCGCTGTTCTATATGTCGTCATGTAAAAAGGATGGCTTTTTAGGGCAAACCCAAACCTCAAACCTTACACCCAATAATGTTTTTACCGATAGCGCCCGTACGGTGGCTTTCCTTACTAACATTTACAACAATGTAGGTTTCAGCTTTAACCCGGGCCGGTTTTTGTATGGTCCGGATCTGGCGCAGGTTACCAATGGTGGTTTGGATGCTGCGTCTGACGAGGCTGAGGTGTTCCTGCCGCAGGGTTCAACAGCGCTGGCCTTTGCATCGGGAACTATAAACGCTGCCGTAGTAACAGATGATGCATATAAAACAAGCTATACAAACATCCGCTCGGTTAACCAGTTGCTGGCCAACATCACCAAATCGCCCATAAACGCGTTTGTTAAAACCCAGATGAAGGCCGAAGCCCGATTTCTGCGGGCATGGTACTATGCTATTTTAGTGAAACATTATGGCGGCGTGCACCTGGTTGGCGATAGTATTTATACTTATACAGATCACATTCCCGCTGCACGTAACACCTATGAGCAATGCGTAAACTATATTTTATCTGAGTGCGATGCGGCAGGTAACGACCTGCCCGTAACGCAATCGGGCATAAACTACGGGCGGGCATCAAAGGGGGCATGCCTGGCTTTAAAATCACGCGTGTTGTTGTATGCTGCCAGTCCGCAATTTAATGATCCTTCATTAACGGCAGCTAATACATTGGAAGGGCTCACCGGATATCCAAAGTATGATCCCGACAGGTGGAAACTGGCTAAGGCCGCTGCCGAAGCCGTTATTGGCACCGGGTCATACAGTTTAGTGGTTGATAATGCCACAAGGCCCGGCTTCGGTTTTCAATTTTTGTTTACCAAACCGTTCAATACCGAATATATTTTCGCGGCTATGCGTCAGCGCGGTAATGCCGATTTTGAAAGCCTTTGGGATCCGCCATCGCGTAGCGGCAGAAACGGCGCTTTTCCCTTACAGGGTTTGGTTGATGCTTTCCCGATGAGTAATGGATTGCCTATAACCGACCCGGCATCGGGCTATAACCCACAGGACCCGTACAAAGATCGCGACCCGCGTTTAGATAATTCTATCATTCATGATCAAACACCATTGCTGGTTCGTTTAGGTGCTTCATTTGAACCTATAGATATTTTTATTGGCAGCTACCAGGGCCGAAACACCGGACCCGATGCCGTAAGGGTGGGTACCCGTACCGGCTACTATACCAATAAAATGCTTGACCCCAATGCCGTATCCCAGGATTTTTTACACGGAACTGACCGTGCCTGGCCGCTGATGCGCTACGCCGAGATCCTGCTGAATTTTGCCGAAGCCACCAACGAGGTTGACGGCCCTACAGGAGATGTTTACACTGCCATTGGAAATATTCGCCAGCGTGCGGGCTTAGTTCCTTTTGCGCTGCCTGCCGGCTTAGATAAAAATGGTATGCGGTTGGCCATCCAAAACGAACGCCGTATTGAGCTCGCTTTTGAAGAGCATCGTTTTTGGGATGTAAGGCGCTGGAAAATTGCCGATCAGACGGATAATATTCAAACCATGGGTATGGAGGTTGACAGGGATAATAACACGGTAACCTATAAAACTTTCCCGGTTCGTAAACGCAATTTCCGCGCGGCCATGTACCTGTGGCCATTGCCCGAAAGCGAAGTGGCAAAATCTCCGGAGGTAAAACAAAACCCAGGTTATTGATCATCAACAGTAAAAATAATTGCAATGAGAAAAATTTACAAAGCACATAAGATTTACATTTTACCCATCCTGGCGGCTATAATAATGCTGGCCTCATGCAAAACCGAAAGGGTATTGCCGGTAACAGAATCTGTAAAAGACATCAGCGGCAGCTGGCAGGTAATAAGGGCCACCCGCAACGGTACCGATTTAACCAACATTATTGATTTCAGCAAATTCAGGGTGAACTTTAAGGATGGCGCTTACACGCTGGTTGACCGCTTGCCATTTTTAGTGAACAAGGATGGTGCTTATACGCTGGATGATCCGCAGTATCCTTTTAAAATAACCTTTATAGCTACCGGCGCGCAGCCTGTTGCAACCGCCTTCACTTTCCCTATTGTAAATGGCAAAAGGCAGCTAAGTTTAACGTTTAGTCCGGGTTGCCCCAATAACAGCTATGTGTATGTACTCCAGAAAACCAATTAACCGATAAGCCAATTAACAGAAAATATTTATGAGATCATATTTACATATTAAAGGTAAAGGTTTGTGGAAGTTTTGCGCTTTTGTAACCCTGGCCATTTTATTAGCCTGCTGCGGCGAAGAAATTCAAAGTGTCGACCAGCCCTCAACCGCCGTTGCCGGTTCAACTATAACCGTAAAGGTAACCGTTAACATCCCAACTGCGAGCAATGGCGGGCCCGATAACCTGGTGCTGGGCATATTGGTGCCCAAAGCCTGGAATATCAAACAGAATACTACTATTACTTACAGTGGTCCCTCGGGCAGCGGTATTATGACGCCTATCCAGGAAAGCGTGTTGCCTAAAAATGGCAATGGCCTTACCTGGGCAGCTTATATGAAACAAACTTTTAAAATTGCGGGCAACCTTATTGATGATATGGAATGGGTACCCTTCCAAACAGATAAGGGCTATACACATGATGGTACAACATTAAGCGGCGTACTTAATATACAAATGAAAGTAGGGGCCGATGGAAATAATACCCTTTGCAAGCTGGCCTATGTAATTACTGATACAGGTAATGGTTTCACCAGCAACCAGTTTGGTACCTATTACAGCGAAAAGATAGTAGAAGACTGCTTTGAGGTAACCGGCGGCTCGGGCGATCTGATTGACTTTTGTAACCCGCAGCTCACCATTGTTGATCCGCCGAAGTCACAGGATAATGATCTGGTAACGATGACCTTTGATGGTACAGTAGCTTCAACCCAGCTTGATGGTGCACCGGAAGTATACTTATGTGCCACAGCCTATACCAATGATGGTAAAACCATAAACGTGTGCGAACAAACCGATAAAACAAAGTTAACGCAAACATCGGCCGTTAGTAAAAGATACCAGCTTACAATTTGGCCGCACACATTTTTTGGACTTACAGATGCGCAAACGATAGTTAAGATGGAGTATTTCCTTACGGATAAAACCGGCACCAAGAAGGTAGGCTACGGCAATACCGCGGCGCCGTTTGTATATACGTTCAAATGCCAGTAAACCAATTATAAACATGTCATCATCCGGCGAAAACGATTGCCGGAAGCGGCATTGCTAAAACGATATTTTAATCTTTTGCCAACAATTTAAATCCTATACTATGGCTAATAGTTACTTAAAGAAAAGCCTTACAGGTTTCGTGATATTGATGCTTATACTGGTAAAAACCGGTTATGCAGCTATGCAGGATACCACCGGGAGGGTTAGCGCCCATCCCGATTGGATAAGCGGTACCGTGCTTGACGAATACGCGAACCCGTTAAAAGGGGTAAAAGTTACCATCAAGGGTAAAAAAGCTGATGCTGTTACCACCGGCCCCGACGGCAGGTTTGAAATAAATGCCGCTCTTAATGATCAGCTGATATTTACCGCGCCAAATTACAATGCCCGTTTAATTACCGTTAAAGGTAAAAATGCAGTTACTGTAAGGCTGATAGATACCTATATTCAATCGCCGGAGAAAATTGATGTGCTGTACGGTACAAAAAAAGTATCCGATAATTTGGGTGCGGTATCCACTATTTATACCAATCAGTTAACTACCACACCGGCTACTTTATATACATCGGCTTTGCCGGGCCAGCTGCCGGGTTTGTTTACCCATCAGTTTACCGGGTTTGGTGCGCCGCAAACCGCTTCCCAAACTGTTGGCGATTTTATTGGTAACGTGGTACAGCACAATAACTACTCGGCCAATGATAACTTTGAAATTGGTTTAAGCCTGCGCGGTCAGCAACCCATCACCATAATTGACGGTGTACAGCGCGAAATTTCTTCTATAGACCCGGAGAGCATCGAATCAGTATCGGTATTGAAAGATGCCTTGTCAAATATATTGATGGGAATCAACAGCTCGCGCGGGGTATTGCTTATCACTACAAAACATGGCAGGCCGGGTGCGCCCCGTATTTCGTTCACTGCCCAAAGTGGTACGCAAACACCGTTAGATCTGCCTACGCCTTTATCTGCATATCAGTATGCTTACCTGTATAATGAGGCGCTGCAAAATGATGGCAAACCTGCCCTTTATAAGGCCGACGATTTTAACGCCTACCGTAACCATACCGACCCCATTGGCCATCCCGATGTAAACTGGTTCAAAACCATCCTGCGCGATAATTCGCCCATGACCGCCTATAAGCTTAACGTTAACGGTGGTACAGGCGTGGCCCAGTACAGCGTATCCTTAAACTACTTTGATCAAAAAGGGATGTTTAAAACAGACCCAAGCGTGGGTTATAACACCAATAACGACCTTAACCGCTACATCATCAATTCGGACCTGAGTGTGGCCGTAAGTAAAAAATTCACGGTTGATCTGCAATTGTTTGGCCGTATACAGCAGGTTACACAGCCGGGCGGTGGTTTTGGCAATATCTTAACAGATTTGTACAGTACACCAAATAACGCCTACCCAATCCGTAACGGTAATGGTTCGTTTGGTGGTACCACACTGTTTTCTAACAACCTGTTATCCGAAACCGAATTTTCGGGCTATCAGCGCACAAACAGTAATGATGTAATGGCCAACCTCGATCTTAATTATGATTTGAGCGGCATTACCCAGGGCCTGGCCTTCAAGGCAAAAGGTAACCTGGCATTTGAATCGCAAGGACTTTTGAGCAGGGGGCTGGTAAACAGCGCCTTCCTTTTTACTAAGGATAGTACTTATGCTGCTGTTAATTCACCGGCTTCGCAGGTAAATTCGTTCAGTTCGGTATCAAGCGCGCGTTATTCATATGCACAGTTAGCCGTTAATTACGACAGGCAATTTGGCAAGCACAACGTAACCGGTATGCTGATGTATGATACCCGCTCGGCAGTGTTAAACTTCGATCTTTCGGGCGTTACCACAAACCGGGCTGCAAAAGTGGGTTATAATTACGATGGAAAATACTTTGTGGAAGCATCTGTTAACAGCAGCGGTTACAGCCGGTATCCGCCGGGCCATCAGTTTGGTTTGTTTTACGCCGTTGGTTTAGGCTGGCAAATGGGTAAAGAAGATTTTATGAAGGATGCCACCTGGGTAACTTCATGGAAATGGCGAGCCACATACGGTAAAACAGGTAATGGCAACATTGATAATTATGGCTACTATAACTTTTTGCAAACCTACAGCAAACCCAACGGCTATGCTTACGTATTGGGTACCACCCGTGCCGGTATCCAGGGCTTTCAGGATAATGGCCTTGCCAATCCTTTTGAGGAATGGGAAAAAGCCCGCAAACTGGATATAGGTACCGATATATCCCTGTTTAACGATCATTTTAAAATTACTGCCGATTACTACCACGACAGGTATTATGATGTAATGCAGATTCGTGGAAACAGCATAGCGCTTTTAGGTATCCAGTATCCGTATGAAAACATCGGCATTAACCTGTATAAAGGTACCGAGCTTTCGTTAACCTACCAGGATCATATCAACAGCTTTAACTACTTTATATCAGGCAACGCATCAATGCAAAAAGTAATTGATGTGTATAGCGATGAAGAACCGCAGCCTTACCCGTGGTTAAAACATACCGGCCAATCGCCGGAGGCTATCTGGGGACTTACTTCCTTAGGCTTTTTTAAAGATGCAGATGATGCCGCCAAAAGCGCTACCACAACCGGCTACACCGCGAAGGCCGGCGACGTGAAATATAAAGACCTTAACAACGATGGTGTTATCGATCAGTTCGATCAATCCATTATAGGCAATAACAAGCCATTGCTTTATTACGGTACCTCGCTGGGCTTCAATTATAAAGGTTTCAGCTTGAGCGTAATACTGCAGGGCGTTGCCAACAGGCAGCTTATTTATAATAATAATTTGGTTAACGGCTTTACGGGTGTGGGCTTTTTAGGCCTTACGTTCTCGGGCCAGGGCTACGATGCCTTAACCGGCCGGTGGACACCCGAAACCGCTAACACGGCAACTTTACCGCGCCTGAGTTTAGGTAATTCAAATAACGGCCTGCAATCAACCCTTTACCTGCGATCTGCAAATTATATGCGGCTTAAAAACGCCGAGGTGGGCTACAACCTGCCTTACGGGTGGGTGCACAGGCTAAGGTTATCTGGCATACGGGTATTTGCCAATGGCGAAAACCTGCTTACCCTATACGGCTATAAAGGGGTAGACCCTGAGGTATACGGTACTGCCTATCCAATGCAGCGGGTATTTAACGCGGGTGTAACCGTTAAGCTTTAATTTTTGGCTATTAAAATGATGATCATGAAGAGATATAAAAATATAACCATTGCAGCTATTGGGGCCGTTATACTCATGGCCGGTTGTAAAAAATATGAGCAATTCCCGGTTGATAAGGTTACGCTGAATTATGTGTTTGATAGCCGCGATTCATTGGGTACTAATGCGCAATCGTTCCTGTATTCCATATATGGGGTACTGCAAAACGGGCACAACCGCGTAGGCGGCGATTACCTGGACGCTGCTTCAGATGATGCCATGTCATCGGCATCGGGGCCGTCAAACCAGGTAACAATGTTATCAACAGGGGCATATAATTCATATACCTTACCAGCACCTGAAAACTTGTGGGCCTTGTTTTACAGTGGCATCCGCAAATCAAACGAGTTTGTAACCAATATTGATGTGGTGCCGGTGATGGCGCAGTACAATGGTAAATCAATGAAATATGCCTGGAAAGCCGAAGCGCGCTTTTTAAGGGCCTATTTTTATTTTGAACTGGTAAAACGCTATGGCGGTGTACCCTTACTGGGCGACAAAGTGTTTACCATAAAGGATGATGTATCGTTGCCGCGCAATTCATTTGATGATTGTATTAAATACATAACCAGCGAATGTGACGCCATTAAAGGCGATCTGCTGAACAATCCGCTTTCATCTAATGATTCGCACCGGATAACCCAGGGGGCGGCGCTTACCTTAAAAGCACGCGCGTTGCTGTATGCCGCAAGTCCGTTATTTAACGGCGGTAATATTGATGCCAACAATACTTTAACGGGCTATACATCGGGCAGTACCGCACGCTGGGCAATGGCATCGGCAGCGGCTAAGGATGTAATGAACCTTAACGCTTATAAGCTGCTTGACAATTTTAAAGACGTTTTCACCACCCAAAACAATACCGAAATAATTTTCATGCGCCAGAATGACGATGGCAATGCGGTGGAAAGTGCCAACGCGCCGATAGGTTTTACCGCCGCCGCCGCTAACGGACAAACCAGCCCAAGCCAGCAACTGGTAGATGCTTTCCCGATGGACAGCGGTTTGCCCATTACCGATCCGGCAGCAAACTATAATGAAAACAACCCATATGCTAACCGCGATCCGCGCTTAACCTATACGATTTTCTATAACGGCGCGCGCTGGTTAAACACCGATCTGCAAATTTATGAAGGCGGCCAAAGCAAGCCAAACAGTTCGTTACAGCAAACAAAAACAGGCTACTATATGCGCAAATTCATGGGTGCATCTGAAAATGTAGCCTCTTTTGCCAAGCACCCTGAAGATTGGCTGATCATGCGATACTCGGATGTAATACTGATGTACGCCGAAGCCGAAAACGAAGTTAACGGCGCTACCGCGGATGTTTATAACGCGCTCATCTCTATTCGTAAACGGGCGGGTATAACTGCCGGTGCCGATAACCTTTACGGTTTAAAGGCAGGTATCAGTAAAGAGGATATGCGTACCGTTATCCAAAACGAACGCAGGGTAGAGTTCGCCTTCGAAGAGAGCCGCTACTGGGATATCCGCAGGTGGAAAATTGCCGAAACGGTTATGAATCAGCCTATAAAAGGAATAACTATCGAAAAAATAGGATCGAGCTTAACCTACAGCATAGCACCGGTACTTACAGATAAATTCGTTTCGCCAAAAATGTACCTGTACCCTATACCGTACGACGAAGTATTGAAAAATCCGAACATGAAACAAAATCCCGGATGGTAATCCCTAAATCATATAACCCAATTAATAAAGCAGTTATGAGAAAAATAATACTTTTCTTTCAAATAATTATAACCATGCTTCCGGTGATGGTGTACGCGCAAAACAAAACCGTAACAGGTAGCGTGCGCGATATTACAGGCGTTTTGCCGGGTGCCTCAGTGGTTGAAAAGGGATTACCTGCCAACGGTACCATTACCGATAGTAATGGTAAATTTTCCCTAACCCTTAAAGGACAATCAAATATCGTTATCATAAAGTTTGTTGGCTTTATTCCGCAGGAATACAGTTTTAAGCTAAAAAACACGGCCGATATTATCCTGCAAACCAATAGCAACGGTTTAGATGAAGTAGCTGTAGTGGGCTACGGTAAAAGATCAAGGCCTACCAACACGGGCGCGGTAAGTTCCATATCCGCCGCCGAGATCCGTACGGTGCCAACAGCCAACGTTCAAAACGCGCTAACAGGTAAACTGCCGGGCTTTTTCTCGCAGCAGGCTTCGGGCCAGCCGGGTAAGGATGCATCTGACTTTTATATCAGGGGTATCAGTTCACTCAATCCGTCTGGTAACCAGCCATTGATCATTGTTGACGATATTCAGTACAGCTATGATCAGTTACAGCAGATCAACGTGAATGAAATTGAAAGTATATCTATATTAAAAGATGCTTCTACAACCGCTATTTATGGTATAAAAGGTGCCAATGGTGTATTGGTGGTAACTACCCGTCGTGGTAAATTGGGTACCCCCAAATTTAATTTAAGGGTAGAGAGCGGCGTTCAGCAGCCTACCAAAACGCCAACCTTCCTTGATTCTTATAACTCGGCATTGCTTATAAATGAAGCTTACAAAAATGATGACCTGCAATTGCCATTTACCGATGCGGACATTCAGCACTTTAAAACCGGCGACGATCCATACGGCCACCCTAATGTTGATTGGTATGATAAGATCTTCAAAAAATACTCCTACCAGGTAAATACCAACCTGGATATATCTGGCGGTAACAGTACGGTAAAATATTTTATATCGGGCGGTGCCTTAAAACAAAACGGACTGGTACGTGACTTTGCCGATCCGCAGAGTTTGGTGAATACCAACTATTATTTCGACAGGTATAACTTCCGTTCCAACCTCGATCTGAAAGCTAATAAAACGCTCGATCTGCGGTTTGACCTTACCACTCGTTTCTCCGATTTGAACCAGCCGTATAACGAAAACGCGGTAGGAGAGGTGTATAATTTTACCAAGGAAACGCCTTTTACAGCGCCATACCTTAACCCCAATGGCTCATACTCTTATGCTTATTCAACCTTTAACCCCGAGCATTTGCCAACGCTTAACGCCAGGCTTGCCACAGGTGGTTATCAGCATTCACGCCGTACCGATTTTAATGTACTGTTTGGTGCTACCCAACGGCTGGATGCTTTAACCGACGGACTTTCGTTAACCGGCCGCGTGGCTTACTCCAGTATTGAACAGTTCACCAAGCAGATCTTTAACGGCGGTATCCCGGCTTATCATTATGATCCGGTGAATGATCAGTACCGCTTAAGGCCAGGTGCTACTTATGTGTATCAAACCTATGCTTTAACCGGCAATACAGACATCAATTCGAACAATTACGATTTGCAGCTTTACGCAAACTATGATCGTTCGTTTAACAACACGCACCATTTTACAGGTTTGTTATTGTTTAACCAAACATCCCAAACTTATAATGCACAGCCCCTGCTTGCAGCAGAATCAGTTGCGGTACCGCAAAAATTCCAGGGTATATCCGGCAAATTAGGGTATGATTACAAACAGAAATACCTTGCCGAATTTAACATTGCCTATAACGGTACCGACAGGTTTGCCGCCAATCACCGCTTTGGGTTTTTCCCGGCCATAAGTGTGGGTTACAACTTATCAAAAGAGAAGTTTTTCTCGGATGCTTTCCCAACATTTAGCCTGTTTAAATTAAGGGCCAGCTACGGGTTGGTTGGTTCTGATGCTGCTCCGGGTAACCGCTACGTATATAACCAGTTTTATTACCCGGCAGGCAGCTATTATTTTGGAGAAACACCGGGGCCATACAATGCCATATATGAAGGTGCTTTGGGTAACCCCAACGTTGTTTGGGAGCGTGCCCGCAAAACCGATATCGGTTTGGATATGAACTTATTTGGCGATAAAATTTCGGCTACTATTGATTACTTTCATGATATCAGGTATGATCAGTTGATCACCCCGGGTAGTGTGCCAGAAATTTTGGGTGTTGGCCTCCCTGCTGTAAATATTGGTAAAACCCGCAACCAGGGGTTTGATGGCCAGGTAACCTATCATAGTAACGTAGGCAAGGTGCAATACAACATTGGCTTTGTATTCTCGTACGCCAAGAACAAAATTTTGTTTGAAGACGAAGCGTCACCTGCATATCCATGGCTGGCCAGAACCGGCCGACCTATAGGGCAGCAATTTGGTTATCAATTCGAAGGATATTATACCGCGGCGGATATAGCAGGTATCCCCGTGTATGAGGCCAAAAACAGCGGATCCAATAAGGGTAACCCTATTGCGATCCCTGATAATGGCGAAATGCCCAAGCCCGGCGATCTGCGCTACAAGGATTTGAATGGCGATGGCATTATCAGCGTGTTTGATAAGGGACCTATCGGTAAGCCAAACTTGCCAAATACCTCGCTGGGATTATCATTGCAGGCTGTTTATAAAGGCTTTAGCGCAAGCGTACTGTTGGCTGGTTCATTTAATTATAGCTTTGCCGTATTAGGTACAGGTATCGAGCCATTTCAGAGCCAGTTTCAGCCCATTCACCAGGAACGCTGGACTCCCGAAACTGCTTCGACAGCCGCTTTCCCAAGGTTAACCACAAATCCAACGTCAATTAATAGCCCAACTTCTTATTTTTCTGATTACTGGCTTATTAACGCTTATTATGTACGCATTAAAACGGTTGATATTGGTTACCAGCTGCCAACAAAGCTGCTGCCGTTTAAGATCAACAACGCACGTATTTATTTAAGTGCTTACAACTTATTCACTTTTGATAACTTCAAGAAATATCAGCAGGATCCTGAAATAGCCACCAATACTGCCGGCGATGCCTACATCAATCAGCGTGTGCTGAATATTGGTATCCAGGCAGGGTTTTAATATCTAAGCGGACAAAAGACTTACGAAGTTTTTAAAACTTCGTAAGTCTGCTCTGCAAAAGGACTGTTATGTTGAGTTTATTGAAGCCTTGGTTTCTGAAGGTTTGGCGAGTTATAGGAAAAGGGCTGTCATGCTGAGCCTGTCGAAGCATAGCGGGCATAGGCCTCTGCGCACAACCCTTCGACAGGCTCAGGGTGACAGTCCTTTATACTATGTTGAAGCATTGCAAACATCTTTTCCGGCATCATCATTTCTCTCAAAAATCTCCCATATTTTCTCACGCAGCATGGTTTCTTTTTTATTAAATTAGTACTATGTTTCCAACTATAGGCCACCTTATTTATTACCTGTTTGGGGTGCGGTTCACCTTCCCTGTGCAAACGCTGGGTTTGCTGGTGGCCTTTTCGTTTTTGTTTACCTACATGGCTTTCAGCGCCGAGTTTAAACGATATGAGGCCAACGGCAAAATAAAGGCCTATACCCGCAAGATAATGACCGGTGAGCCTGCGTCGCTGATGGAACTTACGCTTAATTTTCTGCTGGGTTTCCTGTTTGGGTTTAAGGTTTTCGGCGCTATGTTTAATTACACGCTGTTTCTGGACAATCCGCAGCGCTATCTTTTATCGTTAAAGGGGAGCGGCGTAATGGGCGTGCTCATAGGCGTGGTTTTTGCCAGCTGGGTATATTTCGATAAAAAGGAAAATGTACTGAAAAAGCCAAAACTGGTTAAGCAAACGGTGCATCCATACCAGCTTATGGGGCTTATTTGTTTTGCCTGCGGTTTTTTCGGCTTTATTGGTGCAAAACTATTTGATACGGTAGAGCATCTTAATAATTTTATTTATCACCCTTTAGCAACCCTTTTTAACGTTACCGGGTTTTCCTACTATGGCGGCCTTGTATTTGGCGCGTTCACGTTTCTTTATATAGGTCATAAAAGGGGTATGAAGCTGGTCCATCTGGCAGATATCGGTTCGCCGGGGATGATGCTGGCCTACGGCATAGGCAGGATAGGATGCCAGTTATCTGGTGATGGCGACTGGGGAATAGTTAATAACCATCCCAAACCGGCTTTGCTTAGCTGGCTGCCAGATTGGGCATGGTCGTTCAGGTATCCGCATAATGCGCTCAATACCGGGTTGCCCATCCCTGGCTGCGAGGGTAATTACTGCAGCCAGCTGGTGCAGGGCGTATACCCAACTCCGCTTTACGAGTTGATTATCTGCCTGTTGTTTTTCGCGCTGATGTGGACATTCCGGAAAAAGATAGTTACACCCGGCCTTATGTTTTTCATTTTTCTGATCCTTAACGGGGGCGAACGTTTGTTGATTGAGCAAATCCGTATCAACCCCAAATTTTATTTATTTGGCATTGGCTTTACGCAGGCTGGCTTTATTGGGTTTTTAATGTTGATAGGCGGCTTAACAGGTTTAGCTTTTTTAGCAGTAAAGCTTAAAAACAAGTTGCATAAGCCATTAACGATAGCTTAATTTGTATAGCCAATTCGCCTTTCATAAAATGAAAAAGTTTGTTTTTGCCGGTATTTTATATTGCTTGAGTATTGTTGCTTTGGATGCCGCCGCCCAAACAAAACCAGGCGCTGTAAACCTTACCGATCTTAAATTTACCGTTCATGAAGCACCCGAATGGACTGCCCTTTTAAAACGTGATTCTGGCTGGTTTGGGGGCGATGGCATTTACACCATTCCGCTTAACGGAATTGAACATAAACAAGCCGGCGAAAAAGATAAGGTACTGTTCATTTTTAGCGATAGCATGATAGGCGAAGTGCGCGAAGGAACTCTTACCACGGGTTTTAAAATGATACATAATTCGGTGGCCTACCTCAACGGTAACAAACCTGCCGCCAATCAAATGAAGTTTTATTGGGATGAGGATAAGGCAGGTCAGCCCGAATCGATATTTATTCCGCGTACTACAAAAACCGACAGTACAGATTACTATTGGCTTGGCGATGGTTTTGTGAACCAGGAAATGGCCAATACCACCTATATTTTTGGCTATCGCGTACGCAATGTAAGCAGCGGCGCATTCGGCTTTAAAGAGGTTGGTAATACATTAATAAAAATTCCTGCCGGCAGCAAGCCGCCTTATAAAGATCTGCAGCAAATGGATACGCCGTTTTATTTAACCGATAAGGATGGCGATATAGGCTCATTTGGCGCGGGTATCTATGCAAACACCGCTAAAACGGGTGCACCCAAGCCCGATGGCTACCTGTACATTTATGGTGTACACGGTCAGCGTAAAAACATGATGGTGGCCCGTGTTTTACCCAAAGATTTTGAAACGTTTAAAAAATGGACTTTTTATGATGGCACGGCCTGGGTGAGCGATATGAATAAAGTCGCCGATGTTACCGATAATGTATCAAACGAGTTAAGTGTTACCGCCTTGCCCGATGGTCGCTACGCGCTGGTTTTCCAGGTAGGTGGCATGAGCACCGCGGTGGGGCTGCGGATAGGGGCAAGTCCGGTAGGGCCGTTTGGGCCAATAATAAAACTTTGGGATTGCAAGCCCGACCTTACTGAGAAAACCTATGTAGTTTATAACGCCAAAGCCCACCCAAGCCTCTCAGCCCCCGGCGAGCTCCTCATCAGCTACAATATCAATTCCGTTGATTTTATAAATGATCTTAAAAAACAGCCAAACCTTTACAGGCCAAGGTTTATACGGGTGAAATTTGGAAGTATCAAGTAGTTAGTATCAAGTATCATGTACTTAGAAACTGTTGAAAATTAAAATATTCATTGCCGTTGACTTTAGTCAACGGTATAGGAAAGCGTATTACTGGCTTTAGCGCAATTATCCAGACAGGATTTGGGCTAAAGCCCCTGTTCCCTGTCCTTAGTCCGTTGACTAAAGTCAACGGCAATGATTTTTTCTAATACATAAATTAATCCAACTCAGGTTTAGACGGCTTCTTAGCATGGTACTCTCAGTGAATACAAAAAAGGTGATGCTTGATACACGAGTAATAACCCATGAGTAGGAAGATTAAGCATAGAAACGCAATGGCTTGTGCGATTCCCTCCCTTGGGAGGGTGGAGGGAGGGGTTTCTACATGAACAAAGCGGACAAACCCCTCCCTGCCACTACAGAATCCTACGCACCCCTCCCCAAGGAGGGAAGAGCAGCGGCAAAACTAGCGTCGCTGTCTACCCATGGGCTATTGCTGATACCCGCTACCTGATACTATCTTCACATAAAAATGCAAAAATCTTGATACTTGATACTAACTACTTGATACTTCTTTCTATATTTACTAAATCAATTTAGCATAAACCAAAAAACAATATGAAAAAACTTATTTTACTGGCCGGTTTAATAGTTCTGGCTGGTTTTACGCCTAAAAAACCGTTTAAAGTAGTGTTCTTCGGCGATTCAATAACCGAGTATGGCGCGCAGCCCGGTGGGTTCATCACCTTATTGCGGGACAGGCTGAAAACCGAACAAAAGGATAAAGATTACGAAGTAGCCGGTGCCGGTATAGGCGGCAACAAAATATATGATCTGTATTTAAGGTATGAGGACGATGTGCTCACCAAAAATCCCGACGAGGTGGTGATTTGGGTAGGGGTGAACGATGTTTGGCATAAACGTTTATTTGGTACCGGTACCGATTGGGACAAGTTCGGCAGGTTTTACAGCGCGCTTATCAAAAAAATGCAGGCTAAAAATATCAAGGTAGTGCTTTGTACCCCGGCCAGCGTAGGCGAAAAAACAGACTTCAGCAATGAACTGGATGGCGACCTGAACAAATATTCCCAGATCATCCGCGACCTGGCTAAGCAATATAATTGCGACCTGGTAGATTTCAGGTATACTTTTCATGAGTACAACCTCAAAAATAATCCCGAGAATAAAGACCATGATATTTTAACCAAGGATGGTGTGCATCTTAATGATGTGGGCAACAAACTGGTGGCAGACATATTTTATAAAACCTTAATCAAATAAGGTTTTATTTATTCATTTGCTAAATCGATTTATTTTATAAATTTGTCTATCCAATTAAAGTAACATCTTTTAAAATCTAATGAAAATAAGATCATTTGCCGCCGCTGTATTTACCATGTGGTTTAGCCACGCCCATGCGCAGGAAACTAACCTGGTTAAATATGTGAACACCCGGCAGGGTACTAATACCAAGTATGAGTTTTCTTACGGTAATACCTATCCGGCAACGGCCCTGCCATTTGGTATGAACACCTGGACGGCCCAAACCGGTAAAAACGGCGACGGATGGAAATATCAGTATTTTGAGCATACCATCCGCGGTTTCCAGCAGTCGCACCAATGCAGTTCGTGGGTAAATGATTATGCGGTGTTTTCGCTGATGCCGGTTACCGGTAAATTGGTTGTCAATGAAGATGCAAGGGCTGCATCCTTCAAGCACGAAAATGAAACCGCCCAACCCAGCTACTACAAAGTAAAACTCGACAATAATATTACCACCGAAATGACGCCTACAGAACGCGGTGCGCATTTACGTTTCTCGTTCCCGAAAGGTGCAGGCTCGTACCTGGTGCTGGATGGTTATACCAAAATGAGCATGGTAAAGATCATCCCGCAGGAGCACAAGATCATTGGCTATGTAAACAACTGCCGCTGGGCACCGCAGGGTTTTAAAAATTACTTCGTGATCACCTTTGATAAGCCCTTTGCCGATTACGGCGTATGGGAGAATAAAAAGAACCAGCTATCGCCCAAAAGCTTAACCGGCGAGGGCGAAGGCATTGGCGCATACCTGAAATTTAAAGATGGCGAAACTGTACAGGCCAAAGTAGCCTCATCCTACATCAGCCCCGAGCAGGCCGAACTTACCCTGCAAACAGAGCTGGGCCAATACCGCACGTTTGATGATACCCGTAAAGCCGCCGATAAGGTATGGAACACCCTGCTTGGTCGTATTGCTATTGAGGGCGCTACCGAAGATGAAAAAGCAACTTTTTACAGCTGCCTTTACCACGCTAACCTGTTCTCGCACCAGTTTTTTGAGTATGGGAAGGATGGTAAACCTTATTATTACAGTCCGTATGATGGTAAGGTGCATGATGGTTACATGTACACCGATAATGGTTTTTGGGATACCTTCCGCGCGCAGTTTCCGCTTAATACTATAATTCACCCTAAAATGCAGGGGCAATATGTGGCGGCGCTGTTAGATGCGCAGGAGCAATGCGGCTGGTTGCCTGCATGGTCGTTCCCTGGCGAAACGGGGGGGATGCTGGGCAACCATTCTATCTCCCTTTTGGCCGATGCCTGGGTAAAGGGCATCCGCACCTTTGATCCAAAACGGGCTTTGGAAGCTTATTATCATGAAGCTACCAACAAAGGCCCCTGGGGTAGTGCCAATGGTCGCCCCGGTTGGAAGGAATATTTTACAGATGGCTACGTACCATTTTCGGAAAAAACGCAGGGTGCTACCGCCTGGACACTGGAGTTTGCCTATGATGATTTCTGCGGATACCAGCTGGCTAAACAAACCAATAACGAGTACTACCAAAATGTTTTTGGCAGACAGATGTATAACTACAAAAACCTGTACGACCCCAAGACCCGCTTTATGCGCGCCAAAGATGCCAAAGGCAACTGGATAGAACCATTTGACCCGATGGATTGGGGCGGCCCCTACACTGAAGGTAACGCCTGGCATTGGACATGGTCGGTATTTCAGGATGTGCAGGGGCTTATTAATTTGATGGGCGGCGATAAAAATTTTACCGCTAAGATCGACTCTGTATTTACCGAACCGGGAACCATAAAGGTTGGCGGCTACGGGCAGGTGATCCACGAGATGACAGAGATGGCTAAATTTAACATGGGTCAGTATGCACAGGGCAACGAGCCTATTCATCACCTGCTATACCTGTACAACTACGCTGGTCAGCCCTGGAAAGCCCAGCAGCACCTGCGCGAGGTAATGGACAAGATGTACAATGCCACAGAGAATGGCTACCCCGGCGATGAGGATGAAGGGCAGATGTCGTCATGGTACGTGTTGAGCGCAGCGGGCATTTACAGCGTATGCCCCGGTACTGATGAATATGTGATTGGCAGCCCGGCGTTTAAAAAAATAACCATCACGCTGGAAAGCGGTAAAAAGTTTACCATAGAAGCCAATAACAACAGCAAACAAAATGTGTATATCCAGTCGGCTACGCTTAATGGCAAACCATATACGCACAACTTTATAAAATATGCCGATATCATGAACGGCGGCGTGCTGCATTTTGAGATGGGCAATAAACCCAACACCACCCGCGGCCTTGCTGCTGAGGATAAACCCTTCTCCCTATCAAGAAATACAGCCAACTAAACAAAAGCACCTACAAACATTATGCACATAAATTTTACCCCGTTTTTTAAAAAGGCAGTTTTTTTAGCTGTTATAATTGTGGCCGGTTTCAGGGCCTCGGCACAAAATATTGTTTACCTCAACAGCTCTGCACAACAAAACTGGAAAGTTAAGGCCCAGGCCGAAGTTGGTGCCGATAGTGCCAATATTTACAAGCCCGGTTATAACGCTGCCAACTGGGTAAAGGGCGTAGTTCCCGGTACTGTTTTTAATGCCTATGTAGAAGCCGGACTGGAGAAAGACCCCAACTTTGGCGATAATATTTACAAGGTTGACAAAACAAAATACGACCGTAATTTCTGGTATCGTACCGAGTTCCAGATCCCGGGGAGCTATACCAAAGAAAAGATCTGGCTTAATTTTAAGGGCATCAACCGCAAGGCAGAAATTTACCTGAATGGCAAGCAAATCGGCAGCCTGGATGGTTTTATGCAGCGCGGTAATTTTGATGTTACCAACCTGGTGAGCCGCAATAGTACCAACGTTTTGGCGGTACTGGTTTACTGCCCGCTAACACCACTGGTTAACTACGCCAGCCCAACCTATATCCCCAGCGCCAGCTGGGATTGGATGCCTTACGTACCGGGACTTAACTCCGGTATTACCGATAAGGTTTACCTGAGCAACACGGGCAATATCACTATAAAAGATCCCTGGATCCGTACCGAGCTGCCAACAAATACCCGTGCCGATGTATCCATCGCTGTAGGGGTAAAGAATAATACATCGAAATTTCAGTCGGGCGTGTTAAGCGGGGTTATTAATCCGGGTAATATTGAATTTTCTCAAAAGGTATTTATAGGCGCAAACAGTACATCAGAAGTTAAGATAGATAAAAAACGCTTTGAGGAACTGGCTATCAACAGTCCCAAACTATGGTGGCCAAACGGTTACGGCGAACCTAATTTGTACACCTGTCAACTTACCCTAAAGCTGGGTGATGAAGTATCGGATAGCGAGAACATCAAATTCGGGATAAAAAAGTACAGTTATGATACCGTTGGCAGCGTGCTGCATTTATATGTGAACGGTACCAAAATATTTTTAAAAGGCGGCAACTGGGGCATGGCCGAGTACATGCTGCGCTGCCGTGGTAATGAATACGATACCAAGCTGAAACTGCACAAGGAAATGAACTTTAACATTGTGCGCAACTGGATAGGGTCGACCACGGACGACGAGTTTTACGATGCGTGCGATAAGTACGGTATGATGATCTGGGATGATTTCTGGCTCAACTCTATCCCCAACTTGCCAAACGATGTAAATACCTTTAACGCCAACGCGGTAGAAAAGATCAAGCGTTTCAGGAACCACCCCGCCATAGCCATCTGGTGCGGCGATAACGAGGGCGACCCTATGCCGCCGCTTAATGGCTGGCTGCGCGAGGATATCAGCACCTATGATGGCGGCGACAGGCGTTATCAGCCCAACTCGCACGCCGGCGGTTTAACCGGCAGTGGTCCGTGGACAAACTTCGACCCGCGCTGGTATTTCAGCAGGTTCCCTAATGGTTTTGGCGGAACGCCCGGCTGGGGCCTGCGCAGTGAGATAGGCACGGCGGTATTCACCAATTTTGATAGTTTTAAAAAGTTTATGCCGAAGGATAAGCTTTGGCCGCGCAACGAGATGTGGAACCTGCACTTCTTTGGTCCATCGGCAGGCAACGCTGGGCCCGATAGATACGATGATGGTATAAATAACCGCTACGGCAAGGCGACTGGTATTGAAGATTATTGCCGCAAAGCACAACTGCTTAATATAGAAACCAACAAAGCCATGTATGAGGGTTGGGAAGATAACATTTGGGAGGATGCATCGGGCATCATGACCTGGATGAGCCAGTCGGCCTACCCATCATTGGTATGGCAAACTTATGATTACTATTATGACCTTACCGGCGCTTACTGGGGTGCCAAAAAAGCCTGCGAGCCCTTGCACATTCAATGGAACCCGGTTAACAACTCGGTAAAAGTGATCAATACCAGCGGCGGGAATGAAACCGGCTTAACCGCCCAGGTTGATATTTATAACAGCGATGGTAAAGCGGTGAGTGATTATCACCGAAGCAAACAGGTAGATGCGCTATCAAATGGGGCTACCAACTGTTTCACCATTAATTTTAAGGAAGAACATACCAACCTTGCGCTCAATAAACCTGCCGTAGCCTCATCGTCAGAAAATAGCGAAGCGGCTTTGGTTACCGATGGTAATTCGGGCAGCAGGTGGGCCAGTAAGCAAAATGATAATGAGTGGATCTATGTTGATCTGGGTTCGGTACAGGTGGTAAACGGCGTAAAACTAAACTGGGAAGAAGCCTACGGAAAATCATTCAAGATCCAGGTATCTGACGATGCCAAGCAGTGGAAAGACGTATACGAAACCGGCGATGGACATACTGGCGTGCAGCAGATCACTTTTGATGAAACGAGGGGCCGCTATGTGCGTATGTACGGGCAGCAGCGCGGTTCGGGCTGGGGTTATTCACTTTGGGATTTTGAAGTGTATGGCGGCGAGCCCAGGAGTAATGGTCTTACCGATGTGCATTTTATCAAACTAAAACTGACCGATAAGAACGGCAAACTGGTATCTGATAATTTTTACTGGCGGGGCAACAAGCGCACCGATTTTACCGCACTTAACAAACTGGGGAAAGTTAACTTAAAAGTATCGTCGAAAATTACTAAAGCCGATGGTAAGTATTATATCAATGCAACTATTACTAACCCGGCATCGTCGCCAGCGATAGCTTTTGCCATAAGGGCACAGGCCGTGCGCAAAAGCAATGGCGGGCAAATATTACCGGCGCTGATGAACGATAACTATTTTTCGCTGGTAAGAGGCGAATCTAAGGCGATAAAAATTGAGTTTGATGCCAGTGTATTGGGTAATGATACCCCAACCTTGCTGGTGCAGCCTTATAATGATCCTGTAAAAGCGGAGTGATATTAAATAAAAACAATTGTCATTCCGAACCCTTGGAGGACAGGGATATAGTGAGGCAAGGGTGAGGAATCTTATACTGTATGCATTGTTTAGCATGTTTGAAACAAGGCGTATAAGATTCCTCCTCATCCCTGGCGCACAATTTCCCCGCTGATTCGTTCGGAATGACAACCGGTTTATTGCAATTTAAGATTTTAAAGATATGTTCGCTCGTAACCTACTAAAACGTTTGAGATGTGCTTAAAACGAAATTAAAGTTTGAAAAATATATACAGGTTTAAAAGATTTGAATTAATTTAACCCCGCCAATTAATTCAATCTAAAACCTGTTGTATGAGTACCAAGCCCAATTTTACCGAAAGTAAATACATAGTAGTTTTAATATTTGTCACCTCGCTGTTTTTAATGTGGGGTGTATCTATGACTTTGGGCGATACCTTAAACAAGCATTTTCAAAATGTGTTGCACATAAGTAAGTTCCGGTCAGCTTATGTTCAGTTGTCGATATTTGGTGCTTATGCGGTAATGGGCATACCTGCTGGTTTGTTTATGAAGCGATTTGGGTATAAAAATGGAGTATTAATGGGACTTGCATTTTACGCCTTGGGTGCATTTCTTTTTGTCCCTGCCGCAAATGCAGAATCTTTCGCGTTTTTTAGAATTGCATTATTTATTTTGGCCTGCGGTATGGCAACTTTAGAAACCGTAGCACACCCATTTGTAGCCGCCCTTGGCGATCAACGTACAAGTGATCAGCGTATAAATTTTGCCCAGGCATTTAACGGAGTAGGAGGCGTGATTGGTCCATTTGTAGGGAGTTTTATACTCCAAAGTGGCTTAGAGCATTCAAATGATCTGATTGCCGTTAAGCATTTATATATCATTATAGGTTGTGTTGTAGCTGCTGTTGCATTGATGTTCTCATTTGTTAAAATACCAGCTATAACCGATTCTCACGTTGTTGCTGAAGATGCTTACGCAGTTGCTGGTGTTGAAGATGCAGATGTTAGTTTATTTAAACAAAAACATTTCCTTTTTGCTGTTGTGGCACAATTGTTTAATGTGGCGGCGCAGGGCGGTACCTGGGCATTTTTTATAAATTACGGTTCTGAAGTGATGCATTTCACAGACTCGCATTCTGCTCGGTTTTTCTCTTTCAGCATGGTAATGATGATGATAGGGCGGTTTGCAGGTACAGCGTTAATGCGTTTCATTAAGCCATACAAGCTGCTTTCTATATTTGCAGCAGGCAATATCATCATGTGTATAATTGTAGCGCAGGGATTTGGCTGGCCATCTTTTGTGGCGCTGCTGTTCATTAACTTTTTCTTCAGCATCATGTTCCCTACCATATTCAGCCTTGGGTTAAAAGATCTTGGGCCAAAAACACAACAGGCATCATCCTTTATTGTAATGGGTGTTGTAGGCGGGGGAGTATTTCCATTACTAATGGGACTTATTGCTAATCATAACGTGGCAACAGCTTATTATATGCCGATTATTTGTTATGTGGTTATCTTTTTATTCGGGTTCCTTTATCCGCGTTTAAACAGAAAAGTAACTGCGTAAACTTGGTTAGTAAACCGATTTATCATTTAAATAAATCGGTTTACTAATAGTGTTGTAATTACAATATTTAATATATTACCCTATATTTGAATTAACTAATATAAGCGGGTGAAAAAGAAGTTATCTATTGTTGATATTGCCAACCAGTTAAACGTATCTAAAACTACCATTTCATTTATACTAAACGGTCGTGCCAAGGAAAAGCGGATAAGCGAAGAACTTGTTGAACGGGTAATGAAGTATGTGAAAGAAGTAGGCTACAAGCCCAATTCGCTGGCCAAAAGTTTACGTACGGGTAAATCAAACACCATTGGGTTAATGGTGGAGGATATCTCCAACCCCTTTTTTGCCAGCATAGCACGCTTAATTGAAGACAGGGCCTATAAGAACGGTTACAAAATAATTTATTGCAGCACTGATAACGACACGCACAAAACCCAGGAACTGATAACCATGTTCCGCGACAGGCATGTAGATGGCTATATTATGGCCCCGCCCGAAGGGATAGAGGAGGATATTATAGCGCTGCTTAAGGATGGTATGCCGGTGGTAATGTTCGACAGGCACCTGCCCATGGTAAATACCGACTATGTAGAAATTGACAATCTTTTCAGCACCTATAACGCCACCCGCCACCTGATAGATCAGGGGTATAAAAACATTGCCTTCGTTACTTTCGCTTCGGAACAAACCCAAATGAAATCCCGCGTGCAGGGGTATAAAGACGCATTGGGTGCATCAAACCTCAAACAAAATATACTTGAGGTAGTGTTTAATCAAAACGAAGATTTGATCATTGAGCCGATAACCGATTTTTTAACCAAGAATAAAAAGCTGGATGCCGTGCTTTTCGGAACAAACCATATTGGTACCTGCGGCCTCAAGGTTATCAGCGCCATGGAACTCAGCATCCCTAAAGATCTGGCGGTTATTTCTTTTGATGATTATGATGTGTTCAAGCTACATTCGCCGCCGGTAACGGCCATAGCGCAGCCTGTAGAGGAGATTGCCGATAATGTGATAACTGTATTGCTCAATAAACTAAATGCCCGTATGGAGGCGCAGAGGCCGCAATCCATCACCCTTAAAACCGATCTTAAAATCCGTAAATCATCCCTGAAAATAAAATAAACCGTTATGGGGCGTAAATTAACAGCCTTTTACTTGGGCCTGCTGGCCGTTTTTGTTTTGCAGCAAGCCAATGCGCAAGTGGTTGATACCCTCGCGCTCAATAACGTTAAGCTTTACCGCAGTATTCCCTATGGTAAAACCGACCCTAATCAAAATATCGATCTTTATGTTCCGCTGAATGCCGCTAAGCCAATGCCCACCATTTTGTGGATACATGGCGGTGCATGGGAGGGAGGCTTTAAAAATTGGATAGATGTGGCTTATTTAACCCAACATGGTTACGCTATTGCCAGTATCGAATACCGTTTTTCTCAAACAGCCAAATTCCCGGCCCAGGTTATTGACTGTAACGAAGCCATTTATTTTATGTGGAAGAACGCTGCTAAATATGGCCTGGATACTTCGCGTTTTGTAATAGGAGGGGCTTCGGCAGGAGGGCATTTAGCTTCGCTTATCGGCATGAGCGCCAACAACCACATGGCGTCGTTTTATAACGATGTGAAGAAGGAAAGCAAGGTAAGCCTTAAAGCGGTGCTTGATTTTTATGGTCCGGCAGATTTTAATGCCACCCACGGTAAAGCCGTAGCGCTTGATCATGACAGCCAGGCTTCGGTAATTACCAAACTGCTTGGCGCTTCTATTTTAGACAGGCCCGACTTGGCGAAAATTGCAAGCCCCGTTACCTACGTTGATAAACACGACCCGCCGGTACTAATACTTCATGGCGATGCAGATGAATTGGTGCCATTTTTTGAAAGCCAGTTATTTAACAGCTGGCTTAAGTTGGCGGGTGTAAAATCGCAATTGGTAAAGCTGCCGGGCATTGGTCATGCTGGGCCTGCTTTCTCCGATCCCGAACACCAGAAAATAGTACTTGATTTTTTAAACGAGGTGTTAAAAAAGTAGCTGCAAAGCGTTTATTGTTTTGACTGCTGATACTTATAATGCAGGTGCTTCAACGTTTCTGTCGAAGCTTCATCGGCAGAAGTACCATAACCGCTCACCAAAATTCCTTTTTCGCCGGTTTTTGATGCAAGCGCATAAACGGTTGCTTCATCGGCCGGGTCAGATGCGCCTTCGTACCGGTACAGATCAACTATCTCAAACTCATCTGCCGAGTAAGCCTGTTCGCCAGCCTTTAGCTGGTTTTTCTCCAGGTTAAAATCAAGCGTAAAGCCTTGTTTTTTTAATTGCTCAATGGCCTCGGTAACGGTGGCGTAGTGAAATTGCTGCTTCATGAGATTGGATGTTTGGTATAGGTAAAGCTAAACAATAATGAGGATAGGTTTCATACCTCAAATTTAATCAATAATTATAGTCGCTTGCTGTATTTTCCAACTTTTAAACATTCGCTCTTACTATCTTTTTACAAAAGTCTGCGCACTTTATCCACGCTTTTTAACATCTTTACCAGTGTAATAACTATACTACTATGCAGCATTGGCTTGTAAAATCCGAACCGGTAAAATATAGCTGGGAAAAATTCAATAAAGATGGTCGTACTTTTTGGGATGGCGTGCGCAACTACCAGGCGCGCAATAACTTAAAATTGATGAAAGAGGGCGACCTGGTATTGTTTTATCATAGTAACGACGGTAAGGAAGTTGTAGGCATAGCCAAAATTGTAAAGGAATTTTACCAGGACCCCACAACTGAAGATCCTAATTGGGTAGTGGTGGACCTATCGCCGGTAGAAACGCTCAAGAAACCGGTAACCCTTGAAGTTATTAAAGCCGATGAACAACTGAAAGATATTGGCCTTGTGCGCCAGGGTCGCCTTTCGGTAATGGCCCTAAAACGCGAGGAATTTGACCGGATACTGGAACTGGGCAGCTAATGCGTGCCGTAAATACAAAGGGGTATTTTATCGGGCTGATGCTATCAGCCTTTACGCTTTTGAGCTCGAATGAGGCAAGTGCGCAATCGCCATTTAAAGGGCTCGAAAACCTGTTTACTGTTCCGGCAGGCTATGTGGTAAAACATACAACAGCCGCTCCGGTTATTGATGGCGACATAGACGAAACTGTATGGCAGCAAGCCCAATGGACAAGCGATTTCGTTGACATTGAAGGCGACCTGAAACCCAAGCCACCTTTACAAACCAACGTAAAAATGCTTTGGGACGATACCTGCCTCTACATAGCCGCCCGGCTAAATGACCCACAGGTTTGGGCCACATTAAAGGAGCACGACCGGATAATTTTCAAGGATAATGATTTCGAATTATTCATTGATCCCGCAAATACTACCCATAACTATTATGAAATTGAGGTAAACGCATTCAACGCTATCTTTGATTTGTTTCTGCCAAAGCCCTATCGCGAAAGAGGAGGCCCCGTTAGCGGCTGGGATGCGCACAACATGCGTACGGCGGTAAAAATACTGGGTACGCTTAATAATCCGGCAGATACCGATAAGGGTTGGACGGTGGAAATGGCTATCCCTTTTAAATCCATCAGTATGGCTTTAAATCGTAATGCCCCAAAGTCGGGAACTATCTGGCGCATCAATTTTTCACGGGTGCAGTATAACACCACTATAGAGAACGGACGCAACGTAAAACTAAAAGATAAGCAAGGGTATGACATGCCCGAGCACAATTGGGTATGGACTGCGCAAGGCGTTATAAATATGCACTTCCCCGAACGCTGGGGTTACCTTCAATTTGCCAAAGATGGGGCTGATACCACGTTTGTGCTGCCGTATTCTGAAGAGCAAAGGAAATATTTATGGCTGGTTTATTACCGCGAAAAAATGTGGTTTCAGCAGCACCATAAATACGCATCGTCATTAAAAAAATTAGGTTTGAAAAGATCTTATAACATTTTAAATAAATTTAATAACTTACGGCTCGAAGCTACAACGACTCAGTTTGCGGCTTTCATAAATGTTAAAGACGATCAGGAAACCTACACCATTAACCAGGATGGGTTTACAGAAAAAATCAGACCTTAAACCATGAATAAGCGCCAATTTTTAAAGGCCGGTTTATTAGCCGGTGTTGCTGCACAATTGCCATTATTAAGCAATGCCTCCGTTATTGATACCGCCAATAAAAAGAAGCCAATGAAAAACTGGGTTTGGATAAACCCCAACCTGAAAGATACCGACGAGGACCTTAAAGCTAATTATACGGCCTATAAAGCTGCCGGTATTACCGGTATTTTTTTTGAGAACGACAGCGAACGCCATTTTCGCGCTGCCAAAGTGGAGGGCATGGAGGCTCACCGGTGGATCTGGACGTTTAACCGGGCCGAACTACTCACTCAGCACCCCGAGTGGTACAGCAAAAACCGTAACGGCGATTCATGTGCCGATAAGCCACCCTATGTAACTTACTACCGATGGCTTTGCCCATCGCGGCCTGAGGTGCAGCAGTATCTTACCGAAACAGTTGATAATATCCTGAAGCTGGATTATGTTGATGGCATCCACCTGGATTATGTGCGTTATTGCGATGTAGTGCTGCCCGTAAATCTGTGGGATCATTATAAAATTGAGCAAACTAAGGAACTGCCTGAGTATGACTATTGCTATTGCGAAGTTTGCCAGGCAAAGTTTAAGGAGCAGTATAACCAGGATGTTAAAGCGATCCAATACCCGGATGCCAGTCTTTCGTGGCGGTTGTTCCGGTATGGTAACATCATCCGGGTAGTAAACGCGGTATCGGCAGTTGCGCGGCAGCATAAAAAGGCCATTACGGCGGCCGTATTCCCAACACCCGAAGTTGCCCGCCGCAACGTACGGCAGGACTGGACAAACTTTCACCTCGATGGCGTATGCCCCATGATATACCACGGTTTTTATAAAGAGGGCGTAAGCTGGATAGGCGATGCCGTAGCCGAGGGCGTCCATTTTCTCGCCGGTAAATTCCCCTTGTACGCAGGTTTATACCTGTCTGATTTTAAGAATGACGATGAAGTACGCACCGGTATTCAAAACGCGTTACGCAATGGTGCCGCGGGTGTATCGTTTTTCGGCAAACTAACACCCGGGGTATTGGATATCCTGAAGCATGAAACGAGGGTGTAGATAGATGTGCAGATTATAAATTTCAGATGTGCAGATGATTTTGTCTGAACCGGGATTCTTCGGATTTAGGGATTGCCTTGATTTTTGTTTCGAGTTATTGTAATAAAACGGGATTTGTCATGCTGAACGTAGTGAAGCATCTATTCGCCTATTTGCATAGTTTGCGAGTAGATCCTTCGTACCTCAGGATAACAAAATAAAGATATAATATTACAACTTGTCATTGCGAGCGGAGGGTGGCAATCTCGTCATAACAACCGTGCAATGTGGTTAACCGTACTACGGGATTGCTTCGTACCTCGCAATGACAAGGTGTAGGAATGGTACATTTGAAATCTATAATCTGCACCTGAAATCTGCACATCTGTAATTTGAGATCTGCACATCAAAAACTATCCTCTTAGCTTATCCAGCAGGTCGCTTAGTTTTTCGGCTTCTTCTTCGGTGAGGTTATTTTTTAGGATTTCGCGGGTTTTAAACTCTTCGTCTATTTTGGCGAGGATTTGCAGGCCGGTGTCGCTGATGCGGATATCAACCGCGCGGCGGTCTTTATTATTGGTACAGCGCGATACAAGCTCCTTCTGGATCAGCCTGTCAACAATCCGCGATGCATCAGACATTTTATCAACCATACGCTCCTTTAACAGGTTAATAGTTGCCGGTTTTGGGTATTGGCCGCGTAGTATCCGCAGGATGTTAAACTGCTGCTGGGTAAGGTTATGCTTATCAAAATGGCACCTGAAAAAGTTACTTAACCAGCCAGATGTGTAGGCTATATTAATTGCTACTTTGTGGTAGTTGTCCTCAAAATTGGTGCTTTGTATTTCGTCGTCTATCCGCATAATAATGTAACAATAACTAATTGTGCAAATATGTTTAAATATTTTTAAATTGTTGTTATCGCGCTCAGTATGGTAGTAAAGAGTTAATCCTTTATATCGTTATCATGCTCATCCTCTGTTGGTTTGGGTTTTCCATATCCCCAGGGGCAGTGCAGGCACTTGTTTTTACAGCAGTAACCACGTTTAAGGTGATATGCTTCGGTAAAAACAAAATTGCCGTCGTTGTTTATGTAATAATCAACCCCTTCCTGCAGCATTAGTTAAGTATTTTAACAAATATATCATCCTTAAAATGATTTTTTAAATGCCGGCCATCGCCATGCAGCGTCCATACCTGTTTGGGCTGGGTGCGGGTGATGGTTTCCAGTATATCGTTCCAGTCCACATGGTCTGATATAAAAAGGGTATCCTGCTGGTTCACCTGCAGGTTTTTCCAGCCCGATGCAAACAAGCGTTTAACCCCCGTAGCCCTAATGTAACTGTCGAAGGTAAAAGGCGGTACAATGTATACAAACTCGTCCTGTACCTTCATCAGCTTGCGGCCATACATCTGGTATTTGCCCGGCGAGTAACCCATGTGCTCGTAAATAGCATTAATAGGCATTATACGGTGATGCACCAATATCTTTTTCTGCGGAGCATGGGCAGTGATGAGGTTTATCAACCGCTGACTTTTACCCAGCCCGTACGCACCCAACAGTATATTGCTTTTAATGTCGTTTATCTTTTTTATTTCCTCAACAGGATCGGGATGTATAACAGCCGGATCGGCAAAGGTGCTCTCGGTAATCAGCACATCTGTAGTAACCCATTCAATGGGTTCGCAGGTAGCATCGGGTTGCAGTTTGTAATCGCCGGTGTACAGGTAGCGGGTACCGTCATACTCCATCAGCACCTGTGCCGAGCCCAGCATGTGGCCCGCGGATATAAAAGTGATCTTTACGTTGCCAATGGTAAATGGCTCGTTGTAGGGCGTTATATGGAATACCTTGGCGGCCGTGCGCTCATACCTTAGCTGCATAATGGTAGCCGTGGCGCGGGTGCAATACACCTCGTTATTACCGCTAACGGCGTGGTCGGCATGGGCATGGGTAACTACCGCGTGTTTGGCGGGTAGTTTTGGGTCGAGGTAAAAATCGCCATACTTACAGTACAGGCCATTTTCGCCATCTATAATCACAAAATCATCTATTATCATTGGTTGGTAGCGAGTGCTAAATACTGACGGTGCAAAGCATGCACTTGCGGAATAACCAGGTGCTTATCGTCATTTATAATAAAATCATTAGCCAGTTGCTTTTTATCTTTTTCGGATAGCTGGCGGGCCTCGCGTTTTTCTACATCGGTTTTTGATACGCCATCGCGCTGCATCACGCGGGCAATGCGCATTTCAAGTGGGGCAGTAACTAATATAGATCGATCGCAGGTTTTGTAGGAACCGCTTTCAAATAAAATGGCGGCTTCCCTTATAATGTAAGGGGCGTTGGCCTGTGCCTCCAGCTTATCAAAGGCCCGGAAAACGGCAGGATGCACCAGCGCGTTCAGCTTTTGAAGGTCGACATCATTATTAAAAACAATGCCGGCAATGTGTTTACGGTTAAGTGAGCCATCCTCAAAATAGGATTCAGTTCCAAAGGTGTGTTTAATGGCTTCGATAAGAATTTCATCGGTTACCATTACCTTTTTAGCTTCATCATCAGCATAAAAAACGGGGATGCCCAAAAACTCAAATATTTTTGCAACGGTAGTTTTACCGCTGCCTATATTGCCTGTTAAACCTATTTTAAGCATTTACTTTTTTACAATGAAATCAATATTTGCCGGGAGGACCTTCACTACTTTACAATACGGTGGAAAGTGCGACAACTTAACCGGTAACGAACTATAGCCATGTTCCTGCCAAAGGTCAAGATCGGCGGTGGCCTCAAAAAGATCGTCGTTCATATCCTTGTACCGGCTTAACGAGGTGGTGAACGTAACCTTTACCTTTTGCGGAAAAACCTTTACGTTGTAATATTTATGGTTGTTAATTAGCTTAACAGGAATTTCGATGGTTTTTTCGGTAAACTCATCAACGGGGATAATTACCTGTACAGTTTTGGGGTATACATTCAGGTTGCCTTCCTTAACGGGTTGCAGATTTACGCGCCTGTTTATGGTTTCATTGATATGGCCGCCGGTTATTGAATCTGTTTTCCAGTTATCCAGTTTTTGCAGGCGATCAACCGGGCCGCTCACAGTTACATAAGCCGGGCGGATAATAATATCGCCGGATACGGCAAACTGTTTCTGGTATTTTAAGCCCATCATGGCCAGCACAGGTACTTTCTTGGTAAGCCTGTTTGAAAAATCAAAGTAAAGCGTATCGGGATCAATGGAGATGATCTGCTGGTTGGTTTCCTTTTTGGCATTGATCTGTGTGAGCTGGGTACTCAGCACCACAAAGTTGCGGCTCTCCAGTGTATGCAGGTCAACAGTAACCGGCTTGGTTTCCGGGGTCATTTTTGAGAATACCATTTGCCAGCCCGTGCCCGAAACTGTTGCAATAACCGTATCGGCCTGTAAAGAGTGAAAGGCACGTTTTTGCGGAGCGTTCTTAAAGGTTAGTACCTCCTGAACAGTATAGTTGTAAGAGTTTGACAGTGTAGTAAATACCCAGGCCAGCACCGCAAGCACCAGGCACGTAAAAAATGCCGATAGCCGCCTCCGTTCTGTTGTTGATAATTTTACTATAGCCATTCTTTTAGGTAAAAGGGTAAAGGTGAAAGGATAAAGGTTTTATTAGAAAGGGGAAAGGCGAAAGAGCAAAGGTAAAAGCAAACGCCTCGTACCAATTACCTTTCGCCTTTAACCTTTTGCCTTTAACCTTACTTTACAACCGCAGGTGTATTCAGTGCTTTTGAAGCATCTAAAGATATAGCCGATTTATCAAAACGAATTTTTCCGTTCTCAACCTCAACTAAAAAAGTAGCTTCATTAAGGTCGATGATGCGGCCGTGGATACCGGCGGTAGTAACTACCCTGTCGCCTTTTTTAAGTTCATCTACGTATTTCTTTTGATCTTTTTGTTTTTTAACCTGTGGGCGGATCATGAAAAAGTAGAATACCGCAATAATTAATACCATTGGTATTAACGTACCGTAGCTTCCTAATGGTCCGCTGGCTGCTGCCTGTAATAAAATAGTTGCTATCATTTTTTAAATTAATTATTTTTTTGTTTCGGATTGTGCTGGTGTAGTAACCTCGCCAACTAAATGCACCATGCTTTGGGCAGGCACTGTATTGGCAGTAATGGTAATTTGTTTATCCTGTAAACCTGTTTTACCGGCACTGTTAAAAGTAACTTTAATTACACCGTTTTCGCCCGGTTTAATGGGGGTATGCGGCCAAACCGGGGTAGTACAACCGCAGGTTGCAACCGCATCGGTAATTATCAGCGGCGATTTGCCGGTGTTTGCAAATTTAAAATCATAACTAACCTTGTCGCCTTGTTTAATTTTACCAAAATCGTGGCTTGGGGTTTCAAACTTCATTGCAGGCGCTTCGGCAGCGTTGGCTGTAGTTGCAGTTTTTGTGGAGTCGCCGCCGGTATTTGCCGCAGTTTTGCCACCCTGGTTACAGGCCGATAACATTACGCCTGCTGTTAGTAAGCTCAAAAATAATTTTTTCATTGTTTATTGTTATTCAATTAATCCTCTGCCTATTTTTTTGATTTTATTGTCGGCTTTTAAGTCAAACAAAATCTTGTCTAAGATACCGTTTATAAATGAATTACTTTTAGGTGTGCTAAACTCTTTAGAGATTTCCAGGTACTCATTTATAGTAACCTTTACCGGTATCGAGGTGAAATTAACAAACTCGGTAATAGCCATTTTCATGAGCAGGGTATCCATCATGGCAATACGCTCGGGCTCCCAGTTAGTGGTTTTGGCAGCTATAAGTTCCTGGTATGGTTTATCAAAACGGATGCTTTTTTCAAACAGGTCAACCACAAATTCGCGGTCTTCTGTCCAGTTGCCGGTAATTTCGGCCAGGTTGTTAAGTTTGGCATCATCAAAGGCAAAGTTTTTGAATGTTTTGGCTATCAGCGCTTGTAATACATCTCTGTCTACCGGCCAAAAAATAAACTTGTCCTCAAAAACCTGCTCGGCTAATGACGATTTAAGGATTACTTTCTTGAAAATGAATTTGATAATGTCTTTATCCGTTTGGATGGTGTCGCCGGTTTTTGCCAGGTACTCGGCATATTCGGGTGAGTTTTTAAGAATAATGAACAGCGATTTTGCAAGCTCGGGTTCAAAGTGCCATTCAACCTTATATTTTTTTAAGGCGATAAGGTAATCCCGGTTGTCGTTTAATGAAAGGATGAACCTGTTGCTGAGTATTTTAACGTCGGCATTAAGGTCTTCGGCGGTGGGGAGGTGTTTGTTGGCGCGTTCTGCGGCGTCATTTTCGGCGTAAGCAACAACTTCGGCAATGAGCGACAGCATCCAGATGTACATTTCAAAAACCTGGTCTATGCTGTGGAGCATATTTTTTTCGTTTGCGCGGATGTCCTGTGTATCCGATTGATGGAACGCGTATAACGCTTGTAATACCTTTACCCGTAGGTGCCTTCTGTTTAACATGTTGTAAGAACGATTTTGCCTGCCTTTCGGTGGGCTGGTTAAATTAATATATTAATATGATGATTTTACTTTTTTAATGTCTGTAATGCGTTTCTCGGCAATTTTATTGGCCGCTTCAATAGTAGAAATGTTTTCTAATTTAGAAAGTTTTAAAATATTACGGGTTGCCTCGTAAATATTTTCGGTAAGCTGTAAAGTGCGTTTTTTGCTGAAGCCCATCAACTCCGAATAGCAGTTGATGATACCACCCGCGTTGATCACGTAATCGGGCGCAAAAAGTATGCCTTTTTCCAGCAGCAACTCACCATCTTTTGCTTCATCCAGCAACTGGTTATTGGCCGATCCGGCTATGATGCTGCATTTAAGTTTATTGATAGTTTGCGCATTTACTGTGCCGCCCATAGCGCAGGGAGCATAAATATCGGCATCTATATCAAAAATACTGTTGTTTGATACAGCTTCGGCACCAAATTTCTTGGAGATCTGCCTTACCCTGTCTTCGTTGATGTCGCTGGCGTAAACCTTAACATTTTCATCGCGCAACAGGCGTACCAGGTGTTCGCCAACGTGGCCAATACCCTGTACTATTACCGATTTTCCGGTAAGGCTGTCGCTGCCAAACTGTTCTTTAACACAGGCTTTTATCCCCATAAAAACACCTTGCGCCGCAATGGGTGATGGATCGCCGCTGCCGCCCAGGCTTTCGGGGATGCCGGTAACATGCTCGGTTTCCATGCGAATGTATTCCATATCGCGCGGATTGGTGCCCATATCTTCGGAGGTGATGAACTCGCCATTGAGGTTTTTTACAAACCTGCCAAATTTGCGCATCATCGCTTCGTTTTTATCCTTGCGCGAATCGCCAATGATTACAGAATAGCCGCCGCCCATATTAAGGCCGGCAATAGCGCATTTGTAGGTCATGCTTTTTGAAAGGCGCAGTACATCGTTTAAGGCATCACCTTCTGTTTTATAAGGCCACATGCGGGTGCTGCCAAAAGCAGGGCCGAGGGTGGTATCATGAATGGCGATGATGGCTTTCAGATTGGTATCCGGATCACTGCAAAATACCACTTTTTTATGCCCGAAAGTATCGAGCTGGTTGAATATGGATTGCGTTGACGGTTGTACAGGCATTAGTTACGGTAGTAAATGTTTTAAGGCGGCACAAAAGTAAAGGTTTTTTTTATTGTGACAAAGTTTAGTTGCGTTATAGGTGGTGCGAGGAGCGGGGGGCGTGGTGCGGGGATAATCAGAACCATACCTCGCGCGGGTTTAGCGCAGCGTAACCTGTATGTGGTATTGAGTAAGCTTCCAGCCTACGTGGTGGCTGAAAGCCGGAACAATGCCATAGCACGGGCTGAAAGCCATAAGTGTTCGAAATAAATAAAACGGTTGTCATTTCGAACGAGGTACGAGGAGAAATCTTCTGCGATATGCAAGTGGACTCAGTATTTCGTTGAAGATTTCTCCTTGCCCCTCACACACAATTCCCATGCGGGCTCGTCGAAATGACAACCTTTTTATAGGTCTCTAAGGTTTTGAACACTTATGGCTGAAAGCCAGCACCAGTAAAAGTACATACAGTTAAGTATGATAATAAAACCATCACAACATTCTTACACCGTTCCGACTTTTCCACACAACCAATCCATCCAAATTTTAATACTTTTGATCTTTCGGACTTTCGGTCTGCCCGACTTCCGGACTACATAAAACATGAAGGACCTCGCATACCTCAATAAATTTTTTTACAAATACCGCTGGCGGTTAATTCCGGGTGTGCTGTTTGTAATTATATCCAATATTTTTGGTGTGCTGCCGGCGCAGGTTATCCGCGTGGCGTTTGACCTGGTAACCGAAAATATAGGCGCTTACCAGCTTTTTGCCGGTTTCAACAGGCAGGGCATGATCTATGATATTTTTGGCAGCAGCCTGATGCTGTTTGGTATACTTGTTTTGGTGCTTGCATTACTGAGGGGTTTGTTCCTGTTTTTTATGCGGCAAACCATCATCCTCATGTCGCGCCATATTGAGTACGATCTTAAGAACGAGATCTACAGCCATTATCAGCGTTTATCACTTGCGTTTTACCGCCGCCACAATACCGGCGATTTAATGAACCGTGTTACCGAGGATGTAAGCCGGGTGCGTATGTACCTGGGGCCGGGCATTATGTACACCATAAATACAGTAGTGTTGTTTGTGCTGGTTATTTACGCCATGTTAACGGTTAACGTAAGGCTGGCTATATTTTCGGTATTGCCGCTGCCCATTCTGGCGGGTATCATTTACTACGTTAACAACGTCATCAACTTTAGGAGTGAGCAGATCCAGGAACGTTTATCGGCGCTGTCGAGCTTTGTACAGGAGAATTTCTCGGGGATCAGGGTTATAAAATCATACGTGCGCGAGGGGTTTGTAAGGAAAAACTTTGCTGCCGAAAGTGAGAATTACAAAACGCATTCCATGGCGCTGGTAAAAGTGCAGGCCATGTTTTACCCCATTATGCTGCTGCTGGTTGGCCTCAGCAACGTAATCACCATGTACGTTGGTGGGGTAGAGGTAATGAAGGGCAACATTACATCGGGCAACATTGCCGAGTTTATAGTTTACCTGAATATGCTCACCTTTCCGGTAATTTCGCTGGGCTGGGTTACGTCGCTTATCCAAAGGGCTGCAGCATCGCAAAAACGCATCAACGAGTTTTTGCATGAACAGCCCGAGATCATATCTACCAAAGCTCCTATACATCATGTTAAGGGCGCAATTGAATTTAAAAATGTGTCGTTCGTTTACCCGGATACCGGCATTGAGGCTTTAAAAGATGTGTCGTTTACGGTAGAGCCGGGGCAAATGGTGGCTATAATTGGTCGCACAGGGTCGGGGAAATCAACCATAGCCAACCTGGTCATGCGCATGTATGATGCCACCGGCGGCCAGGTTATGGCAGATGGCGTACCGCTGCAGCACCTTAATTTGGAAGGCTACCGCTCGCAGATTGGTTTTGTACCGCAGGAGGTTTTCCTGTTTTCAGATACCATTGCCAATAATATTGCCTTTAGTGCCGATGTGCTGGATATGCCCGTGGTAGAACAGGCCGCCAAAGATGCAGCGGTTTACAACAACATTATGGAACTGGAAGAGGGCTTTACCACCCTTATTGGCGAGCGTGGCGTTACGCTATCCGGCGGACAGAAGCAGCGTGTTTCTATAGCCCGTGCCATTTTTAAACATCCGCAGGTATTGATATTTGATGATTGTTTGTCGGCGGTGGATACCCGTACCGAGGAGGAGATATTGAATAACCTTGGCCGTGTAATGCAAAACAAAACAAGCATCATCATAGCTCACCGTATATCTACCATAAAAAATGCCGATAAAATACTGGTGATGGATAACGGCCGCATCATTGAATACGGCAACCACCAATACCTCATGCAGCTTAAAGGTACCTACTTTGAACTGTACGAAAAACAACTGCTGGAGGAAGAGGAGCAGGCCCCTAAAATTTAATTTTTCGCACAAAAAACGGCCATATTGTTTCAAAAACCGCAATAAAATTCAATTAAATACTTGCAGTTTGAAATTTTATTTATATTTATGCCAACCAAAACTAATTACAGGTAAATTCATTATGGGAGATTTTGACAATAGAGAGCGTGAAGAGGTATTTTCAAAGAAGGTGAGAGCCGGGAAGAGGACTTATTTTTTTGACGTAAAAGCAACCCGATCAAACGATTATTATGTTACTATAACAGAAAGCAAAAAGCGTTTGGAAGACGGTGTTTTTATTAAACACAAGATATTTTTATACAAAGAGGATTTTGAAAAATTTGCCGAAGGTTTAAAAGATACGGTTGACTACATAAGGGCCAACCAGGATGTTGTTGAAAAACGCTACGAGTATTCTGAAAACCCAGAAGTTGCCAAAGCATCTGCCGATGAAGATTTTTCGTTCGAAATATAATCGAAACAAACTAAACTATATTATAACAAAAAAACCTGCCCTAAAGCAGGTTTTTTTGTTGGATATTGGTTTGGTATGTTCTTCAGTTGGTTAAAAACCCGCGGCACTTTTCATAGTTGCAGCAAAAATTATAACGCCTATAAATGACAGTATATATATTGCTATGATAACTATGGTTACAATTCCCCAAAGTTTAAAAAATGATTTAAGCTTTTCTAAGCCTTTAGTTATCAGTGCACTGTCTTGAAATTTAATGCCTGCCTTAACTTTTGTGGCAAATTGATAAATGTAAAGCGCGAAGAAAAAATAAAGCAGATCTATTAGCAGCGAAAAAACTATGACACCACCACCCATGCCAGCCATCATTGCCGTTGCAGGATTGTAAGGCATAAATTTAGCCATCTGGGAAACTATAGCTCCGAAAGATAGCGAGAATATTAAAAACAAACCGCAAAATATAAAACCAAGAATACCTAAAAAGGTAGCCCATTTAGTTGCTGTAGCTAAATAATACTGCGCCTCTTTTGTTAGCACAATTTCTGGTTGAGGAAAAGGTTCCGGAAGTTTTTCTGGTGTTTCAATTACGTCCATTGTTTTATGATATTGTTTAGTGTTTAAGATTACTCTAAAATATAAACTATAAGTTATAAAACAAGCTATGTGGGTAAATATTAAAGCAATGTACCCTTCATAAATAGTAACGCTATGGAAAAATAAATAATAAGACCGGTAACATCAACCAGGGTGGCCACAAAAGGGGCTGATGATGTAGCGGGGTCGGCACCAAGTTTTTTAAGAATGAGGGGCAGCATGGAGCCTGCTAATGATCCCCATAAAACTACGCCTACTAATGCGCAGCCTACCGTTAAGCCTACCAGCATCCAATATGGGCCGTAAAGATGCGGCCACACCATAGCAAAAGCAAAAATACGGAAGAAACCAATGGTACCCAGCGTAACACCAAGCATCAAACCCGAAAGTATTTCACGGCGCATTACACGCCACCAGTCTGCTACAGTAACTTCGCCAAGTGCCATAGCCTGTATAATTAAAGTTGATGCCTGCGAGCCCCCATTACCACCGCTTGATATAATAAGCGGGATAAATAGTGCCAGCACCACTGCTTTTTCAATTGACTTTTCAAAGAAGCCCATGGCTGTAGCTGTTAACATTTCGCCTAAAAACAAAACAATAAGCCAGCCTACACGCTTTTTTACCAGGCGAAACAGGTTAATATCCAGATAAGGTTCTTCTAAAGCCTCGGTACCACCAATCTTCTGAATATCTTCGGTATATTCTTCGTTGGCAATCCACAAAATATCATCAACGGTAACAATGCCCAGCAAAATCCCTTCGTTATCAATAACGGGCAGGGCGGTGCGGTTATTCATCCTGAAAACGTTGATGGCTTCTTCCTGCGGATCGCTGGCACTCAGGGAGATCAGCCGGCCATCCATTAGGTCGCTCACCTTGGTTTCGGGTTTTACCAGCAAGATCTCGCGGATGCGGATGTCATCAAGCAATACACCGTTTTCGTCAATTACGTAAATAACATCAATGGTTTCGGAGTTTTTACCGTAACGGCGAATGTGCGATAGCACGCGGGTAACATCCCATGCTTTTTTTACCGCTATATAATCCGGCGTCATCAAACGGCCAACGCTATCCTCCTCATAACCTAAAAGCGATAACGCTTCCTTACGGTTCTCTGGCGATAGGTGGAGGATGAGTTTTTTAACGGCATCGCCATGTAATTCGGCAAAAAGAGCCGTACGGTCATCCGGCGGCAGTTCGTTTACCAGATCTGCAACCCGTGGGCCCGAAAGTTTTTTGATGATACGCTCCTGCGTAGGGAAATCAAGGATACGGAAAACATTTACCGCCCGGTTAAGCGAAAGGGTTTCGATAAATTTAGGGCCATGTTCAGGCAGTTCGCCAATAAGTTCTTCAACGTCGGATATATTGAGGTTGTTCAAATATTCCTGCAATTGGGTACCGTCTTCCTTTTCCAGTAACAATTCTATTTGCTCAACCATCTCTTCCATATTAAAGCCCTCTTTTTTTACATCTTATGATAAACCTGTTTGTGGTTTTTTAACGACGGCAAAAGTCGTTTATTTTTTCAAATTACGGTGCAAATTTTTCTGTTATCTTTGCGCAAATTTCATTAGGTCATTAAGTAGTTGGTCATTAAGTGATTGTTGGATATTTGCCATTCATTTACAATAACTTACGCTTTTACAATTGAGAGATTTGGGATTTAGAGTTTAGGATTTCAAAATTTAGTATTTATAGTTTAATACAATATGGGTTTACAATGTGGGATAGTGGGTTTACCAAATGTGGGCAAATCAACACTTTTTAATTGCTTATCAAATGCCAAGGCGCAGGCGGCCAACTTTCCGTTTTGCACCATTGAGCCAAACGTGGGCGTAATTACGGTACCGGATGAGCGTTTAACAAAGCTTACCGAAATAGTAAAGCCAAAAAGCATCGTGCCAAACGTTATTGAAATTGTGGATATTGCCGGTTTGGTTAAAGGCGCCAGCAAAGGCGAGGGTTTGGGTAACCAGTTTTTGGCCAACATTAGGGCTACTAACGCTATTATTCACGTACTGCGCTGCTTTGATAACGATAACGTGATTCATGTTGATGGCTCGGTTGACCCGATCCGCGATAAAGAGATCATTGATACCGAACTGCAGCTGAAAGACCTGGATTCGATAGAAAAGAAAATTCAGAAGGTAGAGAAAATGGCCAAAACCGGTGGCGATAAAGAGGCTAAAAAAACCTTTGATGTTTTAACCGTTTATAAGAACCATTTGCTGGCCGGTAAATCTGCACGTACTGCCCCGGTTGAAGAAGAAGACAAAGAATATATTGCCGATATATGGTTACTTACCGCCAAACCGGTAATGTACGTTTGTAATGTTGACGAAGGCTCTGTAGCTACCGGCAACGCTTATGTTGACAAGGTAAAGGCCGCCGTGGCCGAAGAAAAAGCCGAAGTGCTGATCATATCTGCCCAGATAGAAGCCGAGATTGCCGAACTGGAATCATACGAAGAACGCCAGATGTTCCTGAACGATTTGGGTTTGGAAGAATCGGGCGTAAACAAGCTGATAAAAGCTGCTTACCGTTTGCTGAACCTGGCCACCTACTTTACCGCCGGTGTACAGGAAGTACGCGCCTGGACAATTACCCAGGGCTTTACCGCACCACAGGCAGCGGGCGTTATCCATACCGATTTTGAGAAAGGTTTCATCCGTGCTGAGGTTATTAAGTACGATGAATTTGTAAAGTATAACGGCGTTGAAGCCACCATTAAAGATAACGGCAAACTGGGCGTTGAAGGTAAAACCTACATTGTACAGGATGGCGATATTATGCACTTTAGGTTTAATGTGTAGGTTTTTTGAGAGACAAAAGATAAAGGAATAAGGATAAAAGAAAAAAGATGAATTAAAATAGTTAGTCCTTGGTCTTTTATCCAAAAGTCCTTGTTCCCAATAAAAAAGGGTTTTGCTGAATAGCAAAACCCTTTTTTATTCTTGTGCTCCCGACGAGATTCGAACTCATATCGATGGTACCGGAAACCATAATTCTATCCGTTGAACTACGGGAGCATTGGCGCAAATATATAAAATTGATTTAAACCATTTGCCAATTTTAAATTACCTGCCTTACTTATAATTTACACATACAGACAGTGGGGGATAGCTATCGTTAAACTACATCTATATTTGTTAATGGTACAGTTTGCAACTGAATTGCCAATCAACCAATTACTAACTGCAATGCCTCGCGCGGCAAAAATCTACTTATTAAATTAAACCATGAATAGCGTAAAACTAAAAATGTGTGTTGTTTATAGCTGCCTGCTATGTTTATTGGGGTCGGCTTTTGCCCATCCGATACCGGCGGGTGCGGACAAGGACAAACCCAAAATAGTGAACATTGTAAACTTCATTCGCCTGCTTGAACCGCGCGACGCACAGATCACCGAAGATGTGCTGTACCAAACGGTGGTTAAACAGGTAGAACTGATGAAAAAGTATAAGCTTGGCGGCACGTTTTTGCTGCAATATGATGCGCTGATGGACCCGCGTTATCAAAAGCTTTTAAAAAGCCTGCCGCGCGATAGTTTTGAAATTGGAGCCTGGTGGGAAATTCCGCAGCCCTTGGTTGAAAAGGCAGGGCTAAAATGGCGCGGCCGGTACCCTTGGGACTGGCGCGCTAACATCGGCTTCTCTACCGGCTATTCGCTGGCCGAGCGCGATAAACTGACCGACGTGTATATGGCCGATTTTAAAAAGATCTTCGGCTACTACCCAAAATCGGTAGGCTCGTGGTTTATTGATGCGCATAGCTTAAGCTATATGTACAAAAAGTATAAAATAGTGGCCTCAAGCAACTGTAAAGATCAATATGGCACCGATGGTTATACCATGTGGGGCGGTTATTGGAACCAGGCTTACTATCCCAGCAAAATAAATTCATACATGCCTGCCCAAAACGAGGCCAACCAAATTCCCGTGCCCATCTTCAGGATGCTGGGCAGTGACCCGGTTCGTCAGTACGATGACGGACTTGGCACCACAAGGCAAGGCGTTACCACCCTCGAACCGGTTTATAAAGATGCAGGGGGCAGCGCCGCCTGGGTCGATTGGTATTTTAAGGAATTTGTACAGGGCGAATCGATGGAGTTTGCCTATACGCAGGCCGGTCAGGAAAATTCATTTACCTGGGACGCAATGGCTAAAGGACTGGAGCTGCAGATGCCGCTGATAGCCCATTTACGCGATGAAGGCAAAGTAAAGGTGGAAACCCTGGCCGAATCGGGCAAATGGTTTAGTGCGCATTACAAGGTTACCCCGGCAACGTCGGTTACTGTAAATCATGATCTGGAAGGCAGCGACCGCAAAACGGTTTGGTTCAACAGCCGGTTTTACCGCGTAAATTTATTGTGGGATAAAGGCACACTGCGTTTCCGCGATATTCATTTGTTTAATGAGAAATTACCTTCGGTTTATGAAAAGGAAGCGGCTACATCAAACGAGTGCGTTTTTTTTACATTGCCTTTGGTTGATGGCTACATCTGGAGTACGCCTCAAAAAATTGCAGGGCTTGCATTTAAAGCCACGATAAACGGTAAGGAAACATTATTGGAAGGAGGCGACCCCGTAGTTACTAACCCCGCCGAAGGAAAACTGCATATCTCCTGGCCGCTTAAATCTGTTGAGGGTTCACTGGAATTTGATATTGATGAGCAGCAGGTAAAAATGAAGCTGATAAGCGTAAAAGTAACCGACTGGTACCTCGACCTAACTACAGCTGAAAGTGCCAAATTGCCCTTCAAAGCAATTAATCCACATAGCATAGATTGCCAGTTTGAAGGTATGGATTATGGCATCTCTGCCTCGCAGGGTACGTTCTCTAAACCGGATAATGCGGTTTTCAGGATCGCGTCGCAAGCAAATGCCATCAACCTTAACTTGTCGGGCACAAAATAGGGGCTGCATTTTGTAAAAAACTTGTGCGGACCGGCTTTTAAAGCCGGTCCTTTTACTTTAATAGCTATAAAGGGTTAACTTTAACAATTAAACTATTACAAGGTGAAGGGATTTTTTACAAGTGTTATTTTATTGGTTTCTATAGGTACAATTGGTTATGCGCAACAAAGTAGCGAACCCGTAGCTGTTGAGCCCGGTGTTTCTTTTAAGCTGGCAACTTATCGCCATGCAGTAATCAGTAATATTCAATACCTCCTTGATTTTAACATACCAGCAAAAAAAGAACGTAACATAACGGTAGCCGGTAACGTTAGTTTTGATTTGACCGATGTTACCCAGGACTTACAATTAGATTTTAAACCAGGTTCGGATCATATATCGGCAGTTTTGGCGAATGGTGTTCATATTCCAGCAGTATCCAAAAACGAACATTTAATTATAGACAAGCAATTTCTGCATAAAGGCCGAAATACCATAACAACCGAGGTTAAAATAGGTGAGGAAGGCTCTCTCAACCGCAATGCCGATTTCCTGTATGCCCTTTTTGTACCCGACCGCGCCCGTACGGTATTTCCATGCTTTGATCAGCCAAATCTGAAAGCCCGGTTTTTATTAACCCTGCATGTGCCGGCAGACTGGAAGGTTTTGGCCAACGCCGTAAAAAAAGATTCGGTAGTTACCGGGGAAAATATTACCTATCACTTTGCCAATTCAGATAAACTGCCCACGTATCTATTCTCGTTCACCGCGGGTAAATACACTTCGGTAAAACAAATGTTGGGCAAGCGTGGTGCCGAGCTTTTATATCGCGAAACCGATCCGATCACCATAAAATTTAGTGTCGATTCGATATTTAAAGCACACGAGGATGCCATCAGCTTTTTAGAAAAATGGACCAGCATACCTTTCCCTTTCCAGAAGGTGGGTTTTGCTGCCATTCCCGATTTTCAGTTTGGTGGCATGGAGCATCCGGGTGAGGTGCAGTACAAAGCATCGGCCCTGTTTTTGGATGATGGTGCTACCAAAGATCAATTCATAGCGCGATCAAATGTTATCTCGCACGAAACCGCCCACATGTGGTTTGGCGATATGGTTACAATGGATTGGTTTAATGATGTGTGGATGAAGGAGGTATTTGCCAATTTTATGGCCGATAAGGTAACCGAAAAACTCATGGGCAGCGAAACCTTTAACCTTAAGTTTTTGCAGGATCATTACCCCGCCGCCTATGGTATTGATCGTACGCCGGGCGCAAATCCAATACGTCAGCAGTTAGATAATTTGCAGGATGCAGGCTCGCTTTATGGCAACATTATTTATCATAAGGCACCAATTATGATGCGCCAATTGGAGCTGCTGATGGGGAAGGATAACTTTCAGAAAGGCATCCGCGAATACCTCAAAAAATACGCCTACAGCAACGCCACCTGGAACGATCTGATCGCTATACTCAGCAAATACAGTACAACCAACCTGTACACCTGGAACAAGGTTTGGGTTAACCAGCCTGGCAGGCCGGTTTTTGAATACAACGTTAATTATACGGGCAATAACATCAATAAATTTACCATCAGTCAGCACCCCGAAACAGGGGAGGCCCGCATCTGGCCGCAGGTGTTTCATATTACGTTGGTATATCCAACGTACAGTAAATCATTGGCTGTAAATATGAGCAAGCAGCAAATAGCACTGGCCGCCGCGCAGGGTATGCCCAAGCCACTGTACATTTTATTTAATGCCGATGGTATGGGTTACGGATTATTCCCGGTTGATAAAAGCATGACGGGCAGTTTGTTTACGCTGGCAAGTCCGTTGCAAAGGGCCTCGGCTTATATAAACGCTTATGAAAATATGCTGGCCGGTCGCTCATTTAAACCGGATGAATTGTTAAAACTGTTTACCCTTGGCATAAGCACCGAAAAAAACGAAATGAATTTGAGGATGCTAACGGGCTATATCACCAATATTTACTGGGGATTTACACTGCCTAAAGACCGGCTGGCCTTTAACCCAACCCTGGAAGAAAACCTTTGGACGGCCATGCAGCAGCAAACGCTGCCCAACAACAAAAAGGTATTATTTAAAGCTTACCAGGATGTGTACCTGAGCCACGATGCACAAAGCAAAATGTACAACGTATGGCAACAGCAGCAAGCCCCTGCAGGCGTTAAACTCAATGAAGACGATTATACCTCGCTGGCACTTACACTTGCCCTTAAAAGTGATACCGCTACCTCAGTCATCAAACAGCAACAAGCCCGCGTAACCAATATCGACCGCCGAAACAGGCTCGATTATTTGATGCCCGCCTTATCTTTGAATGTAGCCGAAAGAGATGCTTTTTTTAATGGCTTAAAGGAACGCAAGAACCGCCAGAAGGAGGCCTGGGTAACCACTGCGCTGTATTATTTAAACCACCCGTTAAGGCAGCAAACCTCCATCAAATACCTGCCCGAAAGTTTGCAGCTACTGGCAGAAATTCAACGCACCGGCGATGTGTTTTTCCCGCAATCGTGGTTGGGTTCCGTATTCGGCAGTTATCAAAGCAAGGAAGCCTACCAGGTGGTGAACGATTTTTTAAAGGCTAATCCTGATTATAACCCCAAACTGCACGACAAAATTTTGCAGGCAACAGATAACCTGTACCGGGCACAAAAAATGTTGGGTAACTGATACCTCGCATACTGGATATAGCAGTGGATTTAATGTTTGATTATTATTGAGTTAAAATGCGATGCTCATCTTAACACTTTTTATAATCATCATTTTTCTGCATGAAACAATTTTTACGTAGTGTTATTTTAGGGCTGTTATTTTATTGTTGCAGTAAGGCACATGCCCAGGAACCGGTACCGCAAGCATATCCCAGAGTAATGATGTATATGAGCGTTTCGGAGCCATTGATCTTTTTTTCGGACGGTCGGTTCAGCAATAATTTTTCACACGGCTCAAACATTACCTTCCCGGTAGGCGTAAACCTGTTAAAGAGCGATGAGTTTGGGATCAGTTTTGAAATATCCCCGGCAATACGCATTGAAAAAGGCTTGGCAAAAACAAACGGACTTCTTTTTCATCCTGGTACCATGTTCAGGTTTAAGCACGGGTTTACGTTAATAACCAGAGCAGCTTTTGACAGTAACGGTCGTTTTGGGTTTACGCCGGTTTACAACCTTATTATACGTCGTGCCAAATTGTGTAATTACTTCATAGCGGCATCAAACCCGGTGCGTTTCGGCAATAACCAGCCTTCATCCATCGGGTTAAACTTCCAGATAGGTACAGCGTTTTGATCATTTTATTTTTATCACCCCATTCCGGTACAAATCCAAAGCATTGTTCAGGATGTGTTCAATAATTTCAACGGGCAGATCCTCATTAGCATTAAACAGTATGATTTTCATGCGCGAGCGGTTTTCTACAATGAGGCTGGGGTGGTTGAATCGTTGCCCTTCTACCAGGCCAATGTAGGGTTGCTTGTATTTTTTATGTACCCATAAATAACAAAACATTTTGCCTTTGTAACAAAAAAAGGGCATGCCGTATTTCCATTCGGCGGTAATGTTTTTGTCTTGTTTCAGGATGATTTCGCGTAGGGCAAGCAGGCAGCCCTGGGTAGGTTCGGGCTGTTGCAGGTAAAAATTATCAAGCTGGACAGACATAGGTTACGCCAGCGTTTTCCGCTTCACCAATTTTGATGCTATAAAAGAAAATAAGCCCAAAACCAGGCCCGAGGCGACGCCAAACATCACTACCCCCAATACAAATACCGCAACCCGTGGCGGCACCGGAATAGCAGGATGAAGGTAAAGTTTGGCTTCGGCGGCGTGATGCGCCATATAGGCATCAAACAAAATAACATGCGCCAGGGAAATCCATACCGAGTTTACTATACTCACCATTAAGCCGTTAAAAAAGAAGTTTTGGGTACAGTTTTTAGCTATGAGATAAGCGGAAACAACAAATATGGGCAGCCAAAAAAAGCCTTCATTGTTTGATGGGATAAGGTACACCGTTGCAACGCTCATGGCCAGGCCAAACAGCGATAGCAAAAATATAAGTTTCCAATTCATGGTTGTGCAGGTTTAAAGTTTATATAAAGCTATCTAAAACAAACTGCAAAACAAATGGAAAACACACTGGTCATTAATGAGGAAATTGTAGCGGTACTATAATATACATTACCAACATCATTGTAGTGATAAGCATCAAAAAATATACAAATATTTTAATATCATTAAAGGTACGCCCTTCTTTTAAAACCAAATTACGTACAGGTTCTGACACAATGAGCGCAGCGCAGAGCGACACCATAAAACCCAACGCTAATTTGGCACCCAAAAAAAAATGAAGTGGGTTGATTTTACCACCGGTTTTAAGAAGGCCAATAATATCCGGAAGGAACAAAATGTTCCAGATAGCTACGATAGCAATTGTTGCAGATGTTTTCATGGCGAAACCACCTGTTGCCTGCATAGTGGTTATGGCTATGTCATCGTAAACAGACAGCGGCTCTTTATTAGCAAGAAAGCCCGTTTCGTCTATTTTTCGCAGGAATTCGGCAGTATTAGTAAACGATTTAAATACAACGATTGATTTATAGCCCTTAACGGTATGGTTTATACGGATGCCCCTTGAAAAAGACCTATTACTGGAAGGTACTATTGATGTAACATCTGCCGGTCTGAATTGTAGATTGCCAAACAGGGAGAGATTCAGTTCCAGCTTATCTTTGGTTACTTTTAGTTTAGCAAAAGGCCACGAGGCATTTACGCGCCCGTAAGTTGCCCCGCCGGTTTCTTCAAATTGATACATGGTTTAGCTTTTGGCGAATGTTTGTCGCACATGATAAAGCTAATTTTTTATTTCGAAATAAATACCGGCAATTGTGTTTTTAAACACGCGCAACAATTACGCGTGTTCCATATCCAATCCCGATTTGGTGAAACAGCTTTTAACCGTGTCGCTTACATCGCGGATATCAAAGGGTTTGGCAATAAAAGCATCCGAACCATAATTACCCAATGACTCCAGCACGCGCGGATAGGCCGATACCATGATAACCGGGATGTGCGCCGTTATGGGCGTAGTTTTTAGCATGTGGCAAAGTTCGCCGCCATTTATACCAAACAATATGTAATCGAGGATCACCATATCGGCATTATAGTCAATGGCTTCTTTAACAATGTCATCCGCGAAATTCATAGTTTTTACCTCGTAACCCTCCGGCTCAAGTATATCTTTCATCACTTCGAGTATATCCTCGCTATCATCAAGGACCAAGATTTTTTTAGACATTTTTATACAATTGGTACGCTTTATAACGCCCGGCGACAGGCTTTTGTTTTTTGTTGCCGTATCATAATGGTGTAATAATTGAGTTACAGGCTATTGTTTTAATCCGCTTACCAACTCGCCTACAGTTTTTAAAACAGTATCCAAACTTGATGGATGGCCAGTTACCTTAGCTATCATAATGCCCCCTTCGATGAGCGCAATCATGGCCAGCGAAATTTCATTGGTATCGATACCCGGCCTGAACTCCCCTGCCTTAATGCCCGAATTTATAAGGTTTTCGATAGATCTTTTCCAGCGTACTATAGCCCCGGCAGCCCTCTCCTTTAAAATGAGATTGGTATCATCGGCTTCTACAGCGGTGTTCAGGATGGGGCAGCCTCCAACCGGAAACGACTTTTCCTTATTAAAAGTGTGATAAACCTGGGCGTAAACCATCAGCTTATCATGGTAGCTTGTTGCCTTTTGAATATGTTGCTGCACCTGCTTACGCACTTTGTCTAAATTATAATCAAATACGGCGGCCGCTACTTCTTCCTTGTTTTTAAAGTTGCCGTAAATGCTGCCTTTGGTAAGTCCGGTGGCTTCGGTAAGGTCGGATAGGGAAGTGCCTGCATATCCCTTTTTATTGAAAATGCCTGCCGTAGTTTCTAAAATAAACTGACGGGTTCTTTCTGCTTTCGACAATTCGTTTTCCATAATGCAAATGTACCAACTGGTATTTTAATATTGTAATTTTTGATGGCCCTATTAATGGTCCGAAACCAACACTATAGGCCTAACTTGTTTTTGCCGTTTTATAACCAGCAGCAAAAGTGGCATGGCTAATACAAACAACAGGCCGATAAACAAGTAGGCATCAAGGTAACTTAACAGGAACGATTGCTTATCAATACCGCTGTTTATTATGCCCATCGCCTTGTTTTTGGCATCCATAGCCTGCATCCCTTTGCCCGAAAAGTATTGCGTAAGCTTACTGATACGTGCCGTGGCTTCGGTATTATATATGCTGATGTTGGCTACCAGGTCATTACGGTGCAGCCCAAACCGTTTGGCAACATAGGTATTTATCATGGCGATACCGAATGAACCACCCAGTTGCCGCATCATATTATTCAACGCCGAACCCTGCGGAACATCCTTGGCCTCCAACCCCGAAACTGCCAGTGCCGTAAGCGGAACGGTTAAAAATGCCATACCCAAGGCCCTGTAAATAAGGTTGCTCGCCAAAATGCCCGGAGTAGCATCCAGATCTAACCCCGACATTTTATAGCTGAAGATGATGAACAGTACAAAGCCCGTAAATACGATGATCAGCGGCGACACTCCCTTTTTTAATAGCGACGCAGAAAAAAGCAGACCGAAAATTGCCAATATAGCTCCCGGTAACAAGGTAAGCCCTGTTATAGTAGGCGGAAACCCAAAGATGCGCTGCGCCAGCACCGGCGTAAGAAAAACAGAGGTGAACATGCCCACACCAGTTACAAACGTTAGTATGGCTGCCACTGCGAGCGATTTACTTTTCAGCACCCGCAGATCAATAACCGGGTTGGGGATGGTAAGTTCCCACCAAATGAAAACGGTGAGGCTTAAGACTGCCATTATCGTTAACACAACGATATAGCCGGCCGCAAACCAATCGTCGGTTTCGCCGCGTTCCAGTACGGTTTGTAATGATCCTATGCCAATAACCAGCAGCAGGATGCCCCACCAGTCAACGGCTTTGGCTTTCACTTTTATGGCAGGTTCGGTAACTAATAACAGGCTTGATACGGTTACGGCTATACCAATAGGTATATTGATGTAAAAGATCCAGGGCCACGAGTAATTTTCGGTAATAAAACCACCCAGTGTTGGCCCTATGGTTGGTCCTAAGAAAACGCCTATGCCAAAAAGCGCACTGGCAATTCCCATGCGGGCCTTGCCGTATACCTCAAACACAATGGCCTGCGATACCGACAGTAATGCCCCGCCGCCCATGCCCTGCAAAAAACGGAACAGTACCAGCGTCCAGATGTTGGATGCCATACCGCACATAGCCGAAAAGAACGTAAACGCAATGATAGATCCGATATAATAATTACGCCTGCCCAGGTTGGTAGTCAAAAAACTGGTCATGGGGATGATGATGATATTGGCTATTGCGTAGGCTGTTATTACCCAGGAAGTATCTTCGAGCGTGGAACCCAAATTACCGCTCATGTGTGATAGCGCCACGTTTACTATCGAGGTGTCAATGAGTTCCATCATGGCGGCCGCTATAACGGTAATAATGAGTATATTCTTTTTCATCGGATATAAGGCATATGGAAAATCCTATAATATACCAATTGGTATATTATAGGATAAAAAAATGAATTAGTTTCTTGGCAGGTTAATCACCCGTAAAGCTTCGTCGGGGTTTGAGAGGTATAGGCGATAGAAATCTTCGGTATTGGCAACCCTTATTTCGTAGTTGTTGGCTTCCAGGCTAACCAAAAATTCATCAGCAACCTGCGATGCCGGGATGCCGTTTTTGCCACCAATTTCTGCCGAAAATTCGGTATCAACCAAAGGGGGCATCAATTCAAAAACCTTTACGCTGGTTTCGGCCAATACAAGGCGTAAAGCACGGGTGTAAGCATGCAAGGCGGCTTTTGTTGCGCCATAAGTGGCCAAGCGAGTGCTTGGGGCAAATGCTACCACGGATGATACGTTTACTATAGCTGCTTCGGTTTGTTTTTTTAATGCAGGCAACAATTTTTCATTTAACCTGATCACAGAAAGATAGTTGGTCAGCATTTCTTCGGCAGCTTTTTCAAAGGTGTTGGTATCGGTAAGCAGGTTGTTAAGGTTGGCGGCACCCGCGTTATTGATCACGATATTAAGCGCCGGGAACTCGGTAGTTAACTTGGCTACCAATGCTTCTACGTTGTCGGCATTGGAGATATCGGCAGTAACAGCTGTTACATTTTGCAATTGTGCCGCAGCCTTTTCAAGTCGCTGTTTATTACGACCAATGATAATTACATGGTTGTTTTTTGATGATAGTGATTTTGCCAATTCAAAACCTATACCTGCACTACCGCCGGTTATAAGAATGGTGTTTTGTGAAGTTTTCATTTTGTTGCTATGTTGATCTGTTAATTTCAACACAACAAAAATATACCAATCGGTATATTTTTACAATAGGTAAAACTCATCTTTGTGTCATGATTATTTGTGGTTGATTTCTATAATTAAAGAGGTCTTTGTTATCGCATACCCGCCCTTGGCCGCGGGAGGGCCAGTTACTTTGTAGCCACAAAGTAACCAAAAGGCTTTCAGCAGAGCGGCTTCTTTGCCGCACAAGGCCTTTGCCCTGCAAATCAGTCAGAACCACGGACTGCAATTATTTGCCCCAACCCGCTCGATCTCGCCCTTCTGCAAAACTTGCTATGCCCCTGCAGCCGCACAAGCCACCATCGTTCTGCCAGCTTTCGCCCGAAGCTTATCTGCTGACGAGGAGGAGAATTGTTTGAACCACGATTCTTAGGATTAAAGGGTGGCCGGGATTTTTTATTTAAATGAAATCCTGTCAATTCACTAATTCGGTAAATTAGAGTTCAGACGATATTCCCACAAAAAAGCCTGCCGGTAACCAACCGGCAGGCTCAATTAAAATATATAAACTCAACTAAAAGGGGCTATGTAATAATAAACACGGATAAACTCCTTGGGCCATGTGCGCCGATAACCAGCGATTGTTCTATATCGGCAGTTTTTGACGGACCCGAAATGAATGCGCCGTAGCCATATCTGGCATCGCCAATTTTTTCATAAGCCTGCGCCATGGTGGGTACAAAATTGTTTTTATCAATCACTATGGCCAAATGCTGGGCTATAAATGGCAGTACCCGTATGTGCATCTGTTCTTCGGTGAGCCATAGTGCGCCATTTTCGGCAACGCCCAGGTTTGATTGCAGTATGGTAAGCTCTACGTTTGCAAAGCTGTGCGATAGCTCGTGCACTACGCTGGCCGCATCGGTATAATCTGTCAAACCCGCAACGCCTGATATTACCTGTACGCCGGGTTTAAATTCTTTTTGCAGGATGGTTTTTATAGCTTCCAAATCAGCCACTTCATACACAAAGCTCCCCCCCGCGCTGGCAATGGCGGTGTATTTTTCTACCAGGTTGGCATCAGTAGCGGTAAGCGATGCCAATACATTAAGATCGGGCAGTTCGGCGCTGGTAAACTGGTTGGCCTTTACGGCTGCTAATATTTTCTCGCGACTCATCGTTTTTCTCCTTCTCTTTTCTTGTACCATTCGCCAAATGATTCTTCGGGTGCTTTGGGCATTTCGCGGTGTTTGTACCAGGGGTTCATGCCGTTATTAACCGCAAACGGCGCGTATTTAAACGTAAACCTACCCATTTTGCCAGCCGCACGATATAAACCGGGAGATGACAGCGTGAATGCCATGCCCTTCATGGCCAGGGTTTTTGCTTTGGGGCTGTAGCCTTCCTGCACAATTACCTGTCGCCATTTATATAGCTGATCATGGATATCTATTTTTACCGGACACACGTTACTGCACGATCCGCAAAGCGTTGACGCAAAGGGCAGGTCGGCATATTTTTTCATGTCGAGGTTAGGGGCAAGGATACTGCCAATTGGCCCCGCAACTGCTGTATGATAACTATGCCCGCCGCTTTTGCGGTAAACCGGACAAGTGTTCATACATGCCCCGCAACGGATACATTTTAGCGAATTTCGGAAATCCTTACGGCCCAGCTGGATACTGCGACCATTATCCACAATTACAATATGAATTTCTTTACCGGCTTGCGGTTTACTGAAATGACTGGAGTAGGTAGTAATAGGCTGGCCTGTAGCACTGCGGGTAAGCAGGCGCAAAAACACACCCAGATGTTTCCTTTCGGGGATGATCTTTTCTATCCCCATGGAGGCAATATGGATTTCGGCCAGGTGGGCACCCATATCGGCATTACCCTCGTTGGTACAGATCACAAATTCGCCCGTTTCGGCAACCGCGAAATTTACCCCGGTTAATGCCGATCTCCGGGTTAAAAATACTTCCCGTAAATGCTGGCGTGCGGTTTCTGTAAGGATCTTCGGGTCCGATTCGCCTTTGGCTGAACCTAAATGTTCGTGAAATATATCGCCAATTTCTTCTTTTTTCTTGTGGATGCAAGGCAGTACAATATGACTTGGCGGTTCGCCCGCCAGCTGCACAATCCGTTCGCCCAGATCCGAGTCTATCACATCAACGCCCCGTTCTATCAGGTACTCGTTCAGGTGACACTCCTCGGTAAGCATCGATTTGCTTTTCACCATCCGGTCGATACCCCGATCGCTTAACAATTTATGGATTATCTGGTTATGCTCGGCGGCATCGGCAGCCCAGTGTACAATTATGCCGTTCTTGATGGCGTTGGCCTCAAACTGCGTTAAATATTCGCTAAGGTTAGAGAGTACGTTATTCTTGATCTGCGATGCTGTTTCGCGCAGCAATTCCCATTCGGGCAGCTTTTGCGCCGCGATATCCCGTTTGGCCCTAACCCACCAAAGCGTTTCGTCGTGCCAGTCAACCCGGGGTTCGTCCCGGTTAAATATTTCGGCTAATTCTGCGTGATCCTTTGTTACTGCGCTGCTCATTGGATGCTATGGTTTAAAATTTCGGCAACGTGTATCACCTTAACATTGCTGTTTTGCCTGCGTAAAATACCCTCCATGTGCATCAGACACGATAGATCGGCCGAGGTAATGTATTCGGCGCCATGCTCAATATGATCGTCCACCCGGTCTTTACCCATTTTTGATGATACCGCTTCTTCGGCCACGCAAAACGTACCCCCAAAGCCACAGCAATCATCCTGACGGCCTAATTGTACCAGCTGCAAACCTTGCACCATATCTAATAATTTGGCTGGTTTGCTAAAAGCCGGGGCCACCAGTTCGCTCATTTGGGCAATGTGCAATCCGCGTAAACCGTGGCAGCTTTGGTGCAAGCCCACTTTATGGGGGAAGCTGGCTTCCAGGTGTTCAACATGTAATATATCTACCAAAAACTCCGTAAGCTCGTAAACCCTTTTACGGATCTCGGTGGCTTTGTCCTCACTTTGGGGTGAGTGCAGGTGTTCTTTTATATGCAGGGTACAGCTGCCCGATGGGCATACGATGTAATCGTAACCGCTAAAATTATCAATGAACAGGTTATTACAGCCCGTGGTAAGGTGCTCATAGCCAGAGTTGGCCATAGGCTGCCCGCAGCAGGTTTGATTTTTAGGATAATGAACCTCAACCCCAAGTTTTTCCAGTAACTCCAGTGTGGCAATAGCAGCCTTTGGGTAAAACTGGTCAACGTAGCAAGGCACAAATAAAGCTACCTTCATTGTATTTGTTTACTTCAATTGGTTTAAAGCAATAATAGCGGTTATAATTTGCAAAACCGTCCTTATGTATCTTTAACGTTAAGGGGGAGTTTGCTTTTATTCGGCCTTATGCTTATTAACGAAAGTACAGCAATCGCATGCAATTGTTATCAGCTTTTTTTGCAAATGATTAATGTTTATTAGCGTAGATGATAATTTTTGATAATTGAATAATCCATTAAGGGGTGGGAATTGTGAAGGGTTCGTTGTTGGATTTGCTGTATATTGATCAGTGCGCGTGAGGGATGTAAGTGCTTTTTCCAAGCCAGTGGATGTCACGTTTTTCGTGATTATTGTTTTTTAAAGGAACTCAAGATGGCTTCGCCGTACTTTTTCCGCAAAAGAAATTAACCAAAGAAACTTAGCGTAGCGCCCTCATGAACACCTAAAAAATAAACAACCGTGAATAAACTCCCGGCTGCACCAGCTTCTGTGAAAGTTTCTGCTTAGGCTGGGCCTGTGCTTCCGAAGCTGCTGATGCCGGATTTTTAGGTTAACGGAGATACAGTGCTTTTGGATTAACGGATGTTTTATAGATGTACAGATAAAAATCCTGGCAATCCTTTAATCCTAAAAATCAAGGTTCAGACAATTTCGTCAGCAGATAAGCTCAAACTCCCGCGAGGTTAGCGTAGCGTAACTCGTGGGTAGCAAGGTTAAAGCCTCCGGCTTTATTCAGCTGAAAGCTGAACCCATGTTAACCACGAGCTGCAAGCTCGCGGTAGTGAAATAGTAGAAAAATAAAGTTGTATAGCGTCAATTCACAATATAACCCAGCTTCACATTTTTATAAGCGGGTTTTTGCAATTGAACTTTAAGCTTTTTAAAACTTTCGGTAGGGCCCTGGGTAATGAACATATTTAGCAGCCATGCGGGTACGCTGCCGCCTGCGTCAACGTGCAGGGTATATTCAACTTTAACTTGTCCGTTTTCCTGCGGATAAATGATCCATTTACCTACCGATTCCTGGATGCGTACAATGCCGTCCTTTTCGGGGATCATATCTGCAATACAGGGGGCATCTACGGTAACTATTTTTGTTGTGGGGTCTTGCGTTACTTTTATGTGGGCTATAAAGTCGCGGTTGTGAACGGGCCAGGGAACGGATACTTCGGAGTAATAATACAATTCTGACGGTGAAACTTTTTTGATCAGACTAACCGATTTTGTATGATAAACCCAATCAACACTACCATTGATATCTAAAAGCACCGATATCAGTTGCGAGGCGGTGGCATCTAAATAACATTCAACCTTAATGGCCTTAACTTTTGAATTGGCTACGTGGCGAGTGTAAACCTTAATGCCTTCTTTATTGGTATTTAAAGCCCAGGGGTCTTCGGCATGTGCAAAGGCAACGTTTAGCAGCAGCAGGAGTAATAAGGTGTATTTTTTGTACATGACCGTAACCGAAAAAAAATCGTGTAACAAATCTATATACAAAACAGGCCGGTTGATTAACCGGCCTGTCAAAAATTGGTCATTTCATATTAAGCAAATGTTAAAAATGAAAGTTCTATGTCAATTGAGCGTTGTGTTATTTCACTTCAAATACGTAACTGCCCGCTGTAGCTTTATAAGGTAACGTGGTGTTTAACGGTTTGCCACTCAGGTAAGCCTTGCCCGCAGGCAGGGTAATAGTGGCTGTTGAGTTGGCAGGTACGGTAACGCGGTAGGTAACACCGGTTGGTGTGCGCTGCCATGACGATATTATTTTGCCGTAAGGCCCATCATGCGTGGCGTTAAACTCGTTTAAACCCGGTACAAAGTGCGGCTGTAATATCACATTTTTAAAGCCGGGGTGATCCTGATCCGGGTGGATGCCCGCGATGCCTTTGTATAACCAAGCACCAATTTCGCCAAACATGATGTGGTTTAGGGAGATGTCGGATTTTGCATCTATCTGCCAGTTTTCATATAGCGTTGTGGCACCGTTCACCATCCACCAGCCCCATGAAGGGAAGGTTTCCTGCGATGCTACTTTGTAGGCTACATCCGGGTAACCGTTGTCGCTTAAAGCGCTTAGTATGGCTTTTGCGCCTAAAATTCCCACATCTAAATGGAAGTTATCGGCAGCAACGCGCTCGGCCAATTTGGCGGCTACTTTACTTTTCAAATTTTCCGGTACAACGCCCCAATATAGTGGTACGCTTAGTTCGGTTTGTAAGCCTTTACCGTATACGCCGGTTTGGGAATTAAGGTATTTGGCGTTTATGGCATTTTTAATTTTTGCAGCCAATGCTGAGTATTTTACAAAATCGGCCTGTTTGCCTAATATTTTGGCGGCTTTGGCCAGAATGCTGGCATCGGTATAATAATAAACGGATGAAGTAAGCTCCACCGGCGAAACCGATTTTACAGGCACCCAATCGCCCAGGCCCCAAGTGGTAAGGCCGGTAGGGTATAGGTTATCAATATGGGTTACATATTTTTCAATAGCGGTGTAGCTATCTGCCAGTAGTTTGCTATCGCCATAAAACATATAAATGTTCCATGGAATAATGGCGATGGTGCTGGTCCAGTCGGGTCCGTTACCCCATTCGTAACCCCAGCCGCCGGTTGGGATAATAGATGGTAAGGTACCGTTCGGCTGCTGCTCATCGCGGTGATCGGCCAGCCATTTTTCGTAGATGGTGATGCCGTCGAAGTTATATAAACCGGTTTCGCTGGCAATGTGGGCATCACCTGTCCAGCCGTTCTTTTCACGCTGCGGACAATCAGTAGGATAACCGAAAAGGTTACTCAAATACGAATGATTTGTAGCACTCCAGATTTGGTTAATGGTTTGGTTTGATGAATTTACCTCGCCTATCGGGGTAACGTCGCTGTGCATAAAGTAGGCCTTTAGGCTTTCCTTGGTAAGCTGAATGGGTTTGCTGCTGCTAACCTCTACATACTGAAAACCTTTGTAATTAAACTTAGGCATAAAGGTTTCTTCGCCTTTGCCGCTCAGGATAAAAATATCTGTTTGAAAAGGGTCTTTATCATCGGTAGGGCGGTAGTGCAGGTCGATATTTGATTGATCGGCATGACCATTCTTGTTCAGGCGCTCGGCATGTTTAAGGCGGATAACAGTACCAGAATCGCCCTTGACGGTTATTTTGCTCACACCCGAAATATTGCGGCCGATATCAAACACCCAAAGGTTATTATCTAACTTGGTAATGGTTTTTGTGTCGATCTCCTCTACATTACGAATAGGCTGCATACTTTGTGCAACTATATTTTGCGACGGTGCCGAACGTGGGATCACGTCGCCTTTCCAGGTGGTATCCACAAAATCGGGCATGTTCCATCCGGGTTGTTCTTTGCGGGCATCATAATGCTCGGCCGTGTAAATGCTGTTAAACACTACCGGACTAAGCGATGTTTTCCAGTTGGTGCCCGAGGTTACAGTTTCTACCGAACCATCGGTATAGGTAATGCGCAGGTCGAGGCAAAAAGTTGGCCTGTTGCGCCATGGTGCCTGGTGAAAATACCAAACAGCAGTGCTTTGGTGGTTATACCAGCCGTTACCCAGCAGTACGCCTATGGCGTTTTTGCCGCTTTGCAAATTGGCGGTAACGTCATAAGCTACGTATAAAGTGCGCCTGTCAAACCGGGTGTACATGGGATCTAACCGGTGGTTGCCTATCTTTTTGCCGTTAATGTACATTTCATACAAACCGCCTACGGCAATGTAGGCCCTTGCGGTTTTAATGGTTTTGCCAATTTTAAAAGTATGACGAAAGTAAGGTGCAGGGTTAACCGCTATGCCTTTGTTATCGCTTATAAAAGTGCCCTTCCAGTTGCGCATATCCATTAAGCCGGTTTCAAAGCTGGCAATGGCTGATGGCGCAAGTTTATTACCTGCCTGGTCCCAAAGTTGCACGCGCCAGTAGTATTTTGTGTAAGGCTTTAGATCCTTACCCTGGTAGCTTACCAGGTTTGCTGCCGATGCCACCTTTGCGGTTAACCAACTATCGCCCTTACCTGCGTTTACCGCAACCGAATCGGTGCCGATAATAAGCTGGTAGGCCGTTTGCGACGCGCCTTGTTTGGTATCATTCAAAAGCCAGGTTAAACGCGGGTGTTTGGCATCAATACCAATGGGGTTGATAAGGTACTCGCATTTTAAGCCATCGCCTTTACCGGGTACGGCGGCAATTGCGGGTTGGGCTGCAAAAAAACTAACAAATAAAATGGCGATGTAAAGCGCAGGCTTACACATAGATTTTTTCATATAACGGGACAATATATCGGTTTATAAATGTAAGCAGTGCTTTTGGCAAATAATTCATGCTGAACAACAATGTTAAACGGATATTTTTATTTGTGCAACCTTAACTGTCTTGCAGCCTCACGGCCTCACCCCAACCCTCTCCAAAGGAGAGGGAGTAAAAAACAGCAAGTTCAGGCGTCCACGCCTGAATTATAAAAAGGTAAGCGTCCACGCTTACTATGCTCTTGAGCGTAGACGCTCAATAAAGGAGAGTTCAGGCGTGGACGCCCGAACTTGCGGATTTGCATGGGACTTTAATTTTTACTCTCTCTCCTTTGGAGAGGGCCGGGGTGAGGCTTCCTATTCTCAAAGATAAATCCTATTTTGGTGCAATGCAGGCATATATTTTAGGCATTGATATAGGTACGGGTAGTACAAAGGCGGTGGCGGTGGCTTTAACGGGTGAGGCGCTTGGCGTGGTGCAGCAGCATTACCCTATCAGCAACCCGCAGCCGGGCTACAGCGAGCAGGACCCTTTGCTTATTTGGGATGCTTTTGTACAATGTTTGCGGGAGATCATCTTAAAAATAGGTTATGCGCCCGGGGCTGTTAGCTTTAGCAGTGCCATGCATAGTATTATTCCGGTTGATGAGGCGGGTTTGCCTTTGGCACCAATGATTACCTGGGCAGATGCGCGGAGCGAAAATATTGCCGAAAGTTTAAGGGCATCGGCGCAGGGCGAAGATATTTACAGAATTACGGGTACGCCGGTACATGCCATGTCGCCATTGTGTAAGCTGATGTGGCTGCGCGAGAACAAACCGCAGCTGTTTGCCCAAACGCATAAATTTATATCGATAAAGGAATTTATATGGTACAGGCTGTTTAATGAGTTTGAGGTGGACTATTCCATCGCTTCGGCAACGGGTTTGTTTGATATTTTAAAACTGGAGTGGAGTGTTGTGGCCTGCGCTTTGGCAGGAGTAAATACCGATAAGTTGTCAACCCCGGTAAATACTACTTATTATCGTAGTAATGCGGATGCGGCAACCGTTGCATTAACCGGCATCAGCACAAATACAAACTTTATAATTGGTGCAAGCGATGGTTGCTGTGCTAATTTGGGCAGTCATACCACCGGTCCCGGTATGGCTGCATTAACCATTGGCACCAGCGGCGCGGTACGGATAACCAGCACCACACCCGTTTACAACTACGCGGGTATGACCTTTAATTACCTGCTTAACCAAAATAGCTTTGTATGCGGCGGAGCAGTGAACAATGGCGGCATTGCCATTAACTGGCTGCTGAAAAGCTTTCTTCAGAAAGAAAACCTTACCAAGGCAGATTATGACGCTTTGTTTGATACCATACAAACGGTGCCTGCCGGTAGCGATGGTCTGTTGTTTTTGCCGTATTTATACGGTGAACGCGCACCCATTTGGGATACCAAAAGCACTGGTGCTTATATAAATATTAAACCCACCCATAGCAGATCATATTTTTTACGCGCCGCGTTGGAAGGTATTTGTTTTGCCTTATACGATGTGCTTAAAACGGTAGAAGATACATCCGAAACCATAACCCAGGTAAACATCAGCGGCGGTTTTGTAACCTCGCCGGTGTGGACGCAGGTACTGGCCGATATCACCGGAAAAAAACTTGTAGTGCTGCAGCCCGAAGATGCATCGGCAGTAGGGGCGGTTTACCTGGCCATGCAGGCTTTGCATCCCGAAAGTTATACCGCCGTAACCCAAATAAGCGGTGAAAAGGTTATTGAACCCAATATGGAAAACCATGCCCGGTACAGTAAGCTGTTCCCGGTGTTTAAAAAACTTTATCGTGATCTTAAAGATTCCATGCACCTGCTGCATGATCTGGATAAATGAGCAGTTAGTTACAGATACTCAGGTGTTAGAAAGACTAAAAATCTGTCATTTCGAAACGAGGTACGAGTGAGAAATCTTATGCTCAATAATTATCGGATAAGTATAGTCCGAATATAGAACCGTACAAGATTTCTCACTCGTACCCCGTTTCGAAATGACAACCTTTTATAAAAAATAGTTTTTCCGACAAGTGTCGGTTACAGATCAAGGTAAAGGGCAAGTTTGTAAAGGCAGTAAACAATTACCGGGGCAGCCAGCACATCCATGGTGTAATGGATATGCTGTATCAGCAATAAAAGCATTACGGTAAGGGCAGCTATAAAACCAATGATTCTATCCGTTCGTTTTTCGAGATTAAGAAAAATAAGCACCATGGTTGAGGTATGGCCCGAGAAGAAAAGATCTTTTGTTATAGCAGCATGCCCGTAAAAAAAGCCGGTAAGCGGGTCAACCAGCGGTATCAATCCAACCGGTGGATCGAGGTTTACCAGAGTTAACGAAATAAAACGGGCTATACATACAAATATCAGTGTCCAGATGTAGGTGGAGCAAATGGCCGGCTTGTAAAATGCCCGCACCATCAGCAAAATACCCATGCCCCAAATAATAGCGAAGATGGGGACAGATACATCATAGGCAGGCAGATGTGTTAAAATAAAATCATTTAACACTACGCCCGGTCGCTTTTCTATAGTTCTGAAAAAGCCGGGTAAAATATTGATAATAGCCACAATAAGCATAGTGCCAATGAGCAGCTTTATACGCTTCAGCGTTGTATCGTAGGCGTTTAGCCAGTTTTGTTTTAATTTATAGAGCGAAGCTGATGACACAATTTAAAATCAGGTAATAATTTGCAAATGTAATTATTGACGTTGGAATTAAGTGGATGTTACTTAATTGTTAAAATATGACAAAAATAATAATATAATTCAAATGCAATTATGTTGCATTTGAATTATATTTGCAGCATGGATCATCATAAAACATCTGCCCGGTTAGATAGTATTGGCATAACAGCGTCAACCTTATGCGCTATCCATTGCGCGGCGATGCCCTTGTTGTTTACCAGCCTGCCTTTACTGGGGCTTGGTTTTTTGGCCAACGCCTGGGTAGAGTGGGGCATGATCATATTTGCGTTGATTATCGGTACATATTCCATTGGTTTATCCTACCTGCGCGCACACCGCCGGCCTTTGCCGCTTATTTTACTCGTAGGCGGTTTCGCGATTATCATGCTGGGCCATGCTTTTATACACGGCTGGCCCGAAGCCATAGTAGTACCCGCAGGCGGTTTATTGATAGCAGTGGCACATTTCGTGAATTATAAATGTACTGGGGATTGCAGCCTCACGGCCTCACCCCAGCCCTCTCCAAAGGAGAGGGAGCGTAAAAGCATTTTTAAAACCATGTAAGTCAAAAGTCCTCTCCAAGGGAGAGGATTATTACATGAGGGCTTCGCCGTTTAGGTGAGGCTTTTTTCCTTTGGAGAGGGCGTGGGTGCCGCTAAAATATCTCCGATTTTAAACCGTTATTATTTCTTGTTAAGTTTGTAACCTTATAAAACTACACCCCAATTAAATTAAATGGCACAAACCCGCAATGATCTTCATTTTGAAGATCTGCTGAATAAGCATCATTTAAAAAAAACTGCTCCCCGGTTAAGGGTGCTGTCTATGATGTCGTCGCGCAATGCGGCTACCTCGCAGCCCGATCTGGAAAGCGTGATGAATGATATCGACAGGGTTACCCTATACCGGATCCTTAATGCTTTTGAAGAAAAAGGCATCATCCACAAAGTATTTGATCTGAACGGAACCGCAAACTACGCGCTCTGCAAATCCCATTGCGATGAAGGCCATCACCATGATGAGCACCTGCATTTTAACTGTACCAACTGTAAAAACGTATATTGTTTAAACGATTTGAATTTGCCTGCCATAAACCTGCCCGCTGGTTTTCAGCCCGACAGCTTTACCCTGTATGCAACCGGTCTTTGCCCTAAATGCAGTAAAAAGGGGGTAGTTAAGTGATCAGTAATAAAAAGGCATTTCTTATTGCCTTAAACATCGGACTGTTTTTTTTATTGACTGGTGTTCATTCGTTTGCGCAAACAAAAGATACAACGGCATCGGCAGTAACTTCTGGTTTTAAATTTAAAACCATTGCCATTGATGCCGGGCATGGCGGTAAAGACCCTGGCGCGCGCGGCTCTTACTCGGTCGAAAAAAATGTGACCCTTGCCATCGCCAAAAAGCTAAAAGCAGCTATTGATACGCAGCTTGTGGGGATAAATGCGTTCCTTACCCGTACCGACGATACTTTTATCCCGCTGAACCAACGCTGCATTATTGCTAACCAAAACCATGCTAACCTGTTTATTTCTATCCACTGCAATTCATCACCAGAGGGGACTGCTGCACGGGCGCACAAGCAAAAGGGCGTGCTGCTGCTGGTTTATGGTTTTAAAAGGTTAAAGGAACAGGAAGAGGCCGTACGCGAAAACTCATCTATATTTATTGAAAAGGATTACAAGCAAACGTATGAAAGCTATGATCAAACCGATCCGGCGAATGCCATTATCCTGAATGCCTATATTCAAAAATACCGCAAGCAAAGTATCCTCTTCGGCGATTTGCTGGATACCGAATTTACCCAAACCAACGGCCGCGAAAGCAATGGCGTAAAGGAGCAAAGCGTACTCGTACTGGCCCACAGCGCCGCCCCGGCCGTACTTATCGAAACCGGTTTTATCAACAACCCCGAGGAAGAGGAATACCTCAACTCTAACGAAGGCCAAAACGAAATTGTGCAATCTATTATTACTGCGATAAACAATTACCGGAAAGCTATTGGAGCGATATAGTTTGGATGTGCAAATTATAGATTACAGATGTGCAGATTGATTTTGTCTGAACCGGGATTTATAGGATTAAAGGATTCTCAGGATTTTTTCTTTGAAATCCTATAATCTGATGAATCTGTTTAATCATGGTTCAGACAATCTGCACATCTGAAATCTGCACATTTGAAATCTCCACATCTGTACTGCTTTTTTTTCCTATTTTTATACCAAACACTAATGCCTGCGTTATGTTGAAGTAAAAATGTTTTATTTTATGCTTATAAATAGCGCTGCAAGTATATCTCAATGAGCAAAGTATTTACAATAACCGAAGGTTTGGAGAATATGGGCGCTTTGCGAACGGGCGGTCAGGGCTCCGTTTACAAAGGCCGGCGTTACGGCCCCATTATTACCGCGGTAAAGTTGCTGCCAACACCTATCCATACCGAAAGCACCGACGATAAGAATTTTCGTAATTTCCAGAACGAGGTTGAAAAACTAAAAAAGGTAAACGAGGAACCCAACCCCAATGTGGTAAAGATCCTTAATTCGGGTATAACCGAAAGCGGGTCGTTCCCTTTTATCGAGATGGAATTTATTGACGGTCCCGATCTGGAGGACCTGCTGAAACCACCGCACGAAGCCATTTTCACCATAAAGGAGATCATTAAACTGGCCGATCAGCTGGCTAATGCCTTGTCGCATTGCCACAAAGTGTCAGTTAAGCATGGCGATATAAAAAGTAATAACGTAAAGTTCAATATCCACACGGGTAATTACGTGTTGCTGGATTTTGGTCTTTCGGCCATGTCTGATGATCAGCGCCGTACCAGCATCCGCCATGCGGGGGCCATTGAATTTATGGCGCCCGAGCAAAACGAAGGGCTGATGTATTTTCAAACGGATGTATATAGTTATGGCATTATCCTGTATGAGCTGATAGCCGGTCAGGTACCTTTCCCGCTGCGCGATAATGGCGAAACCGCCCGCAACGCCGTAATGCTGGCCCACATGGAAACCGCCGTGCCCGATGTGATGGAACTGCGCAAGAAAAATCTGCCTGCCGGTTGGACCGATCAGAAAAAAGAACACGAAATGCTGGTGCCCGCATGGCTGCTGCAAATCGTAGCCAAATGTTTGCAAAAGCATACCGAAGACCGTTTTGCCAGCGGTATCGAGCTGCAGGATGCGCTTGTACATAGCAGCATAGCCGCGGTAAACAGCAATAACCAGGCAGATGATTCCTGGAATGCATCGGTATTGTTAAAAGAAAATGAGCGCCTGCAAGGGCTGCTGCTGTATTACCAGGAGGCCGAAAGCGCACGCGCCACGGCAACGCCTGCACACGTAATACATACCGCCGCCGAAACGCCCGTTGTAATTGGCAGGCATGGCGTACGCATTGCCAAACCTATTTTTATTATATTAATTGCGGTGCTTGTTACCCTTACTGGTTTTACAACCTATATAGCTTACCAGCATAGGAGGGGCATTTACAACCGGTTTTTTAAGTCTACCCCGCCGCAGCGGGATACCTTAAGTCACGGTTCAAACACGTTAAAAAACGATAGCAGCAAACCAAACCCGGATACAGCGGTAAACCAGCAGCAACCTGATAATAACACCGAAAGTATCCCGCCCGAGGTTGATTCTATTGCCGACTCTATCCTGCGTGGGTATCAGCGGAAAAAAGAACAGGAAAAGCCGCAGTTTTATCGCGATAGCGCAAAGGCCAAGGATACCAGCAATTTGAATTTTTAAAATGATAGTTAAACGGTTTCCGTTAAACATATATACTTAACTAAATGGAATCAAAATCTACATTTTGGCAAAAGATAGGTTTGCAGGACTGGTTTCTGCCCAATGGCAAGGCCGCGGCTGTTGCAGCCATCAATAATAAATCGCTCACGCCCGATGATGTTTATATGTACATCATCGAAAAATTTAAGGAGTCCATCGGTCAGCTTTCTTTTGCCGATAGGGTAGTGTTTTACCACGAGTTCATCATCAGCTTTAACGAAGAAGATTACCAGGAGTTTATCAATAACCGCTCGGGTTTGTTCGGGATTATCGTGCATGAATCGGTAAAGAAATTTTATGAGCTGCTGCGCGATCACCAGGAAGTAGGTAAAAAGGTAGAGCCATCCAGCTCAAAATGGGTATTCAGACTCGTATCTCATCCTGATTATGCCAAAGGCGATAAGGGATTTATTGGCAAGCTGTTACCCGGCAGCAACAAAAAAGAAGAAAATTTAAGGGTTACATTTATCCCCCGTCATACTGGTGTTGCCCAAACCCTGGATATCAGCAACGATATTTTAAAGGGTTTTACCTATTACAGCGAGGGCTATTATGAACTGCCCTATGCCAACGATTTGCATTATGACGAGAAGGAAGTAGTAAAGGCTGGTCAGCAGGTTTTGGCCCGGCTTGATACCATTATGCCCGATAAACAATTTGTTGGCCGCAAGGTGGAGTTTTTAATGAAGGATGATGACATTGTGGTATCGGGCAATGAAGATACCCGCGATGATCAGGCCGTATTTAAAATTCCGAGCGATTGGGTAAATACCCCGCACCTCCGCATCCGTATGAATAAGGCCGATGGCAAGCTATACCTTACCTCGTTTGGCGAGCTTACCATGATAAACGAGCAGGAAGTTACCCGCAGCGATATAAACTCGCCGCAATGGGTAGAGCTACCTTTTAATTCAAAGATCCTGCTGAACGGTATCATAGGTATCAACATATTTAAACCCGAGGCCTGATGTCACAAATATTATCAATAGGCTTATTGGCAATATGCGTTTTATTATTGCTGGCCCATTTTATCGACATAAAAAATTCCAGTAAAAACCATGAGCAATAATTTTTTCGGAATAACAGATACCGGTAAGCAGCGGGATAACAATGAAGATACCTTTATTGCCCAAAAAGCCCTTGATGGTAATTTTATTATTGCCTGCGTTATTGATGGTGTAGGCGGCTACGTAGGCGGCGAGGTTGCTGCTGAAATTGCGCGCGAAAGTATTTTGCAGGAACTAAGCTATATAGCCGGCGATATTACCCCCCTGCTGGTAAATACCTTTAATAAGGCCAATCAAAAGATCTACAATAAAAAACTGGAAGATAAGGGACTGGAAAACATGGCCTGCGTGCTCACGCTGGCGGTGATAGATATAAAGAACAACCAGTTTTACTATGCCCATGTTGGCGATACCCGCCTGTATTTGCTGCGCGATCATTCGCTTATAAAAATTTCAAAAGATCATTCCTTTGTGGGTTTCCTGGAAGATTCGGGCAGGCTTACCGAGGAGGCGGCTATGGAGCATCCAAAGCGTAATGAAATTAACAAGGCCCTTGGCTTTAACCCCAATATTGGCAGCGATGCTGACTTTGTAGAAACCGGCCACTCGCCATTTTTACCCGGCGATATGCTGCTGGTTTGCAGCGACGGCCTTACCGACCTGGTTGATAAAACGCAGATAACCCGTATACTTACCGGCGATAGCACTATTCAAGATAAAGGACAAAAATTAATTGATGCCGCCAACCATAAAGGCGGTAAGGATAATGTAACGGTGGTTTTGGCGCAAAATGACAAAGCACCCCGTCAGCAAAGTGCTACCAAACCCATAGCCACCGTAAAACCAGCCGAACCGGCTGATGATTTTGTAAAACCAACAAAACTACCCGATGGACCTTTAACCGTACCCGTAAAACAAAAAAGCTATCGCGGAACGGTGGTGGTATTGTTTATAATCCTGGCATTGGTTTTAGCCGGTTTTGTATGGCAGCTTTGGCTTAATCGCCAGCTTACACAGCCACCGGTTGTTAAAACGGTTATACCACCCGCAAAAGTTAAAAATGCGCAGGAACTTAAACTGCAGGATACCATTAATAAGCTAAAAGGCAACACGCTGGTGCTAAACGAGGCCGACTATAAACAGCCGATCATCATTAGTGATACACTGCATATCCCCAAGGATAGCCTGTACATAAAGGCGAAGGGAAAAATAGTGTTCCAAAGGGATACGGCTTACAACGGCCCTGCTTTTACGCTGTCGCCAAAGGCCAAATATATAGTGCTGGACAGCCTTACTTTTGATGGCTTTCATGTAGCCATTGCTACCCATAACGATGCCCTGGTTTTAAAAAAAGTGATCTTCAGCAATTGCGATATCCCGGTGCAAACGTCCTACCTGTTCCCCGGTAATAAATATGTTTCGGGCAGGTTATTTGGCGGCATGTTTAAAATAGATACTTTACAAAAAGCTACGCACTAAATAATGGCGCAACCTATACCCCAAAAGCCCGGCAGAGGATTGGAGCGGCTGTTTTTACTGTTCACCGGTATTATACTGGCGGTGCTGTTCGGCAAGCTTTATATGGTGCTGCAACAAAAGTTTACCGATGTTGATAGTCGGCTAAAGGACGGTACCATTGTAAACCTCAACGCGCCCAATACCGCCAAAAACGTTGCCGCACTGCTAAAAAAAGGCTACTATTTTGATGATCCCAGGGATGTGGATTATATTGAAACCGTTATTGGCAGCCGCGTAAATACCGGGCAGGCTTTTGACAATGCAGGTGAGCTCAACAAACGTAAATACTACGTTAATGCCGACGAGGCCTTTGCCCAGGGGGGCGAATCATTTAAAAGCAGGGTGTTGGTTTCGCGCACTTTGCTTGGCTATAACGGTGCCGATTCGGTACGTTTTGCGCAGGAGCTTAAATCGCCCCCGCAAATCCCAACCCAAACAGATCTTAACCTGGGCGAATACAGCATACACGGTACCATCAGTTTTAAAAAGAAACCCGTAGCAGGTGTATTGGTGCGGCTAAACATGATACTGCCCCGCGATAGTATCTATTCCGACGAGGAAACCATCGCCAAAAACACCACTACAGAAAATTCCCCGGCGTTTAAAAAGGTATATGTTTTAAATGCCGATAAAAAGCGCCAGCTGCAATCGCTCACGGCCTTTGCCCGTACAGATGCCAGCGGCCAATATGAATTTAAAAACCTGCCCACCGGCAAGGCTTTTGAATTGCTGCCGCTGCAACCCGGCTATGAGTTTGGTATCTCCAAAGGTATTGTGGATCTGGACGCCAATAAAACGCTTGATTTTGTACAATCGCCGCATAGCATTAAGCTGCTCTCTACCCGCGATTTTAATATCCTGAAAAAAGAGGGCGCGTTCATTGTACGTACCATAGATGATTTTAATACCTGGTACTGGATAATTGCCGGTTGTTTTTTTGCAGGTTTTATCATCATCCATATCCTGTTAAGCACTCGTTTCCCGCAGGCCGATCAATTGCTCCTGCCGCTGGTGATGATGCTGACCGGTATCTCCTTTTTAACGTTGCTTAGTTTGCAAGATCCCCTGCGCGATAGGTTTTTAGCTAAAGACACGCTGGTTTATTTAGGCATCGGCATATTGGGCATCTGTATAATCCAGTTCATCAAACTCCGCCGCCTCACTGCCGATTCCACGCTTTACAGGTTATTGCTGTTTAAGCAAGTACGCAGCGCGGCCAATGGCTGGCCCTGGGCGGTTGCGGCAATGGGCATCCTGTTCAGTACTATTTTATTTGGTACCGGACCCGAAGGCAGCGGTGTAAAAGTGAACCTGCTCGGCTTTCAGCCCAGCGAAATAGTTAAATACCTTATGGTTATTTTCCTGGCGGGATTTTTTGCCGCCAATGAAAAGTTTATCAGCCAGTACGCCAGCTGGGGCAAACGATGGTCGTTTTTTTCATTTGCGCTGGTAGCCACCGTGGTTACCCTGCTGCTGTTTTTAGTACTGGGCGATCTTGGTCCGGCTATGGTGATCTGCTTTACGTTCATTATCCTGTTCTCCTTTTCGCGCGGCGATTTTTTGCCGATGGCCGGTTTCGTGGTATTATTTGTACTCGCTACCTGGTTTTTTGATAACGTTTGGCTTAGTGCCGGCATCACTTTTGGTATTTGGGGCCTGGTTGGATTTTTAAAGCCCCGGCTGCTCAGCGAATCGGCATTTATGGCCTTAATAGTTGTTACCGCCTTTTTAACCATCGATAAAATTCCAGGGCTTGATAAAATTATCCCCGGTCCGGTTCAGCGGCTGGTGGAGCGCAAGGCCATCTGGCAGGATGCCTGGAACAATGAAGTATACGGTGGCGACCAGGTAGCCAACGGTCTTTGGGCTATGGCCAGCGGCGGTTTAACCGGCACAGGCGTAGGGCAGGGTTTTGCCAAAACCATTCCCGAAGCACATACCGATATGATACTGCCATCCATTGGCGAAGAATTTGGCTGGGCAGGTATGGCAGCCGTGTTTATCCTGTTCCTGCTGTTTTTACACCGATCCATAATTATTGGGCGGCAAACGGGTACGCCCTTGCTGTTTTACCTCAGTGCGGGCATCGGTACCTGTACCTTTGTGCAGTTTTTGTTGATAGCGGGCGGGTCGATAGGGGCGTTGCCATTGTCGGGCGTGTCACTGCCATTTGAAAGTTATGGCGGTTCGTCGCTGGTGATCAATTTACTGGCAACAGGGTTCTTGCTGTCGGTATCAATGGTACGGGGTACGCAGGTACAAATGAGTTTTATTACCAAACAGCAGGATAAGAATTTAGTGCCCGCCCTTGCCGCAGCCCTTGCTGCAGTGGTTTTGCTTACCGTAAATGTATCGCGCTACAGCGCCGATAATAAAAAATGGGTGGTAAAACCAGCCTTGGTTGCCGATAAAAGCGGGCTGCGTATGTTTAGCTATAATCCGCGTATTGCCATATTAATGAATAAGCTGCAGGCCGGTTCATTGCTGGATAGGAACGGACTTATCCTGGCTACCAGCAAACCGCAGTTAATAGAAAAGCAAAGTAAAAAACTGGCCAAACTCGGCATCCTGCATTATGATCTGGATTCGGCCATGCACAAAAGGTTGGACAGGTTTTACCCCTTTGAAGAACAAATGTTTTTTTGGACGGGCGATGCCAACACCGGTGTATTTAACGGCAGCACCAACGGTTATTTTGGCGAGTATGAACACGCCGCCGAACTGCGCGGCTTTAAAATGCCGGTAAGCAGCTACAATGTAAAAGCATCCCGCTACCAGGAAGACAGGTTTTTGCCCCGTGGCGTAAAAGAAATGACGGTTAATAAGCGCGATTACAGCGCCCTTGCGCCGCTGTTACTTACCGACTTTAACGGCCCGGAAGTAGCAGCCTTTAAAAACCGCAACCGCGATGTAAAGCTTACGATGGATGCCCAGCTGCAAACCGAAATTCAGCAGTCAATAGCTACGGATACTTCGCTGTATGATAACCGGGTATCGGTAGTGATCATGGAGGCCCATACCGGCGATGTGCTGGTATCTGCCCAATACCCGTTGCCGCCGGTGCATAACTGGGATCAGCTTACGATGTCGCAGACCGATCAGAATAAGCTTTCCACCTGGATGACGACTACTGATCTTGGCTTTACCTATGCCTCACAACCGGGGTCAACGGCTAAGGTATTAACGGCCATGTCGGCATTTAATAAGCTGGGTATCGACGCGCAGAATGTTACCTATCATGTAAGTACCGAAGAACGTATCCGTACCAAAGGCATCGAACCGGATGAAACCGGGATGATAACTATGGAGCGGGCCATTGCCAAATCAAACAACGTATACTTTATAAAGCTGGCCAACCAGGAGCATCTGCAGGAATACATGGGCACCCTGTACCTTAAAACCGGGATGTTTTTGCATGGTGTGGGTGGCTACTACTATAATAAACCGGCAAATAACGATCAGCAGGAAGAAAAATGGCGGGAACTATGGCGCAAAACCGAATTTAATACCCGGCCGCGTTATGATCCTAACAACATCCATAAAACAAGGGCAAAGGGTATCTCGGGTATGGCCTGGGGACAAGGCGAGCTGATTGCCACCCCGGCGGCTGTAGCCAGGCTGGTATCGGGTGTAGCCAATGATGGCGTTTTGGTGGCCAACAGGTTTGTGCTAAAAGTAAATGATTCGGTAACTTCGGTAAAAAAAGGTATTAAACTGGCCGAAAAGCCCGAATATGCCGGTCTGCTTACGCAATACATGATAGCCCAAAGCGCGCCGAAAGTGCCTATATTAGGCATTGCCGTTGCAGGTAAAAGCGGTACGCCCGAGCGTATTGTTAAAAATAAAAGCGTAAACGATGGCTGGTACGTATTTTTTGCACCCGAGGCAAATGGCAAAAGCAATATGGTGGTTTGTATCAGGGTAGAATCAACCCGTGGATCATCAGATGCGGTACGTTTGGCCGGTAAACACGTAATACCGTTTTTATTGAAAAAAGGGTATATGAAAAGTATGAAGCCCGAAGTGGTGCAGGGTTTGGGATTTGAGAATTAGGAGTAAGCTTTCGAATTTGGGAATTGAAATTTCGGATTTTTAGAGTTTAGCTTTTTCTTATTAGGATTTAGTGTTTAGAATTTAGAGTTTCCTGTTTTTAGAATTTAGAATTTCATTTTTTAGAATTTCACAAAATGGCATTTAGTTTTTTCAGCAAAAATAGCGGTAATAAAGCATGGGACGTAAAAGGCTTGCGCGAAGCATTACTGCAATATATAAAGGAGGCCCTACAGAAAGTAGAAGGTGGAGAAGGTGCGCACATTAAAGAATTGCTGCTTTTTATAGCGGCTTCGCCGGAGGATAAGCACATTTATGAAGGCGCGGTGTCGGTACATGAAAAAGAAAAATTTCGCAACGAGATCCAAAAAATAGCCGACGATTACGCCCTCGATCTGCCCGCCGACTGGACTATTGAAGTGGCTTTTACCGATCAATTACCGTCAGATGCCCCCCGGATTCCCGAACTCGACGCGGCTTTTGCCATGCTTACCCGCAAACAGGTGGCGCACAATGCTTCATCAGCGGTAGCGTACATCAGGATATTAAGCGGCGAGGCCGAGCAGGAGGAATATATTATTAAGGCTACCGACGGCAAAATGAACATCGGCAGGGATAAAAAAGCGGTAACGGAAAATGGTTCATACCGGCTTAATAAAATGGTTTTCCCGGCTGTAAGCAACGACGAAAGCAATAAATTCATCAGCAGGCAGCACGCCCATATTGAATGGGACAAGGAGCATGAGTGTTTCATGATCTTCGCCGATGAGGGAGGTGTACCGCCCCGCAACAAAACCAAAATTCACATTGCCGCCGATGGCAAGATGATCAAACTCAACTCCACCCAAATTGGCCACCCCATGAATGAAGGCGACCAGGTAATCCTCGGTGAATCGGCCGTGTTTTTGTTTAGTACAAAGGCGGAGTAGTTTTCTCTGCAAACCGGTTCGACTCACCCCGACTCCGCTTCGCTGGCCGACCCTCTCTCCGGCTTCGCCGCAAAGAGGGTGAAGAAGGTTTTTTCCTTTTCTCTGATTTAAATAATCTCAAATTCTGCAATCCCCTCTTTCCAGCGAAGCTGAAGAGAGGGTGCCCGAGCGCAGCGATGGGCGGGTGAGTATTCTGCGATTAGTACAAAGGAAGAAGATTGTACACTTTGTCATTCCGAACGAGGTACGAGGAGGAATCTTATGCGGCTCTGCATAGCGTTTCGACTCACCCCGCCGGCACTTCGTGTGGCGACCCTCTCATACCTTTGCGCTCGTTTGTAACCACAGGTGTTGGGAAGAGTAAAATGTTGTCATTTCGATACGAGGAACGAGTGAGAAATCTTATGCGCTATGCTCTTGGAGCTTTGCATTCCGCAGAAGATTTCTCCTTCGCGCCACGCTTTTACCCGCCCGGGCTCTATCGAAATGACAAACTTTTTATAAAATTCAGTCTTCCCAACACCTGTGGTTTGTAACGAGTGGTTAAAGTGTTCTTGCGTCTGCGACGCTTCTTCGCGATGCAATCGCATAATTGTGTTAGGCACTCGTTATAAACGAGCGCAAGAGATGTAATATCAAATACCCCCCCCCACACACACTTTCCAGCGAAGCTGAAGAGAGGGGGCCCGGCCGCAACAATGGGCGGGTGAGTATTCTGCGGCAACAATTATCTTCCTTCCCTTTTTTCTTATCCTACATCAAGTGTCAACCTTGTTTTACGGGGTAAATTTGAATCATAAAATAACAGCAACAACTCAAATTTAAAAACAAGGAACACAATGGAAAATACAATAAACGGCATCCACCACATCACTGCAATTGCAGGCAACGCCAAAAAGAACTATGATTTTTATACCCGTGTTTTGGGCTTAAGAATGGTAAAGAAAACCGTGAACTTTGATGATCCGGGTACTTACCATTTATATTATGGCGATAAACAAGGCACCCCCGGTACTATTCTTACATTTTTTCCGTGGGAAGGTATCTCTGCCGGCAGGCGAGGTGCAAGGCAGGTGACCGAAATTGGTTATTCGGTACCAGAAGGCAGTTTGGATTTTTGGTTGAAAAGGTTTGATGCCAACAACGTTATCTATAACAAACCTTCAGAAAAGTTTGGTGAGCAATACCTTACCGTGCTTGATCCGGATGGCTTAAAGCTTGAACTGATAGTTCCAAAAACAGCCGATACACGTTTGCCCTGGGAAACAGCCGAAGTAACAGCCGAAAATGCTACACGCGGTTTTCATAACATCACCATAACATCAAACAAGATTGAGGCAACCGCCAAAATACTTACCGACGTATTTGGTTACAGGTTATTGGAGCAGCACGTTAACCGTTACAGGTTTATTACCGACGCCGTTGACAATGCCGCTATTGTTGACCTGGTTGAAGTAGCCGGAGAAGTGGCAGGGCATGTTGCAGGTGGTTCTGTTCACCATGTTGCTTTCAGGGTTAAAAACGAGGCCATATTGATGGAATACCGCGAAAAAATTGCAGCCTTAGGTTTGCACATAACTGATAAAATAGACAGGAATTACTTCTATTCATTGTATTTCCGTGAACCGGGCGGTGTATTGTTTGAACTGGCTACAGATAACCCGGGTTTCTCTGTTGATGAACCGGTTGAAGAACTGGGCCAAACCCTTAAATTGCCATATCAGCACGAGCATTTACGTGAAGAATTGGAACGTACTTTACCATCATTAATATAATTATGTACACCCATAGCAAACAAATAGTAACAGCGGGCACGCCCGTTGATAAAGCAAAAAAAGCCATCATTATGCTGCATGGGCGTGGGGCATCGGCAGCAAGTATTATATCCCTGAAAGATCATCTTGCGCTTGATGGCTACGCCATCTTCGCGCCGCAGGCTACCGAATATAGCTGGTACCCATATAGCTTTATGGCGCCGGTAAGTAATAACCAGCCCATGCTTGATTCGGCATTGCAGGTAATTGGCGAACTGGTTGCCGATATAAAGCAGCAGGGCATTGCGCAGGAGAACATTTATATCCTGGGATTTTCGCAGGGTGCATGTTTAACGCTGGAGTATGCAACCCGCAACGCGGGCAGGTACGGCGGCATTATAGCCTTTACCGGCGGATTGATTGGCGAAAAGCTGGTTACAGAAAACTACCAGGGCAATTTTAACCAAACCCCGGTACTCCAAACCACCGGCGATCCCGATCCGCATGTACCGGTAAGTCGGGTTAACGAAAGCGTGGCAATTATAGAAGGTTTAAATGCTCAGGTAACACTGAGGATATTTAAAGGTCGCCAGCATACTATTAGTGGAGAGGAACTGGCATTGGCCAATGAGCTATTGAAATAAGTTTTTTTTAAGTGATAATGATTGATGAAGGGCCGCCCGTGAGGGCGGCTTTTTTTGTGGGGTTTGCTAATAACTGTATGAGTAATCCGAAAACGTTGTCATTTCGACGAGGTACGAGGAGAAATCTTGTACGATATACATATCGAACAAGCATAGCACACTTACAAAGCCGCATAAGATTTCTCACTCGTACCTCGTATCGAAATGACAAAATTTATTTTACAATGATTTTGGAAGTCGTATTTATTCTCTCGTAACAAATCAAATACAAAACTGCAAATGCCAGCCCCGTTAGGTTACTTTATGCAACCAATAAACTAAATTTAGCTTACCAGCCCTGTTATTATCACAAGCCGTTAAACTGCTGTAAGTATTTGCAGTACAGGCATAAATAGTAAATGGATGTTTTTATATAAACATTCAGTTAATATTAATTAAATTTAACGTTATTGGATGTTAATCCCGTTTTAGTATGCCCAATAAGATAGTTTTAAGTGATATGGACCTTATCGACCGCTTAAAGGCGGATGATGAAACGGCTATATCGGCTATCTACAAGAAATACTGGCAACTGTTATATGTTTCGGCATATAATGTACTGAAGGATAGGCAAGCCTGCGAAGATATGATCCAGGAACTGTTCATCAAACTCTGGAAAAACCGGGCCGCCATCGAAATCAGCGTATCATTAAAGGCTTACCTGTACGCGTCTATCCGGTACGAGGTTTACCGGCAAATGCGAAGCGGGCCCGTCCGAAGCGACATTTTTGACGATCTGCCCCAACGCCTGCAAACCCCCGCTGATTACGAGAACATCGAATACAAGGAACTCATAGCCCAGGTAAGTTCGGTAGTGGGCACACTGCCCCAGAAATGCAGGGAGGTTTACCAATTAAGCAGGGATGAGTGTTTAACCCATAAACAAATTGCCCTGCGGCTCAATATCTCCACTAAAACTGTCGAAAATCATTTAACCAAAGCGTTAAGGCAATTACGTACCTCGCTGGGTAGCTTTTTTTTGCTGCAAATGGTTATGCTTTTGCTGAAAAGGTGAATTAATCATTATTAGTAATTTATCAGACACATTATTCAAAGATAATCTCCTCTTAAAGCAGGTATCAGTATTTTCTGTTTTTTTATAGTACTATGTATTACATATTACTATTTAATGTATACCTTTGTCTTGATTTAATTATGTTTTATGAAAAGTTGGTCATTCTTTATCTGTCTATGCGCAGCTATACCCGCGGGTATAGCACAAACACGCCTGCCGCTAATTCATTCAGGCAGCGAAAAAGCTATCATTATAGATGGTAAATACGTAAAAACCGATTGGCAATTTGATCCTAACGCCAATCAGGATACTTATTATGTCAACGTACCCCGTGCTGATAGCAGGGTTATTTTCCGTACCGATCAGGCTGAACTTAAATTTAAGACCCGCTTTGGCCGGGAATATAATTTCTTAGTTGTTTTAAACAATAAGGATACTTGTCATATCTGCATCAGCGCAAAGGATGGACCTGCGGTAAGACAGGCTGTAACTGGCCATTCCTATCCAGATACAATTCCTTTCATGCTGAAAGGGGCGCGCGTTTATCTTGCCGGCAAGTTGAATGGTGATCACGCGGTTACGATACAGTTAGACTTTGGGGCAGGCGGCGCTATTGTAAATAAAATGGTTTCGGAACAATTGGCGCTACAGTTCGACGGGAAGACCATGACCAGTAATACGCAGGGTTTGAACGAAGCGAGGGCCAGTACGCATAATAGGCTGGAGATTGGGCATCAGCAATGGACAAACCTGCCGTTTACCGAGGTTGGCAACATGCAGATGGGTGAAGATGTCATTATTGGTAATGGTCTGTTCCGGGACAAAGTGATCGAACTGGATTACGACAATAAAGTGCTGATCGTATATAATAACCTGCCGTCAAAGGCAAAAAAATATAGGGTCCAGCCAGTATACTATGAGCAAGACCGGCCTAAATTTGAAGCAACGATCATGCAAAATAACCAGCCTTTTAACTTTTGGTTTTTGTTTGATACCGGCAGAGATGGCACCATGCTCATAGGTAAGGATTTTACAGGGCAAAGCGATAACTGGAATAAACTGCAGGCTTTGATGGTGCTGCCTGATGGACGTAAAATCGTGAGGCTGGACGCAGTCATCAGCGGGCAGAAGATTAAGGACATTGTAACCAACGCCGCTGATCCGGTTAACGCAGCAAGCCGACCTACATTAATTGGTAACCAGGTGCTCAACCATTTCAACGTGATATTGGATAACCCCAGGGGCTTGCTATACCTTAAACCGAATGGCAGGTGGAAAGAACCTTACTCCAACTACGACGATTACTTAAAGACAATTAAAAAGTAGGTTGTTTCGCCAAGCATTAGTTATGATTAAAGTGTATGAATTTTTCTTAACGCTCTCACTAAATTTAATAATTACTGCATTTTTTTGATTAGCATTAGGGGATACCCCGGTTTTTATACTCTCCTTATAAAAACCAATTGTGCAAAAGCAGGAATTTCTTCAATTAGTTGATAAATACCTTAAAGGTCAGGCCTCTGACCGGGAGGAACAACTGTTGCTGAATTTTTTCGACAGTTTTCAATCCGATGAAGATTGGGACAAAGCCGTATCAGGCACAAAACAACAGCTGGAAGATAAAATGCTGCAGCGGCTTCAACACGCGGTACGGCAATCAAACAGTCAACAACACCGCGGCGTTTTTAATCTTTTTACGTTCAGGAACATTGCGGCGGCTGCCATTACGTTTGCCATTATTGGTACTGCTGCTTTTTATGGCCTTAAACAACGTGCAGTTAAACCCTTAACGGCTGCTAATAAGCCAGTGGTAAAGCACGATGTAAACCCCGGTAAAAACGCGGCCATCCTCACGCTTGATAATGGCGAACAGGTAGTGCTTGATTCGGCTAAAATTGGTACCCTGGCAAAAAAGGGGAAGATCAGCATAAAGAAAACTAAAGACGGGCAGGTGATTTACACTGCCGATAAAGGTGCCGCACCGGCAGGTGCACAGATCTCTTATAATACCATCAGTACGCCCCGCGGCGGCCAGTACCAGGTAATACTGCCCGATGGTACCCGGGTTTGGCTCAACGCGGCATCGTCATTAAAATTCCCTACCGCTTTTGTTGGTAACCAGCGTAATGTTGAGCTCAATGGCGAGGCATATTTTGAAGTGGCCAAAAACGCCGCCAAACCTTTCAATGTAAAAGTTAACGCCATGAACGTGAAGGTTTTGGGTACACACTTTAATATTATGGCCTATAATGATGAGGATGCCATGAAAACCACCTTGCTTGAAGGATCTGTCCAGTTAATAAACGGGGCTTTAAGTAATTATTTAAAACCGGGAGAACAGGGCGTTGTTAAGGGTAATAATGTGAAGGTGATGAGTGTAGATGCCGACAAGGCCATCGCCTGGAAAAACGGCTTCTTTGAGTTCGACCGTTCAAGCATTGAGGATATCATGAAACAGCTTTCGCGCTGGTACGATACCGAAGTTACCTATGAAGGTAAAATGCCCGATGACGAGTTTGTAGGAAAAATTGAACGGAGTGTAAAGCTATCGCAGGTACTGCATGTGCTGGAGTTAAATCACGTTCATTTTAAAATAGAGAATAAAAAGATAACTGTAACACCATAACCAAACTAAAAACCACCAGCAATACTTATGAAAAAAAACCGACGAAGCCAGTAATACCACTTTTCTTCCCGCTTATCCATAAAAAAACCGGAAGGGCTGCAACCCTCCCGGAGTAAAATATTTGGATCAGGCTATCAAGTTTCATTAACAGACACATTAACCCAAACACGACGAAGTTATGCAAATAAACTTTAGGGGTAAACTATTTTACGTCCCTGGTAAACCAACCTCAAAACTGTTTTTGACCATGAAATTAACGGTCCTACTCATTATTATCGGCTGTTTGCACCTGAGTGCCAAAAGTTTCTCGCAAACTATAACGCTTAGTACCAACGGTACCGCTATTGAAAAAGTATTTACCGCTATTGAAAAGCAAAGCGGCTATTACTTTTTTTACAAATACAAGGAAATAAAGGGTGCCAAGCCTATAACCCTTAACCTTAAAAATGCCACGCTTGACGAAGCCTTGCAGGCCTGTTTCAAAAACGAGCCTCTTACCTACACCATCGAAAACAAAACGATAATTGTAAATAAAAAGGAGGCCGTTGCGGCTAATGATAAGCCGGCTGATAAGATCACGGTAACAGGTACGGTGCTTGATGCCAGTAACCAGCCGCTGCCGGGTGTAAGCATCCACGTAAAAGGAGCAACCGACGGGGTTATTAGCGGTCCCGATGGCAAGTACAGCATAAAGGTTGATGATAATGCGGTTTTACAGTTCACTTTTCTGGGTTTTAAAATGAAGGAAGAGCCGGTAAACAAGCGTACATCAATTAACGTAATAATGCAGGAAGACAGCCGCGACTTAAAAGAAGTTGTAGTAATTGGCTACGGTAACCTGGAACGTAAGGATGTTACCGGTGCGGTAGGCTCTGTAAAAATGAGCAACATAAAGGAAATAAAGGCCGCCAGTCTTGACCTTAAACTTGCCGGTCAGTTGGCCGGTGTTACCGTAAACCAGGTAACAGGTACGCCGGGCGGTGGTGTATCCATCAATATCCGCGGTGCAGGTTCGGTAGGTGCGGGTGATGATCCCTTGTACGTGGTTGACGGCTTCCCTTTATCTCCGGGCTTCGATCAGTATTCAAACCCATTGAGTACCATTAACCCTGATGATATTGAAAGCATCAGCGTATTAAAGGATGCGGCTTCCACAGCTATCTACGGTTCGCGCGGATCAAATGGTGTTATATTAATAAACACCAAAAGGGCTAAAAAAGGAGAATCGAGCGTAACGGTAAATACTTCTACAGGTTTGCAATCTATACTTTCGGGCAGTAAGTTAAAAATGATGACGGCCGAGCAGTATGCACAATGGCGTACAGAAGCATTACAAGATCTTGATAAAGCCAACGGTGTACCATATAACATTGATCAATTACCGGTAGCATTCAGAAATCCTAAAAAGCTTGGTGCAGGAACCGACTGGTTTGATGCCGTAACCCGTACTGCACCACTGCAAAATTACGATGTTACCGTTGCCAACGGAACGGATAAAGTACGGTCGTTGTTTTCAATGGGCTTTTTTAACCAGGAAGGTACTTTATTAAATACAGGCTTTAAAAGGTACTCCATGAAAGCCAATATGGATGCCGATGTGGTAAAGAACGTAACAGTAGGCCTTAGTATAGCACCTACTTATAGTTTAAGGAATTTACAGGAAACGGATGGCCATTTTAACAGCGGGGTATTAAGCCAGGCCTATTTGGAAAGCCCCCTTACCCCGGTTAAACAGCCGGATGGCTCTTATACAAATGTTATAGGTTCGCCGGGTAATACTAATATTGCGGGTACTTCAGAAAATGCCAACCCTGTTAGCGAGCTGGTAAACACCCGGAATGATCGCAAGGAGTTTCGCGCCTTGGCCAATACTTATATTAACTGGCAAATAATTAAGGGATTGGATGTAAGATCAACCTTTGGTATTGATTACCAGACCAAATCGCAGGATTATTTCCGCCCATCATATCTCGGAGGGTTCCGCATACCAAATTCTGATGGAACACAGGTAAAAGCTATAGGTTCTTTCACCTCGGCCAATGTTTTAAACTGGCTTAATGAAAATACCATCAATTACAAAAAAACCTGGGGAAACCATACGTTAACCGTGTTAGGTGGTTATACCATTCAACAGGAAGAAGATCATAGCCGGTTAACATTCGGGTCTGGTTTTCCAGACGATGTTATACAATCTGTAAATGCAGCAACAATTGTTACTGCAAGCGCGGGTGACGAAAAATGGCGGTTATTGTCGTTTTTAAGCAGGGTAAATTACTCATTTAAAGATAAATATCTATTGAGCGCATCCATCCGTCGTGATGGTTCATCAAGGTTTGCAGTAGGCCACCAATGGGGAACCTTCCCATCAGTATCCGGCGGATGGCGCATCTCTGATGAATCATTTTTTCCTAAAACAGATCTGATAGACGAAATTAAATTTACCGGTAGTTACGGTTTGGCAGGTAACAACAATGTGGGTAACTATCAATCCATACCCGGTGTAGATCAAACCAATTATACTTTTGGTGGTGTACTTGCCCCCGGCGCTTCATTAACCCAACTGGGTAATACAGAACTGGGCTGGGAAACCACAAAGCAATTAGATATTGGTATGGATCTGTCATTATTTAAAGGCCGGGTTTATTTAATTGCCGAATACTATAATCGTTATACCGAAAGGATGCTGCAATACTTAGGGGTGCCGCCGGCATCCGGTTATGATGGCGCATTAACCAATGTGGGTAACGTACGCAACAGGGGCTGGGAGTTTACCTTAACAACAAAAAATATTATTGGCCAGGGCTTCAACTGGACTTCGGACTTTAACATATCATTTAACCGCAACAAGGTGATAAGCTTAGGCCAAACACCACAAATATACGATGCTCCTGCTGGTGATAACCCTGCCAGTATCACCAAGGTGGGTTACCCGCTGGGACAGTTTTATGGCTATATTTTTGAAGGGATCTATCAAAACCAAAAAGACCTGGATAGCAGCCCGCATTTTGCCGATGCACAGGTGGGCAACATAAAATACAAAGACGTAAGCGGTCCGGATGGAAAACCCGATGGGGTAATTGACACTTACGATCAAACTATTGTAGGTAACCCCTGGGCTAAATTTACATTTGGTTTCAACAATCACCTGTCATACAAAAACTTCGACATGAATATTGTTACCGCAGGTTCGGTAGGCGGTCATGTGTTTGATCTTTACAAACAATTTACCACCAACCTTGATGGTATATTTAATGTAGAGCAATCAGTTATACAGCGCTGGCGTTCTGAAAAACAGCCCGGTGCAGGCCTTATACCAACCACGGTTTCAAATACAGGCTATGCCCGTGATTTTTACCCTTCATATTGGGTTGAAAGTAATTCATACCTGATGTTTAAGGATATCTCTTTGGGGTATAATATCAAAACAAAGTTCAGCAGAAATTTCAGGGTATATTTTAGTGCGCAAAACGCAATTTTAATAACCGGTTATAAAGGAGGCAATCCCGAGGTTGGTATAGACGGACAGGATGGCAACCGTTCACTTTCGCCAAATGTAAATTTCACCGGGTATCCTGTTTCGGCTGTTTATACACTGGGTTGTAATGTTACATTTTAATTAAACCGAAAGTTTATTAAACGATTTGTTTTAAACAATAATAACTAAACAGATGAAAAAATATATATACCTTTTTATCCTTGCCGCGTTTGCTACTGCAGGCTGCAAAAAGGATTTTTTAAAACTGCAGCCTACCGATACACAAAACCAGGCCAACTTTTTTAAAACAGAAGGCCAGTTCAGGCAGGCAATTAATGGCGCTTATGCCCCGTTACAAAATTTATACAACGGTTACTTCTGGGCAATGGCCGAAATGCGTTCTGATAATACCTCATATGAATACAATGATGGCGACCGCTCTACCTCTGTTACTTTCAGGGAGGAGATAGACGAGTTCAGAGAGCTGAATAATAATGAAACAGTGGGCGAGTTTTTTGGCATTTGCTATACCGATATAAGCAGGTGTAACTTAATCCTGCTGAATTTACCGGCGGCTAAATTAGCCCCCGCCGTTGCAGATACCATAGGCGGGCAGGCCAGTTTTTTAAGGGCATTCAATTATTTTAACCTGGTGCGCATGTATGGCGATGTTCCGCTGGTACTTACCGAAATAAAATCAATAAGTGATGCATTTGATGTAGCCAAAAAAACTACCGCTGCAAACATTTATACCCAGGTAATTGCCGATGCTACAGATGCCATAGCTAAGCTCCCTGTTTCATATAACTCGCCAAAAGACAAAGGCAGGGTTACTAAAGGTACCGCCGAAACCATGCTTGCAGAAGTTTACATGACCCAGCATAAGTTTGACCTTGCAATACCCTTGTTACGTGCTGTTATAGCTTCTGGCCAGTACGGATTAAATAATGACTATGCCGATAATTTCCGCATCACCACAAAAAACAGTAAGGAATCGATATTTGAGATCCAGTACATGGAAGGGCCAAACGGACTGGGCAGCGACTTTGTAGATACCTTTATTCCCTGGGATTACTATGATAGCGACATAACAGGTCATGATATAGCCAACAGCCTGGTAAACGGCTGGAACATTCCTACCCAGGATCTTTTAAACGCATACGAAGACGGAGATACACGAAAGGACGCTTCTATAACCGATTTTACATCTGATGAGTATGGCATCGAACTGCCTTTTATTAAAAAATACCAAACCAAGAGTGCCGAACAAGGTATAACAGCACAGGATTTTCCGGTATACAGGTATGCCGATGTTTACCTGATGCTGGCCGAGTGTTTAAATGAGCAGGGTTTTACAGCAGGTGGCGATGCGTTTAAATACCTTAACCTGGTAAGGGAACGCGCCGGTTTAGGCGATAAAACAGCTAATAACGATGATGACGCCCTGAATGTACCCAACCAGGAAGCTTTTCGCGCGGCCATTGCCCATGAAAGGCAGGTTGAACTGGCCTTTGAAAACCACCGCTGGTTTGATCTGGTACGTACAGGTAAAGCAGTTGAAGTGATGACCGCCCACGCCGTTCGTGAAAGAGCTTATAAAACAGATTCATGGCCAATAGCTACATCGGCTTATAAAAATATCCGTTTAGTTTATCCATATCCATTAGCAGAGTCAAACCTCGAAAAATAACATCGTATTTGTGGCCCTGTAAAACTTTTATGGGGCCACAATACGTTTATAATATAGTATTGCAATAGTGGTATCATTTTTAATTAAATGTTATAACAACAATATCGCATATTAAAACAAAATCGTTCTTAAAGCTATATATAAGTGTAATGAATAGCACCCAGTTAACAAGCATGCTCAAAAAGGTGTGCTTGAGTATCGTCACCTTATCTTTTTTATATCAACCCGGTTTTTCACAGGTGCAGCACGCGCCTGTTCCGTTCAGGGTTGATAACTTAACCTGCGAGTATAAGACCAACCCAATAGCTGTTGATGCCGGTAACCCCCGCATGAGCTGGAAGCTTATTAGCCTGGAGCGGGGCATTCAGCAAACCTCGTATGAGCTGCGTGTGGGCAACAACGCGGTGTCATTAACCAAGGGTAAAGATCTGATCTGGACGTCGGGCCGTGTGTTTTCTGATCAGTCGGTACACATTTATTATGGCGGGCCCATGCTGTCATCGCGCCAAAAAGTATACTGGCAGGTGCGTGTATGGAACAATAAAAACCAGGCATCGCCCTGGAGCATGGTTAACTTCTGGAAAATGGGTTTACTAAAACCTACCGACTGGACAGCCAAATGGATCCAGGATAATTATACATCGGATACCACCGGCGGCCCAAGCCCCATGTTCCGCAAATCGTTTAAGTTAGATCGTAAGGTACGCGCGGCGCATTTATACATCAGCGCTCACGGTGTTTTCGAAGCAAAACTGAACGGCAAAAGGGTAGGCAATGATTACTTTGCACCCGGCTGGACGAGCTATAACAAACGCATTCAATACCAGGTTTATGATGTTACATCAAGCCTGCAAAAGGGCAACAATGCCGTTGGCGTAACCATTGGCGATGGCTGGTACCGTGGCTATACCTATAATCGTAAAAAAGATGTTTATGGTAAAAAGCTGGCGCTGCTGTTTCAGCTCGAAGTAGTGTATACCAACGGGCAAAAACAAATCATCACATCCGATAAAAGCTGGAAAGTGGCTTATGGTGCTATCCGTTCTTCCTCATTTTTTGATGGCGAGTTATATGATGCCCGTAAAGATAAACTCAACTGGACAAGCCCTTTATACAAAGATCAAAACTGGGATACCGTACGGGTTGATGAAACCATTAAGGATAATCTCATCGCTACATCGGGTCCAAGCGTTAAAAAGCACGAGAAATTTTTACCCCTTAAAGTATTTAACACCCCCGAGGGCGACCGCGTGGTTGATTTTGGGCAAAACCTGGTAGGCTGGGTACAGTTTAAACTAAAAGGCAAAGCCGGTGATACCATAAGGTTATTCCATGCCGAAGTGCTGGATCAGAAAGGGAATTTCTACACCAAAAACCTGCGCACCGCCAAACAGGAGATCACCTATGTTTTTAAAGGCGACAGTGCCGAAACTTACGAACCACATTTCACCTTCCAGGGGTTCAGGTATTTGAAAGTAGTGGGCTATAGTGGTCCGCTTGATTCAACTAACCTGGCGGCATACGCGTTATATTCAGATATGGCGCAAACGGGTAAATTCTCCACCTCAAACCCGCTCATTAACCAGTTGCAGCATAACATTCAATGGGGCCAGAAAGGTAATTTTATTGATGTACCAACTGATTGCCCGCAGCGCGATGAACGCATGGGCTGGACGGGCGACGCGCAGGCCTTTTGCCGCACCGCAACCTTTAATATGGATGTGGCAGGCTTTTTCACCAAGTGGCTAAAAGATCTTTCGGCCGATCAGCATAAGGATGGGGCGGTACCGTACGTAATACCCAATATGCTGGATAGCGCATCCTCGGCGGCATCGGGCTGGAGTGATGTATCAACCATTGTTCCCTGGAATATTTATTTGGCCTACGGCGATAAACAAGTGTTGCAGCAGCAGTACGAGAGCATGAAAAAATGGGTGGGTTATATCCAGTTCCATAGTCGTAATTACCTTTGGGATACCGGTAACCACTTTGGCGACTGGCTATTTTACGCAGGCACCAATTATGAAGACGGTGCGGCCCTTACCGATAAAAACCTCATAGCCCAGGCATTTTATGCACATTCTACTCAATTGCTTATCAATGCCGCCAAAGTATTGGGCAAAAATGATGATGTAGCTACATACACCCAACTACTGGGCAATATAGTAAAGGCATTTCAAAGCGAATACGTTACGCCAAACGGCCGTATGATTTCGGGTACGCAAACATCCTACGTGCTTGCCCTTAATTTCGATCTGCTGCCTGAGAACCTGCGCGAATCTGCGGCTAAGCGGTTGGTAGGCAATATTGAAGATTACGACGACCATATTACCACTGGCTTTTTGGGTACGCCCTACATTTGCCACGTATTGAGTCGCTTTGGCCATACCGATATGGCTTACGAGCTGCTCATGAAAGAATCATACCCATCATGGCTGTATCCGGTTAAAAACGGCGCCACTACCATTTGGGAACGCTGGGACGGCATAAAACCCGACGGTAGCTTTGAAGACCCCGAAATGAACTCCTTTAACCACTACGCCTACGGTGCTATTGGCGATTGGATGTACCGCGTTATAGCAGGTATCAATACCGATGAGGCTTCTCCGGGTTTTCATAAGATCCTTATAGCGCCGCATCCGGGTGGCAAGCTTACCAGTACCCAGGCCGAGCTGGAAACCATGTATGGCAAAGTAAAATCGGCATGGAGCATTGATAACAATATTTTCACCTTTGATGTAATTGTGCCGCCCAACACTACCGCTCAGGTTATACTACCGGCAGTAACCGACCAGATAACCGAAAACGGCCTCGACATAAACACCGAAAAAGAAATTACCGGCATAAGAAAAGTTGGCAACGACGAATACCTTGAAATAGGCTCGGGCACCTATCATTTTGTTTACACGATGAAGATTCCGGCTAAGAAAAAATAGTTTATTTAGAATAGGTGCGGGCGTTGAGGCTAAAGAAAAACAAAAAAAGGGCTGTCATGCTGAGCCTGTCGAAGCATAGTGGGCAAAGGCCTCTACGCGCGACCCTTCGACAAGCTCAGGGTGACAGGCCTAAAGGGCTCAAAAAAATTGCTGTAATACCGTCATTGCGAGGTACGAAGCAATCTCTACGGAAGAAGGTCAGGTCCAGACAAGGCCGGTCTGTATAGCTTTGGGATGGGTAGAAAGACTTACGAAGTTTTTAAAACTTCGTAAGTCTGGCATCTACGCTCTCGCAATGGAGTTAAAAAAGGGGCTGTCATGCTGAGCCTGTCGAAGCATAGTGGGCAAAGGCCTCTACGCGCGACCCTTCGACATGCCCAGGGTGACATGCCTAATGAGCTCAATAAAATGGCTTTAATATCTCACAATGGCGTGGTTTAGTAATACGAAATGTAAATAATAAGAAAAATACGATGGCAAATACCGTAGTTGGCGATAAAGCCACAAGTACCAGTCGCCCGCGGCTGCTTTCGCTGGATTTTTTTCGTGGCTTTACGGTGGCGGCCATGATCCTGGTTAACGATCCCGGCGATTGGGGCCACATTTACTGGCCGCTGGAACACTCCAAATGGAACGGCTGCACCCCTACAGACCTGGTGTTCCCCTTCTTCCTGTTTATGGTGGGCGTATCCATCGTATACGCCATGCAGGCAAAAAAAACCGGTGAAGCCGGGCATGGCAAGGTGATCCTATCCATTTTACGCCGTACGCTCATTATCTTTTTATTAGGCGTTTGTCTGCCGCTTATCGGCAATTTCGAATTTGCGCACCTGCGTATCCCCGGTGTTTTGCAGCGCATTGGTGTAGTGTTTGGCATTACCGCTATCCTGTATCTTAAAACAGGTGTCCGCACGCAAATTATTATTGCTGTTAGCTGTTTAATAGGCTATTATCTGCTCATGACGTTGGTGCCCGTGCCTGGTTTTGGTCAGCCTAATTTAGATCCCGAAACCAATTTAGGTGCCTGGGTAGATAGGCTGGTATTTACCTCCAATCACCTATGGGGCCAATCAAAAACCTGGGATCCCGAGGGTTTATTAGGCACTATTCCCGCCATCGGTACCTGCCTTTTAGGGGTATTCACCGGCACATGGCTCAAAAGCGACAAGCTTAAAACCGGCAGCCAGATCTTAGGACTCACCGGTACGGGCGCACTGCTGGTTATAGGCGGCCTAATCTGGAATACGTTTTTCCCCATCAACAAAGCCTTGTGGACAAGCTCATTTGTGCTGTTAACCGCCGGGCTGGCCATCATTATCCTTTCCATTTCTTACTGGCTTATTGATGTAAAGGGATACAAAAAACTTATCCCGCCTTTCCTGGCCTTTGGGCGCAATGCCATAGCTGCCTACGTTTTGGCTGATGTTATTCCAAGCCTGTTATCTGTTATCCCGGTAAGCTATCATGGCCAAAAAAGCAATGTATGGTCGTGGATGTATTTTACCTTTTTTACTCCGTATTTGTCGCCCATAAATGCGTCGCTTGCTTCGGCAATACTTACAGTTATCATTATATTTATACCGGTATGGATCCTCTATATCAAAAAGATAACCGTTAAAATTTAAATCCCCCTTAATAAATGAATAAGCTCATCAATCCCAAAATACTTTTTAAACGGCTGGCGTTTTCCTTAGTAGCTATTTGTTTGTCGCTTACACAAGTACAGGCGCAGTTTCACATTATTCCGCAGCCACTGCATTTATCGGCACAAAAGGGGTACTTTAGTTTAAGCAGCAAGAATATTATCGGGGTTGATAAGGAGAGCGAGGCAGTTGGGAATTACCTGCAAACCTATCTCGCCCAAAATTATAAGCTGCATTTAAAGGTAAAGGTTTATGCCAAAGTACCCGCAACAGCGGCTATAAAACTGGTTACCGGCAGCACTGCCGGTAAAGAGGGTGCTTACGCTTTAAAGGTTACGCCGGGTAAAATAGCCATAGCAGGTAACGGTGCAGGTGTCTTTTACGGTGTGCAATCATTAATACAATTATTGCACACCGTAAAACCTGCTGCAATACTGCAGGTAATGGCGTGTGATATTGCCGATGAACCGCGCTTTCAATGGCGGGGTTTGAGCCTCGATGTATGCCGTCATTTTTTTACGGTTGAAGAAGTTAAAAAATACATCGACGTAATGGCGCATTACAAACTCAATGTATTTCACTGGCACCTTACCGACGATGAAGGCTGGCGCATTCAGATTGATAAATATCCGAAACTTACCGAGGTTGGCGCAAAGATCAGTTACTACGAAAAACTGGGCAAGTTTCGCAAGCTGGATAATTTGATTGATGGCGGTCGTGATGGTTTTTATACCAAGGACGATATCCGCAGCGTGATAAAATATGCGCAGGACAGGTTTATCACCATCCTGCCCGAAATTGAAATGCCCGGCCATAGTGAAGCCGCTATATTCGCCTATCCCGAGCTGGGCTGCCAGGACTCTACCGGGGCCAAGCATCGCGTTCGGATGCTTGATCCAAGTGAGCATACCTTTACCTTTATGGAGGATGTGCTTACGGAAGTTATCGCCTTGTTTCCCAATCAATATATCCACATTGGTGGCGATGAAGCCGAGATGATCGACTGGCTGAAAAGCCCTACGGCGGTTGCTCTGATGAAAAAGGAGGGTTTAACAAATGAAAAAGAGATCCAAAGCTATTTTATAAAACGCATCGAAAAATTCCTCATCTCCAAAAATAAAAAACTGGTAGGCTGGGACGAGATCCTGCAGGGGGGACTGGCCGAATCTGCCACGGTAATGAGCTGGCAGGGCGAAGCCGGTGGTATTGCCGCCGCCAAAATGCACCACCACGTAATCATGACCCCGCTGCCATACATGTACTTTGATGCCCCACAGGCCAATGAAGATCTGGAACCAATAGGCTGGAACCCGCCGGTTACCTGGCAAATGGTGTACAATTACGAGCCGCAATCAAAAGAGCTTACACCCGAGGAAGCCGCTTATATTTTAGGGGTGCAGGGCAACATCTGGGTAGAGAAGATCCCTAACCTGCCACACCTCGAATACATGGTTTACCCCCGCGCCCTCGCCCTTGCCGAACTGGCCTGGAGTGCTAAGGAGGATAAAAATATAGATAGGTTTGAATACAAAATGAAACAGCAGTACGGTCTGTTTAAACTCTGGAACCTGAACGCCCGCCTGCCCGATATTGTAGGGGTTGATAACCTGGTTACCAATAAAGATCAATATAACCTCACCCTGAAATATCCTTTAGTAGGTGCCAAAGTGCGTTACACGCTTGATGGCAAAGCACCGGATAGTGCAAGCACTGCCGTTAACTTCCCGGTAAAAATTGCGCGGACGCTAAAGGATAGCCTTTTTCTAAAAACCTACACCACCTGGACGCTTAACAAACAGCACATCCGCCAGGTTGCGTATATAAAGCACATAACCGTTGATCCGGCCAAAGAAAGCGCTGCGAAGTTAACGCCGGGCCTTAGCTATAAGCTTATAAAAACAAAAGAAACCAATCCCGCTAAACTGGATACCGTGACGGTTGCAGTAACGGCCATAATAAATTCGGCGGTACCTATGGTGCAGCCCGTTACCGATGGTAATATCACCTGGGCAAAATTTAGTGGTTTTATTAAGATAGATACAGAAGGCGATTACGAGATAACCTCGGGATTTGAGATTAGTCCGGAATTGTTGCTGGATGGCGAGGTAATTATCTCACGGGGGAAAAACACTTATGTAGAACCGCAGAAGGCCTTGCTTCACCTTAAAAAGGGCATCTACACTTTAGCCGGCGAATATATTGCCGATGCCCTGAACACCAATCAAACGCTTATCCGCCTTAAAACGGCCGGTGGCAAGGAGCTTAATGCCGAAAGTTACCTGTTTCATTTATAGCTAACCAACAATGATGCAAAAAAAATGGAGCTTATTCATAATTGCTTTAAGTATGCTGGCAACGGCGCAGGCGCAGGTGTACAAAGATGCCAAAGCCCCGGTTGATGCAAGGGTGAAAGACCTGCTTGGTCGCATGACACTGGAAGAAAAAGTTGCACAATTGAGCATGGGGTCGCTTAAAGGTTCGTTGGATAATCCGCTGGCTTTGGGTGTTTGCGAAAGCCCTTTTGTCACCATAAATGAAATAGCATCCCTATCTTTAAAAGCAAAAAAATACGCGCGCGAGCAAACCCGCCTTGGCATTCCGCCTATCCAGATAGGGGAGTGTTTGCATGGGCAGCTGGCCTCGGGCGCAACCATATTTCCGCAGGCCATTGCGCAGGGCAGCAGTTGGAACCCGGCGCTTATTGAGCAAATGGGTTCGGTGATAGCCTATGAGGCATCGTCATCGGGTATGGATCAAGCCTTATCGCCACTGTTCGATCTCATCCGCGACCCACGCTTTGGCCGCGTAGAAGAATGTTTTGCCGAAGACCCTTATCTCGTGAGCCGTATGGGTACGTCATTTGTTATCGGGATGCAGGGGCAGCCGACGCAAAGTCGTTTGGGTATTGGCAAGGATAAGGTGATGTGCACCGCTAAACATTTTGCCGCTTACAGCATCCCCGTTGCAGGTATTAATTTAGGCCCGGCATCATTAGGCGAGCGCGAATTACGGTCGATGTTTTTGCCGCCTTTCCGGGCTGCGGTACAGGAGGCCAATATTTATTCGGTAATGCCATCCTACAATGAAATGGACGGCGTGCCCGCCCATGCCAATAGCTTTTTGTTAGATAAAGTGCTGCGTAAGGAGTGGGGTTTTAGAGGATATGTGTTTTCTGATTATGAGGGCCTGAAGATGCTGTACAGTTTTCAACAGATAGCCAAAAATGCCGAGGATGCCGCCCCCTTAGGCCTCAACGCCGGTGTCGACCTGGAAGCGCCAAGCCCCGATGTTTACAGCAAGCTCGTGGGGCTTGTAAAAAGCGGCAAGGTGAAAGAAGCGCAGATAGATACCGCCGTTGCCCGCATCCTCACGGCCAAATTTAAAGCCGGCCTGTTTGAAAAACCGTTGGTTGATACCACGCAGCTTAAAAAACGGGTACACACCCCGGCGCACATCGCCTTATCCCAGCAAATTGCCGAGGAATCCATCATCCTGTTAAAGAACGATAAAAACCTGTTGCCGCTGAATATCAATACACTAAAATCGCTGGCGGTTATAGGCCCTAACGCTAACCAGGTACAATACGGCGATTACAGTTCCACCCGTGACAGTCGCTCAGGTACAACTGTTTTGGATGGTATTAAGCAATTGGTAGGCAATAAAGTAAAGATCAATTATGCCAAGGGCAGCACCCTAAGCACCCAGGATAAAAGCGGCTTTGCCGAAGCCGTTACTGCCGCCAAAAACAGCGACGCGGTGGTAGTAGTATTGGGTACAACCAGCGTAGTATTCTCCGGCATCGGCTGGAACGGCCATGCCCCCGAAAGCGAACCCAAAGATCCTTTTACCTGCGGCGAAGGTTACGACGTTACCGATATTAACCCCGAAGGTGTACAGCGCGAGCTGCTGCAGGAAATTTATAAAACCGGTAAACCCGTAATACTGGTGCTGGTCCACGGCAGGCCCTGGAGCATTGCCTGGGAAAAGGAAAACATTCCCGCCATTTTAGAGGCCTGGTATCCCGGCGAAAAGGGTGGGGCGGCTATCGCCAATATCCTGTTTGGGAAGGTTAATCCATCGGGGAGGTTAAATGTGTCTATCCCGCAGTCGGTTGGGCATATTCCGGTGTTTTATAACCATACCAATACAGGTCGCGGATTTTATCACAATCCCGGCTCGCCGGATAAGCCGGGGCAGGATTACGTTTTTTCATCTCCCGATGTGCTGTTCCCGTTTGGTTATGGCCTAAGTTATACTACGTTCAAATACAGTAATATGCAGGTATCATCCACATCTTTCGATAAAAATGGCGAGGTGCAGGTTACCGTAGATGTAAGCAATACCGGCCATGCAGAAGGTAAAGAAGTGGTGCAAATGTATCTTGGCAATAAAGTAAATTCGGTAACTACGCCGGTAATAGCTCTTAAAGGTTTTGATAAGATAAACCTAAAACCCGGCGAAACCAAAACGGTAAGGTTTACCATCAAACCCAAAGACCTTTCCATATGGAACATTAATATGCAGCAGGTAACCGAGCCGGGTACTTTTGATGTAATGATTGGCCGTTCGGCCGAGGATGTGGTGCTTAAAAAAACTTTGGAGTATAAGGAATAAGGTATGCGCTGTAAAACACTGTTTAAAATATTGCTGCTCATGGGCGTGGTTTCGGGCTTAAATGCCGGGGCGCAAACCTATGGGCAATATGTAAATCCATTCATCGGCACATCGGCTACGGGGCATACTTTTCCGGGTGCTACAGTACCCTTTGGTATGGTGCAGCTTAGTCCCGAAACCGGCAATTTCGGGTGGAACTATTGCTCGGGCTATCGTTACGAGGATACCGTTATCACCGGCTTTGCGCATACCCACCTGAGCGGTACCGGCGGCGTAGATTTGGGCGATGTGCTGTTCTTTCCTTTCCAGGGGAAAGATCCTGCACACTTCACCAGCAAGTTCTCGCATAAAAACGAAAAAGCCTCGCCGGGTTATTATGAGGTTGTTTTAAGTGACCATAACATCAGGACCCAGCTTACCACGTCAGCGCATGCAGGTTTGCACCGTTACACGTTTAACAATGCTGGTACGTCGCATCTGCTTATTGATATGCAAAGCGGATTGGTGGAGGATGCGGAGCAGCTAAAAGAACATGTAGCTGAAGGTAGCATAACCGTAAACAGTACTACCAGCATCAGCGGTTCTGCTTACACAAGCCAGTGGGTGGAGAAAAAGGTGTTTTTTACCGTGCAGTTTAACAAACCCATTAAAGGTTATCACTTTATTGACGATAGCGCCCACCGCCGCCTGGTAGTTGATTTTGATCTGAAAAAAGGTGAATCTGTAGAAGCACGGGTGGGGATCTCGGGTGTAAGCATTGCAGGTGCCCGCAAAAACCTTGCTGCCGAAACCGCCGGGAAAACATTTGAACGGGTAAGGGCAGAAGCTGCCAAAGCCTGGGAAAACCAGTTCAGTAAACTTAAAGCCGAGGGTACGGATCAGAACAAGATAGCCTTTTATACCAGCGTTTATCACGCCCTCATTCAGCCAAATAATATTGCCGATGTGGATGGCAAATACCGCGGTGCGGATGGCCTCGTACATCAATCAGCGGATAAGGTGTTCTATTCTACTTTTTCATTGTGGGATACCTACAGGGCCGCGCATCCGCTGTACACACTCATCTGCCCGGACAAGGACGGACAAATGGTGGAGAGTATGGTGCAGCATTTTAAACTCACCAAGTTGCTGCCTGTGTGGACGCTTTTTGGAAAAGAAAGTTACGCCATGATAGGCAACCACGCCATCCCCGTTATGGTTGATGCCAGTTTGAAAGGTATTAAAGGTTTTGATAAGGACCAGGCTTTTGCTGCTATTAAAGCCACACTCACAACCAATAAAAACCCAAAGTACGATTGGTCGCTGTACATGAAATACGGCTACCTGCCATCTGATACCGTAACCCGCGAAGCTGTTTCACGCACGCTGGAAGCCGCTTATGACGATTGGTGTGCCGCTCAGCTGGCTAAAAATCTGCATAAAACCGCCGACTATAACTATTTTATTAAACGATCTAAATTCTACGTAAACCTGTTTGATAAGTCGACCGGGTTGATGCGGGGCAGGTTATTCAACGGTAATTGGGTACAGCCATTTGCCCACCTGGATAGCGGTCAGCTGGCCATAGGCGGCGATTATACCGAAGGAAACGCCTGGCAATATACGTGGCAGGTACAGCAGGATATCCCCGGATTGATCAAGCTGATGGGCGGCAGGAAAGCTTTCGTCGACAAGTTAGATTCGTTATTTACTATGGATTCAAAGGTGTTTGGCAAGGGCTCAACGCTGGATGTTACCGGGCTGATAGGCCAGTACGCGCACGGTAACGAGCCTAATCATCACGTGGCTTACCTCTACACCCTGGCCGGTGAACCAGCCAAAACACAAAACCTTGTGCGGCAAATAGCCGATCAGTTTTACCAGAATAAACCCGACGGCTTGTCGGGAAATGATGATTGCGGCCAGATGTCGGCATGGTATATATTTACTTCGATGGGCTTTTACCCCGTTAACCCCGCTGATGGCCATTACGTATTTGGTGCGCCGCAATTAAGTAAAGTTACGCTGGCACTGCCCGGTAATAAAAAGTTTGTAATAGTGGCCGAGGGCTTATCCGTAGCGAATAAATTTGTGCAAAGCATCAGCCTCAATGGCAAACCGTACCGTAAAAATTACATAAGTCATAAAGATATTTTAGCCGGCGGCAAGCTGGTTTTTGTAATGGGGAGTGTGCCTGTTTTGTAGAGATTCGCCCGCAGAACACACCCCTGCCATTGCGCAATTCCTCCGCACCCCCTCTCAAGAGGGGAATTGAAAAAAGCAAGTCAAAAGCATGGGGTAAGTGCGATTCCCCTCTTGAGAGGGGCGGAGGGGTGTGTTTTTTGCCGCAGCTTCCCCTACATCAACCGCGCAACCTCGAATTTATAATCCAGTACCTCATTTAAATAAACGCTTTCAATAATTTTCCATTCCTTTAATTCGGATATAAAAACGGGGACTTCCAAGCCCGATTTTATGGCGGCCTGGGTGTAAAATTCGGCGCGGGTAGGGTGGTGCGGGGCGCAGGCATTAAGCAGGTAGCCAAATGCCTGTTTATGAATTACGGCGCTGCCAATAGCCACGCAATCATCCAGGTGAATAAGGTTTACGGGCGCATCGCCATTAGGTATATCCTTTTTACCGGCGAAAAACTTACCCGGATCACGACCGGGGCCGATCAGTCCGGCAAATCGGATGATGGTAGTTTTAAATGATGGTTCGGCCCTGAAAAGGTTTTCGGCGGCGAGTAATATTTTACCGGCCTCGGTGTTGGGTTGGGGATCGGTGTTTTCGTTTACTTTTTTGTCCAAATCGGCATAAACCCCGGTTGAACTGATAAGCACTACATTTTTAATTTTATGCAGTTTTATGGCTTCAATAATGCGGGTTAATTTGGGCACATGATCGGGCCCGCCGCCACTTTTTGTTTTTGGGGGGATGGAGATGACCAGTACATCGCAATAAAAAAAACCGGGGTCGTAACTTTGTTCATCTTTGGTAAAGTTGACTAAATAAGGTTCGATACCTTCTGCCGATAACGCTGCTATTTTGCCGGGCGATGTGGTTGATCCCTTAACCGGCTGGTTGTTTTTCAATAGCTGTTTTGCCAGCGCCAGGCCGTACCAGCCACAACCCAAAATACTGATGATCTTTTTTTCGTCGAACGCGGATATCATACCCAATTTTAATGCTTTGGCGCAAAGGTAATTAATTGATGAGGTATGTTTGGCCTGCTTTTTATGTGCTTGTGGCTTAAACTTTTTGGGCAGGCCAATCGTTATGGTTGTATGAAGAAAGAAATTTTAGCAACTTCTGTTGTGCTGGGCCTGGCTGCTTTTGCACTGAGTGCCCATGAAAAACCGCTGAAAACCGTTAATTACGTCGACCTTAAAAAATACCTGGGTACCTGGTTTGAGATAGCCGCGTTTCCGCAAAGCTTTGAAAAAGGCTGCTCATGCACCTCGGCCACGTATGGTTTACATACCGATGGTAGTATTATCGTAAAAAATCGTTGTATCAAAGATGGTAAATTAAAGGTTGCCGAAGGCAGGGCAGTTGTTACTGATAAGGGCGTTAATTCCAAGCTGTCGGTTCAATTCTTTTGGCCGTTTAAAGGTAAATACTGGATCATTGATCTGGCGAAGGATTACAGCTATGCCGTTGTGGGGCATCCAAATCGTAAATACCTTTGGATATTGAGCCGCCGTCCAACGCTTGACGACCAAACCTATAACCAACTGGTAGTACGTGCCGCCAATAAAGGTTTCGATGTGCGGCATCTGGTGAAAACCGAGCAAATTGGCGATTTGACTGGATTGTGATCACAGATAACAAAAAGTTATATAATGCCTTCATGTAGAGGCGCATATTTGCGCCTCTCAGAGGGATGAGCGGATCTGGAAGTTGGACTTTCATGCGGAAGACGCAAATATGCGTCTCTACAATAAAAATCACTGCGCTTTATAATCAAAAGTATAGACTCCTGTAGTCTGAAGATTACCTACATATTCCTCCGAAGTCAAAGACTTCAAATAGCGGTTTATGCTTGAGAGGTTGTCATGCTGAGCCTGTCGAAGCATTGTGTGCAAAGGCCTCTGCGCTCAACCCTTCGACAGGCTCAGGGTGACAGCCCGCAATTCCATAAAAAAGGCCTCCCGATACTGGGAAGCCTTTTTTTATGGATATTATGTTAATTAAAAACGGTATCCAACTGTAAGGAAGGCGTTGTTGTTAGTCTTTTTTAGTGCGGCTGCCGGGCTAAGCGCGCCAATTTCGTATGGGTAAACGGTTTGTGTGTTGCTTAAGTGGGCGTATGTAGCATCTACATAATAATCGCCAAACCTGAAGCCTAAGCCGCCGCTAACGGTTTTAAGATCTTTACCATCTGTTTTCAGCGGGCTGCCCTGTTGGCTGTAACCGCCGCGCAAATAAACCATGCTGTTTAAACGGGCTTCGGCACCTACATGAATATTTACGGTTGAACGATATAATGATTTAATGTTGCCATTATCAAAATCGCCGCTGTAACTGTCATTGCTGCTAATGTGTGTAGTGGTATAATCAATATACTCCACATCGCCGCTTATGAAGCCTGCTTTGCCTATAAATACTGCCGCGCCGCCTGCCAGTTTAAGCGGAGTGCGCATGGTATAAGTTAAGTTATAATCGCCAGACTGATCTGTTAAAGAGCTGGCAGCTGTGTTGGTACCCAAGCCTTCGCTATAAGTATCATCAATACTGTAAAAGGTTGGCGATGTAAAGGTGAATCCTAAACGTACAATTTCTATAGGTTTGTAAATGATACCCAACTTAACATTAGCACCAGATCCGCGGGTATCCTGGGCCTGGGCATAGGTTGAGTTAAAGTCGGTAGGTATGCCGGTAGTGGGTTTAGTAGGGTCGGTAGTCATGGATGCATTACCAACCTCATTAAATGTGTTGAATGAATTATACCTGATATCGGTAATAGCTACGCCCAAACCAATGTAAAGCTTATTGCTGTAATTGGCGCCGAATGCAAAATTAAGTTCAGACTGGCCGCCGGTGCGCGAAGCGTTGCTCAGTTGATTTACCGGTGTTGAAACGGTGCTGCGGTAGTCAATATTGGGGTCGGTACCAAAATTATCTATAAGCTTTTGGCGGTATGCCCAGCCGTCAAGTCCGCTGGTATTAAGGTTGCCGTATTTCTGCGTTTCATCGTTAGCAACGCCGCCGAAATAATCGGATATGGAGCTTTTGTCGTTTTTGCCGCCGTAGGCTATGTTTTCGTAAAAATTATTGGTGCGGGCGTAAGATGCACCGTAGTTGATGCTTACCCAGCCTTTTGTTTTATCGCGGCCCCTTGCGGTGCTCAATTGCTGATAAAATACAACAGCCGCGTTATTTAAATTAACCTGGTTTTTACTGGCGTTGGTATTGGTGCCAAAATAGGTTCCCTGTACCTTTGAGCCATCATACTCGGGGGTTATACTCAATTCCGAGCGGGTGAAAAATCCCAGGCCGGCAGGGTTACCGCTAATGGAACTCAAATCGCCGCCGATGGCAGTACCGGCATTACCAATGGCTTTTATACGTGATGTAGACCCTGTTTGAAAGGTTGAAAAACGTATGGCATCCTGCGAATATTGAGCAAAGCCATCTTTAGTAATTGCTACTATAGCAATTACACTTAGTAAATATTTTATTTTCATAAAAATAGGTTGTGATAAAATTTAAGGTCTAACTGGTCGGCCGCCGCCTCCGCCACCACCACCGCCGCCACTGCTTCTTGAGCCGCCGCTGCTTGATGAAGGTGCAGGTGAACTACTGCTGCGATCAACAGAAACAGGCCTGGACTCCTGGGCCACAGGGCTATCTGAACGTGATGGAGCAGCATCTGTACGTGCAGGACGAGCGTAGCTGCTTGGCGCGGTACGTGTACCGTTGCTGTTAACAGTTGGCCTGGCATCCCTGCCACCAGGAATGTAGCCTATACCGTTGTTACGACTTGATGATGCTGTTGAACCATTACGTGAACTCATAGCATACGGGCTGCCGGTACCTCTTGATGGGCGTGGATTACCAGCTGTATAACGACCGCCGCCGCCATAATAGCCACCACCACCGTACCCACCACCACCGTACCCACCACCGCCGTAACCGTAGCCGCCGCCATAGTAACCACCATAGCCGCCACGGTAAAAGCCGTAACCGTAACCAAGGCCCCAGCCACCGAAGCCATAACCTAAGCCCCAGCCCCCGTAACCATAGCTATATGGCGAGTAGCCGTAACCAAACGGACCGTAATTAAAGCCTAAACTAAAGGTATCGCTATATAAATAGTTGCCGTAGCCGTAATAAAGATTATCGTAGTAGCCAAAAGGCGAAGCATAACTGAAACGGTTTATACGGGATGAATAATCATCGTAATAAAAATAATCGTCGTTATCCTCATCGTCATCCTGAACGGCGTTTTGGGCGTATTGCGGTTGTGCTGTATAAACGGGCTCATCTGCAGCCTTTGCTTTGGAGAAGTAAACATCATCGCTGCTTTGGGTAGAAGCGAGTTTTTGAGTGGAGCAGGAACTCAGCGCTATAGCGCCAATAAAAAGGATTCCTAATGCAATGTTCCGTTTCATTTCAGGTATGTAAAAAGTTCGAGTTCAAATAACTTTTAAATTTATAAATTTGGGCGCAATATACAATAATTGCAAAGTCAAATTCATTCCAACAAATATATGAGCAAAGGTGTTATTAGTAAAGACGAAGATTATTCGCAATGGTTTAACGACTTAGTAATTAAATCTGACATGGCCGAGTATTCGCCGGTTAGGGGCTGTATGATCATTAAACCGTACGGCTATTCTATATGGGAAAAGATACAGGCCGTGCTTGACGGTATGTTTAAAGATACAGGGCATAGCAATGCTTATTTTCCGCTGCTGATACCCAAATCGTTCTTTAGTAAAGAGGCCAGCCATGTTGATGGTTTTGCTAAGGAATGTGCTGTTGTAACCCACTATCGCCTAAAAAATGATGGCGAAGGAAATATTATTGTTGATGAAGATGCCAAGCTGGAAGAAGAGCTGATCATTCGCCCAACATCCGAAACCATTATCTGGAACACGTATAAAGGCTGGATTCAATCATACCGCGATCTGCCTATCCTGGTTAACCAATGGGCCAACGTAATGCGCTGGGAAATGCGCACCCGTTTGTTTTTACGCACCAGCGAGTTTTTATGGCAGGAAGGCCACACCGCCCACGCCACATCAGATGAAGCCATTGCCGAAACTGAGCAAATGCTTAACGTATATGCTGATTTTGCCGAAAACTGGATGGCGCTGCCGGTAGTAAAAGGCCGTAAAACGGCTAATGAACGTTTTGCAGGCGCTTTGGATACTTATTGTATTGAGGCTTTAATGCAGGATGGTAAAGCATTGCAGGCAGGTACCTCGCACTTTTTAGGACAGAACTTTGCCAAGGCTTTTGATGTTAAATTCACCAATAAAGAAAACGTTCAGGATTTTGTTTGGGCTACCTCATGGGGAGTTTCTACCCGGTTAATTGGTGCCCTTATTATGGCGCACAGCGATGATGCCGGTTTGGTATTGCCGCCAAAACTGGCCCCTATACAGGTTGTTGTTGTGCCGATATACAAACACCAGGAAGAACTGGATAACATTGCCACCTATGTTGCCGGCTTAACCAAAGAGCTGAAAGCTAAAGGTATCTCTGTTAAGTTTGATAAACGCGATACCCATCGCCCGGGCGCAAAATTTGCCGAATACGAATTGAAAGGTGTGCCGTTGCGCGTAGCTATCGGCAGTCGCGATATGACAAATGGTACTGTTGAACTTGCCCGTCGCGATACCAAAACAAAGGAAACTGTAAACCAGGACGGACTTGCCTTGCATATTGAAACATTGTTAGATGAAATTCAAAACAACATCTACAAAAAAGCCTTTGATTTCCGCGCCGAAAATACTACGGAGGTTGATACCTATGAGGAATTTAAACGCATGCTTGACGAAGAGCCAGGCTTCCTGAGTGCACATTGGGATGGCACACCAGAAACTGAGCAAAAGATAAAAGAGGAAACTAAAGCGACAATCCGTTGCATACCTTTGGATAACAAACAGGAAGAAGGCAAGTGCATTTTAACGGGAGCTCCTTCTAAACAGAGGGTGCTTTTCGCGAGAGCATATTAGTGCAAGCCTATAGTTCATGGTTAATAGTTCATAGTCGAACCTATTAAACCATGAACTATGATCCATTAACCATGAACTACCAATCCCATGAAATTCGCAACTAAAGCAATACACGCAGGGCAGGAGCCCGATCCAACAACGGGCGCTATCATGACGCCGATATACCAGACATCTACCTACTGGCAAAAATCGCCGGGAGATAATAAGGGCTATGAGTACTCACGCGGTACAAACCCTACCCGCAAGGCGCTGGAAGATTGTTTGGCCGCGCTGGAAAATGCAAAGTTCGGACTGGCGTTTTCAAGCGGCATGGGTGCTACCGATGCAGTAATGAAACTGCTGGCACCCGGCGACGAGGTAATTACCGGGAATGACCTTTACGGTGGCTCATACCGGATATTTACCAAGATCTACGCTAACTACGGTATCAAGTTTCATTTTCTTGATCTGTCGAACCCCGAGATCATCCGAGCGTATACCAACGATAAAACAAAACTTATCTGGATAGAAACGCCTACCAACCCCACCATGCAAATTGTGGATATTGCGGCTATAGGTAAAATATCCAAAGAAAAGAATTTGCTGTTTGTTGTAGATAATACCTTCGCCTCGCCATACCTGCAAAACCCTATCGACCTTGGTGCCGATGTGGTGATGCACTCGGTAACCAAATACATTGGCGGCCACAGCGATGTGGTTATGGGTGCCCTGATGCTTAACGACGAGGAACTGTACAAAAAGCTATGGTTCATTTATAATGCCTGCGGTGCTACACCTGGCCCGATGGATAGCTTCCTGGTGCTGCGCGGTATAAAAACCCTGCACCTGCGTATGAAGGCCCATTGCGAAAACGGGAGGCAAATTGCTCAGTTCCTGAAAACGCACCCCAAGGTTGAAAAGATTTATTGGCCGGGCTTTACCGATCATCCAAACCATGAGGTTGCCAAAAAGCAAATGCTTGATTTTGGGGGAATGATCAGCATCGTGTTAAAAGGGGCTGACTTGCAGGAAACTTTCCGCATCGCGTCGTCATTTAAGGTATTTGCCCTGGCTGAATCATTGGGCGGTGTGGAATCATTGATCAACCACCCAGTAAGCATGACCCACGGTTCTATACCGAAAGCCGAGCGCGAAAAAGCCGGCGTGGTAGACAACCTGCTGCGCCTAAGCGTAGGTGTTGAAGATATAGAAGATTTACTGGAAGATTTGAAACAAGCGTTAGCTTAATTTAGTATCAAGTAGTCAGTATCAAGTATCAGGATATTTAGAGAATAATCAAATAACCTGTCATTCTGAGCGGAGCGAAGAATCTTCTTCAATAGCTAAGTCTGCTACCTGTATAGGGTAGAAGATCCTTCGTTCCTCAGGATGACAAAAGTGGTGAAATATTAAAAATATGTCACTCATTTACTCGCGCGGGTTTAGCGCAGCGTAACCCGTGTGAAAGCATGATTTAAGCTTCCATCTTAATCATGCGTCGGCTGAAAGCCGACACTATGCCAAGTCACGGGCTGGAAGCCCGCGCCAGTAACCGTCCGCGCCAGTAAAGTCTTGATACCTGATACTATCTACTTGATACTCTTTCCTGCCATCCACCGGTTCAGTGAGAAGAACAACAGATCGAAAACTACAAACGCCATCATCATCAATAACGAGTTGATGATAACCCTTTGATAGCCCAGCTTATCAACATTTAAAAAAGGGTAGGGGTAAAAATGATAGATAGCCCCGCGGATGAGGATATAAACGAGGTATAAAAACGGGAACCAAAGCCATTTTGCCGCCTTTGCCCAGCCAAGTTTTTCTTTCGGTGCAAAAAACAGCCAGAATATAATGAAGGCCAGCGGGTTAAACGCGTGTGTTAATTCATTGGTAATCGTGAATAAACCTTCTAAATGTACCAGGCCCCTTAATACCGTATTGTAAACAAGGCCAACAATGGTAATGTATAAGGCGGTTGCTGTTACTACGCTATTGCTGGCGAAAAAACTTTTAAAACCCGATGCCGGTTTTAACACTATAGCTACCAGGCAAAGGCCAACCAATATATTGCTCAGTACGGTAAAAAAACTGATGATCTGTATAAGGGAACCTCCAAAAGTGCGCCCGGTTTGTACATAAGCCTGGGTAGATATCATAAACTGCAATATCACGGAAAACCATACCGTAAGGCCTAAAACTACAGCGTAAATTAAAGTTGCTTTACTTTGTTTTTGATGGTTTACCTGTTGCGGCATAATGTTAAAATTAACGTTTATTTAAACCGCTCAGCATAAATTGTAATGACTGACCGTTGTTTTTAATTGTGTCGATAACAACAATGTTGTTTTTTACAAACGTTATCAATTCGGTGGTTGCATCGCCTGCTTTTATCTTTTTCGCGGTTTTAATATTGCGTACCAATGCCTGTGGTGTACGTATCAATCCCCAGGGAAATCCCCACCAGCCCAGTAGCGCGGTTTTTACAGTAGCATCCTGGTTGGCGGTGTGCAGGCAGGTTGGGCAGGCAATTAAAAGCTTCTTTTTGTATTGGGTAAGCAATATAAAACTCATAACTGTGCCGCTTAATGCTGCATTTAAAGGCTGCGCCTTGCTGGTGCAAACCGGGCATGCCTGGCTGCGAATTAAGGAAAGGTAGCTTTCAAAACGACTATCGCTTACATCTATCGATTGAACGTCCATAGCTTTGGTAATTTCGGTATCCAACCCCCGACTTTTAATTTCAGCTTTAACCAGTTCAAGTGCTTCGGGGCGCAGGCTGGCTGCTTCATTCACCGCTAAACGGGTAAGCTTATCGTCGGGCAGGTTTTTGTAGGTTGCCTTTAGTTGTTCAAGATCTGGTAGCATATGTATTTTTATTACCATAAATGTAATAAAAGAATGTTTGCCAGCCTATTATATTTAAAAAGGGGAGTAACGTAAATATTAAATGAATAAAATGCACGCATCAAAATTATTTTTTATGTGTTAAATTAACAATAACAGTAACCACAGTGCATTTTTTAACGTATAAGCAATTAATATGAGGGGCTATGTGAACATACCTAAAACGATATATTGCAAGTTTTGTAAGATATGCGGGGGGCGACCGGTGATTGAACCGGCCGAAGGAGGAGTATATGTGGTTAAATGCCCCAATGATAACGGGCACTATCAAACCCGCCCGGGATTGATAGATATTGACGATTGGAACCTCAACAATACCGTTAATTATGTATCCAGTCAGGATGTTAATCAGCAGGTATCATGCTGAGTAATATTTTTGTGAATTAATTGGTACGACGCTTTAAAGCTTATCTTTAGGTTTTAAACCAAATTAATTATGAGTTTATCTTTTAATACTGCACATGCCGCGCCGGGCAAGTTTAAACTGATGCTTTTCACTTTAATATGTTTGCTGCCGGCTTTTAGCTACGCGCAATCCGCATCAGATGCATCGCCGGTTGTTGATCATATTTCCATTTGCGTTCGCGATTTAAAAAAGAGTGTGGCCTTTTATACCGAGGTAATGCATCTCCAAAAAGTAAAAAATCCCTTTAACGATACCGTAAGCCACCAGTGGTACAACCTGGGCAACCATATAAAACTACATGCCATACAGGGCGATTGCAATAGCAGTCATCCTAAAAATGAGCACTTGTGCTTCGCAGTAGGCTCGGTAACAACGTTTGCCAAAACGCTCGATAAAATGAACATCCCCTATGGCAATTGGAATGGCGACAGCAAAACACCAACCCACCGGGCCGACGGTGTGCTGCAGCTCTACTTCCAGGACCCGGATGGGTATTGGATAGAGATCAATAGCCCGGATAAAAAATAGCGATGATTATTCGCAAAAAGCGGGAGGGTAAGTGCGATTCCCCTATCGAGAGGGTAATAGCCCATGAGTAGACAGAGATATCATAAATAAGTTTGATAGGCTACATGCCGGCCCCTTCGGGGCTACGTGTTTATAGTTTAATATAATATAGGCTTGGCTCCGTAGGTGCCTCCTTATTTAACAGGAAGCTCCTATGGAGCTATTGATACCCATAAAATACCTATAAACACGATACTCCTACGGAGTTAGAAAATCTGATTACGTTTTTATGTCTATTGATGGGCTATTACTCTCTTGAGAGGGGTGGAGGGGTGTGTTTCATACCGCAGAAAACACCCCTGCCACCACACAATTCCTTCGCGCCCCCTCTCAAGAGGGGAACCGCTAACAAATATTAAGTTGACGAATCAAATAACGGATAGTCATTAAAATAACTGCCTGAAACTGATATGCTAAACCCTCCCGAAACCGCACACTTATTGTAACGTTTCCGAACGGGTGTTATTGGTTGATTTGTTTTAATTAATTGATTTATAGTTTTTTATGTTATTGGCACGGGTTTTAAATACCATAATAGGATCAAGTTTGTAGTTTAAACAATCACCGTTCATTTAAAACCGACATAACCATGTTCAAAACATATTTTAAACTCGCCTACAGAAATATAATTAAAGATAAAGCCTATTCCTTTATTAATATAACAGGCCTGGCAATAGGCCTTGCATCAAGTATACTGATATTGCTTTGGGTACAAAATGAATTAAGTTATGACAAGTTTCACAAAAATGCTGATCAGATCTATCGTATAGCCGTCGATTTTAATGATACAAAAAGCGCAGACAATTCAGCAGGTATGCCGGGCGGCTTAAAAGCCGAACTGCCGGTAATAAAAAATACAGTTCGTATAGGTAAAGGCACGCCTGTTTTATTAGCAACAGGGAGTAAAAAGTTTGATGAAAAGCGGGTGTTTTATGCAGATGCAAGCTTTTTAGATGTGTTTTCGTTTCCATTGGTAAAGGGTGACCGTACCACCGCGTTAAATGGGGTGGATGGTATTTTAATAACAGAGGAAATGGCAACTAAATACTTTGGCAACCAGGACCCTATTGGTAAAATTATCCGCATAGATAACAAGGATAACGCAATCGTGACAGGTGTTTTAGCAAATATCCCAGCTAATTCCGACCTGCAATTTGACGTCGTTTTGCCAATGGCAGCGCTGGCCAAATCCTTTGCCGATCTGAAAACCAATACCTGGACCAACTTTAATCTTTTTGATTATGTTCAACTCGATAAAAGTTTTAACCCTTCAGTATCCAATTTATTAGGATTAGAGAAACAAATAAATCAGATTTTTCAAAGACATAGCCCCGGCACTAAAGCATTTTTTAAATTGCAGCCTTTAACCCAGATACACCTTGCACCAGAAAGATTGGGAGATTTACCAGGGCACGGCAATGCGCAGTACGTAAGCATTTTTTTAATTGTCGCTATTTTAATTCTTGTTGTAGCGTGTATCAATTTTATGAACCTTGCCACTGCACGTTCGGCCCGCAGGGCTAAGGAAATTGGCTTACGTAAAGTAGCCGGCGCTGTACGCGGACAGTTGATCATCCAGTTTTTAAGCGAGTCGGTATTTATTTCTTTCCTGGCCCTATTTCTTGCATTCGGGATCGTTATTTTATTTCTGCCGGTATTTAATGAATTGGCCAACAGAAAACTCAGCATCAATGTAGCTGATGCGAAACTGTGGTTAAGCCTTGCGGGCATTGCCTTGTTCACCGGGCTTATTTCCGGCAGCTATCCGGCCTTATTTCTTTCGGGCTTTAACCCGGTTAAGGTGCTTAAGGGAAATGTAAAATCAATGGGTGGCAACTTGCTGTTCCGCAATGCTTTGGTTGTAATTCAGTTTACGGTTTCTATTGTATTGCTGGTAGGCACAGTGGTTATCTACAATCAGCTTAAATTTATCAGGGAACGGAACCCCGGCTTCGAGAAAGCCAATCTTTTGTATATGCCGATGACAGGCGATACCTGGCACAAGCTGGATGCCTTAAAAAATGAGTTAAAAGCCGACCCGCTTACCAGCGATTTTGCCCTCATTACCGATTTACCTACTAATTTAGGCGGCTGGACGTTTGATGTAAAATGGGATGGTAAAGATCCCCGTTCACAAACATCTATCCCGGTGATGGCCGTTAATGAAGATTTTACCCATGTATTCAGGATGAAGGTATTAGCAGGTCGTAGTTTTTCAAAGGCATTTAAAACCGATTCAAGTAGTTACATGATCAACGAAAAAATGGCGAAAGTTATGGGTTTAAGTGCCAGTACGGCAATAGGAAAACCATTAACGCTTTGGGGCAGCAAAGGCACTATTGTTGGCGTTGTAAAGGATTTTAATTTTAAACCTATTCAACAGGCTATTGAACCATTGATTTTGCCCTTTAATAATTTGGGCGGTTTTGTAGTGGTAAGAACATTACCCGGCAAAACCAGCGCAACCATACAAGCTTTATCCAAAATAAGCCAGGAGCTTAATCCCGCTTATCCCTTCAAGTTTGATTTTCTTGATCAGGACCTGGCTAACCTTTATAAAGGCGAACAGCAGATGGGTAACATTTTTAACCTGTTTGCCGTTTTGGGCATCTTTATATCCTGTCTGGGTTTATATGGCTTATCCGCCTTTATGGCCGAACAGCGTACCAAAGAGATTGGTGTGCGCAAAGTGTTAGGCGCATCGGTGTTAGATCTGGTATATATATTATCATCGGGAATTACCAAGCTTATCCTGGTTGCTATATGTATCGCTATACCGCTTTCCTGGTATGCGGTGAACAACTGGCTGGCTGGTTTTGCCTATCACATCAACGTTGGCTGGCTGGTATTCTTCATAGCAGCAGTATCAGCGCTGGGTATTGCCTGGCTTACGGTTAGCTATGAATCTGTAAAGGCAGCAATTGTTAATCCTATAAAAAGTTTGCGAACTGAGTAACGTATAAGATCATTTTATAGTTAAAGATTGTACAATTCATTAAACCGGAACAATCATGTTCAAAACATATTTTAAACTCGCCTACAGAAATATAATAAAGGATAAGGCTTATTCCATTATCAATATAACAGGCTTGGCAATAGGCCTGGCATCAAGTATCCTGATACTGCTTTGGGTACAAAATGAATTAAGCTACGATAAGTTCCATAAAAATGCGGCACTGATCTATCGTATAACCTGCAATATAAGTGATGTTAAAGCAGCCGTAAACACGGCCGGGATGCCCGGTGGATTGAAAGCAGAGATGCCGGAAATTAAAAACACCGTCCGTTTAAGCGCGAATCCTCCTGCTATCCTATTTGAAGCGGGGGGCAAGAAATTTGAAGAAAAACGGGTATTTTATGCCGATCCCAGTTTCATGGATATGCTTTCTTTTCCACTGGTTCAGGGCGATCGTAACACAGCATTAAAACAAGTGGATGGTGTTTTAATAACACAGAAAATAGCTACAAAATATTTCGGGAGCGAAAATCCTATCGGTAAAGTCTTAAAAAAAGATAATAGTGAAAATGTGGTCGTAACTGGTGTGTTGGCCAATATCCCGGCTAATTCACAACTACAATTTGACTTTATTCTTCCAATGGCCTCCTTCGCCAGAACAAATAATGATTTGAAAAATAATAGATGGGACAACTTCAGTTTTTACACATATGTGCAATTAGATAAAAGTTTTGATCCTTCTGCTGCTAATCTATTACGGCTGGAAAAGCACATAGACCAGATATTTCAGAAACGTGTACACAATATGAAGGCCACATTCCAATTGCAGCCCTTAGCTAAAATTCATCTGGGGCCGGAATTGCTGGGGGAGATGCCGGGTCATGGGAATGCTCAATATGTAAACATCTTTTTTATTATCGCCATTTTGATACTGGTAGTAGCCTGTATCAATTTTATGAATCTAGCTACTGCACGTTCAGCCCGGAGGGCCAAAGAAATTGGCCTACGCAAGGTGGCAGGTGCTGTACGCGGGCAGCTGATTATGCAGTTTTTAAGCGAATCTGTTTTTATCTCATTCCTGTCCTTATTGCTTGCGCTTGGGATAGTTTGGTTATTCATCCCGGTATTTAATGAGCTGGCCGACAGGCAATTGGTTGTTCCTATTGCAAATGCCTGGTTTTGGTTAAGCCTTTTGGGGATTGCTTTAATAACGGGATTAATCTCCGGGTGCTATCCGGCTTTGTTTCTTTCCGGCTTTAACCCGGTTAAAGTGCTCAAGGGGAATGTAAAATCAATGGGCGGCAACTTGCTGTTCCGCAACGCTTTGGTCGTAACCCAATTTATGGTGTCTATCATATTGCTGGTTAGCACAGTGGTTATTTACAATCAGCTTAAATTTATCAAAGACAGGGACCCCGGCTTTAAGAAGGCCAATCTTTTGTACATACCGATGACAGGAGATATCTGGAACAAGCAGCAGGCTTTAAAAAATGAATTAAAGCAAAACCCGCTTACCAGCGATTTTACAATTACTTCTGACCTGCCAACCAACCTGCTGGCTGGGACGGTTGATATAAACTGGGATGGCAAAGATCCCCGTTCGCAAGTACTCATTCCGAGTATAGCTATCAATGAAGATTTTACTCATACATTCAGGATGGAATTAGTGACCGGACGAAGTTTTTCAGCGGCATTTAAAACTGATTCCAATAACTACATGGTTAACGAAAAAATGGTGAAAACTATGGGTTTAAATGTCAATACAGTAATTGGTAAACCATTAACGCTTTGGGGTAATAAGGGAACTGTAATTGGTGTTGTCAAGGACTTTAACTTTAAACCAGTTCAGCAGGCTATAGAGCCATTAATTATGCGCTTTAATAATTCGGGCGGCTTTGTAGTGATAAGAGCATTGTCAGGCAAAACCACCGCAACCATACAAGCCTTATCAAAAATAAGCCATGAACTCAATCCTGGCTATCCCTTTAAATTTGATTTTATTGATCAGGATATGGCCAATCTTTATAGAGGCGAACAACAGATGGGCAATATCTTTAATCTTTTTGCTATTCTCGGCATTTTTATATCCTGCCTTGGCTTATATGGCTTATCCGCCTTTATGGCCGAGCAGCGTACCAAAGAGATTGGGGTACGTAAAGTATTAGGTGCATCCGTGTTAAACCTCGTATACATATTGTCGTCAGGAATTACTAAGCTGATCCTGGTTGCGATAGTTATAGCCATCCCGCTTTCCTGGTATGCGGTGAATAGTTGGCTGGCCGGTTTTGCCTATCATATAAATGTTAGCTGGCTGTTGTTTTTCATGGCTTCCTTAGCGGCATTAAGCATTGCCTGGCTTACGGTTAGCTATGAATCTGTAAAGGCAGCAATTGTTAATCCTATAAAGAGTTTACGTACGGAATAGCCCATGAATTAATATTGGAGAAAGAAAACAATACTAATACTCCAGCTCGCGGCAGGTAATACCGGCCTTTTGCAGCAACGATTCAATGAACCGCGGCGACAGTCCATTAGCCTCAATGCGCAGTATATTATCGCAATCTTCAAGGTCAAAGTTCCATTGCGCTATCGTGGGGATTTTGGTGAGTAAAGTTTTTACCCTGCTTACCTGCCGTGGTTCCTTAACGCTTGTTGAAAATACCAGTACTTCCATTTTCTTGTATGATTAATTGGTATCAAGTAGTTAGTATCAAGTAATTCTTATTGGAGGTGTCAACTTAAAATAAGTCTTGATACTAACTACTTGATACGCTAATTCTATTTATTGATCTTGTTTTTCTTTGTTTTCCTGTTCGCTGGTAAAATCATCCCAGCGGCGGCGGCCAAACCTGCCACGTTCATGATCGCCCCAGTCGCAAAACCTATCTTTCATTTTGGCTTTAAATTTTTCTTTTTCTTCGGAGCTCATGTTTTTAAACCGTTCTTCCATTTTTCTGCGCATCCAGGGGTTGCCGCCAGGGCCACCGCCCCATCCGGGTTTGCCACCTTTGCCAAAGCCAAACAATATTTTGCATAAAATAAATATGCCCATAGCCTGCCAAAAGGTAATTGTACCTACATGTATAATATCTGGCAGTAAATTGTTCCACAAGTGCATCACCACAAAACTGATGAGCGAAAGAAAAGCGGCTACCGCAATGGGTATAAATATGAACCGTCCTTTATAAAATACTTTTTTCATTGTCTTTTTAATTTTTTTGAATCTTTTAATATTCTGTTATTTCAAGGTATAACTGTTTTAACCGTTTGCGCAGGTGCAGCACCGCGTACCGCTTGCGCGATACCAGGGTATTAATGTTTTGCCCCGTACGTTTGGCAATTTCCTCAAATGGAATGTCATCCAGCTCCTGCCAAATAAAAACCTGCTTTTGCTCTTCGGGCAGTTCATCAAGCGCTAAAAATAATTCGTCCCAGAAAAGGTTGCGCAAGTACTCGGTTTCGGGCGTACTGGTTTCTGTATACAGGATGCTTTTAAAATCCTCGGTATCGTCGTCATCCTCGTTGCCTGCAAGCATATCATCCAGCAGGGTTTCTGTTTTCTTTTTATGCTTATCGGTTATTTTGTTGCGGGCTACCCGGTATAGCCACGCGCTGGTTTGCTCAATAGGCTCAGAGTTTATTACCGAGCTAAACTGGTACCACACATCCTGCAGAATGTCTTCGGCATCGGCATCGTTGTTAACCCTTCGCCTGATAAAGCCCAACAGACTTTTACCATACTCTTTAATAGTATGTATGATGTGACTGTTTTTATCTTCGGGCATTACGGCGGTTATCAATTTATTATTTGTTTAAAGATAAAGACGATTGACCATTGAAAACATTTTAAATTATTTTGATATTTTTTTGGAGTGGAGATTTTGGAGCGAAGAGCGGGGATGGAAGAGCGAGGAGCGGAGACTTTTGGAGCAAAGATTTTTTGATTAAGGAGCAAGGATGGAAGGAGTAAAAGTAGAGGAGTAGAGATGGAGGATTAACCAGCAAAATATGACTGACGACTGCTGACGACCTACTGACGGCTACTGACGATTGCTGACGCCCCACTGACGGCTGCTGACGAAATATAACAGAATTTGGCTTAAACTGCATTTAAAAAGCTTGGACGCGATTTTTTGCCGAATTGGTATTGTTATTCCCCGCACTAAAACCCTCGCTCTTCGCTCTAAAAACAGCCCAATCCTAAAAAATCAATTTCCGGATAACCGGCCAAATATTGGCGGCAATTATCTGGTAGCCCGCGGCAGATGGGTGCAGCCTGTCGGGCAGGTTGAGGTGGGCTTTTCCGGCTACGCCTTCGAGGTAAAAAGGTACAAGGGCCATGTTGTTGGTATCGGCAAGTTTTTTAAATATCTCCCTGAATTCGGCAGCAAAAGGGCCGGAGATAAAAGCGGGAATTTGCATACCCATTAAAGCCAGTTTAGCGTAGGGGTGCTTCAGCCTGAATTTATTAATAATTGCCTGTAAATTGTTGTAAGTAGTTTGGGGAGAGATACCCCTGATGATGTCATTAATGCCCAATTCGAGCACAAAAATGTGTATTGGGCGGTTCATCCAATACTCCAGCCGGTGTAAACCGCCGGCAGAGGTATCGCCGCTTAAACCGCCGTTTATGCAGTGATAGGGCAGGTTTTCGGCATCAATTTTTTGTTGTATTAAGGCAGGTAATGATTCGGAATGATGATTCCTTAAACCATAACCTGCCGTAAGGCTATCGCCAAAAAACAATATGTTATTCATGTATAAAGCAAGATGAAAAAGTTGCTTTAATACCTGTTATTATCCCTGTAGTTTTGCGCACGTACAGCAATTTGTTCTAAGGTAAGTTCGCCATATTTCTTGGCCCTATCCATCCATTCGGGACCGTTTTCGGTCAAATCATCAATGATTGATTTACCATCTTCCGGTCTTTTTTTAGTGATATAGTTGATGCCGTAAGCAACTGCTGCACCTATAGCAAGCGTTTTTATAAAACCCATAATTTTATTGTTTAATTATATGTGTATGACAATCTTAATGCCAGTTTGTTACGCCAGCCACTTGTATGATACCAATATGGTTAAAAAGTTTAATGTTTTACTTACTTTTACCTAAAACGCAGGCATTTAACATGTATTTTATCCTTTCAAAAGTATTATCCTTTTTATTATATCCGCTATCGTACGTGTTTGTTTTATTGCTGATAGCCATTTTTTCAAAGAATGTACGTAATAAAAAAAGATACCTGTTATGGAGCGTTGGTGTACTCTATTTTTTTTCTAACCCTTTGTTGCTGAATTTAGTAGCTAAGGCCTGGGATGTAGCACCGAACAAACTGAATGCCAGTAAAACTTACAGCGCCGCAATTATCCTGGGCGGTTTTTCCAGCGAGGCAAAGAAGGGGGAGGGAGTTTTCAATACCGCGTCTGACAGGTTTATACAGGGGGTATTATTGCAGCGTACAGGCCGGGTTAAAGATATCCTGATATCGGGCGGTAACGGAAATCTACTTCCAAGCGCGTTCAGGGAGGCAGATTGGGTTAAACTGCAACTGGAGGCCATAAAAGTTCCGGATAGCTGTATCCTTATCGAAGCCAATTCGCGCAATACCATGGAAAATGCCACTTTCTCCAAAACATTACTGCTAAAACATGGGAGGCCAGGGCCTTATATATTGGTTACATCTGCATTTCATATGCGACGGTCCATGATGATATTTAAGAAAAAAGGGGTAGACGTAATTGCCTACCCTTGTAATTACTTAGCAGGAACAGGCGATTTTTCCCTTTGGGATCTGCAACCCAGCGCAGATGCCCTTAGCAAATGGAGCGTTTATATTAAAGAAGGAATTGGTTACGTTGTTAATTCTATCTCCGGATAAAACTTAATGCCGGTTTGTTACTTTATTAAGCACATTAAATAGTTTTTGCCTTATATGGGGATATTGTTAGTTGAGGATGAACCAAATGTAGTATCAGTTATTAAACGTGGTTTAACAGAATATGGTTTTGAAGTAAGCGTAGCGGCTAACGGCGCCACCGGTTTACAAATGGCCCTTGATAATGATTTCGACCTGATAATTTTGGATGTAATGCTGCCGGTGATGGATGGTATACAGGTTTGTAAGCGCATCAGGGAGCAAAATAAAACTGTTCCTATTATAATGCTTACCGCGCTTGATTCTACAGAAAATATAGTTGGCGGGCTTGATAGCGGTGCCGACGACTACCTGGTAAAACCCTTTAAAATAGCCGAACTTGCTGCCCGTTTACGCACGCTGATGCGCCGTCGTGGTGGGGAAAGCCCGGCAAATAATAGCTACTTGATAGATAATCTGAAAGTAGATACCGACTCAAAAGTAGTATACCGCAATAACGAACAACTAAAGCTTACAGCCACAGAATATCGCCTTTTAGAGTATTTTATAAAAAATCAGAAGAAAGTATTATCACGTATCCAGATCCTGGAAAGTGTTTGGGATATAGATTTTAACATGGGCACCAACGTGGTTGATGTATACGTAAACTACCTGCGAAAGAAGCTGGAAAAAAACGGCGGTGCCAAGCTTATACACACCGTATTTGGAATGGGTTATATTATGAAAGAGGGTGATAACGATGAAGATACAAAGTAAAATAACCCTACTGTTCCTGGTATTGTCCGGCGCAATACTGATATTACTCAATGCGTCTATCTTTTACCTCGTTTATAAATTTAACTTTGATGATTTCTATAAACGCTTGGAAGCCCGTGTAAATATAGCCGCCGAAGTACGTCTTTCGCCAGGCGCCAAAAGCAAAGCTACCTTAGAGGTCAGAAATAAGTATCTGGAAAAACTGGATTCGGAACGCGAATATTTTTTAAATACAGACAGTAATGGCAAGGTGCTAATGCCACCGGGTGTTAAAATAGATAACGGCTTTACTAAAGATATTTTACTGAATGGCCACGCGCATTTTAAAAACAATAACACCTTTTACGCAGGTTCCGTTTTTACAAAGGCTGGCGTAAAGTATATTGTAATTGTTTCGGCATCAAATCCGGCTGGTTTTCAGGAGTTAAAGGATTTGCAGGAAATTCTTATTTATGGTTTTTTGTTCGCCATGATATTGGTATACTTTATAGGGAAGATCTTCTCTTTTTACACCTTTCAGCCGGTGAGGCGCATTATAAATAACGTTAAAAATATTACGGCCAATAACCTGCATTTCCGGCTGGATGAGCTTAGCGGGAAGGATGAAATAGCAGAGTTGTCCTACACCTTTAACGATATGCTCAACAGGCTTGAAACCGCATTTGAAACACAAAATAACTTCGTAAGTAATGCCTCGCATGAATTACGTACCCCGTTAACTATTATAGCATCGGAGGTTGAGCTGGCCTTAAACAAGCAGGACCTTAACCCGCAGCAGCGCGAAATTTTAACTACGGTTTACAGTGAATCGGAAAAGTTGGGTCAGATCCTGAATAGTCTGCTCACGCTTGCCCAATCTGGCTTCGATGGCAAAAGACAGAATTGGGAAAGCATCCGTATAGATGAATTGCTGTTAACTGCATCTGAGTCTGTTAAAAAAATAAATCCGGCCAGTAATATATATATTGATCTGGAGAACTTACCCGCCGATGAAGCTTTGCTTCACGTTAAAGGCAATACAAACTTACTAACACTTGCCATAAATAATATTATAACCAATGCCTGTAAATACTCAGATAATAGGATGGTGAAAGTTCGCTTGTCGTCAGAAAATAACAGGGTTATTGTAGCCATTGCCGATGAGGGGATAGGAATTCCTGAAACCGAGCTACAGCATATTTTTGAGCCATTTTTCAGGGCATCAAACGTACACGATTATGAAGGCCACGGGGTAGGCTTGCCGTTAACCCTCAACATTATCCGGCTGCACAAGGGCAGCCTGGGTATCAGCTCAAAAGTTGGAAAAGGTACCGAAATAAAGGTGTTTTTGCCGGTGGAATAACATTGACCTTTGCTTTTATTAAATCGGAATTGAGCAAAACGTAATTCTAATCAAATTCTAATAACTTTCTTAAATCATCTTAATTATTGGCTGCTACACTTGTATCAAACAAAACATACAAGGTTTCACCATTAATTAAAATTACCATGAAAACGTTATTAATCCCTACCGATTTTACCCAGCAGTCCATTCAAAGTATCCCGGTTTTGGCCCGGCAATATTATCCCCAGCAAATTAATATTGTATTGGTACACATGCTTAAAATTACCGATAATATAAGCGAATTGCTCATGCTATCGCGCCGAAGCGTGGAATACAGGCACATCCCGGATAATTTTTATAAAAGATGTACCGAACTTGAAAGAAAGCATAGTCACCTTATTAATAAAATAGCTATTACCTTTTTTTATGGCAGCACCGTTGCAGTGTTCAATAACTTCCTTGAAGCTAACGAGGTTGACGCCATAGTAATGCCGCATGATAATTACCAATTGCTTTTTAAAAATAGTATCGATCCGGAAATTCTAATCGGAAAAAGCAAAATTGAAGTGATTGCCAAGCCCGAAACACAGGGCATAATGGCCGACATTGTGATAGAGGACTTTGAACTAACAGAAGAACACCATTAATTACACTTAAAATTTACATCTATGTTATTAAAAGAAAATATACCGGTAAGCTATGTATTTGGTAAAATAAAAAAGGAACTGATCCTGGTGGCGGTTTACTCGGCAACAATTTATTGCATCCACCAATTTTATAATTTCAAGGCGGTTTCTATCCCGTTAACTGTATCAACTATATTAGGAACTATCATTTCATTACTGCTGGCTTTCCGTTCAAACCAGGCGTATGACCGCTGGTGGGAAGCCCGCATTCTTTGGGGAGCAATAGTTAACGATAGCCGCACGTTTACCCGGCAGATACTCACCTTTGTAGACAGCAGTTATGATGGTGAGCAAAAATGGGCGCTTAAAGAACGCATCATCCGCCGGCAAATGGCTTGGTGTTACAGTTTAAGCTGCCACTTGCGCGGGCAAAACGCCAAAGAAAATTTAGAAGCTTATTTAACCGACGATGATGTTAAGAGTATAAAGAAGATGGATAATGTTCCCTTAGCCATCAACGAGTTACAGGGACATGACCTGCGTACGCTATATAAACTTGGCTGGATAAACGAATATCAACAAGTAGCAATGGATAGCACCTTAACTGGTTTTATGAACTCAATGGGAGGGTGCGAACGTATCAAGAACACGGTTTTCCCGGCTACTTACAGCGTATACATCCACTTTTTGGTGTTGTTTTTTGTGTTGCTGCTGCCTTTTAGTCTTATTGAGTTTTTCGGTATTTTCCAGGTGCCGCTGGTGATTGCCATTTCATCGGCCTTTTTCCTCATCGAGAAAATGGCGATACACCTGCAGGATCCGTTTGAGAACAAGCCTACGGATACACCTACAACCGCTATCAGCCGCACCATCGAAAAGAACCTGAAACAAATGATGAAGGATGAATTGCCGGGTGATATTGGCACTGTTATCGGCAAAGCTGAGCAAAAACAGGCAGTGTTTTATATACTTTAAATGAGAGTCAAGAATTAAGAGTCAAGAATCAAGAGAGAAAAAACTTAGTTTCTGAAATTGAGCAAGAATCAAGGGTTAAGATTGAGAGTTGGACAATAAAGTCTTAATTCTTGACTCTTAATTCTTGATTCTTTTTGCCTACTTTGGCAAGCGGGAAATTAATAACACCTCCCGGTTTTAAAAATGACTTATTGCCTCGGAATTAAAGTTAAAGAAGGGCTGCTGGCCATAGCCGATACCCGGATAACTTCGGGTACAGATACTACCGTAAAAAAGAAGATTACCATAGAACAAAAAGATAAGTTTTCGCTTTTTATCATGACAAGCGGCTTACGCTCAGCACGGGATAAGGCAATCGTGTATTTTAACGAACTGCTGGAAACCACCGAGTTTAACAAAATGTATAAAGCGGTAAATGCCTTTGGCGAACAAGTGAAACGAGTAATTGCCGAGGATAAAGCCTCGTTAGAAGCGGCCGGGTTTAAATTCGACCTTAATACCATTATTGGCGGGCAACTGCGTGACGATACAGAGCATAAACTGTTTTTGCTCTATCCCGAAGGTAACTGGGTTGAATTGGGGCAGGGGGCACCTTATGTGGTTATAGGCAACTCGGGCCACGGCAAGGCTATATTGAACCGGATACTTACAGAAGATACAAGTTTAAAGCTTGCCCTTAAAACAGGTTTTCTTTCGTTCGATTCAACAAGGGTAAGTTCAAATAATGTCGATTTTCCGATAGATGTGGCTGTTTACAAGCGCGATAGCTTTGAAATTGTGGAACAGCGTTACGAGAAAAAGGACCTGGAGTACATATCAACCCAGTGGGCCGAAGAACTGAAACTTGCCTTAGATCACATATCTGAGGATTGGATGGATGCAACATTTAACAAATTAGAAGAAATTAAAACAGGAAGCTGATAAAATGAAATTCGATGTGTTTACCCAAATGGAATATGTAGTACGGTCGCCGGGCACATTGATCTTGAACATACACGCTTTACGCACCCCTAATCAAACCGTAGTTAACGAGGAGTTTACGGTTGATCCCTATATAAAGGTGGAGGAACTGATATCCGCCCAAGGCGAAAATCGCCTGATGCGTTTTGAAGTAAATGAACCGGGCACCGTAAAAGTTACCTACAAAGCGCTCATTGATAATTGCTATGAACTTACCGATTATCATGAACAGCATGAAGTAATGGTAGCACAGTTAGATGTGACTGTACTCCCTTACCTTAACCCAAGCCGCTATTGCCAAAGCGATAAGCTGTATAGGCTTGCTCATAATCTTTTCGGTCACATCACCAATCCGTTTGAAAAGGTAGTTACCCTTACAGATTGGATCCATACCAACGTACAGTACCTTAGCGGCTATAGTAATGCTCAAACATCGGCGTTTGATACCGTTACCGAGCAAGCCGGCGTATGCCGCGATTTTGCCCACCTGGGTATAGCGCTTTGTCGTGCTTTAACCATACCTGCACGTTATTTTACAGGCTATGCCTACAAACTTGAACCTGCCGACTTTCATGCCTGTTTTGAAGCCTATTTAGGTGGTAAATGGGTGCTTTTTGATGCCACCAAACTGGTGCCCCTTAACGGACTGATTAAAATAGCCACCGGCCGCGACGCTGCAGACACCGCCATAGCCAATATTTTTGGCGATGTAACCTTCACCACCATGCAGGTGAGCTGCGAACTGGCCGAAGAGGGCTTTGAGCCGGTTAATTACGGAGCAGGCGCTTATCAGGGATTATCGTATTTGTAGGATTTAACATCGACCAAATGACAACCTATAATCTCTTTTTCAACCTTACGCTATATACCCAATTAGCACCCAACACCGCTACACAAATCAGCAATCCAAAAAACTCACGTACTTCTTCTATCCACGGTTTTTCGGCTTTCATGGTTTCGACGAGACTTTCGGCGTGATGAACTTCAAACCAATCTATTAAACCGTTCCTGTCGAAGATCTTGTATGTAGCGTAGGTAAGATAAATAGCTATACCAACGCCATAGCCCACCGGGTAAAACTTTTGGCGGGCCGCCAGGTAGCAAAATACGGCGCTGTACATATATATTGGCACCCATATATAAGGATCAGGATCATTGTATTGCAAGCCTGCAAAAATGATGAACAGTACTACGAATACGATATTGAATATTTTCATGCCGGGTTTAGTATATTATTTACCTGAAGGCGCTAAAAATATGCAATAAAGCACAAAGCAGCAAAAGGACTAAAGCGAAAATGAAATTACAGGAAATGGAAATTTGATGCCGCGGGCAGATTCGAACTGCCGTATAGGGTTTTGCAGACCCCCACCTATCCTCTCGGTCACGCGACTTTAAAAAAAACTATAAAACACTTATTAAAGATAAGGTGTGGGGGTAAAGATGGTATTATCTCTCTCCGTTGAATGGAGCAGGAATTAGCACCTTATACATTATGCGGATGTACAGGTTGCTAAGACGTCTTTGGGCCTTTCCCTCAGTCTTTCTTGATAAGTAAATAAAGAACGCTTGTCGTTATTGACGATGCAAATATAAAAGTAAATTATATAATTCCTATAGATTTAGTAGAATTATTAAATAATTTATTTCAGGCTTATTTTATGTACCAATCATAAAGAATGAAAAAATGCGAAGCGGGCAATTACACATTATTTCACATATTTGCACTATGAGCAAGTTATGGCAAAAAACTACCAACGTTAATGAACTGGTTGAAAACTTTACCGTTGGTCGCGACAGGGAGTTTGATCAGCAAATGGCCGCTTTTGATGTATTAGGATCACTGGCCCACACCCGTATGCTGCAAAGTATAGGGCTTATGGATAGTGCCGATCTTGAACTTGTTCAGCACGAACTTAAAGCAATTTATGCCGATATTGAGAAAGGTGGCTTTACCATTGAAGATGGGGTAGAAGATGTACACTCGCAGGTAGAAATGTTGCTTACCCAGCGCATTGGCGATGCCGGTAAAAAGATCCACAGCGGCCGCTCCCGTAATGACCAGGTACTTGTTGATCTTAAATTATTCTTCCGTAGCGAGTTGCAGCATATCGTTGAAGAAACAGAAACCCTTTTTCGTCAGCTTATTGAACTTAGTGAAAAGCATAAAGATGTACTTTTACCAGGCTACACACATTTGCAGGTAGCTATGCCATCGTCATTTGGCCTTTGGTTTGGCGCTTATGCCGAAAGCCTTGCCGATGACCTGGAACTGGTATTGGCAGCATATCGTATCACCAACAAAAACCCGTTGGGCTCGGCAGCAGGTTACGGTTCATCGTTCCCGTTAAATCGTACATTGACAACCCAGTTGCTTGGTTTCGACAGCCTTAATTACAACGTAGTTTACGCACAGATGGGGCGTGGCAAAACCGAGCGTATCATTGCGCAAGCTTTATCCTCTATAGCTGCCACCCTGGCAAAAATGGCTATGGATCAGGCACTTTACCTGAGTCAGAATTTTGCTTTTGTGAGCTATCCCGATACCCTTACTACAGGCAGCAGCATTATGCCGCACAAAAAGAATCCAGATGTTTGGGAAATTATGCGTGGTAAATGCAACCGACTACAGGCCCTGCCTACAGATGTTGCCATGATGACCACCAACCTGCCATCGGGCTATCATCGCGAGCTGCAATTGCTAAAGGAGCTGTTATTCCCTGCCTTTGCCGATTTAAAGCATTGCCTGCAAATGGCAACCTTTATGCTGCAAAACATAACCGTTAACACCGATATACTAAAAGATCCCAAATACGCTTACCTATTTAGTGTGGAGGAAGTTAACCGTATGGTTTTAAACGGAACGCCTTTCCGCGACGCTTACAAACAAGTAGGTATTGCCATTGAACAAGGCGATTTTAACCCCGATAAAACGGTAAACCACACCCACGAAGGTAGTATTGGTAACCTGGGTAACGAACATATCACCGCCGCGTTTGATAAGTTGCTTACAAACTTTGATTTTGCAAAGGTAGATGAGGCTGTGAAGGGCTTAGTAGAATAAATTAAAAAAATTTTGTCATTCTGAGGTACGAAGAATCTATTATAAGGTAATGCGCTTACCATTGCATGTTCGCGATTAGATTTTTCACTTCGTTCAAGAAATAGTTCTTTGTACCTCAGAATGACAAAGAGTTACTTGTAATCGGTAATCAATCACTTTAAAACCTGCAATTAGACACATGAACGGACAAAACAGAAGCGATATATACCCCGGCCTCGAAGTTGATATTATTCTTAAAAAAGACCAAAGGAGCGGTACTTTAACCCGTGGATTTGTTAAAAGGCTGTTAACCAGCGCGGCTTATCACTCACGCGGTATCAAAGTACAGCTTGACGACGGGCAGGTTGGCCGTGTTGCCTGGATTGTGGAAGAAGAGGATTAAATAAATAATTCATTAATTCTACACAATTCATAGCCATATTTACATCAATACTTACCATAGTATAAAGCCATATGCCCACAGGTACAGCAACAAAAAAATCAAAGATCTGGTTTAGGCTGGATAGTCATATTCGCTTACTTATTTCGCTGGGGATAAGCGCCATAGTACTGTTCTTTTTTGTGTGGGGTAAGTTTAGCATACCCGGCGTGGTGTTGGTTACCTGGATCTCCTTTGGGCTTTCCATCATCATAATGGATTGGATCATTATTTTATCCTCTCATCCTAAGGAGGTTAGAAAAATAGCCAAGCTGGAAGATTCCAGCCGCACGCTCATTTTTGCTTTTGTTATAATAGCTTCTCTTGTTAGCTTATTAGCAATTATATTCCTGCTTAAATCTTCTAAAGATCTCTCGCCAGAGAAAGTTACCAGCCATGTTCTTCTGGCTATGACCTCTGTTATTGTATCGTGGCTGCTGGTACATACCATATTTACCCTGCTTTACGCGCACCTGTTTTATACAACAGGTGTAGATGCCGATAACAAACGCAAAGCTGTTGGCGGTTTGGAATTTCCCGGTGATGAGAAAGATCCTGATTATCTGGATTTTGTGTATTTTTCCTTTGTTTTAGGGATGACTTTCCAGGTATCAGATATCGAGATTTCATCCCGGCAGATCCGCCGCTTGGCCTGGATTCACGGTATGATTTCATTTGCTTTTAATACCGCCATTGTAGCGCTGAGCATCAATGTAATATCGGGCCTGGTGGCCAAATAATTAAAACATACTTCCCTGTTGTTCTAAAAAATTAGGGCGCTGAAGATCAGTGCCTAACGCCTTGTTTAGCTCCACAACTACATAGTCTGCCAGTTTGGGCGAGTACTGTTCATCGTGCTGATGCATGAAGAACCAAACCGACTGTAAGCCAAGTGTTTGCCATTCCTTAATTCGTAAAACCCACTCGTCAACACGTTCATAATCAGATGGATGTAAGCCATTGCCTACAAAGCGGATAAAAGCGTGAGGCGTAGGCAAAGTCATGTGAACCACATCCCGGCGGCCGGTAGCATCTGTTATAACAGCGCCAATATTAAGGTCATGAAAAAGCTTGAAAACCTTATCCCTGTTTTCGGCTACAGAAAACCATTCCTTATGTCTAAGTTCCACAAATACAGGTACATCCTTGGGTAAAGCCTCTAAATATAGCTTCAATTCGGGGAAGCTTTTGGGGGTGTAGTTATCACTTAATTGCAAAAATAATGGTCCCAGTTTGTCGCCAAAGGCCATAATCCCTTCATAAAAGGCGGTAGTAATATCATCTGCATTTTTTAACCTGCGTATGTGGCTGATACTCTGCGAAAACTTAGGACAAAACTTAAAATCAGGGTTGCTATCGGCCTTGGCTTTCCATCTGGCAATGGTATCTGCGCTGTAAACATTGTAGAAAGTAGCGTTCAGCTCAATACAGTCAAAATGCTTTACATATTCATCTAAGAAGTTGGCATCCTTGGTTTTAGGTGGATAGATCTGCCCAATCCATTCCTTGCGACCCCATTTGGCACAACCCACATGCACCTGTAAAGGCTGGGTGTTTTTGGTCGCTTTAAGGGTACTTAAAGTCAACTCCGCATCGGGTGGCAGGGTAAAATCGGTTACTGCTAATTCTTCGGGAGATACGCGGCCAAATTCCATAGGATGGTAGTTTATTCAGTTTATGTGAACAGGACTAAGTTATAAATGTTCGGGTAAATTAAAATACAATATGTGCCTAAATTGTGTTTCGTCAGTAGCCGTCAATACATCGTCAGTGGCCGTCAGTACATCGTCAGTAGCCGTCAGTATGCCGTCAGCAGTCGTCAGTATGATAATATCCTGTTTTCAGACGGCGGAATAAATCACGTACTAAAAATCGCGATCTACGTCAGCAGGTCAACCTTGAAATTTGGGGCTACTCTTTTTTTTGAGGCTTGCTCATAAGCATAGGCCAGCCTGATGATATCACCCTCGTGCCAGGCCGTACTAAAAAACGAAAGACCAATCGGCAGCCCGTGCATTAGCCCCATTGGTACGGTAATGTGCGGATAGCCCGCCATCGCTGCCGGTCCCGAAAAGCCGAAGCTGCCGCTGTCATAATCGCCGGCAATAAGATCAATACAAATGGCCGGGCCATTGGTTGGGCCAATGATGGCATCCAGTTTATTATCGGTAAGCATTTTATCAATAGCCTTACGGGCGCCATCATTAGTTTGCTGCAGGGCATCCAGGTATTCCTTGCTGGCCAGATCGCCTTTGGCCTGGGCCAGTTCAAGGGTTTCTTGTTTAAAGTAAGGCATGGCCTTTGGCTCGTTTTGCTTGTTGAAGGCAATAACATCGGCCAGGGATTTTACCTTGCCATTGGCAGTGCTCAAATACTGGTTAAGGCCATCTTTAAATTCATATAGCAGTACGGTAAATTCGTTTCTGCCGGCATCTTTAATTAGCGGGTTAAGCTCAATTTCAATAATGGTAGCACCTTTGGCCTCCATAGTTTTAATGGCATCTTTTAACAAGGCCACTGTTATGGGATTGCCTTCCAATGCCGATTTTTCGACCCCGAGGCGTTTGCCCTGCAAGCCGTTGGCATCTAAAAATTTGGTATAGTCGGCGGCGGCTTTCCCGGTGCCGGGTAGGGTATAGCTATCCTGCGGATCGGCCCCGGCAAGTACGCCCAGAAAAATAGCGGCATCCTTAACCGTTCGTGCCATTGGGCCGGCGGTGTCCTGTGTTTTTGATATGGGGATAATGCCCGAGCGACTGAGCAGGCCCACGGTAGGTTTTATGCCCACCAGGCCATTTACGGATGATGGCGACACTATCGACCCATCGGTTTCGGTACCTATGGCTACCACGCACAAATTGGCCGCCACCGCCGAACCCGATCCCGCGCTCGACCCGCTGGGGTTACGATCAAGAATATACGGGCACTTGGTTTGCCCGCCCCGGCTGCTCCATGCGCTGGTTGAGTGGGTGGAGCGGAAGTTGGCCCATTCGCTTAAATTGGTTTTACCCAAGAGCACGGCACCTGCCTTGCGCAGCTTGTGTACTATAAAAGCATCCTGTTTGGCAAAATTATCTGCCAAGGCCAGCGAACCTGCGGTAGTGTGCATATTATCGCCGGTATTAATATTGTCCTTTATCAGCACCGGGATTCCATGCAAAGGGCCGCGAAGTTTGCCTTGTGCGCGTTCCTTATCCATGGAATCGGCCATGTTAAGGGCGTCTTTATTTAGTTCTATAACGGAATTAAGCTTTGGTCCGTTCTTGTCAATCTCTTCAATGCGTTTCAGGTACAGTTCTGTTAGCTGACGCGAGGTATATTGCTTGGCCTGCATCTTTTGCTGCAAATCGGTTATGGTAGCTTCCGAAAGTTCAAAGGGGTAGTCCTTGCCATCTTTAATCCCGGCTTCCTTTTTTTCTGCCGATGGCGGACTGCATGATGCAGCAACCAATGTTGAAAGTGTTAAGCCAGCTAATGAACTTGTTTTAATAAAATTTCTGCGTTGCATATCGATGTTTTATTGCCTATACAAGTAACGCAATATTTTGCCGATAGTAAAGTATCAACCATTAATGTTACAAGAGGATTATCGCGAAACACACCCCTCCGCCCCTCTCAAGAGGGGAATAGCACCTGGCCATTGCTAAAAATTGGTACCCCCGCCCCCATTTAAGAGTAATAGCCCATCAATAGCCATAAAAACGTAATCAGATTTTCTAACTCCGTAAGAGTATCGTGTTTATAGGTATTTTATGGGTATCAATAGCTCCATAGGAGCTTCCTGTTAAATAAGGAGGCACCTACGGAGCCAAGCCTCTATTATATTAAACTATAAACACGTAGCCCCGAAGGGGCGGGCATGTAGCCTATCAAACTTATTTATGATATCTCTGTCTACTCATGGGCTATTACCCTCAAGAGGGGAATCGCACCTGGCCATTGCTTTTTGATGTGCTTTTTCAATTCCCCTCTTGAGAGGGGGCGCTAAAGCATGTGCAACGGCAGGGATGTGTTCTGCGGTAAGAAATCCATCAGTTGTTCGAAATCAGGGAGTTCGGCAGCGCAGGAAGATATAAAAAGTTTGTCATTTCGAACGAGCCTGCGCGGGAATTGTGCGTTTAGGGGCAAGGAGAAATCTTCTACGAGCGAAAGGTTTTATCTAACATACAAAGTTCGCACACAAAGCCGCAGAAGATTTCTCCTCGTACCTCGTTCGAAATGACAATATTTGGATTTTTATTCCAACTATTACCCCACCCTCGATCCGCAAAAAACAACAAAATTGAGGTTCTTGTAAATACAATCCACTTGGGTAAAGCCGGCATTTTCAAGCATGGTAAGCTGTAGTTCAAGCGAGGCAAACTTGTCCAGCTTTATACGCTCAAAGGCTTTGGCAATGGCTTCCTCATCTAAACCCGAATTAATAACCGTTTGTCGCCATTGCGATTTATAAAATTCATCAAACATGGGCGACCGTCCCTCCACCTGGTCGGCGTTAATAAATAAGCCGCCGGGGTTTAGCGCCGTGTAAACCTTGTTGTATAGGCTCTCCTTATCTGCATCCTCCAAATGGTGGATGGCCAGTGCCGATATAATGATGTCATATTTCCCCGTAATGGTATCGGAAGCAAAATCAAACTCGGTATAGCTAAAGTTGCTTAAACCTGCAAAACGCTTTTGGGCTACATCAAGCATCCCTGCAGAAAGATCGGCAAGTGTAAACTGCAGCTCCGTGTTTTGTTCATATACAAACTTTGAGAACAGGCCCGAACCTGCACCCAGATCAAGCACCGTTTTGGCCTCAGTCATATTTTTAACCAGGGGGAGGGCAGCATTATAAAAATCATGAAAGCAGGGGATAAGCCGCTCGCGCTGCGAATCGTACCGTTCTGATATGTGGTTAAATTGTTCTTTTATAGTATTCATAGTGGTGATGCCAGTTTGAAATTCATTGTTGACTGTCGTGTACTTAACCCAATTTACAAGAGAGCCCTTGTGTATCGGCTTAAATTAGGCCTTTCAATAGTTTAGGTATTTCCACCTTATCATCTTTGATATGATCGCTTTTATAAATTATTTTACCTCGATCATTTAGCAAAATCAATGTGGGGAATTCGTCAATACCGTAAAGCCTGCTTATTTCTGTTTCTTTATCGTAATAATGAACCCAGTTCATACCATGCTGTTTTATAACTTGCTTTAGCCGGTTAAAGTCACGATCCTGACTGATGCCTATTATCGCCAGTTTATTCTGCGTGTAATTCTTCCGGATATCTTTTATAAAGGGAACCTCTTGCATGCACGGGGCACACCAGGTTGCCCAAAAATCAAGCAATACATATTTACCTTTTAAATTGGTTAAGCTAATGCTTTTTCCATCAATGGTTTTAACGGTAAATGGCGGTGCTTTTTCATTTGTTTTTAACGGATTTATAACTCCTTCACAGGTTTTTATAAATTCTATTCCTTCAATGCTTTGTGTATATTTTTCGGGGAAAGTTGATTTGAAATAGGCTAACTGCTCTTTTAGATACGCAGTGTCTGTCCTAAATGCCCTTTTGTTAATGTTATTTATGAAATACCAAAACGAAAAGTAGTCGTCTGAATAATTCTTTAAAAATTGCATTGATCGTATATCAACTAATTTTATCATCTGTAGATACACTTTCCTCAGCGAGTCGTTAGTGTTTAGTTGTTCTTTGTTTTTTCGATAAAAATCATAAACTGCCAAGTTTTCAACACTATTGAAATGTGTTAGCTCACGATATGTTTTATTGGTAACCGTATCATAAATTGGGCGTGCGTTATCAATGCGATCATATAGTAATAGTTGATTAGGATTGGGTTTATAAAAAAAATCAATACTGGCGTTTTTATCCCCTATGAAGAAGTCGCTGAGATAATAGTCATTGTTCTTGTCTATATAACTGATATTAAAACTTGCATAAGTTGAATAATAAGTACCTTGTAAAACTACCTTCCGGTTGTTATTGAAAGTATCGGGGAAAAACTGAAGAGTTTTCCCATCATTATATTGATACTTTATCATTTTGGGATTAATACTACTATCTAATTTAACAGAAACCTGGAAATGTTTTTGGGCATAAGCCGTATTTATTAAACATACAGCAATGCATGACAGGAGAATAATTTTTAGCATAAGTTAAGGTTTTAGCGTAAATAAGGTTATGCTAAAGTATGACGGATATAATTAGGTTAGCTGTTAAAAGATGTTAAATAAAGCCTTTACCAAACCATCCAGCAAATTACCTTTTATAATAAACCAGCAACGATGCCTTGGCAATAATATTATTGCTGAACATAAAGCCAGCCATTGCTGCCGACGCTTTGTTATCGATACCCAGTTTTGCAGTTTTTAAAGCGTAAACGGTTATAACGTAACCGTGAGCGGCATCATTTACGGGTGGGCAAGGGCCGCCGTAACCCGGTACACCAAAATCTGTTAAACCCTGGATGCTGCCTGCCGGGGCAAGTTTAGCCAGTGGATCGCCCGCACCTTGTTTTAGCTCGTGGATATTTGCCGGGATATCGAAGATAACCCAATGCCACCATCCGCTGCCGGTTGGGGCCTGGGGATCATAAATGGTTACCGCGAAGCTTTTGGTGCCAGCAGGAGCGTTGTCCCATTCTAGTTGCGGCGACTTGTTATCACCGCTGCAGCCAAAACTATTTGATGCAAACTCGTTGCTGAACTGCCCGCCAAGGTCGGCACTTTTTAAGGTGAAGCTTTGTGCCTTTGCGCTTATGCAAACTATTAAGGCCAATAAAAATGTGGTTAATGCTTTCATACAATTTTGAATGATATTTAATTATTCAAAATTGCGCTTATAACCCCTTGTGCTGCTAATGCCTGCGGCTCAAAAACTATTGCAAACGGCTCAAACAGCTTGTGCGCTTAACTGGTATTGCCGCGGACTAACACCGAATTGTTTTTTAAATGCCGATGAAAAGTTCGACAGGTTATCATACCCCAAATCAATATACAACGACGATGCATTTTTTCCCTGGGCCAGTTCCTGCCGGGCAATTTCCATTTTGCGCTCGCGGATGTATTTGGCCGGGGCCACGCGGTAAATTTTTTCGAAGTCGCGCTTAAACGTTGCCAGGCTTTTGTGCGCCAAAAATGCCAGTTCATCAAGCGTAAGGTTATTGAACAGGTTATTCTCCACCAGGTTTTTAAGATGGAACGATGGCGACACAGCGTTGTTTTGCAGTAAGGCTATTAAAGCCTCGCGGTTGTTTTGCAGCAGCACAAGCAATAATTCCTCTACCTTATGCAATGCCAGCTCATAAGGCAATGGCTGGTCGTCATGTATGAGGGCCAGTACACTTTTCAGGTACCCAGCCATGTAATTGGTTTGCCTGAACTTTATATAATCCACACTTTGCGCCGTTGGTGTTTTTGCTTGCAACTTGTGCTTGTTTAAAAAATCGGTAGCGAGGCTGGCCGGGAAAAATAGCAGGATGCTGGCGTATTTATGTTCATTCAGCGTATGCTCGGCCATAATGGAGTTGCCCTGCGGAATAACAATACCCTCGCCGGTTTCAACAATGGTGTTATTTGACGGGCGAAATATGGCCTTTTCGCCGTTTATCACAAAACTTATGGCGTAGCAATTAAATATTACCCGGCTGTTTTTCAGGCTGTCATTCTCGGTATAATGCACAAATGAAATATCGCCCGCGCAAATCCGTTGTTGATTTTGGGTAGCTTCGGGAATGTAGATATTGTTCATCACTATTTTAAAAAAGGAAAGTTAGGCTTTTTCTATATCCCGTCAACGATAAAACGCGGCGGTGTTATGCTATTTTACCAATCTATAACTGATTTTTTGCAGGATGGTTAAAAACGGGACATTAAATTTAAATTGCTTTATATAAAACTAACAGATGGTGAGGTTGAAACTTTTAATTGTAGTGTTGATGTGTGTTGCAGGGCGTTTGGTTGCACAGCCGGCCTTATCGCCGGTGGCAAAAAATGGCGCTTTAAAAGTTGAGGGCGGTAAAATTGTTAACCGCCAGGGCGTTGCCCCGCAGCTGAGGGGGATAAGTTTTTCATGGAGTTTATGGGGCGGCCGCAAATATTATACACCCGAAACGGTGGATTGGCTTGCATCAGATTTTAAAGTTTCCATTATTCGCGCAGCAATGGGTATTCAGCCCGATAGCGGCTACCTGCAATATCCCCAACAGCAAAAGCAGCTGATAGTAAACACGGTTAACCGGGCTATAAAGGATGGTATTTATGTGCTGATAGACTGGCATGATCATAATGCCAACCAACACCTAAAAGAGTCGAAACTGTTTTTTGCCGAAATGGCAAAGAAGTATAAAGGCGTGCCCAACGTAATTTACGAGATCTGGAATGAGCCCGCGCGTGTTAACTGGGATACGGTTAAAAATTACGCGCTGCAGGTTATTAGCATAATCCGTAAATATGATGCCGATAATTTGATTGTTGTGGGAAGCCCCAACTGGGATCAGGATGTTGACGTAGCCGCTGCCGACCGGATAACCGGCTATAAAAACATAGCCTATTCATTTCACTTTTACGCGTCAGACCCAAACCATCAGCAGCACCTGCAGGACAAAGCTAATAAGGCTATAAAGGTTGGTTTACCCCTTTTTGTTACCGAATGGGGTGTGGGCGAATCAAATGGCGATGGTGAATTTAATATGGCCAAAACCACCGCCTGGCTAAAGTGGATGGAAGCCAACCAGCTAAGCTGGGCCAATTGGAACATTACCGATAAACACGAAACTACTGCCATACTCCAAAAAGGCGCCCCGGCAACCGGCAGATGGACAGCCAACCAACTTACCCCCGCAGGTGCTTATATCAGGGATAAATTAAGAGAATTGAACAGGTAGAAAGACCAACAAAGCAGCTATGTGATTGCGAGGTATCTCGCAATCACAAGTCGTAGATTTTAGACTTACGAAGTTTTTAAAACTTCGCAAGTCTTTTCGCCGCTTCGTTATTTTTTTACTACCGCAGGCTTTCAGCTGAATAACGCCGGAGGCTTTAACCATGCCTCCCACGAGTTACGCGGCGCTAAACTCGCGGGAGTTTGAGTTCAGTGGTTAAACTTATTTTTTCTTTAATGCCTCGGTAATGGCTTTTTGGGCCAGTGGTTCCATTACTTTGTAGCCGGCAAGGTTGGGGTGTACACCATCGCCAGATAGGTTTTTGGGCAAGCCGTTGCGCTCATCGGCCATTGTGGTAAAGTAATCAAGGTAAACCATATTGTTTTTAGCGGCAAAATCTTTTAGCATGGCATTAAGGCGCATAACCTTTGGCGCAGGCTCCATACCGGGGCGCCAGGGGAAATCAAAGGCAGGCAATACGGATGATAATACAACCTTAATATTAGCTGCCTTTGCCAGTAAAGCCATCGACTGTAAGTTGCCAAACACGTCTTCCAGTTTAATGGGGCCATTGTTTTCGGCAATGTCATTAATACCAGCCAGTATCACTACAACCGCAGGTTTCAGGTCGATAACATCATCGCGGAAGCGCACCAGCATTTGGGTAGTGGTTTGGCCGCTTATACCACGATCATAATAGGGGTTGCTACTCCAAAAGGCAGGGTCGTTATTGATCCAGAAATCGGTGATCGAATCGCCCATGTACACCACGCGTTTTTCGTTAGCGGTGGGGGCAGGCACTTTTTCATTATCCGGGCGGTAACGGTTTACATTGGCCCAGTCATCATGGTTACGTTTTTCATTCTGACGACGATCGGCCTCAGCTTGTTCGGCCTTTTGGCGGGGTGTTTTAACTTTTGGATCGATAGGGGTTAGCAAACCCTGCTGATCCAGCCAATCGCCAAAGCGGTCAATCCAATGGTCGGTAGGCAGGTTTTGTTTACGCATACCAAAACCATGACCACCTTTGGTATACATATGCAGTTCGGCAATGTGTTTTGATGCCAGCCACTTGTTATACAGATCTACGCTGTGCGGCGCAAGGCCCAGGTCATCGTCAGATGCTGCGGCTATAAACATTGGCGGGGCATCGGCCTTAATAACCGTTTGTATTTTGGCTGGGATGTATGGATAAATGGGCGCTACAAAATCGGGCTTGTTTGCCGGTGTATAATCATAAGCCGAAGCCGCTGCCAACGTACCACCCGCCGAAAAGCCCATAATACCAATCCGTGAGGCAGATAAATTAAATTCGGCAGCATGTTCACGCACGTAAGCAATGGCCAGGCGCGCATCTGCAATAGCCAGGGGAATTACTTTTGCGGCTTCTTCACTGCCTGCTTTTGTGCCTCTTTTGGCCAATACCTCTTTAACCGGGTCGGTGGTGAGGCTGTGTACCAGGCGGTATTTAAGTACAAATGCAGCTACACCATGCTCGTTAAGCCATTTTGCTTCTTCATTACCTTCATTATCTATAGAAAGGGTTTGAAAGCTGCCGCCGGGGCAAATGATTACCGCGGTGCCATTGGCTATTGATGCGTCGGGTAAAAAAACACCGAGGGTAGGATGTACTACATTGTAAACTTTTTTGGTATTGGCGGCGTTGTTTTCGCTCACGGCTTCGTCCCAGTTCCAGCTTTCGGAGCCGGGGGCCGCGCCCGGGTATAGTTGTATAACTTTTTGTTGTGCATTTGCACCGGCAGCTAAAAGCATAAGGCCGGCAAATATTGGTTTAAGCTTCATAAAGCAGGTTCATTTTTGCGCTAAATGTAGTGCTTAATTATAACAGTAGGTAGCCGGTTTGTAGATTTTTGAGTAAAAAAGCCGATATGATTCTGTTAAGTTGCCGTTAAATATATTTACCGAAAGGGATAATTCGGAGCGCTAATCGTTTGTATCATAAAACGAAAAAAAAATGGCCGGGGAAAATATTTTATGGAAACTAACTAAGGCCGAAGCCTTTGGCGGATAGAGGAATTACAACATAAAACAGGCCGGGGTTTATAGGTTGAGAGCCGGCCTAATGCTGTGGTCAGGAAAGGTTATTGTGTGCGGCAAAGGTTTTAAGCATTTCTATGCTGGTATGGTTATTTTTACCCAAAAAGCTTTCTGTTGATGGATCAAGGAAGCCTTCAAATTCCCTGAGTGTATGGTTATCTACCGAAGCAAATGCCATAGTCCAATCTGGGAAGTTCCTTTTTTCGATAGTGCCGGTTATTAGTTTAATGATGTTTTTGTGCCTTAAATCTAACTCAATTGCTTTAAAGGTTCTTTCTACATCGGCTTTTTCGCCTTCAATTACCTGCATAAATGTACCCTGGCTGTATAAGAGCATCCCGGTAATATTATTGGTTTCGTTATTGACTCGGGCAACGGTGAGTAAATCTAATAGTTCGTAGTCTTCCAGCAATTTTCTTGCTGTACTTACATAAACAATGTATTCCATATGCAGGTGGGGGATTAGGGGATTTAATATTTCATAATTTACTTAGTAACGTGAAAAATTATCAAAAGATTTTTACTTATTGTAATAATTGTGTTATAAAAATAAGGAATTTTAAAAAAAGATGACCTGTAAGTAAGGATTTTAGAGCTCCAGGTTGAGGCCATCGTAAGCCAGTTCAATATGAGCGGGGAGCTCAGTACTTATATCGGCATGTTTACCCAGGCGGTGGCTGATGTGGGTAAAGTAAGTTTTTTCGGCACCCATCTCGTTGGCGAAGGCAATAGCTTCTGCCATTGTAAAATGAGAGATATGCGATTCCTTTTGCAGCGCGTTCACCACCAGTATTTTTGATCCTTTGATCTTTTCCTTTTCCTGGGCCGATACAGTTTTGGCATCGGTTATATAAGTAAAATCATTTATCCGGAAGCCCAAAACCGGCAGCTTATAGTGCAACACCTCTATAGGGGTGAAATTTACGCTGCCAATATTAAAGGGCTGCAAACCAATGGGATGGATAACTACCTGCGGTATGCCGGGATAACCTGCATTATCAAAAATATAAGGAAATTCCCGCACCAGTGCTTTTTGTACGCGACTATCGGCATATACATCTACCGGGCCGTTTTGGCGGTAGTTAAAGGCGCGGATATCATCCATGCCGGCAACATGATCTTTATGCTCATGGGTAAAAACAATGGCATCCAGGTGTTTTACTCTTGCACGTAACATCTGGTACCTAAAATCGGGCCCCGAATCAATAACGATGGTTTTGTCTTTAGCCTTAATTAAAATAGAGGTGCGCAGGCGTTTGTCGCGCTTATCTGCAGATGTACAAACTTCGCACTCGCAGGCAATAACAGGTACGCCCTGCGATGTTCCGGTTCCTAAAAATGTTATGGTCACAGCTGCAGTTTGGTTTGTTTTATCTCCTGCAAAAATGCTATCTGCTTTTCGTCAAGCAGTTTAAAGTCTACCTCAAGCTCGCGCAAAAGTTCAACAATGGCCAGTATCTTGCTTTCCAGGTTTGAGAAACGGTTAATAATTACCATGCGGCTGTTGAGTAACAAACAGGCATTGGTTTTAAAGTTGCCTTTTTCATAGCGCACCCGGTAACCTGCTGTTTTTAACAACATTTCCAGTTTTTCGAGCGTATGATTAGTAGCAGGCAGCATCAACCCAAAATTACTAAATTAAGTGTAATTATGCCCTGCCAGTTTGCAAGGGTATTGTAATCATCTGAAACATACCGTCGCTGGGTTTTAACCCGTGACCTATATGGTTGCAGCTTTCAGCTGCGATTAAGATTTAATTATTAATTTGCTTTACCATGAGCAGCAGTTATAAATTCCGAAACCAGGAAAAGCTTTACTTTGCAACTTTTACAACCATAAGGTGGGTAGATGTTTTTACACGGACTATTTATAAAGAGATCTTGCTTGATAGTTTCAGGTATTGTATGAAACATAAAGGGCTTGAAGTGTATGCCTGGGTTATCATGAGCAATCACGTTCATCTTATAATGGGAAGTCAAAGTAAACCGATGGCTGATATATTGAGGGATTTTAAAACGCATACCGCAAAAACTATAATTAAAGCTATTGAAGATAATTCGCAGGAGAGTAGGAAAGATTGGATGCTTTGGATGTTTAGTAAAGAAGGTAAATTTAATCCCAATAATACGCATCACCAGTTTTGGCAACAGGGTAACCATCCTATAGAACTTGCAGATAATGTTATGATAGATCAAAAGCTGGACTATATTCATAATAACCCGGTTTCTGCAGGTTGGGTTGATATGCCCGAACATTATTTATACAGCAGCGCCCGTGATTATGCGGGAATTAAAGGATTATTAGATATCCAATTAATTATGTGACGTTGTGTGTAAGCTGGAAGCTTACACCTTGCTACCCACGAGTTACGCTACGCTAACCTCGCGGGAGTTTTAAGAGTTTTAATCTGCACATTTGTAATTTGAAATCTGCATATCTGAAATCTGCACATCTGAAATTTATTCCTTTTCCTGCACCAAACGGTATTTACCGGCTTTTATGAGCTTTTGCTGCTGAGCCGAGAATGCCTCGCGACCGCCGAAATCCTGCACCCAGTAGGTTTTATACTCGGCTACGCCAACTTCCTTAAAGCTGGGGTTCATTAGATTTTTACAATGCCCTTCGCTTTTAAACCATCCATCCATTACCTCGGCAATGCTTTGCTGGCCCTGTGCAATGTTTTCGCCAATGGCAAAGCTTTTAAAGCCCTTGAATATATAGCCGGCGGTTACTATGCGGGTTTCCATACTGCGGCCATCCTTACTGGTATGGCTAAAGTAGTTGCGTTTGGCCATATCACGGGCATGGCCGTCGGCGGCATCTTCCAGTTTGTTGTTCCAGGTTAGGGGCGGGGCAGGGGGCATAAACTGACCACCGCAGTTACAGCCTTTTTGTCGGGTTAAATTTATGCGCGCCAAAAATTCCTTCCTGAATTGCGCATCGCTTTGTGCATAAGCGCCGGCAAATGTAAAAAGGGCGGCAAGGGTAAAAATGATCTTCGAAAGTAATTTCCTCATACTTGATATATGACGGTTTTAAAGTAGCGTGGTTTAATTTGGGGTGATACAGCGTTAACGCATGTTTCGGGTTTTCCTGATGCGGATGCGCCATTTGCCACGTTTTTTGCCGCTGTAATAGATAATAACCGCCAGCGCCATTACCGCAAGGGCAATAATAAGGGTTATAACAAGGTTATTCCTCTCGCGGATTTTAAGAACGAGCCCCTTCTGTAGTTGGAGGTATATACTTTTTTTTTGGCTATAGCCGAATCCTGCTTTTTAATTTTTACGGAATCCTGCTTGTTGATAACCGCCAGGCGATCCAGCTCAATTTTATGTGCTATGCTATCGTCAATAAATTCATGCCTTTTTATGGCTAAGGTTGCTTTGGTGTACTCCTTCATATGGCGGTACAAACCGGCGTAACCAACCTGCACAGCCGACTCATTCTTAGGATCGTTGTTTTTTACGGAAAGACTAAGTGCTTCATTTAAATCGCGCATGGCCAGGTTGTAATCTTTAATATCGGCCTTAATAGCCGATAGCTCAATTAACGATGCAATGATATTAGGCACATCATTACGCTGGCGCGATATAGTATTTGATTGCAGGATGAACCATTTAGCCTGGCTGTATTTTTTTTGTGCCCTGTAAATTTTAGATAGATTATTGAAACTGGTACGTAAACCCAAGGTATCATTGGCACTGGAGTAACGGTGCAGGGCAAGCATGGTATAGTTTAAAGCTTCGTTTTGGTAAAACAAACGTACGCGCCTGTTGGCTACGGTATCAAAGTTTAAATACTGATTGGCAATTTGGGTGTAGATAGGGCCCTTTAATGAATCGGCAGTGAGCTGTAATTTTTGCTTAAGACTGTCAAGGTCATCGGCATGGGCAGATAATTTGAATGCGGCTACGAGTAAAAAAAGGCAAGTAATAAGTTTCTTCATATAGGGGCTACCTAAAAGTACCGATTTATTTATCTGATCATACTCAAATAATGTGCCTGTTTGCATGGCAAGCATCATTCAAATAAATAAAATGACTATAAATGGCTGTTTTTGGGCTATAATGGCACTTTATGAGGAATGCTTTCTCCCAATAAAAAAACTAACATTTGGCGCGGAATTTTCCACACTGCCAAATGGATAGTAAATAGTACAAATAATTGCCCATTTTTTGGGCTATGTGTCTAAGTAATAACCTGTTCGTATTTGGTTATAAAGCGTTGCAGCCATTTCCATTTGGCTATAAGCAGGTTAAATAGGGAGATGCCCAGTATGGCGGTTGTTAAACCCGCCAGCACATCAAGCACATAATGGTGACTTGCATATACTGCCGTAAACCAAATACCCAATATTACTATGGCAAAAATTGCGTTTACCCAGCCCAAACGGTTTTTAACCGCGTAATAAAACACAATAACGGGGTAAGCCGAATGCAGCGACGGCATGGCCGCAAACACGTTAGATCCTTTTGTATAGATGGATTTGAAAACACCCACATTAAAGTAAGCATCAAAGCGGGCGAGGCCGCCGGTGTTACCCATTTTCAGGGGGTGAAAATCAAAGCCGTAAAGCTGTACATACCAGGGTGGTGCGGCTGGGAAGGCGTAATAAATTACAAAGCCGAGCAGGTTAACCAGCAAAAAAGTAAGCGAAAAATAAAGGAACTGCCGCCTATTCTTGAAAAACATAAAGGCTGCAAAGCCAAGTGGTACAGGAATCCAGCACAGGTAAAATATGCCGGCCATTATATCAATAAAGGTGGTGCTATTGGCCCGCCAGTATTCGTTTGGCGTTAACAACTGTCCTTTGTAATGGATGCCGAAAAGGTGCTTTTCGAAATTATACAGATCGGCAATGTGTACCTGGTTAAAATTATAATTAGGGATGGCCTTCATATAATCAAATATTATCCAGTACACTACAAAAACTGTAAAGCCTAAAATGAATTTACGTGTAATTACCGACGCGTAAAACATGAGGTTAAAAAGGCCTACAAGTACCAGGCCATCACTTTTAAAACCAAGCAGCAGGTAGGATACTACTAAATAAGCAATGGAAAGCAGAGTAACAGTAAGTACAGATTTTGTGTTTATTGTTACGCTATTAGTGGGCGCAGCATTGGTCATGCTTATTTTTTTAAGAAATCTGAACGGAAAATTTTATCCCAAAACGGCGAGCTTACACCATAACCTTTGTCGGGATCCTGAAAATGGTGCAGCATGTGGTGCTGTTTTATTTTTTTGAAAAAACCGCTTTTGAAGTTAAAATGGTGCATGGCATAATGCGAGATATCATAAATAAGATACCCCAATATAAAGCCCGGGAAGAAACCGAAAATATAATTTACCGGCAGCAAGGCTTTAAACAAAAAGTAAAAGCCGGTTGACAAAGGGATGCTTAATGAGGGGGGCAATACTAAACGCTTGGCATCGCTTGGATAATCATGGTGTACGCCGTGCATAACAAAGTGCAGCCTTTGCGCCCATTTCCAGTTTTTATTTGGTTCCAGGTGAAATACAAAACGGTGCATAATGTATTCAACAATGGTCCACACAAAAAGGCCGGCTATAAACAGACCTATGTATTCAAGGATGCCAATATTTACTTCAAACAGGGCTTTGTAGCTACAAAACAAAATTACGGGTACAAAAATATACAAGGGTACGGTATAATGCACCTTTGATAACAATTCAAAAAAGTCACTCTTAAACATCCTCACAGATTCATGAGAATTGGAAATATATTTCTTCTTCATAGCATATCAGGGTTTAAAACATCAATTATTTCTCTGCCTGTTATTTTATTTGTTAGTAATTTCAATAATATGTAACGGTTTTAAACCGAAAACACGTACAATTTTAATAAAGATTTAGCCAACTGGCACCCCTTTATTTAATTGTTACGAAGATATGATATTTTTGGTTTCTGAATTCAGGTTTGTGTGATCTGTTTTCTGAGGTCTGGTTTGTGAGTTCTGTTTTCTGTTTTTCAAAATAATCAAAACAAACCTGTTCTCATTCGAATTTACCTTACACACCTCACACCTCACACCTCACACCTCACACCTCACACCTCACACCTCACACCTCACACCTCACACCTCACACCTCACACCTCACACC
>NZ_FNAI01000030.1 GCF_900101875.1 Mucilaginibacter pineti
TTGCCCTAACTGAAGGCTGGCAGAAGAAAAAAATATTTTTTTATGTATAAAAGAGAAAAAATAACCATTTTTATATAAACGCTTTACATAGGAGGCTATACAAGCGGGCCGTTTGATCCGCTTTTCAGCGGTGGCCCGGCCTTGACAATTTTGCTGCTTGCCGCTTTTGGTTGTTTACGTATTGCAATGGAGCATTATGCGCAAATAGCAAACTTCACCTGCTAAAGGTCGTCCGGCTTACCCCTTAGTTTAAAACCGACTGGTTCACGTGGCTCATTCTTTTGTTGTATCAATTGTTTCAGAGCTTGAAATATATATTGGATATCGTCATCGTGCTGAACGACAAGCTTTTCAAGCTGCTCAAATTTAAGCAGCAGATCTTTTTGGGTAATCAACATTTCTCTGAATTTAACAAAGACCTCAATGATCTTGATACTCATCGTAATCGCCTGCTTGCTATTTAGCACGCTTGAAAGCATCAGGATACCATGTTCCGTGAAAGCGTATGGAGCGTATCGCCTGCCGCCTCTTTTTGAGGTCGCAATTTGCGACCTCAAAACTTCGAACTCCTCATCGGTTAGGCGGAACATAAATTCCGCCGGAAACCTGAGCAGGTTTCGATTAACCTGCTCAATTAATCTTTTAGTTTCAACGCCATACATTTCTGCCAGGTCATTATCCAGCATAACTTTATGGCCACGGATCAGATAAATTTTTTCAGCAATCTCCTGGTCGCCGGTAATAAGTTCTTTCATAGTTCCTTTTTTAAGTGTGAATAACAATAGCTTGCGTTCAGTAAGCTTGTAGTTTTTTCTTCAGCGCATTCATGTCTTCGCCAACTTTCATATCCAAAATTCTTGCGTAATGCTGCGTGGTTTTGATATTGGTATGTCCAAGCATTTTAGATACGCTTTCGATGGAAACGCCATTGGCCAGGGTGACTGTGGTTGCGAAGGTGTGCCTGGCTATATGGTAGGTAAGCTCTTTAGTGATACCGCAGGCGTCCGCTATTTCTTTGAGATAACTGTTCATCTTTTGATTGCTCAAAACAGGTAACAGTAATCCGTCGTTTGCACATTGCGGATGGTCCTTGTATTTATTCATCAGTTGTATGGCCTGAGGGAGCAATGGGATACTGGAAGCGGTATCTGTTTTTTGCCTGCTTGTAGCGATCCATTCGCTGCCATCTACGCCGATGACGATCTCGGAACGCTTTAGTTTTTTGACATCCGCATAGGCCAGTCCTGTATAGCAACTAAAGAGAAAAATGTCACGCACCTGCGAGGTCCTGTCACTGGCCAGTTGTTTTTTTGCCATAGTTGCCAATTCTTCGGCATTCAAAAAATCTCTTTTGACTTCTTTTACTTTCGGTTTGTATTTGCTGAATGGGTCTTTGTCGAGCCAGCCATTAGCCAGGCAGATCAGGATGATCTTTTTAAAGTTCTTCAGGTATTTGACAGTAGAATTGTTGTTGCAATTTCGCTCAGAACGGAGATAGAAGTCGTAAGACATTACAAATTCGTGGTCGATACCGCTGATACCGATGTCAGTAGCTTTGTATTTCCATAACAGGAAGTCTTTGGTGTGCTTTAGGCTTGTTTCATAACGGTCATAGGTGCCTTTAGCGAATTCTTTTCCGATCAGCGCTTTAACTTGTTTGTTGTGCTCTTCAAAAATTGGTATAAGCATTTTGTCCGGTGTGGCTTCTTCCTTACCAAGTAAAATGCTTTTAAGGTTGGCGGCAGTCAATTGTATTTTCTTTTCGAGCATCAGCTGATGCGCTTCGTAAACCTGGCGCTCCAACGTTTTAAGATAATCGTTAAAGGAGCGGGTATGATCACCCGTGCCAATCAGTTTTTGTGCGGCAGTGTTCCATTTGGATGGAATGACCTGCCGTTTAGAGGAGATCTCAATGCGTTTACCATCGATGGTAATGCGTAGATAAATAGGGGCTGTGCCGTCGGCACTTAGCTTGGAGCTTTTTACGTAAAAAAGCAGAGAAAATGATTTGTTCATCACAGGTCACCTTTAAGTGGATAAAATTAGTTACTTGCTACGCTATAAATCAAGATGTTCAGCTGTTGAACAAGTTGATATATAGCCACTTATAAGCTTTCTGGTGACCTGTCGGTCTTTACATGTAATAGGTCACCAAAAGGTCACCAGACCAATGCGATTTATTGAATATTTTGGTTCGGTCTAAAAACTAAAAACGCCTTAAATGATGCATTTAAGGCGTTTTTGAATTATTTAAGATATACTTGGCGGAGAGGGAGGGTTTTGTAACACCTCTAAATGGGGTTGATAACCAATGTCTTATGAGTGGGATAATTGCTTGCGCACCGAATTACGCACCACTTTCTTGCTACAGATTAATTGCAAATCTTATGATATAAAGTTACGAATATCATAAAATCTACCAAATTTAATGTCTATCTATTTAGCATTATTGGGTATAGCACAGCCGCCAGACTGGTTGTGAGAGCGGACATGCTCCCCCGTGCAAGTAATTACACACACCCACCCATTTTCACCACTTAAGCAACAAAAGCAGGTAGCCGGGTGAAATGTCAAGGCCAGGCGACCAATAAAAAACAAACCAAGAACCGCCTGTTCATATAGCCTTTACGTTGCGTCCCGGCGGCGGCTATCTTTGCGACTGTGGTGTAATTGGTTTTTTTCTTTCACCAGCGAGGGAAAGAGCAAGTCGGTTATGAGCGCAGCGAATTTCCGTCTTGCTGTGCGAGGTGAGGCGGGCGGTAGCAGGTACCCGCTTATCGCGGGTCGCATGCAGCCGCTGGCCGCAACCGGGGTTTTAGTGTTTGATTTCATCATCGTTTAATGAGCGTATCTCATTTTTGATCGATTCCTCAACCTCTTTCTTCGCGTCCTTGCTGACTTTGACGATTTCATCGCATGGTGGTATCAGTTCCAGAATCATACCTTGGTCGCGGTGTTTTCTCGTTCTTTCGACAGCATCGCGGGTGATGATGAAATTGCGGCTGGCACGGCAAAACATTTCCGGGTCGAGTAGCTTTTGTACTGCGTTAAGTGATTCCCAGAAAATGACCGAACTGGCATCGTACCGCCGGAGCACCAAAGGCCCCGTTTCTGTTCGATAGATGTAAGCAATATCGCTTACACGCACCCGGAGTTCTTCCTTCTCTTCGGAAATTCGCAGATAGAGGTAATCGGCATAGGATGGCTGCCGTTCTATTTCCCTTGCTAGCAAGCAAGGAAAAAAGGGGTCAAAACAACATTAACTTATTGCTAAAAGGGATTGGAAAGTTCTTTATTTCGCTTAGAAAAAATAAAGGTTTTAAAAATGCAAGGCTGTTTGCCGAACTTCATAACATTGATCCCGGCCAGTATAACAAATATGAAAGGGTCAATTCGGATATGCAACTAAGTTCACTGATTAAAGTATTCAACATATATGGATTAAATGAAGAAGATATTTTCACACCAAAAATTCTTAGCGAAATCAAAGGCGCGCAAAGTATTTGTAACCCTCCCTTAGTTCGGACTGGTATTTTATAGACTTATTTAATTCAAAAATATGATTATTGTTGTTTGAACTGTGGGGATGTTGGAAACTCGGTAGAGTTTTCAATATCTCCACAGTTTAGCCGCTTATACAGGTCTGGCGTTATACCTCCGAGTGCTTCATGCGGCCAGCTGTAATTGTAATCTTCCATCCATTCATCGGCTAAAACCTGTACTTGGTTGATGTCTTCGAATAAGTAAGCATCCAGTATGTTTTCACGAAAGGTTCTATTGAACCGTTCGATATAGCCGTTCTGCATAGGCTTGCCCGGTTGGGTGAATTGGACAGTTATACTTTTGCTTTCACACCAATCCTTAAATTCCTTGCTGTTAATCTCCGGCCCGTTATCCACTCTTATACAGTTCGGTTTACCTTGCTCATGAATAGTTCGCTCCAATATCTGAGTCACCCGTACGGCTGGTATAGTATAGGCAGCTTCCACGGCTATAGCTTCCCTGTTATAGTCATCGATAATATTCAGCGTTCGGAATCTTCTTTTGTTCATCATCACATCACACATAAAATCCATCGACCAGGTATCTCCAGCCTGCTCAGGCACGACCAATGGCACTTTAACGCGTGCAGGCACGCGTCTGCGCACTTTTCGGCGGCGGTTCATGCCCAATAACAGGTAACTCGTCTTACACGCTTATAGTTCCATAGCAAGCCCTGCTGCCGAATTCTGCTATAATACAGATCCTGACCCTCGGTGGGGTGCTTTTCAGACAGTTCCAGCAGCTTATCAATTGTTGCTGAGTCATCCCTGACGTTCTTATAATAATACATGGATTGGGCAGCTTTACCACCCGGCAAGCCCTGCTAATACTCACCTGACGGAACTCCATTAAGTAAGCAACCATGTCCTTGCGCTGGCGGGCTTTAGAACTTTTTTGAGAGTACGTCTTTTAACAGGCTATGATTCTAAAGCCAACTCAGCATACATATGCTTCAGTTTGCGGTTCTCTTCCTCCAGCTCTTTCAGCCGCTTCAGTTCCTGGCTATCCATACCGGCATACTTTTTACGCCAGTTGTAAAAGGTTGATTTGTGCACGCCTAATTCGCGGCATACGTCGTTTAGCTCACGGCCACTTCATACTCTTTGATGGCCTTGATAATCTGTGCTTCGGTAATGATTGTGTTCTTCATCGTTTGACTGTTTAAAGTTAAGACTTTTCGTCCTTTAAGCAGTCCGATTTTTAGGAGGGGTTACACTGTGCCTGGCACGTTTTCCGGAATAGTTACCACCCTCATGGTCAGCGGGCACATGAAAGCTCCAGGCACTGGTGTAGATGAGAATGGTATCTGCTATGCTTTTTGTATTTCCATAACACAAAGATCGCCTCGCCCGGCTACAAAAAAGTTCGACTAGTGTTATGTTAATCGTGTAATGACGGATAAAGCCCTTTCGGTTTTATTCGTGCGTTCTTATTTTCAAATTGCCAGTTAATTTTACTATTCTTATTATTCCTGGTGTCTTGCCATGCCGCTACTTCTTCATTGATTTTCTACATTGTTGAAATATGCCTGTTTAGGCATTGTCCATTCAATACATGCAGTTATATCTCCGCCATATTTAGCCAGCTGCCATGCTTAGGGGTATAAACAAACTCAAACCTATCCCATTGTCTTTTGGCTTCGGCGGGTTCAAACGTCTCGTAAAATGCAGAAGCTGAATGGGTTTTAAAGTTGTCCATTACCAAAGTTATTTTCTTCGCCGCCGGATACCATTCATCTGCTATTCTTTTTACAAATAAAGCCCAGTCTTTTTTGGTTTTAAACGCTGTAACTTCTACAAAGCGCTTGCCCTTCAAAGGTTCGTTGGCCATAAATATATTGACAACCCCGTGCCTTATATACTCATAATCCACTCTTGCTTCCTGGCCAGGCTTCATGGCTTGAGAGGGTTGCCGTTCTTCTATTAACTGTTTTGGTGAGTCATCCATACATTAACCGGAAACTCCTCATCATAAGGCTTTTTGTATATATCCAATACCCTTTTCATATTGGCTACAAATTCGCTGCTTTTTTCAGGCGGTATTACCCAGCCCTTTACTTTCCAAGGCTTAAGTTCGTTTTTTTAAGCACACTTCTTACCGTCACATGCGAAATGCTTTCAACATATTCCAACTCCACCATCTTGTCGGCGAGTAACCTTAATGACCATTTAGCAAACCCCTTTGGCGGCTCGCTGCAACACAAGGCAACCAGTTTCGCTTCTACATCGCCATCCGATTTTGTTTCATACACACGACGGGTAGGGCGACGGTCTAAAACACCTTCAAAACCATCTTCAATAAACTTTTTCTTAACCCGGTCTATCGTTCGCATTCCAACTTTCAGAACTTGACTGATCTGTTCATTATTATTTTCTCCGCATATTCCCCTTCATCACAATTCAAAAGTATATATGCTGTCCGAAATGTTTGAGAAGTATGAGAACCTTTGTTGACTATCGAATATAACTCTCCAACCTCCTCCTTCGTAAGTGTTATAGTATAACGTACCATCTGTATTTTGTTTGCCAAAATATACATATTATACGTCATATTATATTTAACTTAACACTAGTTGAAGATTTTAAAAAGTAAAATTGGTGACAGGACGATTTTTCCAAACGGCATTAAACACCGGTAGCGGATCTGTGAATTAAAAATTATGGAAATATTTTGCACCTAAGGTAAATATTACGAAGATAATCGTGGATATAAGTGCTAAATTTTCAAAGGCAGTTGGTATAAATGGAGGAAAGACTGCAGCTGAACGTTTTTTTTAGCGGTGAAGAAAAAACTATTGATAGAAAGAAGGCTTGTAATCTACTATCTGGCAGGCCGATATCGGAACAATTCACAGATCTTTGTAAAAGATGTAAATACAGATAGAAATTGGCCTTTACAATGTGTTATTTAAATTGAAACTTTCCGCTTCGATTTTCCGTACCTTCACCTAGCCCTTTTTCGTATAGGCTATAGCAGGAAGACTGGACAACCACACACAGATAGAGAATTTAAAATGGCTGCGTTTAACATATTCCACTATATTTCGGATAGACAAGCACCGAGAAACAAAATCTTTCTTCCGCAAAATCTTGTTTCGTTACTTGAGCAAGGGGAAAAAGTTGTATACTACGCTAACAGCAAAACGACTATTACAGAGGATCAATTTGCCATACTTTCTTCAGGTAATTGTTTAATGACAGAGAAACTCCCTTTAAACAACAATTATCGTAGCACCATGCTGTTTTTTGACAACACAGCCCTAACATTGTTTTTTGTAAAATATGCTTCTATAATTAACAAAATCTCATCCAAGCCAGGCAATACTAAAAAGCCGTTTTTGGTATTTGAAAAAGATGAATTTATTAGAAACTACATTACTTCGCTTAAACTCATTCAAACAAAGGCGGCTTCCTTTTCAGACAAAATAACAGAACTGAAATTTGAAGAATTAATGCTTCATCTTCTTGAAAAATATCCGGATGAAATTCTTGCATTTGCAGCAAAAAACCAGGAAGCGTACGTTGACTTTGAAATTCGGAAAGTGGTTGAACTCAACATAACCAATAATCTGACATTAGGAGAATTAGCGTTTTTGTGTCATACCAGCGTTTCCACCTTCAAACGAAAATTCATAAAACTCTACAATGAAGCACCAGGCCAATACTTCTTGCTGCAAAAAATGACGATAGCAAAATCGCTATTGCTGCAAAACGAAAATCCAGGCGAAGTATTTTACAAAGTGGGCTATGAAAATCACTCAAGTTTTTCACAATCGTTCAAACAGGTTTACGGCATTAGTCCCAAACAATTCCAACAACAAAATCTGACCGTTTCCCAACAGCTTTTGAACGATTAGCGATAATACTACACCAAACGTGTTTTCTAACTTTGCGTTGAATTTAAAACGTAAAGGAAATGACAAAAAAGTATTTCACAGAATTAGCCAATTACAATAATTGGACAGATCGCATCATTATTGAATGGCTAAAACAAATCAATGACGAACAATGGGAGCAACCTATCAGGAGTAGTTTCAGTAGTGTCAGACAAACTACGGTTCATATGGTTAGTGCTAAAAAGATTTGGATTGACTTTTGGACAAAAGCTGCTGATCCCGTTTACTTGTCTGCTGGGTTTAACGGTACAAAGGATGAGCTGATTGAAATTTGGGGCAAAGCATCAGATGACTTACAAAACTTCATTGAAAACTATCCGGAAGAAGACTACCAGAAACCGGTTACATTCATATATCCAAACGGCAGACAAGGACAAATGATTTTTTGGCAAACATTTCCTCACTTCGTTAATCACGCCACTTATCACCGTGGACAATTAGTAACGCTGTTACGGCAAGCTGATTTTTCCAGCTTTTCTAATACAGATTTGGCGACTTACTTTATCAAAAATAATTTGTTATAGTCCGATCAGTTGGTGTCAATTGTTTTATACGACCATTCGGCTGAACGGAGCATGCCGGCGATCGCATCGTTCAGCAGCTGATCGTTCACCGCCGGCTCAATATCTTTAAAATAACTATTCACCGAAACCAGGCCGTGTATGAAAGCGACCATGGTAAAATATTTACAGTGAAAATAGGTTTCGGTAAACGTTTCCCTGCTGACCAGCTGCGCCAGTTCCTTTCGGAAAAGATCCATAAAGACTGCCAGCCCGGGGAAGGTTTTTTTAACGTCTTCCAGGTCCGTACCTACGGCATATAGCAACTGATAAAGCTCCTTTTCTTCGATGGCGAACGCCAGGTAAGCCCTTAGGATCGTTTCCAGTCGCTGCTTCGGACCTGTCACGTCCGCCAGGCGCTGTTCCACCCGGGCGATCAGCAGCGCGTACGTTCGCCTGGCCAGCTCGATCAGTACCGCTTCCTTGTTCAGGAAATAGCAGTAGATCACCGGCGGGGTGTATTCGATGGTGTCTGCGATCTTCCGGAGGCTCAGTTCCCGCCAGCCTTCCCTCCTGACAATGGCCATCGCAGCATCCAGGATATGCTTCCGGGTATCGGCTTTCAGGCGCGCCACCCTTTCTTTGCTTCCCATATATGGATCGATAACTGGTTAAAAAAAGAATACCTGTTCTTTTGCTTACAAATTTAATAGTTCTATCACAGGAATTCTAATTTGATTCCTCTTGGTCGGCCAAAGTTATTGAGCACGATGGCACCGGCCCTTCAGCGGAGCGATTTCACCAGCTATCCCGATCGTTTTTTGTTAAAACTATTAGCGTTAACGATTGTTACCGAAACGTACAATCCCCGTTAACACTATGGATAATAAACAAAAAACCGGCAGCCCGGACAGGGACCTGATCAATATCAGCGAAGCTTATGAAGTCAGGGACTGGGCCGATAAGTTTGGTGTAACGCACGTACGGTTAAAAGCCGCTGTCAATGCCGTAGGCAACTCCGCCAAAAAAGTAGAAGCCTATCTGAAAAAAAATAAATAACCAGCCCGCTTCGCCTATGGATCCATCCCGACCAATAATTCCTATCGAAGAACAGTTCAGGCTGATGGCAGACTCGGCTCCGGTGCTGATCTGGATCTCCGGAACGGACAAACTGTGTTATTTCTTTAATGCCGCCTGGCTGCGCTTTACCGGCCGCACGATGGCGCAGGAATACGGCAACGGCTGGGCCGAAGGCGTCCATCCCGAAGACCTGGAGCGTTGCCTGGATATTTATAACAGCTCATTTGATGCCCGCAAGGAATTCCAGATGGAGTACCGTTTAAAGTGCCATGACGGCGCTTACCGCTGGCTGCTGGATAACGGCGTTCCCAGATATTCGGCCGGCGGCACCTTTGCCGGTTATATCGGCTCCTGCGTAGACGTCGATGAATTACTGGAGTCCGAGCGGATAAAAAGAGAGTTTATCCATTGGGAAGCGATCGAAAAGGAACAGGCCTTAAATGAAGAGCTGGCCGCCTCGAACGAGGAACTGGTCACGATCAACGAGGAGTTGCAAAAGGCGCATCAAGACCTGCAGCGCCTGAATGATGAGCTCGAAGCCAAAGTGGAGGCCCGCACCGAATCGCTGACAGAAAGTGAACAGCAGGCGCAGGCCCTTAATGAGAAGCTGATAGCCAGCAATGAAGAAATGGTCGCTATCAACGAGGAAATGACTGCCACCAACGAGGAACTGCGGGAAACCCAGGAGTACCTGCAGCGGACATTGCAGGAGCTGTCAGAAAGCGAATCCCGGTTAAGCATGGCCATTGCTGCTACCCAACTAGGTGCTTGGGACTGGAACCCGGTCAGTGGTAACCTCTACCTTTCAGCAGAGTGCAACGATATTTTGGGTTTTTCTCCTGGGGAGACCATAGGGCGGGAAACCATTGCCGGCCTGTTTTATGGGAATGACCGCAGCCGGGTACAGCAGGAGATCCAAAGAGCACTGGCTGACCAGGGCGGAGCCCATTACGACGTTAGCTGCCGGATCATCCGGGCAGATAACGGTGAATTGCGCTGGGTCCGGTTGCAGGGCCTGGCGCACCTTGACGCTGCCGGCCGCCCCATGCGCCTGGTCGGTACCTTACTGGATATCACAGATGATAAACTGGCGGAAGAAAAGAGCGCTAAACTGGCGGCCATTATTGCCTCATCGGATGATGCTATTATCAGCAAAACGCTGGACAGCGTGATCACCAGCTGGAACGATGCGGCCGAACGTATCTTCGGTTATACGGCAGATGAAGTGATCGGCGAGACGATCTATAAACTGATCCCGGATGACCGCACGCACGAGGAGCCGGAGATCATCGCCCGTTTAAAACGTGGAGAACGGCTGGAACATTTCGAAACTAAAAGAATGCGGAAGGACGGCCGGCTGATAGACGTCTCGGTAACCGTCTCACCATTGTTTGACCCGCAAGGTAATATTATTGGCTTGTCTAAGATCGCCAGGGACATTACGGAGCGCAAACTGGAGGAAAACCGCAAGAGTGACTTTATCGGTATGGCCAGTCACGAGCTAAAAACCCCCGTAACTTCTCTTGCGGCCATCATTCAGGTGGCCAATGCAAAGTTGAAACACAGTGATGATCCTTTTTTAGCCAGTGCAATGGATAAGGCCCACAAACAAGTTAAGCGCATGACCAGCATGATCAACGGTTTTCTGAATGTTTCAAGGCTGGAATCCGGCAAGATCTATATTGATAAACAAGCCTTTAACCTGGATGAACTGATCGCGGAAACGATCAGTGAAACGGTACTGACCGTTTCCAGCCACCGCATCAATTTTGAATCCGCCGGTCCGGTACAAGTCTATGCCGATCAGGAAAAGATCGGCTCTGTCCTGAGCAATCTGCTTAGTAACGCGGTCAAATATTCGCCCAAAGGAAAAGTGATCGATGTACAATGCCGGGTCATGGATGGCCAGGCGCAGGTGAGTGTTCAGGATGAGGGCATGGGCATCAAGCCAGGGGATATCGGGCATGTGTTTGACCGCTATTACCGGGTAAACAATCCGCATACCCAGCATATATCCGGCTTCGGTATCGGCCTGTACCTGAGTGCTGAGATCATTCATCGGCATGACGGCCGTATCTGGGTGGAAAGTGCAAGCGGTGTTGGTTCAGCTTTTTACTTCAGCATCCCGCTTACCTGATCATTGGTGGCTGATGGCGTCCGCATTTTTGGTAAGGCATTTTTTGATCTCTGCAAGCAGCACATCCACGTCAAATGGTTTGTGCACAAAACCATCTGCCTTACAAGATAGGGCAATCTGCTCGATGTCAGAAGCGGTGGAAAGAATGATTACGGGCACACGCGCCAACTGATGGATCTTTTTGATCTCCTTGCAAAGCATGGTGCCTTCGCGGGCGTTGATCCACTCGTCAAGTACGATCAGTTCAGGTCTGCAGGCGGCAATTTGTTCGAGCGGTTCCAGCGTGTCACAAGTAAGCACATCGTATCCTTCCGACCATAGCACATAGGAAACGATATCCCGGATGGCGTGGTCATCTTCGATGACGAGTATATTCGTTCTTTTCATCAATATTTTAAATAATGCAGGAGAACAAAAATAGAAAAAATCAGTTCATTCACGGTATTTTCCATAAAGTACTACCATGTTAAGGCAAAGAATTATTCATGGCAGGATTATTGTATTTCCAGTTGGGCAGGCGGTTATGAAAAATAAGATATTGGTATTGGACGACGATCCGGACATTTTGGAGATTATTTCTTACATTTTAACAGATAAAGGCTATGAAGTAGTCAGCCTTTCCAGCGGCGAGGAAATCTTTCAAACGATCCGGCAATTTAGCCCGGACCTGGTCTTGATGGACGTCATGCTGGGCGAAATGGATGGCCGGATCATCTGCAATCATCTTAAAAACGGAAAGGACACGGCTGCTTTACCCGTGATCCTGATCTCCGCCTCCCATAATCTCGCCGCATCCCTCCGTCAGGAGGGCGCGCCAAACGATTTTATCGCCAAACCGTTTGATATCGACCGTCTCCTTCAAAAGGTGGAAGGCTTTCTCGTAGCCTGACTCAAACTTCAGGTCAATTAGCGCTGATAAGTTTCACCCGGACGATAAATACATTAGTACTTGCCTTGAAGCCTGCCAGTCCTCTACGACAGAAAAAGGATAAAAACCTTTATGCTGCTTTCTACGTATAGCCTACATATGACCATCTTATGCCCATAAAAGAATTGGAACGACTGGCAGCTGTGAACCGCTTTTTAAAATTGGAGATCAGTAAAGAAAAAGAGATCCAGGAGATCGTGGCGCTGGCAGCAAAGATCTGTGGCACGCCCACCGCACTGATCACGCTGGTGGCTGACGATACGCAATATGTTAAATTTAAGATAGGTTCCGACCTGGAAACGACCACACGTCAGGCCGCTTTTTGCAGCCATACCATCGGCCAGCAGGATGTTTTGATGATAAGGGATGCCCTGCTGGATGAACGTTTTGCCGATAACCCGCTGGTAACGGGCGGACCGGGCATCCGCTTTTACGCCGGGGCACCGCTGACCACGCAGGATGGGTTCAACCTGGGCAGCCTTTGCGTGATCGATCAGGCGCCAGGGAAGCTGAGCAGTCATCAGCAGGAGATGCTGCAGGTTCTGTCCAAACAAGTAATTCACTTACTGGAGTTCGATACCAGCCTGCAGATACTCAAAGAACAGTATGTTAAAGCCAAAAACTCAGAGATCAAGCTGCGTTCCTTTTTTGAAAGTTCCAGCTCCTGCCACCTGCTGATCGGCAAAGACATGGAAGTTATGGCTTTTAATAAAGCGCTGGCTGATTTTGTCATTAAACACCATGAGGTAAAGATCAGTACGGGAATGAGGGTGACGGATTATGTACATCCGTCCTATGTAAATGAATTTATTCGCAATTACAAAACGGCCCTGGCCGGAACCCCGGTTGTGCTGGAGCGAAAGATCCAATACGGGGATGAATATATCTGGTGGTATTTTACCTATGACCCGGCCCGCAATCCCGATGGAGAGATCATCGGCGTATCCTATAATGCCACCGATATCACGAAACGGGTTGAACAGGAACAACGCGTACTGGCGCAGAATGAATCCCTTCGGGAGATTGCCTTTATCCAGTCGCACGAACTGCGCAGGCCGGTCGCTTCTATCATGGGCTTAATGGACCTGGTAAAGGCGGATGGGCGGGCGAAGGACATCGAAGAATTGCAGCTCATGGAAAAAGCGGTTGCCGAACTGGATGAAAAGATCCGGCTGGTCGTGGGTTATACCACAAACCACGATAGCCGTGTCAGTTTGGATAATGATCCGGCATGAGTTGCAGCACCAATGCTATTTCCGCCCGCACCTGGCTGAGCAGTTCGTCCAGCATTCCGGCTCTGCTTGCGCCAAGCTTTTCAAACTTTCGGGCAAGATCCGCCAGGTACGGCATTCCTGCGGAAGCGGCAGTCCCATATAGTTTATGCCCGGTGCTGTTTAATCCCCCCCAATCGGAGCTGTTTGCCTGACGCTCCAGGCTGACCAGCGATTCCGCTAATTCCGTTCTGGTTAATGCGATCACTTCCCGGATCAGCTCCGGCTCGTCCCCCAGGTAGCTCTTGAGTTTCTCGAACTTAAAGTGTCCTGCCTCTTCGGCACCTGTGTAAACAGCTGGTACGCCCGGCGATAGGTCCCCGCTTAATTGCAGCCATTTATGCAGTACGGCGGCAATGGTCTCTTCGACGAAGGGTTTTACGACGAAGTCGTCCATCCCGGAGGCCAAAGCGGCATCCTTCTCACTGCTGACATTCCCTGCGGTCAAGGCGATGATGGGTACGCGAGTCCCCTGTTCCAGCCCCCTGATCTTTTTGGTCGCTTCGTAACCGTTCATCTCCGGCATCTGCACATCCATCAGGATGAGGTCCGGTAATTGTCGCTGATAACAACTGACCGCTTCGAGGCCGTTCTTCGCCTCGGCTAAAACCGCATTGGGAGCGATCCTTTTCAGAATGGTCCTGGCCAGTAGCATATTGACCGCGTTGTCTTCGGCGAGTAAAATGTGCAATTGATCTGTTATCATCGCTATTGGCTGTGATAATGCAGGATCCGGTTCGTCGTTTATTTTGTATAGCCGCGTCAGGGTATTGTAAAAGTCCTGCATCTTGATCGGCTTAACCATCCGGTGACTGACTTTCAGTTCCTCACAGGCCTTGATCACTTTTTCGTCGTCCGATGAGCTGTATAAGAGCATGACCGGTTGTTCCTCCGCTGTCGCGAAAAAGTTATCCCGGATCTTACGGATCGTTTCCAGCCCGTCCATATACGGCATGTGGTAATCCATCAGGACCACATCATAATGCGCTCCCCCGGCGAATAATTGCAGCGCTTCTAGCCCGTTCCGCGCCTCGGTGCTTTCGATGTTTTTCAGCGCCAGCATCTGGCGGAGGATGAGCCGGTTGTTATCGTTGTCATCGACGATGAGTACCTGTTTGAGCAGCTCCAGGTTCTCCCAGTGCTCCGGTTCGCCCTGTTCAGCTTTGAGCGTGATGTCGAAGTAGAACATGCTGCCTTGTCCGGGCGTACTTTCCAGCTGCAGCTGGCTGCCCATCAGGCCGAGCAGTTTATTAGAGATCGTCAGACCCAAACCGGTACCGCCATATTTCTTGGTGGTCGAGCCATCTTCCTGTGAAAATGCCTCAAAGATCTTGAGCTGCTTATCGGGCTGGATGCCGATACCCGTATCCCGGACAGCAAAGCGCATCAGGGCATGCTCGGCTTCAAACGACAGCACGGCTATTTTCAATTCGATCTCGCCTTTTTCGGTGAATTTGGCGGCATTGCTGAGCAGGTTGATCAGGATCTGTTTCAGCCGGATGGTATCCGTCCAGATAAAACGAGGCAGATCCGGCGGGATATTGAGCAGCATTTCCAATCCTTTGGTCTGGATCTGGAAAGTAATAATATCGGCGGCCTGTGAGCCGAGTTCATACAGATCGCATTTCTCAATATCCAGTTCCAGCTTACCCGCCTCGATCTTGGAGAAATCCAGGATATCGTTGATGATGCCGAGCAGCGCGTTTGCAGACTGGTTCACGATGGTCAGGTATTGTTGCTGGATCTCATTGAGATCGGTTTTCAGCACCAGGTCGGTAAACCCGATCACACCGTTCAAAGGCGTGCGGATCTCGTGGCTCATATTGGCCAGGAATTCAGACTTGGCGATACTGGCTTCTTCGGCCTGTAACTTGGCAGCCTGCAGTTCTTCCTGCTGCCGGATCAGCTTAGTGACATTTTGGGTAAAGATCATCATTCCCCCGATACTCCCATCCGCCTGGTACCAGGGCCGCAATTCCCAGTTGACGTATTGATACTGATCCGGCCCCGGCGCGGTAAAGTAATCCGCCTCCTTTTTTTCAATAGCTCCGTCTAAAACGCGTTGATGTCTTTCCCGCGATTCTGGTCCGAGGCCCTCAAACACCTCGTAGTAAGATAAGCCGGTGATATCCCGCTCTTTCAGCTCATATTCTTCAAGCCAGCAGTTGCTGACGGCGATAAAGTGCATGTCATTGTCCAGCATCGCCACTGCCGCCGGTGCATGCACGACAAAAGCGCTGAGCCTGGCTTTTTCCAGGAGTAGGGCATTCTCCATTTGCTGCCGCTCGGTCACATCAATGGCGTTACCGATCACATAATCAGCCCTGCCTGTGCCGGTTTCCAGGATATTATTGAACTGCCAGGTGAGTAAACCGCCATTCTTGTGCCGGGTGATCAGTTGGCCGCGGGCGCTGCCCTCAGCTTTGATCACCGCCAAATAGCCTTGTATCAAAGGATATTTTTCTTCCGGGACGATGTCAAACAAACTCATGCGGTTGATCTCTTCGCGCGTATAACCCAGCAAAGCCGCCCCGGCGAGGTTAACCGACAGAAAGTTACCGTCCAGATCATGCGTACACATCAGGCCCTGCGAATTGTCAAAAAATGCCCGTAACTTTTCTTCGCTGACGGCGAGCTGCTCTTCCTGCGCCCTGCCTTCGGTGATGTCCCGTCCGATCGCGAACAGGTTGGTCGTCGTGAGCTCGGGCGTTACCGTCCATTGCATCGTTTTATAATCCTGCGCGCTTGTTTTGATCCGGAGCACAAAATTTACGGTGCTTTCGCCTTCGCTTAATTTAACCAGCTCGGCTTGTACAGCCGGCAGGTCTTCCGGGTGGATCAATTCAAAAAACGAGGTTTGCAACAAAAATGAGGCTTCCCAACCCAGGACGGCGCTGAAGGCCGGATTTACTTTCTTAAAGAAACCGTCAGCCCCGGCGATACAGATCAGGTCATCGGAGAAGCGAAACAGTTTCTCATAGTTCCGGAACTCTTCTTTCTGGCGCCGTTCGGTGATCAGCGCCATCACTTCGCCGGCCAGCAGTTCCAGCGACCTTTTTTGCTGGTCCGTTAAGCTGTTGGGTTTGCGGTCCAGTACGCAGATCGTTCCCAGCGCATATCCTTCCGGGGAGATCAAGGGGAAACCGGCGTAAAAGCGCAAGTCCGGCTCGCCGGTCACCAGTGCATTATCTTTGAAACGCTCATCCCTGGTGGCATCCGGTACTTCCAGCAAACCTTCGCCCATGATCGTGTACTGGCAGAAAGCCAGCTTACGATCGGTTTCGGAAATATCCAGGCCCACCCGGGATTTGAACCATTGCCGTTTGTCGTCGATCAGGGACACCAGAGAGATCGGCATATTACAGATCAGCGAAGCCAGCTCGGTGAGGCGGTCGAATTCATGTTCATTTAAAGTATCGAGGAGCTCATAGTCTTTCAGCGCCTTCAGGCGTTCTTTTTCATTGGCTGGTACCGGTAATTGCTGCACGTTAAGCTGGTTGTTTGATAGGTTTACGAAAATTAAGCTGTTATAGTTCTAAAGCCGGTATTATCTGAGGATATTACCATTTGCCTAATATAGTAAATTCATTATCAAGCTATAGGAACCGGATTTTTGCTTAGGACCAGAAGATTCGATGGCGTACACCTGTGATCCGGGCCGCCGGATATCAGCGAAAACAAGCTTTTAATTGTTGAAGTTATACGTTTTGACTATATTTAACCGTCGGACATCTGGTACATTACAAATATCGTCATGCCATTAAGAGAACTAGCATACTTACAGGCTGTCAACCGGTTTTTATCCCGTTATATCGATAAAGAAAAGGAACTGCAGGAGATCGTGGATCTTGCCGCGCTGGTCTGTCATACTTCTACGGCGATCATCTGCATGAAAGATGCGCATAGATATCTTTTCAAATTTAAAAAAGGGATCGAGGCGGAATCTATCTCCGAAAAGGAATCTTTCTGCCAGTTCCTTTCTGATCGCGATGAGGAAGTCCTTACTATACCGGATGCGCTGCAGGATGTGCGCTGCACAGCGATGACTTCCCCGCCAAACCCGCCTCATTTCCGTTTTTATGCCGGCGTGGCACTAATCACGCATGACGGCCATAGGGTAGGCAGCCTGTGCGTACTGGACCACACCCCGCAAGGGATCGATAGTACCCAGCAGCAATTACTGAAGATGCTCGCCAAACGGATCATCCAGGTCCTGGAATTTGATTTCAGCCTTGGTCTATTAAAAAAGCAATTTGACCTGGTTAAAGATGCAGACATGAAGCTGAGATCCTATTTTGAAAGTACGGGGGCTTATCATTTATTGTTGGGTAAGGAACTGGAAGTGATCGCCTTTAATAAAGTCATTGCTGATTTTGTCGCTGCAAACTTTGGCATCCGGCTCTATGAAGGTATCCGGGCCGCCGACTTGCCGACCGATATGAAACGGGACGGCTTTGTAGCCGATTGTCAGCAGGCCCTGGCCGGGAATTCAATTGACTATGAACGGCAAGCGAATTATAATGGCAAGCATATCTGGTGGCATATCACCGTTGACCCGGGTTATGATACGGACGGCAACATCATCAGCGTTTCGTTTAATGCCACGGATATTACCGAGCGGAAATTACATGAGCAGCATATCCTGGCTCAGAATGAATCGCTCAAGAGCATCGCTTATATTCAGTCTCACGAACTCAGGCGGCCGGTTGCCTCGATTCTGGGGCTTGCAAATATTATGGGAGCTCATGATTATATGTTCAACAAAGAAGACGTCGAAATGCTGGGCAGGGCGGCCAGCGAGTTGGACGCGAAGATCCGTACGATCGTGGGCTATAGCGATGAAAAAGGCTAATATCCGGTTAGGCTTGCCTTGGTCACCATACGATTGCGGCGCGCGCACCACGCACCATATGGCAACTGGTTCATTAACGGCCTGAACCTGAACAAATCCGCTGGAACAAAAACAGCGATGCTCGCTTTGCGTATCGTTTCTACCGACGATACTACCGGTAAACCCATCGCCGGTGGTGGATGACAGTGCGCCATCATCGGCGCGCCTAAGATCGCCTGCGATACCAGTGCAAAATAAACTGCACACAAGATCAGGCCAAACTCGATCTTAGCAAATGGCTTATATCCGCCAGGGAGAACCAGCGCTTAGGGACAATTAATTAAAGGCCTGCCGGAACTCAACCGGTGTGACTTTGGTTTTGATCTTGAATAACCTGCTGAAAGATTGGGGATGTTCAAAGCCTAATTTATAGGCCACTTCACCAATGGTCAGGTGAGTGCTGAACAGTAATTTCTTTGATCTTTCGATCACCTTTTGGTGGATATGTTGTTGTGCATTCAGCCCGGTGAGCGAACGCAACATGTCGCTTAAATAATTTGGTGTATAGTGAAGCTGGTCGGCCAGGTATCGGACTGTGAGCATCCCCTCACTGGCTCGTTTTTCCCGCTCAAAATAAGCAGTGAACAGTTCTTCTAATTGCTGAAGCAAATTATTCGTCACAACATTCCGTGTCAGGAACTGGCGTTTGTAAAACCGCCTGGCATAGCTCAGCAGCAGTTCGACCTGGGCAATGACCACCTCCCGGCTGAACTCATCGATACGGTTGTTTAGTTCTTCCGGATGAAATTATAAATACCCAAAAGGGTCAATTTCTCCTGTTCGGAAAGGTGCAAAGTTTCGTTGATGGCGTAAGAGAAGAAACCATTATTCTTGATCTTCCGGGCCAGGGGATAGCCTTGCAGGAAGTCCGGATGAATGATCAGCGAATAGCCTTTATTGCCATCATAGTTGTCCGAACCGCCTACTACCTGGTTGGGTGCAGTGAACAAGATGCTACCCTCATCGAAGTCATAGAAGCCTTGGCCATACCTGAATTTTCCGCCCAGCTTTGTAATTAAAGAGATCTTATAAAAACCGGTGATGTACCCGCCCCGAAGCCGTCTCATGTCTACCTGGCCGTCCGTCACCTTAACAGACTGACCAGGGGATTTAGGGGCCAGGCAAACCCAGCTTGCGGTGAAGTTCTGCTATTGAAGCCAGCTTGACGGGCTTAAGGCGTTCGTTTTTCATACTTAAAAGTAATAAGTTTAACCGGTGGCCGGTTCTGCCACCGGTTAATAATTTATATCCGCGTGTCTTTCAGATCGTTATTTTTTTTAATCACCATGGCAAGTGCCCGTCCGGACCCGTAAAGCCTGCGGTCGGCCCGTCAGTTTCTAAGGCAACGCGTATCGGTTCGCGCGAACCCACCTCAACAGAATCGGTACCCTGGAAATTGTTCAGCGCGGTAGCGGTAAAACCCTGGCTTACTGCGTTGACCTTAATATTTTCTTTTTCCAGTTCGATAGCAAAGGCGACGGTAACCGCATTCAGGGCTGGCTTGGATGCAGCCTACACAACGTTAAAGTGTGCTCTTGCCCAGCAAGCCGGATCGGAGACCCAAGTCAGCGATCCAAGTCCGCTGGATACATTGACAATGCGCCCTGCGCTTGATTTGCGTAGCAATGGCAGCATGATCTGGGTAACACTGATCACGCCGAATACGTTGGTTTCCCATACTGCACGCACCTCTTCCAGAGCGGCGGTGGTGGCGCGGCCGTCTTCCATCATTTCTTCCAATGTCCGGCCAGGCTTTCCCGCATGGGATATGGCCGCATTGTTCACCAGCAGGTTAAGATGCCCGGATTCCTTTCCGATCCGTTCCAGTGCTGCTTTGATGGTCGATTGCTCGGTAACATCCAGATGAATGGCCTGGGCATTAGTTCCAATTTCGGCAGCAGCATTTTCACCGTTATCCAGGTTACGGGATTCGACATATACCTTATAACCATTGGCCGTAAGTGCTTTGGCGATCTGAAATCCTACGCCCTGGTTAGCGCCGATGACTAAGGCGACCGACTGGCCGCCCGTTGAAGTTTCAATTGTATTTTCCATAAAATTAGATTGGTAAAGAACAATGCAAACTCAGCAATCATTATCTTTCCGGAATAACCAAATCAAGGATGTTTGTAACCAAAATGAAAAAGGCGATGCCGATGATAATTAGGTGGTATATCCGGAGTGCAAACCTGCCGGAATTCGACGAGTGGATGCGAAAGATCACATGCTGAAACCAAAGTTTTTTGACAAGTTTTTAAAGTGGGAAGAAATTAGCGGCTCCTTCCTAAATGAAGCGACGATTCCTCGGGAAGGCAGCCAGCCGGGAATTTGAGGTCAGCAGGCGAATTGGATGGTTCATTAAATCTCCTGGAGCCGCAAAAAAAGTAGGTAGAGGTACGCGGTATTCAATAAGGACTTTCGGCCGCCTTTCATTTTTGACGATGTCAAAAATGATTGATAGACTCAAATTATTATTCAAAGGGACACCAAATTTTCATTAAAGGAGTCGGGAATCTGAAGACCAGAAGAACTCCTTAATTGCAACTACAATCAGTACATTAATCATAAAATGTTGGCCCGGCGCCAATAAGCAGTGACATTTTAAAGGTGGTACCCAAGCCGGGAACGGAATGAATGCTCAGCCGGCCATGGCAAGTCTCCATCAATTTCCGCACCATGATCAGTCCCAGTCCGCTGCCGTTTTCCCCGGCGGTGCCCCTCGTGGATGTGCTGTCGCCCGATAAAATATGCTGACGGGTCATCTCGTCCATACCTACACCGGTATCCGTAATGGTGAAATATAAATGTTCAATTTCGTCAATTGTCTTTATGGTTATTTGCACAGCGATCTGACCGCCTTCCGGCGTAAACTTTATGGCGTTGGCAATGAGGTTGCTGATCGCCTGAAGCAATCCGGGAGCAGGTAACGGCACCCGGTCCGCTTCCGGCGCTATTTTGAAGGTAAATGCAAGCCTTTTGTTCAACAGAGCGGGCATAAACAAGCGCATCACCCGGTTCCGGAGATCTCCGATCTCACTTAGAGCTACAGCATTGTCGTTCTCCGAAAGAATCTCATTGGTGAGGTCAAGCAAAGCATCGCTGCCTTGTGTAACATGACGGAGATAATCCGGTATTTCGTCATCTCGGTTATCCTCAAGCTCCTCCAGCGCCAGTTGACCCAAACCACTGATGCCTTGCAACGGTCCGCGGATGTCATGTGCCAGCATCCATTTCAGCCGTTCGGATGCGGAAAGCTGTTTCCGAAGCAGGTTCATCTTTCTGATATCTTCCAACCGCCTGGCGACCTGTTCGGCTATCATTTGCAGCACTTCCTTGTTCGCTACCGATAATCCTGTTTGCTGCCGGTCAAGGACACATATTGCACCTATTTTGGAACCATTTGCCGAGCGGAGCGGAATGCCGTAATAGTACTTTAGTCCTGATGCCCTTACGCGCTTCATACAAGCGAAGCGCTGATCATTGGAAAGATCATTTACTTCAAATGGGACATCGCGCAGTATCGTATACTGGCAGACGGATTCTTCGCTGGTCAGTTGTGGTAATCGTGAACCGAAACTGCCGATCGTCCATTGCAGATCAATATCGACCAGGTTGATCAGGCAGGTTTGCATCCCGGTTACGGTAGCGGCCAGTTTGGCCTGTTCGTTGAAATCCTGCTGTATAGCTTCCAGGTCCTGTACATAGTCGCTTAAGGCGCTTTTTCGTTTGACCAGTTCTTCAGTTTCTTCTATTATCTGCATTAGTATCTATTTAAGACGGATTGCTGATGCACTCCCGTTACATGGCCTAACTAATGCCTGCCTGGCTGACCGAGCCAGTGTAACCACAGGCGATCCGGCTGGTATTTTACCCGATATGATAATTACCGGTGCGGTCATGCCGTAGAGTATTGCTGAATAAATCACTCCCTGGAAAGGCGTGATGCCCACAAAATTGAGTAACAGACCAACGACCAGTGAAACAATGATCACCCCGTAAAAGGGTTTCGCCTGGTAGAATTTCTGATCCAGGCCGGATTTCCTGTTAAAGCTTTCTGCTGCCATAAGAAAGGGAGCCGCTTAATACCGGGATCGCCAGGAAACCTGTGCCGATAATACCGATGGCAAATAGTGCATAAGCGAGGTTGCCCGCAATAGACTTTAAAGCCGTCGCTGCTTGTTGCACCGTGTCGATCTTGCGGACACCGTGCGGATAAAGCACGCTGCCGCAGGTCAGGATGATAAAGAACATCACCAGGTTGGAAAACAGCATACGTACATCCACGTCCTTGCGCATGGTGTTCAGCATACGCTTGTTGACCATGATCATCGTTCCCGTCTTCATAACATCTTCGGCCTCCATGGTCGGCTGCCAGAAAAAAAGATAAGGCGAAATGGTCGTACCCAGGATGGCAACCAAAGCGCCGATATAATCCTTATTGAACTGGATATGCGGAATAAAGGTCGATTTCAGTACTTGCAGCCAGTCCACTTTAGTAAAGAACGGAACGATCAGGTAGACCAGCAGCGTAATACAAAACCATTTCAGTATGCCGGCCAGTTTCTGATAAGATAAAAAATGATGGCCAACAAAATTAAACCGGTGAAGATGATGCTAAAAACGAAAGCCGGAACTGCCGGAATGATCAGGTCGCTGCCGCCCCCATGCCGGCAATATCAGCCCCAATGTTTAAAATAACCGCCGGAAATGAAAACAGGATCATCACCCAGAGAATCCATTTAGGATAATGGTCTTTCTGTTCGGTCAGCTTTAAGGTCGCCTGATTGATCTTTTCCAGCGTAATATTGTCCTTTGGTCTCAAGTGATGATCGTTTATTTGCTGACATAAAGGTACAATTTGTCAGCAATTCCAGACAATAAGACCTGCCAACCTTTTGCAGACTTTTAATAAGCTCAGCTCGCTGACATTTAATTGAATACATATTCAGTTAAATGTCAGAAATTATCGCAGTTGCTAATTCCGGACGGGATTGGCCACATAATTGTAATACTGGCCTTAACAAATAAATGTTTAACCATTAACAATAAGCTCATGAAAAAAATAACAAAACTATTGACCGTAGCTGGTATAGCTGCTGTAAGTCTGGTAAGCGTAGCCCGCGCCCAGTCTGTAACACCCGCTAACAAATGGCGCTTTGGCATCGGTGTCGAAGGTTTTGCACCCACGGGTGATTTGCATAATATTTCCAATGCCGGTATTGGCGGTACCGCCCGGATCCAATATGGCGTCAATCAGAATGTAGCTTTAATGCTTACTTCCGGTTATTATAACGCTTTCGGTAAAAATGCGAGTTACGCCTATGCCAATCCTAACGGTACGGTAACGGGTAACTATAAATATCCATCCGTTGGTATCGTCCCGGTAAAAGCAGGTATCAAAGGGTATATCGCTGATGGTTTTTACCTAAGTGGTGAAGTGGGTGCCGGATTCGAAACCAAAGACATCTATGCGAACCCCGACGGCAGCAAAGATACTAAGCTGATCCTTGCTCCGGGCCTGGGCTACTCATTTAAAAGCGTTGATATCGGCGCCCGTTATGAGAATTTCTCCGGGCAGAACAACAATTACGGGTTCGTGGGTTTGCGTATTGCCTACGGGTTCGGTATATAGGTTCGTTAATTACCCTTAGGCAAGTTTATTACAGGCCCGGATTTATCACCGGGCCTTTTTAGCATTATAGAAATTCTGATCCGTCTGGGTACTGGATAGCAGTTGTAGTCGTTTAGCCGGACTGTTATTATACCTTAACATAAACAACAACTTATTGTTAATTACCAGACTTAATAAGATAATTAAATACGCTTCAAGCTGTTTTTCAGCAATCCATAAGCTCAGGATGTGCTGTGTCATCATGAATAATAGTTTTGGTATATTGGATGATTTGCGACGATAATCTTTGGGTTTCGATTCTAAAGGAAGATGCCCATTCTGGTTTGATAGATTTAGCTGCAAGATCATCAATAGCGAATAAATTATTATGTGACTTTATTGCCGTGACATGGCTACAGGATATATGAAACAATGGTGTATTACTTTTACTATTAAGCGTTGAATTGCGCAAGTTTATTGGCGTTGAAAATGTTTGTGCCTTTGCCATACCATAACTGGTAATGAAAACTGCAATAACTAAAAGCGATTTTCTCATGATGATTATTTGCGTTAAATAAGTTTATAGTAAAGTTAGGAGCTGTTTGGCATATAGCCTCCTATTCTGCTGCTTTTAACATTAATTAACAATACTTTCAGATGAATCATAGGCAACTATGGTCTTTGGGAATTCCTGATTTTGATTGCAGCGATAATAGCTATAAGCTTTCAACATGCAACTGCCACTATAATTATTCCAGAGCAAAATGGAAGTTAAGTGATCTCAAAGTCGCCAAGCCGGTAGTTGCTACAATTCTTTTTCACGGAAATGATCTTGTTTACCGCTTGACTTTTGAAGAATAAGCGATGAATGTGTTCTGGCGATATGAGATGCGTAAGTGATCGCCACGCCTATCAGGCAACCCAACATGACGCCACCGGCTCTTTCAATAGCGATATCCCAGAAAGAAGTTCCGGTTCATGCATCGTAATAATCAATAAGGCAACAATGGCAGATTTGATTACCTAACTTAATTCAGCCATTCACAAACCAGCATGGATACAGCTATCCCTGCGCAGATCATCGGTAACGTAACCGGGTGAAAGTAACACAACGTTAAACCAGCTAAAGCCCCATAAGGTTAGCCTTGATACGATTAGTTGCTATTGTGAGCGCATCCTTTCTTTCAGGTGCCAATACAAGAACAAGGGAGAAAAGGCACTAGGCACCGATGACCGGGTAGTAATGATAGATGCTGAAACCTACAACGGTGCCCGCTAAGCACTCTAATATGAAAAAAAAGTTTTTACGTTACGTGGTTAGCATAACTACTGCACATTAGATATGGTATGGATAAAGTGATTGATGTTTTTACCCCTTAAGAAATATAATATATTCAGGAATAGCATTTCACCAGTTGGGTCAGCTCCTGCTGTAAGCTGTGCGTTATATCCGAATCATACCAACCGTGGACCATAGGTAGTTAACCCTTAAAAAGTATAACATCCGCTGTACGTTTTAGCAGATGCGATCAACTGGCAGTTATTTGAAGAGTCGTTCAGGAAACACTACCGGGAAGACTTTGGCCGCCCGCCCAAGCCGATACGCCTGATGGTAGCACTTCTGATGCTGAAGCACATCCGTAACCTGAGTGATGAAAGCGTAGTGGAGCGGTGGGCTGAAAATGGTTATTATCAATACTTTAGTGGCGAGCATGTATTTACAGCAAAAGCCCCCTGTGAAGCATCCGAATTGGTGCATTTCCGTAACCGGATTGGTGCCGAAGGCGTGGAACTGATCCTGAAGGAGAGTATCCGCATCAATGGCAAAGGCGGCAAAGAAGATAAGGCAAGCATAGATACGACCGTTCAGGAGAAGAATATTACCTATCCTACCGATAGCAAATTGCACCGGAAGATCATCAAAAAGTGTATTGGGATAGCTGACAAAGAAGAGCTGGAACTTCGCCAGCGTTACCCCCGCACTTTGAAGAAGCTGGGGATTGACCAGCGCTTCAGGAATCACCCTAAAAACGGGGCAAATGCACGTAAAGCCGATAAGAAAGTAAAACGATAGCCGGCAGACTGGGAGGGGAACTTCAAAGGAAGTTACCGGCAGAAAGCTACAAAACCGATCTGGAGCTGTTCGAGCGGGTACTCCGTCAAAAACGGCAGGACAAAAACAAGGTTTATAGCCTTCATGACCGGAGGTAGCTTGCATCAGCAAAGGGAAAGAGCATAAAAAGTATGAGTTCGGCAGTAAGGTATCGATCACCGTTACCCAAAACAGTGGCGTGATTATCGGGGCGCTGAATATCGCCGGGAATGATTACACGGGCATACGCTGGATGCCGCCCTGGAGCAACAGCAAAGACTTACCGGGCATAAACTCAAAGAAGCCTTAGTTGACCGGGGCTACCCGGGGAAGGAAAGAGGTGCTGGGAACCGCTATCCATACCCAAAAACCTTCGGCAATAAACTAACGAGCTATCGAAAAACCAAATTAAAGGAAGGCTTCACCCAAAGAGCCGCCATCGAGCCTAAAATCGGTCATCTGAAAGCAGATCACCGCCTAAGCCGCAACTTTTACAAAGGAATTAAAGGCGATAACATCAATGTGATGCTGGCTGCTGCTGCAATGAACTTCAAAAGAATGATGAATATCTGGAAAGATAATCTTTTAGCACTTTTTTTACGCTTCATTCACCTTGTCCAAACATTATTTCAACAACCAAATTACAATATCAATCCTCCTTTATTGACTTTTTAAGGCTTGACTAGGCATCAATTCCTTAAGTTCCAGCCCATCACTCTTCCATTCTTTCATGAGCTGCTGCAATACAGCCGGGATAAGTTAGTGCGGTTTCAATTAGTTCTATCGTATAATCGTAAGCCATCTTGCAGTTTTATAATGAAAATATGCTATTCGAGAATAATTAATTGTCCGAAGATCAAATATGGCATCGTTGTGGCAAAAGATACTTGTAATGAAATCCACCATATTTTTCCTGATTTTGTAGGGTTCCAAACCTGGATCGGCGATTACCAACGGCTTTATCAGTTCACCCGGCGAAATGATGAGCTGATCAAGGACATGAGGATCTGTTCGGGCGCTCAGTTAGCGCTTGCGCTGCTTCATTTATTTTTATTCCTTTTTTATCCTAGGCAAAAACTCAATCTGTATTATGTGATCTTTTCTGTATTGTTCTTCGGGACAAATCTCGCTGTCAGCGGCGATAATGTTACCGGTAACCCGCTAATGCAGTGGTGGTGGCAGCATATCTTTTGGATCTGCGGCGTGATCGGCACTATTTCTGCATGGCATTTGCTCTACGCTGTCGGAGATACGCCGATCCCCCGCTGGAAAGCCATTACGGCCCTAATTTTTACAGTCGGGTACCTGGTGAAAAAAGTGATATTTTTTGACACTAACCCGAACGATGGATTTAACATCTTGTTTCTTCTGATCAATGCAGACGGGTTGTGGGCGTTAATCAGCGCGATCCGCCGTGGCAAGCCTCATATTTGGCTGATAGGTTTGGGTATGGCCATCATTGTAATATTTTACTTTTTTGTCGGGGCAAATGTTTTTCATCTTTGGACAGACCATGCCCAGTGCGATCTGGTCATGAGTATCGGGATACTTGCTTTTCCATTACTTTTTTCCATTTATCTCGCGCTGGATTTTGCGCGTACCAACCAGGATTTGTCACTTAAGCTGGCCGAAGTAGAAGATCTTCAAACGAGAAACTGGAACTGGTCACCGACAAGGCGGAAAGTTAGAGAAGACCGTCATTGAGCGAACGGCCCAGGTGCAAAAGCAAGCCGATCAGCTGCAGGAACTCGATCAGGTGAAGTCACTTTTAATTCTTCGATGCTGGTCAATGCCGGGTAACTCGTGACCCGGTAACCGCTACCAAGCAGGAATTGGGCAATCAGGCTTTGGAGTGTTTCATTAT
>NZ_FNAI01000014.1 GCF_900101875.1 Mucilaginibacter pineti
ACCTTTCACCTTTCACCTTTCACCTTTCACCTTTCACCTTTCACCTTTCACCTTTCACCTTTCACCTTTCACCTTTCACCTTTCACCTTTCACCTTTACTCCACTCCCCAACTTTTGTTTGGTTTATCTCCCATGGTTAGCTCAAGCGTTCCGCCTGCGGCTATATCTTTGTAATCCAGGTAGCATTTGTTGTAAGTTTTACCGTTAAGCTTTGCGCTTTGGATATAAACATTTGCTGCAGAGTTATTTGCCGCTGTAATGGTAAATGCAGTTCCTTTGGCATATTTAGGATCCAGCCGCATAACTACTTTATTAAATACCGGACTGGTAATTTCCTGCCTTGTATCGCCGGGGCAAACCGGGTGGATCCCGCTGGCTGCCAGCACATACCAGGCCGACATCTGACCAACATCTTCATTACCCACCAGGCCCTCTACAGCATTAAAATAAGCACGACTGCAAATTGCCCTGCTCCATTCCTGGGTAAGCCAGGGCGCACCGGCACGATTAAACAAGAAGGGAACATGATGTACAGGCTCATTGGCGTGGTTGTAGTAATCGTTCCAGGTCATGTTTTTGGGTGTTTTTTCAAACAGGTTGCTGAGGTCGGCAATTACTTTGTCTTTACCGCCCATAACCTCAATCATCCCCTTAACATCCTGTGGTACAAACCATCCCTGTTGATAAGGGTTGCTTTCTATAGTACCGTACCACTGTTTGGTACGTGCCGAATCTGGCCAGGCCTGCCAGTTACCGTTATCATCCTTGGGTCTGAACCAGCCTTTTTCCGCATCAAATATATTTCTGTATGCCTGGCCGCGTTTGGTGTATTTATCCGCGTCGGCAGTTTTACCCAGCCATTTAGCCAATTGGCCTACGCACCAATCAGTATAAGCATACTCCAGGGTGTACGATATGCTTAGGCTGCCACCTGTAAAACCTTTGTCGCCGTTGCCAAATTTTTCAACAGAACCTACAGATAATGCATAAGCCTTGGATACATCAAAATTCCTGATTCCTTTGGCGTAGGCATCTGTTATTACAGATACCGCCGGATTACCGATCATACAACCGCTGTAGGCATTCATAAGTTCCCAGCGTTCCAGGTAATCTTTTTTCTTTTCGCCCGCCAGCGTAACCAGCGAGTTTACCATATCATTCACCAGTGAGGGGTTGATAATGGTTTGCAGCGGCATCTGGCTCCGGAATACATCCCAGCCGCTAAATATAGTGCGCTTATTAAAGCTGGTAGTTTGATGCGCCACACCATCACCGCCGGGATATTTGCCATCTACATCGCTGATGATGCGCGGATCAATCATGGTATGGTACAGGGCAGTGTAGAATACTGTATTTTGCTCTTTGCTGCCACCTTCAACGCTTATTTTAGACAGCGCCTTATTCCATGAAGCTACCGCCTTTTGGTGGATGCTGTCAAAATTCCAATCCTTAATTTCGGCATTGAGGTTACTTTTTGCTCCCGCGATGCTCACAAAAGAGATGCCTGTTTTAAGCAAAACCTGTTCATTGTGATGCGTGGCAAATTGGGTATAAAAACCAAGGTGTTTGCCTTGTTTCTCCTTAATGCCTTGCATTATTTCGGCACCGGCAATCTTATCCTGGTATTTGGCGCTTGCTACATCATCAAGTTTACGGCTCCAATCGGCAGGGATATCGGCGCTCCAAACGCCATAGTCTTTCAGGGGCTTGCTAAATTGCGCGTAAAAATAAACGGTATAATCGGCCTGGCCATCGCCGTTGCCCCATCCTCCCCCATCCGGAGTACATTTCATATAACCCTGGATGGTATAGTCGTCCACAACTTTTACATATTGCAGTGTTGATGTACCGCCAACCCGTCGGGCCAGATCTATCTGGATGCGTGATTGCGCATTTTGCTGGAAGGTAAACCGGAGTATGCCGCTGCGCTGGGTTGCCGTCATTTCGGCTTTGATGTTATTGTCTGTAAGCAAAACACTATAATAACCGGCCGATGCCTTTTCGCTCTTTTTGTCGTATTTAGACCGGTAACCATCAACCGAACCATCTGCCTTACCGGCAATTGTTTTCAGCTTACCAGCTGTAGGCATCACCAAAAAGTTACCCAGATCACCATACCAGCCTATACCGCTCATCTGCGTCATAGCGAAACCTTCAATACTGGTATGCTCATAGCTGTAACCAGAACCATTATCGCCGCCTGTTATAGTATTTGGACTAACCTGCACCATGCCGTAAGGCGTAGTTGCGCCCGGAAATGTTTTACCCAAGCCGTGATAAGCACCGGCTGCAACCTCATTACTGCTTGCACCTATAAGTGGATTTACGTAACTTGCGTAGCTTTGTGCCTTTACCAATAGCGTACCCGCAGATAACGCCATAGTTAACAACACGGTAAAACATTTTTTACCCGGTAAAGCCATAAAAGCAAGCTGTTTATTAATAGTCATTTTATAATACTGATGGTTATAGAAAGATCTGGTTTTGCAACTGGATTATTAACGTCCAAATTAGGTATTAAAATCGATTTAGCAAATTTTAGTTTAATTTTTTTAAGAGCGGTTTTCCGTCTGAATATGCTGCTTATTTCACGTTGCTGAGCCTTATGGTACGGATTCCAAACCGGGGAATAGCAATATTTACCGCGTTTTGTTTTGAAGAGGCTTTGTTTAGCTGTAATGCCTGCCTTTCCCTCCCATCCAATTCTATCAGCGTAGCCTTATCTGCATTGAAATTGAAAGCAACGTTGATACTTTTGGACGCACCCGCGTTAAACAGCCGCACTTGCATATCGTCACCTTCAAGCTGTACAGATGTAATCTCTACATTACTATCCGAAACTTTTATTAACGACCCGCCAGGTTTTGAGGCGACTTTGCCAGTGTTTACAATGAGCGGTTCATTCCATTTAGTACCCGCGGCCCAGATGCCGGCTTTATCCCATTTGCCGCTGTGCGGTATCAGGGCGTAGTGAATTTCGGTCGGCCCATCGATAGTATAATTTTTGCCCCATAAACCCATGCCAGAATACTGAATATCCAGTCCAAGCGGGTAATTTTCGCCGTGGGTATAACTGGTGGTATGGTCGGTAAATAAAGTCATGCCGTATTTATCGTTATCGCCGGTAACATCTACCCAAGTATGGATCACATTGTTTTTAATACTGTCCCAACGGGTAAAAAAGGTATTGCCGAGTTTACTTTCGGTTACATCAAAAGGAGCGTTCTTGTAAACTTTTTGATGTTTGAGATTTAGCGGGAACAGCGCCAACAGCTTATTACGATCGTCATAAAACGGTTTATGCGTAAGTTCCCATTTGTAGGTTCCGGGCTTGGTATCTTCCCCTATGCCGGGATTGCCTTTCCAATCGATATTCAATTTTATGTCGATACGGGGCTGGCCTTCATTTAGCGTAAGTGTTTGGGTATAATTATTTCCGCCAATCAATCCGCTAACAGCCACCTTAATACAAAGCGGACCATTTTCTATAATGTCGATTTTAGCAGGCTGATCTTTGCTCGATTTAAAACCGCCATCATTATAAAAGTTACCTCTTAATTCGTTAAAGCCCCGGGGATCATTTTTATCTACAAATTCCCTGTTGCCTATCGTTTTCGCTATCAGACTTTTAATTATACCACCATGTGCTGGGTCAATTATTACATTATACAGGTCTGTTTCGAGCCGGTAATTCCCATTGGGTAGTTTGCTGATATGCGCACCTTTAACCCTGGTTTGTTGTATTGTTTTAAGCTGATAAACCGAATATCCCATTGCCGGAACCGCTGCTTTGAAAGTTATTTGATTACTGTTAATTGCCTGTACGATAATCTGCTTTCCATTACTGTTAAAAACGCCGGTTGTGGCCGGATTGTATCTGGCTGGCAGATCGTAAACAACCGCCTCGGAACGGCTAACGCTTAGGGTATTGTACACGGTAATATAATCGTCGTTATTGCTTTTTGTTGCTACGCGGATAATGCTGTCGCTTTTATGATTTGTAAACGCCGTCCAGCTGTTAACTTTGTCGGCCCAGGTATCGCCGGGTTTACCGTTGTAGGGTACAATCCAGCAATCGTGGTGCTGCGATAGTAAAAGCGTACGCCATGCGGCATCAAAATCGGCCTGCGGGTAGGTTTTGTTATTGCAGACCTTAGCTATCGCGGCCATTTTCTCGGCGCTCACTATCTTATTTTCGGCCTCCCGTACCCTTTGCGCAATCCGCTGGGTAACTTGGGAACCCCATACCAAACTCACCTGGATATCCTCCTGTGATACTTTCCAATCCTGCCGGGCATCGCCTTTGGCTACATTGGCAAAGTAGTTGCGCCAGGTGGTATAAATGCTATGGATACCATCTTTATCGCCATTGCCAATAAATGGGCCACCTTTCCAGCCGGCATCCTGCAGCGTCATGCCTATGGGATGTTTAATGCCATCGGCATAGGCGGCTTTAATATAATCTGCAGAATTTTGCCAGGCTATGGTTTGCCATGTTGATTTGGGCGCCAGTTGCTCAACCGCGTAACGCGGCGAAGTAATGATTGCCGTTCCATCGGGCCCTATCCAGTTTACCAATTCGCCGCTATGCCCGCGGGTGTACCCACCAAAACAGGTATTAGGATTTTTTAGCGAGGCGTATTTAAAACCAAACGAGGTAAGTACCTGCGGCAAGGCACTGGTAAAACATGGCTCTTCAGACGAATAGGAGGTAAAAGCAGCCTCCGGAAAATGTTCTTTTATCTTTTTAATCCCATAACTAAACTGGCGAATGATACTCTCGCCCGAGATATTGTACATATAACTTTGGGCGTAAGCCGGGTTCACATATTCAATTCTTCCGTTAAGGGATTGATCAGCAAACAGAGCTTTCAGATCGGCATATGCGGTTGGGTCAACTACCTGGGCCCTGTCCCAGGTTTCGGGTTCCAGTTCGATGTTTATCTTCCAGTCGGGATGTTTTTTGAGCATATCTACCATAAAACGGGTATTCCAGTCAGGATAATGCCCCCAAATTCCGCCATGGTAACCATCAATATACCAGGCATTTTGTGCTTGGGTATTTAGCGTGCAAAACGTTAGCACTAAAACAGTCAGCAGGCAGTGGAAAACACGGATGCGGGTAAGAAGTGTCATTAATTTATTTGGATTGGGTTATTTCAATACGGTGCGTTACCGGCTTGTTTATGGCATAAAGCTGATTGGTGAGCAAAACAATTTCCTGAGCCCAGGCATCGCGCACGCTTTTGAACCGGGCTTTTTGATAGGTAGGAACGGTAACCGCTACAAAAAAATCTTTCCGCGCATATTTCTGTAACGAATCTACAGTTGCGTCGCCATCATTGAACAGCAAGCCTTTGGGTTTAAGGATGGAGTAATGAATCCAGTAATACTCGCGCAGTCGGCGCTCAATTTCCCAGCGCTCCTCATTAATGTGCATAATGGCCAGTGCCTGCTGATACTGCGGCGTGTTTTTCAACAGCGCCATATTAATACCGGCGGCATATTCATCTGCCGACCAGTTGCCTATTACTTTACCATCAATTTTCAATGTGTAATTGCCAGCAGTTAAGCCTTTAACAAGCAGCAGTTCCTGGTTAAACTCATCTGTAAAAGATATCAGCTTTAAAGCATCAGCCTGTGACCTGGCCGGCTTGCCGAAACCACCGGGTATCGTATCTGTAGGATAAGGCAATGAGTTGGCCAGGTAATTAAACTTCACTGCGTTTTTTGTAACGCTCAATAAGGATATTTTGCAATTATCTGCAATTAAGGGCTGCTTACTGTTTACCGCTAAAGCTACCTCGCTTACTTTTTTACCGGCCAAACCCTGTGCCTTTAAAAACAAGTAGGCCATTACCATTTGCCCATCGTTTGTGGGATGAATCCGGTCGTTACCCTCCATGGTAAAGGTAGAATCCTTTTGTTGCTGGCTTTGATTGATGGCCGTCATAGGGGTATTCAAATCAATGAAGTTCCAACCGTTGCTTATAGCCGTGCTTTTTTGTTCGACAACTATACGCAGCATGGCAGCATTTTTCCCCATCAGCGGAGTGGTTTTTATTTTGGACGTTTCATCATAAGGCGATGAACCTATCATGATTTTCCTAATTTCCGGATGCTGTTTCAGCTTCCCCGTTATCAAACCAAAACTTTTCAAAGCTTCGTTCACCTTAGCTTTATATGCCGAATCGGCCTGCGGGCCTTTGAGGTTTTGATAGCCGGTATCATTCATACCAAAGGTAAGCGTCATAACGGTGGGCTTTTTTGCAAATGCATCGCCATCAAGGCGTTCATACATTTGCCGGGCTATGTCGCCGCCAATGCCGGCGTTAAAAACCTCCATTCGCCGGTTGGGAAAGTGTGTGATATAATACAGCCAGATATAGGAATGGTAATGCCCGCCATCGGTAATGCTGTTACCCATAAATACTACCCTATCGCCCTGTTTAAACGGTTGGATGCTTTGCGCACCCGCATTGCAGGCAAATACACCACTCATGAGCAAAGCACAAAAAAACTTTTTCATTAAACCGGAAGTAAAAATTGAATTTACGCTAAATTGATTTAGCAAATAAATGCGAAATAAATTGTTTTAACAAATTATTGGAGATAAAAATTATTATAGCACTTTGGTTTGCTAAATCGATAATAGTTCCTGGCTATCAATTGCCCTGAAAGAGCGATATATATTTTTCCTGGTTTGCGGTCCGGCATTATCCAACCGGGCTTACAATGCATTTTTTTTATAATTTGCGTCAGTTTTAATTTATAGTTTGTATATCCAATTTTATTAATGAACAATAACGAACTGGCCACCAAGCCACACTATCCTATATTAGACGGTCTCCGCGGTGTTGCGGCCATAATTGTTGTAACCTTCCACCTGTGCGAGCCATTATCAACAAGTAATTTAGATAAACTCGTCAATCATGGTTACCTGGCTGTAGACTTTTTCTTTTTATTATCTGGCTTTGTGATTGGTTATGCGTATGACGACCGCTGGCAAAAAATGACCGTTGGCAATTTTTTTAAACGCCGTATCGAACGTCTTCAGCCAATGGTGGTTTTGGGGATGACCCTTGGTGCTATCGGATTCTATTTTACGGATTCTACGTTATGGCCCCTCATTCATACTGTTCCTGTTTGGAAGATGCTGCTGGTGATGCTGATCGGTTATACTATCCTGCCCGTTCCATTGTCGCTTGATATACGTGGCTGGGAAGAGATGCACCCCCTGAATAGTGTGGGATGGTCATTGTTTTTTGAATACATTGCCAATATTCTTTATGCCGTCTGGATCAGGAAATTTTCTAAAACGGCATTAGCTATACTGGTAGGTATAGCTGCTATCGCGCTGGCACACCTTGCAATCACAAACGGCGATGTTAGTGGCGGCTGGACACTTAATGTACAACAGGTACGCATTGGGTTTACCCGTACCATGTACCCTTTCTTTGCCGGCCTGTTACTCTCGCGTATAGCAAAACCAACCCAAATTAAAAATGCCTTTTTATGGTGTAGTCTTTTAGTAGCTATTGTACTTTACATGCCGCGCATTGGCGGCGCTGAGCATGTTTGGATGAACGGCATCTATGAGTCTGTTTGTATCATCATCGTTTTCCCACTTATAGTATATATTGGCGCCAGCGGCCTAATGAAAACTCAAAGAGAGAACAGGATATGCAAATTTTTAGGTGATATATCCTATCCGCTTTACCTGGTACATTACCCGCTGGTATATTTTTACGTTGCCTGGATCAGTAATAATAAAGGCGTAACCATTGTACAAGCCTGGCCCTATGCCTTGCTTATTTTAACAGGTGCCATAGTTTTGGCCTATGCCGCATTGAAATGGTACGATGAACCAGTTCGCAAATGGTTGCGGAAAAAGCTTGCGTAGTATCTCAAATCCTTTCGGACATCGAACCTTATTTTAACCAAGATAGGCAGTGATTTATAAGTTTTGGGAATGATAAACTTTTTATGGCCTTTTGCAGATAACAAAAAAGCCTTTCTGATATCTCAGAAAGGCTTCAATTATAGGTGATCCCATCTGGATTCGAACCAGAGACCTACAGATTAGAAATCTGTTGCTCTATCCAGCTGAGCTATAGGACCAACGCGTTTTTCGCGGTGCAAATATGCAAATTTATACCGAAATAATCAATCTAAAATTGTTATTTGATTATGGTTTAGCGCACAAATATTAAAATCATCGCCGTTTAGTTACTTAATCTTCCTCTTCAGCAACGCTTTCCAGGTATTTGGATGGGATGCTGTTGAATTCGGCTTTAAAGGTGCGTACAAAGTATTTCTGGCTTTTGAAGCCTACTTTGTGGCAAATTTGGGATATGGTAAGGTGTCCGGTTTCCAGCAGTTGCGCGGCCCGTTTAAGGCGCATGGAGCGCACCAGTTCATTCGGAGTTTTACCGGTCATCTGCAGTATTTTTTTGTAGAGGGTGTAGCGGCTCACATACATGTCGCTGCTTAGTTCTTCAACCGAAAAATTGGGGTTTGAGATATTGTTATCTATCAGCAGCAGCACCTTTTTAATAAACAGTTCCTCCGGCGAATCGATATGCTCGTCGGTTGGTTTCACATCAACCTGTTTTTGGTAGGTTTTGCGCATATCCTCCTGCTGGTTGAGGATATTTTTGATCTTTGATAGCAGGATCTCGAAATTAAATGGCTTGGTCATGTAATCCGTAGCGCCGGTTTCAAGGCCTTTAAGCTGTTGCTCTTCGCCGGTAAGTGCTGTTAACAATATCACTGGGATATGTGATGTACGAGAATCATTCCTGATCTTGAGGCATAGGTCTATCCCATTCATTTCTGGCATGCTTATATCGCTTACTATTAAATTGGGGTGTTGAGCCAATGCCTTCTGCCATCCTTTTTTACCATTCTCGGCCTCAATAATATTAAAGGCATCCTTCAGGTTATCCTTAATATAAAATCGAAAATCTTCATTATCCTCAACTAATAAAATGGTAGCTTTTTTGCCGTCGCGGTTTTCTTTAGGCTGATTGTTTTTTGCGGGTTCGGTATCGTTCAAAAACTCATCGTCATGATCTAACAGCAAAGGTGCATCGGTAAACAGTTCTGCTGTTAACTCCTGCAATGGCAGCAGCACGGTAAAACAGCTGCCCATGTCGGGCTCGCTTTCAAGGGTTATTTCACCATCATGCAAGCGCACAAACTCTTTGGTTATTGATAAACCTATGCCACTCCCCTGGTTAAGCATAGAGCCGGGAATATCGTGCTGAAAAAACGGTTCAAACACCTTGTCTTGCTTATCGGCAGGAATACCGATGCCACTATCCATCACCCTAATCTCCAAAAGCCTGCCGCCTGCACCGGCTTGGTTTTTAAGGCTCAGTAACACACTCACCTGCCCGCCCTCGTGCGTAAATTTATAGGCGTTGGAAAGCAGGTTGAACATGATGCGCTCAATTTTATCATGATCAAATGAGGTATTGAAATTTTTAACGTCGGTATCAAATACAAACCTGATGCCCTTTTGATCGGCCACATCGGTAAACGACATAGACAGGTCACGGATAAAATTGATGATATCGCCCGGACGTTTGTGCAACTTCAATTCCTGGTATTCCATTTTCCGAAAATCCATCAGTTGGTTTACCAGGTTGAGCAACCGGCGGGCATTGCGGTTGATCATGAGCATTTGCCGGCGCGAATCTGAATCGGTCATTTGTTTCAGGATCTTATCAACCGGTGCCAAAATAAGCGACAGCGGTGTACGGAACTCATGGCTTACATTGGTAAAGAATTTGATCTTCATCAAATCCAGATCATGCATGCGCTGGGCTTCTTCACGTTCTTTTTCAATAGAGAATTGAGCCCGTATCTTTTGAATACCACGGCGGCGGATGTAAAGCAACGCCCCTATAAAGACAACCGCGTACAGCAAATACGCCCATATCGTTTTCCAAAACGGCGGCAGGATAGTTACATGCAGCGTAATTTCCTTGCTGTTCCAAAACTCATTATTCAAGGGTCGTACTTTAAATGTGTAGTCGCCGGCATCAAGGTTAGTATAGGTGGCCTTGCGTATTTTATTATCGGCAGTTATCCAGCCTTTGTCAAAGCCCTGCATGGTGTATTGCAGTTTAATTTTATCGGGATTAAAATAGTTAAGCGCCGCAAACTCTATCGAAAACACGTTGTCATTATGCCTCAATTCTACCGCCTGCGTTTCTGTAATTGATTTCGGGAGAATCACCTTACCATTTACAGTATCACCTGCGCGAACACTTTGGTTAAACACTTCAAAATCGGTAAATACAAGCTTGGGCACCGTTTTGTTCGACCGGATATCTGCCGGTCTGAACATATTAAACCCATTACCGCCGCCAAAGATCAGCTGGCCCGAGCGGGTTTTGTACGACGAGTTTTCGGTAAACTCCCAGCCCTGTAAACCCTCTGTTTCGGTATAATTCACAAAGCCGAACTTTAAATTACCCGCCGCGCCCGATACGATGATGTTCGACAAACCATTCGGGGTGCTTACCCACATATTGTGCTGCTCATCCTCCTGGATGTCTATCACCGTATTATCGGGCAGGCCATCCTGTTTTACAATACTGCTAAACTTGCCGGTTGCCGGGTTAAAAATGCTGATACCATCGCGGGTGCTTACCCATATAAGCCCGCGGCTATCTTGTAGTATGTTGTTGGTGTTGTTATTTACAATACTTCTTGGATCTTTATCATTGTGTACATAATGTACAAAGCGATGAGTTTTGTACATCAGCACATCGATACCAAAGGAGGTTACTACCCAAAGGTTCTTATCCTTATCACACATGAGGGCGCTCACGTAGTTGGAGCGAACGGTATTCTCGGCATTATTACCGTTAGATTTATAATTGATGAACTGCTGGGTTTTGCGGTTAAACATATTTAGCCCGCCCGAGAGCGTGCCCACCCATAAATTATGATCAGCATCCTCGCGTATGGCGCAGATCCTGTCTTCGGAGATGCTCCCCGGCAGGGCATCATTATGGCGGTAATGGGTAAATGTTTTACCATCATAACAGTCCAGCCCGCCAAAATAGGTACCTATCCAAAGCTTTTGCTCATGGTCGATATACATACATACCACCACATTATTGGTAAGGCTGTTGGTGTTGGTAGTACTATGCAGGTATTGTTTAAACGTGCCGTTCTTTGGGTTAAACAGCACCAGCCCTCCCCCATTTGTACCCAGCCATATGTTACCGGCCTTGTCCTCGGCAAAATTATTTATATCGCTAAAAGGCAAACTCAACGGATCGGAAGCATGATGGGTATACAACGGAAACTTGATGATGCTTTCGTGGTAATAGCTTAAACCGCGTTTATAGGTACCTAACCATATAATCCCAGTATCGTCCTTATAAAGCACGGTAATGCTGTTTTGGCCTACGGTTTTAACATCGTCCTCACGGTTAAGCAGGTAGCGGATGGTGAAGTTTTGCTTGTTCAGCAGGTTGATGCCGCCATGGTCTGTTGCTATCCACATGCGGTTCTTATCGTCCTGTATCAGGCTGGCTACCACATTAGTATTCAAATGGGTGGTGCCATTTCCTTTATCGATATGATTTAAAACCTTTGTTTGGGCATTAAAATAGTACACACCCGATGAATACGACGGCACATAGCTCCAAACATCGTCCTGCTTATCAATATAAACCTTGTACGAGCTGTTTAAACCCAGGGGTAATTTTTCCAGCTGCAGATGGTAGTTAACTTTATTGGTTACCGGATTAAGCTGTTCCAACACCCCATTGCTATACACCAGCCAAATGTTTCCTTTGGAATCAACAGAAAGATCAGACACCTTGTTGCTGTAGATGGATGCGCTATCGGCATAAACACGAATCACATGCGTTGTTTTATGCTGTGCAGCATTGTATTTATACACCCCCTTTGTGGCATGCAGAAACCAAAAGTTGCCAAAACTATCTTTTTTTAATGCCGAGATCTTTGAACCGGGAATATCGATACTATTGAGATAACCGGTAATATTATGGCTGAATTTTTCGGTAGCGGGGTCGTAAATATTGAAGCCGTTGCGGGTTTCTACCCAAATTTTATTGCCGGGGCCTTCGGTAAGGTTAATGATATAATCGTCATTTAAAGTGGTGGTATCGTTAAAAGAATGTTTGTATACTTTAAACTTATAGCCGTCATATTTATTTAATCCCGAGAGTGTGCCAAACCACATAAACCCCTTGCTATCCTTCAATATAGCGTTTACCTGGTTATGCGAAAGCCCGTTGTTTATATCCAGGTGCGAAAATTGAAACTGATCGTTTTGTGCCCTTAAAATGAGGCTTGTAAAAAGCATCAAAAAGCAGGCTATCAAAATTTTACACTTCATTAACTATATATTTTGGGGCGCAATTGTGGTAAATAAATTATAACACTTAGGTTTGCACGCAATTGAGTTTTAAACTTTTAACCAAAACGGTCAAAAACTTTAAATTCAATAAACTGTTTGTTAACATCAGTGCTACGGAAGCGGGTATCTTTGTGGTTTAAATTGGTTGTATCAAATGTACCTGCAATACGAGGTAAGATATAATACTTTTTTGACTTTTTTTAATTTGATATTAACTAAAAAGCTATTAATCACTATAAAATCATAATAAAATAGTTAACGCTTATAATACTTTTATTTCAGCCAAAACAAATAGACGGCCTGCCCGAATAGGTAAGATTTATTAAGAACGGGTAAAAATAACGCTATAATATCTTCGCCGGCAAACAATCAACGCCGGGTTATTGTATTTAGCAGCATTACACACTATAACACAATACTATATCTGTTTAATGGATACAGCAGAAAACACAACCGTAGCTATACGCAAAAAAAATTCAAAGCTTAAACAAAGTGTGCTGGATTTTTTTGTATCGTTGTACAACATAAATCAGTTCATCCTCCGCTTTTTTAAGGAAGCCTTTGTGCCGCCTTTTGAACTTAAAGAAGTAATGCGCCAGTGCTACGAGGTAGGCGTACGTTCCTTCACGCTGATATCTGTAACGGGTTTTATTGTGGGGCTCATATTCACCAAGCAATCCCGGCCTTCCCTATCCCAGTTTGGTGCCGAATCTTGGTTGCCGTCATTGGTATCCATTGCTATTATGCGGGCTTTGGCCCCGTTGGTTACAGCGCTTATTGCATCGGGCAAGGTGGGTTCAAGTATTGGTGCCGAGCTGGGTTCCATGCGCGTAACTGAACAGATTGACGCTATGGAGGTATCGGGCACCAAACCCTTTAAATACCTGGTGTGCACACGGGTACTTGCAACCACCATCACTATACCCATTTTAGCAACTTATACCGGCTTTGTAGGCCTTGTTGGGGGATATTTAAATGTAAGTATGAACGAAGGCACCAGTTGGACGGCCTTTATGGAGCAGGTATTTGAGCCGCTGGCTTTTACAGATTTTGTGGCATCGCTTGTTAAATCAATAGTGTTTGGTTTTACTATAGGTATTGTGGGCTGCTACCAGGGCTATAACTCAAACAAAGGTACCGAGGGCGTGGGTAAAGCGGCTAACGGCGCAGTGGTTACCGCTATGTTCCTGGTGTTTATTGAAGAAATTATTATTGTGCAGATGACCGGCTGGTTCCGATAATCGAAGTATATGGAGAAGGCAAAAGTAAAGGTAGATCATACAAACCCGGTTATCAGCATCAGGGGTCTCGAAAAATCTTTTGAGGATTATGCCGTGCTACGCGGTATCGACCTTGATTTGTACCAGGGCGAAAACCTGGTAGTACTTGGTCGCTCGGGTACGGGTAAATCTGTACTGATCAAGATCATCTCGGGCCTGTTACGGCCGGATAAAGGTGAGATAACCGTACTGGGCAAAAACATAGCGCATATTACCGATAGGGAATTGCAGGAACTGCGCATCCGGATAGGATTTTCTTTTCAGAACAGTGCTTTGTATGATAGTATGACCGTACGTAAAAACCTTGAGTTTCCGCTGGTGCGCAACCGTAAGGGTATTACCCGTAAGGAGATTGATACCAATGTAGAAACTGTATTGGATGCTGTTGGCCTTTCGCAAACTATTAACCAGATGCCGTCTGAACTTTCGGGCGGGCAGCGCAAGCGTATCGGCATAGCACGTACCCTGATCCTTAACCCCGAAATTATGCTGTATGATGAACCCACTGCGGGCCTTGATCCGATAACCTGCATCGAGATCAATGACCTTATAAATGAGGTTCAGCAACGTTTTAATACCTCATCCATCATTATTACGCATGACCTTACCTGCGCCAAACAAACCGGCGACAGGATAGCCATGCTGCTGGAAGGGCAGTTTCAGCGCACCGGCACTTTCGACGAGGTGTTTGATACCAACGACAGCCGGGTTAAACCATTTTTTGATTATAATTTTATAAAATAAAAGACATTACACCATTATCATGGATACTTCAGAAAATAGAAAAGCAATCATAGTAGGGATATTTCTGGCGCTTGGCCTGGTAATATTTATACTGGGCGTATTCACGCTTGGCGGCCAGCAAAAAAGCTTTGTAAAAAACATCCACATCAGCTCGGTTTTTGACGATGTTGCCGGGTTAAAAAAGGGCAACAACGTTTGGTTCTCGGGCGTAAAGGTGGGCACCATCAGCAATGTAAAGTTCATTGGTTCATCGCAAGTACGGGTGTATATGAATATTGACGAGGCTACGCAGCAGTACATCCACCGCAATGCAGGTGCAAAGATCAGTTCTGACGGATTGATAGGAAACAAGATAATTGTAATTGATGGCGGTAGTCCGCAGGCACCCGTGGTACAGGATGGTGATGTTTTGCAGGCCGAAAAAATGCTATCAACAGATGATATGCTAAAAACCTTGCAGGCGAATAACAAAAACCTGCTATCTATCACCACTGATTTTAAGGAGTTAAGTCACCAGATTTTAGCGGGCAAAGGAACAGTAGGCGCATTAATGGCTGATAGTAACATGGCCCTGCAACTAAAAAGCGCGATGCGCAACCTGCAGGCCACCACCCAAAGTGCAGCCCGCATGGCCATACAGCTTGATAATTTTAGCAGTAAAATGAATACCAAAGGCGGCTTTGCCGATAAGCTGCTCACCGATACAACTAACTTTAACCGTATAAGCCAGGCAGTGGCGCAGCTGCAAAAAGCGGCCAGCAACGCGTCGACTTTAACAGACAATCTTAACAAGGCCAGCAACAAACTAAACACAACAGATAACGCTATCGGTGTTTTGCTAAACGACCCTAAAGGCGCGGTGCAGGTGCAAAGCACACTTAACCTGCTGCAGCAAAGTTCTGTTAAACTAAACGACGATTTAGAAGCCGTGCAACATAACTTTTTCCTCCGCGGATTTTTCAAGAAAAAGGAAAAAGCCAAGGCCGATAGTTTGAAAGGGAAACAATAAATAGTAGAGCGGGGCCTGTCACCCTGAGCTTGTCGAAGGGTTGCGCGGACAGGCCTTTGCCCACAATGCTTCGACAAGCTCAGCACGACATCTTTTTTTATAATTCGTTATATGCGGCTAAAGACTTACGAGATTTTTAAAACTTCGTAAGTCTGGAATCTAAACGGTTAAAACAAAAAAATGTCATTCTGAGCGATAGCGAAGAATCTATTATGCGGCTTGCATGTCGGCGATTAGATTCTTCGCTATCGCTCAGAATGACAAAGTTTATTTTTTCATTATGAATAACAACCTGCCTGCCCTATTTCCCCCACCATACCGAAGCCTGGTGCGTATCTCTTGAATTGGTGCCAATTTGTACAATAAAGCCGCCGGGTTCCCAATCGTATTTTAGCTGGGTGTTATAAAACTTCAAATCTTCTGTAGTTATAGCGAAGGATACTTCCTTTTGCTCACCGGGTTGCAGGCTGATCTTTTTAAAGTTTTTCAGCTCCTTAACCGAACGGCTAATGCTCGCCACCGGATCGCTGATATAAAGTTGTACCACCTCTTCGCCCGCATATTTACCGGTGTTGCTTACGGTAACCGTAGCAGTAAGGGTTTCGTTGCCTTTAAGTTTGGTTTTGCTCAATTTAACATCGCCATAACTAAAAGTAGTATAACTTAAACCATAGCCGAACGGATATAACGGATCATTTGAAATATCAAGATAGTTTGATTTAAACTTTGTTGGGCCACTGGTATATGGTCTGCCCGTGTTTTTGTGGTTGTAGTAGATGGGAATTTGCCCAACACTGCGCGGGAAGGTAGCCGTGATCTTTCCGGCCGGGTTATAATCGCCAAACAGTACATCGGCAATGGCGTTGCCCGCTTCGGTGCCGGGAGCCCAAACATCCAATATGGCGCTGGCATGTGCATCTTCCCAGGTAAGCGTAAGCGGCCTGCCGTTGAACAGTACAATAACCAGCGGTTTACCTAATTTGGCCAGCGCCTTCAGCATATTTTTCTGGCTTTCTGGAATATCGATATCCGAACGGCTTGACGACTCGCCCGACATACTTTGCGACTCACCTACAACAGCCACAATTACATCTGATTTTTTGGCGGCGTCTACCGCATCCTCAATCAGCTCGTCAACCGGTTTTTTATCAAGCGTAACCAATTGCTGGCCAAAGTAATTAAGGCGTTCCATAAAGGCTGCATCGTCGGTAATGTTTGCTCCTTTGGCGTAGTTTATCTTTACGTTATCGCCTACCAAATTTTTGATACCCTGCATTACGCTGATGGATTTTTGCCATTCGCCGGCAACTACCCAGGTACCCAGCATATCGCGCTGATTATCGGCCAGCGGACCAACCAATGCTATACTGCCCCCCTTTTTAAGCGGCAGGGTTTGCGCATCGTTCTTCAACAATACAAATGAATGCTTGCTGATATTACGTGCCGCAGTACGGTTTTCGGCAGATAAAACTTCTTTTGACTCTTTGGCTTCATCCATTGATTTATATGGATTATCAAACAAGCCTAATTTATATTTAGCCTCCAGTACCCTACGGCAGGCCAAGTCAATTTCGGCCCTGGTTACCTTTCCTTGCGCCAGTGATTTTTTAAGGGTAAGTAAAAAGCCCTCGCCAACCATATCCATATCCAACCCGGCCTTTAACGCCAATGCCGATACCGTTTGCAGATCGCCCAATCCGTGCGATTCCATTTCATTTACGGCTGTATAATCAGATACCACGAAGCCTTTAAAGCCCCATTGTTTGCGTAATACATCGGTCAGTAACCATTGGTTACCTGTTGCGGGGATGCCATCAACCGTATTAAACGAGCTCATAAAGCTGCCTGCACCGGCATCAACTGCAGCCTTGTAGGGTGGCAGGTAATCCTGGTACATTTTAATGCGGCTCATATCAACGGTATTGTACTCCCGGCCTGCTTCGGCACCACCGTATAGCGCAAAGTGTTTTACGCAGGCCATAACGGCATCATTGCTTTTCATGCTGCTGCCCTGGTAGCCGTGTATCATAGCCTTGGCAACCTGTCCGCCATACCAGGGATCTTCGCCCGATCCTTCAGAGATCCGGCCCCAGCGTGGGTCGCGGGCAATATCAACCATTGGCGAGTACACCCAGTTAAGTCCTTCGGCAGTGGCTTCCTTAGCGGCAATTTGTGCCGATTGCTTGATCAGCCCCAGATCCCAGGTTGCTGACATCCCCAGCGGAATAGGGAAAATAGTATGCTGACCATGGATCACATCCAATCCAAAAATAAGCGGGATGTGCAGCCTTGTATTTTTAACGGCAATATCCTGAATTTCGCGGGTATTTTTAACACCCCAAATGCCGAACACACCGCCAATGGCACCCTGTTTCATTTTTTCTTCAACTCCCTTATTTACTACCGAGCCGGTTGTTGCCGCGCCAATGGTTACCAGGTTAAGCTGCCCTATTTTTTCGTCAAGGGTCATCTTAACCATAAGGCCGCTAACAAAGGTGTTCATTTTGGCATCTTCGCTTTTGATTTGAGCCGATGCTTTTTCAAAGGGGACCAGCACTACGCAAAGCGCAACAGCCCCGGCAATAAACTGGATTGAAAAAAACTTGTTCATCTTTTTAATTTAGATTGAAGGAATAAAAATACTTTCAGGAATTTCCTGTTTAATAATTGGTTATCATGCGCCACAAAAAATCATGGTGTATAAAGTACACAATTGTAATTATTAAAATCAAATAATCAAAGCACTATTAAAAATAGTATCAGGAAGTGTCAAAAGCGTATTACCTATCGCTTTAAATTGAGGAAAGTTATTGGCGTTGTTTAAGGCGGGGGAAAGCGATTACTCGGCTTCGTATTCCAGTTTTACCTGTATATGCAGGTCTTCATTCATTTTGGCAAACTGGCGCGGGTTGCGGGTAAAATCGGGATCTGTATCCATATACATATTGGTTATCCTAACCACTTCGGGGTGTTTGTCGGTACCAATATTGTAGGTAAGGCCGCTGCCGCTTTCCAGGCTTTGTTTCAGTTCAAGGTATTGCTTGCCTGTAATCATGATCATTTTTTCTGCAGTCATCGCGTTATGTTATAATTGGTATACAATACAGGTTAAAGATGGTTTTACAGGGCGACAAAATATGTCAAAATCACCAATTGGCTATGCACATCTGGTTTTGCCTGCTGTTTATTATATTTACGTCAAATATAACTGATATAATTTCGCTTAATGAGCAACATTAAAAAATTACTGCCCCTGGTTTTACTGTTGGGCAGCATTATGGCATCGGCACAAACCACCTTACCCATAGCCGTAAACCTACAAAATACATACAAAAAAGGTACACGCAGCACCAGCGGCGCACCGGGCAAAAACTACTGGCAAAACACAGCCAATTACACCATAAAAATAAATTTCGACCCTAAAACACGTAACCTAACCGGTACTGTGGGTATCGATTATACCAATAACAGTCCGGATACGCTTAAGCAGATCCTCTTTAAGCTTTACCCCAATTTTTACCAAAAAGGAGCTATTCGCGATATGCCCGTTAAAGCGCAGGACCTTACCGACGGCGTAAATATCAAATCCATCAGCATGGATAACAAGTTGCAGGACACCACCAACCGCCGTATCGACAATACCAATATGAACCTTAAAGTTGAACCTGTTAACCCAAAACAAACGGTACATTTTGATATTGCCTATAATTACACGCTCAACAAAACATCACACGTACGCACGGGGCAGGTTGATTCGGGCGCATTCTTTATTGCCTACTTTTTTCCGCGGATAGCTGTTTATGATGATATTGACGGATGGAACCAGTTCCCTTATATTGGCTCGCAGGAGTTTTACAACGATTTTTGTCATTTTAATGCAGAGATCACCGTTCCCGGCGATTACCAGGTATGGGCAACCGGCAACCTTAAAAATGCCGATGCTGTTTACAATGATAAATACGTTAAGCTGATAAACCAGGCTGGCCAAAGTAACGAGGTAACGGATATTGTTAACGAAGCTGACTTAAAAGCCGGCGATATCACCAAAAAGAATGCCACCAACACCTGGAAATTTGAGGCCGACAGCGTTACCGACATTGCCCTGGCTACCAGCAATCATTATATATGGAAAGCATCCAGCCTGGTGGTTGATCCAAAAACCGGCCGACGTACGCGTGTTGACGCGGTGTTTAACCCGGCGCATAAAGATTATTTTTCGGTGATCAACTACGCCCGTAAAACGGTGGAGGCGATGAGCTACCAGTTTCCTAAATGGCCTTATCCTTATCCGCATGAAACGGTATTTGACGGACTGGACCAAATGGAATACCCAATGATGGTGAACGACAACCCGGTTGAAAGAGTAGAGGACGCTATTGAACTTACTGACCATGAGATCTTTCATACCATGTTTCCGTTTTATATGGGCATCAACGAAACCAAATATGCCTTTATGGACGAGGGCTGGGCAACCATTGGCGAATGGCTGATAAGCCCGATCATTGACCCAACTATTTTAGACCCCTATGGTGTCGACGCGGTTAACATCTCTGCCGGTACCGAGCAGGATGCTCCCATCATGACGCTCACACCCGGGCTTACCGGTATTGCAAAGTTTACGGATAACTACCCCAAACCGGGTCTGGGTTATCTTTACTTAAAAGACCTGCTGGGCGATGAACTGTTTACCAAAGCGCTGCATAACTACATTAGCCTATGGCATGGCAAACATCCTATGCCTTATGATTTTTTCAATTGTATAAACACTGGCGCGGGCATGAACCTTAATTGGTTTTGGAAAAGCTGGTTCTTTGATACCGGCATCCCCAATTTAGCGATAAGCAAAGTGGCCCATGTGCAGCAAAAATATACTGTTACTGTTACCATTACCAGCATCGGCAACAAACCGGTACCTGTTCACCTGAATGTATATTATACCGATGGCAGCAAACAACTGGTAAACCAAACCATGGCCTGCTGGGCAAAGGGCAACAAAACAACAACGGTAACATTCACCGCCAAAAAGCCCATCAAACAACTTGTCCTCGGTACTTTTTATGATGCCGATACCGACAAAACGGATAACGTTTGGAAGCCGTAAGTTTGGGGACTTTTAGAGCAAGGATATTGGGAGCAAGGACAAAGGAAAGGACTTTTAGAGCAAGGACATTGGGAGCAAGGACAAAGGACTTTTGGATAAAGGAACAATAAAAAGTTAACTTTTTATTGTTCCCTGGCGTTTATTCCTTAATTGTATACCACGTTTTTTTCTTTTTCAAAACCATTTTCCTACATTTATAAAATGATATTGTATGTACATAAGCACATAGCTATCAGTAACCAATTATAAATTTTCTTGAATATGGATTTTTTAAAAGAGCTGCTTAACCAGATCACCGGTTTTTTCAATTACGGCAATTTATTAAGCATCATAAAATCTGGCGATTACAGCAAACTGCTTACCTATGATGGTTTTGTAGCCCTATTGATACCGCTATTTCCGCTGTTCGTGGTAATAGAAATTATAAGGGCAGCTTTTTTCAGGCGTTTTAAGGTTATCCACTATAAACTCCCCTTCTTTTCTTATGTCCTTAACGCTGTTATCGGCAGGATGATCTCCTTTGCTATGATTGGCATTTGTATAGGTTTGTTTGAAAAACATGCTATTTTCCATACTACCTTTACCTGGTACTGGTTTATTTATGGTTATGTGGTTTGGGAGTTCGGACACTTTTTATACCATTACTGGGGGCATAAGGTAAGGCTGTTCTGGTGCCTGCACTCTACCCATCACGCGCCCGAAACCATGAACCTTTCCGTTAGCTACGCGCATTTCTTCTTGGAAGGCCCTTATGCAGATACCATCCGCACCACGGTTTGTATTTTGCTGGGTGTAAACCCGGCTATGCTATTCGTTATTATGTTTATTGATGGTTTCTGGGGAAGCTTTATCCATATTGGCGAAAACCTGATCAAGGATGCGCGACTGGGATTTTTAAACAATATACTGCTAACGCCATCGCACCATAGGGTACACCATGCCCGCAATCCCAATTACATGGATACCAATTTTTGTAACCTGCTGCCGATATGGGATAGGGCTTTCGGGACCTATTACGCCGAGGACCGCAGCATCCCGATTGAATACGGTATTAGTCGCCCGATGATAAAGAACAGCTTTCTGGATGCTTATTTTGGCGAAATTGTAGCCCTGGCTAAAGATGTTTACCGCGCACCCGGCATCGTCAACAAATTTATGTACGTGGTTATGCCTCCCGGCTGGAGCCATACCGGCGACCATAAAATGACCAGCGTTGTTAAAAAGAAATATTACGAAGACCTGGCCAGCAAAGAAAACCAGTTAACCAATACCGCGAAAGGTGCTAACGAAAACCAGGTATTAACCACATAAATTATCAATATATACCACCGGCTGTATTACTTTTGTTTTAATCAACTTTCAATACAGTATGAGCAAGCCAGTATTTAAACTTAACGGCCGGGTTTGGATAGAAACCAATAACGAAAAGATACTGGGTCACGGTCGTGTTGAACTGTTGGAACGCATCCAGGCTTCGGGTTCAATAAGGCAGGCTGCCTTACAAATGAAAATGTCATACAAGCAGGCCTGGGATCTGGTTAACCACATGAATGATATGTTTGAAACACCGGTAGTTACCTCCCAACGGGGCGGCAAAGGCGGCGGCAGCGCAGTGGTTACCGGGCATGGCGTAAAAGTTATTGAGCAATTTCATGCACTTCAAAAGAAATTACAGGAGTTTTTGGACGATAATCTCCACCTTATCCAGCTTTAGCAGCCGTTTCTAAGAAGCTGTCTAAATTTGATTTAAACTATTTGAGTATGCTATAAAATTCATTGCCGTTGACTAAAGTCAACGGAATAATGAGCAGAAAACGAGGGCTTTAGCCCAAATGTCGCTTGGATAATTGGGCTAAAGCCCATAATAATTCCTTTCAATACCGTTGACTAAAGTCAACGGCAATGAATAACTTTCGTTTTTAGACAGTCTCCAACATCTAAATAAATAATTAGTTGATTTTAAGTCTTTTTTACGCGTAAAAATTGCAGCTTTGCGTTATATAAATAAAAACATAACGAATTATTATATGAAGAAAACCTTACTTTCATTTATCGCGATTTCCACAACCTTAATTTTATCATCATCACTACTAAAAGCACAGGAAACCGATACCTCAAAACGTGTCTTTAAACTCGGACAGGTGAATATCCTGGGTACAAAGGATAGCTTGCGGGCAAATAAGCTTAATTCAGCTACCATAAACCGTTATAATCGCCTCACGGTTTCAAACGCGCTTAACTTACTGCCAGGCGTTTTTATGACAGCCGTTGGCCCCCGCAATGAGTCGGCGGTGAGTGTACGTGGTTTTGATGTACGCTCGGTTCCAATTTATTTGGATGGTGTGCCTTTATATGTGCCCTACGATGGCTATGTTGATCTGGCAAGATTCAACACCTTCAACCTGTCGGAAATTCAGGTGGCAAAAGGTTATTCCTCCGTATTGTACGGTCCGAATGCCGAGGGAGGTGCTATCAACCTCATTAGCCGCAAACCCGTAAAACCTTTTGAACTAAGCGCCGTTGCCGGTTATTTAAGCGGCGGTTACCGGCTCAATACCAATATAGGTTCAAACCTGGGTAAATTTTATTATGAGGTTTCGGCATCACAGTTAAAACGCAACTACTATCCCCTATCGTCAAAATTCACCCCAACAAAAAACGAAGATGGTGGGCACAGGGATAATTCCTACAACAACGATGTAGCAGTAAGCGGTAAAGTTGGCTTTACCCCAACAGCTTCACAAGAGTACGCCGTGGGGTATAGCTATCAGCATGGCACAAAAGGCACACCTGTTTACGCGGGCGACGATGCGGCAAACTCCCTGTTTAAAAGCCCCCGCTATTGGAAATGGCCAAACTGGGATACCCAAAGCATTTACCTGTTGAGCAACAACCGTATTAACAGCACCAACAGCATTAAAACCCGCTGGTATTATGATCAGTTTAAGAACAACCTGGCCAGCTATGATAATGCTTTGTACAATACCCAAACCAAGCCTTACGCCTTCACCAGCATTTATAACGATTACACTTTAGGCAGCAGCGTTATATTTGAAAACACATCAATAAAAGACAACAGCTTTAGCCTTGCCGGTCATTTTAAACAGGATGTACACCGCGAGCATAATGTTGGCGAACCTGTTCGCCGGGATGCTGACAACAACTTTACCGTTGGTGCCGAAGATACCTATCATTTCACTTCAGCATTTAAATTTAATGCCGGTTTAAGTTACATGAACAGGAAAAGTGTAGATGCTCAGCAATATACCAATGGCGCTATTACCAATTTGCCTGCAAACAGCAACAGCGCCTGGAACCTGCAGGGTTTGCTACAATATGATTTGGATAGCACCAATGCCGTTACCTTATCTGTAGCCCGTAAAACCAGGTTTGCAACTATTAAGGACAGATACTCTTACAAGTTTGGTACAGCTATCCCCAACCCTAACCTTAAAGCCGAGGATGCTTTGAATTATGATTTAAGCTACCATACATCTATAGCAGGCAAATTGTCATTACAGGCGTCTTTATTTTACAGCAAAATTAACAACAGTATCCAAACGGTTAACAATGTAGCTGTTGATCCTGTTACCCATGCCAACCAGGCCCAGGTACAAAACGTTGGCAAGGCCGAGTATTATGGTGCCGAATTTTCTGCGGGTTACGCCATTTTAGCGCAATTGCGGGTAGATGCCAATTACACCTATTTAAAACGCAAAAATATATCCAGTCCCAATATATTTTTAACAGATGTGCCGCAGAATAAAGTGTTTGGATCGGTACAATACAGCCCTATAAACAAATTGTACATTCTGGCATCTGAGGAGTATAATTCAAAAAGATACAGCACCAGCTACGGAACGGTATCGGGCGCATTTTATTTAAGCAATGTTAAGGCGCATTTAACCCTGGTTAAAGGTTTCGCTATTGAGGGCGGTGTAAATAACTTGTTCGACAGGAATTATACCCTTGTAGAGGGTTTCCCTGAAGAAGGCCGCAATTACTTTGCAAACGTAATTTTCAGCTACTAAAAAGCTGGCTATCCATGAATGGGTTACGAATTATAAAAGCTGTTGTCAAAGCAAATTCGTAACCCATTCTTCATGTGCAGCATTTTAAAACTCAATTTGCTATCCGGATAACAAATTGAGTTTTAACACATTTTATAAAATATCATTCTATTGATTAAATTTGTTGATGCTTAAGCGTACAAGGCAATATAAACCCCTAAAAAAATTACCTGTCGGCAAAGGTCGGATTGTGCTTGTACTGTTGTTTTTTGCTGTAGCCTTATCCGGCTGGGGCTACCTTAGCAACGGAGTTGAAACCGGCACCTACAATTTAGCTTATCCCGCTAACTTTGGTAATCGCATTAATATCCCGGCAGATAACCCAACCACAAAACAAGGGGTTTATTTAGGACGAATGTTGTTTTACGAACCTAAATTATCGGCCACAAATACCGTATCGTGCGCCAATTGCCACAAACAGGAAAAGGCTTTTACCGATGGTCTGCCGTTTAGTAAAGGCATTGATGAGGTGCTGACTACCCGCAGCTCCATGTCACTGGCCAACTTACTTTGGGCGCGCAAATTCTTTTGGGACGGGCGCGCCACCGGACTGGAGGTACAGGCAATGGTGCCACTCACCAATCCGCACGAGATGGGGCAATCGCTGGAAATTTCGGCCAAAAAGCTCAGTAAGGCACCGGGTTATCCAGCCCTTTTTAAATTAGTTTATGGCGATAAAAAAATTACTGGAGATAGGATAGTTAAGGCGATAAGCCAGTTTGAGCGTACGCTTATCTCATCCAATTCGCGCTATGATAAGTATTTAAACAATACCTATAAACCCACCGCCGAAGAAATGGACGGTATGCTTTTATTCAACAGCGATCCGCAGCCCGAGATTGGCATCCGCGGTGCTAATTGCGCGCATTGCCACGGCGGGGTTAAAAACTATATGGAGCTTTTTCATAACAACGGGCTCGATAGCATCCCTAAAGATGCAGGCATTGCCGAATTTACAGGTTTGGCTACAGATGAAGGTCGATTTAAAGTACCTACCCTGCGCAACATTGCTTTAACTGCCCCTTACATGCACGATGGCCGTTTTAAAACACTGGATGAGGTGCTGGATCATTACAGCGAACATATCCAGGAATCGGCAGGTTTGAGTACATTTTTGCGTAATGAATCAAATGAGCCCGGCGGCACATCCTTAAAACTTGAATATTACGAGAAAAAGGAGATCATCGCTTTCCTGAACATGCTTACCGACTCTACTTTTATAACTGACCCTGCCTTTGCCGATCCGCGTTTGCGACCTGCTCAGCATAGAAAAAGTTAATACCACCATCCCTATGAAAAAACAGTTTATCGTGGCTTTTATAGCCTTAATAAGTTTTACCACACCATTTATAACCCGGGCGCAAACTGCCGAAAAGCAGGCCACCATTAAAGTAAGCGGCGAGGTAACAACGCCCCTTACCATAGATGCTGCCTATCTTCAAAAATTTACCCCAACCACCGTTGTACGTAAAGACAGGGATGGTAACGACCATACTTACACCGGCGTAACCGTAGCCGAAATTTTAAAAAGCGCAGGCGTAACCCTTGGCCCCGAATTGAAAGGCGAAAACCTCACCAAATATCTTGCTGTTGAAGCCAGCGATGGCTACCAGGTGATTTTTGCCCTGGCCGAGTTAGATAAAGCTTTTACTGATCGTGCCATTATATTGGCCACAACGGTTGACGGTAAATCCTTAGCCCCCGGCGATGGCCCCTACCGCATAATAGTTCAGGATGAAAAGAAACCGGCACGCTGCATAAAACAGGTTACTGCCATGAGTGTACATTTTATAAAGTAACACTCATTTTCCATTGTTGATAGGCTTGTTTCATACAGTGGCCGCATGGACGATAGCCTGTTTCAAAAGCCTCGGTTTCTGATGCAAAAAATACCCTGTTTTCGGTTTTTAGCCTTTTGCCGGATGCGCAGCTTAAACGACCGCATATTTTTAGCTTAACGTTCCCGGCAAGTTGAATTTCGCCGGCATCAATCAATTGCTTTAGTTTTTTACTGCGCCCAAAAGCTGTATTGCCCAAGGCTGTATGCCTTATCATTTGGCATCATGAAAAATGATCCCCATGCTGCGGCGCCGGCCTTCTGTAATTTCGCTGATGCCATGTTTCATATTAACCCTATGGTGGCCTTTCCTGCCCTTGGCCGGCCTAAAACTGGTGGTAAACAACACCATATCGCCCTTGCCGGGCTTTAACACAATAGCGCGTGATTGTTCCCTTGGCTTTTGCTCCATCAGTATAAACTCACCGCCCTCATAGTCTGTACCCGGTTCATCTAAAATAAAAACCAGCTGTATGGGAAAAAACACTTCGCCGTACAGGTCCTGGTGCATGGAGTTGTAGCCACCTTTTGCGTATTGCAGTATCAGCGGTGTTGGCTTTAATTGTTCATGCTCATGGCAATGCTGCAGTAATTCGGTTAATGTGGCTGCAAAACGCGTTTCTTTATTCAGCAGTTCCATCCAGTTATTGGCAATGGGGGCCAGTTGCGGGTAAACGCTTTCGCGTAATTGCTGTACCAGCAGGGGCAGTGGATATTTTAAATATTTGTATTCGCCGCGACCATAATTATGGCGTTCCATTACAACGGTTTTACGATACAAGTCATCATTATCATATTGGGCAGTAAGCTGGTCACACTCACCGGCAGTTAAAACGTTTTTAACAAGTGCATAGCCTTTGCTGTCCATATCGGTTTTAATTGTGTCCCAATCCAAACCATTAATTCTTGCTGTGATCTCCATAAAATTATAATGAAACTGGTTGATTTAATAATGCCGCCTCCCAGCCAATCATGGCCGTTTTGCGGGTTGGCCCCCAATGGTATTGCCCAAATTCGCCGGTAGATTTTATCACTCTGTGACACGGGATCAAAAACGCAACCGGGTTAGCTCCTATAGCGCTGCCTACCGCCCTGCTTGCCTTGGGCAATGCTATCTTCTGCGAAATATCTGCATAGCTGCACAAGCCTCCCATTGGTATTTTAAGCAATGCCTCCCATACTTTTAACTGAAAGCTGCTGCCTTTAAGGTGTAGCTTTATGGCAGGCAGTTCTGTCCAGTCTTTTTTAAAGATGTGCAGGGCATCCTGCTGGACCATATCAACCACTTGGGTATAGGCCGCATTAGGGAACTGTTCTTTTAACTGACTTAAAGCGTCCTCCATGTCATCGGCGAAAGCCATATAACAAATTCCCTTGGGCGTTGATGCCACTATGATATTCCCAAACGGTGTTTCGGCAAAGCTATAGTTAATGCTTAATTCTCTGCCACCGTTCTTGTACTCGGCCGGGGTCATGCCTTCAATGTTAATGAACAGGTCATGCAGTCGTCCCGTGCCGGATAAGCCTGTTTCAAAGGCGGTATCAAATAAGGTAGCTTGTTTATCTTTGAGGATACCTTTGGCATATTCCAAGCTTAGGTACTGTAAAAACTTCTTAGGACTGATACCCGCCCAATCGGTAAATAAACGCTGAAAATGGAAAGGGCTCATATTCACCTTTTCGGCTACCTCATCTAAATTTGGCTGGCTTTTAAAATTGACTTTAATATAGTTTATAGCCTCGGCAATTCGTTCGTAATTGATAATTTCCTGTGTGCTCATGATCTTATTATTTATACAACAAATTTAAGCCGGTGTGCCACGCCGTAAAACCCGGAACTTGCTAAATATGCTATAGCCTACACATCGCCAAACTCCTGGTTTTTCCTTGCACCCTGCCTGCGGGTAACCAGTAAACCCAAACTTAATATAATACTGGTACCCAACACCACCACAAACAATAAACCGGTACCAACCTGCGGAATTTTTAAATTATCGGGCAGGTTATAATATAGTAAAACACTGATAAGCCCACGGGGGATAATCACCAGTTCGGGCATGAGGGCGGTTTTGGATACCAGTTTGATGTACAAAAACCGCACAAAATAAATAGAAAATAAGATAGCCCCGCCCGTTAACAGCAAAGTAGGATTTTGCAGTTGGTAAACATTCATGCTGTAGCCAAATACGATGAAAAAGAAGGTACGCATCAGGAAAGCACTCTCTGCCGAAAGCTGGAATAATTGCTTAATATCATGCTGAAAGGTTGGGTAGATAAACAATTTCCTGAACCATGGAAAGCTGATCTGGTTGGCATTATTTAAGAACAGCCCCAAAGCCAATACAATGATCAAGGCCGATAAATGATAGGACTGCCCTATCGAATAAACCAATATCAGCAGTGATATAATTAAAAACGACTTAATGTGGTGCTTTAGCCTGCCAATTAAATACAGCAACAGCAAACAGGATATAACGGCAACAAGTAGTATGCCTGTCAGTTCGCCGCCTAATTTGGCAAACGATACCACATCTATATGCGGGTTACGTACAATAAAATTAAACAGTACTACGGTAAGGATATCTGAAAAGGACGATTCATAAATGATAAATTCCTTTTTTGCCTTATGCAGATTAGATGCCGAAGGAATTGCCACTGCCGAACTTACCACACAATACGGTATGGCATTTACAAAACATAGGTAAAAGCTTTGCCCCGTTAAATAACGAATGATGAAAGTAATGACAACCGCACTTAACAGCAATATGCTAAGGGCCGAGAAGAAAGCTTTTTTTATGACAACATTTTTATCGCTGCTATACCTTAATTCAAGCGCACCTTCAAATACAATAAGTATCAGCCCCAATGTGCCCAGGGTAGGCAGGATAACCTTGAGGTTGAACATTGGTATGCCCCAATAATCAACAGCCTGCCTTATACCCATACCAAGCAGCAGCAACAGGATAACAGATGGAATTTTGGTTTTACCGGCAATAAGATCAAATAGATATGAAAAAATAACCAGTCCGCTGAGTATAATGAGAGTTGTATATGTAGTCAAATTAAGCGTAGTTTAAGTGGGCCATTGTAAGAGGCCTAACAATTTAAATTTAACCATTGTTTACTGTAAGGTAGCTAAAACCGCAATAGCATGCGCCATCACAGCGCTTGCTCTAAAAAAGACAACAGTATAGCCGGTTGCATATTGATAAATATCCACTGCAAAGCAAGTTTACAAAACAGTGAGGATACATCGGTTGTTACTGAGCATATTTGTACAAACAACAATAATAATATGCCACATCTGTTTTCGCCTCTGAAAATAAAAAATATCGAACTAAAAAACCGCATTGTGGTATCGCCAATGTGTGAGTACTCCAGTGTTGACGGTTTCGCTAACGACTGGCACCTGGTGCACCTGGGCAGCTTTGCTACCGGCGGCGCGGCCCTAATCATAACCGAAGCAGCGGCAGTATCGCCAGAAGGTCGCATTACTGATAATGATCTTGGAATTTATAAAGATGAACACATAGCCAGGCTAAAGCAGATAACTGATTTTATACATGCGCATGGTTCAATAGCAGGTATTCAACTGGCGCACGCAGGCCGTAAGGCAAGTCATCAGCAACCCTGGCTTGGCGGCAAGCAAATCCCTTCAGATCAAGAACATGGCTGGGTGGCGGTAGCTCCAAGCTCCATCGCTTTTACCGATGCGGAAGAAGCACCAATTGCTTTAGACAAGGCAGGCATAGCCAAAGTAATTGCTGATTTTAAAGCGGCTACTGTTAGGGCTATTGCCGCAGGCTTTAAAGTGATTGAATTACATGGCGCACATGGTTACCTTATTAACCAGTTCCTTTCGCCGGCAAGCAACAAACGTACCGACGAGTACGGCGGGGCATTTGACAACCGTGTACGTTTATTAATTGAGATAATTGAAGCGGTACAGGAAGTTTGGCCGAAAGAAAACCCGCTGTTCGTTCGCCTGTCAACCACTGAATGGACTGAGGGTGCGTGGACGGCTGATGATTCTGTAACGTTGGCCAAACTGCTAAAAGATCATGGTGTAGACCTCATAGACTGCTCAACCGGCGGCAACATTGCCGGTGTTAAGATTGCGTTAAAGCCAGGTTATCAAGTTGAATTTGCTGAAAAAATAAGGAAAGAAAGCGGTATACTTACAGGAGCAGTAGGCTTAATAACAAAACCACACCAGGCCGACGAAATTATACAGGAAGGTGAAGCCGATGTTGTATTTTTAGCCCGCGAAATGCTGCGCGACCCTCATTTTGCACTGCGTGCAGCACATGAGCTTGGTCATGAAACAGCCTGGCCGGTACAATACGAACGCGCGAAGTGGTAATGTTTGGTTCATGGTTCATAGTTAATAGATCATGGTATATTTTTATTGCGATCAACAACCTATCAACCATGAACAATGATCTATTAACTATGAACAATTAAAAAAACAAATAACCAAAAACTATGAAACGTACAGCAAACGCCCATTGGAATGGCACATTACAGGCAGGTCAGGGAGAAATTACTACCCAAAGCACCGTGCTTAACAAAACCCAGTATTCATTTAAAACCCGTTTTGCCGATGGAGTTGGCACCAACCCCGAAGAGTTAATAGCTGCCGCTCATGCAGGTTGCTTTACTATGGCTGTTGGTGCTGCATTGTCACAAGCAGGTATTACCCCTGGTGATCTTACTACCGATGCTATCCTTGATCTGGATATGCAGGCGCTAAGCATTACCGGTATACATTTAGAGCTTAAAGCATCTGTAATTGATGGTGTTGATGAAGCAAAATTCAAAGAAATTGCTGAAGGCGCAAAAGCCGGATGTATTGTATCAAAAGCACTAAATGTGCCGATAACGTTGAGCGTTACTTACGCTTAAGTTTTAGCATTTATACTTAAATAAGAAAGAGCAAGCCATGCGGCTTGCTCTTTCTTATTTAAATGGCCTGTCATTCTGAGCGGAGCGAAGAACTATTTCTTGAACGAAGTGAAAAATCTGTTCTGCGAAATACAAGCCGGCGAGCAGATCCTTCGCTACGCTCAGGATGACAATATTATTTTTTATCTACTTACTTTGCACCCACCTCAGCAAATCCTGCGGTGTTTGATAAACTGTTCCTTTGTAGCTGAGCATTTTTACGCCTACGCACACGGTATCTGTTTTATTATCGGTGTGGGTTATAAATATTTTGCCGCGCACATCGGGTTTGTAGCCTTGCTCAACACCCTGTAGGTCTTTTAAGGCAAGCATGAGGCTGTCAATTGCTTTTTTGTCGGTTACCTGTTTTTCTTTTACCTCCGGAAAAAAGCTGTCGAACTTATCGCAATCAATGCTCATAATGGTTTCGCGGCCAAGTTCGGTAAACTTAATAGCCACACTTTTAACGGCTTCGGAGGTATTGGGTTTGCTATTGTTGCAGGCTACAAATGCGCAAGCAACAAGTGATATAATCAACAGATTAAACTTTTTCATATTCGTTGGTACGTTATTAATAAGCTATTCAAAACACTTCCCCTTTAGGGGATGGAGGGTCTTCCTACTTCAACACATTCAGCACCCTGAACATTTTTTCCTTTATCCCTTTACTTGACCCATTGAAGTTGTTAACCATTATAGAGAAACAAAGCTCGCGGCCGTTGTGGGTTTGGTAGCCGGCATAGCAAAGCACACTGTTAATGCTGCCGCTTTTCATTTTCATATCGTTATAAACGGGCAGGCTTTCGTAAAAATCACTGAACCAGGTTTCCTTTTTTGCCGATTGCAGGATGCGGGCCAGCGTGCTGGTGGTTACCCTGTCGCCGGGCGAAAGACCGCTGCCATCGTAAGTATTGATGCTGTTTGGGTCGATGCCTTTTGCCTGCCAGAATTTTTGCACGGCCTCTACCCCATTTGTGGTGGTTGGCTTTTTGCCTTGTTTCCAGGCAATGGTTTTAAGCAACTGCTCGGCATAAAGGTTAATGCTTTTTTGATTGAGCCAGTAAACTATTTTACTCAGCGGCGGCGATTGTATAGTAGTTAAATTCTTGGCGATCTGCGGCAGCGGTAAACCTTTGACAGTTAACGTGGCCGCAGATTCGGGGTTATCAGATACAGCTATACCCAGTTTTTTAAGCGTATCGGCCAGCCGCAGGGCGGCATCGTATGCTGCATCGGGCAGCGCCGCCGATATGCTTTTCTTTTCCTGATCTATAGCATAGCTGCCGCGCAGGTACATCATAGTACCACCGACGGGCAAAAAGGCATAGGCATTATCGCCGCTCCCGGCCGCACCATTGAGTAGTTCGCTTTTAAAAGTAAGATATGGAATATTGGGCACCGTACGCAATACGCCAACCGCGTTGCCTACCACGCCGATACGCAGCTTAATATCAAACTGATTTTCGCGCCAGCAAAGGCCAGATGTACCGGCACCGTAATAGTTCCCTATATCCTGCCAGATCCACCCCTCGGGGATAGATTGTGCACCGAAGATGCTGTCATCGCCAATAACGCGACCGTTGATCTTTTTAATGCCTGCGGTTTTAAGCGCGTCGGCCATTAAGGCCAACACATGGGCCTCTTTGGTTTGCTCGTAGCGCCAGCTGCCCAGGGTTGGGTCGCCGGCACCTTTTATAATTACATCGCCGTTCAGGGTGCCATCGGCAGTAATTTCGCCGCTGTAACCCAATTGGGTCTGGTACCTGAAATCAGCACCAAGCACATTAAAGGCGGTAATGCTGGTAATGGTTTTTAAAGTAGACGCCGTAGCCAACCCCATATTTGGATTGGCCGCGAAAACCTGTTCGCCGGTTTTCGCATCCAGCACGGTTAACGATATAGATGCATAACTGCACTGGCTATCGGCCTGTAGTCGACCAAAAGCTGTTGCTATTTTTTGCTGCAGATCCTGGGCATAAACCTGCCCCGTAATTAAAAATAAACTAACTGTTAATAACCGCTTCATCATCCTCTTCTTCCCGGTTCATAATTTTACTTTGCGATATATAATAGATCGGCACACCTATCAACACGATTATTAATCCCGGCCAGGTAAATTGTGGCTTATATATGATAAGCAATACACAAAATGCCAAACCCATTATAATATAAACTATTGGCAATACAGGGTAGCCAAATGCTTTGTAAGGACGCTCGGCATTAGGGTGTTTTGCTCTCAAAATAAAGATGCCAACAATAGTCAGCACATAAAATATTACTACCACAAATGATATCATATCCAACAGATCGCCATAACGACCGCTTAAGCAAAGTACAGATGCTACCAGTGCCTGTATCCATAAACCAAATTGCGGCACGCCGTATTTATTTAATGTGCCGGTTTTCTTAAAAAACAAACCATCCTTAGCCATAGTGTAATACACCCTCGCACCGGATAATATCAATCCATTATTACAGCCAAAGGTTGATATCATGATCATCACCGCAATTACATAAGTACCCACGTTGCCAAATATCACATGCGAAGCAGCCACTGCTACCCTGTCCTTTTCGGCAGTGGCAATTTCATGTAATGGTAAAACCCCGGTGTAAACCACATTGGCCGATACATAAATTATAGTTACTATAAGCGTTCCGAAAGCCAGGCTCAAGGCCACATCGCGCTTCGGGTTTTTCATTTCGCCGGCAATAAAGGTTACGTTATTCCAGGCATCACTGCTGAATATAGAACCTACCATTGAGGCCGCAATAGCGCCCAATGCAGCAGCTAAAGTTAACCCGGTAACTGTACCATCAGGTTTAAGGTTGTGAATATCCCAGGCATTAGTCCAGTTGGCATGCCATATTTCGCCCTTAAATGCTAAAAAACCGAAGCCTATCAGTCCAAATAAACTCAATAGCTTGGTTAAAGTAAAGGTAGTTTGAATAAGCTTGCCGCCTTTTACACCACGGGTGTTGATATACGTAAGCAGAACAATAATAAGGATAGATACCACCTGCGCGGCACTGATCTTTATAAAACCTAAGTTTAAAAGGATATTATCTTCACTGAAAGCCGGTATAAGGTAAGCAGTAAATTTACTGAATGCCACGCCTACCGCAGCTATAGTTCCGGTTTGAATTACCGCGAAAAAACTCCATCCGTATAAAAAAGCGATGAGTTTGTTGTAAGCTTCTTTAAGATAAACGTACTGGCCGCCCGCTTTTGGGTACATGCCACTCAGCTCGCCATAACTTAAGGCTGCTGTTAGGGTCATGAAGCCTGTTATTACCCAAATTGCAATAAGCCAACCCGCCGAGCCCACATTACGTACAATATCTGCACTAACTATAAATATGCCCGAGCCTATCATGGAGCCTGCTACCAGCATGGTGCCATCAAGCAGGCCCAGCTCATGTTTCATTTTTGGTTGTCCGGAATCTTTTGCCATAAATTGTGTGAGGGTTTAAAGCTCTAAACTATTCAAAAAACTTTAATATTGACATTCTATTGTAAAGAAAATAAATTTACTATTTTGCATCCACCAATTATACCCTGTTACCGCTTGTACTAACAGAATTTACTTTTATAAACCAAATTTGTGACTATGGATTTTTTGAACACTTACTTAATCTATTTAATTCCGTTTTTCGGGCTCATCGGCATAGCCGTAATGGCGGTTAAAGCTGCCTGGGTCACCAAACAAGATGCCGGCGACGGCGACATGGCTCAACTATCTGGCTATATTGCAGATGGTGCTATGGCTTTTTTACGTGCCGAGTGGAAGGTACTGGGCTACTTTGTAGTAGTTGCAGGTTTATTGCTGGCATGGAGCGGTACTACGGTTGCTACCTCCAGTCCGGTTATTGCCATATCTTTTGTAGCCGGGGCATTTTTATCGGCATTTGCCGGTTTCCTGGGGATGCGTATCGCCACCAAGGCTAACGTGCGTACCACGCAGGCTGCACGTACCAGTTTGGCGCAGGCTTTAAAAGTATCATTCACCGGCGGCACCGTGATGGGCCTTGGCGTTGCTGGTTTAGCTATTATTGGCTTAGGATCGTTATTTATTGTGTTTTATACTATATACGTTAAAAATGTGGCCGGCAGCACTGTTAACGGCGAAGATATGGCTAAAGCGCTTGACGTTTTAGCAGGGTTTTCCCTTGGTGCCGAATCCATTGCACTGTTTGCACGTGTAGGCGGTGGTATTTACACCAAAGCTGCCGACGTAGGTGCCGACCTTGTGGGTAAGGTTGAAGCAGGTATCCCCGAAGATGATGTACGTAACCCTGCAACCATTGCCGATAACGTAGGTGATAACGTAGGCGACGTAGCGGGTATGGGTGCCGATCTGTTCGGATCATACGTAGCTACCATGCTGGCAACAATGGTGCTGGGAAGGGAGTTAGTTGGGCCGGACGGAAAAGCTTTACATGATAGCTTTGGCGGCATTGGGGCTGTTTTATTACCTATGGTAATTGCGGGTTTAGGATTAATATTTTCTATTATCGGTGCATCATTGGTAAAAATCAAAAACGAAACCGATAGTGTACAAAAAGCTTTAAATATAGGTAACTGGGCTTCAATAATCTTAACGGCTATTGCTACCTATTTTGTAGTACAATGGATGTTACCAGAAGGTGAGTTTCGCATGGTACGTGATCTTGACGCAAGCGGCGCGTTGAAAGCAGGAGCAATGGTTATTACCAAAAATGGTGTTTTCATGTCGATAGTAGTAGGCCTTATCGTGGGTACTTTAATGTCTATCATTACGGAATATTATACGGCTATGGGCAAACGCCCGGTACTGAGCATTATCCGCCAGTCGTCAACCGGGCATGCTACCAATATCATCGGTGGTTTATCGGTAGGTATGGAATCAACCGTATTACCTATCCTGGTTTTGGCATCGGGTATTTACGGCTCGTACCATTTTGCAGGTTTATACGGTGTGGCCATTGCCGCTGCCGGTATGATGGCAACCACGGCCATGCAGCTGGCAATTGATGCCTTCGGACCAATAGCTGATAACGCAGGTGGTATTGCTGAAATGAGCAGACTACCTGAGGAAGTACGTCACCGTACAGACAATTTAGATGCCGTAGGTAACACTACCGCAGCAACAGGTAAAGGTTTTGCCATTGCATCGGCAGCATTAACCTCACTGGCCTTATTCGCGGCCTTTGTGGGCGTGGCCGGTATCGAACATATTGATATTTACAAAGCCGATGTTTTGGCGGGCTTATTTGTGGGCGGGATGATCCCTTTCATCTTCTCGGCATTATGTATCTCGGCTGTTGGTCGTGCTGCTATGGCCATGGTTGAGGAAGTGCGCCGCCAGTTCCGCGAAATCCCGGGTATCATGACCTATGAAGCCAAGCCCGAGTATGAAAAATGCGTGGCCATATCAACTAAGGCCTCTATCCGCGAAATGGTTGCCCCAGGTTTAATAGCGCTCATTACGCCAATTATAATAGGCTTCGCATTCGGCCCAGAAGTTTTGGGCGGGTTATTGGCCGGTGTTACCGTATCGGGCGTATTGATGGGAATTTTCCAGAGCAACGCCGGTGGCGCATGGGATAATGCTAAAAAATCGTTCGAAAAAGGCTGTATGATCAATGGCGAAATGCACTACAAAAAATCAGAGCCACACAAGGCATCAGTAACAGGTGATACCGTTGGAGATCCGTTCAAGGATACCTCTGGCCCGTCAATGAATATCCTTATCAAGTTAATGTCTATCGTTTCATTGGTTATTGCACCGCATTTAAACGCTAATCACGCTGCAAAACCAATAGCAATGAAATGTGAAGTTAAAAAACAAGTTATTGTGCAAGCCTACAGCTCAGCCATAACTAAAATTGATAAAAAAGCTTAAAAACATTTATATTTGAGAAAAGCCGCCCTCACCGGGCGGCTTTCTGTTTTTATAAGTACCTCAAATAACGCAATGCAATTTTGCAAAAAAGCCCCCTGTTTATATGAACAACCTTGTGTGTAAATAGCACCCTGCCCCGTAACTATTTTGCTACCATATGAGCAGGCAGAATTACACGTTATTCAGCATTCCGTTATTACAAATGAGATAGTTATCCATCTTTAGCAATATTTTACCCTCTTTATAAATAACCGCCTTTTCAAACTATAATTTGGGCATTTTCTCTGCTCCCGTTGTTACATTCTGCCCTTTACGTTTTAAATAAATTTAAGTATGTTTGGGCAGACTGATTTTATTAAATATTTAATTAAAACTATGCGATTTAAGAAACCTCTTGATTTATTATTAAAAGAAGCTGCTCAAACCGGTGAAGGTACGCTAAAACGCACCTTAGGTCCGGGGAATCTGATTGCACTGGGCATAGGTGCTATAATTGGTGCAGGTTTGTTTGTAAGAACTGCCGCCGCCGCTGCCGATCATGCCGGACCATCTGTTACACTGGCATTTATACTTGCCGCTATAGGTTGCGGTTTGGCCGGTTTATGCTATGCGGAATTTGCATCAATGATACCTATTGCAGGTAGTGCTTACACCTATTCTTATGCCACCATGGGCGAAGTTGTTGCCTGGGTAATAGGATGGGATCTTGTACTTGAATACGCTGTAGGAGCAGCAACTGTATCAATAGCATGGTCTGAATATTTGAATAAACTCATAGAAAATTTCGGGGTATCCATTCCCTATGAATATTGCCACTCTCCGTTTCAATCATTAAACGGCGTTCATGGTATCATTAATTTACCTGCCCTGTTTATCATAGTAGTATTATCATTAGTTTTAATACGCGGTACGCAGGAGTCAGCAGCTTTAAACGGCATTATTGTTATTGTAAAAGTAGCTATTGTAGTACTTTTTATAGGTATTGGCTGGGGCTTTATGAAACCCATAAACCATACGCCTTACATACCTGTAAACGCAGGCGAAATGGACTTTTTTAAAGGCCATAAAAGCTTTCTGGATTACTTCACGCATGATTTCGGGCATTTCGGATGGTCAGGTATTGTGAGTGCTGCCGGTGTAGTTTTCTTTGCATTTATTGGTTTTGATGCGGTATCAACAGCAGCCCAGGAAGCTAAAAACCCGAAAAAAGATATGCCGATAGGTATATTGGTTTCACTTGCTATTTGTACAGTATTATACGTTTTATTTGGCCATGTATTAACAGGTGTAGCCAACTATAAAGAATTTGAAGCGGCCGGTAAAGAAGCCTCTGTTGCTTATACAATTGAAACCTATATGCATAGCTACCACTGGTTATCTTTACTGGTAACTGTTGCTATTTTGTTTGGATTTTCATCGGTAATATTGGTGATGCTGTTAGGACAATCAAGGGTATTTTTCTCCATGTCTAAAGATGGATTGGTTCCTCCTGTATTTTCGGCGGTACACCCTAAGTTTAAAACACCTTATAAATCAAACCTTGTTTTCCTTGGATTTGTGGGCGTTTTTGCGGCATTTGTGCCAGGGGATGTGGTTGGAGATATGACGAGTATTGGCACCTTATTTGCCTTTATGCTGGTTTGTATCGGTGTAATGATATTAAGAAAATCTGACCCTAACACACCACGTCCTTTCCGTACGCCATGGGTACCATTTGTACCTATTTTAGGCGCTTCTGTTTGTTTACTAATGATGCTTGGCCTTGGTAAAGACAACTGGTTACGTTTAATTATATGGATGGCTATTGGCTTTGTTGTTTATTTTGCCTACAGTAAAAAACACTCACTGATTCGCAAGGGTATCGTGAATGTTCCTAAAGATCCGTTGAACCCGCACTTATAGGGTTCTTAATTTATCATATTTAAAAAAGGTTCTGATTTTTCAGAACCTTTTTTGTTACCTTATCTTTTTAATACCCGAGTGGCAAGAGTTGTATGTTAAAAACCGATAAAAATCTTTGGGTATTAGTATTTGTTTGCGTTATCAATTCGCTGGGCTTCGGCATTATTGTGCCGGTGCTATACACCTACGGCAAAAAGTTTGGCGTAACCGGCGAAACCCTGGGAATCCTCACCGCATCATTTTCCATAGCGCAGTTTTTTGCCACCCCAATACTCGGTTCCCTATCTGACACATGGGGACGCAAACCTTTACTGGCCATAAGTCTTGCAGGTACCTGCCTTTCCTTCCTGCTATTTGCCTGGGCTGGCAATATCTTTATGCTTTTTGCCGCCCGTATTTTAGATGGGATAACCGGTGGCAATGTGTCTGTAGCGCAGGCCATGGTATCAGATACCGCCACGCCGCAGAACAGGGCAAAAAAGTTCGGCATCATTGGCTCGGCGTTTGGTTTTGGCTTTGTGATAGGGCCTGCAATTGGCGGTTTGCTCAACAGGTTTGGCCCACAGGTGCCTTTCTTTTTTGCTGCAGGAATTTCGCTGATCGGTACTTTATGTACAATTTTTATCCTCAAAGAAACCAATCCACCGGATGCAAAAAAGAAGAAGGACGTTAAAACCGATTTCAAGCTTTCGGCATTAATAACCACCTTAAAGCGACCGGTAATTGGCATAGCCGTATTTACGGGTTTTATGCTCACGATGGCGCAGTTCACCATGATCATCGGTTTTCAAACCTTTAGTGTAGATATCCTGAAACTTACCCCAACCCAAATAGGTTTATTATATGCCGGTTTTGGGATCAGCGGAATCATTATGCAGCTCTCCGTTCCCTTGCTTACCAAATGGCTTTCGTCCAAGTCAATGATCCTGCTGCTGTCTACCGCGCTTTGTATGGCCGCCATGTTTGTAACGGGCCTCACCAACGCATTTATAACCTTTATTACTTGTATATGTATCTACGGTTTATTCAACGGATTACGCAACCCAATGATCAACGCCATTATTGCCGACCATATTGATCACAATGAACAAGGCAAAATACTGGGTATAAATCAGTCATACGCTTCTATAGGGCAAACATTGGGCCCGGTAACCGCAGGATTTGCTGCTTTGATTTCGGTACATAGCGTTTTCTTTTTATCTTCATGTTATATTTTAATCGCACTTTTGTTGAGTTTTCGCCTAAAGCGTAGAGAGTAAAACCCTAAAGCCATGCATCAATTAGTTTTCCGGGAGATCCTGTCCGTTACCATGATCCTTTTTGCCATTATTGATATTTTGGGCGCCATCCCTGTAATTATACAGGTAAGGCAGCGCGTTGGGCATATCGAATCGGAAAAGGCAAGCATAGCGGTACTGATTTTAATGGTGGTTTTCTTGTTTGTAGGCGATGAACTGTTGGCCATTATTGGGCTTGATGTAGCTTCGTTTGCTATAGCCGGTTCGCTGGTTATATTTATTATAGCTATGGAAATGATCTTAGGCGTCGACTTTTTTAAGGAAGAAGTACCGCTCTCTGCATCCATTGTCCCCCTGGCTTTCCCGCTGATTGCAGGTGCTGGGACCATGACTACACTCCTCTCCCTGAAATCCCAATATCAAACCCAGAATATCCTGGTAGGTATAGTACTGAATACCATCGTTGTTTACTTTGTATTAAAGAATGTGAAGTGGATAGAAAAACTGCTGGGCCCTGTGGGGTTAAGTATCCTGCGTAAATCGTTCGGGATAATTTTGCTGGCGATAGCGATAAAGCTGTTCAGGAGTAATACGCATTTGTAGATTTAATTTGAAAATTTGGAGATTTGAAAATTTGAAAATCCATTTTTCATGACAAGAACGCCGCATTAATCCTTTGTCCTTGCTCCAATAATCCTTACTCCCAAACTCCTAATAAAAATTTAGAATAATCATTTTTTTATGATTACTTTGAAGGTTAAATTTTTGCAAGGATACAACACAATAAATGCAGCTTACCCGCTTAGAAATCAAGGGCTTTAAGAGTTTTGGCGATAAGATCACCATTAATTTTAATGAGGGTGTAACTGCTATTGTAGGCCCCAACGGCTGTGGAAAATCAAATGTGGTTGATGCTATACGCTGGGTGTTGGGCGAACAAAGCACCCGTATGCTTCGGTCGGAGAAAATGGATAACGTTATTTTTAACGGAACCAAGAGCCGTAAATCTGCCAACCTTGCCGAGGTTTCCCTTACTTTTGACAATACCAAAAACGTACTGCCTACTGATTACTCGCAGGTTACCCTTACCCGCAAGCTTTACCGCACCGGCGAAAGTGAGTACCGCCTTAACGATGTACAATGCCGCCTGAAAGATATTACTGATCTTTTCCTGGATACCGGCATCGGCTCCGACTCCTACTCTATCATCGAACTGCGGATGATCGACGAGATTATCACCAACAAAGAGGGCTCGCGCCGTAATTTGTTTGAGGAAGCGTCGGGCATATCAAAGTACAAGCTGCGTAAAAAGCAAACATTCAACAAGCTAAAAGATACCGAAGCCGACCTGGAACGCGTAGAGGATCTGCTTTTCGAGATAGAAAAGAACCTGAAAACGCTGGAAAACCAAGCCAAAAAAACAGAGCGTTACTATCGCATAAAAGAACAATACAAAACGCTCAGCATTATGCTGGCCTCGTTCCGCATAGTTTCGTTCAGTGAATCGCTTAAAAAAATTGAGGCCCAGGAACTACTTCAAAAGGCTGATAAAGGGGGCATTGTAGCCCTGATAGATACCCTGGAAGCAGCCCTGCAGCAGCAAAAACTGGATAGCATAACCAAAGAGAAAAATCTATCGGTACAGCAAAAAACAACTAACGAGTTTGTAGGGAAGATCCGCGCTTACGAAAGTGAGAAAAAGATCAAGAATGAGCAGCTGAAATTTCAACAGGATAAAGAGTCGAGGTTAACCGAAGAACTTGATAAAGATAAAAACCAGCTTAACCACGTATTTTATAATATCAAACGGCTAAGCGAAGAAAAAGCGCTGGAAGATGAAGCTTTGCAAACTATCCAAAGTCGCGTTGCTGAGCTTAAAGAAGCGGTAGACGAGCTGAGGTTACAGCAATCATCGGCCCGTAACGAACTTACGGAGATTACGGGCATCAACACCCGTTTGCAAAACCAGGCTTATAAAGCCGAAAAAGATTTGGATATCCTCCAAATTCAACAGCAGGCTTTGGAACAGGAAAGCCAGCGCAATATGGAAGATACCACCAATAAAGAAGTGGAACTTTCGCACTTTAACCAGGTGGTTGCCGAACTGGAAAGCCGTAAAGAATCATTGGACTATGATTACCAATCGGCACTTGAAGCGGAGAACAAGCTGAAGGAACAGATTGCCGAAACCGATACCGAACTTAACCTGGTTAAGGATACCGTTATTAAAGAAAGCCGCAAGCTGGACGCTAAGCAAAACGAATACAACCTTACCAAAAGTATGGTTGATAACCTGGAAGGCTTCCCGGAATCTATCCGCTTTTTAAAGAAAAATACCGACTGGGCCAAGAACGCGCCGCTGTTTAGCGACGTGCTGTTTTGTAAGGAAGAGTTTCGTGTAGCCATTGAAAACTACCTTGAACCACTAATGAACTATTATGTGGTTGAAAATTATGATGAGGCCATAAAAGCCATCCAGCTGCTGAGCAATTCGGCACGTGGAAGGGCACACTTTTTCATCCTGGAAAACTATGCGGAGATAAGCCCCGTTAACCCTGTTTTTGAAAATGCAGGTGCGGTTTCGGCATTGCAGGTTATTGAGGTTGATAAAAAATATACGCGGCTATGTAACCACCTGCTTAAAGATGTTTACCTGATAGACGATGACAAGGACCAGCAAATAAACAACGCCGCCCTACCAGATGGTGTTGTGCTGATAGGTAAAAGCGGTAAGTTCAATAAATCCCGCCATACCATGGCCGGTGGGTCGGTTGGGTTGTTTGAGGGTAAGCGGATCGGTCGGGCTAAAAACCTGGAGAACCTTGCACGGGAAATAAAGGTCATCGAGAACCTGGTTAATGCGCAAAAAAGCAAATCGGATGAATTGCAGAGCCGATTGACAGCGCTAAGATCATCCACCAAAAGCGCGGAGATCAACGAGCAACAGATGATCATTAACCGGCTAAACACCGAACTGATCACCGTTAAAACCCGGCAGGAGCAATATCAAACCTTTATTGAAAACAGCCTTAATCGTAAAGACGATATCGCCCGCAAAATAGCAGGCATTAAGGACGAAATGACGGTGCTGCACCCTCAATTGGCCGAACTGAAAACCCAAAAGGAAATTCAAAACGATTTGCTGATTGAAAAGCAGGCTGCCTTTAATGAGCTGAACGAGTACGTATCGGTACAGTCGAATGCGTTTAACCAGGAAAACATCCGTTTTCATCAGCAGCAAAATAAGGTTTCGGGACTGATTAAAGATCTGGATTACCGCGATACACAGCAGGAAAGCCTGGAAAGCCGCATTAAACAAAACAGCAGTGAGTTAGAGAAGGTAAAAATTGCCATACAGGATAACCTGAAACAAGCCGATAACTCCGACGATAGCCTGCTGGAGATGTACGAACAAAAGGAAAACCTGGAAAAAGCCACCCAACAGGCCGAACAGGAATATTACCAATGGCGCGGCATCATCACCGAAAACGAGAATGAAATAACTGCCCTGCGGCGTAAAAAGGATAACAGCGAACTTGTTGAAAATGAGCTGCGCGAGGAACGAAACAACCTTAAACTGGAATTGAACGCCCTGAAAGAACGGCTTTCTGTTGAGTTTAATGTTGATATTGAAGAACTGCCTGAAAATGAAACCCCGGTTGACGAAAGCGAACACGACTTGCGCGAAAAAGCCGAAAAACTAAAAAAACAACTGGATGATTTTGGCGCCATAAACCCAATGGCGGTTGAGGCTTATAACGAAATGAATGAGCGCTATACCTTTATCCAGGCGCAAAAGAAAGATCTGAGCGAAGCCAAAGCATCACTGCTGGCTACCATTCAGGAGATTGACGATACGGCTAAAGAAAAGTTCATGCACGCCTTTATCATGGTGCGCGAAAACTTTATCAAGGTGTTCCGTTCGTTGTTTAATGACGAAGACTCCTGCGATTTGATCCTGACAGACCCTGACCATCCGCTGGAATCGGATATTGATATCATAGCCAAGCCTAAAGGCAAACGCCCATTGTCTATCAATCAATTATCGGGCGGCGAAAAAACGTTAACGGCGACGGCCATTCTGTTTTCGCTGTACCTGCTTAAACCCGCACCATTTTGTATTTTTGACGAGGTTGACGCACCGTTGGATGACAGCAATATTGATAAATTCAATAACATCATCCGTACCTTCTCTAAAGATTCGCAGTTCATCATCGTATCGCACAACAAACGCACCATTGCAAGCACCGATGTAATTTATGGTGTAACTATGGTTGAGCAAGGTATCTCCCGCGTTGTGCCCGTGGATTTACGCGAACTGACCGATTAATTAGCTTATTTTATTACCCATAAAAAGATAATAACCCATGAAAAGGCAATGCCGTTAGTTTCGCCGCTGTTCTTCCCTCCTTGGGGAGGGGCGAGTAGGATTGTGTAGTGGCAGGGAGGGGTTTGTTCGCTTTGCTTATGCTGAAACCCCTCCCTCCACCCTCCCAAACGAGGGAATCGCACAAGCCCCTGCACTTCTATGCTTAATCTGTTTACTAATGGGCTACCCTGCATAAAAAAGGGCAAAAGATGATGAAATCTTTTGCCCTTTGCTTTATCGCAACAACGTTTTTATTTACGCGGAAGCTCTTTAAGTACTAAGTTCTTTTTACCCACCATGCCTTTAAACAGGTGTTCATCCAGTTTTAGGGTCATCTGTCTTTTTTGGTCTGCGGTCATAGTTGTCGACTTTGATAGGCTCTGCACTTTAGGACCTGCAACGTCATAAACACCGCGTTTAATATAGTTTATAGCGTGATTAAGCAATACTTCTGTTGTATCGCCAAAATCTTTGGTTACATCATCATCGTCAATTTTACCCGGGTAGTCTGTTGTTCCCGGAGTCATACCTGCATAATAGCCACCCACACCAGCCGAATTTTTAGTTTCGAACTCCGGAACGTATAATTGAAACTGACCAATGTCTATAGCAAAGAAACCTACCGGCTTACCATAACTTGTACTGCCAATATACCTAACATCCATATGCGGGCGCAGGTTATTGATGGTTAACTCACTTGCAGATGCTGTTGAACCAGTGATGATGAAAAATACACGACTGATATCCAAAGTACCAACTTTTGCAAAATTTGCACGGTTATTTGCCGGCGCAAAATCTCCTTTGTCAATTTTATACTTTTTGCTCAACATAGGATAGATATCGTTCTGCAGCTTATCGTTATAATATTCTGTAAACATTTCGGTACCGTTTTTTGCAGTCGGCACTATCAAATCATCAAGATATTGCGCAGTAGCTACCGAACCACCACCGTTGTAACGCAGATCTACAACAAGGTCGGTAATTTTATCCGTGGTGAATTGATTGAAGGCCTTAAGCAATTGAGGGCCTGCATTATCAGGAACAGTAAAAGTGTTAAACACAATATAGCCTACTTTTTTATCATTGCCCAGATCAATGGTTTTATAAGTTAAAACAGGGTTAATGGTATAGTTACCGGCATTCAAACTAACATCAAATGTAGTGTTATCTGGCCTGCGTAACGTTAAGTTAACAGCTTTACTGTTAAAGATGGCATTCACAACATAAGTTAAATTTGGCCCGTTGCTATTATCATAGTCGATATCTGTGCGGGAATTTATTTTAGTGATCTGATACCCCCTTTTTACACCTGCTTTATCAGCAGCCGAACCTGGATATACATATTTTATACGCAGGTCTGTTTTTTCCTGGTATAAAACCGAAAAACCATAATCACCATTTGTACCACCCAATTCGCCCGATACCGTGCCATCATCAATAAACGAATACTTGGCTGTACCCGGGTCGCTTGGATAATACTCATACGGCTTACTTGTAGCCGGGTTTATTTTATACTGCGATAGCGCGTCAACCTCGCTGGTAAGTTCACCAACATCTGTAGATGCTGCAAACGAATGCGGATTGAATGTAGCCATATCAGGTATGGCATCGTACCATAAATAGGCTTCTTTAGTGAATAGATAAACCGAATCTTTTATCCGGTTAAGCTCATCATGATTAATCCTTGTAGGCAATGTATCAACCGGCGTTTTGCTGCTTTTTTTACAGGCAGCTAAAAACCCTGCAGTTACTATTATAGTTAAGTAAAGAATTTTTTTCATTTGATATAAATTATAAATAAGATAACGATTTATAAATAAGTATGTTACACCAGATATTATAAAAACTTGTCAACACCTAAATAGTCAAGTCCAACGGCTTCGGCACATAAACTATCGGTTTCTGAATTTCCGATCATTAAAATATCGCGCCTTTGCAAATTATGCTCCTGCATTAATAGCGTTACAACATCAGGCTCGGGTTTGGCAGCGGTTTCCTCGGCAAAATAGCAGATAAGGTATTTTTCAAGGCCGTGCCATTCTACCTGTTTAATTTTATTCATTTGCTGCTGCACATTACCATTCGTCACAATAAATAATTTCTTACGGTCAACAACCACTTCCTGTAACAGGCTCAGCATATTCTGGTACAACAGCAGCTTTAACGGCAGCTTAGCAGTTATCAGCAAGTTATCAAAATTTTCACGGTATTTTGCCGCTACGGGAAACTTTTCTGCAACTTTATTAAAAACCTCGCCCGCTCCGTATTCCATATACGTAGCCGTCATTAAATTGGTTGTTTCTTTGGCATCAAGCTGGTCTACATATTCCAGCATATTGGCAAAAAGGTAATAGGCCTGGTATAGGTAATCCTTTTCGGGATAAAGCACGTTATCCAGCTCTAAAATAAAAGCGATTTTACGCTTATCAATATCTTTATATTTCATTTACCCCGGCCACAATTTTTATTTGGTACTCATTAAATAATATTTCAGATTGCTTTATCAACTCCATTTCCTGCGGGCGCAACAGGTATAAGGCCTCCACACCCAGATCCAGGCATAAAGTTAACATTTCATGCGTATAACTTACCGATTTAGGATCTGGAAGGCGTACCATTTTGCCGGGTTTCAACATAAAATCGGGCAGGTCCATATAATCGCCCATGATAATATTATTGTCGCTTAGTTGATTTTTGAGGCGATAGGCAGATGCAGAATTTGCCGCGGTTATCAGTATATTCAATATTATAGTTGCTATTTAAACTATTAAACCATCTTTCATTACCACGGTACGGTCAGACAGGTTGGCCAGATCTTCGTTGTGGGTCACAATTACAAATGTTTGGTTAAAATCTTTCCGCAACTTAATAAAAAGCTCGTGCAGTTCCAACGCGTTCACCGAATCGAGGTTACCCGATGGCTCATCGGCAAATATAAGTGAGGGGCTATTGATAAGAGCACGTGCCACGGCAACCCGCTGCTGCTCGCCGCCCGATAGTTCATTGGGTTTGTGGCTTATCCTGTCTTTTAATCCCAGTAAGTCAAGCAGTTCCTTTGCTTTCTTAGCAGCTTCGGAACGGGATACACCGGCAATAAAAGCGGGGATACAAACATTTTCAAGCGCGGTAAATTCGGCCAGCAAATGATGAAACTGGAAGATAAAACCAATTTTACGGTTCCTGAAATCGCTGAGGTGCTTATTGCTCAGCTTGCTCAATTCTATGTCATTAATAAACAGCTGACCGGAGTCGGGCCTGTCTAAAGTACCCATAATATTAAGCAGGGAGCTTTTACCCGCGCCGGATGCGCCAACAATGGTCACGATCTCGCCTTTTTGTACCTCAAGGTCAACACCTTTTAATATTTGCAGCTGCCCGTATGATTTATGGATAGATTTGGCTTTAAGCATACGCAAAGTTAGCTTTTTTTGGATTAAATGTTGGTGGTGATTTAGGTGCGGGGAGCGAGGTTCGAGGAGCGAGGAACAAGTTGCGCGGTTCGGGTTTCGAGGTTCGGGTGGTGGCAATTGCGATTTGGTATGAAGACGGAGTTTATAAACTAATTGAATATACTTTAAGAGCGTTAAAATATATTACGGAAACTCATCCCTCGATCCTCGCAACCCGAGCCTCGATCCATTACCCTCTCCACTGCCCCCCCGCTCCCCGCTCCTCGCACCTAATTGTAAAGACATTGTTAATTATTCTTGCTAAACCAAATAAAGTAGGCTGCGGTCCCTTACCTTTCAAACAAAATTGTAGATTTACCGCAAATTCTTCAAAAAGCATGAATATTCACGAATATCAGGGCAAAGCGATATTAAAGAGCTTTGGCGTAAGAGTACAGGAAGGCATAGTTGCAGATACACCCGAAGAGGCTGTTACAGCTGCCCAAAAATTGAAAGAAGACCTCGGATCGAGCTGGGTAGTTATAAAAGCACAGATCCACGCTGGTGGCCGTGGTAAAGGCGGTGGCGTAAAGCTGGCCAAAAACCACGATCAGGTTAAAGAGATTGCCGGTAACATTATTGGCATGCAACTGGTTACCCCACAAACCGGCCCAGAGGGTAAAAAGGTAAAGAAGGTTTTAGTAGCACAGGATGTTTACTATCCTGGCGAAAGCGAAACCAAAGAGTTTTACATGAGCGTTTTGCTTGACAGGGCAAAAGGCCGTAACATTATCATGTACAGCACCGAAGGTGGTATGGACATTGAAGAGGTTGCACACTCAACTCCCGAGCTCATATTTAAAGAAGAAATTGACCCTAAAGTTGGTTTACAAGGTTTCCAAACCCGTAAAATAGCTTTTAACCTTGGCCTGTCTGGCGAAGCGTTTAAGGATATGACCAAATTCATCGCCGCCTTATACAAGGCTTACGATGCTACAGATTCTTCGCAATTTGAAATTAACCCGGTATTAAAAACATCTGATAACAAAATTTTAGCTGTTGATGCCAAGGTTAATATTGATGATAACGCATTATACCGTCACCCGGATTACGCTGCAATGCGCGATACGGATGAAGAAGACCCAACCGAAGTTGAAGCAAGCAAATCAAACCTTAACTATGTAAAGCTCGACGGTAACGTGGGCTGTATGGTTAATGGTGCCGGTTTAGCTATGGCAACTATGGATATCATTAAAATTGCCGGTGGCGAACCTGCCAACTTCCTTGACGTTGGCGGTACTGCAAATGCCGAAACTGTTAAAGCCGGTTTCAACATCATCCTTTCAGACCCGAACGTGAAAGCTATCCTGATCAATATTTTTGGTGGTATAGTTCGTTGCGATCGTGTTGCCCAGGGTGTAATTGATGCCTACAAAGAGATCGGTAATATCCCGGTTCCAATTATCGTTCGTTTGCAGGGCACAAATGCTGCCGAAGCAAAAGCACTGATCGATAACTCAGGCTTAAAAGTTTACTCAGCTATATTATTAAAAGAAGCTGCTGAACGCGTAAAAGAAGTATTGGCTTTGTAAGCTGAAACTATATTTGATACTGAAAAAGGGGGGCTTGTGCCCCCTTTTTTGTTTCTATCGCAAAAATATTTGTCATGCTGAACGTAGTGAAGCATCTATTCGCCGGCAAGCAAAGTTTACGAATAGATTCTTCGTACCTCAGAATGACAAAATGGAGAATAATCAGCAAATAACTTGTGACAAGCTGGGTTAATACGAACTTATATTCGAATAATCAACCGTTGTTACCTTAGTATAATCGGGCACAAAGGTATTTTCGCTACTGATAGCCATATCCAGTTCAAAGTGCGACGGATAAGGTGTATTCAGTAAACTACCTTTAGGGATGTAGGGAAACAGTTCGCCATAAGTCTGGATCTGGCTATGGTTTATGCGGCGATAGATGAACAAGCGATGCAGATCGCAGGGTTTGGTAAGGCCAGCCGCCCCGATCATCTGAATGGCACTACCTACCGTGGCTTTGTGAAAGTTGGCTACACGAACTTTTTTATCATCAACCACCAGGCCACGCATCAGGTCTTTATCCTGGGTGGCTACGCCGGTTGGACAGGTATTCGTATTACACTCCAACGCCTGAATACAACCCAACGCGAACATCATTCCGCGGGCGCTGTTGCACATATCGGCACCCAAAGCAAAATTCTTCACCAGGTCGAAACCCGTAGCCACCTTGCCCGATGCTATCAGTTTTATTTTACGTTTGATATTGAAACCGGTTAAAGCATCATATACAAAGGCTAAAGCCTCACGTAACGGCATACCTACAGAATTGGAAAACTCCAGCGGGGCTGCGCCTGTGCCCCCTTCGCCGCCATCTACGGTAATAAAATCGGGGTAGATGTTGGTTTTCACCATTGCCTTGCAAATAGCCAGGAACTCGCTCTTGTGGCCCACGCAAAGCTTAAAACCAATTGGTTTACCGCCAGAAAGCTCACGTAGTTTTTTAATGAATGTGGTAAGCTCTATGGGGTTAGTGAACGCAGTATGGTATGGCGGCGATATTACATCTTCCCCCATATCTACAAGCCTTATCCTTGCAATCTCCGGCGTTACCTTAGCCGCCGGCAGAATACCTCCGTGGCCGGGCTTGGCGCCTTGGGATAGCTTTATCTCTATCATTTTTACCTGTGGTAATACAGCACGTTCAGCAAAAGCGTCAAAATCAATGGTGCCATCTTTTTTACGGCAGCTAAAGTAGCCCGTACCTATCTGCCATATAATATCGCCGCCCGGTTGCAGGTGATAATCGCTCAAGCCACCCTCACCGGTATTGTGGGCAAAATTGTCAAGCTTAGCACCACCATTGAGCGCCAGGATTGCGTTCTGACTAAGTGAGCCAAAGCTCATGGCCGAGATATTGAATACGCTGGCCATATAAGGTTGTGTACAATCCGGTCCGCCAACCTTTACCCGTGGCGACATATCCAGTTTATGATGATCTATAGCTGCTATGCTGTGGTTAAGCCATTCGTAGCCGTTTTCATAAACATCCAGCTCGGTACCAAACGGGCGCGTATCATCAACCATTTTGGCTCGCTGATAAACTACGCTACGGTTTTGCCTGTTAAATGGCGTGCCGTTGGTATCGCTCTCCACAAAATACTGATAGATCTTGGGTCTTAAATCTTCCATTAAAAAGCGCAGGTGACCAAAAACCGGAAAATTGCGAACGATGCTGTGCTTCTTTTGCACCAGGTCATAAAAACCAACGGCATATATAGGCACCAGGATAATGAACGACCATGCAGCTGGCTTCCAAATGATTGTCCACCCGGCTACTGCTGTAAAAAGAATAATGAACGATACTATGAAGAGCTTTCTCATAAGCTGTTAAATTTATATGAACTGGTTATTATTTTTTGCATAAAAATAGATTTATAATTAAACAATCAAGCAATTGTATGGTTAAACTCATACCTTCAATGTCTACCAAATGTAATTAATTAAAATTAGATGTTTAAACATCTAATTTGTTCTTATATTTGTATCAACAAATAAAAATAAACAAAATCATGGCAACAGAAACAGCAACAAAATGGGTTATCGACCCAATGCACTCAGAAGTACAATTTAAAGTAAAACACCTTGTTATTTCAACCGTTAGCGGCTTTTTCAAAAGCTTTGCTGGTGAATTATTAACAGATGGCGACGATTTTGAAAATGCAGAAATTGATTTCACACTTGATATCGACAGCATTGACACCAACCAAAGCCAACGCGATGAGCACTTAAAATCGGCAGAGTTTTTTGACGCAGCTACCTATCCAAAAATCAGCTTTAAATCTACCTCGTTTACCAAAACAGGTGATGATGAATTTGCTTTAAAAGGCGATTTAACTATTAAAGATGTAACTAAACCGGTAAGTCTTGACGTTGAATTTGGCGGTTCGGCAGCTGATTTTTATGGCAATACCAAAGCAGGTTTCGAGATCAGCGGCAAAATTAACCGTAAAGATTTTGGCTTAACCTGGGATGGCGTTACCGAAGCCGGCTCAATTGTAGTAGGCGAAGACATAAAACTGTTAATTAACGTACAGTTTGCTAAACAAGCTTAATTGTTTCTATGCTGTTGCTGTGTTTTGACAATTAAAATGCCGCTGTTGTTAAGTATACGTAACGGCACGGCATTATTGAAAACACAATAAAACAGACTGAAATATTACCCAAAAAAGGTGCTCCGAATACCGGAGCACCTTTTTTTATTTACTTTAATTATTTAAATCTAAGCCACCTCGTTATGCACACCCGAATAATATTTAAGTTCGATGAGGTCATGCGGGAGCGCTTTGGCGTTCCACGATTGGTGTATGGCAAGCGCTGTGCCCACCGCAGTAGCCTGCGCCATTGATGCGGCGTAAACTTCCAGCTGAGGGAATGCAAGCGCCAGCAGGTGCATAAACACACTGTTTTTACTAAAACCCCCATCAACAAAAATCCGTTGTACTTTGCAGCCTGCAAGTACGTAATTGGTTGATATGGTTTGCTGCTGCACAATATCAATCATTAGTTGGTGGTATGCTTCTACATCATCACTAAAATCATTCAGATCACGCTGCTCAAAAACCGATCGCTGTAGCTCTCCCTCCTGCTTGCTGCTTTTAAGGGACGATTGCTGGTTTAACACGGCAACTATTCCCGCATCATAATTTATAGTCCGGTACCTGATAACGTCTTGTTGAAAATGCGTGGCGATGCGTTTTATCTGCTGCTCATATTCGTACCCGGTAAAAAGGCGCGATGCTTTAACCGTACTACCTTTATATTGCAGATAATTAAGGCAATCGTTCTTCAATTCATCGGCAGTAAGCGGTGTTTGGTTAAACGGATTTAAACTGATAGACCACGTACCTGTAGAAATAAGCACAAAAGGCATATTAAAGCTCACCAGGTAAGGGATCAGCGCAGCCGAACTATCATGTAACCCAATACCCACCTTATACTCACCACCCGGAAACACCGGAGGTGATACCTCATCGGCCGGTTTCAGGGGCGCCATTTTAGGCAGGATATTTTCCTTTTGCAGCCAGTTATGATACGTGTTTTTTCCAAAATCCCACAAGGCGGTATGGCAGCCTATGCTGGTTAGGTCACTTACCATTTGCCCGGTGAGCAGGTAGCTCATATACTGAGGCAAATGCAGCGCGTATTTTAGCTTCTTGAAAACTTCGGGCTGCTGGTATTTAAGGCGATAAATCTGCAAGCCCGAATTTAAGTTACCCAAAACCGGCGATGCCGTTTCGCGGGCAAATGTGGCTTCATCGCCATAAGCCTCATAAAACTGCTTGCCTAAATCTTCGGGATAGGGTTTGAGATAATTGTATAGCGGGGTTAAGGGCACGCCCTCCTCATCAACATAAACAAAGCTTGCGCCGTAGGTTGAAAAGTTAACGGCTTTTAATTCAAATTCTTTATGTTTAAAAATCTCGCGCAGCGAATCAAATACCGATAAGCGCAGGCTATCCAGATTTTCGCAGGGGTCGCCATCTTCATCGTGGGTTTCGGTAAAGCGGGCCGTCCTTTCAAAAACTATTTTGTAGTTCTCATCAAAAAGGAACAGCTTCTTATTGGTTTTACCCACATCAAAAACAGCTATAACAGGTATTGGCGCCATATTATAATCCTGTTGAAACGGCCTTAGCCCCACGTTCTGCTATAAGTTGATTACGTACCGCCTGCTTCCTGTACAATGCCAGCGGGTCAAGCGCCCCTCCTGCCCTCAAACGTGCCTCGGCCAGTAACGGCCTCACATCTGTACGGTAGGCATGCTGTAAAATTTCCTGTGCCTGCACCACATCGTTATTTTGCTGTGCCTGCACCAACGCAGGTGTATCAACCAATAAAGCCTGCGCGTAGGCAATTTTAATAGCTTCTACAGATTGGATCAGGTCTTCAATAGGGTCTTTTACGTTGTGTGATGCATCTATCATCCAGCCGATGGCGGTAGCATGGTTCATGCCGCGGGCATCCATACCTTCAACCAGTTCATTAAATATCAGGAACAATTGGTATGGGTTGATACTGCCGACTGTTAAATCGTCATCGCCATATTTTGAATCATTAAAGTGGAAACCGGCCAATTTACCTTCCATTAGTAATAATGATACTATCTGCTCAATATTAGCACCCTGCAAATGGTGACCAAGATCAACCAGCGTTTGTGCTTTGTTACCTAATTTTGATGATAAAAGGTATGATTGTCCCCAATCGCCTATGGTGGTTGAGTAAAAGTTTGGCTCGTATGGTTTGTATTCAACCCAAACTTTCCAATCGGCAGGCAGGGCCTCGTAAATTTCCTGCAGACTTTCCAGCGTACGCTCAAATGCGCCGCGCATGTTTAGCTGACCAGGAAAGTTTGATCCATCTGATAACCAAACCGACAAAGCTTTTGAATCCAGCTCTACGCCGTATTTTATAACTTCGATATTATGGGCAACGGCCTGTTTGCGCACCGCCTTATCAACATGGTGAAGCGAACCGAATTTATAGCTCAGTTCCTGCGATGCCTGATCCTGGAAAGTATTTGAATTAACGGCATCAAAATGCAAGCCCAGTTGAGCAGCATGAGCTTTAACAGCCGCTGCATTTGAAGGGATATCCCATGGAATATGCAGTGATATAGAATTACTGCTCCTGTTTAAAGCATGAATTAAGCCTACATCTTCTATTTTCTCTTCTAAACTGCGTGGCTCACCTCCGCCAGAAAACCTGCCGAAACGTGTGCCACCTGTGCCTAATGCCCAGCTTGGTATAGCAATGTTAAAATCTTCTAATTTTTTCAGGATAGTATCTAATCCGTTGATGTCCTCAGCAACAAAATCAAACTTACGCTGGTGCGCTGCTTGCTGCTGATGATTGGTTTCTTCAATTATGCTCTTCTCTAATTGCATTATTTTCGGTTTATAATTTTCTATTCAATAAGTAAACAAAACCATGTCATTGCGAGGTACGAAGCAAACTCGTCATACAAGTTGGCAGCAAAGTGTGCTTCCTATCCTGTGAGATTGCCACGCTGCGCTCGCAATGACATATTTTATTTCCTGTCCTTTATCTTTATTCCTTTGTCCAAAAGTCCTAATGTCCAAAAGTCTAATGTCCAAGGGTCCCAAAGTCCCAACCCCTACCTCACAAACGCCATTGCCACTCCCCCATCAACATTCAACACGTTGCCGGTTGATTTGTTGAGCAGGCCGCCGGTGAAGGCAAAGCAGGCATCGGCAATATCGGCAGGTAAAATGATCTGGTTTAGTAAGGTACGTTTTGCGTAATAAGCAGGCAGTTCGGCTACAGTAACGCCATAAGCTTTGGCACGGCCTTCGGCCCATCCGCCGGCCCAAATGTTACTATCGCTGATAACCGCGTCCGGGTTAACTACGTTTACACGGATACTATCGGCACCAAGTTCGGCTGCATTCAAGCGGCTCAAGTGTAACTGAGCAGCTTTAGCCGAGCCATAACCCGCGTTGTTTGGACCACTAACCAGGGCATTTTTGCTTACAATGTTAATGATATCGCCACCAATCGCTTGTTTTTTCATGGTTGCTACGGCAGCCTGGGTAACAAAGAACTGGCCTTTCACCAATACATCATATAACAAATCCCAATCCTTTTCGGTATGGTCGCCAATGGATTTAGAGATGGATAGGCCTGCATTGTTCACCACAATATCTATCCCCCCGAACGCTAAAGCGGCGGTTTCTAATGCTGCATTTATTTGCTGTTCGTTGGTAACATCAAGTACTGCAGTGGTATATGAGTCTTTACCGTATTGTTTTTTAAACTCTTCGCCGGCGGCATCTAAGCGCTCGGTATTCATGTCGTTAAGGATCACTACGGCACCTTCGTCAACAAATTTTTTGGCGATGGCTTTGCCTATACCGCCGGCACTGCCGGTTATAAGTGCTATTTTACCAGATAATGCTTTTGGTTTTGGCATACGCTGCAGTTTTGCTTCTTCAAGTAACCAATACTCAATATCAAATGCTTCCTGGCGTGGTAATGAGGTATATTCAGATATTGCCTCGGCACCCTTCATTACATTGATGGCGTTGGTGTAAAACTCGGCAGCAACGCGGGCTGTTTGTTTATCTTTTGAAAAAGAGAACAGACCTACACCCGGGTACAAAATTATTACCGGGTTGGTATCACGTATTGCCGGGCTGTTGTCATGCTTGCAAGTGTTGTAATAGTCGGTATACATTTGGCGATAAGCCTCAAAAGCGGGCGCTAAACGTTCCTGCAGGGCTTTTACATCGCTCAGATCTTCACCGGGTTTTAGATCAAGCACCAGCGGACTTATTTTCGTCCTTAAAAAGTGATCCGGGCAACTGGTACCCAATGGTGCCAGGCGGTCAAGATCGTTAGAGTTGATGAACTCGAGTACACGCGCATCATCAGTAAAATGACCTATCATGTGGCGCTCGCTTGAGCAAAAACCACGCAATATAGGTGCAATAGCGGCAGCCTGTTTTTTACGACCGGCTTCGTCCAGGCTATCAATTTTTTGTCCGCCGAAAACAGAGCCCTTCTTGCCATAGTTTGCTTCCAGGTATTCGGCACATTTTTCAATTACCTCTAAGGTGTTTATGTAGCTTTCGTAAGCGGTATCGCCCCAGGTAAATAACCCGTGCGAACCTAACATGATACCACGGATGCCTGGGTTTTCATCCAAACATTGTTTTAGTTGCAAGCCTAACTCAAAGCCGGGTTTCTTCCATTCAACCCAGCCAATGGTTCCGTTAAACAGTTCCTGGGTTATTTTTTTGCCATCTTTTGCTGCCGCGATAGCAATAGCCGCATCGGGGTGCAAGTGGTCGATATGTTTGAAAGGTAAAAACCCGTGAAGCGGAGTATCAATTGACGGTGCTTTTGATGCCAGGTCATAAATGCAATGATTAAAAAGCTCAACCATTTCGTCCTCATACTGCACACCGCGGTAAACGTTTTTAAGGCTGCGTAAACGATCAACATAAAGTGCAGCAAGGCCGCTTTTTTTAAGTGTGCCGATGTCGCCGCCAGAGCCTTTGATCCACATTACTTCAACCTCGCTGCCTGTAAGCGGGTCTTTTGAAATTACTTTGCAAGAGGTATTTCCCCCGCCGTAATTGGTAAGCCGAAGATCGGCACCCAACAGGTTTGAACGGTATATTAACAATGCTACTTCGTCGCCGGCAAGCTCGGCAGCTTTTGCATCGTCCCACAGGTAGCTTACATGCTTAAATTGTGACATATTTTAATTATTGAATTACTGAATTATTGAGTTATTGAATTGTTTTAATTTTTGATTTACTGAATTATGTTTTTATTGAATAGGTATTTATGAATTACTGAGTTTTATAGATTAAAAGCCCAAATCAATAATTCATTAATTCAATAATTATTTTATTGAATTACCGTAGCCTACCACCAGTACCGACAGTATAATTACCGCAATACCCGCTATAACTGTGGCAAATGCTTTTTTACTTACACCTTTCCATTCCTTTAACACCAGGCCCCACATATTAGCTATCAGGATAATGAAGGCCATGTGTAAGATCCACGAGCTGGCGCCGTTGCCCATTTTGCTTTCGCCCATACCGTAAAAAAAGAACTGTAAAAACCAAGTTGTACCGGCCAACGCTGCAAACAGGTAGTTTTTGAGCAACGGTGTTTTTTTATCAGTATAATTACCAAAGGTTTTATTGCGGGCATTTAATATCATACACCATATAAAGTTGGTGGTTAGTCCACCCCACAGTATAATGATGTAGGTTACATTATTCGAGAACAGGAAATTACCCTGGCCCGGATGCGCGGCCTGCCAGATCTGGTTAGCCGTATCGGCCATTGATTTACCGGCTTCGATACCGAAATTGAAACAGGCACTTAATACACCCGATACAACAGCTACTAAAATCCCCAGCCCAAAGCGATAGTCTTTATTTTCCTGGGCTATGGTTTTATCGGCAGAGAGTTCTTTTTCCTTCATCATACCCGCTTTACCGCAAATAACTATACCTGCAACGCAAAGCAGTACGCCTAATAGTACCATTTGCCCCCAGGGGGTATGCAACAGCATACTGAACGTGTCTTTCCCCTCTTTGGGAACAAAATCATAATATACTGATGGGATCAACGCTCCAAAAACCGAGCATAATCCTAATATAATAGTACTGCCTAATGATACACCGAGGTATCGCACCCCGAGGCCATAAGTTAATCCGCCTATTCCCCATAACAGGCCCATAACGTATGTCCAAAATAAAACCGAACCACTGGTATGGCTTATAATATCGGCAAAACCCGGAATGGTTAAGTACGCGGCCACCGGCGGTACAATAAACCATGAAAAAATCCCCCCTACTATCCAGTAACTTTCCCAGGCCCACCCTTTAACTTTTTTGTAGGGGATGTAAAAACTCCCCGAGGCAAAGCCTCCGATAAAATGGAAGAAAACTCCAAAAATTATTTGCATACGCTTTATTGGTTTATATTGGTAGTGCTAATTTAGGTATTAATAATATGGAACTGTCATGTACTGTCATGGGTAGCCCCACCTAAATACCCTTAAAGGGGAGGATTTTGAGCTGTATATCTTTTACTTTCTCTACTTTGAAAGGTCGGGCTGCGGCCATATTATCAAAGCTTTTCCATATTTAATTACAATATTTGCTTATCATGAATTATACTGAACCGCAACTCAGAACCATTAATGTGATCAGGTATGTAACGCCCTTGCGCGAGGGCGGTTCTTTACCTGCCATTGCCGAGGGGGATGATGAGTTTTTATATGTGCTAAAATTTCGCGGTGCCGGGCAGGGCGTAAAGGCCCTTATTGCCGAGCTTATTGGCGGGGAAATTGCCCGTTTACTTGGCTTAAAGGTTCCGGAGTTGGTGTTTGCCAACCTCGATGCAGCATTTGGCCGCTCGGAGGCTGATGAGGAAATACAGGACCTGCTTAAATTTAGTGTGGGCTTAAACCTGGCATTACATTACCTTTCGGGCGCTATTACTTTTGATCCGGCTGTTACGGCACTTGATGCTAAGCTGGCCTCTCAAATTGTATGGCTGGATTGTTTGCTAACCAATGTCGACCGTACACCGCGAAATACCAATATGCTTATGTGGCATAAAGAACTATGGCTTATAGATCATGGCGCGGCATTATACTTCCACCACTCCTGGCATAACTGGGAAGAACAAGCCAAACGCCCCTTCATGCAGGTGAAGGACCACGTGCTCCTACACCGCGCAACCATGCTTGATGAAGTTGACACCGAGTTTAAGGCGATATTAACACCGGAGCGTATAAAAGCGATAGTAAACTTAATTCCTGACGACTGGCTCACTGATGAATCGGGCAATGGCACGCCCGATGAACGCCGGAACGTTTATACCCAATTTTTAGTAACCCGCATAGCATCATCTGCTGTATTTGTAACGGAGGCGCAAAATGCACGATCACTTGTTTGAGTACGCCGTTGTACGCGTTGTACCCAGGGTGGAGCGCGAGGAGTTTATAAACGTGGGTGTTATCATTTACTGCCCCAAACAAAAGTTTTTAAAGGTGATGTTCCTGCTGAATGAAGCACGCATAGGTGCACTATCGCCCGAGCTGGATATCGACTGCCTGAAACAAAACATCAGCTCATTTGAGAAAATTTGCCATGGCGATAAACAAGCCGGCCCTATTGCACAATTAGATCTCGCGTCGCGGTTTCGGTGGCTTACAGCTACCCGCAGTACGGTGGTACAATCATCAAAAGTGCACCCGGGCTTATGCATTGATGCCGAAACAACGCTGGTAAAACTGTTTAAGCAACTGGTGGGTTAATGGATGTAGTATTTAAAACTTCAACATCATTAATATCTATTTTACTAATTATCTTTTTAATAGTATCATCAAGCTTGTTTATGGCCTGTTCCATAAATTTAAAATACATTGGCTGGGTGGTATAATCTTCTTCCCGTATGAGGTTCATGAGGCCCATGATAGTAGTAAGCGGCCCGCGAAATTCATGCGCCTGTATATGGGCAATGCTTGCCAATGATTGATTTTGATCAATTATATACTGTTCCCTCAACTTACGCTCGGTAACGTTACGAATAATATAGGAAATGCCGATGATCTCATTATATTTATCACGTGCTGGTTCAAAGGTAGCTTCCCACCATATAATACCCAGTTTGCCATAGTCGGTTGAACCTTCTTCACGTATTGGTTCGCCTTTCATGGCCATATAATATCCGTCGGCAAATTTATCGGCAAATGAGGGTGCAATGTATTTCTGCAGCAAGTCGCCCCTTTTCATATCGGTACTATGGGCGGCCTTTATAAAGTTAAACGCGGTTTTATTAAAATCTATAACCTCACCGTTTTTACCCAGCAATACCTGGAAATTAGTAGAGCTTTCAAAAAACGACCTGAGCCTTATTCCCGCCTCATCAATAAACTCACGTTGTAGTTCAACCTCCTTCTGGTTTCGTTTCAATATTTTTAGCCCTATCTTCAGTTCCATGATCTTCATTACCTGCCTGGCCAAAATTTTAAGCACCAATTGCTGTTGTTTACTCAATTTATGAGGCTTGGTATCCAGTACGCAAATGGTGCCCAATTTTTGTCCGCCGCTGGTAATAAGTGGCACACCGGCATAGAAACGCACACCTTGTTCGCCCCTAACCATGGGGTTGTTTATAAAACGTTTATCCTTCAACGCATCGGGCACAATCATTATATCGTCTTGCTGAAGTGTATGCGTACAAAAGGTTATTTCACGGGGTTTAGTGGTTTCAATACTGCCTTTTCTTAGTTTAAGGTATTGGGTGTGTTCATTTAATAAAGTGATAAAAGCTATAGGGGTTTTACAAACTTCGGCCATGGTTTCAATCACTTCCTGCAACTCATGGTCTGTTTCCAGGTCAAGCTCAAAAAAATTTGCAACCGTTTGTAAATCTCCAACCATTATTAAATAACCAAAGTGCATTAGGGATAAAACACTCATCCAAGGTAATATTATTGCCCGAAAAAAAATCGACTTACTTCGATATTTTTAAATTATTAAATTTTAATGATAATTTATTAATCATTGTTTACTGGTCACAGATTAAATTCAATCCCGTTTTTGGTTGGCTCGCCTCTAAATAAAATATATTTTTCAAAAGCAAACCCTGCTGACATAGGGCTGTCACTGCCCGTTTGTTCCTTTGAATTATAAAATAATTCAACAACTAAAAACAAAAGCTATGTCAACCATCCCAATGTTATTAAAAGAAATGGAGCAGGAAGCTCAAACAACCCGTAAAATGCTTAGCATCGTGCCCAATGATAAATACGACTGGCAACCGCACAAAAAAAGTATGACTGTGCAAAAACTGGCAACCCATATTGCGGAATTACCAAACTGGGTAACTATGGCTATTCACACAGACGGACTTGATTTTGGCGAGCACCCTTATGAACCCTCAACTATAAATAATACGGCAGATCTATTAAAGTTTTTTGAGGAATCGTACGAAAACGGCAGATCGAATTTAGCGCAAGCCAATGAAGAAGATTTTGATAAAAAGTGGGTATTGCGCAATGGCGATCAAGTACTTCTTGAGAGTACCAAAGGCGAAATTATAAGAGTGGCTTATTCACAAACGGTACATCACCGCGCGCAATTGGGGGTATTTTTACGCTTGCTTGATATTCCCATTCCGGGGAGTTACGGCCCGAGTGCCGATGAACTTGGATTGTAATTTGTTTTAAAATGGCGTCAGCAACTGTATATTGTAGTATACAGTTGCTGGCGCTTACTGTATTAGTGTTTGTTTTTATACAGTTTGCTTTCGTTAATCTCTTCCAAAAATCCATTCTCATTTATCGCATACCTTGCGTATTCGGTATCGGTATCAATCTTGTACTTAGGAGCGCGTTTTGGTTGTGTCCTGATCTTTTTACGCAGTAAAAGCAGCGGCAAAACAATTACAGCAAGCAGGGCGGTAATTTCAAATAAAATAGTTTGCATAACATTTAAAAATAAAATAATTGTGATGGCACGTTGATAAAGGGGAAAATTCTTGTCCGGTTTATAATTTAGCGGCTATCGTTACAAATGTATAGCTAAATATGTGCCAACTATTTATTGACGTTAAACATCCTATGTTTGTTACAATAACATGATAATTAGTGTGGTTATTAACACTATACCAAATCCTCCCGGTAAAAAATCCAATTTCAACCCCACGAAATCCAATACAAAACCTTGCTTTTTTATTAATGCCAAAAAAGCTGAACGTTTTGATGATTTTTAAATAACTATTTACCTTCAAACTTTATTTCTTTGTATTACCATTATAATGCTATTTAAAATCTACCTATGGCTAACAGATACTGTTTAACACTTGATTTGGTTGATGACGCGGGTTTAATTGCCGAGTATGAAAAATACCACGAAGCAATATGGCCAGAGATCCGGCAGAGCATAGTGGGTTCGGGCATCACCAACATGGAGATCTATAGGTTTGATGTGCGTTTGTTTATGATAATGGAAACTAATGACAGCTTTAGTTTCGAAGCCAAAGCCGCCGCCGATACCGCCAACGCCAAAGTACAGGAATGGGAAACGCTGATGTGGAAATACCAGCAACCCGTTAAAGGCGCCCTTAAAGGCGAAAAATGGGTACTCATGGATAAAATATTTGCTTTGTAAATAACCTGCTAATTATAATTAACCCTATAAAAATGCTTAAAAAACTACACCTGTTAACCCTTGTAGTGTTGGTAACCGTATCCTCGGTATCGGCACAAAAAATGATCGGGAACGAAACCGACGCGCAAAAAGATAAACGCATGGAATGGTGGAAAAACGACCGTTTCGGCATGTTCATTCACTGGGGATTATACTCAGGCGCGGCAAGGCATGAGTGGGTAAAGCATAACGAAAAAATTGATAACGCCGGGTACCAAAAATACTTCGACCAGTTTAACCCCGATCTTTTTCAGCCCCAAAAATGGGCGGCAGAAGCTAAGGCGGCCGGTATGAAATACGCGGTGCTTACCACAAAGCACCACGAAGGTTTTTGCCTTTTCGATTCAAAATATACCGATTATAAAGCGCCGAATACCAAAGCCAAACGCGATCTGGTACGTGAGTACGTAAACGCTTTCAGGGCGCAGGGCTTAAAAGTGGGTTTTTACTATTCCCTGCTTGATTGGCATCACCCCGATTATACTATTGATGAAATTCATCCACAATCACCTGCTGATCAAAGCGATGCATCATACGCAAAGCTTAACAAAGGCCGCGACATGGCTAAATATCGCCAGTACATGCGCAACCAGATCACCGAACTGTTAACCAATTATGGCAAAATAGATATCCTTTGGCTTGATTTTTCATTCCCCAATAAAAATGGTCACGGTAAAGGTAAGGACGATTGGGGATCTGTTGAATTACTTAAACTGATCAGGAAACTACAGCCAGGCATTATTGTAGATAACCGCTTAAACCTGGAAGAATATAAAGATGGTGCAGATTTTGAAACACCAGAACAGGTAAGCACTGCCGAGCTATTGAAATATCGTGGTAAAACCTGGGAAACCTGCCAAACCTTTTCTGGCTCGTGGGGATATTACCGCGACGAGAACACCTGGAAAACCCACCGCCAGTTGCTCGATCTTTTAATTACTTCTACAAGCAATGGCGGCAACCTGATACTAAACGTTGGCCCTACCGCCCGCGGCGAGTTTGATTACCGTGCAAATAACGCGCTGGATAGCCTTGCCCACTGGATGCACGCCAACAGCAACTCGATATATAATTGCACCTATGCGCCCGAAAGCTATAAAGTACCCGAGGGCACAAAGCTTACTTACAATAAAGCTACGGGTCGTTTATATGTGCAACTATTTACCTATCCCAAGGGAAAGCTGCTATTACCCGGCTATAACGGAAAAATCAAATACGCTCAGTTTTTAAACGATCATTCGGAGTTGCTTTATAAAACATCGGGCGATGATATTGAAGTAACCCTTCCCGAGAAAAAACCCGATTATGAAATACCGGTAATTGAATTAACACTCAATAACTAAGTATAACTAACATACGATGCCACAAAAAGAAATATTTTTAAGAATCCATCCGCATGATAATGTGTTGGTAGCCCTGCAAAACCTGGAGCAAGGTACAATGATCAGCTTCGAGGGTACTACCTTCGCCCTGGCCAATAACATTGCTGCCAAGCATAAATTTGCTATAAACGAATTAAAAACCGGACAGGAAATTTATATGTACGGTGTGCTGGTAGGCAAAACAACCAGCACGATACCGCAGGGTGGTTTGCTATCTACAGAAAATGTTCATCATGCCGCAGAGGGTTTTCATTTGGGCGAGCGCAAATTACAATGGCATCAGCCCGATATTTCGCATTTTGAAGGTAAAACTTTCAACGGCTATCACCGTACCGATGGTTCGGTAGGGACAGCCAATTATTGGATAGTAGTACCGCTTGTGTTTTGCGAAAACCGTAATATCCAGGTGTTAAAAGAGGCCTTGGTTGATAAACTGGGCTATAAGAAAGCTAAAAGTTACGAGGGCGATGTAGAACAATTGATGGAACTTTACCAAGCCGGTAAATCTGTTGAGGAAATTCTGAATGCCGATATCCAGGCCAGTACAGACAAGCCTAATTCTAAAAGATTATTTAAAAATATCGACGGTATAAAATTCCTGAACCACAGCATGGGCTGCGGCGGTACCAAGGATGATTCTGACGCGTTATGCGGATTGATTGCAGGGTACATCACCCATCCTAACGTGGCCGGTGCAACCGTTTTAAGCTTAGGATGCCAGCACGCGCAGGTAAGTATATTACAGGCCGAAATTGCCAAGCGCGATCCTGCTTTCAATAAACCAATGGTGGTATTGGAACAGCAAAAGGTAGGAACAGAAAGCGAGCTTTTACAGCAAGCCTTAAAACAAACCTTTGCAGGTTTGGTACAGGCCAACCAAAACCAGCGCCAGCCGGCACCATTATCAAAACTGTGTATAGGCCTGGAATGCGGCGGCTCGGATGGATTTTCGGGGATCTCGGCAAACCCGGCATTGGGTTATGTGTCAGACATGCTGGTGACTATGGGAGGCTCGGTGATCCTTGCCGAATTTCCGGAACTTTGCGGCGTAGAACAGGAACTAAGTGATCGCTGTACCGATGTGGAAACTGCCAATCGCTTTATGCAACTCATGACCACCTACAACGCGCGCGCCGAGGCTGATGGTTCTGGCTTTTATGCCAATCCTTCGCCGGGAAACATCCGCGACGGTTTGATAACTGATGCCATTAAATCTGCCGGAGCAGCTAAAAAAGGCGGCACATCGCCCGTAACCGCAGTGTTGGATTATCCGGAGAAAGTAACAAAACCAGGCTTAAACTTGCTTTGCACCCCCGGCAGCGATGTAGAAAGCACCACTGCAGAAGTAGCAGCCGGCGCCAACATTGTATTGTTTACCACAGGTTTAGGCACCCCTACGGGCAACCCGGTTACTCCGGTAGTTAAACTATCAACCAATACGGTGATGTACGAGCGCATGCCAGATATTATAGACATAAACTGCGGCACCATCATTGAAGGCGCAGAAACCATACAACAAGCAGGCGAGCGCATCCTTAACTATGTGATACAGGTAGCAAACGGCGAAGCCGAACCAAAATCTGTAAAGCTGGGCCAGGATGATTTTATTCCCTGGAAAAGGGGCGTGTCGTTATAATATAAATAACAAAAACATTGTCATGCTGAACGTAGTGAAGCATCTATTCGCCACTTTGTATTTTACCTGCATAGTCGCCATTAGATCCGTCACTACGTTCAGGATAACAAGTTATAATTACAAAAACATTCTTCAATATGTTCAAATTAACAAACAAATCGGTAGTTATTACAGGCGGCGGCAGCGGCATAGGTAAGGCTATGTCTATCCTTTTTGCACAGCAAGGGGCCATAGTGCACATCATCGAACTGAATGATAAAGCAGCGGCCGATACCGTAAACGAAATTGAAACCAACGGAGGCAAAGCTACCGGCTATGCCTGCGACGTGAGCAGTCAGCAGCAGGTAGTTGATACTTTTAATAAAATTGGCAGCATTGACATTCTGATAAACAATGCAGGCATTGCCCACATCGGTCGCGCCGATACTACCAGTACCGAAGATTTTGAAAGGGTATTTAACGTGAATGTTAAAGGCGCTTACAATTGCCTTTACGCCGTTATTCCACTGCTAAAAGCCAATGGTGGCGGTGTAATATTAAATACAGCTTCAATTGCGGCCAGTGTGGGTATAACCGACAGGTTTGCCTACTCCATGAGCAAGGGGGCTATCCACGCCATGACGCTTTCCGTAGCGCGCGATTTCCTGCGCGATAACATCCGCTGTAACTGTATCTCTCCGGCACGTATACATACGCCCTTTGTTGATGGCTTTATTGCCAAAAACTACGCGGGGCAAGAGGCCGAGATCTTTGAAAAACTTTCCAAAAGTCAGCCTATTGGCCGCATGGGAAAATCAGAGGAAGTTGCCGCCTTAGCGCTATATTTATGCTCAGATGAGGCCGGTTTCATCACCGGTACCGACTATCCTATCGATGGCGGATTCATCACCCTAAATAATTAAACCCAAAACAACTAATTACACTACCATATGAAGCTTATTCGATTTGGCGAAAGCGGCAAAGAAAAAACAGGCGTAATCCTGAACGACAAAAAATACGATACATCAGCATTTGGCGAAGATTATACCGAAGCCTTTTTTGAAACCGACGGCTTAAATCGTTTGGCGGCATTCATCGAAGGTAAAAACCTACCGGAAATTGCCGATGGTACCCGTTTAGGCAGTCCCATTGCTCGTCCGTCGAAAATTGTGTGCATTGGCTTAAACTATGCCGATCATGCCAGGGAAACCAATGCTCCACTGCCGCCTGAACCCGTGATATTTATGAAGGCCACAACAGCTATTGTTGGCCCCAATGATGATATTGTTATTCCTAAAAACTCTGTAAAAACAGATTGGGAAGTGGAACTGGCTGTAGTTATCGGCAAAAAAGCATCGTATGTAGATGAAGCCAACGCGATGGATTATGTTGCAGGTTATATGCTGCACAATGATGTATCTGAACGCGAATTTCAACTGGAACGTAACGGCACCTGGGATAAGGGCAAAGGCTGCGATACTTTTGCACCGCTTGGCCCCTTCTTAGCTACACCAGATGAAATTGCCGATCCGCATAACCTGCGCCTATGGCTTACAGTAAACGGTAAAATCGTGCAGGATGGTACCACCGCTAACTTCATTTTTAACCTGCCCCACCTTATCGCCTACACCAGCCAGTTTATGACGCTGTTACCCGGCGATATTATTTCGACAGGTACACCGGCGGGTGTTGGTTTGGGTATGAAACCGCCATTTTACTTAAAACCCGGCGATGTGGTTGAATTAGGTATTGATGGTCTGGGCGAATCAAAACAACAAGTTATAGCTTATGCCTAAGATAGACGCGCACCAGCATTTCTGGATCTTCGACCCGGTTAAAGATAGCTGGATCAACGATGATATGCTGGTGATAAAACGCGATTTTCTACCGGCCGATCTGCTCCCCGTTTTAAAACAAAACGGCGTAGATGGTTGCGTAGCTGTACAAGCCAGCCAAACTGAACAGGAAACAACCTTTTTATTAGCTCTCGCCGCCGAAAATGATTTTATCAAAGGCGTTGTTGGCTGGGTTGATCTGAAAGCTGACAACCTGGAAGAAAAGCTACAGGACTATAAGCAGAACCGCGTGCTTAAAGGTTTCAGGCATATTTTACAATCAGAACCCGATAAAAAACACATGCTACAGCCGGAATTTAAAAAGGGCATAGCAGCCTTACAAAAGCACGGTTATACCTATGATATCCTCATCTATCCCGAGCATTTGCCTTATGCCGCGCAACTGGCAGGCGAATTCCCTGATCAGCAATTTGTGGTTGACCATTTGGCCAAACCCAACATTAAAGATCAACAAATAACGGAGTGGAAAAAGGGTATACAAGCGTTGGCTGAATACCAAAATGTGCATTGCAAAATTTCGGGCATGCTTACCGAGGCCGACTGGCATTCCTGGAAAACAGAGGATTTCACTCCATATCTTGATGTGATATTCAACGCATTTGGGATAAACCGCATAATGTTTGGCTCAGACTGGCCGGTTTGCCTGCTGGCCGGCGGCTATAAACGAACTGTTGAAATTATGCAGATGTACTGCGCCCAGCTATCCAAAAACGAACAAAGCCTGTTCTGGGGAGAAAACGCGATTGCTTTTTACAATCTATAGAAGAATTTTATATTGAGCAAGGAACAAGGATTAAGGACAGAAAATGACAATGTCTTTAATCCTTATTCCTTCAATCCTTAATCCCAAAAGTCCTTTGTCCTTGTTCTCCCAGTCCTTTCTCCCGCTAAGGGTTTTTCGTAAACTCTTTTTGGTATATCAGCGGGCTTTTGCCGGTTACTTGTTTAAAGTGTTTGTGAAAAGTTGAGAAATTATTGAATCCGCTATCGTAACAAAGTTGCTTGATGTTCAGCTTATTTTCTATCAGCAATTTACAGGCGTAGCCCACCTTAATTTCAATAATAAACTGCGAGTAAGTTTTACGGGTTTTTGATTTAAAGTACCTACAAAATGAATTTGCGCTTACACCTGCTATCTCAGCAATCTCTTCCAGGTAAATCTTTTTCCTGAAATTTTGTACAGAATACTCGTAAATGTTGTTTATCCGGTCGTTTTCCGATTCGTTATGATCGTATTTAAAACCTATAGATGCTACATAATTTAAAGGCACACTTGTAGCAATAGTGTTCAGTGCTTTCAGCAGCATAATTATACGTTCGGCGCCATCGGTGTCAAGCATTGCTTCCAGTAATCCGGCTACCTTTTCTTTTACATCAGCGGTAATTTGCAGGCCCCGTTTTGATTTTTCGAGCAGTACTTTTATCAGTTTATTTTCGGGCAGGTTCAAAAACTGATCGCCCCAAAAGTTTTCACAAAAATGCACTACAATCACTTCAACATTTACGTCCTCCACATGGTTAAAGTAAACATCATCAAAACGCCAGTAGTGCGGCAGGTTTGATCCTACCAAAACCATATCGCCGGCATTAAGTTGCTTAATACTATCACCAATAAATTGCGTGCCGCCGCCCTTTTTAAAATATATGAGTTCCAGTTCGGGGTGGCAATGCCATCGGTTATTAATATCGGGCAGCACATCGTGCCTTACACTAAATGAATGTGCCGGGCCCGAGGAAACTTTTAGCAAAAGAGGTTTCATTCAGCTTAATTTACAATTGATAGCGTAAACATAATCAATAACTGTAAAAATAGCACATTTTTCAAAAAAATACCACCATAAAAATGATGTTATTCTGAATTTTATATACCCATAAAATCAACACCATAGATTACTTTTGTATATCTCAATTGAGGAAGGTTAACCGAACATCATTTTTAAACCTCCCTTAACTATTAAATAATAATAGCTAATTTTATTTCATGCAAACGGTAACTGTATCCTGGCTTAAATCCCTTGAAGTTTTAGAAAATGTACCTGACGATCAGTTACAGTGGTTTATTGATGTAAGTGAAAACCGGATATTTGAGGACGGCGCCATGCTTAACGAACCCGGCCTGCCCATGACGGGGCCACATGTTATAGTTGAAGGCGGTATGCGTTTTTACATGCTGCAAGGCGGCGGTCGCCGGGATTTTGTGAACGTAGGGCCTGGTAATGTCACCGGTTATATGCCTTTTTCGCGCGGATTAATATCAAAAGGGTATGCACAGGCCATAGGCGATCTGCAGGTACTAAGCTTCCCTACCGATAAGATAAACGAGATGATCAAAAGTCATTTTGAACTAACCCAGGCATTGGTACACATCATGACCACCCGCGTGCGCGATTTTACGGCCCTGCAACAGCAAAACGAAAAAATGATGGCGCTAGGTAAGCTCTCCGCCGGATTGGCGCACGAGTTGAATAACCCGGCATCGGCCATAGTTCGCGATTCTACTTCATTAAGCAAGCACCTGCGCTTGGTGCCCGAAAGTTTAAAAAGCATGTTCGCCATTAAAATGGACGAAGAACAGGTGAACGCCATTACCGATGAACTTTTTAAAGTACTGGACGGCAGGGACGAAACGCGTTTAAGCCTTAAACAGCGCACCATGCTGGAAGATGAAATAACTGAATGGCTTGACGAAAACGAGATAGAAAACAGCTACGATATTGCCGAAAGCTTTGTTGATTTTAAGTTTTTAACCAAAAATCTGGAAGCGCTTAAAAAGCACATTCCGCCGGCTCACCTTTCAACCATTTTAAACTGGATGAGCAATAAACTGGTGGCCGAAAAAATGATAGAGGATATCCAGGAATCGTCAAAACGTATTGCCGACCTTGTTAGCTCTGTAAAAACCTTTACCCATATGGACAGAGGTCAGGATAAACAATATGCTGATATTCACATCGGTATCCGCAATACGCTTACCATGCTTGGCTATAAAATGCGCAAAGGCAACATCAACATTATTGAAGATTTTGATGAAACCCTGCCCGAAGTTAAGGCCCTTATTGGCGAACTTAACCAGGTTTGGACCAACCTTATTGACAATGCCATTGATGCCATGGAACCCGCCGGTAAAGGCACTCTTACTATTAAAACCCGCCGTGACCGTGAGTTTGTGGAGGTGTTTATAATTGACGATGGCCCGGGCATTCCCCCGGAGATCCAAAGCCAGGTGTTCGACCCGTTTTTTACAACCAAGGAAATGGGCAAAGGTACCGGTATGGGGCTTGAGGTAGTACAGCGCATTGTAAAGCAGCATCGCGGCTCTATTAAGGTAAAATCGCAGCCGGGACATACCGAATTTAGTGTTTGCTTCCTGATTGATGGATAGCTAAACGCACTGTTTATTAAATAAATACATTACCCCTACAAAGAAAAATGAGCAGACCAATTATATTTTCCATTGATGACGATCCGCAGGTATTACGGTCAATAAGCCGCGATCTGCGTTCGCAATATGGCAAGGAGTACAAAATTTTAAGCACCACATCGGCAAACGAAGCCCTGGAAAGCCTTACCGAATTAAAAAACAGTTCGGACGTGATAGCGCTATTCCTTTGTGATCAGCGCATGCCCGAAATGGAGGGCGTTAAGTTTTTGGAGAAAGCCAAGAAAATTTACCCGGATGCAAAACGGGTGTTACTAACCGCTTACTCTGATACCGAAGCCGCTATAAAAGCCATTAACGATGTACAGCTTGATTATTACCTGATGAAGCCCTGGGACCCACCCGAGGAAAAACTGTATCCCGTACTTAACGATTTACTGGAAGACTGGCATAACAACTATGTGCCCGAATTTGTAGGTATTAAGTTGGTGGGTTACCAGTTTTCGCCCCAATCGCACGTGGTGAAGGATTACCTGGCGGGCAACCTTATCCCCTACCGCTGGATGGATATTGAAAAGAACATTGATGGCGGCAGCCTACTGGCGCTTAATAACTTAACTACAGATTGCCTGCCGCTTGTTGTTTTTGAAGATGGCAGCTACCTGCAAAAACCTACTATACAGGCCATTGCAGCCAAACTCGATAAAACCCCGCAAATCCTTACCGATGTTTATGATGTGGTGATAATAGGTGCGGGCCCTGCGGGATTAGCCGCTGCAGTTTACGGTGCATCGGAAGGGCTAAAAACCTTATTGATAGAGCGTAAGGCACCGGGTGGACAAGCAGGCACCAGCTCCCGCATTGAGAATTACCTCGGCTTTCCGGCTGGTTTAAGCGGGGCCGATCTAACCCGTCGTGCTATTAGCCAGGCGATGCGTTTAGGGGCCGAATTTTTGTCGCCGCAATCTGTTAGTGATATCAAGCAAAAAGATGGCTACAAAACCATCATATTGGATGATGGACCCGAGATCATAAGCCGTACCGTGGTGATTACCACCGGGGTAGACTACCGCAAGCTTGAGGTAAAAGGCGTTGACAACTTCACTGGTGCAGGTATTTATTATGGCGCCGCCACTACCGAAGCCAGTGCCTGCATAGGTAAAGATGTGTACGTTATTGGCGGTGGTAATTCGGCCGGGCAGGCAGCTATGCACCTTTCCAAATATGCTGATAAGGTGCATATCATCATCCGCAGAGAAGATCTGGTGGCTACCATGTCGGCATATTTGATTACGCAGATAAGCGAAACACCTAATATTGAGGTACTTCCGAATACAGAAATAGCCGAAGCACATGGCGGTAACTGCCTGGAAAATTTAACGTTGCGCAACTGTAAAACACAGGAAACAGTTACCAACAAGGCCGCCGCACTATACATTTTCATAGGTGCCAAACCTTATACCGACTGGATAAAGCTCGACATTATAAAAAATGCTAAAGACTTTATTGAAACCGGCCGAGAACTGCGCAGCTACGATAATTTCAATAAGATATGGAAGCTAAAGCGCGACCCTTATTTATTGGAAACCAGCTGCTCGGGTATATTTGCCGCCGGCGATGTACGTGCCGGGGCCATGAACCGTGTGGCATCTGCCGTAGGCGAAGGATCAATGGCTATTAGCTTTGTACACAAGTATTTAGCAGAAGTTTAAACTTTACTTTATGCAACAAGAACCAGAAATTTGCCAGCATCTTACTGCTGTAACCGATATAAAACAACCACAGGATTACGTTTGCGAGGAGTGTATTAAAACACATTCCTCGTGGATGCACCTACGTACCTGCCAAACCTGCGGTGTAACGTTGTGCTGCGACAGCTCGCCGAATACCCACATGACCAGGCATTTTGAGGCCACCGCCCATCCGGTAGTTATCTCTGCCGAACCCGGTGAACGCTGGTTGTGGTGCTATGCCGATCAACAGATAATTGGCTATTAACGCCAATTGCCTATTTATCTAAACAACAATCACTTACGAATTTAAACACATTTCGTCAGCTTCCGTCAGTAGGTTATCAGTGAGCCTCAGTGGTTCGTCAGCGGGCGTCAGTGTGGTGTTGGCTGTCGTCAGTGCGGGATTTATTCTGACAGGTATTTGTCAAGCGAGATCGGACCAGAGCCGAGGACGGTAAACACCACCAATAATATCAGCGCGGTTACCGATGGCCAGGCCATAGTGTTGATGGGCTCCTGGAAAATACCGGTTAAAAACACTGCTCCCAAGACAATCGGGATCTGAATTATGGATGCAAGCCGCGTGAGGATGCCCAGCGCGATAAGTACCCCGCCAACAAGGTGCGCAAAGGTTACATAATACACCAGCACTATCAGTACATCGGGCGATAGGTCAATTATATTCTGGTCATCAATGAGGTGTTTGAGGTAGGTGGTATTTTCCATAAAGGCCACGCCCTTTAATAACAAAAATACACCAAGCGCAATGCGGATCAGATCCAACGCTTTTGGGTGATGGGTATCGCCCCAATTTTCAATCTTATGAACTAAGTTCATCACGGCCTCCTTTTTTAAAGGTTAAATTGGTTATTCGCTAAACCGCTTTGAGGGATCAAAAACTATTTATTTAGCGTTATATAAATATAGTAACAAACTTGCTATAATACAAGTGGTGTATTTTGAAATTATTTTGCGGGGTTGGCATGGTTGCGATTACTCACCCCGCCGGCCCTCCGTGCGGCGCCCCTTTCTTCGCCGTCGGCGGATAGAGGGACGAAGACGCTTCAACTGCATATCGGCTAAGATTTTCAACTCTTTTTCTTAAGAAATGACAACCATTAATTAGTTCGAACATCTTTGGGTGATATCAGTTTGTCATCCTGAGGAACGAAGGATCTGATGGCGAGTAAGCATAGTCGCAGAATAGATTCTTCGTTCCTCAGAATGACAAGCTTTTTAGTTTTTCCGGAATCTTGAACGATAGTAAAAGGCGAATAATCACAAGGCTCATACCACGTCATTAAGAGGAGAAACGACGAAGCAATCTCTACGAAAGCAAGTCGGATATGCGCGTGGCCTCTGCAAAGTTTAGAGATTGCTTCGTACCTCGCAATGACGTGCTTTTGGGAAACCTTTTCGACTCTCCCTCCTTATCAATCAAATCCTAAATACTCCTTTTGTTTAACCTCAACCGAGCCGATGGCGTTGTTGCGATTAATGAGCATGGTAATATGAAAAAAGTCGTTATCAAAAAGATAGATGTTGTTTATGGAGTCGGCACCTTGAAACTTCATGCTGAGGCCGAGGCTTTTTGCCTGGGTAATAAGGTTAAAAATGTGCTTTGTAGTAAGTGAGGTATAGGTAACAGTGCGTAATACGGTACCACTGCTTAGTTTGGTGCCCACGCCTACTACTACGGTTTCTTCCATTTTGTCGCCGGTTTCTTTGTTTTGGCCGGTTTTGTGCATGTGTTCAACGGTATTGCCGTCAACATCCTGCAGATATTGCCTTTTAAAACCTTTGCCCAGTACCAGGTAATTATGCGCATCGGCATTGGAGAGGTTGGAGATGCTGGTAAGATCATTAACCGTTATGCTTTGGGCAGATACACCGGCGGCACACAATAGCAATAAGGCTACAAAAAGGTATTTTTTCATTTTTATTATTTCAAATATACTTTTTTACTAAGCAATTCAATCACCGGGGTGATAGGTTTTTTGGGCGTGCTTCAACACATCGGCTTTATAAAATAAAACATCCTTAAACTTACCATCAATAAAGCCCTGCGCCTGATCGGTAAAGTTGCCGGATGCCGGATTAAACGACTGACCGCCGGTAATAATACTTTTTGCCTTCACCCTCGGCCCAAATTCAACTGCGGCTACAAAGCTATTACCCGAATAACCATAGCGTTTTTGCGTATTATACAAAACACGACTCTGGAACGATGGTAGTTGCCCAAATCCGGAACCTGTTGCCCCAACGGGAATGCTCGGCAGGTTATCATCAAAAGTAATGCCATCTGCCGGGCGCTGGTAGCGGTTCATATCTCCCCATTGCACTTTCCAGGTACCAAAACGTTTTTTTAAATCCTTCATTACGGCCGACAGTAAAGCCAATTGCTGCAACCCTGGCGTTTGCTGGGCCACGGCCTTCATGCGCTGGGTTATAAAGGTACTTTCCTGGTCGGTAGCAGGTGGCGGCATCAGCTTCACCATCAGCGTGCCCCATTCTATGGCAATCGAGCTGGCTACGGAGTTGGCAGCAGTACGCTTGTCCCATTGCTGCAACAGCTTAATGGGCTCATTTAAAGCCGATTTTAAAGAATCGGGTGCATTTTCATACGCCTTAAACAGTGGCGGGAGCAGGTCGTCAAACGCGGCCAAATAGTGATCATACCCTTTGGCTATCAATCCGTCGAGCGTTAAATTATGGGCATCCTGCAATAGTTTTATGGCGGTAAGGGCGCGGTAATTTTCGCCGTCGGGCGCCATGTAAATGGGGTATTTATCCTTATCGGGACTGCTTTTCCCCGACGCGGTGTACGGGGTTGAATTACAATTTTGGATATACCCTGTAGCTGGATTTTTTATTGTAACAATTTCTTTAAGCGGATGCACACCTTGCCATTCGGTAGCGGGGGTTGTACCGTCAACGGGTAAACTAAAGTCGTATTTGGGGTTGCGTTTGGGGATATAATTACCATACCAGAAAATAGTATTGCCCCTATCATCGGCATAAACGGTACTGTTGGTAGCGTTTGATACCAGCGCCATTGCCTTTTGGTACTGGGCAAGGTTATTGGCTTTGGTGATGAGCCATGACTCCAGCAGGGCGTTGTACGAGCGGTTATTGGCTTTCAGCGCCAGCCATTTACCATCGCGGGCACCCAGTATTGGCCCATGATGAGTATAGTAAGCGGTAATAGTTTTCTGCTCTATCCAGTCATCTCCTGTTTTTACTTTTAGCAGCAGCTTGCGGGTAGTTACGGGCTTTAGCGCGCCGTTGTACTCGTAATACCATTTACCCTCTTTTTTGATCACTTTTTCGGCATACAGATCGGCAACATCAGCATAGCTGCTGGTGTGCATCCAGCCGCAATGCCGGTTAAATCCCTGGTAAATAAAAAACTGTCCCCAGGTGACCGCGCCGTAGGCATTAAGCCCTTCCTGGCTTACCAACCCTACCTCACTGCGAAAATAGAATGGCACATGCGGATTGATATACAACAAAGCATGCCCAGATGCTGACCTTGACGGCGCTATCGCAAAACCGTTTGATCCGGTTTCCTTAACGTTGGCCAGGTCATAAATCCCGGAAGGACTATTTATTACGGCGCCCATCTTCTGGCCACCATCGCCATAAAATGCCCGCGTTTCTTCCAGTTTGATGCCCCCTGTTTCGGTAGCTGCCACGCTGCCATCGGTAAACATGAGCGCATACCAGGGTTTAAAATGTTTAAATACCAGGGGCTTTACTTCGGGATGTTTGTACAGGTAATAGTTAATGCCATCGGCAAAGGCATCCATCAGTTTTTTAAAGGATGGCGCGGCAGTTTTATAATCACGGATGGCATCGGCACTATCGGCAATCAGCTGCAGTTGGATATCGATAGGCACGCTGGCCTCGCCGTCGATTTCGGTTTGCTTACCCAGTTGGTAAAGATAATTACGTTCGATGCCCTTGAAATTATCCTCGCACTGCGTGTACATCAACCCAAAAACAACATTGGCATCTGTTTTTCCGTAAATGTGCGGCACTCCCCAGTTATCCCTGATAATGGTAACCGCCTTAGCCTGCGCTTCGGCACGCTTAACATCCTGCCGGCTAAATGCCTGCGCAAATAAAAGCGATGGAAAACAAAGCAGAGCGGCGGTTATATAGCATTTCATAATGCCACCAATTTACCAAACGTTTAATTAATGGCATAATCTGCGTGGGGAATTGTCTGGGTGGGGATTACGATTTTTGTCTGAACCGGGATTAAACAGATTAAGGGATTATGATCTGCGCTTTGTTAAAAAAGCGAGGCGACGTGCGATTCCCCTCTTGAGAGGGGGTGGAGGGGTGTGTTTCTTGCCGCAGAACACACCCCTGCTATCGCGCATTCCCTTCGCGCGCCCTCTCAAGAGTAATAGCCCATGAAAAGACAGATGGGTAACCCCTTAGGGGCATAATCGACTTGATGTTTTTTCTACAAACAGTTAGTCCCTCCGGGACATAAAAACCTGCTGTCCGCTATCAATATTGCAAATTCTTTTATGTCCCGGAGGGACTAACTGTTTGTAGCCTAATAGAAAAAAAGTGCATTTGTCCCCAGCGGGGACTACCCATCTTCTTTAATATTCAGAATGTCTATTGATGGGCGATTACTCTCTCAAGAGGGGAATTATTTGAACCTGAACGGATTATTAGGATTTTGATCTGCTTAATAGCGTCTTGTGCTGGTTTGACCAGGAATTTACCGATGAATTTCAATAAAACACTAACAATGAATACCTAAAATATTTACGGCAACAAATACAAATATCATCCACAGAATTATTGGAGAAATAATAGCAATTAAAACCCTGCCTGATGCTGATAGTATGAATGTTCGAAAAGATGAATCAGGAAGCAGGCTAAATAAAAAGATTATTCCTTTATAGATACCCCAAATAAGAAGAATAGCACCAATTAAAGTACCTACCGAAGAAGCCATAGTGAAATAACGAGCAATTTTTAATTGCAAGCTACAAAAAATTCATTGAATTACATTCTCAAAAAAGAGGTCTTCGTTCTTCCTGCGTTCGTTACAAACGAGCGCAAGTGGGGGGAGGTACAAACGAGCGCAAGTGAAATACAAAGCGTCAATTGCATATTATATAAGATTTCTCCTTGTACCTCGTCGAAATGACACTTTTTTATTTCCTTATCGCACAAATCAAAATCCAAAAATCAAATAAATCTGCTTAATCCCGGTTCAGACAAACAACCAATACCTAATGAACCCAATGTTTCCTTGACCATGCCATTACCAGCAGTACCATGCGGTTGTAAGTTTCGAGGCCCTGGGGTTGGTTATTGGCTTTTAAAAAACCGTCATAAAATATACTGCTGATGGCGCTTAACTTGTTTTCGTAGGTTAGCCAGTATTCGTGCTCGGTTACGTAATCCTGGTGCACATCTTTGGAGATGGTTTTCTTCAGTTCCTTAAATGCCAGGGTATCGCGCCTGCCAAGCGAGTGCATGAACTCCTGCACGGCCAGGTGATAGGCCGAATACCGTAGCAGCCTGTCTTTCGACCGCACTGCCACTATAAACCCGGCAAAATCGGCCTCGTCCTCGGCACCGTAACCCATCTGGTGCGACATTTCATGGCAGGCTACAAAGGGGCGGTTAAACACCGGCATCTGGTAATTGATCTGCGCTTCGGATGTGAACGGATTATAATAGCCCGAGGTACCAATATAGTTAAGCAGGGGCGTTAACATGGATGGCTTGATACCCGGATGAAAAGCCCTGAAATCGATTGAATCTTTTGACAATGAGCTAACCGCGTTAACGGCTGTTTGGTAAATAGCGCTGTTGCCCTGGGCCATATCGGCTGGGGTAACACGGGCGCGGGTGGCATTGGCACTATCGATAAGCAGCCTGGTAACCGCCTTAAGATCGGCGGTGGTAAAGGCGGTATCGCGCAGGTTTAGCCGCTGGGCAGCCGAGGGGCGAAAATAATTCATCCCCCAAAACAAATAAAATGCCAGCACCCCTACCTGCACCCCTATTACACAACCCAGAAACAGCTTCCCTGCGATTTTAAATTGCTTTTTAAACAGCAGTTTAATAAGCCGCACAAGCGCATACAGCAGGTAAATAACCACCGCGGTATACAACACATCGCCTAAGCTAAACGGAAACAGGTTTAAAACCGGGTGAAACACCCAGCCTAAAAAAACATAAAAACCACGGGAATAATAGCGTTCAATAACGGCGGGATGATTGGCCAGTAGCATCAGCATAAAAATAGCCAGGGCCAGTAACACAATGGCGATGATCCTTTTTAATAACGGGTTATTGCTGATGTAACGATGCTTCAATAGTAAAAATGTGCTTATGCCGGCATGTTAAATCCGGCTGGTGAATATGGTATAAAGTAATGAAAATTAAGGCAACAAAAAAAGCCCCTTAAAAGGGGCTTTAATGTGTGAAAAGGTTAACCTTAATTCTGCTTATTTAACAGCTACAGGAACTTCAAAAGTATCCCATATCAGGCTAAAGCCTTTAGCGCCTATTTTGTAAACAAGTCTTTCGGTTTTAGCCACTTTTTTCTCCTTTACTTCAACACGCAGGGCATCCTTGGTTTTGTTGTAAGTATAAGCGCCCCATTGTTTGGCAACGGTGTTAAAAATAACTGTCCATTTACCGTCTTTATGCGGAATCACGAAAAATCCATACGTACCGGCAGCAAGCGCTTTACCTTCTACCTTAATAGCTTTGGTGGTAGTAAAAGTGGTTGCCTCGTTAGCGCCAGCGCGCCAAACCGAATCAATTTTTTCGAGTTTACCTATTATCTCGCGGCCTTTTAAAGATGGGCTGCCATAATTAATGGTAAGCGTTGAACCTGCAACAGTAGCACTCACGCTATCGCGCGGACTTGCCAAGGGTTTTTTATCCTGTGCCCAGGTAATGGTTGATACCAACAGCGCAAACGCAAAAAGCACTGACGCTTTAATTTGATAAGATCTTTTCATAATGTTTTCATGATTATTTGGTATAAATATATGACGAAATTTGTTTGGTTATCAAACCCCTGCGTAATTAACTTAATTCCCAGGGGTTTTATAAATGTTATACTATTTTAAAACAGTTGATAACCAGTGGTGTTATCTACTTAGAACAACCGCATTGCAGTTAGGAATAGACCTGGGAGGTTCATAGCTCACGGGTTAAACAATTGTTGTGGTTTTTTTAACCCCTGCCTTACGGCAGGGGTTTTTTGTACCCAGTTTTTACGCGCATGCCTGCTAAATTTGGATATAACTATATATTTGCCTGTACTTGGTGCCCAAAGCCTGGCAAGTAAATGAAGGATAACTACAAACCGCTTTATATTTTACTGTTCGCGTTAGCGCTGCTGGTTAACTTTGCCGGTATAAACGTTAACTTTTTTACCGATGACCCAGGTCTGTATGCTTCCCTTTCCAAAAACATGGTTTATCGTCATGAGTTTTGGGAACTTTTCACCTACAACCAAGACTGGCTGGACAAACCCCATTTTCCGTTTTGGATGGTACTGGGCAGCTTTAAATTGTTCGGGATAAGCGTTTGGGCTTACCGCTTGCCCGCGCTGCTGTTTTTCCTGCTCAGCTTATTATATACCTGGCTATTTGCCCGCAAACATTATGGCGACATAGTTGCCGCAACCGCTGTGCTGATACTCATGACCGCCCAGCACCTCATTATGTTTAATACCGATGTACGTGCCGAGCCTTATTTAATGGGCCTCATCATAGGTGCCATTTACCATATAGACAGGCTGAATGACAGGTTTACTTTCGGTCAGCTGCTTATGGCCGCGCTGCTTACCGCCTGCGCTGTAATGACAAAGGGTATTTTTGTGGTTGGTGCTATTTATGGCGCTTTAATTGGCCAGCTATTGTTTACCAAAAAACTTAAACAACTGTTTAGCTTTAAGTGGATAGCATTGCTCCTGCTTACCTTTATATTCACCCTGCCCGAGCTTTACGCCCTCTATATCCAGTTTGATGCACATCCCGAAAAGGTGGTATTTGGCAGGCAGCAGGTATCGGGTATTAAATGGTTTTTGTGGGATAGTCAGTTTGGCCGCTTCATCAATAAAGGACCAATTACCAAGCCTGCCAATGGCAACATCTTCTTTTTTGTACATACACTGCTTTGGGCTTTTGCACCCTGGTGCCTGTTGTTTTACTTCGCGCTTTATAAAAACATAAAGGCAATATGGCAAAAAGTAAAACTGCCAGAGTATTTTACGCTTGGCGGGGCCTTACCCCTGCTGGCTTTGTTTTCGCTATCAAAATTTCAGCTGCCGTTTTATACCAATATCTTATTCCCCTTGTTTGCCATTATTACCGCGCCGCTGTGTGTTGCCGTATTAACTAAGGTGGATGATAAATTACGATCGGCTTTTCAATGGATCTATATCCTGGTGTTTCCTGTGGCGGTACTGGTTATCCATTATTTTTTACAGCCGGGCAGCAGCGTGCTGCTATGGATTGATATTGTAGTTTTTGGGATAATGGTCTATCTCATTAGCAGCAAGGCAGGGCAAAACAACCGAAAAATATTCCTACTTAATTGCCTGGCGGTGCTGTTTGCCAACTTTTATGTGAATACGGTGCTGTATCCAACCATTGCATCCTATAACGGGCAGATTACTGCGGCCGCATTTGTGAACGAGCCACAATTTGCAAATTCGCCGGTGTATGCGTTAAAAAGCGAGAATAATGTTTTCCAGTTTTATTGCGATAAACCGGTGAGCACTATACTACTTGAGGATTTTAAAAAGTTTAATGCCCCAGGCAATGCGGTATTTTTCGTCGGCAAATGGGATGTTGATTACTTAACCAAAAACAAAGCAGGTTTTATAATAATACGTTCTTTTGAAAATTATCCGCAGGAAGCCATATTGCCAAATTTCATCAACAAGGCAACAAGGCCGCAGGTATTGGATAGGGTGTACCTCATCAGCAAAAATTAGCTGGCCTTTTGGGGTTCGTCCTTCATCTCTTCCCAGTAAACAGTTTCTATATAAATACCGTTTTGGATGGCTACACGGGCTTGTATATCGTGCAGTTGGTGTTTAATATCCTCTACGGATAAATCACTGCCTACTGAATGGTAATAAATTACATAACCAGTTCTACTGTTTATAAATTTATAATGTTTATCAGCGGGTTTCATGGTATTGTGCTTATACAAATACAATATGCAGTACAGGCATTTTGTTTTATATAACGCAAAATGTTACATTAAATTTTAATAGAGCCGTGTGTTGTTACCTGGCAGGCCTGAAAAGCAGGGCGGCACTGGCAAGCTCGCTATCGGTAATGGAAGTTGGATCCTGGTGCTGCTTGTTAATAATACCTACCGGAAAAGTGATATTACCTGCCGATGTACGCACAATAACGCCTGTATCAAACATACTGTGGTTTTTATAATCGCCAATTTCGCTGTTGTATTGGGTTAGTCTTATCAGTAATTCAACAATTGCGTAAGTGGGTAAACTTTGCTTGGGCATGTAATAAAAGTATTCACCAAATTACTAAAATTTAAATTAACATTTCGTTAACAATAGGGTAACATTTTGCAACAAATTAATCTATACATTTAACCATAAAATAATTAAGCGGCGGCGCAAGCTAATCAACTAAAAAACAAGCCCTTAATATTGATACTTTAAAAAAGATCATAAAAGATATACCCAATGTCGATACTCCCTAATTCAAATAAAGTGTTTTATGATCTGTTTAACCGGGCCGCAGCTAACGTTGCCGAGATGGCTAAATTGCTTAACATAGCCGTAAACTCAACCGATCAGTACGAGCAAAAGTTCAACTTTACCCATATTGATAAGCTAAAAACCAAAAGCTACGAGATCACCCACCAGGTTTTTACCGAATCGGGCAAAATGCTCATCTCACCTTTCGGTCGCAAGGATATGTGTGATCTGGCTGCCGCTATTGACGATGTTGCCGATAGCATTGCCATGGCATCGCGCAGGATAAACCTGTACGATGTGCCTAAAATTACCCTGCCCATGATAAACCTGGCCAGCCTTATAGGCAAAACCAGCGATGGTTTGCAGGAGGCAGTAAAAGCCATGAGCAACCTCAACAATTCGGCACATATATTTGAACTTTGCAACAACATTAAAAAGCTGGAATACGCTGCCGATACCGTTTATAACGAAGCCTTTGCCGATTTGCTGGCTAACGAAACCGATGCCATACAGCTTATCAAATACACAGATGTGCTCATGGCCATGGAAACCGCTACCGACAGCTGCGAAGATGTCACCCTCGTTATAGAAAGCATCCTGATCAAAAACGGATAGTTCTTTTTAGGCGAAAGGATAAAGGTAAAAGGCGAAAGGTTAGGAAGCAGACTTATACTAACTAACGCCAACTATCATCAACCTATTACAATTTATATGCCCCATAGGGGCTTCGTGTTTATAGCATAAATAGTATTTATTGGCTCCGTAGGTGCCTCCTTATTTAACGGGGAGCCTCTGCGGAGCTTTTTATGTCACCCTCGTTATAGAAAGCATCTTGATCAAAAACGGATAGTTCTTTTTAGGCGAAAGGATAAAGGTAAAAGGCGAAAGGTTAGGAAGCAGACTTATACTAACTAACGCCAACTATCATCAACCTATTACAATTTATATGCCCCATAGGGGCTTCGTGTTTATAGCATAAATATAGTATTTATTGGCTCCGTAGGTGCCTCCTTATTTAACGGGGAGCCTCTGCGGAGCTTTTTATTTTAGCCCTCGCTTCTTTCGCACAAATCCAAACTGGATTCCACCACAATTTCATTTTATTAAACTACTTTAATTTTATTGCCGCTGCAAGGAGCGTCCTTTGCTGTACACTAAAATTAAATATTATGATACCATCAGTTGAAGAAATGATCGAAAAATATGTGGCAGCCTGGAACGGGAAATCATTAGCCGAATTTAAAACTGCCTTTGCCGAATGCTGGGCTGCAGATGCCACTTATACCGATCCTAATTATGAAAACATAACTGGTGTAGACGGTATTGCCGAGTTGGCGAATGGCTCTTTAGAAAAAATTCCTGTCCGCACGTTTAATGTTTTAAAGTCGCCGGATTATCACCACAATGTAGGCCGCTATACCTGGAACGTAGTTTTACCGGAGGAAACAAAAGAAGGGTTTGATTACTTTGAGTTTAATGAACAAAACCAGATCACCCGCCTGGTGAGTTTCTTTGGGCCGTTAAAATAATGTGAATTTTAACCGGAGGGCACTCCTGCTCTTAAACCGGCATAGGATATATGGCTGGTACATTTTATCTTTAACAAAAAATAAAATGTACCAGCTTATCCTTCGCAACTTTGCTATGCACATTAAGCTTGATGCTGCGGAAGCCGAACTTATTACCGCTAAACTGCAGCATAAAACTGTAAAAAAGAAAACTGTGTTGCTAAGCGCCGGTACCATATGCCGCAACATTTATTTTGTAAACAAGGGCTGCCTGCGCATCTTCAATACCGACAACGAAGGCCAGGAACACAATATTTTATTTAATCCGCCAAACTGGTGGGCGGTTGATATAGCCAGTTTTTCGGGCCAAACGCCTGCCTTTTATAACATTGGCGCGCTGGAAGATACCGATGTATTTTATCTGAGCTACAGCATACTGGAAGAACTTTATACCCAGGTACCCAAACTGGAAAGGTTTTTCCGCATCATGACTCAAAACGGATTTTATTTGTACCAGCAGCGCATCACCTCCAACCTATCCAAAACTGCAGAAGAACGTTATGAACTGTTCCAAAAACAATATCCCCGGTTAGAACAACGGATAGCCCAGAAACACATCGCCTCTTACCTGGGCATTACCCCTGTTTTTCTGAGTATGATCAGGAAGAGAAACAGTTGAGATAAATGACGGTTTTTTAATGCACAAAAAAGGAACGCAAGTCAAAGTCCTCTTCTTTGGAGAGGATTATTACGTGAGGGCTTCGCCGTTTAGGTGAGGCTAACCTACCTCCCCTTATCTGCCGGGGCACTTTCTTCGCGGTTGCCGGGTTCTTTGTCGTCTTTTTCGTTATCCTTTTTAAAGTCGAGCTTGCCGAATTTGTAGCTCAGGCTGATACCGAATGATTGTACCGGAATATTCCTGATGTTAACCTGGTTAAAGTTGCTGCCGAAAGTGGTTGAACGCTGACCAACATATTTGCTGAACGGGTTTGAAGCCGTAAGCCCGAAGCTGGCTTTTTTGTTCAGGAACTGCTTGCGCATGGCAAAATTGTAAAACACAAATTTAGGGTTAACACCCTGTATGCCTTTTTGCGACGAGTTATAGTTGCCAAAAAACTCGGCACTTAAATCGTGGCCGAAGCTGTACTGCGCGTTAAGGTTTAAACGGTATGCAAAGCCGCTTACACTTGGGCTGCCGGGATTGTTGCTTATCCTGTCAGAAAATATCATGTTGCTGCGCAGGTTAAATTCCTTGGTTACCGGTACCGAACCGTACAGGTTTACGCCCGTGCGCACTTCCGAACCTAAGTTATATCGCTGGTTTAATGATACATCGGTGTAAGTGGTACCGTTTATATCCAGTTGCGAATAGAATGTGGTGAACGATTGTATATCATCGGTATTACGGCGATAAAACGCAGCTATATTAATGTTGGCGCCTTTATCGTATGATTTATTGTAGCCCAGTTCAAAGTTATCGCCAAGTTCGGGCTTTAATTGCGGGTTACCGGTGCTGATATTATGCGGATCGCTGATGTTAAGAAAAGGATTCAGATCGCCATATTCGGGGCGCTCAATACGGCGGGTATAACTCAGCTTAATAGATTGCGAAGCATCCAGTTTATGCTGAAACACCAGCGATGGGGCCAATGTATTATAACCCGGAATGGTTACACCCTGAAAATCGGCATTGGTGCTTGTATACTCATCCCGCAAACCGGCCTTTACATCCAAAAATTTATTAAATAACGAGGTACTGGCAGACAGGTAATAGGCATAAATTTTACGATCGTAAGTAAAGCCATAGGTTTGGCCCGCGTTGGGCACAAACGTGCTGCCTGCCAAACTATCGGTAATTACATTGTTGTTAATATGGTCGAAAACAAGTTTGCCGCCTGTTTCTATGGTGAAGTCTTTGCTCAGCGGCTGGGTGTAATCAACAGAAATATTGGTTTCATGATCCTTACCCGGGTTGTTATTCCTGATGCCCGTCGATGGTATACCGGCGGTAAAATAATTCTGCTGCTGAAATGAGCTGAAACTGTTATTGCCGAAGCTGGATGAGTAAAGGATATTTAGCTCCTGCCCTTCGGTATCAAATGTCTTTTTGTAATTAAGGTTTACATCGGTTGCTGTACCATTAAATTTACTGCTGGAGTTACGGATGCTTTGCAGATTGGACAGTTGCTGACCGGCTACGTTAAACACGCTTTGATCCTGGTTGGTTACACCCTCGCCGTGGTTGCCAAAATGGTTAAATCCCACACCGGCGGTAAGATCGTCATGTTTAGATATGTTCCAGGTAAAGTTTATGCCCGATTCATAACCGTTACGTTTAAAGTTATTGCTACCATCCTGCAACAGGGTAGTCCGGTTCAATGCCGAATCTGTTGAGTTACGGGTACGGCTGTTTGGCGAGTTGGTATTTATTTGCGCATTGCCGCTAAAAAAAGCGTTAACACCAAAGTTGCCCTTACGCACGTTAAGGTTAAACGAACCGTTTTCGCGGCGGGTACCTGCCGATAGGTTGATACTCCCGTTAACACCTTCTACCCTGCTATCTTTTAATATAATGTTGATGATACCACCCGTACCCGCTGCATCATATTTAGCACCGGGACTCGTTACTACTTCTATACTTTTTATCTGGCTGGCCGGGATACTTGCAAGCGCATCGGCAAGGCTTGCCCCAAATATGCTTGATGGTTTTCCGTTTATTAAAAAGCGGATGTTGGCATTACCCTGCAACTCTACATTGCCATCAATATCAACGGTTATCTGCGGTACTTTTTTCAAAATATCAATAGCTACACCGCCCTGCGCGCTCAGGTCGTTCTGGGGGTTGTACACCATTTTGTCTATCTTATTTTCAACAGTTGGCGTGGTGGCGGTAATGGTTACACCTTTTAACTGATGTGGTACGGGTGCCAGCAAAATATCGTTCAGGGTGGTGTTACCGCCGTCTTTAACAAGTACATGCTCAATGGTGGTACGCTGGTAACCCAAAAAATCTACCGTGATCTTGTACTCCCCGGCAGGAATTTTATCCAGGATAAAACCACCTTTAGGGTCGGTACTTATACCGTTGAAGGGGGCGGCAACACCTTGTTTGTAAATTGCCACTGTGGCATAGTCAACCGGCTGTTTAGTAGCAGCATCGGTAACCTTGCCGGTTATTTTGCCCTTGCCGCCGGTACCTTGTGCATGTACATTTACCGAAAAAATAACAGAAAGAAATAGTATATAAATAAGCTTCATTACGCGTTGAAAAAATTAATCAGGCCGCGAATTTGTGAAGAAACATTGGATAAATATTGAATTTTATGCTTTGTGGTGTGTTTGTTACAATAAGGTTAACCACGTATGACAATGCCCCCGCATCCCATTAAAATATGAGTACCAGCGTGCCCGCTATGATCAGTGCGGCGCCCGAAGCCGTTTTTAAAGTAAGCGGTTCGCCCAGGAACAAAACAGATAGCGCTATGGCTATTGCCACACTCAATTTATCAACCGGAGCCACCTGCGATACCTTGCCCAGCTGCAATGCCCGGAAATAACAGATCCATGAAAGCCCTGTGGCGCAGCCGGATAGAATGAGGAACGTCCAGTTGGTCTTGGTTAAATCGGCAATGCCGCTTCCGCTGCCTTTGAACAGTACAATTGCCCAGGCCAGTATCAGGATGATCACTGTACGTATACCAGTCGCCAAATCGGTATCAACCCCTTTAATGCCTATTTTAGCAAATATTGCGGTAAGCGCGGCAAACAATGCCGATAGTAATGCGTAGATCCACCACATGATTTTAAGTTTTAGTTATATGCTAATTTAAGGGTTATTGTCTGAACCACGATTAAGCGGATTTATTTGATTTTTTGGATTTTAAAATCTACTTGCGCCCGTTTGTAACGAGCGCTTAAAATGTTCTTGCGTCTGCGACGCTTTTTCGCGATGCAATCGCGTAACCGTATTAAGCACTCGTTACAAACGGGCGCAAGTAGGACAATCTGTTCAATCCCGGTTCAGACAATCCCAGGCAAGCAGCAACCCAATTGCTAATTTGATTCATTAATCTGTAGTAAATCTGTTCATATCCAGAATGTGTACAAATTGATTGCTTAGTTTTGTTTATATGAAACTGCTGATCATCGAAGACGAGGAAGGCCTGCGCGAGAGCATAGAGGAGTATTTTACCGAGGCGGGCAATATATGCGAAACCGCAGCCACCTACTCCGCTGCCGTCACCAAAATTGAGCTTTACCGTTATGATTGTATCCTGCTTGATATTACACTGCCGGGCGGCAACGGCATCAGCATACTTAAAAAACTTAAAGCAAGCAATTATACCGATGGCGTGCTCATTATATCAGCCAAAAACTCTCTTGACGATCGCCTGGAAGGTCTTGATCTTGGTGCCGATGATTACCTGGTAAAACCCTTTCACCTGTCGGAGCTTAAAGCGCGGGTATCGGCCATCATCAGGCGTAAAATGTACAATGGCAGCAATTTGCTGGTGTTTAAGGAGATCAGCATCGATCTGCAGGCCCGCACCCTAAAAGTGCATGACAAACCTGTTAAATTTACCCGTAAGGAATTTGATTTGCTGATTTATTTTATAGCCAACAAGGGAAAGGTAATTTCAAAAAATGCCATTGCCGAACACCTTTGGGGCGACGGGATAGACATTGCCGATAACTTCGATTTTATTTACTCGCACATTAAAAACGTGCGCAAAAAGCTCATGGAGGCCGGCGCTAATGATTATATACAGGCGGCTTATGGTATGGGCTACAAATTTACCGATCAATAATGAAACTGCTTACCTTATACAACCGCGTAAATATTATTACCACCGTTGTGGTCATGCTCATAACGGGTATTATTTACTACCAGGCCATTAGCTGGATCCTGAACGACCAAAACGATAAAGCCCTTAAAGTTGAGGAAGATGAGGTATTTGATTATGTAAAGCTTAACAGGCAGTTGCCGCAGGTTTTTGAATCAAAGGATCAGCAGATCAGCTTTGCCGAAGCGCCCGCGAACTCGGTAAAGCGTGAGTTTATTAATACCCAATATCAAAAGGAAAAAAACGAATATGAATCAGGCCGGGGACTTGTTAGCTCGGTAACGGTTAACGGCAAGTATTACAAGGTGCTCATCGTAGAATCGAAAGTAGAAACCGAGGACCTTATCCAGATTATTTTTGCCATTACCATTGGTGTAATATTATTGCTGCTGCTGGTGCTGCTGGTAGCCAACCGCTTAATTTTAAACCGCTTATGGCAACCTTTTTATTCCATACTGCGCGAGCTGCAGCTATTTAACGTTACCGAAAACCGCGAGATTGCTAAAACCGATACCCGTATTGAAGAATTTAACCAGCTTAACCAGGCCGTAACCCTCACCACCGAAAAAGCCAAACTCGATTATAAAGACCTGAAAGCCTTTACCGAAAACGCATCGCACGAATTGCTTACGCCCATAGCGGTTATAAACTCCAAGCTGGATACGCTGATACAAACAGATAATTTTAGCGAGCGGCAAAGCAAATTGCTTAATGACCTTTATGGCGCGGTATCAAGGCTGAGCAGGCTCAATCAATCATTATTGCTGCTGGTTAAAATAGAGAACCGCCTGCTACATGATCAGCAAAGCATCAACCTTAAAACGCTTATTGAAGAGCTGCTGGCACAACTGGAAGACATTTTTCATGATAAACAAATAACTGTAAGTACTACGCTTGATAACAAAGAGGTAACCGCCAGCCGTTATTTAATGGAGATATTGCTGAACAACTTAATCATTAACGCGGTACGGCATAACCACCCCGGCGGCGAAATTATTATCGACCTGAATACCGATAGCTTTACCATAAAAAACACCGGCGATGCCCATGCATTACCCGATGATAAAATATTTACCCGTTTCCATAAATCATCCGGATCTGACGGCAGCGGCCTCGGGCTCACCATCAGCAAGCAGATCTGCGAGAACTTTAACTTTTCGCTCAACTATCAATACCTGCTGCCTCATCATACCTTCATTATCAAATTTTAAATTTGATGGATAGCTATCCAAATTTTGTACAGATTTATACAATAGTTTCGCTATGTTTAAATAGCATTTATACCTCCTGTTAATGAAGTGGTTTTTCGGTTTTATACTTTTTACGCTTAGCTATACTGTTTCCATTGCGCAAACAAATTCGCTCAATCATTATATTGAGCTGGCCAAAAGCAATAGTCCGCTTTTAAAAGATCTTAAAACCCAGGTAGCATTAAACCAACTGGATAGTATGCGCATCCGTGCCGGTTATAAGCCGCAGGTAAATGCTACCAGCACCGGCCTTTACGCCCCCGTTGTTGGCGGCTACGGTTATGCCGCCGCCATTACCAACGAGCATACACTTAACGCTTTGATGGGCATAAACCAGTCATTAGATAGCAAAAAAAATATTTCCGCACAGGTTGATGCTATAACACTGCTATCGCAATCGGTAAATAACACGGCAAAAATATCTGAGCAGGATTTAACGAAAGCCGTTACCGCCCAGTACATTACGGCTTACGGCAGCCTGCAACAGCTAAAATTTAACCAGGAAGTTATAGAACTGCTTAACAAAGAAGAGGACCTGCTCAAAAAGCTCACCCGCAGCAACGTTTACAAGCAAAGCGATTACCTTACCTTTTTGGTTACGCTTAAACAGCAGCAACTGCAGCTATCGCAATGGCGTATGCAGTATAAAAACGATTATGCCACCCTCAACTATTTAACCGGCATTGCCGATACCAGCTATATGGAGTTGCAGGAACCCGGCATTCAGAAAACCATGCGGGCCGATATCAGCAACAGTATATTTTTTAACCAGTACAAGGTTGATAGCTTAAAACTGGTGAACAGCCGCGCCCTTATTGATTTTACCTATCGCCCCAAAATAAACCTGCTGGCCGATGGCGGTTATAATTCAGATTTTGCAAGTCAGCCTTATAAAAACTTTGGCTTAAGCGTTGGTTTTAGCTTTACGCTGCCTTTGTATGATGGCGGTCAGCGTAAGATACAGTACCAGAAACTTTCATTGCAGGAGCAAACGCGCAAAACGTACAAAGCCTTTTTTGATACCCAGTACCACCAGCAGATAGCCCAGCTAAACCAGCAGATAGCCGGTAACGAAACCCTGCTTGCCCAGATAGACGAGCAGATGAAATTTACCGAAAGCCTGATAAAAGTAGATACCAAGCTGCTGCAAACCGGCGATGTACGCGTGGCCGATCTGATATTGGCCATTAACAATTATCTGAGTATTAAAAATCTTAAAACGCAAACCAATATCACCAATTTACAGCTCATTAATCAGCTAAATTACTGGAACCGATAACATGAAATTTAAAAACATATATATAGCAGCCTGCCTGCTGCTTGTGCTGTTTTCCTGCAAAAGCAAGGATAGTGCCGCCGGTGGCGAAGATGCCGCGGTAGCATCGCAAACACCGGTTACAGTTACCACGGTTACCGATAGCTCAATGACCGATTATGCCGATCTGAGCGCCACCTCTATTTTTTTGCAGAAGAATTTTGTAAAGGCTAATGCCAACGGTTACATACAAAATGTAAATACCCAATTGGGGCACTTTGTAAATAAGGGTGCCACTATTTTCACCATAAAAACCAAGGAGGCCCAAAGCATTGGCAACAGTATTAATATATTGGATACCACGTTCAGGTTTTCGGGCGTAAACCGTATTAAGGCACCCGGCAACGGTTACATTACCCAACTGGCTCACCAGCAAGGCGATTATGTGGCCGATGGCGAGCAACTGGCCGTTATAAGCGACAGATCAAGCTTTGTATTTGTGATGCAGCTGCCGTATGAAATGCGTCAGTATGTACAAAACAACCAAAACGTGCAGCTGATATTGCCCGGCGGTGAAAAACTTACCGGTACGGTAGCTTCATCCATGCCTTCGGTTGATACATTGTCGCAAACTCAGGGAATAGTTATAAAGGCGAGCAGCAATAACCCCATCCCCGAAAACCTGGTGGCAAAGGCCAGGATCATCCGCTCGTCAAGACCACATACGGCTTCGCTGCCAAAATCGGCCGTGTTAACTAACGAAACACAAACAGAATTTTGGGTAATGAAACTCATTAACCCCACAACCGCCGTAAAAACCCCTATCACCAAAGGCCTCGAAACCGGCGACCGCGTAGAGATCCTATCGCCAAAATTCAACCCTAAAGATATGATCGTGGTAACGGGCAACTACGGGTTAACGGATACCGCAAAAGTTAAAATTGTGCAATGAAGACGACTCACCCCGACATCGCTGCGCTTGTCATCCTTCTCTACGCTTCGCGTATAGAGGGGGTTGTAAGGTTTAGCCTTTTTTCAGAACAAAATAATCTTCTCAACCCTCTTTCCGCCGCAGGCGAAGAGAGGGTCGGCCAGCGAAGCGCAGCCGGGGTGAGTCAAATAGCCACAACACATAAACCTATTTTAAAATGAGCGCCGGTAAAAACTTCTTCATATCGCACCGCAAGCCATTGGGTTTGGTATTGGCACTGATAATCATGGGCGGCTTGTTTGCGTATTCAAAACTGCAAACGTCGCTTTTCCCCGAGATCACTTTTCCTAAAATAAAGATCATTGCCGATGAGGGTTTACAGCCGGTAAATAAAATGATGGTTACGGTTACCAAACCGCTGGAAGATGCCATTAAACAAGTGCCCGATCTGCATTTGGTGCGCAGTACTACCAGTCGCGGCAGCTGCGAAATTTCGGCGCTCCTTAACTGGAATGCCGATATCGACCTGAGCCAGCAACGCATCCAATCAAGCATAGACCAGATCAAGAATGACCTGCCCGCCGATGTAAATATCACCGTTGAAAAAATGAACCCTTCCATACTGCCTGTAAGCGGGTACACACTGGAGAGTCATAATAAATCACCGATAGAACTGCGGCAAATAGCGGCATACACGGTAAAACCATTCCTGTCGCAGGTTGATGGTGTATCTGAAATAAGGGTGATCGGCGGTAAGCTTAAGGAGTACTGGCTTACGCTTGATCCGCAGAAGATGAGCTCACTCGGCCTTACGCCTGATGTGGTAAGCAATACGCTTACGCAAACCAACTTTGTAAAATCGGGCGGTTATCTGTCTGATTATAAAATGCTGTATCTCACCGTAACCGATGCCACCATCAACAGTAAGGAGCAGCTGGAAAACCTGGTGATCAGCAACAACCGCAAACGTGTGGTAAGGCTTTCAGATTTTGCTACCATACAAATAAACGAGGGAATTGAATACACCCGCATCAACGCCAACGGGCACGATGGTGTGCTTATCGCGGTTATCAAGCAACCCAATGCCAACCTCATTTCGCTCTCAAATGATATGGCGGCCAAAATTCAGGATCTGCAAAAGATCCTGCCTGCCGGCGTTACCATAAAACCTTACTATGTACAGGCCGATTTTGTGAACGATTCGGTTAAAAGCGTAAGCGATAGTTTGTGGATAGGTTTGCTGCTGGCTATTATTGTGGCGGTTATTTTTCTGCGGTCGGTTAAGGCAAGTGCTACTATTCTTATTACCATCCCGGTTACGCTGGGGCTTACGCTGCTGGTACTTTACGGGCTGGGCTATACCTTCAACATCATGACGCTGGGCGCAATTGCTGCCTCCATTGGTTTAATTATTGATGATGCCATTGTAGTGGTTGAGCAAATTCACCGTACCCATGAGGAACATCCTAATGAACTGAGCAGGCATTTGGTACAAAAGGCTATCGACTATCTTTTCCCGGCGATGGTGGGTTCATCTATAAGTACCATTGTAATATTTATCCCCTTTGTGCTGATGAGCGGCGTGGCCGGTGCGTACTTTAAGGTACTTACCGATACCATGATCATTACCCTCGTGTGTTCGTTTTTTGTAACGTGGATAGGTTTGCCGGTAATTTACCTGCTGCTTACGCCTAAGCCTAAATTTAATACCACGGCGAAGGTTAAGGAGGCAACAATCCATCCTGTTAAAAAGCTCCGCTGGGTATCGTTCTTGATATTGAGGCCTTATGTGGCCATAGTTATTATGGTGGCATTGGGCATTGCTATTGCCCTGATCCCCCCGCTGCTGCAAACCGGTTTTCTGCCAGAGATGGACGAGGGCAGCATTGTACTGGATTATAACTCCCCGCCGGGAACTTCCCTTGAAGAAACTGACCGGATGCTGCGCGAGGTAGAAAAGATCATCATTAAACAACCCGAAGTGGCCGCCTACTCGCGCCGAACCGGTACACAGATGGGCTTTTTTATTACCGAACCCAACCGCGGCGATTACCTTATCCAGCTAAAAAAAGTACGCGATAAAACCACCGAAGAAGTAACCAGCGAACTGCGCAAAAAAATTGCCGAAACGCAGCCTGCACTTGTTGTTGAATTTGGCCAGGTAATAACCGATATGCTGGGTGATCTTACCACATCGGCCGAGCCTATTGAGATAAAAGTATTTGGTAACGACCCTGTAAAGCTGCAATCCCTCTCCACGCAAATAGCCGCCCAGGTTGAAAAAGTAAAGGGCACCGCCGATGTATTGCCGGGCATTATAATAGCCGGTCCGTCGGTAAGTATCGATCCGCATTATAGCAAGCTGGCACAGTACAATATTACGCCAGCCAACCTGCAGCAACAGGTACAAGCCGCCTTACAGGGCAACATTATTGGTAATCTGCTGGAGAAGGAACAGCTCTCCCCCATCCGCATGGTTTACCCCGGTAACAGGGTGCTGAATGTAGCGGGTATTAAAAACCTCAACATATTTTTAACCAACGGCAAACTGGTACCCATCCATGAACTGGCCGATGTAAACCTAAAATCGGGCGATGCCGAAATAAATCGCGAAAACCTGCAAAACCTCAACATCATAACCGCACGTTTAGAAAACAGCGATCTGGGTACAGTAATGCCGGCCATTAAAAAAGCCGTAGAAGGCATCAGTTTACCGCAAGGTTACCATGTTGAATACGGCGGTGCTTATGCCGAGCAGCAGCAATCATTTAAGGAACTGCTTACCATTTTGGTTATTGCAAGTCTGCTGGTTTTCGGGGTGATCTTATTTTTATTTAAGCAGTTCAGGATAGCCATACTTATATTGGTTGTGGGCGTACTGGGTATAGGCGGCAGCCTGCTGGCCTTATTTATTACCGGCACTCCGCTTAACGTGGGCAGCTATACCGGCCTCATCATGATTGTGGGTATCATTGGCGAAAACGCCATTTTTACCTTTTTACAGTTTAAAGAAAATGCACTGCTTAACCCTGTTGATGATGCCGTAAGCTACGCTATAAGCACCCGCCTTCGCCCCAAATTAATGACGGCGCTGGGGGCCATTATAGCCCTTATGCCGCTTGCACTGGGTATTGGTGCGGGTGCGCAATTGCACCAGCCTTTGGCTATTGCCGTTATCGGCGGCTTTTTAGCAGCACTGCCCTTGCTGCTGATTGTTTTGCCCGCTATGCTACGCATTTTATACAGGAACGGCTTTGCAGCGCACATAGCCGAACAACAGGAAAATCATATTCAATAACACAACTTTTCTACAGATTCGGCATGTACTTTCATAGCAAAAAATCATCATCAAAATGAAAAAGCAACTGCTTGTTATTGCCTTACTGGCAATTGGTTCAATCCCGCTTAAATTAAAGGCACAAACTTATGTAGCCGATAAAACCATATCCCTGCCAGGCGATGGTGGGTATGATTACCTGGCTATTGATAAGGTGAATAACCGCCTTTACGTATCGCATGGTACGCAGGTAAATGTGATAGACCTGGCTACCGAAACGCCTGCAGGTTCTATAGATAATATGAAAGGCGTGCACGGTATTGCCATAGATAATAAGCTAAATCGTGGTTTTATAAGCGATGGTAAGGCAAATGCCGTGGTAGCTTTTGATCTTAAAACACTTAAAACAATTGCCACCATTCCGCTTACCAATGCAAATGGCCCGGATGCAATAATGTATGATCCTTACTCCGATAAGGTTTTCAGCTTTAATGGCGAAAGTGAGAATTCATCTGTTATCGACCCAAAAACGCTTAAACAAGTAGGTACAGTTGCCCTTGGCGGCGGACCGGAATTTGCCGTGGCCGATGGCAAAGGAAAAATTTATAATAACCTGGAAGATAAAAGCAGCCTCAACGTTATCGACAGTAAAAACCTTAAGGTGATAAAAAACTTCCCACTGGCACCCTGTGGCGGTCCTACCGGCTTAGCCTTAGATGCCGTAAACCAGCGCTTATTTACCGTTTGCCGCGAAAATAAAGGCGTGAGCGTGATTGACATTAACACCGGCAAAGTTGTAAATACCCTGCCCATAGGCGCCGGCGTAGATGCCGTAGCTTATGACCCCGAAACCAAACTTATTTTTTGCTCATGCGGCGATGGTACAACCACTATTATCAAACAACAATCTGCCGATAAGTATGCCGTTATACAGGTGCTAAAAACTGCCGAACGCGCCAAAACTTTAGCCCTTGATACCCGCACACATAAAATTTACCTAAGCGTGGCACAGTTTGAACCGGGTACCCGCAAGGCATTACCAAACACCTTTAAAGTATTGGTATTCAAGCAACAGTAAACAGCTGTTTATATAAAATAAACATGAAATCTTCGTGAAGTTTTTAATTTAAAATCACAAAAGTTTACCACAAAATGATATTTTTGACACGTTATTGCTATCTTTAACGTTTATACTTTATATGGCCAAAAGAACTGATTTTGTTTATTCCCAGGAGTCTGAACCACATCGTATTCGCACAAAAAAAATTTTAAAACAGTTTCCGCAGTTGCGTAAACTGATAGGTAAAAACCCGAACACCATTTTTGCTATTATTGGCTTAGTGGCCATACAGGTAGTTTTAGCCTGGTTTTTGCGCGATCAATCATGGTGGTGGGTATTTGGTGCCGCCTATTTAATAGGTGCCTTTGCAGATCATGCCCTGTTTGTGATGATACACGAATGCACACACCAATTGCTGTTTAAAAACCGTAATGCCAATCGCTGGGCATCTATGTTTGCCAATTTACCGCAGATATTGCCAAGCGCCATATCATTCGAAAAATACCATATCAAACACCACTCTTTTCAGGGTGTGCATGAGCTGGACGCCGATTTGCCTAACAAATGGGAAGCAAAACTTATCAGTAATTCGTTTTTTGGTAAAGCATTGTGGTTGCTGTTTTTCCCGGTATTCCAGCTTTTCCGTTTATCGCGTTTAAGAGAAATTCACCCTATTGATGGTTGGATAATTACTAACTTTTTGTTACAGGTGGTTTTCACCACGGCTATTGCTTACTTTATGGGCTGGCATTCTGTAGCGTTTTTGCTGCTTAGCTTCTCGTTTTCGGTTGGCTTGCACCCGCTTGGTGCCCGTTGGATCCAGGAACATTACCTTACCCACAGTGTGGAGCAGGAAACTTACAGCTACTACGGTAACTTTAACGCGGTAGCCTTCAACGTAGGTTTCCACAACGAACACCACGATTTTCCTTCTATCCCCTGGAACAAACTCCCGGAGATCAAGAAAACCGCTCCTGAGTATTACGATACCCTGTACTACCATACCTCATGGACCAAGCTGTTCTTCCAGTTTTTGTTTGACAGGGAGATCTCCCTGTTCAACCGCATATTGCGTAAGGATCGCGGTCGTGTAGCGCTCACAGATGTTTCCAAACCCGATGCGGAATTGGAAATAAGCAAATAAGAATTTATAAAAAAGGGCCTTGAAAAGGGCCCTTTTTTGTTGGGGGATAATTTAAGTTAATGCCTGGAGCCGAGCGACGGTAAAAAGCGTTGGAATTCATAAAAAGTTTGTCATTTCGAACGAGGTACGAGGAGAAATCTTCTACAGTTTCTAAACCACTTTGCTTATTTTTCAATCCCCAATCTTATCATTCAAGAAAACCCAATCAGGATTTGTCGATGCAATTAAAGCATCTTTCTTTTCTCTACGCCATTTTTTAATTTCTTTCTCTCTTTCAATCGCATGTTCAATATGTGAAAAGTGTTCGTAATAAACCAGATTGTAGCAATAGTACAGACCCGTGAAAGACTTAGTCTTCCCTTTATTTTCTTTGTGCTGACGTAACCTAACGCTTATATCATTTGTAACACCAATATATAATACTGTCTTAGTATGATTAGTTGTTATATAAACGTAGTAATTGTGGTTTCACATAGTTTAAACTAGAAAATTTGGATTACTTCAATATCATAACGCAGAAGATTTCTCCTCGTACCTCGTTCGAAATGACAATTTCTTATCCTTACCCCTTAATCAACCTTGCTACAAACATGGTATCAGCTTTATGCTCATAGCCTTTTAACACCTTACTTTCTTCCAGTTTTAAGCCGAGCTCTTTTACGAGATAATCAACCACATCCTCGTTCTCGCCTTTGAAGGCCGAGCAGGTGATGTAGATGAGGGGTTTGCCTGGTTTGAGGTATTTAACTACGTTTTGGGCGATGCTTTTTTGTAGTTTCTGGAAAAATTCAATTTTGGCGGGCATAAACTGGGTGATCATTTCGGGTGTACGTCCCCAGGTACCCGAGCCGCTGCAGGGCGCATCGAGAATGATCCCGTCGAAAGCGTAATCATGCAGGGTTTGATCTACATTGGTAGTAAGATCGAGTACCTTTTTTTGGTATTTGGTGAGGCCCGATAACTGAAAACGCTCATCGAGGTTGGCCAGTACCGATTCGCGGATATCTGACACCACGAGCTTTATATTGGGCTCGTCCTCATGCAGCAGCAGCGATTTACCGCCCGATGCCGCACAGGCATCCCACCAGCTGTCCCATTTTTGAGGTTTAAAGAATGACCCCGTTTGCTGCGATGACAGATCCTGCACCTCAAACCAATGCTGTTTAGGGAAAATGGTTTCTAACCGGGTACCATTGGGCAGCGAAAAGCAGTTATTACCCTCATCCTTGTAAGCAATTTCGGCCTTATTCAGTTCGGCTTTAACCAAATGATCGTAGCCATTACGTACGCGGATAAACAGATCGGGCTGGCAAAAAAACGATTTCAGGAAGGCTTCGCTGTCAATCCCTGCCGAGATCTGATTTGTCCACGGAAAAACATCTTCCAATTTAAATGCGGGATAGGCGGTTTTTATGAGCGCCAGTTTATCATCTACGCTAAAATTTATGCAGGCAGCCCAATCGGGCTTAAAGTTTTGGATGAAGGAATTGGTTTGCGTATTGCATAAAAACTCGGCTATTACCAGGCGATCTTCGGTTGCCAGATTGGGCAGTGCCAAACCTATGCGGAAGTAATTGTACACCAGCCGGTTGGCTACCCGCCTATCGGTAGAACCCATTTGTTTGTTCTGCCTGTAAAATCCGGGTAAAAATTTACTTAATGGCGTATCAACCGGGTACTCACCTATTATTCGCTGAAACGTTTTAAGCTGATTTATGGCCTTCATTCTACCTGTTTTAACTCAAAGTTAGTGTACATTAATATATTTACGTGTGTATTTACCCAACCCAATCCCGGTTTTTTTATAAAATGGAACTCGTTGTGCAAACCCGTATAATCTGATTTTTCGATGGATGTAAGCGTGCCATCAAGCATTTGCCTGCCAAAATACAAACCCTCATCAAAGCCCTTAATGGCAAAATCGGTAGGTTCAACGTGATATGCCTTGCGATAGTTACGTAAAAATACAATTGTATTTTCCGCCTTGTAATTTACCTTATCGGTTGAGGTGATGTGGGTTTTAAGGCGCTGCAAAACATCAGCTTTTAAAAAGGTGAACTTTTCCCAGCTTGGATGACCGAACAGTACAATAGGGTAGTGTTTATTCAGCGTATCCAAGGAGCGTAAGGTAACGCCCAAAAAAGCCTGATCTGTTGCCGGTACCACAAACACATTACGATCTGTTTTGGAAAGTTGTGGTAACAAGACAGCCAGCTGACCACGGGTAATAATAGTGGCAATCACCTTTACCTTTTTATTGCTGAGGCTGTCCATCGCCTTTTTAAAGCTGAGCACATAATCATACTCCTGGCTAAAGCCCGACCGCAGGATAAACACCTTTTTAGGCTTTATTTTATTGTAGATAAACTCCGCCGCACCCCAGGCATGGTACTCCAGCGGGGGTATAACGGTAATAAGATTATTGCTGTTGATATTGGCCGGTGCAGCCGGTGATAACGGCGACAGGATAGGCGCTTTGGGGTTGGTAAGCACAGCGGCAAACATCTTCATCCCATCCGGAAAAACCGGACCAACAATTAAATCGCTGCTTTGTATTTTGGGGTTAAAGCCCAGGCTGTGCGATGTAGCGGCCTCGTCCTTTGAATCATAAAGCTGAAGTTTAAAATTGGCACCACTTGCAGCCAGCGAATCTAAAGCGAGCTTAAATCCCTGGTAATACTCCACACTCATGTTGGCCTTGGTTAAGCCCGCGCTGGTGTAGGTTGATTTGGGCTTAAGGTGCTCCAAACCCATTGGCAAAATAAGGGAGATTACCGAGGCTTTTGCCTCCGGCTTTTTGGCGGGTGCTTTTTCGGCAGGCTTTTCAACCGGTTTATCAGCATTTTTTACCGGTGCCGATACCGGGTGCAGCTTTGGAGAGCAAGCACCCAGTATCAATACCGTTATAAAAAACAATAACCATTTATTCCCACTCAATTGTAGCAGGTGGTTTTGAGCTGATATCATATACTACCCGGTTAATTCCTTTTACGTTGTTGATGATCTCGTTACTGATCTTAGCCAGCAAATCGTAAGGTAAGTGGCACCAGTCGGCTGTCATACCATCCAGTGATTCCACGGCACGCAGGCAAATTACGTTCTCGTAAGTACGCTCATCGCCCATTACCCCTACAGATTGTACCGGCAAAAATATAGCGCCGGCCTGCCAAACTTTATCGTAAACACCGTATGACCGTAAATTGTTGATATAAATTGCATCGGCTTCCTGCAATATAGCTACTTTTTGTGGTGTAACATCACCTAATATCCTGATTGCCAGACCCGGACCCGGGAAAGGATGGCGTCCTAAAATATTAGGATCGATACCTAAAGCCTTGCCTACACGCCTTACTTCATCCTTAAACAAGGTATTTAGCGGTTCAACAACTTTAAGTTTCATAAAATCGGGCAAACCACCAACGTTGTGGTGCGATTTGATGGTAGCCGACGGCCCTTTAACCGAAACAGATTCAATAATATCCGGGTAAATAGTACCCTGACCAAGCCATTTTACATCCTGAACCTCGTGTGCAGCATCGTCAAAAACTTCGATAAACACCCGGCCAATGGCCTTACGTTTTTTCTCGGGATCAGACAAACCGGCCAGCGCATCGTAAAAACGATTTTTGGCGTCGATGCCTTTTATATTTAAACCCATGTGCTTATAGGAATCAAGTACTTGTTCGTACTCGTCCTTACGCAAAAGGCCGTTATCAACAAAAATACAATGCAGGTTTGCACCTATGGCATGATGCAGCAATACCGCAGCAACAGATGAATCAACACCACCAGAAAGGCCTAAAACTACCTTATCATCGCCTACCTTTTCTTTAAGGGCGGCAATGGTAGTTTCGATGAATGAATCGGGTGTCCAATCCTGCTGGCAACCGCAAATGTCAACCAAAAAGTTTTCAAGCAATTGCTTGCCATCAATACTATGGGTTACTTCGGGGTGAAACTGGATGCCATAAGTTTGGGTGCCGGTTACCTGGTAAGCTGCTACTTTTACGGTGTCGGTACTGGCAATTACTTCGAAGTTATCGCCAATGCTGGCAATGGTATCGCCATGCGACATCCACACTTGTGAGCTTTCGGGTATATTTTTAAACAGCGGATTTTCGCGGTTGATGTAATCTAAATTAGCACGACCATACTCGCGGGTGCTTGAAGCCAATACCTCGCCGCCGTGAAAATGCGCTACATACTGTGCTCCGTAACAAACGCCCAAAATAGGCCGGGTGGTATGAAACTGCTCAAAATCAAACCGTGGTGCATCTTCCTGCCTTACAGAATAAGGACTGCCGGAAAGGATGATACCTTTTACAGTGCTGTCAATTTCGGGATAATGATTAAACGGGTGGATCTCACAGTAAATATTGAGCTCCCTGACGCGGCGCGCTATAAGTTGGGTAAATTGCGAGCCAAAGTCAAGAATGAGGATTTTTTCTTGCATGGGCAAAGATAAAAATTAGATGTGAGATGTGAGATATGAGATTTGAGATTTTGGCTGGTGATTTATCGAAACCTGCGCTTTAGAAACAAGAGAATTAAGCATAAAACGGTTAAACCACCTGTTACATACGTAAATGACTGGTCGGTTGCTGCCGGAATTTTGTGACCACTCCCATGGTATAAGAACCAAAAGAAAATACTCAGAAAAAGCAGAATATAGGAAATGAACAAAAGCACTCTTATAATCAGGCCCATATGCTATTGGTTAATATTGTTTAAGTTCCTGATTTATATCTATTAAAACTTGCTCAGGTTCCAGGACTATACCTTTTCCGTTAGGGATATAAAATATGCCTGGAAAAGCATTATCTTTTATCATTCCCGGAAGCCAAGTTTCCATGAATTGTGTGAGATTAATAGCCTTAGCTTCGTAACTACTCAGAATATTCTCGGCGCATAAAACCGCAAATTGTTTTTCCGGCCAAAAAAGAACAATTTGTTGATTTTCTTCATTGGTAGCAGTAGCCCAACCTTCATTATATAATCCCCAAACCTCTTCAAAATCGGTGATTTTTCTAATAAAATATAAATATCTATCCTCTGGATTCATATTTATAATATTTTCAATACCTTTCATTCTTATGTTCTAATAATGCAAGTCCCGATCTCGACATTTTGAATCTTTTTAGCAACTCTAATTTAGCCTTTTGCATGAGTAAAAACTTTTCCTGCTTCTAAGAATTTGCACATTGGAAGACGAAATTATGCGTCTATACAATTTCACACGAACCTCGCACCCCGATCCCCGCAACTCTCTCCTACGGAGTTGACACCGCCACCGGCAAGATCTTTCCATTAAAAAACTTATGCCCGGTTAGCGCGAAATCAGCAATGTACTTGCCCATTTCAAAGGCCAGTACCGGCGATTCATAGCCGGGAAAGGCTTTTTCCAGCATCTCTGTTTGGGCCGAACCTAAGGCAAGGCAGTTTACTTTTATTTGCTGCCCGGTAAGTTCCTGGGCCAGGCATTCGGTTAGGGTGTGCAGGGCAGCTTTACTGGCCGAATACGCCGCCATTCCGGGAAATTTGGCACTTCCCTGGAAACCGCCCATGCTGCCGATATTTACAATGTGCCCGCCGGCAGGTATAAGCGGCAGCAATGACTGTATGATACGCACATGGCCTATAAAGTTGCTTTGCAGCATTTCTACAAAATCGGTTTCCTGCAGTTGGGTAAAGGGCTTATTGATGAGTACGCCGGCGTTGTTTATCAAAACATCAACCCGGTTATCAAAATTGGTGGCTATAAACTGCAGCATGCCCTCATAATCATCATGAACAATATCAAAGGCAAGGGCAAACAGCTCACAGTCGGGATTGAGGCCGTGGGCAATTTCCAGCAGGCGCTCCAGTTTATCCTGCGAGCGGGCAAGGGCAATCACCTTATGGTTGCCAGATAGTATCAGTTCTATTACAGCTTCAAATCCTACGCCGCTGCTGGCGCCTGTTATAATAATGTTCATGCCCTAAAGGGTAATGTTATTAGTTGTTATAATTATGTTATTGCGAGGTACAAAGCAATCTTAGAGGACAGGTGATAACCTTAATGATGAGATTGCTTAGTACCTCGCAATGACAAATGCCGGTGACTAAAATACCAAATTTTGTTCAACCGGGTGCGCAATCAGATAAAAACCATCGGCTATCAGTTTTTTTAGGTCGGGCTGGTCAATGGCCTTTTGTTCAAGAAACCGGCGGATCTCGGCAGACAGGCGCGGCTCTATATCTTCATGTTCCAGCATTTCCAGGATTTCGAGGGCGCAAAGCCAATCGTCATGATGGTCTTTTTGCAGTTTGAGCCACACGTTACCTAAAAAACCATAGTCGCCTTGCTTTAGTCGGCAGTTACGCACCTGCTGATACAGCTTGTGCAGCTCCTTACTTTTAAAATCATAATCAACGTGATGGGTGGCGGTCTTTGACTTGTAAACGATCTCCTCAAAAGCCTCCTTATCAGCTGCACCGCAAAAAACAGACGTTATTTTTTCGCCAACGGCCATATCATAAACACCCCATGCGGGATCGAACAAAACAGCGCCCTTTTTATCAGTAACGGTACAATTAGTAAAAGTTATCAACTGATTTTTGCCATTTTCTGATAGAATTGCTTTTACCTTCCCTTTAACTGTGATGCCACTTTCAAAATGCAGAACCCCGTCATTACCCACTGCAATGCCAATGTTATTTAATTCATCGGCAGTTAGGTTTTCCAGCGGCAGTACATTTTTCAGTTTACCTACCGGCGAGCTGAAGCCATCCTTATGGTAATTTTTGCCATGCCCTTTCAACTGTTTATTATTGACAGATAAAGCGGTGGGCCCGGTGGTTTTTATAAAATACGGATTTTCTTTAGCCGCCTTAAAATCGGTAATGATACCCGATACCTGCAAGCCCGAACTATAAACCGCCGTACAGGTATTTTTACTTTCGAAAGCTTTGCTTAAGCCATAAGCCCCTCCTCTGCGAAACGACATCGTATTGGCAAAATCTTCCAGCACATCAATAAGGTTTTGGAAGGTTGGAGTTACAAACAACTGCGGCTGAGTTTTGGTAATATCATAGCTGTAATTTACTGCGCCTGCCGTGTACCAAAGCTTTTCTACATCGGGGTTCATGCAGCTGGCACTTTCACCAATGGATGAGAGCAAACCTGCACCGTAGATCTTTGGATTTTCAAGTGTTCCTATCAGGCCATATTCCACCGTCCACCAGTGCAGGCGACTAAGCAGCGCCATTTCGGATGGTTCGCCCATGTTAGCCTGGCGCTGGGCTACCAATTCTTCAGCCTTTTTTATTTCGGCCTCATCGGCATCGGGCATTTCCTTTAATATAGATAGTTCGCGGATGGCCTCATACAATTCAAAATCCTGTGCCGAAAACATGGCCTTTGCCCCTATCGAACCAAAATAACTCAGGTATTCGTGGTAATCCTTATCGGCAATAATTGGCGCATGGCCCGCCGACTCATGGATAATATCCGGCGCGGGCGTATACTCTATATGCCGGGATTGGCGGATATCCGCAGCTATTACCAAAACCCGATAGGCCTGGTATTCCATAAAGGCGGCAGGTGGTATAAAGCCATCAACAGTAACAGCGCCCCAGTCAATTTTAGCAAGGGCATCATTCATTTCCTGAAGATTTGGGATGCGCTCAATGGTGAGGCCCGCCTTGGTTAAGCCGGGAATGTATGGGTAGTAGGCAACATCTTTAAGGTAACTGTAATTCTGGCGCATTACATAGCGCCACACAGCGTGATCAATGGGCGTATAATGCTCGTAGTGCTGGTCTACTATAAATTGTTTTAAATGACCGGGCAATGCCGCAACCTGCGGATTATTAAAATCATTAAAATGGCTCATTAAAATAAATTGGTTTATATACAGAACGCCAATTTAAGTAAATGGTTGTGGCACTTGCAAAATTCAGAATATGATTCTAATACAGGTTTTTAATCAGAATATTATTCTAATTAACTACTCATTTTCCGAAGTAAATTCCGATGGCTTTTGCAATCCTTTCTCAAGTCGGCTTGGACGTAGCACGTAGTAGATACCAATTAAGGCAACAAAAATAGAAATAAGATAAAATCCAAAGCTTAGGTAAACAGCCATGCCTGGGTCAAGATTGAATTGACCGGCCAGGGTTAAAAAAAGCGCATCCCTGATACCGCCACCGCCTAAACTAAACGGAATAATTGCTGCTAATGACGAGAAGAGAAACGATAACAAATAAGGCGCAAACTTGCCGTTAAAATCCTGCGCAAGCAGTAAGCATATAATAGTAAGCAATTGCATGCTTTGCACGCCGATGGCCTTTAAGTGTCCGGAGAAAAAGTTATGGGTATAATCCCTGAAAAATTTACGTGCAACAAAATAATAGATAACAGAACCTACCGAAACTATACTCAGCGGAATAGCCAAATGATACGGAAAACTGGGTATTAAAATAATAAGGCCAACCACAATAGCGCCAATAGCCCAAAAGCCGCTTAACCTATCAAACAAAATAGCCCAGAAAACTTTTTTTGTGGGGAGTTTATAGGTTTTGTGCAGTAAGTAAATTTTATAACCATCGCCGCCTATACCGCCCGGCAATAACACATTATAGCACAAGCCTAAAAAATACAGGCGCAGGTTAAAGCGCCAGTCCAGCTTAAGGCCGATAGATTTAAAGAAACTAAGTAAACGCCATGAGGAAAACAGCATGGAGCCAACGTAGCAAAGAATAGCTGCCGTAAGCCAGGCACGGTTGGCATGCGCAAGGCGAAATTTTATTTTAGCAAAAGGAACTTTGCTAAAAACCCAATAAAGCAGACCGCCGGTAACTACTATAATTAAAATAACCTTAACTACATTCCAAAGCTTGCCTTTCCAGGTTTTATGCTCGGTGCCTTCGTCAACTATGTCTTCTATTTCTGTCATTCGGGCGCAAAGATAGTTATTTAGTAATTAGTTGAATTTTAACAACTCATAAATTCACTGTTTGTTCACAAATTATGAATTATTCATCTTTAATCTGATGGTCAAAATTCCAACTAATCTTTAATGAATTAATCACTAATCTTTAAAAAGAACTATTTTTGCGCAAATTTTAAATGGTATGAGTAAAGTAAAAGTGGGCATTGTGCAAATGAGCTGCACTGCTGATAAGCAGCAAAACTTGCAAAAGGCTATTGTTAAGGTAAAAGAAGCAGCCGCAAAGGGCGCGCAAATAGTTTGTTTACAGGAACTGTTTACGTCGCTTTATTTTTGCGATGTAGAGGATTACGACAACTTTAAACTGGCCGAAGCTATCCCCGGTCCGTCAACTGATGAACTGAGTAAAGTAGCCGCCGAGCTTGGCGTAGTGATCATAGCATCGTTATTTGAAAAACGCGCGCAGGGGCTTTACCACAATACTACCGCTGTTTTAGATGCCGATGGCAGCTATTTAGGCAAATACCGTAAAATGCACATCCCGGACGATCCAGGCTTTTACGAAAAATTTTACTTTACACCCGGCGATTTGGGTTACAAGGTTTTTAAAACCAAATACGGCAAACTGGGCGTACTTATTTGCTGGGACCAATGGTACCCCGAAGCTGCCCGTATTACCGCATTAATGGGTGCCGATATATTATTTTACCCAACCGCTATAGGCTGGGCCACCACACAGGACGAAGCCACCAACGTTGAGCAATACAATGCCTGGCAAACCATACAGCGCTCGCACGCGGTTGCCAACGGCATACACGTAGTAAGCGTTAACCGTGTTGGCGAAGAAGCCGGTGTTAAATTCTGGGGAGGATCATTCTTTGCCAATCCGTTTGGAACTATCATTCACCAAACATCACATGATGACGAAGAAGTAATAGTACAGGAGCTTGATCTGGATAAATCTGACTATTACCGCAGCCACTGGCCGTTTTTAAGGGACAGGAGGATTGATTCATACCAACCGATAACTAAAAGACTTTTAGACGAGGATTAAATTAGTCCGAAAGTCGGGAAAGTCCGGAAGTCCGAAAGAAAAAATACAGGGATGAGTTAATATGAGTTTCAAATTTGAAAAATTAATTGTGTGGCAAAAATCAGTTGATCTGTCTTCTGCCGTACATGATCTTACCAAAACTTTCCCGAAAGATGAATTATTTGTTTTAACCGCCCAAATAAAAAGGGCAGCAGATTCAGTTTCTTTAAACATAGCAGAAGGATCAACAGGGCAATCAAATTTGGAGTTCAACAGATTTTTAGGCTACGCTTTACGTTCTAATATTGAAGTAGTTGGTTGCTTGTATTTGGCTCAAAAAAGAAGCTTAATATCACAACCAGACTTTGCAAAACTTTATCAGCAATGCGAGGAAATACTTGTTATGTTAAATGCCTTGCGTGTTTCCCTTAAATAAAACCAATGTCAACTAAAAATAAAGCAAATCAAATACTCCCGGACTTCCGGACTTCCGGACTTTCGGACTTCCCAGCAAAGCTGGGCTTCTCTTTCCCTGCCGAGTGGGCAAAGCATACAGCTACCTGGTTAAGCTGGCCGCACAAAGAGGCTTCGTGGCCGGGGAAACTGGATACGGTTTATACCTCATACATCGAGTTTATAAAGGTTTTAACCAAGGGCGAACTTGTGCGTATTAACGTTGCCGATGAAAGTATGCGGGCCTCTGTTACTTTTCAGCTGCAAAATGCCGGGGTTGATATGAACCGGGTTGAACTGTTTGAATTTGCCACCAATGATGCCTGGTGCCGGGATCATGGCCCTGCATTCCTCATAAATCCGGATACGAAACAAAAAGCCATTGTTGACTGGGGCTACAATGCTTGGGGCGGCAAATACCCCCCCTTTGACCTGGATGATGTGATCCCGACCAAAATTGGCGAACATTTTAATTTACCGGTGTTTCATCCGGGAATTGTAATGGAGGGCGGTTCTGTTGATTTTAACGGCAAGGGTACTATTCTTACTACTACTGCCTGTTTGCTCAATAAAAACCGCAACCCGCATTTAAACCAGGAGCAAATTGAAGGTTACCTGCGTAATTATTACGGCGCCGAACAAATTCTCTGGCTCGGTGATGGTATAATTGGCGACGATACCGACGGCCATATTGATGATATTACCCGCTTTGTAAACGAAGATACTGTTGTAACCGTTGTTGAAGAAAACCCTGCCGACGAGAACTACCACATACTCCAGGAAAACCTGGAAACCCTTAAAACCATGCGCCTCATCAACGGCAAGCAGCTTAACATTGTAGAACTGCCTATGCCCGATGCGGTTATCCATGAAGATACACGCTTGCCGGCTTCGTATGCTAATTTCTACATTGGCAACTCGGCTGTTGTGGTACCAACTTACCGCTCAAAAAATGATGACAAGGCACTGCAGATCATCCAGCAATGTTTCCCGGATCGTGAAGTAGTGGGCATTGATTCTACCGATATTATATGGGGATTGGGCAGCTTCCATTGCCTGAGCCAGCAGGAGCCGGAGTAAGGGGGATATGCGCCGGGGCTACAACTCACCCCGGCTACGCTTCGCTGGCCGCCCCTCTCTTCAGCTTCGCTGGAAAGAGGGTGAAGAGGTTTTTTTCTATAATTGATATTTCCCGCAGTCACTTGGTTCCTGCCCACAGCTGGGAAGACTGATTTTATAAAAAGTTTGTCATTTCGAGAGAGCCCCGGCGGGTAAAAGCGTGGCGCGAAGGAGAAACCTTCTACGGAATGCAAAGCTCCAATAGCATAGCGCATAAGATTTCTCACTCGTTCCTCGTATCGAAATGACAACATTTTACCAACATTAAGCACTCGTTTGTAACGAGTGCTTAATGTGTTCCTGCGTCTGCGACGCTTCTTCGCGATGCAATCGCATAACCGTGTTAAGCACCCTTTACAAACGACCGCAAGTACAGGCGGATCAGGCTGATTGAAATCCTGAAAATCTTTTAATCCCCTTAATCAAGGTTCAGACAATACCCCCGGCCAAAATCCCCTTTCTTTTTTCACCGATTTAATTCCTGCCTTTACCGGGTTGTTTGCTTATATGGCCAGTTATTGCTTGTTGTGCGCATAATACAGCTGTACTTTTAGGGTATAATTTAATACTTACAACAATGAACAACGATATAGAAACCAGCCTTAACCCCAACAACGGCAAAGCTGCAGCAGGCGTAATTTTATTAGTGATAGGCAGTGTTTTACTTATCAGGCAATTTGACTTTTTCGAGGTTCCTGATTGGTTGTTTAGCTGGCCTATGTGGATGATTTCATGGGGTTTATACATGGGCGCCAAATACAATTTCCGTAAACCATCATGGATACTTATTACGCTGATAGGCGTTGCCTGTTTGCTTGATAATAACATTGACAATGCCGACCGTATAGTTTGGCCGGTGGCCATTATGGGCTTTGGCGTATGGCTTGTGCTTAAACCCAAAAAACAAAAAGAGGAATACTATTTCGGCAACAAAAAGGAAACTTTTCATTTCGACAAGGCTGCCGAGCCAGAAGCTTAAAAATTACCACATCAACATATATTTCAAAGGGAGCAGCTGTAAAGGTGCTCCCTTTTTTGTTGTGGTTGGCCGGTATTTGCAGCAATAGGGATTGAAACGGATACCGGCCCTGGAGCGTAAGGCCTGCAGGCGTATAAGTGTAAAGCCCGGGCCGCAGGCATTGCCTTAAATGCACAATTGCGGCTAATTATAGATTGCAACACCGGTGTTATTTTACCGGCAAATAATTTACGGTAGATCATTTTTGTACATTTAGCATTGAATGCAAATTTGGCACCAGACTTTTTCACCGACAAAACTCACCATCCCACCGATTTCTTTAAATATATCGCCAGTTTTTGTTTGGCTCAACTATAATGTTACCTTAGTTTTGGATATGATTTAAAATGCACACAAATGAACAACGATATAGAACGTCCACAAAACCCCAACAAAAGCAAAGCAATGGCCGGAGTTATTTTACTCGCCATTGGGGGTATACTACTGCTCAAGCAGTTCACTTTCTTTTTTGTGCCCGGCTGGCTGTTCAGCTGGCCAATGATTCTTATAGCCTGGGGACTTTTTATAGGTGCAAAACACAACTACAAAAACTCATCGTCATGGATCATCATGCTGGCTTTAGGAGTCATATTTTTACTAAATGAAAATGTTGATAATGCCGACCGCATAGTTTGGCCAATAGGTATTATTGGTTTTGGTATGTGGCTCATATTACGCAAAGGCAAACATGGCCAGTCATGGGATAAAAACGCCCCTTATGATAAAGGCAAATTTAACTTTGATACCGTGAACAACCCCACTGTTGATTACACTGTTAAGGATGGTGACGAAGTACCACCAAAAGAACAATACTACTCTCCTTACGGCCATGGCGATGATTTTTTAGATACCGTATCTGTTTTTGGCGGGGTTAACAAAACCGTACTTTCCAAAAACTTTAAGGGTGGCGATATAGTGAATATTTTTGGCGGTGCCGAACTTGATTTTACCCAGGCCGATATACAGGGCAGGGTGATTATTGATATCACCCAGATTTTTGGGGGCACCAAAATAATTGTGCCATCAAACTGGCAGGTAGTATCTGACCTTGCCGCCGTGTTTGCCGGGGTAGATGATAAGAGGATCAGAAGCACCGCATCTTTAAACAACGATAAAATACTGGTGCTTAAAGGGGTATCTATTTTTGCAGGTGTTGATATCCGCAGTTATTAATTATTAAAATCATTAAAGATGAACTGGTACGTAGCAAAATTAGTTTTCAGGGTGATAAGCGGCGATGGCGATCATCAGGCGCAGTTTGATGAGCAATTGCGATTGATTAGTGCCGATACTGAGCTCAATGCCTTTGAAAAAGCAAACAAAATTGGCCATGCCAATCAGGATAGCTTTAAAAACATAGAAAAACAAACGGTTAAATGGCAGTTTATTGATGTGGCCGAACTAAACCAGATCAATGAACTGGCCGACGGTACCGAGCTATATTACAATATACATGAAACCGCCGATGCCGACCTGTATATCGCCTGGGCGCACCATAAATCGGCCTTGCTTAATAGTATCAGGTAGTTAGTATCAAGTATCACGACAAAATTGAGCTTGGTAGCCAATACTATTACTTGATACCTGATACTAACTACTTGATACTAAAAGACTACTTGATACTAACATAAAATATAAATTTTGGCTCTACCTACATTATCAGCTTCTAAATTATACGGTGCATTTGTTGTATGCGGTTTGTTATGGGCCGCATTGCAAACATATGTGATCCATAGTTTTGGCTTTTTATGGTTCACAGCCTCGGTAGATGGTTTGCTTAGTTCGGTTTTATTATCGGGCGCCTGCTGGCTCATTAACAATAACCTGCGCTACTACCAGCCGGGTAAAGGCAGCTACATTAACCTGTTTATATGGGTGGTAGCACTTGCCAGTATTTGCGGCGCAGGCTGTCGTTACCTGCTGCCGCTTATAAATACCGATAAAGTGTTTATTAACTTTGTTGTGCAATCATTAACTGTTAGGTTTTTTATTGATTTTTTGGCCATAGGCTGGATGGCCATGATCAGCTTACTATGGTATTCGCAGCTTGATCAAAAGGAAACACAACACCGCAAGGCCGAAGCCGAACAACTGGCCCGCGATGCCGAGCTTTATAACCTTCGCCAGCAATTACAGCCCCACTTTTTATTCAATAGCCTAAACTCCATTAACGCGCTTATTGGCTTTAAGCCCGATGAGGCCCGCAAAATGATTCACCAGCTGTCGGACTTTTTGCGTGGTACCCTTAAAAAGGACGACCAGCAGCAGGTACCCCTTTGTGACGAGCTTACGCATCTTAACCTGTACCTGGATATTGAAAAGGTACGCTTTGGTCACCGTTTGCAAACCGAAATAAGCTGTGATGATAAATGCGCCCAGGCCCTGTTACCATCCATGCTGCTGCAGCCATTGGTTGAAAACGCCATTAAATTTGGTCTGTATGATACTACCGGCGAAGTAACCGTAAGCATCCGCGGCGAAATTGAGGAGCATTACCTGATAATTATGGTGCAAAACCCTTATGATCCGCAAACCTCACGCCCCAACAAGGGAACAGGTTTTGGTTTACGGGGTGTACAGCGCCGCCTTTATTTGCTTTTTGCCCGTAACGATTTGATGGAAACTCATGCAAATGATAATATATTTACAACCATTATAAAAATACCACAGTTATGAGGCGAGCCCTGATTATAGACGATGAACCGTTAGCACGCATGGTTGTAATGGAATACCTGCTTGATTTTAAAGACGAAATTGAACTGATACAAGAATGCAATGACGGTTTTGAAGGGCTTAAAGCCATACAGCAATACCAGCCCGATCTTGTTTTTCTGGATATACAAATGCCCAAAATAACCGGCTTCGAGATGCTTGAATTGGTGGAGCAGCCGCCTGCCGTAATATTTGCCACCGCTTTTGATGAGTATGCCATAAAGGCTTTTGAAGCCCACGCGGTTGATTACCTGCTTAAACCTTTCAGTAAAGACAGGTTTAACAAAGCAGTTGAAAAATTCCTGGCATCAAGCTCACAAAAGCCTGCCGCCAAACAAACCGAAGAACTGCTGGAAACTGCCGCCGCGCATTCGCCGTCACAAAACGAGCGCATAGTGGTAAAAACCGGCACCAAGGTAAAGATCATTCCCGTTGCCGATGTTGAGTACCTGCAAGCCGACGATGACTATGTAAGCGTCATCACCAAAGAAGGCTCGTATCTTAAAAACAAAACCATGAGCTTTTTTGAGCAAACGCTCGATCCCCGGTATTTTGTACGTGTGCACCGCTCCTACATTATAGCCATACAGCAAATTACCCGTATAGATCCTTACGAGAAAGACGCGCACCTGGCTATCCTTAAATCGGGAGCTAAAATACCGGTAAGTAAAACCGGGTATGTTAAATTAAAACAGGTATTAGGTATATAAATAAACCACCGGCAAACCATATGGGTATTATATTTTACATTGTTTACTGCATATGGTTTGCTACCGAAATTGTTATTAACCGCGCACTACGATCAAACAGCGCCGATAAACAAAATGCAGACAAGGGCTCGCTGATTATCATCTGGCTTACCATTTCCTTATCCATCACCGCCGCTATACTTGTTTCTTCAAATTACTACCTGCCCATTTACCCAAATGTTTTGGTACAATATATTGGAATGGCAATCATTTTAACAGGCGTTGTTTTAAGGATCATAGCCGTCAGGATGTTAGGCAAATTCTTTACTGCCGATGTAACCATCAGGCAGGGCCATCAGCTTATTAAAACGGGGTTTTATAAATACTTCAGGCATCCATCTTATACTGCTTCGCTTTTAAGCTTTATTGGGTTTGGTGTGGCGCTTAATAACTGGTGCAGCCTTTTGATTGTAGCCGTGGCTATAACAATTGCGTTCACCATCCGTATTAAAATTGAAGAAAAAGCTTTAATAACCCAATTTGGCAACGATTACATAACCTACAAAAAAGAAGCTTACGGATTAATTCCTTTTGTGCACTAATAAAAAAATTTCACGGCCCTTGCAATAATCAACTAATAAATTAGTTATATTGTAAATCCTAACTAAATGCCTAAATTATTAGTTGTAATGGCCCTATTATTTCTGATGGTAACCGGCCACAAAACAAACCTGCCCGATAGTAAACGGGCGAGCGATGCCCGTGCCAAAGTTTGGCCGCAATTACAAAAAGAGCTTACCGGCAAGGGTTTCAATACCTACGGTTCCATATACATTCGCGTATTTAAAGATATTGAACAAATGGAGATCTGGGTAAAATTGGGCAGTAAGTACAAGCTGTTTAAAACCTATGATGTTTGTTATTATTCAGGCGGTTTGGGCCCCAAAACCAAGACAGGCGACGGCAAAAGTCCCGAAGGTTTTTATACCATCGAACCTAAACAATTAAACCCCGTAAGTAATTATTACCTGGCCATTAACGTGGGCTATCCTAATAAGGTAGAACAATTAAAAGGTTATACCGGCGATGCTATTATGGTTCATGGCCATTGCGCATCTATAGGCTGTTACGCCATGACCAATCCTAAAATAGAGGAGATATATACCCTTGTTTACCAGTCGCTTGCCGCCGGACAGCAAAAGATCCACCTGGATATTTTCCCGTTTAAGATGGATGAAGATCACCTGAAATTTTACGCAGCCTACAAGCAGGATGCCTTTTGGCGAACCATGAAACCAGGCTATGAACTGTTTGAAAAGAAACATATCCCGGCTGATTATGAGGTAAAAGGTAAGGAATATGCATTTAAGAGATAAATATTAAATACAAAACCAACCATCCATTGCAGCCACTCGGCTTCAGCTCATAAGTGTTGGAAAGGACAAAAGATTGTCATTTCGAACGAGGAACGAGGAGAAATCTTAGACGATATGAAATGGCGCTTTGCATCCCGCAGAAGATTTCTCTTTCGCGCCGCGCTATTACCCACGCCTGCTCTATCGAAATGACAACCTTTTATAAATTAGTAAATTAAATCTTCCGAACACACACATAACGGCGGCAAGGATATTTTTTATCTGCACATCTGAAATTTGAAATCTGCACATCTATAACCTGCACATCAAAAATCTAAACCATCAGCACCATCATGGCCTCCAAAACCCTCTCTTCATCCAGCAGTTGTTTGGCTTTCAGGTGTAGTTGCAGCTCGCGGGTTTGATTGTCGCCGATGGTGGCATCCAGCAGGTCTTTTATTTCGGGTAGTTGGGCGTAAGTTTCTACGTCATCATCATCCGGAAAGGCCTCCAGGTTACCCAGCTGACCTAAATTATTACCCGTTAGCACCTTTGAATTACGGATGGCAAACGGCAGGGCATCCACCCCAATTCCTATTTTCATGTTGGGTTTGGCAACTTTAAACAGGTTATCTTCTGTTATACGGCAATACCAATCGCCGCCGAGGCGGGCCACCAGGTCTATCCTGGCCTGGTCTATTTTGCCATCGGCGCCTAAAATATTTTCGTTTATGTGAATGATCTTTATTTCGGCAATAACCAGGTTTCCGGCGCCGGGCGTATCACCCAAACTTATCACCTCATTTATAACACACTCAAACTGTACCGGCGATTCGGCAACACGGGGCGGTTTTACCAGCGTTGATGCAACCGATGTTAAGCCCGATTTAATGAACTCATTTACACCCTTTCCATATTCCACGCTCGACAGCGAAACCTGCTGTACAATATTGTAGTTAACAATATTTATCACGCATTCGGGCACCTCTTTAATGTTTTCCAGCGTGTGTTTGGTGGTATTGTCCCTCACCCTTCGCGATGGCGAAAACACACATATCGGCGGGTTTACGCTAAACACATTAAAAAAACTAAACGGACTAAGGTTCACGTTCCCCTTTCCATCCACGGTCGAAGCCAGACAAATTGGCCTCGGCGCAACAGCGTGGTTAAGGTAATATTGAATTTCTAAGGGCGAAAGATCGGCGATGTTTATTGATGGCATTTGCTTTTTAAAAAAACTTGTCATGCTGAACGTAGTGAAGCATCTATTCTACACGATACATATCGTCTATCAGATCCTTCGTACCTCAGGATGACAAATTTTGAATTTCTATTTATTTCTTTAATCCCAGTATCGAAAAATCACTATCGGCTTTGGTAATAACGTTGCCAAGCATTCCAAGGCCGGTTATCTCCATTTCCACAAGGTCGCCATCCTGCAGCCATTGCGGTTGGTAGTTAGGGTCGTTCAGTAAACCTGTGCCGTTAAGCTCCAGGAAACAGCCGGTACCTACCGTACCAGATCCTATTACATCACCGGGCAGCACATCGCAACCGTAGGCGCAGCGCTCAATGATCTCGGCAAACGTCCAGTCCATATCGGCCATGTTACCTGCCGATACCTGTTTGCCGTTCACCACGCATTTCATTTCCAGGTTGTAGCTGTTGCCTGTATGACCCGGTTTGGCAGCAACCTTATATCGCTCCAGTTCATCGGGCGTAACCAGCCATGGCCCAATCACCGTTGAAAAGTCCTTCCCCTTAGCCGGACCAAGATTCAGCAGCATTTCTTCCATTTGCAGGGTGCGGGCGCTCATATCATTCATGATCATGTAGCCGGCTATAAAGCTATCGGCATCGGCAGCTTTAATGTTGCGGCCTTTTTTGTTGAGCACAATGGCCACCTCCAGCTCAAAATCGAGCTTGTTAAAATGGTCTGGCATACATTCAATTTCGCCGGGACCTTGTATGGCGTTATGGTTGGTAAAATAAAATATAGGGTATTGATCAAATTCGGCAATCATATCAACCTTGCGGTTGCGGCGAGCGGCCGCCACATGTTGCCTGAAAGCGTAACCATCCCGGCATGATGTTGGGTGCGGTACAGGGGCCGTAAGCTCAAAAAACAACTCCTCCTTAGCTTCGAGCTTTCCCGAACTTATCTCGGCGTGTACGCGCCTTGCATGGTGCATCAGTTCATCGCCTCCCCATAAAAACTCGTTCATGTTATCGGGAATAAGTTTATCACAGGAGTTGAGGTTGTAAATGTGGCCGTTTATAAAAACACCAAGGTGCTCACGATCTTCGGTTTTGTAGGATACTAATTTCATGAATAGTATAGTTTGGTTGAATCAAAGCTAATGAATGTAATTTGAAGATTTGAGAATTTGAAGATTTGAAAATGCAGCTCTTTGATATAATGTACTGGATCGTTTAAAAAAATATGGAAATCATTTTCAAATCTTCAAATTCTCAAATCCTCAAATCAAGAATTCTTCAAATTAAAACCCTATCTTCGTATTAACCAATATGAGCATACAAAAGCACTTTTACTTTTTCCTGGGGCTTACCTCAATGAGTGATGCATCATCGTTCAGGGATGCTATGCTTGCAAAAATTGTATTGGCTCAATACTAATTACCCCTTCCTCTTCTTACTTCTGAATATTGTCCGGCATTTTTTAACCTGCCTGGTCAATTTGTTTTAAGGCTTTTTAGAAGCTTTTAAAACTATCCGGATACTTTAAACGTTTTATTTTCAACCAATTAAAACACCATGCCTGTATATCATTCATTAGGAGCTATTCCGCCTAAACGGCATACGCAGTTCCGTAAGCCCGATGGTACATTATATGCCGAAGAACTGGTTTCTACCGAAGGTTTTTCGAGCCTTTATTCGCTGGTTTACCATGCATACCCGCCCACTATTGTAAAAACACTGGGCGAGCCATACAGCGTTGAACCAAAAATTGCCCGCGAAAAACACCTGAAACATACCAGTCTGATAGGTTTTAATGTAGCACCCGAAGATGATTACCTGCAAAGCCGCAAACCGGTACTGGTAAACAGCGATCTGCATATTTCATTAGCCGCGCCACGCAACAGCATGACCGACTATTTTTACAAGAATAGCCAGGCCGATGAAGTGGTGTTTATACATGAAGGCACGGGCACGTTAAAAACAGGCTTCGGCAATATAAAATTCCAGTATGGCGATTACCTGGTGATTCCGAGAGGTACCATTTACCAGATGGAGTTTGATACCACAGCTAACCGGCTGTTCATAATAGAAAGCTTTAGTCCTATCCGTGCGCCAAAACGTTACCGCAACCAATATGGTCAGCTAATGGAACATTCGCCCTATTGCGAGCGCGATATCAAACGTCCGCAAGATTTGGAAACGCATGATGAGCATGGCGATTTTAAGATCCTCATTAAAAAACAGGGCCTTATTTATCCGTACATCTACGGGACACACCCGTTCGATTTTATTGGCTGGGATGGATTCCATTATCCCTGGGCGTTATCCATCCATGATTTTGAGCCCATAACTGGTCGCCTGCACCAACCGCCGCCAGTACACCAAACGTTTGAAGGCAACAATTTTGTGATCTGCTCGTTTGTGCCCCGCAAGTTTGATTATCACCCGCTCTCTATCCCTGCCCCGTACAACCACAGCAATGTAGATAGCGACGAGGTTTTGTACTATGTAGATGGTGATTTCATGAGCCGTAAAAGCGTAGTAAAAGGGCAGATAACGTTACATCCCGGCGGTATCCCGCATGGACCGCACCCCGGTTCGGTAGAAAAATCAATAGGCAAGGAATCAACCGATGAACTGGCGGTGATGATAGACCCCTTCCGCCCGCTGATGCTAACCGAAGATGCTATTAAAATTGAGGACGAAAATTATTATAAAAGCTGGCAGATGTAAGAGGGAGCCTCACCTAAATCCTCTCCAAAGGAGAGGACTTGAAGAAATTAACAGAATAAATCAACGCCAATTCCATTATAACTCCCTCTCCTTTGGAGAGGGCAGGGGTGAGGCTAAATCAAAATTAAAAATGCAAACGCAAACCATAGATAAACCAACAACTGCAACAGATTTTTTGCCCCTTAACGGTACAGATTATGTTGAATTTTATGTGGGTAACGCCAAACAGGCGGCTCATTATTATAAAACCGCTTTCGGCTTTCAAGATCTGGCCTATGCCGGACCCGAAACAGGTGTGCGCGACAGGGCATCGTACGTGTTACAGCAAGGCAAGATCAGAATCGTGCTCACTACTCCCCTGCACTCAGACCATATTATTGCCGAGCACATTAAAAAACATGGCGACGGCGTAAAAATACTGGCCCTTTGGGTTGATGACGCCTACGATGCCTTTGAACAAACGGTTAGTCGCGGTGCCGAGCCTTACCAGCAACCCACCACCCTTACCGACGAGTATGGCGAAGTACGTACCAGCGGCATCAAACTTTATGGCGAAACCGTACACCTTTTTGTGGAGCGCAAAAACTATAAAGGTTTGTTTTTACCCGGCTACCAACAACACCAGAGCAGTTATAACCCAACCAATACCGGGCTGCTTTATGTAGATCATTGCGTAGGCAACGTAGGCTGGCATAAAATGAACCAATGGGTTAATTTTTATGAGGATATTATGGGCTTCAGGAACATTTTAACGTTTGACGATAAAATGATCAGCACCGAGTATTCGGCACTCATGAGTAAGGTGATGAGCAATGGCAATGGCTTTGTTAAATTCCCGATAAATGAACCAGCCGAAGGCAAAAAGAAATCGCAGATTGAAGAATACCTTGAATTTTACGAGGGCGAAGGCGTACAGCACATGGCCCTGGCCACTGCCGATATTGTTGCCACGGTTACCGATCTGCAAAGCCGCGGCGTTGAATTTTTAACCGTGCCTACCTCCTACTACGATGAACTTACCGATCGCGTTGGCCATATTGATGAAGACCTGGAACCCCTGAAAAAACTGGGCATCCTTGTTGACAGGGACGATGAAGGTTACTTATTGCAGATCTTCACCAAACCTGTAGAAGACAGGCCTACCCTTTTCTTCGAGATCATCCAGCGCAAGGGTGCAAAATCATTCGGGGCCGGCAACTTTAAAGCCCTGTTTGAAGCTATTGAGCGTGAACAGGAAATAAGGGGAAACCTGTAAACAGATTTCAGATTTCAGATTTCAGATTTCAGATTTCAGATTTCAGATTTCAGCCGGGCTTCGCCCGGCTTTTTTTGTGCAATAGAGAGAATTTTGTAACTTAAATTACTTATTAATGCCTTTCATATGAAAAAGATCATCCTACTTATCGCATTCATTGCCTGTTGTTTCACTTGCTTTTCCCAGGAACAATCCAAACCCGTTTACGATGCTGCGTTAGCTCAAAAATTAGGTGCTGATAACTACGGCATGAAAAAATATGTAATGGCCTTTTTAAAGGCGGGACCTACGCACCTGAAAGATTCTGCGGCGCGCATGCAATTGCAAATAGCCCATTTAAAAAACATTACCCGCCTGGCCGATGAAGGTAAACTGGTGGTGGCCGGTCCGTTTTTAGATGATCAGCCCATTCGGGGAATATTTATTTTTAATGTGGAGAGCATCGACGAGGCTAAAAAACTTACAGAAACAGATCCTGCTATAAAAGCCGGCACCCTAATAATGGAACTGCATCCTTTTTATTGCTCGGCGGCATTAATGGAGGTTACCAAAATTCACAAGGTGCTGCAAAAAAATAGCATAACAGATTAATCCCCTATGCAAGTTGACGATATTATTGAAGCGTTAAAGCTCCAGGCCAACCCAGCCTATCTTGCGGGTATGAGCCGTTTTGGGATCGATACCACTCACGCCCTCGGTGTTAAAATCCCTGAAATGCGAAAGATTGGCAGGATGATTAAAAAAGACCATCAACTTGCACAACAGCTTTGGGATACCGGCATTCATGAGGCGCGTATACTGGCATCAATAGTAGATGTTGCTGCAATGGTTACCGAACAACAGATAGACAGCTGGACCAGTAATTTTTATTCATGGGATCTGTGCGACCAGGTATGCGGTAACCTTTTCGATCGTACGCCATTTGCCATTAGCAAAGCACTTGAGTTTAGCGCTCGCAGCGAAGAATTTGTGAAACGTACCGGCTTTGTTTTAATGGCCGAATATGCCATTCACAACAAAAAAGCCAACGACCAGATATTTATACAGTTACTGCCCATAATTGAGCGCGAAGCCTGGGATAATCGCAATTTTGTGAAAAAAGCGGTGAACTGGGCATTAAGGCAAATAGGCAAGCGTAATCCTGTACTAAAACAGGAAGCCATAAGCTGTGCAAAAAATATTATCCTGCAGGAACATCGCGCAGCAAAGTGGATTGCCGTAAATGCTTTAAAAGAATTAGATATTTAACCATTTCTGATCAAAACCATCAAAGACGCCTGAAAAATAGGACATTAATGGCACTTATAAACCATTTATCATAGTTTCATATCCAATATCCTTCGCTTTTATTCTATAAGCCGTTTAAAACATTCAAAACCCTATATAATTAGAGCTTTTTATGGTTTAAATGTAAAAATAGTTTAAAAAATAACTTCCAGATAATCTTTATATAACTGCATATCAGGCTGTATACCTAAAAGTTGTGGATAATTATTTTTTGTAATTGTCAGTATCAGAGTAGTTTATATGATATCAAATATTATATTTGATGTCCCGAAATTAATTTTTCGAAGCTAAAGGGCCAGTCAACGCATACAACTAATAGTTGTAAATTTTTATTATTGAAAATAATGGCACATTATTTACGTATAGGCGGGTGTCATTTAAAGATTAAGGTGAAAAGGTTTTTTAACGTATGAGTTTTTCTGAAGGCCACAAATTTTCTGAAGATAGCAAGCAACATCTTGCTCAAATAATTGATAATATAAACGCAGGCATCTGGGAATATAATATCAATACTAAAGAAACCAAGTGGTCGTCTGGCTTTTATAACGTTTTGGGTTATATGTTTGGCGATATAGAATGTTCCAACCATGTATTTTTTGAACACCTGCTTTACCACCAGGATAAGCCCACATTTTTAAGCGCCTTAAATAACAATCAATACAATCCATCAAATTCGGTACAAATAAGGCTGCTTACCAAAACAGCCGGCTACCAATGGTTTGAAAGTACCATTAAACGCTATAATGACGAAAGCGGCCAGGTTATTTACGGCTCCATCATCAGCATCCATCAATACAAACAGGCCGAATTACAGGCGGCCCATAATGATCGTGTTTACAGCGAAGCCATAAGCATTGCCAAATTTGGCAGCTGGGAACTTGATGCACGCAACATGGATCTATGGCTATCAAAACAGCTTTACGATATTTTTGAACTCCAAAACCAGGTTAAGCTGTCACTTGATGAAGCTATCAGCTTTTTTGAACCAAATTATCGTGCTACCATACAGGGCGCTGTAAATAACGCCATTACCTATTGCCAGCCTTACGAGCTTGAATTGAAGTTACGTACCGCCAAAAATAATTTAATATGGGTAAGGGTTAAGGGCATCCCCATTATTGATGATTTCGGAAAGTGTGTTACCGTAAGAGGTATTTTGCAGGATATTGATCATAGCAAACGCAAAACGTTAACGCTGGAATCGTCCCTCAATTTACTGACCGATCAAAACCGGCGGCTGCAGAATTTTGCTTACATCGTATCGCACAACCTGCGGTCGCATACAGGCAATTTGCAGTTTATGGTTAGTTTACATGAACAAACCGAAACACCGGAAGAACGGACAGAGATCTTCGGGCATATAAAATCAATCAGCGACAGCCTTAATGCTACTATTGAGCACCTGAACGAGATTGTTAAAATTCAAACCGAAATTACTAACGAGCGCAAGCTTATTGATATTGAAAAGCTGTTTAACAATATACAATTGGCCCTTAAGAGCAATATAGAAGCCCTTAACGCGCATATTGAACATGACTTTAGCAAGTGCCAGCATATAAACTATATCCCTGCTTACATGGAGAGCATTTTGCAAAACCTGCTAACCAACTCTCTGAAATATGCCCATCCCGACAGGAGCCCCGAGATCAAGTGCTACACCCTGAAAGAAAGAAATCATATTTACATGATTTTTGAAGATAACGGGATTGGAATTGACCTGGAACGCTACGGCGATAAGATTTTTGGAATGTATAAAACCTTTCATCAAAACCCCGATGCCAAGGGTATAGGCCTGTTTATTACCCGTAACCAGATAGAAGCGCTGGGTGGTACTATTAAGGTTGAAAGCACTGTAAATATTGGCACAAAATTTACTATTAAGCTGGTATAATACAATACCAATAAATGATTGTGACGAAAAGTGATGTGAGTGCCTGCATAATTGATGATGACCCAATTTATGTGTACGGCTTTAAAAAACTAATCAAATTAAGGGGGCTCCATAGCCAAATAACCAGTTTCAGCAATGGCAGCCAAGCCATTACCTGGTTAAAAAATCCTTTTAATATACCCAATTTACCCGATGTAATTTTCCTGGATGTTAATATGCCTGGAATGGACGGATGGGAATTTTTGCAGGAATTTGCGGAAATAAAATCGCAGCTGGGTAAAAAAATCTCAATTTATATGCTCAGTTCATCCATCAATTTAAATGATGTGTACCGGGCTAAAAATAATGTTGATGTGGTTGATTATATTTTTAAACCCATAAGCGGGCACCAGTTAACAGAGCTATTGGGGATGATGCAGGAAACTGAAGAAACAAAAATTCAGAAGTATAAATCCTGATTTAAGCAGAATTTATACTTCTGAAATATTTACTGGTTATTCAATAAAGCTTTCCAGAATTTTAAAGCCACCGGCTGTTTCCAGCTCAACTTTATCTATGCTTTTTGGCAACAGGATGCACTCGCCCATTTTAACCGGGTAGGCTTCGCCGTTGTATTTTACGGTATAGGCACCTTCAACACAAACGTGTACCACAAATGAATCAAGCGCCGAGTAGTCTTTTGAGGTACTGTGCGTAAAATCAAGCACGTTGGTGGTAAAGTATGGACAGCTTACCAGTTTAACGGTTTCATCCTTTTTAGGTTGATAGTTGGTTTTATATTCAGGATAGTGTTTATAGTCAATAGCGGCAAGGGCCTCCTCGGTATGCAGTTCGCGTTTGTTGCCTTTATCATCAACCCTATCGAAATCATAAATACGGTAGGTGATATCTGATGTTTGCTGAATTTCGGCAATTAACAGGCCTTTACCAATGGTATGTACACGGCCTGCCGGTAAAAAGAATACGTCGCCGGCGGTAACATCTTCTTTATTCAAAATATCCATGATATGGCCGCTGTTTAAAGCATCCACATATTTTTGCTCGGTCATTTCCTGGTTAAAGCCCGCAATAAGGGTCGATTCCGGGTCGGCTTCAATAACGTACCACATTTCGGTTTTACCGAATGAATTGTGGCGTTTTTTAGCCAGTTCATCATTGGGGTGTACCTGAACGGATAGATCGTCATTGGCATCAATGAATTTTATCAGCAGCGGAAAGATGTTGCCAAAATGATCATACACCTTTTTACCTACCAGTTCATCTTTGTATTGCTCCAGCAAATCGGCCAGCGATTCGCCATTAAGCGCGCCGCCTTCAACTACAGATACATCAGATTTTACGCCTGATATTTCCCAGGTTTCGCCGCAATTTGGTAACGATCCAAAATCTTTATGCAGATAGGTATTGATCTTTTGACCACCCCAGATCTTGTCTTTAAAAATGGTTTTAAATTTTAACGGATATAATGCCGACATGATAGTTTTGTATTAAACCGCTAAGTTAATAAAATATGAAAAGCCATATGCGGTTTTATTAGGCTTAGCTATTTTTTAATAACAAAATACCGGCTTTTTAATGAATCGGTGTATGCTTTACCATTGTAGGTGAATGATGTAAGATCAAAATAGGTGCAGCAATCTTTGCTTACCGGTTTCATTTGTGCATATATGGTAGCATCATCGGCGGCAGCATCAGAAAGATGTAGTTTGGTAGGTGCATCCTCAAAATCCGGCCCAAGCACCAGTTTAATACGGTCGGGGTTACTGGCGTAAGGATAGCCTATGGGCAGCACCAATATTTGGCTACCGTTTAACGCCTTTATTTTAGTGGTATCATAATGGTTGGGGGTAGCCGGGTTCAGCAAATCGCGATCCTGGCTGTCGCGCAGCTCAATTAAAACCGGGCCCTGCGGTGCATCACAAACCTTATCGCTGCACTTTTTGCCGCATGAAAAGGTAAATAAAACACCCAAAACAAACAGACCGAAAATGATTTTGCTGGTAGAAAATTGGTTCATAACGCAGATAAGTTTAATTTAAAAGTAACAAAAAACCCTTGTTTTGCAACAAGGGTTGGTATTTATAAAGTGTTAAATATTTACCGGTATTATTTACCAAGCTTAGCTTTAAGGTTTTCGTCAATAGCTGCTAAAAACTCTTCGGTATATAAATAATCTGTACCGTGTTCAACCTTTGGTTTAATGGTAATGGCCAAATCTTTTGTCATTTTGCCGCTTTCAACGGTTTCAATACAAACTTCTTCTAAAGCTTTACAAAAGTCGATAAGCTCCTGGTTGTTATCCAGGATACCACGAAACTCTAAACCCCTTGTCCATGCAAAAATAGATGCGATTGGATTTGTTGAAGTTGGTTTACCTGCCTGGTGCTCGCGGTAGTGGCGGGTTACTGTACCGTGTGCCGCTTCGGCCTCCATTACAGTACCATCTGGTGTAACCAGGGTTGATGTCATTAAACCTAATGAACCAAAACCTTGGGCTACTGTGTCGCTTTGTACGTCGCCATCGTAGTTTTTACAAGCCCATACAAAGTTACCGTTCCATTTAAGGGCCGATGCAACCATGTCATCAATTAAACGGTGCTCGTAGGTGATGCCTGCTTCGGCAAATTTGGTTTTGTAATCGTTTTGATAGATCTCCTCAAAAATATCTTTAAAACGACCGTCGTATTTTTTCAGGATAGTGTTTTTGGTTGACAGGTATAAAGGCCAGCCTTTCATTAACGCCTGGTTAAAGCAAGCGTGTGCAAATCCTTTAATCGATTCGTCGGTATTGTACATAGCCAGTGCTACGCCATCGCCTTTAAAGTTAAATACCTCAAATGACTGCTCGGCACCCTCATCTTCTGGTGTAAAGGTTATGGTAAGTTTACCTTTGCCTTTAGTTACAAAATCTGTAGCGCGGTACTGATCGCCAAAAGCATGACGGCCGATGCAGATAGGTGCTGTCCAGTTTGGTACTAAACGGGGTACGTTTGCCATTACAATAGGCTCGCGAAACACAGTACCATCCAGTATATTACGGATAGTCCCGTTTGGCGAACGCCACATTTGTTTTAAGCCAAACTCTTCTACACGCTGCTCATCGGGTGTAATGGTGGCACATTTTATACCTACACCATATTTTAAAATAGCATTCGCAGCATCAATAGTAACCTGATCGTTAGTTTCATCGCGATACTCGATACCTAAGTCGTAATATTTAATATCCAGATCCAGATAAGGAATTATCAATTTATCTTTGATGAACTTCCAGATGATCCGGGTCATTTCGTCGCCATCCAGCTCAACTACCGGATTTTCTACTTTAATTTTTGACATGCCTGATGTTGTTTTTATATTTCAATGGCTCCAAATATATTAAAATGACTTTATCAATTCAGCTAAATATTGTACGAAAAAAAATTTGATAAGCCAATGACGCACGATTTATTGAAACACTTTGTTGTTTTTATAAACTTTGATGCTATTTTTATGAAATTTTCGTTTATGACGATAATTACATGCTTTACCAAAGGTTAAAGCCACCTGCTTAATTATGATAAAACGTATAGTAAAAACCATTCTCACCATAATACTTTGTTCAACTGCATTTTTGGCAAAAGCCCAGTTAGGCTATGATTATGCACAGTACGATGTGGGCGTGGCCGTTGGCGCAAGCAGCGGGGTTAGCACGGATGTGGCAAGCGTAAGAAATGCACCATCATTACATTTCAACTTTAACTATAACTCCACACCCTTTGTAAACTACGTTTTTGAAATGCAGGTTGGCCGGCTTAAAGGCGGCGACTCAACCAAAACCGCAGGCGGCGGCCGCGAGTTTGAAAATCACTTCACGGCATTTTTATTCAGGGCGCAGCTACAGGCCGGCGAACTGTTTGATTATTCGCAAGGCGGCGTTGGCAATGCTTTTAAAAACTTTTACGTATCAACTGGTATTGGCTACATTGTGAATCATATTGTGGCCAAAAGTGCTGATATACGTGTTGCGCCCGGCAGCACCATCCCTGGCGACAACAACAGTCAGGTGCCTTTTATTCCGGCCAGAATAGGTTACGAGTTTAAAATATTTAACGATTACAACCAACCGAGTGTAAAAGTTGATATTGGCTATCAATACAATTTTATGTTTGACGATAACCTGGACGGCTATAGCCGTGTAGGGTCCAAAAAAGACGTTATGGGCCAGCTTACCCTGGGCGTAAAATTTGCTATTGGCGGGGTAACATCGTATCGTAAGCAAATCAATTACTAAATAAACTTTTGTTGTAATTTTAATTGCCGGTTTTTATTTTTTGGCAGGGTTTTTACTGTACATTTAATATAAAATACAAAACCCATGAACAATCAAAACATTAACCCTGCTTACGACGATGACGATTCATTAAGTGACAACCCTAATGATAGGGACAGGACATTGAAAGATGAACTGGGCGAAACCATTGATAAAGAAGACCTGAATTATAACGCCGAGGAAGACAGCTTTGAATACGACGTAAAAAGCGACGACCCGGATTATGACCATCCCGATCCCTACAAAACTTCGGTAAAAAATGGCGAAGATATGAACTCCACTTATGACGAGGCCAATCCTTATGATACAGCCGATGGCGAATACTCGGGCAAACGGTCCCTTGAAACAGATGTGGATGATTTAGGAATGCATATTGACGACGGCGACATCATTGAGGTTGACCCCGCAGATGCCGCCCTTGCCCATACCCCCGAGGACGACCGCGACGACCTTGACGAAGAAGGATATCCTAAAAACGATACAGAATTTTTGAAGTAAGATTTTTTATATAACAAAACGCGTTATTGCTTTATACCACGCAATGACGCGTTTTTTGTAAAAGAGTTAGAGAAACGAAAAATACGGCTGGCTCGACTCACCCCGGCTACGCTTCGCTGGCCGACCCTCTCTTCGCCTTTGGCGGAAAGAGGGTGAAGACGTTTTTTTTCTTTTGTTTGTTGTTTTTAGCCCCCGCCCATTTTAATATTATCAAACCTATCCCTCCCTCTTTCCGCCGCAGGCGAAGAGAGGGTGCCCGAGCGTAGCGATGGGCGGGTGAGTAACTCTACGATTAGTTTACAACCCTAAAGAAAAACCCTAATCAAAATCAAGGTTGAACCTGTTTTTCAGGTCCATAAGCTGAGGGTTGCGTGCGGCCATGTGCTGGAATTTTTCAATGGCGGTGTAGGGCTTTCTTACCACTTCCTGCTCATCTACCCTTACATTAACCTCGATATCATAATTGCGTAAGGTGCTGCGTAAAAAGTTAAGCATATTTGGCCGCTCTTCCCTGAAATGGGTTTCCTGTACTTTGTTGCCCACTAATATTTCAAACACGTAAGGCTTGATCATCCTGGGCGCATTCGAAATAAAAATGGTTACCAGGTTCTTTTTACCTTCGGATTTTACACGGGCAGCGAAATCACTCCAGCATCGTAAAAAGTCGTCCATGGTAAAATCTTCGCGGTCGTTACCCTTTAAATAGGGGTCTTCTTCCTCCAGGATCTCCTCTTCGGTTTTACCCGTATCTGTTAGCGATGGTATAGACAATCCCCCTAATCTGGGAGTCGGCAAAAATATTTTTGGTTTTTCGGCCGGAGCTGCCGCAGGTGCGGCTTCCTTTACAGGCCCAGGTTCCACCGCCCGGGCAGCTTGTGCAGGCGCTGCGGCGGGTTGCTGCGGAGGTGTACGGTTATAAGTTAGGGGCGTATCGCTTAAAACACCCGTTTCATTAATGATTTTTGGTGCCGATGCGGGCGCTATTGCTGGGGAATCAGGTTTTTTTTTTAATGACCCGTCGTTATCGGATGTTGCAGCGAGAGGGGTGGTTGCCATATTAAATGCCGATGGCAGGTGGCACATTTTGAGCAGTGCCAGCTCAACCTGCAATCGCTGATTTTTACTTAGCTTGTAACTGATATCGCACTGGTTGGCAATATTCATGGCCGAGAGCAGAAATGATACCGAAGCCGCCTGCGATTGCTGCAGGTACTTGTTTTTAATACCCTCGCTTACTTCCAGCAGTTTCAGGGTTGATTGATCTTTACTCACCAGCAGGTTGCGAAAATGCTCGGTAAGGCCGGCTATAAAGTGCGCGCCATCAAAGCCGCGGGCCAGTATCTCGTCAAAAAACAATAATCCCTTAGCCGTATTTTCGGCCAGCAAACTATCGGTTATATTAAAATAGTAATCGTAATCAAGTATGTTAAGGTTATCAATAACAGAACGATAGGTAACCTTACCGCCCGAAAAGCTAACAATCTGGTCAAACATCGACAGCGCATCCCGCAAACCGCCATCAGCTTTTTGGGCTATAATGTGCAGGCCATCCGGCTCGTAGCTAATATTTTCCTTACCGGCAATAGATGCCAGGTGAGTGGCCATATCATCAACGCGGATGCGGTTAAAATCAAAGATCTGGCAGCGCGAAAGTATAGTAGGCAGTATTTTATGCTTCTCGGTAGTGGCCAGTATAAATATGGCGTAATGAGGCGGTTCTTCCAGCGTTTTCAGGAAAGCGTTAAACGCCGCCTGCGACAGCATGTGCACCTCATCAATAATATAAACCTTGTAACGGGCGGCTTGTGGTGGTATGCGCACCTGCTCAATTAAGCTGCGAATATCATCAACAGAATTGTTTGAGGCCGCATCAAGCTCGTGAACGTTAAACGAATTACCGTTTTCAAAAGCTTTACATGACGGGCACTCGCCGCAGGCCTCGCCATTGGGCTGCAAACTCGTACAGTTTATGGTTTTTGCAAGGATACGCGCGCACGTAGTTTTACCCACACCCCGCGGACCACAGAACAAAAATGCCTGTGCCAACTGGTTATTTTTTATGGCATTTTTGAGCGTATTGGTTATATGTTGCTGACCAACAACGGTTTCAAAAGTAGCCGGGCGATACTTACGGGCCGAAACAATGAAATTATCCACAGCACGAAGTTAACAAGAAAATGCTTTAAGTTAAAGTAGCATTAACACGATTGTTGAAAGATATTCGCCGGCTTTTATTGCAGGTCATCATCGGGCAGGTGATCATCATCTTCCGGGTCGGGTTCGTTTACGTCATCGCCTACCTGTACCTCGTGCAAATCGTCCTCGGCATCAAGGCGGTCGTCAAAATCCTCGTCGTCCTCATCGTTCCAATCGCCTTCAATAGCATCGTCGTCGTCATCTTCTTCTCCAGGGTAAAACGAGGTTACGTTATCAAATTCCAAATCGTGGTATTGCTGATCGTTAAGCTGCATAATCAATGTTTTTTATACGTACAGCCAAGTAAAGCATTTGTTTGAATATACCTGCAGGCATTTTTAAAACTTGCGTGGATATTACATAAACACCGGTTATCTATAATATATCTATGCCGGTTATCTCCTTAACTTTATAGTATCCTTTTGCCTTGGGCAAATAAACTTCAATATCCTGGTAATTAATATCGAGTTTTTTACCGGCGAGTTTTAAAGCGGCACCTTCCATAAATTTATCCGACCCGGGAAATTCTCTCAGCCACAAAAACGATTTCTCGCTGCCGTTTTTATCGGCAATAACTATATAATTAAAGTCTTTGGAATCAATGCGCTTAAACGTTCCGGATAAAGATAAAGCAACGGGAGCGTCTTCATCGTCCTTCGCCATTTTTATAGCAATTTTCATAAAAGCCGGGCATTTATGTACCAGCAGGTTTTTTCCTACAGCAATTCCAAGTTCATGCATTGCGGGTTTATCGGTAAAGTCTACATTTTCTTCCTTTGCAACTTCAATCAGTAGGTCTGAATGCTCAGCAAAGCAATTCATAAATGCATCGTAAGCTGCTTTTTTGGTTTTTATTTTCGACAAATCAATCCTGGTAAGGCCATCACAAAGTGAATCAAGCAGCTTTTGTTGTGCCGGCCCGGGCGTTGTTTGGGCGCTGGCATGGTTACAAATGGTTAAAAAACAAACAGCAATAAGGAGCAGGTATTTTTTCATATTATATATTTGCGCCAAATATAAGTTTTGACCCGGGCATTTACAGTTAAAACAATTTGATTTTCAAGCTAAAAATATTTGATTACTAAAAATAATCTCACTACATTTGCAGCCCCGTAATAGCGGGATAAATAATTAAAAATCAAAGTATAATAATGCAACAGTACGAAATCGTGATCGTTCTAACCCCGTTGTTATCAGAAGAAACAGCTAAAGAAGGCATTGCCAAATTTAGCAAGATCTTAACTGATGGCGGAGCCGAAATTGTCCAGGAGGATAATTGGGGTTTGAGAAAATTAGCGTACCCTATTCAAAAGAAAACTACAGGGTACTATCACTTAACTGAATTTAAGGCTCCGGGTGATTTAATTAACAAATTGGAGATTGAATTAAGGCGCGATGAGCGTGTTTTGCGTTTCCTGACCATTGCTTTGGATAAACATGCCATTGCTTACAATGACAAAAAACGCAGTGGTGCTTTTAACAAAAAACCTAAAGCAACTGAGGAGGCATCAAACTAATGGCAAACGAACAAATTAAATACGTTACCGCTCCAAAAGTGGAGGATAACCGTAAAAAATACTGCCGTTTCAAAAAGAATGGTATTAAGTATATCGATTACAAAGACGCTAACTTTTTATTAAAGTTCATTAACGATCAGGGTAAAGTATTACCACGCCGTTTAACTGGTACTTCATTAAAATTTCAGCGTAAAGTGGCTCAAGCCGTTAAACGTGCGCGCCACATTGGTTTATTACCTTACGTTACAGATTCATTAAAATAATAGGAGATTTAAGAAATGGAAGTTATTTTAAAACAAGATGTAAAAAACCTGGGTGATAAAGACGATGTTGTAAACGTTAAACCAGGTTATGGCCGTAACTACCTTTTACCTAAAGGCTACGCCATATTAGCTACTGTAAGTGCCCGTAAAGTTTTAGCTGAAAACTTGAAACAAGCTCAGTTTAAACAAGAAAAAATACGCAAGGATGCTGACGCGATAGCTGCCCGTTTAGAAGGTGTGAAACTTAACATTGGCGCTAAAGCCGGTGAAAGCGGAAAGATCTTTGGTGCTATCAACACAATTCAAATTGCCGATGCTTTGAAAAAAGAAGGCTTTGAGGTTGACCGTCGCCGTATCACTTTTGATCAGGAGCCTAAGTTTGTTGGTGATTACATCGCAAACGTAAACCTGCATAAAGAAGTTAAGGTACAGGTACCTTTCTCAGTAGTAGCTGAGTAATTATATTTCGAAATACGGGATTTCGATTTCGGATTTTGAGTTTAATTTTAGAATTTTAGAGGGTGTTTTGCTAAAGCAAAGCACCCTTTGTTTTTTATAGATAATTATTAGTTTTCGTGAAGCGAACTCCACCACCCTCCAAAAATTCGAAATCTAAACCCAGAAATCAGCAATCAAAATTTGGTGGCATCCTAAAGCTTGTATTGCGCGTAGTTAAGCTTGCCTTTGTACTTTTTGTGGGCCTAAGCCTGTTTGGGGTGCTCCTGTTCCGTTTTGTGAACCCGCCCTTTACCTGGCTGATGATTGAGCGCGGCTTCCAGCGCAAAGCCGCCGGCAAGGATTGGAAGATTGACAAGCAGTGGAAAAGCTTCGACGAGATCTCAGACAATATGAAACGCGCCGCCGTAGCCGCCGAAGACCAAACTTTTCTTGAACATCATGGGTTCGATTTTCAGGCTATTGAAAAGGCTATAGAAAAAAACAAGCATAGCAAAAAGTTAATTGGCGGCAGCACCATATCACAGCAAACGGCCAAAAACGTTTTCCTTTGGGAAGGACGCTCGCTACTCAGAAAAGGTATAGAAGCTTGGTTTACCACCCTTATTGAGGTTTTTTGGAGCAAGAAACGCATCATGGAAGTTTACCTGAACGAAATTGAAATGGGTGATGGCATATACGGCATCGAAGCCGCATCGCAAGCTTACTTTCACAAATCAGCCGCCGATTTAACCAAGCATGAGGCAGCTGCCATAGCGGTAATATTCCCAAGTCCGCTAAAATGGTCGGCCACCAACCCTACCCGGTATTTAAGGCACAGGCAGTACCTCATTATGAAAAACATGCGCAGGTTAGGGCCGCTGGAGTTTTAATAACTTATATTGCACAAAAAGCCTATGCTTATCAATAACAACTTCGACATCCAAGACGAGTTACAACATGAACTTATTCCCGGCGAAAGATTGCTATGGTCGGGTCGCCCAAAAACTGGCATAATTTTCCATTCATCAGATATCTTTTTGATTCCATTTAGCCTTATGTGGGGCGGCTTTGCTTTATATTGGGAATCAAGCGTAATTGCGAGCGATGCGCCTTTAATTGCCTGTTTTTTGGGTATGCCATTTGTTTTTGCCGGATTATACGTTATCGTAGGCAGGTTTTTTTATGACAAGCAACTAAGAGCCAAAACAATTTATGGCATTACCTCAAACAGAATAATTATTAAATCGGGGGTGATTAAAAAAACAGTTAATGTGCTTAATATAAAAACTTTACCAAATTTAACAATTAGCGAAAAGGCAGATGGAAGCGGAAATATAAAGCTGGCGGTCAACAATAATCCCTTTTCAGGATTTACTGTTTATGGGTGGCCCGGAATTAAAGAAGTACCAGAACTTAGACTAATACCCGATGTAAGAAGCGTGTTTAATTTGATACTGAAACAACAAAACAATAATATAACTTAATCAAACACTCCCCATCTACTTATACTTCCAATGCCTTGATTTACCTTCGGCTATCCATTCTGCGGCTGTTTCCAGGCGTTTTTGGCGGGTGGCCTCGGTTTTGGCTTCTAAAATCCATTCCACATATTCCTTTTTTTGTGAGTAGCTGAACCTGTCGAAATTAAGGTTAGCATTAGGGAACGCGGTTAAAAACCGGATAAAATATTCGGGAACAACCAATTCAGTTTTAGGTGTCGGAACTTTTTTAACAGCTTCGGTCTTTTTTTTGCCGCTTTCATTTAGCGCCATAGCCTGCTTTATAAAACCCTGTAAAATCTCTTTAGCTGGCAGATCTTCAATTTTAGTTATCCGGCCGAAATTACCGGCAGCACCATCTCCAATAATTAAAGCACCATCGGGATTATTCAATAAAGAGGCCTTCCAGAAACCAAACGAACAATGTTCTTTGAAAGCACCCATCTGACAAACCACACCTTTGTAATCAAAAAATGGAAAGCCCCACTTTATGGTTTCTGTTAACAGCGGCGATGTTTCGTGTATGATCTCGCGTAAATATTCAAGAATAGGTTTGGCAAAATCGGGAGCCTTATTAATAAACACATCTACCTTGTTATCGTATTGTTCCATAAACTAATTTAAGTACAAAAATTAGTTTAGCAAACTTTTAAGGTTGGGTGATGTGCAGGAGTTAATAATGAATATAATATTTTCTGGCATCATTCCATTGCAGTCGCTCGGCTCCTGCCCACAGGTGTTGGGAAGACTGAATTTTATAAAAAGTTTGTCATTTCGATAGAGCCCGGGCGGGTAAAAGCGTGGCGCGAAGGAGAAATCTTCTGCGGAATGCAAAGCTCCAATAGCATAGCGCATAAGATTTCTCACTCGTTCCTCGTATCGAAATGACAACATTTTACTCTTCCCAACACCTGTGGGCTCCTGCCGAGCGACTACGGGAAAGCTTATCAAATGGCGTATTTTAAACATCAATCCACCATGACTTAATGACCAATGACCCAATGACTAATGTTTATTGAACAACCAAATCCCTGAACAACTGAATATGCCAGCTATTTTTAAAGGGTACTTCCCATTTGGTTTCCAGTTCGGTTAGGTTTTGTACCATATTATTGTAAACGATGGTATCAGTGGTGATTTTTCCTTGTTTCAACAGATCCTCAAACGCATGGCGCGGTAACGACAAAATTTCTTCCCCATCACGGTAGGCCAGGTTAAACCTATCGAACAGGTTGATATTAAACTGCTGTTCCAGATCTTTCATAAACCTTACCGATTTATCGATAGAGCAGCCGCTTGCGCCCGCCTGGCTTTCGTCAACAATCAATATCAGGAAGCGGTTATAACGCACCTCGCCTTTAGCTTTTAGCTGGTTATTGTGGGCCGTCCATCTGGTGGTAAAATTATTAAGCTCGTGCTGTATGTTTTGCACTTCGGTATCGCTTAATTTTTTGTCGGCCTGGTATATCCAAACTCTTGAGTGTTGAGAAAATTCCATTTGCAAAAATATCAATTTATTAACTTCGGGTTACATTTTGTTGTCATGAAAACATCACTTATGTCGCCAATTAAAAAAACTTTAGTAATTACGGCAATATTAGCCCTAAGCTGTTTAATTTACGGTTTTAAAGCTGGTATAGATGAACTGCAATGGCTTAACTGGAGCAATAAATGCCTGTCGGAATCTTACGCCCCTGTTGTTGACGCCAAGTTAAAAAAGTGGGAGATCAACCTCACCAACGATCATTTTTTACGTTTGAGGAAAACTTATCAACATGGCCGACAGGAGTATTTTTCGTTCAATTTACACCGCCTTAACGACATTGAATACATGGGTAATGACACCACCGGAACTCTTGAATTTACCACCCTGGCCGACGATATTATCGTACAAACCTACGAGGATCCCAAAGGCGATATCGACTCCATGTCGACCGTGCTTGAACTACCGGTAAAAAACATGAGCCAGCCCCGGTTGGATAGTTTGAAAAGCGCGCTGAAATATTTTAAAGAGAAGGAATTATAAACCATTTGCCCTCACGGTGATCTCGGCAATATCCAATACTTGTATCTCCTGCTCTTTATCCTGGTGTTTTACGCCATCAGTAAGCATCGTCATACAAAAAGGACAACCAGCTGCCACTATCTCGGCTTTAGCCTCAATAACATCGCCTATACGCTCCATGTTGATATCTTTTTTACCGGGCTCAGGCTCCTTGAACATCTGGGCACCGCCCGCACCGCAGCATAAGCCGTTTGATTTGCAGCGTTTCATTTCAACCAACTCGGCATCCAGAATTTCCAGTGCGGCGCGTGGCGCTTCGTAAACACCGTTGCCCCTACCCAGGTAACAGGGATCATGAAAGGTGATTTTTTTTCCTTTAAAACTTTCACCACCCTCGGCCTTTAATTTACCTTCATCTATCAATTGCTGAATAAGCTGCGAGTGATGGATCACCTCGTAGTTACCGCCTAAGCCGGGATATTCGTTTTTGATGGTATTGAAACAATGCGGGCAGCCGGTAACTATCTTTTTAACGTTATACCCATCCAACACGGCAATATTGGTCATGGCCATCATCTGGAACAGGAACTCATTACCAGCACGTTTGGCAGGGTCGCCGGTACAACTTTCTTCTGTACCTAAAACCGCGAAGCTGATACCTACATGATCCAGGATCTTACAAATATCACGCGTTATTTTTTGCGCCCGCTCATCAAAACTGCCCGCACAACCAACCCAAAACAATATTTCGGGTTGCTGATCTTGAGCAGCCATTTGAGCCATGGTAGGTATCTGGAGGTTCATTATTTAAGTTTTAGCTTATTTAATCGTTTGATTCGCTGATATCGGCTATAAATTCATCTATACTGCCGTAATTTTTAAACGCAATTGCCGAATTGATGGCCTTTAAACGATTGAGCATATCAAGCGCTACGTTTAGCGCTTCGGCTTCTTTTCCAACCATCTTGGCATCCCAGTTGATACCCGCCAACATTTCATTTTCGGCCATATCAACGCACCAGCTTTCTAAAAACTCAACCAGCGGAATTTCAACCGGCAGGTAACCGCGCCAGTCGTCCTTAGCACATACTTTGGCAAGCGCCCTGTCTGACCAAAATGGAATCACCACCACATCTTCACTATCGGCAGCGTGTGAGTTGGCCCATCCATTTTTTCCCTTCAGCACCCAAACAAGTTTGGATGCTACTGTTTTTTCAATAAATAGCGTGTATTTCCCTTCTATAGCTTCCGTATCTTGTAACATATTATTAGCTGTCATAAATCAATCTTTAATCGTTTTGCGCCCAGTTCAACCTGTCGGCCTGGCTGTATTTCCAGGGGGCACCATTATTCTCTACATTGCCAAACATATTATTAAGACTGGCTGGTGCCTGCGACTCTTCCATCACCACATAACGCCGCATTTCGGTAATGATCTCCAGCGGGTTGATATTCACCGGGCAGGCATCCACACAAGCGTTACAGGTGGTGCAGGCCCATAATTCTTCACGGGTGATGTAGTTATCCAGCAAAGCCTTGCCATCGTCGTGATCCTTACCATGTTTATCTATATTGTTACCCACTTCGGTAAGCCGGTCGCGGGTATCCATCATAATTTTGCGGGGCGATAACAACTTACCCGTAATATTTGCCGGACAAACCGATGTACATCTACCACATTCGGTACAGGTATAGGCTTCCATCAAGTTTTTCCAGGTAAGATCGGTCACATCCTTAACACCAAAGCGCGCGGGCTCGCCAGTATTTTCGGGCACGAAAGAGGAATCAAGCATGGCCTTAACCTCATTTGTAACCGAAGCCATATTGGTAAACTTTCCTTTTTCATTAAGGTTTGAGTAATACACATTTGGAAAAGCCAGCAGGATATGGAAATGCTTGGAATAAGGGAGGTAATTTAAAAACGCCAGGATGCCTATGATATGAAACCACCAGCATCCCCGCTCCAGCATTACCAATGCTCCGGAGCCATTTGGCAGCAAGGGCGCAATAACCGAACTTACCGGGAAGCTGCCCGCCGTAACGTAATGCCCAAAATGTAATAGCTGCAATTTATAGTCGGCCGCGTTCATGGTTAAAAACGCGGTCATGAGCAGTATTTCTATAATGAGGATGTAATTGGCATCAGATTTTGGCCATTCGGTCATCTCAATGCCTGAAAAGCGCTTTAAACGCACAACATTACGCCTGCACAAGAACACAACACATGCCGTGAGCACCAACAATGCCAATACCTCGAAACCACCGATCAACAGGTTATACAAGCCACCCAGCGGGTGCGAGAAGATGCGATGCGAACCAAAAATACCATCAATCATGATCTCCAGCACTTCCAGGTTGATGATGATAAAGCCTACGTAGATAAAGAAGTGCATAACCGCCGCCACCGGTCTTTTTACCATTTTGGTTTGTCCCAGGGCCACTTTAGCCATCACTTTCCAGCGCAGGGCAGGCTGATCAGAACGATCGGCATCCTTCCCCAGCAGTATATTGCGCCTTATTTTACCCGCGTTTTTGGCAAACAGGTAAATAGCCGCCCCTAAAATGATAATAAATATAGCCTGTGCAATCATTATGCGTGCATAGTAATTTTATCAAAGTTACTTGAAATGTTGAAACAGAAAAATGTTTTAGAAGCGAAAAAAAATGAGACAGCTAAGTAATTGATTTGTTGGCAGATTGTTTAAAAACACTGTATCCGCCTTTACAAAGTTGAACTTTTTTTGAAAAATAATTTCCATACTTAAAAAAGAAAGCTACATTTGCACTCCCGAAAAGACGGTATCATAGCTCAGTCGGTAGAGCAAAGGACTGAAAATCCTTGTGTCGCTGGTTCGATCCCAGCTGATACCACACTTTCAAAGCTTCTTAGTTAACGCTAAGAGGCTTTTTTTTATTTAGGTTAGAGACTACCAGCATATTTTCACCGTCTCACGTGAAACAAAATGCAACATAACATGGTGTTTTTTCGGCTGAAAAAGCGTATCTTTAAGTCAAGAATCCATGAAACAACGCCTATTCAATGAGTACAATTACGGGCGCAGGGTAGTTAGCTTGGCTGTCCTTGTTGTCTTTTTGGCGCTGGGTTTTTGTCCGTTGCGGAATACCTTGACGAATCTGGCGCAACCAGCCCCGGCTACCAGGGGGCCAAAAGTCCCAGAATATAGCAAAATCATTGCGCATACTGATTGCAGCTTCGCCCTTGTAGTTAAAACAGGGTCAGCCATAGGGCGTTTATTTACAGTGATGCCGCCATTGGCCGCGGTTATTAACCACGGGAGTTATTTCCTTAACCCGCTGCGAATAGGAAAGCTGCTTTCAAACCATATGCTGCGGCTTCCTTTCCATGCAACTGCTTGTCCCATTTACCTTCGCAACTGTGTCTTACTGATCTGATCTTTGTTCTCTGCCCATAGTAAGAACAATATTTATTTAATCAGAAAAGACGATCATGAAATTCGATTTTTTTGCGTGCGCTGGTAAGGACTACCGGCAGTACGCCCCTATATTTTTACGCTTGGCCATTGGCTTTGGCTTTACTGCCCATAGCTGGGCCAAACTCACCAAAGGCCCCGAACACTTTGCTCAATTACTTGAAACGCTCCATGTACCTTTCCCGCAAATCACTGCCTGGGTATCTATCCTGACCGAATTGCTGGGTGGCATGGCGCTTCTGGCCGGGCTTTTTGTCAGTTTGTGGAGTATCCCGCTCATAGCTACTATGCTGGTGGCGATGTTCACTATTCATATTCATTATGGCTATAGCTCGGTAAAAACTATAGGATTGACACCACACGGGCCCGTTTTCGGTCCGCCCGGCTACGAAATCAACCTATTGTATATCGCAGGCCTAATTTCCTTAATGATCACCGGCGCCGGCAGGTACTCGCTCGATGCGTACATGACCTCTGGCAAACAACACTGATTCACAACCAGGCTGCTGTGGAAATACCACGGCAGTTTTTTTAATATTTTCTATGACCACCATCTTCATTGCTGTGTTTTTCATCAGCTTCGTGGCTACCCTCGTACGCTCGACCTTTGGGTTTGGCGAATCACTCGTGGCTGTTCCTTTGTTTAGCTTTTTTATTCCGATCAGTGTGGCGGTGCCGCTGTCCGTTCTTATCTCTGTGCTCGTCGCCCTGGTGGTGGTGGTACAGGATCATCAGCGGATAGCGTTTCGGAGCGCCAAATGGTTGATATTGTCTGCCGTTCCCGGTATACCACTTGGTGTGCTGCTACTGGCTTATGGCAATCCATTGATCATTAAAACCGTTTTAGGGTTGATCATCGTTGCTTACGCATTATATTCATTGCTGGCGAAAAACACTTTTCGCCTGGAAAAAGATAGCAGGCCATGGCTGCTTATCTGCGGATTCCTGTCTGGCATCTTCGGCGGTGCATGCGGGATCAACGGGCCGCCGCTTGCTGTTTATGGCAACCTGCGCAGTTGGGACGCGGGCACCTTTCGGGCCACGCTGCAGGGTTATTTCCTGCCAGCCAGCTTACTGGGGCTGGTCGGCTACGTATTTAAAGGGTTAATTACCCGGGAGGTAGGGTTGGATTTTTTGGTGTCGCTGCCGGCAGTCGTCCCGGCAATCTTTATCGGACGGTACCTCAACCAGCGGCTCAAAGGTCAGGCATTCGTTCGTTACGTTTATGCCGGGTTGTTAATGATCGGTTTACTGTTGATGTTAACTCCTTAAACCATTTTTATTTAAAATCCAAATCGACGATTAAACGCAAATCAGACAGGAAATAGTTCCAGATTTGTATAGTCGCCAACACAAAAATTTCAAAAAACTCGATCCTAAACCGGAACCTCGTGTTTTTTTTGCAATCGATTGTATTAAATGATAATTTCTTCGTTTTTTTGTTTAATAGCCAATTAATACCTTTTTATTCCATTAATAAATGAGAAACGAATTATGCCGGAACTGCACCAAAATGGTGAACCAGCCTTTTAAGAACCTAATAAATATCAGTGCTACAAAAGTAATCTATAGCGTTTTATCGCTTGTGCTATTCATGACAGGCACTGCCTATTGTCAAAATCTTTCAAATATCAAATTTGATATTTCAAGGGTGCCTTTTAGTCGTTTCGGTTCTTACATGGCATTATCTACGGCCGATCGTGATCATAATGATCCTGGGAAAATACGTTTAAATGATTTGTCTGGTGCAAAATTCTCTGCAAATAATACTGTCCTTACCATAGAGCCCTGGCATGAGCAACAAGCTGTTCCGGTAAAATATGAAGCAACACCTTTACAGGTGCAGGGGAAAACCACGCTGGGTACACTAACCTTCTATTTCGAAAGTCCGGAAAGGTTACATATCATGAGCGACGGGCCTGGGGTGTATTTAAAGGGCAATATCGACGGGAGCAATACACTTAGGGTTCCAGGAAATAAAAACACCTGGAAATTAAGAGATGAGCGGATGGCACTGACCATTAAGGAGGGAGTTGGAGAATTTAAAACTGAAGCAAACAAAACCGGTTTCTGGGTAGAGCCGGAGCAAGGTCATCTTGATATTGTAATAGAACAATATCATAGCGATTGGCTGCCGGTAAAATATAGCACATCCTATGCAGAGAGCATAACGGCACTAAAACAACAGCTTTTACAATGGGAAAATGGTACTGCTTCAGTTCCTGCTGCTTATGAACCCGGCCGGGATTTGGCAGCCTATATCAATTGGTCATGTATAGTAAAACCCAATGGAATTATTACCAGGTATGGTATGCTGATGTCTAAAAATTGGATGTTCAACATCTGGAGCTGGGATAACTGTTTCAATGCCATCAGCCTGAGTTATCATCAGCCCAAACTATCCTGGGATCAATTTATGGTTGTGTTTGACCACCAGGATTCCACCGGTGCCCTGCCCGACTATATAAACCCTCACCATATGGTATGGGAGTTCCGAAAACCTCCTATCCATGGTTGGACGCTGGGACAATTAATGGAACATTTTCAACCTACTCAAAAACAATTGGCCGAAGTTTATCCCAAGCTTGTAAAATGGACCAACTATTGGTTTACCTACCGTGATGGCAATAATAATGGCCTGCCCGAATATTATCATGGGAATGATTCTGGCTGGGATAACGGTTCGGCGCTTGATGTTGAGTTCCCGGTTGAGGGGCCCGATCTTGCTGCATTTTTAATAAAGCAAATGGAAGTACTTGCTAAAGTAGCCACAAAATTGGGAAAGCCGAAGGATGCTGCATACTGGAACAAAAAAGCCGGTGCCACGCTAAATAAAATGATCGCAAATTTCTGGGACGGAGAGAAATTTGTAAGTAAAAACGCTTTAACAGGCAAGGTTAATAAAGATAGTAAGAGCCTGATGGCCTATCTCCCGCTATTGATAGGCGATCGTTTACCAAAGAAGATCAGGGATAAAATGGTTGAAGATTTAAAGAAGCCAGGGAATTTTTTAACGGAACATGGCCTTGCTACTGAAAGCCCTCAAAGCAAACTTTACGGTGCCGATAGTTATTGGCGCGGCCCAATTTGGGCACCACCTACCTTGTTAATTATTGATGGGTTAAACAGATCAGGAGAAAAGGATTTTGCGCATCAACTGGCTGAACGCTTCAGTAATATGTGTGAGGCAGGCGGGTTTGCCGAGAATTTTGATGCCGTAACCGGGCAGCCCCTACGTGACCCAGCCTACACCTGGACATCCAGTACGTTCTTAATTTTAGCACACCAATTACTGGAAAAGTAATTCGGATTTGATATTGGTTGATAAAACACTTTTTAAAGGCTTTTAGTTAATCTAAGAGGCTTTTTTGTGCTTAAAATATATTTTTTAGAACATAAAGTCCGGTTTAACATGATAACATATGGCTATATTTATACTGATTTATTTACCATGCTATGCCACGCCTCCTCAGCGTTTTTTTATCCGCATTAATTTGTTTAACCGGCTGTGCGCCGCACGATCAAAATATTGTTAACGAAAAAAATATTTATCGGGACACAAGTGATCATGGCAATTATAACGTCAGGATAAAAGTATCGAACAGATGGATTGAAAAAATACGCCGGTTTGATTATAGCCGGAATACTAAAGGCTTATTACATGAATTTGAAGGCTTTATAAAGCCAGATACGATGATCAACCCGGGAGGACATCATATTGATGAGGACTACGGCCGGGTGCTTAACCCCATGTTTATTAACCTTGATGGCGAGCCCGGAGAAGAACTGATATGTTTATTAGCCTGGGATGTGGGGTCGCCTTACCTGGGGCTGTTTAAACAACTTAAAGGCCAATGGTATTTGTTATATCTCGAAGATATTTGGATGTTTAATGAAGGGACAGAGCTATCTGTTGCCAATAATTTTTCAAAGAACAAGGTTTTTTATTGCAGGCATCTGTATGGTAGAGGTACGTGCACTTATGCCGATGGTTATGCTTTTTATAAGTTAATCAACAATAAAGTTTACCGCTGCCTTGAACTGGTAAACGAAGCCAATACATGCGGGTGGTCGCCGTTTTTGAATCAGAGTATAAAAATGAATTTCAAGTTTAATGGTGATAACAGCGACGGACTTATGGTTAACTATGTTTATGATTTCTTTTATACACCCAAAGATCAAAGCGCGATGTCCGAGTCTTCTGACATCTCTTTGATAAAGGGAGATGCCAATGTATGGTACGCATGGGATACTAAAACATCGACGTACAAATTAACTATTCCATCTTATAAAAAAAACATAGAAGATTTAACTGCAGAAAAGATCGCCTGCTTTGGAGATTTTAAAAATGATAGCCTGTTTGTATATGCATTTCGCGGACAAATTGACCAGACACTAAAAAAGGGAACAAGCCAACAAAAAAAGATACTAAAGGAAATTTGTACCAGGGCAAAAGACAGAAAAGCATTAAAGGGAGGTGAACATTAGAAAAAAGAAAGTACGTGAAATTCAGCTAAAATCAATTGATTGACTATCGTGATAGTCAGCCAATTGATTCATTTAATAAGCATATCTTGATGGAACCAATTATTCCCACCCATTCTTCAGCACAACAGAACCTCCCGGTTTAAAATCCAAACCAACGAAACCTGTTTCTGATCTGTTTATCACTACATCTTTTTGGGTACCTGCAAGCCATGTTTTAAATGGTAGTTTCAATTTTGTTTTGCCGCCTTTTTCTGATACAATTTTAACCTCGGTAATTTGTCCGTCGGCTTTTTTAACGCTTACCAGGAAAGCGCCTTCTGTACGCAGGTTTTCAAATACTGCGTCTTTCCAATCGGCAGGTATGGCAGGCATTATTTCTATGAAGCCGGCATAACTTTGAATCAGCATTTCCTGCAGGCCCGATGCAAATGCGAAGTTACCCTCCAGCGTAAAGGGGCGGTATTGAAATTTAGAATAGCCGGATTTGGTTTGATCGCCATTTAAATGGAAGCTATTAATGGAGCAGAACGCCTTTGCGAAAATACGGAGGTCTTTTGCTGCACCTTCGCCATCCTTTGCCCTTGTTTTCATATTGGCCAGCCAGGAATAAGAGTATCCGCACCAGTAAGCCGGACCAATACTATCAAGCAAATGAATGGAGTTTTTAATGATGGATTGTGCCCGTGGACCATCTTCCCATTTTATAAGCCCCAGCGGATAGATCCCCATCATATTTGAAAAGTGCCGGTGCGATTGATTATAGGCCATACCCGGCGCAAACATCAGTTCGTTATTGGGCGTTAGCGCAAAATCGCCGTAGCTTGCTGCTATCTTTGCCCAGTGCGTGGCTTCATTTTTCAAACCCAGTTCACCAGCCATTTCTGCAGCTGCCTTAAAGGTAAATTTCATGAGCGACAGGTCGTAATTTGTATTTTGATGAAACCAGGCCGTAATATCGTTATCATTAATTTCGGGACTGGAACTGATAGGCAATTTACGGTGACCGGCACTATCCAAAACGGTAATATGCTCAAGAAACGTTGCCGCATCTTTTACCCAGGGATAAGCGCGCTTCTTCAAAAACTCCTTATCCATACTGTAGCGCCATTGCAAATAATAGTGCTGGCCCAACCAGGATGACACCGTTGGCGACAATGCATATTGGATCCATCCACCCATTTCTGTACCATCAAGCGTGGTTACACCCGGTACTGCCAAGCCATCGGTACCAAAGTACAGCTTGGTATACCGCTTATAATTACTTTTATTGGCATCAAGGTTATCGAGATAGGCCATCCCCTCTTTTAAGTGGTTTGCACTGTAGCTTGGCCAGTAACTTAGCTGTGTATTAAGGTCATGATGAAAATCGCCTTTCCAGGGCGGTAAACGACCGTTATCGGCAGTCCATACCGCTTGCAACGAAATTGGCGGTGCGCCGGGCCTTGATGCCGAGCCAAATTTATATTGCTCCAGGTACCATTGTTTTTCCAGCAAGGTATCAGGCACATGAATGGCAGATTTGGACCAGAAATTCGTCCACCATATTTTGTGCGAAAGGTAATCTTTTGCATAGCCATGCTGTAAAGCATTTTTAGCAACAACAGCCGCAACCACATTTATCTTTTTACCCGCATGCTGCGACGATACGCTCCACACCCCTTCAATAGTAGTTGCATTGGTGTTATGCCAGCTTACATTAATCTGATAGGTAAAACCACCCCAGCCCTTTTGTATATAGGTAATGCTGTTGCCTTGCTGCTTAATAGATCCCTGCTCGTAACCAAGTCTTGAAAGATCATCGCCGCCAACCGGATCGCCGGAGATTTTTACAGCGCCCTGGTATTTTGGGGCGATGAGCTGCGGCAGCATGCCCGTTTTGATATGCTCGAACCGGAACCAGCCCACCGGAGCCGTTGCATGTACAAATGTTTTAAGCGTTACACCATTTGCCCAGTTAACCTGGCACTGCGCATCTGCCAAGTGCAAATTAACCGATGTTACATCGCCCCACCCTTTGGTATCAAACTCCAGCGCTCCACCGGGAATTTTTGATGGTGCAGGCTCATTGTCATAAGGTTCGTCAAAATACTTTTGTACAGGCGAGTAATCCTTTTTATTTACCTGGTTAACTACCCATTGGTAACTGAACTCGGCACGGTGCAGCCCCTTCATCGGGCGCATATCCCAAAGGTCGGCCCTATCCAGCGAAAAGCGTAAATGATCTGCCTTTTGCCATATTAGTGCGCCCACCATACCATTACCAAGGGGTACGGCTTCGTCCCATTGTTTTGCCAATTTTTCAAAGTGCATATCATGTTTACCGGGTTGCGCAAAGGCCGCGGCATAAAACAAAACACAGTAAACGATCAATACATATCTTTTCATGAGCATAATTATTGGGCAACGAATTATAATTTTTTTATCAGCCTTAAACCGGCTGTTTCTCCCGCCAAAAGCAGGATATCTCTTTTAAATCCCTTTAAATGGCTTTATCGAAAAATACAGCTGATAATCCTTGATACGCCCGTTAGCATTATCCTGCCTCGGCAATAGTTTTAACCCACCCACTTTATAGGTTTTACCAAGATCTATCACAATCTGGTGGGGTTGTTTCGGCGAATCATCCTGCCATTCGGTATGCCATACGCTGGTATATTGCAGGTCGAAAACGTTTGCGGCATTTCCGTCGTCGCCGTTAAGTTCTTCGCTATCGGCATAGGCAATTTTCCAGTTTGTTCTTGGAATCTCCTTGCCCTGGGCGTCAAGCAATACAATTTCGGCTACAGAAGTATAGGGCTGACCGCGTTGTTCTGATAAGGCTTCCAGGCAAAAGAACCTTGCATCAACCGGTGCAAACTTTGTGGATTGCCAATTGGCGTTATTTTCAAAAGTGCCTTTGCTGTTGGGCTGCTGGGCACCATCTACCCATTTTTGTCCGGCTTTTTTATGTACCTGCGGTTGTGCTTCGTTTACTTTATCCAATATAGGTTTATCGGTAAAAGTTATGGCTGGCGATGCGGTACCAAAAAGATCAAAAACAACAATCTCATTTTTACCTTTTTTAAGCCAGCTTCCCGGTACCAGCATAGTTTGCGTTGGGCCGATGTTCCAGTAACGGCCAAGGCAGGTTCCGTTTATCCAAACCAGGCCCTTGTTCCATTTGCTCATATCTATATACGTATCAAGCAAGTTGGCAGCGGTAAAAATGCCTTTGTAAAAACCGGCAGTTGGTTTTTGATTCACTATAGGTTGATAACGTACCGGCAGGTTATGTTCGCCGAGTTGGATTGAGTAATTCTTCCAGTTTTTAAGTTCGGTTTTGGTATCGCCGGTAAGCAAGTATACCGGACCATGAATGCCTTTACGGTCATGCATCTGGTAGCCGTAATTAACCCTGCCCACGGCTTCTACCAATATTTTAAGTTTGGCATTCTTTACATGTTTTGGGATCTCTAACGAGAACTTGTTCTTCCGTCTGTCTAAAGTGCCTATCAGGTTATCGTTAATATAGATGAGCGCATAGTCATGAATATCATCAAATTGAAGCGTAGCTTTTCCGCCGGCAGCAAGTGTGGTTTGATATAGCACGCATCCAAAATTCTGGTTAAGATCTTCCATCAGCTTAACCGTATCAGACAAAATTGGCGTTGGCAGGTTTTTATTCAGCGCGGCAAATTCGGTAAACTTAACCGGGGCCAGTTTTTGTATTTTATTTATAGCAGGAATTTCTGGCAGGGTTTCGCCTTGTTGCAAATAGTTGCTGAACAGCTTCCTGATCTCGAAAAATTTTTCGGTTGGGTTACCAGCTTCATCTATCGGCGCATCATAATCATAGCTGGTAGTTTGCGGTAAAAAAGGTGGGGCATTAGCGCCGCTGTAGGTGCCAAACGAAGTACCGCCGTGTACCATATAAATACTGAACGATTCGTTATGATCAAGCATGTACTTTAACTCGCCTACAATTCTTTTGGTATCGCCGCTATGGTGTGGCCTGCCCCAGCTATCAAACCAGCCCGGGTAATACTCACCGCACATGAGGGGGCCTTTGGGCTGTACTTCGCGCAATGCTTCGAAATTCTCCTTCGGATTGCTCCCAAAATTCACCACGGCAAAAAGATCGTCCGGATGATCGCTCTTTAACTGCGACGGACCATCGCAATGGAAAAGCGGCACTTTAAAACCGGCAGCTTCTACATATGATTTGATGGTTTCCATGTACTTTTTATCGTTACCATAGCTGCCATATTCGTTTTCAACCTGCACCATGATGATGTTACCGCCATTGGTAATTTGTAATGGTGCTAACTGACGGCCAACCTCCAGCAAATATTTTTTTGCACGCGCCAAAAAATAAGGGTGCTGGGTACGCAGTTTAATAGTTTTATCTTTTAACAGCCACCACGGAAAACCGCCAAACTCCCACTCGGCGCATGAATACGGACCGGGACGCAATATCACGTATAGACCTTCCTCCTTAGCAATCCTGCAAAATTCTGCGGCATCGCTTTGGCCGGTCCAGGTAAATACGCCTGGTTGTTTTTCGTGCATGTTCCAGAACAGGTAGGCACAAACGGTATTAAGCCCCATTGCTTTAGCCATTTTTAAACGGCTGCGCCATTCCGCCTTGGGGACGCGGGCAAAATGCATCTCGCCGCAACGGATCACATAAGGTTTTCCGTTGAGTTCAAAAGTATCATTGCCAATGCTAAAAGTTTGTGTTTGCTGTGCTGTTGCTGCATAAACAGAAAATATAAAAAGCAGCGTTAAAAGTGTTTTCTTGTATGGTGTCATATATAACTTAGGGATGTTAAATGGTTCATCTAAAATAAAACATCGGGGCTTATAAACTACATTAAAAACCGCGCAAACGTTTGTTACGACCGTTACTGCAATGCTTTTTTTCAAATATGCAGCAAGAAAACTGCCCTCTGAATTAAATACAAAGAACGGCTGAAATTAAAAATGAAGCAATGGCTGTACTATTTAAATATTCCTGCCGGAACAACGCCCGTCCATGATTTTGGAAGGATTTTAACACCGAAAATATGGGCGATAACCAAGGAGGTGTTTTTATTGCTGTTATAAAAATCTTCGCCCATTACAGCCTGCCTGATCTTGGGGCCGGTGATTGCCCAGGGTATTTGCATTTCGGCCATGCTGGTACCTCCGTGGCCGTTGCCAACGCCTCCATGATCGGTAATCAGCATAAAGTAAGTGTTTTTGTAGAGGTCCTTAGCTTTTAACTCTTCCAGGAATTTGCCTATGGCTACATCGGCATCCTCAATGGCAGCAATGTACTCTGGCGATAACCATTTAAAGCTATGCCCCGCATGGTCAACACGTACACTGTAAAGAAATATGAGGGAGGGGTCTTTTTGATTTTTTTCAATAAAATCTAAAGCTTTCCTGTAATTAGCTGTATAGTTATCATTAGTTTCAAAGGAAACCTCGTCAATATATTTTTGATTGATTGAATTGATCAACTCGGCCCAATTGTAGTAAAATGCGGTTTTTACATGTGGCACCTGCTCCTTTAAAACCTTAAAAATAGAGGGTGAATATCCATCGGCGTCTGTTTCAATAGCTTTGAGTTCATGCTTTTGCACGGTCCAGCTGTTGCCGGTAACACCATGTTCCTCGGGTCCCGATCCTGTTAAATGGCTTGTCCAGTTGGGTAAAGTTACCGATGGCATAACCGGTCGGGTGTTTAATGACAATACACCGTCGGCAATCATCTTATCCAAATTTGGATGCTTTGCTATTTTGAAACCTTCGGCACTAAAACCATCAAGACCGAGGATTACTACACGTTGTGCAAATACCTGCGTTTGTGCCACCAGCAACAAAGCAAATGTTATTAAATACAATTTTGGAGATTTCATAGTTAAACAGTGTTTAGCAAAACTAAACATTGTTTAATAAAATAAACCAGCAGTTACATTAATTTTATGTAACATTTATGCTTCCTTATTTTCAAAAAAGTATACCACCAGTATATCGGTAACTGTGGTATCTGAATTTTTTGGCGTATGCGGCAAGCGGCCGTCAAATAATATCGAATCGCCTGTGCTTAAGGAGTATACTTCGCCATTAATAAGGTATTCAACGTTTCCGCTGATAATGTATTTGTACTCAAATGCTTCCGTTTGTACCATTGGCCTGCTGGCACCCGGCTCGAGTTTCAGCAGCACGATATCTACGGTTCCTTTGTTTACAAATTGTGTAAAAATACGTTGATAGTTAAAACCAATGGCATCTTCTTTTTCAATAACCTGGTATTCGGCTGCTCTTTTTATTAATACTAAAGTTTGTTCGGCGCGTGTGGTTATATCTTTAAAAAAAACATTCAGGTCGATATCCAGCGCTTTTATAATGTCAATTAACACCAGCAGCGATGGTATGGTACGGCTGTTTTCAATTTGGGAGATAAGTCCTTTACTTACTTTTACCCGATCGGCAAGCTCCTGTACGGTGATATTTTGTTCGCGCCTTTTTTCTTTAATGCGATTGCTTATTTGTACTAATGTATCTTCTTTCATACTTATTTAAACAAAGTTAAGTATAATTAAACTTTTTATTATGTTTGTCTTAAACGGTCTTAACCCCTGTATTGCCCATATGAAAAGTTTTTTCTGTGCCATTATTTCTTTATGTATGCTGCCTGTTTGTGTATCGGCACAAAAAATCATTATTGCTACTGATGGCGTGGCCATAGCCTACCAGCCAGATGCCGGCAAGCAGTTACAACAGATTTATCTTGGTAAAAAACTATCCGACTCGGCCAGCTACAGGAATATTAACGCTTCTCTTGATCCGGCTTATGCTACGGGCGGCGCCACTTACCTCAATGAGCCTGCACTGCAGGTGAAACATGCCGATGGTAATATGTCGCTGGTGTTAAATTATGTTTCTTACGAAACCAAAAATGAAAGCCCTAATGTGGTGCTTACCGATATTAAGCTGAAAGATCCGGCTTATCCGTTTTACGTTACCCTGCACTACAAGGCTTATAAAACCCAGAATATAATTGAAACGTGGACAACCATTAGCCATACCGAAAAAGCTGATGTGGTACTTAACCGTTATGCCTCGGCGTTTATCAATATCAAATCGCCGCAAAACTACCTGACCCACTTTTACGGCGAATACAATTACGAAATGCAAATGCATAAATTCCAGCTTCCTCCGGGAATTTTCAGCATACAATCAAAACTGGGTGTAAGAACGGCCTGTAATTATAACCCCTCGTTTTTAGTATCGCCCAATAATGATGCTACAGAAACATCGGGCGAGGTATTTGCCGGTTCTCTTGCTTATAGCGGCAATTTTGATATCCAGTTTGAATCGTTACAGCTTAATATAGATATGGGCAATTCGCTGAAGATCATTCCGGGTATCAACGCTTATGCCTCATCGTATTCATTAAAACCCAATGAAAATTTTGATACCCCGCACTTTATCTTCACCTACTCTGTTGCGGGCGAAGGACAGATCAGTCGCAATTTTCATAACTGGGCCATTAACTATGGCATCTGGAACGGACATCAGAAAAGGCAAACGCTGCTTAACAACTGGGAAGCCACCTATTTTAACTTTAACCAGGATACACTGGTAAACCTGTTTGACGGTGCCAAAAAACTTGGGGTAGATATGTTTTTGCTGGACGATGGATGGTTTGCTAATAAATACCCGCGCAATGATTCACGGGCAGGCCTGGGCGATTGGGAAGCCAATAAAAAGAAGCTGCCCGGCGGCATTGGCTACCTGGTAAAGGAAGCTACTGCAAAAGGCTTAAACTTTGGTATTTGGATTGAGCCCGAAATGGTAAACCCCAAAAGCGAGCTATATGAAAAGCATCCCGAATGGATTCTGAAAGCTCCTAACAGGCCCGAGCATTTGTACCGTACCCAACTGGTGCTTGATTTGACCAACCCTGTTGTGCAGGATTACGTTTTTGGCGTTATAGATAATTTAATGAAGGAATCGCCAGCGATATCATACATGAAGTGGGATTGTAACCGCTCCATGGATAACGCGTATAGCCCCTACCTGGGTAAAAACCAGGATGCTATGTACGTACGCTACGCGGCAGGCTATTATAAAGTGCTCGACAGGATCCGTGCCAAATATCCAAAACTGGATATGATGCTATGCGCCAGTGGTGGCGGCCGGGTTGAATATGGCGCGCTCAAATATTTTCAGGAATTTTGGCCAAGCGACAATACCTATCCCGAAGACCGTATAAAGATACAGTGGGGCTACTCCTACTTTTACCCGGCACTTACCGTATGCGCGCACGTTACTGCAGCGGGCAGCGAACCTCTGAAATACAAGCTGGACGTTGCCATGTCATGCAAATTGGGTTTCGACGTAATGGTTAAAAAAATGAGCGAACGTGAAATTGCGCTGAGCCACACCGTAACCGATAATTACAGGCGCTTACAGGATGTAATAAACTATGGTGAGCTATACCGTTTGGTTTCGCCTTATAAAACCAATTTCGCATCGCTGATGTATGTAGATAACGCCAAACGCAAAGCCGTGGTGTTTGCCTATAACCTGGAAAGCCTGGAAGCTGACACCTATCCCGAATTGAAACTAAACGGCCTCGACCCCAATAAAAAATATAAGGTTACCGAGATCAATCTGAATACCGGCGCCAGACCTCAATTCCGCGAAAACGGCCAGGTGTTCAGCGGTGAAACGTTGATGGAACAAGGCTTAAAATGGTACTTAAAAAGCGCAAAAACAAGCTCGGTACTGGAACTGGAAGAAATTTAATAGCCGTTTATTTCCACTGATCAGATTTACTATAGAACGGTAAGCGGTAACCTACCCTGAAAGCTACAAAAGTGATATCGCTACTGGAGTTTTTAACGTCAGAACTTTGGTATTTTACGGCAAAATCAAATTGCTTGTACGCATAACCCACGCCGGTTGCCCAGGCAAAGTAGGTCTTTGTTTCGCTGTTTAAGTAAAAAAGGTTTGATGCGTAAACGGTATTGAAAGCAACGCCTGCCTGAGGTTCCAGGTAAAAGTGGCCCAACATGTAACGGAAGCCGGTATAAATTGGGATGCTCCGGTATTCGGCACTTACGCCTTGCGGCAAAAACTTGTCTTTAACGCCAAAACGATTATAGCCAACTTCTAAAGTTGCCTGTTGCCTTGCGGTACCAAAGCCAAACAGTCCTTTAGCGGAAAAGCCGTAACCAGTTTTTGCCACATCAGAGAGGTCACCGGTGGGTACATCAACCTGCGCCGCTATCTGAAACTGGTTGTTGCCTTTTTGGGCCTTAACTGATGCCGAGAAAATAAGAATTGAAAACAATAGGATTAGTGATTTTTTCATAAGGTTGTTATTAAGTGGTTTTTTAGATGCTTATTAATTGATCTCTCCCTTGTCTTTATCCGGATGATGAAGATAAACATCCTGTTGCGGGAACGGAATTGTAATACCATTAACCCTAAAGGCCGATGTTATAGCAATTATCAGATCGCTTCGGGTAGCGAATGAATCTTTCATGTTTTTAGCCCAGAAATAGATCCTGACATCTATAGAACTATTGTTAAACTGTTCATACTGTACAACAGGGCCCTGACTTTTGCTGATACGGTCGTCCGCATTTAAAATTTCGTTGAGTAATTGCTTGGCTTTTTCGAGGTTGGAATCATAGGCTATGCCTATTACAATGGAAATCCGTTTCCGGTTTCCACCCAACGACCAATTGATGAGGTGCGAATTAAGGAGGTCGCCGTTTGGCATAACCACATCTGCCCCTTCCCAGGTGGCAATTACACTACTGCGGAAACCAATAGATTTCATGGTACCGCCCTGGCCGTCAACATCTACCACATCGCCTACATTAACGGGTTTTTCAAAAGCAATGATCAGCCCGCTCACCAGGTTGTTAACCAGCGTTTGTAAACCAAAGCCTATACCTACCCCCAGTGCGCCCAAAACAATTGTTATCCTGTCCATCGGGATACCAGCAGCCGCAATGGCCAAAAACAAACCGATGCTGAGTATAGAGATCCTCACCAGCAGCAGCCAGCTTCCGATACCCCGCGTGCCGTCTTTGCCATCTTTATCAACACCTAAATGGTTATCTGAAGCAAAATAGGATACTATTTTGGAAATTACGACCGAAACAGCCATGATGGTAATGAACAGCATCAGGTTATTAATGGAAAAAGTATAATCGCCCAGGGTACGTTCCCGGCTGAAAAATTCCCTGAGCGGCTTCGAAACAAATTCAAAACCGGCGTAATTGCGCCCGAACAAAATTAACCAGCCAATAACCAGCAACACGTAAAAGAAAGGAGGGGCTTTTTTTCCTACTTTTTCAAAATTAAGGTAAAATAGCTTTTTATCCTGACGGGTGTACACGTTAAATGCCAGGAACAAACCCTCGTTAATCAGCCTCACCGTCCACAGGAACAAAATGGCGATCACCACGTTCAGATAACCGCTGATGAGCAGGGTTTTTGAAAGATTATACCTGCCGAACATATTAGCCAGCGTTGCCAGCAGCTCCAGCACAGCCATAAACCCTATGGATATCAGGATCCATTTTTCGCGCAGTTCGTTAATACGGCCTTTCCAGATGACAATTACACCTGTAACACTGCCTAAAATAGATATGACAAGCATGATCCATCGCTCTGTTCGGGTGGCTTGCAACAGCAGGTTATCAAAAGCTGCAATGATGAATAGCGCCACCATGATAAGCCACACGTTGATCCAGTATCTGGTAATGAAGTTTTTAAACAATATGGATAGGCAGATACAGTCGATAGTCCAGAAAATAACGCTCAAAATAAATGGTGGCGAAAAGAAAATGAACTGGAACAGGTTAAGTACAATAAGTATTGCCGAAAGCAGCGGATGTTTTAAAACCAGCTGACCCTCAAAATCATTTTCCAGCAGTTTCTTCTCTACATAAATGTTTTTTAGCGACTGCAGGTAAGCAAACGAAGTAAGTATAAGTAACAGCAGAATGATAAGTTTGCCGCTATTATTTTGTACATAGAAAAGCAGGGTAAGCAGGCCTTTGGCCTTCGCCTGCGCCAGGATCTCGCCAAACGGCCGGTAATAACCTACGGCCCCCCAAATATTGTCAAACTCCCGGTTTAAGGTGTTCTCAGCCATATCCTTTTGATACAGCTCTATTTCTTCCAGGCCGTTCTGTAATTTAAAGGCCTCTGTATTAACCTTATTAAGCAGCGTCTGCACATTTTTGCTGGCTTGTTTCAGTGAGCTATCTACCGGGTCAATTTCACGGGCAACAACAATAATTTGCTGAAGATATTTGGATAGCGTTGCCGAATCGGCAGGGAATTTAAAAAGTGCAGGCACGCTTAACAACGAATCGAACCGGTACCTAAAGGTGTTCAATTCCTGCTGATGAAAGTCGAGCTTTGTTTTTCGAGCCTCCATTTTATTATACAATTCTGCTATGATCTTGGAGGTGGCCGTCAAATTCCGGAAGGTTTGCGCCGTACCCTTTTTGGTAAGCACACCATCTCCTGCAATAACAAGTTCCTTTTCAATTTCTGCCAATTGTACCTTTGTACCTACCGTATCAACACCAGATTTTAGGTAGATGCGGGCTTTTTGCATCGTTTTTTTGATTTCCTCAAAAATTCGGTTTTGAGCCAGCGTTGCCTTATCGGCCATAAACTCATCTGAACTTTTTTTGGCCGATGCTTTTGCAAACCGCTGCATCTTTGTCACAAAATCTATTTTGATACTGTCCGAAGCTGATTTCTTGGGTACAGAATCTGTTTTTTGCGCGTACAAAGGTATGCCGGCCAGCAGACAATAAAAGAGTACGAGCAAGTAACGTGTGGTTTTTATCATAGGAATAGATTACTGCTCTTTTGCGGATTTTATAAAAATAGCAGATATTAAAATTAATTCAAACAAAATATTGTTTAACACGTAAAATACTCAACAATAACATTAATTTTAATCTTATAGCCAAGCCTTATGAAAAAAATCAGTCTGTTTATCATTACCTGCTTACTTTCCTTTAATATTTTAGCGCAAACAAAAACTGCAGTTAAACAAGATGTAGTTATTAAAGCTAACGGAGAGGAAATGAAAGGAAAGGTTACCAAAATAACCGACACAGATATCACCTTTATATACACTGGCGAAACAGCAGAGTATGTGATAAAAAAAGCTGATGTTGTTAAGATCATTCATTCAAGCGGCCGCGTTGAAATCATAAGCCAGGAACCTTTACCGGCGCAGGAGCGGCAAAAAGATGAGGTGTCCATGTCGGCTAGCCCGGTTGACCACCATAATAAAATAGCGATACTTCCTTTTACTTATTTGATAGATAACCAGCCTGGAGCCGATGAAATTGGCTATAAAGCGCAGGAAGACACTTATGCCATGCTATCTCAACATTCTGCCGGTTATACCATTTTAGATACCCGGACCACCAACGCATTGCTTGTTAAAGGTGGCGTTACAAAAGATAAAATGATGGGATTTACCATGAAGGAGATCTGCGACATACTGGGTGTAGAGTATGTTGTTGATGGTACAGTAACACAATCAAAAGGTTACCAAACCAGCTCTTCGGGTGGCTCGGCCGACGCTAAGGTAAAAAGGGATGGAAATGAAAAGGTTAAAGGCGTATCATCATCAAGTTCTACTTACAGCAATTCGGTACAGCGCTACGCCATATCGGTAAGCCTGCGGATTTATATGGATACCAATGCCAATATTTACAGCCAAAGCCACAAAGCATTTTGGACAACCACAGACCTATCTTACAGCAGCCCCTTAGAGTACCTGCTTAAAAGGTGCCCGCTATACCGGAAGTAGTGAGCGGGTATATAAAGTTTAAGTATATTCGTCCATCTGATTTAACTGATGGCTAAGAAATTGGCCAATAGATTTAAGCATAAATAACTGCTGGCTGAGCAAGTAATATTAAGGTCAATCTTTCGTTATCTTTATCGATTCAAAGACTTCATTTATCGATACTTATATGCACTTTGGGTACCGTTGTTTATTTTTAAACGCTGTCCTTTGTATCATCCTTTTCGAAATGAAGATTTTATAAAAAATCATGAAAAAAACTGAACCATCTCTTTTTAAGCTGCAAGTAGTTATTTGTTTGCTGTCTGCATTATTTTTATATGCCTGTAAAAAGGATAGTACAACGCCATCGGTTAAAGCAGTTGTTAATGCTACGCCGTTTACACTTGGCTTGTATGAGTATGCCAACGGATCAAACAAGCGGATATTTATACCCATTACCCAAATTGGCACACAAACGGTTAATTACGGGGCCATATTTGATACTGGCTCGCCCGGTATGACTATGGATGCTACTGACATCCTCCCGGCAACAATGATAACTGCCGCTGGCATTCAGTTTACCGGCGATTCAACTATTGTAAACGGCATTACCGTAACCTCAAAAACTGCTACCATCAGTTATGGCGATGCAACCGGTACAACTAAAGAATATGGTAATTTGGCTTACGCCAACGTCACCATAGGTAATTCATTAGGTAACACAATTTTAAAACGCGTTCCGTTCTTTTTGTACTATAAAATTATCGACAATGATGGCAAGCAACTTCCTGCCCACTCGGCAGATGTTTTTGGCGTAAGCCCTGGCACAAGTAATACCAGGAGCGAAATTTTAAGTCCGCTACGGTTTTATGATTTTGGCACCGGGCTTACTAACGGTTTTAAACTTGCTACTTTAAGCACCGGGAGTTTCAATTCAACAGCCACCTATGTTTCTAACCTGCTTACCATTGGGCTTACCTCAACAGATCTTTCCTCTGCCGGTTTTATTATGCACCCGCTTACCAATTATACAAACGGCGGATACTCACCAAATATACCTGGTACCATTACTTATGGCAGCACTACTATTGCAGCCCAGTTCCTTTTTGATACAGGTACCCCGTCAATTACGGTTATTGAAAACAAGCTTGCCACCACTGCTCTTGGCCAGCTTCCTGCAAATACGCAGGTTACGCTTACCACCGATAAAGGTTTTACTTATACTTATAGCACCACCAGTACAGGAAACCTTACCGAAATTCAAAACCCCAACAATACACAGGATTTCCGCACTGTTTTAAGTATCGACTTTTTTCTAAAAAACGAATACTTAACTGATTATGGTAACCACCAGATAGGATTGAAAAATAATTAAGTAAGATTTATTGGCCTGATGTATCACTGAAAAAACATGATATGAACAACAAAAGCCTTTCAGTTAACGCTGAAAGGCTTTTTGCTTAAAACAAATCGATGTTTAATTTATCAGATCGCCATCTTTAATATCATCACTGGCTTTCAGGACAATTTGATCATTTGCCGATAAGCTGCCGAAAACTTCGGTGGAATCTTTTCCTGTTAAGCCTTCTTTTATATCAACTAATTTTGCTTTTTTATCTTTTACAATAACAATATATTCCCGTTCGGTAGAACGAACAATGGCGGCATTCGGCACCAATAATGATTTTGCACCTGATAGCATCGGTATTTTTACCTCGCCATACATCCCGGGTTTTAACTGCCCGTCTTTATTCAGTACATCTATCTCAATAGCTTCGGAGCGCATATTACCCAATGCATTGGCCGAACGGCTGATCCTGGCGCTATGTGCTGTACCGGGGATTGCATTAAACGTAAAAGTTACGGCTTGTTTAAGATCTACCTTGTCAACATAATTCTCTGGAATTGCCACTTCTAAACGTAGTTTGCGGGTATCCTGTAAAACCAGCATCGGTTGGTCGGTAGCTTTGCCGGGAGCCACTAAAGCACCGGGCGATACGTTCCGCTGTACAATCATCCCGTCAAAAGGTGCGTATATCCGTAAGTACCCCTGCATTGTTCTTACCGATTGTACATTAGATTTTTCGGAATTGGCGATAGCCATATCAGATTTCATCCGGGATATGGCATTGTCTAAATCAAGCGGCGAAACCGAGCCAGGTTCGGCTGCTGCTTCCTTTAAGCGGTTATATTTTTCTTTACTGGCATTGGCCGTTTCCTGCGCCTGCAAATAGCGTGAATTGGCTGCCTGCAGCTGCGATTCCATTTCGGGTGCTTCAAGCGTAAGCAATAACTGACCCTTGCTTACCTGCGAACCCCTGTCAACATAGATCTGTTTTACAAAGCCATTTACTTTAGGAAACAGGTTTACCTCATTAAATGGATTTAACTGCCCGGGCAAACGCGCATAGCTTGACAAGGCCTTTTCGGTGATGCTGCCAATCTCGTATTTTTTTATAGCGGCACCTTTAGTTTCGGTTAGGTCTACCGGTTTTTGATTGCCTGAGCAGGCTGCTAAAAAGCATATTGCCGGGGCTATTATGATGAATTTTGTTTTCATGTTTTTATATAGTTGAGGTTTTAATAGGTGTTGTTTCTTCGGGCATTAAGGATGGTGACTCGTAAGTGGTTTTATCTTGTACCCAGGCAAACACCAGGGGCAGGATAAACAGGGCAGCCAATGTAGATGCGAATAAACCCCCAATTACGGCGCGGCCCAATGGTGCGGTTTGTTCGCCGGCCTCTCCCATACCCGAAGCCATGGGTATCATGCCCGCCATCATGGCAAAACTGGTCATGAGTATTGGCCGCAGGCGGATAGCCGCGCTGGTGATGGATGCACGGGTAGCATCCCTAAACTCTAATCTTAACTTTTCGGCATTGGTTACTATCAGGATGGCGTTGGCCACAGATACACCTGTAGACATGATCATCCCCATATAAGATTGCAGGTTAAGTGTAGAACCGGTTAACAGCAATGCAGTAAGCGAACCCAGTATAACTGCCGGAACTGTAGATAGTACGGTAAGTGATAGCTTGAATGATTGGTAATTGGCGGCCAGTAACAGGAATATCACCAGTACCGCAAAGCCTAAACCGCTTTGTAAACTACTCATCGTTTCTGTAAGTAAGCTGGTCATACCTTTTAACTCGGCTACCAGGCCTTTTGGCGGAGTACCTATCTCCTTCATAGCTTTCTGTACATCGGCGGTAGCCGTACCCAAATCCTTTTTATAAATATTGGCGCTCACCGTTAAAAAACGGCGCGGACCGGTGCGGTCATATTCACCTGGTGCGTAGGTGATCTTAAAATCAGCCACATCTGCCAGCGTCGGTGTGCTTTGGCCTTTCAGCAGCGGAATTTCCTTTAGCTCATCCATCGTATTCATCACATACTCGGGTACCTGTACCTGCACCTGGTAGGTGTACTGCTTATCTTCATCAAGCCATTGATTTTTCTCCGTAAAACGGCTTGATGATGTACTGGCTGTAACCGAGCGGGCTATATCGGTCACATTTAATCCAAACTGCGATATCTTTTGGCGATCAAGCGTAATGGCTACTACCGGTATTTTTAGCGGTTGTACAATTTGCACATCGCGCAGGTACGGGATCTGTTTTAATTTAGCCACTGCCTTGTTCGCGTAGCTTTCAATCTGCGCCATATCCTTCCCGGCAACGCGTAATTCAATAGGTGTGGCTGCCCCCTGGCTCATGATCTTTTCGGTCATATCTATGGGTTCAAAAGTGATACGCAGATCGGGCATGGCATGGCCTATGTTTTTACGCAAAGCATCTTTCAGTTCATCCATATTTACTTTGTAGCTTTCATCCAGCTTTACCTGCAATACAGCTTCGTGTGTACCTGTATTAAATATGTACAGGTTACTGCTGCCATAACTGCTGGGTACAATACCTACATAGCCAGAACTGATCTCGATATGATGATCAACAGTTTTATCAATAATGCTCAGTACCTGCTTAAATTTATCTTCGGTGCGTTCCAGCCGCGTTCCATCCGGTGCTTTAATACGGATGAGGAATTGACCGTTATTGAGTTTTGGCATCATATCCTTACCAATAATTACAAAGCCAACCCCGGCTAACACAATAACCGCTACCAGGTAAATTGGAACAATCAGTTTTTTTGCAGGCATCCAACGGGTAATGATCTGCATGAATTTCATTTTCACCCGTTCAAAAAAGTCGTTATTTTCCGGATGTTGCTGCTCTGCTCTCAGGTGTTTGTTTACCTGTGATTCTTCTTTATAATCCAGGGCTTCGCCCGCATGGGCATGTAATTCACCGTGATGATAATGCTGATAACGTTCGGCTTTTATCATCCAGTTACTTAATATAGGCACCAGTGTTTGCGCCAGGATATAAGATACGATCATGGTTAAACCGATGGACAGGGATAGCGGCAGGAACATGGCCTTTGGTACGCCATTCATCAGGAACGACGGGGCAAATACCGCCAGGATACAAAGCAGGATCAAAAGCAGCGGAAACGCTATTTCCTCGCAGGCATCATAAATGGCCAGTTTTTTTGATTTACCCATTTCCAGGTGCTGGTGAATATTCTCTATCGTTACCGTTGCCTGGTCTACAAGAATACCGATGGCTAATGCCAGCCCGCTTAAAGTCATGATATTGATAGTTTGCCCAAAGGCCCCTAAAAGCATCACCCCTAAAAGAATAGAAACCGGAATGGTGATCACCACAATTAAACTGCTGCGCCAATCACGCAGAAATAACAGCACCATTAAGCCGGTGAGCAAAGCGCCTAAACCACCTTCAGTAATTAAACTTTTCACGGCGTTTACCACAAATACCGATTGATCAAACTCGTATGATACTTTTATATCATCGGGCAATAAACTTTGCATTTCGGGCAGTTTAGCCTTCAAGCCCTGTACTACCGACCATGTTGATGCATCGGCCGTTTTTACTATCGGGATATAAACCGACCGTTTGCCATTGATCAGCGCATAATCTACCGTAATATCTGATGCATCGGCCACACGGGCTACATCTTTAACCAGCACCGATACACCATTCTTTGTTTTGATGGGGATATCGCCAAACTCTTCCGCTTTTTTTACCAGGGAGTTAATAGTGGTAATAAACATGGTATTATCAATACGCAGATTGCCCGATGGCGACATGGCATTGAATTTGGCCAATGCTTCTACCACCTGATCGGGGGTGAGATCATAACTGCGTAATTTGGCCGGATCAACGCTTACGGTAATAGAGCGTGAATTGGCACCAAAAGGCGGCGGTGCCGATAATCCCGGTACAGAAGCAAACATGGGCCTGATGCGGGTGGCCGCCATGTCATAAATTTCCTTGAGGCTACGCCCGGGTGCGGAAAGCACCAGCTGCCCTACCGGCAACGAAGACGCATCATAACGAACCACCTGGGGCGGCAAAGCACCGGGTGGGAAAAACTTCATGGCGCGGTTAACCTGTAAGGCTACCTGCGCCTGGGCTTCGGCCATGTTGGTACTTTCGTAAAAGCTGATCTTGAGCATGGTAAGGCCCTGAATATTTTTAGTAGAGATATTTTTAATACCGTTCACATACAGGAACTGATCCTGCAAACGGGTACTAAAAAAACCTTCCATTTGCTGCGGCGACATACCGCCGTAAGATTCTATCACATAAATGGTAGGCAGGTTGAGCTGCGGAAAAATATCTATGGGTATATTAATTGCGCTAAGCACGGCAAATATCAAAAGGCTCATGGTAATAACTACCACGGTAAGAGGCCGTTTGAGTGCGGAGGTGACCATTGACATAATAATTAATTTAAAAGATTTAAAACGGAACTAACCTGGTTGCCGGTAACCGCCTTTTGGAACAAAGCACTGGTGTAAGCGAACCGGGCCTGGGCATAATCGGTTTCTGCCCGGTATAAAATATTGAGGGCTGCATTAAGTTCAATAATATCGGTTAAGCCGCTTTTGTATAGGGAAAGTTTTTGCCGGTAGCCGGCAGTAGCTGCTTTTAACTGGTTTGGTATTTCTGCCAAACGTTGTTTAGCGGTGTTCAGTTCTATATTGGCCTGGCTAACCCCTAAAGCCAGCAGCGATTTTTGCTCGTCGAGTTTTCTGAGTGCATAATCAGTGGCGGCTTTTTGCGTGCGCAGTTTGAGTTGTTTACGACGCAGATCAAACAGGTTATAAGAAATGCCAACGCCTACCAGGTAATTATTCCGGTCGAAACCCCAGCCGCTTGATAGGTTGTTAAACTTATCATTAGCATCTACACTGGCGCCCCGCCCCCAGGCGGCAGCTTCCAGCAGTATCTTGGGGTTATATTGTTTCTTAACCAGCTCCTCTTTCTGGAGGCTGTTTTTAACCACCGATCTGTAATAATTAATAATAGGATGATTAGCCGTATCGGCAACTATCAGCCCGGGGATATTGGTTTGTGAAATGAGCCTTGTTTCTGCCAGGGTATCGGGCACAATGCTTTGGTATGGCAGCCCGCTGATTGTGGCTAATTGCAATTGTATTTGTTTAAGCTGATTATCCAGTTCAATATAAGTAAGCCGCGCCTTTGATAATTCGGCCTCGGCTATACTGGTATCCACACCCGGCCTTATGCCGCTTTTGGCCAATGACTGGATAGACCGCCTGATCTGCTGGTTACGTTCAATATTACGCGACTGGATAGCCAGGTAATCCTGCAGGCGTAATAGTTGCAAGTAGTTACCAATGGTATAAGCCTGCAACTTGTATTTAGATTGTTGAAATTGGTTTTGTTCTACCGTAATATCAGAACCTGCTACTTTATTTTGAGCCGCATAGGCACCAAAATTGTAAACCTCCCAATCCAGCGCGGCTATGCCCAGGTTAGTTAAAACCGCCGAGGTATTGTTTTCGGTACGTACCCCCCGCGAATTGGATGGAATAATGCCAAAGCCAAAATACGGACCAGCCGTGTTATTGTTGGTGCCAACATCAGCCTGGTAATTCAATTTTAAGTTGGGCAGCCAATTGCTGCGTGTTTCTGTGGCTTGCGCCTGTTTAATGGCGATAGAAGCCGAGTCGGCTATTAATTCGGGGGCATTCTGATCAACTTTGTTTAGCAAGTCTTTCAGGGTAACCCGTTGTTGGGCATGGCCAGTTATCGCCAATAATAGCAATAATGCCGCGCACCCGTATCGTTTAAGATGGTGCATCTTGAGGATGTATTAAGAAATTTGAGAAATAGAAAATTGGCAATGTTTACCGTTGGGCAACAATTGCATCAGCATACCAGATTGGATGCTTTTAAGAGCAGAAATATCAAATGATCAATTTTCCGGAAAGCAGGTAACGATGGAGCGGCGGAAATAAACTTAAACGGAGATCTGATAAGATGCCAGCCGTAACATTCTTAGCTTTTCTAAATATGGAAGGGAATAAAGTATTTAAAAGAAACGAAAACAGAACCGTAAGCTCCAAAAGTGGGTTAGCCAGTTGCTTTTGTATGGTTGTAATATCAAAAACACTGTCCTCCACATATTCCTGTTTACGCTTGGTGAAAGACTTCACGAGTATTTCAGGGGCTTTACCACTCTCAATTTGCTTGATAGCATGAAACCCCACGAATGGTTTCGCAGCCAACATCAATACAGCAAGAAATAGGAAGTAATGGAACTTTAACGCCTGCATAATACCTACTAACGCAATTTTTGCTCAAAGTTGATAAGAATTATGCAGGCATAGTTAATGTAACAGGAAAGTTGCGCATATTAATGAAAAACGTATGTTTTTGAATACGCACTAACCTAAGCTTCTTCCTTAAAATAAACTTTATAAAAATTCATGGAACGACCATCGTCAAAACCTTTTTCAATCAGTTCCTTGTCACCATGGATATAAATGTGGAAGTTTTTATCCAGCTTTAGTACGCTTTTATAGTCGCGGGCTTGCTTTTTTACGGCGTTGCCGGATATTTCAAAAGTGTTGCCGATGGGACTGTCAAACTCTTGCTCATACTGGCTTTTAAAGTTTTTGAATGATTCAATGGCTTCGGGGTTTACGATTACTTCGCCCGCAAACTCATCCATATCAAAGGTTTCCTTTTCTTTGAAATACTTCATGGAGCGGTTAAGGAGATCTATCTTATCGGCCTTGCTCATTTCAAACTGATCGTCGAGTTTTTGGGTAACAAAATTTTTGTAAATGCCCAGCGTATTGTTGGTTTGGTTAAAGCTGTCGTTACGGATCTTCAATTGCAGAAAATCATCCTTCCAGTACACAGCCGCATCCTGGCCGCCATTGGTTTTATCAACCACTACTACTTTATAGCCGTTCTCTTTTTCAATATTGAAGATCAAAACACCCTTATCCAGCTTATTAATGTTAATGGCATCCTGTTCATAATCAACCTGAAAACCGCCTTTGTCCGGGTATACCTTCAGGTAGGTTTCCTTGTTCTCTGATTTAAATATGCCGATGGCATCCAGCGGGTTGCCTTCAATTTGCACCTTGTTAAAGTATACCACGTACAGTTCGCCCCCCTTGATGTTGGGGTGGGTGGTTACCTTATACAGGTGTTTGGCAATCTGTTCTGATGCTTCGTGAAATTTCTCCTTATCATCAAACACCTTTGTGGCAAAGTTATGCAGCTCATTGAGGGCAAGGTCGCCACTGCTGTGCATAAGGTGATAAACTTCGTTGGCCTTTTCAAAAGGTTTCAAAAAATACTGCATCAGCAGGTTGGGGATAATATCGTCCTTCAGTTCCAGGGGATTATCAGACAGGGAATACATCTCGCTTTGCGACTGATTACCAACATGATGTACCGAAATAGTATCGAGCGAAGCTTCAAAAAAAGTTACCATAATTGCCAAATGTAAAGTTTTTTAGTCATTGGGTCATTTGTATACACGTCATTAAGTCATTGAAAAGTAGTTCGTACGTGGTGGGTTATAGTTGATGGTATTTTGTTTTACTTTTACATTTAGTTACGAGGCTATGCAAAACGCCAAATGACTTAATGACTAAATGACGCAATGACTGATAATAACGATGAAACAATAGTTGCCCTTGCCACCCCAAACGGAATTGGCGCTATAGCGGTGATCCGCCTGTCTGGCCGGGATGCCATCACTATAGCCAACAGTGTTTGGAAAGGAAAGGATCTGACCCAACAGGCCTCGCATACCATCCACTTTGGCCATATTGTTGACGGCGACCTGATTCTTGATGAGGTGCTGGCATCGTTGTTTGTTGCCCCCCGCTCCTATACCCGGGAGAACGTGGTCGAGATTTCCTGCCATGCCTCGGGTTATATTATTGAGAGTATCATTAAACTGTTCATGAAAAAAGGCGCCCGCAGCGCCAAACCCGGCGAGTTTACACTAAGGGCTTTCCTGAACGGTCAGTTAGATTTGTCGCAAGCCGAAGCCGTTGCCGATCTCATCGCGTCTAACTCCAAGGCATCGCAACAGGTAGCATTGCAGCAGCTACGCGGCGGCTTTAGCACCCAGCTGCAAACCCTGCGCGAGCAACTGGTAAATTTTGCTTCCCTTATTGAACTGGAACTTGATTTTGCCGAAGAAGATGTTGAATTTGCCAACCGCGACCAGCTAAAACAACTTATTCATGATATTACCCGCATAGTGGGTCGGCTCATTCAATCATTTGAGTTGGGCAATGCCATTAAGCAAGGTGTGAACACCGTTATAGCCGGTCGGCCAAATGCAGGTAAATCTACCCTACTAAATGCCCTGCTGAATGAGGAGCGCGCCATAGTGAGCCACATTCCCGGTACCACCCGCGATACCATTGAAGAAGTGCTGAATATCCAGGGGATTAATTTCAGGCTGATAGATACCGCCGGCATCCGCGAGGCTACAGATGCCATTGAGCAGATAGGTGTACAACGCACCATGGAAAAGATCAGCCAGTCGGCACTTTTAATTTACGTTTTTGATGCCGAGCTGATAACGCTTAACGAACTACGGACGGATCTTGACAGCCTACTGACGCCCGGTGTGGCTATGCTGATGGTAGCTAACAAAATGGATCTGCTAACCGGCGAAGCAGCAAAAATGGAAAGTATCGACCAGTTTTTCCGCACTTCGGGACTACCGGATTACCAAACCACCTTCATATCCGCCAAAGAAAAACTCCATATAGACGATCTTAAAAACAAGATATACAGCACCGCCATAAAAGACCAACTAACTGGTGATGAAACACTTGTAACCAACATCCGCCATCTGGAAGCTCTCCAGAAAACCGAGGAAGCCCTCCTACGCGTATTAGGCGGTATAGACGGCTCCATCACCTCCGATTTCCTGTCGATGGATATCAAACAAGCCCTCCACTACCTCGGCGAAATAACCGGCGCCGTTACCACGGATGACCTGCTGGAGAATATATTTAGTAAGTTTTGTATCGGAAAGTAATAAACGATAAATATCAACAAATAACAAGTACAAAACTCTACTAAAACCCTCATAATTAATCATTATGAGGGTTTTTTGTTTCCTTTATATTTTTTGATGTTTTTGTACCTTTCGTGGAAGTTCCGGGCATATGTTACACCCTATTCCGTGGCAAAATTGACCACCTCTTTGCTGGCATAGAAGTGCAGCAAATGCTAAGAAAGCATAAC
>NZ_FNAI01000040.1 GCF_900101875.1 Mucilaginibacter pineti
CATAATGCCGCGTGAATGATTATGCCGCACCGGATAGACTGGCTGGTTATTTAGGCCACTTTCCGGTGCGGTCATACGGCATAACTTATAAGTTTTCCAGAAAGATCAGCAATTTATCATCGGCTCTATAACGGCCAATAGCTGTAGTTGCTGATGACATTTTTGCCAGTGCCTGTTCTTTTAGCTTAAGATCAGCATGGATATATGCCTGTGTTGTTTCGACCGATTCATGTCCTAGCCAAAGCGCTATAACGGTTTGATCTATACCGTGATGAAGTAAGTCCATAGCTGTGCTGTGGCGCAGAACATGCGGGCTAACGCGTTTGCCAACTAACGAAGGGCAGGTTATCGAGGCTGTTTTTATATGCCTTTTTACCAGGTGCTCCAGCGCATCCCTACTCATTTTATCGCCGCGTATGGTTGGAAAGAGTGGATCCTGGTCATTACCCCGCCGCTCTCTTATCCAGGACTTCATCACGGCAATTGTTTCATGTCGTAGCGGTGTTGTTCTCTGTTTACGGCCTTTTCCTTCACAGCGAACGTAAGCTCCAACATCAAGGACAAGGTCACGACACTGTATACTAACCAGTTCTGATGCCCGTAAACCTGTTTGTAAAGTCAGCACCAGAATGGCGTGGTCACGTCGTCCGATCCATGTGGATCGGTCCGGTGCCTTTAACAATGCTTGCATCTGCTGTACCGACAAGAACTCGACATTGCGTTTAATGAAGCGTTTATTCGGCATGCTCAGTATTTTTTGACAGTGATGCATATGGGCAGGTTCATGCAGTGCAACAAACTTAAAGAAAGACCGAATAGCTGCCAGCCGCGTATTCCTGCTCCTGGAAGTATTTTTTCTGGTAGATTCGATATCATCCAGAAAGGCGCCAATCATTTCGGCGTCCAAGTCGTCTATAGTTAGCTTCATTGGGGATCGCCGGGTTTTAGCACCGGCAAACTTTAACAATAGCCTGAATGTGTCGCGATAGCTGGCGATCGTATGTGGGCTTGCTTCCATTTGGGTGAAAAGCCGTTCCGTAAAGAAGCGTTGGACTAAAGCGGAAAGCGGGGTTGTTGTCATTGCTGCACCTCCTTTCTGATATAGCTTTCGGCACGCCTCGCAGCTAAAGCCAGTAATTCCGGAACCGCTTCAATATACCAGTAAGTATGGGTGACCTTTTGGTGTCCAAGATAATTGACCAATTTGAGCATTTCCCGATCAATATCCTTATTTTCCTGGTACCAGTTGATCAATACCTTTACAGCGAACGTGTGACGGAGATCATGTATTCGCGGGCCGGTACCATGCCTGTTGAACCGCTGCTCTGCACGAAGTCCGATTTTTTGACAGGTAACGGCGAAGTTATAACGGACAATACAATCGGACAATCTGTTGCCGGTATCAGCGATAAAGAAAGGTTCCGGTGAATACCCAAGAAGCCGGTCCCGTTTCCTGGCATATTCTTTTAATCGATTCTTGGTGCTTTCTGTAACTGGTAATAGACGTTCCTTGCGGTTTTTACCATTACGAACGCTGATTACCCCATCAACCAAGTCTACATCCCTGTCGTCAAGAGAGATGACTTCGCTGATCCGCAGCCCAGTTACAGATACAAGCCCAAACAATGTTGGATAAGTGATTGCACGGAGACCGTTACTGGAAGGCAGGAGCGCTGCGGCTTCTATGATCTGTATAATCTGGCTATCGGTGTAGATGTAGGGTTGTTGTCTTCTGTAGTGACCAGGGATCAGGTTTTGAGGCGGTATTTCGTGGCATGTATCCAGGCTGTATAGCCAGGAGGCAAACGATCTGACCATTCCCAGACGCCTTGCCCAAGTGCTTTGAGACGCTTTACCAAAGGCCATCTTCCATTGCAGGAACAACGCTGTTCTGATGTGGGTCGCACCAGTAGATTCCAGGAAGCTAACAAACTGTTTTAATACCCGCTCCGAGGTTCCCAGGTCATACCCCAGGTTGCGTCTTATTTTTAGATAGCGCTCCAGTTCCAGTGAAAGATTCATAACCGGCCTCCTTCCGTTAACGGCCATGACAGCGCAATTGTCCGTAAACCGTCAATATCCTGCCGTGCGTATAACAAAGTGGTATTTCTCGAACGGTGCCTAAGTGTATTGCTGATCTCTTCGAAGCTTGCTCCCCGCTGTACCAGGTTTGTTGCCAGGCTATGCCTGAGTATATTATTGACCGTATATCTTTTCGGCGTGGGTATGGTTGTTGTTTTCAGCGCCTTTACCAGCGTTGTGTTCAATATCTGCGCATCCTTAAAAGGGCGATATGGAGACTTGTTTGCCACAAACAGATGTCGGGAGGAGCCTTTACGTTCATGCTGAACGTAATCAGCGATCGCATCTCCTGCATCTTGCAACAATGGTGTTCTGTCATGATAACCTCCTTTGCCACGAATAATGATTTCACCATTGCGCCAGTCGATATCTTCAAGTTGGATAGCAATAACTTCTGGCCCCCTTAATCCCAGGCGAGCCATAAGCAAGATCATCGCGTAATTACGCCTCCCGTAAGCGCCAGATCCGCCAGACCTTACTGCCCTTAGCAGTTCCTCGACTTGTTCTGTTGTTAGGTGATATGGAATTCGCTTACCATATTTCTGTGCTATACTGGGAATACCAAGGGCAAGATTTTTTTGGATCTTTTCTGTCTGAAATAAAAACCGGAACAGGCTACGCATGGTCGGAACCACGGTTTTGTCCCGAAGAGGCTCCGCACGCCCGGACAGATGATGTAAGAAATCCGCTATATCATGCGCTGTGATCAAGGACAAGTTATCTGGGGTCCCTGCAAACTTGAAGTCCAGAAACCGATCTACGAACGTGCAGTATTTGTAGATCGTCTTGTCTGTTAAGCCGCGTTGGCGGCTGAGGTAATTACGGTACTCGGTCTTGAGCTTTTCCCTTGGCTGGGTTGTTAATGTTTCCATCATTTTACTCCTAATATTTAGTTAAAAGAGCAAAGTGCCTGAAAATCAAAATCATTTCAAAATTATGCCGCATGTATATACTTAAAAAACGACCTTAGCACATCTATGCTGGTCTCATTCGGCATAATCATTCACGCGGCATTATG
>NZ_FNAI01000012.1 GCF_900101875.1 Mucilaginibacter pineti
CACCTCACACCTCACACCTCACACCTCACACCTCACACCTCACACCTCACACCTCACACCTCACACCTCACACCTCACACCTCACACCTCAGATTCTTCTTCCAGTTTCATTAGTGCTTTTTTAGCTTCCCTTAACCTGTTAAAAGCGGTTATATTGGTAAGCACGGCCAGTAGCACAATTGGTATGGTAAAAATGGATATTGTTTCAAATATGTGAAACTTAATGCCCGGTACAAACAATTTATAGTTACCGCCAAGGTATTGTGCAACAATACCACACAGCGCAGCACACAAGCCAATGGTAACCACACGCTCGGGGCGTTGCATAAGTCCGCCTTTAACTTCAACACCCAGGCCTTCTGCACGGGCCCTTACATAGCTTACCATCATGGAACCAATAAGCGCCACAAAGGCGGCTATCGAGCTCATAAAATAATGATGGGCAACCAGGTAATAGCAAATGCCTAAAAACATGATCAGTTCGCTGTAGCGGTCAAGTACCGAATCATACAGCGCGCCAAAGGTTGATTTCATGTTACCCAAACGGGCAACCTGCCCATCAAGCATATCAAACAAACCGGCAAATAAAATAAGACCGCCGGCCCAGCCTATATAGCTCAGATCGCCGCGCGCGCCAACTTCAGCACCTAAAATAAATATGGCTGCTACGCCAACATTAAGTACAAAGCCAATTGAGGTAACCGCGTTTGGGGTTAGGCCAATTTTTATCATCACCTTTACAAAAGGATCAATTACCTTGTAAATGCCCAGCTGAAGGCTGGTTCTTAACGAGGTAGGTGTGGTTGTGGTTTGCTGCTCCATGTTACTGTAATATCGCTAATCTGCAAAATTAAAAATCAAATTTAACCCTTGTACGGAAGCCCCAGCTTGCAACATCAGGGTGGTCTAAGTAGTTAAATCGTTTCACAAAATCAATTCGTATAAATTTAAAAATATTTTCGATACCAACACTACCCTCTACGTACGGTGTTTTACCAAGTGCGTAAGTGATCTGTTGTCCGTTGGCATCAACCGGAAATTGGTATAATGACGGATGAAGCGACGGATTGTTTTTATCGGTAACGCCGCCGTATAATGCTTTGATAGATGCAACCTCTCGCCATTTTAATTTTTTAAACAACGGTATTTTGTTGAATATAAAACCCATAAAGTGCTGATCTATTCTGATGCTTTCGTAATGATCGCTGGTAAACTCCAGGAAGTTCATAAGGTTATACGCATTTAAATCATACGCATAAGTTTGGTTGGCCTGGTGAATGGTTAACAAAGGAAACGGAACCTGACCAAACAGTTTACCTGCCGATACATTGATATCTGCATAGCCCAACTGCGATTCGTATAAACGTTTATCTATACGGGCATCCAGCCTTTGGTAATTGTATTCGCCGCCAAAAAAGTTTTTAACGCCCGCTGCAAAATCAAGCTCAAGCTGCGGATATTTGTTTGGGATAGGTACGCGGTAAAGCTTACCCTGGTAAAACTCCTCATGCGGTGCATAACGGATGCTTCCTGTAAGTTCGGTAGTGGTAAGGGTGTGTATGGAGTTTGGCAAGCCGTTCACTATATTATTGAAATATAATGATCCGGCAGGTTCCTGCGTCCATTTTTTGAACCCTCCGGCAAATGAAAGGTGATTGGCCAGTTCATGCACATAATCCAACCTGTAAAAATCATCATACAGGTATTTATCGCTCACACCGCGTTTAAACGACAGCAAGAAATTATCTTCCTGTACAAACTGCAGGCTCTGCCCCGGTATTTTAGTATCGTGCTGATAGCTGATCCTGAAATAGTCCTGCGGAAAGCGGTATACCGATTTATTGTTAAGCGAGTAAGTGGCGCTTAAAAAATATTTGGCACGTTCGTCCTTAAAGCCGTAGGCCGCATAGGTTTCAAAATAATAGCGCTTGCTGAGTTCTGCAGTGGTACGCCCACCCAGCCTCAATCTTAAACCTTCAACAGGGTTAAAGCTGTAAAAGGTACTTGCAGGGCCCATTTCAAACCAGCCAAAGCCTTTGTAACCGGCAAGCAACAGGGTAGCAATATCCATAGTACGCTTAAACGAAGGCATGTTCCTTAAGCTATCTACATTTTTATAAACTTTCGATTCGGCTGTTGACAGTGTATCCAAACGGTTTTGGTTCCAGAAAGCGTCGCTGCGGTGCTTTACCTCGTCAGATAGTTCAAACTCGGTAGGGGCGGAATATGTGGTATCTGGATGCGGCTTGTTAACTATGTAATTTTTATACGTTATGGTGCGCATACCAAACAACCCGCTCTTGGCATCTTTTTTAGATGCGCCAAAGTCGGCCAGGGTATTGCTGCGGCTCAGGTGGTAACGGCCATCGGGGTTTTGTTCAAACTCCAGGTCAACCCGTATCGAGCGTATAAAGTTAATGTTGATGTTTTTATTTACAGATAGCGTAGCTTTTTCAACAGCGTAGTTACCATCAAGCGTAATGTATATTTTACCTTCAAACAGTACATCATTGGTATTGCGGGGGGTAAAGCTCAGCTCAACCAGTTTTTTATTATTGGCATCGGTAACGGTGTCGCTGATGAAAAACTTGTAATAGTTTGGTGAATTGTCTGATATCGGGCTAAGGAACTGGCTGGTTATCAGGAATATGTTGTTATCGTAAATATTAACCTTGCTGTAAAGGTGTTTAAAGTACTGGGTAACACCCTCGTTATCAATAGAACCGCCAAAGTTTACACCTTTTTGGCCTAATACGGTTTCCCTGGTTTTCTCGGGGTTTTTGCGGTAATAGGTTTGGATGAGTTTTTCATCAAGGTAAAGCGGCAATAATGATTTACCGGGGATAAGCGAACTATCGCGGTTATCGAGGATGAATTTATATTTCCTGAAAAATTTTCTGTCGGAGAATTTGGCCGATACGTTACTTAACGAGAACATCATTTTATCGTATTCGCGATATTCTACATAATCATAAGCCTCGGGACGGTTCTTCTCTTTATTTTCTATAACCTTACGAATAAGCTCAACAGCCGGGTTATCTTTATTACGATATTTTGGCTTTTTGCCCGATTTTACCACAACCTCGTTGAGTTGTGTTGATGCCGGGAAAAGCTTAACGTTTATCACCTGCTCTTTACCCGGTATAACCGTTAAAAAAGCATCCTTATAACCCAGGAATGATATTTTGATTTGTTTGTAATTAGGATTGTTGGTAACCAAGCGGTATTTACCGTCGTTATCGGTAGGTACGCCATTGGTAGTGCCTGTAAATGCAACAACAACGTAAGGTAGGGTTTGCTTGTTTGTTGCATCAGTAACCGTACCGGTAACTACGGTAGTTTGTGCAAATAGCGAGGTAACAGAAAAAAAGAATATTGAGAAAAATAAACTTTTATAAAACTTTTTAAAATCCATGTACTTTAATGCAATTATGCAAATACAAACTTTTTGGGTTGATGATTATAGCTATTTACCATAAACTGCTGTTGTTAAAATTGATGTTTTAATTACCGGTTAATATTAAACAATTGTTACTGTTTTGCCCCGGTTTATTTAGTATCATCCTTAATTGTGCCGGTGTTTAAACACCTAAAAGCACATTGCACCTGCCGTAACCCTATTATTAACTCGTAAATGCGCTTCAAAGGTAGAAAAAATCCTTACAGACTAATGTGGTCAAAAAGTCAAATGTTGTGCGCGTTGAGTATAAAACAGGGCTGTTAAAATTATATTACGTTCAAATTATATTATTGTGCAAACGGTTGCGGCTTGTAAATATTATGCCGGCTTTTATTATCATTTAGCTAACTAAATACGTAAGGCTTTGTATTTTAGATGTAAATGCAGGCAGTATTATTAAATAGGGCATTTGTTAGCGAAAAGCGGGTTATAAGCAGGAGTGGAGTGGGTTTAATATTTAACAATAATTAACCTTTTAATATTTTTCTGTAGAGACGCATAATTGCGTCTCCAACCAGGCAGGGCAAATTTGCATATCTGATCTGCATGCGGGAGACGCAATTATGCGTCTCTACGAAAAATTAGAAACTCCCCTAAAAACAACAAGCCGTATATGGTTACCCACATACGGCTTGTTGTTTAATTGTGTTTGAAACGTGCTTTACACTTCGGCAAAAGCCTCTTCGTAATAGTCAAGTCCAAGGTGGGTGATCAAATCTTCGCCCATTAGGTAGCGTAGGGTATTTTCTAACTTAATAAGTTGTTTAAAGATGTCATTCTCAGGATGTAAACCTTCGGCAGTTTGCGGCGATTTAAGGTAGAATGATAACCACTCCTGGATACCGCTCATGCCCGATCTTTTAGCTAAGTCACTAAAGATGGCTAAATCCAAAGCGATAGGAGCAGCCAGGATAGAGTCGCGGCAAAGGAAGTTGATCTTGATTTGCATTTTGTAGCCTAACCAGCCAAAAATGTCGATGTTATCCCAGCTTTCTTTGTTATCGCCATGCGGCGGGTAGTAGTTAATACGAATCTTGTGGTAAATGTTACCGTACAATTCCGGGTTATCTTCTGGCTTAAAGATATCTTCAAGCACGCCTAATTTTGATACTTCTTTTGTTTTAAAGTTATCCGGATCATCAAGTACCAAACCATCGCGGTTACCCAAAATGTTGGTTGAGAACCAGCCGTGTACGCCCAATGAACGTGCAGCTAAACCTGGTGCCAAAATGGTTTTCATTAAGGTTTGCCCGGTTTTAAAATCTTTACCTGCAATTGGGGTTTTGGTTAATTTAGCCAGCTCGATCAATGCCGGGATATCAACTGTTAAGTTAGGCGCGCCATTTGAAAACGGTACACCTAATTTTAAAGCCGCGTAAGCGTATATCATGCTTGGCGCAATCAATTTATCATCATCAAGCAAAGCCTGCTCAAAAGCAGCCAGTGTTTGGTGAATAGCCGATGCTTCGTAATATATTTCTGTTGATCCGCACCATACCAATACAACGCGGTCAAGACCATTACTTTCTTTAAAGTTTTTAATGTCTTCCATTACCTGCTGGGCCAGCTCGTAACGGGTACCTGTTTTTACGTGTGTACCAGTAAGGTTTTTTGCGTAGTTTTTATCAAAAGCTGCTTTCATTGGCACAATAGCTTCCAATTCGGCTTTAACAGCGTTTAGTAAAGATGGCTCTAACACCTGTGCGTTTGATGCTGATTCATAAACGTTATCTGAAAAAACGTCCCAGCCACCAAAAACAATGTCATTTAAGTTTGCCAAAGGAACAAAGTCCTTAACCAATGGATGACGGTTTTCGGTTCTTTTTCCTAAACGGATGTGACCCATTTGAGTTAATGAGCCTATTGGCTGCGAGATGCCTTTTTTTACAGCTTCAACGCCGGCAATTAGTGTGGTGGCTACTGCGCCTAAACCCGGTATCAATATACCCAGTTTACCTTCAGCAGGAGTAATGTTGACTTTCATTGTATTTGTTTATTGTTTAAATATTGGGCTATTACCGTTATTAGTGTTAGCACCGGTTGTTGTGTTTGGTTAAATTTTTATTGTTAAATATTTTAGTGTTGAAAATAGCTAAGTATTTGATTTACAATTTACTTAATCGTTTTCGTAACTTTTTATTTTTGTGCTCTTATCGCTGTTTAATTAATTAAATTTTTTGTTGTTTAAACGGTGATTAAAGCCATTTATTGGCTTTGTACCATTTTAATGTTTCGGTTAATCCGGCTTTAAGGTTATATGACGGATAAAAACCAAGTTCGGCTTTTGCTTTTTCAATATCGCATGACCAGTTTACGGCCATCAGCTCATTTAGCTTCTCGGTATTTAGTACCGCTGCTTTGTTGCTCAAAGAACTAACTTTTTCTGCTACCGATGCTATTATTTTTACAAATATTACAGGCAAATGAAACTTGATGGTTTTGAGGCCTAAAATTTCTTTGGTTAAATCGCCCAGTTCGTACCTGCTGTAAAAGTTGCCGTCGCTAAGGTTATAAGCCTCGTTATTAGTGCTATGCAGCGCCTTTATAGCCGCTTTTGCCACATCTTTTACATATATAAAGCTTAGCTTTTGCTGTGCATCGCCAATATAGGGTTCGATACCGTTTTTTGCCAGCTGTTTAAAAAATATAAAGATGCCGGTATCACGAGGGCCATATATAGCCGTGGGGCGCAATATGGTATAATTTAAATTTTCAACTGTCCTTAACTGTTCTTCGGCCAGTAATTTACTGCGACCGTAGGCGGTTACAGGGTGAGGCCTGGTATTTTCGTTTATTAATCCGGTTAACGTTTCAAGCGGACCAATAGCTGCGAGGCTGCTGATAAGCACAAACTTTTTTAATTTGCTGCCTTCCCAAACCGCCGCCGAAGCCAGGTTACGGGTATGCGTAGCATTCACATAATTATACTCGGCCTGCGACCGTGCAGATACTATACCAGCCGCGTGGATGATATAATCGGGGTTAAGATCAATGAGTTGATCTTTTAACTCGGCAGGGTTCTTATAATCGAGTGTTATGAAGGTAATGTTCAGTTGCTTAAGGTGTTCTACCTTGCTGTTTTTACGTATGGCCGCATAAACCTCCAGGTTGTTGTGTAAAGCTTCTTCAATTAAATGATAGCCAGCAAAGCCGCTTGCACCGGTTATTAAAACCCGCTCCCTCATATTGCCCGTTGGTATAACCTGTATGTTTTATATGGATCGCCTTTGATGGCTTCGATGGCCCTGTTCACCATATCGTTGTTTTCCAAAGTCCAGCCGGCTTCGGCGTGTTTAAATCCTTTGGCTTTGTATTCTCTGATGATGGTACCGTATAAGCAGGCTTCGATACCCATTTTACGGTAACCGTCAATAACGCCCAGCGCATATATGCGGATGCTGGTGATACTCTTTTTGCCGAAAAGTAATTTGAATATACCGGTTGGCAATAGCCTGCCGCGTTTTATTTTCTGGAAGATCTCGTTGTAATTGGGCAATGCCAGGCCGAAAGCTACAATTTTCCCATCCTGCTCGGCAACCAGTGCAAAGTCAGGGTCCAGGATGAGTTTAAGATCCTTGGCCAGGTAGTCGAATTCCTCATCGGTTAAAGGTACAAAGCCGGTGTTACTGTCCCAGGCCGAGTTGTAAACCTCGCGCAGCTTGGCGGCTTCTTCCTTAAAGTTTTTAAGGTTTATTTTACGGATAACAATATTGTTGCGCTTCAACCGCTCCTCCAATGATTTTAACAGCCTTACGGATTTATCGTCATAAGCCTGCCCGTCCCAATGCCAGGCAATCAGGTCGATATCCTTGGTAAGCCCTGCGGCTTCAACAAGTTGCTCGTAGTATGGGGCATTATAGGTATCCATTAAAAACGGGGCGCTATCAAATCCTTTCACTAACAGGCCGCATGGCTCGTTGGTGCTAAAGTTTACCGGGCCCAGTAATTTACCTGTTACACCTTTTTGCTTAAGCCAGTTGGTAGCGGTTTCAAATAACAATGCCGATACTGCCGGATCATTAATGCAATCAAAAAAACCAAAGAAACCGTCGTTAACCTTATTATAGGTGTTGTGTGCGTTGTTAAGGATAGCGGCAATACGACCAACAACCTTATCACCATCATAGGCTAAAAACGGTTGTACCGTGTTGTGTTTATGAAATGGGTGCTTTGTTAACAGATCTCGCTGGGCTATAAAAAGTTCGGGAACGTAGTTTGGGTCGCCGTCATACAAATCATGCGGAAAATCAATAAATGAAGCCAATTCTTTTTTAGAATTAACTGTTACAATTTTTATCATGAGTAGTAGCTGTTTGAGCAAAAAGCGGAAAGCTTAAAGCAGAAAGCCAAAGTATGGCTGCTTTAAGCTTTCCGCTTTAGGCTTTCTGCTTATTTAAATTTTTTCTTTAATAGAAGTAACACCTACTTCTTTAAATACTTTAGCCAATTTATCAACAGCTTCGTCAATTTGTTCGAAGGTGTGTGTGGCCATTAGTGAGAAACGCAGTAAAGATGAATCTGAAGGTACAGCCGGAGAAACAACCGGGTTTACAAATATACCTGCAGCCTGCAGTTGTTTGGTTACCAGGAATGTTTTTTCGTTATCACGTACATAAATAGGCAATATCGGGCTTTCGGTAGGGCCAAGGTCAAAACCTTCGTCAAGTAAAAGTTTCATGGCGTAGTGGGTGTTATCCCAAAGTTTCTGCATCCTTTCGGGTTCAGATTCCATGATCTCCAAGGCAGAAAGTACGCTGGCTACAGAGCCCGGCGTCATGCTGGCGCTAAACATTAGTGAGCGGCCGCGATGTTTAATGTAATCAACCGTATCCTTATCGGCAGCAATAAAACCACCTAAAGATGCCAGCGATTTACTGAAGGTACCCATAATAAGGTCAACATCATCTGTAAGGCCAAAGTGCGAGGCAGTACCTGCACCTTTGTTACCAATTACACCAAGACTGTGCGCGTCATCAATCATGATGTTTGCACCATATTGGTCTGCCAGCTCAACAATCTGCGGCAGTTTAACAATATCACCTTCCATGCTAAAGATACCATCAACAGCAATAACTTTTACAGCTTCTTCTGGCAACAGGGCCAGTTTGCGCTGCAGGTCATCCATGTCATTGTGGGCATATTTCAATACTTTCGAAAACGAAAGCCTGCTGCCATCAATGATACAGGCATGATCATACTCATCTAAAATAAGATAATCATTACGACCTGTTATGCATGAAAGTACACCAAGGTTTACCTGGTAACCAGTGCTGAATAAAACGGCAGCCTCCTTGCCAACATATTCGGCAAGTCTGTTCTCTAACTCAATGTGTATATCAAGTGTACCATTTAAAAATCGTGACCCGGCACATCCTGTGCCGTATTTGTCAATAGCCTTTTTTGAAGCCTCTTTGATCTTAGGGTGATTAGTTAAGCCTAAATATGAATTAGACCCAAACATCAACACTCTTTTACCATCTATTAATACTTCAGTGTCCTGAGCAGACTCAATCGGCCTGAAATAAGGATACAATCCCTTTTCCCGTAGCATATTTGCGACCTGGAACTCGGCGATCTTCCCATGTAGTTTTTTAACCATGTATTAACTCTGCTTAAATTTTTTGTAAAAATACCATGAATAAGCATAAAACTTATATGGTGAACGTAAATTTTTTTTAAAAATGCTTATTAGGTACTTAAATCAATGAGTAGCCAACATTATTCACTCGGCAAATTAATTAATTTTTTTATTTATTTCGCATCACAATTTTTCATTTTTTTGTAAAAACCCTAAAAACACCGCTTTTTGTCGGGTTTATATAAAATTTACGTAAAATTCTTGTGGTTGATTTCTATTTGCTTATATTAATCACATATTCGCACTCCCCCGGTGCAAATCAACTCAAACTATTGCGTTACTTTTTTGTAACTTGAGTTGGATATCACTGACATCTTATATCTCCGTATGAAAAAACAAAGGTACCTCTCCGTTCTTATTGTAGTCGGCTTAACATTAATTTTACATTCGCCAATTTGGGCGCAAACAGGGGTTGACAGCCTTGGCGGTCCCATCACGCTTAAACAAGCCGTGGAGTATGCGCTGCGGAATCAGCCCGCTGCAAGGCAGGCCTCGCTTGATGAACAGATCAACGAGCGCGACATTAAAATAGGGCTTTCATCATGGCTGCCACAGCTTAATTCATCGGGTCTGTACAATTATTATTTTAAAGGTACGCCCCAGGCAGGTGCATCTGGCGCCAACATTCCGTCAGGTGCGGGCAGTATTCGTAACCTGTCTACCCTGGGGTTAACGGCATCGCAGGTGTTATATAATAATGATGTACTGCTGGCCTCAAAAACTTCAAAATACTCGCGCCAGTATTACAAGGAAAATACGCAGAGCGTTCAGATAGATGTAGTATCAGACGTGAGCAAGGCCTTTTTTGATGTGCTGCTGTCGCAAAAACAGTTGAACATTACCAACGAGGATATTACCCGTTTACAGCGCAGTTTAAAAGATGCCTTTAATAAATACCAGGCGGGCGTATCTGATAAAACAGATTATAAACAGGCTACTATAGCCCTTAATAATTCAATAGCGGCGCGTAAACAAACCGAAGAAGCGATAAAAGCTAAAACTGCCTACCTAAAACAAATAATGGGGGTTGATGGATCAAAACCGCTGGAGTTGTCTTACGATTCTACCCGGTACGAGCAGGAGGCTTATATTGATACCAACCAAAGGCTTGATGTAAATAATCGTATTGAATACCGTTTGCTGCAAACCAATAAAGTGCTGCGCAACATCAACGTTAATTATTATAAGTACGGATTTTTGCCATCTATATCGGCAGTAGGTAGTTATAACGCGGCTTTTTTTAGTCATGATTTTTCAAATCTGTATGATAAATCATATCCAACGGGTTACGCGGGTATCACACTTAGCTTACCTATATTTCAGGGTACGCGCCGCCTGCAAAATTTAAGCAAGGCCAGGTTACAGGTTGAACGTATTGACCTCGATATTCAAAATACACAAAACAGCATCAACACCGAATACGTACAAGCCTTAGCAAGCTATAAAAGCAATTACACTACTTACCAGCTCATTCGCGAAAATGTTGATCTGGCAAAAGATGTATATAAAGTAGTAAGCCTGCAATACCGCGAAGGTGTTAAAACCTATCTGGATGTTATCATAGCACAATCTGACCTGCGCACGGCCGAGCTTAACTATTATAACTCGCTGTTTCAGCTGCTGTCCAGCAGGATAGATCTGCAACGGGCATTGGGTACATTACCGGTTGTAATGCAGTAAGAACACCTTATAATATATAGTAACAAACAGCAACATCACTCCAAATAAACATAAACGAACAAATCACTATAATGAAGAACAGATATATATATTGGGTAGCCCCCGCGGCATTATTAACATGGGCATCATGTGGTAAGTCTCAAAAACAAAATGCCCCCGCACCGCCAACCCCGGTTAGCATTGCACAGGCAAAAGTAGCCGATGCGGCTTATTACGACAGTTACCAGGGCGTAGTAGTTTCCATAAACACGGTTGAACTGCGCAGCCAGGTGCCGGGTTTTGTAACAGGCATATTTTTTAAAGAGGGTGATGTTGTGCAAAAGGGAAAAGTGCTTTACGAAATTGATAAGCGTAAATACGTAGCCGCCTATCAGCAGGCGCAAGCCAATGTATTAAGCGCACAGGCTAACCTGGTAAAGGCCCAAAAAGATGTTGACCGTTATAATATGCTGTTAAAGAACGATGCGATTGCCCGCCAAACGGTGGATCAGGCAACAGCGGCATATGAAACCAGCAAAAGCGCCGTGGCGGTTGCCAAAGCGGGTGTTGAATCGGCCCGTACCGATCTTTCCTTTGCTACCATTACCGCGCCGTTCACTGGCCGGATAGGGATCTCGCAGGTGAGGCTGGGTACACAGGTAACTGCCGGTACTACGCTTATGAATACCATATCTGCCGAGCACCCGATTGGTGTGGATGTAGTTATAAACGAGCAGGACATTAACCGTTTTTATGCACTGCAAAAAGCCAGTACCGATACTACCTTTAAACTGCAACTGCCTGATGGCAGCACTTATAACAAGGCCGGTAAGGTATTAGCTGTTGATCGCGGTGTAAGCAGCGGAACAGGAAGTATCAAAGTAAGGATCCAGTTTCCTAATGAGCAGGATGTACTTAAAGATGGTATGAGCTGCGTTTTACAGGTCCTTAATGATCAATCTGGCAGCAGGGTGCAAATTCCTAATAAAGCCGTAACCGAGCAAATGGGCGAATTTTTTGTTTTCGTAACAAGGGATACCACCGTTAAGGATACAGCAGCCGATAAAACTGTAAAAGACAGGCAGGATACGATTGCTAAACAAACTAAAGTGAAGCTTGGCCCACGCGTTAACACCAGTATTGTAGTAATGGATGGTATTAAGGCCGGCGACAAGGTGGTGACCGATGGTTTCCAGCGTTTGCGCGATGGCGGCCGCATCACATTAGGTTCAGGTGCCCCGCCGGCAGGAGCTGCCCCTAAAAAGTAATACTATTAAATAAGAGAGAGATTTAAGCGAGTGGCAGGGGTTAAGTCCCCTGCAAAACTTAATATACAGAAAGAATGATCGCAGATACTTTTATAAAACGACCGGTTACCGCCATAGTTATCTCAGTAGTGATAGTTATTGTTGGTATTTTGTCAATGACCAGTTTACCAATAGGGCAGTACCCGGATATTACGCCGCCAACAGTATCTGTTACGGGTACCTATACGGGTGCCGATGCACTAACGGTTGAGCAAACGGTGGCCACCCCTGTAGAGGTACAGGTGAACGGTGTACCCGGCATGACCTATTTGCAAAGTAACAGCAGCAGCAACGGCCAAATGAGTATGACCGTTAACTTTGATGTTGGTACAGATATTAATATAGCCGCCCTTGATGTGCAAAACCGTGTGGGGATTGCACTGCCTACCTTACCGCAGGAAGTACAGCGTTTGGGTATGGTGGTACGTAAACGTAACCCAAGTATTTTAATGCTGGTTGCCATGTTTTCGCCAAAGGGCAGCCATGATGTAACCTTTACAGATAACTACACCAACGTATTTATTAAGGATGCGATACTGCGTACCAAAGGCGTGGGTGATGTGGTAACCCGTGCCGATGACTTTAGTATGCGTATCTGGCTTAACCCGGATAAACTGGCGTCGTTAGGTATGTCTGCCGGTGATGTTACCGCGGCCCTGGCCGAGCAAAATGCGCAGGTAGCCCCCGGTACCGTTGGTGCTACGCCGCAACAAACAGCACAAACTTTTGAGTACTCTGTACTGGTAAAAGGCCGTTTAAGCAAGCCCGAGGAATTTGGTAACGTAATTATTAAAACCGTACCAAGCACCGGCGCTATTGTGCATTTGAAAGATGTTGCCCGTATTGAACTGGGTAAGTTCAACTATTCCGGTAATTCATTTGTTGATGGTAAAAGGGCATCATACCTGCTGGTTTACCAGGCACCAAACAGTAACTCGCTTGAAACTGCCGAGAATGTTTACGCCACTATGGATGAGCTTAAGAAAAGCTTCCCTGCCGATATTGATTATGTAGTGCCTTTTGAAGCCGTAACCGTAGTAAAGGTATCTGTTAGCGAGGTGGTAGAAACACTGGTGATAGCCTTAATACTGGTTATTATTGTAGTGTTCCTGTTTCTGCAAAACTGGCGTTCAACCCTTATCCCGGTATTGGCTATTCCTGTATCCATTATAGGTACGTTCATATTTTTTATACCGCTGCACTTTACCATTAACACACTTACACTGTTTGGTTTTGTACTGGCGATAGGTATTGTGGTGGATGATGCCATTGTGGTGGTGGAAGCCGTTCAGCATTATATGGATGAAGAGGGCATGAGCCCTAAGGATGCTACACAGCATGCCATGAACGATATCTCGGCCCCGGTAATTGCCATCGCCTTAATTTTGGCGGCGGTGTTTGTACCGGTAGGTTTTGTGCCGGGTATAGTAGGCCGGCTTTACCAGCAGTTTGCGATCACCATAGCTATCTCGGTATTGATCTCGGCCTTTGTGGCGCTTTCATTAACGCCTGCTTTGTGTACCATTTTGCTTCGTCCGCATAAGATTGATGAAAAATCAACGGGGCTTAATAAGTTCTTCTTTAAGTTTAATGAGTGGTTTACCAGGATAACCGGCAGATACCGTAATACGGTTGATAAAGGGATCAAGAATTCAAAATACATAGTTATTATACTGGTTTGTATCATAGCGGGTACCATTATCTTATTCGGCAGAAAACCATCTGGCTTTATTCCGCTGGAGGATGATGGTCGTGTGTATATCACCTATGACCTTCCCGAAGCATCATCAACCGTACGTACTGTTGATGTGCTGCACCAGATGATGAAAACACTGGACAGCGTACCCGAGATTGCGCATTACGCGGCATTGGGTGGTTTAAATGCCATCAGCTTTGCAAGTAAGGCCAATAGTGCAACCATGTTTGTGCAGCTTAAACCCTGGGACGAGCGTAAAGAAAAATCGCAGCAGATAACCGCCCTCGTGGGTAAGTTAAATGCAAAATTAGCCAGGTTTAAAGAGGCCAACGTAATTGTTATTCAACCGCCTGCTATACCGGGTTTGGGTAGCACCGGTGGTTTCTCTTTCATATTAGAAGAAAAAGAAGCAGGCGGCGATATCAAGGTATTTGAAAAAACGCTGCGCAACTTTGTGGGAGCAATTAACAAACGCCCCGAAATTGCAAGGGCTTTTACCTTCTTTACCGCAAGTACACCTGCATATCAGCTTACTATTGATAGGGAGAAGGCCAAGAAACTGGGTGTATCCATAGCAGATATTAACAGTGCGCTGCAAACCTACATGGGTAGTACCTATATTAACGACTTTACCATCTACGGTCGAAACTTTAGGGTAGTGGCCCAGGCCGATACCTCGTTCCGGAGTAATATCACCAATATAGGGCAGTATTTTGTGCGTAACCAGTTTGGTACTATGGTGCCGTTGAGTACGCTTACCTCCTACAAGGTAATTGAAAACTCGCCGCTTATTGCGCATTATAACCTGTTCCGCTCGGCCGAAATAAACGGTAGTACCAAACCGGGCTACAGTAGCGGCGACGCAATAACCGCTTTGAAAGAGGTAGCAGCAAAATCACTGCCGCAGGGTTTTGGGTACGAGTTTTCGGGCTTAAGTCGTGAGGAATTATTGTCGGGCTCAAAAACCATTTACATTTTCGCCCTTTCAATAGGCTTTGTGTTCTTGTTTTTGGCCGCGTTGTATGAAAGCTGGTCGGTGCCGTTCTCGGTATTGCTGGCGGTACCGCTTGGGGCGTTCGGGGCTATTCTGTTCCTGAGCTTCTGGCCCGATTTAACCAACAACGTTTACGCACAAATTGGTTTGATAACGTTGATAGGTTTGGCGGCGAAGAACGCTATTTTGATAGTGGAATTTGCCAAGGAACGTGTGGATGCCGGTATGAACCTCGAAAAAGCCACGCTGGAAGCCGTAAGGCTGCGTTTAAGGCCAATCATCATGACCTCGATGGCCTTTATATTGGGTGTTGTGCCGCTTATGATAGCATCAGGTGCAGGTGCCGAAGCCAGGAAAACCATCGGCTGGACAGTATTTGGCGGGATGCTTACCGCAACATCGCTGGCTATATTTATAGTGCCGGTGCTGTATTACATCATTACCAAATTTGCATACGGTAAAGAAAAACTGGAAGAGCTGGAAAAGAATTACAAGCATGATCCTAAACATGATCATTAATTAATAAAGTAATTTAAATGTTAAAAAGAGCGGCTATGCCGCTCTTTTTTTGTTTTGGCAAGGTTTCGGTGCTGTTAAATGTTGGGTGTTTTAATCAGAATTTAACCTAAATAGCACAAAAGTCAGGAATAGACTACACTTTTTAAGAGTGGTACTATACACTTTTTTCGTTTTTATTTAGCAGGTGCCAATGTTTGAACAGTTGCCCTAATCGGTGTATTTTACCTGTAAAAACCTGCTGATAATCAGTAATAAAGCCTTCAATCTGTCGAAAGTAATTGTTGATATAGTTAAATACAGCTTAGTCATGCCAATATCATAAGCTTTTTTTATTGGCACGCTGGCAAAGTATTTGTTAAGATGGTGTTAATACAATGAAAATTGTAGAGTTATACTAAAAAACACAACTATGAAAACAATGACAAAAATGATAGCCGGAGCTTTTACAGCTGCAGCTATATTTATCGGAACAAATGTTAATGCACAAACTACCCCCGCAAACACTATACGTTTTGGTGTAGGTTTAGAAGTTGGCGCGCCAACAGGTAACGCACATGATGTATCAAATTTTGAATTAGGTGGTACAGCACGTTTGCAATACGGTGTAAGCAATGATTTGGCGTTAACATTAACTTCGGGTTATTACAATTTCTTTGGTAAAACCGTTTCATCATCTGTAACTACCCCAACAGGTACATCTACCGTTTCGTTTAAAGGCAGATCATTAGGTATGATTCCTGTTAAAGCCGGTATCAAGGCATTTGTTGGTAGCGGATTTTATTTCTCTGGTGAAGTAGGTGCCGGTTTTGAAGTTCACCCAATTGTTGAAGGTGGTCAAAAAGACACAAAATTAATTCTTTCTCCAGGTGTAGGTTATGCAACTAAATCATGGGATGTAGGTGTACGTTATGAAAACTATTCTGGACAGAGCAATAACTACGGTCTTGTAGGCTTACGTTTAGCTTACGGATTTGGTTTGTAAGCATCGTTACTAAACCAATAATAGCAAAGCCCCTCGTTGTGATAACGGGGGGCTTTGTTTGTTTTTAGGGAATTTGTCTGAACCTCGATTAAGCAGATCTATCAGATTTTTTTGATTTCATCTGCACATCTGTAATCTGCACATTAAGATAGTTTAGCCAGCGCTTCTTTGATCCTTCTTACAGCTTCAATCAGCTTATCCTCCGCAGCGGCGTATGATAAACGGATAGAAGTAGGATCGCCGAATGAATCGCCGCCTACGGTTGCTACATGGGCTTCTTCCAGTAAAAATATGCTCAGCTCGTCAGAATCGTTAATGGTTTTGCCATTGTAGCTTTTGCCGAAGAACGAGGTAACATTAGGGAAAAAGTAAAACGCGCCATCGGGCAGGTTAACCTGCAGACCATCAATCTCACTTAATAATTTGTATACAATGTCGCGACGTTTTTTAAAGGCTTTGCGCATTTCAAGTACGGTTTCTAAACCGCCCTCGTAAGCAGCAACACCTGCGCGCTGGGTGATAGAACAAGTACCAGAGGTAATTTGTCCCTGCATTTTATCGCAGGCGGTGGCAATTTCCTTGCTGCTTGCGGTGTAGCCAATTCTCCATCCGGTCATGGCAAAAGCTTTTGACCATCCGTTAATGATCACTACACGATCTTTAATATAATCAAACTGGGCAATTGATTCATGTTTGTCAATATAATTGATGTGCTCATAAATTTCATCGCTCAGGATATAAACATGCGGATTCTTTTCAAATACTTTAGCCAAACCTTCCAGCTCATCCTTACTGTAAACACTACCTGTAGGGTTACATGGCGATGAAAACATGAACAGCTTGGTTTTTGGCGTAATAGCGGCTTCTAATTGTGCAGGGGTAATTTTAAAGTTTTGCTCAACGGTAGTATTTATAAATACGCTCACACCTTCGGCAAGCTTCACTACTTCGCTGTATGATACCCAGTACGGGGTAGGGATAATCACTTCTTCGCCCGGATTAACTAAACAAAGCACGGCATTGGCAATAGCCTGCTTGGCACCTGTAGAAACCACAATGTCAGTTGGTTCGTAATCCAGGCCGTTCTCAGTCTTTAGCTTATTAACCACGGCCTTACGCAGGTCGGGATAGCCGGCTACGGGGGTATAATAGGTCATGTTTTTATCCATGGCCTGCTTCGCGGCCTCCTTTATGTGCTCGGGAGTATGAAAGTCAGGCTCGCCAAAGCTCAGGCTGATCACGTCAACACCTTTTGCGGCAAGTTCGCGGCCCATTTTGGCCATCTTAATCGTTGCAGATTCGGACAGGTTATTTATCCGGTTACTTAATGCGCTCATATAAATTATGTTATCGCGGCAAATATAGAAAATAAGTTTACTGCTACTTACGCTTGTTATTTATAAATTTGCGGCCTAATACAGATTGCTTTGAATCAACAAAAAAGGATCATATTAATTTCGCTGGTAACGGGTATAGTGCTGATGATAGCGAAGTTTGGGGCATACTTCTTAACCGCATCCAATTTTGTACTAACCGATGCCGCCGAAAGCATTGTAAATGTAATAGCAAGTTCCTTCGCGTTCTTCAGTATTTACCTTTCATCGCTCCCACGGGATGAAAATCACCCTTATGGCCACGGAAAGATCGAATACTTTTCTGTTTTTATCGAAGGCTCCCTCATTGGTATTGCGGGTGTTATGATCATCGTGAAATCTATCTACAGCCTGTTTAATCCAAATAGCATCCATGACCTGTTTACCGGTGCTGCTATCATTGGCGTAACCGGGGCTATAAACGGTGCGCTTGGTTATTATATGATAAAAAAGGGCAAGTCGATCCCATCCATTACCCTTGAAGCCGATGGCCACCACCTGCTGGCCGATATGGTGACCAGCGGCGGACTTGTTATAGGATTGTTGCTGATACAATTTACAAAAATATTATGGCTGGATAGCGCCTTATCGATAGCCGTTGGTATATATATATTATATAGCAGCTATAAACTGGTACGCAGATCTGTAGGGGGATTGATGGATGAGGCCGATTTTTTGGTGGTGAACGATGTGATTAAAGTATTAGGCGATAAACGCAGGGAGTCATGGATAGATGTGCATAACCTTCGCGCCCAAAAATATGGTAACGAACTGCATATAGATTGCCACATGACGCTGCCCAGCTACTTTGATCTGAATACGGTACATACCGAAATTTCGTTAGTTGATAAGATGATAAATAGCGAGGTGGGCATAAAAACCGAACTTTTTATACATGCCGACCCATGCCTGCCCAATTGTTGCCACTATTGCAGTATGCCCAATTGCCCCATCCGCAGCGAGGCACAAACAGAAACCATTCCCTGGACGTTGGATAAAGTTGTACGTAATAAAAAACACTTTGAGTAATGGCTGAGTATTTTAACGTACGTGTATATGGCTTGCTGATAAACGAGCAAAATGAGGTGCTGGTGAGCGACGAACAGGAGTACGGCAACCGTTTTATAAAATTCCCTGGCGGCGGCCTGGAAATAGGCGAGGGGTTGATTGACGGCCTTAAACGCGAGTTTGTGGAAGAGTGCGAGATGGAGGTTGAAATAAACGGTCATTTTTATACTACCGATTTTTTCGTGCGGTCGGCCTTTAACAACTCGCAGATTATCAGTGTATACTATAAAGTAAAAAATATAACACCAATAAATTTCGCCATAAAAACTGTTGAATATGATTTTGACGGTGAAGGCGATGTGCTGCAGGCTTTCAGGTGGGTTAAAATAAGCGAGCTATTTCCGGATAACGTAACCTTCCCTACAGATAAGCGTGTGGTTGAATTATTAAGAGCAGAACTATGAGTTTAACAGAACGTGACCTTAAAGTTATATGGCATCCATACACCCAAATGAAAACGGCCGCCCCACCCATCCCCATAGTACGGGGCGAGGGCACTTGTTTGTATGATGAGGATGGCAAAAAATATATTGATGCGGTATCGTCTTGGTGGGTAAATATCCACGGGCATGCCCACCCTTACATAGCCCACAAGGTAGCCGCGCAATTGCAGCAATTGGAGCATGTAATATTTGCAGGTTTTACCCACCAGGGCGCGGTTGAACTGGCCGAGCGGCTGCTGGCAATTTTACCAAACAATCAGCAAAAGGCTTTTTACAGCGATAACGGATCTACCGCTATTGAGGTGGCTATAAAAATGTGCCTTCAATACTGGCTCAACAAAGGCGATCAGCGTACAAAAATAATAGCCTTCAACAACGCCTATCACGGCGATACCTTTGGCGCCATGGCCGTAAGCGGCCGCAGCGCCTTCACAAAAGCGTTTGATAGCTTATTGTTCGAGGTAGAATTTATAGACACCCCAAACGAGAATAACATCCAGAATCTCAAATCTCAAATCTCAGATCTCAAATCTCAAACGGCTTGCTTTATATTCGAGCCATTGGTGCAGGGATCAGGCGGGATGCTGATGTACGAGGCCAAATATCTGAACGAGCTAATGGCGCATTGCAGGCAGGAAAACGTGCTGATGATTGACGATGAGGTGTTTACCGGTTTCGGCCGCACAGGCAAGCGTTTTGCCTGCGATCATGTGACTGTTCAGCCCGATATTATGTGTTTCTCCAAAGGGCTCACCGGCGGTACAATGGCGCTGGGACTTACCACCTGCACGCAGCATATTTATGATGCCTTCCTGTCTGATGATAAGCTGAAAACGCTTTTCCACGGGCATTCCTTTACGGCCAATCCAATAGCATGCGCATCGGCACTGGCCAGTATGGATTTGTTTATGGAACCCGCCACTATGGCCAACATACAGCGGATCGAAGCCAAACACGAGCAATTTGCTGCTAAAATACAGCATCACCCTAAAATAAAGGCCGTAAGGCAAACCGGCACCATACTGGCAATGGAATGGCAAACCGGCGATGATACTTCATACTTTAGTTCGCTGCGCGATAAATTGTACCAGTACTTTTTGGCCGAAGGCATAATTTTACGGCCATTGGGTAACATTATTTACATTTTACCCCCATATTGCATTACTAATGACGAACTGGCCTATGTTTACAGCAAAATTGAGCAGGCCCTTACAGAGATATAAACTATGCAGTTAAATACCATACTACCGCAAATAATTGCCGATAACGAATTGCACTCGCGCTGGTTAAACACGCTGTCGCTGATGGAAAACACCGGGGCGCGTAAAATATCCGCCAGTGAAGATCCGCTAACGGTTACCTATATTATCCTGAAACATGCTGCCGAAGAGCATCGCCACGCTTTTTATCTGAAAAAACAGCTGGAAAAAACCGGTGTGGAGCTGCCAACTTACGCCGCCGAATACCTGCTGGCTCCCGGCTCAAGTAAATATTATTTAAATCAACTGGATATTGACGTTTGCCGTTACCTGAAAGCTGATCTGTCCTTAACAGGTGCCGAACTGCGCTTTGCGGCCTACCTACTGGTAACCTATGCCATTGAAGTACGTGCCGATGAACTTTACCCAATTTACCAGGACGCGCTTGACGAAGCCGGCAGTAAAGTGAACGTAAAATCAATCATCCTCGAAGAAGAAGGCCACCTGGAAGAAATGCTCAATCAGCTCCATAAATTCTCACCCGACTGGGAACGCCACGCCAACAAGGCCGTTGAGTTTGAAACGAGGTTGTTTAATATGTGGGTGGAGCAATTAGACGCTTCTTTGAATTCAAAAGTTAAAATTTAAAATATGGGATGTGCAGGTTGTCTGAACCTGGATTAAACAGATTAAAGGATTTTTAGGATTTGTTTTTTTCAACCTGTCATTCTGAGGAACGAAGAATCTGTTAGGCGATACATGGTCTGTGAATAGATCCTTCGTTCCTCAGGATGACAAACTATTTAAATAGAAATCTTATAAATTCGCTAAGGAATTAAGATCACTCATAGATATTCTTCCTGTGGCCGAGGTCGATCACATCTATTAAAAGAATATCATCAAAAATATTGTAAATGATACGATAGTCTGCAACACGGATGCGGTAACCATCGCGACCCTTTAATTTAATATATTCCTGTGGGCGGGGATTCTCTGCTAAAGCCAGAATTGCAGTTTTAACGTTTGAGTAATAAGGCTCGTTAATGGTTTCTAATACCTTGATCGCCCTTTTTTTAATAGTAACCCGATAAGCCATTACTTTTTAAGGTGACGTTTTTCTTCAATCATTTTAAAAGCCTCATCTATTGGGATGGATGGTTCTTTATCACCTTGGGCATCATCATATAACCTTATATCTTCCAGTTCTTCTAACTCATCCATAATGCTGTTAAATTCATTAATAGGAAGTACTACAGATAATTTCTTACCTGCGTTATCGGTAATATATTGAGGAGTTACTGTAAGCATATACAAATTTAAGCTAATAGCAGCCCATTTGCAAATAGGATAATAAAAGGGAAAGAGATCAATTTAATCCTGTAAAATCCTTAAATCGTGCTTAATACCCCATATACTCCGTATACACCTGCTGTAAAAAGGCTTTGCCGTTCATGAGTGATTTCTCGGTATCCTTTGGATCGGCATTTTTGTTACTGCGGTAGATGATGCGGCGGCCTGAGTTGTCGTAGGAAACTGTTTGCTGCGGCATCATAAAACCAAAGCCATTATCCCAGTTAAAAAATGCAAAGTCGGCAACGTTGGGGTTAAGCAGGTCCTTCGACCATTTAAACTCCTGGTGCGGTAAATTAAGCTGACTTAACAGGGTAGCGGCGATATCTGTTTGGCCGCCCATTTTACTGATCCTTTTACCACGATACACGGGTTTTACAACATCGCCAAAAAACAACAGCGGAATATGGTATTTAGCCGGACTATATGCCCCTGCGTTATTGTGCGGCAAGCGGTGCCCGTGGTCGGCCACTAAAATAAAAAGGGTGTTCTTGTACCAGTCTTGCTTTTTGGCCTGCTCAAAGTAGGCGTTAAGGCATGAGTCGGTAAAGTAAGCGGTACTTCTGAACTTATTGGCTGCATCGCCATCGGTATCTTCTGGGAAATGCGCTTTTACGGGCAGCACAAATGGCTCGTGATTGGTAGAGGTTTCCAGGTAGGTAAAGAATGGTTGTTTTTGCTGCTGCGCGTATTGCAGGTGCTTGGCAAAAAGTACATCGTCATAAACGCCCCATTGGGTTTTTACCTGGCTTTTATCAAAGCTGTATTCGTCGGTTATCTGATCAATATGGTGGCTTTTCATAAAAACATTAAAGTCCATATAACTACTTTTACCGCCGTAAAAATAACTGGTAGGGTAGCCCGCGCCTTTTAAAATAGTGGCTATGGCGGGTAGTTTCTTCTGCTTTGTGGTATCTGAAACTATGGTGCGGATAGCCTGAGAGGGGAAGCCGCTCATGATAGATATGATGCCTTTGTCGGTACGATCGGCGGATGAATATATATTATCGAAGAGCAGGCCGTTTTTTATAAACTTTTCAAAGTTTGGGGCTACACCTTTATCGCCGCCGAGCGATTCAATAACATCCGCTGTATAGCTTTCCATCTGGATGATCACCACGTTGGGGCGAGTGGTAGTCAGTATCCGAAGCGATTCATCATTGGGTATCTTGTAGGCATCCTGCACCAGTTTAATAGCCTGACCCGGCGGCATAAACAGGTAAGGGTTATAAGGCGTGCGCAGGTTTTCGACGATGTTATTAAACAGGTTCCACTCGGTATTAAGTGCCGATTGGTTCAGGATCTCGATATCGGAAAAATAGGCGGAGTTTTGGTTTACCGGTTCGGTTTGCAGGCCGCCACGCATCAATATCAAATTACAAAACAGTAGTATAATAATGTAAAACGCCTTGAATTTGGGTTCAAGTACCGGCTTTTTAAAATCGAAATTGATAATGTACCGGGCAAGTATAACGCCCGATGCAATGAGTGCCAAACAAATCAGCACGCACCGGCCAACCGGCGACGAGCCCGAAGAAGCCATAGCTTCTGACGGGGCATGGTATAACGATGTGAAAACCCTGAAGGTAACCTTAGTACCCCACTCACGAAAAATATTGAAATTTAAAGAGGTATCTAAAGAGATGAGGAACAGGCAAAACCAAACGTACACCTTTAAAAATATAGGTTTGATAGTTAATGACGGAAACCACCAGCCAATAACAAAAACCAACAAAGGCAGGGCACTGATGTAAGCCGCCGCCGAAGCATCAAGCCGTAAACCATAGTAAAAGGTTTGCATAATTTCGCCAAAACTTGCGGCGCCAAGCTTAAGCCAAAAGTACAATTCAAATGTTGCCCTGGTGATGGCGAAAAACACCAGCCAGAAAACAAAGAATCTGATAAAACTAAAAAGGTTTCTTAACATAAAGGGGTACAAAAATAGTACTTTAACCCAAATGTTAAGAAACCTTTAAATATTTGTTAGCTGGGCTGTTATTGACCGCCGCCTTTTTGCATTGCTGCAAGATCATCCAGACTGATCCTGTCAAAATCGGCAGGGATACCAAATGTGCCTGCGGGTACTTTTTGTTCAACAACACTTTTAACGGTAACTTCTGCATTACCTTGTGCGCTAAATGAAGTATACTGAACAGGGAAACCACCAATTTTGGCGTAGTATTTTCCAAGACCTACAAATGGTACTTCAATATCATTAGTGATCCATATGTCATAAGTTGCACCTTTTTTGGTGTCCTTGGCAATAACTTTTTTACAGTTAAAACCAGAGATCTGCTTGGTTTCGGTTGTTGGTGTAAATTCCAATACCGGGAACGCTGCTACCATCTGGTCAACTTCATCTGGCGTAGCTATTGCTGCTTTTTTAACACCAAAAGCCGGTACCTCAACCACGTTGGCGAATGATTTTCCGGCTGCGTCGTTAAGTATTTTAACAGCGGCTGGTCCAAAATTAAGTTTGTAAGCACTTGAATCAGATCTGAAATAGTTTTGAGCAGGAATAGCCTGTCCGCGGATAGACATTTCAAGATTTATAACACCTTCACTTATCTTTTTTTGCGCGCTTGCACTCATTGCTGTTGCAGTAAGGGCAAGTCCCAGGGCAACATTAAAAAATTTAATATTCATAGTTTCTGTTTAATTATACCAATTTACCTTTTTTTAGTTTAAAGACAAATTTATTGGTCTTTAGTTTAATTGCTGCTAATTAGATACCGTAACTAACGAAATGTTACGCTTCAATATTTTATAATTTATATGCAGTGTATCTGCTTCGGCCTTTAATTTGGCTATCAGGGCATTGCTATTGCTCTCGTCCATCACCAGCATATTAAAATTATAATTCTGCTGTATAAAAGCAATATCGGTATGCGGGCTGCCAGTGATGTATGCAAAATCCACGTTTAACTTTTGCGGAAGCTGGCTTTGTTCCAAACTTTTATCAAACAACAAGATTCGTTTATTATAAAATCCTATGAAGTTGCCCCGCTTATGCAGGTAATTCAGACTAACGTTTTGCTGCGGATTTATGATAGTTACATTGCTTACCTGGCTGCTATCCAGGTAGGGTTGTATGGAGTAGCTGTAGTTTTTATCAGTATCGGCAAGGTTGGTTAACACTAAGGCTTGGTTGCCATTTTTGAACACCATCCCCACGTTTTTGCGCAGGTTAAGGAATGCTATGGAACGGGTATTACCCGCATTGTATTTTTTAAGGCTGATACTGGCGGCAAGTAAAAACAGGCAGATCATCCCCGTAATAAACAGCCAGCGCTTTCTATCGTACAAAAAGTAAAACAGGCTGATAATAAGTACGTACAGCAACAAATACTCGGGTATGGTAAGCCATATTTTGTTGATGCTGGCAAAGGGCGTATGTTCAATAAAGGCCAGGGCTTTGTTCATCAGCAAAATACTTTGTTCCAGCACCCATGCCAATACGGTTGACAGGCCGGGTACCCATGACAAAAGCAGGTAACCCAAACCGCTGTACATAATAACCGCTGTGGGGATTATAATAAGCAGGTTGCTTACCAAAAAGTAAACCGGAAACTGGTGAAAATAAAACGCACTCAGCGGAAAAGTAATTACCTGCGCAGCGATGGATACCGAACAAACCGACCATAATTTATCGGCCCATTTGTTTTTAAATTTCATCCACCGGTAAACAACCGGCTGCAAAACAATAAGGCCGGCAACGGCAAGGTAGGAGAGCTGGAAACCAACGTCGGTAATATATAAAGGATTGTAAAGTAGTAGTAAGAAAGCCGATATAGCCAGGATATTCAGCATGTTGATGTGCCGTGCAAAGTTTTTACCGATGATAACCATGCTGATCATTACCGCCGCCCGGCAAACCGCTGGCGAAAAGCCGGTGAGCATGGCATAATACCCAATTAGCATAACAATAATGCCCATTTTTAAATACCTGCCATACCTGCGCCCGTTCATAAAACCCAGCAAGCCCTGCAGCAGTACATAAATAATAGCCACATGCGCACCCGAAACCGACAGTACATGAATAGTGCCCGTTTTTGAATAAGCCTGCAAAATATCATTACTTAAATCGGCCTTGTAACCCAATATGAGGGTTGATGCTACGGCTATGGCATCCGCGTTGTGCATTTTTTGCTTGAAGGCCTGCACCATTTGCTGCCGTAACCTGAGCGAATAGGCAATGAGCGGGTTGCCGGTATCGTGCTCAATTACATGGTACAAGCCGGGGTACAGGAACAATTGGTAATAAATATTCTGATGCGCCAGGTATTTTTTATAATTGAACTCGCCGGGGTTAAATGGTGGGTCGATAGCAGTGTAGGTGCCTGGTACCAGCAGTTCATCGCCGTATTGCAGGCCGGTTGCGGTGCTGTCTTTTATGGTGATGAGCAGGGTGCCGGAGGCATCGTGAGTTTGGTTGTTATTTACTGTTTGCTGAACGCTGGCGGTAAACCTGAGCAATCCGTTCTTTAGCTGCGGTTCGTTACTGATCTTTACCAGCAGGTGTTTGGCCGGCGATTTAGAAAAATGGCTTGTATTGTTCAGCTCATTATTACTGATAGCGCTGATGCAACCTGCCGCGAGCATAATAAAGCCCATCAGGAGGCCTCCCATCCACCTGAATTTATAAACGCCAAGTTGCAGGTATGTTAAATTAAGCAGGATGAAAACGGCGCCCAATCCAATAAATACACCCCACAAAACAGGTAACCATATAGCGCTAACCCAGCCGATGCCCAAAGCAACGCCCAATAAATAAGGCATAAGCAGCACAACAACAGGAATTTCGCCTTTATGATTCGCGATCATATGCTGTTGAGATATGAGATGTTAGATATGAGATTTGAGACAAAATATAATATGTAAGATAGGAGTTAAGAAAGATAAAAAATATCTCATATCTCAAATCTAACATCTCATATCTATAATTGGTCGCGTACTTCGAGCAGGAATTTTTTTATATCTTCCAGCGAATTGATAACGCGCTGGTTCTCTTTGGTATCACCCATGTTGTTTTTAAGGTGATCCTTTGCGCCCTGCAGGGTATAGCCCTTATCGCGGATGAGGTGGAAGATGATCTTGAAATTCTCGAGGTCTTCGGGGGTGAAATAACGGTTGCCTTTTTTGTTTTTCTTGGGCTGCAACACATCAAATTCCTTTTCATAGAAACGGATAAGCGACTGATTCACATCAAACATGGCCGATACCTCGCCCATGGTGTAATACATTTTGCTTATCTCGCGGTCTTTGTAAGGCATATGCAAATGTAAGTTTTTAGTTTTTAAGTCCGCAAGTCCGGAAGTCAGAAAAGTCCGGAAGTTTTAGCTACAATCATTTACTCTTGAATTTTTCCTCCCGACTTCCGGACTTTCTGACTTCCCGACTTTTTAACCCTTTTCTGACTTTCCGACTTCCGGACTTTCTGACTTCCCGACTTTTTAACCCTTTTCTGACTTTCCGACTTCCGGACTTTCTGACTTCCCGACTAATAATTACATTTGCATCCTATGACAGCTACCGAAATACGACAGGCTTTTCTTGATTTTTTTGTTTCAAAGGGACATACCATTGTTCCCTCTGCACCTATTGTTATAAAAAACGACCCCACCCTCATGTTTACCAACGCGGGGATGAACCAGTTTAAAGATATATTTTTGGGCGAAGCACCTGCCAAAGCCCCTCGTGTGGCCGATACGCAACGCTGCCTGCGGGTAAGCGGTAAGCACAACGATTTGGAAGAGGTGGGGATTGATACCTATCACCATACCATGTTTGAGATGCTGGGCAACTGGAGCTTTGGCGACTACTTTAAAAAAGAAGCCATTGCCTGGAGCTGGGAACTGCTTACCGAAGTTTATAAACTACCTAAAGACCGCCTATACGTTACCTATTTCGAAGGCGACGAAAAAGAAGGTCTGGAAAAAGATACCGAAACCTACGACCTCTGGAAACAGTATGTAGACGAGGCGCACATTCTCCCCGGCAATAAAAAAGATAATTTTTGGGAAATGGGCGAAACCGGTCCGTGCGGTCCGTGTTCGGAGGTTCATTTTGATAGCCGCCCGGATAATGAGCGTGCCGAGGTAAGCGGTGCAACCCTTGTAAATGCCGATCACGACCAGGTTATCGAGATCTGGAATGATGTATTTATGCAATTTAACCGCTTAAAGGGCGGCGCCTTACAGCCATTACCCGCCAAACACGTAGATACGGGCATGGGCTTTGAACGCCTGGTGCGCGTGCTGCAAGGCAAAAGCTCTAATTATGATACGGATGTTTTTCAGCCAATGATCCAGTTTATTGCAGAGAAAAGCGGTAAAACCTATAACAGCGCCGCCAAACCCGGCGATGCCGATTGGAGCAGCGCCGTAGCTATGCGCGTACTGGCCGACCATATCCGCGCCATCAGCTTTGCCATTGCCGATGGACAATTACCAGCAAGCAATAAAGCAGGCTACGTGATCCGCAGGATATTACGCAGGGCGGTACGTTACAGCTACCAAACTTTAGGCTTTAAAGAACCATTCTTTAACCAATTGGTGCCTTTGCTGGCAGAGCAATTTAAAGGCGTGTTTGATAATTTGTACAGTCAAAAGGATTTTGTGCAGAAGGTGATTTTGGAGGAAGAGGTTTCTTTCTTGAGAACGTTAGAACAGGGGATAAAATATTTTGATGATTATTACGAAAAGACATTTGTTAGGACAGGAAAAACCTCTGATGGGAATGAGATTCAATTGTTGTTTCCGGGCGAAATGGCTTTTAAACTATATGACACTTATGGCTTTCCTATAGATTTAACCCAACTTATGGCTCGTGAAAGAGATACTTTGATTAATATGGAAACATTTGAAGCCGCTCTTCAAGAACAAAAGTCCCGTTCCCGTGCTGCTTCAATTATTGACACGCAAGATTGGGTAGTCCTCAAAGATGACGAAACCTCTACCTTCACCGGCTACGATGAAACCGAAACCATTGCCCATGTGGTAAAATACCGCAAGGTTACAGCTAAGGGAAAGGAGCAATACCAGATAGTGCTGGATAAAACACCTTTCTATGCCGAAAGCGGTGGCCAGGTAGGGGATAAGGGCGAGCTGGTATTCCCTGATGGAACCATTATTTTAGTTACCGATACCAAAAAAGAGAATGGCCTAACCGTTCACTTTGTAGATAACCTGCCCGAGGATATTGAGGATGCGCTTACGGCCATTGTTGATCCTGCTTTGCGCAGCCAAACCAACAGCAACCACTCGGCTACACACTTGCTGCATGCCGCTATGAAACAGGTGTTAGGCAGTCACGTAAATCAAAAAGGTTCACTGGTTAATTCCGATTACCTGCGGTTCGATTTTTCGCACTTTGCCAAGGTAACCGACGAGGAACTGGCGCAGATAGAAGCTATCGTAAATCAAAAGGTTCGCCAGAATATTCCCCTTAAAGAAGAACGCAGCGTGCTATATGCCGAAGCCATCACCAGCGGCGTAACTGCCCTGTTTGGCGAAAAATACGGCGAGTATGTACGCGTGATCACCTTCGAGGAAGAGTTTAGTAAGGAGCTTTGCGGCGGTACGCACGTACAGGCTACCGGGCAAATTGGTTACTTCAAAATAATATCCGAAAGCGCTGTTGCTGCCGGGGTGCGTCGTATAGAGGCCATTACCGGGGTTGCTGCTGAGGTTTACATTACTAATCAAAGCAACCTGGTGAATCAGCTTAAAGACCTCCTTAAAAACCCTAAAGACCTGCCAAAAAGCGTTGAAAGTCTACTGGAAGAAAACAGTAAACTGAAAAAAGAAATAGAGAAATCTATCCTCGAAAAATCATCGGGCCTTAAAAACGAACTGGCGCAAAAAGCCGAAGCTATAGGCGGCTTAAACTTCATTGCCCAAAAAGTTGCCCTGCCCAACGCCGAGGCCGTTAAAAACCTGGCGTACCAGCTAAAAGATATCGTACCCAACCTGTACCTGGTACTGGCTGCCGATTTCGATGGTAAACCAAGCCTTACGGTTATGATAGCCGAAAACCTGGTAAAGGAAAAAGGGTTGCATGCCGGCAATATCATTAAAGAACTGGCCAAAGAAATCAAAGGCGGTGGCGGCGGTCAGCCTTTCTTCGCAACAGCCGGGGGCAGTGATGCAAGCGGCTTGGATAATGCATTGGTGAAGGCAAAGAGTTTTATAGCCTAAGCATGACCTATTAAACCCCACGCCGTCGCTCGGCTCCAGCCGAGTGACCGTTATTAACAGGCCTCCGGCCTGCGAAACAGTGCGGCGGGACGCCGTTTAATAGTCGTCACTCGGCCGGATCCGAGCGACTGGCCAATTAGAATAAGTTTCAAGATCACAAAAAAAGACCGCCCAACCGACGGTCTTTTTTTGTAACTATTATATAAGGGAACTAAACAAAATTAATGTTTGTCATGTCCTGAATGGTGACCATTGTTAGCCGGACGGTGTACCACTTTGGTGCGGTTAACAACCCTGGTATGGTTAACCACGCGCGGCCTTGAATGTACCACGCGGGTACGGTTAACAACACGAGGCCTTGCATGTACCACACGGTTATGCACTACGTAGTGATCGCGCACAATTACGTTACGTGTGCCCCTGTAACGTGCATAACGGGGACGATCGACATTATAATAAGTATATGCCCTTGGGCGGTTAACGGCAACCTTATAGCCGTTGCGGATATCGTACGTAGCATAACGTGGTGGCAATGAGTTTCTGAAAACCCAGCTGCCGCGCTCCTGGTAAACGTATTGGTGGGTTGGTACATAGTAGTAGCTTTCCACATCGGGCAGGTAATAGTAGTTAACGCCGCTGTATTCTGCGGGTGGAGTCCATGCGCCAATTTGTACGCTTAAATTAACTTGTGCTTTTGTTTGGGTAGTTGTTGCGGCCATCATCGCAAATCCGGCCAGCAATCCTAAAATTATTTTTTTCATGGTATCTTCTAAAACTTGTAAGTTAGTTATGCGGCAATATTCAATTATTGTGCCGGGTTACAGGATAGACGCTTAGTGTTATCAAAGGTTTAATAAAGCAACTTTTATAGCGGTATGCAAATTTTGAGCTTGTTTAAAACCCAAATGATGTTTATACTGTATTAACTTTTATATATTTGACGCTCGATCAGTGAAATTTAGCTGAATTTTAATTTTTATGACAGTTCTCACAAACGGGATAAGTGAAAAGTACGAAGTGGTGATAGGCCTCGAAGTACATGCCCAGTTATCTACTTTAAGCAAGGCGTTTTCTGCAGATTCAGCCGCCTTTGGTGCCGGGCCTAACCAGCATATCAGTGCCGTATCATTAGGGCATCCGGGTACCTTACCTTTCTTTAATAAAAAAGCGGTTGAATACGCTGTAAAAATGGGCCTGGCCTGTAATTGCACCATCAACCTTAATAATACCTTCGCCCGTAAAAATTATTTTTATGCCGATCTGCCAAAGGGCTACCAGATAACCCAGGATCAGGCTCCGGTTTGTTTGGGTGGCTTTGTACCCGTTAAACTGGCCGATGGTACGCAAAAGAACATTGCCATTCACCATATCCACATGGAAGAGGATGCCGGTAAAAGCATGCACGACCAGCACCACGCCGATTCGCTTATCGACCTGAACCGGGCCGGGGTGCCATTGGTAGAGATCGTATCTGAACCGGATATGCGCAGTGCCGAAGAAGCAGGTCAGTTTTTAACCGAAACCCGTAAAATACTCCGTTACCTTGATATTTGCGATGGTAATATGGAGGAAGGCAGTATGCGCTGCGATGCCAATATATCTGTAAGACTTAAAGGCGCCACACAATACGGCAACCGCTGCGAGGTGAAAAACCTCAACTCCATCCGCAATGTACAGCGTGCTATTGAACACGAATTTATCCGCCAGGTAAATATCATAGAAGATGGCGGTCGTATAGATCAAAATACCCTGAATTTTAATGCTGATACCGGCGAAACATCGGTTTTGCGCTCCAAAGAAATGGCGAACGATTACCGCTATTTCCCCGAGCCCGATCTGATGCCGCTGATGCTGACAGAGCAATATGTGGATGATATTCGCAAAGGCCTGCCCGCGCTACCAAATCAGCTGTACCATAAATATACCGAGCAGCTTGGCCTGTCGGCATACGATGCGTCGGTAATTACTGCCGATAGGGATTTTGCCCTGTATTTTGAGCAGCTGATAAAGGCTACCGATCATTACAAGGCTGCCGCAAACTGGCTTATGGGTGCCGTAAAATCATACCTTAATGATCATAGCGTTACCATTAGTAATTTTACTGTTACACCACAAGACATAGCCGACTTAATAAAATTAGTTGACGCAGGAGTGATAAACAATTCTGTAGCTTCGCATAAGTTATTCCCGGCCATGATAAAGGAACCGGGCAAAGGTGCCGAGGAGCTGGCTAAAGAGCTTAACCTGCTCATAAGTGCCGATAATGACGATGTAACCGGTTTTATCCGTGCGGCTATAGCCAAATTCCCAGATAAGGTTAAGGAATACCAAAAGGGCAAAAAAGGCGTTTTGGGCTTGTTCATGGGCGAGATCATGAAGAGCTCGAAAGGGAAAATAGATCCGCAGAAAACCAACCAGTTGCTGATAAAGGAATTAGAATCGAAATAAATGAAGCTGTATTAAGTTGCTTAAACGCTGCTTATAATTTGCATCACCTATATAAATAAATAGTTCAAAAAAATGAAGAACCGCATTATTGCAGCCTGCGTATTGCTGCTTACCGTATTTGCTTTTTCTTGTAAAAATAGTTCAACCTTTACCATTAACGGCGAACTTAAAAACCCCGGCACTATAAAACTGGTATACCTTGTTGAAAACGATAGCACAGGCCTAAAGGTGGTTGACTCTACCACGCTGGGCGAGGGCGGTAAATTTCAGTTTAAACATTCATCCACTTACGCTAATTTTTACAAATTAAGGATAGGCACCAACGGCAGCGGCGAAATGGCCGGCGCAGCAAGCAATGTGTATGACCTGATAGCTAAAAATGGTGATGATATTGAATTTACTACCGATAACAATGATGCCGCGCATGCGTATACCATTAAAGGGTCAGACGAATCGGGCAAAATACAGGAGTTTAATAAGCTGAGCAACGTTTACGCCTCAAAAAATATTAAACTGGGCGAGCAGTACCAGGCAAAATTGCAGGCCGAACACAAACAGGTTGATAGCCCGCTGCTTAAAGTTTTATTGCCAATTTATCAGAAAAATATAGAAGACCTGAGCGACGCTACCCTGAAATTTGTGAACGACAATAAACATTCCCTTGCTGGCTTTTATGCGGCAACATCGCTTGATCCTATTAAATATGAGCCGCAGCTGATAACTTATTCTGATGCTATAAAAGGTACTTTTGATGATAATCCCGGCATACAGCAGTTTATCAAACAAATGGAAAAGGTTAAAGTGGTTGCCATAGGCCATAAAGCACCGGATTTTACGGTAGCAGGTATTGATGGTAAACCAATAAAGCTGTCTGATTATAAAGGTAAATACGTAATGCTTGATTTTTGGGCATCATGGTGCGCACCTTGTCGCCAGGAAAATCCAAATGTGGTTAAGCAGTACGCTAAGTTTAATTCAAAAGGCTTGAATATACTTGGTATCTCTTTAGATAAGGAGAAAAAAGACTGGCAAAAAGCCATTAACGATGATAAGTTAACATGGCAGCATGGGTCAGACCTTAATGGCTTTGAAGGTGCTACAGAAAGGCTTTATCATATCGAGGCTATACCATCAAATTTTATCATTGATCCTCAGGGAAATATCGCCGCAAAAAATATTACAGGCACCGATCTTGAAGCTTTTTTAAACAAAACATTCAAATAACCTGAAATAACTGTTAATATAAGGTAACCATTAACAATTTGTTAATATTGATTTAACCTTTAGCTTTTGTAAAGTGTATACTTTTATACAAAAAAATTAACGCATCATGAGCACAGCTACTAAACAGAAAATTCTTATTGTTGATGATGAACCGGATATTTTGGAGTTGATTGAATACAACCTGAAAAAAGAAGGTTACCAGGTGTTTTTAGCCCGCAACGGTCAGGAAGCCGTGGCCGAGGCCAAAAAATCATTGCCCGATTTAATAGTGCTTGATATAATGATGCCCAAAATGGACGGCATTGAGGCTTGCCGCATTATGCGCACCATGCCCGAGTTTAAAAATACCTTTATGGTGTTTTTAACAGCCCGCAGCGAGGAATATTCAGAAATTGCCGGCTTTAACGTAGGTGCCGATGATTACATAGCCAAACCTATTAAGCCGCGTGCATTGGTAAGCCGTATAAACGCTATCCTGCGTCGTAATGGCCCTACAGAGGATGCACCGGAAAACAAACTTGAAATTGGCGACCTGGTTATTGACCGCGAGGCGTACCTGGTTTATAAAGCCGGTGCTAAAGTGGTTTTGGCCAAAAAAGAATTTGAATTGCTTTACCTGCTGGCTTCAAAACCAGGCAAGGTATACACCCGTGAGGTGATCTTGAAAAATATTTGGGAAGATTCTGTTGTGGTTACCAATCGCACCATCGATGTTCACATCCGCAAACTACGCGAAAAACTGGGCGACGACTGCGTGGCTACCGTAAAAGGAGTAGGCTACAAGTTTGACGGATAGTCTTTTTAGATGTGCAGATTTTAGATTTCAAATGTGCAGATGGGGGATTTTAGATTTCAAATGTGCAGATTTTAGATTGATTTAGGAATTATGGTATAATAAAAAAGCGCCTGGAGTTTTTCTTCCGGCGCTTTTTGTTTTTTAAATAAATTGCTGCTTACTTGGATGCGGCTGTAGCTTTTTTCTTTACAGCGGTTGCGGCTTTGGCTGTTTTTGCTGCCACGGCTTTTTTAACGTCGGTAGCTTCTTCCTTGGCTTTGGTTGTAATGGCTTTGGCCTTGGTGCTGGCTTTGGCTTTAACATCGGCAGTAGCTTTTTTGGCGTCGGCAACGTCTTCTTTTACCTTGGCTGTAATGGCTTTTGTTTTGGTTTCGGCTTTTGCTTTAACATCGGCGGCTACAGTTTTGGCTTTGGCGGCAGTGGCTGCTACTTTTTTGGTAACTGCTGCTTTTGTAGCAGCTGCTTCTTTAGTGGCTGTCGCTTTTTTGGCTGTTACCTTTTCTTTTATGTCTTCTATTTTGTGTTCGGCTGCATCTTTTACGTCTTCGGCTGTTTCTTTGGTACCATCCCAAAGATGTTCAATTGTTTCTTTAACCTTCTCAAAAAATCCTTTTTCTTCGGGTTGGGTTGAGTTATTGCTCATGATGTTTACTATAGGTGTTTGTTAATAATTGTTATTTGTTGTAATAACCAGCATGGTTATACTTTGTTTTACAACCGGTTAACAAATGATTTTATGCTGATACACTTTAAGCGAGGTTTAAATTATAAACCGTATTTTTGCCGGCTATGAAGTTTCCGAAATTTGCAGATCTGATACTGTTTGAAAACGATGACGTGATTGTGGTGAACAAACCACCCTTTTTAAGTTCGCTTGATGAGCGCGAAGGGGGAGAGGTGAATTTACTGCGCCTGGCCAAAGCCTATTGGGACGATGCCCAGATCTGCCACCGTTTGGACAAGGAAACTTCGGGCGCGCTTATCATCGCCAAAAATCCCGAGGCTTATCGCCTGGTATCTATGCAGTTTGAAAAACGCCAGGTTAAAAAGGTATACCATGCTATTATTGATGGTACGCATACTTTTGATAATTTGCTGATAGATCTGCCTATCCTTAACGTGGGTAAAGGCAACGTAACCATTAGCAGGCAAGAGGGTAAACGCGCCGAAACATGGTTTCAATCATTAAAATATTTTAAGCATTATACCCTGGTTGAGTGCCGCCCGGTTACCGGCCGTATGCACCAGATCAGGATTCACCTGGCCACGCAGCGGGCCTCTATTGCGGGTGATGATATGTACAAGGGCGAGCCGGTTTTCCTGTCGAAGATAAAACGTAAGTATCATTTAGGGAAAGATCAGGAAGAACTGCCTATCATGAAACGCTTTGCGCTGCATGCTTACGAGGTAACATTTAAAATAAATGCCGATACCGCAATTACCATACATGCCCCATACCCCAAAGACTTTGAAACCCTGCTGAAATTGCTGGAAAAGTTTGATAGTTAAACTGTTATTTTATTGATAATGTTTGTTTTTACCGTATGCAAGCGTAAATTTATAAGAAAATAGCTTGCATGTTAAAAATGCTGCGCCTTTCCTTGTCGCTTTTGCTTATCTGCTGCAGTTTTAAAGCAGCTTTGTCGCAGCCCCATGTTAAAAAAGATAGCCTCGTCAATTTTATCCAGTTAAAAGATCAGGGCCAGCGGGAACGAAAGGTGACGAGGTATATTAAATCGGCCTTTCAAAACCTGCCGGTTGAAAAGGCCGATTCAACAAAGCAAGCCATAGTTCACACTTTTGCCAATTATTCGTTTGATAATAAAGAGGCGATTGTCCATTTTTTAGAGAGCGTATATCAAAGACAGCTCTTAAAGTTCAATGAATCGCGGAGGGCTTTAATGAGTGCCATTAATGAGGCACATAAAAGTGACGACCATTACCTGCTTTACCTGTTTTTTTCGCACCAAGCATTTTTACAAACCGACCAGGGTAATGCCATTGATGCGGTTTACAGTTACGGCTTGGCAAAAAACGAAGCCCGAAAACTCAATGACCCGTACCTTGAAGTGCTGCTGAACGTAAATATATCTGATATATATTATAAAAGTGGCTTATATGCCCAATCGTTATCATACCTTAATAAAGTACAGGAAATAAATGACACGCTAAAACGGCTTAATATTTATAGTTTGCTGAGTTATAACCGTGCCGAGAATTATTTCCGGATGAAAAATTACGACTCGCTGAAGCTATGTAATGAAAAGCTGAATGGCTCGCTTAACCGCACTTATAAGCTGCATACCTATCAAAAGCGTACCGCGTATTATCTGCATTTGCTAAAACACGATTATAAAGGCGCCATAAAGCTTATTAATAAGCTTGTAAAAGATAGCCTGTACATAAAAAGCGATGCAGAGCATTTAAACCTGGCCGATGCCTACTTTAGCAACGGGCAAATTGACTCGGCCCAATACATAGTTAACGTTTTGCTTGTGCAGCCATCCATAAGTAATCATCCCGAAATAAAATACCATTTGTACGAGCTGTTGGGCAATATTGCTCAAATTAAAAAAGATGATAAGCTTGCCGCCTATAACTTTAAACTGGCGCTTGAGCAATCCAAACAAAACATTAACAACCTAACACAGGTAGGCGATATATCATCAAAAATTAAACTTGATGAAGTGCAGGACCGGTATTATATGAATGTACTAAAGTATAAACACGAACGCCTATGGCTCATTTTTTCCATTGTAATGACTGGCTGTATGGTTATAATATTTGCCATATTTTACCGCAGTAACCGTCAAAAAAGTCATTATGAAAAATTGCTGTTTGAAAGTAAAAAGCGAGAGCTTGCGCTCATAAACTCGCACGAGGTACGCAACCACCTGTCGAACATATTAGGGTTGCTTGACATTATGAGAGATTGTGATACCAAAGAGGAGTTGCTTCAAACGCAGGCCTATTTACAATACTCGGCCCAGGAACTTGATAAAAATCTCAAAAATGTATCGCGGAAGTTAAGTGACTAACACTTTGATTTGATGCCGCTGTTTAGTGCTTTTTATTTATAAGCCAAAAAAATCTGTCGTATTTTCAGCTAAAAAGAGCTTTTGATGCCGTTTTTAGTGCAAATAATAACAATTAGTTTATGTCAATTTAATGTTTTTGCATTTTTGGCAATAATGATTGTATTTTGATGGTGATAAATGCGATATTGGCAATATGATTATTTATTGTATTAATAATTATGTATTTATAGTTGAAAAGTGGGCTTTGTTGAAAAAAATTATAAAAAAATCAAACTTTTATGATGAAATTTATAAAAATAGTTTAAATTCGTCCCAATAATTAGTCAGATTGACAGAAAAACTATAAATAGAACCCCAACTTTACAAATTAATTAAAAAATGGCAACTAAACTCGAGTACATTTGGCTTGATGGGTACAAACCAACACAAAGCCTGCGTAGCAAAACAAAAATTGAAAAGGATTTTAGCGGTAAATTAGAAGATTGTCCGCTTTGGAGCTTTGATGGTTCATCAACTGAGCAGGCACCGGGTGGTTCGTCTGATTGCGTTTTAAAGCCGGTTTTTATTTGCCCTGATCCACAAAGAAAAGATGCATACCTGGTTATGTGCGAAGTTTTAGATTCAAAAGGTCAGCCTCATGAGTCAAACGGTCGTGCACACATCATGGATGATGATAACGATTTTTGGTTTGGTTTTGAGCAGGAGTACTTTTTATGGGATCCTAAAACCGATAAACCTCTTGGTTTCCCGGCAGGTGGTTACCCAGGTCCGCAAGGCCCATACTATTGTTCAGTAGGTGCAAACAACGCTTACGGTCGTGAGATTGTTGAAGAGCACTTAGATGTATGTTTAGATGCAGGCTTAAATGTTGAAGGTATCAATGCCGAAGTAGCAGCTGGTCAGTGGGAATTCCAAATTTTTGCTAAAGGCGCTAAAGAAGCCGGTGACCAGATCTGGGTTGCACGTTATTTATTAGAAAGAATTGGCGAAAGCTATGGTGTTAGCATCAACTGGCATTGCAAACCATTAGGTACTTTAGACTGGAATGGTTCTGGCATGCACGCTAACTTCTCAAATACTACTTTACGTACTGCAAACAGCAAAGAAACTTTCACAGCTATCTGCGAAGCTTTCCGCCCGGCTGTTGCTGAGTGTGTGGAAGTATACGGTGCCCATAACGAACTGCGTTTAACAGGTAAACACGAAACTGCTTCAATCACTGATTTTAGCTACGGTGTATCTGATCGTGGTGCTTCTATCCGCATCCCATTATACACAGTTGATCATAACTGGAGTGGTTACTTAGAAGATCGTCGCCCTAACTCTGCGGCCGATCCATACAAAGTAGCTGCAGTTATCATCAAAACTGTAAAATCTGCGAAAGTTTAATCCCCCGCATATAACTTTAACTTCTTCCCCCGGCCGCAAAAGCCGGGGGATTTTTTTTGCCCTATTGTTCCTTATACAACCGGTAATCGCCGCTGACTATTTTAGACAAGCCCTCTACCGGCCAGTTATAAAGGTAAACCCAGCAGGTAAGCGCACTCGTATCTGTTTCAATAGGCAATAATACGCGTACATATTCGTGTGGTGCGGGTTCACTGGCGGTAATGCCTTCGTATTGGTCAATAAAAGTGAGGGTTTTATCCGGCTCATCCATCAAATAAATACTGCCATGTACAAACAACCTGGATGAGCGGTCGGCCAGTGCAGCGGGGTATTCGCCAACGTCATAAAGCCTGCCTTTAAACCTGCCGGTTTTTATGAATTTACAATGCTGGTTAAGGTAAGCGGCATACGGGTTGCCTGCCACCAGTAAGGTGCCATAAACAAATAAATACTGGTTAGCTGCTGGTGTCAACTTAAATTGGTTTAAACAAATATAATGTCAAATTCGTATGAATACACATTAACAAGCATAGCAATTTTTTTATGTTTACATCATATTGGCTATCTTGCTTACGCGTAGCCTACCTTATATTTATACCATGAATAACGAGCAGATCAAAGCATATATAGAAGAAAATAACATCCAGAAAATAAAGTTCGCCTTTGCCGATATTGATGGCGTACTGCGTGGAAAGGTTATCCACACTAAAAAGTTTGTTGAAGGTTTGCAAAGCGGCTACGGTTTTTGTGATGTGGTTTTTGGTTGGGATAGCAACGACGCCTGTTATGACAATGTGCAGTTAACCGGCTGGCATACCGGCTACCCCGATAAGCTTTGCCGTATTGATCTGAATACCTTACGCACCATTCCGTGGCAGGATAATATCCCGTTTTTTTTAGCCGATTATAGTGATCCTGACGGAACAGCATTGCCCGCTTGTCCGCGTAGTTTGTTAAAAAAGATAGTTAAAGAATGTACCGATCTGGGGTACCATGCCGAGTTTGCGCAGGAGTTTGAATGGTTCAATTTCAGGGAAACACCGCAATCCATTAATGATAAGCAGTTTACCAATATCAATACGCTTACGCCAGGCATGTTTGGCTATTCCATATTGCGTACATCAGAAAATAGCGAGTTTTATTACGATTTGTTTAACCTGCTTACGCAGTTTAATATCCCGATAGAAGGTTTACATACCGAAACTGGTCCGGGTGTGTATGAGGCCGCCATAGCACATGATGAGGTTTTGGCCGCTGCCGATAAAGCCGTACTCTTTAAAACCGCTGTTAAGGAGATAGCCTACAAACACGGCATCATGGCATCATTCATGGCCAAGTGGACAGAAACGCTGCCCGGTTGCAGCGGTCACATTCACCAAAGCCTTTGGAGCCCCGATAAAACAGACAACCTGTTTTACAATGCCGATGACGCCAATAAGATGAGTGAGCTGCATAAGCATTACCTTGCGGGGCAGCTGTATTGCATGCCGCACCTGCTGCCTATGTACGCGCCAACCATCAACAGTTACAAGCGCCTTGTAGAAGGGGCCTGGGCACCAACCACCATAACCTGGGGAGTAGATAACCGCACAACGGCGCTCCGGGTAATTAATACTACCCCAGGCTACACCCGTTTAGAAACCCGCATCCCTGGATCGGATACCAATCCGTATCTGGCCATTGCAGCCGCGCTGGCATCGGGTCTTTACGGCATAAAAAATAAACTTGCCCTAAATATTGCACCAACCGTTGGTAACGGCTATCAGGATAAAAAGAATGGCGTACTGGCCTCCAACCTTTATGATGCCTCCATCGCCATGCAAAACTCGGCCATTGCAAAGGAGCTCTTTGGCGAAGGCTTTGTTGAACACTTCACGCAAACCCGCCTATGGGAGCACCGCCAATACGCCAAACACGTTACCGATTGGGAATTGAAAAGGTATTTTGAGATTATATAGGGGAATTATCTGAACCGGAAATTGTCTGAACCAGGATTAAACGGATTTAGCAGATTAAGGGATTTTGAATTGCAAATAAAAAAATCTGATAAATCCTGATTCAGGCAGTTTCAAGAATTATAATAAAAAAAACAAAAATCTGATAATCTGCTAAATCCGTTTAATCCCGGTTCAGACAATCAAATAACCCAAAACTAATGGATCAGCTAAAGCATGACGATATAACCGGCAAAATCATCGGTTGCGCTATGAAGGTCCATACTACACTTGGCAATGGTTTTCAGGAGGTGATTTATCAGCGGGCGCTTGAAATAGAAATGGCTTTGCATGGACTCGTTTTTGAGCGTGAAAAAGAAATGCCTATTTATTACAGAGGTGAAGAAATAGGTACCAGGCGTGTCGATTTTTTTGTTGAAGGACTTATTATGGTTGAACTTAAAGCAATCATTCAATTAGAAGATGTCCATTTAGCACAATCTATTAATTATCTTGAAGCCTATAGTATGGAGATTGGATTATTGATAAACTTTGGAAGTAAATCATTAACTTTTAAACGCCTGCTTAATAAAAAATTTAAGAGGGGTTAATCATAAAGGATATGCAAATCAAAATCCCAAAAATCAGATAAATCTGTTTAATCCTGGTTCATACAAAAAATTCGTTATTCCACAATATTATATAATCTTTGTAGCCTAAATTATGTAAATGGATTTTTCTAATATTGTTAAAAAGGCATGGGAGGGGTACGATGCGTCGAAAAATATCCGGCTTATTGAGGATATCAGCGCCATGGTATCAACCAACCATGTGTACCGCATTACTTTTGATGATGATGATATAATAATTGCCAAGTTATCTTATTTTGGCAAGTTTGAGCACTTTAAGGAGGATCACCGCATCATCCAAACCCTGGCTAATAATCTGCTTTACCCTTTCGAAAACTTATTGGCACGGTCGTTATTAAAAAATAACCGCGTATATATTTATCATTACAAACATGGCAAAACAGATGCCTGGGTGGTGTTTTATAACCCTACGCGCATCCTTAACCGTTTGCCGCGCCGGCTTGATGATAACCATATCAAAAAGCTGGGTCAGCAGGTAGGTAAGTTCCATAAGGCTTGTTCAAGGGTTAAAAACGTACTGCCGAAATCGTCAAAAACGCTTCGTACAGATATTTCGTCGTTGATGAACAGCCTGGAGAGCAACGAGAAACAGTTTGGCAGCGCCATGCAGGTTGATTTTTTAAAATACCACTGCGAAACATTCCTCAAGAACAGATCAAAATATAACATGAGCTCGTTCGAGATCATCCCGGTATTTATCGACTGGAATATCGGCAACTTCTCGGTAACACCCAGTCTGGAGTTGTATTCCCGCTGGGATTATGATTGGTTCAGGATGAGCTACCGTGTGTTAGATTTTTACTTTTTCAGCCGCGTGGTATCTGATATTGGCGACCGTACCGTTTTCAGCTATGTGATCAACACTATGATGGAAGACAGGTTTATCCTTTTCCTGAAAGAATACCACAAAGTAAACCCGCTTACTGCCGATGAAATAAGGTTTATGAAGGAAGCCTATCGCTTTTTTATATTAAATTATGTAATTAAGGATGGCAAATTCTTCTTTAGCGAGCAATATGCGCAAAAATTACAGTCGGAAGCATTTAACGTTTATCTGCCTTCTGTCGACAGGGATTTTGATGCCGAAAAAATTATCGAAGCACTTAAATTAAAATAGACAATAGTTTTAACCATATTACGCCAACATTATATTAACACATAAAACATGTATAAAACCGACAACTTTAAATCGATAATTGACAGGTATAAGGTTGTTTTTTTTGATGCTTTTGGTGTTTTAAAAAACTACAAAGGCCTGCTGCCGGGTATAGAAAACACTTTTGCCTACCTGCAGCAGCAAAATAAGGAATACTATATAGTTACCAACGATGCATCACGCAGTCCGGTGCAACTTGCCGAATCATATAATACAAAGGGCCTGCTGGCCATTACGCCCGATCATATTATTTCATCGGGCATGCTTACCAAAGAGTACCTCGACCTGAAAGTGAACGACGGGATCGTGGCCTACCTCGGCACGCCGGATTCGGCCCATTATATTGATAGCTCGGGTTTGCACACCCTACCTGTAAGCCAGATTGATGCCAGCAATATTGATAAGGTAAATGCCCTTGTATTTTTGGATGATGAAGGTTTCAACTGGTTCGAAGACCTGAACAAAGCCGTAAATATCCTGCGTAAGCGAACTATCCCGGCCATAGTAGCCAATACAGATCATGCCTATCCGCTTAATAAGCATGACGTATCCATTGCAGTAGGCGGCTTAGCACACATGATTGAAAAGATAGTAGGCAAGGAGTTCATTCGTTTTGGTAAACCCGATTCGCAGATGTTCATGTTTGCTTATGACCTGCTGCGCGAAAAAGGCGCCATCAGCAAAAAAGATATAGTAATGGTGGGGGATACCCTGCAAACCGATATCCTGGGCGGTAATAAGTTTGGTTTGGACACCGTACTTGTGTTATCCGGCAATACCCAGGCCATAGATGCCGAAACCCGCATAATCGCAACCGGTATAGTGCCCACCTACATCTGCGATTCGGCAGTGGTGGAGTACGGGGAGTTGGGGTTTTAGGGAGCCGCATCTTCCAAAAAAGGTTGTCATTTCGAGCGATAGCGAGAAATCTTATACTAAATACAAAGCCCCATTGCATATCGTATAAGATTTTTCGCTATCGCTCAAGAGATAGTTTCTCACTCGTACCTCGTATCGAAATGATAACCTTTTGTGTGTTTTTCATATAAAATATCCATCCTCATTATTAAGCCTTTTTTGCCTCCCTCTCCCTTAGAGAGGGTCGGGGTGAGCCTTTTTTTATTTTAAATGTATACTTTACATTTATTTTTATATTTTTGAAAATACAAAGGCACCAACCAATTGCCTGGCACAATAGCCCCAAATAAAACCTGAATAAAAAATGGACAATAATTTTGATCTGAAAGAGCATCCGCATAGCCGTTTAAATATTTTAACAGGCGATTGGATCCTGGTATCGCCGCACCGTACAAAACGCCCATGGCAGGGTAAAGTAGAAGCTACACAAGCTGATACACGCCCCGCTTACGACCCGCAATGCTATTTATGCCCCACCAACAAACGGGCCGATGGCAGCGAAAACCCCGACTACAAAACCAGCTTTGTTTTTACCAATGATTATTCATCGCTGTTACTGAACACGCCTGATGGTGGCATTAACGACGATGAGTTGCTGGTAGCCAACAGCCAGAAAGGTATTTGCAGGGTTATCAGTTTTTCGCCGCGGCATGATCTTACGCTGCCGCAAATGGAAACAGAGGCGATACGCAAGGTTGTTGATGTTTGGCAATCGGAGTTTGAGGACCTGGCATCATATCCCTGGATAAAGCACATCCAGATATTTGAAAACAAGGGCGATATTATGGGTTGCAGCAACCCGCACCCGCATGGCCAGATCTGGGCACAAAACAGCATCCCGGTTGAGGTAGCTAAAGAAACCCAGCAGCAGAAGTTATACTTTGAAGAAAAAGGCCGCAGCCTGCTTGCCGACTATATTAAACTGGAACAAAAAAAGCAGGAACGCATTATTTTTGAGAACGATCATTTTGTGGTGCTGGTGCCTTTTTGGGCAGTTTGGCCCTATGAAACTATGATAGTGAGCAAAAGGCACATCACCAGTATTCTTTATTTTACCGATGAAGAAAAACTTGCCCTTGCCGATGCTATAAAACGGCTCACCGTAAGGTATGATAACATGTTCGAAACTTCGTTTCCGTACTCGGCAGGTATGCACCAGTCGCCGGTAAACATGGGCGAGCAGCCGTACTGGCACTGGCATATGCACTTTTATCCGCCTTTGCTGCGTTCGGCAACGGTAAAAAAATTCATGGTAGGGTATGAGATGCTGGCCAACCCGCAGCGCGACATAACTGCCGAATATGCTGCCGATAAATTAAGAGATTTAAGCGAAGTGCATTATAAAGTTAAAGGATAAGTAAAAAACACTATTTTTAAAAAATTATAAACCTCACCTGTTTTATGAAAAAAGTATTTAAAAATCTCTCTTTAATAATTTTGCCGGCGTGCATATCTTTGGCCGCCTGTAATCAATCAACAGATAAGAAAAAAACCGACATGACGGATAGTACCAAGAACCCTTCAGCTGCTTTCGAGCAAACCATTAACGGTAAACAAACTCATTTGTACACCATCAAAAATAAAAACGGCGTTAGCGCTACCATAACCAATTACGGCGGTCGCGTGGTGAGTCTTTTTGTGCCCGATAAGGATGGCAAAATTACCGATGTGGTTATAGGCTTTGAAAGTGTAGAAGGCTTTGAAAAATCAACCGAGCCATATTTTGGCGCAACTATTGGCCGTTTCGGTAACCGTATTGCCAAAGGCCATTTTAAGCTGGATGGTAAGGATTATCAATCATCAATAAACAACCCGCCAAATACGCTGCATGGTGGTAAAAACGGTTACCAGAGCGTAGTTTGGGATGCCAAACAGATAGATTCATCTAAACTGGAATTAACCTATCTTTCAAAAGATATGGAAGAAGGTTTCCCGGGTAATCTTACTGTAAAGGTTATCTACAGTATTACCGATGATAATTCATTTAAGGCCGAATATGAAGCAACTACCGATAAAAACACCGTTGTTAACTTAACAAACCACGCTTTCTTTAACCTTAACGGTGAAGGCAGCGGCACCATTCTTGACCACGTATTGCAGTTAGCTGCGGATAATTATACCCCTGTTGATTCAACACTGATCCCTACCGGTAAAATTGAAACCGTTAAAGGTACCCCGTTTGATTTTTCGATCCCTACAGCCATTGGTAAAAGGATTGGTGACGATAACCAACAGTTAAAGAATGGTAAAGGTTACGATCATAACTTTGTGCTCAACAAGCATGATATTAAAACGCCTATCGCTACCATCACCGGCGACAAAACCGGCATAAAAATGGAAGTGTTTACCGAGGAGCCAGGCATCCAGTTTTACAGCGGTAACTTCATGCAATCAAAAAATGTAATGAAACGCGGTTTGAAGGATGATCCACGTACAGCATTTGCGTTGGAAACTCAGCATTTCCCAGATTCACCAAACCAGCCTAACTTCCCTTCAACGGAGTTAAAACCTGGTCAGGTTTATAAAACACAATCGTTATACAAATTCTCGGTTGCCAAATAAGCATCCGTTTTAATGATAGTAAGAAAGGTCTGGCCATAAAGCCGGGCCTTTTTTGTTATTGGACGATAGCAGTTACGGCAAGTTCATTTAATGAAAATTTAATACCCCAGTTAAGGTGATTTGGTTTAAATTTGGATTATGAAGATTAACGTGCTGGCATTTGGGGTAGCAAAGGAGATATTCGGCAGTTCATTAGTTAGCCTTGAATTAACAAACGATGCTACCATTTATAATTTAAAATACCTGCTGGAGCAGCAATACCCGCGCCTAAAGCAACTGGCATCATACATGGTAGCAGTTAATAACGAATACGCCCTGCCCGGAGATACCATTCACGAACGCGACGAAATAGCCATTATTCCGCCGGTTAGCGGGGGATAGTTTTTTGGGAGTTTTTGGACAAAAGAGTAAGGACTGTTGGACAAAAGAGTAAGGACAAAATTGAGATCGACATTAAACGTATAAAAAATAACATGGAGAAAAAATCTTTATTCTTTTCTCTTTTAATCCTTGTTCCAAAAAAATGATTAGAAAAGCTACGCTGGCAGATGTGCCGGTATTATCAAGTTTATTGGAACAATTGGGCTATCCTGGTACAGAAAGCTATTTGAAAGATAATCTGGCGGTTATGCTTGGGCAGCCTTTAACGCATGTGTTGGTTTATGAGCTTGATGGTAAGGTAGCTGGTTTTATCGCTTTCGATTTTCTTCCGCAGTTAGTGGTTAAGGGCGATTTTGCACGTATCAGCTGCTTTGCGGTAGATGCCGATGCACGCGGCGCTGGCATTGGTAACGCGCTTGAAGATCATCTAACCCAACTGGCCCGCGCACGCAATTGCGATAGGATAGAGGTACATTGCCATACCCGGCGTGTTGATGCGCATCGTTTTTACGAACGGCAGGGTTACCAGGAATCGCCGAAATACTTTTTTAAATCACTTGTAAGCTAATGCAGCATACCCAGGTAATTTTAACCGCCGATACACTTGATGTGCCATCCTGCATCAATTGGATCATGTCGCCCCAATCCGGGGGCATAGATGTGTTTATAGGCACGGTTCGTAATGCTACCAAGGGTAAATCTGTTCTAAGACTGGAGTTTGAGGCTTATGAGCCAATGGCAATAAGCGAAATGGAGAAGATCTGCAGGCAGGCGTTTGACCAATGGCCCGTACAAAAGGTACTTGTCCATCACCGCACAGGCACGTTGCAGGTAGGGGAGATTCCCGTTATCATAGCTGTATCCGCTGCACATCGTGCCGCCGCTTTTGAAGCCTGTCGCTATATTATAGATACCCTAAAACAAACCGTACCCATCTGGAAAAAAGAAATTTTTGAGGATGGAGAAGTGTGGGTAGCAGCGCATCCATGAGTTTGAAATTCTAAAGATCAAATTCTAAATTCTAAAAAGGGAAATTTTAAGGATCAAATTCTAAAATCAAATCCCAATAGCCCACCTTTTCATTGCGAGGTACGAAGCAATCCCATCCCGCAAATCGACTTGCAAAGTTTACTAATTGTCCTATGAGATTGCCGCGCTTCGTTCGCAATGACAGGAGGTGAATTAAAACTCTTTACTGGCGCGGGCTTTCAGCCCGTGTCGCGGCATGGTTGCGGCTTTCAGCCGCCGATTAAGCTGGAAGCTTAAATCATGCTTTCACACGGGTTACGCTGCGCTAAACCCCGCGCGAGAGGTAAAATCTAAAAGTAATACTTGTGAATTTGCATTGTGTTGAATAGATGCTTCACTACGTTCAGCATGACAAACTTATTATTTACACTTTGTCATCCTGAGGAACGAAGGATCTATCGTGAATTTGCTGGGCTATAGCGATGGTTTACTAATCTCCCGCCAAAATATATTCCTTCAACCCACCCTCCAGTGAAAGTACATCGGCTTCCGGAAGCTTTCTTAGTATCAGCTTTACGGCTTCTTCGCTTCGGTTGCCGGTTGCGCAGTAAAGTACTTTCGTTTTGGGGCCGGTAAAAAAAGCAAGATAACCTTCCAGTTCATCAAGGGGAATGTGGGTGCCGCCGATATCGAAAGCGTCGCGCTCCTGTTCGGTGCGCACGTCAACAAGCTCAATGGTGTCATCATTGTTTTGCAGGCGCTGTTTAAGCTCATCTGCGGTTATAGTGGGGATGGTAACAGTAGTTTTTAGCCTGCGGATGTTTGTTTTGCTTACAGGACCTAATTTGATGATGCGGCTTTGCATGGTTTGCGCATCAAAAATGAGCACTTTACCCGCCAGCAGTTCGCCGGTTTTGGTAACGTATTTGATAACCTCGTTGGCTTGCATACAGCCTATGATACCGGCAAGCGTTGGGATTACGCCGCCTTCGGTACAATTGGGGATCTGTGTGGCATCAACATCGGGGAAAAGATCGCGGTAATTTGGTGAGCGCATCCCGTCCTTGTTTAGCAAATTCCAAACGGCTACCTGGCCTTCAAATTGGTAAATAGCACCGTAAACCAATGGCTTGCCGCTTAAAACGCAGGCATCATTGAGCAGGTAACGGGTTTCAAAATTATCGGTACCGTCAATTATAATATCGTACTGCCTCACCAGGTCAAGCACATTGTCTGACGTTACTTTATCGGTATGTGGTATCAGTTTAACACCCGGATTTTGTTTTTGCAGGCGCTGGCATGCAACGGTAGCTTTTAGCCGCCCGGCATCGGCGGGGGTATATAATACCTGCCTGTGCAGGTTACTGATAGCTACCACATCATAATCGGCAATGCCCAGGGTACCTATACCACTTGCAGTTAAATACTGGGCCGATGGGCAGCCTAATCCCCCGGCACCCACAATAAGTACTTTTGCCTGCTTTAAAAGTGCCTGACCAGCCTCACCGAAACCGGGAAGCGCCACCTGGCAGCTATATCTTATATCATCAGCATTCATGGGGTTGTAGCTGTTTTTTGGTAGATAATTCTTTTTATTTTCTCCAGTTCCTCGGGCGTATTCACATTGGTGAGCGCCTCCGGATCGGGTGCGTTTAGCAGGGTGATATCGGTATTAATAAGCACCTTGCGCGGGCAAGAATATCCCTGTGCCAGATACGACAGCAGGATAGGGTAGCTCTTAGGTTCCCAAATGGTAATCAGTGGCTCCGGGAAATCGGTAACCGTACTATGGTAAGCCGTAGCTACCGACGAGCTATTGCGCCAGGCCACCAGATTACGCAACGTAGCCTCGTCCATCAGTGGCAGGTCGCAGGCTAATACCAGCCATGCGCTATCCGGCTTTTCACGAAATGCCGATAGGATAGCCCCGAATGGGCCAAGCCCGGTAAAAGTATCCTCTAAAACGGGGTATTGTTGGTCAGTGTGGTTATGCTGCCCCGTACGGTGCGATATAAATACATCGTTACAAAAGGGCTTCAACATATCGGCCATGTGGTAGCGCTGGGGTTTGCCATGCCAGTTAATATTGCCTTTATCAAACCCCATGCGCTGGCTTTGGCCGCCGGCCAGTACCAGCCCGTTTAGTACCGGACGGGCTTTTTGTAGTTTATCTTCAAAAAATCCGATTATTTTATCTCTATCAGCCAGTTTATAAACCGGCATCTGCTGCCAGTTGGGGATGGTTTCTTTTATAAAATCAAAAACGTCGTCGCTGTTATCGGCCAATAAAAATAGTTCGATATTGGTGAGCTGAGTGGCTCTTTTTAATAACGAGGCCCTTTTGTTGATATCGATAATAACTACCTGCGCTTTGGCCTGCTGGTGATTGCCGTTTACCAAAACCAGATCGGCGTTGGCAAATTGCTGCTTAAGCTGGTAGGTCATCAGCGGGTTTTGAAAGTTAAGCTGCTGGTAGTTGATCTGATCGGTATAATCAACAATAGCCCCGCTATTGAGTCTGCCAGGAACCAGCGTAATATCATCATTGTGCGATGTATCAACGTAGGCACATTTATAGGTTGCCGATAGAGCCGCGATAACATCATCGGCCAGTAATTTAATTACGGTACATGGCCCGCCCAGGATGGCCCATTCGTTACGACCGAAATTGCCGGTTGCAGGCCGGGCGAGTTTAGCGTGTTTGCGGTGTTGGCCCGAGGGCTTGTTATGCTCGTTTAAAGTCACGTTTACCTCCTGTTTTTGCTATCAGTTTGGTTTCTTTTATCACAATATCATGGCTCATGGCCTTGCACATATCATAAACGGTAAGCGCCGCTATTGAAGCGCCAACCAATGCCTCCATCTCGATGCCGGTTTTGGCGGTAATGCTGGCAGTACAATCTATCACAATTTCCTGTTTTTCGTTCACCTCAACAGTAATATTACAATTATCCATCCCCAGGGGGTGACAAAGCGGGATCAGGTCGCCGGTTTTTTTTGCCGCCATAATGCCGGCAATAATGGCCGTTTGAAATACCGGCCCTTTCTTGCTCATTAAATCGCCTTTAACCAAATGGGCAAGTACCTCGGCGGGCAATACAACTACACTGCGCGCGGTGGCGGTGCGGTGGGTAACCTGCTTTTCGGTTACATCAACCATTGATGGATTGCCTTGTTTATTTATATGGGTTAACATTGTACACTATTTAATGATTATACAGGATTAACAGGAATTGTCTGAACCGCGATTAAGCAGATTTATCAGATTTTTAGGATTTTGATTTTAAATCTTCCTGAATCCCGGTAATCCTTTAATCCCCTTAATCCTGGTTCAGACAAACTTCCACGCCCTAAAAATCTCACCCGCTTTAAATTCATTCCTTTCCAGGGGGAGTTCTAAAAAAGCGTCTGTATCTGCTAAGTTAGCAAAATCACCTGAACCATTTCCCTCAACGGGCGATGCTATTAGTTGTCCTTTTGGGTTACTGGCAAGTTTTACCTGTAAATAATATTCTAAAGCCGGTTGAAAGCTGAAATCTTTACTCAAAACTGCGTAAAGCGGCAATTGTTCTGCCAAACCCTGCGTGGCGCGTAGCCAGGGTAAAAAGTACCGGTGCAGGCACATGAAGGTAGCCACCGGGTTGCCGGGAAAAGCGAAAACCAACGCGCCGTTTTTGTGCCTGCCGAACCAAAATGGTTTGCCGGGGCGTTGGGCTACTTTATGAAAAAACTTTTCTACCTGTAAATCTTCCAGCGCTTGAGGTATGTAATCAAACTTACCCATGGAGATACCGCCGCTCAACAGTAACACATCGTAGTTTTCAAGGCAATGGCCAATCTGCTGTTTGGTTACTTCGGGATCATCCGGGATGTGCAGGATCTGCGGCGACAAGCCATGCTGCTCTAAAACAGCCTTTACCGTATAACTATTTGATTTGCGGATCTGGTATGCTGAGGGTACCTGGTCCACATCTACCAGTTCATCACCCGATGATATAATGGCCACTCGGGGTGGTTTTTTTACCAGTAAATGGGTTTTACCTATTGATGCCGCAATGCTGATAATGGCCGGCGTAACCATTTGGCCCGATGCGGCTACCACATCATTTTGTTTTTTATCTATGCCCTGCGGGTGTATGTTTTGTCCTTGTTTAATACTCTGAACGTGAACGCTGGCTAATCCCGCGCGGATCTCCACATCTTCGTACCGGATCACTGTATCTGTTGTTGCGGGGAGTACGGCGCCGGTCATGATCTCTATACATTCGTTTAATTCATCAATAGCAATGGGTTCCTCGCCGGCGGCCTGGGTTGCTTTTATGCGGAAGGTATTGATGCCGTTTTGGAGCGCCGTATAATTTATGGCGATGCCATCCATAGTAACCCGGTTAAAAGGAGGGAGGTCACGGTCGGCCTTCAGGGCTTCGGCCAGTACCCTGCCGGTGGCTTGCTCAAAAGGGGTGGTTTCGGTACCATAATCTTTTAATTGGGCCAATACCAGTTTTTCGGCTTCTTCAACGGTTGTCATTCTATCAAGTTGGTGTTTAGTATCAAGTAGTTAGTATCAAGCATCAAGACAGTTTCTCAAATCGCCATTAATTATCAATTATCCTAAAAAATCTTGATGCCTGATACTATATTACCCTCCAATGGTGGCCATTGATTCATGGATGCCGGGGTGCTGTACCCGCAGCTGCTCTGCCTCCCAGCCATCTTTGGGGCGGTTGCCAAAGGCATTCAGTAATATGCCCTGCAGTTCGTTATCGGCGGTGCCGCTGCGCATCAGATTTTTAATGTTCAGCACGCCATCATCATACAGGCAGGTTTTTAACTCACCCTGTGGCGTTATCCTGATGCGGTTGCAGGTACCGCAAAACGTGCGCGAATAGGCCGCTATAATACCAATGCTGCCCTTATGTCCCGGTATTTGATAGTTGTATGCGGTTGAATAAGCCGGGTCGGTTATTTTTTGTACCTGCGGATATTTCGTTTTTATTTCTTCAAGAATGCGCACGTAATCCCATTGCAATCCGGTGTACAAATGTCCATCGCCATTAAAAGGCATTTCCTCAATAAACCGTACGCTTACTGGCAGGTCTTTGGTCATTTCAACCAGGGGGATGATATCCTGCGTGTTTTTGCCGTCCATTACCACGGCATTTATTTTTACCTCGATGTTGTGCTTTAACAGGGCATCTAAAGCCGCCATTACATTGGCAAATTCATCTCTGCGGGTAATGGTGAAAAAACGGTTGGCATCCAGCGTATCCAGGCTCAGGTTTACCGATCGTACACCAATCTTTTTAAGTTCAGACACATAAGGCGCGGTTAATACGCCGTTAGTAGTAAGGCTCAATTCCTTTAAACCCTGCAATTGCGATATGGACGTAAGCAACTGCATAATATCCTTACGTACAAAAGGCTCGCCGCCGGTAATGCGAATCTTTTCTATCCCCATTTTAACCAGCAGACTGCAGCTGCGCAACATCTCCTCATAGGTCATTAGTTCTGTTCGCGACAGCCAGTTAAGGCCATCCTCGGGCATGCAGTAAAAGCAGCGCAGGTTACACCTGTCTGTTACCGCAAGGCGCAGGTAATTGATGTTTCGACCGTGGTTATCTTTTAGCAAGGGATATAAATATATTATTAATACAAGCCTGAAGCTTTTAAGTTTAAGGATTGTATAGCGTAAAAGTAATTATTACAAATGGCTACACTGTTTTTTAAATGTACTTTTTACGTGGGCTGTTCAGGGCAAATGTGTTAAAATAATGGAGTGGTTAAACTGGATAAGCACAACTTGCGCAATACCCACCCGTGATGGGCGTATTGTTAAAACCATACACAACTATAATTACAGTTAGTTCGTATTAAAGTCATCTCGCTGCCTGGGCAGCAACCTATGAAAAATTAATTTAAACTTAAGAATGACAGGGATCATTATTCTTGCTGCGGGTTCATCGAGCCGTTTGGGTACACCAAAACAAAATTTGATGTACCAGGGTAAAACATTGCTGCAGCGGGCTATACATACTGCTTTAACATCGGCCTGCTGCGAAAGTGTGCTGGTGGTATTGGGCGCTAATGAAGGCATTATTCGGCCAAATATATCAGATCAACAGATACATATTACTTATAATTCTGATTGGGAGGAAGGAATGGCATCATCTATCAGAAAGGGAGTAGCCGAACTGCAACGGCTTGAACCATTGGTAACTTCGGTCATTATAATGCCTTGTGACCAGCCATTTGTTGACTCTTTACTGCTTTACCAGTTAACTGCCAGGAAAGCCGAAAATGATAATGGCATCGTAGCATCGGCCTATAAAAATATTTACGGCGTGCCTGCTCTTTTTGATGCTAAATATTTTAAATCGCTGGAAAAACTTACCGGGAGCGAAGGCGCTAATAAACTTATCACCGCCCATGCGGATGATGTAATGTCGGTACCGTTTGCTTTAGGCGCAATAGATATCGACACCATTGAAGATTACGAACGCCTGCATTTTTAGCACTTGAACTATATAAAAAAGGCTTCGCCCGGCCAATGCCAGACGAAGCCTTTTTGCTTGTTTATCTATTTTAAACCTTATGCCGTGGCAACCAGTTTACTGATGCTCCTGTAAACATATTCAGAATAAATGTGCCTGCGTGCAAAGCGTCCCGGCGAATCTGCATTGATGAGCTTTACATAAATTGCCTTGGGTACATCAAAATATTCGTAAGTGTTGCCATCGGTAAAAACGATTTTTAACACCTGCGATTTATATTCAAAATCGGCAATGGCCGATAATGTAGTGGTTTGCGTATACTCAGCAAACGATTGGTTACGTGTTTCGGGCGCTATACTTACCAAAAAGTGGTAAGCTTCAATAATGGTTTTGCTTTTCTCTTCGGCCTCAACGCGGCTTTCATCCTGAAACTTATCAGGGTGCCAGGTTTTCATCAGGCTCCTGTAGTTGGTTTTTAATTCCTGTAGTTCTGCTGCTTCGGTAACGTCTAAAAGCTTCCTGTAGTCGACAATTTTTTTCATGCTGATATTTTATTTTTATTGTCGTTGAAGCTAAAAGCATTGATAATTAACGCATTCTTTTCAAGAAAATAATTGCGCAAAGGTACAGATTTAAACCGTACTAAAATAACTTGTTTACGAAATGATAATATTAGGGATATAGACTGGCTTAGAAGCTTTGCATGGTGGTTCGACTCACCCCGGCTACGCTTCGCTCGTCGGCCCTCTCTTCAGCTTCGCTGGAAAGAGGGTGGGGAATTTTTTTATTCTTCTATTACTTCCCTCTAAATATCCACATTGCAATCCCCTCTTTCCGCCACAGGCGAAGAGAGGGTGCCCAAGCGCAGCGATGGGCGGGTGAGTCAAATAGCCACAAACCCCATCAAAACTTTAAACAATACCAACCCATAAATTGTATCTTTAATTATGGTTACCAATTCCACCCAACATCTGCCAATTATAAAGGTAAATGCCGACAAAAGCACGGCAGCTATGGATGTGCTTGCCCTGGAAGAGCCCCTTGAGATAAGACTTGAACATGGCGATAAAGATCAGCGGCAGGTACAAAATGTATCGGTAACCATGCGCACACCGGGCCATGATGGCGAGCTGGCTACCGGCTTTTTATTTACCGAGGGCATTGTAAAAAGTTTGGATGATATTGAAAAAGCATCGCACTGCTTTATTGCCTGTGCCGAAAATAAAGAGAATGTGATCCAAGTAAGTTTAGCCCCCGGCGCTGTTCCTAACTTGCAAAATACCGAACGTAATTTTTATACCACATCCAGCTGCGGGGTTTGCGGCAAAGGCTCTATAAACGCTATTCGCACTGTCGGGAGCTTTGACACGCAAACAACAGATAATGATACCATTAACGCCGGTGTTTTATACCAGATACCTGGCATCCTGCGCAGGCACCAGCGTATTTTTGACGATACCGGGGGCTTACACGCTTCGGCATTATTTTCGGCACAGGGCGAGCTTTTATTGCTGCGCGAGGATGTTGGCCGCCACAACGCACTGGATAAACTAATAGGGGCGGCGCTTAATTACAATTGGCTGCCTTTGCACCAAACGGTATTGCTGCTTAGCGGCCGGGCAAGCTTCGAGCTGATACAGAAGGCAGTAATGGCAGGCATTAATATAGTGGCTGCAATTGGCGCGCCATCAAGCCTGGCGGTGCAGCTGGCGCAGGAGTTTAACATTACGCTCATCGGCTTTTTGCGTAACGATCATTTTAATATTTACACCGCAGCGCACCGGGTGTTAATGGCAAATTATGAACCAGCTGGCGAGGAAAATACCATCGCCAATGAAAATATACAGCACTAATGAAAATTCGTATTAAAGGTAATTATTTACGCTACCGGCTCACTCGCACAGATATGGCCAGGCTGGCCGAAGAGGGATATATTAAGGAGGTGGTTGAATTTGGCAGCCAGCAGCTTTTTTATGCCCTTCAGGTTGTGGATGATGAACATTTATCGGCTACCTACCACCAAAATACCATTGTACTTTATGTACCTAAAAGCGTGATCATTGAATTTGTAAATACAGATAAGGTAGGTTATGAAGGCACCCACGGCAACTTCCATTTACTTGTTGAAAAAGATTTTACCTGTTTAGATAACGTAGCCGAAGACCAAAGCGATAATTATCCCAACCCATTAGCGGCGAAATAACCATGAATAAGCATAGCAAAGAACAACCGGCGGCAGAAAATCCTGAGGAACTGCTCGATCTGAAATTAACAAAACCCGAAAAGTGGGCGGCGGGCATCCCGGCGGTATCGGCGGCTATGGTTGATATTTTGCAGGAGGCAGGCTTTGTGCGCGGTATGGAGGGCTTGTTTAAAATGAACAAGAAAGGCGGGTTCGATTGTTCGGGCTGCGCCTGGCCCGATCCGGATGACGACCGGTCGCCCATTGCCGAATATTGCGAGAATGGGGCCAAAGCACTTGCGGAAGAAGCCACCACAAAAAAACTCACTGCCGAGTTCTTTGCCCAAAATTCGGTGGAAGAGCTGGCTAAATTAAATGATTACGAAATTGGCAAAAAAGGCCGCATTGCCCAGCCGGTTTACCTGCCCAAAGGTGCTACACATTACCAACCCATTAGTTGGGATGATGCCTTTAAACAGATTGCCGCCAAGCTCAACAGCCTGGCATCGCCCAATGAGGCCGCCTTTTATACATCCGGACGAACCAGCAACGAGGCTTCATTTACCTACCAGCTATTTGTACGCGAGTACGGTACTAACAATATGCCCGATTGCTCCAACATGTGCCATGAATCAACAAGCGTTGGCCTGGCTGATGCCATTGGGATAGGCAAGGGAACAGTTACCCTTAATGATTTTTACGATACCGATGTAATTATCATCATGGGGCAAAACCCCGGCACAAACCATCCCCGCATGCTTTCGGCGCTTGAAAAAGCAAAGCAAAATGGTTCAAAGATCATCGCCGTAAATCCCCTGCATGAGGCCGGACTTATGGGGTTTAAAAACCCGCAAACGGTTAAGGGCCTACTGGGCATCAGCACCCATCTGGCAGATTTGTACCTGCAGGTGAAGATCAATGGCGATATGGCCCTGCTGCTGGCCATTGAAAAACTGCTATACAAAGCCGAAATGGAAACGCCTGGCAAAGTTTTCGACCATGAATTTATAAAGAACAATACCGAAGGTTATGTAGCATTCCTAAACCACCTCAACCAGTTTGAGCTTGAGTACCTGGCTGCTGAGGCGGGAATCCCGGTGGCGCAAATTCAACAGGCGGCAGACATGCTTAAAAACACCAGTCGCATTATAATTTGCTGGGCTATGGGTGTTACGCAGCAAAAAAATGGGGTGGCAACTGTAAAAGAGATAGTGAATCTGAGTATCCTCAAAGGTGCTATAGGCAAACCAGGGGCTGGTTTATGCCCGGTGCGCGGACATAGCAACGTACAGGGAAACCGCACCATGATGATATGGGACAAACCCAAGCCCAAACAATTAGATAAGCTAAAGGAAGTGTTTGGCTTTGAACCGCCGCGCGATCATGGTTACGATGTGGTAGAATCCATACAGGCTATGCATGCAGGAAAACTAAAAGTTTTTTTTGCAATGGGGGGCAATTTCCTTTCGGCTACGCCGGATACTTTGTACACTGCCGACGCTATGCGCAAGCTGGAAATGGCAGTTCATGTATCCACGAAGCTCAATCGCAGTCATTTGGTGCATGGAGATGAAACGCTGATATTGCCTACCCTGTCGCGCAGTGATAAGGATGTGGTTAACGGCGAGGCCCAGTTTATCAGCTGCGAAAACTCGATGGGGGTGGTCCAGATGTCAAAAGGGATACTGGAGCCTATTTCTAAAGATCTGGTAAACGAAAATCAGATTGTTTGTCGCCTGGCTAAGGCTACATTGGGCAGCCGGTCGGTAGTTGATTGGGATACTTACGAAAAAAGTTACGATGCCGTACGCGATGTAATAGCCAAAGCAATTCCCGGTTTTGAGGATTACAATAAAAAGGTGCGCATACCGGGAGGCTTCTACCTGCCCAACGCGCCGCGAGAGGGGAAGTTTGAAAGCGGGCAAAATGATGCCAAAGTACATTTTACCATGAGCGATTTGCCTAAGCATGATATGGCGGCCGGCGAGTACCGCATGACCACCATCCGCAGTCATGACCAGTTTAATACCACCATTTACGGGCTCGACGACCGTTACCGAGGCGTACATAACGAACGGCGGGTAATTTTCATGAACGAGCAGGACATGGCCGAAGCAGGTTTTAAAGAAGGCGAACAGGTTGACCTGTACAATAATTTTGGCGGCAGGGAACGCGTAGCCCGCTTGTTTGTGGTTGTGCCTTACAATATTCCCCAAGGCAATACAGCTACCTATTACCCCGAAGCAAACGTGCTGATCCCCATTGATAGTGTGGCCGAAAAAAGCAACACGCCTACTTCAAAACTGGTGTTCATCAGTATAAAAAGGCATGTAGTGAAAGCCGATAAATAAGCTTGACGTAAGTGAGTAATATTAGAAGATAAGTAAGGTCAAAATGCACCGTAGGTGCTACCTGTTTGTAGTAGTAGAAAAATCGTCCTAATTAACATTTGCGCCATAGGCGCTACCCTTGTAATAAAAGCTACAGCAATTACTTAATAAAAAGAGAAATTTAACCTTAATAAGCTGTTTTCTAAAGTAGTATTTTCCGGTTATAAAGCGTGGTAAATCCTCGTAGGCCTCTTTCATATTATCCAGGATAAAATAATCCTTCTTCTGTAAATATTTCGATTGAAATAACATGGTGTTATTGGTTTCGGGCGTACCGCTGTTGGCATAATAGATTACCGGTGCCAGTCCGCTTTTTCTTGGGATTACGATTTGGGTGGCGCCAATAAAGCCATTGGCTAAATCAAGTCTTATTGTTTTGCCATTTAGTTTGCCACTATAGCATTCTAATTCGTAAGCTTTTTGGGCAAAACAAAAAAAGGGCAGGGCAGTAAGCAGCAGTATAAATAGGGGGGTATATCGCATAAGCATTCCTGTATCGCTAATATAGCTAACGGGAATAAGCTTTTAAAGTTTTATTTAATAAATTAAACAATAGTTAACAATAATCTCCTCTAAAACTTAAATACACCGGTTTTATAAAGGGTAAATACTAAAGGCGCTATAATAATAAGCGCGAGGTACACATAGGCAAGCGCGTGGGCAAAATTCAGCGTCCACCCCATGCCGGTTCTTTTGGGCACCCAAACCGAGGGATCATTTGGATTTTTGTAAAACATGCCCCATTTCCAGTACTTATAATTATTGCGGTCAAAATCATTCATGTACAAATTTATTTATTTGGCAGGGTAATCCTAATTAATTTTAATCCGGCGACTGATCGCTAATCTTAAATTTATTTTGAAGCGGTGAATGTCGACCCCTATCGCCAAAACTATTTTCATAAAATTATCGAAAATCATTTTTTATTTATTGTTTATCAATAAAAATTTATTCATATTTGATTAATTATTCAAAACGATAAAATGAAAAAATATGGAAATAGAAACCAAAACCCGAACCGGTAAAATTCTAAAGCTATTGAACATTGTAGCATGGATAGCATTCATTGGCTTTATGGTAGAAGGCGGTGCAATGATCACGTCTTTTTTAGTAAGCTGCATAAGCCCTGAGGGCGCAAAACACCTGTACAAGGAATTGAACTTTTACGACCTTAAACAATTCAGCTTTTGGCATTATACAGTACATATTTATTTTTTGGTTCTTTTGGCACTGTTAAAAGCTTATGTGTGGTTCCTGGTCATGAAAATTCTTTCAGATATAAACCTTACCAATCCATTTAAATGGGAAGTGGCAAACAGGCTGGAAAAAATAGGCTACGTATTATTTATAACCTGGCTTGTTTCGGTTTCAAACGGTGCCCATGCAGACTGGCTACAGAAAGCAACCGGGGTACAATACGGAAACGAACCAATGGGAGAGTATTTGTTTATGGCGGGCCTGGTGTTCATTATTTCGCAGGTGTTTAAGCGCGGTATAGAAATTCAGTCCGAAAACGAGTTAACCGTATAACCTATGCCAATAACTGTAAACCTGGATGTAATGATGGCCAGGCGAAAAATGTCGCTCAATGAACTTTCAGAGAAGGTAGATCTTACGCTGGCCAATCTTTCCATCCTGAAAACCGGCAAGGCAAAGGCCATACGGTTTAGCACGCTGGAAGCCATTTGCAAAGTACTGGACTGCCAGCCCGGCGATCTGCTGGAGTATAGCAATGAATAGCGGTGTTTAAGAAACTGTCTAAAAACGAAAATCATTCACTGCCGTTGACTTTAGTCAACGGTAGCGGAAAGCATTATTGCGGCTTCAGCCCAATTATTCAGGTGACATTTGGGCTAAAGCCACTCGTTTCTCTGTCATTATTCCGTTGACTAAAGTCAACGGCAATGATTACATGATACATAAATAATCTAAATCAAATTTAGACAGCTTTTTAGCAGTAAATAAGAAGCCATGCTGTCTGCCGGACAGTTCATGACGGTTTATTGTACCTTGCTTTATAAATTGCACTAACCATAAATTTTGAGAAGTACATTCCAATGATTAAGAAATTCCTTGTTTTCCTGTTGGCCTGTTTTTTTGGCCTGAATTGCTATGCGCAGCTGAGCGTAACACACTTACTTACCGAAAGTCAGTCAAATCCGCTTAGTATTGATGTTAAGATGCCGCGTTTTAGCTGGCAGGTTTTGGCCGGTAATAAAAACAGCGTTTTACAGTCGGCCTATGAAATTAAGGTGGGCGAGATATCACCGCTGGGCAAAGATGCTCAGATCTGGCAAAGCGGTAAGGTAGCTGGCGACCAATCGGTGTATATACCTTATAAAGGCGATGCCTTGAAATCTGGCGTGCAATATTCATGGCAGGTGAGGATCTGGGATAATTATGGCCGTGTTTCGGCCTGGAGTGCCAAGGCTTACTGGCGCATGGGTTTACTTTCGCCGGCCGATTGGAAGGCAAAATGGATAGGCCCCGGTTATCCGGATGATGCCGTGAATAAGCCCAGCCCAATGCTGCGAAAGGCTGTTACGGTAACAAAAACGGTAAAAAGCGCTGTGGCTTATATTACCTCGCACGGATTTTACGAGGCGCAGATAAACGGTGTAAAAGTTGGCGATGCCTACCTTACACCGGGGTGGACAAGCTATCACAACCGCCTGCAATACCAGGTATATGATGTTACCACCATGCTGACAAAAGGCCAGAACGCTATAGGCGCTAAATTAGGCAGCGGATGGTACAGGAGCCCGCTGGGGCCATCAAATCCAAGTCCTAACCATTATGGTAACGATGTTGGTTTGCTTTTTCAATTACAGATAACCTATACCGATGGTACAAGTGAAACCATTATATCCGACGAAAGCTGGAAATCATCAACCGGCGAACTGCGTTATGCCGAAATTTATAATGGTGCCACCATTGATGCCCGCATGGAGCAAAAAGGCTGGGCGCAGGCAGGTTTTAATGACCAGGCATGGGCTGGCGTAAAAGTGCAGGATTATAATAAAGACAATTTAATTGCTACTTATAACGAGCCTGTTAAAAAACAAACAACCTTCAAAGCACAAAAACTTATCACCACTCCAAAAAAGGAAAAGGTGATTGACTTTGGGCAAAATGTGGTAGGCTGGGTACGAGTAAAGCTTAACGGTAAAGCCGGCGACACGATAAAAATTTCACATACCGAAGTGCTGGACAAGGCCGGTAATTTTTATACCGAAAACCTGCGGGCCGCAAGAGCGCAAAATATCTACATCCTGAAAGGTACGGGCGATGAATATTTTGAACCCCAGTTTACCTGGCAGGGTTTCAGGTACATAAAGGTTGAAGGCATAGCCGGCGACCTGAACCTGGATAACTTTACGGCACAGGTCATCTACTCAGATATGGCGCTTACGGGTACTTTCAGCTGCTCAAACCCGCTGCTGAACCAATTACAGCATAACATTCAATGGGGACAAAAAGGAAACTTCCTGGATGTACCTACCGATTGCCCACAACGCGATGAGCGTTTAGGCTGGACGGGCGACGCGCAGGTATTTTCGCGCACAGCATCTTACAACATGAACGTGCATAACTTTTTTGCCAAGTGGTTAAAGGATTTAACTGCCGATCAGTTTAAAAGCGGCAGCGTTCCGCATATTATTCCCGATATATTTTCCGGCGGCGGATCGGAGCGCGACGGCGGCAGCACTGGCTGGGGCGATGTGGCTACCATTGTTCCCTGGAATATGTACCTGGCTTACGGCGATAAACAAATCCTCGCCGATCAGTACGTGAGTATGAAAGCCTGGGTTGATTATATGCAGCACCAGGCCAAAGATAACCTGTGGAATACCGGCGGCCACTTTGGCGACTGGCTGTTTTACAGCGTTAGTAACGATATGGACGGCGCATCGGCCATTACCAGTAAATATTTAATAGCGCAATGCTTTTACGCGCACTCAACGCAATTGCTGATCAACGCGGCAAAAGTGCTGGGCAACAAGGCCGATGAAGATTATTACACCAACCTTATCGGGAAAATAAAGGATGCCTTTGTAAAGGAATATGTAACGGGCAACGGTCTTGTTTCTTCGGATACGCAAACCGCCTATTCCCTGGCACTGGAGTTTGATATGCTGCCCGAAAACCTGCGTCAACAGGCTGCTGGAAGGCTGGCCGCTAATGTTAAACGTTATGATAATCATTTAACCACCGGCTTTTTAGGTACACCTTATTTGTGCGATGTGCTGAGCCGTTTTGGCTATGCTGATGTAGCTTATAAACTATTATTGCAGGAAAGCTACCCATCATGGCTTTACCCTGTGAAAAAAGGCGCCACCACTATTTGGGAGCGTTGGGATGGTATCCGTCCCGATGGTGAGTTTGAAACCCCATCAATGAACTCCTTTAATCACTATGCCTATGGTGCTATTGGCGATTGGATGTATCGCGTAATTGCCGGTATCGACACTAAAAATGAAGGTGTGGGTTATAAACAGATCAGCATAAAGCCTACTGTTGGCGGTAAGTTAACCTTTGCTAATGCTACTTACGAAACCATATACGGCAAGCTAAGCTCCAACTGGAAAACCGAAGGCGATACTTTTTATATGGATATTATCATCCCCGCCAATACAACGGCTACGGTTTACATTCCGGATGATAATGGTGTTGTTTCTGAAAACAGTAAACCAGTGTCGGCAAATAAAGATATTAAGGCAGGCGCGGTTATTCCCGGTTTTAAGGTGTTTGAAGTTGGCTCGGGCAGTTACCACTTTAGCAGCAAAAAAGGATAATTATTTGATGATGGGTTTACAAGCGGCTAATTGCACTTGTAAACCCATTTGCTCAGATCTCTTTTTTTGAAGATGGCGCTAAAACCTAACGCTTTGGCCGCCGGGCAAATGTTGTTTTCAAAGGTGCTTTGGCTGGTTACATCAGTATATTCTACCGCGAAAACGGGTTTGTTGTTTTTGATATAAGGTGCCATATCATTTTGCCAGCCCTGGTTAAAGGCATCTTCAGTTAGGGCCCAGTCAAATTTTGCGGCATAATCAACAGTAAATTCGGGTACGTTTTTTTGTCCTATGGAAAGGCCATTGCTATGGGCTATTGAAATGAGATAGTCGGCATATTTTTTAGCATCGGCCAGTTGAATGTTAAATCCGGTTTCGTTGGTATAGCTGTCCATATTGTCGGGTTCCACGCCGTCGAAACCTTTTTTTATGATCATGTTAAACCGGGAGTTAAGCCAGGGCTTTAGTTTATCCAACTGTTTTATATCCAGCCATTTTTCATTGGGCCACTCGGGGTAAACCTTGCCTATAACTTCTTTTGGCAACAACGAGGCATCGGGCCGGTCGTTTTCCAACGTTCCGGCAGACATATAGGCGATAACCTTTTTGCCTTTAGCATGCAGCGCAGCCACCGTTTCGGCAGATGTTGTAAAGGCATCCACATCTACCACGTTACCGCTAAAAACGTCGGCACTGCTTATATCATCAAGCTGCCAATCGAAACTAACACCCGCAACGGGCTGCCACCAGGTGTTTTTATTGTTGCTTAATGAAGTACTATCTACAGTATTTACAGTGTCGGTATCTGCATTGTTTTTATGGCAGGCTGCTAATGAAAAAACGGCCAGTAAAAGGAATGTAATTTTGCGCATTAAATGTCATTTTAGCTTGTATAACTTAAAATGAGCGCGAATAGTATTTGCGTATTGGCATTTGTTAGGGGATTGTATTACCCTTTGTTCGCCATAACAATAAAATAAATGTTCAGCAGTACATAAAGGCTAAGCAATACCTGCGCGCATACAAAATCGAACTTTTTTGCTTTGTCGGACTTTTCCTGCTTAATGAGCCTGAGCGAGTAGGAGGTACATATGATAATGACGAGTATAAACAGCAGCGCGATGCCGTGCAGCGTATCAACCAATGTAAACGTAGTTGATTCGGGCAGCGAGGAATCAATGATGTATTTATTACCAATCACCGCGAAAAGCGCCCCCACGCTAAGGCCAAAGCGCGAGTCGATACTATCGGTATGGATATAAAAACACATGTAAGCAATGAGGAATGCCACGTACATGCCCAAAAACATTTTCCAGAACAGGCCCATCGCATCGCGGTGGATAATGGTTTTCATTTTAAAGCTGCTGTATTCGGTATGGGGCTTTTTTAGGGTTTCATCGCCAAAGCCAGTTTCGTAGGCCTTGTTGCCGGTATAAATGTTCAGGCTGTCGATATTCCATCCCCGCAGGGTAAAACGAGGATCGAAATGTTTGCCCAGCGTATCGGCCACAAACATAAGCGCGTGCGAATCAAACTGCGAGTTCTCTATTGAAAACCGCAGCGTTTGCTTATCAAACGGAAAATTATCTATGGCCCATGAATCCTTCATTACGCATTGCAGCTTCATGAGCAGGTAGATCCTGTTCTGGGTAGAGTCGATGGTGGAGAAAGAGGTGGTTACCGTTTTTGCCTGCGGGATCTCCAGGTTGTGCAAAAAATCAAAATCCTTGTTGGTGTATTTAAGCCATAGCCACAGGGTAACGGTATATTCTTTATCCTTAAAATTTATGTCGTGAATGCTGGTAACATAGATGCCGGTTTTCACCGTATCCGGATGGGGGTTTTGCGCGCGGACTGTAAGCGTTGCAAAAAGTATAAAAAATGCAAGCAGGAGATTGAATTTCAACACGATAAGTTTAATAACGACTAATGTAACCAAAACGAGATAATAATGTTCTGAGTTTTGAGATTATTTGTGCGTGTATATCATAGCCGTTTTTAAACTTCGGATATCTGAAGTTTAAAAGGTTGCCACAGCTTTGTTACACTAACATCAATCATAAATTAATACCTGGCTATTGCTTAACAATATGTTAATATAGGGGTTACTTGCTGATAAAACGCGCGGAGTTTCTTTGCAGGGATTTTTAATCCCATTCAAATGAAGAAACTCCTACCACTATTGGTTCTGTTTCAACTTGCAATAAGCAGTTTTGCTTTTGCAACCGGAGGCATCAAAGGAACCGTTATTGACAAAAACACCGCCGAACCCCTGGTTGGCGCAAGTGTAGAGATCAAAAATAAAACAACAGGTTATAAACAAACCGCAGGCGTTGGCCTTGATGGCAGTTTTTCTTTTAAAAACGTACCTGCAGGCAAGTACGAAATAGAAGCCAAATACGTATCGTACCAAAAGGAAGAAACTGATATTGAAGTTAACGATGGTGCTATCACCAACGTTAAACTGGCGTTAAAATCCAAAGAGAACGCGCTGAATGAAGTAAGCATTTCTGGTCGTGCAGATCATACTTCAGATCAGTCGGCTACCAACGCGCAGCGCCATTCGCCGCAGATATTAAACGCGGTATCGGCCCGTACCATTGAGGTATCTCCGGATATTACCATAGCCAATGTAACCCAGCGTATGTCTGGCGTATCTGTTGAGCGCAGCAGTAATGGCGAAGCGCAGTACGCCATCATCCGCGGTATGGATCAGCGTTATATTTACACCCTTGTAAATGGCGTTAAGATTCCCAGCCCCGATAACAAGAACAGGTACATTCCGCTGGATATTTTCCCGGCAGATATTGTTGACCGTTTAGAGGTTTCAAAATCGCTTACCGCCAACATGGAAGGCGATGCTATAGGTGGCGCCATTAACCTGGTACTGAAAGATGCCCCAGAAGATTTTACCGTGCGTGCCAACGTAGGTACCGGCTTAGCTGCCAACTTTATAGGTAAGGGCTTTACCCAGTTTGATCATGGCAGCAGTGAGCAAGCATCGCCGCGTGCCGATGGCCGCACCGCTTCACTGGCCGATTTTAAGAATAACCCCTTTTATTACAGTGAAAAGAAGGTTCCGCTGGCATCAATATTGGGTTTAAGCATAGGCGGCCGTAGTGCCGATAAAAAGTTCGGTGCCATTGTATCGGTAAGCTACCAAAACACTTACCGCCAAACAAACGGAACGTTTTTTGGAACCGAAGCTAACCCGGCTACCAATGAGCCGCTGGTAACCAGCGTTCAAAAACGTACTTACAATATTCAGCAGCAGCGTACCGGTATTGTTACCAAGTTTGATTACAGGTTTGACAAGAAAAACAAGATCTCCCTTGATGCCGATTATATCAACCTAACCCAAAACAACTTCAGGTTTAGTTCAGATACCAGTCTGGAGCTGGGCAGGGTAGGCGTATCAACCGGTCGTGTAAGCCAGGATTACCGCAGCGATCGCACCATCCAAAAGATCTACAACTTAAACTTACACGGTGATCATAAGCTAAGCGACGATTTCAGCATGAACTGGACCGCGCTTTACTCCAAAGCTACCGCCAACGAGCCCGATCGTGCCGATCTTAACCTGGTTACAGGTAATATCAAGCAGGCCAATGGTACCGTAGTTCAGCAGCCAGTTCTTTTTGATGGCGAAAACGCACAGACCCGAACATTCACCAAAAACTCCGATGAGGATAAAACGGGTTTCCTGAATTTTACCTACAACCCAACAATATTTGATACCAAAGTTGAGTTTACCGCCGGTGGAATGTACCGCGATAAAACAAGGCACAGCAGCTATGACAAATACAGCATAAGACCCGGACTGGATAATACCGCACAGCAATTTAATGGCAATATTGATGAGAATACCTTCTTTTTGTTTACCACACAAGGTACACCAAGCAACGCCCTTAATTATGATTTCACCGAGCGTGTAGGTGCAGGTTATGGGCAGTTTAAATTTACTGCCGGTAAATTGTTAACCATTGGTGGTTTAAGATACGAGCATACTTACCAGCTATGGCATACCCAGGCTCCCGAAACTGTTGCTGGTAAAGATGGTACCATTAAATACTATGATCTGTTGCCAAGCTTGAATTTTAAATACCAGTTTAATGAAAAACAGGATCTGCGCTTGTCATACTATTCTGCCATTAGCCGGCCAAACTTTTATGAGCTTGTGCCACATACAAGCGGCGACCCGGATGCTGATTATGATGAAGAGGGTAATCCTTTCCTGAAACGTACAACGGCTAACAACTTTGATTTAAGGTATGAGCTTTTCCCCAAGGCGCTTGACCAGCTATTGGTAGGCGTTTTTTATAAAACTATCAAAAATCCTATTGAGTACTCCATTGAAAAACGACTTACCAGCTATGTGTTGACACCCGAAAACTTTGGTAATGCGCATAACTATGGTTTCGAGCTTGATTTTACCAAGTACTTCAGCAATTTTGGTGTAAGGGCCAACTATACCAATACCAATTCAAAAATAACTACCGATAAGGAAGAAGGCTACCGCGATGATCAGGGCCGCGTAACCCACCGCACGGTACAGCAAACCCGCTCATTACAGGGGCAATCAAAAAACATCGCCAACTTCTCGTTGCTATACCGCGAGGCAAAAAGTGCTTTGAACGCACAATTATCATTCGTATACACTGGCGCGCGCCTGAATACCGTATCGCCTTACCTGGATAATGACATATGGCAAAAGGGTTTTACAACGCTTGATTTTTCGACCGAGAAACGCCTGTTTAAAGGTTTGTACGGTTACGTTAAAGCAACAAACCTGCTTAATACACCTTATGAACTGGAAATAAGAAGGCCATATCCAAAAGATGGCGTTGACGTGGAACTACAGGAAGTTGGTAAAAACACCGCTGTACGCCGCGATCTGTACAGGCAATATTACATCATTGGTTTACGGTATAAATTATAATTAATATAAAAATGAAGACTTTAAAAAATATATACCTGGCTTGTTTTAGTGCATTAGCATTAAGCGCATGCCACAAGGCCGAGCTGGCCTACATATCGCCCGCGGTTGTACAGGTGAGTAACGCTATTACATCTGATACGCTTAAGGGAGCTATAAAAGGCACTATGCTTGCCGGTAAAACCTACTATTTCAGCAAGGATATTACCGTTAACGACGGCGATACCCTGCAAATGCAGGCTGGCGTAAGGCTAATAGCCTTAGGTGATGGTAAAACCTACCAAACAGCACCCGCAATAATTATGCATGGTACATTCATTAGCCTTGGAACCAAAGAAAACCCTAATTATATCACCGTTCAAAATTCGGCTGCATTACATACCGAGGCAGAAGCGCAGAACTATAGTAACGTTTTTCAGGGATGGTGGGGAGGTATAATATGTACCCCAGGCCCGGTAATAGATGGTAAGCCTGTGCCAACAGGTGGAGATGTGGTTCTTAAATGGACACACTTAGAGTTTGCCGGTGGTCCGGCAGGTCCCGGCACGCTCGATGCTTATACGGAAGGCGACCCTCGTTACGTCATCTACTTTGCCAACATCACCAAAAACTTTATCCTGGAAGATTCATGGCTATTTGGCAGTAAGGATGATGGTATAAGGGTAGCCGGTGGTAAAATAAGCGTTATGCGCAACACCTTTGAGCTTTGCGGCCAGGGCGGCGGCGAGTTCTTTAACATGAAGAGCGGTACCCTTGGCGATTTGGCTTATAACTTCATGATAGGCGCGGCAACCAACGCTTTAAAGGCATCTGATGCGGGCGGTTCAGGTATACAAACCAATGTTAATATGTATAATAATACAATAGTTAATTGCGGTTTCAGGCAAACCAAATCTGGTAGGGGTGGTTCCATCAACTTTGAAAAAGCCGCAAGCGGGCAGGTTTATAACAACCTGATAGCCAACTGTCGTTTTGGATTAAGGGTAACCAAAGATGCCGATTTGCAGAACATGAAATATAATAACCAATATTTTTATGGCGTTACCACCGGCATAGCAGGGCAATTCCTGGCATCTGATGGCGTGGCCACATTTCAGCCCGGCGATATTCATTCGGACGCAGCAAAGGATAACGACCCATTGTTTTACGGGTACGATTTAACCAAATATGATTATGTAGCCAATCCTGGTCCGCTTACGGTAAGCGCGCAAACGCCTTATGTGGTAACAGTGGGCACCTCGAATTTCAGGTTGCAGGCTGCATCAAAAGGCCTGGGAGCCGGTAAGGTTGATTTTCAGCCAATGGCAGCCGTAACCACCACCGGCGATTACGGTACAACGATAACCCCTCCGGGTAAAGATATTGGTGCCTACCAAAATGATGGTACAGGCAACCAGCACTAATTGAATTGAATTTGTAGGATAATTTGCAGTTTCTTACAAAAAAATATACCATAAACCAGTGGTGGTGTCATGCTGAGCTTGTCGAAGCATTGTGGGGAGGCCTTTACGCACGCCCTTCGACAGGCTCAGGATGACACCCTTTTTAATACATTTTAAGCATCTTATCGGGATGCTTTTGTAATATACACCCATGAAAAAAGCCGTTCTGTTTTCCCTGTTCTTAAGTGTTATTGGAATTGCAGCCCATGCCCAGGACTGCGGCACCGGGTTTTTAGGCACAAAAACACTGTACAAAATTGGTAAAATGCGTTACACGCCTGCCCCGGCAGGGTATCAGCCCGTATTTATAAACCATGTGGGCAGGCACGGCGCAAGGCATTTAACCAAGGATGTAAGCACAACATTTACCTATGGCTTTCTGCTAAAGGCCGATAGCGCCGGCCAGCTTACCGAGAAGGGTCGGCAGTTGAAAAAAATGGTACTTAATCTGCAAAAGGTGGAGAAGGGAAACACCAAATCCATATCTGCCGAGGGCCGTACCGAGCTAAAATTTATTGGCGAACGTATGTTTAACGGCAATGCCAATGTATTTGCAAAACAGCCTAAAATAACGGTAGATATAACCAAAGAAATAAGAACCAAACAAAGTGCCGATGCGTTCCTGGTAGGTCTGAAGGATAACCTAAGAGATTCTGTTAGCATTGCCGAAGCTACCGACGATGTAAACCTCCGTTTTTATGACGAGTCGCCGGCTTATAGCAGTTATGAAAAAGATGGCGATTGGCAAAAGTACAAAGCCATTATAGCCAAGGCAGAGCATGTTGATGAGATAAATGCAGCCATCACCAAAAGACTTTTTACTGATGAGTTGCTAAAAACGCTCAACCCAAAATCCGAAGAAAAAATAATTAATGACATATGGGGTTTCGCCACCATAGTTTATTCGTTACATGATGAAATTATACAAGTGGGACTTAAAGCTGAAGACCTGAATTTTACCTCGTTGTATACTTGCGATGAACTGAAAGCACTCGGTCGTGCTGATGCTGCGGAGGATTTCCTGGTTAAAGGGCCTGGGGTAAAACCCAATGGCTTGCAGGTAATAATTGCTGCCCCGCTACTGGCCAATTTTATTACCACTACCGATGAATTTATAAAAACAGGCAACTATAATGCCCGCCTGCGCTTTGCCCATGCCGAAACCATATCGCCGTTTGCGGCATTGCTTGGTATTGTAACAGCGGATAAGGTTGCGGCAGATATTAATAAGTTTGATACCAACTGGCAGGCCGCCAAAGTGATCCCGCTTAGCTCTAATATTCAATGGATCTTTTACAAGAAGAAAGGCACCGCCGGTTATCGTGTAAAAATACTGTTGAACGAACAGGAGGCACATATCACCGGTTTGAAAACAGGTTTTCCCTATTACAAATGGAGCGATGTACGTAAGTTGTACGTAGCTAAACTGGCAAAGCTGCATTACAAATTAGGGGATGATGCCGTGGCGTTTTTGAAGGCGGTGAAGTAGTTGAGGTTCATTTGTTCATTGTTATCATTAGTTCATTGGTAGAATTTAATTGTCGGAACCAGGATTAAGGGGATTTGTGTGATTTTGGGATTTTGATTGGCATGTTGGATTAGGTTGATTAAAAATCCTGTCAATCCTTTAATCCTAAAAATCAAGGTTCAGACAAATTTTCCTGCGTTAGCGATAGGAGCGGATACCGGCCCCGAGCCTAATGCCCTGTGCCGTATGAGCGGATAGCGCGGGCCGAAGGTAACGCCATGATTGTCTGAATCAGGATTCTCAGAATTAAGAATTTTCAGAATATGTCTGAACATGAATTTTATCTGAATCTGAATTATAAAATTAAAGAATGATCAGAGTTTTTAAAACATAGGGTCCGGATTGAAGTTGGCCTTAATGACCAATGACCAATGACCAATGACCAATGACCAATGACCAATGACCAATGACCAATGACCAAACCCAATCCATAATCCTTCTAAATTTCAATAGCCCCAAACAAAAGGCCGACATAATGTTTTAATTAGAAAAACCTATTATGTCATTTGATCAATACCACGAACCCGCCAGCGAGCTATCTGCCGAAACCCGCACTTTTGCCCGCATGATTGTTTCGCTAACCGAAGAGGCCGAAGCCATTAACTGGTACGAACAGCGCATTTCTGTTGAAACCGACAAGGATGCCAAGGCCATTATGCAAAACGCTCAGCAAGAAGAGTTTAAACACTTCGGCATGGACCTTGAATTTCTGCTGCGTAAAAAACCGGTATGGCGCACCACGCTTAAAGCCATCCTTTTCCAAAAAGGCGACATAGTTGAACTGGGCAGCAAAGGCGAAGAAGCAGCCGAGGATTAAATCTCGGATGTGCAGATTATAGATTTCAGATGTGCAGATTAAAAAATTATGTTTGTCATCCTGAGGAAAGAAGGATCTATTTGTGAATTTGCATGGCGTTAAATAGATGCTTCACTCCGTTCAGCATGACAATCTATATTAATCCAGTAAATCCTTAAATCCCAAAAATCCCGGTTCATACAAAAATCATCTGCACATTTGTAATCTGAAACGGCGAAGCCCTCACGTAGTTAATCTTCACACCTTTATAACAGGTTATTTAAGCTGAATCTCCGGAGTAGGGTATTTAAGCAGCTTCGTCACCTGTTCTGTTTTGTATGTTTTTAGCGACTTTAAAAATGGAATGGCCTGGTCTGAATAAGCACGGTGACTTATGGCAAATAACAATACGCCGTTGTGTCCTGCTTTATCGGTATATGGTTTGTAATGATAGCCGTTCCATTCAATAATGCTAATTTTATCTCCGGCGCTTTCACTCATTAAAAAATCAAGAATATATTCGTTGCCGTCTGGACTTTTAGCTACCGAATAATTGCAGATCGCATCCGTCTTTTTTCGCTCCATTAATGTTTTTATCTGAGCGCCTACTGCATCCTTTACGGACAGATCGGTTACAATAAAATCTATTATTAACATATCATCAAAGTGCTCTGAAGTGTTGTTTTTAGGCAGATACTCCTGTTTGTAATAAGTTGCGTTAGGATGCGAGCTCCATGATAGTTTAAAATCTACATTATCAAATGTGAGGGTTTCAGGAATGCCATAATAATTTGTTACTTCATCCAATTTAGTGGTGAAACCTGTAGATAAGGCAATGATCAATAGCAAAAAAGTATTTGCACACTTAAGCATTATGAGTTTGATTTAGATCTGATCAAATTTATAGATAATTTCCATAGGTTGTGTTGATCTTCTCAAACGTTGTAGTAGTTTGTACAACCTGATGCCTATCAAACATTATACTTATACCATATATTTGAAATTACTAACCGAATTTCATCTGCAATGAGTATGAATTATAAACTGCCGCGCGCCTGTATGGCTGTCGCGCTCGTGGGGGCTTTTATTTTACCGGCATCGGCACAGCAAAAAAATATTTACCACAAGGGCTGGATAGATTTTAATAAGAACGGCAGGATGGATGTTTTTGAAGATCCATCGCAAACCGTTGATAAGCGTGTGGCCGATCTGTTAAACCAGATGACGGTAGATGAGAAAACCTGCCAAATGGCTACCCTTTACGGTTATAAGCGTGTTTTAAAAGATGAAATGCCTGTAGACAAATGGAAAACCGAGGTTTGGAAAGACGGCATAGCCAATATAGACGAAGAACTGAACAACCTTACCTCGCATACTGATGATGCGCCAACCCAATATTCCTATCCTTTCAGCAAACACGCATCTGCTATAAACACTATCCAAAAATGGTTTGTGGAAGAAACCCGCATGGGTATCCCGGTCGATTTTACAAACGAGGGCATCCACGGTCTTAACCATGACAGGGCCACGCCGCTGCCTGCACCCATAGGCATAGGCAGCACGTTTGATAAACAGCTGGTTAGGCAGGCCGGTGAAACTGTTGGCCGCGAGGCAAAGGCCCTGGGTTATACCAATGTTTACGCGCCCATACTTGATCCCGCACGCGATCAGCGCTGGGGCAGGGTGGTTGAATGTTATGGCGAAAACCCTTTCCTGATTGCCGAAATGGGCAAGCAAATGGTACTGGGCATCCAGGAGGAGGGTGTGGCATCAACCTTAAAACATTATGCGGTTTACAGCGTGCCAAAAGGTGGCCGTGATGGCAGCGCCCGTACAGATCCGCATGTGGCGCCGAGAGAAATGCACCAGATCTATCTGTACCCTTTTCGCCGGGTAATTCAGGAAGCGCACCCAATGGGCGTAATGAGCAGTTATAACGATTGGGATGGAGTGCCCATTACCGGCAGTTATTACTTTTTAACGCAACTGCTTCGCCAGCAATTTGGTTTTAACGGTTATGTGGTAAGTGATAGCGAGGCAGTTGAGTTTTTGTATTCCAAACACCATGTAGCTGCCGATTACAAGGAGGCTGTAAGACAGGCTGTTGAGGCCGGACTTAACGTGCGTACCAACTTTACCATGCCCCAAACCTTTATTATGCCCCTGCGCGAATTGATAAAAGAGAACAAGATTTCCATGAAAACTATCGATTCGAGGGTAGGGGATGTGTTGCGGGTAAAATTCAGACTGGGTTTGTTTGATAGTCCGTATGTAAAGGACCCAAAAGCTGCCGATAAGGTTGTGCACACCGTTACCGACGAGGCCATGTCATTAAAAATGAACCGCGAATCCATGGTGTTGCTCAAAAACGAGGGTAGCCTGTTGCCTTTGGATAAAAAGAAGCTTAAAAATATACTGGTAACTGGTCCGCTTGCTACGGAAACAAATTATGCCATTAGCAGGTACGGGCCTTCGCATAACGCGGTTACCAATGTGCTGGATGGAATTAAAAACTATGTGGGCACCGGCGTAAAGGTTAACTATGCCAAAGGCTGTAATATTGTTGATGCCACCTGGCCCGAAAGCGAGATCATAGAAACACCGCTTACCCCGCAGGAACAGGCCGCTATTGATTCGGCCGTGGTGCAAGCCCGGCAGTCCGATGTAATTATAGCCGTTGTAGGCGAAGATGTGGACAGGGTAGGCGAAAGCCTGTCGCGCACGGGGTTAAACCTGCCGGGGCGTCAATTAAAGCTGATACAGGCTTTGCAGGCTACAGGTAAACCTTTAGTTATGGTGATGATAAACGGGCAGCCGCTTACCATTAACTGGGAAAACAAATACGTGCCCGCTATACTGGAAGCCTGGTTCCCGAGCGTGCAAAGCGGCCGTGTAATTGCCGAAACCTTATTTGGCGATAACAACCCCGGCGGTAAGCTGCCTATCACCTTTCCTAAAACCACGGGGCAAATTGAGTTTAACTTTCCGTTTAAACCAGCTTCACAGGCAAGCCAGGGCGGACAAAATAGCTGGGGTAAAACCAGCGTTAACGGGGCGCTGTATCCTTTCGGTTTCGGGCTTAGTTATACTAAATTTGAGTATAGCAATCTGCAGGTATCGCCGCAAAAAGGCAATTCCCAGGGCGATATACAGGTAAGCGTTGATGTAACCAACATCGGCGCCCGCGCAGGTGACGATGTGGTACAGTTATACCTTAAAGACGAAGTGAGCAGCGTTACCACTTATGATTATGACCTGCGTGGTTTTGAGCGTACGAGCCTCAATCCCGGCGAAAAAAAGACCATTCAATTCACCCTGCACCCCGACGACCTGGCCCTGTTGGATAAAAACATGAACTGGACCGTTGAACCCGGTAAGTTTATGGTAATGATAGGCAGCTCATCAGAAGATATCAGACTGAAACAGGAGTTTGAGGTGGAGTAGCACGTCCTTTACCACTAATCTCATTCCACGAAGTGTCCTTACACACTTACGAAGTTTTTAAAACTTCGTAAGTGTTTTTGTCTACATCCTCAAATATAGGATCAACTTTATTGTCGCTCTGAAATAATTGCTGTCAACTCTGCACCCACTTTTCCTTTGTAACAAAAAAGTTAACATCTTTTACTGTAACCATTGTTTTATAATTGTTGTCTTACAAATAGTTAGCTACTAACTGTATTTGTTACAGTTATAATTTAAAACTTTATTTATATTTTTATAAAGTTTTAACACTTTAGTCTACTTTTGTACTAATCTTACTATAAACTTATTAAATGGAAGCCGAAAATAAAGGTGTAAAGGGCAGTCAGCTAAAAAATATGATCATCAAAAAGCTTTATTTTAATAAAGCGATGTCATGCGCCGGACTGAGCGAATTATTTGATAAAAGTATTCCATCGATTGCGAAGGCAATAAATGAGTTAATGCATGAGGGTTTTGTGGTAGAGGATGGTTACGCCCCATCAAGCGGTGGCCGCAGGCCCTTAATGTACTCGGTAAAAGCAAATGCTATGTATATACTGGCAGTGGCGCTTGATCAGTTAACTGCCCGCATTCAACTGGTGGATCTGCTCAATAACCCCGTTGCAGAAATGCGCACCTTTGAACTTAAACTGCACAATAACCCCGATTCGCTTGCCACACTTACCGCCCAGATAGACGATTATATCAAAAATTCGGGTGCATCTAAAGATAAAATAGCAGGCATAGGTATTGGTATGCCCGGTTTCATCAACGTAACCGAAGGCATAAACTACACCTATCTTGATGCAAACGGCCAAAGCCTCACGAAATATATTGAAGCCAAAACCGGCATTGTAACTTACATAGATAATGATTCCAGCCTTATTGCGCTTGCCGAGCAAAAGTTTGGCATAGCCAAATCGCAGCAGGAGGTTATGGTAATTAACCTGGGCTGGGGTATAGGCCTGGGTATGATCGTAAATGGTAAACTTTTCAGGGGCCACACCGGTTTTGCCGGTGAGCTTAGTCATATTCCGCTATCCGAAGATGGTTCGCTGTGCGATTGCGGTAAACGCGGTTGTCTTGAGGCCGAGGCATCGTTACTGGTAGTTGCCCAAAAGGCTATCGCCGGTATTAAGCAAGGCCGTGTTACCAGCCTCAAATACAACGAAAACGACCATTCCAAACTCATGGGCGATGCTATATTGGAAGCCGCCAATAACGGCGATCAGTTTGCGATAGAATTACTATCAGACGCAGGTTATAAAATAGGGAAGGCCCTGGCCATATTGATCCACATCATGAACCCGGCTACCATTGTACTAAGCGGCAGGGGGGCAAGGGTTGCCAAAATATTAATGGCCCCCATACAACAGGCCTTGCATAAATATTGCATCCCGCGCTTATCAACCGGCACAGAATTGCTGGTATCTGAGCTGGGCTTCGATGCCGAACTGATAGGCGCAGCCGTACTGGTAATGGAAAACTTCGATAAATCTGTAAAAGCCAAAGTTGCAAAATCTGCTAAGGCAGCGGTGTAACAGATTTCAAATTTCAGGTGTGCAGATTTTAGATGATTTTGTCTGAACCTGGATTTTTGGGATTTAAGGATTGGCCGGATTTATTATCAACTTGTCATGCTGAACGGAGTGAAGTATCTGTTGTGCAGCTGTGCTTACTCACCAATAGATCCTTCGTGCCTCAGGATGAAAAACCTTTTTTCGAAACTAATTTTTAATTCCCTCCCAACGGGAGAGTAATAGCCCATCAATAGCCATAAAAACGTAATCAGATTTTCTAACTCCGTAGGAGTATCGTGTTTATAGGTACTTTATGGGTATCAATAGCTCCATAGGAGCTTCCTGTTAAATAAGGAGGCACCTACGGAGCCAAGCCTCTATTATATTAAACTATAAACACGTAGCCCCGAAGGGCGGGCATGTAGCCTATCAAACTTATTTATGATATCTCTGTCTACTCATGGGCTATTACCAACGGGAGGAGTGCGATTGGATGAGCGTAAAGGCAGGGAGGGGTTTCTGCGCGCTACGTCTATTTATAAGGCCGGCTAAACCCCTGCCTCCTCATTCCCCAAGGAAGGAATCGCACATACTCTTACTTTCCATCTGCACATCTGAAATTTAAAATCTGCACATCTAAATAAATACTTTTCCCGCATAATCCATAGCTTCCTGGAATTTGGCCATATTAAGGCCCAGGGGCTCGTTTTGGGTTTGGAGGTAGTGTATTAAGTTTTCGGTGGCGATATTGCCTGTAAGGTCGTCTGCGGCCATTGGGCAGCCGCCATATCCTTTTATGGCAACATCAAACCGTTTACAGCCGCTTTGGTAGGCGGCCGCTATCTTTGGCTGCCAGGTATCTGGTGTACTATGCAGGTGGATGCCAAACTCGGTATCAGGGAATTTTTTGGATAGATCCGGGTAAATGCTGCTTATCTGATCTGCATTGGCTATACCTATGGTATCGGCCAGGGCAATGTTTTTGATGCCGAGAGCGGTTAATTGGGCCGTCCATTGTTCAATGATGCCGGTGTTCCATTCGTCGCCATAGGGGTTGCCAAAGCCCATGGAAAGGTAAACCAACAGCTTTTTGTTATTAGCAATGCTCAATTCCTGCATCCGTTTAACATTGTCAAAGGCTTGCGGCAGGGTGGTATTGGTGTTTCTTAGTTGAAAAGTTTCGGATATAGAAAACGGATAGCCCAGGTAAGTTATTTCCTCGTGTTTAACAGCATCTTCGGCACCACGATAGTTGGCAATAATGGCCAGCAGTTTTGATTGCGTACTGCCCATATCAAGCTTACTGAGTACCTGTGCGGTATCCTGCAATTGAGGAATGGCCTTTGCCGATACAAAACTCCCAAAATCAATGGTATCAAAACCCACCTGCAGCAACAGGTTGATATAGGTGGCCTTTATATCGGTAGGAATAAAATGGATGAAGCCCTGCATGGCATCGCGGGGGCATTCGGTTATTTTTATCATTGAGTTCTGAGGTCTTTTTACTGAGGTCTGAGGTGTGTTTTCTGTGGTCTGCGTTAATACAAGATTATCAATTTTAATTAAAACCTGCAACATAGGTAACTATTCTCCTGTCAACCCCATCTCCGATCCCACACCTCAGAACTCACACCACCGATCACACAACACCGAAACCTCAATCCACCGTTTCGGGCAAATGCTGCTGTTCGGTTAGTCCTTCGCGTTCAAACTTGCGGATGATGAGGCGTGTGCCGCCGTTATAGCTGATATAGCTGGCTACCCAGTTAATAAACACGATCACCTTATTACGACCGCCCAACAGCGATATCAGGTGCACAAACATCCACACCAGCCAGGCAAAAAATCCCTGGAACTTTATTTTACCCAAATCGGCCACGGCTTTGTTGCGGCCAATAGTAGCCAGCGACCCTTTGTCGTTATATTTGAACGGTGCGGTTGGTTCGTTATTGATCAATTGCCCGATGGATTTGCCCACATGCGCGCCCATCTGGATAGCCACCTGCGCCACACCGGGGTGACCTTTCGGCGTTTCGTCGGTTATCATGGCCGCTACATCGCCAATGGCAAATACGTTGCTGCTGCCCACCATGCGACAAATACTATCGACCTTTATTTTGTTACCGCGTTCCATAACGTCTTTGCTGATACCCTCGGGTACAACGCCCATAACGCCGGCGCTCCAGATCACGTTTTTGGTGCGGATAACTTTGCCGCCTTCAAATTTTATTTCGTTGCCATCGTAGCTTTCCACCTTCATGCCCAGCAATACTTCAACGCCCATATCAGTAAGGAAACCTTTGGCTGCCTTTGATGCCTCGTCGGAAAAGGGGCCGAGTACCTTGGGTAAAAAATCTACCAGGTAAACTTTCATATCCTCCTTTTTAAGCTCGGGATAGTCCTTGCTTAAAATATGGTTGCGCAGTTCGGCCAGCGAGCCGGAGAGTTCCACACCTGTTGGTCCGGCGCCTACCAGTACAAAGGTAAGCAGGGGCTCGCGCTCTTCCTTAGTGTTTTTAAGCAGCGCTTCTTCAATATTCTGGAGGATGGAGTAACGCAGGTTTAATGCCTCGGGGATTGATTTCATCGGCATAGCAAACTTCTCAATCTCCTTGTTGCCAAAAAAGTTGGTGGTTGATCCGGTAGCTATCACCAGGTAATCATAAGCTATAGGGCCTATGGTGGTGTCAATAGTATTCTTTTCGGCATCAACCTTTAATACCTCGGCTATCCGGAACCGGAAATTCTTTTGCTGATCGAAATTTTTACGTAAGGAGAACGCTATCGATTCTGATTCGAGGCTACCCATAGCAACCTGGTACAACAATGGCTGAAAGGTGTGGTAATTATGCTTATCCAGCATTAAAACCTCTACAGGCTTATCTGCCAGCTTTTTTGCCACTTGCAAGCCGCCAAAGCCGCCGCCAACAATAACTACCAAGGGGAATTTTGAGCTATCTTTTGTATCCATTTTGCAGGTTGTATTTATATATCATTTGAAGATGGAGCAAATACCTTTCTCCGGGAGCTGCAAATATACGCTGCTGTACTATTTCCCGCATCTCTTTCCATCTTGCTTACACACATACAAACAAACAAGGCCCCAAATGTTCTTTGGAGCCTTTTAAATAATTGTTATTTTTTATTACCTCAGGTCTTTCTTTCCAAAGTCAACTATTACCGGTGTTGCCACGCAGATAGAAGAATATGTACCGAAAATTACACCGATCAATAACGCGAATGAGAAGCCTTTAATAACGTCGCCACCAAATATGAACAACACTATCAGTACGAATACCACGGTTAAGGCGGTAATAATAGTACGGCTTAATGTGCTGTTGATAGCCTGGTTAATAACTTCTTCAGGGTTATCTGTTTTGGCATGGTGCAGGTCAAGGTACTCACGTATCCTGTCAAACACTACCACGGTATCGTTAATGGAGTAACCAATTACCGTTAATATAGCCGCAATGAATGCCTGGTCGATATCCAGTGAGAATGGTAATAAGCCTCTGAATAAAGAGAAGAACGATAACACCAGCAACGCATCATGCGCTGTTGCCACCATGGCACCTAAGCTAAACTGCCATTTGCGGAAACGGATAAGGATATAAGCCGAGATCACAAATATGGCGAACAATACGGTGTAAACGGCTGATGTTTTTAACTCTTCGGCAATGGTTGCACTTACTTTTGATTGTCCTAATATGTCGCTATCGGCGATATGTGTTTTAGGGCTGGTGTTTAAAACCTCAACCAGTGTTTTCCTAACCTTGGCATCTGCAACGGTAGTGTTTTCGCTAAACAGGTAGTTGGTGGTGATGCTGATCTTATCGGCACCCATTGTTTTAACCTCTGTACCACGGTCAATAGTACCTGCAGCATCAATGGTTTTATGGATGTCCTCAACAGTTACTGTTTGATCTGGGAATTTAATGATGTAGTTACGACCACCTTCAAAGTCAACACCGTAGCTAAAGCCGCGGGTGAAAATAGAGATTAAGCCTGCAGTGATAAATACTCCAGAGAATATGTAAAACTTAAAACGGTTTTTAACAAACGCGAAGTTTGCATTTTTAAAGGTATGTGAGCTCCATGGGTTTGAGAATTTGATATCCCATCCTTTGTCAAGCATCCACTCAAATATAACCCTTGAGATCAATAATGAACAGAACAAAGAAGTAATGATACCTATCATCAATGTAGTTGCGAAACCCTGGATTGGGCCCGAACCGAAGATGAACAGGATTAAACCGGTAAGGAATGTACTGATCTGCGAATCAAGGATTGACGATAAAGCATGTTTGAAACCATCTGTTATAGACAATCTTAATGATTTACCCAATGCCATTTCTTCACGAACACGCTCATAAACCAGTACGTTGGCATCAACCGCAATACCCAGTGTTAGCACGATACCAGCTATACCCGGTACGGTTAACACCGCGCCTAAGCTGGTTAATACACCCATTAAAAAGAAGATGTTGATGATTACCGCAACTACCGCTACAGTACCTGCACGGTTGTAGTAAGCAACCATAAATACCAATACCACAACTAAACCCAATATACATGATGTAATACTGTCGCTGATGGCTTCTTTACCCAATGACGGACCTACTACCGATTCTGAAACGATGTGGGCAGGAGCCGGTAAACGACCAGCCTTTAATACGTTGGCCAAATCCTTGGTATCATCTAAAGTAAAGTTACCTGTGATGGAAGATACACCACCTGTAATTTCGTTTTGCACGTTTGGTGCAGAGTATACGTTATCGTCAAGAACAATGGCGATAGCTTTTTTATTTACACCAGCAGCAGCTTCGGCAGTAACGGTACGCCATTTCTGTGCACCTACCGAGTTCATGATCATCACAACCTCAGGGTTACCTCTCTGGTCGTTATCGGCACGGGCATCGGTAATTACATCGCCGGCTAATACAGGGCCGTTATCGGCACCGGTAAGTTTAATGGCGTATAAAGCAAATATTTTGTCTTTAGCAGTTTTTACCGGTTTTACTTCCCAAAGGAATTTCATGTTACGCGGTATTACCGATTGTACATCGGCGCTGTGCAGGTAAGCGTTAACACGTGCAGTATCCTGTAAAGGCGAATAACCCACAACCGGGCCTTGAGCTGGCTGTGAACCGTTAGGGCCCTGGTTAATGTTCAATTGCAATACGGCATACAGTGGGTGCAATGCGGCTTGCTGGGTTTTGCTTGCCAATGCAGCAGCAGATGTATCCTTAGCCGCATTTTTTTGAACCTTGCTTAACAATGATCCTGCTTTTGCAGCGGTATCAGTTTTTGCTGTGGCAGCAGTAGCCGCGCCAGCTTTACCGGTATCGGCTTTTGCTGTTTTGTTTTTAGCAGCAAGCAGGTTATCAATGTTTATTAAATATTGAATAGCCTCGGTATTATCAAATGTTTGATAAAACTCCAATTTGGCTGATCCTGATAATAATTTACGAACACGCTCCGGATCTTTTACACCTGGCAGCTCAACCAATATACGATTTGAGCTTGCTTCCAGCTGAATGTTTGGCTGGGTTACACCAAATTGGTCAATACGGGTGTTTAAAACTGTGAATGATTGTTTAACCGCAGTATTAGCCAAATCTTTCAGGTACGATTCAACTTCGCTGTTTGAAGCATTAAACTTCAGGTGGTCCTGGTTGTCTTTTGTTGAAAAGATGGCAGCCAGTTTACCAGTAGGGTTTAACTTTTCGTACTCGCTTACAAATAAAGCGATGAAATCTTTCTGACTGGTTTTAGCGTCAGCCTGTAACTTGTCGGCATTTGCCAAAGCCTGGTTAAATGTAACATCCGGATTGTTGTTCGAAATTTTACGTACCAGTTCATCAAGCGAAATTTGCATGGTAACGTTCATACCACCTTTTAGGTCCAAACCTAAAGCAAGCTCTCTTTGCTTAACGTATTGATAGTTGTGTTTCAATAACGGATATACCGGTTGTGTAGACATTGAGTCCAGGTATGCCTTCTCTTTCTCCAGATTTCCCTTCGCGTATGCCTTGGCATCACTCTCAACCTTTTGGGCCACCCACGTAAACGACAGCTGGTATAAACACACAACAGCCAGCAGAATGGCGAAAAATTTAATAACCCCTTTACCTTGCATCGAATTATAATATGTAATTAATTAGTTTATAAGCTTTTTTTTAATAAGGCAGCAAATCTAATAAAATTTCGCAAGCACAAAATTTTAAATTAAAACAAATTGATGACAAAAAATGTTAGCCACGTTCCAGTGTAATAAACGAGTAGCTATACTTGTTTTTTTCGTCAGGCTCAAAATTTTCGCGTTTTGTTTCCTTCCATTCCGCGGCGTTTAGCTCGGGAAAAAAAGTATCGCCCTCAAATTCCTCATCAACAATGGTTAAATAGATGCGATTTGTGAGCGGTATAGCCTGTCTGTAGATCTCGGCACCGCCAACTATAAACACTTCGTCCTCCCCGGCGCTAAGTGCCAGGGCACCCTCAATGGAGCTCACCACCTCGCAACCTTCAATACTGATAGGCTGCCTGGTAACCACAATATTCCTGCGCCTTGGCAGCGGCCTGCCAACCGAATCAAAAGTTTTACGGCCCATGATAACGGTATGCCCGCTGGTTACGTCCTTAAAATGCTTCAAATCATTTGGTAGATGCCAAAGTAATTTATTGTCTTTACCAATCGCGTTGTTTTTGGCGATGGCCACTATTATTGAAACTGTCATTGGGTCATTTTGTCATTTGTCATTGGGGCATCGGTCATTTATTAAGCCGATGCATTAAACACCTCTGTCATTACGAGCGTAGCGTGGCAATCTCATCAACCAAGTTCTTCACCTTTCCTGTGAGATTGCTTCGTGCCTCGCAATGACATAACGTATAATCTACGTTCGCAGCCTGCGCTATATTTGTTGGTACGATCCCAAAATCTTGTTAATTTTTTTAATCCTGAAAATTCTGATTCAGATAAACTATACCGCTACCGCAGCTTTTATATGCGGCCATGGATCATAGTTCTCCAAAGTGAAATCTTCAAACTTAAAGGCGAAGATGTCTTTCACATCGGGATTTATTTTCATGGTTGGCAGCGGGCGTGGTTCGCGGCTTAACTGCAGGCGGGCCTGATCCATATGGTTATTGTACAGGTGGGCATCGCCAAAAGTGTGGATGAAGTCGCCATAATCCAGATCGCACACTTGCGCCATCATCATGGTAAGCAGCGCGTATGATGCAATGTTGAAAGGCACACCCAAAAATATATCGGCACTGCGCTGATAAAGCTGGCATGATAGTTTGCCCCTGGTTTCGCCTTTTGCCGGGTTGGCGGGCTCTACATAAAACTGGAACAGGCTATGGCATGGCGGCAGTGCCATTTGGTTAACATCGGCAACGTTCCATGCCGATACAATCATGCGGCGCGAATCTGGATTGTTTTTTATCTGGTTTACTACCTGGGTAATCTGATCGATGTGGCCGCCATCGGGTTTTGGCCATGATCGCCACTGGTAACCGTACACCGGCCCAAGGTTGCCTTCGGCATCGGCCCATTCGTCCCAAATACGCACGCCGTTTTCTTTGAGGTAGCTGATGTTGGTATCGCCGCTCAAAAACCATATCAACTCATGAATGATGGATTTAAGGTGCAGCTTTTTGGTGGTCACCATCGGGAAGCCATCTTTAAGGTTGAAACGCATCTGGTAGCCAAACACACTCACCGTACCGGTTCCTGTCCTGTCGTGCTTTTGCGCGCCGGTTTCCATTACATGGCTCATCAGATCGAGATACTGTTTCATCTTTGTTTATTGGTTCATTTGTTTAATAGTTCATTGGTCTTTGCAATGTGTTGCATATAGCCGAAGTTATATTTCGCAACCTGCGGGAAATGATATTAATAAACCAACTGCAAAGAAAAATAATCTAATTTTGGTATCCTAACGGATGTGCAAAAATACATCAGGTGTTAGTTCATTTTTAAAATATGTTGAAAGCTGTTTTGATTTTAAAAGATCCGTCATTGCGAATAATAAAATCCGGACGATCTAAAGGAAAAAGAAAAAGGGGCTGTCATCCTGAGCTTGTCGAAGGATAGCGGGTAAAGGCCTCTCCGCGCGAGTCTTCGACAGGCTCAGACTGACAGGCCTCCATCACCAGTTAATCAACCATTCAACCCCCTCAACCACTCACCAACCCATGATAACATTCCCCAACGCAAAAATTAACATCGGCCTTAACGTTACCGAACGCCGGTCCGATGGTTACCATAACCTCGAAACTGTTTTTTACCCTATCGATCTTAAAGACGCATTGGAAGTTGTGGTTAGCGATGAACTGCGCTTTACTTCATCCGGATTGGAAATTCCGGGCAGGGAGGAGGATAACCTTTGCGTTAAGGGTTACCACATGCTGAAACAGGATCACCATCTGCCGCCCGTTCATATCCATCTGCATAAGAATATCCCGATAGGGGCAGGTCTGGGTGGCGGATCGGCAGATGCGGCATTTTTTATAAAATTGATGAACGATATGTTTAAGCTTGGCCTGTCGGTTGATGACATGACCGGCTATGCCTGCCGCCTGGGTGCCGACTGTGCTTTCTTCATTGAAAACAAACCCGTGTTTGCTTTTGAAAAGGGCGATGAGTTTGAACCCATCCGGCTTGACCTATCGCCCTACAAAATTGTTTTGGTAATGCCCGATGTGCACGTATCAACCGGCGAAGCCTACGGCGGCGTTAAACCTACCCCGGTAAAAGATTCACTACTGGAACTTATTGCCGACCCAATTACCGAATGGCGAAAAAATATCAAGAATGATTTTGAGCAATCGGTTTTTAAAAACCATGTAGAGATCCGCGGTATCAAGGCTGCGCTTTATGCAGCCGGTGCCATCTACGCCAGCATGAGCGGCAGCGGTGCATCCGTGTTTGGCATTTTTGACCACGAGCCCGATGTGAAATTTTTAGAGGAAGAGAACGAAGTGTTCTTCGTTTGATTTCGGATTTGGGATGTCCAATTTCGTATTTTAAATATTAAAAATTAAGTTGTCATTCTGAGGAACGAAGAATCTGTTAGCGACCATTGCAATTTCGATATGCAGGCCGCACAATAGATCCTTCGCTCCGCCCAGGATGACAACGTGCATAAATTAAAAAATTCCGTAGTCGAACATCTCAATTCCGAAATTACACTCCCGCATCTTCACTTACACCGCGTCCGAAACCTTCTACCCAATCCCTGTCGCCCCAGCCTTTGGCTACGGCTGTTAATAAGCGGCTGTGAACCGTGTTTACGGTTGGCATGGGTGTTTCACTTGCCTGCGATAGTTTGAACGCCAGGCGGGCATCTTTGTAGCCCAATTTGGCTTTGAAACCTACGGGCTCGTATTGCTTGTTGGCAATGAGCTTTCCATAGTTTTGGTAGATAGGTGCGTTGAATAAAGTGGAGCCAAAAAAGTTGGCCACCTGCGCGCGGTCGAGCCCGTTTTTTTCGGCAAGGGTAAATGCCTCGGCCATCATTTCAAGCGAGGCCATGATCATAAAATTGCCCGCTATTTTTACCACGTTGGCGCCGCCAACTTCGGTACCAAAATCAAACACACCCTGGCCCAAACAATCAAGCACCGGCCGGGCCAGATTCTTCACTTCCGCATCACCGGATACGCAGATGAAAAGCTTGCGCGCCGCTGCTGCTTCGGGCCTGCCAAACACCGGCGCGGCAAGGTAATGGCTACCGGCTTCGGTGTGCAGCTTTGCCAGTTCTTTGGCCGTATCCGGCGAGATAGTGCTCATGGATATGTGTACAGCATTTGGCTGTAGGTTTTTTAAAATTCCGTCGGCACCTACAGTCGATTCTCGCAGCACCTCATCTTCTGATAGCATGGTGATCACAAATGGCACGCCGGCGGCGGCTTCTGCCGGGGTATGGCATTTGGTGATGTGGGCAGCGTTCAACTCGTCAGCTTTGTTGATGCTGCGGTTGTAAACCTGTAAATGATATCCCTCGCTGATGAGGTTTTTGGCCATGTTGATGCCCATGTTGCCAAGGCCGATAAATCCAATTTTCTTTTCCATAATGTTAGTTGATGTAGTCCCGGTCTTCGTCGCTTAGTGTATTGGGATTTTCTTTTTGGTGGATGCTGTCGTGATAGGCTTCAATATCGTACTTCGCTTTTTTAGGTCTGCCAACCAGGATGCCCAAAATAAAAGCCACCACCGCCACAATTGCCAGCAGCATTAGTTTGGAAACATAAAAATGCGAGAATAGAAAAGTAAACGAAACACTGTCTGTGTTTTGCATAAGCACAACGGTTAGTAAAACAGCGATGACTAAAATGATGATGGTTTTGATACTCATGATTGCCTGGTTTAACAGTTAATACAATATGCGGTTTTTAAATGTTTAATGAAAATGATTTCAGATATCGGATTTTGGATGTTCGATTTCGGAATTAAAAAGATTTGGGATTCCGGATGTTTGATTTCGGAGTTAAAAAACGATTTGTCATTCTGAGCGCAGCGAAGAATCTGTTCGCGACCAATGCATTTTCGATATGCAGGCTGTATAATAGATCCTTCACTACGTTCAGGATGACAACCGTAAAATTGGATTTCTCCAACTCGATAGTGTAGTTAAATTTCATGGCAGATTCCCAACTGTTCACAATCGCCTAAAAAATCCTGAACTTTTTTCATTGCTTTTATGTCAATTATCTGCCTTGTTTTTCTCTCCTGAGAATCCAAAATTTCACGCTATATTTTTGATTTTGTATACAGATGGGAGGGATGCCGTGTTTAATTTAAAATCCTCATAATTTACTTCATTACACTTAGTCGGATGTTTTGGTTTAAATAGCCTTGATAAACTTTTTGCTCATATAGGAAGCTTTAATATACTGATTAATAGATTTATAAGTATCTTAAATGAATAGGTTTTTTATATTGGCTAATTTTATTAGTTTTTTGTGTTTTAAGTTATCGACGATGTTTTAAATAATTGCTTTTTATAAATTATTTATATGTCTGATTATTAGAATTATATATTTACTATATAAATCTAATAATCAACTTTTAATTTTTAAAATAATCCCATTTAAATTCATAATTTGTAAAATCAACAGTATTTTTAATAAACGAAATAAATACACTAACTAAATTTTGAAAATTGGCGCTGTTGCGCTCAAAATCATTTGAACGGTGAGAAATGTGTCGAAAAATTATAATGGCTCACAAGGCTTAAAAATGGTCTGTAATTGGCTGCCGGTTTATCCCCTATCGGGAGGTGTTTGGAGATTACATCACGAAATGTGGTGTAGTATAAGAGCCGGGATAGTTGCAAAGATGTGCTGTGAAATGATGCTGATTGGTATGTGCAGGAAAAAATTAAAGGAAGTTAAGGCAGGGAATTAAGCCACTTTACGACGCGAAATTTGTTTGCGCGCTACCGGGTACAGGAAGATGGTAGATAGGATAAGCAGTGCCCCAATCCAAAAACCGAGGGTCATTTTGTTGGTATCTTTAAAAAAAAGAAATGACATGAGGATACCATAAACTGGTTCTAAATTGGTGATGAGGGCCACCCTGAAGGCCGATAGTTCGCGCATTACAGATACCCCGGCAACGTACGCCATGGAGGTGCAAACGGTACCCAGCAGCAGCAGGTAACCAATATCATGAGGGTTTAAAACCAGTGAGCGGTTGTAGCCGCCGGTAAATAAAAGGTACAAGGAGATCCAAAAAAAGGCGCCTCCCAGCTCATAAAAAGCAATTACAGGGGCCTCGTTTTTCTTTACCAGTTTTGAATTGATGATAGAAAAAAGGCTTGCGCAAACCGCGCTTACCAGGCCGGCTATGATGCCCTTAGTGTATTGTGTTTCAAATTTAAATATCAGTACTATACCTGTAATGATTAAAAGCCCAGCCAAAATCTCCAGTTTGGAGATCCTGGTTTTGTTGATCAGCGGCTCCAGAACGGCGGTGAACAAGGTGATACTGGAAAGGCAAACCAGCGTTACCGGCACGGTAGAAAGCTTGATGGAAGCGAAGAAAAGTATCCAGTGAGCGCCCACAATAGCACCTGTAAATACCATTTTAAGGAGCGTATTTACATCTACTTTAATAGATGTTTTGTTGAATTTGAAGTACAAAAACAACGAAATTGAAGCGATAAATACCCTGTACCACACCAATTGTACTGCAGAAATGGTTATTAATGCACCCAAAATACCCGTGAAACCCCATATAAAAACCGTAAAATGGAGAATAAGCAGGTTCTTATTAACGGTATTTTGCACGCTTTTTATCACTATTTTGGTGCTTTTAGGAGTAAATAGTATCCAAATACACCAAATAAAATGTTGGGAATTACTACTGCAATGAGCGGTGTCATACCCCCTTTTATGGAGAAAACAATGGCAAATTTCTCCACTATGATGTACGCAAAGCATAGCAAAATACCTATCCCCAGAGGCAAGCCAACCCCGCCGCGTACCTTCCGTGATGACAGCGCCACGCCCATTATGGTGAGTACATAGGCCGACATTGGGTACACAAAACGGTGAAATTTTTCGAAATAGATCTCGTTCAAAACCTCGGGGCGGCGTAGTTTTTCCTTATCAATATCCTTGTTCAAATCACTTAATGACATGGCCGTATACACGTTATCATATACAATAAAATCGCTCGGGTGCATGTCCAAAACGGTGTCTTTTTGGGGTTGATTTATGAGTAATTTTTCCTTCAATCCGTTGATGTATTTAACAGAATAACTCTTTAATGACCATACTTTTTTTACCGAATCAAAGTTAATACGCTGGGCAATTAGCTTCTCTCGCAGGGTATCGCCATTAAACTTTTCCATGATAAACTGGTAGCCCGTATGCACCACCGGATCGTACGTTTGCAGGTATACAAAAGTATGCTTATCCAACTGCATATGTACCTCGCTTTTGGTGGGGTCAACCTCATGAAAGTGCACGTTTTCGAAGCCGTTTTTGAGGTGATTTGTATACGGAATAAGGTATACGTTGGCAAAAAGCGAGATGATAAATATGATGGTAGATGATATGAAATAAGGCCTTAAAAAGCGGTTAAAACTCGCCTTACCACTCAGTATCGGGATGATCTCGGTTTGGTTTGCCATCTTGGCGGTAAACAAAATTACGGCCAAAAAGTTAATCAGCGGCGATAGCAAATTGAGGTAAAAAGGGATAAAGCCAGCGTAATACTGAAACACAATATCATGCAGGGTTGACTTATCTCCCGTGAAATTATCCAGGTGTTCTGAGATATCAAACACTACGGATATCACCACAAATACTCCCAAAGTGAACGCGAAAGTGCCCAGGTATTTCTTGATAATAAACCTGTCAATAACCTTCAGGTGCTCATGTAAAAAAGCCTTTATCATTGGGTTATTTGTGTTTTAAAATCCCTGCGCATACCGTGTAAGTTAGGTTTATTTATCCTCATTTTTTAATGTGATGTGGCTATTATAATCGCTGACCAAGCAGCTTAACCATCTTGTTTTTCCAGTCGTAAAACTCCCCGGCAATGATCTTTTTGCGTGCTTCTTTCACCAGCCAAAGATAAAAATGCAGGTTATGCAGGGTCGCAATCTGCGCGCCCAGCATCTCTCCCGAGTGGATCAAATGGCGTAAATACGACTTGCTATATTCCTTGTCGGCAAACAGATCACTATCATCTTCAATAGCCGAAAAGTCGTTTTTCCACTTCTCGTTCTTGATATTTATAATGCCGTTTTTAGTGAAAAGCATACCATTGCGGGCGTTACGGGTTGGCATAACGCAATCAAACATGTCAATTCCAAGCGCAATATTTTCCAATATATTAATAGGTGTACCTACACCCATTAAATAACGTGGTTTTTGCTCTGGTAATATATTACACACAATTTCTGTCATGGCGTACATCTCTTCGGCTGGTTCACCTACGGATAAACCACCTATAGCATTGCCTTCACGCTCAAAAGAAGCAATAGCTTCGGCCGATTTTACGCGCAGATCTTTGTATACTGAGCCCTGTACAATAGGGAAAAATGTTTGGTTGTACCCGTATTTTGGCTCGGTGCTGTCAAATCGGTCGCAGCAGCGTTTAAGCCAGCGGTGGGTCATATCTATGGAGCGGCGGGCGTAGCCGTATTCACATGGATAGGGGGTGCATTCATCAAAAGCCATGATAATATCGGCACCAATGGTACGCTGAATGTCCATCACATTCTCTGGTGTAAACAGGTGTTTGGAGCCATCAATATGCGAGCGAAAGGTAACACCTTCCTCCTTTATCTTACGTACTTCGGCCAGCGAATACACCTGGTAGCCGCCGCTATCTGTTAAAATTGGGCCGTCCCAGCCGTTAAATTTGTGCAGTCCGCCGGCACGCTCAATGGTGTCCAGGCCTGGGCGCAAGTATAAATGATAGGTATTTCCTAAGATGATCTGCGCTTCAATATCTGTTTTAAGCTCGCGTTGATGCACGGCTTTTACAGTTCCCGCGGTACCAACGGGCATAAATATGGGGGTTTCAATAACGCCGTGGTCGGTAGTCATTTCACCTGCGCGGGCTTTTGAAAGCGGGTCTTGTGCTGTTAGTTTAAATTTCATTTCGAGGTTGCAAAATTAGCAAAAAAAAGCCTCACCCCGGCCCCTGCTTTTATAAGGGGCGGCAAAAAAAGACATATAAAACGGCTGATATTCATGCAAGTCAAAAAGCAAGGTCTATTATTCGTATTAATTCATGCAAATCAAAAGCCCTCTCCCTCGGAGAGGGTTTGGGTGAGGCTCGCTTTCTCCACATAATTTGCACCTTAATATATAAGTGTGGAAAAATACATTTACCAATATGGCCCAAACTTCAAATAAACGCTGATTTACCTGATAAATTTCATTGATTTTTAACAACTTTGCCTGATTATTTTAACTGTTTGGAAACTTATATACACGCCGTACTATTTATACTATTTCAGCTCTGTTTTATTGTTCAGCTGTATTACCTGGTAAGTAACCATACGCGCCTTGCGGGCTATAAACCTGCGGAGGAATTACCCCCTGTTTTGATCCCCATTTCTGTAATTATAAGCGCCCGTAACGAAGCCCAAAACCTGCAGGAAAACCTGCCCTTTATATTGCAGCAAAATTATCCCGATTTTGAGGTAGTAGTAATAAACGATTGCTCTTACGATTCATCAGATACGGTACTTGAAGACCTGCAACGCCAATATCCGCTGCTTAAAGTGGTTACTATTACCGAGCATCAGCGTTTTAAAACCGGGAAAAAGTTTGCACTTACCCTGGGAATAAAAGCCGCAAAAAACGAATATCTTTTGTTTACCGATGCCGATTGCAAACCCGCTTCGGAAAACTGGATTGGCCGGATGGCGGCTAATTTTGGAACCAATGCGCAGATAATTTTAGGCTACTCGCCGTATTACAAAACCCGTAATTTTTTGAACCGCTTTACCCGGTATGAAACGCTTAAAACTGCCGTTAACTACCTGTCTGGTGCTTTAAGCGGCGATCCATATATGGGTATTGGCCGTAACCTGGCATATACAAAAACGCTATTTTTTAGCGCAAAGGGCTTTGCATCGCACATGCACGTGATATCTGGCGATGATGATTTGTTTGTGAATCAGCATGCCACGCGGGATAATACAACTATAGAAATTCACCCCGATGCTTTTATGTTTACCAGTGCCAAAACCACCATTTCATCATGGTACAGGCAAAAAAAACGACACATGGGCGTAGGCAAATTATATAAAAACAGGCACCGCCGAATGCTTAGCTTTGATGCCATGAGCGGCTTCTTATTTTATATATTGCTTGTATTATGCCTGGTTTTTAAATATGAACCTTTATTGGCATTAGGTTTGTTCGCACTTAGGCTCATATTACAGCTAAGTATATACAGCCGGATCTTTAAAAAGCTCGACGGGCGCGATCTGATCTGGTATTTGCCATTTTTTGACATTATATATTATATGTATTTAAATGTTTTTGGAACAATTGGGACATTCATAAAAACCACCCAATGGAAATAAACGCAAACTTTACCGAGAACGCCAAGAACGATTTTCACCTGGTGGTAAGAGCCCGTCAGGGCGATCAGAAAGCTTATGCCGATCTGATGCATCGTTACAAGGACTCCATTTATTTTATGGTGCTTAAAATGGTGAACAACAAGGAGGACGCTATGGATCTCACCGTTGAAACCTTTGCCAAAGCCTTTGAAAAACTGGAAAAATACCAGCCCGATTATGCTTTTAGCACCTGGTTGTTTAGGGTTGCCACCAATAATTGTATCGATTTTATTCGCAAGAAAAAACTCAATACGCAGTCCATTCATGGCATGACGGATGAGGATGGCGACGAAAAACCGCTGCAAATTAAGGCCGATGTTTTAAATCCCGAAGAAACATCCATCAAAAAACAGCAAACCCAGGAGCTTAAATTACTTATAGAAAGTTTGCCCTTACGTTACCGAAACCTGATAACCCTGCGTTATTTCGACGAGCTATCATACGAGGAAATTGCCCAGCAGCTTGATTTGCCGCTTGGTACGGTTAAGGCACAATTGTTTAGGGCCAGGTATCTGCTTGGCAACATCATAAACCGTTTTAACAGGGATGACATCTGATATCGTTTTTAAATATTTCCCCCAGCTTACCGCGCAGCAACGTGCGCAAATTGAGCAATTGCCCGAGTTATATAATATTTGGAACAGCCAGATCAACGTAATATCCCGTAAGGATATTGATTTGCTATATGAGCGCCATGTGCTGCATTCGCTTGGCATTGCCAAAATAATGTCCTTTTTACCCGGCGAAAATGTGTTGGATGTGGGCACCGGCGGCGGCTTTCCCGGTATCCCACTGGCTATCATGTTTCCTGATACACAGTTTCATTTGGTTGATTCTATAGGCAAAAAGATAAAAGTTGTGCAGGAAGTAGCCAAGGCGCTGGGGCTTACCAACGTAAGGGCAACCCATGCGCGGGTAGAACAAATAGATGAAAAGTTTGATTTTGTGGTATCCCGCGCGGTTACGCAGCTTAAAGATTTTTACCCCTGGATTCGTGGTAAGTTCAATAAAAAATCTGAAAATACCCTGCCAAACGGCATCCTGTACCTAAAAGGTGGGGATCTTGATCAGGAGATAAAAGAAAGCGGCCTTAAAGTAAAGCAATATCATCTTAAAGATCATTTCAGCGAAGAATTTTTTGACACCAAGCAGGTGATATACGTGAAGGGGTAGTTTTGTTGATGTGCAGATTCCAGATGTGCAGATATGCAAATTATTCCATTGCCATCTCTGCTGTTGCTCGGCTCCAGCCGAGTGACAACTATTAACTGGCCTCCGGCCTGCGGGTTACTCATCTAAAAGTTTAACGGCGGCGGAACGCCTCGGGATATAGGTCACTCGGCAGGAGCCGAGCGACGGTAGACGGTGTTGTTTATCAACGATATGCTGTTAAAAAAGGGGAGAGGGCATTACATGGAAAAATGCCGAAGCGGTTTTAAGCCGTTCAGCATAAGTTATTAGTCTGCTTTTGTTGCTTACTGCAAATCCATTATAATTTTTTTGTGGCGTAGCCAACTATAAAAATTTCATTCAGAGAATACAACGTACCGGGGTCGCCTTGAATGTTGTTAGATTTGTTTTTTTGCTTATAGTTTTCTGGCGCGTGCTCTACCCGCTTATCTTGCTCATCAAGGAGTGAAAAGGAAACTGGTAAACTATATGCACCAGGCTTTATATCAAGGGGGGCATTGTAGCTTTTAATTGCCCTTATAACCTCATTATCAATATCATCATAAAGTGGCCTTGCAAGTTTTACATCATCAATTTTGCCATTGTTGATTGTTAAAACAAGTATCACCCGGCCACCAATGAGATTATCGTGTGCGCTTCTTGGATACCTGGCCATCCTCATAATGTATTTATACAGGCTATCAAGTGGTTTTTTGGGCTCAACTGGCGGTGTCGGTGGTGTCACCTCGCTAACTTGTGGTGTTGGTGGTGCAGGTGGCGGTGGTATTTTTTCACTAACCGGCGGGGCAGGCGGCGGTGGCGGGGCTAATTTACTTTTCAATAAGTGCTTTCCCGGTGCAGGAGGTGCTGGCGGCGGCGGTGGAAGTTTTGGGAAAATCAACATTTTAGGGAATGTGTAGCCGTATTTTTCCTGGAGCATAGTAAGCTCTGCCGGTTTGGCTTTGCTTTTATAGTACTCTTTGTGCTCGCCTTTATCATCAATAATTACCCGAAAATCGGTTTTTTTGTCTATCAAGTAACCGGTTTCTTCGTACTTGTAACCCTTATTGGTTACATCCCCGTGCTTGATACGCGCGGTATGTGAAGTATCGGCCACCGAAGCCGTTTTAAAGCTGGCGGGCGCGTTTTTGTGAGCCGGTGCCAGATCAACCCAGCCATAATTTTTGCTGAATGCCAGTGTAGATGCGCAAAGCATCCCCGCGCAAATGGGCACAGCAGCGAGGTATTTTAGCCTGGCTAAATTCCCCGAACGTTTTTGGTTTAACATAATGATCCTCTTTTTTAACAGGTTATAATTGAAAAATGAATGTGAAAGGGGTACGCCATTTAAGCCATAGGCGTTATTTACCAAAAACGACGAATAGGTGAGCGCATCGGTTTCATGGGCGGCGGTTTGCTCATCGGCAATGTACTCGTGTACGGTTTTAAGGCTCATTTGCATAAAATAAATGATAGGGTTAAACCAGCTCACTATTTTAATAAGCTCCATAAAAACAATATCTGCCGAATGTTTTTGCCTTATATGCACCAGCTCGTGCCTGATGATGATATCGCTGCTTGTCGTTTTTGAGCCAATGAACAGGTAATTGAAAAACGAGAATGCAGCGTTTGTTCCTTGTAAGGCTATCAGCTTATACTTGTTGTCAACCAGTTTGTTAGCGCTGGTGGTCATTTTAATAAGTCGCCCTATTTTTATGATAAGAATAAGCGCCATGACCACTATGCCCAGTAAATAGGCGTACCAAACTGCATCCTGTAAAGTAAAATGACTTACCGGTGCCTCATAAGTAACTATTGGCTGAACAACATAACTGTTTTGAACTACGGTTGTATAGGTCTGCTGCACGGGTTCATCTTTCGGTTTTAATGCCCCTATTTGCATAACAGGCAGTATAAATGCAATAATGCAGCTAAGCAGCAGGTAAACACGGTTAAGTGTATAGTGCGTTTCCTTATTTAAAAACAGGTAATAAAAGGCATAAAACACCGCCAGGTATAAATTAGCCTCCAGTAAATAATGCAGCCAGTTCATTAGTTTTTGTTTTTAAGGTTATCAATAAGCGACGATAGTTCATCCAGTTCCTTTACGCTGATCTTTTTTTCGTCAACAATAAATGATACCAAGCTTTGGTACGAATTGCTGAAATAGTTTTTCATCATCTTATCAAACGTAAACTTCTTATACTGGTCGTCGGTAACAAGGGGGAAGTAAACGTGCGAGTTGCCATAAGCCTTATGATCAATATAGCCTTTGCCTTCCAGTACCCTTACCACGGTCGATACGGTGTTGTAAGCGGGCTTAGGATCGGGCATTTGCTCAATGATGTCTTTTACAATGGCTTCCTTTAACGTCCAGAGTATCTGCATTATCTGCTCTTCGGCTTTGGTGAGTTCTTTGATATTCATAGCAAACTATTTTTATAGTTAGTTAAAGGTAAAACTATTTTTATAGTTTGCAAACTATTTTTATAGTTTTTTTAAAATTTATTTTAGAGGGGGGGAATTTGAAGGGAAATTGTCTGAACCGGGATTAAGCGGATTTACCAGATTCTTGGATTTTTATATAAAGGAATCCTGTTTATCCTTTAATCCGCTTAATCCCGGTTCAGACAAATATTATGGGCGTTGCCTGCGGCCCGGGCTGTACACTCATACGCCTGCAGGCCTTACGCGCGGGGCCGGTATCCATTGCCATCCCTAACGCGGATAAATCGATATATTATTTACTAATATTTTTAGGAAAATTTATACATTAGCGTTTCAGATGTGCAGGTTATAGATGTGCAGATTTCAGATTACAGATGTGCAGATAAAAAAACAATCTGAAATCTGCACATTTGAAATTTGTAATCAATAACCCGCACATTTGAAATCTGTAATCTAAAATCTGCACATCTAAATATGTCATTACTTCATAACGTAGCTTTATCGTTTGTTAAAAATTTGGGTCCGGTGGCCGCCAAATCATTGATAGCTTACCTGGGGAGTGCAGAAGAGGTATTCAAGGCATCGCCGGTTAAAATGGCTACCATCCCGGGTATTGGCGAAAAGCGCGCCACCCAATGGAACTTTGCCGATGCCCTGAAAAAAGCCGAAAAGGAACTAACCTTTATTGATAAAAATGAGATAGAGGTAATTTACTACACAGATGCCCGGTACCCTAAACGTTTAAAAAACTGTGGCGATTCGCCCATATTGCTCTACGCCAAAGGTAAAATGGATTTGAATCTGCCAAAGGTGGTCAGCATTGTGGGTACCCGTAATGCTACCGATTATGGGCGGCAACTTTGCAAACAACTTATAGAAGAATTGCAGCAATACAATGTATTAATAGTAAGCGGTTTAGCCCTGGGTATAGATGTGGCTGCACACAGAGAATGCCTTAAACTTGATATGCCAACGATAGGTGTGTTGGGTCATGGGCTCGACAGGCTTTACCCCAGTCAGAACCGCGCTACCGCCGAAAAAATGCTGGAGAACGGCGCCCTGCTCACAGAATATCCCTCGGGTACTGCGCCTGATCGGGAAAACTTTCCGCAGCGAAACCGCATTGTGGCCGGCATTGCCGATGCTACAGTTGTGATAGAAGCCAGTGTAAAAGGCGGCGCTTTAATTACCGCCGAGATAGCTAACTCCTATAACCGCGATGTATTTGCTTTCCCCGGTAGAGTAGGTGATGAGTTTTCTGAAGGATGTAACTTCCTCATTCGTAATAACAAAGCCCATTTGCTTACCTGCGTTGCCGACCTTGCCTTTAGCCTGGGCTGGGAAAAAGACGACAATGCAAAACCCGCTGAACAGTTCACCTTAGCGCTCGATCTTACCAAAGACGAGCAGCTGATATTTGATATATTACGCGAACACAAAGCGCCCTTAGCTATCGACGAACTTACCATAAAAGCTAACCTCCCCATGAGTATGCTGGCCATGAACCTGCTGAATATGGAAATGCAAGGCTACATCCGGTCGTTACCGGGCAAAACTTACAAGATCAGTTAGGTGATTATAGAGAGGCACTCCCCAACCCGCAACCCTTTTTCCTCAATTCACGCACCCCGCAACCCGCTCCCCGCACCTGTTCTTATGCCCCTTTCGGCGAGTCAAAAAATGTGAGATGGCCATCGTCGCTGGTGATGGATTGCCAGTCGTCGTTATCAAAGGTGATGAGTGCTATGGCGCAGGTTGGCAGATCGCGTACTTGCCCGGTAAGGTAATATAAGGCCTGGCTGATCCCCGGATTATGACCCACGATAGCTATAAATTCATGCTTATCTGGTAAATCATTGATCACTTTTATCCAGGTTTCTTCGCTGGCTTCGTAAATTCTTTTATCGGTGCCGGCTTTTGGTAATGACAGTTGCTCCGTAAAAATATCGGCCGTGCTTTGTGTACGTAAAGCCGGACTGCTAATTACTATCTGTGGTACAACGCCATGTTTTTTTACCACCGATGCCATTAATTCGGCATCCTCCATACCCGATGGTTTTAATGGTCGTTCAAAATCGGCATAACCGCTTTCGTGGGTTGCCTTGGCATGGCGTATTAATAATAGCTTTTTCATAATGGCAGGCTGTTGTTATTTACTAATGGCTAATTTAATATAACGGCGGCATATTTAATTAAGTTTCGTTGTTGTAAACAAAAAAGGAGCCACAGGCTCCCTTAAAAACACAATGAGTAAGTACTTTAAAATGCGTAACCTATTGATGCACCTAAAACCCGGGTTTTAAATTTATTACCATCGGCATCCGGAAGTATATTGGTTAAACCCAAATCGTAGTTGATATTTAAGAGCAAACCGCCTTTTAATTTAATACCTGCAATAGCGTTGGCACCAAAATCTTTTGATTTAATGTCGCCCGAATCGTTGCCGAATTTAACATCATTGCCGAGTGATATAGCGCCGGTTTTAGTATTAGTACCTGTGAGTTTAACTTTGCCCGAAAGGCCGAAAGCACCATATGGACCGGCCCCAAAGTAGATATCACCAATTATAACGGGGATATGGTAAACTACATTTACCGGCACCTGCAGGTAATATAATTTATAGTTGCTGTTAACTTCACTTGTCGAAGTTTCTCCCGGAGTAGTGGTAGGGATAGGGCCTGTAAAACCGTGAAATGTGCCGCCTTTGCCCGTGAAATTAACGGCAGGCTGTAAAGAAAAATGGCCCAGTTTAATATCGGCAAATATGCCTGCATTAAATGATGTTATAGAACCCGATGATGCCATTAAATTGGTACCGGCGACTACATTATTTGGTGTTCCGGATGCGCTGAGAGTTGCAAAATTTACACCTCCTTTGATACCAAAAGTTGTGCTTTGGGCAAAGCTTAACAGCGAAATGCCTGCTAAAAGCAGTGAAAGTAGGAGTTTTTTCATATGGTTAAGAATAGGTTGTTGGTATAATAAGGATGAAATTAATAAGTATATCTGTCATTTCCATAATTAATTCATGGACGCAGGCATAAGTAAGGTTGCCGATGGCGGCGTTTTACTTATTTAAAAACTCTACAATACCATCCTCGGGCATATCATTCATACACTTAAAATGCCCCAGCGGGCATTTCTCCAACCCAAATTTTGAACAGGGACGGCAGGAAATGTCAACACCGGCAATCAGCACATCCTTAACCATATAAGGTTGTACACCCAATAATTCGGGCACGGTACCCCCCCAAACAGATGCAATGGGCTTATCAAAAGCCTCGGCAATGTGGGTAAGGCCGGTATCAAAACCGATGATGCTTTTGGCTTGCGATACCAGGTAAACAGATTCATCGAGCGAGGTTGTGCCGCAGGCATTGTAAACTTTTGTGCCTACCGCTGCAGCAATAATATCAGCGTTGGCCTTTACGTCGTTGCCGCCCAATAGTACTACATGGCTATCAATCTTGCTGCAAATACTGATGATCTTATCGTTAGGCATGCGTTTGGTGAAGTGGGTTGCACCAATTATAAAGGCAACATATCCGTTTTGATGTGATGCGGGTAAAAGCTTATTAAGCTGATGATCGGCTTTTACATAGTAGTCAATCGGCTTTCCATCATTAACAACACCCAGGAATTTTACGGCTTTCAGGTACCTGTCTACCAGATGAACGGGCGCTACCAGCTTTAATTTAAACCGTAAACTAAGCCATTTGCGTATTGGCTGTTTTTTATAGGTTGATGATCTGATTCCTGTGCGCAGCTTTATGATAGCTGTACGCAGGTTGTTATGCAGATCGATAATGTAATCGTAATTTTCGGCCTTTATCTCCGCAATGGTATCTGATAACGAGGGTTTTAGCAGCAGTAGCTTATCTGCATATGGGTTATTATCGTAGATGTACTTGAAGGCGGGCTTTGTTAAAAAATGAACCTCGGCTCCTGGAATTTGCTTTTTAAGACAGCGAACAACAGGCGTGGTATAAATAATATCGCCCATGGAACTAAAGCGGATCACGAGTATCTTCATTTTTGCATTATCAGGAAATTTGGTTCCTGATCTTTTCAATTATTGATGTGGACGAATATCCCTCTACAAAATTAATAGTTTTTACCTCGCCGCCGTTGGCTATCACTTCTTTAGCGCCAACAATATTTTCAATAGTATAATCGGCACCTTTCACCAGGTAATCTGGCAGGAGGGTGCTGATCAGGTCAAGTGGGGTATCTTCTTCAAAAACAACAATTGCATCCACAAAAAACAGCGCCGCCAGTATAGCTGCTCTGCTATTTTGATCGTTCACAGGTCTGCTTTCCCCTTTGATCCGTTTTACTGAACTATCGGCATTCAGTCCGATGATAAGCTTATCACCCAATTCGGCGGCTTTAGCGAGGTAAGTAATGTGCCCGATGTGCAACAGATCGAACACGCCATTGGTAAAAACAACTTTTTTACCATCGGCCTGCCAGCTTTGCACCTGTTTTTTAAGCGAGGGTAAGTCGGTTATTTTACCGGTAAGTGTTTTTTCAAGGTCGATTCGCATTTGGTTTCTATGTAGAGACACATATTTGTGTTATTATGTGTGATGATTATAAACAAATAAAAAGTTTGTCATTTCGATAGAGCGTGTGGGCAAAAGTGTGGTGCGAAAGAGAAATCTTCTACGTGATACAGAACTTAAATTGCATATCGAAGAAGATTTCTCATCGTACCTCGTTCGAAATGACAAGCTACGGTATAAAAAAGTATTATTCAAACAGATCATCCACATACTGACACATAATGTGCCCTATGAGTATGTGCATTTCCTGTATCCTTGCGGTAAATTCCGATGGTACAATAATATTCAGATCACAAATACCATTCATTTTACCACCGTTCCTGCCGGATAATCCCAGCGTTTTGCAGCCATATTGTTTAGCTGTTTCAAAGGCGTTTAAAATACCCTGGCTGTTACCGCTAGTCGAGATCCCGATAAACAGATCGCCCGGTTTAGCGTAGGCTTCTACCTGGCGGGCAAAAACGTAATCGTACCCATAATCATTGGCAATAGCCGTAAGTGCCGAAGTATCAACCGTTAATGCAATTCCCGGCAAGGCCTTGCGGTTTTTTACGAAGCGACCTGTTAGCTCGGCTGCCAAATGCTGGGCATCGGCGGCGCTGCCGCCATTACCTGCAATTAAAACCTTGTTGCCGCTTTGTACCGCAGTAACTATCATTTCGCAGGCAGTTTCGATATCGCCGGTAAGGGTATCAATAACCCGCTGTATCAGCTGCTGGTGGTCTTTTAATTCGTTTAATATTTTTGAGCTCATTCTTTACACGTTCATTTGTTCATTCGTTTACTGGTTTATCGGTGCGCAGCTCACGGTTTTAGCTTTCAGCCTTTTGCTTTCAGCTTTCAGTTTTTTTCTATGTCTCCAACTATCTCGTTAATAGTGGTGGTGGCGCTGCCTACTTTGCGTATCACTATGGCTGCGGCGTGGTTGGCCAGTTCGCTGGCTTCTTCAACGGTTAAGCCTGCGGCAATAAAGTAGGCAATGGTTGCCAATACAGTATCTCCTGCACCTGTTACGTCAAATACTTCGGTAGCTTTAACAGGCAATAGCTTGTAAGCCAGTTCGCTAAGTATCACCATGCCTTCTTCGGATAGGGTAACTATAAGGTACTCCGTGCCTGTTTGCGCGAAGATAACTTTTGCAGCTTCCTGCAGGGTTTCTATCGAATTTATTTTCTCGACCTTGGTAGCGTCTGCCAGTTCTTTGCGGTTGGGCTTAATGATAAAAGCGCCTTTGTATTTTTCGTAATTTAAACCTTTTGGATCGATAACTACTTTTTTACCCTGTTTATTGGCCTCAATAATAACACGTTGCGTTAATGATGGCGAAAACAGGCCTTTGTTATAGTCGGATAGGAGTACGATATCTGCCTGAGCAATATAGCCGCTTAATTTTCCGATCAATTCATCTTCAATTTCAGCAGAAACCGCGTCGGTAATTTCCCTATCAACCCTAACTAATTGGTGGCTACCGGCCATAACACGGGTTTTAACGGTGGTTGGTCTGCCTGTATCTTTAATAATAGTGTGGGTTTCAACGCCCTCGCTGGTTAAAATATCAATGATCTGCGCGCCGGCCGTATCATCGCCAATAACGCCCGATACCATTACTTTCGCCCCCAGAGAAACCAGGTTTTGCACCACATTACCCGCACCGCCAAGTGTATACGTGTCTTTTTTTACGTTCACAATAGGCACCGGCGCTTCGGGAGAGAGGCGGCTTGCGCTGCCCAAAATGTAATGGTCAATCATCAGATCGCCGATAACCAATATGGCAGGCTGGCTGTTTGATGCTTGAATATGGCGTATTTTATTTATTAAGTTCATTAGTTCGGAGGAAGTTCATTAGTTCAGTGGTTCATTAGTTCATTGGTATGCCAATTAACTTTTGTCTTTTATCCTTATTCCAAAAGTCCTTTATCCCAAGAATTACGGTCTTTTGTCTTTAAAAGCTTTGGTTATTTCTACAAGAGATAGCGCGTTCAGGCACATTTCTTTATACAATCCGCCTTTGCGACCGGCCAAAACGCCGTAGTGCATATCCAGGAAACCTTCTACACGGTGGGCATCGGGATTTATGGAAAGTTTAACACCTTTTTCAAGTGCATATTGGTGCCAGCGCCAGTCCAGATCAAGCCTGAACGGGTTGGCATTTATTTCAATAACCACATTGTTGGCAGCACAGGCATCTATCACTTTTTTATGATCGATAGGGTAACCAGCGCGACTTAACAGCAACCTACCGGTAGGGTGGCCCAATATGGTAGTATATGGATTTTCGATAGCGGTTATCAATCTCGATGTTGCTTTATCCTCGCTCATTTTAAGGATGGAGTGTACAGATGCCACAATAAAATCAAATTTTGCAAGGATTTCATCCGGGTAATCCAGTGCGCCATCATATAATATGTCAGATTCGATGCCTTTAAATATATGAAAGCCATCAAGTTTTTTGTTGAGGTGATCAATTTCCTCATGTTGTTGTAACACGCGTTCAATGCTGAGGCCTTTAGCGTAAAAGGCGCTTTTGCTGTGATCGCACATGCCTAAATATTCCAGTTTTAGGTTATCACGACAATACAGGGCCATTTCTTCAACAGTGTTTACACCATCGCTCCAGGTGCTGTGGTTGTGCAGACTGCCTTTTAAATCGTGCAGGTTAATGAGCGTTGGTAACTCATTTCTTTCAGCGCGATCAATAAAGGTAGCACCATCGCGCAATTCTGGCGGCATCCACACGAGGCCTGCTTTTTGGTAAATGATCTCCTCACTTTGCGGCTGCTCCAGCGGGTTGCCAATGCGTTGCAATACTTCCTGAACGTGATCGTCTGTTCCGCTGTTCAGGAAAAGTTCTTTGTAATATTCGTCTTTATCAACGCAAATGATATCAATAAGCAAGCCGTTCTTCAACTCGCCTGAGATGTGGTTTTCATTTTGCGATACGTTGGTTAAAATTGCAGAGTTCAGCAGGGTATCATAGGCCACATCCTGGTCTATACTGCCCACAACTATTACAATTTCGGTAATGATTTCGTTAAACCTGCGAAACTCACCTGCGAAATGTTTAAGCGCACCGGGAAAAATGCTTTTAATCTCTTCCATCAGTTCGCGCGCTTCCTGCTCAACCTGGGCGTACAGGAACTTGCCGTTGCTGGCCATCCTAAATTCAATAGCCTTACGAATTTCTTCCTGCGTTTTTAATCCGAAACCCTTGGCCTCTATCAGGCGGTTTTCGTTACAGGCGTAATAAAGCTCGCCGGTATTTTCAATGGCAAGTTCGCGCCAAATAATGGCCACTTTTTTAGGGCCGATGCCTTTGATGTGCATCATTTCAACCACACCTTCGGGGGTTTCGTTTAGCAGATCTTCCAGTTCGGCAATGGTGCCGGTTTCAAAAAGTTCAATTATTTTGCCGGCAATACTTTTGCCAATGCCATCAACCTTTTCCAGTTCGGCAAGTGTTTTGCCTGCAATGGGGAAGGGCAGCTTATCAACCTTAAAGGCAGCGTTAGCTATCGACTTTATTTTAAACGGGTTAACGTCATGGAGTTCCATGAGTTGCGATAGTAAACGAAGCTTGCGTGCTATGGGTTTATTTTCCATAATGAAATTGAGCCGTAAAAATACAAAAAGGCATTGTAAAGACAGCCTGAGCTGTGTGTTTGTTTTAGGTGGGGGGGGATTTGCGGAGGGACGCTGTTAATTATATTGTAGTTTACAGGGAATTAAGAAAAACTTTCATGATGCGTTTACCAATGTCCTTTTTATTTGCATTGGCGGATATGCCAGATGTTATACTCAACTCTTTATCACTTGATAAATCACATTCAATAACTAAGATAATATTACTCGTATTAGCTCCTCTGATACTAATTCTTTTATAAGCCATTTCAAAGGCCTTTAATGTTTTTAATTTACTGTATTTATATGCGGGCCACTCTTTCTTATGCAGGCCTTTAAGGTTTTTATCTTTTACTTCGCATAAATCCAGATTTCTTATAACCTGTTCACCCAAAGCTGTATCGTCAACCGGATAATTTAAAATTGAACATATATCTTGCTCGTAAAATAGCCCGCTATTGTTCCTATGAAAAGGTGCTATAATGATTTGTTCCTCTGTTTCGGAAATATAAACAGAAATACGTTTGATAAAGTCCTGATTAATATTCTTTTTTCTGAAAAATGATATCATCCCCTAAAATATGAAAAGCCATCCTTCCGAACAGCTTTTCTTTCAATCAAAATATGTATTTAAAATTTATTTAATCACAATATCATAAGGCAGGCGGGCCTGCGGTGTGCGCATTATTTGAGTAATGCCTTTTATTTGCATGTAAACCCGGTAATTGTCGCCCAGTTCTGATTGCATCATTTTGGTGCGCATCTGGCTGGTAAGGTCGCCATCTATTTGGTTAAAAATGCTTTTTTGTTCGGGGTAGGCTACCAGGTTGTAGTTTTTAAGCTTGGCCTTTTTAGCAGCCGATGCAACTGCATCATTAATGTTGCCTAAACGATCAACAAGTCCGATTTTTATAGCCTGCGCACCTGTCCACACACGGCCCTGGCCAATGCTGTTAATGTATTCCTGCGTTTTACCTCTGCCAGCAGCCACTGCTTTTGTAAAATCATCGTAACCGTGATTTACGTTGTTTTGCAGTATGGCCCTTTCCTCTGGAGATAAGGGACGGCTGATATCGCCCAGATCTGCATATTTACCGGTTTTTACACCATCGAACGTTACGCCCAATTTATCGTTGAACAGCTTTTGCATATTGGGTAATATGGCAAATATGCCTATTGATCCTGTAATGGTATTCGGTTCTGCAAATATCGAATCGGCAGCACATGATATATAGTAACCGCCAGATGCAGCGTAATCGCCCATGGAAACAATAATAGGTTTCACTTTTTTGGTAAGGGCAACTTCGCGCCAGATCACGTCTGATGCTAATGAACTGCCGCCGGGGGAGTTAACACGCAGTACAACCGCTTTTACCTTGTTATCTAAACGTACTTTACGGATAGCCCTTGAAATTCTTTCAGACCCTATACTGTTGTCATCGCCATCGCCGCCGGTAATTTCGCCGTTGGCGTAAACTATGGCTATGCGGTTGCTTGATGCATCGTCGTCGTCATCTTTTACGTTATCTGATTTACTTTTGGTGTAATCGCCAAGTTCAACACTGGCAAGATTTGATTTTAGCGGGGTGCCGGTGCGGGTTTTTAAATCGTCCAGTATCTCGTCTTTATATTTCAAACCGTCAACCAGTTTCAGGCGCAATGCATCCTCAGGGAACTGCACGCTGCCTTCATTGGCATAGTTAAATAACGAATCTTTATTAATACCACGGCTTTTGCTGATGCCGGTTAAGAAATGATCATATAATGAGCCTAAGTAGGAGGTAACCTGCAATCGGTTTGGGTCGCTCATTTTGGTAAGTACCAGGGGTTCAACAGCACTTTTGAATGTACCTACTTTTATTATCTGCGCTTCTATACCCAGTTTATCAAGCGCGCCCTTTAAAAATGTGGTTTGCGAGCTAAAGCCGGTAAATTCAAAAATACCTTTTGGATTTATGTAAACCTTATCGGCAGCGGTAGCCAGGTAGTAAAAACCCTGTGTATAAACTTCTGAATAGGCAATAACAAATTTCTTTGATTTTTTAAAGTCGATAAGGGCATTCCTGATCTCCTCGGTAGTAGCCTGGCCAGATGACATGTAGCTTTCGTCCAGGAATATGCCTTTGATATTACCGTCTTTTTTGGCTTTCTTAATATTAGCCAGTATATCATTAAGTCCGATTGATTTTTCGCTGTTCAATCCTAAAAAGCTCAGTCCGGCCAGTGGATTATTGGGGGTACGCTCGGTAATGGGCGTTGTAAAAGCCATGTGCATTATGGAGTTGGGTTCCACATCGGTGCTTTTTTCGCTACCTGCAGATGATACTACGCCGGCAATTACGGCTGCCAGTATCAACACAACTATGATACCCATTATAAACACACCTAACATAGAGGCCAGAACGAATTTGAAGAATTGTTTCATTAATGTTGTAAATATTTTTATCTATGCAAACTTAGTAATTCAATACCGTATAATGTTAAGAGCCATGTTCATATTATTTGTTACAACATGATTGATGTTTTTTTACTCACAGGCAGTAACTTGGGCAATCGTGAATTGTTTCTGCAGCAGGCAATTAATTATATCGAAGCGGATATTGCGCCGCTTACGGTGGCTTCGTCGGTATTTGAAACACAATCGTGGGGTAAAACAGATGCGCCCGATTATTTGAACCAGGTGCTGCGGTTGCAAACAACGTTACCTGTTAAACTTTTACTTAACAAGGTGCTGGCTATTGAAACATTAATGGGCCGTAAGCGCGAAGAAAAATGGGGATCGCGTATTATTGATATCGATATTTTGTTTTATGGTGATGCTGTTATTAACGAGCCTCATTTGCATGTGCCGCATCCCGAACTGCACAAACGCCGTTTTACGTTAGAGCCGCTTGCCGAGATTGCTGCCGATTTTGTGCATCCGGTGTTAAATAAAAATATTTTGCAGCTTAAAACAGAACTTATAGACGACTTGATCGTAAAAAAGTATAAATTAGAGTAATCATAAACTTATATGTCAGATATATCACCAGAGCAGGACTTTGATCTTTCGTTTTTATACGAAATTGCTGATGGCAGCGACGAATTTATTGTAGAGTCTATAGGGATGTTTCTGGAACAAACACCACAGTTATTAACCACAATTGAAGCGGCACTTAATGCCAGCGACTGGGTAACTGCCGGCCAGGCATCGCATAAACTAAAACCTAATCTTGGTTTTTTTGGAATGCCCATAAGCCAGGCTACTATACAGGAAGTTGAACTGGCCTGCAAAGCCGGCGGCGAAAACCCCACCCAGATATTTGAAAAATTTAACCAGGTAAAATCATCTGTAGGTGCAAACCTCATCACCCTTAAACAAATAAAAGCCGAGAAAGAAGCATCTTTATAAGGAGGTGAAAGGCGAAAGGTAAAAGGCTTTTTGGGAGAGGAGAAAGCTAACTGTAAAGATCAAAAGGTAAAAAAAATGAAAAGAAAAAGGCGAAAGGATTTACCTTTCGCCTTTTTTATGTCTTAAAGGGCTATATTTCTACAAGGAAAACCTTTTGCCTTTGACCTTTCGCCTTTAACCTAAATTAGGCTTCTTTTATTTCAAAAGTATAGCTTTCCATAATTAGGTTGGCTAACAGGTTTTTGCATGCCTCGTCAACTTTGGCGTTGGCAATTTCGGCACTTGCTGCTTCAATTTCAAGGGTAATGTGTTTGCCAATGCGCACGTTTTGTATTTCGGCTAAACCAAGGTTTTTCATGCTTCCGGTTACTGCTTTTCCTTGTGGGTCAAGTATTTCTTTTTTGGGCATTACGTCAATTTCAGCCAGGAACTTTGTCATTTGTGTTTGTGTTTTAATTTGAAGCTATCGGCAACATGTTATGCCTTTGTAGGCTGCTCATGATGGTGATCACTCGTTATTTTTAATTGAATTAATGATAGGGTGATGTATATGAATATAACCACCGGAACTGCCACAAATTTAAAAAATAGAATGAGTATTGCCGAAAACAAGAGCAGTAAATAACGGAAAATGTTTTGATTAAAGTCGCGGTTCTTAAATTTAAGCGACATCAGGGGTATTTCGGCCACCAGCAGGGTACACATTACCACCACAAGGCCGGTTAAAACATACGGGTTTAATATAATATGATCCAATGTTTCGTACTGTTGAATGATTAATGGCAGCGAGGCAATTAATATTGCATTTGCAGGCGTAGGTAAGCCAATAAAGCTTTCGGCCTGGCGGGTATCAACGTTAAACTTAGCCAAACGCAGGGCCGAAAACACGGTGATAGCGAAAGCGATATAACATAAATAATCGCTAACCTTATTAATTTGAGGCGATCTTAAAAACAGTTCATATAAAATGGCCGACGGTAAAAAGCCAAAACTTACCATATCTGCCAGCGAATCCAGATCTTTACCTATAAAGGAAAAGGAGTTGAGCACGCGCGAGGCCAGGCCATCAAAAAAATCAAATATTGCCGATAAAAAAATAGCATAGGATGCAATAAGCAGGTTACCCTGAAAAGCAAATACTATGCCTATACAGCCACTAAACAGGTTTGCACAGGTAATAGCATTAGGGAGATGTTTCTTTACGCGTCTCTTCATTTCGGCCATGAAGTTATCAGAAAATTATTAAGTAATAATGAAGTTACAAATAAACTTTGTGTTTATTATATAACTTCATTATAACTAAATTATTACGAGTTCATGGAAATCAGGAACTCTTCGTTTGTTTTGGTACCACGGATCTGTGCTTGTAAAAACTCCATTGATTCCTGGGAGTTCATATCGGCAAGGTGGTTACGCAAAATCCAGATGCGTTGCAATGTTTCACGGTCAAGCAGCAAATCATCACGACGGGTGCTTGATGCAGTGATATCAATAGCCGGGAAGATACGTTTGTTAGATAACTTACGATCCAACTGCAGCTCCATGTTGCCGGTACCTTTAAATTCTTCAAAGATAACCTCATCCATTTTTGAGCCGGTTTCGGTTAAAGCAGTAGCAATAATGGTTAATGAACCGCCATCCTCGATGTTACGGGCCGCACCAAAAAAGCGTTTAGGTTTGTGCAACGCGTTGGCATCCACACCACCCGATAGTATTTTACCAGATGCAGGGGCAACCGTATTGTAGGCACGCGCAAGGCGGGTAATGGAATCTAACAGGATCACCACATCATGACCGCACTCTACCATGCGTTTAGCTTTCTCTAAAACAATGTTGGCAATTTTTACGTGACGCTCTGCAGGCTCATCAAATGTTGATGATACTACTTCGGCGCGTACGCTGCGGGCCATATCTGTTACCTCTTCCGGGCGCTCATCAATCAGTAATATAATAAGGTAAACCTCAGGGTGGTTTTTAGCAATGGCGTTGGCCACATCCTTTAACAACATGGTTTTACCTGTTTTTGGCTGGGCCACAATTAAACCACGCTGACCTTTACCAATAGGCGAGAACAGGTCCATGATGCGGGTTGAATAATTACCGGCATCGGTGAACAGGCTCAGTTTCTCTGACGGGAAAAGTGGTGTTAAGTGATCAAAAGGTACACGGTCGCGCACTTCGGCAGGGATACGACCGTTAATGGCTTCCACACGTACCAGCGGAAAATATTTTTCGCCTTCTTTTGGAGGGCGGATGCTACCGCGAACAGTATCGCCGGTTTTTAAACCGAATAATTTTATCTGCGATTGTGATACGTAAATATCATCCGGAGAAGTAAGGTAGTTATAGTCTGATGATCTTAAAAATCCGTAACCATCGGGCATAATTTCCAAAACACCTTCATTCACAATCACGTTATCAAAATCCATGTTGATAGGCGGCTCCTGTGCTTTTTGCGGCTGATTAGGATTAGCACCATTCTGGCGCCTGTCAAATTTTTGCGGGCGTACAGTGGTTGGTTGTTCTTCGGCTTTAGGAGCTGTTTCTCCTGGCTGGCTTTCGGCAGCAGGTGCTTCGGCGGTTACAGGTTCGGCAGCAGGTGCTTCGGTAACGGTTTCGTCAACCTGCTCTTCTTCATCCTGCTCATCAAATAAGTTGGTATCATCCAAAGGAACTTCAACGCGCGGTTGCGTTTTTGGCTTTAAAACACGGGTTCTTTTACGTGCTTTTTCCTCTGCAGGGGCAGGGGCGTTGATTTCTGAATAGTTGCTTTCAACAACGTTTTGCTGTGCCCTTGCGGCTTCAATTAACTGTTGTTGTTCAATAATGCGAGCTATTAGTTGTGGCTTCCTTAGCTCATCAGCTTCGGTTATACCTAAATTTTTTGCAATTTCGCGCAACTCTGAAACGAGTTTGTCGTTCAATTCGATTTTATCAGACATGATATGAATTATAGTTCAATGGGATTTTTAATATCGTTGTTAGTTTTCAAACGGTAATAAAGCCGCCGCGTTAGTTTTAAGTTTTGCAACTAAACGGGGTATTATTTAAAGAGATTGATCCTGAAACTTTGTTTTAAGTAAACATCCAAACCCTGGTAAAGTATTAACGTAATAAATATCGAGGGGTTTTAAATTGTTTCTTTAGTACAAGAAAAATTCAAAGGAAAACGATGCAATGGTAATCAAATAATTGTTAATTTCAAATTAATTAAATAAATATCTACAGTAATATAACAATTGAGCTAAATTTTTAGTTTTTTTGACAGTTAGAATATTTAACACCCGCCCATGATATCGCGTAAGCAACTAATAGAACAGATTAAGCAAAAAAAGTCATTTTTGTGTGTTGGTCTGGATACTGATATAGATAAGATTCCCGAATTTTTAAAACAATATCCCGATCCGATACTGGAATTTAATAAACGCATTATTGATGCTACTAAAGATCTGTGCGTTTCTTACAAACCCAACGCTGCTTTTTATGAAGCCCGGGGTATTAAAGGTTTGCAAAGCCTTATTGATACCTGGAAATATTTACCCACCGATACCTTAAATATAATAGATGCCAAACGCGGCGATATCGGCAACACATCTGATAAATACGCCAAAGCCTTTTTTGACGAAAACGCTTCGGGTATGAGTTTCGATGCTATTACAATTACACCTTATATGGGTAATGACAGTGTTACGCCTTACCTGGCCTATGAGGGTAAATGGATAATTATACTGGCGCTTACCTCATCAGTAGGTAGCAAAGATTTTCAATACCTGCAAACCGGCGATGGCTATCTATATGAAACCGTTATCAAAAAGGCCAATACCTGGGCCGGTGCCGATAGGATCATGTATGTAGTTGGTGCTACAAAAAGTACCGAGTTTACCAACATTCGCCAATATGCGCCGGATAACTTCCTGCTTGTACCCGGCGTTGGCGCACAGGGCGGCAGTTTAGCTGATGTGTGTAAATATGGCATCACCAAAGATTGCGGTCTTATTGTAAACGCATCCCGCTCCATTATTTATGCCAGCAACGGCGAAGATTTTGCCGATGCCGCCCGTGCCGAAGCATTAAGCATGCAACGGCAAATGCAGGTGGAACTGGAAAAGGCAGGCGTGATATAGCTTAGCCGAATAATTGATTGTGCAAGTTCAATCGTCCACGCTTGAACTATATATTAAGGAGCGTCCACGCTCCAGGAAATTTATAGCAAGCGTGGACGCTTACTTCTGAACCGTTCGGGCGTAGACGCCCGAACGTGCTGTTTTAATTTAATTTATCCAATGCGAAGAACGGCTGTAACTGATGAATTATATTTTGTTACGTTAACAGTAACCGATTGGATAGACGTATTTACCCGAAGAATCTACAGCGATTTTATAATTGAAAATCTTAATTATTGCCAGCAAAATAAAAAACTGAACATATACGCCTATGTTTTGATGACAAATCATTTGCATTTAATTGCCAATGCTGAAGATGGCTCATTAAGTAATATTTTGCGCGATTTTAAAACTTATACATCAAAAGGGTTGGTTAATTAATTGCTGACAATCCATCCGAAAGCAGGCGTGATTGGTTGTTTAACGCCTTTGAACTTGCCGGTAAACAAAATCCACAAAATAAACATCATCAGTTTTGGCAAAACGGTAATTATCCTGTTTTGCTTTATTCACCAGACTTTATCCAACAGAAAATAGACTATATTCATAATAATCCGGTTAAGGCGGGTTTTGTTGGTTCGGCGCATGAATATTGGTATAGCAGCGCAAATCCAGATAGCCCTTTGTCAATTATTGGTTAATTACGCTAGTTCAAGCGTCCACGCTTGAACTATACAAACTGGAGCGTCTACGCTCCAGAAAAGAGAATTCAAAATAGTAAGCGTGGACGCTTACCTTTTGAACCGTTCGGGCGTGGACGCCCGAACATGCCGTCGGATTAAAAGATTTTATCAACAAAAGAAATCCTTAAATCTGATAAATCCGCTTAATCCTGGTTCAGATATTTACTCCCATTTCAGCCAAGTAAATGTAAATTTTACACCATTACCCTCATTCCAGAACAACTTCCTGTACTAATTGTTAAATTACACCCAATAAGTAATTTGCCAATGAAACGAGCCTTACTTTCTGTTATTTCTTTATCTTTTATATTGTCCGTATCGGCCCAGGACAAAAAGCCCCTGAAACCAGCTGATATTTACCGTATTCCCACATTGAGCGATCCGCAGATCTCGCCGGATGGAAAATGGGTTGCCTATACCCTGGCCGAAACGGATACAGCGAAAGACAAACGTATATCGCACTTGTGGATGCAAAGCTGGGACGGCAAGGAAACATTGGAACTCACCCACGGTGCTGAATCGGCTTCATCGCCACGTTGGAGCCCGGATGGTAAATACCTGGCTTTTTTATCATCTCGCGATTCAAAAAATGGTTCGCAGATCTGGATGATAGACCGTCGCGGCGGCGAGGCTAACAAACTGACAGATATTAAAGGCGATCTGAGCGATTTTTCATGGTCGCCGGATAGTAAGCGGCTGGTTATGGTAATTGGCGATCCTGAGAATGGAGGGAAAGAAGAACCTAAAACGCCTAAGCCCATAGTTATCGATCGCTACCATTTTAAGCAGGATAACGAAGGTTACCTGCAACACCAGCACCAGCATTTGTACCTGCTTGATGTTAACAGCAAAAAACTGGATACGCTTACCAAAGGCGATAAGGACGAAGAATCACCGGCGTGGAGCCCCGATGGGAAAACGATTGCCTTTGTAAGTAACCGCACTACCGACCCCGACAGAAATCAAAATACGGATATTTTTACCATCGACGCCCGGCCCAATGCCAGCATCCTGCAAATAACCAGTTGGAAAGGTCGCGATTTTAACCCGCAATGGAGCCCCGACAGCAAGACGATTGCTTACCTGCGCACAACCAGCGATGCGGATTATATGATGTATGATCAAAATATATTGTGCACAACAGATATTGTGGGCTCAAATACCAAAATGCATACCCAACTGCTCGACAGGCCCGTGACCAACCAGGTTTGGGCTAAGGATGGCAAAAGCATTTCCTTTTTAGTAACCGACGATAGGCAGCGTTACCTGGCCAGTATTACTTTAAACAATGGCAAAATAACGCCTGTTAGCAAGGGAGAATATGTTATAAGTGGTATAAGCTCAAATACATCTGGCAATTGGGTGGTGCAAAAAAGCGATCCTTACACACCTACCGAACTGTTTGCGGTGGAGGGCGGGAAGCTTCGTCGGTTAACTTACCATCAGCAGGCCTGGTTAAATACGGTACAGCTGGCCAAGGTAGATGGCTTTCAATCTACCAGTATTGATGGTACGGAGGTATCGGGGATTGTGTTGAAACCGGATAGCATCCCCGGAAAAAAAATGCCGCTGATATTGTTTATACACGGCGGCCCCGTTGGGCAGGATGAGTTTTCATTTGATGTTACCAGGCAGGTACTTGCGATGGCCGGTTATGCTGTTGCCGGTGTAAACTACCGTGGCAGTAATGGTCGTGGACTGGAATACTGCAAAGCTATTTATGCCGATTGGGGTAATAAAGAGGTAAAAGACCTTTTAGGTGCGGTTGACAAGTTAGAGAAATTAGGCATTGCCGATCCCGATCATTTGGGTATTGGTGGCTGGAGCTACGGCGGTATCCTTACCGATTATACCATCGCATCCGATACCCGTTTTAAAGCGGCCGCCAGTGGTGCCGGCAGTGCCCTGCAGCTATCGGTTTATGGCAGCGACCAATACGTGCTGCAATATGATAACGAACTTGGCCAGCCCTGGAAAAATGAAGAGAAATGGATCAAGATCTCGTACCCATTCTTCCATGCCGATAAAATAAAAACACCGGTGTTATTTATGTCGGGTTTAAAAGATTTTAACGTGCCAACTGCAGGCAGCGAGCAAATGTACCAGGCACTTAAATCGCAGGGTATAGCTACCGAGCTGATATTATATCCTAACCAGTTTCATGGTATCAGCAAGCCAAGCTATCAAGTGGACAGGTTGCAGCGCTATGTAGATTGGTATAATAAATATTTGAAAAAAGGATCGGCCACGCGTTAGTAACAATCTATTGTGAAGCTATATCTCTTCAGAAATGATCATTAAATTTAAATAGCAAATAGCATTCTTCTTATCATCGCCATGAATAAAAAACTATTGCTTCTTGTTACCCCGGTCTTTTTAGTATACAGCATGGCAACAGCCCAGCAAAGCAAGCCCGTTGTAAAGCCGCGTGCTACTGCTCCGGTTAAGGAAGTTAAACACGTTGTTAAGCCTGCCTTGGTAATTACCCCGGCAATTGCATTGGTAGCAGCTAAAAGTCCGTTAAAGCCGGCCGACATTAATAATATACCAACCCTGGCCGATCCGCAATTATCGCCGGATGGTAAATGGATTGCCTATAGCCTGGCTGAAGTGGATACCGCTAAGGATAGTCGCGTATCGCACCTTTGGATGCAGAGTTATGACGGCAAACAATCTATAGAATTAACTAATGGTCCCGAAGCGGCATCGTCGCCAAAATGGAGCCCTGATAATAAGTTTTTATCTTTTGTGTCTGAACGTGAATCAAAAAACGGCGGGCAGATCTGGATCATGGACAGGCGAGGGGGCGAGGGTAAAAAGCTTACCGATATTAAAGCCGATATTCAGGATTATGCCTGGAGCCCCGATAGCAAAAAGCTGGTATTGGTGTTAAAAGATCAGGAAAACAACGGTAAGGAACCCAAAACCACGCCACCTATAAAAATAGACCGCTATCACTTTAAGCAGGATGTTGAAGGGTACCTGCAACACCTGCATCAGCATTTATACCTTTATGATATCGCTACAAAAAAAATTGATACCCTTACCGATGGCGATCAGGACGATGAAGCCCCCGTTTGGAGCCCCGATGGTAAAACCATTGCCTATGTGAGCAATCATACTTTTGATCCGGATAAAAATGAAAATACGGATATTTTTACCGTGGAAGCCAAAGCCGATGGCGAAATTAAACAGCTCACCACTTTTACAGGTCATGACTTAGCCCCTTTATGGAGTCCCGATGGTAAGCACATAGCCTATTTACGATCAACAAGTGATGCCAATTATTATATCTATCAGCATGACGTATTATGCCTTATGGATGCCGATGGCAAAAATAATCGCGTACTCACCGCCCAGTTAGACAGGCCCGTTAGCAACCACGCATGGAGCAGAGATAGTAAAGACATTGTTTACCTGGTAAGTAATGACCGCATCCGTTACGTGGCGCAATATAACGTGCTGCTCCGCAAATCAGCAGTTATAAATAAAGGTACCGAAAGTAGTTTTGAAAGCCTTATTGGCCATTCGCCGGGTAACTGGATAGCAAAGATGACTACGCCATATATGCCGCACGAGCTTGTCGCTATTGAAAACGGCCGTATCCGCAGGCTAACTTTTCACCAGGATAAATGGTTGAGTACCGTTAAGCTGGCAAAGGTAAAAGGCTTTCAGTCGTTTAGCAGCGATGGTACGCTGGTATCGGGTATATTATATACACCGGATGATAGCACAGCCAACAAAAAGTTACCTTTTATATTATATATCCACGGAGGCCCTACAGATCAGGACGAGTTTGAGTTTGATGTAATAAGGCAAACCCTTGCCTGTGCTGGCTATGCCGTAGCGGCTGTTAACTATCGAGGTAGTACAGGCCGCGGATTGGAATATACCAAAGCTATTTATGCCGATTGGGGGAACAAGGAAGTAACAGACCTTTTGGGCGCTGTAGACGAATTGGTAAAAACCGGCGTTGCCGATAAAGATCATTTAGGTATTGGCGGTTGGAGCTATGGCGGTATCCTTACCGATTACACCATTGCTACAGATACCCGTTTTAAAGCGGCCAGCAGCGGAGCAGGCAGCGCATTGCAGCTGTCTATTTATGGCAGCGACCAATGGGTGGTACAATATGATAACGAACTTGGTCAGCCCTGGAAAAACGCCGATAAATATATCAAACTATCATATCCGTTTTTCCATGCCGATAAAATTAAAACGCCAACGCAATTTATGTCGGGTTTAAAGGATTTTAACGTGCCTACTTCCGGCGGCGAACAAATGTACCAAGCACTAAAATCGGAAGGGGTACCAACACAAATGGTGTTGTATCCCGGCCAGTATCATGGCATAACAGTACCCAGCTACCAGGTTGATAGGTTGCAGCGATATATAGAATGGTATAACAAGTTTTTAAAGCCCGTTGATCCGTTAAAATAATTTAAGAATAAGGTAACGCCGAGAACATGGCCCGTCATGCTGAGCCTGTCGAAGCATAGTGGGCAGACCTTTAAGTGCAACCCTTCGACAGGCTCAGGGTGACAGGCCTTTAAAAAAAACGTCATTGCGGTAGGAAGCAATGACGTTTTTTATTTAAAATATGGAGATTCTAAACCTCCAGCTTACCTTCAATAGAATCATCAAAGGTTTTGCCAATGGCCGCGCCGGCAAGCATTTTTACAAACGCAATAGCGTTGCCATGTTTATTGTCCCAGTAATAACCTTCGGTTGGCTCAACTTTAATAACGGAGATGCGCGGATCGTCCTGGCCTTCGGTAAACCAAACTTTCATTATAGGTTCCCAAAGTTCCTTTATTTTTTCCTTGTCCTCACTTACTTCGGCAATGCCGTAAATGTTCAGGAAATCAGAGTGGGGCGATCCCTGGAACAGCAGGTGTACCATTGGGTCTTTGGATATTTCCCAATCTTTATGGCTGTCGTTAGCACTCAGGAACCAGAAGTTACCTTCATCGTCTACCTTTTGTACGGCCATTGGGCGCATAGAAACCGGCAAGCCCGATTTAATATTGGTTAAAAAGAAACAGCTTTTTGCGCTATCAACCATTTCCTTGATCTTGGCAATGGCTTCCGCGCCGCCCAGGTCCTTCATGTTTTCCTCGGGCTGTTGTTGATTAATACTATTCATTATTTATAGTTTTTCTGTTGGTGGATGTATAGGTATAACCAACCGAAATCTATATTGTGTTAATGAAATTAATTTATATGATAATTTCGTGATTGTGTTTTGCGATATAAACCATGTCATTGCGAGCGTAGCGTGGCAATTTCACTGGCGCGGGCTTTCAGCCCGTGACGTAGCATAGTTTCGGCTTTCAGCCGATTAAGCTGGAAGCTTAAATAATGTTTTCACACGGGTTACGATACGCTAAACCCGCGCGAGTAGGACAAATTCAAGATGCAACGCTGGTTAACAGATTCTTTGCTTCGCTCAGAATGACATACTATTTATAACTTACGCAAACACAACCATCCTATCAGGATATCGCGTAGCATAGCTGGATACAATATTTTTGATATAATCATTACCCGGGTATGGGGTGAGGTAATTTTTTAGTTGTTGTATGTTATCGGCATCAAAGTAGTGGGAGATGTAGCCCATGCCATAAAACTGGCCTTTTTCTACCAGTATGCAGCTGTGTTCATCACCTGTACGGCCTTCATCGCGGATGGCGTAGGTTGGCAGGGCGCGTTTTAATTCATCGATAGCGGTGTTCACTTTGCTATTATATTCGTCTACAGATTCAACGCCTTCGCAGGCGCATTGGCTGCCGGCGCTGCCTGTACACAAATCGGTGTTGGTTTGTACAAAGCAAAGTTTTGGGCAAAGGTTAAAAGCCTCTATCAGTTTATTGAGTAGGTTATACCCATCAAGCAGGGAATTACAGGTATAAATAGGGGTGCTGTATTTGCGGCGCTTATCAACCGCAAGGCGCAGGTAGCCACGCTGGTCTTCAAATGCGTAAAGACAATAAGCGTTTTCAAAGCGTTTTAGTGAACGGTTATATTTAGGCCATAAGCGTTTGATCTCAATGGCTTCCAGTACAAAGGCAATAAGTTCGGTACCGCAAACCTGGTGACTTACCTGGTGTATATTGCGCATAAACTCCTGCCGTTGCAGCCCCGGATTATTACCGGTGAAATGACTGCTTACCCGTTTTTTGATGTTTTTGGCCTTGCCTACGTAAATTACCTTGCCCTTTTGATCATGAAAATAATATACCCCCGGCGATTGCGGTAATTTCTCCACGTCTTTTTTAGGGAGATTGGCTGGCAATACCTGTTCTTTGGAGTTTTGTTTAAGGGCCTGCTTTATATGACCATCGGTATCGCTGTTCAGCAAAAGAGTAAACAGTTCAGCAGTAGCTTCAGCATCGCCTCCGGCGCGGTGGCGGCTTTCGTTATCAATACCCAAATGCCTGCACAAACGACCAAGACTATAGGAGGGAAGCCCCGGCAATATCTTACGGCCAAGGCGAACGGTGCATAGTTTATTGCACTGCAAATCATACCCGGCTGCCGCTAAATGGTAGCGTACAAAAGAGTAATCAAAATTTACATTATGCGCTACGAAGATCTTTCCATGAATGAGGTGGTAAATGTCTGCAGCTACATCCTCAAACGGCGGTGCACTTTGCACCATCTCATTACTGATGCCCGTTAAGGCGCTGATATATATCGGGATTTCCCGGTTAGGATTTACAAGTGTTTCAAAACGTTTAACTACTTTTTTGCCATCGTGTATGCATATGGCAATTTCTGTAATGCCATTTGCGCTGGCATGCCCCCCGGTAGTCTCAATATCAACAATAGCATACATATTTCAAATGTAATATTTATTTGCTAAATATTTTAGTGTTTTAGATGAAAGATTTTGGGAGGAAGGAGCAAGGATTTTTGGATGATGGATTTTTGATTTTTAATAAGACACACCAAACCACCACATTGTCATTGCGAGGCACGAAGCAATCTCATCAGGTAAGATGGTAGTGCAAAGTCGTTACCCGTCCTATGGGATTGCCACGCTACGCTCGCAATGACAAATGATTATATTATACAAAAACGGCTCCGGAAGATCATCTCCCGGGGCCGTTTTGCATTTATTTAAAAGTCCTTATTCTTTGTTCTAAAAATCCTTGCTCTAAAGAACTATTTCTTAGCTTGTTGCTGAGCGCGCATCATTTCTTCCATGCGGGCCTGGAAACCAGATTTTTTCTTTTTAGCTTCTTCTGGTTTCTTTTTGTTTTCCTGGATCTGGGCATGGATCTTTTTATCATCAACCATGAATTTAATCAGGTATTGTTGTAAAAAGGTAAGCATATTGGCCAGGAAGTAGTAATAGTTTAAGCCTGACGGATAGCTGTTCAGTGTAGCCAGGAATATGATAGGTGTAATGTAGCCAATGTATTTCATCTGGCCGGTTGCACCCGAGATCTGGTTGTTGAAATAAGTATATATCAGTGTTGATATCGTCATCAGTAAACACATTAAACTGATGTGATCGCCAATGAAAGGTATGGTTGGGAATGTAACAACCGCATCATAGGTTGATAGGTCATGCATCCACAAAAAGCTTTCGCCGCGCAGTTCAAATAAGCTTGGGAAAAACTTAAAGAACGCAATAACAATTGGCATCTGGATAAGTAATGGCAAACATCCACCCAGCGGATTTACCCCGGCCTTTTTATACAGCTTGAGATATTCCTGTTGCAGCAGGGTAGGGTTATCTTCACCAACCTTAGTTTTTATTTCATCCATTTCGGGCTTCAGCACACGCATTTTAGCCATTGAAAGGTATGATTTATAGGTAAGCGGCGATAATACCAGCTTAAGCGCAATGGTAAGGATTAGTATCACCAATCCGTAATTCCAGTTAAAGTTTTTAAGCACGTTAAATAAAGGCAATACCGCAAACTGGTTAATGTATTTTAATGGTCCCCAGCCAAGGTTTACCAGTTTCTGCAATTCAACGCCCTGTGCTTTTAGGGTAGAGTAACGGTTAGGACCAAAATAAAACTCCAATGGTATACTGCCATCTGCCGAACGGGCCAGCGTAAGATCAGCCTTCATTTGCTTTACATCGCTGGTATCGGCTACGTCTGTAGCAACTGCCATGTTTGACCTGGTGATACCGTTTTTAGCTATCAGCGCGTTTGAAAAGAAGTGCTGCTTAAATGCAATCCATTGCATTTTTTTATCACTCACATCTTTTTGATCGTCTTTGGCTTCGCTCAGGTAGTCAACATTACCTTCATTATTAAAATAATATACGGTTGAATATAAACGCTCTTGTTTAATATCCTTTTCCTGTTTGTGCAGACTGGCGGCCCAATTAAGGTTAACAGGACTGGCATTGGCCAATATATTATCTAAACCGGTTGGCTTAACAGTAAGGCCCAGTTTAAAGCCTTCGCCTTTTAAACTGTATATATAATCAATATACTGGGTAGGGCTGTAGCTTAAGCGTAAGGTAATTGATGACGAATCGCTGCCTTTAACTTTAAGATCAGTAGCTGTCGACGTAAAATAATAATTATCGGTGTTGATATTGCTGTTACCTGCGGCAAAGTTTAAACCAAAATGTGTTTGCGGACCGTTAAAAAGTATCAGCGGTTTTTTATCAAACGTTTTGTAGTTTTTTAATTCAACAGATGCAACCTTACCACCTTTGGTGCTTAGTTTAACGATCAGTTCGGCGTTTTCTAAGGTGATCAGTTTTTCGGTACCTACAGAGGCTGCACCAAACGGACTTTTTAAGATCAGCGAATCGGTTACTGCTGTAGCTTTCTTTGTTGTATCGGCTTTTGCGGCTGCGGCTGTTGCAGGTGTGTTTGCTTTGGCCAAACCGGCCTTTTTTAAAGAATCCTGGTGTTGTACCAGGCGTTCTTTTTTAAGTTCGGCTTCAGATGGCTTTAAAAAGTAAATTGAGCCAGCTATAATAGCCATAATCAGGAATAGTCCTGTAAACGTATTTTTATCCATTATCTATTGTATCGTACAAATATTCTTTATTTCTTACGGGCGTAAGCCAGTGAAGCGGCGACAAAGTTAATAAAAAGTGGGTGCGGATTAGCAACTGTTGATTTTAATTCGGGATGAAATTGTGCGCCTACGAAAAACGGGTGGTTTTTAAGCTCAACAATCTCTACCAATTGGTTATCCGGGTTAATGCCCGATGGGGTTAAACCTGCGGCTTCATATTGTTTAAGATACTCGTTATTAAACTCATAACGGTGTCTGTGACGTTCAGAAATGTGGGTTTTTCCGTATATAGCTGCGGCTTTGCTGTTCTTTTTCAAATCGCAAGGGTAGGCGCCTAAACGCATGGTACCGCCTTTGTTGGTAACCGTTTTTTGCTCTTCCATCATGCCGATAACCGGGTGTGGTGTTTCGGGGTTCATTTCGGTACTGTTGGCGTTCTCCAGTCCTAAAACGTTACGGCCAAATTCAACAACGGCACATTGCATACCCAAACAAATACCAAAGAAAGGTATATTATTTTCACGCACATAACGTATAGCCTGTATTTTCCCTTCAAAGCCGCGCTCGCCAAAGCCCGGTGCTACCAGTACGCCATGCATGCCTTTAAGTTTTTCAATAGCATTCTCTGGCGTTAAGGATTCCGACGGAATGTACTCAACCCTTACCTTGCATTCTTTATTGGCACCGGCATGTATAAATGCTTCGGTAATTGATTTATAAGCATCCGGCAGCTCAACATATTTACCAACCAGGGCAATGCGTACATCGGCAGTCGGGTTTTTTAACCTGCCCAGGAAATCTTTCCAGTTTTCGAGGTTGGGTTCGTTCTTAAGCGGAAGTTTTAGTTTGGTAAGTACAGTTTTATCTAATTGCTCTTTCAACATCAGCAACGGAACATCGTAAATGGTTGATGCATCAATAGATTCGATAACGGCGTTGATATTTACGTTACAGAACAGGGCTATTTTTTTGCGGATATCTGCGTTAAGGTGGTGCTCGGTACGGCAAACCAAAATATCTGGCTGGATCCCGTATTCCAATAGCATTTTAACAGAGTGCTGGGTAGGTTTGGTTTTCAGTTCGCCTGCTGCGGCAAGGAATGGAACCAGGGTAAGGTGGATAACCAATGAGTTACCAGAACCGTTTTCCCAGCGGAACTGACGTACAGCCTCAATATATGGCAATGATTCGATGTCGCCTACGGTACCGCCCAATTCGGTGATCACAATATCATATTCGCCGTTTTCGCCAAGGATGCGGAAGTTGCGTTTTATCTCGTCGGTAATATGCGGTACTACCTGTACGGTTTTACCTAAAAAAGCACCCTCACGCTCTTTATTGATCACATTTTGGTAAATACGACCGGTTGTAATGTTGTTTGCTTTTGAGGTAGGAGTATTTAAGAAACGTTCGTAATGGCCAAGGTCAAGATCTGTTTCGGCGCCATCTTCGGTAACGTAGCATTCACCATGCTCATAAGGGTTCAATGTTCCCGGATCGATATTGATATAGGGATCGAACTTTTGAATGGTAACACGATAACCGCGCGATTGAAGTAGTTTGGCTAATGAGGCTGAGATAATACCTTTTCCTAACGACGAGGTAACGCCACCCGTAACAAAAATATATTTAGTCATGATTTTTTTTGAAAATGGCCCCTGTTTTATGCGGAAACCAAATGTTTGTGTACGGGATACAAAAGTAAGAAAATTTTTAGGCTTAGGAACACTTGTGCACAAAAAAACGGTTGTGCTTTTTGATTATGACCAAAGGCTGGCGATAAAGCATTTATTATGAAGGGGTAGCGATAGGCGGGCTGTATTCAAATCAAATTAATCATTTGGATTGAGCAGTAAACCTGTATTATAAAAGTGGACGATTTTATATAAATAAAAAGTGGCATAACCATCGTTGGCTAAAAAACGGTCGTAAAGGCTTTTTTTGTCTATGAGTAATTTTGCAAAATTGTGCCTGAGCTGATCTCTTGTTAACTCGGTAACCAAATTTGATTTAAGTAAAGTTACGGTGTCAGATCCTTTACTTACATATAACTCGTCGATGGCATCGGTAACGTTTAAAAAACCATAGTGGTTAACGTGTCGCCGTCCCAAAACATAATATAATGAAATTGTTCCACGTTCAACAAGTGCCAGAAATTTGGGGTTGTCTTCGCCTTTTATAACTACCGACCTCAGGATCACATTTTCTTCTGAGTTTTTAAACTCTTTTATCTCAGTTGGTTTAATGGTTTTATTACTTTTCATTTCTGAGGTTTGATACCTGAATTTTACGCCGCCTAATGCTCGGTTCGTTTTACAAGGTATCGAATCGCCTTTCATGGTTATAATGTAATCCTGTGCCTGTGTTTTTAGGGTAAACAACAATACGGCAACGCAAAACAGCGCTTTAAGGATAGGTAGTTTCATTATAAGTTTGGGTGGTATTATATGAAATAATTATAACGTTAATCCGGTATTATAAAAATGTATCAGCTTAAATAAATAAGTGAAATTGTAATATTCTTTGGCTTTAAATTTATCGTAAATGCTTTTTTTGTCTTTTAGTAATTCGGCAAATTCATCTAATATTTGTTCCTTTGGTTTATCAGTATTGTAATTTGATTTTAACAATCTTACCGAATCGCAATTTTTGCTCACGTAAAATTCCATGCTGGAGTGTATCCGGTTTGATTCCATCGCATTCCACTCCATAAGGCTGTACAGTGATATCGCTCCCTTTTCAACCACGATCATGAAAACGGGCTTTTTTACACCTTCCATTGTAACCGCCCGCATAACCAGGGGTATCCTGTTGCAAGTAAATTCTTTAATAGAATCAACGGTTATATCTTCAGCCTTTTTCATTTTGGCTGTTTTGTATTTAAACTTTGTATGATCTACAGATGATTGGGATACTTTGCCAAATAACGTATCGCCTTTTAAGGTAAGCAGGTAATCCTGATCTTGAGCACGCAGGCTTTGCGTAAATAATAAAGCCGCAATGCAAAGCAGGGCTTTTGTGATGGTTAATTTCATGATAAGGTTAAGTATTATATTATTGCGATATCCAATGCCGGGTGCAGGCGGCGAATGTATCTTCTTATATATTGCTCGTATTTATACAAATATATAAAGATTTATATAGCATAATATAACAACAATTATTTAAGCTAGGCATGGAGCATTTGCAAGTAGGTTTACGTCTACAACTTCAGCTTCAACAGATCTTCAGGAACATCAATGGCATGGGTTTCCAGTTCGGTTTCGGCAACTTTTATGCGGTAGCCGTTCTCAACCCAGCGCAACTGTTCCAGACTTTCGGCTTTTTCGAGGCCCGAAATTGGAAGCTTGGTGATCTGCTGCAGCACATCGGCACGGTAACCGTAAATGCCTATGTGTTTAAAATAAGTGTAAAATTCCAGCCAGTTTTCGGGTTCTTGTCCGCGTATATGCGGCAGGGCCGAGCGTGAAAAATATATAGCCTCGGATAGTTTATTGATCACCACTTTAGGCGAGTTGGTGTTGTGCAGTTCCTCAACAGTAAGCACTTTTTTTATCAAGGTGGCTATCTGTGTATCGGGATTGATAAAACAGGCAGCCAGCTTGGTGATCTGCTCGGGATCAATGTATGGTTCATCGCCCTGTATATTGATAACCACATGGTATTCGGGGTGTAATAAGGCCACTTCGGCACAACGGTCGGTGCCGCTTTGGTGATCGGCGGCGGTCATTACCGCTACGCCGCCAAAGGCTTGTACGTGGTTAAAAATACGGTCGTCATCGGTAGCTACAATAACTTCGGTTAAATCATTGCATTTTTTAGCCTGTTCATAAACCCGCTGTATCATGCTTTTACCCGCAATATCAACCAATGGCTTCCCCGGAAATCGTGAAGATGCGTAACGTGCAGGAATTATGCCGAGGATTTTCATTTGTGTTGCGTGGAACGTGTTACCTGTGGCGAGTTAATAGTGTTGATTAAAATTGATAGTGACTTGTGTAGGCGGGTATACATACTCGAAATTGGCAACCCGTAACCCGAACCTCGCCTAAAACAGTCCGTTAACTTCCCGTTCTATGAGGTTCACTATGGTGGTCATATCTTCGGTGTTGTTGGCAAAGTCGAGGTTATCTTTATCCAGCACCAGCAATTTACCCAGCTTATAGTTCTTTATCCACTTGTCGTACTTTTCGTTAAGTTTTGAAAGGTAATCAAGGCGGATGCCTATTTCATATTCGCGACCGCGGCGTTGTATGTTGCTTACCAAGGTAGGCACCGATGCTTTGAGGTAAACCAACAGATCAGGTGGTTTTATATACTCGGTAATATTATCAAATATCGATTCGTAGTTTTCGTAATCACGGGTGGTCATGAGGCCCATATCGTGCAGGTTTTCGGCAAAAATGTAAGCATCCTCATAAATTGTACGATCCTGTATAATGTTGCGCCCGCTCTTTTGAATGTCAATTATCTGGCGGTAACGACTATTCAGGAAATAGATCTGCAGGTTAAAGCTCCAGCGTTTCATGTCGCTGTAAAAATCTTCCAGGTAGGGGTTGTTGTCAACGGCTTCATACAATGGTTCCCAACCATAATTTTTGGCCAGCATTTCGGTGAGGGTAGTTTTACCGGCACCAATGTTTCCTACTATCGCTATGTGCATATTTATTTTAGTTCATGGGTTATGGTTCATAGATCATAGTTCATAGATCTGTATAAAATCTAATATATCAATCATTTGCTATGCAATGAAACTCCGACTAATATACACTATGAACCATGAACTATCAACCATGAACCCTTTAGAAATTCTTAAACCCTATAATTTCGCGTACTTCCTTAATGGTTTTTTGAGCGCTTTCACGAGCTTTATCGGCACCAAGGCGGGCTACTTTACGCAGGTATTCGGCATCGCCGGCAATTTCGTTTATACGGTCGCGGATGGGGGCGGTGGCTATGATCATATCCTCGGCAAGCTGCTTTTTAAGGTCGCCATAACGGATGCTCATGGTGTTATACAGGTTATCGAAATGTGTTAAAGTATCGGCCGATGAAACAACCTTCATCAGGTCAAACAAATTCTGGATCTCCTGTGGTTTGGTTTGATTTTCGGTAGTCGGACCGCCATCTGTAACGGCGCGCATAACCTTTTTGCGGATAGCCTCGGGCGTATCGCCAAGGAAAATAGCATTGCCTTCACCTTCTGATTTACCCATTTTTCCTTTACCGTCCAGTCCCGGGATTTTTACCAGGTTGCTGCTGTAGTTAAACGCATAAGGCTCGGGGAAGTAATCGTTATTATACAACCTGTTAAAACGGTTCCCAAAAGTGCGGGCCATTTCAAGATGCTGCTCCTGATCTTTACCAACAGGCACTTTGGTTGCTTTATGAATAATAATGTCCGCAGCCATTAATACCGGGTAGGTAAGCAGGCCAGCGTTCACATTCTCGGGATTGGCACGTACCTTATCTTTAAATGAAGTGCTGCGTTCCAGTTCGCCAAGGTAGGCGTTCATGTTAAGGTATAAATATAGTTCGGCTATTTCAGGTACGTCGCTTTGTACATAAATAGTAGCCTTTTCCGGGTCGATACCGGCAGCCAGATACTCTACTAAAACCTGCTTCACATTGGTATGTAAATCTGCAGGGGTAGGGTGCGTGGTTAACGAATGCAAATCGGCAATAAAAAAATAGCAGTTAAATTCACTCTGCATTTTTATAAAGTTTTGCAATGCGCCGTAGTAATTTCCTAAGTGCAGGTTTCCGGTTGATCGGATGCCACTAACAACAGTTTCCATAGTGTGCGAAAGTAAGGAATTTTTCTATTTTTGATGTCGATGAAAATGATATTGAAAAAAGTGCACATCTATTTTTATGTGTTTAGCGTTGCGGTTTCCTATTTTCTGTTTTGGCCTTTTTTCAAATATTGTTCGCGCAAGCCATCGCGTTACCGGGCAATGAATAAGCTGCGCGGCTGGTGGGCACTTATCAGTTCGGCCTTTGCAGGAATCTTTTATAGGTTTGAATATGAGCAGCCTATCGACTGGAGCAAAACCTATATCGTATGCCCAAATCATACCTCCAACCTTGATATTTCGGCCATGTGTGTACTGGTTAACAACAATTGCAGCTTTATGGGCAAGCAGGAGTTAGCGGACGGTCTGGTTACCGGATTATTCTTCCGTTCGGTCGATATTCCTGTAAACCGTGATAGTAAAATGTCGGCATTCCGGGCATTTAAAAAAGCCGAGGAAAAATTGAAGGAAGGTATCACCCTCATCATTTTCCCCGAAGGAATGATCTCCGAAACGTATCCGCCACAACTATGCGAGTTTAAGAACGGTCCATTTCGCCTGGCTATTGAATTAAAGATCCCTATTTTACCTGTAACCAGCGCCAACACTTGGGAAATTTTGTGGGACACCGGCACCAAATACGGCAGCCGTCCCGGCGTTTGTAATTTTTACATCCATAAACCCATCGATACTTCACACCTTACCGTTAATGATGCCGATACGCTGCGTGATGACGTTTATGCCATTATGAAAGCAAAACTTGAAGGAGGGTTACAGCCTGCCCAAGTTTAGGCTTTGGCTTAAATAAGTTTTTGTTATTTTTGGTAAGCATGAAATTGATATTGAAAAAGATCCATACCCAATTTTACCGGGTTAGTGTCGCTTTCTTTTTTACCTTATGTTGGCCCGTGCTGTATCCGCTCAGCAAAAAGCCTAAACTTTATAAATATATCAACCAGATCCGGCGACTCATCATCTTTTTAAGTTCCAGCTTATCGGGCATATTTTACAGGGCTAAGTTTGAGCAGCCTGTTGACTGGAGCCGTACCTATGTTATCTGCCCTAATCATACTTCCAATCTTGATATCTCGGCCATAAGCCAGCATCTGCATAATAATTTTTGTTTTATAGGGAAGGAAGAACTGCTGCACAATTATGTGCTGGGGCTGTTTTTCCGTACAATTGATATAACGGTGAACCGTGAAAGCAAGATTTCATCGTTTCGCGCTATTAAGACGGCTGCCGAACGGATAAAGAATGGCGTAAGCGTGGTGATATTTCCAGAAGCCACCATTCCCGACGAGTATCCGCCTGTTTTATACCCTTTTAAGAACGGTGCTTTCAGGCTGGCCATTGAAATGAAGGTGCCCATAATACCCATAACCTCCCTTGATACCTGGAAGGTGCTTTGGGATACCGGCGAAGAATATGGCAGCAGACCCGGAATTTGTAATATATTTGTACATAAACCCATTGAAACGGCCCATTTAACCATTGATGATGCCGACGCCCTGCGCGATGAGGTTCACGCTATTATTACTAAAAAATTGCAGCAAGCATGACCATAGATAAAGAAACAGTTGAAAAAGTTGCCCACCTGGCCCGTTTAGAACTCACCGAAACCGAAAAACAGGAAATGATAGTGGACATGAGCAAGATCCTTGATTTTATGGCCAAGCTTAACGAACTGGATACATCTGGCGTGGAGCCGCTGGTTTATATGACTGAGGGCGCCAACGTATTACGGGAGGATGTTGTTAAACAACAAATAACCCACGAAGAAGGACTGCAAAACGCCCCTAAGCACGATAAGGACTTTTTCCTGGTAGCTAAGGTTATTGAAAAATAAGTCAAAATTCAAAAGTGAAAATTCAAAAAGGGCTTGCACTGTTTGGCAAGCTAAAAGGCATTTTGACTTTTTAATTTTGAATTTTGACTTTCCTTTGTAACATTTAAGGTACTCCCGTAGTCCAAACAAAAAAAATTACATGGAGCCATTGAATACTGCTAAGCCATTAATAACCATTAACGATATCGGACGCAAATATGTGATAGGTGCCGAGGTGATCCACGCGCTTAAATCTGTTTCGTTAACTATTAATAAAGGCGAGTTTGTAGCACTGATGGGTCCTTCAGGTTCGGGCAAATCAACCCTGATGAATATCTTGGGCTGTTTAGATACCCCAACCAAAGGCGAATACATCCTCAACGGGATAAACGTAAGCCACATGAGCGATAACGAACTGGCTGAAGTACGTAATTCTGAGATCGGTTTCGTTTTTCAGACGTTTAACCTGCTGCCGCGTAGTACCGCGCTTGACAATGTTGCCCTGCCGCTTATTTATGCCGGTATCAACAAAATAAAACGTACCGAACGTGCCACCAATGCCCTCAAAAACGTAGGCCTTGGTAACCGTGTAGATCATAAACCCAATGAGTTATCGGGTGGTCAGCGCCAGCGTGTAGCCGTAGCCCGCGCATTGATCAATGATCCATCTATCATATTGGCCGATGAGCCTACAGGTAACCTCGATACCAAAACCTCCATTGAAATTATGGGCCTTATTGAAGATATTCATGCCAAAGGCAATACCATTATATTGGTAACGCACGAAGAGGATATAGCCCTGCATGCCCACCGTATAGTACGTATGCGCGATGGACTGATTGAAAAAGATTACAAAAATACCGAGATTCAAACCGTTAGTCGCCGGGTTGAGGAGGTATAGACCTTAGTATAACCAGGGTTCATTGTTCGATATTTTTTAATTAACACGGCTTGGCAATAACGTGTGAGCCTGTACTACATGTTACCCCCAATTATCGTTACGCCTATGAAACCTTATTGCATCTTAGCTTTAGCCTTGGTTTTCGCGGGTAATTTGTTTGCACAAACAACAAATATAACTACACCCGAACCAATCACTTTACCTATACAAAAGGCCAATATTGGCAAAATTGTATTTGTTGGAGATACCATCAGCCTGCAAAAACTTAAACAAACAGATTTATTAAACAGCTTTGAACTGAAACCCGCAAATAACCTGTATATGCGGATCTTCATGGGCAATTCACTAACAAATTATCAACACCAGGTTGATTCATCATTAACGGTAGAGCAGTTCAATAAGGGGAACTTTCAATTTGCTTTTTATGTGGATGGTAAATTGCTCTACACAGAAAATTTAAATAAAGGGGCAGGACTGGCTGTCAATAAAAATATTAAAACCACGGTGCATGCACCGCTGATCAGCAACCGGGGCGAAGATTCATGGGGACGTTCATTATGGGTTAGGTTTTGCCTGCTTGGCGGTGGCGATGACGCGTTTACCACCGGCACACATTTGCTTAAAATAGAAGCAAGGCCGTATGTTAACACCACAACTCTAAAAACCGGACCGGTTATAGCCTTGGGACAAATAAATATCATAATGCCCGCAGTTAGTGCTAAAGCTATTGAGCCGCAAGTTATTAAACCAAACAGTGGTTGGCCGGTATCTGCAGAAGCTTATGATAAAGAAAAGATAAAGGCGCTGAACCAACAGATAGCGCAAAACAAATTTAAGGATATTACCAGCGTAGTGGTTATAAAAAACGGCAAACTGCTTATAGAAGAATATTTTAATGGCAGCAGCCGCGATTCGTTGCATAACCCGCGATCTGTTGGTAAAACCTTTGCCTCGGCCATAATGGGGATAGCCATTCATGACGGGTATATTAAAAGCGAGAACCAAATGCTGAAAGATTTTTACGACCTTAAAAAATTCAACAACTACTCGCCGTTAAAAGAAAACATTACCCTGAAAAGCTTGCTTACCATGAGCTCTGTTTTTGATGCCGATGATAACGACGACAATTCGCCGGGTTATGAAGAAAATATGTACCCTACACCCAACTGGGTGCAATTTACACTTGGTTTAAAGGTAGATAGTACTAAAATAGCCGGCAAACAATGGAATTATTTTACGGCCGGGGTAGTAGTTTTGGGCGATGTGCTTAATAAATCTGTTCCTGGTGGTTTTGAAAAATATGCTGATGGAAAATTGTTTAAGCCGCTTGGTATAAAAAAATATCAATGGCAATACACACCACAAAACATACCCAGCACCGCGGGAGGCTTGCAAATGAGGTCGTTAGATTATGCGCGATTTGGGCAGCTGTATAAAAACGGCGGCTTATGGAAAGGTAAACAGCTTATTCCGGAAAATTGGATTAAGCAATCATTCACCAAGCACCTGGCATTACCAAAAGATGTAGTAGGCGACGGGTTTTACGGTTACCTGTTTTGGAATAAAACCTATTTGGTAAACAACAAACCTTATGAAACCTTTTATTGCTCAGGAAACGGCGGCAATAAAATATTTGTGTTTAAAGATCAGCCGCTGGTAATTATCATAACAGCAACAGCCTATAATGCGGCATATGCGCATCCGCAGGTTGATAAAATGATGCAGCAGTATATTTTGCCTGCTGTAATGCGATAGTTGTAAACTTATTTGTGGCCCTAAAACAATCCGGGTTTTCATTGGTTTCGTATCTGCAATTAATTAAATTACAAGTAAAGTTTATAAACTTATAATTGTAACTTACCTGCTATAAAGTTTTTATAATTATTAATGTTAAAACCCCCAATTCCCGAAAATGAACGCGAACGCCTTGCGGCTTTAAATTCATACCAAATTCTGGATACTTTGCCCGAGCAAGGTTTTGACGAGATCACCCTCATCGCATCTGAAATTTGCCAAACGCCAATATCTTTGGTTAGCTTAATTGATAACGACAGGCAGTGGTTTAAATCGAACAAAGGCCTGGAAGTAAGCGAAACCCCAAAGGAACTTGCATTTTGCGCCCATGCTATTTTGGAACCCCAGGAGGTAATGGTAGTGAAAAATGCGGTTACCGACGAACGATTTGCCGACAATCCGCTGGTTACTGGTACCCCCAAAGTTATTTTTTACACAGGTGTACCGCTCATTAACCCGGATGGGTATGCACTGGGTACGCTTTGCGTTATTGACCATAAAGCCCGCGAACTTAATGATAGCCAGATTATAGCACTCAAAGCACTGGCAAACCAGGTTGTGGCCCAGCTCGAGCTGAAAAAGAAGGTAACAGAGCTTAACAATACCCGCCGCGAACTGGAACAATCAAACGAGTACCTGGAAAAGTTTGCAGTAATGGCTGCACATGATATCCGTAACCCGCTCACCAATATTTTGCTCACCAGCCAGGTGCTTAAAGATCGTTTTAAGGATAAGCTGGATGAAAAGGGCAATAAGTTTCTGGATATCATCAACAACTCATCGCATAAGCTTATAGGCTTGTTAGAGAAGATGCTGGCCTACTCCAAATCAAACCAAATACTCGCTCAAAATAAAGAGGAAGCCGAGGTTTTACATTTATTGGAAGGCGTAGTGAAGCTGATTGATATACCGCTGGAGTTTAAAATAGAGGTACCCTTGCGACCTATAAAAATAACCACCTCGTTAGTGGCTTTTGAACAAATTATGATTAACCTGTTCAATAATGCAATACGATATAACAACAAACCCGAGGGAATTATTAAGGTAGATTTTGCTGAAGATAACTGGTTTTACACTTTTAACGTTACCGATAACGGGATTGGCATTGCATCTGAAAATTTTGAAATGATCTTTAAATCGGGAACAACGCTGGGCACTAAGGATCGTTTTAATAAAGATGGCTCTGGTATTGGTTTGTGTACCGTTAAAAGTTTGGTTGAGGCTTTAGGCGGTAAAATAAACGTGAGTTCAGAAGTTGGGGAGTATACAAGGTTTACTTTTACGCTGAAGAAGTAAGCTGTACTATAAACTTGCAATTGTAAGGGTTTATGCCAATACTATTTCCACCACTTAGTCTGTTCTGCTTTTAACGCTGCTTTGGCATTTGGGCCGTTACCGTAGGCATCCCTAACACTTTGCCATCCCAGTTTCAAATATTTATCTGTAGGAGAAAATTCACCTGCGCCGCCATCAAAGTCGCCGCTGTTGAGTATGCGGTAATCTCCCCAGTTGCAAATTTTGTTTGTTTTACCATTGTAAGGAATCCAAATCCCGGCAAATTGGTTGTTATTAAATCCATCCGCTTCTTTTTCAAGAGCATCGTAATTAACATTGTTATTTTTATCTACATAAAAATTGGTTTCAAAGTGCCCTTTAAATATACCCGAATGCGGTTGGGTTTTATTCTCGGCAAAATTGTAATCGCCGAGGGTGCGATATTGGCCTTTAATACCTTTGTTTTTATACTCATTATCAACACCGGTTGATGTGAACTTCACTTTGCGGATGTTGGTAATAGTAATAGTGCCATGAAAATCGCAAACATTATTCTTTACCATTGATTTTCCAAATACCTCATACACATGTGCCTTCGAGGGTGACTTAGTAACCTTTATAAATTTAATGTAGATACGCTGGTGCTCATTGCCAATAAAGCCGTAAATAAATTGATTTTCTGTAATAGTCCAAAGCATTGATAGATCCAAGCCTTTAAAATGGTCTTTAACATCTTCGGCCATATATCTATCATTGCTTAATTCCTGGTTTTTTAATCTATTTGCTTCGGTTTGCGCTTTTGCAAAAGTGCAAAGGTTGATGAGTAGCACCAGGATTAATAATTTTTTCATAAGGTTAGGGTGCCGGTTGGTTTTTATATATTAATACTTATAAGGTTCCATTTTGCCGCATGAGCAGGCGCAGTTGGCATCGGTAACGCCAAGTTTCTTTAAAAAGAATTGGTAAAACCCAATACGATCATTCATGCCGTAGTTGTCTTCTCCTTTGTTGCATTCCACATCGCCGTTTACAATATTAATGGTCATACCGAAGCCCGGTGTAGTGCGCCCGTGGGCCTTGTCTACCGCGTTGGGTTGCCATTTGCCGGTCATTACATCATGTGCCGATGGTTTGTGCGTTTCGGGGGTCATCCAGAAGTATATGGCTGCTTTAAAGGCTACTACCGGGTCGTTCTCCACCAGTTCGGGCGTGTTCAGGAGAATCTTTGGATCACCAAAAATAATGTTTGATGCAAAGCCGTAATTGCCATTGTAACTCAACTGCATTGGTCCGCGGCCGTAGTATTTTTTACCTGCAACGGGCGGGTATTCGTCACTGTCAGATACGTAGGTATTTTCTGTATTGCTTTCGTGGATGAGCATAAGGCCATCAGTATAGCTGCCGTTCATGCCGTGGCGGGTTTCATGTGCTATCTGCGCAAAGAAGGCCGCCAGCTCTTTCTTGTTGGCATCGGCACCAAAGGCAGTACAAAACTCGCCGTAATCAACAGTGAACACACTGTCGGGTTTCTTTTTGGCCCATTCCTCGTTCCAATCGCCGTCTTGCCTTACCACAGCGCTTTTGCCTGTTTTTTTATCGGTACGTATAAACTGGTAAACCGAAACAGCCCGGCGACTGATCTTAATATCTATCTGGCCCAATTCGTCAGCTGCTTTAATAAAAGCGGCATAGGTATAAAATTTATCGCGCTGCGGAAAAAGGTCATTAAACTGTTTCTCTGTTAAAATACTGCTGATGGAGGTTTTGGATTTAGCAACAGCTGTAGTTTTTGCCGAGTCGGCTGCTTTAGTATTACCGGCACCGCCGCAGCTAAAGGCCGACATTACAAGCCCGGCGGCTATGATAGACAATATTTTGGATGATTGTATGATGGATTTCATTGGGTACATATAAATACGTTTCACAATATTACAAATTAGGCGTTAAAGCTGTTGCTTTATAAACTGCATTTTATCAGCAAAAATTATACTAAAACAAAAATGAGTGCTTATCGGCGTTAATGAGCCACGGCTTTTACCGGTAAAAATTATATATTCACTTTGGTAAAAACAGACTTGCCGTTCCAATGTGCTTTACCGTGTACGGCATTTTAAAATTGATACTTACATGAAAATATATACTAAAACAGGCGATAAGGGTTATACATCATTAATAGGAGGTACTCGCGTGGCCAAACACCATTTGCGTATTGAAAGCTATGGTACCGTTGATGAGCTTAACTCCTACATCGGCCTCATCCGCGATCAGGATATAACCGCCCATGATAAAGAGTTATTGAAGCAGATACAGGACAGGTTGTTTACAATAGGCTCCTCACTGGCATCTGATCCCGAAAAATCAAAAATGATAATTCCCGACCTGCATATGGCCGATGTAGAACTACTGGAGCAGGAAATGGACGCCATGAACGAGCAATTGCCGGAGTTACGTCATTTTATATTACCGGGGGGCAGTAATACCATTTCGTTTTGCCATATTGCAAGATGTATTTGCCGCCGGGCCGAAAGGCTTACCGTAAACCTGGCGCAGGAAAGTACAGTGGATGAAAAAGTGAATATTTATCTGAACAGATTGAGCGATTACCTGTTCACTTTAAGCAGGAAGGTTGCAAACGAGCACAATATTCCTGAAAATCAATGGATACCACGTATTTGAAAATGTGAAAAAAAATATTGATATTCCAATTGAAAATATTATACTTTTGCGAAAAAGTAAATTTACTGATAATTATAAAATATAGAGAAACATGTATTGGACACTTGAACTGGCATCTCACCTTGAAGATGCGCCCTGGCCCGCAACAAAAGACGAATTAATTGATTACGCTATTCGTTCTGGAGCTCCTGTTGAGGTTATTGAAAACCTGCAGGCGCTGGAAGACGATGGTGAACCGTATGAAAATATTGAAGAAATATGGCCGGATTACCCGACCAAGGATGATTTCTTTTTCAACGAAGACGAATATTAATCAACATAAAAAGCCCTTTTTTAAGGGCTTTTTTATTGGGCACTACTTTTTGGAATGATTTTAGTATTAGGCTTAAAATATTTATCACTAATACTAAAAAACATAAACATGAGAGGCTTATTGTACATTATCGCCGTTATCCTGGTTATAGGATGGTTGTTCGGAGCATTTATTCACCCATTTGGTGGTGGCTTAATTCACATACTTTTAGTTATAGCTATTATAGCTGTACTATTAGGAGTTATCCGACGGGCATAACCCAAAATCATTACTAAATGAAAATAAAACCATCGGCAATCTTAGGCCGATGGTTTTTTGCTTAAAAGCAATTCGGCAATGGCAATATCCTCCGGAAAGGTGATTTTTATATTCTCATAGCTGCCTTCGGTAATGTTAATGGCAATGCCATATTGTTCAACAACGCTGGCATCATCTGTAAAACTTTCTGTATAGGGTTGTTCGTAAGCTTTTTTAAGCAGGCCTGCTTTAAACGTTTGCGGGGTTTGTACCAGGTAAATCTCATCTCTTAACAAACTCACCGATACGCCGTTTTTAACCTGCCGTATAGAATCGCGGCTTTTAACGGCCGTAACAGCGTTGTCATGCAACGCGGCGTACGCAAACGATGCTTCAATTATGCCGGCACTGGTAATCGGCCTTACGGCATCATGTATGGCAATTAGGGCATTACTGTCGCAATCTATTTGGTCGAGCCCGTTTTTTACCGAGTTAAAACGCGTTTCGCCGCCAGATATCAATTGGTGGGGGATATTGAAATTGTATTTGGAACATAGTTCCTGCCAGTAAGCATGGAAATTAGGGTGCATTATTAATACGATAACGGGCTTAATAACCGTTTGCTCAAAAGCCTGCATGGTATGCATTAAAACCGGCAAGCCATGCAATAACAAAAACTGCTTTGGCACCGCAGATTGCATCCTGCTTCCAGAACCACCGGCAACGATGATCACATAATTGTGGGGTGTGAGGTGGGGAGTGTGAGGTGTGGTATCGGTCATTGTTTATTAATGGTACTTGGTTGGCCTGTCACCCTGAGCTTGTCGAAGGGTTGAGTGCAGAGGCCTTTGCCCGCTATGCTTCGACAGGCTCAGCATGACAGCCCATTAGCATAATCTATGATTCAAATCTAAGGCAAAAAAAATGAGATATGAAAAAAACTCATATCTCAAATCTTATATCTGAAATCTAAATAATTAGATGATCAGCATGGCATCGCCATAGCTGTAAAAACGGTATTTTTCTTTTACTGCAACTTCGTAAGCGTTCATTACATGCTCATAACCGCCAAATGCCGATACCATCATCAATAAGGTAGATTCTGGTGTGTGGAAGTTGGTGATCATTGAATTGGCTATGCTGAAATCATACGGAGGGAAAATGAACTTGCTGGTCCAGTCGTTAGCCGGTTTAAGCGTTTTACCTGCAGATACAGCCGATTCAATAGCGCGCATTGAAGTTGTACCAACAGCGCAGATGCGTGATTTACGTTCGATGCCGCGGTTTACAATATCAGCTTGTTTTTGCTCAATGATAAACTGCTCTGAGTCCATTTTATGCTTGGTTAAATCCTCTACCTCAACCGGGCGGAAGGTTCCTAAACCAACGTGCAGGGTAACCTCGGCAAAATCAACACCTTTAAGTTCAAGGCGTTTCATTAGCTCGCGGCTAAAGTGTAAACCAGCTGTAGGGGCTGCAACAGCGCCTTCGTGTTTGGCAAAAATAGTTTGGTAACGTTCTTTATCTTCGGCAGTAGCTTTACGCTTAATGTATTTAGGCAGTGGTGTTTCGCCCAAGATCTCCACATTACGGCGAAATTCTTCTTCCGTACCATCAAACAAAAAGCGGATGGTACGGCCGCGTGATGTGGTATTGTCAACAACTTCGGCAATCAGCAAATCGTCGTCGCCAAAATATAATTTGTTGCCTACGCGTATCTTACGTGCGGGGTCAACCAATACATCCCAAAGGCGTAATTCTTTGTTTAACTCGCGCAGCAAAAAAACTTCGATGGTTGCGCCGGTTTTTTCTTTATTTCCATATAAGCGCGCAGGGAATACTTTGGTATTGTTCAGGATCATTACATCCTGGTCATCAAAATAATCCAGCACATCTTTAAATATTTTATGCTCAATTTTTCCTGAATCTTTGTGTAAAACCATTAAGCGAGCTTCATCGCGGGTTGCAGAAGGGTTGTGTGCTATTAGTGACTCAGGTAAATTGAATTTGAATTGAGATAATTTCATGCTTGTGTATATGAATTTTCAGGGCGCAAATGTATGAATTTTTTTTGTTAATTTGGTAGATTTTTTTATGAACGATTTGTTTTCGTGGTATTCAGTTTAATCAAAAAATAATGTAACTTAATTGATGCTGCAACGTCTAAAATCTAAAAATATTCAACCGTTATAATTGTTTCGCCCTAATATAGGCTTAACAATGTAATAACCATTGAAACCAAAATAAGTTATATGCTATTTTTAAAACTTTTCAGGGAGAGCTTTTTGTTTGCTTACGATGCGTTGAGGCAAAATAAATTGCGCACCATACTGTCGTTACTGGGTGTAACAATAGGCATATTTACTATTATAGCGGTGCAATCGGCGGTTGATACGTTACGCAATAATCTGCAAAACAGCGTGAATAAGCTGGGCAATAACAGCGTTTACGTTGAAAAATGGCCCTGGGTAGGTGGCAGCGACTTCCCTTGGTGGAAATATCTGCAAAGGCCAGAACCAAAACTGCGTGATTTTAATGAACTGGAACGCCGCAGCCAAACGGCCGAAGCGGTATCTTATGAAGTTGGTATTGACAGACGCACCATTAAATATAAAAGCAACACTGTTGATGGTGCGCGCATAAGTGCAGCATCAAAAGATCATAACAAAACCTGGAATTTTGATTTTGCAGGGGGCAGGTATTTTACCGAAATGGAATCAAAAACAGGTGCACCTATAACTATTATCGGTTTCGATATAGCTAAGGACCTTTTCCCTGCCGGTGATGGTGTAGGGAAACAGATTAAAGTAATGGGACGTTACGTAACCATTGTTGGTGTTTTTTCAAAACAAGGTAATGATATGCTGGGCATATCAACAGATAAGCAGGTTTTATTACCGCTTAATTTTGCCCGTAATATAATTGATATTCAAAGCGAAAGATATGGGCCTTCGCTTATCGTGCGCGGTAAGAAGGGGATTCCGGTTGATGATGTAGAGAGTGAGATTCGTGGATTAATGCGATCTATTCGCAGTTTAAGGCCCAACCAGGAAGATAATTTTGCGCTGAACCGCACCACCATGCTTACCAATGAGTTGGATAGGGTGTTTAGTATCATTAATATTGCCGGTGCCATTATCGGTGGTTTTTCGGTAGTTGTGGGCGGGTTTGGTATTGCCAACATCATGTTTGTATCCGTAAAAGAGCGTACTAATATCATCGGTATCCAGAAATCATTAGGTGCTAAAAATTACTTTATTTTATTGCAGTTTTTAATCGAAGCCGTGGTGTTATGCCTGCTCGGGGGGCTCATAGGGTTGTTTGCTGTTTACTTGTTAACATTTGCGGTAAAGGCAGCAGCAGATATACAAGTTGTGCTCGATTTAAATAATGTTATCAGGGGGATGACAATATCTGTAGCAATAGGTGTATTTTCGGGAATCATTCCTGCGTATTTTGCTTCACGGCTTGATCCGGTGGAGGCGATACGTACAAACTAAATACACGCTTATGAAAAAGATCATCAATAGTATTGCCATAGCTGCGGCAATTGTAACTATCCAGAGCTGTAATCAAACCACAAAGCCTTCGGCAGCTGCTGCGGCTAAACCGGATAGCTCAAAAGTATCAACTATTGCCCAGGTAGCGGTTGATACGGCCAACACTGCCGATGTGTTTAAAGGTTATATCGCGCTTAAAGATCAGTTCCTGAAGTCGGATGTTGGAGGTATTAAAAGTGCTGCCACGGCTTTGGAAACCAAGCTGACTGGTATAAAGGGCTGCACCGAAACCGCCGTAACCGCGCACAAAATTGCCACCACTGATGATGTAAAAAACCAGCGTGCCGAGTTTTTACTGCTAAGTAAAGATATTATTACGCTTATAAAAGGCGCCAAATTTAAAACACCCCCAATTTACGTTGACTACTGCCCAATGGTCGACGCTGGAAAAGGTGGTTACTGGCTCTCGCTAACTAAAACTATAGAAAATCCCTATTTTCCTGAGCATATGAAAGAGTGCGGGCAGGTTAAAGAGGAGATTAATTAATATCACTTGGCGGTACAGTAAGTACTGTTTTTGTTACATATTATTAATATTGCCATTTATAATTATAGCTTATTTTAGCAGGGTGCTTTTTGCACCCTTTTTATTTATGAAGCCTTTCTTTTTCACGTTATTTTTCTCGGTTTGTTTCCACTTAGCTTTTGCTCAAACAATAACCTATCCGGTAGCAAGCGTAAGACCCGTTACTGAGGAATTTTATAATAAATATAAGATTATTGATGATTACCGCTGGATGGAAAATCTGCGCGATCCCGAACTGAAAAAATGGGTGAATGATGAAAATAAGATCTCCAATCAATTTATAAATAGAGCCTCAGGTAAAAACAATACCTACCGGTATATTGACGGAATAGCAAACGTTATCTATAAAGATCCTGTTAAAAAGGGAAAGTATTACTTTACTTATGCCTACCAAAACGATTATGATGTGCCGGCCTTGTTTGTCCAAAACACTATAAAGGATAATGATCCAACTATTATTGTAGATCCTAATTTTATATCACATAAAGACAAGATTGTATTAAAGGATTATGAGGTATCCGCCGATTCAAAATACCTGGCCTACGAATTTAGTCGCAATGGCAGCGATTGGGCCGAAATTATGGTTACGGTTATTAGGGGACAAAGCCTCGATGACCATTTGGTAAATGTAAAGTTTTCCAATATTGCGTGGCAAAGTAATGGTTTCTTTTACTCAACATATCCGCCGGTTAGCAATATGGGCAAAACGCAGGGGCAAACTGTATATTATCACAAAATTGGTACGCCGCAAAGTTCGGATTCGCTAATCTTTAAACGGAATGACCCTAACATCCGGTTTAACTTTTTAACCACCAGCGATAGTCGTTTTTTTGTTTTGAGCGAACATAATCCTAATACAGGTAAGAACAATTATTTTTATATTGATTATAAAGATGCAGAGCCAACTTTAAAACCCCTGCTTCTTAACTTAAAATTTGCGATTGATGTTATAGATAGCCATAACGGTAAACTAATAGCCACAACCCTTCACGAAGCAGATAACGGAAGTATAGTTGAAATTGACCCGGCGAATCCCAGGGAATGGAAACCTTTAGCGCCCTCATATTCCGAAGCGGTGTTAATGAAAACAGTGCCATTAAAGGATAAAATAATTTCGGTTTATCAAGCCAAACTGCACCCTGAAATAGTTGCCACGGATTATGATGGTAAAGTATTAGGCAAACGCTCTTTTCCCATTGGCACATCAATTCGTGGATTAAGGGGTTTGCCAGATGATAAGGAACTATCTTACAGCTATCAATCGTACACAAGACCGCCAGTGGTGTTTAGCATTAATACAGATAATTATGTTAGCACGTTAACCCGACCGTCAACTGTTCGTTTCGACTACGAAAATTTTGTTTACCAGGAATCGGAATACGTGACCCATGATTCTGTTAAGGTACCTATTTTGCTTATCTACAAAAAGGGGCTTAAACTTAATGGCAATAACCCAACGCTTTTGGAAGCCTACGGTGGCTTTGGTGTTATAAATACGCCAAGCTTTGATCCCGGTATTGTGTATTTTTTAAATAATGGCGGTGTATATGCCTATGCCTGTATAAGAGGCGGTGGAGAGTTGGGTAACCAATGGGCAAAAGGAGGTAAGGGTTTAAATAAACAAAACTCATTTAATGATTTTATCTCCGGTGCCGAATACCTCATAAAACAAGGTTATACCAGCCCGGCAAAACTGGCCATATCGGGCGCATCAAATGGTGGACTGGTGGTTGCCGAAGCCGCCATTCAACGGCCCGATCTGTTTAAAGCAGCAATACCTGTTGTAGCTCCGCTGGATATGCTTCGTTTCGAAAACTTTACCGTAGGGCAATTTCACACCGGCGAATATGGCAGTGTGGCCGATAGTGCGGGCTTTAAACAGTTGTATAATTATTCGCCATATAACAATATAAAGGCCAACGTTAACTATCCGTCAATGCTTATCATTACTTCCGAAAATGATGATAGGGTACCTCCGTTGCACTCCTTTAAATTTACCGCAAAGCTGCAGAGCAGGCCTGTTCAAACCAATCCTATATTGTTATTGGTTAATAAACAGGCGGGGCACTACGGCACCGGCGATAACAGCTTGGTAGCCGAACTGGAGGAAAAAGCAAGCCTTTATGCTTTTATAATTGAAACACTTAAATAACATTCTGGCTATTTATCCCTGCCGTTGTTTTTATGGAGTGTTTTACCACCTTTTCAAACAAGGTTTCTGGCATAAAAGGTTTGGTTAAATAGTCGCTCATGCCAGCTTCAAAGGCTTTGTTGTGTGTTTCTGGCATGGCATCAGCAGTTAGTGCTATAATTGGTATTTGGGGATAGCTTTGTTTAATGATTGCCGTTGCCTCAAACCCATCCATTACAGGCATCTGTAAATCCATAATAATTAGGTTATAGGCTTTATTGGCCACCATATTAACTGCAATTTCGCCGTTCATGGCTTCATCTACATTGGCATGCCATTTCTTCAAAAAGCGCGATGCTATCATCAGGTTCATCCTGTTATCATCAACCACCAATATGTTCATGCCATGCAGGTTGAGCGCTACACCCGGCACCGATTGGGTAATTGGGTTATCGCCAATGGTTTTAGCCTCAATTTTAAATGCTATTGCAAAGGTAAATATAGTGCCTTTGCCCAACTCGCTGCTTACGGCTATGGAGCTGTTGTGCAGCTCAATTAAACGTTTGGTAATGGCAAGGCCCAGGCCTGTACCGCCATACTCGTTGTTAATAACCTGCTGATCCTGCATAAAAGGATCAAATACTATATTAAAGCTTTCGGGCGAGATGCCTATCCCGGTATCGGCAATGGTAAATTTAACGGTAACGCTGGTATCGTGAATCTGTTCCTTCTCTAACTTAATGGTTACCGTGCCTGTGTGGGTGAATTTTACGGCATTGCTTACTAAGTTATTCAATACCTGCCTTAAACGCATCGAGTCGCCGGTTACATTTTCGGGGATAGATTCGTCAATGAACAAATCAAGCGTCAGCTGTTTTTCGGTAACTTTTGGTAAAAACGACTGCTTTATATTATTGATGAGCTGCAGGAGATTAAATTGCGAATTATTCAACTCTAATTTACCGGCCTCTATTTTATTATAATCCAGTATATCATTGATAATAGCCAGCAGGTTTTCGCCCGAGAATTTTAGGGTATTAAGGTATTCCAGTTGCTCGGGTTTTGGATTTTCGCTGATGAGCAAATTGGTAGTGCCAATAACCGCGTTCATTGGCGTACGTATCTCATGGCTCATGATCGATAAAAATTCCGATTTGAACTTGGATGATTTCTCAGCCATCTCTTTTGCCCAGATCAGTTCTTGCTGCGCCTTTTGCTGATCGGTAATATCTTCACCAATACTTGTGGTTTCTTTAAGACCGCCGTTTTCATCGTAGCTAACGGTATTTTGCCAGCTTATAATACGCTGTTCGCCGTTGCGGCAAACAATAGGGTTAACAAAATGTCCGATAACGCTATTGGTTTTAAACCAGTTTTTCAAAAAGTCCTTCAAATCGTCGGGCACAAAGTGATCCATCCAGTTCATACCAATTATCTCTGTTTGCGAGTAACCCACCAGGTTGGCCAGGTATTTATTGCAAAAGATAATAACCCCATTTTTATCTAACGATAATGCAACAAGGCTTATGGTTTCCAATACCAGTTTGTATTTATTTTCGGCCTGGCGATAATCAAGTTCGGCCTGTTTGCGTTCAGAGATATCCTGTAGGGTACCTATTACCTTGCGCAGCGTACCATCTTCGCGATACATTAGTTTACCTATAATTATACTCAGGTATTTTACATTGCCGCCTGGTGTTACAATGCGGTATTCATGCGATATATCTTTTAAACCTTCGGGGTTTTTTAACAAACGTTTTAATATATATACATCGTTAGGATGCACAAATTTTAATAACAGCTTTAAGAAATTTCGTGCTCCTGTGGTTGCAGAAGTTGTTTCATAAATTGTATTCAGCTCATTAGACCATGACAGCAGGTTGCTGGTCAAATCCCATTTCCAGTTACCAATTTTAGCTATTATCTGCGCCTCCATCAGCTCAACCTGGCTTATTTTCACCGCTTTTTCTGATAATTTGGCTTCGGTAATATCCTGCAATACACCAAAAATGCGCTTATGATTGCCATCATCTTCGCGCAATAAATCTCCGCGGATGATCTTGATGTATTTTAAATTGCCCTTTGGAGTAATGAACTTATGTTCAAACTGCGGCTGCTGTATTTTATGGATAGATGATAAAAAGCTTTCGGCATTGGCACGATCATCCGGATGGATGAGGCTTATGTAGTAATGAAACTTGCTCATCTCGGCAGGGATGCGGTCAATTTCAAGCAAGGTGTATAAATTATCAGACCAATAGGTTTCGCTGGTGCCGTGATCATACCACCAGTTACCGGTTTTTGATATGGCCTGCGCTTCCAGCAGTAAAGCTTCGTTTGCTTTTAGTGCTTCGGCATATTTCTTTTGTTCGGATATGTCAATAACGGCGGCTGAAATTCGCCCGGCATACGCACCGTTGCGGTCAAATACCGGCATCATATTACAGGTAAACCAATGCCCGGTGCCATAGTCAGAAATGTATTCTATGGAAGTAGGGAGCCTGTTGGCAATCACATAATCAAGCGCAGTGATAAATTTTTCGGCCTTTTCTGGTGGTAATACTTCGTCAAGGCGTTTCCCGATCATTATGCCGGGGTTAACAATTCGTTCTGTAAGTTCATTGTACCATACGTTAAGGCAAACCTTATTTTCGTCAAACTCAAAAATAATATCGTTTAGGGAGTTAATAAGAGAGGTTAAGTGTTCCCGGCTTTCGCGTAGCATACCGTCGTTGTTCAAGAGGTCGGTATTGAGGTCCATTACCTTGTTAACGGCGTTACTTAATTTATATTGATAAGCTAAAACCACCAGGAAAGATACGTATGCTATGAGCGTGAAAATGCCAAGGAGTACAGCGAGCACAACGGCCGAAATCTCGGGCTTAGGCGCTATAAAATAGGCGATTACTATAGCAACTAAATTAACCGAACTTATAACAATAAACTCCCATCTTTTTTTGCAAAAAAGGGTAAGTGCTATAAATATGGTAATGGAGCTAAACAGGTATGCATGATCAAAGCCGTTGTTACCCAATAAAATACAATTATTAATAACCAGAAACGATAAGATAGTAACGTATGTGCTGGCCTTATAAACAGTTTTATTGATGCCGAAGGAAAATGCTAAGGCAGCGAGGCATAAAAAACTATTGATTACCCTAAACCAAACGGGATCATAAGAGTTATTATAGCACAAATAGTATAATGATGGGCTTGCTATGAATAAACCTATAAGCAAAAGTCTGTAAATGGTATCGTCGTTTTGGATCATTAACAGTGGTTTAACTTTCAACGACATTACTTAGGGGTTTTTTAATAGTTTAGGGTTGTAAATTACGTATATAACTATAGTTTAATTAATAAATTTGCAGCTAAAATTTTACAAACTGTAAATATCTTAGCGGCTATTAATACGCAGATTTAATTACATTTGTTGCAGATACAAAAATTTCTATGTCGGAAACAGCACAGTTAAAAATTGGGGACAAAACATTTGACCTCCCGGTAATTGAAGGTACAGAAGGTGAAAAGGCGATTGATATTTCGAAGTTACGGGATCAAAGCGGATATGTTACGCTGGATATCGGCTACAAGAACACAGGGGCTACAAAAAGTGCCATCACGTTTTTAGACGGCGAGAAAGGCATCCTTAAATATCGCGGTTATTCTATAGAACAACTGGCCGAGAATGCCAGCTTTATTGAAGTAGTTCATTTGCTGATTTACGGCGATTTGCCAAACGAGGAGCAATTGACCGAGTTTCAGTATCAGATAAGCCGCCATACCTTGGTCCATGAGGATATGAAAAAGTTTTTTGATGGTTTTCCGTCAAAATCGCACCCTATGGGGCAACTTTCTTCATTAATTGGTGCCTTGGCTGCGTTTAACCCCGAATCGTTAAAGCAAGGCCTGTCAACCGAAGAAGTAAACCTGGAAATTATAAAACTCCTGGCTAAAATGAGTACCGTAGTATCATGGATCTACAAGAAATCATTAGGTCACCCGGTTGTTTATCCGCAAAACAAGTACGATTACGTTACCAACTTCCTGTACATGACATTTGCCGAGCGTACAGAAGATTATAAGGTAGATAGGGTAGTGGTTGATGTAATGAACAAATTACTGATCCTGCATGCCGATCATGAGCAAAACTGTTCAACCTCCACTGTACGTATTGTTGGTTCATCCGATGCTAATTTATATGCATCTATATCGGCAGGTATTTCTGCACTTTGGGGCCCGCTGCATGGCGGTGCTAACCAGGCAGTTATTGAAATGCTGGAGAAAATTAAGAACGATGGCGGCGATACCGATAAATGGATTGCTAAGGCGAAAGATAAAAATGATCCTTTCCGTTTAATGGGCTTCGGACACCGTGTATATAAAAACTTTGACCCAAGGGCCAAGATCATTAAAAAGGCCTGCGACGATATATTAGAAAAACTGGGCATCAATGATGAGGTACTGGAGATAGCTAAAAAGCTGGAAGAAGTAGCACTGAAAGATCCATACTTTGTAGAGCGTAAGCTTTATCCTAACGTTGACTTTTACTCGGGCATTATTTACCGTGCATTAGGTTTCCCTACAGAAATGTTCACCGTACTGTTTGCATTAGGCAGACTGCCAGGCTGGATTGCACAATGGAAAGAAATGAAAGAGAACAAAGAGCCTATCGGTCGCCCGCGCCAAATTTACACCGGCGATACTGATAAAGAATACGTTGAGCTGAAAGCAAGATAGTTCATTGGTTCATTACTCAGAAACTGTCTAAAGACGAAATTTATTCATTACCGTTGACTTTAGTCAACGGTAATAAAAGGTATTATTACGGGCTTTAGCCCAATTACCCAAGCGACATTTGGGCTAAAGCCCTCGTTTTCTACTCATTATTCCGTTGACTAAAGTCAACGGCAATGAATTTTATAGGATACTTAAATAATCCAAATCAAATTTAAACAGCTTCTAAACATCAGTAACATTAAACAAAAAGCGGTTGTACCTGTATAGGGCCAACCGCTTTTTGTTTAAACATTGTTCTTATTTGCTTGCTAATAATTCAACAAGTTTCTTTTCCATATCGCCATTCTGGCTAAAGCCTATTTCTTTCATGATGATTTTTCCGTCGGGGCTTATTAAAAAGGTTGTAGGAACGGCGGTTACACCAAAATACTTATGTGCTATGCTTTTATCGTCAATACCTTGTATCCAGGGAAGTTGTTGAGCTTTAAGTTCTTTGATCCAATCGGGCTTGTTTTTATCTATTGAAATGCTGTAGATCTCAAATTTATCGCCTTTAAACTTGCTATAAATTTCTTTCATATGCGGAAACGATTGCTTACAAGGGCCGCACCAGCTTGCCCAAAAATCAATTAGTATATATTTGCCTTTCAGATCTTTAAAGTTTACTGGCTTTCCTTGAGCATTGTTTAATGTAAAATCCGCAACTGGTTTACCCGTTTCCGACTTTTTAATCCCTTCCAGGTAATTAGTAATTTCTTTACCCTCATCTGATTGCTGCATGTTTTTAGGAAGCATATCAAACAGCCTTTTCAAATCGGCAGTATCAAAAGAGCCAACGCCGGTACCACTTAAAATAAAAATTGTAGCGTATGAATCGGGGTGACTTTTAATAAAGCTTTCCATTAATGCCGGCAATTTTTTGTTAATAAGTGTTTGCTGTTCTTTCATGTAAGCATCAAACTCGGGCGTTATTTTTCCGTCGGCCGGAAACGCCGGTATACTGCCGTGTTTTTTTTGCAGCTCGATATTAACATCGTTCATCAAAGTATTTTGCTGCGTGCTAAAGTCCTGAAAATCTTCGGCCGATTTTATACCTGTTATTTTACCGCTTGATACTCCTTCTTTAATATTTATATCTTTTATTTCTACGGTTCCGGGCCTGTCAACAAGTATTGGGAATATTCTTATGCCGCCGAGTTTTTTAAAGCTGTATTCATCATATAACAGCGGAATAAATGATTTTTCATAGGGGATAGTAAATTGAAAATGCCCATCTACAATTTCTGTCGAATCTGTAGCATGGCCTTTACCATACAGGTAAACTTTTTTATAGCCCTGCAAATCTCCATTTACATTGCCTTTTATAACCGTAGTTTCCTGTGCTCCCGCTAATTCATTAAGGCTGCATATAAACACAGCGGCAACTAATAACTTTTTCTTTATCATTGTATTATGTTTAATGTATATACAAATGTACATATAGAAAAATATTAGTGTTTGTTAAATCTTGTTAATGTTTTAGATGCAATTAGCCGATGAGGTAGTAACCTTGTTAAAGTTGGGGGCTGTAATAATATATACAGGCGAGGTAAAAACAAAAAAGCCCGCTGGTTTATACCAAACGGGCCTTCCAAATCAATCAAACGTTATCAATAAAACTCTTATAGTTTGGTGGATGTAAACGTGCCTGCATTAACATCAAGCACTATTTTATAGGTACCGGTAGCAGGAACGGTTATATCACCCCCACCCTGGGTAAGGGCATCTGTTGATCCGCCAAGGTTTACGTCCCATGCATGATCATACCTGAATTTCATGGCCAAACCCGGACCGGCAGTAAGCGCAAGCGTTACACTCCATGTTTTTGAAGTTTGGCTGTAGGTCATATCGGTATCGGTGTTCCAGCCGCCGGGGGTACCATTACCAACAATTCCCCAAACGTGCGGTGTAGCCGTGTAGGTGAGTGTATTTAAATCTACATGCAAAGCATAATAACCTGGGGCTGGTACTTTTAGGTTACCACCAGAAGTACTTAGTTTACCCGCACCGGCATCACCATAAGCCCCTGCAAAATCACTGGCTTTGGTAGGCGTGATCTTAAACTCAAGTGTTCCGCCTGCTGCAAAGCCAATAAAGCCGTCATAAACACCATCACTATTTGGCGATTTTAAGCTGTCGGCACTTGCCGGACTCCAGCCCTGGTAATCACCGGGTACATATACGTAGCTTACCGCTTTAAATGGTTTGGTTGTTAAAACCAATACATTTGAATAGGTAGGAGCAAGGTTGGCTGCTGCGGTTGATTTTACACGAACTTCAACATCAGTATTAACATCAAAGGATAGTTTTAAGCCTAATAAAACATCGTTTAAGCTCCCTACAGTAAAGCTTTTGGTTACTGTACTTACGGCAACTTCTTTTGGCGATGCAAAGTTATTTCCCTTAACATCCATTTGCAGGGTATAACTGATTGGGGCCGCATAGCCCGATACATTTGTGGCTTGCCAGTTAAATGTAACGGCTGCATCGGCTGCTGTTGGTTTTGTTAAAACGGGGGTTAAGTTATTGGCCGATAAGGTACCAACCTTGCCAACGTTTGTTACAACCTTTGTCTGATCCTTTTTACAGGACGACAGCAATAACAGACCTACGCCCGTAACTGCTAATATAATGGTTAAAAGCTTTTTCATTTTTTATTAATCAATTTTAATAATGTGTCTTTTTCTATATAAATAAACCGCAGGGTAGCCAGCTGCCCTGCAGCATAATTAATTTTTTGAGTAACCAGGATTTTGAACCAGGGTTGGATTGTTAACAATGTCAGTTGATGGGATAGGCATCAGGTTAAAGTTATCAGCAACGCTTATACCATCTTTAACACCACCTTTCCAGGCCCAGATGTAGCTGTCGCCAGTGAATTTACCAAAGCGGATAAGATCTGTTCTGCGGTGCATTTCAAATAAAAACTCGCGGCCTCTTTCGTCCAATATAAAATTGAGGTTTAAGTCTGCCGCTTTGATATTGCCAGTTGTGCTGCCATCATAAGCCCTTGTGCGTACTTTGTTAACATAAGTTAAAGCAGTACCCAAATCGCCGCCTGAACCGCCGCGTAACACTGCCTCTGCATAAATTAAATAAGCATCAGCTAAACGGAACATTGGGAAATCGGTATCAGGGAAGTTGCCGGATGGGTCTGAACCTACTTTGCCGTCAGATGTTACGTTTCTGAATTTTTGAATGGCATAACCATCGCCAAAAGCGTACTCATCATTGATCTCCAGGTTTTGGCCATCGGTAAAAAATACAGCTCTTTTATCGGTATTGCCACTGTTATCGGTAAACAAGCTAACATATTGCTTAGTGGTGCGGAAACCGGCCCAGCCGCCATTTATACCAAAATCTGCAGGTACCATTTTACCGCCAACGGGTGCATGTACCAGGTAGGTCATACCGCCGTAGCTTTGTGTATGCAGGCCATCAAATGTAATTGGGAAAATGATCTCGTTTGAGTTGTTATTATCTGCCAGGAACAGGTTTTTAAAGTGGGGCTCGAGTGAATAACCTGCGCTTAATACCTTGTTTACATATTTAATGGCATCGCTGCTTCTGTCTGTACCTGTGTATACTTTTGCGTTGATGTATAATTTAGCAAGCAGCATATAGGCAGCAGCTTTATCAACACGGCCGTATTCAAATTTCGGGGCGCCTAAGTCACCATCGATAGCTTGTAGTTCGCTTTCGATATATTTAAAAATGTCGGCGCGTGATTTTTGTTTAGGGAAAAACACTTCAACTTTATCAGTTTCGGTTATAAATGGTACCGAACCAAAAAGGTCAATAGCATGCCAGTAAGTAAGCGCTCTTAAAAAGCGAGCCTCGGCACGGAATTGTTTTGCCTGGGTTAAGTTATCGCCGGTGATGCCATTGCTGGCTAATTTATCATCGGTTGTTTGGCGTAAAAACTCATTATCCAAACTAATTATGTAAAAAATACGGTTGTACATGGCTGTAATGAACTCATTTTGTGAGTTCCAATTCATGTTGTGCAGGTTGTGGATGGTTCCGTCATTCCAAACAATGGCGGCTTCATCAGTTGTTAATTCCTGCATGTTAAAGTACTCACGCAGGTAGTTCGAAAAACCTTCGTCAATACCAGAAATATCCGGTTTACCAGCAGGCCCCTGCTGACCGCTCAGTGCAAATGACGAGTACAGTTTAGCTAATATGGGCTTGTAGTTGGCAAAGTTCTTGTAAGCGTCTGCAGTAATAATGGCGTTTTTAGGTGTCAGGTCCTTTTTACAGGAAGTAACACTAACCGATATACCTATCACTATGATAGTTAGCAGGTATATTAAACTTCTTTTTGTCATAATTAAAATATTTTATAGTTAAAATCCCAGGTTTAATCCAAGTGAATAAATCCTCGGACGTGGATAAAAATTATTGTCGATGCCGCTGCCTTCCGGATCAAGGCCAGTATAATTGGTTATTACAAATACGTTTTGAACATTAAATGATGCCCTTAAAGTATATGGTCCGCCTGTTTTTCCGAAAGTATATCCCAGGGTTGCATTATCCATACGAAGGAACGATGAGTTCTCTACATAATAATCTGAGTATAACTGGTACTGCGTAAAGTTGGTTTTTAATACGCTTGATGGCAGGTTAACTAAATATTTAGAGAATTTTAAACCAACATAGGCGGCATTAGCTGCGGCTTGCGCATTGTAAGTATAGTTACCCAAGCTTGCCCTTGCGCTAAAACCAAGGTTCCATCTCTTGTAGTTCACGTTTGAGTTAAGGCCCATAAACACCTTTGGATCTGTTTGTTTGTACAGATATTTGTCGTCGGTGGTAGTGCCGTTGTTGTTCCTGTCAACATATACACCTTCAAGCGGTATGCCGTTGTTATATACTTGCTGGTATACAAAAAATGCTCCTGGGTTTTGGCCTGCCTGCCATTGCTGTATGGTATTACCCACGCCGCCAGGTATAGCGCCTGTAGCTATCTTTTGGTTAGGGTCGCCGGTTAAAGAGATATTGGTGATAGTTCTTTTATTAAGCGACACATTGTAGCCGATATTCCAGTTAAGATCTTTTGAAGCTATAGCAGCAATGTTGGCATTAAATTCCAAGCCTTTGGTGGTAAGGTTACCCACATTAACGTATAGGTAATTGCTTAGGTTGGTTCCTGCAGCAATAGGTGCGTTAAGGAGCAGATCCTTTGTTTTTTTGTTGTAAACATCAATGCTACCGGTTAAACGACCATTAAAGAAGCCGTAATCTAAACCAAGATTGGTTGTAGCTGTTGATTCCCATTTAAGGTTAACGTTATAGCTATCGGCACGCAGGGTGTTAACAAAGCTACTGCCAAATTGGTATTGGGCCGATACGTTACTTGGGTCATACACCGCGAGGTATGGGAAATAGCTGGTTGGAAGATCCTGCTGCCCGGTGATACCGTAACTTGCCCTGATCTTTAAATCAGAAAGTACATCCACGCTCTTTAAAAAAGATTCTTCTTTGGCGCGCCATGCAAACGCAACCGACGGGAAGTAACCGTTTCTGTATTTTTCAGAGAAACGTGATGAACGATCGTCCCTGATGCTGGCAGTTAACAAATATTTATCATCAAAGGAGAAATTTGCACGGGCAAAAGGCGATTCGATGTAATACTGGCCAAAAGTTGGATCAACCAATGAATTTACAGGAGTTACTTTATCGCCTGTTTTTTCCTGGAAATTTTTTACGTAGGTATTATAGTATTGGTAGGAGTAACCAGCCTGTATATCGAAGTGGCTTTTTATATCCTTAAAGTCCTTGCTGTATTTCAGGTAATAATCGGTGTTGTAGGTATAGTTTTGGTTATAATAAGATGTATACGAGCCTTTTTGTGCAAATTTAGATGCAGCAGTAGCCGGGATAAGATTAGAGCCTTCGCCATTTGACAAATCGCCGCCGAAAGTTGCATTAGCTTGCAATTCCTTTAAAAACGGGAATATATAGGTTAAGCTTAAAGTTCCAATTCCGCGGGTGCTTTTACCCACCGCATTTTGCTCGTTTAGTAAACCAACAGGGTTACGCGGGGCAAGTGTGTTGGGGTTTCCACTATCAAGCCATTCAAAATAACCACCGAATTTTGTTTTATCATTAGAGTAAACAGATTGGGTAGGATCAAAGCTAACAGCCGAACCAATAACATCTGCAGCAAAATGACTTTCAGTATGTGCCCCTTTTAAGGTCAGGTCAACTTTAAGGTCGCCGTCCAAAAAGTCATGGTTGATATTGAACGTGGCTGTTGTTCTCTTCAGATTGTCTGTTTTAACAATACCATCCTGGTTTAAGAAACCAACCGACAAGCGATAGGGGATACCTTTAATACCGCCGGTAACGCTGATGTTATTATCATACGTATAAGCTTTACGGTAAATAAGGCTTTGCCAGTCGGTATTTGCTTTACCTAATAAGGCAACATGATCCGGGCTGTAAGTTTGTACCGCAGTTCTGAACTGATCGGCGTTTAATACGCTTACTTCTTTAGTGATCTCAGAAAGTGAGCTTAACGAGTTAAAGTTAACGCTCAGTTTACCGCTTTTACCTTTTTTGGTAGTAATGATGATTACACCATTTGATGCGCGTGAACCGTAAATAGCGGTTGCTGATGCATCTTTCAGGATGTTAAACGACTCAATATCATTTGGGTTGATAAGACTTAAAGGATTGGCTACACCGCTAATGGCGGTATTACTTAACGGTATACCATCAATAACAATAAGCGGATCATTACTGGCGCTTAGTGATGCGCCACCACGGATGCGGATGGTGCTACCTGAACCCGGTGCACCGCTGTTTGAGGTGATCTGCACACCGGCCACTTTACCGGTTATCAATTGCTCTGGTGTAGTAATGGGGCCCTGGTTAAAATCTTTAGCAGTTACAGATACAACTGAACCGGTAAGGTCTTTTTTCCGTTGGGTACCGTAACCCACAACCACAACCTCGTTAAGATTTTGATTGTCGGGTTTCAGGCCGAAGTTTAGCTCATTTACCCCGCTGCTTACACTAACCGCTTTCTTTATGGGCGTATAGCCTACAAATTTTGCAGTTACGGTAACGTTCCCGGTCTTTACGCCAGAAATGGTGTAGTTACCGTTTAAATCAGTGGTGGAGCCCATTGTAGTACCATCAATACTAACAGAAGCGCCGGGTAGGGGCTGATTTGTTTCGTCTAATACCTTACCTTTGATGCTTCCTGTTTGGGCAAATGCCATTACTGACATCATTAGAAAGGCACAAAGAAGAACGTACTTTTTTGAGTAATTTTTTCTCATTTACTTATTGGTTTGTGTGAATAAAAAAGGCAATTTTTTGCCGGCTTTAATTGGTCTTATATTTTTGCTGAAACAGCATGTGCCTAATTTACATTTAGAAATTATAAAAGCAAATTTTATATAAAAGATAATTTTGACCGAATTAATTAAGGTTGTATTAACTTATACGAAATTGGTTTGGAGAAAGTTTTTTTAACAATTTATACATATTTTCACTATAAATTTGCAAATTGACAAAGATTTGTAATAAGCAAAGTGTCTGTTTTACACAATTCGTAATTTTCCTAATACGTAACGGATTTCCGGGAACGTTCCCGGAAATTAACTGTTTATTGAACAATTAATAATGAGAAAAAAAAATATTTTCTGCGCGTTTTTGCTTTTTGGCCAAAGTTTTTTTGTTTTTTCACAGGTGAAAATCATCTTTAAAACACGCAAAATTGCAGCTCCAAAACAGCCCTCCGGACACCTGTTTTTGGCGGGTACTTTTAATGGCTGGAACCCGGCCGATAGCACCTGGCAATTGCAGCCCGACGGGGCAGGCAGCTACCTGCTTATGAAGGACATGCCCAAGGGTATCAGCACCTACAAAATAACCCGTGGCAGCTGGAACACAGTAGAGTGTACCTCAACTGGTAAAGGTGTTGATAACCGTACACTAAGCCTCCTTCATGATACCACCGTAACCCTATCTGTAGATGGCTGGCAGGATAGTTTTGCAGCCGTCGAAAAGAAGCATACGGCAACGACGCAGGTGCATATCATTAACGATAAGTTCGAGATGCCGCAGCTGGGCAGGCAGCGCAGGGTTTGGATCTGTTTGCCCGCAGGTTATGAATCATCGAAAAAACGCTACCCGGTAATTTACATGCACGACGGCCAAAACCTGTTTGATGAATACACCAGCGGCTACGGCGAGTGGGGGATTGATGAGTTCATGGAAAAGCTATCGCCCCAAGAACAATGTATAGTGGTAGGTATTGATCATGGCGGCGATTATCGCATAAGTGAATATGACCCCTATGATTCCAATTATGGCAAGGGCCGGGGAGATGATTATATTCAATTCTTAATAAAAAACCTGAAACCTTATATCGATGCGCATTATCATACCAAAACAGATGCCGCGCACACCGCTATTGCGGGCAGTTCAATGGGGGGCTTGATTTCGATGTACGCCGTGCTAAAATATCCAAAGGTATTTGGTAACGCCGGAGTATTTTCGCCGGCATTTTGGATAGCGCCCGATATTTACCAATTAGCTAAACAGCAGGCAATTACCAATAAAACCCGTTTTTACTTCGTTTGCGGCAGTGCCGAGGGCGAATATATGGTTACCTATATGCAAAAGATGGCCGATATTGTCCGCCAAAAAGGTGTGAGCACAAAAAACTCGCCCGTTGTAATCATAAAAGATGCCAGCCATAATGAAAAACAATGGAACGGCGATTTTCCTGATTTTTACAATTGGCTATTCTGAGGTCTGAGTTCGGGGATGTGAGTTCGGAGTTCTGGGGCTGGTGCAGGTCGTCAAACGTAAAATTAAAATCTTATTAAACATGGTATAGGCAAATGTTTAGTATTTTACGACTTTTGGCGCAGAACTCAGAACCCGCACCCCAGAACTCAGCATGACTATAGAGGGAATATTAAAACAGTATTGGAAACACGATAGCTTCAGGCCAATGCAGGCCGAGATCATTAAATCCGTTCTGTTGGGTCATGATACATTGGCATTGCTGCCTACGGGCGGGGGTAAATCTGTTTGTTTCCAGGTGCCCGCGCTGGCTAAGGAAGGGATTTGTATAGTAATATCGCCCCTTATTGCGTTAATGAAAGATCAGGTTGAAAACCTGAAAGAGAAAGGCATCAATGCGGTGGCCATAGTATCGGGCATGGGTAGGCGGGAGATTGACCTGGCGCTGGATAACTGTATTTATGGCACCGTAAAGTTCCTGTATCTATCGCCCGAGCGTTTATTGAGCGAGCTGGTACGCGAGCGTATCAAGTACATGAAAGTGAACCTTATAGCTATTGATGAGGCGCACTGTATCTCGCAATGGGGTTATGATTTTCGTCCGCCATACCTGCATATTGCCGATCTGCGGGAGTTGCATCCCGAGGTGCCCGTTTTAGCCCTCACCGCCACCGCCACGGCCGAGGTTAAGGAAGATATTCAGCAAAAGCTTCAGTTTAAAAACGGTGTTGTTTACCAGCAAAGTTTCGAGCGCCGCAACATCAGCTATGTAGTGCAATATGCCGAAAACAAATTTCGCCGGATGCTGGACATCGCACGCGGGGTAAAGGGCAGCGGTATAGTATATGTACGCAGCCGTAAGGACGCCTCCGAAATTGCCAAATATTACAACGAGAACGGCATCCGGGCCGATTATTATCATGCTGGGCTGCCTATGGATATTCGTGCCGAACGGCAGGAAAGCTGGAAAAATAACCGCACGCAGGTAATTGTTGCCACCAATGCTTTTGGAATGGGGATAGACAAGCCCGACGTTAGGTTTGTGATTCACAAGGATATGCCCGAAAGCCTGGAGGCCTATTACCAGGAAGCCGGCAGAGGAGGTCGCGATGAAAACAAAGCATACGGTATTTTGCTGTATACCCCGGCCGACAGGCTCAGGCAGGAAAAGATGTTTGAGCTGAATTTCCCATCGGTAGATGAGATTAAGCATATTTATCATTGCCTGGCTAACTACTACCAACTGGCCTACGATGCAGGCGAAGGCTTGAGCTTTGATCTCGATCTGGCTGATTTTTGCAGCAGGTTTAAGGTAGATGCTATAAAAACGCTCAATGCACTCAAGTTTTTGGAGAAGGACGAATACCTGTCGTTCAACGAAAGTGTGTTTTTGCCATCGCGTTTCAGGTTTGAGGTAGTTAACGAGGTGCTGTATAATTTCCAGATCCAGAATGCCGGTTGGGACCCATTTATTAAAACCTTGCTTCGCTCATACGGTGGTTCGTTTGAAAATTATGTACGTATTAAGGAGTACGACCTTTCACGCCGTACAAACCTGAACGTTCAGCAGGTGGTGGATGGATTGCTGCAACTGCAGGAATTTGGCCTTATCAGCTATATGCAGCAAACAGACCAGCCGCAGGTTACTTATTTAAAGGCAAGACAACACCCCAGTCGCCTGTTTATCAACAAAAAATATATTGAAGAACGTAAGGAAACCTACCGCATAAAAATGGAGGCCGTTTTTGCCTATGCTATCCACAAAAAATGCCGCAGTCAAATGTTGCTGGCTTATTTCGACGAGCCCAACGCTCGTAAATGCGGCATTTGTGATATCTGTCTGGAAGAAAAACGACAGAAAAACGCCGATGAGATCTTCGATAATATCACCAACGAGATTGTGCAGCTGCTCTCGATATCAACCCCCGATATTGGCGTGCTGGTAACTGGCATCAACATCGGTACCGAAAAAGATAAAATGGAAACCATCCGCCTGCTGCTTGATGCCGGGAAAATAAAAACGGACGGCGAGAAGTATTACCTATAGGTCATTAGGTCATTGAGTCATTATTTTATTGAGATAGTATATTTGTGAGAATAACGTTTTTATATACTTTTATTCTTTATAACTGCAAAATAAGTTATAAAACTTAAAATTTAGTTGTATAACTGAAAATTAAGTTTTAGATTTGATTATGGAAGAATTAACAAAGACAGAAGAGCGTGTAATGCAGGTTATATGGCAGTTAAAAACCTGTTTTGTAAAGGATATTATTGAGGCCTTGCCTGATGACCCTAAGCCCCCTTATAATACCATATCATCCGTTGTAAGGCTCCTGGAGAAAAAGGGTTACCTGGATTATAAGGCGTACGGTAAAACCTATGAATACTTCCCTAAAATTTCAAAGACCGACTATCGTAAAACGTTTTTCGCCAGGTTTTTTGCCGGATATTTTGATAACTCGGCCGAAAGCCTGCTATCATTTATGGTAAAGGAAGAAAAACTAAGTGAGGATGATATTAATAAGCTAAAGGCCATTATTAATAAAAATCAGGAATTATGAACGCAATGATCTATCTGGCGCAGGTATCGGCATGTACCGGTATTTTTTATATGTTTTATTATGTGCTGTTGCGCAGGCTTACTTTTTTTACAATTAACAGGTGGTATTTGCTGCTTACTTTGCTGTTAAGTTTTATTATCCCTGTACTAAAAATTAAGTTAGATGAGCAGCCGCACTATGTTGAGGCGGTAAAGCAGGCGGTATATGTAAATACCATATATGTAATTGTGCAGGGGCAGGCTATTAACAAACCCTTGCCAAATGCGGTAATTCCTCATACTGTTAACTGGATAAACCTGCTAAGGCTGTTGTACTTTACCATTACAACGGGCTTGTTTGTGCATTTGCTGATTATTGTAACGGTTTTCTTTAAGCGGCTTAAAGGTAAGGCGGGTACCAAAATAGGGAATGTACATATTTTAAACGCGCATAAAACGCAGGGCAACGGGTCGTTTTTAAACTATATTTTTTTAAATGAAGATAACCTAACCCATGACGAGTTGCAGCAAATTATAGCCCATGAAATGCTGCATGTTAAGCTGTATCACTCCGTCGATAGGATTATTGTAAAGATTGTACACATCATACTTTGGTTTAACCCATTTGTTTATTTGTACGGCAGGGCAATTACAGCCAATCATGAATTTGAAGTTGATAAAAAGGTTGCTTCCAAAACCGACAGACAGTTTTATGCCAGTTTGCTCCTAAACCTCGCTGTTAACAAGCCTGCTGGGCTTTATAATGGGTTTAGCAATGTGCCTGTTACAAGGCGTATCCACATGTTATTTAATAAACCTTCAACAAATATGAAAAAAGTAGTTTACCTGCTGGCCATACCCGTGGTAATGATCAGCTGCCTGGCTTTTGCAGGCATTAAAAGCAAAATTAGTAGTGTAGTTAAAAGGCAGCAGCAAAAGCAGGAGATCACCTATCGCCAAAAGGTCAATGCAAAGCAAAAAACACAGCGCGATAGCATGGATGCCTACCGTAAGACGGATGATTTTAAAAATAAAATGGCTTTGCTGGGCCAGATATGGAATAAAGAAATCAATGTTGAAGTAAAAGACATTTTAAAGAACAAAACCACCGGGAAGACAAGAGGCTTTTTAATTGCTTATGATAACCGGGAATATGAAATGTCAACTTTTTACGGACAAGAGAAACAACTGAACGGGCAGCTTAATATCGGCGATAATATTACCTTAAAAGTACGCGGCGGGTCGTTTAGTAAAGATAAGGGGATAGATGTTACGCCGGCTTATGTAATAAAAAATGGTGTCAAAATATTTCAATTAGTTGAGGCGTTGCCTTTACCCAAATATGCATTTTTATACGAGGCAAACAAAGTGCGCTTTACCAGCGGCCAGGTAACCCACATAGTGAAATTTGATAACGGTAAATGGAAAAGCGCTGTACTTGAAACGGTGAACGGTTACAAATTTAACCTCCGCTTTAAACAAAACGCCCCCGCTTTTGCCGACCTGGAATGGGGAGATCATGTAACCCTGCGCTTTGTGCATGAAGTTAAGACCGGTGATAAAGACTATAATGTTAATGACTGGGTTTCCATAAGCAAAGACGAGAAAGACTACGGTTTTAAGAACCCCGATCTGTTCAATAAATTTTATGAGCGCGGCTAAACAGCCTTAGCAATATCCTTATATTTTGATTTAAGCCGGTTTGTAAAAGCAAACCGGCTTATTTATTGGTATTAAGTATCCGCATCTAACCCTGTAACTCGCTCTCGCAGCCCGATCCCAGCACCTCAATCCCCGCTCTTGGCACAAAATTTATTCCTCATTTCACCGGGAAAAATATCCCCTTTACCGACTAAAAACCGCCGTACAACTAATACCCCCAAAACGGCTGTAACGTTTATTAATTGAGATCGTCATATGTGTGTATTTAAAAACAACAATAAATTAATCAACTGACAATCAAAATATTAATATCATGAAAACTAACCTAATCGCCATCTTCACTGTAATTGTTATAGTACTTGGCATCTCAACTTCAACCTACGCAACTATAGATAATAATGCTAAAGGCATCGTTTTAACAGACATCACCAAAATCAATAAAATTGAGGTTTACGGAAACGTTGAACTTTACATTTCAAATGGCCCTGCCGACCAAGTGAAGGTTTACAATCGCTACTATGCCGAAAGCGCATTGGTTCAGTCACAAAAAGGTGTGTTACGCATCTCATCATACAAAACCGAAAAATTGGTAGTATGGGTTACTGTAAACGAACTTTCATCTATCACTGCTTATGATAACGCCGATGTTAAATCATTCGGTAAGCTTTCAAGCATCGATCTGGACGTGAAATTGTACAATAACGCATCTGCTAACCTTAACCTTGATGCTTTTGCTACCCACATTACCATGAATGACCGCGCAAAAGCCAACCTGAGCGGTGATGTAGCCCAGTACAATGTTACCCGCAGCATGGCTTCAAGCTTAAACAGAACCAACCTTACCGTTACCGACCGTGAAAACGATGCCGTGAGCGACAGGGCTAAAACAGCAGAGTACGCCGGTTTATAATCAAGCAATTGTCAAATACCCTATATATCAAGAGCCACCTTCGGGTGGCTTTTTTTGTTTAGTGACAATAGTGAACGTTATCGCTGCAAGTGTTAGGTAATAATAAAATGGAGCTAATGCTTTTGCGTTAACTCCATTTGATTATTTAAATATGTAAATCGCTTATATTATTGTTTCGTAAGCGTAAGGTTGAATTTTCCGTTAGTGATAGCTTTCTTTTTTGTAGTGCCATTAGCTCCCGTTAGGTAAACCAGATTGCCTTTAAATGTACCCTTAACTGTAGTTGAAGTTACTGAGGTGATGGTTAAACTTGCTGGGTTAGTTTGGTCGTTGTCGTCGCTAAAATAGCGTTCATCGTCGCTTACAAAATAGGCTAAAAGCGGTTTGTCCTCGTCGTTGCTGGCGCCGTTTGAATATGTTTTTCCGGCTACAGGTGTGCCGCTTATAATAATTGACATGCTGGTTTTGTTTTCGGCGGTACCTTCTAAACTGGTAAAGTTAGCACCATTTATACTTACTTGAGCTGCTATAGCACCGGTATTAAAATTTGTAGCGGTACCATCTACACTTGCCGAAATTGTAGCCAAAGGGGTATTGTCCTCATCCTTCTTATCCTTTTTACATGAATTTAAGGTTACAACACCAAATACGAATGATAGCAGGATTAGTGATTTAATTGATCTCATTGTTACTGATAAAATTTAGGGTGATTTTAAAAATGTTAATAATACCGCAAATATTGGCATAAAAACTTACAATAATGTAAATTATATATTATGTTATTTGAATATTATGTCTTGTGAATGTATTTACTATTGAAATAAATACGAAGGTTTAGCAGGCGTTTAGTTTCACCATCAGCATCTTATTAATATAGGTGCTTAAGCCGCATCGGCCGTTTCTCCTTTTAGCAGGTTGGATGGTTCAAGATCCAGGATCTGGCAGATCTTTAAAAATCTATCGAGCGAGAGCTTAACATAACCCAGTTCAATTTTGCTGTAGCTGTTTTGCGAGATCTTTAGTTTTGCCGCCAGGTACTCCTGGGTATAAAATAATGCTTCACGCGCATGCCTTATGTTTACGGCAACATTTTCAACCTTATAATTTTGTAAATTTTGGTGCATAACAATTAATGCTGGTAGATAATTGATGATTATTCAAATAGCGATAAGGAAATTGATAGTCAATGAAATAAGTAATTCTGTTGATTTTTGTTTTAATTCATTTTATTCAAATTGATATTAATAATTTGAATAAAACATTTATTGTAATCCCACCAATTAAAAAATGAAAACCTATCCCGCTATCAAAGGTTATTGATAATGTAATAACTAAAAAAAGGATATGCTGCGCACTTATTATAGGATATGGATTGATGCCATTGTAATACAAAAAAAATCAAAAAGCGAAAGCGGCAGCTGGAAGCTGCTTACCATCATCCCAATCTCTGTATTGCAAGGGCTCAATTTGCTAACTCTTCTTTTTATAATCCGTTGGATAAGTAATGGCAGTACACCTATAGTGTTATCATTAAATATCTCCGGTTTTCGGGCTATTAATACTTTTTTGGGTGGCGCGCTTATATTCTTTGTATTCTTTGTTATATTAAATTACCTGCTTATTTTTAATAACAACCGATACCAAAACCTGCTTCGCATTTATACTGATAGTAAAGGCAGGCTTTATCGTAACTACGCGTTAATAACGGTAGGTATTATAGTTGTGCCCATGCTGTTAAAGCTGGTATTCTAAAAGTGAATAGTCTTCAATGACAACTCAAATGGCTGTTCACCTATAATTTTGCCTTTCTTCTCAAAAAATAATTACGGTATTCACCGATATAAACACGCTGTTCGCCGATGAAATAGGGGTGTACATCTAATTTACCCAAAACTGCTGTAACGTTTTAAAAACGGGGGCGTCTTATCAGTGTATTTAAAAAATAGGGAATACAATTAATTGACAATCAAAATATTAATATCATGAAATCAACATTATTTACCATCATCACTTCAATAGTTTTAGTAGGTGGCTTAACAAACTCAACATTCGCAACTACAAATAATAACAATGCAGCCGTTGTGGCAACCGTTTTAAATGATGTAAAAGGCATCAACAAAATCGAGATCCGTGGTAACGTGCAACTTTATGTTTCTGCCGGTCAAACAGACCAGGTTAAAGTTTACAACCGTTACTATGGCGAAAGCGCCCTGGTTCAAAACCAAAAAGGTGTATTGCGCATCACTTCATACAAAGCCGAAAAACTGGTAGTATGGGTTACAGCTAACGATTTGCGCGCTATCACCGCTTATGATAACTCCGAAGTAAAATCATTCGGTAACTTATCAATCATTGATTTGGATGTTAACCTGCACAACAATGCTACAGCTAATCTTAACCTTGATGCTTACAACGCTAACATTAACGTTACCGATCATGCAAAAATTGAGCTTAGCGGTACTGCAACCCAATACAACCTTAACCACAATGCTCAATCAAGTGTAAACAGCAACAAATTTGTAGCAACCAATTACACAGACAAGCTTACAAATGGCACTGCCGTAATAAAAGAAAACGACGAGCTGGCAGGCTTATAATTCAACTTTTGCAAAAGTCCATCATATATTCTGAAAGAAGCTATCGCACAATGCGGTAGCTTTTTTTATTTTTGGTGTAACTTGCATTTAACAGCAAGCGTTTCACAAAACAAACACCATGAAAAAATTAGGTTTAGGCATAGCAGCAATAGTTATCTGCGCATCGGTTAATATATTTTCGGCATGCAGGGTAAGGTGCGCACACGCATCGGGTAACAAGATCACCGAAACCCGCAAAGCAACAGAATTTAATAAAATTGATATTTCGGGCGAGGCCTATAAAATTCATTTAAAGCAGGATAGCTCTTTAACCATCACCATTAATGGCGATGATAACCTGCTTAAATACATCAGCACCTCGGTATCGGGTGGTCGCTTATATATTAAGGCCAAAAAGAATATGTGCAACGCCGATAGTATTGTTATTAATATAGGTATCAAAAATCTCAGTGAAATTAAATCATCGGGCGCAGCGGTTGTTTCGTCTACAGGTAAGATAAACACGGGTGATATCAACTTTGATCTGTCGGGAGCTACCAACCTTAACCTGGATATTAATGCGGCAAGGGTTACCACTAATATAAGCGGTGCCAGCGAACAAAATTTAACCGGACAAGCGGCATCAAATACTATCGCAACAAGTGGGGTCGCCAAAATAAATGCCTTTGATTTTGTAGTAGGCGATTACACCATCAGCACATCGGGCGTTAGTCACTGCAAGATCAACGTATTAAAAACACTGAATGTACGTTCAAGTGGTGCAACCGAAATTGAATACAAAGGTTCGCCATCAACAATAAATAACGATAAAACAGGCGCATCAAAAATTACCAAGGTAGACTGATGATGCCCTAACTTAAACCCAATAACCTAACCTTATCATGAAAAAGTTTTTAAAGTACACAGCTTACTTAGTTATAGTTGTAGTGTTAATTGTAATTGCAGGTATCTCCTATATTACGCTGGCGCTGCCCAATGTTGGCAAACCGGAAAATATTACGGTAGAAGCCACGCCATTGCGTATTGAACGTGGTAAATACCTGGCCAACAATGTGGCCGCTTGCGTTGATTGCCACTCCACCCGCGACTGGACAAAGTTTGCAGCGCCCATTAACCAAAACATAATAGGGGCAGGGGGCGAAAAGTTTGGCGATAACGTAGGTTTCCCCGGCGAGGTTTACGTGCCCAATATTACGCCAACCAACTTAAAAAACTATACAGACGGCGAACTCTTCCGTGCGATAACCACCGGTGTGAAAAAGGATGGCTCGGCTATATTTCCTATAATGCCCTGGCCATATTATTCAAAAATGAGTCGGGAGGATGTTTATTCCATTATTGCCTACCTGCGTACGCTTAAACCGCAGCCGGGTACTTATCCCGGGCATACGCTTAATTTCCCGCTGAATATACTGGTACATACCATGCCGAAAAAGGCAACACTGGGCACGGTGCCAAGCTCTGCAGATACGGTTAAGTATGGCGAATACATGATCACTATTTCGGCCTGTAAAGAATGTCATAGTCCGGCCGATAAGGGGGCGTTTTTACCAGGTTTGGAGTATGCAGGCGGACAGGAGTATGGTCTTCCCGGCGGTGGTAAAATACGCTCGGCCAATATAACGCCCGACAAAGAAACCGGCATAGGCAGCTGGACTAAGGACATGTTTGTGAAGCGATTTACCCAATATGCAGATAGTAATTACAAGCCCGTTGCCGTAAAACCCGGCGAATATCAAACCATTATGCCCTGGTACAAATACGGTGGTATGAAGGTTACCGATCTGGAAGCTATATATGCTTACCTTAAAACTCTTAAGCCGGTGAAACATCAATTTGTAAAATTTGAAGCGGGCGGCCAACGGGCATTAAATTCAAAATAAATTCATACTTTTGCGCCTCGAAATTTGTGTAGCCGGAGTTAACCTTCCGGTAACGTTTCAAAAAGATTAAATTAAAATTACCCGGTAAAAAGATGAATATTACACAGGAAAAAGTAGATGCCCTGAATGCGGTTGTTAAAATTAACATAAACCCTGAAGATTATCAGCCACGTGTTGAGAAAGCCATTAAGGAAAATGCAAAAAAAGCTAAGTTGCCAGGCTTCCGCGCGGGAATGGTGCCAGCATCACATATAAAAAGAATGTACGGTAAAAGTATTTTGGTTGATGAGATCAATAACCTTTTATCAGATACATTAAGCAAATATATCGACGAAGAGAAACTGGAAGTATTGGGTCAGCCTTTACCAAAGGTAGATGATAGCAAAGAATATAACTGGGATTTTAACGATAATTTCGAGTTCAATTATGAACTTGGCCTAGCGCCTGATTTCAGTATCGATTTTTCATCAAAAGATACCCTTACCGAGTATGTAATTAAAGTTGATGACGAAACGCTGGCCTCACGTATTAAAAACATACGTAAGAGCTATGGCAAAATGACAAATCCTGACGTATCGGCAGATGATGACGTGCTTTATTCAGAATTAGTTCAACTTTCTCCGGATGGTAGTGTTTTTGAGGACGGTATAAGCAATACAGCATCTATCAGATTAGATCAGATCAAGGACGAAGCTATTAAAGCTTCCCTTATCGGTGTAAAAAAAGGTGATGTACTGACGTTTGATATTCAGAAAGCTTTTGATAACGATGCGCCCAAGGTTGCTGGCTTATTAAAAATTGAAGAAGATGAAGCGGCCGGTTTAAAATCGAACTTTCAGCTAACTGTTAAAAACGTTAACCGTTTAGAAGAAGGTGATTTAAATCAGGAGTTCTTTGACAAATTATTTGGTGAAGGTGTAGTAACAACCGAAGCGGAATTTACAGCTAAAATTACCGAAGAGCTGGAAACAATGATGGTGCAGGATTCTGAACGCAAATTGCAGGATGACATCTACAAAATGAGCATCAACAAAGTTCAGTTTAATTTACCTGACGAATTTTTAAAACGCTGGTTAAAGGTTACTAACGAAAAACTGACCGACGAAGAACTGGAAGGCGGTTACAATGATTTTGCTCAAAACCTTAAATGGACTTTGATTGAAAACAAAGTGATCCGTGATAACAGCATCGAAATTAAATACGATGAGGTTTTTTCAGTAGCAAAACAACGTTTAGATCAGCAATTCAGGATGTACAGCCCGCAACCGATCCCAGAAGATCAGTTGGCCCAGTACACTGTACAATACCTGCAAAACAAAGAGAATGCTAACAAAATATTTGAAGAAGTGAAAGCATTAAAGGTGTTTGATTTTATTAAAGGTGTTATCACTTTAGATAAAAAAGATATCCTTTTCACTGAATTCAGTAAATTGGTTACCGAGAAATAAGCTACTTTTTAAAGTATATATATCACCAAAAGCAACTCACAAGGTTGCTTTTGGTGTATAAGGGTGTTTTTTAGTCCGGAAGTCTGAAAAGTCCGTAAGTACGGAAAGACAGCAGGTTTTAAAAAAGAGTATCAGGTGTTATGCTAAGTAACAATCGATATCTTTCGGACTATCCGACTTCCGGTCTTCCCGACTCTCTTCACCACAAAATAATTTTTACTTTATAAAAACTATCTTTTAAAAATTGTATTCAACTAAAAACTATATTTATTGCGACATAAAAACCGCGATCCTAAAAAATAACAAACAAAAACCATGAGTAGTAACATCGATAAGAACGAATTCAGAAAATACGCTGTTAAACATCACCGTATTAACAGTATCTACGTAGATAAATATATTGCTGGTGTTGATAGGGCCAGCCAGCCAACCGGTATTTACCAGCCAACCGGTATGACGCCTTATATTATTGAAGAGCGCCAGTTAAACGTGGCCCAGATGGACGTATTCTCGCGTCTGATGATGGACCGTATCATTTTCCTTGGCGATGCGATTTATGAAAATATTGCAAACATTATTCAGGCTCAATTGCTTTTCCTGCAGTCTGCCGATGCAAAACGCGATATTCAGATCTACATTAATTCACCAGGCGGTTCTGTTTATGCAGGTTTGGGAATTTATGATACCATGCAATTCATTTCAAATGACGTTGCAACAATTTGTACAGGTATGGCGGCATCAATGGCAGCAGTGCTATTATGCGCAGGTACCGAAGGTAAAAGGGCAATATTGCCGCATGCAAGGGTAATGATCCACCAGCCATCCGGCGGTGCACAAGGCCAGCAATCTGATATTGAGATCTCTTACCATGAGATCACTAAATTGAAGAAAGAACTGTACCAGATCATTGCAGATCATAGCGGTGCGCCGTTCCAGAAAGTTTGGGATGCATCAGATCGTGATTACTGGATGATTGCAGAAGAAGCCAAAGAATTTGGAATGGTGGATGAGATTTTAAAAGGAAGCAAAGGGAAATAAGTTTAAAAGTCCGGAAGTTTTTAGTCCGGAAAGTCCGAAAGAAAAATAAATCAGTGGAATCCCAAAGTGATTTTTTTACTTTCGGACTTCACTGACTTTTCCGTCTTACGGACTATGAAACTTTGTTTTCTCGCTTCAAATGACTAATTTTGATTAACAAACAAATCAGATGAATAAAAGCAGTAAGGAAATCAGGTGTTCATTTTGTGGCGCCGGCAAACAGGATTCCCTGATGTTAATAGCAGGTCTTGACGCGCATATTTGCGATAAATGCGTGAACCAGGCTAATGAGATATTGGCTGAGGAGTTAAAGGTACGTAAAGTAAAGTCGTCGCCATTGGCGCCAGCATTGCTTAAGCCGGCAGAGATCAAAAGCCACCTGGATCAGTATGTAATTGGGCAGGATGATGCTAAAAAGATTCTCGCGGTAGCTGTATATAATCACTACAAGCGTTTAAACCAACGCGTTGATAAGGATGATGTGGAGATTGAAAAATCAAACATTATTATGGTTGGCGAAACCGGTACAGGTAAGACCCTGCTGGCAAAAACGCTGGCTAAAATATTAAACGTTCCGTTTTGTATTTGCGATGCCACGGTATTAACCGAGGCTGGTTACGTAGGTGAGGATGTGGAAAGCATACTTACCCGCTTACTGCAATCTGCCGATTACGATGTGACCCTTGCCGAAAAAGGCATTGTTTATATTGATGAAGTTGATAAAATTGCCCGCAAAAGCGATAACGCTTCCATCACCCGTGATGTATCTGGCGAAGGCGTACAGCAGGCATTGTTAAAAATACTGGAAGGTACAATGGTTAATGTACCGCCGCAGGGAGGCCGTAAGCACCCCGATCAAAAAATGATCACTGTTAATACCAGCAACATATTGTTTATATGCGGTGGTGCCTTTGATGGTATCGACCGTAAGATAGCCAACCGTCTGCGTACACAAACAGTAGGATATAAGCTTAAGCGTGATGATGGCGAGATAGATATGAAAAATCTGTACAAGTACATCACCCCGCAGGATCTGAAATCATTTGGATTGATACCCGAGCTTATCGGTCGTTTGCCAATCCTAACTTACCTTAACCCACTTGATAGGGAAGCATTGCGTAATATACTAACCGAGCCTAAAAATTCGTTACTTAAACAGTACAAAAAACTGTTTGATTACGAAAACGTAAAGCTTGATTTTGAAGATGAAGTGCTGGAGTTTATTGTTGATAAGGCAATGGAATTTAAACTGGGTGCAAGGGGTTTAAGATCAATATGTGAGGCAATTATGATAGATGCCATGTTTGAGTTTCCATCTAAAAAAGATGTTAAACGCTTGCATGTAACCTTGGATTACGCACACGAAAAGTTTGAAAAATCGGATCTGAAAAAATTAAAGGTAGCTTAACATTTGACAAAATTTAAATAGCTATTTTTATTAAAGTAAATGCAGACCCTGGTGCAACGCCGGGGTTTGTTGTATAAGCAGAAATTTTTAACAGGCAGTCTTTTTTAAGGCTGCCTTTGGAGATTAAAAGCATAAAAAATAGAACTATGAACGAAGAATTGAATGTTAAAAAAGACCCTACTGCTGCACCGGTAGTAAAAGAGGTGCACTCGCCCATAAAATCGGGTTTAAAAACTAAAGATGCTATTGTGGCCAACTGGCTGCCCCGTTATACCGGCCGGCCACTGGAAGCATTTGGCGAATACATTATACTTACCAATTTTTCTAAATACATTCAGCTGTTTTCGCAATGGAATGATGATGCGCCAATTATGGGGCTTGAGAAACCCATGCAAAGCGTTACAGCTAATGGTATTACCATTATTAACTTTGGTATGGGCAGCTCGGTAGCAGCTACGGTAATGGACTTGCTTACGGCTATTCACCCTAAAGCGGTAATATTTTTAGGTAAATGCGGCGGCCTTAAACGTAAAAACAATGTCGGCGATCTGATACTGCCTATAGCCGCCATCAGGGGCGAAGGTACATCAAACGATTACCTGCCGCCAGAAGTGCCCGCATTACCCTCATTTGCACTGCAAAAAGCTATATCAACCACCATACGTGATTTTGCCCGCGATTATTGGACAGGTACTTGTTACACCACTAACCGTCGCGTTTGGGAACACGATAAAGTATTCAAAAAATACTTGAAAGATCTGCGTGCCATGGCTGTAGATATGGAAACAGCAACTATATTCACAACCGGTTTTGCCAACAAGATCCCTACAGGGGCATTGCTCTTAGTATCAGACCAGCCAATGGTTCCCGAGGGCGTAAAAACTGCCGAAAGCGATTCGACAGTAACCGAACAATATGTAGAAACGCACCTGCGTATAGGTATTGAATCATTAAAACAGTTGATCAATAACGGTTTAACGGTTAAGCATCTGAAGTTTTAATTAGTTTATTTGTTTATGGTTCATTGGTTCAATATTGGTTCTGTCATTCTGAATTTTAAAATCCGTGGCCTCTGAAGGTTGAAATGACATGGCAAAGTATAAAAAAAAGGCTGTCATGCTGAGCCTGTCGAAGCATAGCGGGCAAAGGCCTCTACGCGCGACCCTTCGACAAGGGTGACAGGCTCTTTACGCATAACTTGTCATTCTGAGCGTAGCGAAGAATCTATTATACGCTTTGCATGTCGGCGATTAGATTCTTCGCTACGCTCAGAATAACAAGGTGGTAATAAATTGACAAAGACCGCACTAATGAATCACCGAACCAATAACCACCTTCTTCATTCCTTCCCGCCCATAAAATACGGGGAAATACATCATTTCGGCCTTTGCAGGGTTTAGGGTGTATTTGCCGTCATAGCGCGGCATTAGTTTAATGATGAAAGTGTATTTGCCCTGTTTAAGTTTGCGGCAAAAGATGCTTACTTTCTCCTTAAAATATTCGCGGTGTACCTCGTTGTTGGTCCATGATTGTTCCTTACTTTCATAGCTGCAGCCTGCCGGGATAGGGATCTCTACCATTACAAAATCGGCATCGCCTTTGGCGGTTACTTCAGCTTTTAATTCAACGGCTTCACCGCCCTTTAGTTGGGTTATGGTTTTGCTTTGTTTCTCAAACGAGGTGTTTACGGTAAAATCCTTGTTTATCTTTTCGGGCTTGGCGTTCCAGAATTGCTGATAGCCGGTTATGTAAGCAGGTAAGGTGCCGGTTTTGCTGATGCTTAGCTCTTTATCAGTAAGGGTAGCCGTGTAAGGGAACTGGCTTATAATTTCGGTTTTTGAACCTTTAATTGTTATCGAAACCGGTTTTACCTGCTCACCGTTAACCAGCATATCGGGCAAAATGGTATTCAATATTAAAGCCGACTCGTAGGTATTGCGCCACTCGCCATGGCTGCGCTGTTCTAAAAAATAGCCCCTTATTTTGGCAAGCAGGTTTGTGTGTTTACCTTCTTCTTTTAATATCTGGTAAGCCAAGGCACTTAACTGGATGGAATTGTCAAAAAAGCGATAACTATCCTCGCCCCAATAAATATTGCCAAACATGGTATGGTGCTGAGAGGACAGCAGACTGTCAATTTTAATTGAAACGCCGGTTTGCTGTTTAAGTAACATCAGCCTTAACTTATCATAGCCGGTAGGGGGATAGCCGGTTTTTGATTTAATGGCGGCATTTTCTTTTGTTATCGCCTCTGCATATTTAGCATAGTCAACCTTGGCATCCAGTTTATGCAACAGCTCCAGGCAGGTGAGTTTATCGGCGCCCTTGTAGCTCTCCAATTGATAAACCAGGTAGTCAGTTAGTTTTTTATTATCCAGCTGAATTTGATAACCATTCTGTTGGGCATCCAGCAGGGCGTTTACAGCATGCAGACTTATCCATAGTTCTTCTTCGGTATCTTTCCACCAGCCCCAGGTGCCGGTGCTTTTGCGGTTGTCCTGTAGTTTTTTAATAACCTCGGTAATGTTTTTGCCGTACTTAAATGGCTCGCCCAGGAATTTTTTGATCCGCCGTTCGTTGAGCAATCCTATCAGCTTTGATGCCAACTGCTCGTTACATAGGTATTTGTATTCTCTAAGTTTGCGGGCTTCCTCTGCAAGGGCAGGCAATACCGAAGCCTCGGCCCTAAAAGTAACCGGACCTAACGCGGGGTCAAACTTCAGGGAAACAGTGGTATCATTGTTCAGGGCTTCAAATATCCCTTTGGTTTCCTTTACACCCTGCTCCATCACCGGGATCTTTCGGCGTTCACCATCGCTGTAGCCTTTATCGCCCTTTATGCTGTATTCAAAGGTAAGGCTGTCGGTAGCATCGGCAGTAATATTTAAGGTATCAATAAGGGAGTTTTTTACATCAAGGGCGCCTTGTTTAAGCAGTTTACCGTTATAAGTAAAAGTTCTGTTAACGTTTACCGGCTGCGCGTTGTAGTTAAGTACTTTGCCTATTAAATTAAGCTCATCGCCCGCAACGGCAAATTGCGGGGCTATAAAGTTGGCGCTTATGGGTTTGTACGATTTTACCTGGTTCTCAATAAAACCTGTTTGCTGATGATCAGTAATACCGGTCACAAAGGTTCGCCAGTTAGTAATATCATCTGGGTAGGTTGCGGTAAAGCTGGCATGTCCCTGTGCATCGGTAAGTAGTTTTGGTTGCCAGTAGGCGTAATCAGAAAAGTTTTTGCGTAAAGTGGGTTCGCCATTGGATTGTTGTGTGGCTGCATCCTGAGGTACATTGTTGCCTTTTTTGGTGGTTATAATTATAGCGCCATTTTTTGCCTGTACCCCATATAAGGCAACCGCAGCAGCATCTTTAAGGACATTTATACTTAAAATGTCAGCAGGATTAATGGTATCCATACCTGCCGCTATATTTCCGTCAATTATGTAAAGGACTTTTGATTCCAATCCCGAGATTGAAGATATTCCCCTGATCTGTACAGTGCCCCTGAAGCCCGGTGCTCCGGCAATTAACCCGGAAACCTTACCCTGCAGCAACTGTTCAATATTAGCTACAGGCGCATCGGTAATAACAGATACGGAGCCGGTCATCTCTCTTTTTCTTACCGAGCCATATCCAATAACTGCCACTTCATTCAAGGATTTTTGGCTTTCTTCGAGCACTATATAAACTTTGTCGCCCGACTTAATCGCTATCTCCTGACTCTGATAGCCAATAAAGGAGAATATTAATTTGCCATTTGCAGGCACATTAATAGAAAAATTTCCCTGTGCGTTGGTTTGTGTACCCTGTGTTGTGCCTTTTATTTTTACGGATACGCCAGCCAAAGCCAGTTTACTACTTTTTTCAACTACCTGACCCGTTATTAATGTTTTATAGCTGTCCGTATTCAGGTAACGCTCATTAAATGCCTCTTTTAATTTCAGGGCATCATTTTCAATATCACGGTCACTGTATTTCCGGATGCCGGTGCGGTTGTTGATCACATTGCTGATTTTGATGCTTACAGAATCTTTGGCATGTACAGGCAAAATGTTCAGTTTATAATTGTTAACCCCATTGGGTTTTATAACAATGTTTTCGGCAATGTAATAAGCATCATTATGCAACAAAAAGAAAAGGCGGTATTTACCTGTTGCCAGCTGTCCAAAATCGGTTGTATTGCCGGAGTATATCCTTATAAAATCGGGATTGTTATCGCTGTAAATGATAACGTTTTTTATAAGCTCATTGTCCTCTGTTTTATGGATCTCCCTTTCTATATTCAGCTGGCCGGTTTCTTTTTCGGTAATTGGGTCGTTGATGAAAAGCGGCATATTATGGCTGCGGTTTTCCATGTTATGCTCCCACACATTATCGGCATCATGTTGGGTTAAAAAATATTGGGTATAATCAGTTGCTCCCGGCGCGGTAGATAACCTGGTATTAAAAGGATATTTTGTGGCTATGCTTTTTTGTTTTAGCAGGCCAGGCTCAAAAAGAAAACTGTAACCGGCATCGGCCACAAATTGTCTTGGTACTTCGTTCTGCACCTCTAAGTAAGTGTTTCTGTCGGATATTGGGCCTGTAAGTATCTGTCGACGATAGTTGTAGTTGTCCATTGGCGAGGGATTAAGGAAAAACAAGCGGTCATCCTGCCTTACCATTGCCATTTTTTGATCGAAGTTATCAATCACCGTTATCATGTAATTGTTGATCAGGTCGGCCTCATAAGTGTCAAGCGTATCTGATTGTTTGGTGGCTGCAAAGGCATCGGCATTCAAACTAATGATCAGTTTTTTTGATGGTTTAACAATAACGCTATCCAGCTTAATGTTCAGGTGGCTTGTCCTGAACCTGAGCATATGCTTACCCGGCGATACCTTAAAGCTATACCGCTGCAATTGCTGGGCCTGACTAAAATATACCGGCTTTTCATCAATATACAGGATATGCACCGGCACAATATCGCCGTCCTTTACTATAAATGGGGCAATTTGTGTAACAGTATCAATGCCCGGTTCCTCAATGCTGTACATCGTTTTTGGATGGGTAAACTGGTAATATTTTATACTATCCAGCCCCATATCCCTGCTCCAGCGGTTCCACTTGAGCTTTAAATTCCCATCAGCATTTACTTTGTCGCTTTCGTAAGGAGTTTTTGATTTACGAAATATGTAATTACGCCCCAGGTAGGGCGGAGGTGGCGCTTGATAATAATCAAATTTACGTGTGATTGCCCAGGCGGTTAAATCGGCATTAGCAACAGGTTTGCCTGCAACATCCGTAACAACAATATCCGTTTTTACCTGCTGACCGGGATAAACAGAAAGCGGCTGCTTCACGTTAATGGTAAGCATATCCTTGCGTTCAACTATATTAGTGTGTTCGGTTTTGCTTTCACCGGACCAGATGTAGTTTACCCAAAAGCTTACCACTTTGGTCCCGGTATAAGTTTTTTTGTAGGCTATATCGCTGCCCTCACCCTCATCAATTAATTTATCCCCTACAAAAACCGAATACCACAAATGCAGGTTACGAGGATTGTTAACCTTTACAGATATCGAATCGCCATTGCGCCCACCCGCAATGGAAACATCACCCTGGAAATCTTTAAGTTCAATGTCGGTATCGGTGTTGTCGGTTTTAATATTGTATGAAGCAGCAGCCGGGTTAATGATGGTTTTTGATGGCAGGGTGACCTTTACCTTTGATATGGTGTCGTTATCGGCGCTTAAAGCACTTATAAAGGCTGTGGCTTTGGTATCTTTTCCTAACTCCTGGTAACTTGCCTTTAAGGTATCACCAATTAACTGTGTGGTTACATTGAACTTTTTGTTACTGAAATTTACATATTCGCCCTTGCTGCGCGATTCATTTTCTGAATTTAAAAATTCCGCATTAATATTATAATCTACGTTGGCTGCCGGGAAAATGGAATCGGGGATGATCACTTTGGTTTCGCCAACCGGCTCAAGGGCAAACTTATGCACCCATAACGTATCAGGCACAAAGGTGTAGTTGTTAGCATAACGGTTGGATCCACTTTTGGTTAATGTTAAGGTAACACGGCCATCGGGCGAGGGCAGGTCGTTTTCATCCGTCGCTTTAAAATAGGCAGCCAGCGGATTGCCGCGCCAGTGTTCTTTTTTATCCAGCCGCATATTAAAACTGGTCGATTTTAATTCATATTCCTCATACCTGAACACGCCGCTCATTAACGAGGGTTGGCTGTCATTTTCATTATCTGCTTTGGCTGTTTTTTTAGCATTGGGATCAACCAACAGAATGGTATACCCCTCATCAAGCGAAAGATCAAGACTGTCGCGTAATACAAAGCTGTATTCAAAACCTCCGTCGCGGTAGCTATTTACCGTACCAATAAGCTTAAGATCTTTGCCATAGCCCTCCCTTAGTTTTACTAACAGACTTTTTTGAGCTATTGGCTTTTTAGATTGCTGGTTTAATATATAAGCCTTAAACTTTACGGTATCATTGGGCTTGTACTTAGGCTTATTAAAAACCATAAAGCCGGTGTAAGGACCTGGCTTGTATTTGTAACGACGGTGCTGTTTGTCCTCTTTAAAGATCCCTTTTATTGATGCCCATACTGATTGCAACCAGCTGCGGTTGTTATTATTGTTATAGAGGCCATAGTTTTCATTTTGCTTAACGTTAAAAAAATTGCTGATACCGGCATACTCAATTTGCACTACGTTTATTTTTTTTGTGCTTTTAACATGGTAGGTGGCGCTTTTTTCATCGTATAAAACAGGCTTACCGTTAAAATACACCTTGCCGTTGTTAATGGTATTGCCCTGCTTATCTAAAAAAATAAAACGCTGGTCGTAATCATTATGCAGCAGTTTTATAAATGCCGTGTGGTTTTCTATAAGCGAATAGCTGAGTTGGTTTTTGTTAGCAAATACTTTTAAATAATTGCCTGCGGGCAAAGTGTTTTCCCAATATTTATCGGTTTTAAACGAATCAACCGGGTTGTGGAGGGTTTTTTCATCGAGCGGTTTATTGGGGAATTTGTAAAGCCGGGCTACATCTTCGGTAGTGATCTTGTAGATGTAGGTATAATAACTTTGGTAGCGGCTATTGGTTAACGCTTTTTGGGCAAAGGTGTAATTGGCGGCCCATAAAAGCAGGCAAGTTAATAAGGCTTTTTTTAAGGTAGATTGCATAGTAAGGTGTAGATTTGGTTGATATGCCTTTGGTTAAATATAAATGTTTGTGCTGTACTTTTATATAAGATGCACATCTATTTAAAATTCCATAAAGGGATTTTCACTTTATAAACCTATTTTTGAAAATAAATCCGGCTAAGTATACCGGATTGGTAGATATTTAAAATATGTGGTACAATAATATATTAGAAACCATTGGGCACACGCCGCTGGTTAAGTTAAATAAAGTAACCAAGGATATTCCTGCAACGGTTTTAGCCAAAATAGAAACCACTAATCCCGGCAATTCTATAAAGGATCGTATGGCTCTTAAAATGATTGAGGATGCCGAAAAAAGCGGCAAGCTTAAACCAGGCGGTACTATCATTGAGGGTACATCTGGCAATACCGGGATGGGGCTTGCCATAGCGGCGGTTATAAAAGGTTACAAATGTATTTTTACGAGTACCGACAAACAATCAAAAGAAAAATTTGATGCCCTGCGTGCCTTTGGCGCCGAGGTAATTGTTTGCCCAACCAATGTAGAGCCGGAAGACCCACGGTCGTATTATTCAGTATCATCGCGTTTGGAGCGCGAGGTACCTAACTCATGGAAGCCAAACCAGTACGATAACCTGAGTAACTCGCAGGCGCATTATGAGCAAACCGGGCCCGAAATTTGGGAGCAAACCGAAGGTAAGATCACACACCTGGTAGTAGGGGTGGGCACCGGCGGTACTATATCTGGCACTGCGCGTTACCTTAAAGAACAAAATCCAAACATACAGGTGCTGGGCATTGATACTTATGGCTCGGTGTTTAAGAAATATAAGGAAACGGGTATCATGGACAAAAACGAGATCTACCCGTACATTACTGAAGGTATTGGCGAAGATTTCCTGCCGAAAAACGTTGATTTTAGTCTGATAGACCATTTTGAGAAGGTAACAGATAAAGACGCGGCATTAATGACCCGCGAGATAGCACGGAAAGAAGGGATCTTCGCCGGTAATTCAACAGGATCGGCAGTGGCAGGTACCTTGCAAATGAAGGATAGGTTTAAAGAAGGCGACGTAGTAGTGATCATTTTCCCCGATCATGGTACGCGCTACCTGGGCAAAATGTACAACGACGACTGGCTGCGCGATCGTGGTTTCCTGAAAGACGGCAAGCTTACCGCCGCTGACATCATCAGCAAAAAAGAGAACCAGGAAATTATTACCATAGATTGCGAAAAATCTGTATTGGAGGCTATTAATACCATAAAGTCGCTCAATATCTCACAGATTCCGGTTACGCAAAAAGGTATGGTGATAGGTAAGATCACAGAAAGTGATATCCTTGATTCGCTGATCGAGAATCCATCTATCAAATCGCAGCCTATTAAAAACATCACCACTGCACCATTCCCCTTTGTTGATCTGAATACTTCTATCGACAGGATCTCTGCCATGATAAATAAAGACAACATAGCGGTACTTGTGGAGGATGAAGGTAAGATTGAAATCATTACCCAGTACGATATTATAAACGCGATATCTGCTTAGAGGCGAAAGGATAAAGGTTAAAAGTAAAAGGTGTTATGCTTGTGAGCGTAACACCTTTTTTATTAGCTTTGATTCTATTAAGTCCTTAACCTTATATGCGCGGTATTAAAATTATACTTGTTTGTGTTTTTGCAACGATTTGCAAATCAGCTTTTCCTCAAAATAACAATTCGGTTCTCCTAAAGTGGAAGTTAAAGCCCAATGAAGTTCTGAGCTATAAAACTGTAATGGAACAAATTGATACGGCAAATCAAAACGGGTTTAATATAACTGGCTTTATGAAGTCTTTAGGAATGGATTCTGCGATAAATGCGGCTGATGCTCAGAAAATTTTGGACCAGCTAAAATCAATAACAAACCGGTCTAATTTAATTACTCAACTATCCGAAAAGAGCAAAGGCTTAATTGATGTTACGACGACCGCTAAAGCTGATGAATCAAAAAGCGACACAAATAGCAAATCAAATGAAATGCTACAAATACTCAATAAAATGAATGGTGGGGTGATGTTGCGCGGTAAAATATCTGAAAATGGTACTATTGAAAGTTTTTATACAAAAGCAGATCAAAAAAATATCCTTGCTATGTTCTTTGAATTGCCTGGCAGAAGTATAAAGCAAGGCGATACCTGGTCGCTAAGTGTCAATTTATTAACAGCCGACCAAAATTTTAAATGTGATAGTTCATCGAAAAAGAATGTGGTTACAGCATTAAAAATCGAGAATAAAGGAGGAGAGCATTTGGTTACGCTTAAATATGATATAGCCGAGTATATAAATGGTGATTTTATTTCACCAGTTAGCCAAGGCCCTATAAAAACAACCATGAGAATGACTTTTCAGGCTTTAGCGGTATTTTCGATTGAAAAGGGGAAGTGGGTAACTTATGAAGGGTTAGGAACAATGGTTTCATCGGGAATAATGACCTCGAATTTTAAAACGAAATACTCGTTAAGCGAGATTAAATAGATGTTGACAATACTTTACTCCAACCGTTTCTTCGCTAACTCCTTGCTATACCGTTCTTTAAGCGGCTGCTTAATATCTATCAGTAGATAAATTCCCGTACCTTTTTCTCGGGAGAGATAATGTTGTACTTCGCCTAATTTTTGATATGAGCCTATCATTTTTCCGGCTACAAACTGGCGGATGTTTTCGCCGTCGTTATCGTCCACATAGATCATGTATTTACAGTTCAGGCTATCAGGTGCCCATAGTGTAAAGCTGCTGTTGAGTGATATCACATCGGGGTAGTTGAACTGTTTGCGATAGTGGTGCAGCGCCCCGGCTTCGCCGTAGTTATCGGCATAAATTATAGTTTGTTTTTGCTGGTCGGGGGCGAGGTTGTGGTAGGCTTCGCCCACTTTTTTTGCCATTTCGTCCCAGCCAAACATATCGGCATAATCCTGGGTGGTGGGGTGTGTTTTATGATCTTCCCAGGTTACCACAAAATCAAAAAAAGAAATGTTTTTGTGGGCAAAGCGGAAGAAACCAAGTGTTTGGTTGAGTGATAACACCGGCAATATCATGGGGAATAAAACCAGGTTTGGCAAGGTAAAAAGCGCTATTGCCACCGTACGCAAGGCATAACCACTTGTTTTTAGTAATCGCTCAAAACCGAATCCACCAGCTGCAAACAGCATAGGGTAGGCGCCAAACAGGTAGTAATTTTTGCCGTCCATCTCTAATAAAAATAGGAATATGAGCACATAAGCAATTGCCAGAAACTGAAAATTGCGCAGTCTGAAAGAAAAAATAAGAAAAGCCAACCCGTTAAGCCATACAAACAACGCGATGCCGTGCACCATAAGTTGCTGTTTTATAAACTCACCGGGTGTAATATAATCCAGCTGTTCTTTACGCAATGTTTTCATATGCGTAACTACCGGGAAATGATGGTTAATTTGCCATATTAAATTAGGCATACATATCAGCAGCGTAACTGCTGCCGCGCCAAGTATGTGCCAGCTAAACAGTAGTTTGCGTTGTTTGCTTATAAGGATCCCTATAAGCAGCGCCACTGTAAAAAACAGCATGGTATACTTGGTAAGCATACCAAAACCAACTGCGGCGCCAAGCCAGTAAAGGTAGCGTACATCGGTGGTATTAAGGTATTTGATGAGCAGCCAAACGGATATCAGCCACCAAAACTGATCAAATACCACGGGCTGAAAAAGATAACCGCTTGCCGCAAACGCAGGTGAAAATATAAGAGCCAGGCAAGCCAGCGTAATAGCAAATTTTTTACCGCCAAATTCAACGGTGATTAAACCCGTGAACCAGATGATCAATCCGCTGAAAATGGTTGGGAAAATACGTGCTGCAAAAACTGAGTTCCCAAATAAGGTGACAGAGATCTTAGCCACAACAGCTATAAAGGGTGGTACTTCTTTATAGCCCCAATCCAGGTGATCGGCCAATATTAAATGTAAAAACTCATCGCGGTGGAAACCGAAATGGCCAATAGCAAATAAGTTTAATATAACCTTTACGAATACAAAAATCAGTATGAAATAAACATAAGTTGACTTTCGGTTTTTGTATGGCATTGGTTTTATTGGAGCTAAAGGCTTAAAGCAGAAAACTTAAAGCTGTTTGATTGAGCAGAAAGCCAAATACTTAGGGCTTAAAGCTAAAAAAATATATTAAAAAGCCGAAAGCTTTAGGCAAAAAGCTAAAAGTCATTACATATCTCAACGTAACGAGTCTTCGGCTTTTTGCTTTAAGCTTTCGGCAAAAAGTTTATATCCTCGTAATATCGGCACCCAATGCTTTCAGGCGGGTGTCGATGTTTTGATAGCCGCGTTCAATTTGCTCAATGTTATAGATGGTAGATTTTCCTTGTGCAGATAGTGCCGCTATCAGTAATGAAACCCCGGCGCGGATATCCGGCGAAGTCATGGAAATTCCGCGAAGTTGTACCTGTTTGTCTAAACCAATAACGGTAGCACGGTGCGGATCGCAAAGGATGATCTGTGCGCCCATATCCAACAGTTTATCTACAAAGAATAAACGGCTCTCGAACATTTTTTGGTGAATAAGCACTGCTCCTTTGGCCTGTATGGCAACAACCAATACAATGCTCAGCAGGTCGGGCGTAAAGCCTGGCCACGGCGCATCGGAAATGGTCATGATGGAACCATCGATGAAAGTTTCTATTTCGTAATGATCCTGTGCCGGGATATAAATATCGTCGCCACGCAGTTCCAGTTTTATACCCAGGCGTTTAAACACATCTGGTATCATTCCCAGCTCGGGATATTTTACATCTTTAATAGTAATCTCAGAACCAGTCATCGCTGCCAGGCCAATGAACGAGCCAATTTCTATCATGTCGGGCAGTAAACGGTGGTCGGTGCCGCCAAGTACGGTAACGCCTTCAATGGTCAACAGGTTTGAGCCTATGCCGCTGATCTTTGCGCCCATGCGGTTAAGCATTTTACAAAGCTGTTGTAAGTAGGGTTCGCAAGCTGCGTTGTAAATTGTGGTAGTGCCTTTGGCCAGTACCGCTGCCATTACAATATTGGCCGTGCCTGTAACCGATGCTTCATCAAGCAGAATGTAAGTTCCTTTTAAGTTTGATGCATCAACGTTAAAAAAGCCATCCTCGGGGTTGTAATCAAAGCGGGCACCCAGTTTCTCGAAACCTAAAAAGTGGGTATCCAAACGCCTGCGACCAATTTTATCGCCACCTGGCTTTGGAATAGATGCTTTGCCAAAACGCGCCAAAAGCGGACCAACTATCATAATAGAGCCACGTAAACCGCCGCCCTTTGTTTTAAACGATTCTGACTGGAAAAAATCCTGATCGATATCTTTGGCTATAAACGTATAGGTATCGCTGGCAGTTTTTTCAACTATTACGCCCATATCGCCTAATAGCTCAATCAGTTTATTTACATCTTTTATATCCGGTATATTGCTGATGGTAACCTTCTGCTCGGTTAGTAATACTGCCGAGATCACCTGTAAAGCTTCGTTTTTTGCTCCCTGCGGAGTAATCTCGCCCTTTAGCGGTTTCCCGCCGTTTATCACAAATGCGTTAGTCATAGGAGTTTATAATTGATAGATCATTGTTCATTGTACATAGCAAAGATTATAAAATTTCCTGACTGTTTGTTGGTTCATTGGCTCATTAGTTTAATCGGTAGGCGGTTCATTAGTATTGTTCTGTGTGTAGTTGGTTCATCATTAACTTAAAACCAACTGTAGCGTTTCGCATCAAGGCAACGTCATTACACAATGTGTGGCTATTTAATAAATAGCGCTTACTTTTATAAACCAATTAAACCAAACTGATCATGAAGTTATTGTACAATAGTATATGCATTATTGCGTGTTTAGCAGTAACAGCTTGCCATAAAGACAAAAAAACAGAGGTTGTTAAACAACTGACCATAGCTGATGCGGGAAGTACAGCATCTGTTAGCATGGGCGAAACTATTTCATTAACATTAGGCAACCCAGGCGATGGCGGATACCAGGTAAATGATCCTCTATATAAAACATCGGTATTAACGTTGGTAAGCCATACACATCAAAATAGCACCACCAACGCGGTTGGCGATGCTGGTAATGATACCTGGAAGTTTACCGCAAAGGGAAGCGGCACTACCACCCTTGAAATTACAGCTTCGCGGGGCACGCAGGGGGCGGATAAAATATCGCTGTTCAGCAACCAGATCACGGTGAAATAAATTCTATATAACAAGAAAGGCCGATACATATATGCATCGGCCTTTCTTGTTTTTATAATTGCTTGTTAACAGGTTATATTAATATTTTTTGGCACCGCCATTATTGTTGCGGTTACGGTTGTTTTGATTGTTGTTGTTGCGTGGGTTATTATTGTTTTGGGTACGACTACCGCCACCTCCGCCGCCACGGTTATTGTTTTGATTGTTATTGGTACGGCCACGGTTGTTGTTGTTAGTGTTTTGTGCCGGATAGTTATTCGGCCTGAATTCAACACGGGCAAGGTTAACGTTTTCCTCTAATTTTAAGGTGCCGCCAGATAAAGCGTACAGATCAGAAAGAATACTTTCGTCGGTAACAGAATCTTTATTCCATTGTACATAGGCCATTTTCATAAAATTGGCTACAGACTGTACCATGTGGCGTTTGCGCTCAGGATCTTCAATGGCTTTCGCCTTTTCAATCATCAGTTCAATAGTTTTACCATAGTGCTTGTATTTTATACGCTGATGCGGATATTTCAGTGGTGCAGGTTTCAGATGGATCTGTTCTGGTGATGGTTTTGGATATGGCGAATCTACATCTATCTGGTAGTCAGATATAATATGCAGGTGATCCCAAAGCTTGTGCTTAAAATCGGCAACATCGCGCAGGTGCGGGTTTAAAAATCCCATTAAATCAATCACTACTTGTGCGTAGCGGTTACGTTCTTCTTTAGTTGGCAACGCTACAATATATTTAACCATATTTTGTACGTTGCGGCCATATTCCGACAGGATAAGTTTATTCCTGGTTGAATTATAATCAAAATTTGCAGGCGTGTTTTCTTGAGCCATGTAATTGTTGTTGTTAAGAAAGTTTTAAGTTAGCCAGGCAAATTTCCCTGTGTAATTGAGGGCTAATGAGGCTAAAATTGAATTGTTACTGTATTGTAGTAACGCAAATATAATGTAATAGTATTAATGTGCAAACAATTAGCTTAAAATGTTACTTTAGGAAAGAATGTAAAATAGTATCAACCTCATGATTATTACCCATACCGATATTTACCGCTTCAGCATACCCATGGAACCTTTTACCATTGCAACCGGGACTATGGATCATGCGCAAAACGTTTTCATTAGGGTGCACACCGATGGGGGGATTTATGGCGTTGGTGAATGTTCGGCTTTCCCCGTCATTACGGGCGAAACACAGGATACCTGCCTTGTTATGGCCCGCGAATTTGCCAGGCTTTGGATAGGGCAGGATGCATTGGATATCGCGGTACGGTTACAGCAATTACATAGTTTTACTGCGGGCAATACCACTATAAAAAGCGCTTTTGATATGGCACTTTATGATATAGCCGCCAAAAATGCAGGTTTGCCGCTATATCAATTTTTAGGCGGTGAAAGGCGTGCGGTAGAATCTGATATTACCATCGGGATAGCCGGACCTGCAACTATGGCTTTGAAGGCGCTGGATTTTAAGGCTTCGGGTGCCAATATCCTTAAGGTAAAGCTGGGTAAAAATGCCATAGACGACGTGGAACGCATCAAGCAGATTCGCGAAGCAGTTGGCGACGGAATTAGGATAAGGGTTGATGCCAACCAGGGCTGGAGCTTTGATGACGCAGTTTTTGCCTTACAAAGCCTGGCACCCTACCATATCGAATTTTGTGAACAACCCATGCGCACCTGGTATGATGATCTGCTGCCGCAGTTAATGCAGCTATCGCCGGTAAAAATCATGGCCGATGAAAGTGTATATAACCACCATGATGCCCGCAGGCAGATTGATAGTGGCTCGTGCCATTATATCAACATAAAAATGTCTAAATCGGGCGGGATATATGAGGCTAAGCAAATTCATGATGTAGCTGCATCCAAGGGAATTGCCTGTATGATGGGGGGGATGCTGGAAAGCCGGATAGCGCTTAGTGCTAAACTGCACTTTGTGTACGCCAGTCCAAATATTCATTTTTACGATATGGATACCTGTATGCTGGGTCACCTGGCCGATCCATGTGTGGGCGGCGTAACTTATGACGGTTACAAGTTAAATATAAACGATAACCCGGGAATTGGCGCCGATGCCAATGACGATTTTCTGCAACACTGCGAGCATTTTACCATTTAATAATAATTCAATTATGCTGATAAGACAAGCCACTTTAAACGATATCCCCACGCTGCTGCAATTTGAACAAGGTGTAATAAGCGCCGAACGGCCATTTGATAGCACGCTTATTGATTCGGCCATAAAATATTATGATCTGGAAGAGTTTATCACCTCGCCGGATATTGAATTTTTGGTGGCTGAAGTTGATGATATACTAGCCGGCTGCGGATATGCCCGCATTATGGAAAGTCCCAAACCTTATTTTAAATATGCCACATACGCGTACCTTGGCTTTATGTACGTGCTGCCGCAATACCGGGGCAGGGGCGTTAATCAATTGATCGTTGAAGCGTTAAAACAATGGTCGCGTAAGCAAGGTTTAACCGAAATAAGGCTGCAGGTTTATAATGATAACGAACCTGCTATAAAAGCTTACGAAAAAGCTGGTTTTGTAAAACACATGGTGGAAATGCGGGTTGATATTGACTAATATTACCCGAAACGCGATAAAACAAAAATGCCGTCCAGAGCTGTCGGGGCGGCATTTTCGGGGCGGCAAAATATTATAAAAGTGGTTTCCTTTTAGGCCTGACAGCGGCCTTTGAAACAGGTTGTTTTTCCTGCTTTAGGGCTTTGGGGTCATGCGATTCTTTTGCTGCTTCACCTTTCACTTTTTCCTTGGTTTCCATAAATGTTGTATTATATATTATTATACTTAATTTATGGTTGAAATGTTTTAGGTGAAATGATAAATAAGTGTCATTTAAATATCAGAAAGCAGCTTTCCTGGAATACACATGAATTATAGCTAAATAAAAAATGGCTTATGCCGTTTTAAACTACATAAGCCATTACTTATCAACTTGTAATGATAACTATACTGCTGAACTTAGTTCTGCAAAATACTTATGAAATAAGGGTATGGTTTCAATTCCTTTATAGTAATTAAAAATATCATACTTCTCGTTCGGCGAGTGCAATGCATCGCTGTCAAGACCAAAGCCCATCAATACGGTTTTTAAACCAAGCTCGGCCTCGAATAGTGCAACAATTGGGATGCTGCCCCCACCGCGCGTTGGGATAGGATCTTTACCGAAAGATTCGGCAATAGCTTTCTGCGCCGCACGGTAGGCAATGCTGTCCGTTGGTGTTACCGCAGGTTCGCCGCCATGATGAGGGGTAACTTTTACTTTTACATTGGCTGGCGCTATGCTCAGGAAATGTTTGGTGAACAGCTCAGTAATAGCATCTGATGTTTGATTTGGCACCAAACGCATAGAGATTTTGGCATGTGCTTTTGATGGCAATACGGTTTTGGCACCTTCGCCAATGTAGCCGCCCCAAATGCCGTTTACCTCAAGGGTGGGGCGGGTGCCTGTACGTTCAAAAGTGGTATAGCCTTTTTCGCCCCATACTTCGGCAATATCAAGGTCTTTCTTGTATTCTTCCTCATCATACGGTGCGTTGTTAAGTGCAGTACGTTCTTCGGCAGTAAGCGGTATTACTTTATCATAAAAGCCCGGAATGGTGATATGGTTATTCTCGTCATGTAATGACGCTATCATTTTAGTAAGGATAGTAATAGGGTTAGCCACAGCACCACCGTAAACGCCAGAGTGCAGATCGCGGTTAGGGCCGGTTACTTCAACTTCAAGGTATGAAAGGCCGCGCAAGCCGGTTTCCAATGAGGGATGCTCCATGCTGATCATCGAGGTATCGGAGATCAATACTACGTCGGCTTTTAATTTTTCTTTATTGGCTTTAACAAAGATTCCCAGGTTTGATGAGCCTACTTCTTCCTCACCCTCAATCATGAATTTAATATTGCAGGGCAGGGTATTGGTTTGCATCATCAGTTCAAATGCCTTTACATGCATATAAAACTGGCCCTTATCGTCGCAGGCGCCACGGGCGTATATTTTGCCATCGCGTATGGTAGGCTCAAACGGTGGGGTTTTCCACAACTCCAGCGGATCTGCCGGCTGCACATCATAGTGGCCATAAACCAACACGGTTGGTTTGCTGGCATCAATTATTTTTTCGCCATAAACAATAGGATAGCCTGCGGTTTGGCAAATCTCTACATTGTCGGCACCGGCATCACGCAGCTTTTGGGCAACGTAGTCGGCAGTCTTTAAAACTTCGGGTTTGTATTTAGGATCGGCGCTAACCGATGGGAAACGCAACAGGGCAAATAATTCGTCGAGTAAACGTTGCCTGTTCTGATCTACATATTGCTTTATGTGCTGCATACAATGTTATTTGCAGCAAATATATTGATGTTTATTGGTTTTGACAGCAGTAGTTATTGACCGTTAACAATGCGAGTAAGTAGGGAGGTAAGTTATTGCAGAAACAAATTACTTAAGGTAAAATGCCACTGAAAAATGTTGTATATATATAAGGTATAAAAGTTGAAATATAATCACACAATGAACTTGTAAAAGACATAAGCCGAAAATGCAGAATGCCTATTCATAATTGGGGTATGTTTTTTTCTCAACTATATATTAAATTTGGTGACCGTATTGTAATCATTCTCTTTTGATGAGATTGGTTTTATCGCTTTAGATGGGACGATAGCGCTTTTGGCTTAAATGCCCCTTTTTTGTCGCGAATCGCCCTTGCCGTGATGGCCGCAGTCTTTTATTTTTGACCTTTATGTAAACCTGATCGGGAAAACTAAAATCAATTAAATGCGAAATGTAATTTACGCAATCAACACAACCTTAGACGGTTGCTGCGACCATACCAAATTTTATCCCGATGAAGAAATGATAGCGTATTTTACCCAGCTCACCCGGGATGCTGACACATTCCTCTACGGGCGTAAAACGTATCAATTGATGGTTCCTTATTGGCCCGATGTGGCGAAAAATCCTTCCGGAGATAGAAAAGCAGATATCGACTTTGCCCAGGCATTTGAAGCCGTTGACAAAATTATTGTTTTCTCACAGTCATTAGATAGCCCAGAAGGAAACAAAACGAGAATAGTTCATACTGGGCTTCATGACGAGGTAATTAAGCTGAAACAAGAAGAAGGTAAAAATATTTTAACTGGTGGTGTAGCCATTCCTTCGCAACTTGCAGCGCTTGGACTGATTGATGAATATCATTTTGTGGTTTACCCGATAGTTACGGGAGAAGGAAGGCAGTTGTTTGATGGTATCAACCTGGAAGAGAAATTAAACTTAAAATTGGTAGACTCGACCAGTTTTAAGTCGGGGGCTGTTGCGCTCCGTTACTTAAAACAGTAGCGGGCGACAGTGCTAACAATCAAATCAACAAACAAAAATTAATATTGACAAACAATAAATAAAAATTATGAGCAAAATTATCTTTGACAGCGGGATATCACTTGATGGCTTTTTCGCAGGCGATAACAGGAGTCCAGGCAATCCAATGGGAGGCGTTTCGCCAAAAATTCACCAATGGATGTTTAAACAAAAAGCATTTTGGAAACACATCAATATGGAAGGCGGTGAAGAATACGGTGCAGACAGTGAATTAATTGATGATGTGTTTGCAAGAACAGGTTCTTACATTATGGGAAAGCGAATGTTTGAAGAAGGCGAAGTTCATTGGAAAGAAGATCTATACAAAGCAGATGTTTATGTGCTGACACACGAAAAACGCGAGCCTTGGGTTCAAAAAGGGACAACAACTTTTTATTTCATTAATGACGGAATACAAAGCGCATTAGAAAAAGCAACGCAATCAGCCAAAGGAAAGGATATTAGGATACAAGGTGGTGCGGATACTATTCAACAATTTCTCAATGCAGGGCTTGTGGACGAGTTTTTCATTCATGTTGCCCCAGTTTTTTTGGGAAGTGGCATCCGACTGTTTGACGGCATTGACAAAGACAAATATGATCTTCAGATTGTTGAAGTAGTACCATCAGACTTAACAACCCACTTGAGATACACATTGACGAAAAAATAAGAACAAAGCCGCTGATAAGGTATTGTCTTGCCGCAATGGCGGCCGACGGAGTTAATTGAACATTTGTGCTAAATTCGGCTGCCGGTTTCCAAAATCTCCACTTAACCGGGAGTGTCAATTAATTCATGTTAATTCATGACCCAGTTTGTGAAGCGCTCCATCAGGAGCGTCCAGCACAAATTCAGCTTAATTAATCGGCAGAACCAAGATCTGATTTATGGCTTGTTGTGCTTTTACTTGAAAATTGCGCGCTTTCAGTGCGGAATTTTGTTTCGGTGCTCTTATCGGCTTTTTTGTTTAATGAGTATGCAGTAATACCAGTTGTTAGTATAATGGCTGCTGCTATGATTACTTTTTTCATGATTTTAATGCTTTGATTGGGGTTTGTGAAGTTGTGCCGTTAATGATAATTATGCAGTAAAATCAGCATTACCTAAATCTCTTTTTGGACCACCTTTAGCGAAGTCAGCATTACCTAAGTCTCTTTTCGGACCGCCTTTAGCGAAATCAGCATTACCTAAATCTCTTTTGGGACCGCCTTTAGCGAAATCAGCATTACCTAAATCTCTTTTGGGACCACCTTTAGCGAAATCAGCGTTACCAAGATCTCTTTTTGGACCACCTTTAGCAAAGTCAGCATTACCAAGATCTCTTTTTGGACCACCTTTAGCGAAGTCAGCATTACCTAAATCTCTTTTCGGACCACCTTTAGCAAAATCAGCATTACCTAAATCTCTTTTCGGACCACCTTTAGCGAAGTCAGCATTACCTAAATCTCTTTTTGGACCACCTTTAGCAAAATCAGCATTACCTAAATCTCTTTTCGGACCACCTTTAGCAAAGTCAGCATTACCAAGATCTCTTTTTGGACCACCTTTAGCAAAATCAGCATTACCTAAATCTCTTTTTGGGCCACCTTTAGCGAAATCAGCATTACCAAGATCTCTTTTTGGACCACCTTTAGCGAAGTCAGCATTACCAAGATCTCTTTTTGGACCACCTTTAGCGAAGTCAGCATTACCTAAATCTCTTTTCGGACCGCCTTTAGCGAAGTCAGCATTACCTAAATCTCTTTTTGGACCACCTTTAGCAAAGTCAGCATTACCAAGATCTCTTTTTGGACCACCTTTAGCGAAGTCAGCATTACCAAGATCTCTTTTCGGACCGCCTTTAGCGAAGTCAGCATTACCTAAATCTCTTTTCGGACCACCTTTAGCGAAGTCAGCATTACCTAAATCTCTTTTCGGACCACCTTTAGCGAAGTCAGCATTACCTAAATCTCTTTTTGGACCGCCTTTAGCACTTACTGCTTCTGTTTTTGGATCGGCAGTTACCGCGTTTGCATTGTTTGTGAATGAAGTTAGGAATGTGCTTAAAGCTAATGCTGCTACTATTGATAATTTTTTCATGATTGTATTTTGTATGGGGGATGTCTTTATTTATGTTATTTATAATTCTTTGTGTGTTGTTGGCTAATTAATCGGCAGTGCCTAAATCTTTTCTGAACGGAGTTGCTGAATTGATTGTAACTGATGCCTGTGGTTTAGCTTTTGCTGTTGTAGCTACCTGGGTTGATAATATGCCTGTGCTTAGGCTTACTAATGATATGATGATAATTTTTTTCATGTCTGTTTGAGCTTTTTGTTGTTTATAAAAATTGGATCAGGATTAATCGGCGCAACCAAGGTCTCTTTTAGCGCAGTTGGCGAAAGAGTGGATACCGGCATTTTGAGTTTTTGATATTTCTCTTTTGCATGATGAAATGGCTCCTGTGAAAATAACTGCTAACGTGATGGTGATTAATTTTTTCATGATCCGTGTATATATCTGTTTATTGTATAATTCTTATTTGTTGTTTTTGGTATTCCTGTATTGTCAATCGGCGTTGGCCAGATCTCTTTTAAGCGTTGCAACTTTAATAAAGCCGGGCTGCAACTGCGCATCTGCTTTTTTTGCCGATGGCGATAATACCGGTGATGACAAGATCCCTGTGCTGGTTATAAGCGATATTAAAAAAATGATCTTTTTCATAATTGTAAAAATTAATATTTATTATTTTACTTTATTAACTAATATTTAATAGTATGGACCTGAAAATACGTTACGATCGATTTGTCGGTCTGTACAAGTTGTGTTCTTTTTAAATTACTCTTTAAATTGTATGATAATCAGCGGTAATACGGCGAAATATTTTAAAGCAGAGATCATCATTTTTTTTATGTTTTTATGAAATAAATTGTTAATTTTAAACACAATAGCCCAATTTTTTATAAGCCATTGTTTTACTTATTTAATTTTATTTAATCATCAGATAGTGTATTAGTATCCATATAATGCCTTAAAGTATTTTTTTACTGCAAAACTGTAGTTTAAAAACAGCTTTTTTGTGCCCTAAAAATATTATTTAAAGTAAAATACTATTCAATTAAACAATTGGTTATCAATTGTTTAACGAAGCAAATATAAATATGTTTTTTAATTTTTACGAAAAAAATATAAAATAATTTTCCACAATCTTTTTCGTGATCTTATTAGATATATTCGTCATAATTTATAACTTTCCGCAGGGATTGAACGTAAAAATGTTTTAATGAAAAGAGTCTGTACATTTTTAATATTCTTTTTGATAACATTTGCTTTATACGCAACGGATAAGGGGATGATGACAGGCGGCGATACAACCGAAGTAATTGCTATTAATAAGCAGGCATTCAGTTATCGTTTAACAGATTTTAGACAAATGGCTGCTGAGGCAAACAGGGCCTTAGCAATTGCAAAAAAAATAAACTACTTCAATGGTATGGGCGAATCATACCGTATTTTAGGTATAGCCAGGTTTTATTTGGACGAACCTGAGAAAGCTTTTGAAAGTTACCTGAATGCCAACTCGTGGTTTAAAGAGGCTAAAAACCTGGCAGGCGAGGCAAAGGTTTACAATAACATGGGTAACTTATTCAGGGACCATGATGTAGTGAGGGCCCAAGAATACTTTTTTCAATCGCTTGAAATTGCCAATAAAATTCATGATAAGGGGCTGTTAGCATCGTTATACCTCAACTTAGGTAACGTTTACAATCGGCAAAACAGTTTACATACCGCGCTTAAATACTATGATCAAAGCCATGCACTGTTCAAGGTGCTTAATGATTCGGTAAACCTTGTGCAATGCTTGCAAAACAGAGGGGTAATTTATTTTAAGCTTAACCAAAACGAACAGGCATTAAGTTTGCTCCTGGAGGCCAACGTGGCAGCTAAGCACCAGGATTTAAATGAAGCGATTGCAAGTATCGATCTTACGTTGGCTTCGATTTACATGAACCAGAAACGGTTTGACGACGCCGAGAAAATAGTTAAGGAGGGTATTGCTTATACCAAGCTGAGCGAAGACCCAAAACTTGATTACGATTACAAGCACACTTCGTATGAACTTGAATACAACCGCAATAATTACGAGCGGGCATTGTTTTATTTAAAGGAAATTTACAAGTACGATAGTACAACCTATAAAACCAATACATCGGTACAAATGAAGCTTATTGAAGCTAAGCGTAAACAGGATGAGCAGGATAAAATAACCGAGCGCAACGCCGAAAGGCAGGCTTTTGAACGTACAAAATTTTGGGCGGTAACAATAGTGGCAGGTTTGTTATTGGTGGTAATAGGTTTGTTGGTGGGTAATGTGAAACGCAAAGCAAAAACCAACTCGCAGTTAACGTTGCTTAATGGCGAGGTATCCCGACAGAAAGACAACCTCGACCGTATAAACCATCATCTTGAAGAGATCATCGATGAACGAACGAAAGATTTACAGATAAAAAATAAAAAACTCTCGGAGCACTCGTCCTATCTTTCCCATCAGATCAGGGGGCCGATAGCCACACTCAGGGGACTCATAAACCTCGAAAAAGAAGGTTTGGTAGATCAGCAGGAATGTATTGAAATGATGGATAAGTGCGTATCGGAAATAGATGAGAAGATTATTGAAATGAGCGATATGCTGCATAATCCAACGAGGACTACAAATTAATAAAACTCTAAATCCTAAGCTCTAAATTCTAAAAAAGCGCGTTGAAAAGTAAAAGTGTAGTTTTAATGAAAAGCCTTTAAATAATTAAAACAATCCGTGCAAAGGAGTATTCCTCCTCAGTCCTCAGTCCTCAGTCCTCAGTCCTCAGTCCTCAGTCCTCAGTCCTCAGTCCTCAGTCCTCAGTCCTCAGAAATACTAATTAAAAGCTAATGGTAATGTTGAGTGGATTTGGGCCTCAATAAGACCCAGGTATATGCAATACGATGATATCATTTGCAAAATAAGCAGCTGCCGGTGTTTATTATAGCCCAGCGTTTCAAACGCCATTGTTTCGGTGCCGGCGGTAACAAAAAACCTCACTTCGCCCTTGCGGGGTTTAAACCTCGATTTTAGCAGATCAAATGCCTTAACCTTTAGCTTGCTGTTTGGGTCATGAATGGTACCGTCCTTCAAAGCCTGGTTTTGTGAAATGGATATAAGATAATTTGACATATACATTTTTTGTTATATATGTAATTCCACAATTTTTACTCCAAACATTAAATTATGGACATTATAAAATTTAATAATGTAAATATTAAAATGAGGGTCAAATAATTTCCCTTAATTAAAAATTATTAACCAGTGTTTAATTTGTCTAAATAAAGCATAAGACAAAGTGTAGCAATAAATGTATGGTAAGCCGTTAACTGTAAGGTTTACAGAACACTTATTAAATGGCAATGCTGGCTTTGTTACGCAATTCCTCATAAAGCAAGATGACTTTACGTTGTAAGTTTGCTATTTCTGTTTCACGATCTATCAGTTTCTTTTGAGCAACGCTAAGGGTTGAGGGTGTCATGTCAATTTCTTCGGCATCAAGGGCAAGTAAGTTTACCACGTTAAGTTCAAAAATATTAGCAATCTGTTCCAATCTTGATAGATTGATGTCGGTAACGCCGGTTTCTATTTTTGAAAATGCCGGTATAGAGATACCCAAACGATTGGCAACATCTTCCTGACTCCAACCGTGCTGATGACGTAATGTACGGATGTTTTTACCTACAAATTTGTTTGTTTTCTTTTTGGTGTTCTCGCTCATTTCGGTTACGCTATAATTAATTATGGTAGCGTATCCAAACGTTATGCCATCGTTAATTTAGCTTAAAGGTAATAATATTTTGTAACATTCCTATTACAGTTGGGGAATAGTTTCTACAAAACAGGGAATTAACCATTAGTTCATATTGTTGATTATACTCAATTTTGCAAACTTCAGTAAAAGCTGTTTTTGGCCTATCTCTTTAAAAAATATGGTGGCTTTAATATCCGGCTTATTACCTTCTAAACTCAATACCTTACCAAAGCCAAAACGCTCATGCTCTACTTCCATACCTACCTGTAAATTTGATGTATCAGATGGTTTAAAACCGGCAGATGGCACATGCGCCTTTGCTAATATGGATGTTGTTTTAACCGGTGCCGATGTAGCCGGTTTGGGTTTAGAAAAAGCATCGGCTTGTTTGCCGCTGCTCCAGGCCTTGCGGTCATCGTCAAAGAAAGGGTTATTGCTGCCAGTAGCCGGTTTGGCGCTGTAATCAAGCTCCAGGAACTTGGCATCAATCTCATCCAAAAAGCGACTTGGCTCGCAGCTAATGAGTGTACCAAACTTAAACCGTGATGTAGCATAGCTTATCACCAGTTTAGTTTCGGCTCGGGTTACAGCTACATAAAACAGGCGGCGTTCTTCCTCCAGATCGCTGCGCGAATTAAGGGACATTTGCGAAGGGAAAAGGTTTTCTTCAAGCCCTACTACGTGCACCTGGCCAAACTCCAAACCCTTACTGCTGTGGATGGTCATTAATGATACGGTATCGGCATTGGGGTCTTTATCCTTGTCGTCGTTAGTGAGCAGGGCAATATCCTGCATAAAAATATCCAGACCTTTTTCTTCAATATCCTCACGCTCGCTAAATTCTTTTATACCGTTTAACAGCTCCTGTATATTCTCGTAACGGTTAAGGCCTTCAACAGATTTGTCTTCGTAAAGGTCTTTCAAAAGGCCCGAATGCTGGGCAATGTACAAGGCCGATTCGTATGCCGATTTGGTTTTTGATAACACTTGAAAACTCTGTATCATGGTGGCAAAAGCATTCAGGGTTGAGGGGGCTTTACCATCAAAATATGCAACCGGGTCAACAATTACCTCCCAGGGCGTTACTTTGTGCTGATCGGCGCTTACAATTATCTTATCAACACTGGTATCGCCAATACCTCTTTTGGGGTAGTTGATAATGCGCTTAAGTGCTTCTTCATCATTAGGGTTAAACGTAAGGCGGAAGTAAGCTATCAGGTCCTTAATTTCTTTACGCTGATAAAACGACAAACCGCCGTATATTTTATAAGGGATGCCCAGTTTACGCAAGGCCTCCTCCATTGAACGGGATTGCGCGTTGGTACGGTACAGGATGGCAAAATCATGCCATTTGTTGCCTTTATTGCTCCTGTCCTGCATGATGGCCTCGGCTACCATTTTGCCTTCTTCGTTATCGCTGAAGGCACGCATTATTTTTATTTTATCACCGGCTTCTTTTTCGCTGAAAACATTCTTTTTAAGCTGTTCCTTATTATTGCTGATGATGCTGTTGGCCACATTCACAATATTTTGGGTCGACCGGTAATTTTGTTCCAGTTTAAACACCTTCAAATCCGGGTAATCTTTTTCAAAATTCAGGATGTTTTGGATGTTGGCACCACGGAAAGCGTAGATACTTTGCGCATCGTCGCCCACTACACATAGGTTTTCATTAACGGCGGCCAGTTTTTTCACAATAAGGTATTGCGAAAAGTTGGTATCCTGGTACTCATCCACCATCAGGTACCTGAATTTGTGCTGGTATTTGTTCAGCACATCGGGGTGAAGTTTAAGCAGTTCGTTTGTTTTGTACAGTAAATCGTCAAAATCCATGGCACCGGCCCGGTAGCAACGGGTAGCATACGATTCATAGATCTTGCCCAACTGCCCGCGACCGCTCGACATATCATCGGCCTGGATCTGTTCGTTCTTGTTATATTCCTGAAAAGAAATAAGGTTGTTTTTTGAAGCCGAGATGCGGTTAAGCACAAAGTTTACATTGTACAGCTTATCATCAAGGTTCAGTTCTTTTATAATGGCGCGCAATACGCTCTTGCTATCGTCTGTATCGTAAATTGTAAAGTTGCTTGGGTAGCCAATTTTGGTAGCTTCAACCCGCAAGATTTTAGCAAAAACCGAGTGGAAGGTACCCATCCAAATGTTTTTGGCTTCGGGCCCCACAACGCTGGTAATACGCTCGCGCATTTCGCGGGCGGCTTTATTGGTAAAGGTTAGCACCAGTATGTTGAAAGAATCTACACCCTTACGTACCAAATGTGCTACCCTGTAAGTAATAACCCTTGTTTTGCCCGAACCTGCACCGGCAATTATCATCACCGGACCTTCAGTTTGTTCAACTGCTGCCCTTTGTTCGGGGTTTAAACCCTGTAAATAATCCAAAATCTTTTCCTCTTTTCTTGAAACAGCGAAATTAAGGTTTTGGGTTGAAAGGGGAAAGTAAGAATAGCGGCATACAGCCATAAAAATATCAACACTGTAATTTTCAGGTGGATAATGTAAATGGGTAGCCGATTAGTAGAAATTGATAAATGAACATATTTATACCTACCGTGTTCATGAATTATTATATTTAGGGCCGCATGCTTACTATGAACACAAAAACTATAAATACCTTAACATTATTAATCCTTTCGGCAATTGCCCTTATAAATACCGCTTGTAACCAGGGCGGTAAAAAAGGGGAGAAGAAGCTGATTTCCTTTAAGGACTATAACGGTATCGACTACAGCGAGGTATCCCGCCGCCAAAAGAACGGACTATCTTTTAATGACTATGGCTACCAGTTGGAACCCCAATGGAAAATGAAGTTTGTGACAGATGATTCGGTTAGTGTGTTTAGTCCTACAAAAAAAACTTTTATCAATTTTCCGCTCACCCGTGGTTACGATTCTGTTTTTAACGCGGCACGTTCATGGTTTAAGGTGAAGCAAATTACCAAGGATAGTATCATCCTTGAGATTTTAAAGGCCGAGGGCGATTCCATCGATATAAAAGGCTCAAAGGTTTATATGCTTTTTTATGCCAATAGCTATATCAAAAATGTTTTACATACCGATACTTCCATATTAAGGCGCCCAAGCAAGGCAGATACGGCTTATGTACGGTCGCTATCGGTAAAAGCCAATGCCGATATTACCAAGGCTTTCTCTGCAAGGCAGCCGGTTAAGCTGATAGCTAAAAGTAACCAGGTGAAGGCTGTGCAGGACATAACCCCGCCCGATATGCTGAACAATTTTGATGCATCCGACGATTATCTCGACCCTACATATAGCATTACCATCAATAAATCTTACAAGGATTTTTATTATTCATTTGCAGTAACGGTTGATGACAAAGGACAAATGCATTACCTGAAACCCTTGATAGCTTTTGATGATGAAGAATTCAAAAAAAGCTACCTGCGCCTGTCGACGGCAATAATGGATACTTATCTTAAACTTTACTTTAACGTTAAGCCAGGTACTACATTGGGTATACCCCATTCCAGCGTGATATCATTACATGTGCAGGGGCTGGTTGCACCTGCTAAATAAATATCAAGCACATTTTTTAAAATAGTGATGAAGTATAATCCCTCATCGCTATTTTTTTGACTATTTGGTATAACCCCTGGCTTTCATATCCCATGGGAAAAGCATGATGCTCTTACGCGACTCCTTAACGTAATTGTTATAATACTGAGTAGTCATAATATTTACCTGGTAGCTGTGTCCTTTATTAAGGCCCCAGCGGGCTGCAGGCAGTAGGTTACTTACAAAATATTCAGCAAACTCATTGGGCTCATGATTGTCGAGTTTGGCATTGTCAATATGTTTTTCGTCGATCCAAACGCCATAAACTTTTTTGTTTTTCCAGGTATTTAACTGCGCCTGTGTTGGTACGGCACGGTGTAGGGGGCCTGCATTTTTAATAAATGCAATTTTTTGTACACCTTGCTGTTCAAGGCTCATTTGTTTAAATATAGCGTCCATACGGGCTCTATCTGCTGCAGAAACCGGGGGCGGGAATTTTACTTGTTTAAAAACACTCTTATCATTAGGGTCAATGTATTTGTCTGTTAAGGTTTGGTATTCTTTTAACAGATCGTCAGATACACCATTTTTGGTATGGGGATACTTGCCGAACGAAATTATTTTAGGTTTCACTTTTAATGAATCCTGTTTTTTTAAAGGTTCTGGCTTTTGCGACAGGTCTATTTTGGGGATCGTTACATTTTTTAATGCCGCATTGGTTTTGTTACAGAATAGCACTAAAGCTATAGCCATTACCGGGATAATGGCAAGCCGGGTGAGCCATGCAGTGGCGCTGGAGGTGGTTTTAGTCATCATAATTAGTCGTTTTTTGGTTACAGAATAATTGAACTGGCTGGTGATACCAAGGCTTTGCAATTGACTCACCTTACTGAACAGCAGCTGTTGATAACTGGTAACGTTATGGTTATCATTTAATACCGCAGCATCGGCCAAAAACTCGTGATTAAGCTGCATGGCCTTGCGATAAAGCAGCAGGAAAGGATTAAACCAGCAAAGCGCAAAAATCAATTCAATAAATATCACATCGTATGAGTGGCGCTGCCGGGCATGTGCCAACTCATGGTTTAATATCTCGGGTTCAATTTTATGCTGATGATATTCATTACTGTTTAAAAAAATGTAGTTTAAAAATGTGTGGGGAGTAAGTTCTTTTTCAATAAGGATAAGTTTAGCGTCCCTATAATCAAGCCGCTTGTTGTTTTGTGCGGAAGCACGAATGGTATACAGGTTCTTCGCAAACCTAAACAGGATTATACTGCTCACCGCAGCATATAGCAACAAATAAAAGTTGATATGATAAGCAGTGTTTTTTACTTCTTTAACAGTATCGGGCTGATTGGTATTATCTGTTATAGCTGTAAAATTATATGCTAATTGCTCCTGCACCGGGGTAATTATTGCCGCCGCGGGTGCAGGAATAGCCTCCCGGTTGATGGCAATTAATGGAATAACCAACGATAATATGAGTCCTGCCAACAGGTAAACCCGGTTAAAGCTATACATGGCTTTGTTTTTAAGTAACAAGTGATACGCTACAAGCAGCACGGCCGAACATAGCGTGAAGTTTAACAGGTAACCGATCATGATTTTTTCTTGTTTATTTCGTTATCGATAATTTTTTTCAGATCCTCCAGTTCGTTTTGAGTAAGGTTTGTTTCCTTGGTGAAAAACGAAGCAAACTGTAATGCCGAATTGCCAAAGAAATTCTTGATAAGCTTGTTAACATGTTTAGAAAAATAATCGGACTTGGAAACCAGTGGATAATATAAACGGGAATTACCCATGAGTTTGTAACCTACAAACTCTTTATCCTGCATCCGTTTTAGTAAAGTGGCGATGGTGGTAGTGGCAGGTTTAGGCTCGGGATAGCTATCAATAATGGTTTTCATATAGGCCTCATTAAGTTCCCATATGAACTCCATCAATTGTTCTTCGGCGGTGGTTAACTTCATTGCTCTATGTTTTTAGAAACTACTCTACAAATGTAGAGTATAAAATCACAATTCAAAATATTTTTTAAATATTTCGAGAGAAAGGACTAAAGGACAGAAGGACAAAGGATAATAAAAGCACAAAAAAAGGCAGGAAGTAAAACACTCCCTGCCTTTTGCAATTCTGACTTCTGACTAATGACTAATGATTAGTCTGCCTTGTAAACATTGTTTTGAAGGTCAACATCTGGTAATTCATGCTCGGGATCTATCACAATAGATTTTATGGCCGATGTTGATGGATATTTGAAAGTCCATACGCCATTACGCTGCCAAACGTTAACAGGCAGGTGTAATGTTTCGGTTTTGCCATTGGCTTGGGTTATCAGCATGTCAACAGGCATAGCCATTTTTTCCAAGTTGCTGATGGTGATAAGCGCGCCGTTTTGAGCATTATCCTTCACGTATTTAACAGAAGTAACAGCCTGGTCAAGCTTCCAGGTGGTAAAGAACCACGGTTTCCAGAACCAGTTAAGGTCTTCGCCGGCGGCGTCATTCATCGCCCTGAAAAAGTCATAAGGCAGCGGGTGTTTAAATGCCCAATGTTTAATGTATTCATGAAAAGCGTAATCAAAACGATCATGACCAAGCACTACGTTGCGCAGCATATCTAAACCTAAAGCGGTTTTGTTATAATACTGACCATAATCATTAAGGCCGATAGCCTCAGGAGCGGTCATCAACGGGTCTTTACTTTTGCGGAAACCGGCCAGAATGTGCTGCGCCTGTTTGCTGGTATCGGCATATTCGCCGTTATTGAATTGCAGACTGGCGTACTCATTGATAAAAGTGTTAAAGCCTTCATCCATCCACATGTATTTGCGTTCGTTTGATCCAACAATCATCGGGAACCAGTTATGGCCTATCTCATGCGTAACATCGCCCCAAAGACCACCTTTTTTCAAGTTGCTCAGGCAAAATATAGCACCCGGATATTCCATACCCAGCGCAACACCAGATACGTTTACCGCCGAGTTCCACGGATATTCAAAATACGCTTTTGAGTAGATCTCCATGCTATTTTTCAGGTACTCGGTAGAGCGGCCCCAGCCATCGTTACCAGAACTTTCAACCGGGTAAGCAGACATAGCAATACCTTTACGGCCCGATGGGAAGTTAACCCTTGCGCCATCCCAAATAAACGCGTTTGAAGCGCCCCAGGCAATATCGCGGCTGTTTTGCATTTTATAATGCCAGGTTAAAGTTCCTTTAAACGGACGGGTAGCGGCTTTGCCAACTTCTTCGGCGCTGATGATTGTTACCGTTTTGTCGCTATTTTTTGCTTGGTTGTATTTGGCGAGCTGTGCAGGTGTAAGCACTTCTTCGGCATTTTGCAAATCGCCCGATCCTACAACTACCATGTTGGCAGGCGCGGTAATGGAATAATCGAAATCGCCGTATTCGCAATAAAACTCACCAAGGCCCATGTAAGGCAGCGTGTTCCATCCTTCTACATCATCATAAACGCACATGCGCGGGTACCATTCTGCAATTTCGTAAACATAACCTTGTTTAAATTTCTTGCGGCCCATACGGTCGGCGCCGTAGTAGGGGATAGCGAAATCGTAATTAACCTTAACCTGTATCTTTTGGCCTTTACCATCCATAGGTACATTCAGGCGCACCTGCATACGGGCATCGGTAATTACTGGGGTAACGGTATAGGTATCGCCTTTGTAGGTAACAGTAACCGAGGCAATGTTGTAACCACCACGGCTAAAGCCACGCACATCAAAACGGTCGCCGGTTACCGGGGTTACAGCAGCACCACGCGAATCGGGCCTGAAAAGGTTTTGATCCAGTTGCAGCCATAAATAATCAAGTTTGTCAGGACTGTTATTGGTATAGGTGATGTTTACTTCGCCGGTAACGGTAGTGTCTTTGCCTTCGTTAAGGGAGGCTTTTATCTGGTAGTCGGCACGGTTTTGCCAATAGGTAGCAGATGGTTGTCCGCTGGCGGTACGGGTACTTTGACCGGTAACAGGCCAGGTAATTGGGCCGAAGAGGTCCTGGTGATTGTATTTTATCGAATCGGTTGTTTGTGCCGCGGCCGGGGTTGCAGTTGCAAATAAGCCAACAGCGCTTAAAATGTTGATCAGTCTTAAATAGCGCATTTTTAAATATTGGTAATAAAGGTGCAAAGAAAAGGAAATATTTTGTGAGTTTGGTAAATTGAACAGCTAAAGCATTGCAGATAAATGAATTTGACACATTTTTGGATGGTTGTAATGGAGATGTTACGGAGCTATAACCAGATGTTTGCCTAAGCATGTGCATGGTCAATGCTATTAATCACCCTCCCGTAAAAACTTTTCTAAATAAAACCTATTTAACCTACAGGTTCAATTATATCCGCACCTTTGCATACTATGAATCGTTTAGCAAATTCAACATCACCATATCTATTACAACACGCCAATAACCCGGTTAACTGGTACCCCTGGGGTAAAGAGGCGCTGGATAAAGCCAAAGCCGAAAACAAGTTGATTTTGGTAAGCATTGGCTACTCGGCCTGCCATTGGTGCCATGTGATGGAGCATGAAAGCTTTGAGGACGAGGCTGTGGCTGCCGTTATGAATGAGTTTTTTGTTTGCATTAAGGTAGATAGGGAAGAACGCCCGGATGTTGACCAGATATATATGAGCGCTGTACAACTAATGAGCGGCAGGGGCGGCTGGCCGCTTAATTGTATCTGCTTGCCAGATCAGCGGCCTATTTATGGCGGTACCTACTTTCGCAAAAACGATTGGACATCGCTGCTGTTTAACCTGGCCGATTTTTACAAACAAAAACCCGACGAAGCCGAAGATTATGCCGTTCGCTTAACAGAGGGCATTCAAAAATATGAATCGGTTGAATTTATAAGTGAACAACCCGAATATACAAAAGCCGACATTCAGTTGATCGGCGATAACTGGAAGCGCTACTTTGATAAACACGAAGGTGGTACAGGCAGTGCTCCAAAATTTCCACAGCCTAATAATTGGCAGCTGCTTATGCGCTATGCGCATATTATGCATGACGATGACGTTGCCAAACAAGTAAAGCTTACCCTGCATAAAATGGCCTTCGGCGGTATTTATGATCATGTGGGCGGCGGTTTTGCCCGTTACTCGGTTGATGGACGCTGGCATGTACCGCATTTCGAGAAAATGCTGTATGATAATGCACAGCTTATCACACTTTATGCCGAAGCATATACCTGGCAACCCGATGAATTGTACGCAGATATTGTCGATCAAATAATCAATTTCTGTACGAATGAACTGGCCTCGCCCAACCTGGGTTTTTACTCGGCGCTTGATGCCGATAGCGAAGGAGTGGAGGGTAAATACTACATATTTACTAAAACAGAGATAGAAGAAATTTTAGGCAAGGATGCTGATCTGTTTTGCATTTATTACCATATAACTGATGATGGAAACTGGGAGGAGGAACACTCCAATGTACTGTTCCGCAAAGAAACGGATGAGCAGCTTGCCGAAAAATTAGGGCTTAGGGTTGATGACCTGCTGATGCAAGTTAAGGTATCCCGTCAAAAAGTATTCGAGGCCCGCAAGCATAGGATAAGGCCGGGGTTGGACAATAAGATACTGGCCTCATGGAATGGTTTAATGCTGAAAGGCCTTTGCGAAGCTTACCGCGCATTTAACAAACCGGCTTATCTTGATCTTGCCTTAAAGAATGCCGATTTTATATTAAACCCTTTGCTTAGTCAAAATGGCAGATTATCACGGGTTTACAGCGGCAATTCGGCAGTTGAAAATACCGTAGCGTTTTTGGATGATTATGCCAATATCATAGATGCACTTATCGCTTTGTATGAGGTTACTTTTAATGAAGCCTGGCTAACCCATGCAAAAAACCTTACAGATACCGCCATAGCCCATTATTATGATGAAACCAACGGCATTTTCTTTTATACCGCCGATGACGACGAGCAACTGATAGCGCGGAAATCGGAAATTATGGATGGCGTTACGCCGGCATCAAATTCGGCAATGGCGCGTAACCTTAAAAAGTTAGGCTTGCTTTTTGATAACGAAAGCTATGCAGCGGTTTCGGCGCAGCTGTTACGCAACATTATGCCGCTGCTTGCAAAGTACGGCACCGCCTATTCAAACTGGACTATGCTATTGCTTGATGAAGTGTTTGGCGTATATGAAGTTGCTATAACTGGTGCCAACGCCGAAACTGTTAGGACTGAAATAGAAAATAATTACATCCCCAATAAAATTATATTGGGTGGTAATAAAGGAATTTTACCTTTGCTGCAGGATAAGTTTGGCGCATCGACACAAATTTTTGTTTGTAAAGATAAAACCTGCGGATTACCTGCTAATAACACGGCCGACGCATTAAAACAAATGCAGGCCTGATTGCTTATTTATAAAAATACTTTACAATGAAGATTGAATCTCAGCACGTAGTGTCATTAACTTACGATTTGTATGTTGACCAGGATGGTACCGAAACTTTAACAGAAAGTGCCACACAAGAACAACCCTTAACCTTTTTATTTGGTGCCGGACAAATGCTGCCCAAATTTGAAGAGAATTTAAGCACCCTTTCAACAGGCGATGCTTACGAATTTCGCTTATCAGCAGCTGATGCCTATGGCGAATATGATGACGAAGCAGTAGCCAATCTGCCTAAAGAAATGTTCCAGGGAACAGAGCTTCCTGAAATTGGCAGCATTTTACCTTTACAGGATAACAACGGCAACCGTTTCCAGGCGCAGGTAGTATCAATTGCCGAAGATTCGATAATTGTTGACCTTAACCATCCAATGGCTGGCCAGGAGTTACACTTTAAAGGTAATATCCTTAACGTTCGTCCTGCCACTCCAGAAGAATTATCACACGGCCATGCACATGGTCCGGATGGTCACCACGCCCACTAATTACTGGTGATTTTATATCAATAAGGCCCGTAATTTACATTACGGGCCTTATTTTTTATGTGCAATAAAATAAATTCGAGCTGTAGTTAATATAAAGCTGATAGTTTTTTACGCCGGTCTTACCACCACTGGCACTCCTATTCAATACAATTAAGCCTGCCATGGAAATCAATGCTGCAGGTTATGGATATTCGGCAGCCTATCGGCTCGCCGTTAACTGTGGCGGGTATAAACTCCTTGTCCTCGTCATTTAGCGCATTAAGGTTCATTTTAAATGTTTTTTGAAAATTGCCGCTAACCAGGTGTACCTTATAATCGGCCAGTCGCCCTCCCGGGCTTACCAGTAGTTCAATAACCGCATAGGAAGCCACCCTGTTTATATCCATAAGGCTGCCGGGGAGTTTAAACAATAAGGCATAAGGCAGGTAACCGTAATACCTGCCGCCGGCTTTAACAGGTTTGGTTGTGCGGTCGGTGTCTGTTAATTCCTTATCAACAAAATACCCAAGCCTTGAGTCTGTCTTTAGTTCGGGTGCTTCATAAAGCAGTTTTTTACTGGTATAATCAAAATTCTGCAGCAGATTGCCCTTTGAATCAAAAAAATGCCAAACTCCCACCTTTTTATCATTGCTGAACATGCCGCTGGCTATAGCGGTTTTTTTATTATAATAGGCTTGGTACAAGCCTTCTTTGATCCCCTTATTATCTTTAAGTACATGGAATTTTTCCGATACATCGTCAGAGATTTTGTGACTGCGCTCTGTAGTTTCGGGCGCTTGTTGCCCAAAGCCTTTATTAATAAAAAATATGCAGGTTATAAACAGAAAAATATTTTTCAAAGGATAGTGGGTTTTTGGTAAATATAAAACAGCTTCAAATTAATATCAAAGCAAATCTATTTAATTAGACCACCAGCTGTTAAAAAGGTTTAAAAGCCTCCCTGGTTTCTGCTGTCATTATTTAAATGCGTTGGTATGGTTCCTATTGTTGCATTAATAGCACCGGATGCTTAAACTTGTAGCATTAACTTTTGAACCCCTATGACGGCCCTAACTGATCAATCCGACTATAAAACGGTAAGCTTTTCTGAAACTACCATTACCGAATTAATGATACCTTCCTATTCCAATTTTGGCGGCAAGATTCACGGGGGTATTTTGCTGTCGCTGATGGATAAGGTGGCCTATGTATGTGCAGCCAAGCACGCGGGTAATTATTGCGTAACTGCATCTATTGATACGGTCGATTTTTTGCAGCCGGTTGAGGTTGGGGAGTTGGTATCGCTTATGGCATCGGTTAATTATGTAGGTAATACATCATTAGTAGTGGGCATTAGGGTGATATCTGAAAACATCAAGAATAACTCGGTAAAGCATACCAATACCAGTTACTTTACAATGGTAGCTAAAGACGATAGTAATAAACCCGCCAAAGTACCCGGCCTTATCCTGGAACACCGTGAACAGGTGAGGCGCTTTATCGAGGCCCGCAGGCGTAAAGAGATCAAACAAAGTTATGTGAAGGAAGTGGAGCAGATAAAAATGCCCGATAATTATGAGCATTGTATTCAAATGCTTACCGGCGAGCGCTGCCTCGTAGCAGGGTAAGTTATATGCTTAACATGAGCCGGTATCAGTATTTCAAAAAATTGCCGTAGCAGTTCCTTTAGTTTCAGCCGTCGTTAGAGGTAATTTAAGCATACTTAACAAAAATTGTACCTTTTTTGTATTAATAAATGAATAAGCTTTTATACTTAAACCAAGCCGTTACTCCCCAATGTGCTAAAATATAAACTCGTTTAAAAGCAATTTAATTATTCCGAAAACGTTTTAACTTTATCTATAAACTTAGCAAACTCATTTATATCTTTATAAAACTGCGATATGGTTATTTTTTGACTATATTGTGACAATTTATTTTTGTGCCCAAACACTCACATTTAATTTTAATGCCGATCAAATTTATTTAACTCCCTGCAAACTTAATGGCTTTCTTAAACACAGTGCTCGAACCACCCTCATACGGATGGACCGATAAGGATGGTAACCTTTCAAAACCCACCAATGGTAAAATTGTAAAAGAATTTTTTTCGAGGTTGAATGTATTTAAGGATAAAAAAAACTGGTTATCCTTTTTAAGCTGGACGCTGGTATTGTGCCTTGCGCCTTTCCTTGGTCTTTTCTTTTTTAAATATTTTACCGTAACAGGCCTTATAGTAGCTTTTGTTTATAGTATGATTATCATGGGTACCCACGGTACTATATGGCATCACCGCTACTGTACGCATGGCGCTTATACCTTTACTAATAAATTCTGGCGTTTTTTTACACAAAACCTTACGCTGAAAATAATTCCTGAAGAAATTTACGCGGTATCGCACCACGTTCATCATGCGCTATCAGATCAGCCCGGCGATCCTTACAACGCACAAGGCGGTTTTCTGTATTGCTTTTTGGCCGATGTTAACCACCAGCCGGTGGCTCGCAATTTAAGCGAGGCCGATTATAAAAAATGTGTTAACCTCATGAAACACGTAGGGGTAATACCAAACACTTATAAACAATACCAAAAATGGGGTACTATAGCTAACCCTTACCGTACCATCGCAGGCATCATCCTTAATTGGGGATTTTGGTTCACCGCCTTTTATTTGATGGGGGGCATGCCATTAGCTTGTGCGGTATTCGGATCGGCAGGCGTATGGGCAGTAGGTGTACGTACGTTTAATTACGAAGGACATGGCAAGGGGCAGGATAAACGCCGCGATGGTGTTGACCATAACCGCGATGATATGTCAATAAACCAATTATGGCCGGGCTACGTTGCCGGCGAATGGCACAATAACCACCATCTGTTTCCAAAGAGTGCGCGCTCTGGTTTTAAACGCCATCAGCTTGATCTGGCCTGGTGTTACATTAAATTCATGAGTATTATAGGCGCGGTAAGTTCATACCGCGATTCAAAAAAACAATTCCTGGCAGAGTATTGCAATAAAGAGGCAGTAACCCTACAACCCGCCATTGCCCTGGTTAAAACAAAGCCGGTATTTGTTGTGGTTGAATAATACCTTATAATCAAGATATTTTGAAAAGGAGCAACCGTAATTGGTTGCTCCTTTTTTTTGGGATAGCTTTTTTAATGATAGATTAAAAGATCTCGTTGTGGTTAAGATAGTATTAGCTAATTGCAAGCAGTATTTTATACCTTAGTAAACCAATAATAAACCAACTAACTATGCAAACCACACGCAGATCATTTTTAAAAACAGGGGCATTGGCCGTTGCCGGCGCTGCTTTATTACCTGATAGCTTGCTGGCTGGTACAGGTCGTTTGCAGCGGGTAGGGGTTCAATTGTATAGTGTGCGCGATGCTATGAAGGCAGATGCGAAAGGAACGCTTACTAAAATTGCCGATGCCGGTTATTTTCATGTAGAGCATGCCAATTATATTGATCGTAAATTTTATGGTTATACCGCAAAGGAGTTTAAAAAGATCCTTACAGACCTGAGTTTAAAAATGCCAAGCGGCCACACCGTAATGACGGCTCAGCACTGGGACGATGCAAAAAAAGATTTCACTGATGCCTGGAAATATACAATTGAAGATGCCGCCATCATTGGCCAGCGATATGTGATAAGCCCCTGGCTTGATGAAAAAGTGCGGACAGACACCGAGGCTTTAAAGCGCTTTATGGAGCAGTTTAACAAATGCGGCGAGTTATGTAAAAAATCGGCGATGAAATTTGGCTATCATAACCATAATTTTGAGATCAGTACCAAGGTGGGAGATATCACCTTGTATGATTTTATTATTCAAAATACCGATGCCGAACTGGTAACACAGCAAATGGATATTGGCAACATGTTCAGCACCGGCGGTAAAGCGCTCGATTTTATTAATAAATACCCCGGTCGGTTTGAATCAATGCATGTTAAGGATGAGATAAAACTTCCGGTAGCCAAAGATGGCGACGATACAGAGAGCTGCATATTGGGTAAAGGACTTTTACCTGTTAAGGATATTTTAAAAGCAGCAAGCAAAAAAGGCGGCACATCATTGTTTATTGTTGAACAGGAATCATACCAGGAACAAGACCCCATCGATTGTGTAAAAATTGACTTACAAATCATGAAAAAATGGGGTTATTAATTTAAATCCCCTACATTACGCAGAAATTTTTGAACAGTTATTACTTGTAACAAGTATTAACAAGCACATTAATATCGTTATAAAACCAAAACAAAATAAATTCATGAGTTAATACCTGCAAAATATTCCGCAAGTATTAATTCAGTAATGCTAAAACCATTTATCAATTTAAAGTAAGTGGTTAAATATTAGCAAAGTTTAAAATATATAGGAGTTGCCGTTAATGGTTTGCTGGTTGTTTTCGGCGGCAAAAAGTAGTTTATAACCTGACAATCAAACAGGTAATAATTAAAAAATAATAGGGTATAACGTGGCAACAGCAATCGATTGCGAAAATCAATGTGAATTGCCTTCATGGTGTAAAAAAAACACTATGAAATATTTGTAAAATAATTTTTATTCATACATTTAACGGAGTAACCTAAGTGCTAAATTATTTTAACCAATAATAAAATCGTATGTCTGCAAACACTTATGACGCAATAGTCATTGGCTCAGGAATTTCGGGTGGATGGGCTGCCAAAGAACTAACAGAAAAGGGTTTAAAGACCATTATGCTGGAACGTGGCCGAAACATTGAACACGTTAAAGATTATGTAAACGCCACAAAAAATCCCTGGGATTTTCCGCACAGGGGTGGCCGTACCCAAAAAATGATTGATGATTATCCCGTTTTAAAGCGCGATTATCCGCTCAATGAGGTAAATCTTGATTATTGGGCCAGTGATAAAGACAGTCCGTATACCGAGATAAAAAGATTCGACTGGTTTCGTGGTTATCACGTTGGCGGTCGTTCATTAATGTGGGGCAGGCAGTCATACCGCTGGGCCGATGTTGATTTTGAAGCTAACCTAAAGGATGGTATAGCTGTAGACTGGCCTATTCGTTATAAAGACATAGCGCCCTGGTATAGCTATGCCGAAAAGTTTGCCGGGATCTCTGGCAACCGCGATGGCCTGTCCATACTTCCCGACGGTGATTTTATGCCGCCGATGGAAATGAATGTGGTTGAAAAGGATGTTGCTAAACGTTTAAAAGAATATTACAAAGAGCTGCGCCCCATGATCATCGGGCGTACCGCAAATATCACCTTGCCGCATAATAATCGTACTAATTGTCAGTATCGTAATAAATGCTGGTTAGGCTGTCCGTTTGGGGCATATTTTAGTACACAGTCTGCTACTTTGCCTGCGGCTATGGCAACAGGGAATTTAACAGTTCGCCCATGGTCCATAGTTACCAGGATCCTTTATGATAAGGATACCAAAAAAGCTAAAGGGGTTGAGGTTTTGGATGCCGAAACCAACCAAACTTATCAGTACTTCGCCAAAATTGTATTCCTCAACGCATCTACAGTAAACTCGGCCTGGATTTTAATGAACTCAGCAACCGATGTTTGGGACGGCGGTTTAGGCAGCAGCAGCGGCGAATTGGGCCATAACCTGATGGATCATCACCTTAATGTTGGTGCATCTGGCCGGGTTGAGGGCTATGAAGATAAATACTATTTCGGCAGGCGGGCCAACGGGTTTTATATCCCGCGTTTCCGTAACCTTAATGGCGATAAACGCGATTACATTCGTGGGTTTGGTTACCAGGGCAGTGCAAGCCGCGAAGGCTGGAGCCGCGATATTGCCGAAATGAATATTGGCGGAGCCTTTAAAGATGCGCTGACAGAACCGGGTTCATGGGAAATGGGCATGGGTGGCTTTGGCGAAACATTGCCAAATCACGATAATAAGATCAGCCTGGATAAAACCAAGAAAGATAAATGGGGACTGCCTGTAATTGCCTTTGATGCCGAGCTGAAAGATAATGAGCTGAAAATGCGCAAGGATATGGAAAGCGATGCCAAAGAAATATTGGAAGCTGCAGGCGTAAAAGATGTACAAACTTATAGCGTTAATCCATTTTTGGGCCGTGGCATCCATGAAATGGGTACTGCACGTATGGGCCGCGATCCTAAAACATCGGTACTTAATGAGTGGAACCAGGTTTGGGATGCTAAAAATGTTTTTGTTACCGATGGTTCATTCATGACCTCATCGGCATGTCAAAACCCTTCGCTTACCTATATGGCCATGACCGCGCGCGCCGCTAATCATGCTGTTGAGTTGTTAAAAAAGAACGAGATCTAAATATTAAATTAATCCTGATACTAATTAACAAATATCTATGACTGAAGAAAAAGACCCCATCACACCAAGTCCTTCAAGGCGTGATTTTATTAAAACCAGCTCTATAGCTGCTGCAAGTTTCATGATCGTTCCGCGCTTTGTATTGGGCGGTAAAGGTTTTATTGCACCCAGCGATCGCCTTGTTATTGCAGGTGTAGGTGCCGGCGGTAAAGGTGAAAGCGATATAGCTAACTTTTATAAAAGCGGTAAAGCCGAGATTGGTTTCTTATGTGATGTGGACGACAGAAGAGCTGCAAAATCACGCGCTTCGTTCCCTAAAGCAAAGTATTATAAAGACTGGCGCGAGATGTACGATAAGGAGCACAAGAACTTTGATGCTGTATCAATCTCAACCCCAGATCATAACCACGCTATTATTACCTACCATGCCATGCAGTTGGGCAAACACGTTTACGTGCAAAAACCAATGACGCATGATATATGGGAAGCCCGTTTATTAACCGAGGCTGCCAAAAAATATAAAGTGGTTACACAAATGGGTAATCAGGGATCATCAAATGATGGTACCCGCCTGATGTCTGAATGGTATGATGCCAACTTAATTGGCGATGTGCATACCGTTTACTGCTGGACAAACCGCCCAGTATGGCCGCAAGGTATCAAATGGCCTGCGCCGCAGCCAAACATCCCGCAAGAGTTGGATTGGAACCTTTGGTTGGGTACAGCACCTAAAAAAGATTACGTAGATAAATTAGTGCCGTTTAACTGGCGCGGATGGTGGGATTACGGAACCGGCGCCCTTGGCGATATGGGTTGCCACCTTGTTGAGGCACCTTTCCGTGTGTTGGGTATTCAATATGCCAAAGATGTACAGGCCAGCGTTGGTAGTGTTTATGTTGATGAATTTAAAGAAGGTCACTTCCCTGAAAGCTGCCCTCCATCAAGCCACATTACCTTAACGTTCCCTAAAACTAATAAAACTAAAGGTGATGTTACCCTGCACTGGATGGATGGCGGTATACAGCCAGAAAGACCAGAAGAATTGTTACCAAGCGAACAATTTGGCGGCGAAGAAGGCAACGGAACTCTTTTCATTGGTACAAAAGGAAAAATGTACGCCAGTACTTACTCTGATGCGCCAACGTTGTTACCAACAGCACGCACCAAGGATGCCAAGGCTCCGCAAAAATGGGCACGTGTACCTGGTGGTGCCAATGGTCATTACGCGCAATGGGTTGAAGGTTGTTTGGCTGGTTATGGTAAAACAGAATTAAGCTCGTCGTTTGATAAAGCTGGTCCGCTTACCGAGGCATTATTGATGGCTAACCTTGCGGTTCGTGGTCATGAGCTGGAAGGTGGCCGTATAAAATTAGTATGGGATAACACAGCTATGAAAGTAACCAACTTTGATGCCGTTAACCAATACATTAAACGCCAATACCGCGAAGGTTTTGAACTTAAAGCGTAAGTTTAATTATTGAATTACTGATCTGTTGAATTATTGATTTTTGAGTAACGAATAATACCGCAAACCAAATTGATAATTCAACAGATTGGCTATTTATATTCAATAATTCAATAATTCAGTAATTCAACAATTGAAATATGAACAGAAGAGATGCAATTAGCAGGGTAGGTTTAATACTTGGCGGAACCGTAATAGGGGCCGAGTTTTTTATTTCGGGCTGTAAACCGGCGGCAAAAAAAGTTAACGATCTTTTTAATGAAAACGATGTTGCTTTTTTGAATGAGGTTGGTGAAACCATCCTCCCGGCTACCACAACTCCGGGTGCTAAGGCTGCCAATATTGGCAACTTTATGGTTGTTATGGTTCAGGATTGTTATACACCCGATGATCAAAAGGTATTTGTGAAAGGCATGGCTGATGTAGACAGCGCAAGCGGTAAAAAGTTTGGTAAAAAGTTTATGGAAACAACGCCGCAACAACGTACCCAATTACTTACCGATTTGGATAAGGAACAAAAAGCCTACGCCAAAACCAAAAAGCCCGAAGAGCCCAATCATTATTTCCGGATGATGAAGGAATTAACCTTGCTTGGCTTCTTTACTTCACAACCCGGTGCTACACAAGCTTTACGCTATATTGAAACACCCGGAAAATACGATGGTAATTTGCCCTACAAAAAAGGCGATAAAGCCTGGGCAACTTGATAAATTAGTTTTTAGTTGATTAGGTGAGTGGAGAATGGTTATAAACTAATGAAACCACTCACTAATCAACTTAATCAACCACTCACTACAAATGAAATTAAGATTAGGAATGATCGGCGGCGGTCAGGGTGCATTTATTGGTGCCGTACACCGTATAGCTGCCCGCATCGACGACGAATATGAATTGGTTTGCGGTGCTTTTAGCAGCAATCCCGAAAAATCGCAGGCAAGCGGCTTGTTGCTGGGTTTACCCGCCAACCGTATCTACAACTCCTACACCGAGCTTATTGAAAAGGAAAAACAAATCCCTGAAAATGAGCGTGTGCAGGTTATTAGCATTGTAACTCCCAACCATGTGCACTTCGATCCGGCCAAAGCGGCTTTGGAGAATGGTTTTCACGTGGTTTTAGATAAACCCATGACCTTTTCGCTGGCCGAAGCAAAGGAGCTTGATAAAGTAGTAAAGGCAAGCGGTAAGCTGTTTTGTCTTACCCACACCTACACCGGCTACCCTATGATCAAGGAAGCTAAGCAATTAATAAAGGCAGGCAAACTGGGCACCATCCGTAAAATTTATGTAGAATATCCACAAGGGTGGCTCAGCAGCTTTTTGGAGGGTGACGATAATAAACAGGCATCATGGCGTACCGATCCGGGTAAAAGCGGAATTGCAGGCGCTATGGGCGATATTGGTACACACGCGTTTAACCTTGCCGAGTATGTATCGGGATTAGAGGTAACGCAGATCTGCGCCGATATTAATATAGTAGTAGCAGGCAGAAAACTGGATGACGACGGCGCGGCCCTGCTTAAATTTAACAATGGCGCAAGCGGCGTACTAACTGCAACACAAATAGCTGCTGGCGAAGAAAATAATGTAAAAATTCGTGTTTATGGCGAAAAGGGCGGTTTGGAATGGCACCAGGCCGATGCCAATTCACTGACACTTATGTATACTGATAAACCAACGGAAATATGGCGTACAGGCGGCGGCTATGTAAGTTCTTTTGCATCGCATAACACACGTACACCTGCCGGGCATCCCGAAGGATACCTGGAAGCTTTTGCCAACCTGTACCGCAACTTCGCGTTAACGGTTAAGGCTGGTTTGGAAGGTAAAATAGCTACGCCCGAAGAACAGGATTATCCAAGTATTAAAGAAGGCATCCGTGGTATGGCATTTATTGAAAATGTAATAGCCTCGGGCAAATCAGATAAAAAGTGGACTGAATTTACAATCTAATATAATATGACAACCATTAAAGGACCGGCAATATTTTTAGCCCAATTCATAGGCGATACAGCCCCGTTTAATAGTCTGGAATCCATTTGTAAATGGGCAGCAGGTTTGGGCTACAAAGGCGTTCAGCTACCAACGCTTGATGCCCGTTTCATCGACTTACAGAAAGCAGCCGAAAGCAAAACTTACGCCGACGAAATAAAAGGTATTGTAAATGCCGCAGGACTGGAGATTACCGAACTTTCAACCCATTTGCAGGGTCAGCTGGTTGCGGTAAACCCGGTTTACGATCAGCTGTTTGATGGCTTTGCACCCGAAGCTTATCG
>NZ_FNAI01000011.1 GCF_900101875.1 Mucilaginibacter pineti
AAAGGTGAAAGGTGAAAGGTGAAAGGTGAAAGGTGAAAGGTGAAAGGTGAAAGGTGAAAGGTGAAAGGTGAAAGGTGAAAGGTGAAAGGTGAAAGGTTTTTGTGGAGAGTTAAAGTTAACAACAAAAAAAGGGTAAATGAACTTAGTTCATTTACCCTTTTCCTTTTTATAGTCTAAGCGAACCTTTTACCTTTCGCCTTTACCCTTTCACCTTAAGAGGATGCCTTTACCCTTTTACCTTTAAGAATTAATTTGCTTTCGCAAACGAATAAATAACGTATCCGGTTCCGCCGCCTATTGCTACGGGCGATTTCAGGGTCATGGTTGAGCCATCGTTGCTGGCAATTTCAAGCACATAACCTTCCTGAACGTTTTTGGCTTTATCGCCTTCGTATAGTTTTTTAAACTGAAACTGTGTGCCATTTGGGCCGGTGTTATTAACCGACCAGAATATAGTTTGTGAAGTGCCGTTTGCTAAAGTATAAACACCGTTGCCGCTGTTGGTTAGTTTCCAGGTGCTGCCGGTAAAAGCTTCAGGAGGTGCCTGGTCAAATACGTTTTGAACTGCATTTTGTACAATACCTTGGTAGCTAACGTTGTTAAGCGTCCAGGTGCCTACAAATTTACCGCGCGATACGTTTGTTGATACCGTGTTTTTGGTTGATGAACAAGCTGCTAAAACAAAAATAAGTGATAGTACTGCGATTGAGGTTTGAAATAATTTTTTCATGACTTGGGGTTATTTTAAAAGCATAACAGCATAAACCCTGCCAAATAAATAAAATTATAGCTTAGCAGTTTTTAGTTTAAAGCTCTTTTGAATTTCAGATAAGCGGTTGTTGATGTTTTCGGTGATCTGGTCGGCTTCTTTAACTTTGTTTAAGCTTCTGGCAACCCGCTGGTCTGTATCTTTTGAAAATAACTTACGACCAATTTGTTTTACTATGTTCATAGGTAATGTTCTTTTAAGCGATATTCCTTAAAGCTCTATTATACGGGGTGTTTTAAGGCAGGGTTACATAAAAAGCAAATTAAAGTTATATTAAAGGTTACAAAGCGCTATTTTTCTGTAACTAAGCTTAAAAAAGCTATCAACTGTTCTACAGCCTTGGCGCGGTGGCTTATCTGGTTCTTTTGATCCATGGTCATTTCGGCAAAGGTAATGTTGTAGCCTTCGGGCTCAAATATAGGGTCATAACCAAAACCGTCGGTACCGCTAAGCTGGGTGCGGATGGTGCCTTCAACGGTTTCGTCAAAAAAATGCTCGTCGCCATTCCATACCAGCGATATCACCGTACGGAAACGGGCTTTGCGGTTGGTAATCCCCGCCATGTTTTCCAACACTTTTTTATTATTGGCGGCATGGTTGCCATGCTCGCCGGCGTACCGGGCCGAGTAAACGCCGGGCTCGCCGTTAAGCGCGTCTATTTCCAGGCCGCTATCGTCGCCAAAGCAATTCAGCCTATACTTTTCAAAAATGAAACGGCTTTTTATAGATGCGTTTGCCTTAAAGGTTGTACCGGTTTCTTCAATATCATCGTAACAGCCAATATCATCAAGGGTTAATAGTTGAAACCGGCCTTGCAGCTTGGCTTCAACTTCATCAAGCTTATGGCGGTTATTGGTGGCGAATACTAATTGCATTTTTGGGGGATAAAGGATTTGGGGAACAAAGATAAAGGATAAGATCGGGGTGCGAAGATCGGGGAGCGAGGATTAATACTTCAAATTAAAATCCCTTTACCTGCTCCCAAAAAGCTTTTTTGTTGTCAACGCTGTCCATCATTTCGCCAAAGCTAAAACTCTGCAGGGCGGTAAGCGCGCCAAGTGGTTTGGGTACGTTTAAAACAAGCGGCGCTATATCCTGTGGCAATGCGGCTTTGCCCAGTATCAGCAGTTTTGTGGGTTTAAAAAAGGTAAGCAGTTCATCATACTTAGCCGTTGAGTGATGAGCAAGGTTCACTATCGCCAGATCGTCAATTGCAAGCTCTTTGCGTTTAATAATATTGGTAAGTGCTGTTAAATGGGCATCGTCAATAAACTCCAGGGCGGGGTAATTTACCAGCACCACAAAGTTTTTTAAATTTTTACCCAGATAATTAAACGTAAGCGGCGGCGTTTTTACTTCGGGTGCGGGGACAATGGACACCGGCTCGGGTTCTTTAACAGTAGGTGCTACCTGAATGATGGAGGCTGCCGGTTGTTCGGCTATGTGTGGGGCAATAGCATCTTCTGTATACAGTAACTTGTCTGTATTTAAGAGGTATAGCTCATCCTGTAATAAAAAGCGCAGGGCAACCGGGTTTTCAATCTTCACTTTAACAAATTTTAACCAAAAGTAGTTAAACGGTTTCAGCCTTTATAGCCATATTAGCACAATTATAAGCAGTTGAGTTTTAATTGAATTTAATTGTAGGACTATAATTAATAAATTTTACCGAAATTCGTGATTTTTAACGGAATACTGTTCCGTTTTATTTTAGTACATAAGCATTACATGAGAAAGTTAGGGTTAGTAATTTTAAGTTTTATTTCAATCATATCAGTTGCCAAAGCACAGCTTGTTGTTGATACGGCCAAAGCAAAAGCACCCGTTACGCAAGCCACTGTTGATTCGGTTATTGCAAGGCCGCCGGGACGTACGCTTGATAAAATTGCAGCTATAGTTGGTAACAGCCCCATATTACAATCAGATATTGAACTGTCATACGCCCAGTATTTAACGCAGGGTATGGCACCCAACCCCGATGTTAAATGCCGCATTTTACAATCGTTACTAACCCAAAAGTTATTGGCGCAGCAGGCAATTATTGATAGCGTTGAAGTAAAAGACGATGAAGTTGATAACAGTGTTGACCGCAGAATGCGCGAAATGATACAACGTGCGGGTGGCCAGGATAAGCTGGAAGCCTATTTAGGCCGTTCTATTATCCAGTTTAAGGATGAGATCCGTCCGGATATGAAGGAGCAATTAGTTGCGCAAAGGATGCAGCAAAAAATTACCGAAAAGCTGAATGTAACCCCGCTTGACGTTAAAAAATATTTCGACAAATTACCAAAAGACAGTTTGCCATCTTTTAACAAAGAAGTTGAAGTGGGAGAAATTGTATTTCAGCCTAAATTGAGTAAAGAAGAAAAAGATATATACCGCCAGAAAGCTGAAGAACTGCGCGACAGGATCGTAAAAAAAGGCGAAGATTTTGGTACCCTGGCACGTTTGTATTCACAGGATCCCGGTTCGGCACCCGAAGGTGGTGATGCTGGCTTTGGCGACAGGCAAACCTGGGTAAAGGAATTTACCGCCAACGCGTTCAGGTTAAAAGCAGGGGAGTATTCGCCGGTGTTTGAAGCTCCGGATTATGGTTTCTTCTTTTTACAGGTAATTGAGCGCCGCGGCGAGCAGGTACACGTAAGGCACATATTAATTATGCCTATCATTACCGAAGCCAGTTTAGATAGGGCAAAGGGTAAGGCTGATAGTGCTTATAACCTGCTTATCAAAAATAAAACCATCGATTTTTCGGCTGCGGCTAACTTTTACTCAGATAATAAGGAAACAAAATATAACGGCGGTATGATGCTGAATGCCGAAAACGTTCAGGTACGTTCAACCTATATCCCTATGGATAAGCTTGACCCTAAGGTTGCTCTTGTTGTTGATACCATGAAAGTGGGGTCTATTTCACAACCAACCTTATTTACCGGTGCCGATGGTAAATCGAGCTACAAGATCCTTTACCTAAAATCGGCCACGGATGCGCACAAGGCAAATCTTGAGCAGGATTTTGCAAAGCTAAAGGATTACGCTTTTGAAATAAAAACCAACAAAACCATAAGTGATTGGTTTGATAAACGCAGGAAGGAAACTTTCATTAAAATTGATAAGCAATACCAGGAATGCGATATCCTTAAAAAATGGATCATGCCTGCAACTACTACAACCGCGCAAGTAAAATAGTATACTATAATAATATATGCAACACCGTTCTGATGTGGAAGCCGCTGACGCTTTAAAGCAGGCTTATCAACAAATACGATCCGAAATAGGGAAAGTTATCATAGGCCAGGACGAGGTTGTGAAATTTGTGCTGATATCTATTTTTAGCAACGGCCATTGTTTGCTGGTTGGTGTACCCGGTTTGGCTAAAACCCTGCTGGTGCAAACCGTATCGCAAGTGCTTGATCTGGATTTTAAGCGCATCCAGTTTACGCCAGATCTGATGCCGTCAGACATTATTGGTTCTGAAATATTGGGCGAGGACAGGAATTTTAAATTTATCCCCGGCCCGGTTTTTAGTAATATTATCCTGGCCGATGAAATAAACCGTACACCACCCAAAACACAGGCTGCCCTATTAGAGGCGATGCAGGAAAAAGCGGTTACCGCTGCCGGTGTTACCCATAAATTGGCCCAGCCGTTTTTTGTACTGGCTACCCAAAACCCAATTGAGCAGGAAGGTACCTATCCGTTGCCCGAAGCCCAGTTAGACAGGTTTATGTTTAACGTGGCTTTAAACTATCCATCATTTAAGGAGGAATTACAGGTTGTTAAAAATACCACCAGCACCCTTAAAGCCGATGTAAAAAAGATCCTGAATGCCGAGCAGATCATTTATTTTCAGCAATTGGTGCGCAATATCCCCGTTACTGATAATGTGATGGAGTATGCCGTAAAGCTGGTGTCAAAAACCCGCCCCAACAGTGAATTTGCCACCCCGCAAATTAACAGGCTTCTTACCTGGGGCGCTGGTCCGCGGGCATCGCAGTTCCTTATTTTGGGTGCCAAATGCCATGCGGTTATCAACGGCAAATACTCTCCGGATATTGAGGATGTACAGGCTATTGCCAAACCTATTTTAAGCCACCGTATTGTACGCAGCTACCACGCTGAAGCCGAAGGCTTATCTGCCGCCGATATTATTGAGCAGTTGTTTTAAGCCGCTATCCAAATAGCATCGATAAACCATTTTTTGGTGTCAAAAAAGCGATCGACAGGGGCAAAGCCCGCGTTAAGCGCCATCTGATCTGTTTGCATCACGGTAAACTTCTGCGAAATTTCCATGTATATGTATTCGTTTTTTGAAAACGCAATGGTTTCTTTACCGCCGATGGTTACCTGCTGATCTTCCAGGCTAATGAGGTAGCTTTTACAGGAGCCTGTTTCCGGGTCGTAAGTAGGGTAATGGTCAAACTTGGTAAGGTCGAAGTTGGCGTTGAGCTCGCGGTTTATGCGCTCCAATAAATTAAGGTTGAACCTTTTGGTGATCCCGCCTTCATCGTTATAGGCAGCCAGTACTACTTTAGGATCTTTTGTGAGGTCCATACCTATCAGCACCATATCACCTTCAGATAAATGGCTCCTAAGCACCCGGCAAAACTCTATGGCCTCTGGTACCGGCATGTTGCCAATATTTGAGCCCAGGAACAATACCACCTTACGCCTCGACGAAATTGAGGCGGCCTTTTTCAGCATATCAAAATACTCACCGTTGAGGCCCGTAATATTTATACCTGGCAACGTTACGGGCAGGGTGATGTTAAGGTAGGAGATTACATTGTCAGATATATCAATAGGCAGGTAGGTAAAATCGGCCTTTTTCTCCAATAGGTGTTTAAGGAGATAGGTTGATTTCATGGCATCGCCCGCGCCAAGTTCAATCAGGTCGAAAGCGTCGCCGCTGCCAATGAGGGCATCGGCAATTTCGTCTGTTTTTTCCGAAAATATTTCCAGTTCGCAATTGGTTGGATAATATTCAGGGCAGTTCATGAGATCCTGAAACAGCTTATCGCCATTGGCATCATAAAAATATTTAGAGTTTAAACGCTTTGGCGAAGTGTTTAAACCGGCTATAACATCATTATAAAACTGCTGCGTTTTATCGGTTGATGCGGTATTTGAATCTGTTTGTGTTAAGGTCGAATCCATAAAATGCCCATATTTGTGCAACTTACCGAGCAAGCCTTATGCCAGTAAATTGCCAACGTAAATTAGTTTGAAAAAAATTGCGGTAAGTAACCCGGCTATGCCCCGGCGATGTAGCTTCGGAAGCGCCGCGCAATACCTTTTGGTTTACCATAAACTTGCCATTGTATTCGCCAATTGCACCCGGTGCCTTGGCAAACCCAGGATAAGGGAGGTATGAGCTTTCTGTCCATTCCCATGCCTTGCCCCAGCTAAACTTGGTGGCGGCGGCTTCCCATTCAAATTCGGTAGGCAGCCGTAGCCCTTTCCATGAAGCGTAGGCGTAAGCCTCAAAATAACTGATATGGCAAACGGGCTCATTTATATTAAGCACTTGCAGGCCATGGTAGTTGTAATTATGCCATTCGCCATCAATAAGGTGCCAGTAAAGCGGGGCCTCTACTTTGTTGGTGTTTACCCAATCCCAGCCCTCGGCATGCCAATGGCGAAAATCATGATAGCCGCCGCTGTTAATAAACTCCAGGTATTGGGCATTGGTAACAAGGTTAGGGCTTATTTCGTAAGCGTTTAAATATACTTTGTGGCGGTTAAGTTCGTTATCAAAACAAAAGCCTTCGCCCTCAAAACCTATTTCATAAATGCCTTCATCCATCTTAATAAAACCCGCGTCAACAGCATCAACCTTTGGTGATACATAGCTTGTTGAATAAGCCGGAAACAGCGGGTTATGCCCTAAAATGTATTTAATATCTGTTAGTAAAAGTTCCTGGTGCTGTTCCTCATGGTTAAAGCCCAGGATAAGCAGTTCTTTTACCTCGTCGCTTATCTGCCCGCACAAAAAGCCCTGCATGGCTTCATCCACATATTTGCGATAACTATAAATATCTATAACGGTTGGGCGACTCAGGTTGCCCCTGTCTGTACGGATAACGCGGTTGCCCACGGTTTCGTAGTAACTGTTAAATACGTAATTGTAATTTGGGTTAAACTCCTGGTAGCCCATAAAATACGGCTTCAGGATAAAAGTTTCAAAAAACCAGGTAACGTGCCCTATGTGCCACTTGGGCGGACTAACATCTACCACGGGCTGCACCACATAATCCTCCGTTTGCAGGGGCCAGCAGATCTGCTCCGTACGCTGGCGAACTTTTTTATAACAGTCGGCTAAATCCATTGCTATTATTTACTTGCGTGTTTAGTATTGAAATTAGGTAGTTGATTGATAATATTAACGTTGTAGCAACTCCCCATCAATTGCCATATGGGTAGCCCCTATGGGGCATAAACGATTCGATGTTTTTCCTACAAACAGGTAGTCCCTCCGGGACATAAAAAACTTTCGTTTCTTATCAATATATGAATACTTCTATGTCCCGGAGGGACTACCTGTTTGTAGGACAATATAAAAAATGAATTTGTCCCCATCGGGGACTACCCATCTGCTTATATTCCACTATGTCTTCTCATGGGCTATTACTCTCAAGAGGGGAATAGCACGGCCCAGGCTTTAAACTCAGTTTCTTTTATCATTTTACAATTGCTAAACACCTTTATTTACTATTCAAATACCGTTTGAGGTTTGAAATTGTTTTAATATGTAAATTCTTTGCCTGCTGATTTCGCATCATCAGTGCATAGGCGTTATTAAAGCCTATCGGCCTGAGCCATTTTATCTGGTAACGTTTCTCAAATTCGCGCTGCACGTAGTTGTAGGTGCTGTCTTTACTTTGAGTTACCTCGGTTACTATTTTGGGCGATGCCTGCAAAATGGCCAGCAGCCCGGTGCCGGTATATTCGGGGTAAAAATCTATCTGATCGTTAGTTAAAGCATCAAAACAAATTTTTGTACCGCCAAGGCCGGTTTTGGTTGCTACATCATAATCGGTATTGCCCTTTATCAGCATGCTGTATATATTGGCCAGTATGTACTGCTCGCCAAATATTTTAGACCCTATGCGGATGATGCCTGCACTCCCCTCGCGGGATGGTTTGTATAATTTTGCGGCCACCAAAAAATCTTTGGCTACCCGCTCGGGGCTTTGGTGAAGATAGTCGGTACGGTAGTTTAAATCCGTCATAACCGAATCATTTATTTTGCCCGAAAGCAGATTTAATGTTTTTTCGAGCTCCGGAAACTTTTTCAATGATTCCTCGCGCACGATGGGCGCGGCATAGTATGGCGGGAAAATGCCTTTATCATCCGTTAATACCACCAGGTCATAAGCTTTAAGGCGACCATCGGTAGAGTAGCCGCTGATCACGTCCAGCTGTTTTTCAAAGGCGGCCTTATACATCACCGCGTCGCTGATCACGATGGTATGGATCTTTAAGCCGTATTTACTTTCCAGGCCCAGGTTGCCATCCTGCCGGCCCATAAACTCGGGCGTAAAGCCAGCCGTAAGTTTACCGCCGTAGGCCGATGGTATAAAGTAAAAGGAGGATAGCAGCACCAACACAACAGGCATAACATAAGTGCCCGTTTTTATTTTTTTAAAGTTGAGCTTTTGCACCCGCGACAACAGGAAATCGAAAATAATGGCCAGCAAAGCCGCCGGGATTGCCCCCGCCAGAATCATGTTGGTATTGTTTAGGGAGATACCACCGAAAATAAACTCGCCTAAGCCACCCGCTGCAATATACGAGGCCAGCGTTGCCACGCCCACATTTATTACCGTAGCGGTGCGGATACCGGCCAATATAACGGGCATGGCCAAAGGAAGCTCAACCTTAAACAGCACCTGCCACTTATTCATGCCCATGGCCACGGCTGCTTCCTTAACAGCTGCATCAACCCCGGTAATGCCTGTGTAGGTATTACGGATGATAGGCAGCAGCGCATACAGCAGCAAAGCCACAATAGCAGGTTTGGCACCAATGCCCAAAACCGGGATCATAAAGCCAAGCAACGCGATACTGGGAATGGTTTGTAAAATGCCCGCTATCCCCAAAACCGGCCCCGAGAACTTTACTTTACGGGTAATAAAAATGCCCAGCGGCAAGCCTATTACTACCGCTATAAAAAGCGAGATAAACGTAAGCCCGATATGCTGCAAAGTTTGCACGCCAAGCTTACCTGCCTGCTGCTGCATAAACTCCAACAAGGTTTGCTGATGCTCATTCATGGCTGCCTAAGGGTGTCTAAGTATTCTGGGTGATTAGAATATATATTATCAGAAATAGCCATTAATAACTTTTTATTATAAGATAGCTTTCCATCTTTATAAAAAAAGCCAAAAGTATCAAAGCAGTATTTTGCAGCTTTGTTCCCATAATGATAGGTGATTTTCCCTCTAACATCAAACGACCTTTCTTTAGCTTGTTTAAAATTTTTCCTCAGAGATTCAAATTTGGACAAGTCCTGCTGCTTATTGATAATTTTGATCTTCTTTGTTTTTAAGAATATGTAATCAAAAGCATCGCATGGGATAGCGTAAACCGTTTCAGTATCAAATCCTTCAAATTCGAGTTTTACGGAATCGGGTTTATGAATTTGTGCGAAGCCAGTACTGTAACTCAACAGCAGTAGTTGGACGAAGAATATCTTATAAAGTGCCTTTTTCATACCTGCTGATTTTTATATTGATAAAAGGCGGCCATCAACTGCTCAAAGCCGACGCTTTTAACCGTGTTTTGATCCTTGCTGATATTGATGGTTTCGGCAGTGCCGAATTTGAAACTTTCAAGTGCCGTCCATAAGTCGGTACCGGAGGATAACGACGAGGTGTTTACTTCTTTTTGCAAGGCGGGCAGCGTATCCCAAAGGTTGATTAATTTAATGGCCCTGAACTCCAGTTGCAGGCGCTGATCTTTCAGAAAACCTTCAACAAAATCATTGGCCGGTTTAAACAAAAGCTCGGCCGGTGTTCCGGATTGTATTATTTTGCCTTTGTCCATGAGGCAGATCCTGTCGCCAAGCTCAAAGGCCTCCTGCACATCATGCGTTACCATGATAATGGTTTTGCGCTTCAGCTCGTCAAGCGCCTTAAACTCCTTGTGGATATTGGAGCGGGTTACGTTATCCAGTGCACCAAAAGGCTCGTCCATCAACAAAACCGGCGGATCGGATACCAGTGCCCTTGCCAGCCCTATCCGTTGCTGCTGACCGCCGCTTAATTCGTTTGGGTAAACGTTTAGGTAGCCGGCATCGAGGTGCAGTTTTTCCATCAGCTCGGCAGTGCGGCTTTCAATTTTCTTTTTGTCCCATTTAAGCAACTGCGGTACTATGGCAATATTTTCGGCCACGGTATAATGCGGAAACAGGCCGTTGTTTTGCAGCACGTAGCCAATGCCACGCCGTAAAATTTCGGGCTGTTGATCCAGTATATTTTTATTGTTGATGCTGATGCTGCCGCTGGTTGGTTCAATAAGCCGGTTGAGCATTTTTAGTGTAGTGGTTTTGCCGCAGCCACTGGTGCCCAGCAGTATCATATTTTCCTGCTCCTGCACCTCAAAAGAGATAGCATCAACAGCCTTTACCTTGCCAAAATGTTTGCTTATGCTATCAACCTTTATCATAAGCAAATGCTAATCTTCAAGCGACATAAAAAGGTTATTCAACGATTCGGAATACAGCGGGTGCGCAAATACGCAATAGCGGATCCTGTCGTAAGTGATGCCGCCTTCCATAGCCATTTGCAACACGGTCATGATCTCGCCGCCTTCGGGACCAAGCACGGCCGCACCCAATATCTTTTTGGTTTTTGTATCAACAATGGCCTTCATAAAGCCGCGGGTATCGCCGTTTTCAATGGCGCGGGCTACGTGGGCCATCGGTAGCTTAGCCACCTTGTAATCCAGTCCCTGTTTTTTTGCTTCGGCTTCGCTGATACCTATGCGGCCCAACTGCGGATCGGTAAACATACAATACGGCAGCGGACGATCATTGGTGTTCAGCTTTTGTTTTTCAACAATATTGCGGTAAACAATGGTGTAATCGTTATAAGAAATGTGCGTAAACGCGGGACCGCCCTTTACATCGCCCAAGGCATAAACGCCCTTGGCGCTGGTTTCCAGTTTGGTATTTACAGTGATGAAGCCCCTGTCGTCGGTTTTAATACCGGCCTTATCCAGCCCCAGTGTTTTAGTCTGCGGCGCGCGACCAACTGCTACCAGCACATGGCTGCATTTGATCTTCTTTTCTTCGCCGTTTACGGTTACGGTAGCGGTTATTTTGCTACCCGGTTTTTGTTTAAATTTAGTGGCCTGCGCGTTGGTAAGCACCTTGATGGATTCGGCTTCGAGGATGGTTTGCATTTCGGCCGAGATATCCTCATCTTCCTTAGCCACAATGCGCGCCGATTTTTCCAAAATAGTTACCTTACTCCCAAACCTGCGGAACATCTGCCCAAACTCCAGCCCGATATAATTGCCACCTAACACCAGCAGGTGCTCGGGCACATAATCAAGATCAAGTATAGTAGTTGAGTTGAGGTATTGAATTTCATTAAGCCCCTCAATCTCGGGGATCAGGGGAAGGCAGCCGGTGTTCAGAAAAACAAGATCGGCCTGCATGTTGGCTTTTTTGCCGTTTTTAAGGATAACGGTAACCGCTTTTTCGCCGGTAAATACAGCCTCGCCAAAAACAACATCCAGGCCCTTGGTTTTCTCAGCAGCATGCTGCCCGCCAATGCGCGAGCGCATCACAATTTCGTCCTTACGCTTTTTTATCTTGGGCATATTTACCGAAAACTTTTTCACGGGCACGCCCAGCTCGGCACTTTTGCCTGCCATATACGCCGCCTTTGCCGATGCTACCCAGGTTTTAGTTGGGGTACAGCCGTCGTTTACGCAGGTGCCGCCGTAAAACCGTTTTTCGATGATGACGGTTTTCATGCCTGCGGCGGCCAGCTTTTTGGCCAGGGGGGCACCCGCTTGCCCGGAGCCTATAACAATAGCATCGTATTTTTTCATGGGGTTAGTCGGTTATTTTAACACCTTTCCAAAAGGCAACATAGTTGGTAATGTGTTTTGCAGCTTCCTTAGGTTCGGGATAATACCACGCGGCATCCCGGTTTTGCTGCCCATCAACATTAAGGGAATAGTAAGATGCCTTGCCCTTCCATGGGCAGGTAGTGTGGATATCGGTTTCTTCCAGGTATTCGGCTTTTACGCTGTCTTTAGGGAAATAATGATTGTTTTCAACCACGATGGTGTCATTGCTTTCGGCAATAACCTGGTTGTTCCAAATTGCTTTCATCGGTTAAACGGATTTATTTATAAAGATAGCTTTAACACACCCAGAAACACAATGCCGAAGCTGCAATTTTGTTTGACAGTAAAAAAAATGGTGCTGATAGTGAGGGAGAAATAAAAAATTTAAAAATTTATTTTTATTTTCTCATTAAAGCTATATCTTTGCATTCCCAAAATAAGGGAAACAAAAACAAAAAAAGGCCCGTTCGTCTAGGGGTTAGGACGTTAGATTTTCATTCTAGAAACAGGGGTTCGATTCCCCTACGGGCTACTCATTAAAGCATCAAAACGTATAAAAGCCTGCAAATCATACATTTGCAGGCTTTTTGCGTTTACAGGCATACCAGATTATTCAATTTTTCGCATAGCGAAAGTGAGTAATTCAGTGAGTCAGCTTTTCGGAAACACCTACTCACTGGAAAGTGCATAAGTTATTGATATACAACCTGTTCAATAACTAAACATCTTGATTGCCGCAAGCTGCAAGGCTAATTTTGTTCACTTAAAAATGAGAAATCATGAATGTAAATTATTCCTTGCTCTTCTACTTGAAGAAGCCAAAAAATTACGTTGCAGGACAGCCTAAACCCATTTACATGCGGATCACCGTAGCGGGGCTGCCTAAAGAACTTTCAGCCGGACGGGAATGCCTCCCCTCCCGGTGGTGTCCAAAGGCTAACCGCGCCACCGGAAACAAAGAAGATGTGCGCACCTTAAACAGTTACCTCGATACGCTGGATAGAAGCATTGAAAAAGCGCATACCGATCTGATCAAAGAGGGCGCGGCGATAACCGCCGAAGCGATCAAAAACAAGTATCTCGGTAAGACAGAAAGGCCGCATTACCTTATGGAGATATTTGCCGACCATAATCAGAAAATGGAAGCGTTGCTTGGCAAAGGGTTTAGGCCGAACACCCTTAAAGGTTATAAAACATCGGTCGGGCACCTGACCGCTTACTTACAGCAAAGCTTCAATAAATCGGATATTGACATCTGTAGTATAGATCATGGGGTTATTATGGGATATGATTTTTACCTGCGCACGGTAGTCGGTTGCGATGGTGTTTCGGTCGCCAAATACATGAAGCATTTCCGCAAGATCACCAACCTGTGCCTGGCCCTGCGCTGGCTTAAAGACAATCCTTTTGTTTTTTACAAAAATAAAGCAAAGGCGAAGGAGCGGGAATATTTAACTACCGAAGAACTGGAACGTGTGGCAAATAAACATTTTCTGATCCCAAGACTTGCACAGGTTCGTGATATGTTCATTTTTAGCTGCTATACCGGGCTGGCCTATATAGATATTAAACAACTGCTGAAAACCGATATCCGCAAAGGGATAGACGGCAATCTATGGATCTTTAACAGCCGTGAAAAAACAGGTACAGCATTGCATATCCCGTTAATGCGGATCGCCGTTGACCTGGTTAACCGCTACAGCGATCATCCCAAATGTGTCAATAAGGGTATCGTATTCCCGGTATCGAGCAATCAGAAAATGAACAGTTATTTGAAAGAGATAGCAGATTTGTGCGGGATAACCAAGGAACTGACCTACCACATGGCCAGGCATACGTTTGCTACTACCGTAACCTTAGCCAATGGCGTGCCGATGGAAACCGTATCAAAGTTGCTCGGACATGAGGAAATGAAAACGACACAGCACTACGGCAAAATAGTGGATATTAAAGTTAGCGGTGACATGCAGGAGCTGCAAAAAAGATTAATCGAAGCCGAACAAAAGAAAGAATTAGCCGCCCTCGCAGGCTGATCCGGCTATGCCGTTCTGCCTATAGGCGGGGCGGCATTTTATACGCTGTGGCCCCGTAAGTAATTTGCCTTGCATCTGTTCGCTTGCACATCACTCCGTAAACACCAAAAACGGGAACAGCGTGTGGTAAGTGCGCCGGGGTTCCGTAGGCCACAAATGCGCGCGGGGCAATTCGACGGCAGGCGATGAAAGAATTATTATTGAACTATTAAAAAGCACTTTATATGTCTAAGTACATTGACTTATTAACCGATTATTCCTTTAAGCGGATTTTCGGTACAGACCCTAATCGGGATTTATTAATAGACTTCTTGAACGAAGTTTTCAGGGGGCGAAAAATTATAACAGACCTGATCTACAATAAAAACGAGCATCCCGGCGACCATATCCATGAGGGCGGCGCTATCTTTGATCTGCTGTGTACGGGCGATGACGGTGAACGTTTTATTATCGAGGTGCAACGGGGCAAACAAGAGAACTTTAAGCAACGTGCGCTTTTCTATACCAGCCGTTTGATTACAGAGCAGGCCCCTAAAGGCAGGCGAAGCGAGTGGGGCTATCACATTAATGGCGTTTACCTGATCGCCTTATTAGAGGACTTTGCTTTATCCGACAGCCCAACGAATGAATATCTGCATGACATCTACCTCTGTAATAGACAGACTGGACGAATATTTTACAAAGACTTAGGCTATACCTATATAGAATTGCTTAAATTTGTTAAAACGGAAAGCCAGCTGGAAACCGAACTGGATAAGTGGCTGTTTGTATTGAAAAATATGAGCAGCATGGATAAGATCCCGGTTTACCTGCGCAAGCCGATATTTGAAAAACTGTTCAATGTGGCTGAATACAGCAACTTGACGAAGGAGGAAAAAAAGATGTACGACCATAGCATGAAATATAAATGGGACAATAAGAACGTGCTTGATTACGCTAAGAAAGAGGGCATGGAAAAAGGCAGGGAGGAAAAGAGCCGTGCCGTTGTAGAGAACCTGATCGTTAAACTTGGCTTATCCAATGAACAGGCTGCCGATGTTGCGGCGGTATCAGTCGAATATGTGGCGAAAGTACGGGCTGAAATAAAAAAGTAATAGCATACACACCCCTTAATGCATAGTAAGCTACAGCATATCGCTGTGGTTTTTTTTCTTTTCACCGGCAACATTCTAATAGGGGACAAATTGATCGCATTGTTTTTGTTGGAGCTTTGGGAGTGCGGCGGGTAATGCGGCTCCAATAAAAACAATGCGATTGGCCGGGAGCAGTGTCCTGAGTTATTTGCAGGAAGTCATTCGTCCCGGCCAGGCTTGCACAAGCCCGGCATAGCCTGTCCTTTTTTCTTTCATCGGCGCGGTCGCCAGAAGCAGGTGTATTAGGAGCGGGAGCGACTTATACTCCTGCTGTGCGGCCAGCGGGCTGGCGGTGAAATGAACCCGGAGCGAAGCGTGGGTGTAATGGAGCCGTTTGCCTGCTGGCAATAGCCCACCGCGATTTTGTAAATTATATTGGCACGATCAGCGTTTAGCATTAGAAAAGTGCAAATGCAGTAGCGTTTTTTATTAAATCTACGTATTAGTATATTATATAAAAACTATAAAAATGAAAAGGGCATCCCTTGTTATCATTGCTTCACTGTTCGCCTTAGCTTCCTGTACTAATAAAAAGGATAGCCAAATCGCTTGTACAGCGCAATATGTTTACCCATCCCTGAATTTTCAAATTGTCAATGAAACAGATTATACGATGCCGGTTTATACCACTACGGATATCTACATCTATCTAAAAAATGATGCGAATAGAACAGACACGATCAGTCCGGTCTTAAGATCAGCTTCCGGCCAAAAGTATTTTTCTTTTAGCGTCAAACGTGCTAAAGGAACAGATACCTGTTATATTCAAATCAAAAATTATAAGTTGGATACGCTTGTGTACACTATTTCAAATACTTTCGCCCCGTGTCCGCAACCTTATATCAGCAAGATCACGATCAACAAAGCGCCAATATTGACTATTTCCCAAAATGCTATTGTACAGATAAAAAAATGATATGCAGCTATCGAATTAAAACGATGCTGCATACACGGGAGCACATTTCACAGTAAATCAAATATTTACCTTCCGTTAAAGCACGTCAGGGGACTAATAAGCATTTTAATATCGTTCGTCTGCAAATAGACGCAAGGAATGCTTTATGCTACCTCTTTTATCGTGATTTACTTTACTGCTGAACAATCTCCAAATTCCCGTTTTTATCTTTTTTCCTGACCACCCAACCCCTGTTTAACTGGATATGGAAACCGTTTCCAGTAATTTTATTTCCGTCAATTTTAACAGGTAACGGAAAAATAAACTTATGGCTTTCAAAATCGCCAAAAATGCCCGAAAGTCCCTTTTTAACGCTATCCGCTTCCATTTTAAAACTTCCGAAGTTACGGCCAGTGATGTCCGTCCCTACAATATTAGAATATACAAGCCCTTTGTCTTTTAATACCACAGTACCATTCATATCATAAGACCTGCTGTAGATGCTGTCCGTCATCAAAACACTCAATGTTGGATAGTGCTCAAACAGATCGGTATAATAACTGATCTTCTTATCAAAATCACGCTTGCGCGCTACTTCCTGCCTGTTGATGGTTGCAAAGTTGTTGCGGCTATCAGCCTTACTAATAGCCGCGGGACTGATATTGATCGGGTGATGCAAATAATCGTTTTCATAGATTGCCTGAAAATTATATACTTTTCCTAAACCCGTTTTCCAGTTCATCTGCAAATAGTCAAAAAGCAACCCATAGGCCGGTCCGGTAGCATATGGAAAGGCACGGGTATAGGTTGGTGCGCTTTCGCGCATATCGATCTCATTTATAGCAAGAAGGTATTTATCGGTATTGGACGACAAAACGAACCCTGTATAATTAGCTAATCCTTCAGACGTTTCTATCTGCAACTCTGCATCCAGCGATTGCGGATCAATTTGCTGCCGTAATTTCCGGTACATTAAGGCGTCTGTGACATATTGCCTAATCAAAGCTTTTTCTTTTTTATCGCGCACAGCCTGTAGCGCATTTTTCAAAGCCTGGTATTCCAGCCTGAGCCGTTGCCTGGCCTGGTATTCATCCAGATAATTAACCGGATTGCCATTCAGATTGATATGCTTATATTGAAGTACATGAAACAGTTCGTGGATAATGGTGACGCTGCTGTCCGAAAGATAATTTGTTAAAATAACGGCATAAGGTTGATTATCATATTTTTGAGATGAATTGGTCTGGCTTAAAACATTGTCAGCAATTTTCTTAGTATAAATTACGGAGTCTGCGGTTACGCTCCCCGGTAAAATTTTCAGACTGTAAATAGTATGATCATTACCCAGTACCAGCAAATTATCGGACCACAAATTTTCTCCCCAAAGTTTTCCGTTATCCTGCATTAACAAGGCTTTCGCTTTTAACAGGGCAACTTTTACATTTTGTTTTGTTCTTGCAGGCAGTGTTTCCTGATTTTGTTTAACCCGGCTGATCAGTATCTTCCATTCCGGCAGCTCATGCAAGTTTTTCAGGTCGCTGTCGCTGGTAAGATGACCAATGTTGGCGTAATATCTTTCCTTAGCCAAAAAACTTAATATATCCATCGACCGGGTATATTCTCCGTTAAGTGCAAAAATACAAGCGCCGTCATAGAGTTTGCTGCTTGATAACTGATAACCCTGCTGTTTAATTATAGCCGAAAACTCAACCGATGCGGTTTTATAATCGTGCTGATTATAAGCGGTCATCGCTCGGGTATAGATACTATCCAGGCTCTGGGCACAGCAATTGGTTAAGATAAAAAACCAACAGAGCAGACTTAATAAATACTTCATAATTAATCAATTGCATTTCGTTATTTAATTGGCAGATGGTGGCGTTGGTGTTTTGGGTGGATCTAATGTTTTTTTAATCTCATCGCCCAACCGCTCAAAAGTTTTTATTAAAGCCCCGGTGGATTTATCCTTGTTAAGGTCGATAATTACTTTTTCTGGTTTGAGGCTGACCGTGTACGTGCTTTTTGAATTCCATATCGCCAGACCATCAGCTTCATTGGTTGGTTTGCCCAGGGCTTGAATAAGAAGCATCTTGATTTTTTCCGCTTTTGTGCTATTAAATACCGCAATAAGCGAATAGTCGTTGTCGCTGTTGCTAACGCTGATAGAAGTACGTTCAGTCGAAGTATGCGAGGTTGTTGCGCTTTGCGCAAAAAGCAGCGCTGTGCAAAAGAGCGCGGCCAGCGTAAGGGTTAATCTTTTCATGTTTGTGCGTTTATTTTATGAAAGCAAATTTGGCTGTCGTAAGTCATTAACATGGTTAATCAAGCGTTAATGATAAGTTAATGACTCAAAACGTTAGAGGCACCCGCAATACTTCTGCTTACCTTTGGAAAGAAGATGAATGCCAATATTAAAATAAAGATCTTGATAATTGCCTGCGTACTGATTGTAAGTATGTTGTCGCTTATCCAGTTTTACCTGGTTAAAAACACCTATCAGCTCACCAGGGAACAATATTATGCGGCCGTAAAAAGCGAGATGAACAGAATTATCCACACACCGTTGGTTGCGGCTTCTGAAGAAAAAACAGCAGCGCATTTAAAGCAAACTATATTTTTGTATACCATCGGGCAGATCAACAGAAAAGATTTTTTGAAGGAAGCAACTATTCAAAATGATTCGGTGACCAGGGCTGCAAATCAATATTTCGATAGTATAGCCGCAAACAACCCGCTACTTAAAGGGACACATTATCAATCCCGGTATGATGAAATCGTTCTAAATAGAAATGGAAAGGAAGATACACTGCTTAAACACGGAACAAAACACTACGTGTATATAGGGCAATCCGGGTTTACGGCCGACAATCTGTTATTGAACAACAACGCCAGCCAAAGTATTGAAAGGACGCATACCAAAGAAGCCGGTAAAAGTAATTTCGATATCAATTATACCATCAATCTTGAAGGATCAAGATATTTAGATGTGTCTGTTTGGAAACAAGTGGTGCTTCGGCGAATGTTTGGAATGTTTTTGCTGGCGGCAGGGTTGCTTATTGCGGTTATTCTGCTTTTTTACCAGGTATTCCGTACCATGCTGAAGCAAAAAAAGATAGCAGAAATCCAAACGGATTTTGCTAACAACATCACACACGAACTAAAAACGCCTTTAAGTTCGGTGAGTGTTATCCTGAAAACTTTGGAAAGAAGAGAGATACGGCAAAACCCAGCGCTGTTAAATGAACTGTTACAATCGTTACAAAGGCAGCAAACTAAAATAAACGATACCGTTGATAGTGTTTTGGAAAGCATGATGCAAACCGACCCGGTAGTTGAAAAGACCAATGTAAATATTACAGACTACTTGCTACGCTATACCAATGATCTTCTACTGGCCTCACATTCTTTAACCATAGACATTCAACCTGATGGTCAGATGATCAAAACGCATTTGTCCACATTAGAGAAGGCGCTTAATAACTTGGTTGACAATGCTGTTAAGTACAGTCCGGAAGGCTCGCCAATCATCATTGAAGCCGGTGCATCCCAATATGACTACCTGATTAATATTACTGACCAAGGTTGCGGTATCGAATTAGAGGAGCAAAGCAGAATATTCGATAAGTTTTACCGCATCCCGGAGCAAAACCGGCACACCGTTAAGGGACTGGGGCTTGGCCTCTACATCAGTAATCAGGCCATTAACCAGTTGGGCGGAAGCCTAACCTTAAAAAGCAGACCCGGCGAGGGCAGCACATTCACCATCAGACTACCGATATATGAAAATTAATGTACTGATTGCCGAGGACGATAATGACTTGGGTAGCCTGCTTAAACAATACCTTGAAATCAATGATTTCCAGGTTCAACTTGTTCACAACGGAGAAAAAGCACGGGCGGAATTAAAAAATGCGGTTTATGATATCCTGATCATCGATGTGATGATGCCAAGAGAAGATGGGTTTGCATTAGCTGAAAAACTCCGGCTACATTACCCTCAACTCCCTTTCCTGTTCGTTACAGCGAGAAAATTGAAAGAAGACATCCTGCACGGTCTTAAACTTGGGGCAGATGATTATATCGTCAAACCCTTTGATGCCGATGAACTGATACTCAGAATGCGGAATATATTAAAGCGAGGTCAGCCAAAGATGGAAAATCTCAACGAAATTTACCAGATCGGTATTTTTCAATTTGATGCAAAAAATTTAAAGCTGTCTTCAATAGCAAGTGAAAAAACGCTTACTGAAAAGGAGGCACAGTTACTGGAATATCTTTATCATCATAAAGGTCTGTTAATTAAACGCAACGATATACTGGAGGTTGTATGGAAGGAAGCTGATTTCTTTAACGGGCGAAGTATGGATGTGTTTATCACTCGCCTAAGAAAACATCTTTCTGGTGATCCTTCTATACAAATCGAAAGCATCCGGGGGATTGGGTTCCGGTTTAAAATTGACTAAGACCTGACTCATAGGTTCTTTATATGGGATTCGAGTTTGCATAATCCATATGTCATTGGACTGATTTTTACTCAATCTAATCATTAGCTCCATGGTAGCGGAATAGGCAACAAACAATTGAAACGCAAAAGCCAGCGGAGGATATTAAAAAGAATGACCAGCCAGGTACACCGCCGGACCTAAGCATGTGACGGGTTATAGGTAAATCGTACATCATTGGTTCGTTGAAAATCACTGAAATTGGCATCATTGAATTGTTTTCCTTATTTTTATGGGAAGAAAAAACGCTTCAATGTCCGTCAAGGCCCTGCATACTGATTATGAACTGCTGCAATTGATTGCGGCGGGTGACCAGCGTGCTTTCCGGTTATTGTACAAAAAATACCACCCGGTCATTTTCGCATTTACCTATCATTTATCCGGCTCTAAACAGGAGGCACAGGATATTGTACAGGAAACCATGTTATACGTCTGGCAGCATGCCGGGGAATTGAGCACGATGGAAAAGCCTTTGGCTTTTCTGAAAACATATGTCAAACGCCGTGGTATCGATATGCTCCGCAAGCAATTGACCGCGCAAAAGAGCGAGGCTACGTTTGGCCGGAACTGGCAGGAAGCCGAAAATGAAACCGAGCAGAGTATGCTGCTGAAAGATGTGCGTGACCAGATCGAAGCGGCAGTCAGCAAATTACCAAAACAGCAACAACAGGTTTACCGCTTGTGTTACCAACAGGGTCTGAAATACGAAGAAGCGGCTGAACAATTGAAAATATCTCGCGGCACGGTGCAAAAGCACATGAAATTAGCGCTTCGCGCATTACGAGAGCAGTTAAAAAACAATATTTCCTATGCGGCGCTGCTTATAATTTTAAAGTTTCTGTAAAATCGCAACAAATTAGACATTTAGCTCACTAATCTGTTTGCATTAACGCGATAAGAAATATTTTCGAGTGAAAACTCACGCATTTTATTGGTGTTTTCGGAAGCGTTTTTGGTTTATAGGCACAAAAATTCACCAATGTTACCTTATTTTAAAATTTTTGTTAAAAAATTTACTTTTTCATTACCCCGAAACCACCGTCCCGTTCGACTAACAATATAAACAGCGCTATTGCTGGCTATATTAATGATGGACGAAAACAAACTCCAGTATTTATTTGAACAATTCCAACAAGGAAAGCTAAGCTCTGATGAACGGCTAGAGTGGGAAAGCTATGTTAACTCTGGTGAGCAAAATCCTGCCTTTGCTGAGTGGTTGGAAAATCAGTGGGAAAAAGCAGAGGTTTCCGACCTTAGAATGGATCAGGAAACCGAGGAAGCGATTCACGATTATGTAGTTATACAACCGCAAATATCTGAAACATCCCGGAGGCTTTGGCCGAGGATCGTTGCCGCAGCTTCTATTCTGCTCATCTTATCTTTCGGTACTTATTACTTAATGAACCGGGAGGCACCAGGACAAAACAGCGTTACTGCGGAATTGATCGCCCCTGTTCAAAAGGGTGTTTACCTTACCTTATCTAACGGTCAAAAAATCGTACTCGATCAGAAACACGTTGGCCGTACGAAGGTAGGTGACGGCACCCAGGTCGATCAAAATGGCAACGAATTGAGTTATCAGCAGGAGAAAACCGCTGCCGAACCACAGGTACATACACTCACCAACAATAGTAACGCTAAATACAGCTTGGTATTGGCTGACGGCAGCGAGGCTTATTTGGATGTCGCATCAAGTATTACCTATCCGGTAGCTTTCAGCGGTAAGGAAAGAAATGTTACTGTGACTGGGCAGGCTTATTTTAAGGTCAAGCATAATGCAGCACAGCCTTTTAGTGTTCATGTGGGAGATCAGCTCATTGAGGATATTGGTACGGAGTTTAATATCGATGCGTATCATAACATTAAAACCACGTTGGTGCAAGGTGCTGTTCGTATCCATGCAGGTGCAACAAAATTCCTTGTCTTAAAGCCAGGTAACGAAGCTTACCTTGAAAATAACGAATTGGTTAGCATCACGGCCGATTTGGAAATGGCGACGATTTGGTTACAGGGTAAGATACCGCTGAATCACCGCACACTGGAAAGCGTGCTTACTGAAGTCGGCCGTATCTACGATATGCAATTCATCTGGCAGGACGTCAGCCTGAAGCAATTGAAATTTGGTGGCGCAGTCAGCCGTACGCAAAAGCTGAGCAATATTCTGAACTTTTTCCGCAATACGGGCAAAGTGGATTTTACAGTGGATGGAAAGACAGTAACGGTATTTAAAAAGAAGAAATAATAATTAACCCTATAAATTAAACACGCTAAACCCCAGAAAACGATGAAAGAAATTTTACTTGATTAAAGGCCGCAGGCCAATGGTGAACCGAAACAAAAAAACGCACCCCGAATTGAGCCTCGGGATACGTTAAGCGTCCGGGAACCCTCCCCTGTGGCAGAGCCGCAATGGGAAAAAATAATTCGTGTATGACAACAAATTTATTTAAACCCGAACAATCAAAGTTATGGATTTTAATGCAATACGCATTAGCGGCAGCGTGCATTTATGTGTGCCGCGTAAAACACTACTCGTCATGAAGATTACGACCTTTCTTCTGCTGATGACTATAATGACTGTCAGCGCTACTAGCCTGGCACAAAAGATCTCCCTTAGTGAAAAGAATGCCAGTTTGGAACAGGTGCTGAACAAAATACGCCAGCAAAGCGGTTATGATTTTGTTTATAGTGAAGACCTGTTTCTTAACTCATCACCTATCACCGTGAATATTAAGGATGCTACACTGGACGAAGCACTAAAAGTCAGTTTGAAAAATCAGGCGCTTGATTTTAAGATTGAAAATGGTGCGGTGGTTTTTAAGGTTAAGGAGGCAAGTTTTTTTGATAAAATAAAAACCGCTCTTGCTATACCGATTACTGTTTCGGGCAAGGTTACCGACACCACGGGTATACCTTTAGTTGGCGCGACTATCATCAACAAAACCGATGGCAAAGCCATCTTAACCAATGATAAAGGTGAATTTATTTTAACTGCCCAAAATGGCGATCAAATAACCACAAGCTTTATTGGTTATCAACCTTATGTGTTTACGGTAACCAACAATCTGCCTTTTCAAAATATTGTTTTACATGCTAGCTTAAATAAACTAACCGAAGTAATCATAAGTACAGGCTACCAGCAATTGTCAAGGGAAAAAACGACAGGAAGCTTTGTGGTCATTGATAGTGCATTGCTAAATAGAAAGGTTGGAACTAATGTTTTAGATCGCCTCGACGGGATCACCAGCGGTTTACTTTTCAATAAGAACAGAGTTGCATCACAAAGCGAGTTTAACATCCGTGGCCGCAGCACCATCAATGGTGAAGACAAACCATTAATTGTGGTAGATAATTTCCCCTATGAAGGAAATCTGGATAATATTAACCCGAATGACATTAAAAGCATCAATATATTGAAGGACGCAGCGGCAGCGGCCATTTGGGGCACCCGTGCAGGCAACGGAGTTGTGGTGATCACTACCTTTAAAGGTAACTACAATGCAAAACAGGTAATAAACTTCAATGCGAACGTTACCATCGGCAAAAAGCCTGACCTGTATCAGGCTCCCTGGTTTTCGTCGTCTGACTGGATTGGCGTAGAGAAGTTCTTATACGATCAGGGGGCATACACAGATGCCATTAATAGCGGCTATCTCCCCGTCTCAGCCGCAGTTGATATCATGGATCAGGGAGCAAAAAAAATGATCTCTTCCGCCGATTCTCTGAAACAGATCAATGCCCTTAAAAACTATGATGTCAGAAAAGATATGCTGAAATATCTATACAGGCTGTCCGTAAATCAGCAATACGCATTTAATGTAAATGGTGGTGGCGATCGAAATAAATACTTCGTATCAGTCGGATATGACCGCAACCTGGCTTCAAAAATGACGGATAGTTATAACCGCTTTAATTTGACAGCTAATAACTCTTACCGGTTTTTAAAAGATAAACTGGAACTTACTACCGGCTTATTGTTCACCTCCAGCAGTTACAAAAGCGGAAACACCTATTCGCCGCAATCACCGTATGACAGGCTGGCTGACGAGAACGGTAACGCTTTAGCCGTGCAAAATAACTTAAGGTCGGGATATGTTGACACTGTTGGAAAAGGCAATCTGCTGGACTGGCATTACAGGCCTTTGGATGAAAATTATGCGAATTCTAAAAGTAACCTGACCAGTTATATCATAAATGCCGGTTTAAATTACAACATCTTACCCGGATTTTCAGCATCCCTGTTATACCAGTATCAAAAGCAAAGTACAGTTGGAGAAGTTCTTAATAATGCGGATTCCTATACGGCGAGAGACCTGGTTAACAGCCTTTCATCAATAGATTACAGTACCGGTGCAGTTTCCAGGGTGGTTCCTGTAGGTGGCATATTCAATAGCAGAATAGAACAGTTAACCTCTAATTATGGAAGGTTTCAGTTGAATTATAATAAATCAATCGGAGCAGATCATTCCCTATCAGCCATAGGAGGAGTTGAAGTCAGGGATAATTTTGCAGAAAGTATCAGTCAAAATCTATACGGTTACGATGAATCGACCCGTGTAAATTCCAATTCAGCAATCAATTTCAACAATGATTATGCGCTGTTGTATGGGGGCTCCACGCGCATAAGTGCCGGGCAAGAATCCAGTTATTTAACCGACCGTTATGTTTCTTATTTCGCAAATGCAACCTATGCCTATAAAAGTAGATATACTTTATCGTTAAGTGCCAGGAAGGATGAATCTAACCTTTTCGGTGTTAAATCCAATCAAAAGGGCGTTCCTTTATGGTCAGCGGGCTTCGGCTGGGATATCAGCAAAGAAGCATTTTATGATTTTTCGTGGCTGCCTTATTTAAAACTCAGAGGAAGCTATGGATATACCGGCAATGTAAGTAAAACTATAAGTGCTTACCTGACAGCCAATGTCATAGGCACAAACATTTATGGACCAACTTATAGTGGCATCATAAACCCGCCTAACCCTTCTCTGAAATGGGAAAAAAATAAGATCATTAACCTGGGGCTTGACTTTTCGAGCAAATCCGGGGTTATATCGGGAAGTATAGAACCTTATATCAAGGATGGGGTAGATCTTTTTGGTACAAGCCCGCTGGCCGGTCAAACTGGAGTACTCTCTTTCCAGGGAAATTTCGCACAAACCAGCACGAAAGGGCTGGATGTTACTATTAATACAATAAACCTCAATGGTAGGTTTAAATGGTACAGCACGTTTTTATTCAGCACTATTCGGGACAAAGTCGCAAAATATACCGCGAGTGAAAACACAAACGGAGCAATTGTCACATTTCCTTTTGATAACCCAATAGTAGGTAATTCTTACTTTTCATTATATGCTTACAAATGGGCGGGGCTTGACGGTAATGGGAACCCGCAGGTTTATTTCGATGGGTCACCCAGTTCGGATTTTAGCAGTATCTCTAACTCTTTAAATAGAAGCAATATAGTTCGGGTAGGCTCTGCTGTTCCCACAACTTTTGGAAGTTTAAGAAACACTTTTTCATATGGTTCATTAGCTTTATCATTTAACATTACTTACCGCTTAAATTATTATTTTAGAAGGACGTCATTAGAAAGCACTGTTTATGGCCCTTTAGGCTTTCAAAACAATATCGACTTTGCAAACCGGTGGATGAAATCAGGTGACGAATTGAAGACCTCCGTACCCTCACTGCTCTATCCGGATGATGGTTCCCGTCAGATTTACACCTCTTCAGATATACTTATTGAAAAAGCTGATAATATCAGATTACAAGATATACGGCTGGAATGGAATCTAAAAAAGCTAACGCCTTTGACGAAATACTTTTCCGCCTTGCAATTGTATGCCTATCTGAACAATGTGGGGTACATATGGAAAGCCAATAAGCTCGGCCTTGACCCGGATAATCCCAATCCAACCATCACAAACACTTCTATTCCTTTAACGATATCATTCGGTATCAAAGCAACCCTATAATCGCATGAAAACTATAGCTATACTTTGTATTTCATTCATACTGATGCTAAGCATCGGGTGTACTAAAGAGTTTTTGGATAAAAAGCCATCTTCAGCTATCGTAGCACCAACCACTTTAGAAGATCTTAAAAGCCTTCTCGAAAATGTAACTGTTTTTGCTTCAACCACTGGATTATCTCAGATATCCGCAGATGAGTACATCGTCGCTTCGGATCAAAGTTATAATACTTTACCAACGTTGACCGAACGCAACGCTTATATTTGGAGCAAGGATATGTACCAGGGTGAAATCGGTACAGATTGGAATAAATCATTTCAGCAGATATTTTATGCAAACAGTGTACTCGATGTAATCGGTAAGTCCAATTTTAGTGATAAACAGGAAGCGAACAGAGTAAAAGGCCGGGCATGTTTTGTAAGGGCATATGCGTACTACGATCTTGCCAGGAACTTTTGTAAGGTATACACTTCACAGACCGCCAACAGTGACCTTGGTCTTCCTATACGGACAGAATCAGGAGTAGACATTGTTAAGTCACGCGCCACCTTAAAACAGACTTTCGATCAGATTATAAGTGATCTTGACATTGCCGGATCCTTATTGGATGCACCTGCTCCTGTCTATAATAAAAACCAGCCTTCAAAGGCCGCTGTGATGGCCCTCAAAGCTCGGATGTACCTATATATGGGCAGCTATGATGACGCGGAAAAATCTGCGGATACTGCCATGCAAATTTATAAAAGACTGACCGATTATAATACCATAAGTACTACGGTGGACTACCCTTTCAGTAATAGTTCGGAAGAAGTGATTTATTCGTCCCAACAGATCAATTCTTATGCGTTTCTGGTTTCAGCAAATTCCTCAATAGCATCATACAGAGTTGATTCCCAACTCTATAATTTATATGTAGGCAATGATCTTAGAAAAAAGATCTTTTTTAAGCAAAAGGAAACCGGAAGATATTCAGTAAAACGAATTTATTTGGGGCCTGGCTTATATCCATTTAGCGGATTAGCTACCGACGAATTATATCTGATCAAAGCGGAGTGCCTCGCTCGCAGGAAGCAGACTGGCGATGCTATGACGTTTCTCAACCAGCTTTTGATCAATAGATACGATAAAAACACGGTCTACATTCCGGCATCAGCTTCCAGTCCGGAACAGGCATTAGCTAAAGTATTAGAAGAACGTAAAAAGGAATTGATATTCAGAAGCCTGAGATGGTCTGATCTAAAAAGATATAACAGGGACGGGGCCAACATCGTGCTCACCAGGAGCATCAATGGCCAAAATTACACATTACCGCCCAACGACCCCAAATACGTTTTCCCTATTCCTGACCAGGAAATTGCATTAAGTGGAATCGAGCAAAATCAAAGATAAAAGTGATGAGAAAAATACCTGCTATATTACTATTGACATTTATGGCAACAGTAGCCACCGCCCAGACAGGCAAGCATAAGATCAGTTCTGAGAATGTAAATAAAAACTATTCAATCACTATTCATGGCGTGGTAAAGGATTCATTGAAGCCTGATATACGCAGGCTTCAACTTTCGGTATATGAAGTATTCTCGCTGACCAACGTTTTTACAAATTCAATAAAGTATGAATACGATACCGTCAATAATTCATTTGAAAAGAAATTAGCGATCCCTTCCAAAATAAGCCATTTAACAATTAATTATACCAATGCAAAGACAATATTCCCATCCTACAACTATATGAAAAATTATATAGTAGAAGATGGGGATGACCTTCAATGCACTTTTTATACAGATTCAGTTGTATTTTCGGGTAAAGGTTCCGATAAAATGAATTTGCAATCGAAACTCTTTTACTTAGGCAGTAAATACTTTTACACCATCCCGGAGATCGCAAACCGAGGTGATGATTTTTATTTTGAAAATAATATTAGTTTATTCGACCGTAATTATAAAAGTCAAATTGATTTACTGCAAACTTATCAAGGGCATATTAGCAAAGATTTTTATGATTATCTACATAATCAATGTCTTGGATGGAGAAACTTCGCGATTCTTTCATTGATCTGTAATTCATATAAGTTAGATTCAACGTTTAATTCACGAGCGGTTGCGTTCTACAAAAGTAGACTTCAGGGTATGGACACTAACTATCCGGAACAAGCGCATTTATCTCCTATTTTTACTGATTATATCTATAGGAAAGAAAAGCTGGATTTTGAGATCAATAATTTCAGAAAGAACACAATCAATAAGACAGGAGCACCCCGTTTTTTAGCATATCTTTCAAATAAATATAAAGGCGGGCTTCGGGAAAGGCTATTAGTAATTGGGCTATCCGATTTGCCGAACGAATATAGCGATGCCTATTGTTTTTTAGAAGAACCTGTTCTATTTGAGGAAAACTCTTCCTATTTCAATGTGTTTAACAGCATAAAAAAATCTTTAAGCATCAAAGTTGATGCCTTTCCGTTTTCACTCCCTGACTCCACAGGAAAGATCATTAAACTTACCGATTATAGGGGGAAAGTTGTAGTTGTAGATTTTTGGTTTACCGGATGCGGAGCATGCCTGGTTCTGGCGAAAAAAATGGGGCCAATCATAGAATCGTTTAAAGGCAGGGATGTGGTATTTGTGACAATCAACGTAGATAAAGTCAAAAGGTATTGGGTAGGATCATTAAAAGAAGGTAAATATACACACAAGGGCAATGTGAATTTATATACCGATGGACTGGGAGAACAGCATCCTATTCTGTCACATTATAATGTTACGGCCTACCCCAAACTTTTGATAATCGACAAGTCTGGTCGTATACTTAGCGCTGAACCACCCAGACCATTAGATTCTGATTCACATTCAACTAAGAACTTTATCAATTTGATTGAATCTGGGCTATAAGGGTATGGGTTACACCTCTCTGTAAGAGCAATCTTGATTATTATATAATGATAACAAGCTTTGGAACCGCCGTCATGGCCGGGGCGACCTTGACACCATCCTCTAAAGTAAAATACTCTTTTGTTAGTTCTTTAACAACCATATATGGAAATCTGGTACTATATCGGTTTCGGTGTTTTTCTTTTGTTCATTATTGGTGTGATCGTTTGGCTGGTAATGGATATGATCAAAGAGAAAAACAACCCGGTTATCAAAAAGAAAAATGATTAAATATTCTCCTTCGTTCTTTCACCTTTTCATGACATTAATGAATAGGGTCCGTTAATAGTGAAAGTGCCCTGAAGGAGCAGGGCACTTTTTTAGACTCAATTAAATAATAGCGTCTTATCAATAAGGTGGAAACTCCGTTAATGAAAGAAATAGAGGGCATCCATTCAGGGATCAATTTTTCGAGATATAAGTAACACTTACTTTTTCGCCAATTTTTTCAATTGAAATAAATATTCTTTACCTTTTTTATCAACCTTTGTAATAATTTTATTCCTGGGTTTTTTATTAAATAGATTGGTAATCTCAGTAGGCGAACTGCTTTTTTTAACATTTTCCGGTAATTGCTCCCAGATTTCCTTTGCTGTTATAGGCTCATCAAGTCCTTTTCCATTTATCAATTGGTCTAAGTAAAATCCGAGATTCCTATCCGTATTTTTAAGCTTTATTCCCAACCCCACGCGCGTGGCAATAATCTCTTGGGTAGCTTTTGGCAAATCCTCAATTTTGGGTATTACCTGGCTGGGGTTTCCCATTTTATAATATTTTAGATTATATAGCCCTGCAATTTCATCTGAAATATTTATATCCAATGTTCTTCTTCCTGATTCTATACCACTATATCTGTTCTCGTCAATATCTAACAAGGATGCAATGTCACCTTGAAGTAGTCCAAAATGCCTTCTGTATTTCTTAATTATAGTTCTATATTTTGCGTTTTCGTCTTTACGTTCTTTCGACACTGAACTTATTTTAAAATAGATAGATTAATAATTTGCATTTATATATTTTTTCGTATGTTTGTATTGTATTATAGCGACAATTAATGTGAGGCATTCATTGATGTTTCACTATAACGAAGTCTCTCGCCCGAAAAACGACCAAATTTTATCAGCGAGAAGGCCGTGAGGTCGCCCCATATACTGGATAATCCCTATCTTCATAGATATATTAACCAGTAGGGCGGCTTTTACGTAAGTCTTCCGGTGATAAACCCTGAATTTCGTGTAGATTTAGGGGTGGGTGCTTGGTCGTACCCTCGGTCGGAAGCAGTAAAAGTCGCCTTATTGGTTTTTTCAATAAGGTTACTCTGCCGCTTAGAGACTCGTTTCAAACATATGAGTAATGAAAACGAGACTAAACAGCCGTCCAATTAGCTTAACCAGCACCGCCGGGTGCTACGGATCGCAGTGCGTTTTCTACCGTAATTTCTCCCTTAATTATTTTCGCAAAAATATAATAAAGAACGTTCATAAGCCTCCTGATTAATTGGTGTTAAGCGATTTTCAATCATTTCTTTTACCAATTAGGCCCCAAATAATGAAAGTATTATACTTAGGGGGGATGTATTGTCTCAAAATTAATCATATAGGTTCATTTTTACTAATTGAACGCCATAATATATTATTTAAGAACAGTCGCTGCCCATCGTTAAAAAACCGCTTTAAAAACATCATCAAGCACCCGATTTAATTCCCTGCCTGCAAACGGCGACCAGATCAGTTATAGTTAATAGTGTCGCCGTTTTGCTTTATAAAGGCTGTTCAGCCTATTTCATAACTCTCTAAACTAATGAACTTTCATGAAAAAAATTATACTATTTATAGTACTGGCCGCGCTTTGCCTAAATTTTACGGCACAGGGTCAGTTTTACAAACCATCGCCCGTAACTATACATATCAATGAAACACTTCCTGAAACTTTTTATCAAAAAGCACATCAAGCTGTAAATACCCGTACAGGAAAACTTACTACGATACAATTAAAGCAATTTAAGGACAAACTGATCATTCTCGACTTTTGGGCGACATGGTGCGGCCCGTGTGTTTACTCTCTTAATAAACTGGATAGCATAAAAATGGCTATGAACGGTGCGGACTTTATAGTGGTTCCGGTAACCTATCAGTCCGAAAAGGAAGCGAAAACAGAATTCAATAGATACAAATGGGATTTTACTTCTATCATTGGTGATACGATACTTGCACAAATTTTCCCGCATTCCGGGATACCACACCAGGTATGGATTAGAAGTGGAAAAGTAATTGCATTCCCTAAATCGGATTACGCTACCAAGGAAAATATTTTAAATGCCATTGCCGGTAAGCCTATTAAAGTGATCCAAAACATACAGGATAATGCGCTTAATCCTTTGATGCCTTTATTTACGAAAGGAAATGGAGAAACCGGATTATATTTTAAAGGGAATGATGCAGTTATAGCCCGATATCTCCCGAATTACGATACTCAAACGTTAACCTATCTTACATTGGCTGATACAACAGTGCTTTATTGCTGCAATCTTTCACTTTCAGAATTATTCTTTCAGGCTTTCAGGCAAGATATTTTCCCGGCATTTGGCATCGATAATGGGGTTGAGTGGAATATCAGTCCCGCACTTCAGGCACGGTTTTTAAACAAACCGCATCCAAGCCTCAATGGTGAATACAAGCAAGACTCCATCTATCTGGCATGGCGAAAAAAAAATAATTACGGTTATAATCTCAGATACCCAAAACCTATTAATGAGCATCAGGCACTGCGGATGATGCAACAAGATCTTAATCATTTTTTCGGCCTTTACCTGAACCTTGAAGCGAAGATCAAAGCTGGCCCCAAACATATCTATGCGGTATTGAGACTGAAAGGAGCTAAAACCGAAACAGAAGGTTTGCTGAAAAGCAAGTCAGATTCTGGCGGTGTAGATCATCACGGAGATAGGTATAGGTATAAAAATCTCTTGTTTGGTCAACACTTTTTGGGCCGTCTTTCTTCTTCTCAGTTATCACCTAAATTAACGATCCGAGAGGTCATTGACAGTACCGGTATTGATCCCAATTTTAGGGTTGATTTCGATTTCGCGAAGTCTATTAAAGGTAACCTGGACAAGGCTCAAAAAGAATTGTCACGATACGGATTATATCTTACCATTGAAAAAGAACAGGTTCCTGTGCTTGAAATACGTGATAAGAATATAGCGCCTTCAGGTAAAACAGAGTTCCAAAATAAAAAGTAAAAAAGCACCTAAATGATCCACAATGAATAGATATATATTATTAAGCATCCTAATAGGCTTTTCATCAGTAGCTTTTGGCCAGATAAATATCAGGGGAAAGGTCATATCTGAAAACGGAAACCAACCGTTGGCAGGAGCAACTATAAAATTGAAAAACACTCATATCACCGTTATAACTGATGGAAACGGGGATTTCAATTTCACCATTAAATTAACTTCTGATACCATATTGGTAAACTATGTTGGCTATATGGTTCAGCAGCTAACCATTAGCTCCAACAAAACAACATATTATACGGTGCGGCTTAAAGAAAACATGGCTGCTCTTTCAGAAGTTGTTGTCAATACAGGTTATTATCAAATACCAAAAGAAAGAGCGACCGGCTCTTTTACACAAATCAATAACCAGCTACTCAACCGAAGCGTTACAACAAATATCTTGGACAGGCTTGAGGGAATAACAAATAGTTTGAACTTTGACCGGCGACTTATTACAGGCGAAAATACAGTAAAAAGAAGTCCTGATATCAGGATCAGAGGTGTTTCAACTATTGAATCCAACGAGAAGGCGTTGATCGTTGTTGATAATTTTCCCTATGAAGGTGATATCTCGACCATTAACCCAAATGATGTAGAAAGCATCACCATACTCAAAGATGCCGCTGCCGCTTCAATATGGGGAGCCCGCGCAGGGAACGGAGTAATTGTCATCACAACTAAGCAAGGCCGCTACAATCAAAAAAGCAGGATCTCCTTTACCAGCAATGTGACCTCGATTAATAGGCCCGATCTATTTTACAATCAGAACTGGCTACCTTCTCCGACAGTAATGTCTATCGAGAAGGAACTATTTACGCGAGGTAATTATCTGGAACGCAATCAAACCGCGTTGCCTTTATACGTGGAACTGCTGATCAAAAAGCGAAACGGCGCGATCAGCGATGCGGATTTTACCGCACAGGAGGACGTTATGAAAAATACCGATGTGCGGAATGACGCTTTAAAATATCTTTACAGGCAGGGCTTAAACCAGCAATATGCACTGAATGCCAGCGGCGGCGGCGCAGCCTACAAATATTATTTTTCAACCGGTTACGATAACAATAAAGAAAACGTCACCGAAAACAGTAATTCCAGGCTCAGTCTTCGGCTGCTCAATTCATTCCAACCATTGAAAAATCTGGAGTTTACTGCCGATATCTGGTATACCAGGCAGCAACAGCAAACCAACGGCCTTAACTATTCCGGACTAACGACCGCTGGAGTTGGTATTATTTCTCCCTACGCTCGTCTGGCCGACGATAACGGGAATGCGTTAGCTATTCCCAGGGATTACCGGTTTACTTATCAGCAACAGGCTGCGGCCAATGGTTTGGTAGACTGGTTATACCGCCCATTAGACGAACTGAAATTAGCAGATAACACTGCCAGGAATAACGAGATCAAGCTTAATGGAGGACTAAAGTATACCTTTTTTAAGGACTTTAATATCAATGCATCCTATCAGTTCATTCAAAATAATGCAACAGGTGTAAGCTATTATTCGCCTCAAACTTATTATGTGCGAAACTTGGTTAACCGCTTTACGCAAACCGACGGAACAAAGATATTTCCAAACGGCGGAGTCCTGACCGGTGCAACACCTGTAACAACACAGGCACAAGCCGGAAGATTGCAGCTCAATTATAATCATGATTTCACCAACCAGCACCAGTTAAGCGCACTCGCCGGGGCGGAGGTCCGGCAGCAGGTCGCAGAAACCCTACCCGGATACATGCTTTTGAATTACAATAAAGATGTGTTGACCAGCAACACGGCATTTGATTATTATACCGCTTACCCGACCAGGCCAACCGGCGCGGCAACATTACCCAGTATCAACGGATACCAGTTACACAGGATCCTGACCGACCGTTATTTGTCTTACTTTGCCAATGCTGCGGATACTTATAAGGAACGGTATACGCTTTCCGGGAGTGTCCGCTGGGACGGGTCTAATATTTTCGGCGTAAATACCAATCAGAAAGGGGTGCCACTATGGTCTATAGGCAGCAGTTGGGAACTGAGCAAAGAGCCATTTTATCAGTTGAAATGGTTACCTTATTTACGACTGCGGGCCACCTATGGGAGCAGTGGTAACGTAAATACATCGGTCAGTGCATTTCCAACAGCCTTATACAACACAGATGCGATCACCGGCCTACCAAATGCTTCGTTGACAAGCGCAGGGAATCCCGACCTGCGTTGGGAGCAGGTAAAAACGTTTAATGCAGGTATCGACTTTGCGCTATCGAACAGGAGAATTGAAGGCAGTATCGAGTTTTACAATAAAAATGCAAGTGACCTGATCGGTATCGATAATATGGACCCGACAACCGGGATCATCCTGGGTGTAACCCCGGCTTTGCAAAATAAGATCAATTACGCCAATATGAATACCCGCGGGGTGGATATTCAACTTAACAGCAGAAACCTGACCGGCAAATTCCGCTGGGAGACATCAGTGCTGTTCAGTTATGTCCGTAATAAGGTCACCAAATATAATGCCGCACTGGCGAACACGATCACAGCATATACAGCTACTCCCGGCCCGGCAGTTGCCGGCAGTTCGCGTGACATGATCTATGCCTTTCCTTGGAACGGATTAGACCATAATACAGGCAAGCCCATTATTTATATAAACGGCGTGGTGAGTACAGATTATCAAACTTACTATAACTCTTTTAAGACAAGCGACCTCGTACAGGCGGGCGTCACCTCTCCGCCTTATTTCGGGTCGGTAAGAAATACGTTTAGCTATCAAAACTTTCAGGTAAGTGCAAATATCATTTGGAAAGCAGGTTATGTTTTCCGCCGTAGTTCTATGTATCCAGGTTATGAATATTATTCAAGTTCTAATTATAATATGGATTACTTCAAACGATGGAAAAATCCTGGTGATGAGCTAATTACATCGGTTCCCGCTGCTATACCACCCGGAACAACGGTAGGCAACAATTATATGGCATTAGTATACAAAAACTCCGAGGCTTTGATCACAAAAGGCGATCATATCCGCTTACAAGACGTCAATTTAAGTTATCGTTTTCAGGGTAAGATCTTAAAGAATATGAATTTAAGCCAATTACAGGTGTATGCTTACGCCCGGAATTTAGGCATTTTGTGGAGAGCCAATAAGAATAATCTTGACCCGGATTATGCCAATGCGAGTTATCCTGAACCACAGACTTTTGCATTGGGTCTAAAAGTTGATTTTTAACTAATTAAAATAAAGCTATATGAAATATATCGTCTTAATAATAGTATGCCTAACATTTAGTTCTTGCGGAAAGGAGTTTCTGGATGTAAAAAGAGATAAAGGCCAGGTCGTTCCCTCGACGATTGCTGATTTCCAGGCATTGCTGGATGACGCATCGAATACAATGAACAATTCGTCCAGTCATGAACTTGGTGTCCTCGGTGCCGATGAATATACTTTATCTGACCAGACATGGGAAAACCTGTCCTACCGTCCCTATGAAAAAAATGCTTACATCTGGGCTAATGAAGTATATGAGAATAACCAGGTAAACGACTGGAATAGTGCCTATCGACGAGTACTTTACGCCAATACAGCGTTATTGGGAATTAACAATATACAACCGTTGGCCAGCGAAAAAGATGCCTGGAGTAATGTGAAAGGAAGCGCCTTGTTTTTCCGGGCCTTTAATTTTTATCAGTTGGCACAACTCTTTTGCAAACCCTACAGCGCTTCCGCTGACGCCGACCCAGGTATACCCCTAAGACTTGATCCGGATATTAATCTTAAGACGGGGCGGGCAAACGTGGCCGCCACCTACGCACAGATCATCAGTGACCTCAATGAGGCTTCTTCCTTGTTACCGGTATCACCCGTGAATCTTTTCCGGCCATCGAAACCAGCGGTCTACGCACTTATGGCTAAGACCTACTTACAAATGGGGCAATATGAAAAGGCAGAACAATATGCCTCTTTAAGCCTTGCCCTGAAAGGCAGCTTGATAAATTATAATTCACTGAGTACAAGCGCCGATTACACCTTCCCACTTTGGGGGCAGGGAAACCCTGAAGTGCTCTTGATGTGTAATATGCTAAATATCGCGGTAGTTACGACCACAAGGTTCAATGCTTCGCCCGAATTACTGGGTCTATATGCTTCCAACGACTTGCGGAGAAAGATTCTATATAAAACAGATACTGACGGGCGGATACTTTTTAAAGGCTCTTATGCTGGACTGCTTGCATTTTTTACCGGACTTTCCGTTGACGAAACCTTGCTGATTCGTGCGGAATGTTATTTGAGGGCGGGCAGGATTGATGAGACCTTAGCTGACCTGAATTTTCTGCTTAAAAATCGTATTACAACCGCGGGTTTTCAACCTTTGACCGTAAGAGATTCCGCCATACTGATATCAAGGATAGTAGAGGAGCGTCGGAAAGAACTTGCCTTAAGAGGAGTTCGCTGGGAAGATCTTCGGCGATATAATAAAGAACCTGCATTAGCCAAGATTCAAACGCGTTTGTTAAAAGGTACAACTTATCAATTATTACCAAACGTATTAAAATATGTCTGGCCGATTCCACAGAATGCTATAGAAACCGGTGGCTACGAACAAAATCCACGTTGATATAAAAGGGAAGAGCCGGTCAATCGGACCGGCTCTAACAAGTAAATCGTAATTATGGTTCCCTGGTATAGCTGCCTACGGTAGCGCCATAATCATCCACCGCTTCTTGCACTGTGGTGCCTGCGGGAATGGACGGAACTGCTCCCGAAAAGCTTAAATTTACAGCACAGGGTACCCCTGTATTTGTGGTATTACAGCCCGGACTTGACGGTGCACTACCCGTAGTTGAGGTAATGTCCTGGTTCGCCGGGTTATTATCCGAAGCATCAATAAGATACCACTGGCTTGCAAAAAACTTTTTAGTATTTCGCTCAAATTTTTGCTCAACCTTTTTATTGTGTTTACTATCTGCTTTAAAAGCAAATAATACTACTGTTGTTAATACAAGAGCAAGTAACAAGGCACCTGCTCCGAATATTCCTATTTTATGTTTAGTTGCCATGGGGCTTACATGCATATATTGAGGTAAATGCGTACCTTTAATTTGAAAATTAGTTCATTTTAATTTTTAGGATCAGCCAGCCACGGCTGCCCGAGAAAGACCTGTCAGCTTCTGATGGGTCTTTTTCAATTATAAATTCCCTGCCTGCCGCAACGCTGGAATAAGGCAAATTTACGTTGGTGAGTAATTCGGTTAACAATTCTCTTGCGGGCGTAAGTACAGGCAAAGAATGGCATGATAGATATGGTTTGAAACCACACCGATGCTGCTAAGTATGCTGTGATGAAACGGATGCATAGCGCTGCCATAGCGGCAAACACGGTCTGCGAGGCGTAATCCTCTGCCATGTCCCCGATTGTTGCTGCATCAAACGTTTTCATCTGCCTTACATTTTTCTTATTACTGTACTTAACCCGGCCATACGACCTTGATATGGCCCGCCCTGTTTGTTTATTTGCACTTATCGTCGTGCCCACGTTCCTTGTGCCTGATCCGGTTTTAACTTGCCAATACCGCCGGTTTCTGCATGGATGGCCGCTTCAAACAAAGGGGACGGCCATCTTAGCGCTGTGCACTTGTACGCCCGGAAAGGGCGGCATGAATACGGTATTCCCCACGCCATAGTATGTTGTCCGGTAACTTTATGTTATATTATAAAGCTAATGTACAGCGAGTTGTTACCTTAAAAAATGGCATATGCCAACTTTTCCAGGCTTTTTTAGGGTACTGTTGATTTTTATATTTGCTGTAATGTGATTTATCGATGTGCAGGTAACTGGCGATATGCTTATCCAGCATCTTCACCGTTTTGTGATACGGGTGCAACTCAGGATACAGTTCAAAGAACCGGGTCAGCCGTTCCTCGGCATCTAAACAGAGCAAAGCTTCCCGTTCCCGGCCTTTCTCCGGGATTTGTGCCAGTATCGCGTTTTCCAGTGCCAGGCTTTGCGGAAAAAGCTGGTGGATCAGCTTTCTTCCTGCTTTGGAAATTTCCAATACTTCCGTGTCTGCACAGGCCATCATATTACAGGTAGCCGGTTTGCCGTTCATAAAGCTATCGGGTATGATGGCGAGCTCACCGGAACGGAACAGGGTCAGTACGACTTCCCCTTTATCGACATCGGTAAAATACAGGTAGATCATACCTTTGGTAATGAACCAGGCCTTGGCACAAACCTCGCGTTCCTGGTGCAATTTTTCTTCCCCCTCGTTACACCAGTACCCGGACAGGATACCGATGAATTGCGGATGAAAATCCGGGTCTTCAATAACTTGAAAGCTGGCGAGGTAATCAAAAATTTGTTGATAACTGGCCGCACTGATGTGATGTTTGCGGATCATGGGGTAGGTTGATTAATGTTACATTAGGCTCATGTCTTAGGGGTTGATTTTTTTAGTTTCAAGCTGTCTTGTTGTTTTTTTTTCTGAAGTTCCAGCTTTTTAAGCAGTTCAGCTCTTTTGGCGGCGCAGATATAGATATCATCCAATTGTTTTTGATAGTTACGTACATTCGTATCGCCTGCCAATGCCAGCTTATTGAGCTTAGGGTCATCGATCTGATCTTCGCAGGTACAATGTCCCGGCGGGAAAATAAGGACCATCAGGCCAGCCAGTATCAGACCGATGATCCCGGCAGGATTAATATGTTTTAACACCGGGGTACGCATATACCACCGGGCTGCTCTCGCCCATATATCTTTGTTGATCTGCCTTTGCGGGTCAGTTCCATTGGAGTGTGGTTCCATGATCTTTTGCGTTTGCTGGTATAAAATTAATGCAGCAACGCGGCTTTTTTTATTAAATACCATCATAATTAAGCAAAAAGGCCAAAAAACGGAATGAAATGTACATGGTATATCGAAATTTGACGAAAACACCAGTACGCCGGAGGATCGATTTACTTAACTTAGGGTTAATCTGCTTTACTATGGAAGACAATAGAGAAGATGCGCCGTCCCTGGGAATGGCGCTACCCTATTTTAGTTTGGGGGCACAGGTCTTCATGGCGCTTGTCATGAGCCTGGCAACGCTTTTTCCATACCGTAACGGATTTTTTAACACGATCCTCAGCAAGTGGTTTTTTTACCCGTTTTTTTCCGTTTTTGCGATCAGTCTTTTCATGGTCTACCTGGTTCATTGGGCATCCGTCCGGCTTGATAAGAGCTACCGGTGGGAAGAAAAGTTCACCGAACGTTTACTATACCAATTGTTATTCGGATGGGTTGTTCCGGTACTCTTCTCCGTACTCTATACCTGGGCCTATCTTAGATTCCTGGGCATAGATATGATGGATACCCTTTATTCCCGTAACAAGTTTCCATTCGAATTGGCCTTAGCTTTGATTCTTGATGTCGCTTATATGTGCTATTATCTGCACTGGTATTTCCGGATCGGCCGAAAGCCTGCGCCAAAAGCAAATGCTGACGAGCGATACCCGGAGCATTTGCTATTTCCCTATAATGGCGGCGAGATCAAGATCCCGGTTTTGGATATTGCTTATCTGTGCAGTCATGGCAAGCATACTGCCATACAGTTCCACGAACAAGAGCCGGTGATCCTGGGGCTGGTTACGCTGGAAGATGTGCTAGCCAAATTAGACCCTGATCAATTCTGCAAAGTAAACAGATCCTATATCATTACCCGGAAAGCCTACGCGGGATACACGATGCGCAAGAACCGGGGTATGCTGCTCTTGCTGAAACCAGAAGTAAAGGAAGACATAAAGATCAGCCGAGTCAATACAGACAGAGTTTTGTCCTGGATAAAAAATGAAACAAGATAGGCTCAATAGGCAGACTATCATTGTTTACGACGGAACAATCATGTCCTTACCTTACCTGCTGATCGTTACTGACTGGCTTTGTCCTTTCTTTTTCTTCTTACGTTTCTGCATTTCTTCTGCCGGGCTGACCTGCGGAGCAGCTTGCGGTACTTCCGTCATTAGCAGCTCAAAAAGAGCGCCCGCTGCTTTCCCGGCAGTCCCTATCATTTGCCCGATATCGGCAAATAAACCCTCCGCAACGCCTTGACTAAGCTGACCGACCACATAGGGCAATCCCTCTACCCGGTGGCCGGACATGGTATCTAATACCTGCATTTGCGCTTTTTGCATGGCGGTGCCGTTTTTCATGGTATTTGCATAGGCAAGGGTATCTTTTAATCCCCGGTCAAAATTGAACTCCTGGTCAAACAAACGCTCACCCGACTGCTTAAAAGCCATGCGGTCAAATTGCCCTAACTTAGCGGAGTGGGCCTTGTTTGTGCCTTTAGAATTATTCTGCGGGCTTAATTTGATCTTGTTGGTCATGTCCTTTCGGCTGACAATGACCTGAACATGCATCTGCCTGCCCTCCTTGCGGTCGCCTGTGTTTTTCAAGCCCTGTTTAACCGCTTCGTCCTTATGACTGTAGTAACGGTAATTTTCAAGTTTACCAAACCAAAGCAGGTCTTTATGGCTGTTTATGCCCGGTCTTTTAAAGTTGAGGGCGTACTCGTCCATGACCTTAACGGCAAATTCCTTAAGTTTCTCTTTTGCCCCAACTTCCCCATATTGCGCCACTAAATGCGACAATTCCTTTTGGCTCGGACTGATATTGATGAGAAAGAATTTAGCATCTTCCTTACCAAGCTTGGCAATGTTATTGTCGATCTTGCTTCTGACCTCCTGCCGTAAAATATCCTCATGACTGCCATTGAACCAATATTCGGGACTTAAATGTTGGTCGTTCTCCGGTGACAGGCGATTCTCCTTTTCAAGATAATGAACCAATGCCCCGCTGCTGCCTTTGTTGCCGCCTGTTTCGGAAGCGGTGATGTTGATATGCATAACTATAAATTTTCAAGTGATTGCCTGACCTGCGCTTGCAGCTCTTCTTTTTTGGCAGCCGATACCGGCCAGCCCAATGATTCCCGCTGACTGATATAATATTCGAGTATCCTGGTAAAGCGGGATTTTAGCAATGCCTTATCGTTCAGATTTTTCTGCGTTTTTTCAATGGCCTTTTCGAGGCTGCCCATCCGCTGATCGACCTGCTCCACGGTCTTCTTATGTGCATTCAGCCAATCGTTTAATTTGATGATCCATTCTGTGCGCTTTTGCGATGTTGTAACCATTGTATTCGCATGGGTAAAAGTGGGTTGCAATAATTCCTGTTCCTGGGTCTTCATAAAGGAAAGGATGCGGCTTACCCCATTTGAAAGTTCCTTTTTAAGCATTTCATCGTTCAGGTCGGCAGGGTCTTTTTTACTCTTGTAGAAATAATCCACCATCTGTATAAACAAAGCACGTTTTGTCCTGCCCAATTTACGGGCAAGTTTTTCCAACTTAACATCGACCACCTGCGGGTAGCGGACGGATTTAACATTAATATCTTCCATCTCCTTCATTATTTTCGCCTGTACCGCAAAGCAATTTTATCGTGCTGCCATGATGCGGATGCCAGGAGGGTGTATATTGGATATAGCCGTAAGCTGTCAGTTCTTTCATGTTTTTGTGGTAGGTAGCAATAGACCTGATCCGTGAAAAGCGCATCAGCTTTGCCCGGCTTGCCTTAAAAGGCTCGCCTGGGCATTCGCTGTTGCTAAAATAAAACAGGGCCATAAACAAGCTGATGTGGGTTGGAAACAAACGATCATCCAGCGCGGCACGCTCGAAGTAATTACTTAAAGCATGTCTTGGTATATCCAGTTGGTTCCGGTTGGTGTTATTCTCATGGTGCTTCATTTTATTATTCCCCCCTCATAATTTTTTCAATCTCTTCCCTGTTATAAAACATGCTTCCGCCGATCTTACGATACGGCAGCGTACCGCTGATACGGAGGTTCTGCAAGGTGCCGGGTGATATGTTAAGCATTTTTCTAACCTCGGCACTCATTAGCCATTGTTTGGTTTGGCTTTCTTTACCGCCTTGCAGCAGGCGGTTCATTTCTGTAAACAGTTCTGTCTTGAACTGTAATAAATCTTCTAACGTGATGATATTTAACTGCATGATTCAATCTTTTTAGTCTTATTATTATTTTGCCTGCCTGAAATTTCCAGATATATAGATATACAGATCGGTAGATATACGGGATACTGTGAAGTATCCTTTTTATTATCATTCCGGCTATTGCAGGCTATTAAAGTATCCCCGGAGGATACGTAAAACCCCCGTAGCGATAGCGTAGGGCAAGCAAAGTAGGGCTCTGCCCAACTTCCGCTTGCTCCTTTTCTTTTGCAAGAAAAGGACAACGTTTCCACCATGCCGAAACCTTTTCAGGTTCATGGCATACCTTTGGTCTTAGGCCGGAATAATGTAGGCTGTTTATTCGCTGGCGCTCACGGTGGCGGCTTTTCGTCCGGCTGTGCATGTACCCATGCCAATAGAGCATTGCGTGAAAACAACAGTTTTCCCGCCGTCTTAGAATAAGGGATTTTGTTTTGTTTGACCAGGCCATACAGGGTGGACGCCTTGTAATTGATCAGCTTGCCTGCCTGTCTGGTGTTAAGCAATTCGTCTCCGTCGGGTAATTGAACGCCATTATGACCAATGGCCTTTCGCACTGATCTTTCCATCAGTGTGGCGAGTTCCTCGGCAGACAGTGCGGTGAATAAAATTTTCTCTTTGCTATCCATAACATTTGCGTTGATGGATACAAAGGAATAGCGAAAAATCAGCTAAAACCGCAATGACATTAATGTAATAATTTATGTTTTTTAAGGATGCTTAGCATTTCATCCACATGGGGATTAACACTTTGGCTGTTTTTAATGACCTTTATGCCTTTGGGGTTAAAGGTCGCCAGCGTGTTTTTAATACTTACGGGGCCAGAACCGGAGAAAACGGAAAAGTGTCGTTTTAAAATACCAACATATTCCATTTGCGTTACGCCGCGATTGTATTCATGGTTAATATTATAGGTGGCAAAAATTAGGGCGATCAGCACATTGCGCATATCGCCTTTAGAGGTTTTGATAATCTCTGTCTGTTTACCAAATGGCAAAGCATCGGGAAATGCACCGGAACTGAATGAAGCGCCTAAGAACTGCGCTAATTGTTGAGCATCAAATACGGCTTCCTCCGTTCCATTCTTGGTATTTAACGGAGCCGTCAGCACACGCCATATCGATTTAATTTCATCTAAATTGCAAAGCAATTCAATGCGGGTTGGCATGGGTGCAGTTGCTTGCTTACTGACCGGCGGTTTTACATTTGATGTATCCGGCGTGATCGGTTTATTGTTTTCTGCTGCCTTTTGTGTCTTTTCTTGCCGCACTTTGGCGGCTTGTGCGATAGCCAGTACCTTATTATAGCTTTCAAAATGTAAACGGACACCGGGACTACCATCGGGCAAGGCGCTTTTTAAATTATTGATCTCAATGAAGCCACGGTAAAAGCTCGCTTGTAAATAGCCTAAATTATAGAATAGTCCTTTGTCAAGGTCGCCGTCAAAAAAAAGGAAATCAAGACAGTACAAACAAAAAACATGTAAATAACGGGTTTGCTGCTCTATCGTATAACCGTGATACGCCATACCCGTATTTCGTTCAAATTCGATCACCCCGACATTATAGCCCGTAAAGAAACATTCCGCAAAGCTTTCTTTTTGAGCTATGTTCCATTCGCCATAACCTGCGGTATAATTATCTATAGTATTTTCATCACTATTTAAAAACTCATAAAGATCAATATCGCTGATAAAATAGGCCCTGTCATCCCTGATTAATTCCTTAAACGGGAAATAGCCCAATCTGTCCATCAGGTCAAAGCGGCTGTCTTTCTTACTTAGATAACCGTCTTTCTTCTGAACAAAGGGCACGTGCATATCATCGTAAATATGGCCGGAGTAAGGACTGAAGTTTTTGAGATGATGAAAAAACATAGGCAGACCACTTTGTATACCCAAAAATAAATATTTATCGTGATCTGTGCTTACAAAAAGCGCACAACGGCTCTTCTTCGGCTGTGCGCATAACTATTAACTGATTTCATTTTAGAAGTAAAAGAGTGTTTTTATTAAGCCGCAATGTTAAACACGACATTATTGATATAATTATTTAGCTTAGGATACAAATTTTTCTTCAAGCCACAGCGTAAGCTGATCTTTTTGTTCTATTTTAAATTTGTTTTCGTATTATTCAATTTTAGTTTTATAGAAAGTGCATCCGGCTCTTTCTCCGGAATGCACCTCACTAACTATTTAACTAACTGATCTTATAAAGAAGTAAAAGAGTATTTTTTATTTAGCTGAATGTTAATCATATCATTATGACATAAACATTTAGCTAAATAATTAACGAAATTCAAAACAATTCCATATTACGTTCTTTAGTTTGATACTTATTCGGGATTATCCTGTTTACTTACCAACTGAATTATCCTTAAATCAAAAGTCATTGTCTGCCTTTTTTATAGTAATCATCTTCAGATTTCTTTCAGCCTCTTTCAAGGTTAACCCGTATGGAAATAGTTCAGAATTCAGTGCATTTAAACTCTTAAAATCAGAGTGAAAATGCAAATTAATCAACCCGCTTATATTGGTTTCATCAATTATTGGAGGCAAGTTTTCATTATTATTGAGATAATAAATAAAATCATAAACGCTACCGCCTCTTAAAATTTTATCAGATACAGTTGGGTCATGAAGATTATTTTCGTTTATATTATCAGTAGTTAAAAGTCTTTTATTATTTCCATTTACAACGAGAGTTAGACATTTAACGCTTCTTTGTTCTGTAGTTACTTTTATATGGAAAAAACTTTCAATGTCATTTAACATGTGTTTGTAGGCCCCTAATCGACTTGTATCTTTTCTAATTAGTTCATAACAAAACATTTTTTGGCTTTTTGAAACATTACTATCTGGAAATACTTTTTTTTCTAAATCGGATGGCGTGACTAAAAACCTATTTTGGGGAAATTGCAAACTGTTTAGACCTAACGAATGTCGTATCAGCATAGCGAGAGTTACATTCGTCGCATGAATTCGAATGTTATTGTTCTCTTTCTTTGTGCCTATCGAAGTGGGTAGGCCTGGTTGATAGTAGGTGAGCAAAGATTTATATTCATAAATCGGTAATTCTCCGTTGCCATTTACGAATAAAGGTTTACCACTGTCGAACTGAATATCGTCATTTTTGTATTCTGAAAAATCGGCTGCGCCAGTCGCCCAAATTTTATCTATGTTTTTTGCGTTTAAGTCCGTCTGAGAAGTAGCCCCTAAGTAGATGCCATCAGGATTTATCCATACAATATGCGGTAAGAGTTTGTTGGGGAAAAGTTTAGAAAGTTCAACATCTTCAAGAGACATCGCTAATTTCAACCCGGCAATTTGTTTGTGTGTTTTTAAAAAGGCATTGATCACATTTTCCTTTTGATTTGTAACAGCAATTATTTTTATTTTATCTGGGAATCTTCTCTGTAACTCAACAGCGTGAGGCATTTCATCAAGACAGGCACTGCACCAAGTACTCCAAAAATCTAATATTAAAATTTTTCCTTTATAATCAGATATTTTTGAAGTTTTACTTTGTGAGTTTATAAGCCTATCTATTCTGACATCTGGCACTTTCTCGCCTATTTTAAGTTTTTGTAAATTTGTTATTGATTGTGAATTTACATTTGCTGAGAAAAGTAAAGTTCCTATAGTTAGGATTATATTTTTTTTCATGTTAATTTTGATTCATTCCACTTAACTGAACGACTTTATTTGGCAAGGGAAAGGTAAATTTGGCATCATTGGGAGTTAGCATGTAATTCTTTCCATCTACTATTCTCGTTAGAGTTTTAGAGAATGCTGTTTCTTTGTTCAAACGTCTGAGATCCGCCCAGCGTAGATTTCTGAAAACGAGTTCTTTCCGCCGCTCTTCCAAGACTGACCTTAGAGCAGTTGACGAATCGTTTGCAGTAATTGGGTTGAATGTTCCTGTTTTCCATCTTTTTAACAAAAGTGAATTTAACTTATCCATTGCATCTGATATATTCCCCGTCCTCGCGGCACATTCAGCATAGATCAAGTAAATTTCGTCCGTCGCAATTCCTCCAAAACAGACCCGAGAGCCGTCATAACTGCCCTTAAAAGTAATATTACCTATACCTCCGTTTTTATAAAAGATAGTCCGTCTCAAGTCGTTATTATTATATAGCGCATATAATTCATCACTCACCCTTGCGTAGCTTGTTCCGTAGGCAGTTAATTGGAATAAAGTTGCATGAAACGTCACCTCATCATTGTAACGGCTTATCGGATAAGCCGCAGAAGCTGAAAGATTATTAAAATCCACTAAAGTCGGGGATAATTTTAAGCAGGCGTTCGCAAAAACCAATGCTTGTTGGTAATCCCCCATTAACAAATATGTCCTGGCCAGAAGGCCATTTGCAGCAGCTTTATTAGGGGTAGTTTTGAAATCAGATGTTAATGGCAGCAACCCGACTGCTTCCTGAAGGTCTTGTAAAACCTGTGCATAGGACTGCTTTACAGTAGCTCTTGTCGATTTATCCGTGATGTCAGGCGTAAGCCTAATCGCTATTCCTAAATCAGCAGCAGATGTGGATTCGTCATAAGGTTTGGCAAACTCCTGTAATAGCTGGAGAAAAGAATAAGCCCTAAAGAACAAAGCAGCCCCTTTAATACTGTTCCATTGTGTTTGAGTGGATGCTGTTGGTGATATTGTTTTGATGGCATCGAGCACAAGATTGGTATTGAAAACCACTTTATAAGTTAGCGTCCAATCGTTTCGATCATTATCATTAAACAAATCCCTGCCCCATATATAGAGATTAGCAGAGGTTGGTTGTGCCTGGCTTAATGTCTTCCATTGGCTGTCTGAAAGATAAAAGTTATCTGAGCCTATTTCACCCGCAGATGCCGATTGCTGGTTCATGGTATTGGTATCATAAAGCAGCAATTTTAGATTTTCCAAATTATCTTTTGGCAAAGCCAGCGCATTATTCGGCTTTTCATCAAGGTATTTTTTACAACCTGCCTGACTAAGCAGCAGGATGATGAATATTAAATATTTTTTCATGACGTTCTATTTTTTTGATAACTAAAAGGATGTTTTAACTCCAAAAGAAAGGCTGTAAGAAGGGGGCAGGTAACCGGAGGCAAAATCCGGGTCTACACCTGATTTAGTCGCTTTCCATAACATACCTAAATTCCTTGCATAAATATAAAATTGAAGGTCGCTCAGTTTTAATTTCTTAATTAAAGAGATTTTAGGTCGATAACTTAAATTCAAATCCTGTAAACGGATGTTATCCGCCTTTTCTACCAGAATGGATGAATTGCTGTAGAAATCATCTCTTTCATAGCTATTATCATCAATTGTAGGCATTGATGGAACGGAGGTATGTAACTCATCACCGGGCTTTTGCCATCTAAGCGCAAAATCGCTGTTCCCAAAACCGTTATTATAAAGAGAATAGTATGAAATTGATGTCTTTCGGAAATAATAGCCCAATCGGTAAGTAATATTAATATACAAGGAAAATCCTTTGCAGGAAAAAGTATTGGAAACCGAACCAAAGAATGGAGGCAAAGCCGGCCCATTATAGACTAAATCATTTAAAGGGGTTTTACCGGTAATTGTAGCATAATCCTTACTTGGAACTCCATTAACAATGCCCATTGGTTCACCAGTTTGGGGATCAAGGCCGGCCCATTTATAGCTTACAATATTATATACCGGCTGTCCAAGCACTGGCGAAACACTCAATCCTGAACTAATGATACTGCTGCCGTTGGCCGAAGTATTCTGATAAGCGGTTATCTTGTCCCTGTTGTAGCTGAAAAGGAAGCCGGTTTGCCATTTAAGACCTTGATCGATATTCTTGGTAGTCAGCTGCAAATCAAAGCCATTGCTTTTCATATCAGCCACATTCCTTGTAATTAGCCCGGTAGGTATCCCAACCGTAGGGTCAATAGGCTGTCTTCCAATAAGGTTACTGCCTTTTTTCTGATAATATTCCAGGCTACCTGACAATACATTATTTCTTGTTCCAAAGTCGAGTCCCAGATTAACAATGCCGATCTTTTCCCAACTTAGATCAGGATTTGGGTAGGTAGATACAATGGCATACGGCTGATTATTCAATCCGCCGGAAGTTTGCAACAGGGAGGCTACCGCTGTTAGATTTCTTGACAGGTTGCCATTAAATCCATAAGTTAACCTCAGTTTCAGGTAATTAACCCAGCCTGTCGGATAGAATTGTTCATTGTGAATGTTCCATCCCAAGCCAGTAGACCAAAGCGGAACGCCCTTCTGATTACTGTTAACCCCGAATAAGTTCGATTCATCTTTCCTCCCGCTTGCAGAAAATATGTATCTGTTATCATAGGTATAGGAGGCATTTGCATAAACGGATGTATATCGGTTAGTGAGATAAGAAAACGAAGTACGGTCTGGTATCCCTTGTAGATTTCCGCTGTCATAATACTGCGGAAAACGGCTAACATGATCTACGGGAACACTCGTCAGGCCGCTTTCATTATATCCATAGGTGGTTGTACCATTACTATTTGTCCGTATCTGCCTTATTTCGCTGCCAGCCAAAACATTTAGATCATTTTTATTCCACCTGTGATTATACTTTAACTGCAAACGACCAGTTTGAGCCGCCTGGTAAGTATTGTTAGTGGTAAGTATCGCTCCTTTAGGCAGAGGAAATGTTAGATTTCCGCTGCCATCATCCTGCGTAAACCGGTTTACAAAATCTCTTACGTAATAGGAATCCTTGCTGTACAGATCTGTAAATTCTGTAGCCTGGTTTTCATACTGGTATTGGGCCTGTAAAGTTAGACTCTGGTTAATCAAATAATCTCCATTAAAACCTAATAAGATATCTTTTAGATTAGTATTGTTTTTTCTTTGATTAAAATCATCCAAGGGTCTATACGTCCAATCAAGTAAGCCTTTCGATTGAGCATCAGTTATAAAAGAGGTGCGGTAATCAGTAACGATGGCTGACGGATTGCCTTCAGCATCAGCAAATTGAGCATAGGGATATAAGCTTTTTGATAAGGCGGACGGTAAGATGGCTGTATAGTCCGGCCTCCCTAACTCATTGGAAGATCGCGTGTAAGAAATTACCGGATTGATCTTTATTTTATTGCCAACATTAAATGTATTATCTGCCCGCACACTTAACCGGGCGTATTTGTTTGCCAAATAGTCGGAATTATGGTCATAGCCGAGTGAGTAATAATAGGTTGACCTGTCGCTACCACCCCGCGCGTTCAGGGCGTACTGCTGGTTAAAACTGCTTTGGTACAAATACTTTTTGAAATCATTTCGAACGTCAAGTTTTCCCAATGCATTTAATTGGTTATTCAATTGTGCCTGTGTAATGTTGCCGTCCCTTTGATTGATCATCAATTCGACTGCGGGAGTAAGTGGTGGATGGGTAGGGTCATTTTCAGCAGCATCATAAAACCCATTTGAAAATAAATATTTCTCCACACCGATAAAGTCTTTTGAAGACATCATGGGAATTTGGAAAACATTGGGTCTTTGGCCAACAGTTACATTAGCGTTGAATGAGATCTCCGTCGGGCGATTTAGTGCTCCTTTTTTTGTGGTGACTACGATCACGCCATTTGCCGCCCGAACGCCCCAAATTGAGGCTGCTGCCGCATCTTTTAAAATTGTAACGCTTTCAATGTCATTTGGATTGATACTGCTAATATCACCATCATACGGAAAGTTATTTAATACGATTAGTGGCTGCGCATCTGCATAAATGGTGCTCAACCCCCTGATATTAATCCTCCGCTCCGTTGTTCGCTCGTCGAATGACACACCACTTGCGATGCCCTTTAACCTCGAAATGATGTCAGTAGTAACACTTGAATTGATAGCTTTTTCATCAAGCCTTGTAAAGGAACCGGTGGCGCGCTCTTTCGGTATTGTTTGGTAGCCGGTACTTACCAACACTTCATTTAATTTACTGCTTAATGAATGAAGTACAATGTTTTGATACGGCAAGTTATCTTTAACAGTAATAGTATACGCTGCATAACCAATAAATGATATTGTAATTTTGTCCTCCGTCTGTGAACTGATACTAAACGTTCCATCGTCTCCTGTAACAGTCGAAGTATTTTGTGTATTATTCTTTATTGTTGCACCAGGCAAAGGTGCTCCGGCAGTATCGGTTACTTTGCCTGAAACGTGGATAGGGATCGCCAAGGCGGTTTTGATCTTATCGAAAAAGGAAGGTTCTTTCTTTGAAATGACAATAGACTTATCTTCAATAGAATATTCCAAAGACTGGCCCTCAAAGATCTGTTTGAGCACACTTTTAAGATCGGCATCTTTAACCTGAATACTAACGGGCTTAATATCCTTTAAGACATCATCTGAAAAAACAAAGTCATAGCTGGTTTGAACACGTATCTGATCGAACACTTTCTGAATCGGCACCTTTTTTTCGGACAAAGTGATTTTCTGTGCAAAAGTGCTTGCACTTACCTGTAGGATAGCTATCATCAATAGTAGCGTAGTAAGCTTCATAACCAGCAGGATTTTAGCTGTACAGCGTGGTGGCCGCACAAAATTTTTAGGGTAAAATTTGTACATTTGTATGCATTGGTTTAATGCGTTGTGCCTTTTCATTTCCAGATGGGTCAGGCACCTCGCGGTTTCGTTAATAGTTTGTTTAAATTATTAGGATAGCCACGGCTTAGCCCAGGATCGATTGCTTTCGATCCTGGCTTTTTTCAGGGTTATCTTTGCGGTATAATCTACTCTTTTACGATAACCCTCCTTTCCTCAACAACGAAGTGAACGGCCTTAGTCTTACTTAGCATTTTCAGTACCTGGCTGATATTTTTAAAGCGGGAGATCTTTCCTGTAAATGTTTTTGATTTGACATCTCCCTCATAGGTTACTTCGATATTATACCATCTGGATAATTTCCGCATGATACTTTGGATATTCTCTTTGTTAAAATCAAAATCGCCATTTTTCCATGCCACCGTTTCTTCAAGATTGGCATCACTGATCGATAAATTACTATTGGTTAAAACCGCTTGCTGGCCCGGTCTTAGGACTTTAACCACATTATCAGCCGTTTCAGTTACCTGAACACTACCCTCCAAGAGGGCTGTTTTAATAACAGGTTCGTCGTCATAAGAATTGATATTAAAGTGCGTACCTAAAACCTGTACCTGCTGTCTATCAGTTATGACAATAAAAGGATGTGCTTTGTCTTTGGCAATCTCAAAATAAGCTTCTCCCGCTAATTTAACCTCCCTTGATTTTAACGCAGCGAATGAAGCCGGAAAAGTCAGCGATGATGCGGCATTTAACCAGACATGGGAACCGTCCGGCAAAACGACTTGGTATTGTTCGCCTCGTCCGGTTGATAGGGTGTTGCTTTTGGTTTCTCCGGTGGCATTGTTATTTTTAATGGAATAAACCAATTGGCCATTGGCCGTTTTGGTAATCGTTACGCCAGCCTGTACAGCAAGTTTGCCATTAAGGGCTCCCGATAATATAATTTTCTGACCACCTGCAAGTGTTAAGGTCGCAGTATTTTTACCGGGAGTTATATCGTTTACTGCGTTGTCGGCAAATTGATCAGTTTGGCGCTGTTGTATAAGAAAGTAACCCCCGAATGATAAGCAAAGGATAACGGAGGCCGCTATTAAAATGCGTGTCCATTGTGGATTTTTAGTTTTGTTAGCCGGAATGATATTTGGTTGTTCAACCGGATTGATCCGACTGTGGATGCGCCCGAAGACCATTTCCCGGTAAGTTTCTTTTTGCTTTTCATCCAGGTTGTCGATATACCCCGCCTTTTTCTCAAATGCATTATACAATAGATCCAACTCCTGCATTTCTGCTTCCGTGGCCAGGTCATTTTTTAATTTCTCAATTAATTCGAATAGTCTTTGCTGGTTCATAGCGATGCTTAATACCAACAAGTCGCACTTGTCGGTAAAAACCGCTATTCAAAAAGTGTATTTTTTGCTTTTATTTTCGAAGAAGGTAAAAAAACACCAAAGCTATCTCTAAATGATATTCTTTAAAGTCTTTTTCCAGAATGTGCATGGCTTTACTGATGTGTTTTTCAACGGTACTTACCGAAATACTCAATTTGGATGCGATAGATTTGTTGGAAAGATTCTCCATTCTACTCATAAGGAATACTTCCCTGCATTTTTCCGGCATTTTTTGTGTTGCCCGGTCTATCTTTAGCGCCAGTTCCTTGACTTGCATCTCATGTTCGGGAGTTAAGCTAAGTACGCCGTTTTGGTTGAGGACATTATCGACGTATTTGTTATGGATATATTGTGAGCGGAAAATATCAAATATTTTATATTTCAGTGCATTTTTAAGATAGCCATCCAAAGAGTATGTTATTTTTAGACTTTCTCTTTTAATAAAAAGGCTCACAAAAAGGTCTTGTACCACTTCTTCCGCTGCCTCTGTTGAATCAAGACGTTTGTAAGCGGTATCTAATAAAACAGTCCAATAGCGATTATACAGCTCCTTGAACGCAAGTTGATCGCCAGACCTTAAAGAGTCTGCCAATTCCTGATCGGTAAGTGTAGTGTAAGCTGCCATTAACCCGGTTCCAAACTGCAATTTACAGAAACTTAACAACAATTTAAAAACAACATAAGGTAAAGCCTATTTAAGTAGGTTTGAAAGTTGTTGTTTGAAGTTATTGCATTAATGTCTCCCTTTTCGACCAGAGATTAGAAAAGAGTTTATAAATAATGTCTTCATATCCTCCCGATTACGCATTCATTTATAGGCGTGTGCATGGAGCAGCCAGAAATAGCGGTCGCATATGATGTTAAATTTTATAAATCACTTCGACTGTCGTAATATCATTTAATCCTGTCTAATTCTTCCTTATTGCTCTGTACCTTTTTAGGTGCGGTTGCTTTACCACCGAACTTATAAGAAAGGCTCATATTAAAACGCCGGTTTTCGTTCCGGTTATAATACGTACCATATAATCCCTCAAATTGATTAACGCCCTGATTAATGTAAGTATAGAAGATATCCGTCACCCCTAATTTGATGGTGGCTTTATTATCCAATAAACTATACTTAAATGCAACATCCGCACGATACTTACTATCAATGGTGCGGGCCAATACCACCCGTTTTGATTTATACAGGTTTAGTACCTCTATAGACATTTTTTGCGTAAGCTGAAAAGCATTTAAGATGTTAAAGTTATAACCCGCACGTTGCACATCGATGAACGATCCCAGGTAAGGCGTTTGGTAAATATCGTAAAAAGCATCGCCATTGGCCGTCAGGTTCCACCATTTAAATAGCTCTTTGTTGTAGCTGATGGATATATTCCAGGTGTCATAGTTCTTGAAATTAGCCACCGTTTGTTTAGTAGCGCCGCTACTGTCTGCCAATGAAGTAAAATAATTATAATAGTCGCTTGTCCGGCTGTAGCCTAAACTGATATTCAGATCTGTGTGATAATTATAATTTAGCTCTAAGGAGTGCGTAGTCTCCGGTTTGAGTAAAGGATTTCCCTGCGAATAAAAATACGGCGACGAATAGTCAATAAAAGGATTGAGATCTTCATAACCCGGCCGTCCTATCCGGCGGCTGTAGGAAAAACTTAACGCATTGAAACCAAAATTATGCAGTAAAAAAAGGCTGGGGAACAGTTGCAGGTAGTTACGGCCGACTGTTTGCCCGGTCGTAAGGGATTTACCGGAATAGTGGGTGTTTTCTCCGCGCAATCCCGCCTGGAAATCGGTTTGCTTCCCCAACTTGGTGACATAATTGATATATAAGGCACTAATGTTTTCATGGTAATCAAAGGTATTGGTACGGTTGGTATCTATAATAAGTTGACCGCCTGAATTACCGGATTGAAATAAAATATCGCTATTGGAGTGCGTAAAGGCGGTCTTTGCCCCGGCTTCCAGTTTCGTTGTTTGATTGACAGGGTAACTATAGTCCACTTTTGCGGTGAGCAGGTCAATGGCAACCGCAGCATCGTTTGATATATTTTCAGGGCTTCTGATTTGATCTCCTGCTGAATCAAAATAATTATTTTGATAGGTATTGGGATTGGCAGAGCGATAACTCGTATAATCCGCATTGAATAAAAGCAGGTGACCGTCCGGGCCCAATACATGCCGGGAATTGATATTGAGGCCATAAGTATCGTATTTACCAGACCCGTAATTCAAAGAAGTAAGGCTGGAATCCCGCTGATGGGTTGAATAGTTGTTAAAGTTGACCGCCTGCAAAAAGTCAGACCGGCTCCGGTTAGTATTCAATGTCCCCAATATACCTATCGTGTTTTTATCGTTCAGATCATAATCTGCACCCAACCTTGCGTTATGTGCATCCGACTTGGAATGGGAAGTTTCATCCTGATGGTAGGTTAAGGGCGGTTGTCCCGTAATGATCTTATCGCTGAGGTATTGGCTGATGCCTTTATTATGCTGATAACTGTAATTGCTAAACAGGTTTAGTCTCTTTAATTTGTAGTTCAATGTTAATCCCTCTGTAAACCGGGGATAAGTTCCTACAGTGATGCCGGAAGTGATCGTACCATTAAAACCCAGGTTCGTGCCTTTCTTTGTTTTTATATTGATGATACCGCCTTTTCCCTCCGCATCATACTTAGCCGACGGATTAGAGATCAGCTCAATTTGAGAAATAGAGCTGGCGGGCATACTTTGTAATAAACTGCTGATCTGTGAAGCTGATAATTTGACTACTTTGTCATCGATCATCACGGTTACCCCTTGTTTACCTTTTAAACTGATCTGATTGTTGTCTACCGATACCCCTGGCGCTATTTCGAGTACATCGCTAATAGACCCTCCGGTGGCCAGTGCACTGCTTTCTACATTAACGATGGTTCGGTCTATCCGGCGCTCAAACAAAGGCTTCTTAGCGGTTATTTTTACTTCAGCCAGTTGGTTCGCTGAAGCTGCTAAAATAATAGGTGGTACTGTTACTTTGCCATTGGCTAAAAGCTCAAAGGGTCGTGAATGATTTTTTAAATATCCCATCTGCGTAGCACGGACAAGGTAACGTCCGGACATGATGTCTCTGAATTGATACCGGCCAGATGAATCAGCCAGCGTACTTTTTACGATACTGGAATCTATATCGAGTAAAGAAATAGTACTGTATTCCAATGGATGGCTTGCTTCATCAATTACAACACCGCTGACCGAAGCATGTCGTGTCGTATCAGGAAGTGAGGGTTGCAGGCCGGTGCTATTTGCAGGATTCGCTGGGATCGCGACACGAGCCATTTTAAAGAGTGCATAGTTATCCTGATCTATGGCATAATAACTTATGCCGGCTGGTTGGAGCAATTCGGACAATACGGTTTCCAGTTTTTGCGCTTTGAGGTTTGGCCTGTCGAGTTCAACCATCTTGCTGTCAATCAAATCAGTTTCATACATAAAGCTGACATGAAAAGTCTTACTTACCTCCTGTAAAGCATCCTTTAGTTTCACAGCAGATTGCGGAACCGCATGTTGTTGTGCATCCGCGTAAGCGCAGTTAATAAGTAACAATATAATGAAAAGAGAAATTGTAATGTGGTATTTGAAAATAGTCATGTGGATAGATCGGTAAGTGATTATTGGACAATAAGCGCGTGATTGGCCTCATCTTTGTTGATGGACACCCCTAAAGCCAGGGAAATGCCTTTAAAAAGCTTTTCCTCGTCATTACTGGTAAACCTGCCGCTTATCTTTTTAAGTTTGATCTCCGGCCGTTTGATAACCACTTTATACCCATAAATATCTGCTAACTGGTCAAACAATTCACCGGCGGTAATTTGCTCAAACACCAATACACCATCCTTCCAGGCAACCTTGTTCGCTGGTTTCATCTGCTTCCGAATGATCGTATCCTGTCTGGCCTGGTATTCCAGTACATCGCCCGGTCGCATAATTACCGGGGCCTTATGACTTGCCGCCAACCCCATGCTTACTTTACCGCTTATCAATGCCACATTGATCAGCCCCCTGCGGTCATTGACATTAAAGATGGTGCCTAACACCTCGACATCGATTTTGCCTGCATGAACTACAAAGCGGTCGCCTGAGGTAATCTTTCCGGCCTTATGCAGGTGATTGACCTTAAAGTAAGCCTCACCTGTTATCCAAACCTCTCTTACCTGTTCTTTATTCCAATAAGGGGTATATTGCAGTTTACTGTTCGCATTAAGCGTTACTTCAGAACTGTCAGGAAGAACAATGGTTGTGATCTGGCCGTAAGCTGTTGCAATCTCTGTTTTTCTGTTGATATAGAAATAGAATGCTGCGCTAAATAAAAAACCGATAAGCAGCGCCGCTGCCGCGCCGCGCATCCAAATGGGAATAATACGGGTTGTTGTTTTATGCTTGGATGTTTGCGCTGTTATCTGCTGCCAAAGCTGTCGCTGTTCATCTTCAGCCATCCGTTCTTCCTTAAATTGAAGTGATAAAACCAGTTGCCGGGCTTTTGATATAAGAACTGATAAATTTGGATAGCTGTTTTGTATCGCATTCCAGTATATATTTAGTGGTTCTTTAGGGAGTAAGACCCAATTAATAAACTTTGGATCATCAAGCAGGTCTTGCAGAGTATAGGTGTTAAAATCGGTATTCCTCTTTTTCATAGTTTGCCTTTCAGCTCCGATTAGCCGCAACCTTGCTTTTTTACCCCAAGTGCATTGATTAAAAATATCTTTTATCTACAACCATCTATATATCAACGAAATAATTTCGAGGAAAATAAAGCAAGCAGTATTAAAAAGTCATTATGGTCAAGCTTATCCCGTAAAGCATCAATTGCCCTGCCCATCACTTTGTATGCTCCCTTGACAGAAATATCCATCACCTCCGCGATTTCCTCATAGTTAAGCCCCTCGTAAAACTTTAAAAAGATCGCTTCCCGCTGCCTGGCGGTAAGCTGTTCAAGGGTGGCTTGCAGCCTGCTTTGCAGGGCGGCGTTGTCCTCACCGATAATAATTTCGTCTTCAATAGTAATGGAAGCATGGAAAGCGTAATGTTCGGCCTCTTCATAACGCACCTGCTTTTGAATCATATTCCCTTTTTTGAACAGGGAAAGCCGGAAGGCCTTAAACAGGTAGTTCCTGACATTTGCCGGTTCGCTTAAATGTGCCCGGCGTGTCCATAAGGTCACGAACAGTTCCTGGATGCATTCTTTGATAAGGTCTTGATCATTTGTAAACTTCGAACCATAGTTGTATAAGCTGTTTGAATATAACTTGTATAGCGATTCCATAGCTTCTCCGTCACCTTTTTTTAAAGATAACCAATAGTACTCCGGCGCGGTAATATGTAAATTTCGCGTGTTGATATAAAAAGATTTTCGGCTATTATAAGCATTTTATGATAAGTTGAGCATATTAGTGACATATAAACTTAAGTAAAGCACTTACAAGGGTTATAGGCCAAGCCAAGGCTCGAACATTTTTATTATAATGCCTGGCACTCCAAAAATCTGGCACAGTTGAAAAAGTTGCGTTTATAGCTAAAAGAAACACTTTTATGTTAAATGCTTTAGAATTACACCTCAAATACGTATCTTTGTAGTGTAGCAAATGCAGTTAAAACGTATTCAAGCACAGTGAGCTATTCGTGTAGTTCGGAAGGCTGACGCTTGTAAGATGCTAAAAACCTGCAAATCAAATGATTGCAGGTTTTTTTGTTTATATCAAAACACCATTTTATGCACCCAATTGCAACAAAAAAGATGCAAATTCGGTGCGTACCTAAATGGAAAAATGCTACGCACCGAATTGCTTATAATTAATTGATTATCAAGATGTTCAATTATTAAACATCTTGATAATAGCAGGCTACAAACTTACTTTTGTTTCACTTTTAAGCTTGTAATTATGAAAAGTAATTTCCACCTGCTTTTTTACCTGAGAAAGCAAAAGAACTACAAAGGCGGCCCTATGGCCGTCTACATGCGCATTACCGTAGATGGTAAACGCGTAGAAATGTCTGCCGGACGTGAATGTGATCCGGCCAAATGGAACAGCCATGCCGGTCGGGCCATCGGCGCAAAAGAAGAGATCAAATCGCTTAATAATTACCTGGACAGCCTGCTAACCAAAGTTAGAAATGCGCACCAGGTGCTGATTGATGCAAACCAGCGCATCACCACTGAAAGCCTGCAGAACCAATTCACGGGAAAAACAGAAAAGAGTCGCTATCTGATGAAACTGTTTGCCGAACATAATGCGAAAGTAAAAGCGTTGATTGGTAATGGATTTGAGGCGAATACATTAAAAGGATACAATACGTCTGAAAAACACCTTACTGGCTTCCTGCAAAAAAAATATGGCAAAACAGATATAGAGATCAGCCAATTAAACTACGCCTTTATTACAGGATTTGAGTTTTACCTGAAAGCAGACTGTAAGATTACCGGTGTATCTGCCGCCAAGTACATTAAACATCTTAAAAAAATAGCTAATCACTGTATTGCTAATGGCTGGCTAAAGCAAAATCCATTCATCAATTTTAAATCCACTGCTAAGGCAAAAGAACGCACTTTTCTTACGCAGCAGGAACTTGATAATATTACGACATCCCCAAAGATTACGATTGAGCGCCTGAAGCAAGTAAAAGATATTTTTGTTTTTTGCTGCTACACTGGTTTGTCTTATGCCGATGTCAAGAAGCTGAAAAGAAATGAGATAGGCATTGGCATGGACGGCGAACAATGGATATTTACCAGCCGTCAAAAAACGGATACATCTTCCCGTATACCTCTGCTCCCTGTAGCTTCAGCAATATTAAACCGTTATCAGGATCATCCACAATGTGAAAATAAAGGATTGCTATTACCTGTATTGAGTAATCAAAAAATGAATGCTTACCTCAAAGAAATAGCTGATCTATCGGATGTTCATAAACATTTGACGTTCCACCTGGCGAGGCACACGTTTGCCACAACTGTTACTTTATCCAATAGTGTACCGATAGAAACAGTCAGCAAAATGCTCGGCCATACTAATATCAAAACTACACAGCATTATGCTAAGATATTGGATTTAAAAGTCAGCCAGGACATGGCAGCTCTCAAACAGAAATATCTAACCATTTAATAATTACAACTCTATAAGGTGGCAAAATGGCACCCTATAGAGTTTATTCCCATCTTATCCTTTCAATCTAAAAAAATGGAAAATCAATTGATACCTGATGAAATCATCATGAATAAAATCTATTATATCCGTGGGCATAAAACGAAAACGAATCTGCTTTAAACCTGATAACTTATAGACAAAATCATTAGTTATAGGTGGCGCAATCCACTAACGTCACAGTATTAATTATACAACACCAAATTTGAACGAATTAACGCGGCTAAATAGATAAAACAGAATTTTAAACATTGATGGCGCAATTGCTACATCAATTTACTTTACTGAATTGAATAATTACATTGTTTTTAGGTTATCACAAGTTGTGATAACCTTCTTAAGTCTTGCAACTTTACTGAGCAAATATGCGTTTGAATTTTTGGCTTTATAACCGTCTATTATTTTGAATGCTAATAACGTTTAATTTGGGTAGTCTTTGGATAACGAGACCAAAGTTGGACAGGTGATGAATATCGCTCATAACACTGTAATTTTCAACGCTTTACAAATTAAAATTTCAAGTACTTTCCGAATCACGCAATGGATAAATGATTCTAAATCGTTAAAACAAATATATGATAAATTAGAATTACAGTGTAGTTAATATATGGTTATTCAATTTTCTTCTTTAAAATAAACTTTATCACAATTAATGCTAAAAACCTTTCCCACTTACCGGCAGGCGTGACCCGGCAATTCTGTAGGATGTATAAGATTAATGTCATTTGCATATTCTCGATTTGCGAATTAAGGGTAATGCTACATTATGAAACAGCAACTAGTTCTTTTACCAAAGCCCAAAAGCTGCTTAATGGCCTGGGTGAGAACATTAAGCTTGCCCGTTTACTTAGAAAGCTGAACACTACCAAGATTTCAGAACGAACTGTCATTAGCAGGGCTACTTTATGGCAGATCGAAAAAGGGCACGCCTACTGTAGCCATGGGAGCTTATTTCCAGCTGTTATTTGCTATGGGACTGGAAAAAGATTTCCTGAAACTGGGGTCCGATGACGAATTAGGCAGAAAGCTACAATATGCCGGTTTACTAACTAAAGAACGAGCCTCTAAAAAATAGTCTTATGGCAAAAAGAAAAAGCGATTGTCCTAGGATTTGACATCAGCAAACTGAAATGGATGGACTACCAACCAAACAAAATATGGGAAACAACATGATATATTTCCGGATGAGCAAACGGAAAGGCCGGTGCCAAAAGAAAGCCCGGAAATACGCGAGCCATCAGATCCCCGGGAACCGGAGTGCCGCAGGAAGACCCGCAAATTAGTCCGAAGAATATCCGCCGGAAGTTAATCCTTCTCCGGAAACACAGTTGAAGCCGGAGATTAAATAGTTTAAGAGGTTTGGCGTTAAACCAGCCTGCCTTACAACTGTCCATAGGTTATGGAAAACGAAAAGTACTCGCAATACGGTGCTGACCAAGCGGTTTATGACCTGCCTTATTTCACTAAGAGGTTCAGTGTAAGCGAAGAAGAAATCAAAATGGCGATTATAGAAATTCATATCGTCGTTGTCGCTAAACGTATTCGATTGAACCATGCAAAAATGTCAAATTAATAAAGCATTGTAACCAATAATTAAATTTCCCGTTTAAAACCTCAGGGAATAAAATTATGAGGTACGGAGCATTCAGGATTGCGGTTGTTTATTTAGTAATCAGTTTACTTTGGATCACTTTTAGCGACCATATCTTGTTTTTCTTTCAGCACCGATTAAGTGCAGACCAAATATTAACGATTAGTTCGGGCAAAGGCTATTTTTTTGTCATAGTAACTGCATTACTGCTCTTTGCTATCATCAGGTCCGATGACAGGAAGTTAAAGCAAAGTGAGCAGCAGTACCGGAGCATGTATGAGTCTAATCCCAATCCGATGTGGATTTATGAGCCAAGCAAGTTGAGAATTATATCAGTAAATGATGCTGCAATAGCCGCTTACGGGTATAGCAAAAATGAGTTCCTGAAAAAAACTATTTTGGAGATAAGACCGCCGGAAGATGCGGAAAAGGTGATCGCTTCAGCCGCTCGTTTAGAAAACAGTATCAATAATAGTGGCATCTGGCGGCATCTTAAAAAAGATGGAACTATAATCTACGTTAGTATTACCTCCCACAAGATCAGCTTCAATGGTCAGTCGCACGTTATGGTTCTGGCTAGGGATATGACGGAAACCATCCTGTTTGAAAAAAAACTCGAAAATATTAATAAGGACCTGCAGGAGGAGAAACGGAAACTTAGCGAAACCCAGCTGATCTCCAGGATAGGCGGCTGGGATTTTTTTCCGGGAGAACAGAAACTGGTTTGGTCAGATGAAATATATGAGATTGCAGGTATCCTGAAAGAAGACTTCAGGAAGCCCTTCGACCTTTACCTGGAACATATTTTTCCGGAAGATCGGGCGATGATGATCAACGCCCTCAATGATCTGATTGCTAATGGCAAGCTGCTGGATGTAACGCACCGGATCACCGGTATTGACGGCAGTACACGATATATTCGGCAACTTGCCAAAATTGATTCAGGCAGTCCGGAAACATTAAAAATTACCGGGTCGCTTCAGGATATTACCGAACTGAAAATGCTTAAGGAGGAAAGGGACAGGTACCAACTAAGTTTTGAGAGCACCCTGAACAGTATGAGCGACGCTTTTTTTGCGTTAAACCGGGAATTAATTATTATCCGGACGAATGAGGCATTCAGGATACTAACCGGTAGGGATAGCAACGATATTATTGGTCGTAGTATATTCGATTTGTTTTCCAAAGAGCAGAATGTTTTCTACCCGGTTTATCAAAAAGCGCTTGAAGACCGCGTCATTTGCGAAAAAGAAGATTATTCACTTGTATTAAATAAATGGATCAAACTGGCAGCCTATCCTACCGACGAAGGTGTCGCCGTATATTTCACTGATATTAGCGAACAAAGATCAAAAGACGCCAGACTGAAAGAAGCAGTAGAAAGGTATGAATTAGTCGCTCAGGCAACACGGGATGTTGTTTATGACATGAATATGCTGCAGGACCACCTGATCTACAATACCAGTCTTACACACCTTATCAACGTACTACCAGAAAACATCAAGTATAACCTTGAATGGTGGCGAGGGCTGATTCATCCGGATGACCTGGCAGATGTTGTGCGGGGCCAGGAGTTGATCATTAGGGAAGGAAGAACCAACTGGGAGTGTGAATACAGGCTGAATTGCGGAAACGGAATTTACAAATACATTATCGATCAGGGGTACTTCGTTTATGATGAACAAAAAAGAGCAATTCGTCTGATTGGTGCGGTCAGAGATATTGATGCGCTGAAGCGCTCAGTTCATGAAAACAGGCAGTTGGCAGATATGATTACCAGGGTCAATAATATGATCATCGTCACCGATCCCTACCGCAGGGTTAGATGGGTAAATAAAGCTTTTGAGGATATGACAGGTTACAATCTCGGCGAGATTGGCGGCAAGGTACCGGCCGGTTTTTTAAGCGGACCCGAATCTTCTGAAGATATGTTAACCGCTCTCCGTGTCAAACAGGAGCTGCTAGAAGTTTTTTCACTCGACGTTATAATTTATACAAAAGAGCGCGTCCCATTATGGATATCTGCAGAGTTTACACCCTCGTATGATGAAAGTAAAAAGTTTCAGGGGTATGTGACCGTTTGCCAGAACATTACTTTCAGGAAAGAAAAAGAAGCGGAGACTAAACGGCAGCATGATTTGCTGCGAAAAATTGCATGGATGAGTTCACACGAGATCCGGCGTCCTGTCGCAACGATCCTGGGCCTAGTGGATCTCATGAACCAGGCAGAGGATGAGGCAGAAAGAAACGAAATACTTCCCCTGCTCAACAGGTGTGCAACCGAAATGGATCAGATGGTACACGAGATAAATAATGAGATAAAAAACGTTGAAGAATTACATTGAAGTTATTTCAAGACCAGCAAAGGGTTCTGCGCATTGAATAACCTTGATATGTAAAAGTAAACTTCTTAATTAAGTTCCAGTCAGTTACCGGAGCTGCGTCTTATAGGTACCTGTGCTCGCAAAATTAAGGACGAATTGATGTAAGAAAAGAAGACAATTTTTAAATAATTCAAACCAGGGTGAGGATGTGCCTGTTATCTAACGGCAATTACCACTATGGAAACGAATTTAGAACGAGACGATTATAAAGACAAATTTAACGAGTGCGATACCCGTTTTGAGGCAGTATTCGGCCTGACCACTGCAGCCAGTAAGATCATCGACAGCGAATTAACGATCCTAAAGGTGAACGAAGCATTGACGGAACTGATGGGTTACAAAAGCGAGGAACTAGTTGGCACACGGATTATGGATTATGCCTGCGAAGAAGATAAGGAGCACTGGCAAGAATTGCAGGAGGCCATGTGGAAAAAAGGCAAGCCTAACTTTAAGCTCGATGCCTGTATCATTAAAAAGGATAAGACCGTTGCCTGGGTGCATGTTACGACCATCGCCTTTAAAGAGAACGGTGTAGCTTATGCTTATACGATACTGGATGATTTTACTGCATGGAAAGCCTTGCAGGAAAGCGAACAGCGGCTTACGATGGCGCTGACGTACTCAAAAATGGCGGTGTGGGAACTGGACCTTGGTAACCGTTCGATCAGCCGTTCTGATGGCTTTGATCAGCTTTTCGGTTTAAGCGCAACCACCGATAGCTGGAACGAGGAAACCCTGCTCGCTGTATTTGTCCCTGATGACCGCGTAAAACTAAAAGAAATGCTGGATAGCGTAAGACCCGGACAGCAGTTTGATTTCCAGGGCTGCATCCAGACACCAGCCGGGATCATTAAGTGGATCAACCTGCAGGGGCGCGCCGAAACTACATCGCAGGGAAAAGAACGTGTACTCGGCACGCTGTATGATATTACCAAGGACAAGCTGGCGGAAAGAGAAAAAGATGATTTTATCAATATTGCCAGCCATGAGCTTAAAACACCGCTGACCGCATTAAAAAGTTCCCTGCAATTATTGGAACGCATGAAGGACGAACCTACGCGGGCGCTCCCAGCCTTATTGGTACAGGCTGGAAAAAGCATGAATAAAGTTACGGGCTTAGTCGATGACCTGCTTAATGCGGGCCGTATCTCCGGCGGGGAATTAGATCTGAAGAAGACACGATTCAATTTATCGAAAGCAATTGACGAGTGCTGCCTCCATGTGACTTCGGCAGGAGTTTTTCAGATCGTCACAGAAGGGGTAAAAGATGCACAAGTGGAAGCGGACTCTGAAAGGATACAGCGCGTAATCGTAAACCTGGTGAATAATGCCGTTAAATATGCAGCGCAATCCAGGGAGATTGTCATTCGTGTAGACGAGGAGCCAGGTATCGTTAAAGTGTCGGTGAGCGATAAAGGTCCGGGCATCGAAAAAGAAAAAGTTCCCTACTTATTTTATCGCTATTACCGCACACATCAAAATAGTGGTCAGAATTCAGGTCTTGGCCTCGGATTGTATATTTCTGCCGAGATCATCAAAAAGCATGGCGGGAAGATTGGCGTTGACAGCCAGTTGGGCATCGGCAGTGCCTTCTGGTTTACATTGCCGGCTTTCAGCGAGAAGCATTAGTTTAAATTCAGGCAATTTGTGAGTGAGGGTGCCGTAGTTGAATTGTAACCGGTGAAAACATTACTCGCCTATCGACCGTAGCCGAGTTACAACTGAATTCAATCTTAATGAACAGCCCGGGTGACGGCTCGAACTTATTTTTTCATCGATTAAAGATGACCATGTAGCCACAAAATCAATTTTAGTTGTTCTTTACTCAAACGTTAATTTACATAATATCACTCCAAAAAAAGATTGTATAGTTGTATCGTTAAATATATAAGACACGATAACTTACTTGTAATAGGCAAGTTATCATTTTTAAGCACTCCCTAAAAGAATCCTCGTTAAATCATCCAATCTAAAGAGAGGCTCTTGTAAGAAAATCCAATATTTAAATTAAACAATTTTCGTTAGGTGTTGTCGACCTGGTGTTCTTAATTAGTTTTTCGGTAGGGTGTCGGCCGAAAGTAGTCATCGATTCTTTTGGTACTAATCCAATTAGTGTTATTTTTATTATAAAAACAATAAGATCTTTCGGGGACAATCATGAGGCATCTTCGATTGCAACCCATTTACAACCCACCCAAAAACCGCTCTACCCTTTTCTTTTTTCGGAGATGGCACTCAGCATCGTTTCAAAGGGCTGATTAAATTTTTTGATGCCTTCCTCCTCTAATTGCTGCGCTACTTTCTCCAAGTCAATACCTGCATTTTTTAATTGACGCAATAGATTGCCCGCAATTTCCAAACCTGTCTCCAGCGTAGCGTTTACTACCCCATGGTCGCGGAATGCATTGATTGTTTCCAGTGGCGCGGTGTCGACCGTATCACGGCCAATGAGTGCTTCCACATATTTGGTATCCCTAGAGGCGGGGTCTTTGCTGCTGGTGCTAGCCCAAAGTAACCGCTGCGGTTTGGCGCCGCGTTCCTCCAGTTTCTGCCAACGTTCACCGCTAAAAACACGTTGATATATTTCATAAGCTTTTTTTGCTAAAGCGATAGCGGTTTCACCTTTGAGATCTTTCAATCCTTTTTCTTCCAGCATCGGATCTACCAGCAGATCAATACGGCTCAGGAAAAAACTGGCTACAGAGGCAAAATGATCAACAGGCTGATCATTTTGGAGCCGGTCCTCCAGTCCGGAAATATAAGCTTCAGTAACCGCTTCGTACCGCTCCAGCCCAAACAGTAATGTAACATTGATATTTAGCCCTTCACCAATCGCCTTGCGGATAGCGGGCAAACCCGGCAAGGTTCCGGGGATTTTAATCATAACGTTCTTCCGGTCTACTTTTTTCCATAGCTCCAGCGCCTGGGATATGGTGCCTTCGGTATCCAGCGCAAGCGCAGGCGAAACTTCCAGGCTGACATACCCATCGGCACCAACAACTTTATCATTATAAACGGGTTCAAAAATGTCCGCCGCCTTTTGAATGTCGCTAATCGCAAGTTCAAAGAATAATTGTTCGTCAGTTAATTCGCTTTGACCGGGCCTTTTAATGTCATCATCATAATCTGCACTGGACGATATTGCCTTTTCAAAAATGGCCGGGTTGGAAGTAACTCCCCGGAGGCCATCTTCCTCGATCATTTGTTTTAGTTTCCCCGAGCGCATGATTTGGCGGTCAATAAAATCCAGCCAGATACTTTGCTTAAACTCATAGATTTGTTTTACTTTATTTTCAGCCATGATCTTTTAATTTTAAATAGTGGTGTGCTGCTGCTTTATGCATTTCAGCAGCGGTCAGTAGCGCTGACCCCGTTATAAATCCATTGCGGAATGTCGAACCGGTAAGATACCCCCCACACCAATTTTTTATTTATAGCGAACCCTACCGGGTCCACCATAACTTATTACTAACATTGATTTGTTTTTAGATGATTAGCCCGCGCTACTGTCGTCTGTCAGGTCGTCGGCCAGAAAAGTTTCGGTAGCGCCATCATCGAGTTTGACTACGATCTTGTTGCCGATGGCATCTACGACTTCGCCTTTGCCTTGAGATGTGATCACGCGCTGGCCTTTCAGGAACAGGTGTTCATTCATCGCTTTAAGTTTTATTTCTCCTCTATTGCGTAAGTGCTCCACTGCGCTACGCCTTCCGGCTCGCTGTTCCTCACTTCAGCGCTTTTTACGGCGCTCATTTCTTTGTCGTGTTTTAGTGTCTCCTTCAGTTCTTTATCGAGCGCTTTGTCGGTTTGGGTCAGTCCCTGGGTCTCCTGGATATGTGCGACCGGGTCGGCGATATAGCTCCATTCTTTACCCATGCCCGGCATTTCACCTTCGTTCCATGGGCCGCGGAAAGTCGTACCGTTCGACAGGTTGAAATATTGCTGGGTAAAGCGCGGGTCTGCGCCCAGTACTGCCGGCGGGAAGTTGGGCTGGATATCGTTCAGCGCAGCCTCGAACATTTTATAGTGAGCCACTTCACGGGTCATCAGGAAAGACAACGATTCTTTTACGTATGGATCATCCGTAAATTTCATGAGATGCTCGTACACCAGTTTGGCACGCGATTCGGAAGCCAGGTTACTACGCAGGTCCACGGTTAGGTCACCGTTAGAATGGATATAGGAAGCGCACCAGGGAATGCCCTGGCTGTTACGTGGGGTTACACCGCCGCCGGTAATAATGCCAAACTGCGGGTTGGCAATTAAGGCTTCGTGAATAATGCTTTCTTTAGCGCCTTTGCCGTTCATGACCTGCATAATTTCGCTTTGGTCGGCGGCGTCTTTCAGTTCGCTGTTGACGCCATTAAGCAGCATTTGGATCGTGGCACCCACAATCTCCAAATGGGAGAATTCCTCAGTGGCGATATCCATCAACATATCGTACTTATCTGGATGCGGCATCTTAGCGCCAAATGCTTGAGTAAAATACTGCATGGCCGCGGCCAGTTCGCCGTTTTCGCCGCCAAATTGTTCAAGCAGGAGGTTTGCAAAACGCGGATCAGGACGAGAAACCCTGGCGTTAAATTGTAGGTCTTTTACATGGTGAAACATAAGGGTTGATTTTTTAAAGGTAATACAGTAATAACCTCAAATAGTGCCTGCCTGTTTCAATATTTTGAAATTAATTTAATTAGAAATTAAATTACAAATGTTGCCACACTGTGCCGTAAGTCGCCAGGTGATATATTCGGCCCTTGTAATTAAGCTCTTGAGGTTTGCGACTGAAATTATTTATAATCAATGCCTGCTTTCCGTTACTGCTGTAAAGCAGGGCGAGCACAGTATCCGGTGTTTTCAGAACCTGCCAGGCGCCATTATCAATCTCGGGAAAGGCCTGTCGTTGTTTAATAAGCGTACGGATTTTATGAAGCAAGGAAGTACTGTCTTTCGTTTCGGTTTGTACATTAACTTTTTGGTAGCCATATTCCGCGCTGCTGATCAGTGGCCGGAAAGGCTTTCCTTTGGTAAAACCACCGTTTACTGTACTGTCCCATTGCATCGGCGTGCGTATAGCCAGCCTTTCTTTCAAACGCAGGTCTTCCCCCATCCCAATTTCTTCACCTTCGCGGATGACCGGAGTACCCGGCAAGGAGAACAAGAGACTGTAAGCAAGATTTATTTGTTTCGGGTCGCCCCCAAGCATGGTTGCTAACCGGCGACGGAGGCCACGCTTGTATAACTGCATATTGGTATCAGGTCCCATTTTTTGATAGACTTGGTTCAGCTCATGTTTGCTAAGCCTGCCTAGGTCTATCTCGTCATGATTGCGCAGAAACCAGGCCCATTGTGCAATGCCCGGTTTAACCTGTGTTTGCGTTAATGCCTTTTTAAATTGACCGGCATCGCCGCTGGCCAGCGCTAAAAAAAGGTATTGGTTCGCATAAAAATTGAACATCATTTGTAGGCCCTCGTGATGGCCGGTAAAGTACTTTCCATTGTCTTGGGGATCAACATTCGCCTCCCCGAGTAGGACTGCCTGCGGGTTGTGTTTGCTGACAAATCCGGTTAGCTTATGAAGGATATTAAAATCGAATCGGGGCTTGGCAGCGTCCTTACGCGGGTCGTCGATAATAAAGGGTACCGCATCCAGCCGAAAGCCGTCCATCCCCTGATCCAGCCAGTAAGCCAATACCCGCTCCGCTTCCCTGACCACCGCCGGGTTCTGGTAATTCAAATCTGGCTCAAAATGATAAAAACGATGAAAAAAGTATTGATGGGAAAGCGAATCCAGGTGCCAGCTATCTTTTTCAACAACCGGAAAACCCATCCCCTTATCCCAGTCAGACGGCCGCTCTTTTGACCAAAGGTACCAATCCGGCTTTTGCCTGAACCAGGGGTGTTGAATAGATGTATGGTTGAGCACGATATCCATAATCACTTTTAAATGCCTGGCCTTCGCCTGCCGCATAAAAATCCTGAAGTCTGCTGCCGTACCTAGCTTAGCATCTATTGCGGTATAGTCGGTGATGTCATAGCCGTCATCTGCCAGTGGCGAGGGCTGGAAAGGCGCCAGCCAAATTGTATTTACACCTAGTGCGCTCAAATAATCAAGGCGGGAGATCAACCCTTTAAAATCGCCTTCACCATCGCCATTGCTGTCCTGAAAAGTCTTTACGTCCAGGTTATAAATAACGAGGTGCTTATACCAGGCGTTTACTTGCGCTTCCAGCGGCGGCTTTGGTTTGCAGGCGGAAAGCCCGGCTGAAATTCCCAATATCAAAAGCAATTTTCTCATCATTATGTTATTTATTTAAAAGCCGCTTGCCATTCCGTATGGCGACAATGCGGGCAGGAGGTTGTCGGATCAATGGTTTTCGGTTGAAGTAAGCCACAACTAACACAGGCGTACTGAGTTACCGATCGGGTTAAGCGCTCACAAAATTCACGGTCCCAGCTGGGTAAGATCAACAATCCCTCATTTGGCTCTTCGTTTTTGATTAGGGTAAACGCGCCGTTTGCTTCCATGTAAAAACGCTTGACGCTACCCAACTGCCGCACACCTGAACCCCGGAGTTCGGCCATCAGGCGTTCACGGGAAATGCGTACTTTTTTCAACACCTCGAGGTCAATCACCGCGTCGTTAACCAAAATATCCAGCTTGCCAATAGCGTAACGTTCGAATTTTTCGTTGCGGAAAGCAAACGCCGAGATCCAGCGCTCGATATACACCACTAAGAAAGCAATGATCACTGCCGGTAGAATACCCCGGTCTGCCGAGGTTAGCGGCGTACCTATGGCTGCGGCCAGCGAGACCATGGCCACCAACTCGTTTCGGGTGAGCAGTCCGCTCATGCGTTTCCCCATCATCCGCATAGCGAACATCAGCAGCAGGTAAATGATCGCTGCACGAATAATTAATTCGACATAGAAGCCGCCTGGTACTTCACCGAAAACGATGCGCTGCCAGTCTGCTAAATGTATCTCTTCTTTTTTCATAGTGGTTAATTCACTGCTCTTGTCCATTCTCTGCAACCGCAGTCGTTGCAACTATCATTTTCACTAGTTTGCTGTACCATTCCGCAACTGCGGCATGCCATCAAATCTTGATCTTCGGTTTGCATAGTTTGGATCTTTGAATCGTCTGGCGGCAGGACGGAAAGACCGGGTTTAGGCTCAGCGGCCGAAAAGATGGAATACATACCACTGGCTTCCAGGTACATTCTTTCCACTAAGCCCAGGTTATAAATCTTTTGGTTGCGCAGCTGCGCAAATATCTGTTGCCTCGAAACACGGAATTTCTTTAGTTCGTCAAGTTGTAAAACCCCGTCTTTTATCAACGTACCTGGACGGCCTTGGGTAAGCTCCTCAAAATGACTGTTTAATACGCCGATATAGCTAATACCACGTTGGAAAGCTAACGCGCACAGCAGCAACAGGAAACCTGCCAAGATACCGTGGTCAGGCAGCTGCATCGAAGCGGAAACGATGGCACCAAGGGTAAGCATGACCGATAACTCCATAATGGTCAGTTGCCCGCTCATCCGCTTACCAAGCCAGCGCAGTGTATATAAAAGAAAAATATAGATGATTAACGTGCGAATAAACACTTCCAGCAAAAAAAAGGGCGGGGCTTCCCCAAACAGGATGCGCGCCCAATCATACAAACGGATATCCTCTTTTTTCATAGACCAGCAGGTAGTTCAAGTACATTACTTTTCTAAACTTAATTTTTTCCGCGAAACATCGAAATGATCCAGATAACAATGGCAATAACAATGATTACAGCGATGATGCCGACAACCGCACCGGCCTTAAAGATGCCGGCGATAGCATCACAGCTGCTGAACAGCAAGCACAGGCTTAGAAACAGGAGTATATTTAATTTTTTCATATAACGATATTTTTTAATTAAAAACTAAAAATAAAAAGCAATGTTTTAATAATTATTTCATAGCCCATACACTCTATAGTTTTAAATTTTAGTAAATCGAATTTACCTATGAAACCCTATTCACCCTGGTTATTGAATACAAATGCCATGCTCAATGAAGCCGGAAAAAAACCACTTTATGAAACAACGGCTAATGGTTACCGCTTTGGCGTTTATGACCTTGCAGACAGTTGCTGGCTGGTCGCCAACTGGCCAGGAGGCAGCCGGATAGCTTTTCGTTTAGCCTATTCACCTAATGATCAGCTGGATATCAACATCAATGAAAAACAAAATGGGCTTGTAATCCAGATCAGTTCAATGATCGGAAAATATGAAGTGACAGTAGAGTTACCAAATGAAACCTGTCCCGTTTTGCGGTATACAACCACCCTGACCACAGCTGCTCCGTTACTGTTTCCGTTCTGGCCGCGCGATATTGTGCCGCTGGGTACTTCAAGCAATGATCTGCTGGCTGAAGGCGAGATCCTGGTTAAACAAGTGGGCACGCGTTCCGGCCAGCTGTATATAAAACTGACCAGACCTAAGGCGGGTTCGTTTCTTTACCTACAGAACTTAACCGCGCTGGCCGATTATAATGAAGCCACGGAAACTTCGGCAGCGGAAACTGTTGGTGGTGAATGGCCGGAAGTGGGTTTCGCACTTCCTCCGACTGTTAAAAACAAACCGCTGGAAGCAGGTAAAAGCTATGTACTTAGCGATGCTATAGTCGCATTTTCTGAAGAGGTTGCTGCTGAGGAAGTGGCGATGACCAAGCAGTATCTGGATCTGTTGGCGGCCGTTTACCTGGCCATGCCTAAACCGGCAACGAATTATAAACACTGGCCGGATATCCTGCAAAAAGGCTTGACCGACTTAATCGACAGTCCCGGCTGTTGGTCGCAGGTGGACGGCAATCATTATTTTAACGCGTATGTATGCGATTATGCCACCCCTCCGGAGATCATGGTACAATTGGCGGTGCTACTGCCTTTGCTGGACTATGTAGAATGGAACGATGCGCAATTGATGGTGATGAAAAAGATCAAGGATGGGCTGCCGGCTTTTTATGATGAAAAACTTAAGACCATTGTGCGCTGGCACCCCAAACTGGCGGACAAACTGAAAGGAGAAGAAGAACAAAAAGAGCCGATGACCATGGATTCCTGGTACCTGCATCATCCGCTGTTGAACCTGTCGCGGCTTGCGCTCAAAGGCGACGAGGCGGCGAAAAAGCTGTTCCTGGATTCGTTGGATTTTTCTATCAAAGTAGCTCATCATTTTAATTACCAGTGGCCGGTATTTTATAAGCTGGATACCCTGGAAGTGCTAAAAGCCGAAACGCAGCCAGGCAAGGGCGGGGAGAAAGACGTGCCCGGTTTGTATGCACATGTGATGCTGCAGGCCTGGGAGCTAACGGGTGAAAAGCGCTACCTGGCGGAAGCCGAAAAGTCGGCGCAAAAGCTGATCGGGCTGGGTTTTGAGCTGTTCTACCAGGCGAACAATACTGCCTTTTCGGCGGGCGCCATCTTACGCTTATACAAAGTTAACAAAAAGGAAATCTATAAAGACCTGAGTTACTTATGCTTGGCCAATATTTTCCGGAACGTTCGGCTCTGGGATTGTAACTACGGTTATGGAAAAAACTTCCCGTCCTTTTTTACGCTGTTCCCACTGAATGATGCGCCATACTCAGCAGTTTACGAAGAGCAGGAAGTTTTTTGTGCGTTGCATGATTACCTGCGGCATGCGGAAGATGTCGACCTTCATCCATCGGTACGCTTACTTGTCGCGGAATATATCCGTTACTTGGTAGACAGGGCCAGTTATTATTACCCTACCATGCTGCCCAAAGAAATGCTCCAGGACAAGCCGAAGATAGGTGAAGTTGACCCTAATCTCTGGATCGCATTGGAAGACCTACAGGACGGCTGGGAAAAAAGCGGCCAGGTTGGCCAGGAAGTCTACGGCGCTGGTAACGCCTTTGGTATTTTGCCGCGGCATTATATGCAGGCGCAGGATGCAGGCCTGATGATCTACACTGATTACCCAAGTTATGGTTTTTCGGCAAAGGTCAAACAACGTGTGCATTTCCGCCTGGCCGGTGATGGGCGGCTAAATTGCCACCTGATGATAGTTAAGACCGGGCCCGCGAAACTACCGGAAGTAGTGGTGACACTTAAGGGCAACAAGGAACCGTTAAGCGGGAAAAAAGTGGCCAACGGTAACCTTGAATACGAGGTGCCTGGTAATGCAGAACTAATTATTCACTGGAACCATGGAAAGTAAGATCGAAACCTGCGGCAAGCTGATGGCGAAAAAAGGCCTGACCATTGCCTTTGCGGAAAGCGCGACGGCAGGCTGGCTCTGTTCAGAATTTGCATTGACCGAAGCCTCGGGCCAAGTCCTACAGGGCGGCTTCACCTGTTATAATGCAGATTTGAAAGTTTCGCTACTGAAAGTGCCCCAGAGCATGATTGATGAGTTCACGCCGGAATCCATGGAAGTGACCAGCGAAATGGCTTACCGCTTACCTGCTTTGATCCCAGCGGATATCCATGTAGCGGTCACAGGCCTGACAACGCCGGGCGGGAGTGAAACGCCCGAAAAACCCGTGGGGACTATGTTTGTCTTTGCGCTTATTCGCGGTAATACCGCCAGCTTCCGGAAAGTATTTGACGGCTCCTGCGAAGAGATCATCCATCAAACGATCCGGGCAACCGCAGAATTATTAATTACCGAACTCAACCGTTTAAGATGAAAAAGAAACCAAACTTTTTTGAGCGCTTCTCCAACTGGGCGACCACGGCAACCGGGAGTTCAGCGGCATTTATAATTGCCGCACTGACGATCCTGGTCTGGGCGGTGACCGGCCCGGTCTTTCAATATTCGGAAACCTGGCAACTGATCATCAACACAGGCACAACTATCGTTACTTTCCTGATGGTATTCCTGATCCAGAAAGCGCAGAACAAAGATTCCAAAGCAGTCCATTTGAAACTCAATGAGTTGCTGGCCTCGCATGAAGGCACGAGTAACCGCATGGTCAATATAGAAGACCTTACCGAAGAAGAGTTGGACCATCTGTATAAATTCTATATCCGGCTTTCGGAGCTGGCGCAGAAGGAAAACGACCTCACCCAGACGCATTCGATTGATGCGGCTGAAGCGAATAACCAGCAAAAGACTAAACGATACCATAAAAAATGAGTAAACAAAAAGAACAATCGATCACCGTGCTAATCGAATCGCCCAAAGGCTACCGGCAGAAATTTGATTATGAACCAGAAAGCGGTCGTATCAAACTAAGCAAGCTCTTGCCGGAGGGACTGATGTTCCCCTTTGATTTCGGAATGATCCCGGAAACCAAAGGCGAGGACGGCGACCCGTTGGATATTATCGTCCTGGCGGAAACTGGTACCTTTCCGGGTTGCCTGGTGGACTGCCGCCTCATTGGTGCACTGACGGCCGACCAAACGGAACGTGACGGCAAACAAATACGCAACGACCGCTATATCGGCGTTTCTGAGGTATCGCGCCAGTTTGCGAATATAAAAACGCTGAGCGATCTGCCGCAAGATATCCTGCCGCAGCTCGAAGCTTTTTTTGAAAATTACAATACACAAGCGGGCAAAAAGTTCCGGGTACTGGAAAGACTGGAGACAGAAGCGGCTTACAAATTACTCAATAAATGAAAATAACATTGGTTTTTTTATTCATCACTATACTTCTTGCGGCAGGCGTTTGGTTTGCGTGGCGAAAGCCGGCAACTAAAGTTAAACCAGCGACCGTTTGCGGTCGGCCCATAAAAAATTAAAACTATGGAAAATCTGTTGTACACTGTTTTTGGACAAGGTAAAGACCTTAACGCGCTGCAGATGAGCAGCCGGGGCATCATCGTTTTTTTTATCGCCCTTATCCTGATCCGCATATCGGGCCGCCGTTCCTTCGGGGTACGGACGCCGCTGGATAACATCATCAGTATTTCGCTCGGTGCTATCATGAGCCGGGCCGTGGTGGGCGCTTCGGCTTTTGTCCCTGTCATTGTATGCTGTTTCGTGATCGTGTTGCTCCACCGGTTGTTCGGCTGGTTGATTGCGCACAGTAAACGGTTCGGCCGCTGGGTGGAAGGGCAAAAGATTCCGCTGTTCCGTAACGGTGAATTCGATCATGACCGAATGAAACGTGCGCTGGTTTGCCAGGAAGACATCATGCAGGGTGTACGAAAATCCGCGCTGACGGATGACATGAACAAGATCGATCAGGTCTTTATGGAACGAAATGGTGATATCAGCGCCATCAAAAAATAAACACTGTTTGGAACGGGAATTGTAGTCTACCAACACAAATAAATAATTATAAAAAATCTAACTATTATGGCTACAAAAGCAAACAAAAAAGTGGCTACAGCAGCTGTTAGTCGCTCACCGGAAGCCCAAAGTGCTTTAAAAGAATTATTCGTTGATGAATTGAAAGATATTTACTGGGCCGAGAAGCATTTGGCTTCCGCTTTGCCTAAAATGATCAAAGGAGCAACCTCGGAAGATCTCAAACAAACCATTGCCAATCACCTGGAAGAGACCAAGAACCACGTGACTCGTTTGGAAGGCGTATTCGAATCGGTTGGCGAAAAAGCCGCCGCTAAAAAGTGCCTGGCGATGGAGGGTTTGCTGAAGGAAGCTACCGAACTGCTATCCGATACCGATAATGGCACCGAGGTGCGTGATGTGGCGATCATTTCTGCCGCTCAAAAAGTGGAACATTATGAGATCGCCTCCTATGGAACGCTGCGTACCCTGGCCGGAACATTAGGGTACAGCGAAGCACAGGGAATGCTGGACGAGACACTCGCCGAAGAAAAGAATGCGGACGGCCTGCTGACCAAGGTAGCCGAAAATTACGTGAACGAAGCCGCTGCTGCGGAAGTTGAATAAATTAGACATGGAGAAGGCCGCGAATGCGGCCTTTTTTAATATGGAACCATTATACTTTAAACTCAGTTCAGCGCAAAAGCTGATGATCATCCCGGATACACTGGCGCATTTGGATGGCCATCCGGTGATTACTCAAACTTACAGCCTCTTCAAAGACACGGATACCGGAAATCCGTTGATCGCCCGCAGTAAAGAAAACAGCCTACACCTGGAAGAAATCAATGATCCCAATTATTTAGGACACATCGATTTTGAACTGCCGGACAAGCTGTTCAGCTACCATCCTGGCAAAATGTCGCTGGAAAATGGCGAGCTTGAGCAGGTGATCGAGTTTTTAAGTAATCACCGGGATAATCCGCAGAAATGGAATTAGCACGAAAAGAATGAAATGGCATATCGGTTGTTCGGGCTTTCATTATAAACATTGGAAAGGTACCTTTTACCCGGAAGGCTTGGCGCAAAAGCGATGGTTTGAATTTTATACCGCTCAGTTTGGCACGCTGGAACTGAACGTGACATTTTACCGTTTTCCACGGGGCCCGGTACTACGCGGCTGGTACGAGCGGTCACCGGAAGACTTCCGCTTTTCGGTTAAGGCACCCAAAGCGATAACACATTTTAAGCAATTTCATGGCACCAGCGATATGCTCAGCGATTTTTACGGGACGATCCGGGAAGGATTGGGCGTTAAACTCGGCCCGGTGTTGTTCCAGTTCCCGCCGCGTTTCCATTATGAACCGGAGAGGCTTCAGCGCGTACTGGATCAGCTCGACTTGGGTTTTAATAATGTCCTGGAGTTTCGTCATACAAGCTGGTGGTGCGAAGAGGTTTATACAGCGCTGCGGCACAGAGGCCTAACTTTTTGTGGCATGAGCCACCCCGACCTACCGGCAGAACCTATAATAACTGGATCAGTAGTATATTATCGTTTTCACGGTGTGCCTGAATTGTATCGCTCGTACTATAGTGAAGAGGCGCTGGCAATTGTTGCCGATAAGATCAGGGTGGAACCCGGTGTGAAAGAAGTGTGGTGTTATTTTAATAATGATGCGGCGGTAGCCGCTATTCCAAATGCACATACACTAATTGACCTCGCTGGTAAGATATTGTAGCTTTAAACAACACTGATTTACAACAAATTTTTCAATTAGACAGCAACAGTCATAGTTTGCTGCTAGGTCAAACTGCATAATTATTTCAAATTAGCGCGTAACTTCACAATCGTATCGTAGTGCATTTTTAGCACCGGCAGCGTCTTATCTATAAAAGTAGCCATTTCAGGATAATGAACAACTTTTCTGGCATCCTGGAAAGCTTTAATATCTTTCTGGTGATCTGCAACCATCGCTTCAACATAAGCCCTGTCAAAGTCCGATCGATTTTTGGAGCTCAGTTGTAATTTAATTTCTCGCTCTTCTTTACCTAATGTTGCCGGCAAGGCCACTCTTTTTGCCCTGGCAATATCTTTTAATTCTTCATTGGCCTTCGAATGGTCTTTGATCATCATAGATGCAAATTCCTTCACACCGGAATTAACGGTTTTTTGCAACGCAAGTTGAGCTAATTCAACCTCAGCCATGCCACCGTCGGCAGCCTCGACAGCGAATTTCGCATCAGGTGAACTGACTTCCCGGTCACCCCTGCCAGCTTTCTTGTTATTCAGTGAATCATAAAAATTGTTTACGCTATCAGCTTTTTCCTTACTATCCTTCGAGCCGCTGTTGCAGGCGGCGCAACATAAAACCGCAATAAATAAACCGCAAATATTAAATAACAGCGATAGGCTGTAGCGTTGAGTTTTGATTTTATTGATCATAATGGGAGTAATTATTAATTAAATACATTAATTTATAATACAATAAAAAAGTGCATATGTTTATTTTTTTTGAATAAATACAATGCTATTCTCGCCGTTGACCTTAGGAATTAGTCAATCTTTTATTCATGATTCTATTAATGAGCTTCTAATAATTTAAAATAATAACAAATTAAGATCTTTGAACGTAAAAGCTTCAGCGTCATTTAAACAACCGGCAAATGAAAACACTTGGACAAAATATACGCCTTTTAAGGCATCAAAAAGGATGGAGCCAGGAAATTGTTGCCAAAATGCTTGACGTTTCTATTCCCGCCTATTCAAAAATAGAAACGGGCATTACGGACATCAACCTATCGAGGCTTGAACAAGTGGCGAGTGTATATGGAATATCAACGGTTCAGTTATTAGCCCTTGGCGAAGCGAATGAGGTAGATGGGTTGAATATACTGGAAGATTTATATCAAAAACTTGCTGTAAGGGAAACAGAAGTAATAGATCTTCAAAAAAAAGTAATTGAATTATTTGAGGCAATACGTATAGGTAATGAAACTACCTGATTTGCACTGTTAAATTTCGCAATTTATCTTCTCATAAAACGATTTGAAACTATGAATCACACTTGGAAATATAAACCCACTTGAAGTGGGTTTATCGTAGCGGCTATTAAGGTACTATCGTAAAGCGGTTTTAGCTTTTAATAGTAATAACTAATACGATGGATATTGAAATTTGTTGCCTAACGAATAATTAAAAAAGATTTGGATTAGCCTGCCATATTTGAAAAGGCTGCCGTTAAACCTGGCTCAGCCATGCCTGTAGCTGAGGGATAAACTCATGGTGAGGAGTGTCAATAAGTCTCACATTGTCCAGCGAATATAAAGCCGTGCGTATTTGATCATCTGATATATACACCCTGAACAAACCGGAAAAGGAACCTTGCCCCGCTTCTGTGAAATAGACAGTACCATAATTATGGTAACTACAGGTGTGTAAAAAAGTGACAGTTAAATCTCCGAATAAATAGCAAGTATCCGCCAACTTTTCTAAAGCCTCATTCCTGCCATCACATAAAAGTAATGGAGCTTCAGTTCTAAGTAAGTTGATTAAACTGCCAGACATAAAAAAATCTTACTATATATAATTCATCATAAAATTGGTATTAAATTTTGACAGGCATCAAAGGATAAGTATTAATCACGTATTTATACATGTATTTTACGTATTTAACGCAACATGGGCAGACTAAACCAAAACGTTGAACCTTTACCTGGTGTGCTGATCAATCCAAGCTTACCATCGTGTTTTTCAACAATTTCCCGGGCAATAAACAAACCGAGTCCTAAGCCATTAACCTGCTCCTTAATTTTGCCATCTACGCGGTAAAAGCGCTCGAACAACTGTGACTGTTTATCCTGCGGAATGCCAATACCATAATCCCTTACGTTCAACCTTATTTCATCGTCACTACATTCTATTTCTAATTCCACCGAATTTGCGTCCGGAGAGTATTTAATGGCATTGGTAACCAGATTAGTGATCACCTGGCTAATACGGTTTCGGTCGGCATAAACGCGAACAGGCTTTGTTAAATTAAAAATTTTGATGCTGTGACTACTGCAAGTTGCCTGTACCGCTTCCGTTACCTCTGTTATACAGCCGGCAAAATCAAACCAGTCTTTATGGTAGTGCATTTCACCGGCATGAATCCTGGTCATGTTTAGCATATCATCAATCAAGGCCAATAAGCGGTCAAGTTGAGCCTCCATACGTTCAACAAGCGGCAAGTCCTGCGTTCTGCCTTCTTTCAGGTGCTTCAACTTTATCAACTGGGAAAATCCTTTCAACGAAGTGATGGGTGTTTTTAATTCATGCGACGCTATATGCACAAAATCATCCTGCTGCCTGGCTTTATTGATCCTGCTGGTAACATTTCTGTAATTGAAAACGATGGCCTTAACAGGTTCATCCCTAAGCATATTATTAACACAACCCTCAATCCATTTCCATTCGCCATTCTTGCTCCTGAGCCTTTGCAGAAACGGTACAGATTTACTTTTGCCGTGCAATAACCTTAAATAATTAAGTTTAAATTCCATCTCTTCTGATGGGTGGATAAGGTCATGTAGCTTGCTCGTCTTCAACTCTGCCGGTGTAAAACCGAGGATTTTTTCTACTGACGAACATACATAAGTAATTGTTCCATCTTCATCAGCCGTCAAAAAACCTTCCGGGTTGTTCTCCAATATTTCACGCAATCGTGTTTTTTCGCTACTCAACCGGTGCTGGGTAATTTCGATTATTCGGATTAAGCCGGTCAGCAATAACCCTTCAATGGTAAATGAGCCGGCTGAAACACCGAAATAAATTTGCTCCTTTAGCGGGTAAACATGTAAAATGAAAACGACTGCACAAATGCTGCTAAAAATAGTGGCCCAGAAAGCAGATATGCTGCCGCCCAAACACGCGCAGACGAAAACAACGGCAAAATAAAATATAAACGGTGCGGTACGGCCAATCTGTTGCAAAGGAACGCCAAGCAGCCAGGTGGCAAAAAATGAAAGCAACAGCGGAGCTATCAATTTCAGCCATAGCGGGCGCGACTTTGAACTTGCTGCGTTTCCGATGCGCAGCAACAACCCATTTTCAAATAAATGCTTATTAATATATGACAACATGCCCTTGCGCCTCAACCAACACTATATAATTTACTTACCAGTATCTCTGTCTGATACCGTTTGATGCCATCAGAATCGGTGTCACTTTTTGTTTTCAACTTACCCTCCAGGCAAATCAGTTTATCCTTACTCAAGTATCTTGTTCCGCTACGTAACATACCCGCAGGTACACTTATTATATGGTATTCTGCATGATCTTCGTTTCCCGCTTTTTTAGCAATTCTTTCCTGCGTGACAAAACGAAACCGGAGATATTCTACGGACCCGGGCTGAGCTTCCATGGCAGTCTCATTACAAATGTGGCCAACCAACACCACCTTGTTAATACCGTTCCTGTAATCCATTACTGCTATTTTTACTAAAAGAGATCAATAAGCTGTTGATTTGATCAACCAATTCGTCCAAATCAAAAGGCTTGGCTATAAACCGGTCGCAATTGTAGGTTCCGAGCGATAAAATTACTTTAGGGTAAGCAGAAATAATCACTACCGGCAAAGCACTTGTGCTGGGATTGCTTTTTACCTGGTGACAAAGTTCACCGCCATTAATACCATCAAGTAAATAATCTATCAGTAGTATATCGGGTTTGTAACCATCAAGGTCTGCAAATATATCATCGGTACTTTTTGTTACATTTACCTGAAAACCCTCATAAGTCAACGCCTCCTCCATCACATCCAAAACGTCACCGTCGTTGTCAATAATCATTACCTTTTTTAGACTTTCCATATATCCTTTTCAAATTTTTTTGTAAAAAAAGATTCATGTGACTTCAGTCCGCCCTTACCTGTATCAATAACAACTACTGTGTCATCATCTATCCCTTGTGCCATAAGCACTGGCTCCTTTTTTGTCTGAAAATAAGTATCGTAGGCAAGCGGTAAGAATTTTAACCTTGGCGTCTTTTTTACCGGAGTGAGCGTAATACAGGTCTTCATTCCAAGTAACGTAGTGCGGGAATAACAGTGGTGGTACCCTGATTTTATCAAAAAATCGATAAGGGTGGGCGTGATCTGTATTTTCATGGCTGTTGGTTTGATGATCAAATGTAAACAGCCGTTTTTTTTACAGTACCGTATTTATACTACAACCTAACAGAATAAATACGGTATATTATATTTCTAATTAAAATCAACACTTAAAATATTAAAAATATAAAATAATAATTAACCAATTATTCCATTTACCAAGGCAAAGCGAATGAGCGCTGCGGTGTTACGTGAGCCGGTTTTATCAATAAGCGCCTGGCGGTGCCCTTCGATAGTACGTTTACTGGTAAATATTTTATCGGCGATTTCCTGATTGGTAAACCCGTCAGCTACCAAACCAAGTATTTCCACCTCGCGGCTTGACAACTCTATTCCGTCTACAAGTTCGGTATTTACCGGATCGGGAATTGTAAGCAGCCGGTTCAAAAAACGCGTAGTCAGCTCCGAGCAAATATATTGCGAACCGGCAAAGACGTGTTTAATAGCAAATATTAGTTCGTCGGCACTTGCGCTTTTTAACAGATAACCGCTGGCGCCCGTCTGGAAGGCCTGCACCACGTATTTTTCGTGATCAAGCGCACTTAACACTATAGTACGGCAGCCGGGGGCAACGTCCCTTAATTTGGCTATGAGTTCTATTCCCGAAAGTTCGGGCATATTCATATCGGCAAGTACAATGTGGGCCGTTATACCCTTTTTCAGCAGATCAAGCACTTCCCTCCCGTTCAAAGCCTCGCCGGTTATTTCAAAATCCTTTTCCTTTTCAAAAAGCGACCGGATGCCGTTCCTCACTATATTATGGTCTTCTGCCAGTATGATTTGAATCATGCCCTTGTTGGTTTGGTTTGTCCCGTATCTTATTACCTATAAACAGGCTAACGGTTTAAAGATAACCTTCATCTGCCGGCCCCGTTTTTCCTATAGCTACCAATAATTTTTTTAAACGGTCGATATGTATCGCTAATTGTGCGGCCTTTTGCCTGTATGTCGTCTCAGTTTCCGCGCCACTTTGCAATTCGCCCGCCTTGCCGGCTAAATTCAGGAAAAGGTTCTTTCGTTCTTCCAGCATTCTTACAGATATCCACAAAGATTCTTCCAAAGCTTCATTTTGCTTTTCCATTAAGGCGTTTTCTGTATAAACGTGCCCGGTATGGCACCGGTACCTCGCAAAATCTTCATGTTTCATTTTCCAAAGGTTACCGCCACAATCCGGACAGGTAAAGTTGCTATGTTCACCTATTCTTTCCATCTCATCAATACTGCTAATCATTCGCTCGGTAATCGCCGCCTCTATTTTTACATCTTCCGGTATGGGCACCAAATCCTTTTTCGGCTGCGTAAGTATTTCTTCGATGATGTAGCCCATATCGTTTATAAGCACCTGATAATCCACCTGTACATTATTAAGCACATTGGCAGGCATATCTTCAAATTCGGCCTCACCGGGTTCCTGTACAATACATATTCCGCCGCTTCTTTTTATTGCACTCATACCCGATGTGCCATCGTCAAGCATGCCGGTTAATATAATTCCAATTACATGTGAATCATAAGCGGCGGCCGCCGAACGGAACAATACATCAATGGATGGGCGCCACCGGTTTTCATGAGGCCCATTTGTTAACCTGACAATACCCCGCTTTATAAATAGATGGTGATTAGCAGGCGCTATGTAAATTTTACCTGCAGTAATAGGTTCACCGTCTGCCGCAACCTGGCACTCATAGTTAGTAGCGCGTTGAAACTGCGTACGAATAATCTCGGCCTGCGAATTTTTTGACATGTGGATTACCACAAAAACGGCTATTGGCAGCCCCGGCGATAATTTACTTAAGAGCTGATTGACTGCTTTTATACCACCTGCAGACGAACCTATTACAATAATTTGTTTAACTTCCATAAAGTATAAATATGGTTAAATGGCATAGCCATTTTTGTCAGAAGCTATGCTGCAAGCTGATGTTTACCGTTGTTCCATTACCTGGTTCTGAAATTATCTTCATTTGCCCGTTGTATAAGTTCATCCTGTTTTTAATACTGCTCAAACCAGATCCCCCGGGTAGCTGCTCCTGTTCTGCTACGTTAAACCCCTTTCCATTATCTTTTACCTCGATATCGATATTTTTGTTTTTCTTAATGGTTAATTTTACCAATGTTGCGCCGGAGTGCTTCATACAGTTGTTGATTAATTCCTGTATTATCCTGAAAATACTTATTTCCATCAGCGGATCTAAACGTTCGTTAAAACCAGATATTTTGGCCCTTATCTCCATATTTTTGGCGGATAAGCGTTTTACAAGCTCTTCCACAGTAGCAGGCAGTCCAAAATCCGTTAAAATGGAGGGCGCAAGTTCAAACGATATATTCCGGGTTTCGCGAATGGCCAGGTCAAGCAATTCACTTATCTCCAGTACCGCCTTGATATTGTCTTTATCGCTGTTAAGCAAGCCTAATTTAATTTTTACACCATATAGCAGCTGGCTCACACTATCGTGCAGCGAATCGCTTATTCTTTTTCGTTCGTTTTCGCCGGCGTTAAGGGTAGCAAGCGCAATGTTTTTTTGTTGATTTTGCTTTAACCGGATGGTTTCATCCTCAAATCTTCGTTTTTCGGTAATATCCATCATAATACCTACCAGGCGCTTTTGTTGCCCGGGCAAAGCGATCACATGGCCGCGGATGCCGGCATAACAAATCTTGCCTTCTGTGTTAACCATACGGCAAACCACATCTATTTCCTTTTCCTGATTAATGGAAGTCCTGAAATGCTCATCGGCCATCTCTCTGTCCTCAGGGTGTATCAAATTAATAAAAGTTTGATACTTTCCATCAAACTTACCGCCCGGTACTGCGCAAATATTATAATTAAATTCGTCCAGGTAAAACCTCATTGTTTCCAGTTCCAGTTCCCATGTGCCCGCAGATGAGGCTTCCAGTGAGAGTTCAAGCCTTTCCTTTACCTCCGCAAGGTTCTTTTCGGCCTGTATACGTTCGGTGATGTCAATTACGGCAATATAGTACTGCCTTAATGCAGGCGATTGCTCGCTGGTAAATATCCCTTCTATCTGCGCGTAAAACTCCCGGCCGCTCGTTGATATCAATTTAAGCTGGCATGTATGCCGGCCACCATAGCGCAAAGCATGATAAAAAGTATTAAAATGATCTATATATTCCTGAGCTACAAACATGCGTAGCGGCTTACTCATAAGCGTTGCCTTACCTGCCTGCATTAAACTGGTACCGGCATTGTTCACTTCATTTATAAGCCCGGCCTGCGTAAGAATAAAATAACCAACCGGGGCCAGATCATAAACACTTGCAAACTTTAGCTGCTGCAATTCCAACTCCTGATTTGCCGTGCTTAATTCATCATTTTGCATTTCCAGCTCTATCTGGTGCACCTGCAACTCCTGGAAAAGCACTTGCATATCCTTTTCGTTAACGTTACTGCCTGCCTCTCCTAACTTTTGCAACACTTCTTCGGCTTTCATGCGTAAGTTGCCGAACGAGCCTGAATTTTCCATACGTTTAAAATTAAGCGGTTTTAACCAGCGTTATCATGGTAAGCATTTCGCCGGTTTCATCCTGTGATTTTATTTTACGGGCATATATCTGATAGTTTTTCCCGTTTATGACCAACTCTGCCGGCTCGGTTCCGGTATTTTTTATAAATGCGGTTAACCTTTTGACCTGCGCTGCATCCCTAAAAGATCCATTTAAAAAACTGATTACGGACTTACCCAAAATTCCATCATTATGTCCGTTTAAAAGTTCCCTGCCCGCCTTATTGACGTTTATAATTTTTTGGTCGGGTCCTGCCAATAATATCGGCACCCCCGGAATATCTATTACCTTACCTGCAAACTGCTGCACCAATTCCAGCTTTTGCTCCATATTTTTATATTCTGTAATTAAAGTAAATGTGATTACAGCGCCCGAAATAAAATTATCAAGTGTGCGGTAAGGCATTATCCGTACCTTATACCATTCGCCGTTTTTAGTTTTCACCTCCAGTTCCTTGTTCAGCAGCTTCTCTATTACCTCTTTGATATCATTTTCGATGGAGGTATTATCAAAATTGGATACAACATGTAATATGGGCCGGCCAACATCAGTGGGGATGAGGTTAAATAATCTTCTTACCTGGGGCGTGTAACGCAGTATATCCAGGTTATTATCCAAAAAGATAGTACCTATCTCGGTAGAATCAAGCAGGTTTTTCATATCATTATTGATCCTGGTCAATTCATCTGTTTTTGACTGATACTGCATGTTTATGGTCATGAGCTCTTCATTTAGCGATTGCATTTCTTCCTTGGTGGTAAGGGATTCTTCGTTAGTACTTTGCAATTCCTCATTGGTACTCTGCAACTCCTCATTGGTTGATTTTAACTCTTCAACTGATGTTTCCATTTGCTCAATGGTATTGTTCAACCGCTGTTTGGTATAAACCAGTTCTTTTTCCAATTCTTCAGTTACCTGATCTTTTTGTCCCCCAGCAGCAATAGTTTTGCGATTTTTCTTTGATAAGCCTTTATCATCAAAGGCTAAAAGTACCAGGCCATGCAAACCTGTATCTTCCAGGAGGGTTGCCTTTAACGATATCAGCCTTAACTGGTTGCCTTCCCTTATTTTTATATCTTCAATATTCACCTGCCCCTTTTGGCTACGGGCCTGGTGAATGATATTGCCAATTACGTACCGAAGCTCTTCCCGTGCCATTTTATGAATATTCATAACCGCTTCTCCATGCGGTAATTCTAAAAATCTACCCGTTTTTCCGTTGCTGTATAGTATATCGCCCTTTTCATTAACTAAAACGGCGGCGGGCGTAAAGTTTTCTAACAAGATTTTATTAAACGTATCAGCTACAGATCTTTTAGTGGCTATTTTGTCCAGATCATCCAGCTTAATGCCTGCTGCAGGCAGGTGCCTTGAAACATTAAAAGGAAAATCAATCATGCGACCTACAGAAGCGCTACCTTCCTTGCGTTCATAAATTTTCCACTTCGGATCAACAGAAGTAAACATGTCTGTAAAACCACCAATCGTTTCGGCAGGCCCCATAAACATAAGCCCGTGCGGAATAATGGCGTAATGGAACACAGGGATGATCTTTCGCTGCAGTTCGGTGGTGAGGTATATCATTACATTGCGGCATGATAACAGGTCTAACCGGGTAAACGGCGCGTCCTTAATAAGGTTATGCTGTGCAAAAACTATCATTTCCCGCAGTTCTTTTTTAACCTGGTAGGTATTTTCGTTTCCTATGAAATACTTCTCCAGCCTTTCCGGCGAAACGTCGGCCGCAATATTACTGTAGTATATGCCAGACCGGGCGTGATCTATGGCCTCTGAATCAAGATCTGTAGCAAATAACTGGAGCTTTGGCCAATCATGTTTATCCACTTCCTCCAGACTTTCCATTAGCAATATTGCAATGGAATATGCTTCTTCGCCAGTAGAACAGCCCGTTACCCATACCCTTACAGTTTCGTTTCGTTTCTTTTGTTTCACTAACGTGTTAAACTGCAGCTTCAATGATTCAAAAGCGAACACATCCCTGAAAAACTTTGTAACGCCGATAAGCAACTCGTTAAATAAAACATCTGTCTCCTGCGGATTTTCTCTTAAAAAAGTCACGTATGTTGCATAATCGGGTATTTGATGATAGGCTATACGCCTGTCTATACGCCGGTTAATGGTACTCTTTTTATATAAAGAAAAATCATGCCCGGTATGGGAACGCAGCAGCATTAATATTTTTTGAACCGCGTTTGAGTCCTGGATTGCCTGCTTTACCTGTTCAGATGCCTCTTCGGCCAGTACCGGGTGATTAAGATACTGAATTAGTTTTACGGGCATTTCTTCGGGCGATAGTACGTAGTCTACCAGGTTTGTACTGATTGCAGCCAAAGGCATACTGTTGTATTGCGCTGTTTGAGGGTCCTGCACCATTACCATGCCTAATTTTTCCTTTACCATACGCACACCGGTTTCACCGTCAGATCCCATTCCGGAAAATATGATGCCTACCGCTCTGTTCCATTGATCATCTGCAAGGCTTTGCAAAAAATAGTCTATGGGTTGCCGGTACCCATGCGTTATTGCGGGCTGAAGCAGTAATAATTGCCGGTTATGCAAGCCCATATCCTTATTGGCCGGTATTATATAAACCTTATTTTCTTCAAGCTGCATGCCGTCAACCGCCTCTACTACCGGCATAGCGGTGAAAGTTTTAATCAGATCAGCTACTTGTCCTTTATGATTAGGGTCAAGATGAATAATGATAACAAAGGCCATCCCGCTTTCGGCAGGCATGTGGGTAAAAAATGCTTTAAATGAAGCAAAAGCACCAGCTGATCCGCCTAAAGCAACCACGGGGAAGGATTTTCCCCTGCGTTGGTATAATTCTCCGGATTCATCAACTTCGGTTTCTGGTTTAATTTTTTTTACTGGCTTTACCGACTTTTCTGGCATGAGAGGCTATTTAGGATAGATGGATAGATGATCAAAAATAAATATAATTTAATTAGGTAGTTATATTATAATAAACAGCACAGTCCATCCCAAAGCTTAAAGATTTGCACTGAGGCATAAATAGGTAGTGAATCGCAAATCTCGTTGCTATCTATTATATAGCTTGACCATACGCCTCAGCATCGTGGATACCTGTGGCTTAAGTTGGCCAGGAAGCAACCGCCAAAGCCAGTTACCGTGCTTAGATGAGGGTATATTCATGCGCGCATCGGCACTTAAACCCAAAACATCCTGTAATGGCATGATAGCAATAGCCGAAACGGAGGCATAGCATAACTCCATCATCAGTTTATCGACATTCCGTTCGTTAACAGCCGTGCGCAGGTAGGCCGCAAGCAGCGCGCGCTCGGTCGCTGTCAAATCTTCTTTATACCAACCCCGGCTGGTATTATTATCATGTGTTCCTGTATAAGTTACGCTGTTTGGCATGTGGTTGTGGGGCGCGTGAACTGAAACCGGCATGTCCGCTCCGAACGCGAATTGTAATACATTCATGCCGGGCAGTCCCAATTTGTTACGTAATTCGTATACTTCTGTGCCAACTTTTCCCAGATCCTCGGCAATAAAAGGCAGTCCGTCTAAAACTTTTTTAAAGACATCAAAAATGGCCACGCCGGGGCCTGCCTTCCAGCACCCGTTTACGGCGATGGTTTCGGTTGCCGGCACCTCCCAATAATCGTTAAATGCGCGAAAATGATCCAAACGGATGACGTCAAAAAACGCGCGGTTTCTTTTTATTCGGTCGATCCACCAACCGTAGCCTGTACTTTTTAGCTTATCCCAGCGGTAAACAGGCATTCCCCAAAGCTGGCCATTTTCATTAAAATAATCCGGCGGAACGCCTGCTACCCCAATCATGTTTTTGTTATTGTCCAGACTAAAGATTTCCGGATGTGTCCAGGCATCGGCTGAATCATAACTTACATAAAATGGCAGGTCACCGATGAGCTGAATACCCAAATGATTAGTGTAACCTTTAAGCTTCGTCCATTGCTGAAAGAATTTGAACTGGAGCCATTTTACATATTCAATATTACCTTGATTAACATTCGAAAACGATGCCAGCGCATCGTTGTCCCTGTGCTTAAAAGCGATGCCCCAATCATACCAGGGCAGGCCTTTATGATGATCCTTCAATGCTGCGAACAGCGCATAATCATCAAGCCATGAACTTTCCTTTTTTTTGAAACGAATATAATCTTCTTGTTCTTCTGAGGAAGCGTTGCGCCGGAAACGGTGGCAGGCAATTACGAATAATTTATTTTTGAGCTCCCCCGCCCCATCAAAATCCACGGTAGCTGTATCCGACAAATAATATGGGGCTACGTCATCCTGGCTGAGCAGGCCATCGGCCACTAAGTCGTCCGGACTGATCAATAAGGTGTTGCCAGCCATACTTGAGGCTGAACTATAAGGGGAATATCCTGTAGCTTCGCTGGTTGGGTTTAGGGGTAACAGTTGCCAGTAGCGTTGCTGTGCGTTGCCCAAAAAATCTGCAAATGCCCTTGCGCCAGGGCCGATATCACCGACGCCATAGCGCGAAGGCAACGAGGTGATATGCATAATAATGCCGGCGCTTCTTTTTTGCTGATTATCGGCCTTCAAAACGCAAAATGGATATTCCTTAAAAATAGCGCTAACCTCTGCCCGGGGGTTGATGATACTTTTTTCCCCGTTAAGCAAATTCGTCCATTGAACAGGTGCGTCTTCCGGCAGCAGGATTGTGGTATCTTCCCAGTCGAAACCCGGAAAGGTTTGATCTGTCAGTTTTGCCAGGTGCAGCGGTGCAGCAATAAGCAGCCAATCCCTATGGTAACGCCGGGCAAACGCTACAACGTTATTCCTGTATTTTCCCTTAACCTGTAACGGAATATAAACTCCCTTTGAAAATAACTCCGGGTATTCACCGCGTTGATGTAATAATTTATCGGTTAACCAAAATTTTAACGAGCCGTTGTACCTGTTATCCCATAAAGTTTTTGGATCAAGGTCACGTAATTGGTTGACTTGTCGCGCCCTGGTTTCAAAATCAACAGGTCGCCGGTTATCCGGATCAACGAGGCTAAAGTCCCACAGCTCACATCCCTGGTAAATATCAGGAACGCCGGGGCAGGTGAACTTAAGTAACACCTGCACTAAGGAATTAATCACGAAATGATCGGCCAGTTTTGCTTGTAAGTCATCCAGCCTCTTCATAAAACTACTCTGCGGCTTGAGCAGTAGTTGGGCAAAGTGGAGGGTGGCTTGTTCATAATTTTCATTGGGCGCTGCCCATTGGCTGTTTACCTTTCCTTCGCGTAGGGCCTTGGTTAAATACGCTGAGAAGCGTTCGGCCAAATTATCCTGCTCCTGGCCCGGCAAGGCAGAAGAACCGGCCAAAGTTTGGTAGATGAGGTATTCATCATTGGCATCGGGCGCGCCGCTCTTTTTAATTTTTTCGTACTGGCTTTGCCAGGCTGTCACTGTTTTAAACCACTCGCCGGGCATTTCCGTCAGCACGTTAAGCTTAGCTCTTACGTCTTCGCCGCGTTTAGTATCATGGGTTGACGTTGTGTTCATAGTAAAAGGAAACTTTTCCTGCCGTTCGGTCATCATTTGATGAAATGTGCTGATCTTTAAACCAAATTCAGCAGGCGAATCGCCAACCTCGTTATGGCCAATGAACCGCTCGTACGTATACATCAGCGTATCTTCAACGCCCTTAGCCATCAGCGGTCCGGTAAACTGCATACAACGCTGGTAAAAGCGCAGGATGTCTGCCCGTCTTTCTTCATTGCCCGCCGGCCTGGTTAACAGGTTCTTTAAAAGATGCACAGCATAGCTTATCTGAGGTTTGTCAGCCTTAACGGCTTTGAGCAATTGGCTTACCGACCTCGCCTCCTCTTTGCTTAGCGGTAGCTGATTACCATAAAAACGGTAAACCGAACAGCGAATGAGGAACTCTGCAATAACGGATTTAATATCTCCGGGCTGTACTTTTCGCAGCCGGGCTGGCGTAATAAGGTTAAGATCAAAAAACAACCGGGTCAGGTTTTCTAATTCACCCGCCATGTGTTGGTGAAGGATAGCCGCCTTTTTTTCCAGTATGGACCTTTCAATCGTTTTTCCGTTTTGAATATGTTGTTTATAAAAGGCGGTAAACTGGCTTTTATTATCATACGCGGTGAGGAGGTTATTAACAATGGCGAGGAAATCGTAACCCGTATTGCCCTGAACCGGCCAGTCGGCAGGAAAGTGTTCACCGCTTTCCAGGATCTTTTCTACAACGATATATACATCAGGTCCTGCAAGTTTGCGAAGCCGGTCAAGGTAGCCGGCGGGATTATATAAGCCATCAATATGATCTACGCGTAATCCCTGGAAAATTCCTTTATCCAACAACTCCTTTATAAAACGGTGGTACTCATTAAATACGGCTTCCTCCTGTATATTAAGACAGATAAGGCCGTTCACGGTAAAAAAGCGGCGATAATTGATCTGCTCGTCGCTGTCCTTCCAAAAACTAAGCCGGTAGTGTTGCTCCTCGGCTACCTGCTGTAACAGTTCGGTGTTTTTATTAATGACTTCCAGCGCTGACTTAATATATTTCGCCACGGGCGTATTATTTCTCACTGTATGCAAGGCATCTTTAATTTCATCGCCGGTGGTGGTTGACTCCAGAAGCACCTGAAGTTCATGTGGAACGTTTCCACGCTTTAACTGAAACACCCGAAAATAGGTATCGCTGTTAACGGGGTAGGTTTGATCTGCATATTGAAGGCCTATACGGCCGTTCGCCCAAATTAGTCTGATTTCCCCGTCTTTGATCAGATTGGGTAATGGGCTGCCCAGAAAAGGGACCATGAGCTTACCGTCGAACTCAGGAGCCTCCCATATGATGTCAAAAAAGCTCGCGTACTGCGATTCTCTCCCGTTTTCCAGCACGTCCATCAGCCGGTTGTTAGCTTGATGAAAGGCCATATGGTTAGGAACGATATCCTGGAGCCACCCGATATCCAGCTTTTTCAAAGCAGCACTGATATCTTCCAATTCTTCCAGCGTTCCGATCTCGGGGTTGATCCGATGCGGGTTTACCACATCGTAGCCATGATTGCTACCCGGCACAGCTTCAAAAACGGGCGAAGCGTAAATCGTTTTTACACCAAGTTCATGCAAGTATGGTAAGATTTTCTTCAGGTGCCGGAAAGTAAAATCTTTATGAAATTGCAGGCGGTAAGTGGCTATTGGGTTATACATATTGCTCGAGTATTAGAATACTTTGTGGCTGAAGCGTAAAATGTGGACCATCAGGTATTATAGCTGTTGTATAAATTGGTCCGTTCCATTGCCAATCAATGGAGTTAAAGATGAGCCGGCAGTTGTGATGATCCGCTAAAAAAACTGTTCTTGTTTCGTTCGAAAAATTAAGCAGGCAGGTCACTACGTCATCTTCATACCTCCGCCGGACGATAAGCACATGTGACTCCTCATCAACAGTCGCCCTGCATTGTTGCCTGTCAAGTGTGCGCAGAGCCGGTTTAGTCTTGCGTAACGCGATAAGGGCGCTATAATAATTCAGCATTAATTTATGCGGCGGTTGTTTAAGCAAAGTCCAGTTTAACTTTGAAGCGTTAAACGTGTCCTCTGCCTGCGGGTCTGGGGCCTCACCTTCGGAGTGAAAAGCCGCAAATTCCTTCCTGCGTCCATCGCGGACCGCGCTGATCAGTTCCGGATCAGTATGACTCACGAAATACAGGAACGGATTAAGCTCACAATATTCCTCGCCCATAAAAAGCATAGGAAGGAATGGGCTGATCAAAACCGTAGCCGCCATTAGTTTTTGCACTTCAAAACTAAACAGGCGGCTGGAACGTTCGCCTAATATCCTGTTGCCGACCTGATCATGATTTTGAGAAAAAACCACGAATTGCTTGCCTGGGTTTTCTTCAGGATCGGCACCAAACAATTTATCCCGCTGGGCAGAATAACGACCGTAATAAACATACCCATGATTAAACGCTTCGGCCAGGTCGCCTATACCGTTAAAGTCGCTATAATATCCTTCCTTTTTGCCACCGGAAGCAATACGAAGCGCGTGGTGAAACTCATCCGTCCATTGCGCATCCATACCAAAACCCGCTTTGCTCAGGGGATTGATAAAACGCGGGTCGTTGAGGTCGCATTCTACGATCAGGTAATGCCGCCTGCCGTTTTTTTTAATTAATTGCTCCGTATATTCCTTTATTTCCTGCAGGATATGCTTAGTGCTAAAATCCTTAATGGCATGAACCGCATCCATTCGCAGGGCATCGATATGAAAATCGCGCAGCCACATCAGGGCATTTTCGGTAAAAAACCGCCGGACGCCGTAGCAGCCCGCATCATCAAAGTTGATGGCATTACCCCAGGGCGTATGATACTTATCCGTAAAAAAAGGACCGTATTTTTCAAAGTAATTACCCTCAGGACCAATATGATTGTAAACTACATCCAGGATCACCGCCAGCCCTTTTTGGTGACAGGTATCGACAAGTTTTTGTAAACCCGCGGCACCGCCATAACTTTCTTGCACGGCAAATGGGAATACACCATCGTAGCCCCAGTTTCTGTTACCCGGGTACTGGGCCACAGGCATCAATTCAATAGCGGTAATACCTAACGAAATCAAATGATCCAGTTTATCGCTAAGCCCTTCAAACGTACCATCCGGGCTGAAGGTGCCGGTATGTAATTCATAAATAATGTAATCTTCCAAAGGAATATTTTGCCATTGCTGATCCGTCCATTGAAACTCACGCAAATCAAATGCGAAAGATGGACCGTGAATATCCGGCTGGTTTAAGGAGGCAATATCCGGCCATTCCTGATCATCAAGAATTACCCGGTAACGGGATCCCGGATGGATTTCGTCAGTGGTTAACTGCCAATAGCCGTAATCAAGTTTTCCGAGTTCGATATCCTGATCCTCTCGGATGCGGATCGTAGCCTTTTCTGCCCTTGGCGCCCAGATCAATACCTCGGCTTTTCCAACACTATTGAAGTTTACGCCTAATTTTCTGCCGTCTATCGATACCTTATCCATTTTTCTCATTTTTACATTGTATCAGTACAACAGACCTGCCTTCAACATGAATATTGTCTGCTTGTTGATATTGTTTTTCTTCTGGTCCCTCTGCCCGGCTGGTATCTATAACTACCACCCATGACCCTCCGTATCTTTCGGGAGGAATCTTGTAATCCAGGCCCTCTTCATGTGCATTAAAAATGAGGTAAAAGTTATCATCTTTAACGGGACTGCCATCAGAATCAACGCTTTCAATACCGTCACCGCTGAGATACATTGCTACCGACTTGGCAAAGCCTTCTTTCCAGTGACTTTCTTCCATTTGGGCGCCGTCAGGCAGGAACCATGCAATATCCTCGATTTTGGAATCTTTGGCAGGTACTCCCTTAAACCAGTTTTTTCGCGAGAAGACGGAATGAGTGTTCCGCAGATGGATAAGTTTGCTCGTGAACGCCAGCAGTTCATGGTCTGCCGCCTCCCAGTTGAGCCATGAAATTTCGTTATCCTGGCAGTAAGCGTTATTGTTGCCTCCCTGGGTACGGCCCGTTTCATCGCCTGAAACCAGCATAGGAACCCCTTGCGATAAGAATAATGTGGCCAAAAAATTACGCTTTTGCCTGGAACGTAAGGCCTTAATCCCTTCATCCTCCGTTGGGCCTTCGGCACCGCAGTTCCATGACCGGTTGTGCCCTTCCCCATCGTTATTATCTTCGCCATTGGCGTCATTATGCTTCTCGTTATAAGAAACCAGATCGTTAAGAGTAAAACCGTCATGGGCGGTAATAAAATTTATGCTGGCGGTAGGGCGACGGTAGTCCTGGTAAAGATCAGCACTGCCGGTAATGCGGTCGGCAAACTCCGCGATGGTATTTTCTGCCCCGTTCCAGTAATCGCGGATGCAGTCCCTGTACTTACCATTCCATTCCGCCCATCCTGCAGGAAACTTGCCAACCTGGTACCCTCCCTCTCCGACATCCCAGGGCTCGGCAATCAGCTTTACCTGTGAGATAACAGGATCCTGGTGTATGATCTCGAAAAATGCGCTCAGCTGGTTTACTTCGTGGAGTTCACGGGCCAGGGTAGCCGCCAGGTCAAACCTGAAACCGTCAACATGCATTTCGGTAACCCAATACCGCAGGCTGTCCATCATCAGTCTGAGAACATTGGGCAAATTGGCGTTAAGGGTATTACCCGTACCGGTATAATCATTGTAGTAACGCTTATCATCCGTTAACCGGTAGTAGGATGCATTATCAATGCCCTTAAACGATAACGTTGGCCCCATCTGGTTACCTTCGGCCGTGTGGTTATAAACAACATCAAGAATAACCTGGATTCCTGCCTTGTGCAGTTCCTTGACCATGGATTTAAACTCAGTAACCTGTTCGCCACGCACAGCGCCTGAGGTATACCTCGCATCAGGTGCAAAAAAACCTATAGTATTATAGCCCCAGTAGTTACTTAAACCTTTTTCCTTAAGCGAACGATCAGATATGAAGGAATGTACCGGCATTAGTTCGATAGCCGTTATGCCCAGTTCCTTAAGATAAGTAATGGTTACCGGATGCGCGATCGCTGCATAAGTGCCGCGGATGTTTTCGGGGATAGCGGGATTTAACATGGTAAATCCCTTTACATGTGCTTCGTAAATAACGGTATTATAATATTGCAAGGAAGGGGACTTGTCATCTTCCCATTCAAATTCCGGATCGATCACTACAGATTTAGGTATAAAGGGGGCGCTATCGGTATCACTGAAGCCCAGATCCGCCTCATCATTGCCAACTTTATATCCAAACAGCGCATCATCCCATTTAATTGAACCGGCGATTGCCTTTGCGTATGGATCAATTAAAAGCTTGTTAGGATTAAAGCGATGACCATTTTGGGGTTCATATGGTCCGCTTACCCGGTAACCATATAACTGGCCGGGCTTTATATCCTTTACATAAATGTGCCAGATGAAATCTGTTTTTTCTGTAAGCCTGATCCGCGCGGATTCCTTGCCGCTGTTTTCGTCATCGAAAAGGCAAAGGTCCACGCCGGTCGCGTTTTCCGAATACAAGGTGAAGTTTACACCCTCGCCGTCATAAGTTGGTCCTAAAGGGAACGGTTTCCCTGGTAAAGTTTTAGCATTCATTGAAAGTAATTAATCCGGTTATATACATCGGGACAGCGGTCCCGGTGTATATAAATTAAATTAATGATAAAAAGTTTTTAAACGCATGAATTTATATTAGAAATTAAAATAATTACTAAATGATTAATTTTATAAACATTTTTATTGTAAACAAGGTTATTAAATCAGCAATAAATTAAGGCATCATGGTTAAAACCAAAGGTCATAACGCCGGTGAAGACAGCCACTATCATCAATTGATATTAAATAGCATTGATGATTATGCAATTTTTACTACAGATAAACACGGATTTGTAAGTAGCTGGAATACCGGCGCCGGCCAGGTTTTAGGCTATCAGGCGGATGAGATCATAGGTAAGGATTCGGCGATTTTTTTTACGACAGGGGATCTTAAAAAGTCGGCCAACAAAAAAGAGTTGAAAAACGCTAAAAGGTTTGGCAGCGCAGTTGATGAACGGTACCATGTTCGTAAAGACGGATCTGTATTCTGGGCGAGCGGTAAGATGTTTCCATTACTTGATACTGACGGAAAACACCTGGGCTTTACCAAGGTAATGCGAAATCTGGACGAACGAAAAATGGCCGAAGATCAGCTTAACCAACTCAAAAATTATGCGGAAGCAATCGTTTCAAATTCAAGACAACCGATATTGGTCCTGACCGGCGATCTGATAATTTACGCAGCTAACGATGCTTTTTACAACTTATTCGGCCTCCATCAAAAAGCAGCTGAGAATAGTACAATTGCAATGTTAGGTAATCGCATGTTCCATATTCCTGAACTGGCTAATCTGTTAGAACAGGTAAGAAAGTCTGGTAATGCGGTTGAAAATTTTGAACTCGAGCACGATTGGCCCTCCTTAGGAAAAAAATATTTTCTTATAAATGCCAGTAAATTAAAGCACCCGGTAAACACCAGTAACCTTATATTATTCTCTGTTGAGGATGTTACGGAACGCAAGTCATTCGAACAGCAAAAAGATGATTTTATCAGTATTGCCAGCCATGAGATCAAAACACCTGTCACCGTAATTAAATCATATGCTCAAATATTAAGAAAGCGGGCTATGGATTCCGGTGATCAGTTCCTGGCTAACACCGCTGAAAAAGTTAATGAAAAAACGGATAAATTAATGTCTTTAGTCGGTTATCTACTCGATACAAGTCAACTTGAACTGGGCGAATTGATCATTAAGAAAACCATTTTTGATCTTGCCGGATTAATAACGGAGTGTGTGATCGAGCTTAAACTGATTGACAAACATACTTTTTTTGTGAGAGGAAAGAAAAGTGTGAGTGTATTTGCAGATCGTGTAAGGATATCGCAGGTTATAAATAACCTACTCAACAATGCATGTAAGTACTCGCCGCCTGATAAGCCCGTAACCGTAAATATAAAGATGAATAAAAAACTTGACATGGTAACCGTGAGCGTCACCGATGAAGGCATAGGTATTCCAAAAAGTGAACAGCTTAATCTCTTTAAACGATTCTGGCGGGCAAGTTCCGCTACTTCAAGAAAAATTTCTGGAATTGGGCTGGGCCTGCATATATCTAAAGCAATTATCGGGCAACATGGAGGAAAAATCTGGTTAAAGAGCGAAAAAGACAAAGGTTCCGTCTTTTCGTTTTCATTACCAACGAGCAAAAGCTAGCATAAACCGACAAATAACAAACAAACTATACCCCCGAAAAACATTATGTACACTTTAGGAATTAATGCCGTTTTTCATGACTCCGCCGCATGTATCATTAAAGATGGAATATTGTTGGCGGCTACAGAAGAAGAACGCTTTACTCATTTTAAACACGGCAAAAGACCGGTACCATTTTCAACCTGGGAACTTCCCTTTCATGCTATTGATTATTGTTTAAAAATAGCAGGTATCCATATCAATGATGTTGATCACATCGCTTATTCCTTTGATCCCTATCTGTTAATCGGCGCTAAATACCGTAATAAATCAACCATTGAAATTCCTTTTGAAGAGGGTTCATCAGCGTTAGGCAAAGAATTTAAAAACGTTTGGGACCCCCTATTTCTTTCATCAATTGTTAATGCACCTGGCCAGTTAAGAGACGGCTATCCCCATCATCTGCAAAAGCGTTTCGTGGGTTGTAATATTCAGCGAAATAAATGGCATTTTGTAGAGCACCACATATCGCATGCCGCAAGTGCGTTTAATTGTTCGCCGTTTAAAAATGCCGCGGTAATGACCGTTGATGGCCGCGGAGAACTGGCCACTACTACTTATAACATCGGCAACGGCCAGCAACTAAGCCGGATTGGGCAGGTGAATATGCCGCACTCGCTTGGCTTGTTGTATGAAGACGTAACCACCTACCTTGGTTTCCTGCATTCGTCAGATGAATATAAGGTTATGGCGCTGGCATCATATGGTAAACCCGAGTTTATAAAAGATTTCAGAGAGATCGTGCAGATCAGCGGCAACGGTCAATACACTATAAATAACCAAAAGCTGGAAGAACGCTTTGGCCCGAAGCGTTTGAGGCATGAAGAATTTACTTCTCATCATTTTAATGTAGCCCATTCGCTGCAATTAGTTATTGAAGAGAGCATGCTGGAACTTACCGGCTGGCTGAAAAAAGAAACAGGTGAAGAAAACCTTTGCCTTGCTGGCGGCGTCGCGCTCAATTGTGTTGCCAATGCCCGCATTCGTGATAGGGGCGCATTCAAAAACATTTGGGTACAGCCAGCCTCGGGCGATGATGGTACAGCATTGGGTGCGGCCATTTGGGTTGATGCGCAGGAACGCCAAACCAATGAGCGGAATTGCGAGATGACCCACTGTTACTGGGGTCCTGAATACACCGACGAAGAAATTGAAAAATCACTGAAGTTATGGAAAGTGCCCTACCGCAAGCTGGATGACATTGCCGGAGATACCGCCGAAATATTGGCTCAGGACAAAATTATTGGATGGTACCAGGGCCGTATGGAGTTTGGGCCAAGGGCGTTGGGCAGCAGATCTATATTAGCCTCGCCTATCAACGCAGCTATGCAAGCGCGTTTAAACGAGGTTAAAGATAGGGAGGATTTCCGGCCTGTGGCTCCTGTGGTGTTGGAAGAAGAAGCACACAATTGGTTTGAAGGAGCCGGATACTCGCCATTTATGCTGTTTGTGTATGATGTTAAGCCCGACGAAGCTGATAAGGTTGCTGCTATAAGGCATGTTGACGGAACGGCCCGGATTCAAACCATTAATCGCCAGCAGCATCAACGTTATCACGACTTACTAAAGGCGTTTTACAAAAAAACCGGAGTGCCGGTATTGGTCAATACCTCTTTCAATACTTTAGGAAAGCCGATTGTTTGTACCCCAAGGGATGCTATTGAATGTTTCTGGACTTCACCTTTTGACGCATTGGTTATAGGATCATTTATAGTTGAAAAATGAGCAGCATAAAAATATCAGTAGTGATACCTACTTATAACAGGCCTTTACTTTTGCAGAAATGCCTGCATGCTTTGGCGGCCCAAAAACTTCAAAAAAACAGCTATGAAATTATTGTTGTAAGCGATGGGCCGGATGTGGAAACAAGGAGGTTAATGGATAGCTGGGTTAAAAAACGGCCATCATTAAACATCCGTTTTTTTATGCTGAGCCATAAAAAAGGGCCCGCTGCCGCGCGTAATTACGGTTGGCTTAATGCCCGGGGCGAACTGGTGGCTTTTACAGACGATGATTGCGTACCTGAACGAACATGGCTGAATGCTTATTTAAAAAGCTACACATCCGGCGAAAAAGTTGCCTTTACCGGTCAGACAGTGGTGCCGATATCAAGCAGGCCTACAGACCATGAACTTAATACATTAGGGCTTCAATTTGCAGATTTTATTACGGCAAACTGCTGCTGCCCAAAGGAGGTGCTGGAACTGGTTGGCGGCTACGACGAAAGATTTACAATGGCCTGGCGCGAAGACAGCGACCTGCAGTTTAAGTTATTGAATGAAGGAATTGAAATTGTAAAGATTGATCACGCGCAAGTTATTCACCCGGTACGTAAAGCGTCCTGGGGTATCAGTATAAAGGATCAAAAGAAAACGATGTTTAACGCACTGCTTTACAAAAAGTACCCGTGGATGTACCGTAAAAAAATTCAGCCGCGTCCGCCGCTTAACTATTATATAATGATTGGTGGCTTTGCGATAATGGTTGTGGGATTAGCAGTTAATTCGGCTATTGCAGCACTATCGGGCTTTTTAATATGGGGTGTGTTTACTATGTGGTTCATCAAAAAACGATTGCATTTAACGCGTTTGAGCGTTCAGCATGTGTCAGAAATGATTGTTACTTCGTTGGCTATTCCGTTTTTATCTATATTCTGGCAAATCTATGGGGCTATTAAATACCGTGTGTTATTTGTTTAAATCAATACAATGCATCTACCAAAAAACATAAAATCTATCATTATATTTCGTGCTTTGCAATTAGGCGATACCCTATGTGCCGTGCCGGCGATCCGCGCGTTAAGGCATGCTTATCCTTGTGCAATAATTACTTTAGCAGGTATGCCCTGGGCAGCTTCATTTACCGAGAGATTTAATAAGTACTTTGACGATTTCATTTGGTTTCCCGGCTATCCCGGCTTGCCCGAGCAGGAATTAAACCCTGCTGCATTCACTGAATTTTTATCTATAGTTCAGAACCGAAAATTCGACCTTGCTATTCAACTGCAGGGCAATGGCTCTATTGTAAACCCAATGATAAAACTTTTTGGCGCAAAAATAACAGCAGGTTATTTCAAAAAAGAGGCTTACGCACCTAACCGGGATTATTTCATGGAATACCCGGATTATGGATCTGAGATAGATAGGCATTTACTGCTGATGGATTTTTTAGGTGTACCCCCTCAAGGTAATAACCTGGAGTTCCCGGTTACAGATCAGGATCAAAAAGATTTGGAAAGCTTAGGGTTGGGTATCAAATCTAAAAAGTATATATGTATTCACCCTGGTTCGCGGGGAGCATGGCGGCAATGGCCGGTTGCGCATTTTGCCGCTATTGCGGATTATTATGCCGAAGCCGGTTTTCAAATAGTAGTTACCGGTACAAAAGCAGAGCAGGATCTTGTTGAGAGCGTTATAGCTCATATGCACTATCCGGCTATCAATGCAGCCGGCAAAACCAATCTGAGTGCTATGGCAATATTAATAAGGGATGCCTGTGCGTTAGTATCTAATTGTACCGGCGTATCCCATATTGCTGCGGCATTTCAAACGCCAAGTATCGTGATCAGCATGGACGGCGAGCCCGAACGATGGGGACCAATTAACAAACACCTTCACAAAACCATTAATTGGCTGCTGGAACCCGGATTCGATTATGTTTTAAACCAGGCTGCGCTTTTGCTTCATCCTGTTAATAAGGTTTAACTCCTGGTTTAAGTATTCAGTGGGATTGGTGAGTAGCTCTATTACAGCGTTCAAAACATCTGCTGCCGATGGATATTCAATTACATCGTTTTCAAAACTGTTAACATGTTTTATCACCTCGTTTTTACTTTGCAGTTGGCTATTTACCGTAAAAGGAAGGATCTTACAGGGCACATGCCAGGGCGTATGCTGGGGATTGGTTAACGCGTAAAGGACCACAACCGGGGTTTGCACTGCAGCGGCTATATGGACAGTGCCCGTATTTACCGATAATAGCACAGGGCTTTTAGCTATCAAAACAGTCAATTCCTCTAAAGTAAACAATCCTCCTGCGATGATGCATTCTTTGTTTATTTGCTCACCCAGATCGACTGTCAGCTGTTTTTCCGATGCCGAGCCGGTTAGGATTAGCTGACAGCCGATTTGTGCTATTATTAATTTTGCCGCATTAACCCAATAATTCACGGGATATTCCCGTTTAGGTTCACTTACGCCGGCGTGCAAAATGATCCACTTCTTTTCTGCATTTAAACCTGCCGAAACCAGTTTATTTAATATTTGCGGCCAAAGCCGGCTTTGTGGTTTTAGACTGAGGTTTCGATCGGCGGTTTTGGCGCCTACCGATGCAACCAAATCCAGATCGCGCTCTACCTGGTGCTTTATGAAATTGTAAGGTTCCTGATCAGGAACCCAATTTGTTAATAACTGATATGGATTTTCCCGGCAATAAGCCAGCCTGAGCGGAATGCCCGCCAGATAAGCAAGCATTACCGTTGGCAGCGGGTTTTGGCTATAAACGGTAAAAATTACCGCGGCATCAAACCGTCGGCTTTTTATATTTTTTACTATATTGTTAAAATCGCCAATATCCGTGTAGCTTGATTTCACCCAAGGCACATTAAATAAAATCACATCATCAATTTCGCTTATTTGCTGGGCTATGCCGGCCGCCATCGATGAAGTTAGTACAGTGATCCTGGCACTGAATGTTTCCTTTAATGCTCTGATGGCGGGTGTACTCATGAGCAGATCACCCATGTTATCAGGACGTATACAGAGAACATTTTTGCAGTGTTGCCAGTTGTTGTCAAACATATTGCTGATTTAATATATAAGCCGCAGCATCATTAATATTATTTACTTTTTGATTGGGTGTTCTGTAATCTCCATCCGTCCATTCTGTTTCATTACCATTGTCGATAAGTATGGTTTTACATCCTGCCCTCGCGCCTGCTTCTACATCATTCAAAATATCGCCTATCATCCATGATTTTTCAAGGTCGATATTTAATTCCCCGGCAGCAGTTTGGATAAGACCGGGTTTTGGCTTACGGCAATCGCAATCTATACTGTATCCTGGGTTAATACCAGCCGGATGATGAGGACAATAATAAAAGCCGCTTAGCTTTATACCAGATTTTCCCAGTAACTCGTTCAATTTATTTTTGACAGATGACAGCGCTCTTTCGGTAAAAAAACCGCGCGCCACTCCCGACTGGTTACTTATAACCACCAACAGGTAACCGGCACCTAACAAACTTTTTAAGCCTGTTTGGCTGTTTTTGCTAAGTGCAATTAATGCAGGATTTACATTGTACGGAATATCATCTATCAACGTGCCATCCTTATCCAAAAAAACAGCTTTGTTCATGCAGCCTTTGTTTCTTCAATAGTACGTTGCAGGGTAGTGTTTCTTAATACTTTTTTATAAAGCGCATCAACCTTAACTGCAACATTTGCCCAGGTAAAATATCTCTTCACCCTGTTCAATGCATTAATGCTCATTTTTTCTAATGCCTGTTTGTTACTTAAAAGCTTTACTATGGCATTGGCTAACGCTTTAGGATCATGGGGCGGCACAAGCGCACCTGTTTTGCCATCCAACACAGAGTATTTAATACCCCCAACATTCGATCCGATAACAGGAGTTCCGCAGGCCATTGATTCAAGTGGCGTTATGCCAAAAGGCTCGTACCAGGGGGTAGTTACAAATAAATCAGCCGCCGAATAGTAGTATTTTAATTGTTCCCTATCCTTTCGCCCGGCAAAATGAATCATATCTAAAACGCCGGCTTTTTGCGCTATATCCATCAGTCGTTTTCTCTCGGGGCAGGTAATTATATCCGTATGCTGCTGCTCGCCCCCCACAATTACTAACAGTACTTGTTTACCCATTTTTTTTAATTCGGCAAGCGCTTTAACTACATTATCGACTCCTTTACGTGGAACCATGCGGCCAAGCTGCAATAATACCTTCGCCTTTTGCGGAATATTAAGTTTTTTACGCGCAAGCGGCTTTTCAACCGGGTGAAACTCTTCTTCGCTAAAACCACAGGGAATTATTGTAATACGGGAAATTGGTGCGTTATAATGATTGATCAGGTCATCCTTATCTTGCGGACATTCTGCGATGATTGCATCCGCCTGTTGTACAATATCCGCCTCTATCTGCAAACGCTCAGCCGGGAAGCGATCATTATCACCCTGGTGTATTTTACGAACATGACCCAAAGCATGAAAAGTAATCACAAAAGGAATGTTTAAAGCCTCTTTAATACCTGCAGCTACCAGGCCCGACATAAAAAAATTGGCGTGTATTAAATCATACCTAATATCTTCAGCTAAAATAAAAGCCAGCATGTTTTGCTTAAATTCATGCATGTATGGCAAAATATCCTCCTTAGGAATCACCAATTGGGGACCGGCAGCAATATGCACCACCCGAATACCAGGCTGCCAATTGACCACCTGCGGCAGCGATTCATCTTCCCATCTTGTAAAAATATCAACCCGCTGCTTACCCTTGGCTAAATACCTGGCCAATTGTGTCACATATACATTTTGTCCCCCCGTATCAACCCCTCCTAAATCTGCCAATGGCGATGCGTGTTCACTGATCAAAGCGATCTGTTGGTTTAAGCTTTTCATTATAGATATCTGTTAATTATACATTATGCTGAAATAAAAATACCGGACGGTCTTTTACTTACTACCTTATTAAACAAGTGTTCCCAATCCTTAATAAATCGATTGATGTTAAACCGGCTTAAAGCCATTGCCCGTCCGCACTCGCCAATGTTTTGAGCTGCCTCCTGGTGATTGATTAGAAAGTTCATTTTATCAATTAAATATTTTATATCTGTATGTATAAACCCTGATTTGCCATTGGCGATAACTGTAGACAGTTCGGTAGTCGCAAGGCCTACCACCGGCAGGCCCATCATCATAGCCTCACAAACTGCAAGTCCAAGACTTGTGTAGCGGATGGGGTTAAAAAAGAAACGATACTGACTTATAAACTTAGGTAGGTGAGGATGCAATACCTCGCCCAAACCCATTTCTCCCGTCCCCATGCCTACTAAATCGAGCGGTACGTGTTTACGTACTTCCATAAAAATATCAAGGCCGAGTAATCTGCCGCGTGCAGGTAAGTTATTAATTACAACTATGCCTCTATTCAGTTCCCCTGTGTAAGCAATATCCGGCTCTGTTACGCCATGTTCAATAACCACGGTAGGTGTTTGGTTACTATCCCACATCAGGCTGTTAAAGTGCGTTACATGGACAAGCGTTACGTCTGGCGTATCGAGAATATGTTTGGTATCGGTAGGATGGAGGCGCGGAGGGTCATGCTCTATATATATTTTCGGTAGCCTGCGCTGCTCCGATGACAGGATTTCATACTGATCAACAAGGTAATTTTTGTTTGTTTGATAAAGAATAATGTCAAATTCCTGCTCTTTAACCAACTCAGCGGATACTTCATAAACATTTGGCCCAAAGCGGAATGTTTCCCCACGGCCATAATAGCCTTCTGTTCTTTCGGACTTGGTCGGAATATATATGTCATAATTCCCTTGAGATAAGTAGTATAAATAGCTACCGTGAATATGCCAGGTAAAAACCTTCAACTTGTCTTGCATAATTATCGTTATATGAAATAATTTAAATACAAACAATAATAAAGCCAAGTGCTGATTAATTAATAAATAATTAAAAATTGTTATCAATAACTATTATAAAATTTAAATTTTAGTAAAATCGCTCCCATTAAAGCGATTTTTTTTACGGATTTACAATTAATACGATCTTTTTAAAAAATCCTCATGTACATTTCTCCTAACAACATGCACCAAAAAATGAAATAAGTGTTTGTTTAAATCAATTCAACAGTCATCAAATAACTATAATAATAAGAAAAGCAACTGTAGATAACTTTGCATGACACCACCACACATTGCGGAACCAAATACTGCATGGTTCTACACTTCTGCATATTTGGCAGAGAAAATATATTTTAATTAATAAGTAAAACGTTGAAAATCAGTTATTTTTAAATTTTTAGTTACCGAAGATAATACGGCAGGCAATTTGTAGTTTATAAAGCGCAGGCCCTAAGCCTGTTCCCTGTTAATTTAAACTATTTATTAAATGTAGCTGGTATCCCTGTGCGGATACTTTTATTATGAATTTACGTCCTTCAGAAACAATTACAAACAATCAGTTAACTTTTGGCCTAAAACTGGTAATCGCCGATGGACTCTCGGCAGAAGCTATGGTAGTATTTACCAGCGGAACATTTTTAACTGCCATGGCAATCCACATGGGCGCAAGCAATTTTCAGTTAGGCTTATTAGCTGCATTACCAACATTCACCACTATTTTTCAATTGGCCTCAATATGGTTGGTTCAAAAATTCAATAACCGCAAAATCATCAGTGCCTTATTTAATCTGCTGGCAAGGCTTCCACTACTTGCCATAGGTATAATGCCTTTATTATTTAAAGGAAGTACCACCATACAGGTTTTACTGGTTTTACTCTTCTTTCAGCACATTTTTGGTGATATAGCCGGCGCCAGCTGGAACGCCTGGATGAAGGATTTAATCCCGGGTGAACGGCTGGGAAGTTTTTTCTCACGCAGGAGCCGCATTGCACAAACCTTAAACGTGACGCTTAGCCTGGCCACAGCTATTTGCATAGATTATGTTAAGACACATTATCCTGCCCAGGAAATAACCGCTTATACCACCCTGTTTTTAGCGGGAGGAGCCCTGGGCATGTTTAGTGTGTTTTTGCTGTTGCGTACCCCCGAGCCAAAGCCTATACCAATAGATGGCAAAGTGCTGAAATTATTTAGCAAAGCGGTAACCGATAAAAATTTCAGGCACTTGCTTGCATTCAATTCACTTTGGGCTTTTGCTTTAAACCTCGCGACACCTTTCTTTGCGGTTTTTATGATGAAAACAATTGGGTTGCCTTTATCCTATGTTATTGCTTTGGGCATAATCAGTCAGTTAAGCAGCATAGCGTCTCTGCAATTGTGGGGTAGATATTCAGACAGGTTTAGCAACAAAACCATCATCCGTGTTTGTGCTCCTGTTTACATAACCTGTATACTGGCATTTGCATTTACAGCTATGCCGGCTTCATTATTAACTAGGCTGACCTTACTCACTGTAATTTATTTAACCAGCGGCATCGCTACCGCGGGCATCAACCTGGCATTAAGTAACATCGGAATTAAACTGGCACCGAAAAGCGAGGCTATCGTTTATATAACCGCAAAAAGTATGTTTGTGGCATTCTTTTCGACTATAGCTCCGATGATAGGCGGCCTGCTTGCCGATTTTTTTACTACACACCAGATAGCCTGGAACATACAGCTAAAAAGCGCAGATGGGATCAACAACTTAAAATTACTTAACCTGCAGGGTTGGAATTACTTTTTTTTAATTGGCGGATTTTTGGCTATTTTATCATTAAGGCTGCTCACAAAAGTTAAGGAGCAAGGCGAGGTTCATAAAAGAAAAGCAGTAACTCACATGCGCGCGTCATTAAACCGTAAGCTTCGCAAAAATGTAAGTCGAAGGGTAGTTAACGATGTTTCTGCACCAACTTTAACTGCAAAAATTAAATAGCAGATATCTCAAAAAGCACACAACGTACGTCATTCATACCCATCGTTTATTTTTCCGGTGGTTTAGATGCATGGCCTGACGGGTCTACATTTCCTTTGCTCGTCGAATCATCAGACGTAATTTTAGCAGAATCCCGCCGATCTTTGTTGATCGTAGCAGTGTCACGGATCGGCGGCCCCCCGGCCCTGTCTACGCGGGTAGTATCTTGGCTATTGCCGATGGTTTTATGGCTGTCACCAGAATTACAGGCGTTACAAAACAGCAAAAGAAACAAAAGCCCAAGGCTTCGGCTGCTATTGTTTTTAATTAATCTTACCATATGCTTGAGTTTATTATGCTACCCGGCTATCTAACGCCGGCTGTTTAAAATTGCAACCGTATGCTTATATTTACAACTAAAATGAGTGAATTATGTTTAAACTAAAAATTAATTTTATTTCACATTTTTTAAAATTTGACTAACCGAAAATTTTGCCCCGCAAACAAACTCATCAGCGGCACCATAATAAATAGTTAATTCGTCGCCATCAACAACATGTCCATTGGTGAATACCACATAACCAAAAAAGCCGCTCAATTCGTAAGTTTCTGTCGGTATCATGATCGGATCAAGTGTTCTGCCTACCACTTTTGACGGATCATTCAGATCCATTAAAAAAGCCCCTAAACAATATTGATGTTCTGCGTTAGCTCCATGATAAATTTCCAACCAGCCGCGTTCTGTACGAATGGGTGCTGCGCCCGCGCCAACCCTTGCACTATCCCACATGCCCGGCCGGGTTTTGATCAGACATTGATGATTACCCCATTGCCTGGTGTCTGAAGATTCGGCAAGCCAGATATAATTACCACCTATTTCTTTGCTGCTAGGCCTATGCAGGCAATAATATTTACCATTAATCTTTTCTTCAAAAATGGCGCAGTCCTTATTATGGGGCGGAAGTATCATCCCACCTTTTTCAAAAGACCGCCAGTCGGTAGTGGTCATCATTCCCACACCTACACCACTGTCTGAAACGGCAGTATAAGTAAGATAATAAGTATCTTTTATTTGTGTTACCCGGCAGTCTTCTACGCCAAAACGTTCCAGTTGGCCTTTGCCAAAAAGCGGCAGATAATCAGTTTGCTCCGAAAAATGCACTCCATCGTCGCTCGCCAATAAACGCAAATGCGATATAGTGGTCAAATAATCTAATCCTTTATAACTGATCACGCGTGCATCAGTAGCAATGAGGTCGGGATCATTAAGCGGTATATTAATAATCTCGGTATTGCCGGTAGCGTTTAACGCCGGGAAAAACAATACACCCTCCTTTTGCGCCACGCCTTCTGCTACACGGACAATGAGCCATATTTTATCCCGAAAACGGAACACACCGGGATTTAACAGACTAATGATCTGTAATCCGTCCTTACTTGCCGGCAGATCTTTAGGTAACAGCAAGGGGTTTTCAGGAAACCGGCGAGCTAAATCAAGCTTATTTTCCATCGCTGCCGATTTGAGTTAAACTTTTGGTTGCTGGGCCGGTTAACACGTTTCCTTCTATGTCATACCGCGCCCCATGGCAAGGGCAGTCCCAGCTTTTTTCTTCGCCGTTCCAGTTCACTATGCAACCCGCGTGGCTACAGGTCGGATTAAGTGCGTGAATATTTCCGTTCTCATCCCGATATGCCGCTATCTTTTCTCCGTCCACTTCTACCAATTTGCCGGTACCCGGTTCCAAACGTTTCAAAGAATCCGTTTCGTGAAGGCCGAAACGATCGGCCACAAAATGATAGGCCACATCACTGTTCTCTTTTACAAATTCGCTGAAGCTATCTATAGGTTTTACACGGCATGGATCAAACAGCTCCGCATATTTATTAGGCCGTTTCCTGACAAGATCGCTGAGAATTTTACCAGCCACGCTGCCCAGCATCATACCATTTCCGTTATAACCGGTGGCACAATAGATGCCATCCGCCGCCAGGGGCATTTTGCCAACATAAGGAAGCCCATCCACCGGCACATAGTATTGACTCGACCAACGATATTTTACTGATGAAATACTATAATATTTACGAGCATATTTTTCGAGATCCGCAAAAGCTTTTTCCGGATCTTCGTGCCCGGTTTTATGATCCAGTCCGCCAATCAACAATAGCTCCTTTCCATCAATCATGTGGCTACGTACGTAATGATATGGTTCCTGCGAATCATAAACTAACGCGTCAGGGTACTCGCCACTGTGCAACTTGACCGCCACCACATAACTGCGGTAAGGTGCGCACTCAAAATTGAACAGGTTGATGTTAGGGGGCATGTGCGTAGCATAGATAACCGTTTTAGCTTTAATATTCCGCGATTTGGCTTCGGCAGTGTGGACACCATCTTCGCTGGTTATTTGGGTGATCAAAGTATTTTCTAAGATGGATCCACCTGCTTCGATATATGCTGATCGTAGTGCTGTTAAATATTTCAAGGGATGGAACTGCGCCTGACCTTCCCAGCGTAAAGCCTTTTGAAATGGCACTGGGGTTGGCACATCATCTGAGTATTCAACCGGTACGTCCACTTTAACTGCGCCCTCATATATGCCGACTAAAAGCTTCATCTCGTCCTCATTTTCGGCGTATAAATAAGCGGTTTTGGGTTCATAGTCGCAGTCAATCTTAAACTGGGCGATCTGGCTTTTGATCAATGCGAAACCTTCATTGATCGCGTCTGCAAACAACCGAGCACCCTCAGCGCCAAATGCACTTTCCGCTTCTTGATAAGTGGTATCCGCGAATGTATTGATATGCGCGCTCGTCCCACCGGTCGTACCAAAACCTATGGTGTGTGCTTCTGCGATCACGGTCTTTTTACCGGCCTGCTGCAATAGCAGCGCGGCTGTCAGACCAGTGATCCCGCCGCCTACTATCAGGCAATCAAAAATTTGATCGGTAGTCCTCTCTTTTTGTACAACCGTGAGCAAATCAATTTGCCAGGGGCTAGTGAGTGCCCCGTCTCTTGAAATGGTATTTGTTTTCATTTTACGTTTCTCCAGCAGATTTTCTAAGCCAACTCCAGCCAGCATACTTTTTTATCTTTTTTAAAACCCCAATAACCTGTAGTTGTTTAAAAAATATTAAAACGATAATAATTTAATCAATAATTACTAAATCTACCTATTATGAAAGCAGCTGTTTTTCACAAACCCGGCGATATTCGCTACGATACCGTAGAAGACCCACGCCTGGAACAGGACACGGATGTCATTCTGAAGGTCACCTCTACCGCCATCTGCGGTTCCGATCTGCATATCCTCAGCGGTGGCGTACCGCAGCCTAAACCTATGGTGATGGGCCATGAATTTATGGGTATCGTGGAGGAAGTGGGCAAAGGCGTCAAAAACCTGAAAAAAGGCGACCGCGTAGTGGTGCCATTCCCGATCTCCTGTGGGCATTGTTTTTTCTGCCAGCATAATGCCTCGCCCGCCTGCGAGAATTCGAACTACAAACATTACGGGCCGGACGGTGATATGGCCGACCAAAAAGGTGCTGCACTTTTCGGTTATACCGATCTATACGGCGGTTACTCGGGTGGGCAAGCCGAATATGTAAGAGTGCCCTATGCGGATATCAGCCCGCGCGTAGTACCGGATAATATGACTGACGAGCAAGTGTTGTTTCTGACAGATATATTTCCTACCGGTTGGTCAGCTATCGACTGGGCTCAGTTAAAAGGCGGAGAGGTAGTAGCGATCTTCGGCTCCGGTCCCGTGGGGCTGATGGCGCAAAAAGCCGCGTGGATTAATGGCGCAAGCAGAGTCATTGCTATTGACCCTTTAAATTATCGCCTGGAAAAAGCTAAAGCTGTTAATAAAGTAGATACCCTGAACCCACATGAAGTGGACGTGGTGGAAGCTATCCGTAGCATGACCGGCGGGCGCGGTGCCGACGTTTGCGTAGATGCCGTGGGCTTTGAGCCGGAACGCGACCTGTTAGATAAAGCCAAGGCCTTATTCAATTTCGAAGTAGGTAGCATGAAGGTGTTGGACACGGCCTTTAAAGCTGTTCGCCGGATGGGCACCGTTTCGATTATGGGCGTATACGGTTCTACTTATGATAACTTCCCGTTGCACCGTGTATTTGACAAGGGCATTACCCTGAAAATGGGGCAGGCTCCTGTACTAAACTACATAGATAACCTGATCGAACTGGTGAAAACCGAAAAGGTGGTACTGGATGATATTATCACCCACACATTGCCGCTTAGCGAAGTGACTCACGGTTACGACATCTTTAACAAGAAGGAAGAGGACTGCGTGAAAGTAGTACTTAAACCCTGGGAACAACGCAAGGAAATTGAAAATGCGGAACCTGTAAAAATTGAAAACTAAATACCTATGGAAAATCAACAAAAAACAGCGCTGATCACTGGCGGAACCAGCGGGATCGGCAAAGAATTGGCAAAATTATTCGCTAATGATCATTACAATTTAATCATTGTCGCCCGCGACCAAAGCGAGCTTGAAAGTGCCACCCGTGAACTCGGCGCTTCGGGCGTCCAGGTCGAAACCATTTCCAAAGATTTGTCCAAGATGGACGAAGCTTTTGCGCTTTGTCAGGAATTGGAAGACCGACAAATCGATGTATTGGTAAACGACGCAGGCCAAGGCGTTTACGGCTTGTTCAAAGACAACGATATTGAGCGCGAACTCGATATTATTCATCTGAACATTTGCGCTACGGTTATCCTGACCAAGTATTTTGTACAGCAAATGGCTGCCCGCGGCGAGGGTAAGGTATTGAACCTCGGTTCGGTAGCAGGTAAAGTTCCGGGTCCATGGCAGGCTGTATACCATGCGACGAAAGCATTTGTGCTGTCATTTACCACCGCTATCCGCGAAGAAATGAAAGATTCGGGAATTACATTTACTGCACTAATGCCAGGTATTACCGATACAGATTTCTTTAATAAAGCAGGCATGAATGACAGCAAAGCGCTACAGGACGAAAGTGTAAAAGCCAATCCGGCAGATGTTGCCAAGGATGGTTACGAAGCTTTAATGGCCGGCGAAGACCGCGTAATTTCTGGCTTTAAAAACAAAATGCAGGTCAGCATGGCCAACCTAATGCCAGACAGCGCGGTGGCGCACAATATGAACGAGCAGCAGCAGCCTGTTGAGCAGGAACAACAGCAACAAAATAAACAATCATAACATCAGCCATCTACCTATGAAAAAGACAATCGTATTTATCCACGGCATGTTCCAGAACCCGGTGAGCTGGGAAAAATGGATCAGCTATTTTAATGAAAAAGGTTACGACTGTATTGCGCCGGCCTGGCCGCTGCATGAGGGTGTTCCAGCTGATCTTCGCAACAATCCGCCCGCCGGTTTAGGTGATCTCGAACTACAAACCATTGTTGACGAAATGGAGCGCATTGTTACTTCGCTGCCCGAAAAACCGATCCTGATCGGTCATTCGGTTGGTGGACTCATTGTTCAACTGCTGGTGCAGAAAGGTTTAGCTGAAATTGGCGTACCTATTAACTCTATTGCACCAAATGCCATGCTGGCTTTTGACTGGGGTTTTATGAAAAACAGTGCCCTGATCGCTAATCCGTTCAAGGGTAATGCGCCATTTGAAATGAATCTCGAAAGTTTCCATGAATCTTTTTGTAATACCATGAGCATGGAGGATACGCAGGAAGCTTACCAGCGCACAGCCACGCATGACAGCCGGAATGTTTTGCGGGACTGTATGGGTGAAGCCGGGCAGATAGATCTTGACCTGCCGCACGCGCCTTTATTATTTATCGGCGGAGAAGAAGACCAGATTGTACCCTACGAATTAAATCAACGAAATGCAGAGGCTTACACCGATGAGGTAAGCATTGTTGATTTTAAAGCCTTTCCTAACCGTGGCCACTGGATTTGCGGGGAACTGGGCTGGGAAGAAGTCGCCGCTTATATCAGTGAGTGGCTGACCGTTCACGAAGAGCACCAGTACAATACTACACCGGCAACTTTATAATTTTTATCATGGCAAAATATTCAGAAAAAGCACAGGACAAGGTCCACAAGGCTTTACACGAAGAAAAAGAAGGCACGCTAAAAAGCGGCAAAAGCGGTAAAAAAGTAACCAGTAAAAAACAGGCGGTCGCCATCGGCCTTTCCGAAGCAAGGAAAGAAGGTGCGAAAGTCCCTAAAAAGAAAGACTAATGGAAGACAATCATAAAATGAGCCGGCGACAGGTAGTCGCCGGTTTGGGAACCACGCTGGCCGCTGTTGCGGTATCGCCGGTATTCGGAGGAACGAACATAGAAAAAACGACCTATGAAGGGGCTGCGAAGATCAGCGACCCTACCACACTTCATCCCAAACCACCTTTTAAAAGCCAGCCGCAGCCATGGCCCGGTTTACAAAGCAAAATGGACCCGGTACCGGATTGCGGGGAAACCAGCTATAAAGGTTCGGGCAGATTGATGGGAAGAAAAGCCCTTATTACTGGGGGAGATTCGGGTATGGGACGCGCAGCGGCAATTGCCTACGCCCGCGAAGGTGCTGATGTAGCTATTAACTATTACCCAACCGAAGAGCAGGATGCGCAGGAAGTAATTGCGCTGATAAAAAAGGAAGGCCGTAAAGCCATTGCTATTCCGGGCGATTTGCGAAGCGAGGAGTTTTGCAAGCAATTAGTGCATAAAGCTATCGATGGCCTGGGTGGCTTGGATATCATCGTAAATAATGCTGGCCGTCAGCAATCCATTAATTCTATTGTAGATGTTACTACCGAGGAGTTTGATGCGACGATGAAAACCAACATCTATGCGCCCTTCTGGATCATCCGTGAAGCGCTGCCGCATTTGCCGCCGGGCGCAGCCATTATCGGTACTACTTCTGAACAAGCCTATGATCCTTCGCCAGATCTTTACGCTTATGCGCAAACCAAAGCTGCTACCATGAATTATGTGAAATCACTGGCCAAGCAATTGGGGCCAAAAGGCATCCGGGTAAACGGCGTGGCACCTGGCCCGATCTGGACAGCCTTACAGATCAGCGGCGGTGCCCAACCTGAGAAACAGCAAATGTTCGGCAGCTGGACCATGCTGGGCCGCCCGGGGCAACCGGCAGAGCTGGCATCCATCTATGTACAGTTAGCCGCTGCCGACGCAAGTTTTGCCAGCGGCCAGGTTTATGGTTCATCAGGTGGTGTAGGCCAACCTTAATAGCGATAATGATGAAAAAACTGATAATTATTATAGCGTTGTGCAACGGGTTAGCTGCACACGCGCAGATCCCGCAACCTGATCCGGATACTACCGCTAAACATTTTTTGATTGTAGCCAGCATCAAGAACTTACAGGAAGTAAGCGCCGGTGAGCAAGCGGTGCAGAAAGCCAAACGCCCTGACGTAAAGTCATTTGGCCAAATGATGGTAAAAGATCACGGGCAGGCCGAACAGGAATTATTGCAATTAGCCAAAAGCCGGAGCATCAGTTTGCCACCCGCCGCTACCGGCGGGACTAAGTCCGACCCCCTATTGGCAAATGCCCGCAATTTCGATTCGGCCTTTGTACACGCGATGTCTGCCGGGCATGGTAATACGGTGCAAATGTTTGAAAATTACGCCACTACTGGCAAAGATCCGCTTGTAAAGGCCTGGGTGCAAAAAATGCTACCAACCTTAAAAATGCATCTGGAACACATCAAAACCATTGAAAAACAATTAAAATAAAAAGAACATGACAACACGAGGATCAAAAGTGGAACGCCATTCCGTATCAGAACAACCATACGAAATGAAATACGAAGCCAGGAAAACCGGCACCACTACTGATAAAGTTAAAGCCGCAAAAAAATCAATCGGCAGCAATCAACGCAATGCGGTCGAAAAAAAGTTAGATAAATAAAATAAGCCCCGAAAGGGGTTTATTTTAAATAGGTATAATTCTTGCCATTAAAACCTATGAAAACTAAAACGATCAAAAAGGCCGCTCGCATTTTACTGGGTGCTAATCTCATATTCGCTGGTATAAGCCATTTAAGTTTTGCGCGTAAAGCATTTCAAGCGCAGGTGCCCAATTGGGTGCCGCTCAAAAAAGACGATACGGTGATCTATTCGGGGTTTGCTGAAATAGCACTGGGCAGTGCCTTGGTGTTTACACCGAACAAATATGAAGATAGGGTTGGTAAAGTAGCCGCGGCCTTTTTCACCTCAGTTTTCCCAGGTAACATCGCTCAATATACCCATCACCAAAATGCTTTTGGTTTAAATACGGATGGCAAACGGCTCGGTCGTTTGTTCTTCCAGCCTTTGCTGGTTTATTGGGCCCTAAAAAGTACCTCATGAAAGATCTGAAAAATACAACCATTGTCATTACCGGTGCCTCCAGCGGCGCCGGTCGAGCCGCAGCGCTGAAATTCGCGCAACACCAATGCACTTTGGTATTAGCAGCCCGAAACGAAACAGCCTTAAACGAGGTTAAGGGCGAATGCGAAGAACTGGGTGCGACAGTCTTTGTGGTACCTACAGATACAAGCGATGCCAAAGCGATGATCGCATTAGCGAATTCGGTTAACGGTATAGATGTCTGGATCAATAATGCCGGTGTGTTAGCTGCCGGTGATTTTGACAAAACACCAATGGCGATACATGAGCAGGTCATCAAAACCAACTTAATTGGTTATATGAATGGCGCACATGCCGTGCTGCCGATCTTTAAACAACAAGGTGCAGGAATCCTGATCAACAATATTTCCATAGGCGGTTTTTTACCTGTGCCTTATGGGGCCGGTTATACGGCTGCCAAGTTTGGTTTGCGAGGATGGTCGGAAGCTTTAAAAGGTGAACTTACGGAATGTCCGAATATCCATATCTGCGACCTTTTCCCGGCTTTTCTAGATACACCCGGCATTTTGCATGCTGGCAACCACACAGGTAAGGTATTGAAACCCGCGCCACCAGTTTACGATCCGAATCGATTAGCCGATGCCATGGTTTCCATGGTGCAAGATCCTCGTTCAAATAAATATGTTGGTAGCACATCCATGTTGTTAAAAGTAGCTCATGCAATTGCCCCTGAACTGATGACCAAAATGACCGGTCTTATAATGCGCCGCTATTTGAAAAATGCAGACCCAATTAAGCTGACTGATGGTAATTTATTCAACACGGTCGATTACGGCATGTCTACTCACGGCGGTTTTGGCTTGCCAGGGAAGCCCAAAGCGCATCGGAAATATATCGCCGCGGCATTAGCAACAGGTATTACTGCGGGCTTATGGCTATTTAAAAAATAAAAAAGGAGGAATTATGCCTTGGTATAACGGAGATTATCCGCCATCCTATAAAAATCAACCTCAGTATCTCCGTGAGAAAGCGGTCGAAATCGCCAATGAGATCATTAAGGAAAGCGGTGATGAAGGCATTGCTATTGCCACAGGATTGAAACGAGCCCGGCAATATTTTGAAGAGCATCCGGAAGAAAGACAGGAAAACAAAAACTGATCATGCCCTCTGCCATCATCGCCTCCCATAATTACGACGCACTGAGCCAAACGCTGGAGATCCATTACCATTCCGGCAAGGTCTACATTACTTGAATGTACCGGAAAATGTGTTCAAGCAAATGCGCTCTATGGTTAAAGGCATTTGGTTCAACCATAACATCAAAGGAAAATACCCATTCCAGGACATGACACGAGGTTTAAATCAAAAGACTTTATTTGACGAGAACGTTTTGGTAGACAGTTTGCAGGATCATATCCATCCACTAAAGATAAGCTCATGTTCTGCGGATAAAAGTATGACCGGGAAGCACTGCGTTTCGGCAGTTGATTTAAAGCGCAAGCAGAGTTAATATGTCGCTTACATAAAACCATTTTATTGTTTATGAAGCAACTCTTGTTCCAATGCCACAAATAATTAATTAAACTATAGGTTTCAAACTATTTTTTACAAATCCTGTTGTCAGAGGTATAAGCGCTAATCTTTTAGCGAGTATTGTTAATTTATGGAAGAATTTTTAAGGCGTTTACCGCACACCGGGCAAACAGATATCCGGTTATTTGCGGCGGCGGTTAGCGCTTCTAATAACGGCGTAGTGATCACCGATCACACCCAGCCCGACGAACCCATCATATATTGTAACAAGGCCTTTGAAACGATGACCGGCTATACCAATAAAGAGATCATCGGGCATAATTGCCGTTTCCTTCAGGATGGAGATGCCGGCCAGGAGGCGCGGCACATTCTTCGTGAGGCGATAGGAAAAGGCGAGCACTGCTCGGTGGAGATACGTAACTACAAAAAAGGTGGCAGGCTGTTCTGGAATGAATTGACCATATCCCCTGTAAAGGATCAGGATGGAATGGTCACCAACTTTATTGGTATTCAAAATGATATCACACGCCGTAAAGAAGCGGAAGAGGCCTTAATTGTAGAAAGAGATAATTTAGAGGAACGTGTTTTAGAACGTACCGAAGATTTAAAGGAAAGCGAAGCCTATCTTGCCAGTATCATCGAGACAGTGCGCGAAAGTCTGGTTGTCCTTGACCGGGACATGCAGGTGTTAAGTGTCAACGAACATTTTTGCCGTTTCTTTAAATCGGTAGAAAAGGACATCAAAGGGAAAGTGCTCTTTGAGCACAATAACGGGCAGTGGAACCTGCCTGAATTAAAAAACCTGTTAATTAATGTGCTGCCAAATAATAATCCTTTTGAAGGTTTTGAAATAGAAAACGAGTTCCCTAAGATAGGTCGCAAATTACTGGTGCTTAACGCGCGGCAAGTCATTTTAAAGGGGAAGTACCAGGACAGAATACTTTTAGCTATTGAAGATATTACGGAACGTCGGGAAATTGAACAGCGTAAAGAAGATTTTATCAGTATTGCCAGTCACGAAATGAAAACTCCACTGACCAGTATTAAAGGCAATCTGCAATTATTACAGCGAAAAGCGCAGCAAAACAATGATACACAGTATTTAAGCGGTTTTGAAACAGCGGTTAAATCTGTTGCCCGTTTGGAAAGGCTGATCTATGACCTGCTCGACGTTTCAAAGATCCAGGCAGGCCGGGTGGCATTTAGTTTTACGACGTTTCAGCTTGATCGTTTAATAAACGAGGCAGTGAGTGGCATCCAGGCAACTACCAATACCCATACCATTAAAGTCACAGGATCGGCAAATATTGAAGTCACTGCAGATTTTGGGCGATTGGAACAGGTACTACTCAATTTATTGAGTAATGCGGTCAAATATTCTCCGGACGGTAAAGATGTCACACTTCATATGAGCATCCTGCCTGATTATGTAAAAATTTCAATTACCGATAAAGGGGTTGGCATTCATGAGCGTGATCATAAGCGAATTTTTGAGCGCTTTTACCGGACTGATCAGATCTCGGAAAAGTTCCCCGGCGTGGGGATTGGGTTATATGTTAGTAATGAGATCATCAAAGAACATAAAGGCACCTTGTGGGTAGATAGCAAGGAAGGCGAAGGTGCTATATTTAGTTTCACTATTCCTATAAATCATTAATATGGGCAAAATTTTGGTGTGCGATGATGAACAGGAAATATTGGACATAACGCAATTAATACTGGAAGATTCAGGGCATGACGTTACTGCTATTATTAACAGTAATGAAGTTGTCTCACATATCGAAAATCAACAACCCGACATTTTATTGATTGATCTTTGGATGCCAGGACTATCAGGTGATCAGGTAATAACTCAGCTAAGGACGAACATTAACATTATCAATCTTCCGATCATTGTTATTTCTGCCAGTAAAGATGGAAGAGCAGTCGCATTTGCTGCGGGTGCCGATGATTTTTTGGAAAAGCCCTATGACATGGATGCATTATTGATAATGGTAGCAAAGCATCTGGAAACCCACCGTCAGATTTAATTTCGAATGTTTTTCGAAAAACTGTTGTTTAATTTAAAGTACACTCGATACACCAATGCTTTATAATTTAATCAATAATTTACACTTAACCCTAAGGATTTGAGTTTATTGAAGGTTAAAAGATGTTATTTATGGCAAAAATCTTAAAAGGTACGGCATTTGTTACAGAGTGAACATGAACGCCACACCTAAAAGAATACTCGTAATTGACGACGACGAAGATATTTTAGAGATCCTGAATATAATATTTCAGGAAGAAGGTTATGACGTTGTTCTGTCCAACACGGGGGAAGCCGCAGAGCATATCCATATCATTCACCCTGATCTGATTTTGCTTGATGTACGAATTGAAGGTTCACCAAAAAGAGGTAATGAAATTTGTGCTGAAATTAAAGACAGGTATAAAGAGGAGCCAATGCCAATCATTTTGGTTTCTGCTGAAACAGACTTAAAAATGCTTGCTAATGAATGTGGTGCCGACCTGTATATCAATAAGCCTTTTGACATTTTTCAGCTGCTCAACCATGTAAAAAGTTTTTTATAATCTCTTGAGGTAATACTTAAATCAAGATAATTCCTGCGAGTTTTTGACAGGTTTATTATCTTTGAATTTATGCTGACCCTATGGAAGAAAATCAAAAACACCAGCAGCCAGGTAAAATCAGCCTTGGCCCCAAAAAAATAAAGACTTACTTCGTTAAGCATTTAGACAAGATCTATTCAGCCAAAGCACATTTGGTACGTCACTTACCTCAGATAGCTGAAGGCGCTCATTTCACGGATCTTCGTCAGGCTATAATGGAAACATTAGAAGATGTTGAAAAGCAAATGGCCAGGATGGAGATCATCTATAACATTCTTGATGCGGAAATTTCTAAAGGCAACCATAGTGGACTAACCGGTCTCGTTGACGATGCGTTCGAAGATATCAAATTAAACAGCGGCGACCCGGAACTTCGTGACCTGTCCATTGCATTCTACATGCAAAACATCGAAAGTATGGAAATGGCCTCCTTTCAGGTTTTACAAATGGCTGCGGTAAAGTTGAAAAACAAACAGATCAAGCAATTGATCAAAGAAAATTATGATGAAGCAAAAGCCGACCGTACCTTGTTGTTATTAATCACGGCCAAGTATATTACAGCAAAGGAATAAAAACATCAGGCGATCGGGAGTATGAACTTAAACGTACTGCCTTTTCCAATTTCGCTGTCTACCCAGATCTTGCCGTCGTGCCTTTGAATTATTTCCGAGCATAGATATAAACCTATTCCGAAACCGGTTACTTTTTCTGTTTCTTTACTTTCTACCCGGTAGTGGGGCAGGAAAACTTTTTCAACGGCTTCTTCAGTGATACCCATACCTTCATCCTGGATACCTATTACTACTTTGTGTTCTTCCCTGCTGCATGTAACATAAATAGCGGAACCTTTATCTGAATACTTAGCAGCATTACTCAGGAGATTGACTAGGACTTGTTCGATCTTATCCCGGTCAGCATTTATTTCTATATTGTCACACGGTGCTACCGTAATGTGATGAGAAGAGGTTATAAAAAGTGTTTCCTCGACGACTTCTTTAAGCAGGTTGTCCAAGCTGAAGGTCTGTTTGTTAATATGGATCTTTCCAACTTCCGCGCTCGATAAATTAAGCAGGCTGTTGATCATATTCAGCATTTTTCTCACTTGCTTATCCACCTTGGATAATGCGCCAACGGCGAAGTTATCCTTTTGTTTCTGAGCCCAGTTTCCAAGCATTTGAACATAAGCTTTTAAAGCGGTAAGCGGCGTTTTCAATTCATGGCTAACCATGCCGATGAATTTACTTCTTTTGAGTTCGTTTTTCTTCTGTTCGGTAATATCCATCACCAATCCTGAGAAATAAGTTGTCGTTTCGTCAAAACTGGTAAAGCCGCCGGTAATACTCAACCACCTGCTTTGATGGTCATGGTAACCGGTGATAGGATATTCTACATATAAGCTGCTATGCACTTTAAATGCGTTTTCGATTGCAGAAATTGTATTTTGCCGGTACTTTTCCAATATCTGGTTCATCGCTGCCTCTACCGACATTTCTTCATCCGCCCTGAAACCGAAGAGTTCTTTGGTACGGTTGGATGGTAAAAACTCCCGTGTGACTGCATTGATAAGCCAGATGCCGACATTTGCCGAATCGATAGCGATCTGGGCGGCATCTAATTGCGGAAGTTTATTTCCCCGTTGTCCGGCAGGAATTTCTTTAGGTAAATCTTCTGAATTGCTATTATTACTCAAAGCGATGAAGCGCGTTATGTGCTTTGCAAAAATACTATATTTTGGGGAGATGGTGTGTTATCTTTTATACCCGCAACCCTACAAAGATGATTTAACAAGAGATCTGTCAAACCGCTAAGCGAATTTTATGTTATGAAATTTTATGGACATCGAATATAGTCGTTTACTCGGCATGAATGATGATGACCAATGTCGCATCAGTTACCAATCAGTTAAGCGCTTTTCTTTCAGCTCTTTTTTCTGATAGGCGATGGTACCAGAATTTATTACGCAGTTTTGCATGTTCGCTTCAATGGCGATATAGTCAGTGATATTAATACAGAAGAGTAGCAAACTAATATTCTAAAGGCGCTCGAGCAAATAGTGGGTTGGCTTTTGCCGGAGCGGAAAAGGAGAAAGTCAGATTCAGCCCCGTTATTATCATAGGACGTATCACAGCACAAAGTTTCACAAACTATGAAACTGTAGACCCTGCATGTTATCAAAAGCCAATCGTGTATGAGCCACCCAAATTAACAACCTTAAATAGCCAAAAAAGTGCCATAATTACTGCTGCATCAGCCGCTTATATTTTGCCGTGAAATCAGGTCGCCTCACATTTACTTAACCGAACATCCCTTGTTCAAAAAGGCCTTAGCGATTCCATCAAATTCTATCAAAATCAGGTCATCTGCATACTTCGTAGAAGCCGACAACTTATATTTTGCTTCAGCCGTAGGCAATTTACCCAAGGCAAAACCGTGCAGGTCGGCATCCGGAACTCCGCTGTCACGGGTGGCATCCTGGAACAAGGCAATAGTTTCGTCGTGTGAGGTGACCATCATCATGGCAAACTGCTTATCAAACACGGCGCCGCTGAGCGCAGCAAGCGTATTGTGATTATTTTGCTACTTGGTAGCCATGTCGGTAGGGACGATCCAGCCGTTTTTTGCAGCCAGCGTGGCCATTTCGGTGCCTGTCAGCCTGTGATCGGTGATCATGTGGTTACCGAAAGCTTTGACGTTGGCATTGGTGCTGTTTTGCAGGGCGAGGTTGCCAGCTGCAATTTCAAACATATCACCGCTGGATGCCTGGGTAACAAGTCCTGGCTACTCATGGTATACTGATCATTATGATCTTTTTTACAGGCGGGAAGCAGTAAGACAGTTCCCAAAACGATCGTTAAAAGTGAAATTGTTTTTCATAACTGATGTTTTAGGGATAACAGTAACTAGCATATCAACAGTTTTGAGTTTCTCCGAATCAGGTAATTCATCCTTCATAACAGGTAGTATGCCCGCATTTTCGCGTATTTATTCATCAAACCGGCGGTATTCCTGACTGTTATTTCCGAACACCTTTAATAGATATATTATGTTTCACCATGTTAAAGACCTACAATTCAACGCCAGGGTTTCGCGCCCTGACCCGCGTTTTGCCAACCTGCTGCTAGAACAGTTTGGCGGCGAGAATGGCGAGCTAGCTGCTGCTATGCAATATTTTACCCAGGCATTCGGCGCGAAGATGCCGCATCCCGATAAATACGATATGTTGATGGATATCGCCACCGAAGAATTCAGCCACCTGGAGATCGTTGGTGCCACCATCCAGATGCTGCTAAAAGGCGTCAACGGGAAACTGAAAGACGCGGCTGGTAACTCCGAGATCATGCAGGTGATGAACGGCAAAGGCGCCAAAGAAAGTATTATTCATGAGGCTTTAACGGCCAATCCGCAGTTCGGCATCATCACCGGCGGCGGTGTTACGCCCAGGAACAGCCAGGGCATTCCCTGGTGTGCATCCTATATTCATTCCAATGGCGATCTGACCGTTGACCTGCGCAGTAACCTCGCATCAGAATCCCGTGCCAAGCTGGTTTATGAGCACCTGATGAAATTTACCGATGACCCGTATGTCAAAGAATCGCTGTCATTTTTAATGACCCGTGAGGTAGCCCATTATAAAATGTTCGAAGCCGCGCTGAATGACATCCAGCCTAATTTTCCACCGGGAGTTTTGGCATCTGATCCACGCTTCACCCAACAGTATTTCAATATGTCTAATGGTGCGACCGTTCGCGGGCCCTGGAACGAGGGCGAAATGCCGGCTATGGGTAAGCAATGGAATTATATCGCTGACCCGGTAGCTTACGTCAAAGAAACGCAGGGTATCACCCAAAATGATGAGGCCTTAAATCAGGAATTGGAAGAAACCCAAAAGCTGGATCAGCAAATGAGCGTAGTACGGAGTACGGAAGTGAAAAACAGCGAACCAGCAGGCATTGCCCAGTGGAGTACTTACGAGATAACAGAAGAATAGAATATTAAACATGGACGAACATTTGTTCCTCAAAGGTCAGCGTGTGATTTCGCCGGAAGGCGGAGGCGAAGTTACCGATGCGATAGGCGATAATATTGAAGTAAAGCTGGACAACGGGCAAACTAAATTTTTCCCTTCAGGCGATTTGACCGATGATAACGATGCCGGCTAAAAAATAAACATACTTATGTTAGCAATGAGTTACCGCGGGCCTTACCGGGTTCGCACAGTTGATAAACCCATGCCGGAGGTCCTGCATCCCGAGGATGCCATCGTCCGGGTGACCCGCAGTTGCATCTGCGGTTCTGACCTGCACCTGTACCACGGTATGGTGCCCGACACCCGCGTCGGTTCGACCTTTGGCCATGAATTTACGGGCATCGTCGAAGAGGTTGGTCCGCTGGTGCAAAAACTAAAGGTGGGCGACCAGGTACTGGTGCCATTTAATGTCGCCTGCGGCAAATGTAATTTCTGCAAGCAGGGCCTTTATGGCAACTGCCATGAATCCAATCCGATGGCTACCGCCGTCGGCGGCATCTTTGGCTACTCCCATACCGCAGGAGGATATGACGGCGGCCAGGCGGAATATGTACGTGTACCCTATGCCGACGTTGGCCCGACCATTATTCCGCCGGAAATGGATCCGGATGATGCCGTACTATTGACCGATGTCGTGCCGACCGGTTACCAGGCCGCGGAGATGGGCGGTATCAAGGAAGGCGATACCGTCATTGTGTTTGGCGCCGGGCCTATCGGCATCATGGCGGCACGCTGCGCTTGGTTCTTCGGAGCAGCCAGGGTCATCATTATCGATCATATCGACTACCGGCTGGCGTTTGCCAAAAACTATGCGAAATGCGAAGCCTATAACTTTAAGGAAATGGCCGACCCGGTAGTTTTTTTAAAGAAAACGACCGATTGGTATGGTGCCGATGTCTGTATCGACTGTGTGGGCTGCGAAGCCGAAGGCAATACCCTGCAAACGTTCAGCGGCCGCGTAATGCTGATGCAGGCCGGCTCCGCCACCGCACTGCAATGGGCGATCAATTCTGTAAAAAAAGGCGGCATCGTATCGGTAGTTGGTGTTTACGGACCCCCATATAATTTTGTGCCGATCGGCAATGTTCTAAATAAGGGGATTACTATCCGGGCTAACCAATCGGCGCCAAAACGGTTAATGCTCAAACTAATCGATCACGTTCTGTCCGGCAGACTCGACCCAAAAGGTTTGATCACCCACCGGGTGCCATTGAAAGAGGTTCCCGATGCCTACCGGCTGTTCTCTTCTAAATTAGACAATTGTATTAAAACCGTTCTGATCCCATGAAACCAACAAACGAAGACTATAAAAACATACCCGGCTGGGGCATAGATGCCGACCCAGAGAACGAGCCGACCTATCCCATTAAAAACTACACCGGCGATGATCATAACCGGATCCATTACGAGCGTTCACCGCAACAGCCGCTAACGGTCGAGATATTATTGTCCACCGAACGTCCCGGCCCGACCGCGGTTTTCGGCACCTCGGTACCGCCTACCGGTTTAAGCGGCACCATCCGGCGTTATGCCTTTAGAAACAGTGAGGATCGTTACCGGCATTGGATACCGCTTATTCTGGCTGACCGTATAAATGTATTTGAAGGCCTGATCGACGATATCAGAACCGGTCATTTGCCGAACCTGTTCAAAGAACGCGGACTTGGCATGGAATGGAAGCACAACCGTATAGCAGTTTTGACGAAAGTAGCTTTTGCGGCACTTGCCGGTGCAGCACTGATGATTTCTGTAAAAAGAAAAAAATGATCTAATTCAACAACGTCAGCGAATTGCCTTATGAAAAAGGAACTGCAAAATTTAAAGATTGCCCGCTTTGCATTGAATGCTCGCTATGATGACATCGGCGAAGATAATATAGACCAGTTAAAACGCCATTTGCTGGATGCACTGGGCTCATTGGTCCATGCTAGTGCCAAACCGGCCATTCACAAATTACTAAAGCAATTGCAGGTGATGGGCGAAGGCGGCAGCTGCAAAGTGCCGTTGATCGAAAGCCTGCCTTATGACAGGGCGGCGCAGCTTTTTACGGCATTGATCCGCTACCCGGATTTCATGGATAATTTTATGGGCAAGGAAGCGACCTGCCATCCCAGCGACAATATTGGCCCTTTGCTGGCGGCGGCGCAGTTCCGGCCGACATCCGGCAAGGAGTTCTTAACTGCGATGGCCGTTGCGTACCAAATCGAATGCCGCTTGGTTCTGGAGATTCCGGTGATGAAGGAGGGTATTGATCATACGTTGCTGCTCGGTTATTCCATGACCGCGGGTATTGCCCGCCTGTTAGGCATGACCGAAGAACATACTGCACATGCTTTGGGTATCACCGGTACATCGATCAGCCCGATGGTGACCAGCCGGGCTTCTTATACTTATGAATGGAAAGGCTTTGCTTCCTCGATGGATGCGCTGGATTGTGTGAATATCTGTTTCCTGGCCCGGGAAGGCCTGACAGGCCCGGTCGCTATTTTCGAAGGCCCGAAAGGCTTTGACGATGTCTTCGGCATGAAGCTGGACTATGACTGGGACCAGGAAACTTTCGAGCTGATCCCGCGCTGCGTGCTGAAGAAATATAATGTGGAAGTGCATAGCCAGGCAACACTGGAAGCTATAGACGAACTACAAAAAGCAAACCTGATTGACCCGGACGAAATTGACAAGGTGGAACTAACCACTTTTTTGACTGCCTATCATATCATTGGCTCGGGCGCCTATGGGGACCGCCAGATTGTAGAAACCAAGGAACAGGCCGATCACAGCTTGTTTTACGCGGCAGCGGTGTTGTTGCTGGACGGCGAGATCTACCCGGAACAATATGAACCGGAGCGGATCAAAAGCACCGACGTGCAGAAACTGCTCAAAAAAATTAAGGTAAGCACGGGTTTCCCGCTGCATGAGCCACTGGTAGTAGCCGGCATGCTTGATCCTTATACGCTCGCCTACCCGAATAAAATGAAAACAAAAGTAAAGATCAGTCTTAAGGGTGGTCAAACCCTTACGCGAGAGCAGGAAGATTATCATGGATTTTTTACTCGGCCCTTTTCCTGGGAAGAGGTGATCGGAAAGTTCTTGCGTTTAAGCGCAGGTGTCCTGAGCAGTGAAGCGCAGGATGAACTCATCGTCACGGTACGGAATCTTGACAATTTAAATGATATGAGGATGTTCATAAACATGTTGGGGGGAATAAAGTAACAGATCATTAACTCCCAAGATGAAATCAGTTGAGCAGTGACATTGCAAAGGCTATTGAACTGAACATTGAGGTATAGTATTTTAGTACCTAATTGTGATCAGGGCCTAGTTGATAGGTGCCGCCTTGTCAGCCCGTCGACCTGATTGATCTCATAGAATGAACGAAAATAGTTAAGTAGGCCTGCGGGTCGCGGATGCACCCGCTCAACTCCGAAGATATCGTCAAGTTGTAAAAAACCAGCCAACGTTTCGTTCAGGTGCAGATCCGGCGAACGGAAACCCATTGTCCAATCTGGAAAGTTACGTTCTGTGCAATTGCCAGTGTTTAGTAGCAAGATGTTGCGGTGACGATCATCAGTTGATATTTGGGCATACATATCTCGTACGGCTGTCTCCTGTCCTTCGAGCAACTGGATAAATCGCCCCTCCATTCGATCCAAAAACCGTCCTTCCATGTACAATAGCAGACCAGTGATGGCTTGTTTACTGTTTTTTTGACGCGACTGCTTTAGTAGTAAAGTCAATTTTTCTTCGGTCATAAACGAATTAGCTTTACTGGTATAGATATCGGCTCAGCATGATTCATATGCATACTACAATCACGAAACTTGAAGGTTTTTCTTAATTACATATTACGGCATTAACTACGCATAATAACGGGTTAACTACCTGTTTTGTAAGACTACGAAAACCACCTGTGCTTTATGCGCTGTTGTTCTTGATATTTAACAACATTAACCATGAAAGTAAAAATAAAAGCTCATTTATTGCTTTTGGTCGGTATGGTAACCGCATGCGGCACTACCACCATGATCACCGGCTCTTGGCGTAAGGACCATGCCACGGCCAACGGATATCATAATATTTTTGTTGCGGCTATGACCGGCAACATCCCGGTAAAGCAGGCGGTTGAGAAGGGTCTGCAGCAGCAGCTCAGCACCAAAGGCCTGACCGTCGAAAAAAGCGTTGACGTGTTCCCGCCCAGCTTCAGTACGCAGGCCGGTGCCAAACGCGGACTCATATTGGGCCAGATACAGCAAACCGGTGCTGATGGTATCCTGACAATAGCATTGCTGCGCCAGGAAACGGAAAGCCGTTATGTTCCCGGCGGCGGTTATTATAACCCGAGCCTACGCTTTGGCTATTACCACCGTTTTTGGACCTATTACAGCAACTGGTATCCGTCCATTTACGCATCGGGATATTATGATCAGCAAAAGGTTTATTATCTGGAAACGAATCTTTATGATGCGAAGACAGAAGAATTGATCTGGGCCGCGCAGTCCAAAACCTATGATCCTACCAATCTTGACAGTTTCCTCAAAGGTTATATTAAGTCAATCGAAGCACAGATGATTAAAGACGGATTGATAAGTGCCAATCAAAAAACACAATAATGGAAATCATCGAAAATCAATCCACGCCTTTTTGGCTGCTACACGATCCCAGGGGCCGGCGGCTGTTCGTAAGTTTATTAAAGTTAGAACCAGCGGCATTAACCGGTACCCGGTTTCAGTTTCTGCGTAACCATCCGCTGATAAGGGACGAAATGGAATGCCCGTCTTTGCCGCGGACCAAAGCTTTTGAAGTATCAGGCCGAGGAAAGTTCGAGCGGCACGCTGTACTGGAATTCTTAAAATGTCTGCTGCGCAAAAAAACCGCCCCGAAGGGCGATTAAACATAAAACAAAACTTAAAAAACTTGTGTTGATGGCATTAGGCTTAATGCTGACCACCTTTTCGGCCGATCTCGGCCATGTGTTCCTTGTCCTTGCTCACCGCTTTTCCGGCTTTACTGGCGATCTCACGCTGCTGATCATCGTCCATAGAGGCAAAGCCGTGATTGGAGCTGTTGTTGTCATCCGACTGATCCTGACTTTCCTGGTCATTCCTGCCCCGGTTTTGCAAGCTGCCTTCCTGTTGATTACCGCGGTTTTGTAATCCTTGTTTTTTTTTCTTCGTTGCGGTTTTGCTGTTTCGTTGTAATAATGTCAAGTTCTAATGGTAAATAAATTAATTATAGGAATAACAGGCACGACAGAAACGAAGTTTGAAGAAAGACTACGCATTTTTATGTGCTTAACTACCTGATTTCTTACAGTAGCGTTAACCACGTATTTTACCCGCTATTTCAGGTATTTCTCCAAAAAACCGGCAGGCTATGCAACTGTTTCTATCTTAAATAACAACAACATGGAAACAACAATTCAAACCGATTCAAAATTGAAAGAATTTTTTGTCGACCAGTTGGAAGATTTATACTGGGCCGAACAAAAATTGGTGAAGACTCTACCGAAAATGCAGGAAGCAGCCACTTCGCAGCAATTGAAAGACGCATTTGCCAATCACTGTGCGCAAACCAAAGAACACGTTAGCCGCCTGGAACAAGTGTTTGGCCTGGTTGGCGAGGAGGTGGACAGCACCAAATGCCCGGCGATGGCCGGCATCGTGAGCGAAGGCAAAGACATTATCGATGATACCGATGAAGGCAGCGCACAGCGCGATGTGGGTTTGATCTTTGCCAGCCAAAAGGCCGAACATTATGAGATTGCCACCTATGGCGGTATGGTCACCCTGGCTAAGACACTAGGCTATCAGGAAGCAGCCGATATCCTCGCGCAAACCTTAACCGAGGAAAAAGAAGCTGACGAGCTGCTGACACAGATTGCGGAGAACGATATCAATTACCAGGCAAGCACAGAGCAAAAGGCAACAGGCGGCTTGTTTTCTTGGCCAGCTAAACATCTTATACAATAGTAAAGCGGCCCTTCCGCGGCCGCTTTATTTATACTGACCCTATGAAAAATGAAAATAAATTCAGCCGACGACGCATGATCGGTGGTCTCGGTAAAGGTTTGGCGGCGTTTGCGGTTTCGCCGGCATTCAGCGCCGGAAGCAGGCCCCTAACCCTTGCTGCAACAGCACTGGAAGACCCCACTACCAAATATCCCAAGCCGCCTTTTAAGCAACAGGTACAGCCCTGGCCGGCGCTGGCAAGCAAGATGGACCCGAAACCAGATCACGGCGAAAAGAGCTATAAAGGTTCTGGCCGTCTGGCAGGACGTAAGGCGCTGATCACCGGTGGTGATTCGGGAATGGGCCGCGCCGCCGCCATTGCCTTTGCACGTGAAGGTGCGGATGTGACCATCAATTATCTGCCGGCAGAAGAAGCCGACGCGCAGGAAGTTATCCAACTGATCAAGGCCGCGGGCCGCAAAGCAGCCGCTATCCCCGGCGATCTGCGTGACGAAAATTTTTGCAAAAAACTGGTGGATGACGCCGCGCGGCAATTAGGCGGGCTGGACATCCTGGTCAGCAACGCGGCGCGGCAGCAAATTCACAAATCGCTGGAAGAACTGACTACCGAACAGTTCGACTGGACGATCAAGACCAATATTTATGCGCCGTTCTGGCTGATCCGGTCAGCGCTGCCTTATCTGAAACTCGGCTCCGCAATTGTGGCTACTGCTTCGGTGCAGGCCTACGACCCGTCAGAAGACCTCGTTGATTATGCGCTGACCAAAGCGGCGGCGATGAACCTTGTCAAATCACTGGCAAAGCAATTAGGGCCGAAAGGGATCCGTGTCAACGGCGTGGCCCCCGGGCCGATCTGGACACCGCTGCAGGTAGCCGAAGGCGGCTCGACACCAGACAAGAGCTTTGGAAAAAAAACGCCGATGGGCAGACCCGGTCAGCCAGCCGAACTGGCACCGATCTATGTACAACTGGCGGCAAACGAAGGCAGCTATGCTACCGGCCAGATCTATGGCGCATCGGGCGGTGACGGGCAACCTTAATCAATCAATTTAAATAACAGAACATGGAAGAAAAAGGAAACCAAGCCGGGCCAAGTAGCGCTAATCCGGAAACACAGCAGGGCTTAAAAGAGACCCAACTGCCAGGAGAAACAATTGTGAAAGGTGCACGCAACGAAGATCAGCTGGATCAGATGCGAGAGAATGCGCAGCAAGAAGACGGAACGAAGGATGACCGAAATACCTAAAAAAAATTTACTGACAGGTGCCTACCGCCTTTATAAAGAGGGGTATCAATTTATTGGACATACCTGCGAGGAACTGCGGACGGATATCTTTCAGATCCGTTTGTTTGGCCAAACGGCGATTTGCCTCCGTGGCGAGGAAGCGGCCAAAATGTTTTATGACGTGAATAAGATGCAGCGCAAAGGGGCGGTGCCCTCAACGGTGCAGCAAACCCTTACGGGTAAGGACGCTATCCATACCACAGACGGGCAGGTGCATGCTCTGCGTAAATCTATGTTTCTGTCGCTGATGACCGATGAAAACATCAGCCGCCTGAGCGGACTGTTCAACCAAGCGCTCCACCGGCGCTTTGCGCATTGGCAGTTGGAGCCCTCGATCCGACTATTTGACGAAATGGCAAGGGCGCTTTGTGCTGCCGTATGCGGATGGGCGGGTGTGACCTGCCCGCCGGACGAAGAACAACGACGCGCCGCCGATTTTATAGCCATGGTGGATGCTTTTAGTTCGGTTGGCCTGCGTAACTGGCGGGGTCGCTTTGCCCGCACGCGAGCAGAACGCTGGCTTACGAAAATCATTAAGGATGGACGGAAGAACGCCGATCCCGGCACCGCACTCAGCTGCATTGCCACCTACCGTGAACCATCGGGCGAACCGCTCAGCGACCGGTTGGCAGCTATTGAGCTGATCAATATCCTGCGGCCTACCATTGCAATCGCCTGGTATATCGTTTTCGCGGTTACTGCCCTGCATGAAAGCCCGGACTGGCGTTTGAAATTCATCGCGGATAGAGATGACGATCAGTCGCATTTTATCGATGAAGTACGCCGGTTTTACCCACTTGCGCCTTTTATGGGTGCCCGAGCTAAAGTAAATTTTGACTGGCAGGGGTATCGGATGCCAAAAGGTGCGCTTGTTTTGCTGGACCTATATGGCACGAACCATGATCCGCGGCTATGGCCATTGCCCTATCGTTTCGATCCGAATCGCTTTCATGACCGCCGGATCCGGCCCTTCGACTTCCTGGCGCAGGGCGGGGGAGATGCAGCGACTGGACATCGCTGTCCGGGTGAAAAAATCACGGTTGCGTTAATGCACACCGCCCTCAAGTTTTTGACCGGTGAGGTCCGGTATAGCCTTCCAGAACAGGATCTTAAGACCGATCTTTCCCGGATGCCGACAACACCTGAAAGCGGCGTTATACTTACTAACATTCGAAAGTCATTCGCTTACAATTATTAGATCATGAATATACAAACGGTCAGCCTTTATATTCGTAAGCGCCATGGTATAGAACCGGCTGTAATCGAAGTTTCCGTAATAACCGAAAAAATGAAAGCCTGCTCACCCTCAGATCAGCGAATGCTGTAGGATTTAGCGAGCGGCGCCATTATATCTGGATAAAGGACAGCGCATGGTCAGGTTTACCCTTTCCGGCTTGGATAACGATGCCCTGGCTATGGTTCGACTGGCTCGCCGGCCGGTGGTATCTCCGGAATCGTTTGCTGTTACGCCATTCCCTTAATTGAGAGGTTTGATAGCGGAATGCCATAAAGGGAATTGCTGCTGATGCTTGCCCGATTCATTTCGAAATACCAGTGAAATATCGTCAGGGCGATCCGGAATAGCTTCGTCAATGATCAGCGACACCTGTCGAAAGATGTGCCCCAGGTTTTGTTCGAAATCCACATCGCCGAGAACGATCAGGACATGACAGTCACCGCCGGTAACGCTAGCGCGGCCGTCAAGGCTGACGCTGAGTACAGCTGCAATTTCTTCGGTCAATGATTTTTCTCCGATCATGATAATCTTCTTTCAGGTATGTTAATGAGGCCCTGCAGCATCGCCAGTTTAATCAGTTCCAAACCATTCCGGGCACCAGTTTTATGGAGGAGCGAAAGCCGATGTCCTTCTACCGTCCGCTTGCTGGTGAACAGGCGGTCGGCGACCTCAATATTGGTGAACCCGTCCGCAAGTAAATGCAAAACTTCGGACTCACGTTCGGAAAGTTCGATCTCCGGCTGCGGTGCGGCAACATGTTTGCTATGAAGCAATTGCTCTTTATACCGCCTAGCCAGTCCAGTACATATGAAATTTTTGCCTTGAAGCACTTTTTTGATCGCATAAATGAGATCATCACTATCTGCTTCTTTAAGCAAGTAGCCTTTAGCGCCTGCCTGAAAAGCTTCGGAGAGGTAATGCTCGCTGGCTTCTACCGTCAGCATGATCACCCCCGCTTCAGGCGCCAGCTGCTGCAACTCACGCACAAGATCGATCCCCGACATATCACCCAGGTGCAGATCACACAATACGACATCCGGGCGAAGGCCGTTCCTAACCAAATTCAATGCTTGTTGACCATTGCCCGCTGCGCCGGCTACCTCCAGCCCGGGCTCACGTTCCAGAATGTGGCTGATTCCTGCGCGAACTACGCCATGGTCTTCAATGATCAGAATTTCCCTCATTGCCGATACTCCTTTAAGTTTTAACAAACAATGCACAATCGGGTTTGTGGGGTTAAATACCTGATTTAAAAGTTAAATACGCAGTGTAGTTGCGGTAATTACGCATCTGGTTTATAGAATTGTAGCAATTCGTTAATGCAGACCAGCAGTTCCAAAGTTCAAAAGGCTTAGTGACCCATATTTGGCAAAGCTGCTGTTCGAAGGTAATCCGCGCATCCGGCCAGGCGGACAACAGCAACACCGGTATCCGTTTGAAACGGGTAAGCGCCCTCAACTGACAGTATAAATTGGTGTCCGTTGTAACCCTTCTCTAAACGATAATCGGTAATGACCAAATCGGGCCGGCTGCTTTCCGGCAGGCCGGCCAAATCGGTTACCGTCGGTACCGCAGTAACACGCTAACCTTCGGTTCCAAAGACTTCGGTCAATAATGCAAGGAGCACCGGGTCGTCGTCGATCAACAGCAGGCGCGCGCTCACTGGTAATGAAGGTCTGCCGCGATCTTTTTAATTATGACCAGGTGTTGTTTCAGTACCGGCAATGTTTGAGCAGCGAAAGCTTTAACCTGCGGATCAGTCGAGGTGTCCGCAGCTTTCTGGAACATGGCAACATCCTCTTCATGGTCTTTGACCATCATTTGTACATAACTTCGGTCAAAGTCGGCTCCTTTAGCCTGGTTAAGCATCGGGTCGTCCGGAGGCGGGGCCGGAAGGTTGATGTTTTTGGAGGCCGCTACTTTTTTCAATTGCGCATTCGCTTTGGAATGGTCACGGACCATCCGCTGGCCGAAATCACGAACCTGGCTGTTGGCCGCCTTGGCGGCTGCCAGTTTGCCGGAGGCCACTTCCATCATGCCACCTTTCGCGGCTTTCTGTACAAAGTTTGCCGAAGCCGTGTCAGCGCTTTTTTGCGCCAATGCGGGTGTTAGCTGCAGGCATCCCGCCAGCAGCAAGAAGGTCATTAGCTTTTTCATACCATTAACGTTTGGTGCTGTCTTTCATTTGTGAAGTATCGCTGCTACGGCTGGTGTCGGCAGTCATTCCTGAACCGGTGCCAGTCGCAGCACTGTCGGCATTACTGCTGCCGCTGCCCATGGATGATGTACTGTCCGTACTACTGTTACTGCTCGTCTTACTGTGACAGGCCGTTAAGCCGGTGCTAAGGAGCCCGGCTAAAACTAAAATGCATGTGAAATTTTTCATGTTGATCTTTTTTTTCATGTTGATCTTTTTTTAGAATGTTAATTAAAAGACAACGCCTGCTTCGGCGTCGTGTTTGCGGATCAACTACGTGATATTACGGGCTAAGTACCTGTTTTAATACCCACAAAACTGCCTTACTCTTTAGGTTTAGGAACACTGATATAAAACGTTGTGCCTGTATGTTCTTCACTTTCGAACCATACTTGTCCGTCGTGCCACTCGACGATCGTTTTGATGATCGACATGCCCAATCCGGTAGAGTGCTCGCCACGCAATCCGGTGCGCCTGGCCTCGCTGAATTTTTCAAACAGCGTTTGGCAGTATTGGGCCGGAATGCCGATGCCAGTATCTGCAACTATAACTATAATATGTTTTTTTCTTCTTTTAGATCCAATGTGATCGTTCCGCCATCCGGCGTAAACTTGAGTGCGTTAGAGATCAGGTTTTGGATGACCTGTGAAAATTTATCTCCATCCAGCGCGGCATACACGGGATGCTCCGGTGCGTGGCAGAGCACCTTGATGGTCATAGCTGGTTGCATACCCTGATATTCATCAGCTATCTCCCGAAGTTTAGCCGCCATGTCAGTACGGCGCTTCACCAGGCGAACCCCGACGGATTCCAAAAATTCTTGGTCTAAAAAATCGCGTATCAGGCGGATGCAGCTCTTGCTGATCTTTTGGATAGTGTCGATATGTTTGCGCAGTTGCTTGTCCGATTCATCAGTGAGGTTCCAGTGGATCAGCTCACAGAAATTACCAATGGAGCCAATAGGCCCGGCCAGGTCATGAGTCAGGATATTCAGAATAGCGTTCTTTTTATTGCCATGCGCTGCTAACGTCTGGTTATAATCCTGGAAACGGTGATGTCCTCAGCATGCCCGAAGATGAGCTGCCGATCATTTCGCGATTCGATTCCGGCGTTAATCCGCAAGGTGCGCTGATCACCATTGCGGATAAAGCGGCATTCCACATCGATTGCATCTCCCTCGATTAAACGGTTGAACAGGTCAGTGATATAAGACCGGTCCTCCTGATGTACAAGCGTCAGCAAAATGAGTGGATCGCCAGGCGCAGTTTCGAGATTGAAAACTCTAAGAATCTGCCATTGATATAGGTGAATTCTTCGGCAGACCTGTCGAAAGCAAAAAATAATAAGTTTGAGCTTTCGGTCAGCGAAAGCAGATCAGCGTCCGTAGCCATATGAGCAGGCGAAACGCTGTTATCCCGTAGGTCGCTTCACCGCGCAATTTAATGATCACGTTGCTGTTTTCAGGCCAATTGAAAACCATGGGCTTACATCACGTAGTTAACCGGAAAAATCAGGTAAAAAGCTCCGCCGTTTTGCGATTTATCAGCAAAACCTGAAGACAAGGAGTGTGTTTTTTTAAAGAATAGAACTAAACAAATGCGGCTAAAAATTACAGCGGAAATAAGACAACTTTGGACGGAACTGGTTTTCTGGTTCAGGAGAGAAGTGTCATTGACACTTCTATTTTGGCTCGTATTGTTTTTAGCTTGTTTGATCCAATGGCTATATTTTAAATGATTAGATGGAATTAAGCGAACTGATCTGCCGGCAGATAAGGGAAAATGGCCCGGTTTCATTCCATGACTTCATGGAGATGGCGCTTTACCATCCGGAGTATGGTTATTATATGGCCAGTCGTGAAAAGATTGGCCCAAAGGGCGACTTCTATACGAGTTGTAGCCTGGGTTCGGTTTTCGGAGCAATGATCGCCAAGCAGCTGGTTGAAATGTGGCATTTGTCGGGAGAAGAAAATTTTACGGTAGTGGAATTTGGTGCCGGAGATGGCACGCTTTGTCATGATATCCTGGACTACTTCCGGAATTACACTAATTTCTATGAACGCCTGCAATATGTGATCATTGAAAAAAGCCCATTCATGCGTAAAAAGGAGAAGGCCCACTTGCCCGAAAAAGTTTGCTGGTATGACACACTGGAAATGTTAGGCGCGTTTACTGGTTGTGTGCTCTCTAATGAACTAGTTGACAATTTCGCCGTACACCAGGTGGTCATGTATAATGAGCTGATGGAAGTTTTCCTGGAAGAACGTAATGGATTAGTGGAGGTGTTACGGCCGGCAAGTGCGGCGTTAAAAGCCTACTTTGAGAATTTAAACGTCGAATTGCCTGTTGGTTATCGTGCAGAAGTCAACGTGGAAGCGGCCGCCTGGCTGGAAAATATCAGCCGATACCTGCAAAAAGGCTTTGTCCTTACCATTGATTATGGTTATACTTCCAATGAACTCTACAGTAGCCGGCGAAGCCGTGGAACCCTGCTTTGTTATCAAGGCCACCAAGTCAATGAATCTTTTTATGAAAATATAGGCAAACAGGATATTACGTCCCATGTAAATTTTTCGGGATTATGCCATTGGGGTCATCAGTACGGATTGTTCTGCTGCGGTTTGACCAGTCAGGCAGAATTCCTGCTGGCACTGGATTTTAAAGGCTATCTAAGGCAGCAGTTAAGTGACGAGAAAGACATTCTCCGGCTGGCCATACAGGAATCGCACTTGACCAGAACCTTATTAATTGATATGGGCAGAAAGTTTAAAGTTCTGATCCAGCGAAAAGATATACCGGCAGTGCAGTTAACCGGCTTAAAGGATTTCAGGACCGCTTAAAAATTTGGTCAAAACAAGCATTACATTCGGCGCGGATATTTTCGGGTAGTTGTGAATCTGACCAGTAGCCAAAGGTAAGCACCGGGTATCGGAAGTTGATCACCACATGGTTGCCGATCGTATCGTGATCCTGCGTTATATTTTCGCCATGGCGGGATTCAAACCAGTAATAATGACGCTGCTGCACACGGAGCAAGCCCTCCGCGAAACGGTCCATTTGAACTTCGTAATCTTCAGGGTTGGTAGATCTAATGCAATCAGGCATCATAAGCGGTTGTAGATAATATGCGGATCTTTCTGATCAATAAGCGGCGGATAGCTGCGTCTGTTGGGGCGTCCGCCATAAATTTCCATTCGTCCTGGCGCCGGATCAGCCAATAGCGGACAGCAGGCATTTCGATCTTAAAGATCGCGTTGCCGCCAGGCAAACATAGCTGATCAACGGATAAGCTATATGCTGTCCGGTGATATTGAAAATGCAGTAAGTGCGTCTTTTCGAAATGCATGATCAAATTTAAGGCTTAGGAAAAAAAACATCGATAAGCAAACTACGCAAAACGAAGAGGTAATTACGCGTTTTTAAATCATTGTAAAACCGGCGGTGGTTTGTGCTTGTTGACCCCTTAAAGCAAAAGTATCATGAACAGTGAAAACGGACAACCATTAAGTACGCAAGGCGATACGAATGAAAAAGAAGAACAATTGGGCGGCACAACCAATCTTTCAGCGGACCAATTAAAAGAAGAAGACAACGCAGCCGTTTCGACGGAGAAAAACCCCGATAATATTGAAAACCCGGATGACCTCCATGAGATACAAGCCGGCGATGATCTCGACGAACCGGACACGGAGGATTACCAGCCAGACGAAAACGAAGATCAATCGGCAAACGATACAGACGGCAACGGCGGTTATTCGGATGAGACAAACACCCTAAAGCAGGATGATCAGAATGACGTTACATGACCCGCGCAGTAATATCCGCATCCGCCATACCGCAGCAAAATCAAGCGGTACCCGGCACTTTCAGCGAATTGCAGCCGAAGCCCGACCACGGCGAGGAAAGCTACCGCGGCAGCGGTAAATTGGCCGGCCGCAGGGCTCTGATCACTGGAGGCGATTCCGGAATCGGACGGGCGGTGGCTATTGCCTTTGCCCGCGAAGGCGCTGATGTAGCCATCAGTTATCTGAATGAAGATAGTGATGCGCAGGATACTGCCGGTTATATTAAAGCCGAAGGTCGTAAATGCCTGCTGCTTGCCGGCGATGTTGCCGAACCAAGTCACTGCCAACAATTGATTAGCCGGGTGGTAGCGGAATTCGGCGGGCTGGATATTATAGTGAGTAACGCCGCCTTTTCACAGGAACATGGTTCCTTGCAGGAGATCAGCCTGGAGAAATGGGACAAAACTTTCAGGATCAATATTTACCCGCTATTCTGGCTTTGCCGGGCTGCAGAACGCTGCCTGGAGCCCGGCAGCTGTGTCATCAGCACAGCCTCCATCAATGCGTATCACCCGGCACCGCAGGTGATCGCCTATAATTGTACGAAAGGCGCAATACAGAATTTCACGTCCGGACTGGCGCAACTTTGGGGTAAAAAAGGTATCCGGGTGAATGCGATCGCGCCCGGCCCGGTCTGGACGCCGCTGATCCCTTCATCAATGTCGCCGGAAAATATCAAAAAGTTCGGCAGTGAAACGCCGCTGGGCCGGGTAGCCCAGCCGGTGGAACTGGCACCGGCTTGTATTGCCAGCGTCAGGCGAAGCCAGTTATATCAATGGCGCAACCTTGCAAGTTACCGGTGGCCTGTCGGCTGTTTAATAGCAATTTTATGGAATTAGATAGATTTAAAACAGCACTGGAAAAGGATTATGAAACAGCACTCAGTGAGATCAAAAGCGGCAGAAAGCGCGGCCACTGGATGTGGTATGTCTTTCCCCAACTCGCGGGCCTGGGTGACGGAAGGCTCCAGGTATTATGCCATCAAAGACATTAATGAAACGACCGAATATCTGCTGGATCAGCAACTCGGCACATGGATGACGATGATCTGTAAAGCATTGCTGGAACAGCCTATTAACGACGCGCGTACGATCTTCGGCTCGCCCGATGACCTGAAACTACGCTCCTGCCTGACGCCGTTCGATGCCGTGCCCGCAACCTTTCCGGTTTTCAGCCAAGTACTGGATAAGTTTTCGGCGGTGAACGCGATCCGCGAACAATGGAATTATTAGATCAATGCCATGAAGATCGGTCCTGAATTGTCCAAAGTGCTCTCGAAAACCTATGAACCCTCGGCCTTGATTGAAATGATTTTTCAGCGCTACGACCTGGTAATGAAAACCGATGATGCCGGTCGTCCGGTCTTACTGTTTATCGGGAAAAAGAACGCTCAAGGGAAAATTAATGGTGAGCGTTTCGCGCGGCGGTTACTTACAGACGAGGACGGCAATATTGTAAAAGATCACTGGGATCATAAAGGCAAGGTCTAAAAGCTATTTTGGATCGATACAAAGCTTACTTCACTGGCCGCAGATGTCTTGGCATTGCCGTATCAAGTATTTGAGCCCAGTAAATTGCCAGTTGCCGTCCAGTTTGACACCGTCTATAAGGATTCCTTCCTAAGATCAAAGGTTTGCGCGAAAGAGACTGATGAGCATGACATCAGCCAACAGGATAACATCAAATAACGCCACGGACTTATCAACCTATTGAAATCGAATTTTAATTTAAACGATAAATTTTGGCAAAGGTTATCATTTCAATAAAACATTAGGACACATTCGAGGTTATTTTTCAATGAATCTAAACGAATCGTTAGCAACGATCATGCTTATTGATGACACGGAGCTTGACAACCATATCTTTAAACTGGTGATCAAAAGGCTGCTCCCCTACGCTACCATTGAAACCCACAATGACGGCCTTAAGGCGATTACCCAGTTGAAGCATTTAAATAAAGATTCAAATTGCCGTCTGCCGGATTATATATTTCTGGACCTGCGCATGCCGGTAATGAACGGATGGGAATTCCTAAAGGAGTTTGATAACCTGGCTATTCAGGAGGAGCGAAGAAGTAAGCTTTATGTATTGTCATCTACTATCAACAAGGAAGAGATCCAGGACAGCCGAGATAACCCGCTCGTATCCGATTTCCTATCCAAGCCGGTCGACCTTGACCGGTTAAAGGTCATTTTTGCTCACTAATATTACTATCTTTTATGTCAAAACACATACTTATCATCGAGGACGACCCTGATATTTTAAGCATACTGGAGATCGCGCTCCAGCTCAGCGGTTATCAGGTCAGCGGTATTCCGCGAACACAAGATATCTTTACCACCATAAAAACCTATGATCCGGACCTGATATTGACGGATTATATGATGCCGGGATTGAATGGCGGGCAGATCTGTAACCTGCTGAAAAGCCGGGAGGAAACCCGTGACCTGCCCGTGATTCTGATGTCGGCCTATCATAAAATGGCCATATCGCTGGCCAAGTTCAGTTATGACGCTTATATTCCCAAACCGTTTGATGTAAATAAACTGATCGGGGTAATTGAGAAATTGCTGAATTAATCCGCTTTAGAAAATGTAACCGTTTAATTAAGGTAATATCCCTGGTCGAATGAGCTGGTTGTCTGAGCTCTACGTGCTGCTTGCCCTGATATTCAGAGCTAAAGTAACTTTTTTGTTAAATCACCGGGGCTTGGTACGAATTTTATCAGCATGAGCGTTTTGTCGGTGATAAACATAATAGCTATAACTAATTAATAGTGCTACGGCAAAAATGGCTTTACCCACTATAGGGATAAACTTTTAAACGCGTTATTTTATGTCGCGTCATTATTATTTTTTTGTTTAATGCGATTATCTTTAACGACATACCGAATTACGAGTCCCGCTAAAACAAACGCTACCAGCAAAACTATTCCCCAAATAACGTATCTATCTCTCGAGCCGGGTGCATCTGCCGTCTGACTGGCTTCTTTACGTTCCGTTTTGTTACGATCATCCTTTCCAATTCCCTGAGTTCCGCTTTTCCCCCCGGTATCCTCCAGCATTTTTTTTTCGCCGCGGCCATTCAGATCAGCTGCCTGATCATCCCCCGGCGATCCCTTTTTTTGTGAATTTGTCCGTTCTTTAGCAGAGTCTTTGCTGGTTTGTGCCAACGCCGGTGTACAGTTCATAAAACAGATGCATATGAGCAATAGCAAGAGATTTTTGAGTTTATTCATCTTAGTGTTTTGTTTTTTAAATTTTAACGATCCGATAAGATAATGGGTCGGGGAGTTGTTTCAGTGGGTTTGTGCTTCGGTTAGGTGCTCCTTTAGCATTGGCATGGTTCAGCCTTTTGGCTAGCCGGGGCTGCCATTTTGGGTCCCGCCTATCAGTGGTAGATGACCATAAACCGATCATTATGATCTTTTTTACAGGCGGGAAGTAGTAAGACAGTTCCAGAGCGATCATTAAAGAGAAATTATTTTTATACCTTTTGTAGTAATAACAATAATTAGCATATCAACGGTTTTAAGTTTCTGCAAATCAGGTATCCAACCCTTGTAACAGGTACTACGCCCGCATTTCCGCGTATTTATCCATCAAACCGGCGGTATTCCTGGCTGATATGGTGACTTCAATTAAAATATCGTAATCCGTACCAGCGCGGCTGAGCGCTGGCGAAATGGCCACAGAGTAAAGATTCGCTTGTTGCGCTGCAACCCGGCCTTCCGTGAGAAAGGTAATGTGATAGTGTTCTCCAGCGCGCGTTGGGTGTCCGGTGCAACATACCCTAAAATGCGCAGGGCTAAAGTATTTGGTTGGAAGAAAAGGTGTTCAGGTAATCTTGCCGATTGAATAACTAACGCTTTACATTGCAAGGTGCTGTCGTTGGAAAATTTCTTAGCCAATTGGGCGACAATATGCGCAACCTTTGGCGCGGCGAAGGAGGTTCCTACTAAAAAGCCTGTTCGGCCTGCGCCAGTCTTCACCACTGCCGTCGACGTTTCGTTATGTTGTGTAATGAGGAAGCCATCGATCTTCCGCAAAAAATCACCGCCGTATTCTACGACATCCGGCTTGATGCACGCCAACCCGAGGGCATCGGCGAATTGCAGGCTGACGGCTTCTTAATGAGAGTGAAAGTCTGGGTTAGCGAACATGGTTATCAGAATATGAAACTGGCCATACAGGAAACGATATTACAGGACGTTAAAGACGCCGGCATTAGATACCCGGTTTGTAAAGTGACTGGATGCCTGTTTAACCATTCCGGATCTGAATATCTCTTTGATTCAATCTATTTACAATTCTCTACATTCGGATGAATGAAGTTCAGATAAAAAGTATTCACTAAGAGGCACCAATATTGCTTTATCTTGGCTTTAAATACGGTCCAGTGTCTCCTGGTTTCTTCCGGTAATGGTGCCTGTTGCACCCTCGTTTTTGAAGGCTGCTGCAATGCCGAACCCGATTCCGCTGTTGCCTCCGGTTATTACTGCTACCTTATTCTTTAGTTTCATTTTTTTTTAAATTATGATGAAACAAAGGTGCGTGTTAGGGAGGCCGGCAGAAGAGGACATTTGTTACAAAAGCAATGTGATAAATGTCAATAACGATAACAGGAGTCGAAGAACAATAATTTGAAGTACCGGGCGCCACCGGGTCACCCTAATCGCAAAAATACTGACGGGCGTACCCTGAGGTATTTAAATGGTAACGCCAGTCAGCCCGGCACACGATGCGAGCAACTGATCCTGCTCGGTAAGCTCATCCGCAGCATGATTGTATCGCGCAGGCTTTTGATTATGGAAATACTGTCCGCTGACTTTTACGGCTTTATCCTGGCTGACCGCCAGCCAGACCTGCGTTTCATAACCTTTTTGAAGATCGTCAGGCGCACCTTTTCCGCCCATTTTGGTCGGTACCCAGCCGGGATCGACCGCATTGGCGTAAACACCCGGCCATATCCTGGCTACAGCTTTCGCCATCATCAGGACGTGCAGCTTCGTATCCGAATAGGTGAGTCGCTCCGTCAACTCCGGCTTACCCGATAAGTGCATGCCCGAACTCAAATAGATGAGCCGCTCCGGCTGGTGCATCAAAGCCGTCAGGAGGTAGGGCGCCAGCACATTGACATGCAGTAATTGCTGTGCGTTGGTTTGATAAACGCCGGCATTATGGATCACTGCGTCAAAATTTCCCAAGGCATTCGCTTTTTCGGCGAGCAACTTCACCGCGTCGATATCCGACAGATCGGCGATCAGTACGTCTTTCGCACCCGCAACTTGCTGGATCGCCTGCTGACCACGCTGTTCGTTACGGGCGTGCAGCACGACTTCGTGCCCGCCTTTAACCAATGCTTTTACCGCCAATAGGCCTAAACCATCAGCGGAACCGGTAATGAATATCTTTGCCATGTTATTTTAACAAAGCTCGCTTGCCTTTGTTGGGATGAATAAACCGCGGCCTTTCGATTTGCTGCTGGATTACCTGCCCGCCCAGATGGTGGTCAGACCGGCTGTCGGTATGTTCTACCTATCTTATTGTTCGCCTGCTAAAACTCTTCCGCACGTATGATCTTTAAAGGTGTAAAATCACTAAATATTTAATCAGAAAATCAATGTTTCTGTCTATGTTCTTGACTTTCAGTCAACACATTTTTTTCAATTGGTGCTTATATTTGTATGTTAAAGATATTTAAGCATCCTTTCCTCCGCAGGCATCAGCCTACCATAAGCACCAAGCTTTTCGCGCCCGATAAGGCACCATATCTTTATCATTCACATTTAACAAATTTTTATAAATGAGACAACTTAAAATTAGTGAGTCGATCACCAATCGTGAGTCAGCATCGTTGAATCAGTATTTGTCCGATATTGCCAAGATTCCGATGGTAACTCCGCAGGATGAAGTGATTTTAACGCAGAAGATCAGGGAAGGCGACCAGGCGGCATTGGAGCGCTTAACGACTGCGAACTTAAGGTTCGTGGTTTCGGTAGCCAAGCAATACCAAAGCTCCGGCATGACCCTCGGAGATCTTATCAACGAAGGTAATGTCGGCCTGGTGAAAGCGGCCAAGCGCTTTGACGAAACCAAAGGATTCAAATTCATTTCCTACGCGGTATGGTGGATACGCCAATCCATTTTGTCTGCTATAAATGAGCAATCCAGAATGATCCGGTTACCCTTGAACAAGGTCGGGGATTTATCCAAGATCGCCAAAGCGGCATCCCAACTGGAACAACAATATGAACGGCAGCCCACACCCGAAGAGTTAGCGGAAAGCCTGGAAACCACGGTTGAAAAAGTGAGTGATGTGCTGGGGCATTCCGGCCGACACATTTCCTACGATTCGCCATTTTCGGCCGAAGAGGACAATACTTTACTGGACGTGCTGCAAAGTAACGAGCCAGGTACAGACAAGGGGCTGTTGGCCGAATCTTTGTCAACCGAGGTGGCGCAAAGCCTGCGCCTGCTGGGTGAAAAGGAAAGAGACGTTTTAACGCTGTTCTTCGGTTTGGGCGACGGGGAGCCACAGAGTTTGGAAGAGATCGGTGACAAGTACGACTTAACCCGTGAACGGGTAAGGCAGATCAAAGACAAAGCGCTGGCCAGGCTTCGGGCGAATTCCCGCAGTTGGGTGTTGAAGGGCTATCTCGATTAGGTTTTACCTGTCAAAGCCGAAAACGCCGCAGGGACGACCTTTTCGGCTCAAATTTAAACGTAGTTTATTCAGATATTACTGATTCCGCCGTCGACAACCAAATCAGATCCTGTCATGAAAGAACTTTCATCAGCAGCCAGAAATACGGCCGCCGATGCTGCCTCTTCGACACGTCCGAGCCGGAGCATCGGAACATAATTCGCGTAATGCGAATGAAGTGCGGCAAGCTCCTCCGGTGTTGCTGCCTGACCCTCCATAATCGCCGTTGGGAATGGACCCGGACTTAATAGATTGGCCCGAATACCATTGTCTTTAAACTCCGCTGCCCAGGTACGGACAAATGATCGCAGCGCCGCTTTTGCACCGGCGTAGGTAGAATGATTGGCGAGTCCCATATAATGCATCGCCGAAGAAACCAGAATGATCGAACCGCCGCGTTGCATTAAAGGAAGCATCTTTTGGGTAAGAAAAAGCGGGCCTTTTGCCATCAAATCGAACGTGCGGTCATAATGATCCTCCGTAATTTCACTAAGCGGCACTTGTTCCGTGAAACCGGCATTAGATACCACAATATCTACTTTACCTTTTGCTTTCCTGACCACCTCGGTGACATGATCAAGGTCGGTCAGTTTCGCGGCATCCGCCTGAATGGCGGTCACATTGCCGCCAATAATTTTGACTGCCTCATCCAAGGCGTCTTTTCTTCTACCAAAAATAAATATTTCTGCGCCTTCTGCTACAAAACTCCTGGCAATGGCCAATCCAATGCCGCTGGTGCCGCCGCTGATCACGGCTATCTTGTTTTTTAATCTCATGGTATGATCAATTATTTATAAGGCAAACTTCCAGAGATTTGTTGAAAAGTGACAAGGACATTTGGCGCAAAATACTTGTGATAAATGTCACGGTAATGATCTTGATAGGTCTTGTCAACTGTATACCATTTTCATGCCTCAAAATTGCACATCGCCTGATTTTAGATAAATTTGTTAAAGGGGCATGGTCATGTTTGAAGTATTTGAAAAATATCTAAGGGAAAAGGCAGGTTTGGATGCGGAAGAAATTAAGGCTGTCCAGGCCGTCAGCATTGAAAAAAAGATTAGAAAAAGACAATACTTGCTGCAGCAAGGAGATGTTTGCCATTACAACTGTTTTGTTGTTAAAGGCTGCCTGCGTATGTACACCGTGGGAGACGATGGAACAGAACATATGCTGCGTTTCGCCGTTGAAACCTGGTGGATCAGTGATCGTGAAAGTTATAATAACGAAAGTCCGTCTAACTGTAACATCGATGCCTTGGAAAATTGCGAGGTGATCCTGATCGACAAGCTGGATTTTGTGCACCTGCTGACGAGCATACCCAAGTTGAAGGATTTTATTGATCGCCTGATGGCCAGAAGTTACGACGCTATACAACACCGTGTTATCGGAGCGATCAGTTACACCGTTGAAGAAAGGTATCACCATTTCATGAAGCGTTTCCCGGATATTTTTTACCGTATTCCTTTATATATGATCGCCTCTTATCTTGGAGTTTCCAGGGAAACGCTAAGCCGCATCAGAAGCCAGTCTGTTCACAAATAAACCGGCATTCGTCATTTGGCGACGGTAATATCCTGCCAGTTGGAGGTGTATTGCTTACTTAAAATTCCTGCCTCATCTTCCAGATTTTTCGTAACTCTCCGCGGCAACCGGTATTGCGCCTCTTCCTTAACGCGCATTGATATCATCCATCAGCCCCTCAGTGCGCCCTGTTTACTGCTAATGACTAAAGATGGACATTCCGGCATGCTTACCATTCTGTTCCGTGCGATTTAGATCAATGAGTTGCTTATAAATTAAATTCAAATCCGGAATATCCATACTCATACTGATATCAAGTTAAAAAAGTCACGTATTAAGTAGCCCCAGCGGGATAACTATTTATTATCCGGCATCGGTACCCGTCATATATCAAATTCGAACAACATCATTAAAACGGCTAATCTGCGTAGTCTTGCATAACCGGTTTATTCGGTTTATTGCTGAAGGCAATTTGTTTTTTTGCGACGAAAGCGGTCATTTTCTGATGCCCTATTTCATGCTAAAAGCTTCAAATCCCCGATTAAGAGGTTACATAACTGTATCCTGTCGCCTACTTAAAACAATATCAAAATACCATTTTATGTACGAGATTGCAGTCAAAAAGACGCAAATCCGGTGTGTACCTAATGGAAAAATGCGGCCAACTCATTCATTGATACAATCAATGAACACTGTTATGGGGTAATCGACAATGTCTTGATTGAAAGTACAGTTGAGGGTTATCTTATAAATGCTGATTATTATGCGCTATTACAAAACAATGAAAAGTGAAATAGCTCTTGACTGCTTACTATGAGGGGTAGTTTGGACACTTCTATATTGTAGGCAGTATTATTGGAAATTCTTTGCACTGGAATAAGTACCGAATATTAAACTTATTGTTAATATATACCTAGATGTGAGGCCAACTTAGTAGATCTATAAGTTGTGTTTTTAGGAGCCCTTAGCTAAGATTGTCTTGGTTAGTGATTTTTTCTTTGAAAATCTCAGAAAACCTTTCTTCGATAATTCGGCCAGGCACTTACCTGTCCAATCAATGTTGTAGACTTCAACTTCGGATAATGCAATTCTACATATTTCTTAAAAGACTTGATCGTTTCCATATTATCCCATTCCATAGCCGTAAGGCAAAGCATAGGCCATTTTTTGGTATCCATCATAAAGCTATATAATTGCAGATAAGGTGGTGCCTTTTCAAATGCTTGCTCGATAAGCTCATTATACAAAGCCTTTTTAAGCACTTTTTTAAAATCCATGATCAGATCATAAGTTACCAATTGAAGAGCACCCCATTTTATTAATTCCGCCATGTGTGGCATTTCCTTGTTATCAAAGAATAGGTACAGGAAAGTGATAAAATCGAATTCAGTCACATCACAAAGATCCTTGCTGAGATAAGCGTAGTTTTTTTTAAATGCCTCCAATGAAAATCCGTCCTTCATTTTACCAATTACAAAACGAATGACTTCGTTCTCCTTTTCGATGATCTGTTCCATATCAGGCCCTTTAACACTCCCATCAGGCAACTCCAGTCCATACCTGGATTTGGAGAACAGTTCGAAATAATAACTTTTAAAAAATATGGTCTTCCGCTCAAAAGTTACCTGCACATATAAAGGATATGTAAGCTGTCCGTGAAAGTCAACCTGCTTCAGACGGTCATTTAAGTAGGTTTTGTAACTGATTTTATTCACTTTTTTAACAAATATTTTTTGATGCTATTTGGCTGTTTTCGGTGTTCACTGCTTCTAACTAACCGATGATTATTTATCAAGCTTAATCAAAAATAAGCAAACCAAATGAAGGTGCTTTCTGATTGAACAGGTTAAAATTAATCATTTGTTTTGACATATTTTATTTTATCAAAACAATATTTTATATTTGATTTATGCGAAAGCGACTGCAATTCAATTAATTGCGGATTAGGGGTAGCCATTCCCATAAAGTAGCGAGTGGCGAGACATATGATTACTATTAATTTAATACAATGACATCAAATGAATTAATTACAAAAGGGGATCTGGAAGCATTCGAGAAAAGGCTCATTGAAAAAATAGAAATTATTCTTCAGCCGGGGAAAGGACAAAGCAAGCAATGGTTAAAAAGCAAAGATGTGAGAAAGCTATTGAACATCTCCCCCGGTACTTTACAAAACCTGCGTATCAACGGTACGCTTAGCTATACCAAGATTGGCGGCATGATGTATTACAAACTGGAAGATATTCATAAAGTACTGGAAGGGGGAAAACATTGAAACCCATCGTTAAAACAAAAGAAATGGCGGCTTATGCTGAGCGGGTAAGGCAAATGGGTGCGAATCCGCACCTGCTTGCTACCCACGTAAGCATGTATGCAGCTTTGTTTGTCTGCTGGCAACGGAATGAGTATTGTAATCCGTTTCCGGTTAGCCGACAGTTGCTAATGTCCTATAGCCGGATCGCATCTACCGCTACCTATCATAAATGTATAAAGGAACTGGAAACGTTTGGGTACATCCGTTATTACCCATCTTATCACCCAGTAAAAGGCAGCCTGGTTGATTGGCCAGAGGATAAGTATGATAATAGGTCTGCTGATCACTTGATTTAAGGATAGCAAGATCGTAAGATCAGTTGATCTAAAGATCGTTAGATGTGTTGATACCCAGATACGAAATGAACCCACACAACGAATACTTCGCTCCCAATAGCGAAAGACTATTTCCAAGAGACTTTAAAAACGGAGATGTCCCTAATGCAATAACCTGTATGCGCAAATCAAATAATTTTATGCAGAGTAATTGTTCAAGTCCGTTATTGAAGTTTAGCAGCATTAACTCTATCAACCCTCCTGTAGTAGCGATTTGCCGTATGCGACAGTCAAAACGTCCTTTTCTTCATGGAAGAAAAGGAGCAAGCGGAAGTTGGGCAGAGCCCTACTTTGCTTGCCATTTGCGCTGCAAATGGGGTTTTGCGTATCCTCCGGGGATACTTTACCGCGTTTTTGCCGGCAAAAAAGAAGAAAACAGGATACCCGGCGGTATCCTGTATAGGTATTTAAAGGCATATCCTGTTATACAGTCTAATGCCTCGTTAAAAATTAAACGATGGAAGATATTAATGTAAGATCAGTAAGATACCCGGTTTCCGTTGACCAGAAGTTTGAAAAGATCGCCCTTAAACTGGGCCGCACAAAGCGTTTGCTTTTTATTCAGATGGTGGATTACTTCTATAAAAGCAAGAAAGATCCTATAGACCTGAATGATGAACTCTTAAAAAATGCGCTGATGAAGAACCATCAGCAGTACATCGGTTTTATTAGGGCACAGGAAACTATGCTGCTTATTCCCATCAAAACAGAAATGGACAGGGTTTCCCGATCACAGGGAAAGATCATCGACCGCTTTAATTCTGAAGTGCTGAAGCATAATGTGGATGTGTTAAACAACCTGCAAAGCCACGCCAAAGCGTTCGGGGAAGTAGCCCGCGTAATGGATGCGATCTTGAAGGCTATGCAAAGTAAGGAAACCCTGAAAGAGCAGTTCCTGTTTATCCTGGATGGTTATATCAGATCCAGGGAGGCTTTCGGTATGATGACATCAGGCAGGGAAAAAGATGAACTGATCGCTATTACGAAAGAGCAGATCAGATTATTATAACGAATCGACATTATGTTTATCAATATTACCGACAGTAAAGAAGCGGCTAACAAGGGCAGCAGCAGCGGATTGGTTCATTACCTGGAAAAAGAGAACCGGATATATAATAATGATGAACCCGAGTATTGGTTCAATGGGCAGCAAGTCAGAATAGATCCATACGTGGCTATGCGGGCAATAGACAACAATATCGCCAAGCTGGGCAAGGATGACGCAAAATTCTTCCTGCTTAATATTAGCCCCAGCCAAAAAGAGATTGCCTTTTTAAAGGAACAATACGGTGAGGACGGAGCCAAAGATCAGATGAAAGGCTTTGCTGTCAGGGTGATGGATGCCTACGCACAGAATTTTAAACGGGAAGGCATTAACAGTCACGAAGATTTGATATGGTTCGGGAAGCTGGAAAACTATCGTTATTACACCCACAATGATCCGGAGGTTAAACAAGGTATCAAAAAACGGGGAGATCGTAAGGAGGGCGGGCAAATGCATGTACAGGTCATTGTCAGCCGGAAAGATGCAACCAACAAAATTAAGCTCAGCCCGATGAATACATCCAGAGGAAAGAATGAAGATCACTCTAAAAAGATGGGACAGTTTGATCGCGTGGCTTTTAAACAGTGCGGGGAAACGTTGTTTGACGAATTATTTGAGTTTGACAGGCAACTTAAAGATACAATGGCCTATGCCAATGCGCAGAAAAACGACGGCCTGGCCGAGCGGATGCAGATGGAAACCCAAAATCAAAAAGAAGCTACACACTTAGATACAAGCCTTACCGATGATCAGACCGATATGGACTTAGCACCAGGCATTCATCCATATTCTGCCACCATAGGCCAGTCTTTTGAAGATTTCATCAGCCCTATCCATGTCGACATCAAAGATGATGTGGATGATGAGGCTATACATGGGAGAAATCGTCATAGAAAAAGGCAGGCAAGAACTAATACCCGATAGCGACCGTTTAATTAACACATAGCTTAAAACTACAGATTGAAATTTTTCCTTGTGGGGCGGTGTTTGGGGATTTGAATTTTAAAATTGAATACCTCGGTTGGTTGAATTTCAAGAGCCTTACAAACTGCAATCAGTCCACTAACTGACATATTGTTTTTCCCTCTAACTATTCTATAAACTTGGCTATAGCTAAATCCTGTTCGGTCCTGAATATCCTCTAATGCTATTTTTTTCTCATTGCAAATATTCCACAATATTTCTCTTATAGTTTCTAAAGACTTTTTATCTATGAATTGTTCACCCATAAAACAAAATGACCTCATTTAATCAGAAATAATTATTCCAAATTTGGAATAATTACAAATTATATTTATGTTTGATAATTAATAAATTGTGGTAAAATAGATTAGTTACAATAGAGAGATTGCCTCCTCTTTTTGAGGCATTAACTGAAGAGTCTCGTCGCTCAAAGATTGACAGCCAAGAATGCGAGACAGTAAGAATAATGCCCATATCAACTTAGTGCATATATTTGCACGTAAGAATAGGTATGGGCCTTACTGTAAATCCATTTTCTTGGCTGTCACCTAAGAAGCGGTGGTTTGTTAGGCCCTGCCTATTCTTATTCAAACATCGAGACTCATCATCCATCAATAATGAGTTTAAAACTGTCAAATTTCGGTTATGTAGGACTTGCTATTTATAGCAACGCTCATATCGCGCATTTTTCATTTCTTCAAGAAACTCTATCTCAACTTCTCAAAAACCGCTTTAAAAATATCATCAAATCTCCGGATTAAGTTGTCAGGACAAACGGCAACCTAAGATCAGCTTAATAGTTAATAGTCCATTTCAGGTTGCCGTTTTCCTTTTCGTAGTCTTAATCAGAAGTCCGTTTTAACCAAACCAGTTAAAAAAATTCATGAAAAAAATAGCGATATACATCGTACTGGCCACGCTTTGCTCAAAATTAGCCGTAAACGCCCAGGAAAAACCCACGATCACCACTCTCAAAATCGGCGACAGCGTGCCCAACATTACCATCAACAACATCGTCAATTACAAAAGCGCAGCCAGCAAACCCGCCGCCGCCAAAATAGCTGACTTCAAGGGCAAACTACTCATACTTGACTTTTGGGCTACATGGTGCAGTTCATGTATCAGTACATTTCCTGAGCTTTATGACCTGCAAAAAGAATTTAAAGGACAAATACAAGTCCTTTTAGTAAACACTAAAGATACCAGGGATGATAAATTAAAAGTAGAAGCTTTCTTTACCAAACGAAAGGGCCTTTATCAATTACCCTCTGTCATTTACGATACAACACTTAAAGTATTATTCCCACATAAATCGATACCGCATAGCGTCTGGATAATGAATAATAAAGTGGCAGCGATTACGTCGGCCGAAGATGTTAACCAGGAGAATATTCAAGCTATTCTAACAAATGGAAAAATTAATTTATATGCCAAGAATGACATTGATTACAACTTTTTAAAGCCCCTCTTTATTGAAGGTAATGGGGGAACCCCTCCCGGTTATATTTTCCGCTCTGTATTGACAGGCTATGTAAGAGGGTTAAGAAGTTCATTGGGTGTGATCTCTCATAATGATAAGATCGCCGCGCGGATTTACCAGACAAATACATCTATACTAAATCTTTACCAGCAGGCGTATCGCGAATACAGAAACTTCAAAAGGAATCAAATTATTTTCGACGTATCAAATCCGACTGATTTTTCGGCAGACAGTAACTCCTATTCATGGAACAGTAAACATTTATATAACTATGAACTTACTTTTCCACCGCAGCTCATTGATAGTGCACTTAAACTTATGCAGGATGATTTACGGAGGTATTTTGACCTTACCGTTCATATAGAGAACCGGCAAGCCCCCTGTTTTGTCTTAAAAAAAGTCGGCAGTTTGAAGCATGAAGCACCTGATAGTTTCGAACCCGAAACCAATATCGATGAAAAGGATAATAAACCTAAATACTTCAGGAACTATCCGCTAACAGCACTGATAGATCAAATGAACGATGTACTGAAAATACCGCTCATTGATGAAACTGGTTTTGGGGGTAAATTAAACGTAAATCTTCCGGCAGACCTTACCAACGAGGATTTGTTAAAAAGGAGTTTTAAAGAACAGGGGTTTATATTAAACAAGGAAAAACGGGAATTGAGTTTTCTGGTCTTTTCTGCAACTCCGGTAGCCGGCATAAGTCATTAGCCCCCAGCAGATCAATATCTCCTAATCATTAACCATATAATCGTATTATAAATGAAATACTTATACCTGCTCATCATATTATTATCTCCTGTTATCAATTTCGCACAAACCATAACGGGCACAGTAAGGAATATAAGTAATGAGCCACTTCCCGGAGTAACGGTTACTTTAAAGGGAATAAATCAATTTGTCATCACCAATGAAAAGGGTGAATTTACGATCAGCGTAAATGATGTTACAGCCATATTACGGTTTACAGCAGCAACTGTAGAACCCCTTGAAGTTACTTTGGCCGGTCAAAAAAATATAAATGTTACGCTATTAACGAAAGTCAATAAACTGGATGAAGTTCAGATCATCGCCTATGGTACCAACACGCAGCGTTATAATGTAGGATCTGTTACCAAAGTCACCGCAGATGATATCAGTAAGCAAGCCGTTTCTAATCCTTTAGCTGCCCTGCAAGGCAGGGTGCCAGGCTTGGTGGTAAGCGCAACCAGCGGCATCCCTGGAGCGGCATTTAATGTTCAAATCCGAGGCCAAAACACGATAAAATCCAATTTACAAACGATAGTTACCCCAAGAGATAACCCGTTATTCATTATTGACGGCGTCCCTTATGCCCCGCAAAATGGCAGCGTTAATCAATTTCCCTCTTTGGCATCCCCTGGCATTGCAGGTGTTTATAATAATGCATACGGGGGCTTAAGTCCCTTTAACAGTATTAATCCATCTGATATTGAAAGTATAGAAGTCTTGCGTGATGCAGATGCAACGGCAATTTATGGTTCAAGAGGAGGAAACGGGGTTATACTGATCACAACGAAGAAAGGGAAAGCCGGGAAGACCGATTTCAATCTGAATGCATCCAATGGTATTAGTGTAGTGGGCCATACCATGCCGATGATGAATACGCAGCAGTATTTGGGCATGCGGAAGGAGGCGTTAGCAAATGGTGGTTTAACTCCAAATCTTACCTTGTACGATGATGGTTTCGCCCCTGATCTTTTAGCATTTGATACGACCAGATATACTGATTGGAAAAAAGTATTTTTAGGTAATACAGCACACAATACCAATGTTAACGGTTCTGTTTCGGGCGGGAGTACGAATACTCAATTCCGTATTAGCGGCGGTTATAACCGTGACACCTATATATTCCCCGGTGACTTTGCAGACAGCAGGGCAAGTTTTCTAATGAACCTGCATCATACTTCTTTGAATCAAAAGCTTACACTTGATTTTTCTTCAAATTATTCATACGATAAAAATAATTCAGCAGGGGCACCTAATTTATTGACGGCTTACAGCATGGAACCCAATTATCCATCCCTGTTGGATGGTAATGGAAATCTCGTTTGGGATTACAAAGGGATTTCACTAAGTAGCTACACACCCAATATAAATCCATTCTCATACCTAAAGAGTAGGTATTACATCCAAAATAAATCGTTGAACAGTAATTTACAAATTGGATATAAACTACTCGATGGCCTGACCTTTCGTTCAAGTTTGGGCTATAATACCTTTTATAGCCAGGAATATTATGGTAATCCCAAATCCGCACAAAATCCGGCTGGCAATCCTACCGCATCAGCCAGGTTTGGAAATAATAACTATACTACATGGATCGCCGAACCACAATTGGAATACAGGAACACTTTAGGTAAAGGAGCATATAGCATCCTGATTGGAGGCACCTATCAAAGAAACAGCAATTCAAAAACTGAAGTGGATGGATCAGGCTATATTAACGATAACCTCATCGAATCCATATCCGGCGCGCCTACCCAGAATGCTTCCGACAGCTATAGTGAATACAGATATGCAGCCATATTTGGCAGGATAAACTACCGCTGGGACAATAAATATATCCTTAATATCAATGCCCGCAGGGACGGATCAAGCCGCTTTGGGCCAAATAAGCAATTTGGAGATTTCGGATCGGTTGGTGCCGGATGGTTATTTAATGAGGAATCGTTTGTAAATAGTAATCTTGCATTTCTAAGCTATGGAAAATTAAGGGGGAGTTATGGTATAACCGGCAGTGATGCTGTAGCCGATTATCAATATCTCTCCAGATGGGCACCAACTAATTACACTTATCAAGGAGGCCTGGGGTATTTACCACAAAATCTCTATAATCCGACTTTTAGCTGGGCTACGACAAAAAAGCTGGAATTTGGGCTTGAATTAGGTTTTTTGCAAGACCGGATACTCTTTAATTCTACATGGTACCGCGACAGATCCGGTAATCAGTTAATTACCTACCAGCTACCCGCGTTAACAGGGTTTAATAGCGTTGTCGAGAACTGGGATGCAGTTGTTCAAAACACAGGGCTGGAATTGACCTTACAGGTATCCGTTATTAAAAGTAAACGGTTTTCCTGGACTTCATCATTTAACATGACTTTACCAAAGAATAAAGTTTTGTCCTTTCCCAACCTTGAAAAATCCAGCTATTCAACCACCTATACGGCAGGCCAGTCTATAAACACCGTGTATGGATTCAAATCTGCCGGAGTAAATGCAACAACCGGTGTGTTTCAGTTTTATGATACCAATGGTCAAATAACCGATAGCCCGCTTCCACCATCTTCCGGTAAGTTCAATGATTATTATAACATAGGCAATCTTGATCCGAAATTCTATGGTGGGTTTCAAAACACATTTACTTATAATGGTGTTCAGCTGGATGTCTTCGTGGAGTTTAAAAAACAACTTGGCGTCAATTATCTACAGCAAGTATATTATTCGCTCCCCGGAATGGAGCAGAACCTGCCGGTTGCTCTGCTTAACCGGTGGAAAGCGCCTGGAGACCAAACGAACATCCAAAAGTATTCCGTTCAGTATGGTGCCGAATATGATGCGGGCAGTAATTTCTTTCAGTCAAGCGGTGTTTATAGCGATGCATCCTATATCAGAATTAAAACTGTTTCGCTATCCTATAATCTTCCGGTTAAGTTGACCAAAAAGTTTAACATTCAAAATCTCCGTATTTACGCAAGCGCTCAAAATTTGTTTACGATCACCCGGTACCTCGGAAATGACCCGGAGACACAGACCCTTTACGGCGTTCCGCCCTTAAAAACGATTTCATGCGGACTGCAATTAACCCTTTAAAAAACGATTATGAAAAAATTGTATATCATACTACTATGTCTTTGCCCTGTATTAGCCATTAGCTCATCCTGTAAAAAGTTCGTTCAAATAGATGCCCCAAAAAATCAAATAATCTCTGATAAGGTATTTGCAGACAGCACAGATGTAAATGCGGCTGTTTTAGGTATATATATTAATATGATGCAAGCTTTTGGATTAAGTTTTAGTTCCGGCGGCGTAACTACTTATCCGGCTTTGTCTTCTGATGAAATCTATCAGTCAACTACAGATATCAACAGTCAGTTTTACGCCAATAACATCTCAAATACTAATGACACCAATACGGCATTGTGGACATTAGCTTACAATTTTATATATGGTACAAATGCATGCATAGAAGGCATAGAGGCAGGAACTGCCATGTCATCGTCTCAAAAGAATATTCTGTGTGCAGAGGCTAAATGTATCCGTGCTTTCTTATATTTCAACCTAGTCAACTTGTACGGGCCTGTTCCGCTTGCAATAACGACAGATTACAATATAAACAGGTTATTAAGCAGATCTTCAGCAGACCTTGTCTATTCTCAGATCATAGCTGATCTAAAGTTTGCTCAAGCAAATTTGCTAAGTAGTTCAACGATAAGTGAAAGAGCAAATTACTATGCCGCAACTGCGTTGCTGGCTAAGGTCTATTTATATCGGGGAGAATATGCGCTGGCCAAAATTGAATCAGACAAGATTATTAACTCTGGCCAGTTTCAATTGATGGCAGACCTTAACAGTGTCTTTTTGGCAACAAGTAAAGAAACGATCTGGAGGTTTATTCCGGTGTTTCCCGGCAGGGAAACATGGGAAGCGTATTTTTTTGTGCCGTCTTCTACGACAACCACACCCAAATACATCCTGACAAACAAATTGTTCAGCTCTTTTGAAACTAATGACTTAAGAAAAAGCAAGTGGGTTAATATTAATATCGTGTCAGGGCAGTCCTATCCCTATCCGTATAAATATAAGAGAACGTCAGCTACATCACCACGTACTGAAAGTTATGTGATTTTACGTTTTGCTGAACAATATTTAATCCGGGCTGAAGCCGAAGCAAACCTGGATAATCTTATTGGGGCCATCACTGATCTGAACATGATCAGGAATAGGGCTGGATTGCCCAACACAACCGCTTCAGATAAAACGACCATCTTATTGGCTATAGAAAATGAAAGACAGGCGGAACTATTCTGTGAAGGGGGAAACCGGTGGTTTGATCTAAAAAGAACCAATCGGGCTAATAAGATCTTATCATCGGAAAAGGCTAACTGGAAGCCGAGTGCTGCATTATATCCTATACCGCAAACGGAAATAAATGCCGATCCAAATTTGACGCAGAACATCGGTTATTAATATAATTGAAAAAAGGAAGCTTCTGTGTTAGAAGCCTCCTTTCCAGTTGCGCCTGCAGATTAATTTTTTGTATAGGCAACAACTTGCGGTGTTTGCGACCCAATCAAATGGTTAGAAGCATTTACTTGGGTTGAATCAAAGCCAGAAACACATTGATATGTTGATCCACTACAACCTGTACCAGTTGGAGCGGTGGTTCCTGTGCTGATATAGGCGGCATTTGCGGAGGCCACCGATTGTGCGGGCGTACGGTTCCCGCTAATTTGAAACCACCTATAATTAGTAGTTGGCTTCTTATTTATCACTTTTAATATGGGATGTTTTATTGCATCTGTGAATGCAAATGCTGCACCGGCTATCAATAAAACTGTAAATAAGGCTACTATAGCCTTTAATTTATTTTTGAACAATCTAACGTTCATAGCATGGTCTTTTTTTGCTAAAAAAGATTACCTTAAAAAATGTCGAAAGTTTATATTTTTATATTGCGTTTTGCCTTTTAGGCAGACCTCACCGTAATTTTTTACACCCTTGATGTAATGGTTACCTGATCCCGAATAGCCCGGCACGGCTATTCGGGTTTTTCGTGAATAGGGCTTCTTTACGGTCGTGAACACTGGTGTGGGTAATTCTCTTTCGGACGTAAGCTTGATTAAAAAGAGGCCGGATGTTGATGGTATAAAACCACAGATATGCTGCCATGTACCTCTGGATAAAACGGATGCAAAGCGCTGCCATAGCGGCCAACATGACCTTTGAGTTATAATCCTCTGCCATGTCCCTGATTGTTGCTGCATCAAACGTTTTCATCCTCTACATTTTTTCTTGTTAATCAACTTAACACCAGCGGCGCAGCCTTGGCGTCACCTGTCCTGGGTTTGTGCGCTTTATCGCTGTACCCGCGTTCCATGCATCAGCATCCGGTGCCATCTTAACAGTACCGGCCGGATATCCCTCTGATAGTTTTTACTTTAGGGGCTGCTATCATGTTGCTGATACTTTACCGCCAGGAAATGGCGGCTCGGCTCCCGGTACTCTCCTTACGTATCTTTGCAACGGTATTGATCGTTGCGTTTAGTAAATCTCGGTATCTGTTTTCCCTTAAAGCATAAAAAAACAGAGATAATAAGGATGGGAAACCACTAAAAAGGGTAAGTTTTTTTATGCCTGTTTTTGAGAAAAGGAGAGAATGGGCATAAAACAAGCCTTAAAGACTATCAGATGGCGGGTATCCGAAAAATTTCTTGAACTGTATGCGAAAACTTTGCACATCCTTATATCCCACTAACATATATACTTCATTGGTGGATAGCTGGCCCGCTGCAAACAATTGTTTTGCCTTCTGTAAACGCAGATTGATCAGGAATGCATGTGGTGTGGTGCCAAATTCTTCTTTGAAGTTTTCGATCAGTGTTTTCTCCGTGATATGAAAAGTCCGGATCAGTGTTTGGTTGCTGAGTTCGGAGTCTGTATAGTTTTTTTCCAGAAAGTTTTTAATGCGGTAGGCCGGTTGTTCCAATTTGATCGAAACCATCTCGTCGTATTGGGCCAGTAACTGTTTGAAGAACCGGAGCAGCTTTGCTTCAATATCAGCTGCCTTATGATCATTCAGCTCGTATAACTGGAGCAATGTCCGGTAGATCGGTCCTGCTATCGGGCATCGGGGCATATGTCCATATAAAGAATTGCCATTATCGAGGTCAAAAACAAATGCCTTTAGTTGGGGATATTGGCCGATATCTTTTTTCAGCCACTCCATTCTTGGAGCGATGTAAAAGATACGGTGAATGCCCGGCTGTAGCTGGCCAATATACTCGCCTGGCTTGTTGAATGTGGCATAGCATGTGCCCTTGTCTGCTTCGGTAATGAGCGTACCATCGGGAGTGGAAAAACGAATGTACCCCTCCAGCATGAAAAAAAGAAACAGGGCTGATTCCTCCACCTGGTAACTCAGGGATAACTCCTTGTCCAGTTTAAATTCATACAATTCAATATAAAACAGGTAATGGCTATGATACTGGCGAAGTAATGTACCCCCTTCCAGTCGGATCAACTCGGCCTCGGTATAGTTTACCGGGTAACGACTGTACCCTGGCGGTTTTTGACGAATGGGGCTCCGGGAAATAACCGGAGAAGAAAAATATAAGATGATAGGGTTTTTCATAGGCTTGCTAAAAATCTGGCTGCCTCCTATCTGTATCAGGAGTCTGCCTTAGGTGTGTTTAACCATAAATAATTTAATATTCCAATAGCTTATTTAATTAAGCTGCTTAATCTCGGCGTTATTTATATTCAAAAGTGTGACATGCGTAAATATTTTTTTTCGGGTTGAATAAATGCATTTTTTTTATGCGAAAACAGTGGTAAAAGGGTGGTGACTTTTGGGGCGAAAAAGGGAGCAAACACCCTATAATTTGCCTGATTATCACTTCAACGCCAACAATTATTGCATAAATCGGCTCTTTTGGGGTTCTTCGCGATGAAAAAAAGTAAAAAATAGTTACTACCCTTTACCCCTGTAAAAAATTTCTTCTCTCTATGACAGCAGTTTCATCAGAAGCGAACCATTTATTCTGATATGTATCGGTAGAATCTTCCGGCGAAGTATCCTTTTAATTTTCTCCTATTTATCTGTTTCCTTATTTCAGATGATCGTGCACTTATCTTATCTACCCTTTTCTTTGCAATTTTTAGCTAAAGCGTTAACACCGTATTTTATCAGATTAAAGTTATGCTCCTCAAAATCTTTTATCAATCGATTACATTACAAAATGAGTTGATCTACATTACAAAAAAGGGCGTTCTACCTTAATAAATGGATTAATATACATCACAAATGAAGTTGCTTTACCTACCCTTTTTTCGCAATTTTTAGCTAAAACGTGAGTTTTATCCCATCTGGTTAAAGTTATAGTATGGATGTTCTTTTGTCACTAAACAAAGGTTCAGAACGTATTTAACAAAGGATAAAATCGACATTACCGATTGTTAATTGATCAATTAACAATTGGGTTGACTTATTACTTTTCTTATTCGCCGAATATTTTGCACTTTTTATCATCCCATTATTGGCTATCTGAATATTGTGTGTTGACAGAAACCCTGCTGAAAAATCGCTCTCCTAATACCCATAGTATTCAGGACACATTAATACAAAAACACTTTCCGTTTACACCATAAATTTCAACGATCCGTTCGGGATATGCTAAACGTTTATCGAATAATTTAAAACTTTAACTTATAGGATTTGTCACGGAAAAGTGTGTAGCGATGCTGATTCATCAGGCCCCGTTATTTGAAAATCTGAATGGTAAAAGAGTGTCCAATACTGGTACTCTCAGTACCAGTATTGGATTTTTTTTAAACTGACCGCTAATCCCGATAGGGTATAAAACAAGCATAATTTTACTATATAGTCCCGATAGGGTATAATTAGGATGTTAATAGAAGATACAATCCCGATAGGGTATAGTTAATGAACTTTATTTATATTTGTACCCGAAAGGGTATAAATATGTTGTCAGAGTATTTGAAGAAAAAAAGGAAATCACTAAATCTCACACAGGAAGACTTGGCATCTAAAGCGGGAGTCGGACTTAGGGTCGTTCGTGAGATGGAACAGGGAAAACCAACATTGCGGATGGATAAAGTGAATCAGGTGTTGATGTTATTTGGCGCAGAACTCGGAGTGGTATTAAAAGTAAAAAATGATGAGTAGGAAAGGTTTGGTGTATTTTCAGGACACGCTGGCTGGTGTACTAGCGGAAACTGATGATGGTTACGAATTTACTTACCAGGCGAATTACTTAGAGAATAAGAACGCAAAGCCGGTAAGCTTAACGCTGCCATTGTCAACCCAGAAATATGAAAGTAAAGTATTGTTTGCTTTTTTCGATGGCTTGATACCTGAAGGTTGGTTGCTGGATCTGGCAACAACACACTGGAAGGTCAAAAGCAATGACCGGTTTGAATTATTACTATTAACATGCAGGGATGCAATCGGAGCTGTAACGGTTATTCCCGAAATAGATTAAGCTATGGCAAATTGTTGGTTTTGTTATCAGGATGCAGGTATATCGTCTTATCATGAAAAATGTTCAAAGCGATTTTTCGGTACGGCTAAAGTACCTGAGCTGGAATTGAATAATAAACTTTTGAAAACGTTGGGCGAACAGACCATCAACGAAAGGATCGCTGTGACCGGAGTTCAGCCCAAGCTTTCTGTTACCCTGAAAAAGACGAAGGAGCACAACCGTCTGACTATAGTAGGACTTTGGGGAGAATACATACTTAAACCGCAGCATCCTGGTTTTCCGGAAATGCCGCAATCAGAAGATCTGACTATGCATTTGGCAAGCCTGTTTAAAATGCCAACTTGTGATCATACTTTAATGGAGGCGTCAGACGGCAGTTTGGTTTATCTGGGCAAGCGATTTGACCGGGTAAAAGGCCATAAAGTTCACATGGAAGATTTCTGCCAGCTTTCTGAATTTTTAACGGAAAATAAATACAAGGGCTCTTACGAAAAGATCGGGAAGCTTATCCTGAAATACTGTACTCAAACTGGTTTTGATGCGCTGACTTATTTTGAACTGGTGTTATTTTCTTTTTTGACAGGCAACAATGATATGCACCTGAAGAACTTTTCTGTGCTGTACGGGGACGAAGGAGTAAGCCTAAGCCCTGCCTATGACCTTTTAAATGTAAATCTTGTTAATCCACAGGACGATGAAGAATTGGCCCTGACAATAAACGGCAAAAAGAAGAGAATTGGATTATCTGATTTTGATGTGTTGGCAAGAAGTATGAATATACCTGAAACCGCCGTTCGGAATACCTATAACAAATTTTCCTCCGGTAATAAGGAGGTTGGTAAGATGATTGAAGCATCATTCCTGAGCCCCGAAAAAAAGGCACTATACCTGGAAATTTGGAATAAAAAGCAACGGTTGTTTAATTGACAAGCCACAATTATACATTGTGGATTTTCCTCCTGGTGAGAAAAAATAAAATCCTTATTCACCGCAGTCGCGAAGATAGCCCACGCCGGAATCAAAAGTCAAGGGTACACAAGCGGGCCGTTGTGTCCGCTTCCAGCGGTTGGCCCGCCCTTGACATTTGATCCGGCTAAGCGCTTTTGTTGCTTAAGCGTTGAATAAGGCTCGGTTGTTCAAAAGCTTTCCTATTTCTTGTAATTACATTAAAAAGTGCATTAAATTACACTTTTTAATGTAAAGCTTATACTTCGCAAAGAAGCCCAGCAAAAAGTGCAGTATATTGCTCTTTTATCACGTAGATTATCTACAGAAGTCCTTTTTTTCATGTATATTGCAAATTAAAGTTATGTAAATTGAAAGTTTTCGCCATGTAAATTGTAAATTTGTCTGTTATTTTATAAGAGATGAGCAAATTTATACCAAGACAGATAGCACCTATTATTAAGGCCCAACAAACAAAATTTCCTGTTTTAGTTGTTACTGGTCCCCGCCAATCAGGTAAGACAACTTTGTTAAAAGAGCTTTTTAGTGATTACCGTTATGTAACATTGGAAAATCCAAATACACGTTCATTTGCTTTAGAAGATCCTGTTGCTTTTTTGAATCAATATGATCAGAAAGTTATTCTGGATGAGGTCCAACGAGCGCCAGCTTTGTTCTCTTATATACAGAGCAGGGTTGATGAATCAAAAATAATGGGACAATATATCCTATCTGGCTCACAAAACTTCCATTTATTAAACAGCATTACCCAAACCCTTGCAGGCAGAGTAGCCTTATTCAAATTACTCCCTTTGGATTTTACTGAATTAAAGCCTGGTGGCTTACTAGCAGATTCCTATACCCGAACCTGCGTTAAGGGTTTCTATCCGGCTATTTTCGACAGGGATATTGACCCTGTTATTTTTTATGCAAATTACATTCAAACCTATATAGAAAAAGATGTAACAGAATTAATGAATATCAGGGACTTGAAACTTTTTCGGACATTCTTAGGTTTGTGCGCAGGGCGTGCGGGGCAATTATTAAATTTCAGCGCCTTAGCTAATGAGTGCGATATTTCACATACAACCGCTAAAGCTTGGTTATCTATACTCGAAAGCAGTTATATTATATTCCTTTTGCAGCCTTATCATCAAAACTTCAATAAGCGCCTGGTCAAAAGCCCCAAGTTGTATTTTTACGATACCGGCTTGTTAAATCATTTGTTAGGAATAAGAACTGCTGAGGAATTGGAAGAGAACAGATTGAAAGGGCACATATTTGAGAATATGATACTGGCTGAATATCAAAAAAAGAACCATCACTTATATCTGCATCAGGATTATTATTTCTGGCAGGATAGTAATGCGCATGAGGTTGATCTGCTGATGACAAAAGGGCAAGGCTTTTCCATTTTTGAGATCAAGGCAACTCAAACCATTACCACCGGTTTATTCAAAGAAATGGATCGTTTTGAAGAAATTGCAGCTCCGGCCGAAGTAAATAAAACACTGATCTATGGCGGTTCTGAAAATGAAAAAAGAACAAAATATAATGTGCTAAGCTGGAAAAATGTTTCAGAATAACCGTGTACTTTAATTAAGATTTACGGTCAATCCCCCCAAAATGGTTATACTTTTTACCATGATTTCAGAGAAAAATTGCCCGAAAAACCGAATGCCCTTGCGCCCTGTTATTTTTCAAAATATTTTTCCCTCAAATCTCATTATTCACATTCCAAATTTCGGGGACTTAACCTGAATATACTAAAGCATAAGGAGTAATTTACAACTACGGGTTATAGGGTTTGTTACTGCGATCTGTGTTGAAATCTTGATTTTGGCTGGCATTAAAAGAGAATCCGAATGGCGAGGATGCAAAGCAAAGTGTCCGGCCTCTGCTTTAATTCCCATATTCACCACGGCCGCGAATATAGCCCGCCACCGGGTAAAATGTAAAAGCTATACAAAGCGGGCCTTGTGCTTGTTCTCCAACGGTGGCCTTGAGACTTGTATGGACCGAAGTTCACTGAATCATGGATCGCCAATGCCCAGTATCTTTATAAGAAAGGTTTAATAAGGCGTTGTAGTTTGAGCGGGCAAATTTGGGGGTGATGATCTCAAACGTGCACTGGTCTGCCGGAAAGGGGTAATGCTAGGTGCAAGTAAATCAGGGCTTACCGAAACCCTTCATAAAATTGAAAAGATTTATGTAGAGCGAAATGTCTGGGTCAGCTGGATCGAAGATGAAATCCTAACCGTTCATGGTTTAATCCACAAATTAATCTTCTTATCAAGTTATGAGCTTCTTACCAGGAGGTAAAAAAATAAGAAAGGTTGCTTCGGATGGTATCAAACACTTTAGGTCCTAAACGTGTTTATTACAAGTTGATAAATCGTTTGTCTATGCAACAGAAAACTGATCCCCAGGATTTCGAGAAAAGATTTCGGGAATGCGACGATAAATTTAATACCATATTTAAACGTACCAGTGCAGCCAGCAAGATAATTGGGCGAGATCTGACCATTTTAAAGGTCAATGACGCACTGGCAGAATTAATGGGATACAGCGCAAGTGAAATTGAAGGAACCAAGATCCTGGAACATGCCTGTGAAGACTATCGCAAGCATTGGCATGAGTTACAAATGGAATTATGGTCAAATGAGGTTCCTTTTTTTAAACTCCAGGCCTGTCTTTATAAAAAAGACAAATCCCTTGTATGGGTAAACGTTACAACTATCCTTTTTGAGGATCAGGGCGAAACCTATGGATTCACCGTTCTCGATGACATTACCGCGCTGAAAGATTTCGAAGAAAGTCAAAAACGGTTGAACATGGCTTTGAAGTATTCAAAAATGGCAGTTTGGCAAATGTCATTAAAAAACAATGCGGTTCACCGTTCCGAAGGGCATGATGAACTATTTGGCTATGACAGTTTGCAGCCACAATGGACAATTGAAAGTTATCTGCCACTGATATTGGAAGAAGACCGCCCTAAGTTTTTGTCGGCAATCCGATCACTGCCCGACCATAAATCGATGGATCTTCAATTACGGCTTATAACAAAGGATGGATCGCTTAAATGGGTGAATTTTCAGGGCAAAATAGAAGATGATCCTTCCGGTAATGCCGACAAAGTATTGGGAACAATAGCAGATATCACAAGGGATAAACTGGCCGAGCGGCACAAAGACGATTTTATAAGTATCGCCAGTCATGAGCTCAAGACGCCGATTACCAGCTTGAAAACCTCCCTTCAACTTCTCGCCAGGATGCAGGAGGACTTACCAGATAGGCTAAAAGCATTAGTAGTCCAGTCCAATCGAAGTGTGGATAAAATTGTTGTCCTGGTTAATGATCTGTTAAATGCCAGTAAGACATACCAGGATCAGCTTAACTTGAAAAAGACGACATTTAATCTGTACAAGGTTATCGAAGAATCAAGTGGACATTTGCGCCTCGAAGGTTCCCATGATGTAGACATTAGCGGCCCTTCAGACCTGATGGTTACTGCTGATGCCGAACGCATTGAAAGGGTCATTATTAATTTCCTGAGCAATGCCATTAAATATGCTCCAAACGCCAGGAAAGTTAATATCAACATCGAAAAGACCGGGGCGGAAGCAAAAGTATCGGTTACAGACTATGGGCCGGGGATACCGGAAGCTAAGCTTTCTCTTCTGTTTAATCGCCATTATCAGGCGGGTAAATTGGATACTCAATATACCGGGCTTGGGCTTGGACTATTTATCAGTTCTGAGATCATTAAGAAACATGGGGGAGCAATCGGGGTGGATAGCAAAGTAGGTTCCGGAAGTACCTTCTGGTTTACCATCCCACTTTAGGTGTGCCTTACGTCGCTTTATTCTTTTTCTGACTTGTTTATATTTGTGAACTATAAGATATAAAAGGTCCAGGTCAAAAGGCTTCCTGATATAGGCGTCGAACCCGGCTTTATCGAAGTGCTCATGAATATTGCTGTTGCAACTCATCGCAATCACCGGAAGGTAAGGGAATCTGGATTTTATCGCCCGGCACATATCAATGCAGTTATCTCCGGAAAGTCTGTAGTCCAGCATTACGAGATGCGGCCGTGCCTGATCGATTAAATCAATATAGTCACTTTTGCAATTTTCAATGGGACAAATAATAAAATTTTCCAGTTCCAGTGCAACTGTTAAGGCACGCATCACGTCTGCGTCCGTTTCCTGAATAACTATGGTTTCATGCATCAAGAAGGCAAATTAGATGTAGTTTCGAATGGAAATAATTAAAGTTAAGAACTATTATCAGTAATTGCCAATTACTTTCTTGGTTACCCGTAATTTGGATCTCTGGTTATAGAAAGCTATCACAGCAAGGTAAGCGGCTTCTGTAGCAGCCAGACGTATTGACGTTCAGATCAGCCGCCGATTCCTTCGTACCTGGTACAGGAACGTCTCAGTTCCCGATGGTTCACCTTAAAGATCAGTTTTTAATTGTTTAAACAAATGTTGCAATAGTTCGTTAACTCATTGCCCCTGGCAGTCCGGGGTACGAATTTCGCTTTTTTACAGTACGGTAAATGCTTTCACTCGGTTCAATATGGAAAACAAGTACGAATTATACTTTGAAGGCGGCGGCGAAATGGGCGCTTTGATCCGTTCTTACGATTGGGCATCCGGTGACCTGGGACATCCCAATACCTGGTCACTAAACCTGCTGAACACCATCAGCATTATGCTGAACTCCAGGTTCCCAATGTTCTTATGGTGGGGACCGCAATTGATTCAGTTCTATAACGACGCCTACAGGCCCAGCCTGGGAAATAGTAGTAAACATCCGAGAGCATTAGGCCAACGCGGTGCCGATTGCTGGAAAGAAACATGGCCTACGATCAAGCCATTGATCGACCAGATACTCATAGGAGACGGAAGTACCTGGAATGAAGATCAGCTTATACCTATTTATCGAAATGGCCGGTTGGAAGATGCTTACTGGACATTTAGCTACAGCCGGGTGCTGGACGCATGCGGCAAAACCGGCGGGGTCCTGGTGATCTGCACAGAAACAACCAAGAAAGTAAATGCCTTTAATGAACTGTTACAGGCTAAATCGGAGCTGGAATTTGCAATAGCGGCTGCCGAATTGGGTACCTGGGACCTTAATCCTGCCACCAACCATTTTACCTGTAATGAACGACTGAAATCCTGGTTTGGGCTACCTGCAAATTCGGAGTTACCCCTATCGCGCGCAACAGAGGTGATAGCAGAAACGGACAGGCAAAGGGTAACCGATGCTATTAGTGGCGCGATGGCCTTTGAGTCAGGTGGACGATATGACATCGAATACACTATTCTTAATCCCGAACTGCAGGAACCACGGCTGGTTAAAGCAAAAGGTCAGGCGCTGTTTAACGAACAGCAGGAGGTAAAACGGTTCAGTGGTACACTTCAGGACGTCACTGGTGAGCGTAATGCTATGCAAGAGCTCAAAGACACTAACAGAAAACTTGAAATGGCACTTGAGCAATCCAGGCTGTCCAAGACAGCAGCGCAACTGGGGACCTTCGACCTGGATCTTGTTAATGGTACGATGGAATGGGATGAGCGCTGCCGCATGCTGTTTGGGATTACCCACCAGGATAGCGTATCCTATAGTCACGACTTTCTAACCGGACTGCATCCAGAAGACAGGGACAGGGTCAGCAAGGTGATTGAAAATCTTTATAACAAATCGGTTAGCAAAGGGGATTACGATATCGAGTATCGCACTATCGGTGCAGCGGATGGCAAATTGCGCTGGATAAGGGCCATTGGAAAAGTATTTTTCAACACCGAAGATGTTGCTGTACGGTTTATCGGCTCTGTGCTCGACATTACAGATAGAAAACTGGAAGAACTACGCAAGGATGACTTTATCAGTATCGTCAGCCATGAGCTGAAAACACCGCTGACGACCCTTAGTGCAATGATTCAACTGCTCAAGCTCAAACTTGAAAGTGATACTGAAGCGCTCATACCCGGAGGAATAGATAAAGCATACAGGCAGATCAAAAAAATGAACGTATTGATCAATAGTTTCCTTGATGTTGCACGTTTCCAATCCGGTAAGATGGATATGAATCGCAATCATTTTTACATCAGTGAACTGGTAAAAGAGATGGTAGACCAGGTAGTCTTCACCGCCAACGGCACACATTCGATAGACATTTCCCTTTGCGAAGATATCCTGGTATATGCCGACAGAGAAAAGATTGGCTCTGTCCTGCTCAACATACTCAGTAATGCAACCAAATTTTCTACCCAAGGCAGCAGCATTGAAATCAGATGCTATAAGGAAGGCGACGAGGTAAAGATATCTGTACGGGATGAAGGTTATGGAATTTCGCCTGCGGACCAGGAGCGTCTTTTTGAAAAATTTTACCGCGTCCGTAATAAATTCACCACCAACACATCAGGTTTTGGTATTGGCCTGTACTTGTGCCGGCAGGTGATGGATGACCATAACGGCCGGATACAGGTAGAAAGCATTGAGGGTAAAGGATCAACGTTTTTGCTGGCGCTGCCAAAGGCGACTATCCCCACTATAAGCTATGGGGCGAATTGATCAAAAGCCGATGCAGTAAGCAAGAATCCTCGACACAACAATTTATATTATATTTCAGCATTTGCATCCATGTTCCCGGATCACGAAGCCATCATATATTCATCAACTTTCGCCTTGAAAAGATTGATGTCAAAAGGCTTGCTGATAAATCCGTCGCTATGGGCATTTTCCTGCATTTCCCGCTTGCTCCGGTGTGCTGACATCAGCAGAACCGGAATATGGGTGGTTGCTGCATCCTCCTTCAGTTGCCGGCAGATTTCGACGCCGTCGCCGTCCGGCAGCATAATATCGAGTACAATTAAAGCCGGTAATTCCAGGGAAAGGCCTTTTTTAAGCGTGTTAACATCTGGAAACAGTTGTACCTGGTATAGGTCATCTTTTAGGATATAATCAATGAGTAACCTAATGTCCTCATCGTCTTCAACAACAAACACTTTTTTCGTGGACATAAAATTTCAGTTATACTTAATATACGTGTATAAGGCTGTTTTAGTTTGTAAAAGCTGGTAGAGAAAATGTAAATGTCGCTCCATGGCCCGGGGTGCTTTCTACCCAGATTCTCCCGCCGTGCCGGTCAATAATGTCCTTGGATATATAAAGCCCCAGGCCGAGCCCCGAGGTCTTTCGCTCCTGTTCTTTAACACGGTAAAACTGGCTAAAAATGTGCTGCTGGTTTTCAGGCAAAATACCGGGGCCCTGGTCCTTCACAGAGATGCGAATCTCATTCCCGGTCCTGATAGCAATCATGCTTACCTCCCTGGCGTCCGGCGCATACTTCACGGCATTACCCAGTAAATTGGTGAGCACCTGTTCCAGCCGCATCTTATCGCCCGAGACCAAAAGCTCTCCATCTGCCGCCATTTTCAAATTATAGTGGGGATGGGTCTGCTCAAACGTATCGGTTATTTCGTCCAAAAGATCCGAAAGATCAAAAGGTTCAAAATTCAACTGTAGTTTACCGGCCTGGATTTTAGATATATCAAACAGGTCATTGACTAACTCGTTGAGTTTGGCCAATTGCTTCAGTGCCTTTTCTGCAAAACTTTTGGCACTACCATCCGGAACCATTCTTTCTAATATCTGCAAAAAACCGCTCATCGAAGTCAGTGGCGTCTTAAGCTCATGGGAGGCCAAGGCGATAAATTCATCTTTTTTATTACTCAAATCCTTTACTTCCTCAAAGAGCCTGGAATTATCTATGGCAACGGCAGCCTGTGAGGCTACGGTAACAACCAGGTCTTCATGCTCTTCTTTAAAAACGCCAGCTTGTTTGTGGCCAAAAAAAAGCCCGCCGATAACTACGCCCGAATGAGTAATAACGGGAACCGCCAGGTAGCTGACAACCGGCAAATGGCCTTTGGGCATACCAAAATATGGCGAATTTTTTCCATAACGCGGATCTTTTGTAATGTCATCAACCCGGACAACGTCTTCGCCGCTAAAGGTCGGATGGAAAACAGCCGTGTTGCGGGGCATGGGAAAGTTTTCAAAAGCAGCCCGTGGTGCCCCGGAAATGGTATAAAGCCAATAGGATTCACCGCCTTGGTCTATCCGGTTATAGAAGAAAGCGCCGAAATCCGCGCCGGTAAGCCTGGTCGTAGCATCGGTTACTCTTTGCAAAATGTGTTGCAGATCAAGGTCCTCGTTAATGCTTTTACTGATCGAATTAAGGATTTCCATACGCTCCATGCTTTTAGCGACGGACCGCTCTGCTTCTTTCTGCGCTGTAATGTTCCGGGCTATTTTGGAAGCCCCGATGATTTCGCCGGCTTTGTTGAGGATGGGAGACACCGACAGTGATATGTGCAACTGTTGTCCCCCTTTGGTCCTGCGGATAGTCTGGAAATGATCTACCTTTTTTCCGGCACGAATGTTTCCGATAATTATATCTTCTTCATTCAGACGCTCCGGCGGTATTAGTAATGAAATATGTTGACCAATAGCTTCCTGCTCCGTATAGCCAAACATTTTTTCTGCGCCGATATTCCAGCTGGTGATGATGCCCTGTAGGCTTTTACCGACAATGGCATCGTCCGAACTGGCGACAATGGCAGCCAGCCTGGCCTGCTTTTCTTCGGCAGCATTTTCTTCGATGATACTGCGGGCAATCTGTGACGATCCTGTAACTTGTCCCTCCTGGTCCCGGATAGGCGAAATGGTTATAGACACGGGGATTTCAACGCCTTCCCTGGTTCTGCGAATCGTTTTAAAATGTCCGATCCGTCTCCCCTCCATAATATCACGCATGATGTCCATTTTTTCCTGCTGCCTGTCCTCAGGGATCAGCAGGTAAACAGATTCATCGATTATTTCCTCATGGCTATAGCCGAATAGCTGTTCAGCTGCCGGATTCCAATGGGTGATCCGCATATCAAGGTCATGGCAAAATATCGCGTCGTCAATGCCTTCAAATATAGATTGCAGGGTTGATAATTCTTGTGGATGCTGGAGTCTGGCCATTATTATTCGGTGCGGCCAGAAAACGGCAATGTCTGTTCAGTGGCTCTTTTGTTTGATTTAATCTAATAATAACCTTAAAAACACAGAAAGGTTTTAAGCCCTTAAAAGAGGCCAGGCCGATGAAAATCTGGCAGCGAATCTGTAAATTTTTCAGATGCCCGCTGCAAAAATTTCAGGTTTAATTCCATTTCCGGCTTTGGCATTTCGCTTGTAGTATTGCTGTCGAACAATCGTTCTTTAAGTTTAATAGATAATGGTTTGATCCTTTAAAACAATTAAAAGAAAAAATTATGACATTGGTTAAATTTAATCCCGACAAAAGAAACAGTTCACTATTACCAGGTTTTAGTGACGTTTTCGATTCTATTTTTAATGACACTTTTTTCAATGACCGTATGGTAACCCGCGTACCTGCTGTCAATATCAGCGAAACGGAAAACAACTATCATGTGGAACTGGCTGCGCCGGGTCTGAAGAAAGAAGATTTCAAACTGAACCTGGAACGTAACGTGCTGAACATTGCTGTTGAGCAAACCGCCAGTCAGGAAGACAATCAGAAAAATTACAGCAAGCGCGAATATAGCTACAACGCTTTCGTGCGTTCCTTTACGCTGCCGGAAAGCGCGGATGATAGCCAGATCAACGCGAGCTATACCGATGGTATCCTCCGCATCGATATTGCCAAACGTGAAGAAGCGAAAAGTGTACGCAGGCAGATCGAGATAAAATAATCGATTCCATCATATATCCGGAAAGGCTGCCGTCATGGCGGCCTTTTTCAGGATGTACCAAGAAGTCAGTTTAATTATAGTGGGACTTTAAATTTAAAGTTATTCGGTTAACCGCCTTTGCTGACGCCCAAACAGGCGGCAGGATGGCTGCTTTTAACAGGACAGCATCTGATATGCGCCGGCGTTAAAAAATACTGGTACTCCTCTTGCAATGGCTCTTTCATTTATAACTGCTATGAAAACACAATTCTATATTTTATTAAGCCTGAAGACGCCGCGCGGCTTTGTCGACTACGGACAGTACTTCTTCGGTGACGACCGCGGTACCGCCTATGAGTTATTCGGGCAGTTAAAAGGTCACCAAAATTTAAAAGATTCTTGCCTTTTACATATTGACCTGATGGAAACCGTCGATGAACTACCGGTAAAGGTCAAAACCATCTGCTGTACGCTGGAGGAATTGGCTTACAATTGTAAATTGATCGCAAGAGAGGTTTTTCGCTTAAAGAACCTGGAGGAAATGGAATGATGGATAAGTTATTTTTACTTAGAACACTGATCATCTCCATGATGATCTGCCTGTTGATCTTTGACGTGCTGCGGATAATGAGCCATTCGGCTGATGCCTTTCCCGAGCATAAAAAGCTATTACTGACCGGGATTTTATTATGGATCGTTTCCGTAATTACTAACCAGGGCAGTAATGACGACGATTGGGCAGGAGAGATTTAGGCAAGTCTGGCCGGATAAAACGCGCAAAATACGGAAAGGCTAATATTTGTATAGCGATGCAACCTTCAGAAGACAGCCGCTAACATGTTACTACGTCCATTTCTCTCTCAAAGCGTGTGGTACCTTGAATGCTTCTATTTCTGTGAATGAGTCACATTTTCCAGTAATTTATTTAAATTTCTCCAATGTGATAACACCAGTTACCGCATTGGGTTTTAAACAATCAGCCTTCTTGATATTCTTTAAAGCTGAAAATGAAATTCAGAGATCAGCTCGTCAGCCTCTAACTTCATTAAACACCTCTGTTCTAAATTAATGACACATATAGTTGATTTTAGTACAATTATTAAATTAAAAAGGAATAATTTTAAGTATAGATAGCTAAAATATAAAATATTTTTATCCATATATCCACTACTGGAATAATATTGGAGGTGATTTATTCAGATTATTTTGCCGCTCCCGCCCGCTTTCAGCCGCCGCCAATTTTACTCATTTATCAAGGAATGAATCTGTATGATGCAAGCAGTAATTTTTCACAAATCAGGCAGCATTGCCAATAAAGAGAGTTTATGCAAATAGTTGATCAGCCATTCCGGGCTAAAATTGAAAAAGTAATTTGAAGGAAAAAACATTTGACCAATATGGAAACGAAAACAAAAAAGCCACAAAAACAGGATCGCCAGCCGGGTATTGAAGCGGAGATGGATCCGAAACCGGAATATATTAAGGATAGTTACAAAGCCGCCGGCAAACTCCAGGGCAAGATAGCCCTGATCACAGGTGGTGACAGCGGCATCGGCCGGGCTGTCAGCATTCATTTCGCCGAAGAAGGTGCGGACATAGCCATCGTTTACCTCGATGAAGATAATGACGCCGAAACCACCAAAAATTTGGTGGAAGCCGCAGGCAAAAATTGCCTGCTTATCAAAGGAGATATAAAGGATGCCGCCTTTTGCAAAAACGCGGTCGAAAGGACCGTTAAGAAATATGGAAAGCTGAACATCCTTGTCAATAATGCAGGAATGCAATTTCCACAAAAAGATGTCAAGGCGATTGACCCCGAACAGTTGGATATCACTTTTCGGACCAATATATTTGCTTATTTCTACTTCGCTGAGGCAGCAGTGGTGCATATGCATGAAGGTGATAGCATTATCAATACCACTTCGGTAACCGCTTATCGTTCGTCTCCTTCGCTGATCGATTACTCTTCGACTAAAGGAGCTATTACAACCTTTACGCGCTCACTCGCAACAAATCTCGTTGAAAAAAAGATCCGTGTAAATGCTGTTGCTCCCGGGCCGGTATGGACACCCCTGATCGTATCCACGTTCGATGAGGAAAAGATCAAAAGTTTTGGGAGTGAAACAGCCATGAAACGGGCTGGACAGCCTTCGGAGCTTGGACCTGCCTATGTTTTTCTGGCTTCGGATGATGCTTCTTTTATAACGGGCCAGGTCATCCACGTAAACGGTGGTGAAGTAGTCAACGGATAAGGTTATATAATCAACGGAATCGTTTATACTATGAATAACAATTAAATCAAAAAAATGCAAAGTATTCAGAAAATGTACAGGACAAGGTCCACAAAGCCTTGCATGAGGAAAAAGAAGGAACGCTAAAAAGTGGCAAAAGCGGTAAAAAAGTAACGTCCAGAAAACAAGCTGTGGCAATCGGATTGTCGGAAGCCCGCAAGGAAGGCGCTAAGGTTCCAAAAAAGAAATCGTAACAAAATACATCCTACACTACCATGAACGAAGAATATAAAATCACCCGGCGGCAAGCGGTCGCCGGGTTAGGTGCCACTTTAGTTGTCGCGGCAGTAACACCTGTCTTCGCAGCAGGCGGTAAAACAAAAAGTATAATGGAGGCAAAAGCATTAGAGACCTGGCCTGGTTTGCCAAACTATTAAGCCGCTAGCCATATCTGTACCAATCTACTGGAAAGAGGATAAAAAAGCGAAAGGAGAAAGCGACAAGCAAGAAGGTTAGTATCAACTGATACTAAAATCATTTACTGATAAACTATACTTCTATGACTACGAAAACAAAAAAAACAGTAAACAAATGGTCTGCAGATGTTACAGAGCACAGCGATGCGATGGATTTGGAGAAAGATATTTTTAAATCCGGAGATCCGGATAAAATCGCTGCATCGGTAAAACATTCCGCTGAGACAAGCAAACGGCGAAAATCTTCGCCTTATCAAAGCGCGATGTCCATGCTAACCTTTTATGAGAACCGGGCCGGAAAGAACTTAAACGCAGATGAAAAAGACACGCTGGAAGAAGCAAAGGATAAGTTGAGGGAGTTATTCGGTAAGGACGATAAGTGATAAGCAGTGGTCGGTTCTGCTGCATCCGGTATTTTTGAAAGGACAGCGTGTGATCACCCCTTCAGGTGAAGGCGAGGTCGTTGACGCTATTGGCGATAAGATCGTCGTCAAGCTGGATACCGGATCAACAGAAACTTATCCCTCGGACGACATACAGGATAATAGCAGCGCAGGCTGAACCATAAAAACATAACCATGGAAAAAATCATTGCGCCGGTGGCCATCCTCATGATGGCTGCCTTATTTACAAGCTGTACCGCCATTGCAGGTATTTTCAAAGCCGGCGCGGTGGTGGCATTATAGCAGTCGTGATCGTGATCGCCATTATCATATGGATCATCTCGCTGTTCAAAAGGAAAAGCAACTAAGTAAAAAAATGAAAGAGCACTTACAACGTTTTAAAACTGCGCAGGACCGTGATTATGATACCGCGCTGGCGGAAATCAAAGACGGCCGCAAGCAAGGCCACTGGATGTGGTATATCTTCCCGCAGATCGCAGGTTTGGGCATGACCGAAATGTCACGCTTTTATGCCATAAAAGATATCAAGGAGGCGGGAGACCTGCTGATGGACCCGGAACTCGGGCTGCGGCTGACGACTATCTGTAAAGCGCTGCTGGAATTGGAAACAAATGACCCGCATGCTGTTTTCGGTAGCCCCGACGACCTCAAGCTTAAGTCGTCAATGACCCTATTTGATGCTGTGCCCGCGACCTTCCCGGTTTTTAGCCGTGTACTGGACAAGTTCTATCATGGCGAACGCGATGAAAGGACGCTGGAAATACTTGGTATAAAATAGCTTGACGATAAAAGAGATACAAATCAAAAAAACACCCACCATGAAAAAGCTCATGTACATCAGCCTGATCGCAGGTGTCGCCTGTATGGTACAGGCCTGCAGCGGCAACAAGGACAGCAAAGCCAGCGCAGACAGCGCGAATACAGCAAAAGCTGATACGGCTAAAAAGGATTCATCCGCATCAGCAGTCGACAAGGACGATGCGAAATTTGCCGTGGCGGCAGCTAATGGCGGTATGGCAGAAGTCGAGCTCGGCACGCTCGCCCAGCAAAAAGCTGCCAACCAAAAAGTTAAAGATTTCGGTGGCATGATGGTCAGTGACCATAGCAAAGCCAACGAGGAAATGAAGGCCCTTGCAAAATCCAAAGGGATCATCTTGCCAGCAACGATAGATAGTGACGAACAAAAGGTGAAAGACAATCTTTCTTCAAAATCAGGCGCGGACTTTGATAAAGCCTATGTTGATAATATGATCGAAGATCACAAAAACGACATCAAAGAATTTGAGGATGCCACTAAAAACCTAAAGGACCCGGATTTGAAAGCATTCGCGGTGAAGACATTACCAACCTTAAAAATGCACCTCGACGCGATCCAAAAGATTCATGACAGCATGAAATAAAGCATAAGCTTATGAAGCGGCCGCCTTTGCCAGGGCGGCCTTTTTTATTTTCCTGCGATAGTTCGATGGTTTGCAGCGTTGCTGAAGAACTTTCGATATGCTAATAAGAAACCAATTGTTCCAGTATTGCACTGATGGAAAAATGCGCGCCGCACACGAACTCATCTGCCGCGCCATAGTACATCGTCAAGCGGTCACCATCAATCAGGTGCCCGTTGGTAAAAACTACGTGCCCAAAAAAGCCGCTTAATTCATATGGTTCCGTAGGTACCATAATGGGTTCAACGGTACGTGAAATGATCTTCGAAGGATTATCCAAATCCATCAGGAAAGCGCCCAGGCAATACTGGTGCTCCGTATTTGCACCGTGATAAATCGCCAGCCAACCCCGCCCGGTACGGATGGGTGCCGCCCCGGCACCGACGCGTGCACTGTCCCAAAGGCCAGGCCTGGTCTTGATCAGGCATTGATGGTTCCCCCATTGTCTGCCGTCGGAAGATTCGGCCAGCCAGATATAATTGCCGCCGATCTCTTTGCTGCTCGGCCGGTGCAGGCAATAATACTTACCGTTGATGGTTTCTTCAAAGATGGCGCAGTCTTTATTATGCGGCGGCAGGATCATGCCAGCATTTTCAAAGTGTTGCCAATCTTTGGTGGTTTGCAAACCTACGCCAACACCACTATCAGATGCGGCGGTATAGGTCAGATAATAAGTATCACCTATCTGGCTCACCCGGCAATCTTCAATGCCGAATCGTTCCAGGTAGCCCTGTCCAAATATGTGAGCATAGTCTCCTGGCTCGGTGAAATGCACACCATCATCACTGGATAATAAGCGTAAATGTGAGATTGTGGTCAGGTAATCCAGGCCTTTATAACTGATTACCCGGGCATCGATGGCGATCAGGTCGGGATCGTTTAATGGTACTTCGATGATCTCGGTATTCCCAGTCGCGTTCAGGGCGGGGAAAAATAGTACGCCTTCCTTTTGCACAGCACCTTCCGCTACCCTGACCAGAAGCCATATTTTCCCCCCGTAACGGAATACGCCCGGATTCAGCAGACTAATGATTTGTAAACCACCGGCGCTGGGCGCAAGGTCTTTAGGTAATAACAAAGGATTTTCCGGGAAACGTTGGGCCAGATCCGTCCTGCTTTTTTCCGACTCATTGATGATCCGTAACATGATTTGTTCTTTTTAAGATTTGATAACCGATCCCGGCGAAGACTGCAAAGACCAGATGAGCCGGAACGAGTTGCAGGTAATATTTATTAAAACTTAACGAAGGTGGCAGCGGGTGCATTTTAAATGTGGCTTTCCAGACCACGACCGCCAGCAAGCCACTTAAGCCACCCAGCCAAAGGTTCGTTTTCAGATCAGGTTTTAATTTTCCGCGCCGCCAAAGCTCCACATAGACTAGTGCAAAAAGCAGGCCTACCCCATAGTGACCGAGCCAGCCTAAAGCCTGGCTCTGCTGCTTGTCCAGTTTCGGAATGAGACGGCCAGCCAGTTGTCCGAGGCGCTCCGGTTCGCTGAAGTTTTCGCCATCGGCCAGCGAAATGAGGTAGCTGAACAGGGTCATGAAAGTTGTACCGGTAATTCCGCCGGCTAATATTTCCTTAGTTTTCATCGCTGCTGATCTTGAGTAGGTTTTTGGTTGCCGGTCCTGTCAATACATTTCCGTCAATATCATAACGTGCACCGTGGCAGGGGCAGTCCCAGCTTTTTTCTTCACCGTTCCAGTTCACGATACAGCCCGCGTGCGTACAAACCGGACTGAGCGCGTGGACGGCTCCTTTTTCATCCCGGTATGCCGCTATCTTCTCACCGTCTACTTCCAGCACCTTGCCGGTTCCTCGCTGAAGCCGTTTTAATGAATCCGTTTCGTGGATATGAAACCTGTCTGCTACAAAGTGGTAAGCTACATCCGCATTTTCTTTAACAAATTCGCTGAAGCTATCCACTGGTTTGATCCGTGAAGGACTGAACAAGTCCTGATATCTATTGGGCCGTCTCCTGACCAGGTCGCTGAGTATTTTGCCGGCGATACTGCCCAGCATCATCCCGTTACCGTTATAGCCGGTTGCGCAGTAAATACCATCCGCCGCCAGCGGCATCTGTCCGATATAAGGAAGGCCGTCCACAGGTACATAATATTGTGATGACCAGCGGTATTTAACCGACGACACGTTATAATATTTCCGGATGTATTTTTCCAGATCGGCAAAGGCTTTTTCCGGGTCGGCATGACCCGTTTTATGATCATTACCACCGGCGATCAAGAGTTTTTCCCCGTCAATTACCTGTGTCCGGAAATAATGATAAGGTTCCTGCATATCGTAAACCAGGGCATCCGGATAAGTATCCGTTTTTAATTTCAGGCCCAGTACATAACTGCGGTAAGGGGCGCACTCGAAATTGAACAGGTTGATATTGGGCGGCATATGCGTGGCGTAAATCACCGTTTTAGCCCTGATAACATTTGTGAGCGAATGCGCGGTATGTATGCCATTATCCGTTTCAATACCGGTTATCAACGTATTTCCCAAAATCACGCCGCCTGCTTCCAGGTAAGCTTTTTGTAAACCCCGCAGATATTTTAAAGGATGAAACTGTGCCTGCCCATCGAAAGCCAGGGCATTTAAATATTCTACCGGTGTCGGCACTTCTTCTGTATAGTTTACAGGCACGCCTACTTTTAAGGCACCATTGTAGATCTCGTCGAGTTGTTTGGCCTCGTCCCCGGTTTCTGCATACAGGTAGCCAGGATTGATTTCGTAATCGCAATCAATCTGGTAAGTATCAATGTTGGATTTAATGGTCGTGAAACCTTCGTTGATCGCATTCGCGAAAAGTTGCGCTCCTTCTTCGCCGAAAGCGTTCGCTGCTTCCGCATAAGTAGTATCCGCGAAGGTATTGATGTGGGCGCTGGTCCCGCCGGTAGTTCCAAATCCCGGGTTATGCGCTTCGGCGATCACTACTTTTTTTCCTGCTTTCTGAAGAAACAGTGCCGTTGTGATACCGGTAATGCCAGCACCTACGATCAGCGCATCATAAACGGCGGTGGTATCAAATACTTTTTTTCCTGCTTTCTGAAGAAACAGTGCCGTTGTGATACCGGTAATGCCAGCACCTACGATCAGCGCATCATAAACGGCGGTGGTATCAAATAAAGCTTTCGAAATTATAGTCGCTGCGCCATACTGCCAGGGAGCCCGCTGTGCTCCGTCACGCGCCAATACGGTATTCGTTGTCTTTCCCATAATTCTATTACAAAAATCAACATCACTCTGTTTGGCAATAGTTTACCTATTTATCAAACAAATCCGCTCATACACCCGATCTTTTATAACCCGGCAACAATGGATGTCAGGCCTTACTCGTCCAGGCAAATAGCTAATTGTTAAAAAATGTTAAAGCTGTTTGAAAATTTGAGGCGACTTTTTTTCTTTGGACCGTCTATTTTTAAATATTGAACCAATTATCGAAAAAAGCATTTTTTGAAAGCTATCATTAACCGTTTTAGTTGTTAGATCATGTTATCCCAAATCACTATCCCCCGTTTCAGCGCAGCGCGCAGCTTTGCATTTCTCTTATTATTTCTGACATCCGCCTTCGCATCACAAGCGCAACAGCAGCCGGTCACCTGGCCGGCCGGCAAATCAGGCTTTATCGCCAAACTGATCAATATCGAGGCTGCGACCAGCGAAACCTTCCGTTATAGTACAACGCTGCATAACGGTTCGGCGAGTGCTCGCATCTACGAATTTAAAACTGACCTTCCGTTTGGCTGGACAATTGCCTACAAGGTGGACGGCAGCCAGGTTACTTCCATCAACATGGACGCAGGCAAAACACAGGACATCGCCATCGAGATCAATGCCACGGCTACCGCCTCCCCGAAAAAATACAAGGTTCCGATCAAAGCCGTATCCGGTTCGGACACCCTATCGCTGAACCTGGAAGCCGTAGTTAAAGGCTCGTACAGCCTGGCACTAAGCACACCTACCGGAAGATTAAGCGACGAAGTAACCTCGGGCAGCCAAAAAGAGTTGCAGCTGACCGTCAAAAACACCGGCACGCTGCCGTTGAACGACCTCCAGGTTACCGCACAGTTGCCTACCGGCTGGGAATCTACTTTTGAACCCGCCAGTATCAAACAACTGGAAGCCGGGAAAACCATCGATGTTAAAGCGACTGTAAAAGTGCCGGACAAAACCATAGCCGGTGATTATGCTGCCAACTTTACGGCCACGAACAGCAATACCAACTCACAGGTCGCTTTCCGTCTGGCGGTCAAAACATCCCTGCTTTCCGGCTGGATCGGCGTTTTGGTCATCCTGCTGGCCGTCGGCATCGTTTATTACCTCATTCGTAAATATGGCAGAAGATAAAACAGCCAATCGATTTTTTACCAATGAAAGATCCTATTATACAATTAAAGGGTTTAACCAAACAGTATGGCGCTGTTAAAGCGGTAGATGGTTTAAACCTTGATATAGACAAGGGCGAGATCTTCGGATTACTGGGGCCTAACGGAGCCGGCAAAACCACGACCATATTGATGATGCTCGGGCTTACCGACCCGACAAGTGGTACCGCTTTTGTTTGCGGGCATAACGCTACCAGCAGTCCGATACATGTGAAGCGAAAAGTGGGTTATATGCCTGATAGTGTTGGTTTTTATGATAACATGACCGCGCTGGAAAACCTGGTGTATATTGGCAGGCTAAACGGCGTACCGGAAAATGAACTAAAAAAACGTTCGGCCGAAGTGCTGGAGATTGTGGGCCTTGCTGCAGACCAACATAAAAAAACCTCAGCTTTTTCGCGCGGCATGAAACAGCGGCTGGGCCTGGCCGATGTGTTGATCAAAAATCCAGATGTTATTATCCTGGATGAGCCGACACTTGGCATCGACCCCACCGGGGTTAGAGATTTCCTGGCGCTCATCAAACAGTTGAGCCGGCAGCAGGGGCTCACCGTTTTACTCTCATCGCACCATTTACACCATGTTCAGCAGGTGTGCGACCGCGTAGGGATTTTCGTAAACGGACAATTGCTGGCACAGGGAGATATCGGTGCTTTGTCTGCCCAGTTATTCGGCACCGATAGTCATGTCACGTCCATTAAGACAGCACAACCCGTTCCGCAGCCCTGGCAGCTGGAGGCAGAACTCCAGGCATGGGAAGCCATTACCCAGATTCGCATCCACGAAAATGAACTGGAATTTACCAGCAGTCGCGACGTAACGTCCGCGCTGGTTCGTTTCCTGGTTGAAAAAGGCTATGACGTGATTGGTGTCAATCAAAAAAATTATGGACTCGACGATATCTATCAGAAATATTTTGAATCAAATAGTACTAAAAAAACAAGCTATGAAAAGTCAATCTCCTGATCCGGGGCCTTTCGGCGTTATGGTTCACAAGGAAATAGCAGATCATATACGCAGCTGGCGCTTCAGCATACTGATTGCGCTTATTGTTCTTACTTTTATCGCCGCGATGTATGTATCGCTGGCGAATATTAAATCAGCAATTGGAAATACCAAAGATCCGGATCATCTTTTTTTATACCTGAAGTTGTTAACCACAACCGATAATTCCATCCCGCCATTTCATGTGTTCCTGAGTTTTCTGGCACCGTTGCTAGGTATCAGCTTAGGATTTGACGCGGTTAATTCCGAACAGAACAGCGGTACCTTGACCCGCCTGATGGCGCAGCCCATCTACCGGGATAATTTGCTGCTGGCCAAATTTGTAAGCGCCCTGGTGATCGTCAGCGGTTTGTTTTTTGCATTGGCTTTGCTGATGATAGGCGGCGGATTAGTACTGACCGGTGTGCGTATGGAGCCGCAGGAACTGCTTCGCATACTGGGGTTTATTGTGATCACTATTGCTTATGTAGCTTTTTGGTTGAGTTTATCTATCATGCTTTCCATCCTGTTTAAGCAAGCGGCAACTTCCGCGCTTACGGCTATCGGGATCTGGTTGTTCTTTACGATATTTTACCAGATTGTCATTAACCTTATTGTCAAGTCCTTCTTACCTGATCCGGCTTATCTTAGCCAGGCCGAAATCATTAGGTATAACGATCTTATTTTGAATCTGCAACGCATTGCCCCGAATCAGCTTTACTCAGATGCCGTTACCACCTTGCTGATGCCGTCGGTTCGCAGTCTTGGTCCCGTAACCATGGAGCAAATGGCGGGCGCTATACCGGCTCCGCTGCCGTTTAAGGAAAGTGTCATGATCGTATGGCCTCAGGTAAGCGGTTTAATGGCATCAACAGTAGGATGTTTTGCATTTGCTTATTACTTTTTCATGCGGCGTGAGATACGTAGTTAATAAAACGATGATGCGCTATCTTTGGGCATCAGGAACAGATCGTAGCAACTACCGGCATAAAATGACATAAGTAATATGCGACCTGATATTAAAATTCGTGAATTTATTTATCGGAACGTGCGTTGATGGATTCCCAAACATGCCCAACATCTCAGCGCTTTCTGACCATAGTTAAAAAAGCTTCTTACTATCACAAACATTCACAATGGTAACTACTTTGCTTTTTTCGATCTATAATTTGAGCTTGTTACAAGTGAAATTAAAAACGCTGAATAATGAATCATGGTACGGCCTTTTTTGTGATGTTAAAATTGTTAGGGTTTTCAATATTTTGTATCTTCGTAAAGTAAGATTTGCAAATAAAAATAATCTGCATCAAAAAATGGTTGGTAATTCGGTGCGTAGCCAATTTTAAACCATATAAAATATTGTAAGTCAATTGGTTAAGAATCGTGTTCGATTCCCCTACGGGCTACTTGAGGAAACACCATATTATTGGTGTTTCCTTTTTTTATACGGTTAACTTTTTGACTGTGAGAAAATTAGAACCTTCTTTCAAGCCCGAAAAAGGTGTTCGATGTTTTAACGAAAATTTTTCTGATTTTTCTCGCTTTAAAAAAAAGTGCCCTGAGGTTATTTAATCAGTGTTTTAGGTGTTCGACGATAACGGAAAAAAGCCTGGAGGCGATCCACGGTCCGGTTGGGCTGGATATTGGCTCAGAAACTGCTGAGGAGATCGCGCTATCAATTGTTGCCGAGATAAAAGCGGTGTTTTCAGAAAGGAATGGTCATCCATTGAAATATAAAACAACGGTTATCCATAGCGTGTAATCGGTAAAATTTGAGCTCTACAGCTTATAATTTACTATCATCGCTTTCCATTTTTTTGATCCTGCGTATTTCAAGCGGCCATGCAATTGCCAAAAGCAGCAGCATGACAACGTCCACAATGAGCTGATGCGGTGGTTCGCCCGGATAGGAGAATTCGGGATCGCTAAGGGCTGTTCCGGGAAAGAGGGAGGCACCAACCTGGGTAAGCCAGTAGAAACTTGCCAAAACAACGGCAAAGCGCAATTTGTCAATTTCCTTTAACTTGGCTACCCAAAGCATCCATAATGCAAAGCAACCTAAAAAACTGCCCAGAAGCATAGTTTGTGCATTATGAAACTTTGCGTGCGGCGGCCAATGCGGATTGTAGATATGTGTATGGTTCCAGTCAAAAATGTAAGAGCCGCCGGTCGACCATAAGGCTACCAGTGTGATCAGTACCAGGCCGATTGAGATTTTTTGCTTTTTCATTTTTTAATCAAATCTTTATAAATAGTTCATTGTTAGGTTTCCTGACTTTTATCATGTGCTGATAAAAGTCTTCAGGGTGGCGATAACCTACGGCGGCTATTACCACTGCATGCAAGCCTTTTTGTTTTAAACCCAATATTTCATCATACTGGTAAGGCATAAAGCCCTCCATCGCATTGGCATCTATCTTCATTTCAGCAGCGGCCATTAATAGAAACCCAAGGGCGAGATAAGCCTGATGGGTTGCCCAGGAAAGTTTTTCATCATTCTGTTTACGACTGATGGCGTTTACAACAGAGTTCCGGTGCTTCTCCAGAATACCTTCCAGTTTAATACCGCGGGTGCTGCACATTTTTGAAAAATAGTTGTCTATAAATGTTTCGTCGATTGTGGTTTCGATAGCGAAAACTATAAGACAGGATGCTTCCGTTACCTGCGGCTGATGGAACGAAGCGACGCTAAGCTTGGCGCGCACATCAGGATCTTCAATAAATAACACCTTATAGGGTTGCAAGCCATATGATGATGGTGCCAGCCTGATTGCATCCTGCAATTTGTCCATATCCTGTTGTTGTACCTTTTTTGTGCTGTCATAGCGCTTTACGCCATAGCGCCAGTTTAAATGTTCTTTTATGTTTTCCATAATAATCGTTATTTATATAGCCAGTCCCCTACCTGTTTTCTTAATAATTCAATTGATAAACCCATCAGCGGAACGAGTATAATGGTGGTTAATAGTGTTTTAAGGAGTGGATGCCAGCTGCCAATCACCGGCATCACTGTAATAAAAATTATATTGATAAGCGGATATATGCAGATCCAGGTGAGCAATGCCATTTTCCATTTTTTTGGTGTTTTCATAACTTAAAATTATACAGCAAAGTTGCGTGGAAACATCATGCAAAAACAGGTCAGGAATATGGGGAGATTGGTAAGAAAGGTGGAAAAGAAACTATTTAGCTACGGCGATAGGCGGCCGGGGAAAGGCCTTTTACGTTTTTAAAGTATTTGCCAAATGCAGACTGGTCGGGGAAATGAAGGGTATAGGCAATCTGCGCTACCGTTAAAGCAGGGTTTTGTAATAATACACTGGCTTCCAGGATAACCGCCTCGGTAATCCATTCGCCGGGCGTTTTGCCGGTTACCTCTCTTACCGTTTCGGTAAGATGCCCAGGGGTGATATACAATTTATTTGCGTAAAAGCTAACGCTGCGCTCCTGCAGAACATGCAGGTTCACCAATTTCTTAAAATCAGCGGCAAGGAGCTGGCTTCTGGTTTGTACAGAGGCCAGGGACCGACTGTAGTCTTCATACAATGATGAAACTTCGTACAATAGGCCATTGATAAATGATCTCAATACTTCGCCCCGGTATTTATGCTCATCTTCCAGTTTGCCCTTAATAAGCTGTATTGAGTCTTTTAAATTGGCAGAGTGTGCCGGTGTTAACATAAAAATATGCCTGGCAACGCTTTCAAAAAACGGAAACCGCTCGAGAGCTGTGCCACCCGTTACATTTAAAAAATCCTTGGTAAAAAGAATAGCAAATGATTGAAAATCATCCGACTTATATTGCCACTGTTTGATAATGTGCGGCGACATAGCGATAAGGCATCCCGGTATGATGTCATAGGTTTCCAGGTTGGCCGTTAATTTTGCTTCCCCGCCGATGCAGATGCCTATACCATAATAATTGGTACGATGCGGAATGATCAATGGCTCTTTTACCTGGTTAATCGGATCTGACAGCAACAGCACATCAGGTGATATATCCTGCCGGTCAGAAAGGTTATTCAACGCGTAAGTAGGGATATGCTTGCTCATCGCCGATATTTTTGAAAAGAATAAATAAATCTAAGAAGGATATCCAGCTATTAAAATAGTCGCTTATTGCTAATAAATTACCATCTCGTGTATCTAATCAATCAATTATAACGAGCAATCGTCCTTTACTGTTTTAAGCGCCTTTATAGTTCTGTTAAAATAGGTTTTTGGTGGCACCCCAGAAAACCGTCTGAAGTCTTTTATAAAATGATTATCATCATAATACCCGTTATCTATAGCAATTTGTAAAAGATCTTTAGAGGTCAGGGCATCCAAATCTATGTAAGCGTTCAGAAAACGCCTTATTAAGAGGTAGCTTTGAGGAGAAATTCCTAAATGTTTTTTAAAGTTTCTTTCCAGCCATTTATAGTTCAGGCGAACTTTTTTATAGCTATCCAAAAGATCCCTAACCGTGAGGTTACCTTGCCTGTTAATGTGATTTTGTATATCAATTAGTACCCTTGGATAAGAGTAGTTGCTCATCTTTTCTGAAAGAAAATTTACCACCACTTTCATTCTTTCTTCAAGGGAAGAACAATGATAATAAGTTTCTTTAAACGTTTCAAAACCATAGCCGGCTATCTCAGAAAAATCAAAAACCTGTTCTTTTTGAAAACAATCTTCATTAATACCAAATAACTTGAAGAAAGTTACGGCGTGAAACCTGATGACCAGGCAATCCTCGAAATGAAGCTCAGATTCACAATAAATATTTCTTAGCACACCGCCGCAAACCCAAGTATTGCCTACACATTTTGTATGCCCATCTATACTTACGCTAACGTTTTCGTTTTGCATAAGCGCTATCACCGGGTAACCATCGTTAAAAAACAGTTCTCTTTCCGCGGGGTTGCCTGCTTTAAATACGTAAAAGCCTTCCACCACCTCCTTTAAATGTTCGGGAGGAATAATTCTGAGAATATGAGCGCTGTTTTGATCAGCTAAATGTTTGAAAAAATTGATGGGCATTAAGGCAAATATATTCAATATTGTTGCTGAAAAACTTTAAATGTCTAACTTATACTATCGGGGGATGCTCCATATCCCATAGTTTTGGGGCCAACATTAAGATTTATGATAATAGCGAATGAGGCAGACCTTGCCGGAATGAAAAAAGTTAGTGATGCTGTAGCATTAACTTTAAAGGAAATGCGCGCATATGCCCGTCCGGGAATGAGTACTAAAGAATTGGATAATTATGGAGGCTTATTACTGGAAAAATTTGGTGCAAAGTCGGCACCTTATTTAACCTATAAGTTTCCCGGCCATACCTGTATCAGCATAAATAATGAAGTGTGCCATGGTATACCTTCAACTGATAACATTATTCAGGAAGGCGATTTGTTGAATATCGACGTTTCTGCTGAATTGGCAGGCTTTTGGTCAGACAATGGCGGTTCATTTATTGTTGGCCAGGATATCCATAAGCAAGCTAACCTTGTTGATACTTCCCGGGAGATACTTAAAAAAGCGATCAACGCGATCAAAGGAGGGGTTAAAATAAATGAAATTGGTGGGTTGATTGAAAATGAAGCTAAAAAAAACGGGTATAAAGTTATTAAGAACCTGGGCGGTCATGGAATAGGCAGATCCCTGCATGAACAACCCGATGGGGTTTTGAATTATCGGGATCGACTGGATCAACGACGGTTCCGGAAGAATACCGTTGTGGCTATCGAAACGTTTATAACAACTGATTCTTCCTGGGCGGTAGAGCTTCCGGATGGCTTTACCTTAGTTGGTGATAAAGGTGGCTTTAGTGTGCAGCACGAGCATACGATAATGGTAACTGACGGACTTCCTATTATTCTGACTGAACAAAACGGTATTTGGGATTAAAATCCTAAACCCGGCCCCGGCACTGCTTTCGGGCTATCAAATCTTGTGCAGTTCGCTTTTGTTTTATAGCAGCTCTTTCTTCAGCAACGTTTTTAAACTATCAATTTTTATATCGCGGGTAACGATCTCGCCTTTGCTGTTGAGCAGATAGCTTGTAGGAACCGACTTAACTACAAAGTTTTCAATGTTTTTTGACTTAAACTGATCTACAACCTCGCCTATGTTTTTCCAGGGCATCTTTTCTTTGTCCAGTGCTGTTTTCCATTGGTCGGCATGTTCATCAATAGATACAGAAACTATATTGAAGCCTTTTCCATTATAGGTATTGTAAATTTCTTTCAGGGCAGGTATTTCTTCCCGGCATGGGATGCACCACGATGCCCAAAAATTGATGAGCGTTAATTTGTCTTTTTTGTAATTATTATCAAATGGCACCCCTTTTTCATCATTCCCGGCTAATGGGGGCGCATTTCCTCCCTTTTTTATATTGCCAACGGATTTTAACAGGTTAATTGCAGCCTCGTAATACGCCGACTGTTTAACTTCTGGCGTAAGGTTATTTAAGGTTTTTTGGTAAAAGGCATATTCATCAAAAAGATCAGGTACCTGCGTTATTTGATAAGGAATAATAATAGTGTTGTTATTGGTTTTGGCAAACTCATGCAAGGTCGCCCTCCATACATTGTTTAGTTGCCCTTCAAGATTGCTTATCGTATCTGATAGGGCTCTCAATTTTTCGGGCTTATCTAACGATTCGTTGTAGATATTTAGGTATTTATCCCTCTTTTCGGTTAACAAGTCTTTGTATTTATTATAAAGCCGATCGTATTCGTTTAATTTATTCTCTGTAAAGGATGATGACGATACAGCATATTTATTGTACCATAATAAGCTCTTTAAACTTTTAATTTCTACCTGGTAGGTACCTTTGTCTTCTGCGTAAATTTTAATCCAAGTACCCCACGCGTATTTACCACCCTCCTTATTCTCAAATGGTATGGTGCTTGAAAGGTCTAATCCATAGATGCCCGTTTCGGGAACAGTGGTATTAATTTCAAACCTGCCGTTTTTTACGTAAACAGAATCATATTTTGTTATAGCATCTGTTCCCATTAACTTAACTAAAATGCCATTCCCTTCGGGTATGGTGCCCGAGATATGTATTTTTACTGGTTTAGCGCAGGATGAAGCTGCCAAAATTACAGTTATGCAAATAGCGGCTAAGTAAAATCTCATGATGTTAGTTGTGATTGATATTATTTATAAATATAATATCAATTGCGATAATTTTCAGAAACAGCCACTAATCATTATAAGTTGCCGAAAAAACCCTTGTACCTTAGTTCACCAAACCCAAACAAAGCTACAACCCCGGCGTTGGCACTATATCAAATTACTTTTAAGCAAATAGTTTATGGAAATAAAACGGAGCGGCTCGCAACCTTCGGGAAAAGGTCCGGCAGAATATTTTACAGGAACGGTACGTATCGATCCGCTTTTTTCACCGCCAGATCCGGCCCGGGTAGCAATGGCGCTGGTTACCTTTGAGCCAGGGGCGCGTACGGCATGGCACACGCATCCGCTTGGGCAAACTTTAATTGTTACCGCGGGTGCCGGCTGGGTGCAGCGTGTGAATCAAAGTTTAGCAAGTTTAATAACCTCCGGCGAAGGCCGAAAATTGGTTTTAGATGAATAATAGTTTTGGGCGAAAAATTGTTGTAGTGCAATAATAAGGCCTTGTTATTGCACTACAACATGTTAAGAAAGTTTTTGCCGTGCTTTAAGCGGTGGTTGTTTAAAGTAGTCGGTGAGTTCTAAAGAAAAGATGACACTGGTGATCTTCCACTTACCGTCCCTCTTTATTAAGGAAAGGTATTTGCCGCCCCAATTGGTCATTTTGTTATCGGCCCAAAAACTGTAATCCATGGCTACCAATGCAACGGTGCCGTCTTCAGTTATCCTGATGTTATCAAACTTATCTTCGGTTGATTTATACCTGTATAGCGATCTGAAAAATCCTTTATAACTTCCCAAAAAGTAATTACTGCCTGCTGCTTTTGCGCCCTTCTTTTCTATTTCCAGGGCTTGCGACCTATCCTTAAGCGCAGCACACCAGGTAACGGGGCCATCGTTAAATAAATCATAAAACGTGGTAGAATCCTTTTCAATAACGCTTTTTGTATACTTATCTATCAGTGTAGTTATTTCTTTTTTATTTGCTGTTGCTTGCTGCGCAAATGCGTGCGGTATGCTCAGCAAGAGTATTACCGGGAGTAGTTTTATGGTTTTCATTTTGAATTAGCCGCTATTTTTTGGTTGTTAATGTATTTGTACTCTATCGTTAATCCGTCATAGCCGTAAGCATCTGCTTTCATTTCCTGGATGGCGGTATAACTTACCGGGTGGATACTTCCAAGCAGGGAGGTTAATGAGTTATGTACAGCTTTGATATAATCGGCTTTATCAACCTTGAGGTTTGTTGAATCGGATATTTTAATCTCGAGATGGAAGCTTTTAGTTTTTAATCCGGCCAGGGATACAGAATTAACAAACCACAGGTCATCGGGCACAAATGATACGATAACCACCGTAACTTCAGGCTTTTTATTTAAAACCTCTTTTGTAAGTCGACCTATCTCGTTTACGAGTTCCTGCGCTAAAACGGCATCCTCCTGCCCGCTAACTTTTAAATGGATTATTGGCATACTTCAATATTTAATATTAATGAAGTACGAAGTTCAGCTTAATGGCGCGCTTATTTATTGATGTATGTTAAGAGTTTGATTCTGCTCAGTGATTCGGGCTTAACACCTAAATATGATGCAATATGGTATTGCGAAACCCGCTGCCCTATCCCCGGATATAAGGCAGAAAGGCCTTCCAGCCTTTCCGTGGCCGAATGTTTTAGAAAAGACGTTTCCCGCTTGCACTTCCTTATGAAATAGGTGTCAGAAATGTATTTGCTTAGCTTAAGAAATGCGTTGTCCTGCGCAATTAGCTTATTGAGCTTATCGTAACTGATGTAATGTATGGTGCTGTCGGTTAGTGCTTCTATATTGCAATTGGTGGGCATTTGCGTTAAAAAGCTGGTGTAGGCGCTCACAAAATCATTATCAAAGTAAAAATCGTTATTAAACTCACCCTCGTTATTTTTAACGTACGACCGCAGGGTTCCCGACGATACAAAACCAATAAAATTGCAAACCGAACCTTCACTAATCAAATGCTCTTTTTTCTTTAGGCTCTTTACCTTTAACTGCGCGGCAAACGTTTCGAAATGATCGATATCCAATCCTAACTTTTCGGTAAATAAAGTAATTAAGGATTCCATTGTTGCTGTTAATTAGTGAGATTACGTAAAGATAAATTTTATTTTGCCGGGTTATCTCACCGGGAAGAATTGTATCTTAACTAAAACGTATAACTTAGGTTTAGATTATTGAAACCTAAGTGCATCATTGCAAAATACATTTAAGCAAATAGTTTATGGAAATAAAACGGAGCGGCTCGCAACCTTCGGGAAAAGGTCCGGCAGAATATTTTACAGGAACGGTACGTATCGATCCGCTTTTTTCACCGCCAGATCCGGCCCGTGTGGCAATGGCGCTGGTTACCTTTGAGCCTGGGGCACGTACGGCATGGCACACGCATCCGCTGGGGCAAACCTTAATTGTTACAGCCGGTGCCGGTTGGGTGCAGCGTGAAGGCGGCCCTATAGAAGATATTCGCCAGGGCGATATTGTTTGGTTTGCGGCAGGCGAAAAACACTGGCACGGCGCCACCGCAACTACCGCCATGAGCCATATTGCCATACAGGAAAAACTCAATGGCTCGCCCGTTGACTGGCTGGAACAGGTAACCGACGAACAGTATGGTATATAACATCATTAACAAGTAATTACGGCACCCATTTGCTGTAAACAAAAAGAGCCGGGCAACAACGTTGCCCGGCTCTTTTAAATTAAAAAAGGAGTTGTTATTTTAATAACCAAAGGGTTTGGTAAATATCATCTTTACCACCAAACTGGCTTTGTACAGCCGCATTATAGTTTGTGGTATTGGCGCTTCTTTCATTAATAGGATACTGATACCTGGTTGGGATGGTAGTACCATTGTTGGTATTACCCGCGCCAATGCTTAATACCGGGATGCCTGTTCTGCGCCATTGGTAGTATGCTTCTAAGCCAGAGTTACGTGCAAATGCAAGGTACTTTTGGGTTAGTATCTGTTTCCAGCCATCGGCATTATTACCGGCATATTTAACAGCAGCCTGTTTGTAATAATCGTCGTACTTAAAGGTTATAGGGTATGATACATCATCGCCCAATAAGCCGCCGCTTTTTTGAAAGGTTACGGTATTGTCGCCATCATTAATGCCATAGAAAGCAAAATCGGCGTAGATACCTTTTTTATACCAATCTTCGGCATTACCCGGTACCCAGCCCTGGTTTATGGCTTCGGCTATGTTGAAACACATTTCGGGATAACCAATAATAAAGGTGTTTTCGCCGGTAAGGGTTTCATAATAACGGTGACGGCCAATTAATGATATTTTACCTGCCTGCACCAGGCTGGCCATATCGCTCTGGCCCTGGCCAGATTCGGCACCAACGAATGATCTGAAATCGGTATCATCAAACTTTAAGCCCCTTGCAGGTTCGGCAGCACGCATTACACGTAAATCTTTCAGGGATGCTAAGGTGTTGATATAGGTAGCAGCCGTGTTGTAACGTGTTGCATCGTTACCAAAGTTACGCGGGCTATTTGGGTAAATACTGAATACACCATCCCATACATATTGGAGGTTGTCTTCCATGCTGTTTAATAACGGATATTTAACGTTATCGGCCAGGATAGCGGCAAACTGAGCTTTTACGTTCAGGTCTGTATCGCCGGTTTTTTTGCTCAGCGCTATAAGTACCCTTAGTCTGAAAGTGTTTATGATCTTTTGCCATTTTGTAAAATCGCCTTTAAAATAAAAGTCATACTTACTATCAATCACATAGGTTCCCTGGGTTAATTTATTAATAGCAAGCATATCTATGATATCCTTATTGGCATCTTCTAACAAAGCCAGCGAGCTTATAAATATTTGCTTTTGGCTGTCATAAACCGGTGTTGGGTTCTTTATACCCTGTAAGGCTTGTGACATGGGCAAATCGCCAACTTTTAAGGTCATGCCCACAAAATAATACGCCCTGAAAAATTTGGCTAACGTTAAATATGGTTTTGCCAAAGTAGCCGCCAGTTTGTTTGATTCGGTTTCCATTGCGGCCACGTTATTAAGCGTGGTGTAGTTTAATGATGCGCTACCTGTCCAGTATTTGTTATTGCCATAATAAACGTAGTTACAGGCAGTAAACTGGTTTTGTCTTTCTTCATCGCTAAATGGAGGTACCAGCATATCTGATTCAATGCCGGGCAGCAACAATGCCGGCGACAAACCCGATGTTGGCTTGTTTTTATTGATAACGGCATCGTCAAAAGCCTTTTTACAACCCGATGCCGAAGCAAGGATGATCAATGAGGCTGCTATTGTTAATTTTAATGATTTCATTTTTAAATTTTTGGTTGTTAATTGATCTGCGCTTAATAAACAACGTTTATGTTAAACCCATAACTTCTGGTAGTAGGCGTTTGTAAGCCCGATTCAAGGCTGGTTTGACCCAACTGGTTACGACCTGGGTATTGATCCACATCGATATCCTTATAGCCTTTCTTGAAAAAGTATAACAGGTTGCGGCCTACGAGAGAAAACTCAACCTTGCTCAGTCTCAATTTTTGAACAAATGGTTTTGGTAACGAGTAACCAACAACAACTTCCCTTAGTTTAGCATAAGTTCTGCTGATAACGGTATGCTGCGGATCGTTATAAAACTTGTTCACGTAATCCTGTACATATTTAACCGGGGTAGTATTGGCTGCAAATTTAACTTGGTCCATATTGGTGATAACACCGGTAATAGGGTCAAACTGAATTGCGGGGCTGCCTGGGGCAACGGTTACCCCATCATGGCCCAGCATTGGTGTACCATCTGCAAATACGGCTCCTTTAAAGCCCGGATCGCCCCAGTGCTCAGATTCGTAAGCGCGTGCCTGGCCAATAATGCCCTCATCTGTTGCGGCACCGCGACCACCTTCAATAAGCTTACGGTAAACATAATCGCGTATTTTACCGCCCACGCCACCATCAAACTGGAACGAAAGCGTAAATTCTTTATACCTGAATTTATTGTTTATGGCCCATGTAAAGTCAGGATCGGCGTTACCTAAGTATTGCGCTACCGGCAAGTATACTGGTATACCATCTTTATCGTGAATTACCTTGCCATCTACAGTTTGGGCTTCTTTAGCACCATATAACTTATCTACACGATCGCCAACCTTAAAAAACTGGTCTTTAATTTTTTGCTGACCAGGGAAAGCGTCATAAACTTCTTTGTAGGTACTCACGTTCATTAAAACATCCCACTTAAAGTTTCTGGTTGCTATAGCACTGCCGTTAACAGAAACCTCGTAACCGGTTCTTTTGGTTGCGTAGCCATTGGTTAAAAAGCTTTGATCGCTGCCATTGGTTTCAGATTGCGGCTGAGAGTATATCTGCGGACCATCCTTGTAAATAAAATAAGTTCCGCTAAATCCTAAGCGATCTTTCAGGAAACGAAGGTCGATACCACCTTCATAGTTACTCCTGCTGCTTGGCTTAATTTTAGGATCGACAGTATATGTTGGTGCCGATGCGGATGTAATATTACCGTATGACGGGCCTATAATATACGCCGGTGTAGACACCTGGTAGCTTGGACCGCCATAAGTAGTTTGGTAGGAGTTGCCATAACCAAGCGGGTATCCTGCAGGGCCAACAAATGCCGAAGTACCGCCATCTTTAACGTTGGCATAACTTGCGCGTACTTTTAAGAATGATATGGCTTCGGGCAGTTTTACATAATCAGATATTGGTGAACTTATGCTTACCGAAGGATAAAAATAAGACTGGTTCAACAAGGCCGATGATTTTTCTGTACGGCCGGTTGCCGAAATAGTAAAGTAATTTTTGTACGTGATATCGGCCGATGCGTAAGCACTTGTTGTTATCAGATCCGAATCGAAATTATATGACTTTACAGGGTTTATAGAGTTCTGGAAAGTGTATACGTCATGAATAAGCAACTGATCTGTAGTAACAAAGCTCGATGTGTATTTCATTGTACGAAGGGTTCCGCCGGCTAAAGCGCTGATGCTTACGCCGCTGTTGCTGATGTTGTTGAGGTTGTATTTTACCAACAGGTCGGTGTTGTTTTCAAACAAGTCACGACGGTCTTCACGATAGTTCCCGTGGTTATGCTCATCGCCATAAGGGTGGGCCGAGAATGGTTCTTTTTCGGTACGTAAAACGTTGTTGGTAGTTATGTTTGAACGTAAGGTGATATCCAGGTTTTTATCCGGGCTGTAAGTAAAAGCACCCCAGGCATAAACATCATTTTTATAATGACCTCTTAACCACTCATAGCTCTGGAACCATGGGTTTTGGTAACGTTTGTACTCCACAAATACCGATTGGATACCCTCTTTACCAGGCTGCCAGTAGTTACGCATATCGTCTATGTTCCAGTCGGCACCGGTCCACAGATCAACGTCATAAATGATACTGTTTGGGCCGTAGGTAACATCAGGAATGTTTTTTGAAAACTGGCGGTTGTAGTTGATATTACCTTCAACCTTAAACTGTTTAGATAAGTTAAGGCTACCCAATAAGTTAAAGTTAATGGTATTTAAACCCGTATTTGGCGTAATACCACGCTGATAACCATTGGTTACAGACATACGCACGTTAGCTTTTTCTGTAGATGAAGAAATGCTGACGTTATTGCTGGTAAGCAAGCCTGTTTGCAAAAAGCCTTCCAAATTGTTTACACCTCTTGCAACCCATGGGGTTGGTTTAATATGGCCCTTAAAGGTTGAGCCATCTTTAAAAGTGGTAGTATAAGTTTGGGTTGGGTCATAAGCGCCATCATATTGCGGCAGCATTAAGCCAGCGTTTAAACGCGGCCCCCAAACGTCATAATCACCATCATTAACACCACCACCGGCACCATCGCCAAAGGCATATTTATCGTTATCGCCACCGCCATAGTTGTTCTGCACTTTAGGAATGGCAATAAAGCCCCTGTTAAACTGGGTGCTGGAGTTAAGCTCAATAACAAAACCCTTGTTATCGGCTTTGCCTCTTTTTGTAGTTATTAATATAGCACCATTAATACCGCGGCTACCGTAAAGGGCTGCTGCTGTTGGGCCCTTTAGTACGGTGTAGCTGTCAATATCATCAGGGGAGATATTTTGCGTATCGGTATTAATAGGAATACCATCAACTACATAAAAGTTAAGCGGCGAACCACGCAGCAATACCGTAGGCGACGCTAATATCTCCTGGTTTATACCAACGTTTAAACCGGCAATTTTACCGGTTAAGCCATTAATGGCATTTGCTTCGCGCGCTTTTGTTAGTTCGGCGCCTTTAATTTCCTGTACCGAATAACCAAGTCTTTTGGTTTCTTTTTTTACACCCAAGGCGGTTACCACCACTTCGTTAAGTACTTTGTTTTCAACCTTAAAGCTCAGGTTATAAACCGGGCTGTCGCCAATGGTTAGCGATTGCTGCGAGTAACCAATAAACTTAAAGATAAGTACCTGGCCAGATTGCGCGGCGATACTGTAATTACCATTTGCATCAGTTACTGAAACGGTTTTTGTGCCGCTAACTGATACGCTTACCCCCGGTAGAGGTTGTTGAGATTCGTCGGTAACTTTACCGGTTATTTTGCTTTGCCCAAACACAATGGCCGGAACAATGCATAATAACAGCACCGATAATACAAGTTTTAATTTTTTGTAAATCTTATTCATCTGCTAAATTTTGAGGGTGATAGTATTGCGTTTTTCATCGGGCAATACTAAATGTTGATTATTAGCAGCAAACCAACCCTGTATTATGCTATTCTAATCAAAACAGCAGGCGGCGGCTTAAATGAAGTGTTTGTGTAACAAATACGTCACAAAGCAATAACGAAAAATTAATACTGCAACTCGTTTTAATTTTAACTATCTTATTATAAGGCAATTGAATATATTTATATGTCGGGGAAATAATTTCACTCCTATTTCGTTTACAGCCGCTAATAACCGTTATACTTGTTGTGAGAATGGTAAAGACAATTATTTTTAACTGAATAATTATTATGACAACTCAGCCAACACAAGCGCAAACAGCAGGTAAGTATGCCAATGTAAATGGCGTAAAAATGTATTATGAAATTCATGGTGCCGGCAAGCCCCTGGTGCTAATACACGGTGGCGGATCAACACTCGAAACAACCTTCGGCCGGATAATACCCGCGCTGGCAAAAACGCACCGGATAATTGCCGTTGAACTACAGGCACACGGCCACACCGGCGACAGGGATGCTCCCGAAACATTCAAACAGGATGCAGATGACGTGGCCGAATTGCTGCGCCAGCTTAACATTACCAAAGCCAATGTTTTTGGTTTTAGCAACGGCGGCCAAACCACTATGGAAATAGCCATGAGGCACCCGCAACAAGTAGACAAGCTCATTATTGCATCGGCATTTTATAAGCGGGATGGTGCCCCGGCAGGTTTTTGGGAGGGGATGAAACACGCCAAATTTAGCGACATGCCGCAGGTTTATAAAGACGAATACCTGAAGATAAATAACGACCAGGCAGCGCTGTTGAACATGTTTAATAAAGATGCCCAACGGATGCAAACATTTAAAGATTGGACAGAAGCAGACCTCAGATCGATAACTGCACCGGCGCTGGTAGTGATAGGCGATCATGACTTGCCCACCCCCGCACATGCGGTTGAAATGAGTCAGCTGTTACCTAATGGAAGATTGGCTATATTGCCCGGCACCCACGGCAGTTACATGGGCGAGATTATGTCGCCGGATGCAAACAGCAAAGTGCCCGAGTTTTTTGTGGCCATGATCAACGAGTTTTTGGCAGCGCAGTAACCTTTATTAAAAAACCGTACGTTTAACGAAATGGCCGAATCCTGACAGTTGGTGTATAGCCCCGGTTTTATAATTTGAGTAGATTAGCATCAAAATAACCGCACTTATAAATCAACATACAACATGTCATACTGCAGCGCAATTGAATACATGACAGACGAGAAAAAGGCCATACACAAAGCCTATCATGATTTGCATTATGGTTTTCCTATCCATAATGATGATGAACTGTTTTGCCGGTTGGTACTTGAAATTAACCAGGCCGGACTTAGCTGGGAAACCATCCTGAAAAAGGAACAAACCTTCAGAAAGGCGTATGATAATTTTAACGTTGAAGTGGTAGCATCCTACACCGAAGCCGACCGATTACGTTTAATGGCCGACCCGGGCATCATCCGCAACAGGCTAAAAATAAACGCGGCCATTGAAAACGCCAAAACCATAGTGCAGCTACAGGCAGAACATGGTTCATTTGAAAAATGGCTGGAGCTAAATCACCCAAAAACCAAGGATGAGTGGGTAAAGCTTTTCAAGAAAACATTCCGCTTTACCGGCGGCGAAATTGTTAACGAGTTTTTGATGAGTATAGGCTACCTGTCCGGCGCCCATACCGCCGATTGCGCCATTTACAAACAAGTGCTGAAAACCGGCCCGCTTTGGGCGGGTGTTGGTAAGTAACTTTATATATCATTGACTGGCCCCATAGGGGCGGCGTGTTTATAGACTAAATTAAGGGCGCCCTGGCTCCGTAGGTGCCTCCTCATTTATAGGAAGCTCCTATGGAGCTATTGATTTCGTCAATGCTCTATAAACACGGTACTCCTACGGAGTTCGAAAATTAGCTTGATACCTCCTGTTATATCATGTGTTACGCCTAACTGATGGCTAAGGTTTAATAGGCGTACTTACTTCCGGTACATAAAATTTGAGGCCGAGGATGCCCGTCATGATCAAAAGCATAAAGAAGATTTCCGTCCATGAAACAGATTTTCCGAACAGCGTAATTTCGCAGATCTTTATCAGCACAAGGGTTACCGCCATCCAAATACCATAGGCCGTAGCGGTGGAAAGTTCCTTTATGGCCAGCGAAAAAAAGTACACATTACATACACCAAAAATGATGTAACCCAGTAATGGAGCCAGCAAGGGAAAACTTTCGGTAACAATATAAAAATTATTCCAGCGGAGAAGTTTCAAGTCGCTTAGTTTAAAAAACTTTACCGAAAATGTCCAGGCAGTTTCAAATACTGCTGCTATTAGGAGATAGATCCAGGCCAATTTTTTGTGGTTTTAATGCAGGCTTATTCCTGCGGCTGATGTGCTAAAGTGTTGGTTAATGTTTCGGGATGATAGGTATTGATTTCCGCAACCTTTTTTCTGCCGGGCTTAGGCAATGCCGAAAGTATGGCAGGCCGCAAATTATAGTAACGCTTAAACCATTTGTATTTCAGCAGATCGGGTTCGTGAAACCTTTTTACCGAAAAGGCATGCTGTAAAAAGTAATCTTTTGGGTAATGATAGCCAAGTCCCCAGTTTTCGGGCAGGTTACCGGGGGCATGACCGGGGTCATAAGCGGTGCCGAACAAGTAATCCCAAAAGGCAAATTTGGTAGCGAAATTAGCGTGAAAAACTTCCTGGTAATTGGCGTGGTGCCACAAATGCAGCGTTGGCGAATTGATAAAATATTTAAGCTTGCCCAGTTTTACGTTAACATTAGCATGGATAAACATGCCGAACATGGCATCTAACATGGCCTTAATAGGTATCACTGCCGGATCGGCACCTAGTAAAATAATGGGCGCAAACTCAATGGTTTGATTGATAACTATCTCCAGTATATGCGAGCGCGAGCCCGCTAAAAAATCAACCTCCTTGCCCGAGTGGTGCGCTTCATGAATACGCCACAATATTTTATTGCTGTGCTGCAGCCTGTGGAACAGGTAAATGTACAGGTCATGCATCACCAGGAAAAAAAGCACCTGTACAGCCACCGGCCAATCCTTCACAAACTGAACGGACGACCAGTTGAAATTATGCTGAACAGGCGCTATGATATAATCAAATATCAGGATCTTTAAAAAATAGCTTTGGATAAGTGTATACCAAACCAGATCAACCCAAAAACCATCCCTGAAAAAAGCCAGGCCTTTGCGGTAAGGCCGCAGGCGTTCCCAGGCAATAATGAGTATTATCCAGCAAACAAGTATGGTAGTGGTTATGGTAAGCAGTTTATCCTGGGGCATGTTTAAATAAGTGGTTTTTCTTTATACTCGTCGCTGATATTAACGCGCAGTCTTTTCATAGGTGCAAGCTCCGATTCATAAACCCGTTTAAAACCGTCGCCGGCAGCGAGTTCAATATCCCTGATGTCGCGTACCAGGCGTTGCAGGCCCTGCGGCTCTACCGATGCGGCGTGGTCAGATCCCCACATGGCCCTGTCAAGCGTAAAATGCCTTTCAACAAACGTTGCCCCCATTGCAACGGCGGCTACGGTAGTTGCCAAGCCGGTTTCGTGGCCCGAGTAACCAACCGGCATGCCAGGATATTTATTCTCCAGCGTTTGGATCATTTTAAGGTTCAGCTCCTGCGGCGGACAAGGATATGCGGAGGTAGAGTGGGCAATAAACAGCGGGTAATCCTCATCAAAACTCTTCACAAACGCCATTGTGTTTTCAATCTCTTTTATGGTAGACATGCCGGTTGAAAGCATCAGTGGTTTGCCCGTTTCCAGGATGCGTTGAATAAGATCAAAATCAGTTAACGATGCCGATGCCAGTTTATACAAAACCATATCAAACTGCTCCATAAAATCAACAGATGGCGCATCCCAGGCAGATACGAACCAATCGATACCCACTTTTTTACAATATTGGTCGATAGTTGCATATTCGGAAATGCCAAATTCGGTTTTGCGTTTGTAATCAATATAGCTCATGCGGCCCCAGGGGGTATCGCGCATCACTTCCCATTGGTCTTTTGGTACACAAATTTCGGGCGTGCGTTTTTGAAATTTAACAGCATCAACCTTTGCGGCCACGGCTTCATCGATTAGTTTTTTAGCTATCTCTAACGAGCCGTTGTGGTTAATACCAATTTCGGCAATAATATAGCTTGGGTGGCCCTTACCAATTTTGCGGCCGTTGCTTAAGGTAACAATGCCATCCTTTACAGACGTGGCTACTTTTGAGTCGATAATAAACTCGGCAAACTCGCGGAAGCAACCCGCGCCACCTGTCAGGCTGCAAATAATATCGGCATGGGCCTTTAAAAATGGCATGGCATCGGCCGGGCAGGCGCTCAGGCCGGCCAGCTGCATGATCTCCATATCATTATAATCATCGCCTATGTAAGCAATTTCCGATGGTTGTAATTCCAACCTGTTACAGATCTCTTTAAAAACGGTCGCCTTATCTTTTATGCCTAAATGCAGTTCGGTAATCCTTAGCTTTTCGGCCCGTTTAATTACCGATGGCGAGCGCTCGCCGGTAACAATGCCGGTTTCAACGCCCGCATAACGGCGCAGGCGTTCAACGCCCATGCCATCGCGCATGTTAAATTTTTTCAGGTATTCGCCATCATCGCCAAAGTATACACCGGCATCAGTAAGTACGCCATCACAATCTGTAAGTACCAGTTTAATACCGGCTGCTTTTTGCTTTAAAATATCGTTCATAATTAATGGGTTTTATATTGCTGTCCACCCGCCGTCAACCACCAGGTTGGCGCCGGTCATATATGCTGATGCCTCGCTTGCCAGGAAAATAAGTGCGCCCTGGTAATCGCTTGCCTTTGCCATGCGGCCCAGCAGCGTTTTTACAGCGTAGTTTTCTATAAAAAATTCGTTTTGATTGTTCTCAACGCCACCCGGCGAAAGGGTATTTACCCGTACGCCTTTATGCCCCCAGTAAGCGGCCAAAAAGCGGGTGAAATTGATAACAGCGCCTTTAGTTACCGGGTACGCAGCCGATTTATAAAAGTCCTGCTCGCCCAGTTCATTTTTGTAGATGGACTGATCGGGCCCAACCATGCCGTAGGTGGATGCGATGTTGATGATACTGCCCGATTGCTGCGCGGCCATCACCGTACCAAAAACCTGCGAGCACAAGAACACACCGGTTACATTCACGTTAAGCGACTGCTGGAACGCGCTAAGCGGATAGTTTTCAAATGCCGAAAGTTCCTTAGCCAAAGCCGGGTTCTCGAACATGTCATTTATAGCCGCGTTATTCACCAGGATATCTATGCTGCCATAGCGGGTCAGGATCTTGTCGCGGGCAATTTCCAGTGATTGTTTGCTGGTTACGTCAATCTGCAGGCCGCCGTGTTGTTCGCCCAGGCTTTCGGCAAAGGCCTCCACCTTTTTCTCATCCATATCAGCAGCAACCACGTTGGCACCCGCAAGTGCCAGTGCTTCGCAATGCTTTTTACCTATGAGGCCCAATGCGCCGGTTACAATAGCCGTTTTGCCTTTTAATGAAAATAATTCCATACTACAGCGCTGCACTTTTAGGCTTAATATTATAATTGCTCACTTTGCGGAAAACTGCTTCCAGTATTTCGCCTTTCAGGTAGCTTTTAACATCGCCGCTTAAAATGGCTTCCTTTATAATTTGCAGCACATCCTGGTATGCCAGCAGTGTGTAGTCAATATCTTCGGAGGTATGGCTGTAGCACATATTATGGAAACCGGCCCAAAGAATACCGCGTTTTATCATTTCCTGCTGCATCAGCGTTTTTAGCTCTAAAGGGTTACCGGCTTCAGGTGTAAAAGTTACCATACTGCGGCAGTTAAAGCCGATGCAGCGGGTGTACTGATCCATCCCCATTGCAATGGCCAATTGGTTGTAGCCGTCCTTTAAAAGCGCGCCGTTTTGATCAAGGTATTCAGGTACTTTCTTATCCTTTAGTTCATTAATAGTAGCAATACAAGCCGCCAGCGATAAAGCCTCGCCGCCAAAGGTGGTATAACTGAACACTTCGGAATTAAACAACTCCATTACATCGGCACGACCAGTTAGCAATGCTATAGGCATGCCATTGGCACATGCTTTTGAAAATACAGCCAGATCGGCCTTTACGTTAAAATATTCCTGCGCGCCGCCCAATGCTACGCGGAAGCCGGTCCACATTTCATCAAAAATGAGCAGGGTACCGTTTTCGCGGCATACCTCGGCCAGTTGCTGTAAAAAGCCGGGTTTGGGTGCTTCAAAAATAAATGGCTCTAATATTAAGGCTGCCACGGTTTCATCAAGCGCCGCCTTTATGGCGTCAATATCATTGTATTCAAAAGTGTAGGTAAGATCCTGCGTAGCCTGGGGTACACCCGCATTGCGACTGGTGATACCGATGTACCAGTCATGCCAGCCATGATAACCACAGCAAAACACCTTATCGCGACCGGTAAAGGCACGTGCCACACGGATAGCGGCCGAGCAAACATCGGCACCGGTTTTAGCGATTTTTACCGCTTCGGCGTTGGGCACAACCTGTTGTACCAGCTCGGCCAGTTCAACCTCCAGGGGGTGCATCAGCGAAAAGGTGATCCCATCTTCCAGTTGCCTGCGGATAGCATCATCAACAGCAGGATAAGCATAGCCCAATGATACAGGGCCGATGGCCGCGTTAAAATCTATATATTCATTACCATCCGCATCCCAAACGTGCGATCCTTTACCTTTTACCAAATACTTTGGCGCAACGCCTTTGGTAAACTGGCCCGGGCCTTTAGCCAAGGTTTGTGTAACCGGTTTCTGAACTTTTAAAGCGCGCTCATAAAGCTCATTTGACTGCGTGATATCGGGGAAATTATTGGTGAGCTGTATTTTATTAGCCATAACAATGCTGTTTATTCTGAAAATTCCTGTGTTAATATGGATGGTTGAAAATGGTTGGTTTGGTAGCCCAGTATGCGCTCGGCTATTTGCTTGCCGGTAAGGCCTTCATGCTGCAGCACATCGGGCAAAAGCGCTGGTCTGAACCATTTTTGGTTAAGCGAGATAGGTAATACTTTGGCCGTGGTTTGGTATTGCAGCAATACTTCGGCAACAATGGTGTACAAACCACCGGTTAAAAAATGATCTTCGAGGGTAACAATCAAATTGCTGCCGGCTGCGACTTGTAAAATAATAGCTTCATCAACCGGTTTAAGGCTGCGCATATTTACCAGGCCTACAGACAAGCCTTCGTTGATAAGGATCTCCATTGCTATCAGCGCCTGTTCAAACAACAGGCCGTAGGTTAAAATGGTTACATCGCTGCCAACGGCAACAACCTCGGCTTTACCTAATTCAAAAGGTTCGTGCTCATAACCGGTTTTACGGGTGTTGATGCGGGTATAAGCCGGGTTTGGCGATTGCCAGATCTGCGGCAGCATTTTTACCAGGTCGTCCTCATCTGCCGGGGCAAATACGGTAACGTTGGGGATGCCGCGCATAATTGAAATATCTTCAATGGCCTGGTGCGTTGGTCCGTTAGCATCAGATAACAGGCCGGGGATAAAACCGCTCAGTTTTACCGGCAGGTTGGCAATGCCCAAATCGGTACGTACAAATTCATAGGCGCGCATGGTTAAAAAGGCAGCCAGCGCATGTACCACCGGAATGCGGCCGCGCAAGGCCAAGCCGGCCGAGGCACCAATCATGGTTTGCTCAGTAATGCCGGTATCAATAAAGCGTTTGCCTAAAACAGCGGGCAGGTTACGTACCAACGCGCGGTTTTCGGCAGTCATTACTATTACCTGTTCGTTGTTTAAAGCCGTTTCGGTCAATAATTCTTCGTAGGTCATGGCTTATCTAACTATTAGGGTTTCGGATGTTAATAAGGTATCGTGCTGGCCATGCAGCTCTAATAAAAGCTGGTCTATCTCATCGGCAGAAAAATTGCAGAACCACCTGTCGGCCCGCTCTTCAATGCTTGGCAAACCGCGACCCCTAACGGTATCGGCGATTACCACATTGAGTTTTCCCTCCTGAAAAGGAAAGGCGCTGAATGCGTTGTTGAGCTCATAAAAATCATGACCATCTATCCGTTTAACCGCCGCGCCGAACGATTCAAATTTCTGTGCAAGCGGCTCCAGCGGGATAAGATCTTCGGTACGCATATTGGCCTGAAACTGGTTGCGGTCTATTACGAAAATGAGATTATCCAGCTTGTAGGCATTGGCCACCAGTACTGCTTCCCAGCAAGTGCCTTCGTTCAGCTCGCCATCGCCCATAATGCAGACAACCTTGTTGCTGCCGCCGCTTATTTTAATGTCCATTGCCACACCAATTGCCACGGATGGCAAATGCCCCAGCGAGCCGGAGTGAAATTCAATAGCGGGAATCTTTGTATTTGGGTGCCAGTAAATATTGTCGTTAATGGAAAGGTGATTGGCCAGGCGTTCTTTTTCAATAAACCCAAGCTCGGCTAAAGTGCCGTATAAGGCGGGTACATCATGCCCTTTGGATAGGAACAGGTAATCGCGGTTGGGGTCGTTAAGGTTTGATGGGTTAACGTTCAAAAAATTGGTGTACAGGTAAACGATCAGGTCGACCGCGGAAAGGGATGCACCCGTAAAGCAGCCACCCGCTGTAGACATGCGTATGATATGCTCCCGTACCCTGAGGGCCATAACGCTAAGTTCTTCGTTGTTGTAGTTTATATTTTTCACAAGTGGTGTTATTTTAAATTGGATGTTGCCAGTACTTCGGGTGCCTGTTTGGTTTGCCCGGGCTGTATGGTCTTTAATTCGTTAAGGTGGTGGCGGTACCAGTTAACGCCGGCGTATTGCGCATTAATTTGGTAGATGCCTGGCTCGGTGTTCAGCAGGTTGATGATATCATTGCAGGAAAAGTTTTTATTAACCTGATAAAGCGCTTCAAAAACGGTTTTAATGAACAGGTAATCTTCCCGGTAATCAATTGTAAAACGGTGCGACATGGAATAATCCAACCCCGTTTGCCAGCTTACATTACCTATGTTAAAAAGCTGCGGGTTTTCCCATATATAAGGGGTGGTGTGCTCCAGCTCCAATGGTTTATATGCATTTTGCCAGGCTTTTTTAAGGCAGGGCATGGTCATGATCTCTACGTCGTTCCCATCGGGCCAGGTGGCCGGGTGCAGATTACTCACGTAATCAAAAGTGTCGTTCTCAAAAAAGTAATCCAGTACCCCATCTATAATGCGCGGATCTATCAAAGGGCAATCAGACGGGATCTTGAGCACAACATCGGCCCCGTATTTTAAAGCGGCCTGGTAATGCCTGTCAAGCAGGTTATGCTGATCGCCGCGATAACAAGGTAAGCCCAGTGATTGGGCCTCACGAACCAGCACATCGTCTTCGGCATTTTCTGAAGTGGCTATTACAATGGTGGCTTCATGACTGATCATCTGTAACCTTTCGGTCATAAGCGCGAGGATGCTTTTGCCTAATATAGGCAGCATCACCTTGCCGGGTAAACGGGTTGACGCCATGCGGGCCTGCACTACGATCACTATTTTATTTGCCATTTTTATGTGCTTAATAGTTTACCATAAGCTGCGCCGTAAAAAACTGCGGCGCCTTTTTACTCAGTGCTTTTTGCACATCGAAGCTATCTCTGGTGCCCCGGTGGTTTATGTATGCGCGACAGATCTGGGCTATTTTTTTGGCAGAACCACCGTTGTTTTGAACGGGGGCCAATCTTTTAAGCTCATCTACATTAAACCACGAATGAACTTTTTTACCTAAGATGATGCCGGTATACACTACGGTTGAGTATTGGGTTATCAGTTCGCAGCAGTTGGCTATCATGTGGTTGGTGTTGCCCGAATTATAGATGAGCGTACCCGCGGGCGCATATTTGCGGATCTCCCTTTCGGCGCGTTTTACATCTTCATTGGGGTGCAGCTTAAAAAGCAAGGGGCGACCTGCCGCTATTTTTACTGCTTCTTTTATAAAGGCCGGGCGGTTTTCAAAACGATAAGTTTCGCGCATATCGGTGGTGGCTACCATTACGTAGTTGCGATGCGGGAAATCATTGTTTAAAAACTGGCGCAGGTTATCATAATTGGGGATGCCGGTAACGGCTATCTTACGGTTTTCGGTGCCGGTTTTGGCGAAGTATTGTTTGTAACCGGCAGATGCGGCACAAAAAACATCACATATATTTGATGACCCATTTAACGACGTATTACCACAAAGAAACGGAGGGAGTTTAAAGGCTTTTACCAATTTACTCAGTAGGGTAAATTTATCAACCATGCCTTCCTGTACCCATACAGTTTTCTTTACGCGCAGGCGTTTGGGCACTATCAAGTCCGAACAAAAAACTACCAGGTCGTAAGTGTTTAGCTGCGCTTTGTAGTCAATCTGCAAGCCATGGTTTTTAAGGTAGCGTTCAGAATTTTCCCTGAACTGACCGGCCATTACTGTACCGTTAAGCAAGGGCGTACGCTCAACAAGAAAATTTAAGAAAGGGCTATCGGTAAATACTTGACTAAACCAGCAATCAAACTCGGGCAGTTCTGCGGCAATCTGGTGCATTTGCAGCGTTTGATTTACAGAACCGGTAATGAACAATATTTTCTGCATTTACTAATAAGTCAACTAAAGTTTTACAAAGTGTTTGCAAGATTTTATGATGAATTAAAAGTATGGCTGTAAGTTGTAGATAGTGCTAAGTTTAGGTTATGATATGGTTACCAGTGCATTAAAATAATTTGAACTTAACTTTAAAAAATACACACAAAGTTCAATTGTTGTTAATATAGGTACTTTAGGGAGGCCGGTTTAGGATTAATAAGCTAACTCGGCCAGGGGAATGGTGAAATGATCGGCCAGGGTGGTGATTGCTTTGCCGTTTGTTTCGTTAGTTGACGACAAGGCGTAGTATTTGCCGGTGATGGATAATCCCGATGTGGTTTTTTCGATGCTTATTTTTAAAAAGCCGTGTTTGTTGTCGCAATAAGCTTCCAGTTGTACATCATCAAATAAGCTGCTCTTATTGGTATATCCTTTGTCTGTTGCGTTGGCTAAAGCGTTAAGTTCATCGAACCCGCCCGAGCCTGCTACAATGTAGGGTACGGTTTTCCCATCGGCATATTGCTTGCTGAAACGCTGGTAATTGTGCACATGGCCGCTGAGCACCATATCGGGCTTAATACCTGTTTCTTCAAATACACCTTCCAGAAAATTGATCATTGGCTGGCTCGAGCCATGATTAGTATCGGCCGAATAAGGCGCGTGATGAACGCAGATCAATAAAGCTTTATCGCCCCGTTCGGCATCGGCGGTTTTAAGCTCGGCTATAAACCATTCGCGCTGCTCATTGGTAATTACACCGTATTTGGGGATGTTGCTATGCAAACCTATGATATTGGCCAGCGGGGTTTCCAGCGTCCAGTAAACATTGGGCTGTACCATGCTTTTCCTGGCCGATTGCGCGCTGAAGCTGACCTTGCGCGAAACTGTATCGCAAAAAACTGCCTTAAACGAATCAAGGCTTTGGTAAACAACCGGGCTATCCGGGTTTACGTCGCTGTCATGATTACCGGCGATGGCAAATATGGGGCCGGGGTATGGTGCAAATGGTTCAAAAAACTGCTTGTCGAAGCGGTCGGCCTCACCATGATGATAAACAATATCGCCGAGGTGATAAAAAAATTGCGGACGATCTTCTGGTCGGGATGCTTTGTACTGCCCCGCCATTTCGCTAACCACCTGTTTTGTGCCTACAGAGCCGGTAATACTGCCGGTATCGCCGCCCATATGAAAAACCATTTTTTCGGTATTAACCCCGGCAACTACATCCTGTATATTTAAGTGGTACGGGTATTTGCCGGTGGGCGATGGCAATGCCCGGTATTTGTAGTTATCATCGGGCTGTCCCAATTTAAATACCGGTTTTGTTATCGGCTCAATATGTGGTTTCATATTCATGCGGTGCAAAAATACCACAGGCATGTTAAGCTTTCATTAATTTAAAGCAAATAGCTTAAAATATTACCTTAATTGAACATTAGCACCAGTTTGCAGACTGAAATTGGCTGCGCGACCAGTTAAAGCAGGCCCGGTTTTTACCAAAAAGGGCAACGAATGTTATAATAGTACAATAAAACGCACGGAGTAGTGTACCTTCATATAGCACTTAAACAATAGTTTTGTATGGTATAAATAACAATCCTGTTATATGGTAATGTTAAAAATGAATATCGATATGAAAACTGCGCGGTTGTTTGCATGGGCTTTATTGTTTACTTTTTTTGCTGCCGGTTTAAAAGCCCAAGAGGTAAAACAAGTGCAATTGGTAAACTTTCAGCTGCAATCGGCATTTTTGATTAAAGATGGTGGGGAAACAATCTCGGCTAAAAATTATAAAGATCAAACTAAATGGTATGCCGTAAAAGTACCATCAACCGTACTTACAGGGTTAGTGGCCAACCACGTTTACCCAGACCCCTACCAGGCACTCAACAATATGCAGATCCCCGATGCATCTGACGAGTTTAATAAGCAGTATGATCTGTTAAAATACAGTCACCTGCCGGGCCGCAATCCCTGGGAAAAGCCGTATTGGTATAAAACCACATTTATGGTGCCTGCAATCGATAAGGGCAAAGTTTTCCAACTGATATTTAAAGGCATCAATTACCGGGCGGAAGTTTGGCTGAATGGCAAGCGTGTTGCCGATTCATCGCAAATGGCCGGTATGTTTGCCGAATATAGCCTTGCGGTAAGTAATGAAATTAATGTAGGCGGCCAAAACCGACTCGCCATCAAAATTTATCCGCTGGATTACCCGGGTTTACCGGCAAAGGAACAGCTGGCAGCGCTGGGGCCTTTTTATGAAAATGGCGGCCCTACCGGGGATATCGGCAAAAACGTAACCATGCTTTGCTCCAGCGGCTGGGACTGGATTCCGCCCGTGCGTGATCGTAACATGGGGATCTGGCAGCCGGTTTTTCTGCGTACAACAGGTGCGGTAACCATTGCCAAACCAAAACTTACCACCACTTTTTTATCGGAAACAGATACCAGCAAGGCTAAAATTGGCCTGCAATTAACACTGGCTAACTACAGCGCTGCGCTAACAAACGGCAAACTCATCGTAAATATCTCCCCCGAAAATTTTAAGGGTTCGGCTATTTCCTTTACCCAAAGCGTGGCTTTGAAAGCCAGCGAAACTAAATTACTTGAATTAGATGCCGATAAGGTTAACCAGCTTTTAATTGATAAGCCTGCCCTTTGGTGGCCCAATGGTTACGGTAAGGCCAACCTCTACCGCATCCGTTTGAAATATGCCAATGGCAGTCGTATTACTGATGATACCAGCTTTGTATTCGGTATTCGTACCGTGGGCACAAAGGCTACCATGATAAACGGCTTTACCCGCCGTGAGTTTTTTGTGAACGGTAAACGGGTGCACCTTAATGGCGGCGCCTGGGTGCCCGATATGATGGTAAACCGCGATTCGGCACGTTATGATTACGAGCTGCATCTTTGCCGCAATGCCAATGTAAACCTGGTGCGGATCTGGGGCGGCGGCATTACCCCGCCCGATGCTTTCTGGAATGCGGCCGACATGTATGGCTTAATGGTATGGTCGGATTTTTGGATCACGGGTGATACGCAGGGCGAGTTTAAAGGTTCACCGGATTGGCCGCTGGAAGGCAATGTATTTGTTAAAAACGTTGTGAGTACCATATACCGCATCCGCAACCATCCCAGCCTATTGGTGTGGACGGGCGGTAACGAGGGTCATGCCCGTAAAGAGTTATATGATGTAATGCGCAACAGCATTATTAGTCTTGATGGTTCCCGGCCGTTTATCCCAAGCTCATCGGGTTTTGCGAAATTGCCCGCAGGATGGGCCGGTTCATGGCCAGACGATCAGCCGTCGGGTGTTTACAGCGGCGGGCCGTATGCCTGGAAAGACACCAAGGAATATTTTCGCCTGGCAGATGCTGGTAAGGACTGGGTGTTCAAGGACGAAACCGGTATCCCATCGCAGCCGCCATATAATACACTGGCAAAAAACATTCCCGATACTACCTGGGATAAAAGCCTGCCTTACCCGCTCAATAACAGCTGGGGTTATCATGACGCCGCAACAGGCGCGGCGCAATATGACGAGTATTATAAAAATATGGTGAGCAGGTACGGCAAACCCACCAGTCGCGAAGATTTTTCAAACAAAATGCAGCTGATGAACAGTACCGGTTACCAAGGGATCTTTGAGGCGGCCGGTCATAAACTAACAGAAACAGGCGGCGTAATGCTTTGGAAACTGAACGCGGCTTTCCCCAGCGTAGTATGGCAAATTTACGACTGGTACCTGGAACCCAACGCCGGCTATTACGGTATGCAAAACGCCGTTGAACCGCTACACGTGCAATTCAATCAAAACGATTCAACAGTGGCGGTTATTAATCGCACCCATAAGGCAACCGGTAATTTAACGGTGCAGGCAGATATTTACAGTATAGATTCACGCTCACTTTACCATCAAACAGCAACCGCGGGTTTACCCGAAGAAGGAACGCAGCAGGTTATCCCATTACAACAAGTATTAAGAACTGTTAACCAATTATGTTTTGTGGTATTGGGGCTAAAGGATGCCAGCGGTAATGTAGTATCCCGAAGCATTTACTGGACAGCGCCGGGCAATGATTATACGCCGTTTAATGCTATGAAAAAGGCCGATGTAAAGGTCGTTTCCGTAAAACCGAAATTTAGCAAAGCCGAAAGTAAATGGACTATAACATTAAACAACCCAGGCAGCCAACTTGCGTTTTTCGTTTGCCCGCAACTAATGATAAACGGCGAAGAGGTTATGCCGGCTTACTGGAGCAGCAGCTATTTCGCGTTATCGCCAAAGGAAACTGTAACCATAACCGTTAGCGCGCCCAAGGCTAAGTTAACGGCACAACCCACATTGCATATTGAAGGCTGGAATGTTAATAAGGTTAATGCGCAATTAGCCACCCGGTAAAAGCACGAAAACATGCTGAAAAACACCGTGTTTTCCACATATAAATAACGTAAAAATACGTTTGCAGGATAAGGGGATGTTCGCGAACTTTATGCTGCAAACCTTATCACACAGCTAACTTAATTATTACCGATAGTTTTCCGGCGGGTATTGGTTTGCGTTTGACTTTTAATTTTTTAAAACCTAACCCAATAACCCCAAGCGCATGAAAACAATCACAATTAAAGGAACATTTACCGGCAGCGTTAACAAATCTGTAAGTGTTGAGGTGTACCGCCCCAACGGACTACCCAATCCCTACGATTTCAGGAAAAAATACTTCGATGATTTTTCTGAAAACTTCGTCGATCTGGAAGACGGCGCAATTTATAATATTGATTTTTCGGGATTTACCACCGGCACATTCGACCTGGAAATTTCGGGAGAGTTTTCTGCTCCAAACCCCATAACCGATTCTTTTTCAGCGCAGGCGTTTTCTCCGGGTTATGTTATTCAAACCAATTAATAAACCCTTACCATGAAAAAATATTTATTAACCCTGGTTTTTGTTATTGTGGGTGTTGCAGGCGTTTTTGCCCAGTCGGCAGAGGATCAAAAAGAAGCGGAAGTAAAGGCTGTTGCGGCGTTAATAAATGCTCAAAAAACGGCCAACAGCAAGGACCTTATCACCACTTTTTTTCAGGCAGGTATCAACAACCTCCTGGGCAATACCCATAGCTTTGCGTTAAACTCCTCCTTTTACGGTATCGATTCTGTTTTCAGGGACAAAAGAGAGAAGGTTTCTTATGAAAGGGAACGCTGGCTTAGGCAAAGCACCTTCAATATAGCGCTCACCGGCGATAGCAGTAACAATATCACCAAGATTGCAGGCGGTTTTACATTTACCATCATTAATAAAACCGATATAAAATATACCAAATTTGCCAACGCCGATGTTAAGGATTTAGTGGATATGCAAACCCTGATCCTTGATTTGAAGAAAGGTATTTTAAGCTATATAGCAGCAAAGCACCAGGCCGATTATCTTAATATAGACTCTAACCGCGCGTTTACAAAAAGCTGGACGGATGCAGTAAAAAAACATGACTTTACCAATTTGCACCCGTATATTAAGGAAGCCCTCGGAGATCCTGCCCTGGTATCAGATATTTTAAGGAGTGTCCCCGCAACAAATAAGGCAGATTTACAGGCCGCTATAAGTGGCACGCTTAAGGGTGCCGACCTTTTTCACACGCTGTATATAAACATTGCCGCAAAATATGCCCATAAACCCTTATGGACGTTTTCGCCAACAGGTGTGTACAACAGGGTAACCAAACAGGGCGAATATGTGCTGGCATCAAACTTTACGGTAGGCTTAACATCCGACCCGGCAAAAAAGCCCTGGGAAATTGAAATAAAATCGCAGTTTAAGTTTGCCAGCGATACAACCGTAAGCGCGGTAAATTATAACAACAAACCTTTTACCGCCAGCATCGGTGTAAACAAAATATTGATAGAGAATGAAGATAAGGAATCGAAAATGGAGTTTAAATTTTTCACCTCCTACGATCACCAGTTTGGCTCGGCACCCAAAGATCCAGACACCGGTTCGTTTTTCCTGAACAGCACCTTGCGGATAAACGTATTTAAATCGTTATGGCTGCCGGTAACCATCAAGTATGATCCTAAAAGCGCCAATTTGTTTGGCTACTTTTCCATAACGGCCAATCTGGGCAATTAGGCTGCTAAACGGGTTTAACTTTATTACCCCTTTTGTTTTGCTGATACTCGGTAGGCGTAGTGCCAAATTGCTTTAAAAAGTTACGCCCCAGGTGTGATTGCGAACTGTAGCCCACCAAATTAGCTACCTCGTAAATCTTATAGTCGCCGTCTTCCAGCAGTTGGGCGGCGGCTTTAAGGCGGGTGATGTTAATAAGCTCGTTAATGGTAAGGTTTGAAATGATCTTTACCTTGCGGTACAGCGTGGGTTTGCTCATGTTCATTAAATTGGCAATGTGCTCCACATCCAGATCGGGGTTTTGGATATTGCTGTTTATAACGGCATTCAACTTATCCAAAAAGCTCTCATCGGGCTTGGAGTAGGCCATGCTTTTCATCTGCGCCAGCGGCGAACTGGCGAAATGATCTTTTATTTTATTACGGTTGATGAGCAGGTTGGCAATCTGTACCTGTAAATGTTCCGGCGAAAATGGTTTTTCAATATAGGCATCGGCACCAACTTCAAGACCTTCTATTTTGCTTTGCAGCGTGTTTTTGGCGGTAAGCAGTATGATGGGGATATGGCTGTAATCAAAATTAGTTTTAATGGTTTTGCACAATTCAAAGCCATCCATCACGGGCATCATTACATCGCTTATAATAAGCTGGATGTTTTCAATGGCTATCATATCCAGTGCTTCCTGGCCGTTAACTGCTTTAATAACTGAATATTTTTCGCTCAGGTCATCCGAAATAAAATCAAGGATCTCGGGGTTATCATCCACTAAAAGTATGATCGGTTTCATAAAGTCAAAATTATCTTCTTTATTAATATCGGTTAGTTCATAATCGTCTGGCGTGCTTTGCAGGTCAAACTCCTCTGCCTGGCGAATTGGCAATGTGAGGCTAAAGATATTAAATTCATTTATTGATTTATTTAAAATGAGCATGCCCTTATGCAGCTCGGCCAATGAGCGCGATAAGGAAAGGCCAATGCCCGTGCCAATTTGCTTTTCAGATTCCTTGAGCCTGAAAAACGGCTCAAAGATCTTGTCGCGCATTTCATAAGGAATGAGGTAACCGTCGCTGCGGATATCTATGGTAAAAGTACTGTCGCTGGTTTCAACACCTAAAAGTTCAACCTCAACTATCGCCCTGCCGTATTTTATGGCGTTGTTGATAAGGTTGCTGATGATTTTGGTAAAAGCCTCAATATCCACATAAGCATAGCTGTTTTTTTGCGGGTGGATGAGGGTAAAATCCATATCTTTTTGCTCGGCCATGGGTTTAAACCGTAAAAAGATATCGGCCAGCAACTCGGTAATATCTGTTTTAACAAAGCTAAGGCTAAAGCCGTTGGTTTCGGTTTTTCTGAAATCGAGCAGCTGGTTGGTAAGATCGAGCAGGCGGTTGGTGTTTTTTTCCATTATCCGCAGGTTATTCTGAATCTCGGGCACATGCTCTGCCTTTTTTATCACCTTTTCCATAGGCCCTTTTATAAGGGTTAACGGGGTTCTTATTTCATGGGCAACGTTGGTGAAAAATTCAATTTTAGCATTGTAGATCTGCTTTTCTTTGTCGCTTTCCAAAATCTCAATCATCCGCTTATTGCGCAGCTTGGTTTTATTATGGTATTGTTGCAGCAGGTAATAAATACCCAGCAATATGCACATGGCATATAGCAGGTAGGCCCAAACGCTTTTCCAGAATGGCGGGGCAATATTAATTTCCAGCGTAGTTTCCTTTGCCGACCAGATGCCGTTATTATTAGCCGCCTTAACCGTGAATGTATAATGACCAGGCAGCAGTTGGGTAAAATAAACCTTCCTGTTGGCGTTAAGGTTGGTCCACCCCTTATCAAGGCCCTTCATCATGTACTTGTACTGCGTCATCTCGGGCGATGAAAAGCTTAGCGCCGCGAAATCGATACTAAAAGATGACTGATCATAATTAAGGCTGATCTTTTTTGTACTGATGATGGATTTATCGATCAGTGAGCCCTTTTCGGCAACGGTAATTTCCTGGTTAAACACCTGGAAACCGGTGATGTAAAGCGGGGCTACAAAATTATTCTTTTTAAACTCCTCGGGGTTAAAGCTCACCATACCCTTAACGCAGCCAAAATACATAGTACCATCAGCATCCTTAAATGCCGAGTTGTAGTTAAACTGATCGCTAAGCAGGCCGTTTGCTTTGGTGTATATTTTAAAACTTTTGTTGGCGGTATTTAAACACACCAGGCCACGTGTGGTGCTTATCCAAAGGTTATTGTTCTTATCTTCCAGAATGCGTAAAACACTGTTGCTGGGGAAGCCGTTATTTGTGTCGTAAAACTTATAGGTTTTATCAAAAGGGTTGTACCGGCACAGGCCCAGGCCTTCGGTAGCAAACCAAAATATACGGTGGTCGTCCTCAAATATGCCGTTAACGGTAGTATGGGCTATGGCATCGTCATTAGTACCTAATTTAAACGCCTTGTTCTTAACGGGGTCATAACAATAAACCCCATCATGTATGGTAGCTACCCATATTTTGCCGGCATGATCTTCAACAATGTGGTATACAAACTCATTCGGCGGCACCTTATCAATCAGCGTAAAGTTATGCCCCGCCTCGTTATACCGGTAAAGCCCGCGACTGCTGCCCAACAAAATAACGCCGGCCCGCGTTTTACAAAACGTAACTATAAAATTGCTTTTTAAGCCGTTATCATCTTCGCCGGCCAGGTAAACGCGGTCTACCTTGCCCGTGCTGATGTTCAAAATATCAAGGCCGCGCTCAAATGTGCCGATAAACAGCTCGGTACCATTAGGCAGCAGGCCGTGGATATTGGTATTGGATATGCCGTTTTTAACACCGGGATAATAATGTGTCCAGGTATGTTTATCGGGGCTTAGCTTGTTGAGGCCATTGTCTTCGGTACCCAGCCACAGGTTGCCATACTGGTCCTTGCAAATTTCGCGTACCACGTTACCCATAAGGGAATTGTTATCTTGGCCGGGATAAAACTTATTAAATGTGGAGTACTGCTTAGGGTAATAATTTAAACCGCCAAAAAATGTGCCTGCCCACATGCCGCCCTCAATATCTTTATAAAGGGTATAAACGGCATTGTCGGATATGGTGTAGGGGTCGTTGTACCGCTTTTTTAAATTGGTAAAGGTGCCCTTATTCATATCATATATGAACACGCCCGACTCGGTAGCTATCCAAAATTCTTCGTCGGAATATTTTGCGAAATCCCGTACGTAAATAGCTGTTTTATCGGTATTATAAGTTAACAGATCTTTATAGGTACCCGTAAGGCAGTTAAACTCTTTAAAGCCCTGGCTGGTAGTCCCTATAAATATTTTATTATTGCCCGCGCTATATATTTTTTCTATAACGTTTGATGCCACCCAGGGCGATTTATCAAACAAGCCGTAGCTTTTAAACGAGTTCAAAACGGTATCCAGTTTGGCTATAGTTCCGTTACCGGATGACACCCAGATAGAGCCGTCGTTGTTTATGGCAATCGAAGTGGCATCGAAATATTGCGATGCGGAGTAATCGGTTGTTTTACCCGTATGGCTATCATACTTCATTAGGGTAGACCACGCAATGAACCAGCAGTTGTTGTATTTATCCCTTGCAATGGCCCTTATGCCAAAAGTATTTGGTGTGTTAACATGGGTAAATTTTTCAGTATTGGGGTCGTACTTGTCAAGGCCCTGGTCGGTACCCACCCAAAAGCTGCCATCGGTATCCATGCACAGGGCGTGTACCATGCTGTTGGCGATGCTGTTTTTATCTTTGGGGTCATGCCTGTAAACTTTAAATGTATAACCGTCAAACCGGTTAAGGCCATCCTTGGTGCCAAACCACAAGAAGCCACGGCTGTCCTGCATTGAACAAAAAACGGTGTTGTTTGACAGGCCGTTCTCCACCTGGTAATGCTTAAAATAGTACGATTGCGCATTACACCAGTTAAACGGAAACAGGAACAATAAAAATATCAGGTATGCCGGTTTCAAAATCATTCTCTCAAAACAAATATAGCCATTATACGCAACCCCTGTCGGTTCTTGACAGATTGATACTTTTTGACTAATAATTGAGATTATTTGGTTAATAAACAGGCGGTAAAATGCTTTTTCTTTACAATGTTGTTAAAACATGTCGCCAATACATTTTATAACAGCGTTGAGCCAATTTATAAATGTACATGACGGGCAGTTTTACCTGCAAAATACAACTGTTTGTTGGTCATGGTTTTATAAGGCGGCATACTAATAATCCTTAATGATATTACGCGTGAAGAAATTGAATTTTTGCTTGTCCTTGTTTTTTATGGCAACCTTATCTGCCAGTGCGCAGCAAACCGGCTGGCATTTAATAAAAGACAAAATTACCACCCCCTGGGCCGAAAAGGTTGATCCTAAAGCACCACTGCCAGAATATCCGCGCCCGCAAATGGTTAGGGGTAACTGGCAAAATTTAAACGGATTATGGAGTTACGCTATAGTACCCAAAGAACAAAGCGAGCCATCTGCCTACAGCGGCCAGATCCTAGTTCCTTTTTGTGTGGAATCGGCACTTTCCGGGGTTGGGAAAACCGTTGGTAAGGATAGCATGCTGTGGTATAAAACCACCATCAGTCTTAATAAAGCATTGAAAGGTAAAGATGTGCTGCTGCATTTTGGCGCGGTTGACTGGCGTACCGAAGTTTTTGTTAACGGCAAAAGCGCGGGTAAACACGAGGGCGGATACGATCCGTTTACCTTCAACATTACCCCGTATTTAAAAAGCGGCGCAAAGCAGGAGATAAAAGTGAGCGTTTGGGATCCTACGGATGATGGTCCGCAGCCGCATGGCAAGCAAATGAAAAAGCCCGAAGGCATCTGGTACACGCCGGTTACGGGGATATGGCAAACTGTTTGGCTGGAAGGGGTAGCCAAAACACATATCGAAGCCACTAAACAAACCCCGAATATTGATGATCACACGCTTACGGTTACGGCCAGCGTTGCCGGCAGCCAGCCCGGCGATCAGCTTAAAATTACTGCCTGGGACGGCAAAACCCAGGTTGATGAACGAATAATTGGTGTTAACGGAACTGCAGTACTGGATATTAAAGGTCAGAAGTTATGGTCGACGGATGATCCTTTTTTATACCAGCTGCAGTTAACCGTTATACGTAATAATAAACCTATAGACGCGGTGCAAAGCTACTTTGCCATGCGCAAAATTTCGCTTGGTGCCGATGCCAATGGCATACAGCGTATGCTGCTCAACAACAAATTTGTGTTTGAATATGGCCCGCTTGATCAGGGCTGGTGGCCCGATGGTTTATACACCCCGCCCACTTACGAGGCCATGAACTTTGATATTGATAAGTTAAAGGCGATGGGCTTTAACATGATCCGCAAGCACATTAAGGTGGAGCCTGCACGTTACTACGCCCATTGCGATGAAACAGGGATGCTTATGTGGCAGGATATGCCAAGTGGCGATCTGGGTAACAATTGGGAAAACCGCCCGGGTGTACTGGATCATGGTACCGAAAAACAACGCACGCCCGAAAGCGAAGGCTATTATCGTAAGGAATGGGATGCCATTATCAACTCGCTTTATAACTACCCGTGTATTGTAGTTTGGACACCTTTCAACGAGGCATGGGGCCAGTTTAAAACCGTGGAGATTACCGAGTGGACAATGAAAAAAGATCCATCGCGTTTGGTGAACAGCGCCAGCGGCGGTAACTACTTTGATACCGGCAACATGGTCGATCTGCATAATTACCCACACCCTGCCATGCCGCGTCCCGAAATATTCGGCAAAACAAAAGCAGTTGTACTGGGCGAATTTGGCGGTCTTGGATGGGCAATTGACGGCCATACCTGGCAAGCCAAAAACTGGGGCTATCAAACTTTTAAAAATGGCGACGATCTGCTCAAGAAATACATCACCTTTACTGACAGGATGCAGGAACTGATTAGGCTTGGGCTATCTGCAGCCGTTTATACCCAAACCACCGATGTGGAGGGCGAGGTGAACGGGTTTATGACCTATGACCGTAAAATAATTAAAATGCCGGTTGAGGATCTGCACCGGGAAAATGTCAAGCTGTACAACCCGGCATTAGTAAAATAGTATAACAATATTTAAATGGCTATCGATAATTTGGTTTAAAAGCAAGGGGAACGTGCGATTCCCCTCTTGAGAGGGGCGGAGGGGTGTGTTTCATGCCGCATAACACACCCCTGCTACCACACAATTCCTTCGCGCCCCCTCTCAAGAGGGGAGTGTAACAAAAGCTTCTATTACCAGGTTGTGATGAACCCATAACAGACAGCTGATAATATTTATAGTATCAGCACCATTAAAACAATTTACACTGATGAAAAACCTGCACAGGATGAAAAAGGGAATCTTTTTAACGGCGCTTTTGGCATGCTCGGGTATGCTGGCTGCCAATGCCCAAACCGGCGTTACGGCTACTACCGTTGCAAAAATTAATAACCAGCAGCAAAATGGTAATTATGTGGCCAATAAAGCCCCGTTACAGGCGCAATATTTTACCAAACTGCCGGTTGGCAGCATCAAGGCTGGTGGTTGGCTGAAAAAAGCGCTGGAATTACAGCGCGATGGCCTTACCGGTAATTTAGGCGAGATCAGCGTTTGGCTTTCCAAAACCAATAATGCCTGGCTTAATAAAGAGGGTAAAGGTGAATACGGCTGGGAAGAACTGCCTTACTGGCTAAAAGGTTATGCTAACATAGGCTATATGCTGGGCGACAAAAAAATGATCGCGGAAGCAAAATTCTGGATTGATGCGGTGCTGAACAATCAGCGTGATAACGGCGATTTTGGTCCGGCGGTAGAGCACAAAGGTGCCCGCGACCTATGGACAAACATGCCTATGCTGTGGTGCCTGCAATCATACTACGAATATTCAAAAGATCCGCGGGTTATCCCATTCATGACCAAATATTTTAAATGGCAGCTATCATTACCCGATGATAAATTTTTGGAAGATTACTGGGAAAACAGCCGTGGCGGCGATAACATGCTGAGCGTTTACTGGCTATATAACCGTACCGGCGACAAGTTCCTGCTTGATCTGGCTACCAAACTTGATAAAAACACTGCCGACTGGCGTCAAACCAACAACCTGCCCAACTGGCACAACGTGAATGTTGCCCAATGCTTCCGCGAGCCGGCTACCTATTACCTGCAAAGCCATGATCCTAAAGACCTGGCAGCTACTTATAACGACTTTAAGCTGATCCGCACACTATACGGCCAGGTGCCGGGCGGTATGTTTGGTGCCGATGAAAATGCCCGTAAGGGATATGATGATCCGCGCCAGGCGGTTGAAACCTGCGGCATGGTTGAGCAAATGACATCAGACCAAATGCTGCTGGGCAGTACCGGCGATACCTTTTGGGCCGAAAACTGCGAGGATGTGGCGTTAAATATGTTCTCGGCAGCATTCATGCCCGATTACCGTACGCTGCGTTATTTAACCGCGCCAAACATGGTTATCAACGATAGTAAAAACCATAGCCCCGGTATTGATAATTCTGGTCCGTTTTTAATGATGAACCCTTTCAGCAGCCGTTGCTGCCAGCATAACCACGCTGCAGGCTGGGTATATTATGCCGAAAACAGCTGGATGGCTACACCCGATAATGGTATAGTTGCACAACTGTATACAGAAGGCTCTGCCACTGCCAAAGTGGGTAACGGCACGCCGGTTACGTTAACCGAAACCACCAAATATCCTTTTGAAGATCAGGTGAATTTAACGCTGACTACGGCAAAATCGGTAAGCTTCCCACTTTACCTGCGTATCCCCGCCTGGTGTAAAAATGCCGAAGTAAAAGTGAATGGCGTTGCTGTAAAAGTAACCACCGCCGGCGGCGACTATGTAAAGCTGAACAAAACCTGGAAAAACGGCGATAAAATAACCCTGCATTTACCTATGCAATTAAAAGTACGCCAGTGGGATGCCAATAAAAACAGCGTGAGCGTAAATTATGGTCCGCTTACTTATTCATTGAAGATAGACGAACAGTACACCAAGGAAGACAGCAAGACCACCGCCATGGGCGATTCGCACTGGCAGGCTACCGCCGATCCGGAGAAATGGCCTTCGTTTGAAATTCATCCCGGCTCTGCATGGAACTACGGTTTGGTGATAGATGAAAAACACCCGGAGAAGTCTATCGAAATCATTCATCGCGCGTGGCCAAAGGATAATAATCCGTTTACCAATACCAACGCGCCTATTGAACTAAAAGCAAAAGGTAAGCTTATCCCCGAATGGAAAGTTGACCAGTATGGCCTTTGTGGTTTATTACCCCAAAGTCCTGTAAAAACTGCCGAGCCGGTTGCCAACATAACCCTGGTGCCTATGGGTGGTGCAAGGTTAAGGATCTCTGCGTTTCCGGTGGCTGAGTAACAATGCTTATACGGGCAGTATCTATCTGTAAAAGATCAGGGAAATCGTTTTAATGCGCTCTGAAACTTTTGGCTAAAGCCCCGCAGGTATTTAAATTTAACCGTTGGCTGAAGCCAAACTGCAATGAATAAAAGAAGGATGTGCCGAAATAAAGTCAAAATTCATTGCCGTCTCATTTATGGGGCGGATAATATGAAATAGGATGGCGGCTTTAGCCGAATGAAATTTTAAAAGCAATTTCCCTTCGGTAAAACCGGCACGATGCTGGTATATTGGCTCAATATATAAACCAATACAATGGCCATAAAGCTGTTAAAGATCTGTCTTGTTTGTTTACTGGCCCCGCATTTTGTGCAGGGCCAGCAACAAACTACTCCGTCACTGGTGAGCATTGAGTGGGATCAATCCACTTTAAAACAGGTAGCTCCCCATGGCAACTATGCCCGCATGATTCAGCTGAGCGATGGCAACTTGTTTTGTGTTTACGAAAGCAGCGGCGGGGTAGTTAGCAGCATCAGCAATGACCTGGGCAATACATGGCAAACTCCCATAGTAATAGCGCAACAAGCACCGGGTGTAAATATGAATGTTCCGGATATTTTGGAACTGAAAGACCATTCCCTGCTGGCATCTTACAATCCCCGTCCGCATAAAATTAATGGTGATTGGGATACCACCAAACACTTTGCCATAGTTACCAAAAAAAGCTACGACAAAGGCAAAACCTGGCAGGATGAACGGCTGATATATGAGGCCAGCTATAAATTTGATGATGGCTGCTGGGAACCCACGCAAATCCAACTACCATCGGGCGAGGTGCAGCTTTACTTTTCAAACGAAGGTGTTTATACCCATTCTGGCGAACAAAATATTTCTGTTTTCCGGTCCAAAGATAACGGCTTAACGTGGACGAAACAGCCCGAAATCGTATCATTTCGTCCCGGTCACCGGGATGGGATGCCGATACCTATTATCCTGAAAGGTAAAAAGGAGATCGCATTTTCTATAGAAGACAATGCAGGCGGGCAGTTCAAGCCATCTATAATCCGTAACAGCTTCGCCCAAAACTGGCAAAAAACCGTAGGTGCTAATGATGCCGGACGTACGTATGCCCTAACCCCAAAACTACCCGATACTATTTACGCAGGTGCGCCATTTCTGCGGCAGCTGCATAGCGGCGAAACCATTTTATCTTACCAAAGCACTATGGGTCGTGGCCATAACTGGGAGCAGGCCTGTATGCAGGTAACCGTAGGGAATAGCAATGCCGAAAATTTCATAAGTGTACCTACCCCCTTCAATGTTCCCGTTGGCAAGCACGGCCTCTGGAACTCCCTTTGTGTACTTAATGATGATACCATTATAGCCCTAACATCAACCAATGCCTATGGCGACAGTAATGCCGTTTGGATGATAAAGGGACGGCTGGTTAAAAAACGCTGAGAAACGTTTCCTATGAAAAATAAAGTAAAATATTGGTGTTTTTGCCAATTTTTAGATTGTTTTTGCAATTATAATTCGCATTAAATATGGCATTTATGCGTAAGAACCCGCGTTTTTTTACCATAGACTAAAGTTCTTATATTTGTTTAGTTATTTGAATTTTACAAATCATGGCTATAACAACGTTAGAGGATTTTTACAGGGAAAGCGGTTTAACCGCGGGGCTTAACAGCTTTTTACCAGAGGGCATCCATAAAGAGATTGGCCATTTTAATGTTTTTGAAGTGGCCGATATGATGACCAAGGTTAAAGCCACCGGAATTATGCCTTACAATCGCCGTGCTTATTATAAAATAAGCCTGGTTAGCGGTCGTAATAAAGCCGAATATGCCGATAAGGACATTGATATTGAAAGGAATGCCTTATTATTTGCCACGCCTAAAATTCCTTATAACTGGGTGCCGCAGGATGATAAGCAATCGGGCCATTTCTGCATTTTTACTGCCGATTTTTTGCTGCCCAGTAAAAGCGGCGTAGTGCTTGATGACCTGCCCATTTTTAAACCCGGAGGCTATCCGGTGTTTCAGCTTACGGATAAAGAGGCTGCGGATATTGATTTCATATTCAGGAAAATGCACCAGGAGCTACCATCCACCTATGCCTATAAATATGATCTTATCCGCAATTATCTGTTGGAGCTTATTCACTATGGGCAAAAGCTGCAGCCGGTAACCACGCTATACTCCAGTCACAATGCTTCGGCAAGGGTATCATCCTTGTTTATCGAACTGCTGGAAAGGCAGTTCCCCATAGAATCGCCGCACCAGAAACTAAGTATGCGCACTGCCAAAGACTACGCCGACCGACTGGCTGTACACGTAAATCACCTGAATAAGGTGCTGAAGGAAAACATGGGTAAAACCACTACCGATATCATCAGCGGCCGCATCATTCAGGAAGCCAAGATCTTGCTTAAACAAACCGATTGGAATATTTCGGAAATTGCTTATAGTCTTGGTTTTGAGCAGGTAGCTCATTTCTCTAACTTTTTCAGAAAACAAACCTCATTTGCCCCGGTGGCATTCAGGGAGTAAGGCCCGATGTTTGAATTTTGCAAACATTGGATTGATGTTTGCAAACAGTGGCTTCGCTTTGCCCTGCATCTTTGTATCATCAAAAAAACAAAGATGAAACTAAGCAACAATACTATACTCATAACCGGTGGCACCAGTGGCTTCGGCTTGCAATTTGCCACACAGTTACTGGCTTTAGGCAACACGGTAATTATAACAGGGCGCAATGAGGCAAAGCTCCATCAAACCAAAAATCTTTTACCTGCGCTGCACGTTTTTCAAAGTGATGTGAGCGATCCTAAAGCCATTAGCCAGCTTTTTGAAGAGGTAACCAAACAATTCCCTTCGCTAAATATCCTCATCAACAACGCGGGTGAAATGCGCAAGCTTAACCTGCTTGATGCCGCCCTTGACCAGGATGATGTTAACCGCGAAATAGCCATTAACCTATCGGGCCCGGTACGTATGGTACAGCAGTTTTTGCCCCATCTGCTTACAAAAACCAATGCCGCCATTTTGAATGTAACATCGGGTTTGGCTTTAATCCCGTTTCCATTGGCGCCAATTTATGGGGCAACCAAGGCTGGGCTGAGGGCTTATACACAGGCTTTGCGGATACAGCTTAAACATACCGGCATCAAAGTATTTGAACTGGTAGCGCCCGGCGCAAAAACACCACTGAATGATAAGTTTGCCGGTGATGTTGACAGCAAAATGCTGATGGAGCCGGATAAGCTGGTAACAGAGGCTATTAGCGGTATGATGAATGATAAATGGGAAATTTTTCCGGGGATTGCCAAAGTTATTAGAGTTATGAGCCGCATTGCGCCTAAATTTATGCTGGCTCAAATGAGTAAGGTAACTGAAAAATCAATGGCGAAAGCCAACCAGTAATCCAGTAAATTAAAATAATCATGAAAATTATAAGCGCAGTACTTATCCTTATTACCGTTTTCTTTAGTTTTAAACATGGTTGGGGTGCTTTAACCATGAAACCAAAACCTGGTGAAGAAAACATGATGACGGCATTGGGTATCAGCAGGCCTGTTTTGTACGTTATCGGTTTATTAACGCTGGCGGTTGGTGTACTGGTGTTATTTCCGGCCACATTTGTTGCGGGTAGTGTTATAAACGCGGCTTTGATATTGCTTATCCTTATCCTGCAATTGAGGGCAGGTAATATGAAGGCTGCACTAATAGAAATTCCGTTTTTGCTGATGCCTTTGGCAATGATATGGCTGGGGTACCCGTTATATAAGGGTTAAATATTTTCCAGTTATGTAAATGATTGTTGTTTTAAACGCATCTTTATTAAGTATCTTGCGTTTAAACATATAATGGATCGCCCTAACAGTGGTTCAAAAGTTATGAGGACCGTATTTAACCCCCACAATGTAAATTCGGATACTGGCTTTAACTTTGAGCTTTTCTTCGAAATATCGCCCGACTTGCTATGCATTGCCGGATACGATGGTTATTTTAAAAGAATAAATCCAACGGTATCAAAGGTGCTGGGTTACACTATGGAAGAGCTGTTTTCAAGGCCGATAAATGATTTTGTTTATGTTGATGACCAGCAGGTTACCTCCAAAAGTCGCGAGAATCTTACACACTCCATCCCGCTGCTAAACTTCGAGAACAGGTACGTAACAAAAAGCGGAGAAATAGTTTGGCTTTCATGGACATCCATGCCCGTGGATGCCGATAAACTTGTTTTTGCCATTGCAAAAAATATTACCCATAAAAAGAAACTGGAAGAGGACAGGATAGCATTTATTGCCAATCTTACCAATGTAAATAACGATTTAAAGCAGCTGAATTATACCACTTCGCATGATCTGCGGTCGCCGGTTAGTAACTTGCTTTCTGTTTTCAGCCTGTTAGATGTTTCTAAAATTCAGGATGAAGAAACGCTTGAGTTTATAGATATGCTAAAGCAAGCCACGGAAAATTTGCAGGATACCCTAAATAATTATGTAGATGCCTTAAGTGGAAAAGGAGGCTTAAATGTAGAGATTGGTGATTTAGATATGGAGGAATCACTGAACTCGGTATTGCATTCATTAAGTTCGCTTGTAAAAAATTCTCAGGCAATTATCACTGCCGATTTTAGTGAGGTTAAAACGGTTAAGTTTAATAAGGCTTACCTGGAAAGCATTTTTCTTAACCTGCTAACCAATTCCATAAAATACGCTAACCCCGATAGTATCCCAACAATATCAATCTATTCCAGAAAAGCTAACGGCATAGATCAGCTTATATTTACCGATAGCGGGCTGGGTTTTGATATGGATAAAGTGAAAGATAAAGTATTTGGCTTCAATCAACGCTTTCATGGAAGCGCCGATAGCAAAGGGATAGGACTTTACTTAGTGTATAACCATATAACAAGTTTAGGCGGCAACATAGTGATTGATAGCAAACCCAATAAAGGCACAACGTTTACGATATCTTTTAAACCATAGCTGGTGTTAATTGGCTTTAGCGTAATTTATAATATTATATTTACTGCTTAAACCTTTCACATGTATCGTATTATTACGCTGTTATTCCTGTCGTTAATTACCGTTTCATGCTCGGCCCAGTCACTTTGTGATAAGCTGGCGCAGTTAAAGCAGGAATGCTATGGATTTAAACCAGAGGGACTTACTGATGAGCAGAGGGAGGCAAAGTCTGCTGCGCTTGACAGGTTCTGGAACCTGGCAATGAGCGATACTTTACAGGCTGCACCTTGTTTAAAGGAGATGATCCTGGCGGAGAAAAATGATTCTTATTTTTGTTTTGATGCGTCATCATTACTATTGAAGATGGATAACCGGCATCAGTATACAGATGTTGCTTTAGCGGGTGTACAAAAAAGCAACATCGACGATTTACAACTGGAGCCTTATCTTCAAATGTGTTTTTATCTTGGGCATATGGGTAAAGATGTAGGCAGCCTTGCAGAAAAACTGATCAGCAAACCCCAGGCTTCGGTTTATTTAACCATTCATGTAGTTACCCTTAGCGCCATTGATGCCAGTTTGTTTTTGTACAATACTATGAGTACCGAAAAAGCCGAAGGATATTTAATAAAGGCGGTAACACAAGGTAACGCCACCGCCAGGCATAATGGGGCAGTGGCGTTAAATATAATTGCCACTACCAAAGGAGATAGCTTGTTGAACAGCTTGATAGCAAGCAAACAACTTGCCGACTCGACTATAACATTCATTTTAAACGATCGTAAAACATTTACCCAAAATGCCTCGTGCAAAGGAAATATAAGCAGGGAAGAAATACTTGGCGATTTACAACGCTCCCGAACCGACAGCCGCATAAATTATTTTGGCTTTGCCGGAAACGACGAGACGATTTGTGCCGCTTGCACGCAGTTACGTAAAGAAGATATTGACGCTATTCGCACAGCACGGATGAAAGCCACACCCGGCCTGTCTGATGAAGGCTTGAGTGAATACTTCGCATTAACTAAAATATTGATGACTGTACGTAGTAAATCGGCGGTTAAATAATTGGCAATTGTGTTAATGGGCGCTACGGGCGTATAATATAATTGCCGCTATAATTACCAGCACCAACAGCACCGCCAGGATTATCTTTATGGCACTTATAGGGCGCTGGCCAATAACTTCGCCGGTACTGGCGTTTATGGTAAACTGATAAATTTTGTTGTTATAACTGTACGAGCTTACCCATACCGGCAGCATCATATATTTAATGGCCTTGTTTCGGTATTCGGTATCAGTGCTGTCAATCCTTTGTTCATCGCCTCCAATGTCATTCCTTATGGCGTCATTTATTGGAGCGACTGTTTGTGCTTCGGCGAGTACAAGCCCATCCTGCGGGGTTACCTGGTATGTTTCGGACCGGAAACCGCTCATATAGCGCTCATCAAACTTTACCAGCATCTCAAAATCCCAGGGACCAAGCGTGTTTAGTGTTTTGTCGGGCAGCGATTTACTGGCTGGTACCATCAAATCCTCAAAGGAAACGTGAACCGTTCCTCCCGCGTTTGACCAAGCCGTGTGTCTTACCTGCCGGGTTTGAGTTTGCGTTTTACCATCAACCGTAGTGGTGTAGGTTTCGGTGGTGTAGTAATAATCGCCACGTTCGCCGGTATAATCAGTTAAGGTATCGGTATCATACGTCCAATGCGGAATGTAAACTCCCTTTAATGCCGATGAATTACTATTGGCCGTTTTAGCCAGGTTATTAGGTGCCCACCACAAACCCTTGAGCCATTGTTCAAAAAATTTAATGGCCTGCTGCTGGGTAACTGCAAAGGGTAAAATATAATGCGGCGTAAGATATTGCTGCCCCGCTGCCGATTCAAGCACCAGCGGCGCGGTGCAAAACGGGCATTTTTCGGCAGTAACAAATTCATCTAAAATGGTTTGTGAACCGCAGCCGTTACATTTTACCACCGTTAGCGTAGCCGGATCATTATTGTTATGAATGGTGGTAATAAAATCCTCATAATCAACAGATTCAATAATATTACTATCGGGCGCGGCTTCAATTTCATTGGCTACGCCGCAGTAATCGCACTGCAGGTTATGCGTGCCGGGTACAAAATGCAGCAAAGCGCCGCAGCCCTTGCAGCTAAGTGAGCTATTTATGGTTGATGTTTTAACCGGGTCAGACATGGATATTGGGATAGGTTTAGAACGTATTAAGCGTTTGGTATCGGTGGCGGCATGTTTTTAAATAGCTCGGCAAGTTCGGTAACGGTACTGGCGGCGGCCCATGCAGCCATACCTTTTTTCCAAACCATACTGCCTTCGTCAAGGGTTTTGCCGTCGGCCATCCGGCTGATCTCGTCAAGGCTGTAGGGCCCTTCCGATTTTCCGTCCTTAGCCACAAAATACTGAACGGACGGCGCTATTGGCGGCGGACCGTCATTTGCCTGCCCTGCATTTGGGCTATTGCCATCAAACTTGTTTTGCTGAAAAACATTACCTATCTGCCCCATCATGGCGGCGCCAACACCCAGGCCCATGCCTGCTGCTCCAAGGTTACCGCCAATGGTATTTTCGGCAGATTTTTCCATAGCGTTTGCCGCCTGAAATTGCGCGTAAGCACCAAGGTTGCCTAATATGCCCATGCTGCTGCGCTTGTCCAATACTTCCTCAACCTCGGGCGGCAGGGATATATTTTCAACCAGTAGCTTGGTTAGGTTAAGGCCCAGCTCGGCAAAGTCGGGCTGAATTTTGTCGGTGATTATTTTGCCTACCTCATCATAATTAGCGGCAAGGTCAAGTATGGCTATTTTGGAGGCAGCCACAGCATCCATCCCGCGCGATACGGCTATGTTGCGCAATTGCTCATTAATATCTTCAACAATAAAATCGGGATTGGTGGCCGAGATCTGCTGCAGGAACATTTTTGCATCCTGCACCTTAAAGTTATACGAGCCAAAAGCCCTTAGCCTCACCGGCCCAAATTCGGCATCACGTATCATTACCGGGTTTTTGGTGCCCCATTTTTGGTTGGTGAACTGCCTTGTGCTCACAAAAAACACATCGGCTTTAAACGGACTATCGAAACCATACTTCCAGCTTTCCAGGGTGGTCATGATAGGCATATTCTGCGTGTGCAGTTCATACAGGCCGGGTGCAAAGATATCGGCAATACGGCCCTCGTTCATAAAAATGGCAATCTGCGATTCGCGAACGGTAAGCTTAGCGCCCATTTTAATGGCATTATCCTGCCTTGGAAATTTCCAGATAAGGGTGTTTTGCGTGGTATCAACCCACTCAATTACATCAATAAACTCATTAAGTAAACGACTGAAAATGCCCATATTTTTATAAGTGATGATTTAAAATAATAATTAAATATGGAAAAAAAATCAAACATATCAAGTCCGTGCGTGTCATTTATTTTCCATGTTAACTTCAGGTTATATTTAAAACAATGATATTGCCTACATTTGTGGTTTGCCACAAACAGGGGGTAAAACAGGGTTTACCATTAATAAAAATTGCATGTACGATATTTGCTGCGTTGGACATATTACTTTAGATAAGATAGTTACCACCCATAAAACTGCCCACATGGCCGGCGGAACTTCTTTTTACTTTTCCAACGCCATAAAAAATATGGATGTGAACTATGTGCTTGTTACTGCCCTGGCGCAGAGTGAAATGCATGAAGTTGAAAAAATGCGTGCCGAAGGAATTAAGGTAAAAGCGCAGGCCGGTGGCTTAAGTGTATACTTTGAAAACATATATCCGTCGGATAACCAGGATCACCGCATCCAGCGTGTATTGCAAAAAGCCAATCCTTTTACTGTTGATCAGTTACAGCAGGTAGATGCTAAGATCTTCCACTTAGGGCCATTACTGGCCGATGATATCCCGGTTGAGCTGATAAAAGAGCTGCATAGCCGTGGCAGGGTATCATTAGATGTACAAGGTTATCTGCGTAAAGTAGAAAACCAAAACGTGATCCCTATTGACTGGCCCGCTAAGGTAGAGGCATTGCAATATGTAGATATTATTAAGGTTAACGAACACGAACTGGAAGTATTAACCGGTTTAAAAGATATCCGCAAAGGGGCCGTTACCTTAACCGAATGGGGCGTAAAGGAAGTGGTAATTACCCTTGGCAGCATGGGTTCTATTATTTATGCTGATGGTATTTTCTATAATATCCCGGCTTACACACCTGACGCCGTGGTTGATGCTACAGGTTGCGGCGATACCTACATGACAGGCTATTTATACCAGCGCGTGAAAGGTGCCTCCTACCAGGATGCCGGTGAATTTGCTGCCGCCATGGCCAGCTTTAAAATTGAATCGTCGGGTCCGTTTACCGGCACAAAGGAAGATGTGTTGAATTTGTTGGAGAACGGCGTTAAAACGTATAGCTATTAAATAACCAACCCCAACTGGCGCGGGCTTTCAGCCCGTGTCGCGGCATGGTTGCGGCTTTCAGCCGCCGCATAAGCTGGAAGCTTATGCCATGCTTTCACACGGGTTACGCTGCGCTAAACCCGCGCGAGTTTTAACCCTCTTAAGTTGTCATCCTGAGGAACGAAGGATCTATTCGTAAACTTACATGACTAACTATTCACATTGGCGAATAGATGCTTCACTGCGTTCAGCATGACAAGTTAGAATAACAGAAGAGCCTCCCCTTATATCTCCTTAACATCATTAACACCAATCCAGCCCTCATTGCCATTGGCCAGGCGGATCTTCATCCAATCACCATTTTTTTCAAGGAAGGTTATCTTGGTGCCGTTGTGGAGTACAAAGATGCTTTTTGATGCCGCAACTGGGGCGCTTTTTACGCTTACCGAACTGCTAAAGATGATGGCTTCGCGGTGGCTATCGAAATAACTTGCCTGCCTGCCCGCTATAAAAATGGTGCAAAGCCCTAAAAACAATAAAACAAGCGCCGAGTAAAAAGAAATCTTTTTTACAATTACCGAATTGGTGAACCTGTAAAGAATGAGCGTTAACGAGCCAATGATGATAAATAATACGCTTAACACAGCCAGCGCGTTTGCCGAAAATGCCAGTATAAAGCCATGCCACCACTTGGTAACAAAAAACTCGGGAGCTTCATCTACCTTATCCGGGGTTTTTGAATTGGCCAGCTGAATGTTAAAGCGGATGTCTTCATCGCCGGGCGATAGTTTGTGGGCTTTTTCGTAATATAAAAGTGATGATGCAATATCGCCTGTTTTATAATAGGCGTTACCCAGGTTAAAGTAAACGGCAGTGGACTGATAGCCGCCGTCAACTAATTTTTGGTACCCGGCAATGGCTTCTTTGTAACGAGCCTTGGCGTAGGCCTCATTACCTTTTTTAAATAGCGCAACGCTATCATCATTACTAAAAGCTAATAATGGCAATGCTGTGAGTAGTAACAGATATATAATGCGTTTTAGCATGTTATATTTTATTTTCAATATCGTTTATCATGTTTTTTGCCTTGTCGAACATTTGCTGTTCAGATATGCCGGTTACCGGGGCATAGCGTGCCATATCGCAAAGATCAAGGGTATCCAGCAGCTCGTTTATCAGCGGCTCGTCCAGCGAGCGGGCTTTCAGTTCGGCAGCAATTTTTTCGCGGTTAAGATCAGCGTACGCAATGTTTAACTTATCGCTCAGGTAACCGTAAAGACCCTTGAAAATATTTTCGTAAAATGCCTTGCTGTTATTGGCCGAGAGTTGCGCCTGCGCGCTGGCCAAATGTTTGGCAGCTATTTTACTTGCCTTGCGGCTCTTTACTTTAACAATGTCGCTGTTATTCTTTTCATACCATTTGCCATAAATGAGCGCCCCAACAAATAAAAGCGGACCGAACAATAACAAAAAGTAATACAACCCGGAGTCATAGAAACCTTCGCCGTTTTTGATGATATCGCCGCCATTGCTTTTAATATAGCGGATATCTTTATTTAAAAGTTTAACATCCTGCTTATTACCAAATGAAGTAACGTTATTTTCATTTACACCCTTAGCTACTTTTATATTGAAACCGGCAGTCTGCAGGTTTACATAACGATGGGTATTCAGGTCGAAATAAGCAAATTTAAGCGGCTCTATAGTGAAATTACCGCCATGGCGAGGAATGAGCAGGTAGGTATAAATTTTGCTGCCAGATGAGCCGTGTTCGTTATCAACAATGGTATCGGTTGTTTTAGGATCGTACTTTTCAAAATCGGGCGGGAAATTAGGACTCGGGGCCTGCAACAATTTAATGTTTCCCGATCCGGTAACCTTAATCTTGTAGTTAAGCGGTTCGTTGGCTTTCAACTCAGTTTTATCAACCGATGCGCTGATGGTGAATTTACCTACCGCGCCGCTGAAGCCAAGCTGTTTACCTGTTTCTGGCAGGGGTTTAACGTGGATAACTACCGGAACACTTTTTATCTTGTACTTAACATCATTATATCCCCCAAAAAACTGGTCGAACGGATCACGTGATTGCGAGGCGGCAGCTTCACGCACAATGAAATCCATTATCATGGGGCCGATGGTGATATCGCCCGCATGTTCTGGCGACAGGATATTTTGTTTGATATCGGTTACGTTATACTTTAAACCCTTATAAGTTTCTACCCGCCAGTGTACCGTTTGGTCGGGTGCTTTAATATCCTGGCTGTAAAAGCCATTCAGGTCTGACAGTTTTTCAAGTTCGTTATTAACAATAGCCACACGGGTGTAAAGGCGATAGCTTAGCGTAAGCTGTTCACCTATGTAGGCGCTGGTTTTATTTACCGCTGCCAGTATAAATAAGTTTTTGGAGATATCGCCGGGCCTGCCTGAATTGATCCTCGGATCGGGACCGTTTTGTGCCTGCGTTTGTGGCTGGTTATTATTTTGCGGTGCCGCCGCGCCTTTTACTACCTTTATTTTTACCGGATTGGTGTTTAGCTGCTTACCGTTTACTACAATGGTGGCTGCGCCAATGGTGTATGTACCTTCCTTAACGGCAATCAAATCAAAACTAAAAGCCACGCTTGACGAGGTAACCCCGTTGATCATACTCATACTTTGCGATGTATTTGGGCCCGATACTACGAGGAAACCATTGAAAGACGGCGCTGTAAAGTTAGTGGCATTGGTATTTACGGTGAAAGTAACCTCAAACTGCTCCGTAGTGCCAACCTCTGTTTTACTTACCGATACGGTAAATTTGGGGTCGGCTGCGTAAAGCAGGTTGGTGCAAAGCAGCAGTAGTGATAATATATATAACTTCAATTTCATTGTTTGTTGAACATAAGGCTTTACCAGTCTTTGGAGATCTTCATTTTTGCGCCTTTTAACTTTTTGTTCTTCAGCTTATCCTGTGTTTGCTTTTCATCGTTGTTCAGGGCTTCCAGCATACGTTCGGCATCGTCTTTTGATACGTTATTTGGTTGTGGCTGTTGTTGCTGGTCTTTCTTATCCTGGTCCTGCTTGTTCTTGTCCTGGTCTTTTTTATCCTGATCTTTCTTATCCTTGTCCTTATTTTTATCGTCTTTGTTCTTGTCTTTATTTTTATCCTTGTCTTTGTTCTTGTCGTTCTTTTTGTCCTGCTTATCCTTATCCTGTTGCTTTTTCAGCATTTTTTGAGCATATGCCAGGTTGTAGCGGGTTTCATCATCCTGCGGATTTCTCAATAACGATTTTTTATAGGCAGCAACACTTTCCTCGTATTTTTTGCCCTCCATAAATGAGTTACCCAAATTATGATATGCCTTAGCCGCAACCTGTTTATCTTTTGATTCAGTGGCTATTTTGGTAAATTGAGCGCCTGCCTCATCATATTTTTTTTGTTTGTACAAGGCATCGCCAAGGTTAAAATTTCCCTCAACGGTTTTTGCGGCCTTACCTACCGACTGCCTGTAGTTGGCCTCGGCCTCCTTATAATTTTGCTGCTGATAAAGGTCGTTACCTTTTTTAATATACTTTTTTTCCTGCTGGGCAAAAAGGAAAGAAGCCTGCAGCAGTAATAATACAACTATGATAAATTGCTTCATGGCTTTTTTACTTCAAATAATTTTAACCCGCTCAACCGCATGTTTTTACGGTTTGATATAAAAAACTCAATCAATAACAACGCGAATGCAATAGCCAGGAAAAACTGGAAACGATCTTCAAAGTCCTTGTAGGTTTTGCTGTCGTACATTTTGCGCTGCATTTTTCCTATCTGGTCCATCACAATATCAAGGCCGCTGTTTGAGTTGTTGGCCCGCACATAAACGCCCCCGCCTGCCGATGAAATATCCTTACACATGTCCTCGCTCAGCTTGCTTATAACTTGTTGGCCGGTACTGTCGGTATGGAAGCCTGTTTGTCTGCCATCGGTTATGATAGGGATAGGCGCGCCATTGGCCGAGCCTACGCCAACCACACTAACAGCCACATCCTTAGCCCTTGCGTTTTTGGCCGCTTCAACGGCATTGTCTTCGTGGTTTTCGCCATCGGTAATAATTACCATTGCTTTGCCGGTACCATTCTTAAAATCAAACGACTGCATACCCAGGTCTATTGCCGCGCCAATAGCGGTACCCTGTGTAGGTACCATATTGGTGTTAATGGTGCTCAAAAATAATTTTGCTGCCGAGTAATCTGTAGTGATAGGCAACTGTACATAAGCCTGCCCCGCAAATACAATGATGCCGATACGGTCGTCGTGCATTTTATCTATCAGCTGGGCAATGGCTTGTTTGGCGTTCTCCAACCTGTTTGGGGCCAGATCCTGCGCCAGCATACTGTTTGATACGTCGAGTAAGATCATCAGATCAGCGCCTTTGCGTTTCACCTCCTCGGTTTTTGAACCCAGCTGCGGATCAGACAAGCCCACGATAACCATAGCATAAGCCAGTATAAAGAAGATGAACTTTAGCCACGGACGTGAAAACGATACGTGCGGCATCATTTCCCTTACCACATTTTTATCGCCCAGGGAAGCAACAGCCTTCTTTTTCCAGCGGCTTACCACTAAAAACAGGATGATAAAGACCGGGATTGCTGCCAGTCCGTATAAAAAATCTATATGTGCAAAACGTAGCATCTATTAAGTTAAGGCCCCTTTAAACAGGGTGTTTTTCAATAAAAATTCAAGCGATAATAAAGCCAGCGCTATGATGGCCCAAGGCATAAACATTTCTGTTTTTTTGCGATACTGGGTAACATCTATCTTGGCTTTTTCCAGTTTATCAATCTGGGTATAAATATCTTTCAGTGTTTCGTTATTGGTGGCCCTGAAATATTTACCACCCGTAATACTGGCTATTTTTGATAGTGTACCCTCATCTATATCAACTTTCATCCGCTGGTATTGTATGCCAATGGGCGTTTGAACCGGGTAAGGTGCATAACCATTGGTACCCAAACCAACTGTATACACACGCACGTTAAATTGCTTGGCAATTTCGGCAGCAGTAATTGGCGGGATAGAACCAGCATTGTTTGATCCATCGGTGAGCAAGATTATCACCTTGCTTTTAGCCTCGCTGCCCCGCAGGCGGTTTACAGCTGTTGCCAATCCCATACCAATGGCGGTACCATCGGTTATCATACCGTTCTTGATATCGGCGTAAAGGTTGATCAGTACGTCATGATCAATAGTAAGCGGGCATTGCGTAAAGCTTTCACCGCTGAAGATCACCAGACCTATCCGGTCGTTCGGGCGGTTCTTGATAAAATCTATGGCGATATTTTTACCTGCCTCCAAACGGTTGGGCTTAAAATCTTCGGCAAGCATACTGCCCGAAATATCAGATGCTATCATGATATCGATACCCTCGGTAGTAGAATCCTGCCAGCTTAAGGACGATTGCGGTCTTGCCAGCGCCACTACCAAAGCCGCCATAGCCAATGATCGTAATATGATACCCAGATGCCTGAAACGCGGCACCATGCTTTTTTTAATAATGGTAAAGCCCTTTATAGAAGGTACATTAAGGTTACCCTGTAATTGTTTTTGTTTCCAGATGTACCAGCCAACCATTAGCGGTATGGTGATAAACAGCCAGAAAAATCCGGGGTGGGCAAATTCTATTCCTTTAAACCAGCTCATTTGTTGCCCTCTTCTTTTATAGGTAATGGCTGCTGTACCTGTACCGGCTGCGTTTTGGTTACAAAGCTCATGGCATTTTCAATAGTTTGCTCGTTTTCAAACGGTAGTGGTTTTTCCTTGGCAAACTTCACCAAATCGGCCAGGATAAGGGTTTGGCGCAATACATTCCGTTGTTCTTCGGCAATATCCATGTAACGCAGACTGGCGAAGATCTCATCGGATGTTTGCTCCAGCGCTTGTATTGCATAGCGGCTTTCCAGATACTCGCGCACCACGTCGCTCAGTTCAATGTAGTACTGCTTGGTTTGCTCCTGCTGCCAGAGCTTTTTATCCCGTATTTCGGCCAGCTTTTGCAAGGCGATAATATGTGGTGGTATTGCAGGTTTAACTTCTTCAACAACTACTTCTTTCTTAGGTCGTTTTATAAAATAGTATATAATACCGGCAATAACCAAAATAGCTGCAAAACCACCTGCTACCAATTTCCAATTGTCGCGCAGCCAATCCAAAAACGTGTATTTTACGGTTAGTGGCTGCTTAATATCTTTAAAAGCCTTGCTGGTATCGATATCAGTTGGCGGCGTTACATTTAACGATAAGGGCGGCGAACTCACAACGCCTGCCGGGGTTTTAAACGCGTAGGATGGAATTACGTATTCGCCGCTATCAAATGCGGTAACGGTATAGCTTTTATGAATAGTTTCCAGGCTCAGATCGTCCTTATCAAAAATGGTATCTGTTTTACTGCTGCTTACAATTTGTATCTTGCCGATAGAATCCTTTAGTACCGGGAACTCCACCTTATCCTTTACTTTAAACTTTAAGCTCAGGTGTAGCTGGGTTTGTTCACCAAGCATAATAGAAGTCCTGTCGAGCTTGGCGCCGGCTTGTGGGGTTTGCGCGCTGGCCTTTAAAAAAGTACCTGTAAGCAACAATAACAACAAGAAATATGTATAATACTGCCTCATCATTTTCTGCTTTCCCGCTTTTTAAATAGTGTCATTAATGGTTTCACGTATGATTCATGGGTGCCCACGCTTGTAAAATCGACCCCCGATCTTTTAAAAGTTTCATTAAGCAGGCCGTTTCGTTTTAGCGCATCGGCTTTAAAGGCCTGGCGTACGTGCTCGTCGGCGGTGTTTACCCATATCACCTGGTCGGTTTCTTCATCTTTCATGGGGATAAGGCCCAGGTTAGGGAACTCCTGCTCGTGCTTATCATAAAGGCGCAAGGCAATAATGTCGTGCTTTTTATTGGCTATCTTCAGCGCATCCTCAAAACCCGGACTAATAAAATCTGACAGGATAAAGGCTGTACACTTCTTTTTAATAACACTGGTAAAATATTTAAGCGCTACGCCAACATCGGTGCCTTTATTCTCGGGTTTAAAATCTATCAGTTCCCTGATGATCATGAGGATATGACTGCGGCCTTTTTTTGGTGGAATGAATTTTTCTATCTTATCGCTAAAAAATATAACCCCAACCTTATCATTATTTTGAATGGCCGAAAACGCCAGCACTGCGCAAAGCTCAGTAGCCAGATCCTGTTTTTGCTGGTTTTGAGTACCGAAGTTTTCGGAACCGCTTACGTCCATCAACAACATAACGGTAAGCTCGCGCTCTTCGTCAAATACTTTTACGTACGGGTGGTTAAAACGGGCGGTAACGTTCCAGTCGATAGTGCGGATTTCATCTCCGATCTGGTATTCGCGTACCTCGCTAAAGGCCATACCGCGCCCTTTGAAAGCCGAATGATACTCGCCCGAAAACAGGTGGTTACTTAGCCCCCGGGTTTTGATCTCTATCTTCCTTACTTTTTTTAAAAGTTCCTTGGTATCCTTAGCCATAAGCCTCACCTAAATCCTCTCCAAAGGAGAGGACTTCTTAACCCCCAATTACAGAGGCATGTAAATTCCTGTTTTTTTTAATACTCCTTATTACCTCCCTCTCCTTTGGAGAGGGCCGGGGTGAGGCCTTACGGTACCTCTACCACATTTAAAATGCCGGTAATTATATTTTCTGTGGTGATGTTTTCGGCTTCGGCCTCGTAGCTTAAGCCAATACGGTGGCGTAAAACATCATGACAAATAGCGCGTACATCCTCGGGTATTACATAGCCACGACGTTTTATAAACGCATAAGCCTTTGCTGCCAATGCCAGGTTGATACTTGCACGCGGCGATGCGCCATAAGTAACCAGGTTTTTGTAATGCGCCAGTTTATATTGCTCGGGGAAACGGGTTGCGAAAACAATATCGATGATGTATTGCTCAATCTTCTCGTCCATATATACTTCGCGAACAACTTTGCGGGCACGTATAATTTCTTCGGGTTTAATAATTGGCGATGGTTTTGGCATGCCGCCCGGTAAAATGTTTGCTCGGATGATGCGCTTTTCATCTTCCTTCTCGGGGTAGCCAATTACCACTTTCAGCATAAAACGGTCAACCTGTGCTTCGGGCAACGGGTAAGTACCTTCCTGTTCAATAGGGTTTTGGGTAGCCAATACCAGGAATGGGTTTGGCAGCGGGAAGGTATTATCGCCAATGGTTACCTGGCGCTCCTGCATGGCCTCCAGCAATGCGCTTTGCACTTTGGCAGGGGCACGGTTAATCTCATCGGCCAGGATAAAGTTGGAGAATAATGGTCCTTTACGAACAATGAACTCTTCCTTTTTCTGGTTGTAGATCATGGTACCTAATAAATCGGCAGGTAACAGATCGGGCGTGAACTGGATACGGCTGTAATCAACCTGAACAGCTTTTGCAAGCGTATTAATAGCCAGCGTTTTTGCCAGCCCCGGTACACCTTCCAACAGGATGTGCCCATCGGCCAGTAAACCGATCAGCAGGCGCTCCACCATATATTTTTGACCAACAATCACTTTATCCATCTCCATTTTAAGGAGATCAATAAAGGCACTTTCCTTTTGTATCATTTCGTTCAGCGCCCTGATATCTGTTGAGTACGATGTACTGCCGGTAACCGCGCCCGACGAAATATTTCCGGTATTTGTATTTAAATCTTCCATGAACCCATTTTAATTTCGAAAGGCAAACTTAATCACACAAACTTTTTTTTGCCAAGGAAAATTATGCCTCAAATGTTAAATTTTGTTAAATCTTTGCCTTTAGCCGTAAATATATAGGTTAGTTACAAGTATTTACAATTAAATAAGATGCGGGGATGGGGATCGGGTTCGGGGATCGGGGTGTGAGTTGTGGGATTGATATGATTGTGATTTGCATGTTTTATCTGATCTTGTTATCAGCTCGCATCCATAAGTGTTCAAAACAAATAAAAAAGGGTGTCATTTCGACGAGGTACGAGGAGAAATCTTCTGCGAATGCAAGTGGACTCAGTGTTTCGTTGAAGATTTCTCCTTGCCACCCCCACACACAATTCCCATGCGGGCTCGTCGAAATGACAACTTTTTTATAAATCTCTAAGGTTTCGAACACTTTTGGCTCGCATCCCCGCAACTCGTACCCCGCACTTTCATACAAGCCTTTTTATGTACTTCATGATTTATTAATAAGCACATTGTACTTTTGGTTATAATTTTTGAGCTATGTATAAAAGGGTTGGCTTTAAACTATTGATACTTTGCGTAGCACTGTTTTGCGCTGTTACGGTTTACGGTCAAAATCATTATAAAACCATACCGTTGCCCAAAAACATCAGTAGCCGGGCCGAAGAATACTCAGGCATGGCCAAATACAACGGCCGTGTTTATTTACTGCCGCAGTACGGCGACCATAAAACACCCGTTAAGAAAGATAATTTAAAGGGCGAGTTTCAGATCTACAGCTTATTGCAGGATAGTATTGACAGGGTAATAGAGGGAAGAGATACTGCTTTAACAGGCTACAAAATTTTTAAAGTGATCAACCTTGATAAACTGCCGGATAATATAGGTAATGAATACGAAGGTTTTGAAGCCATTAGTATTGTTAACAACACGGTGTATTTATCTATTGAAAGCGATGATAAATATGAAAATTGTTACCTGCTTAAAGCAAAATTAGATACTGTTAACGCGCAAATTATTGTCGATGCAGCTCACATTGTATCCCTAAAACGTCCCGAACTGATCTATAATGCCGGTTTCGAGGCTGTTACCTGGCTGCCAAAAGAAAAAAAGTTGCTGGCTTATTATGAATACAATGGAATGCCCGGCGGCGGGATGGGGTATTTGATTGATACCTCGTTTACTAAACAACCCCAAGCCATTAAAACGCCGCAACTGTATTTCAGGATCACGGATATCGCGGTTACTGATAAGGACAAGATTTACGGCATAAACTATTTCTGGAATGGCGATTATAAATATTACCTGGCTAACCCAAAGCTTAATAACCAGGAGGATAACATCAAAAAAATAATTCCTGCCCTGCGGGATAGTCTTGATAAAAAACCGGCTTACCTCAAAACGCCGCCTACTACATTTGCCCGTATTGTGTCGTTAAAAAACCGCAACGCAAAAAAATGGGAGCAGGTTGCCACTTTCCCGGGATATAAAAATAACTGGGAAGGCATAGTGCTATACCGCAAAGGCGCGCTTATTGTTACCGATGCCAACGGTAAAAGTTCCCAGGAAACGGTACTGGCTTATGTGGGATTTTAAAAATTTCTGCTTGTTGCGATTAAAAAAAAGGCTTAAAAACAGCAAAGCCCCTGATGGGCAGGGGCCTTTACTAACCAATTATAAACCTAAATTATGAGAAGAGCTGTAGGAGAAGGGGTCGAACCTCCACGGAGTGGTTATTTTTATTGCTAAAAGTTTCCCAATTTCTCCGCCACCGCGACAAGGAGGTGTGTCTGCCAAAAATTTCACCATCCTACAGGATATAATCTCCGCCTATGTGAGATTGCTGTTGGGGAAGGATTCGAACCTCCACAGAGTAGTTAGCCCGCTTCGGGTTTCCTATGATCTCCGCCACCGGGACAAGGAGGTGTGTCTGCCAAAAATTTCACCACCCAACATTGTTTTTTTGTTTAAAGAACGATAAGCAATTGTCATTTGCTTGATACAAATTTAATAGACCTATCAATTCCTTGCAAATATTTCAACAAAAATATTTTATTTTTATTCAAATTTTAATTAAACTTGTATTTCAATATAGATATTCAAATTTATGTCCCACAGAAAAGCTCAAAATTTAGAAATTGATAATCTCGATATACAGATTTTATCAATATTAATGAAAAATGCTACCACGCCATACACCGAGATAGCTAAAGAGTTAATCGTTTCTGGCGGAACCATACACGTGAGGATGAAGAAGTTGGAAGAGATGGGTGTAATAAAAGGTGCCAGTTTAGAAGTTGATCCTCAAAAACTTGGCTATGATATTACTGCCTTTTTGGGCATTTATCTTGAAAAAGGCTCACAATATAATGAGGCCGTTAAGCAATTGAAAACCATTAAAGAAATTGTAGAACTGCACTATACCACAGGCGAATGGAGCATTTTTGCCAAAATTGTATGCCATGATACCACCCACCTGCGCGAGGTTTTAAATGAGCAAATTCAGGGTGTAAAAGGCATCCAACGTACCGAAACTTTCATTTCACTTGAAGAAAGTATCAGGAGACAGATCACATTAGAGTAATTTTTTAACCCAACTCTATTATAATTTAAAGGCCGTTGAGCTAAGTTTTTTGACTTGGTGTGACGGCTTTTTTTATTGTGTTTTTTACCGCATTTTTTGTCATGCTGAACGTAGTGAAGCATCTATTATGCGCCGTGCATAGTTTACGAATAGATCCTTCGTACCTCAGGATGACAGGCTCAAAAAAGACAAACCCTCTACGCAGCGTTTGAAATATACTTCACCAAAGTTCTTTTGGCTACCGGCAGCAGCGTTTGCTCTAACGGAAAAGTTATATCGCTGTGCACATAATATACTGCCGGGTTGGGTAAAAATTTATTGCGGCTTATTAAATTGAGCTTTATTGCTTCGGGCGTGTTGGTGATACTGTGTTCGTAGGTTTCAATAAAATTCACGTTGATGCCGCGGTATTTATCGTCCTTACCTTCAAAAATAGTGATCTGGTATTCGTAGATCCAGTTGGTACGCTCCTTGCCGTTGCGTAACGAAAAGTAGCCGTGATAAGGCATCAACGGTATAATCCCCACCGGATCTATATTGAGGCGGCTCTCCACAAAATCATAAATCTCCTTCCCTATCTGTATCGCCGGATCCATTTTCACCATCGCAAACCCAATAATCTGCTCAATTTCCTGCATGCTTTGGTCGTCTTTAATTATTTTTTGATAAGTAAGTTTCACGGCGTCGATATCTGCCTGTGTAAGCCGTTGTGGAAAAGCCTGTTGCAGCAGTGTTTTGTTCTTTTTAAAACCTACAAGGTTATTGTAGTGAAAGATCAGATCGGCCAGGTTGGGGTACAGCCTGCTTTTATCAAAATGGCGGTTAATTTCCTGTAAGTAGTTAAGCAGCAGGTATTTTTTGTGTTCAAAATCAATATACCCTTCAATAAACCAGTTTACACCCAATGAATTCATGTTTCAGGCTCCTTTCAATAGCTTAAATTAAACAAAAAACACCAACTTTGCAATATGCCCTATGGAACCCTTTATTTAATACCCGTGCCCCTTGCTGATGAAGCGGCCGCGAAATCATTTACCCCTTACCTGGTTGATACTATTAATAGTATTAAGGAGTATATTGTTGAAAATGAGAAAACAGCCCGCAAGTTTTTAAAAGAGGCTGGTTTAAAAACGCCACAAAGTGAACTTACCATTCATGACTACAGCAAACACAACCGTGATATGGGCAAGGCCGACTTTTTTAAAGGCCTACAGGCCGGTAACGATGTAGGCCTGATGAGCGAAGCTGGCTGCCCCGGTATTGCAGATCCCGGTGCCGAAATTGTGGACAAGGCACACCGCATGGGGATAAAAGTAGTACCGTTGGTAGGTCCCAGTTCTATTTTGCTGGCGCTGATGGCATCGGGCTTTAATGGACAAAGCTTTACGTTTAATGGCTACCTACCCATAGATAAATTATTACGCAGTAAAAAAATAAAGGAACTGGAAGCACTGGCCACTAAGAACGACCAAACGCAAATTTTCATTGAAACACCTTTCCGCAATAATCCAATGCTGGAGGAGATCCTAAAAACGGCATCGCCAAAAACAAAACTTTGTATAGCAACCGATCTTACAGCCGCTACTGAGTTTGTGCAAACCAAAACCATAGCCGACTGGCAAAAAAAGATACCTGAATTGCATAAACGCCCAACAATTTTCCTGTTATTTCATTAATAAAGAATGACCATTACGCAGCAACATACCCAGGTGTTGATTGTGGGCGCCGGTCCTTCGGGATTAATGATGGCCGCCCAGTTGCTGCGTTATGGTGTGCAACCCGTAATTATTGATACTAAACAAGGGCCTACCAATCAATCAAAGGCGTTGGCTGTTCAAGCCCGTTCACTGGAAATTTATCGGCAAATGGGTGTTATCGACCGGATAATTGAAGGTGGTAAAAAAGCTGGCGGGGTTATTTTTAACCAGGAAGGAAAGCAAGTTGCAGAACTTCCGCTTGATAATGTGGGCGAGGGCCAAACCGCTTTTCCCTACATACTCATGTACCAGCAAAGCAAGAACGAACGCCTGCTGCTTGATTACCTTACACTTAACTGCTGCCCTGTTTACTGGAATACTTCGTTATTAAATATTACGCAAAACGCATCTGGAGTAACGGCACAATTGCAAAATGGGGAGGCCGTACAAACGCTTACCTGTAATTGGGTTATCGGTGCCGATGGTGCACATAGCGTTGTTCGCAAGCAATTACAGATACCATTTACGGGCGATACTTATCAGCACAAGTTTTACCTGGCCGATGTTAAAATAGCTAATCAATTGGGCGATAAGGTTGATCTGTTTTTATCAAAAAAAGGGTTTTCGGCATTTTTCCCGATGCCCGAGGAACATTGCTATCGCATAGTTGGTAACCTGCCCGATGAATTTGACAACGTCGCCGAACTTAAAATTGAAGATGTATTACCCTTTTTGAACGCCATAACCGGGCAGGAAATACAGGTAGAGCACACCAACTGGTTTACCGAATACCGCCTGCACCACCGCATGGCCGATAATTTCAAAAACGAGAATTGTTTTTTAATTGGAGATGCGGCCCATATCCACTCGCCGGTTGGCGGGCAGGGCATGAACACCGGCTTGCAGGATGCCTATAACCTGGCCTGGAAACTGGCCGGAGTGGTAAATGACCAGCTTAAAGCAAGTATTTTAGATAGCTACGCCACCGAGCGGATGCCGGTAGCCAAAGATCTGCTGAATACAACCGACCGGATCTTTAAAATGATCCTCTCCCGTAATTGGTTCATTGGCTTATTTAAAAAATGGCTGCTGCCAACCGTGCTGAAAACAGCCTGGGGTAAACCGGGGTTGCGAAAAGCTTTTTTTATTCGCGTATCGCAAACGGGCATCAGCTATCGCGAAAGTCAGCTTAACCTGCACCTAAGCCAATCAACCCAAATAAAGGCCGGCGACAGGCTGCCTTACCTGAAAGTGTTTGACGAAAAAAAGCAAGTAGAAACCGACTTACAGGAATGGTGCAGCAAACCAGGCTTCACCATGATAGCCCTGGGCAAACTACAGGAAATTGACTTGTTCACCCTTGCCAAATGGATAACCCAGAAATATCCCGCCAATCTTAACTTCTTTTACCTGCCGCCATCTGCCAAAAATCAACAGGTGTTTGATGCTTTTGAAATAAAAGAGAAGCAAAAGAAAGCCATCATTGTTCGTCCGGATATGCATATCGGTTTTATAAACGATGTGGTTGATATTGATATGATGGATAATTATTTGAAAAATGTAGTGGGTTTTAAGTCTATTCACTAAAATCATCCTCGCCGTGGTCTATCCACCACCATACATGGACTTACTAAGCCTGGTTTAAATTTGTAACCTTTTAAAAAAGCGCCTGTGTATAAGTACACAGACGCCTATCGAAACTATTATGAAAAAGGGACCTTAAACCCCAATTTTGCAACTGCTTTATTGGGATAGTATTGTAAATATGATGGTGAATGCCCGTATAACCTATTATGTATCGGTAAATGGGTACAATGTATGGATGAACGGTGTGGTTAATTATATTGTCTGCCGTTTAGGGCAAGTATGGCTGGTTCTTCATCCGCCTGGTAACTAATGATAGAAAGGTTGGACTGCATTTTTACTATAAAAGTATCCTGGGCGGCTTTGTCGGTTGCATCGCCGTCGGCAAGTATCATAAACTCCGCAAGCTGGTTAAGCAAATTGAGGGTGCCAGTGGTATAAATGATGGCCAGTTTATGTGCCGATCTGTCGTCGATATCTGACTCCATCAGCTCAAACTGGGGGATTTCAAATTTTAGCTGATTACCAAGGTTATCCTTTAATTCGGGGATGCGGCCATTCAGCATTTCAAAAAAATGGCCTACTGCAAAGCTCAGTTTATAGTGTAACGAGTTTGCCCGGCCATCATGCGCTTTTAACTCGGTAAAGGTTTTAAACTTCCTATCGGGATTGTAAGTCTGCATTTTCAATAAAAACTCCTGGTACGATGCATGGAAAACCCGCTTTTCGAACTCTCCCTGGGCCGATGCATCGATGATCTGTTTATATGCTAATTTTATAAGTGCCATCTTTGGATAATTTTGAGTTAATGAATCAGCGATTTAGTGAATGAAGACCATTCTAATTAAAGCGATATGCCAATTGTAAAAGTTCCCGAGTAACCGTCAGTCAGGTTTCCGGCCAGGGATATGGTTTCGTTGGCAAGATCAGTAGCCGAGTCCCCGAACACCTGGTCGCTGGTGTTGCGGGTGGTGTTTACACCGTGATCTTTATAAAGCGCTGATACATGAACCGCATCCGATATCGCTTCAGAAAATGTCATCTGCGTAGTTTTTTTAAGTACGCCGTTAACAAACACTTCCATGTGTATATGTGTGGCCCTGCCGCTGTACCAGCCCGGGTAAATGGTGCCGAACTTTGCAACACCTGTGCTATCGGTAAGCTGGTAACCGCGTAACCATGTTTCGCCAATATAACTTTTGGTGCCCAAAATACCGGGTTGGTTGCCGTAACCCGAGTAATATCCATCCTTATTGCAATGCCAAATATCAACACGGGCACCGGTAACTACATTGCAATTGTCGCTAACGTTTACTACCAGAAAATTTACCGTTAAGGGTAGGCCGGTTTGTCCACCTGTAATATCGCTACGGTTTAGCGGGTTATTTATTTCGCCACTTGCGTATGGGAATGGGCCCTCTGTTTCGGTAGGAGAAACTGTACAGCTTGCGCCATTGGTTGATTTGGTGCTGGTAGAGGTATCGGTTTTGGTTGAGGTCGAATCCTTTTTACAGGCTTCAAATACCAGGGGGCCTGCAGCAGCCGCTACTACAAACGTGCGGAGAAAGTTTTTTCGTTCCATGATCACAAAAATTAATAAGGTTAATACTTGATCTATTAATTAATGTAAAGCTACAGGGTGGTGCTAAGGAAACAGAAGGGGTGTCGGTAAATGGGTGTTATGTGCCGATAAAGCCGGTTTTTTCATCTGAATTTCATCCAGTTACGAATAACATCATGATAGGTGTCGCTCACCGGCAGCTCTACATCGGTAAGTTTAACCTTACGGTTTTGGATAGAGCGGATCTTGTTAACAGGTACAATATAACTACGGTGGATGCGCTGAAATTTATCGGCAGGGAGTTTTTCCAGTACCTTTTTCAGGGGCATAAGGGTTAGTACCGTTTTCTCATTGGTAATATGGATCTTGATATAGTCTTCCATACTTTCAATATACTCAATGGAGTTCAGATCAATCTTTACCATCCGGTATTCCGAGTATACATACAGGCTTTCGTCTGGCGCTTCGGTGTTTGTTTTGTTTTTGTATTGATGGTAATCAACAGCCTTTTCAACGGCTTTTTCAAAACGTTTAAAATCGATGGGTTTTAATAGATAGTCCAGTGCCTCCAGTTCAAAACCTTCGTACGCGAAGTTTTTATAAGCTGTGGTAAAAATTACGATAGGCTTAACCTCCAGCGAGCGCACGAGATCTATCCCTGTAATATCGGGCATATTGATGTCGATAAAAAGCAGGTCGACAGGCTTACTCTTTAAAAACTCGGCGCCGGATATGGCATCATCAAAGGTTTTTATCAGCTGTAACGAGGGAAAACGCGATACATATTCGCTTATCAGCCTTAAGGCCAGCGGTTCATCATCAATAGCAATACATTTTAGCACCATATTTAAGCCTGTAAGGTGAGCTGAACGGTGTATTCATCGTTTTGGCTGCTGATGTTTAACAAGTGTTTATTAGGATATAAATAAGCTAAACGCTGTTTTGTGTTTTTTATGCCGATGCCGGTGCGCTGATTTTCTGCCCGGCCGGTAAAAATACGATTTCGGCAAAAGAACGAGATATCATTTCCATTGGTATTTATGCTGATATCAATATCGGAATTTTCATGCTTGCTGATGCCGTATTTAAAAACGTTTTCAATGAAGGTCATCAACACCAGCGGGGCTATTGTTTTACCTTCTGTGTTGCCATCTACTGTGTAAGTAATCTGGGTATTTTGGCCAATGCGCAGCTTTTGCAATTCAATATAATCGCTGATGCAGTCAATCTCGCTTTTAAGCGGGACAAAATCTTCCACAACATCATCGGTTACGTAGCGCATAATATTTGATAACTTCATGATACTATCGGGCGCATTATCATCCTTTGTTACGGCCAGTGTGTAAATGTTATTAAGGGTATTAAACAAAAAGTGCGGGTTTATTTGTGCTTTTAAAAAGGAGAGTTCGGCACTGGCTTTATCAGCTTCGGCTTGTGTTGCGCGTTGCTCGGTGGCCTGCCATTGCTGCACCGTTATAATGGCGATACTTAACGCCATTATCATTACAAATATGAAAAGACTTGAGCTATCAATCGGTCGCCTGCGCACCGGTTGGCGGTTAGGCCCCATATTACCATTGCCACCTTGATTAGGTTGAAACGATGGCGGCGGCGGTTGGTTATGCCCGTCTTTTGCTTGCGGCCCTGGCCCTCCACCCGGCGGCGGTCCGCCTGGGCCGCCTTGGTTTGCCGGCGGACTATTAAATCCGGGTCCTTGGGGCTGTATTTGCGTATTTGTACGGATATCTGTACTGTGTAACAGCCTATCGAACGGTTTTAAATAAGAAACACCGGCCAGTAATACCAGCACCATAATGCTGTACTGCACGTACTTCTTTTTCAGGAAAAACAGGGGGATAAAATAGTAGGCGTTACTATAAAAAAGGAAAATGTAAGTGTAGCAAAACAGCCAATAGTTGGGCTTTTGTAGAATGAGCCAATTTGAACTATCCTCGCCATGGCTGTTTAAAAATACCAGCGGAAAGGCCATGAACAGCAACCAGCCCGCAATATGAATGATAACCGAAAATGCTTTAAATCGCGACATGCTGTAAAGTAATACATTCATTATGAGCTATAAAAACAAGTATCGGTAATTACCCGGTTTGTATAGATGAACTACCCGTGAATGGTTTCGCCTTTACCGTAATTTTGAATTACCTGGGCTTCGTAGTCCAGAAATTCCTTCCAGCGTTTATCAACATCTATTTCAACTGCGTGTTTTTTTGCCAGGCGAATGAACATGGCATAATGAGTTGCTTCACTCACCATCAGTTCATGATAAAATTCAGACAGATGGGTGTCGTTTATATTTTCTGACAGTACCTTAAAGCGCTCGCAGCTGCGGGCCTCAATCATGGCCGAAAACAATAACCTGTCAATCAACTGTGCTTCGCGACCGCCACCTACGATAATGAATTTACGCAATTCGTTCACGTAATTATCTTTTCGCTCCTTACCCAATTTAAAACCGCGCTGCAATAAAATTTCGTGAACACGCTTAAAGTGATCCATCTCTTCCTGTGCCAATGCTATCATCTCCTGTACCATATCTGACAGGTTGGGGTTTTGTACAATAAGGGTAATAGCATTGGTTGCCGCCTTTTGCTCGCAATAAGCATGATCGGTTAAAAGCTCTTCAATATTGCTTTCCACAACATTTTTAACCCAAAGCGGATCGGTAGGTAATTGCAGTTTAAGTATGGTTTTCTCGCTCACAAGGGCAAAGATAGTGCGAAAAGGTGAAAGGTGAAAGGTGAAAGGTGAAAGGTGAAAGGTGAAAGGTGAAAGGTGAAAGGTGAAAGGTGAAAGGTGAAAGGTGAAAGGTGAAAGG
>NZ_FNAI01000018.1 GCF_900101875.1 Mucilaginibacter pineti
CTTATGGACATCAATGCCGATAAATAATTGTGGAGTTTGCATAAGCCTATGTTTTTGTTGCTAAATTATTGAACAACGCTTTAACATATATGCTTGACGATTTTGCTGCGGTGCTAATTTTGTAACAGTAGTGCAATGGATATTTAAAAGCCGGCTGTTGTGAGCGCAGCGAACATCAGCCTATTGCGCCGAGGCTGGCAGTGGAATGGAACCCGGAGCGAAGCGCGTGGTGGAATGGAGGCTACCTGCCGCAGGTGCTGACCTTCTAACAAAAAGAAAGGGGCCAGGCAAGGTAATAATACCAAACCTGAACCCCTAACCTTGCTGGTGGTCCTGGGAGCTTCTTTATTTATTTCTTTATCATTTCGCTTTTTCGCCTTTGAAAACGAGTTTAGCTTTAGCCATGAGTAAACCGACTCTTTCCAATGCCGTGTTGACCATATCTTCTTCTATCGAAAAGTTCTCATCGTATCGCGCTTTCGAGTAACCGTCATTGATCAGCGTGAAAATCTTTAACCCTTCTTTTGTTTCCATTTCAAAGATATCCCTGAACTCATCTGTAAAAAGCAGCGTCAGTTTGATCAGCTTGAACAGGTTATGCACCGACTGCCGGTAGCCAAACATGACCTGCAATAAACCAATCAAAGCATGTTCTGTTGCCTGGTGTAAAAGGAATAGCGCCAATCGCGCGTTTCCATCCTGCATGTAGCGTTCTGCACCATGAAAGAACTCTTTGCTCATGATACCATATTTATTCCAGCTGGCCAATCGTATGGCCATATCCTGCTCGATGCGGATCTCCTGCGGCTCGGGCAGGTTCAAATCTTCCGAGCGATAAATATGGAGACCCTTGCTAAAAGCCAGGCTCCAGAATTTCCCCTTGCTTTTTAACCCGTTGATGGCGCTTCCCACTTTATGTACAATGGCGTATATATTTGTCAGTGTCTTAAAATTGTCCTCGATCTTATTGACAATACTGTGTTCCGGCGTTTTTTCGTCCTCATCAACCAGTATGAGCAGGTAAAAAGTAAATGGCTTGGGATGAGAACCCAGGTAAGTGATCGAACGGATACTTGGTATAAATTTTACCAGACTTTCTGCAAGATGATCCAACCCCAGCTTTTCTGCAGGCGTAAGCTGAGGACAAAAAGGATGCAGGTTAGTACCATTTGTGCCTAAGACCACATCCGGTACTAACCGTACATCCTTTTTTCTTTCATCACCATCTTGCTCTTCCTTATCCGCGGAAACATCCGTCACAACATCTGTCCAAAACCCTCTTTTAAGAAAGGGTTTGCCGCTTTCTATCTGGTGTATAAGCCATGCAGCAGCATATAGGTTCAGCATATTATCATACACATTGATTACTTCGCCCGGCATTAAGGTTTCATCAATAGGAAATGTATATAAAGCTGTGTGCGTCCATTCCGTCAGATAATCACGATACTCAGGCAAGCTGATCTTTTCAAAGATTTTCTTTAATAGCAGGTATGGGCTATGCTGATACTTTTCCGGCAGTTCATTAGGATAAAACGCCCACTGCTCTTTACCCTTCTCTAAAACCTCATCCGCTATCGCTTTCTTTTCCCAAGGCTCTTCGCGGTAACCTACAAATAGCAGGTAGCAAGCTTCCAGCAACCGGATATTCTGTTCATAGATAAACAACAGGTGGCCCGAGCCATTCCTCTTATTCTTATACTGCTTGTGGGATAAGGCAAAATCAAGCCACATCTTAAGTTCATCCCGATGTGTATTCATCCGGTCACCAAAAAATCTTGACAGCACCTTTAACGGGTTCTGTACCTCACTAAACCTTAACAACCTCGGGAAGCAATCCCAGGGCGCAAACCTGCCTATATGCATAACACTATTGATTTATACCGGTTCCCATTAACCGGCAGAACAAAGGAAGTGTGTATGTTACCGGTACCGAACCCAAACCATGAGTAAAATACCCATACGCGTGAGTATTTTACTCACGGAATAATTATGCTACCTTGCATTTTATTATCCTTGTCCCAGACAAATAATTATATTTGACACTATGGAAACAGCCAGACCAAATACAAAACATATCGGTAGGAAGATCAATCGTATACGTGAACTAAGGGGCATTAAACAGGAAACGTTTGCTGTCGAGTTAGGCATCAGCCAGCAAACCGTTTCACGCTTAGAGCAAAGTGAAGAGATCGAAGAAGATATGCTTGAAAAGATCGCTAATGTCTTAGGGGTTACCTCCGAAGGTATCAAGAACTTTAGCGAAGAGGCTGTTTTTAATATTATTGGCAATAATTACCACGACAATTCAAGTTCGGTTCAATATCAATGTACATTCAATCCGATAGATAAACTTGTTGAAGTGTTTGAAGAAAACAAAAAGCTTTACGAGCAGTTGTTAGCCAGTGAGCGGGAAAAAGTAGAACTTCTCAAGAAATCAAAATAATGCTAAGCCCCGTTAAAGGGGCTTTTTTAATGATCTTTTAAGATCTTTTTTTAATATGGTTAAGTTATTTGTAGGCGGTTTCCCGCTTGATATAGAAGAAATAGAACTCGCACAGCTTTTTGGTCCGCATGGCGATATCAGCACCATTAAAATTGTACGGGATAAGAAAACCAAAATATGCAAAGGTTACGCTTTCATTGAAATGGCAGACCGTTCCGGTGCAGAAAATGCTGCAGAAGCATTAAATGGCACCATGCTGGATGGCAAGACTTTAACGGTTAATATAAACGAAGAACCCGATATAATAGCCCAGCCTTTATCTGTCACCAGGAATTACGTCCGGACATTTGATTCCCAAAAAGTGGATATTCCAATTGCGGAAGTACGAAAGAAAAGGCCAAGAAGAGTTGTCTGATTAGTGCTAACTACGATATCCCCCTATCGTAACCTTTCCTTTTCTTTCTTTTCCGCTTCAAATCATCCGGCACCGGCGCAATATAATTCCCGCCTCCGTCTAACAATACTTCCAGCAATCCCTTGCTATGGCTATGATTCTTTTCAAAGTTTTGCGACAGTTCAATTTTTAGCTGCTCTTTAACATCCTGCTTCTGTTCATAGGAACCATTTTTAAGTGCATTGGCATAATTGAATGATTCTTTGATCTCCCGCTCATAACCAAACATCTGATCAAACAAGCTTTCCGTTGCCTGTTTGAAGGCCACCCGGTCAAACTGCCCAACCTTTTGGCTGTGTGCCGCGTTGGTTCCTTTGGAGTTGTTAAGTGGACTTAATTTAACACTATTGCTCGCATCCTTCCGGCTAACGATCACCTGTACATGCATCTGCTCGCCCGGTTTGACATCGCCTTTCTTAGCCAGCCCCTTTCTAACTTCCAAGTCTTTATAAGTGTAATACCGGTTATGTTCCAGTTTTCCGAAATAAACCAGGTTCCGGTTACCGTTCACACCATTGCGCTTAAAGTTCTTTGCATAAGCGTCCATGACCGCGTTCGCATAAGCCTTTAGGTATACTTTTGTTTTTTCTTCTCCGAAACGTCCTTTCAAAAAAAGCAGTTCTTTACTGCTAGGGCTTATATTGACCAGGAAGAACTTCGCGTCGTCTTTGGAAAGCTTGGCTACATTGTTATCAATACTTTGCCTGACTTCATACGGCTGGATGCTATCGCCAGTATGGTTGAACCAATATTCCTCCATCAAATTATTATGTTGCGCCTCTGTAATTCGGTTCTCTTTTTCCAGGTAAGCCACCAGTTGGCTGCTGCTCCCTTTGTTATTACCCGTTTCACTTTTAGTGATGTTCACATGCATGCTAATTGTGTGTATGGTTATCATTAAAGATTATTCACCTGCTGCCTGACATTTTGAATAAGGGCATCTTTCTCCACCTGCTTGGTCATCATACCCATCTGCTCCCTTGAGTTAATGTAAAATTCCAGTATTGAAGAAAACATCGTTTTCAAACGCTTCTTGTCGTATTGGGCGACGTCGAGCTTCCTTAAATATTCTGCTATGTTGCTGACGCTCGTGGCTTGGGTTGCATTTGCCGCTTTCTGCTCATCGTTATGTTTGATAATCTGTTTATTAAAAAAATCCACAATCTGCAGTTGCCCGGCGATCATTCGCTCGGATTCTTTCTTTAACGGGATCAATAACTCCTGCTCCTGCGTCCGGATAAAAGCAATAATGTTATCTGTCTTTTTATTGATCGCATTTTTCAATAGCTCATCATTCAAGTCCCTGGGATCTTTCTTGCTCTTGTAGAAATAGTCCACCATATAAATAAAAAAGCCCAGTTTCGTCAGCCCGCATTTGTTTGCGATAGCCATTAGCTTCAGGTCCGTTTTTACCGGGAACCTTATCGTTTTTACATTTTCATCTTTTGTCATTATTCAATTCACCTTTCATTATATAGCCTGGTCTATCATTATATACCTTGATCTGCTATTATATAATTGATACCATTATCTAATCCTCGGTATACCCCTCAGTATACTATAATCCTTTAATGCAGCTAACAGCGGGGGGAAAGTATACCGCAGGTATACGCAAATCTGCTTTGCCCCGCAGGGCAAGCGGAAAAAGTCGGGTGCGCCCGACTTCCGCTTGCTCCCCCCGCTTTCGCGGAAGGACGCTAAGCGGCCTGACTTGTTGTTTAGGTACTTGATTACATAGCTGCGTATCTACGCAGCTATCCGGATATACCGCTATAGCGTTACTTTTCATCCCGCCGCCTCCCATCCGGCAGGCCAGTAAACCTGACTGCCAAGTTTTGGATGATAAGACGGCTGGTAACGGATATAACCAAATGCATCCAGTTCCCGGATGCATTTGTGATAGGTCGCAATCGATGCTATCTTACTGAATGCCATCAACTCGCGCCTTGTCACCGCAAAGGGACTGGCGAAGCCATTCCTTTGCCAGTGTACAAACAAAGCCGTAAACAGACTGACATGCGTGGCATTCAGCCTAACATCACCCCGCATACGTTTGAGCAGCTTACCGTAACCGGCCAGTTCCTGCGCTGAGATAGAAGACTTCATTGCCGGCCTCCTTCCAGTAGCTTGTTAATGTCTTCCTGTTTGTAGTACAAAAGACTGCCTATCCGCGTAAACCGAAGCGTTCCATTGATGCGCAGGTTCTGCAACGTACCCGGTGAGATTTTCAATAATTTTCTCACTTCAGCGCTTTTAAGCCATTGTTTGGATTGCCCTTGTCCGGGCCGCATCAGTCGCGCAATTTCACTGAGCATTTCATTCTTAAATTCCCTTAGATCTTCTTTTGTGATCACTTCCAGGTTCATCATTCCCTCCTTGTTTAGTTAGACATTTAACCCGTTCAAAAGCGGCATAGAACAAAGCCGCCTGAACGATCTGGAAGCAAATGTCATGGCAAAAGGATAAAAATGAATGACCATTGAAGGCGTTTGGTCACGAATGGGGAAAGGGTTCTACTATTTGTTTTTGGGGACGATTTTGAATAGCTTGTCTTCTTCGGATATATTCAGGTACTTGGATGGCTTATCATTCTTCCGGGCTGGAAAGTAATTACGAGCCGTATCAATGGAGATAGGTTTATCGCCATGCATAAAGTATTTGGCTATCATTTTATACCAGGGGCTTTGCCCTTGCGAAGTTGCCAGTTTCTTATCGCCCAGGCTTAAGCCCTGCAGCTGTTCTATCAGATCCATGAACGCTGCGATATAACCATTGGTGATCACGATCTTTTCATTCGCATCAAATTCTCTGGCTTGTTTCAGTTGCGCTTCCAGTTCTGCAACACGCCCCTTTAACTGATCGATCAGTTTATCCTTTTCACCGATGACCGATTCCAATGGTTCAACCTTGTGCCAGCGGTCAACGGATTTTAGGAACGCTAAAAATGCTTCGAGCTTTCGCGCTTGTTCCAAACCAGACGCATATTTGGAAGTGAAAGGATCTTGTCGTTTGAAGTGCCGAATCCGGCTGAGTACGATATCGCAAACATGGTTAAAGAATACTTCTTCTTTACCGTTAGTTTTTAAATAAAAACCTAACTGGAAATCATAGAACAAACCATAATCACTTTCATCTATCTCATAGATCTTCAGTAAAAAGAAATTATCCTCAAGCTTCCTGTTACTAAACAACGGCCTGCCAATATCATACACGTGAGGGGAAAAATCGAAGCGATTTCGGAATTTGAAGAATATACTTTTATTAGACATTATATTAATTTAAAGAATAACATAACTACAGCTTCGTGGTTTTTTTACGAATTGTGGAGATTTAAATAGTGCCTATCAAAAACCCTATACTAAATTATAAAACGTAAAACGTTCTAGTAACGGGCCGAAAAAAGCCAATTTATCCGTTTTAATCCTATATAACCTCTTAATTGACGTTTGTCTTTTATTATGGCGTATTATATCGTGGAATTTACTGATACTCTACGACACAAGCTTCTTTTTTGCTGAAACCGAAAAAAAAATCGCGTGACTTCGCTAGCATGAATTATTTAGAGCGTTACTTAAATACAATGCTATTATTTAAAATAGATATGCACTGTTGCTGTATTGAGATTCAACGGAACAACAAAGTAGTATTATCAATAATTAATCGGATTTAGATGGCACCACAATGTCAGTATGGTCAGTTAAGTGCCTTAGGAAAACTCATTTTTTCACTTTACGAACAAAGACAATTGCATTCGCGCCTCCTTTTAAATCCAAACATTTCTAGATGCACCGTTTGACATGACCGTAAATGAGGTATTTTCTTTATTTATTGGGCACAAACGCTTAAGCCTTTACAACTTCCCATCTCCGTAAATTCTATTACCGCTGATATTATGTCTATTTTCTCTAATAAATCGTTTATAAATTCCTTAGTTATTATATAAGCTTGAAATAATTTCGTAAAAAAATCATCCTCAATATTAGGGTATTATTGTTCCCAAATAACACTAAGTACAGAATTGTATAGCGGAGTTACAATGCAAAATTCATACATCGGAGTATCCCGATCATATTTACCAAGTTCGAACCATGTCGATTTGGTTATTTCCTGAATGGCATCTTTCTTCGGATAAATGCGATTGAATACGTAAAATTCATTAGCTACTGAATCTGAGGGTACATTCAGTTTATTTATGTCTGGGATTTTATAATATAAATCGGCAGATTTCTTCCAATATTGCACATTCTTGTTTTTGCTATAAAAAGTAGCGATAGGATGATTCCCTAAATCTACAAAGCGATACACAGTTGAGGTAAGGCTGGTATTAAATTTTTGAGCAAGTTCACTGATCAGCTCCGGAGAAAATTTCTTTTTTTCGCAGTTAGCTTCAAACAATTCTCTTGGCATCAATAATTCAGCGGCAAAGTCGTTAGCTTCTTTTTCTTGTGGTCCTTTTTTATACCCCTCTAATGTAGTATCATCATCTGTAAAGGATGCTTCTTTATCAGCATGTAACAAGATATGGCCAAGTTCATGGGCTAATACGTAGCGCTTTCTTTGTTCAAATTCAATTTTCGAATCAATGGTTACGATAGAGCGTCCTTGTTTCATGACCAGCCGACCATCACAATTTTTGAGATCTGACTCTTTAACCATCCCATTATGGTAAATAATCAGTTCTTTAATATCGATGGGAGCCATATCGGTAATGCCGAGTTGGTTTACTAGTTTTTTGGCAACAAAGGCAGGGGCTATTTTCATTAAAGTTCTTTCCGTTCAATTTTATTCATGAGATCAAGCAGGTCTGATTCATCAAGTATTTCCTTAAGATCCTGCTCATCCATCTTCTCCAGATTATTGAACTGTAATTGTGGTGCCCGCAACCTTAATAAATTTAAAATTCCTTCTTTAGTTGATTCTTTTGCGCTTTCAAATATCGTAAGGGCTATGGTATATAGGCTCTCCTGTGTCTGTTTATTTAGCGCTACTTTCTGTTTAAAGAGTAAGGCCTTTATTTTAGCAACACCATTTTTTTCCAGTTTTTCGGGGTCAAATCCACTGTTACGCAACATTTCATCCAATAATTCAGGCTCGCGATGCGTTATCAGGAATAACTCCCGGTTCAGCTTGTCGATGTCTATCTTAGTGTTTTTCATGATTGCTTTTTATATAATGTTTTAACAATTCTAATGCCTCTTTTTATGGCATTGTTAACTTCCGAAACCGGGATATCCCAAACTTCAGCTATAGTTCGGGGAGGGCTGTTATCCAGCCATTCACAAAAAATAGCATGGTCATCTTTGTTATCTCCAAAGGCTGATTCTATTTCCTGCCAGGTTTCCTGAGCAATCAGTATTTCATCAGCCCCTTCTATAGTACGGACATCATCACTTAAAAGTTCATCATCATTTGCATCATCGCCGGCGATAACGGTGGTTTCATCCGAACTGCCTCCTGCTTTAACAATGGAACGGGTGGATGACTTGAAATGACTTGATATCAGACTTTTTACAACGCCTGTTAAATGAATGGTTATATCAGGGAAACGTTCATAATCCCAGGCGCGGGTACCATCGAGTACCTTTTCAATCGCCAGTGTAGCAAAATGCTCCGCATCTACGCTGTCCTTTTCAGTGCGGATCTGAAATCCGGCTTTATTTAGTTTAAAATCTGCATAGAGTACGAGTTGCTTATAAATGAGTCCCCAGGACTTTTCATCTATTGCCGCTAATCTATCCAGCGTTTGAGCATCGATCATGTAATAGGTTTTTTGGTCCTTATAAAGGTATGCTCTTTAAAATTATTTTTTTGCCACGTGGCGAAAAATAAATTCTGTGGAGCATATCATAGTATAGGACATTATAAATATAGCGGTATGAAAGATAACAAAAATGTATTTGTCGTGAAGCACGGCAATGATTGGGCGACCAAAACGGCGGGCAACCAACGTGTAACTAAAACATTTGACACACAAAAGGAGGCTATTAATGCAGGAAGACAACAAGCGATTAAAAACCAATCAGAATTAACCATTCAAAATAAACATGGACAGTTCCGCGAGAAAAATTCTTATGGCGGTGATCCCCAAAACATTAAAGGCTAAAATGGAAAAGGAAAGATTAAAATATTGTATAGACCGCTTTGATCACTATTATGATAGTGTGAATAATAAAAGTTCGGTTTTTCTTGGCTTAAGCACATTCATTGTTGGGGGGCTTATTGCAGGGTATTTCGCTGTCGGGCCGTTGATCAATTGTGGGTTTTGGACACATGCGTTAATGATAGTGCTCATTGGGCTGGGAGTCGCTACGATGATCACGGTAATTATGGCGGCTACGCCATTTCTAAGCACCGATACTGACTCTTTGCACTTTTTTGGCGCAATTGCCCATATGGACAGTTCCGGTTTTTGCACAAAATCAGCTACCCCATGTACTGACGAAGATGAACTGAAGGATCTGAGAAATCAAGTTCATCAACTCGCCACTGGTTTGAGAGGCAAGTTTAAAAAACTGAAAACGGCTGGCATATTGTTTACCGTACAGTTTTACCTGTTTATACCACTGTTTCTTATTATCCTTTGTAACATAAAATAATACTATGCATATATTCGACGACTACGTAAAACCGATCCGTGCTGCCATCGCCGCGGACCCCAAATCAGGTAAGCTTTATGAAACCTTGTCTTTTTCTGAAAGAAGCCTTCAAAAAGGGCTGGACTTTAAAGTTTTTAATCAACAGGTCCCTGAGAAACGTTTATTACCAAACCTTGCTGATTTCGCGCGCGAGCTCGGGTTAACACCAAATTTTGAACAGGGTTTAGGCTTACATCCAGATTTCTCTCATCTTAAACATTCAGAAAGCCTTGAAGACCATTACATCGTTTCAATGTTCGTGGATATAAAGGGCTCTACCAATCTGTTTAAAAAGTATACACCACGCACGGTTTGGATTATTACTAATACTATCCAACGCGCAGCAATTCACACCTGTTTAATTTTCGGGGGCTACGTTCATCGTCTACAGGGTGACGGCTTGTTTGTATATTTCGGTGGTAAAAACATGAAACCTGATTTAGCGGTAAAACGAGCTTTGCAGTTTTCCAGTGTGTTCACCTATTTTGTTAAAGAGGATCTGAAGAACATTTTCATAGAACAAGGAATAGAGAATATTTATACCAGGATAGGTATCGATCTCGGTTACGATACAGACGTGATTTGGGGCATGGCAGGCATAGGTGAAATCAGTGAGGTCACCACTTGCAGTTTACATACCAGCCTGGCCAGTAAAATGCAATCATACGCTGTTAGCAATGGTATCGTTGTGGGCGATCATGTTAAAAATGAAAGTCCAGCTTTAACGGAATTTTATACACCGGTTTGCCATCGCACTCAACGCGAGAACGACCGTTACATTTTTCAAATTCCGGAAGAACGTTTCAACTATACGCAGTATGATTTTAACTGGTTGAATTTCTTAAAAAGACAGGATTTTATCGCAACGGATTTATCCGGCCAGCTTCAATTGAAACAAAAGGCAGTGGTTATCCCTAACCGAAACATAGCTAATCTCGCACCGATTGCAGCTGTAAGCAAGCCATATTATGGTTTTGAAAGCTAACTCAGTATTCGAACGCGATTTTATTACCGCTAAAGAACGCTTCCCCAAGTTAAAATATGGTTGGGATGCTAAAATTAAAATGTGGGTGATTACGGGTGAACTGGATATTTGCGATACGGCTGGTGTTTATTGGAACACTTTTCAGATCGCTATGCTGGTTCCCCGTGGCTATCCATATTGTGTACCTATAGTTGCAGAACGTAGTGATATTGTTCCGCGCGATATTGATTGGCATATATCTCCTGAGGGAATATGTTGCCTGGACACTGACAACTCTTTAATCGCTATGTCAAAATCAGGTATAAACGTAGGCGATTTTATCGCTGAAAAAGTGTATACCTTTTTTGCTAACCAAATACATAAACTGGAAAGTAAACAATATGCCGGTGCTGAATACGCACACCATACTGCCGGAGTAATACAGTATTACGTTGAGGAATTAAATATTCCATCCGCTGAGGCAGCAATTCAAATCCTAAAAAAAGTCCTCAATAAACAAGGATTGAGCAGGAATGATAGATGTCCTTGCGGGAGTGGTCTGAAAGTAAAAAGCTGCCATGAAACCGGCATTGAAACTATCAAGTCATTTGGCCCGGTTAAAATTAAAAAGGATATTGAAAATATTGAAAAACACCTTTCCGCTGAGCCACTTTAAAACTTAGGGTAGGTAGTATATTCTTGAGCCTTTGGCATTAGTACTCATTAATATAAAACTTCTTATACGTTGCCTTATCCTTTCGTTGTGCTAAATTGATAACACCTGCTTCATCTGGCTCAAATGCCTTATCAAAATCAATATATACATGTAAGAAGCTGGCAAATTCGACAACCTTTTTATGCATGTCTTGTAACAATATGGCCGATTCATCGATATCTAGTCCTTTATTCGCGGTAGCTGCACTTGTAAAGCCTTGATAAGAAGTTATTAAATAGTCTGGTTGTGTTTCCAAATCCTGAATATAAATATCGGCGTGATGTTTCAATGAGTTTGCTATACTTTTAACTTGTTTCACAGTGTCATCATTATGAAATTTATCGATCTCGTTAAGTAAGTTGATAACTTCATTTTCATATTTTTTTGGTTCCAGTGCTTTTAATAAACTTTCCCAACGACAATCTTTCAACACCCTTTTATATTTTGCTTGCGTAGTTAATTTATTGGGGTCCGTAAAATCAAATGCAAACCAAATAATTTGCAAGAAATAATCATCACAGCTATTGTACCACAGGACTGAATTTTTTAAAAACTGACTTCTTATCCACAGCTGTCCCAAATAACCTGAACTCCAGGTAACCGGGCTCTTATGTAGCTTTTGATGGGCTTGGGTTAGTGCAAATCTTGCAGTAGCCAATAGGCTATAAAGATGTTTAAATTTATCTAACGCTATTATGTAACCAAAATCCATTGACGAACTCACCAAAAGAGATGAATAATGCTTATTTAGCCGATCAGGTATTAAAATCAACTTGCTAAATTGATTATTATCTTCAACCAGTTCTTTTAACGTATAATCTTTCCCTTTGTAAGATATTTTTAATAACTCTTCGCCTTGCATGATTTTTCTTTTGGCAGCAATTTAACGTAATTTACTCCAAGTACACAAACTCAAAACAAACCTGGTATTCTTACAAAGCGCACATATATTTAATATAGAAGTATATATGTTATAAGTAATAACACAATGGCAGCATGACAAATACTGCCACCATTATCTTTGCTTAGTGCATTTAAAGTTGCAATATGAGACTGCACTGACATAATGGCAAGTTATTTATAATGTGAAAAAAAATATAAAATAAGTTATTGAATGTTTCCTTATTATTTGATAGATATTTAAACCAAAGTGAAAATCAGTCTAAAAATACTAAAGTTTTTGGCAAGGCCTTTGCAGAAGAAAAATGGTTTTAAAAACGAAAGCCCCTTGGATGTAGGAATCCAAATGGGCTCTCTTTTTTCTAGGCTAAAGAGGGTTCTCTAAAGCATCGCATAGTGTTATTACGCCGTAAAGGTAAAAAAAGTTTCGTTTTAGCAATTTTTTTAATCAACCGTCTCAATAACCCGCTGAAATTACTCTTCTATTAGTAACGGGTTCTGTTCCTACCAGCAATCAGAAAATAATCTGAACTCATTTATATAAATGGGTAAGGGCATTTTTTAACCAAACTTTTAAATTATGAAAAAAAGTTTTACAAGACAAGAATGGAACTCTAACCAAAAAAGGAGGAACAATTTTAACACGGAGCATGTTGGAACGTCAGTGTCTATGATGCATCTTTTATTTAGGAAGGAGGCTTGTCATGGCACAAAATAATTACCGTGATTTAATTAATAATGTTCGGAACAGGCTGGATCCCGAAAATCTCATCATTGAAAAATCGATCAGAGAAGAACTCGCCAGTATTAGTTACAGTGATGTATTAGAATATGTCAGGTATGCTATGAATGGTGTTGAGCCAGCTTATACCCAACGGAGCAAAGATGCCGGCGAAAATGTAAAAACGCATTTAACCAATGGAGGTATTACTAATGCAAGCTATCGCTACCAGGGCTCTATCATGACAAACACTCATGTGAAAGGTTACAGTGATATTGATTTGTTGGTTATTTCTGATAAATTTTATAGCGTCGATGTCCATAATGTTAAGGGTATCTTAAATGAATCGTCTCGTCAAATTCACTACTCATCTAATCAGATTTTTCGTTTGCAGGTAGAAAATGCGGTAAGTAGTTATAACGGTAATTCTTTGGATGATTTGCGAAAATTACGATTGGATAGTGAATATATTTTAAAGAATAAATACATCATACACGATCTAACCAAGCCAAAGTCAATTAAAATTACAAATAGCGGGCTAAGAAGAGATGTAGATATCGTAATCGCAAATTGGTATGACGATATCACATCAGTTATAAATGGCAAAGGTGATAACCGTGGTATACAAATTTATAACAAAGATTACCATATCCAGGGTAAGGCTGATTATCCATTTATCAGTATAGAAAGGATCAATAATAAGAGCACTATAACCAGTGGCCGCTTAAAAAAAATGATCCGTTTCCTCAAAAATTTAAAGGGTAAATCGACATTAGCTATCGAATTAAGCAGCTTTGATTTTAACGCTATATGTTATGATATTGATCAGGCGAAATATCAAAATTTGATATTTCATCAATTGGTCCCTGTTTTATACACTCAATTAAAGACTTTGGCAACTAACCAAACCGCAGCTGATAACTTGGTATCTGTTGACGGCAGGGAATATATTTTCAGGAACCAGCCGCACAAAATGGAGAGCCTTAAAAATTTAGTAATTGAGATTGAATCGATTGTTGCAGACTTAAAATCTAACCGTGTTTTATTATGAAAAAAAGATTATTTATAGGCTCTTCAGCAGAACAGATTACCACGCTAAATGAGATCATTGCCTTAATAGGTGATGCCGCTGATTGTACACCGTGGACAAATGCTTTTGGTCATAATGAAAGTACCTTGGGTGCATTAATCAAACAAACCCGCCTGTCAGATTTTGCCATCCTACTAGCAACTAAAGATGACATTACCAAACAAAGAACAGCGACGTTAACAACCCCGAGGGATAATGTGATCTTTGAATTTGGCTTGTTTTTAGGTGCGGCCAGCCCCGACAGGTGCTTTTTGGTTGCGGAGGAAGACGCCGATCTGCCTTCTGATTTAGATGGTGTAACTGTAGCCAAATTCTCCCGTAAACCGGGTGAATATAACTCATTGGATAAAATAGTCGAGAGTATAAAAACGCAAATCATCAAGATATCTAATCTTAGTGAGTTGGGTCTGTTACCTTCCACTGCGCTAGCCATTGGATATTATAACAGTTTTATTAAAAGAGTTTGCGAAGAAATTCACTCCAATAACAGCATTACTATTGAGGAGAAAGAAGTCAAGGTCAAAAGCTTTAAAATAAACATCGTTATACCCGCGACCTTAGATGATTCCGGTGTGGGTAATTTCACCATGCTGTACAATAAAAAGCATGAATTGAAAGGCGCATCTACGTTCGTAGCGGCTCACGCAACCAGTAAAAGAGGTTATCCGTTTCATTTTAAGGTTGACCCGCCTGATCAAGATATGGCTAACCCAATCGATATTCATATATCAGACATACCTGGTACGTTGAGTACTATCGTAGAATGCCTTAAATTGTATTTACCAACAGGCTTGGTCGGCTTTAATATTGATATGGCCTATCTTGAAAAGCGTGAACTTCAAAATTTCACACAGGTGCTAAAATTTTTGATTGAACGCAATGTTGCAACAAATGGGTTTGTAGAAGTAGAAACCGAAGCAAAACTCATAAATTAACACCTTAAAACTCGCTTTTAACTATCCGTAGTATTGATTCCTAGAGTGAGTACTACGGATTAATGATGTATGCTTTATATAGTGTTACATTAATCGTTAAGTTAGTTCTCGTTTAGTAATACCTTTTAAAATTCGGCTGGCTTCTCAAATTAATGATAACAAGTAAAGTAATTTTATAGATAAACATAGGCACACAATTTTACCTCATATTAAAAGAATAAATTCATTTTTTTTTCGAGGATTTAAGTATTGTACGAAATGCTGTTCGTATCCGTCTATTGATATCGCCGAAAATACAAATCGGCAATCCATCTTATCGCTAACTCCTATCTTCTAGCTCCTATTTCAAATCAACCTGGTGACCTATTAGGGATTTGTAAGTAAAGTGGGTATTTAACCCTCAGTAATACAACAAGTAGCAAATCCAGTTAAAGTCCCTCCCGCTCCTATCACGATTTATCGGTACCCAATCTCCGAAAATCAAATCGATTAAAGTCGGTTATTGTTCTCCGTGATGTTTGCCTCAGAGGGGAACTGCTTTTGCCACATTTTATAATACTGGCCCTGGGTTTTCATTAGTTCATGATGGGTGCCCTCTTCCATAAGTTTCCCGGTTTGCAGAACGATAATCTTATCGGCATTCATGACAGTACTCAATCGGTGAGCGATGATGATGATCGTTTTTTGCTGTTCGCGCAATAAATTCACCGCATTTTGTACATGTGATTCGGATTCCGAATCAAGTGATGAGGTCGCTTCATCCAATATCAGGATCTCCGGGTTACGATAAAGCGCCCGGGCAATCGCCAGCCGCTGCCGCTGTCCGCCCGATAAATTGGTGCCATTCTCTCCTAAAAATGTGTTAAAACCATTTGGCAGGCGCTCGATAAAATCGGTGATCTCCAAATCGGCGCAAATTTTTATTACGCGTTTCATATCCGGTTCCGGATCACCTACTGCAATATTTTCAGTTACATTGCCCGCAAAAAGGTGAACGTCCTGCGGTACTACACTTACCATCCTTCTAAGGCTTTCATTGGTAATGTATTTGATATCATATTCGCCTATAAATATGGACCCCGACTGTAGCTCGTAAATATTCTGCATCAGCGATAGCAATGTTGTTTTGCCCGATCCGCTTTCGCCAACGATTGCTGTAATTGCCCCTTTGGCAATCTGAAGGTCGAGTCCTTCGAATACATTATTCCGCGTACCGTAGCGAAAATGTACATTTTTGAATTTGACGTTTCCAACCATATCCGGTGTCAAGTCGGCACGGTTCTCAACCGGTTCCTGCTCCATATCCATAATTTCGAATAACCTGTCCGCTGCAATGCGCGCGTCCTGCAGCGTTTTGTTCATACCGATCAGGCTGGCTACCGGCCCCATAAAATAACCTATGATCGAATAAAATGAAAGCAGTTCACCCGGCGTAATGATCTTATCCAGCACAAATGCCGAACCAGACCATAGCAGGATCACAGTAAAAGTAGTCGACGTAAAACTGCTGAGATTGCCTACCCATAAAGAGTTTGTTGCCGAGCGGAATACCGTTTTCAACATATTAATAAAACGTGTCTCGGTTTTAAAGTTGGCAAATTCTTCCAGCCCGAAACGCTTGATGGTCGAGATCGCGTTAACAGATTCCACCAATTGCGTTTGCAGGTCGGCAGCGTTCTCCATCAGTTTACGCTGAGTAGTCCTGTTCAGCCTGTCTGATAATTTATAAATGAAAGCGAAGATCGGGACGATCACCAGCATTATCAGCGCCAGTTTCCAGTAATAGGTGAACATTAGCGCGAAGGAAAAGATAAGAATGAAAATGTTTACCGCAAACATAACAAGCACTTCATTGATAAATGAGCGGATCTTGACCGCATCGTTTATCCGCGAAATGATTTCCCCCACTCGCATACTGTCAAAGAACTGCTGCGGGAGGCGCAATAAGTGCTTATAATAACCCAATATTAAACGTGCATCGATCTGCTGGCCCGTTTTAAGGGTAATAATGGTGCGGGCATGATTAATAAAAACCTGCAGGAATATGATGACAACCATGACCACGCCCATCAGATTTAACAAGTTCCGATTATCTTCGGGAAGGACGTTATCCACGATCTTCTGCAAGAATATCGCCGTAGAAAGTCCCAATATCGTATACACAATTGCTCCGAGCAGTACCTGCAGAAGCATGCCTTTATGTGGTTTCAGCAACTGCCAGAAGCGTTTTTCAACAGAGACTTTTTTGTCGCCGGCAATAAAAGCTTCGTTTGGTGCAAGCAATACTAAAACGCCGGTCCAGATCTTTTTAAACGCATCGTGCGGGATCTCGTGCAACAGGCCATCGCCTGGATCCATCACCTCTACAAACGTATCCGTTACTTTATAAATGACCACGTAATGTTGCAAATGGTTTGGCAATAACACGTGCGCGATGGTGGGCACCGGGATCTCGAACAGGTTATCAAAGTCACCCTTGACGCCTTTAGCTGAAAACCCTAACTGCCCGGATGCTTCGATCAGCCCGAGCAGGTTAGTCCCCTTTTTATCGGTAGAGGCCATTTGCCGGATGCGGGCAATGGGCATGTTCAAATTATAATAAGCAGCTATGGAGGCCAGACAGGCAGCCCCGCAATCCATGATATCGTGTTGCTGGATTTGGATCCGCCTTCTCATGCGCTTATCCGACGTGGCAGCCCCCCACTTTTTGTAAAGTACAGATTTTTCGATGCGGCGGGCGATAGTATTGTACCAGGCTTCGATATTGTCTACAAATCGGTCGAATTTTGCCATGGCCTATAATTGTGCTGTTGTTTTTGGTGAAAGGCGCCCGGGGTTTAGCCAGTCGCTGGTCTTATCGTACAGTAATTGGAACAGCGTACGCCTTGTGACATAGAAATTAGCCTGTAGGGTCATACCTTTTTTGATGCGGCCCACATAACCATTTTCTAATTTTAAATAACTTTGATCGAGCAGACAGCGCACTTTAAAATATGGCTGCTGCCCGTTATCGGTAAATATATCATTACTAACACTGAGCACTTTACCCGTAAGCAGGCCCCACTGGTTATAATTAAAAGCGTCAACCTGGAAGTTTACTTTGATATCCGGCCGAATCAAACCGATATCTTTTGGTAAGACATAAACTTCGGCGATCATGCCTGTTTCGGGCGAGATCTCCGCGATCACTTCGTTCGAGGCAATCACACTGCCCGGCTGTACGCCTTTTACATTCTGCACGGTGCCGCTTACCGGCGCACGCAGGGTATAATAATCCTTTTGTTCCTCTATAGATTTCCCTTCTGATTGCAGGCTGCGCATTTGCGCTTTAAGGGTATTTAATTCTGCCTGCCATTTACTGCCTTGTCCATCATAGATGAGTTGCAACCCGCTTTGTGCATTCTGGTAAATGAGGTGCTGCTCATCGTATTCTGCGGCGGAGAGCACGTGGTTCCGGTACAAGTAATTATATCTTTGCTCGTTACGGGTGGCGGCGGCCAGTTTTGCCGAAGCATCGCGCGCCTGTTGTTTCAATAATACCCATTGTTGGCCATACAACGATGATTTTAGCTGCGGGTTCGAATTCCAGTTACGGGTTTTAGCAATATCCGAAAGCACCTGCAGGTCCGCCAGTTGCGCATCAAACTCTATTTGTTGAGTACGCGCGGCCAGGTCCTGTTGATTAATGGCCGCAGCAGTTAGGGTAACCAGTACCTGCCCTTTTTTGACATGCATATTCTCGGTCAGCAACATGGTGTCTATCCTGCCGGCCACCAGCGCTTTAATTTCGTTGTGCTCGGTGGTGGACTTGATCGTTCCCAAGCTTTTAACGTTGATATTCACCTTAACAAAAAAAATTGCGACCAACGCCAGCAACACAAAACCTATAACCATTTTATAAATGATATTGGTTTGCGGATCATACTTACGGAAATGATACTCTGCCGTAAGTGACAGAAACTCCGCCGGAAAAACTTTATCCTTATTGTCCATCCTATTTAGGTATTCGGTAAATAGTAAATTAAAAAATCTGCAAAGTGTTTTAAACTGCCCAAAATCTCTTAAACAAAAAAGGGATAGCCAAGCCATCCCTTTGTATGTTAAAGCGATATAGCTTATGCCTTAGTGCCGTTTCCGTAGGCATTTAAATTAAAATCGATATTATTTCCTACAGAGAGTTTATAATCACGTAAGTGCCCGCCATGCTGCCATTTAAATTCGATCGAAAGCAAAGAGTCTGCACCGCTGGTCAGCGTCATGCTGGCACCCTCGGTGGTGCCACCATTTATATTTTTCAGTTCATCTGCGTTTAACACACAAAGTCCCGGGGTATTTACATCAGTTCTCATGTCGTTATTATTTTAGTTTAAATAATAAAGCGCGGGTAGTATGAGTACCCGCGCCCTGGTGTTTAATTTTTAAATTACGCACTTTGTGATTTTTGGCCGAATAAGCCGCCAAGGCTTGACGTAATGCCGTTGCCTAAAGAAAAGGCAGAGGCGCTACTTTCATCGCCGTCCCGGCTTGCGCTTTGGAACGATAATAAATTACCGATACCTAAGTTGCCTAATAAACCGCTTTCACTTGATGATGAAGAATCATTACCTCCAAAAATTGATCCGCCGTTTACTTCCAGTAACTCAGCGTTGTTTAATTCTTGCATTTTCATGGTTTCTTGTATTTAAAAATGTTTGCCTACTCTGTTAAAGGTTTTCAGCGTTCCCTTTTAATTTACAGAACAGCTTACGCCATTCTATCCTCTTCTGCCCGCCTTATGACTGGCTTGATAGCTGGTTAAAAATACCGCCCAGGCTTGATGTTATGCCGTTTCCTAAGGAGAAGGAAGTGGAGTGGCTTTCGTCACCGTCTTTGCTGGTACTGCTGAATGATAACAAATTACCAATTCCCAGATTTCCAATTAATCCGCTGTTGCTTGATGAAGAAGAATCATTACCTCCAAAAATAGACCCGCCGTTCACTTCCTGTAATTCGGCGTTGTTTAATTCTTGCATTTTCATGGTTTCTGTATATTAAATTTTGCTTACTCTGTTAAAGGTTTTCAGCGTTCCCTTGTGCTGAGAATGTTACAGCAACTATGCCAAACAGATTAATTTGTAGTTAATTTCTAACAACTAAAACGAATATATTATAACTTGAGGTAGCAAACTACCGTCACATCATTTACGTAGTGTATGATGGCCCGGAAAGGTTATCCTATTGATTTACAGTCAAAAAAGAAATTACAAGGTTCTAAACAATGACCTGAATCTTCTAAAGGCGCACAAAAAAGTTCATAGCTAAAACGAGTGAGGTTGTCATCCTAAAGGAACAATTGCCTTCTTTCATTTGGCATTTGGCAAACGATTTCGATCATTCGAAACGACTTTGTTCAGAAATAAGGGCTATATATTGTTGTAACAGACACGAAAAACAAATAATTATCTTTAACGATAGAAGAACACCATGCTATTTGATTATCTGCTGGATTCCCTGACGGCATCCTCGGTTGTCAAACCGGCAATCGGCATGTTATTATATTTATTTCGATTAAAAGATTGTGGTGATCTCCCTTAAGACCGGCACTAACCCACCACATAATGGCATCTGGCTTTCGACCACGCGGGACAATCACGCCAGTTTGAAGGTGTAGATACTTAAGGTCACAGACTTATTGTAAACTGATTCGTTAAGCTGACTGATGCTGTACAATGGCTATGACATAAGGGGAAAGAATCTTTACATCATGCTCTTTACATAGTGGTATATCAAGATAATCTCCTTCATTTAATATAAATACATCCTCGCCGACGGTGCAGGAACACTGACCTTTCAGTATGAAAAAACTTTCAGCGATATCCTCGTGGGTCTCTTCCGGCACATCCATTCTGGTGATAATAAGCATTTGAGCGACCCCGTTGTCCTGACGAAGCTCATTCATAAAAAAATCGTCAAACGGCTCGGCGGGAAGGAGGTGTTCTACTACTTTCAGCCAGGCTGCATAATCGGAATGTTTATGGGTTAAAGGTAAGTTATCAATATCCAGCCTTTCTTCAGACAGAAAGCCTAAAGAGGCAAATATTTTCTCCTTTAGGCTATCTTTTGGTTTTATGGCCTGGTTTTCCGCGAACTGCTCCAAGGCAACTTCAATCTCATTTAGCTCCTGCTTAATTTCCGGATTTGTTAATGACAAAGTTGCAATCTCTTGCTGCATTACAGTATTGAAAAATTCTAAACAATATTGTTCCAAATTTCCGGTCTCGATATACTTTTTTGCGTTCATCATATTCTGGTTAATCCGCGACACTGTGCAAATTTACGCAATATCTTGTCTGTCAAAGTGCGACGAAAACAATTCCCTACAACCAACATCTCTATTTCAACCTTTATTACCGCTCATGATTTCGCATGGCACTATTTTAGCAGCGTAACATTGATATACAAAGTGATATGCTGCCTGAAATTTTATTGGAATCAGAATTAATTCTTGCTATAAAGAATAAAAGCGCGAGAGGCGCTAAAATACTTTATGATAAATACTCGCACACGCTTTTCTATAATATAAATCGTATTGTCAAGTCTCGTACGGTAGCTGAAGATATTTTGCAGCAAACGTTCATCAAAATATGGGATTCATTTCATCAATATGACCAACAAAAAGGCAGGCTTTATACCTGGATGATAAATATTGCCCGCAATTTATGTTTCGATGAACTTCGCAAAAAACATTATCAATACCTGGTATTGAGTGATAATATGCAATCATCAGCAAGCTATTTTGAAAGAAATCACCATGAAATTATAAATACAGACCTATGCGACATCGGAAAATTCCTTAATCAATTGCGGAAAATTGATGCAAAAGTTATGTACCTAATTTATATAAAAGGGTATACACACGTCGAAGTTGCCGAAAATTTAAATATTCCCCTTGGAACAGTGAAAACCCGAATCGCTAACAGCATTAAACTTCTAAAAATGTATCTTCAGAAAGATATTGCTATGCTAAAATTGGCGTCTTGAATATATGATATAAATCGAACAAAGATTATGGTGCTTTAGCAGTAAAAAGTGAATTGCCCGATTGCCGGGATTTCAGCAGGTGGTAAATTGCAGCGTCTGCCAGGACGGTGTTGATTAGCCAGGATAGCCAATACGACTACGAGTCCAAATGGCTAAAACTCAGGAGTGCAGATAAAATTGGCACCGACAGTAAGTAAACGAAGCTGATTTGTTGTGTCCGGTTTAAATCAGTTTGCCGGGTAGTTGTTTTAAAGCGGACGCTTCAGCCTAGTGAGTGCATGCGATTTTTCTCTGCTTATAACAGTTCAAACAATGGGATAATCAATTACAATCGAAAATTAACTATGCAAATGACACTAATATTATTTTCTGAACAAAGAGCGCAACGCCTACAGTGAAAACTTTCGCATTCTTCACTATAGCTTTTGAATATGTCTCATTTGATCGCCATTGATGAGTCAAGCACCCAAATAAAGGTAATAAGCTTTTATCGCCTATGGCTAATTGAACATTAGCAAGACAGAAATAAAGGGACGTTTTGACAATGACGGAACGCAGCGAATGCCATTATGCTTTTGTTCGATCGGGCTGACTGATCTTGAAGTTCTTTTAGTGTGGCTTCGTTGTAATTTAACATATGCAAACCGTCTGATCTCAGCATTAAATAACGAAAAAGATATTAATTAAAATCTTCAAACTGATCCCGCAGGCGAATCTCATGTAAGTATAATCGTTTTGTAAGCTGATCAAATTCATTTCGTAGTGAAATGTAGTGTTCGAATGATTCAAAATATTGTGCACATTGCCTCGCGTTTAGGTAGCCTTTATCACCCCTCAAAAATTTGTAAAGTGAGCGCACATTTCGAGCGGTTTCGTCCAGTTTAAATGAGAGGTTTTGATATTTTTCTATACAAGTCAACGAAAACAATAACACGCAAACTATAAAGGTAGGATTTTCAAGTTTCGTCGACAACTTCCTTTAATATAATATGTTACAGAGGACGAAAAAGTCATTGCATTTCTAAAGTTGAAGGCGTTTTATGGTAAACATCAATTGTAATAATCGATTCTTACGTAAAAATACCACCTTTTAGAAAATACTTTGTTTATCGTTGCCCTTGGGAAAGCTAAGCCTACATTCACTTTTTCTTTAATTTACCTAATATAAATCTTCAAATTATCTGGCTTTAGGCAGTGAAAATTTGAACGTTGATCCTTTACCAAGTTCGCTCTCCACCCATATCTTACCGTAATGACTTTCTATAATTTCCGCACTTAAGTAAAGTCCAATCCCAAACCCTGATATGTTTTGGTAGTTAGCTACTCTATAATACCGGTCAAATAATTTTTCCTGATCTGCCTGTTTGATACCGAATCCCTCATCTTTTATAGATACCGTAAATTCGTTATTATCTATTTCGGTCGAAACTACTATCGGTGTGCCGTCAGGTGAATACTTGATCGCGTTACCAAGAAGATTAGACAGAACCGAGCCAATTTTATCACGGTCGGCGGTTAATTCAACGTTGAGCCCAGGATGAAATGCTATGCGGTGTAAAGTCATATGTAATTCCGTTTCCTCGATCATTTCCTCAATAAGGGTGTTAATGTCAAAGGCGTTTTTGTTTAACTGAATTTTACCGGACTCCAGTCTTGAGACATTAAGAAAACCGTTAATTAATGTGGTCATCTTTTTAAACTGGTTAGTCATCTTTTCCAGCTTTTCCTTAGCAAAATTATCATCCTTTTTACGGGCGTTCATTTGCAATAATTGTGCATATCCATTTAGCGAAGTCAAAGGGGTTTTTAATTCATGACTAACCATGCCTATAAAATCACTTTTCCTGATCTCATCTTCCTTGCTTTCGGTAATATCCAGAATAGTCCCTATAACCGATTTTACTTCCCCCTTTTCATCAAGCTCGACCTTGCCGGTTGTATTCAGCCATTTTCGCTTACCGCCATCCAATGGTTGAATCTGATAATTCTCATTAAACCCGCCTTTGTTATACACTGCATTCCCAATTGCTACTTGAAGGCGTTCTCTATGTTCAGGCACTACCAGTTCAAGGGTTTCATTAAAAGATAGCGTTATACCTAAGGGTATCGCATGAATGTGCCGTGCACGATCCGAAACCAGTAATTCGTCTGTTCCCCATTCAGTTCGCCAAATACCCATCCCTGCTGTATCCATGGCCAGCTCAAGTGTGTCATTAGCTTTTTCAAGTTCGAGATTTGCTTCTTCCCGTACTTTGGTGATCTTGATCTGTGCGCGTACTTTGGTGAGCAACTCCGCTGCCGAAAACGGTTTTACCAGATAGTCATCGGCTCCGGCCTCTAAACCATCAATTCGGGCCTCTTCGCCAGCACGTGCAGAAAGAAAGATAACAGGAAGTCTTATAGTGGCCGGATCAGCACGCAATATTTTGATCATCGTTTTACCATCCATCACCGGCATCATCACATCGCTCAATACCAGGTCTTGTTTTGATGTATTAATAATATCCAGCGCCTCAGCACCGTTTACAGCGGCGGTAATAGTAAAATAGGGTTCTAGTAAACGTTTCAGGTAGCCGCGCATGTCGCCATTATCGTCCACAATTAAAACGTTCGTTTTTTTATCTTTTGAAACATCCTTGTGACCCGAAATATCACCTGTTTCGGTAATGATCTCTTCATGAACAATTCGTTTATTTTCATCTTGCAGCAAGCTATAGGCCTCTTGTATGAACGCCCCCTTTAATGCAGTTGAGTCCGTATCTTTGGCCGTATCGATCACATTCTCCTTAGGTAAGTGTTGTTTACCTACCGGGATTTGTACCGTAAACGTACTCCCGGCACCTTCAATACTTGCGATATCAATTTTTCCTCCATGCAAGTTTACTAATTCATGCACCAAAGAAAGTCCGATACCTGTACCTTCGTGTGTTCTTCCGGCTGAATTCTCCACACGGTGGAAACGCTCAAACATATGCGGTAATTCTTTTTCAGGAATCCCAACACCTGTATCGGAAACCCTTAGTATAACGGCACGTCCTTCCTGCGCAAGGGTAACGCTGATAGTGCCTTCCAATGTATATTTGAAAGCGTTAGACAATAAGTTGAGAACGATCTTTTCCCACATTTGCCGGTCGACATAAACCTCGTCTTTGGCAGGCTGGCAATCAACCATTAATTCCATTCCTGCTTTTTCGATGATGGAGCGGAAACTGCTGGTCAGATCGGTGGTTAACTCACACATATCAATGCGCTGATAAGCAGCCTGTGCGCGGCCTGCTTCAACCCGGCTGTAGTCTAATAAGTTATTTACCAGTTTTAACAGCCTTAAAGCATTTCGGTGGGTTGCCTCCACAGATGAACGGCTGTTCATATCCAATTCTGCTTTCGCTAACAAGTCTTCTAACGGACCAAGCATCAGCGTTAGCGGGGTCCTGAATTCATGACTTACGTTACTGAAAAATGCGGTCTTAGAGCGGTCAATAGCTGCTAAAGCCTCCGCGCGTTTTTGCTCCTGCTCATAGGCGTAAACATTTGAGATCGCTGTATTGTAGGTATTGCTTAAAAGGTTATAAAAGTTACGGTAGTCGGTATCTAATGCGCGGCAGGCACTCACACCTGCTATGATAAAACCAAATAATTCTTCCTGCCCGCTTAAGCGCAGAGGTATGAGCATCGCAGTTAATGGACTAATATCATAAGGCTCACAATCGAATGTGCCAAAAATATCTCTTAGATCTGCCACTTCTTGAATTTCGCCTGAACTGATCATAGCAGTTACAGGCCAGGATACATTGTTTTGAGTATTACGGAAATCCATTGTTAACGGAACCATTACCGAACCGGCTGGCAAACCTGAGTTGCTGATCAATTTGGCTTTGCCGTCCTGATGATCAATCTGATAGATCATTAGAAATGGAATATCCAGCACATAATCCTGATAAAGTTCAGTAGTAACACGCCCTATGTCGCTGAGGGATTTCACTTTTCCTATGGCTTCTCCCAGGTCTCTCAATTCCTTGGTTCGCCTTGCGCTCAGCATCTTTACTGTGGTCTCCGTGATCGGGTGAAAAATACCGCCAACTCCGCCTGATTCATCACGTATTGGTGCGAACGAGAACGTCATCCAGGCTTCCTCCAAATATCCGTAGCGGTCAAGGAACATGCGCTGGTCATTTATATAAGTGCCTTCCCCCTGCTGCCCTCGTGTAAACGCATCACCAACAACAACCAAGGCGGTTTCCCAGCAAATGCGAAAATTCATACCCATTGATTCGGGATGCTTTGCGCCACATATGGGACGGTAGCTGTCGTTGTATATCTGTATGGTTTCAGGCCCCCAAGCGATGAGTATAGGAAACGTTGATGACAGGCAAAGGCTGACCGACGTTCTCAAACTTTGTGGCCAGGTCTCGACAGGTCCCAAAGCTGTTTTTGACCAATCCATTGTTCTAATGAGTTTGCCCATTTCACCCCCACCAGACAAAAACTGTTCAGTACTTTCAGTATTCAATAAATTCATGTTTGTAATAGAAAGTAACTTTATTGGAAAGTTGCTTATAGCAGTAAAGATAATTATTAGTTTGAGTATAAAACAGGGGGTAGGCAGGAATCCCTTAGGTATCTCGTCCTCATTTTGTTTATATTCGGCGTTTCCTGTAAAATTGAAGATTTTATGAACAGACGCTTTAACCGTAACCTGCGAGCAGGCTATGGTTTTTCGATATTTATCCTGCTCTTAACCGGTCTTTTTTCTTGGTTTACGCTCAATGAAATGCTCGCTAGCACCCGTGAGGTAAGACATAGTACGGATGTTATACGCCTGCTGGAACAAACCATTTCGCACATGAAAGACGCGGAAACCGGCCAGCGTGGTTACCTGCTTACCGGCAAAGACCAGTTTTTAGATCCCTATCGTGGCGCCGCTCAACAAGCACTCTTATTAGCCGACTCGACAAAGAAGATCACTGGTGACAACCCGATACAACAAAAAAATCTGCAAAAGATCCGCGGGATCATTACCCAGCGAATCGCCATTCTGCAGGTCCTAATCGAAAAACACACCGCAGGACAAACCATCAGCGAATCAGACCTTGACGAAGGCAAACAAGCTATGGATCAACTGCGTAGCGCAGTATCAAAGGCCGAAGACGACGAGCGCCGGCTGCTCAATACCCGCAGTGCACAATTGGAACGTTACACAGGTCTGGCACCCATTTTAATTCTTGCCGGCATCATATTCGCCCTTTTCATTGCTGTCGTTTCTTATTTCCGCGTCCTGAAGGATATCGCCGAGAAAGACAAGTTGTATGAAGAACTAGCCGAGGAAAAAGAAGAAACCGCTGCATTGAATGAAGAATTAACCGCAGCCAACGAAGAGATCAATGCTGCCAATGAAGAACTGACGGCCATTAACGAAGAATTGAGCGAAGCCCGCGAAGAACTTGTCCTGGTTAACGAGGGCCTGGAACAAAAGGTCGCCGAACGCACGCAGGAACTCGCAGCCAGTGAAGAAGAAACGCAGGCCCTGAACGAAGAGCTGATGTCCATCAACGAGGAGCTGGCGGCCAGTAATGAAGAGATCACGACCACAAATGAAGAGCTGTACGCCGCTAACGAACGCTTGAACGACAGCCACGAGCGTTTCCGGTTCCTGCTCAACGCCATGCCACAACAGGTGTGGACAGCGACGACTGAAGGCGCGCTGGATTATGTCAACGACGTAACAAGTGAAGATTTCGGCAAGCCTGGGGACATTATTGTCGGCGCGGGTTGGCAGGAGGTAGTCCATCCCGAAGATCTGCCCTTAGCGGTTGAGCGCTGGGTGCGTGCACTTGGAAGCGGCAAAGAATACCTGACCGAATTTAGGTTGAAATTCGCCGATGGTGAATATTACTGGCATTTGGCGCGCGCCCTGCCACTGGTAGAAAATGGCAAACCCGTGTTATGGGTGGGCACCAATACCAACATTCACCAGCAAAAAACAAACGAATACAAAAAAGACGAATTCCTGAGCATTGCCAGCCATGAGTTGAAAACGCCGCTCACCACCATCAAAGCCTTCTTTCAGCTCACCAAGCGGGAAATTGACGGGCAGTCAAAAATCGGCGGCTTTATCGGCAAAGCAGAACGTCAATTGGACCGGTTGGGTCGTTTGATCGAAGACCTGCTGGATGTCTCCAAGATCAACGCAGGCAAGATGGTCTATAACAAAACAGCGTTTGAGTTTAACCAGATGCTCAGCGATGTGGTCGAAGCGATGCAGGAAACGAAAGACCATCAGCTGGATTTCGTCACCAACTGTACCATCGATTACCAGGGCGACCAGCACCGAATCGAACAGGTCGTGGTCAACCTGCTGAACAACGCCATCAAATATTCACCGGACGGTAAGAAGGTCATCGTTCGTTGCGAGCTGGATGAGCGCAACATCATCGTCTCCATACAGGACTTCGGTATCGGCATTCCCGAGGAACACTTAAAAGGGCTGTTCGACCGTTTCTACCGGGTGGATAATTCATCGGCGCGTTTCCAGGGCCTGGGTTTGGGCCTGTTCATTTCCGCCGAGATCGTCAAGCGCCACGGCGGCAGTTTTTGGATTGAGAGCAAGCCGGGCGAAGGCTCGACCTTTTCTTTCCTGCTGCCACTGAGCGGTAAACAGGAGTTTACAGATATCGCAGGCGACGGGCAAAGCTCCTATGAAGGTAACTTTATTAATATGCACTACCGACCGGATGGGCAATACATGGACGTGGAGTGGACGGGTTATCAGAACTATGATTCGGTGGTCAAAGGCTGTACAATTTTGCAGGAACTGATGCAAAAGAATAATTGCAGCAAGGTGATTAACGACAATACGCTGGTCAAAGGTAACTGGTCGGAGGCATCGGACTGGGGCGCGGAGGTTTGGTTCCCGGCCATGGCCGAAGCGGGGCTGAAAAAATTTGCCTGGATTTACTCACCGAGCACTTTCAGCCGTATTGCCGCTAACGTAAGCCTGCCATCAAAATATGATGCGGTTCAAGTAGCGTTCTTTGGCGACCAGGAAACAGCGTTCAATTGGCTTCAAAAAACTCCGTAAAACCAATGGCTAAACTGCTTTTTTTTAAAAAAAGCGATGACCATGAACACGAACGAAAACAAGCCCAAGGCTTGTGCCAGCAACCACCAGTTTCTTACAAAAAGCCTCATCGCACAGGTTCCCCGGAATCGCGGCCGCTTTGCGGCTGGCAGCCTTGATCAAAATCAACTACTTCGCGGGCAACAGCTTAATCATATTAGATGAGTTGTTATTAAATTCGATATCCATTTCATTTTTTGCGAAAAAATACCGATATTTATATCATAAGCATTAGCGAAAATTGAACTATTTTTTAGGTGACCTATTCGGTGACCTGGCAAGATATAAGATATATAAAGCACTGATTTAGAGAGAGCAAGATAATCATCTTTGTTCCCTCCCTCTCCGCACCGAGTATCATCAAAAACGAACAAAAGCCTGTAAATCAATAGTTTACTGGCTTTTGTTATTTCATCAACTGCACAAAAAAACACAAAAAAAACACAAAATTGTGTGGCAAAATCGTGGCAAAAACTATTTTAAAAAAAAATGCCACGATTGACAGCATAACTCATTGATTATCAAGTTGTACACGAGATGAACATCTTGATTTCCGGTAATTGCATATCGACATTTATTCACTATTTAAATTTTGTCGTTATGTTGGAAAAAAGCTTTGCATTGCTTTACTTTTTAAAGCAGTCAAAAACCGGGGGGAGTAAAAAGTATATTTATTTACGCATTACCGTTGATGGCCATCCCGTAGAGGTGTCAACCAAAAAACAGTGGTGGGAGAACCGCTGGGATCAGGAAAACGGGCGCGTCAGTGGCACCAAGCCCGATGCGCAGGAATTAAATTTTTTCCTGGGTACACTGGAAAATAAGGTATTTCAGGCCCGGAAAAAACTGATCGAAGACGACGAACTGATAACCGCAGAAGCCCTGCGGGATTTGGTAACCGGCAAGGATGCCCGTAAAATGATCCTGGAAGTGTTTGCCGATCATAACCGGCAAATGGAAGCCCTGGTAGGCAAGGATTATGCCGATGGTACACTGGAACGCTACATCACTTCTTACGAACACACTAAAGCGTTTATACAGTGGCAATATCTGGCCGATGATCTGTACATCCGCAAACTGGATCACTTCTTCATCGAACAATATGCTTTCTGGTTAAAAACGGTAAGGAACTGTAATCACAACACGACCATGAAGTACCTGTCGAACTTCAAAAAGATCGTGCTGATCTGCGTGAAGAACAAGTGGTTGCCCGGCGATCCGTTCGCCAATTTTAAGATGACCAAAAAGACAGTCATCCGTGAACCGATATCAGAATGGGAACTGGAAGCTATGATCAGTAAAGATTTTGAAAACGACCGTCTGAACCATGTCCGCGATATTTTTGTATTCAGTTGCTATACAGGGTTGGCTTATGCGGATGTAAAAAAATTGAAGCGCTCCGAGATCGAAAAAGGTGTAGATGGTGAACAATGGATATTCACACCCCGTCAGAAAACGGATGCACCCTGCTCGATCCCCTTGTTGCCGGTAGCACTACAATTACTGGGAAAATATGCCCATCATCCAAAATGCGTCAATCAGGACAGGGTATTACCAGTATTGACCAACCAGAAAATGAATGCCTACCTGAAGGAGATCGCGGATTTATGCGGTATCAAAAAGGTATTAACCTTCCACCTGGCAAGGCATACGTTCGCCACTACGATTACCCTGAGCAATGGTGTGCCGATAGAAACCGTATCTAAGATGCTCGGCCATAGCACTATCAAGCAAACCCAGCATTATGCGAAAATACTCCATATTAAAATTAGTGCAGATATGGCTTCTTTACGCGAAAAATATGCAGTTATCGCCCCTCAACCTGCAAAACAATATACTGAACTACAACTAGAACCAGTTAAGCAGTCTTCGCCGTTGCCTAAATATAATTACGTGTTCGTTGTTTCATAACTAATAAACGCATTCTAAACAGATTTATAAAAGGGCGCGACTCGGACTAAGAAAAAGGATCGGCTACAAGCCCGATGATGAATAAAAAATGGAGGTTGCAAAGGTGACCTCATTTTTTAATTCTTTGTCGATATACATTATCTGACTATGGAATTATTTAGCGACTTTAGATAATGTTCAGTTATCCTTTATTGATAGGAGAAAATGTTTAGTTCAATAATTCGAGCATGTCGAATCATATTTTTAATAATTAAATCGATTGGCCCTAATTTCCGACCTAGCATGAACCATAAAATCAAATAAATCCACAGGATCAAAAATGAAACGTAACTAATTTTCGCAAGAGTGATGATAATGAAATCCGTTGCTTTCTTTTGTGGGTCGATTTGTCTTTTAATTTATTAAAAATTGGTTTAGTAGCTGTAATCTCATCTGACCAACTCACATCCCATTTAATGTTATTGTTAACAATCCAATAGTGCGATTTGCAATCGAAGTTCCAATTACCTATTGATGGGGATAGAGAAATTGATTCGCCATTGAAATTAAGTTTCCAATCTTTTGGAGATAATGGCGTAACAACTTTACTACCACATCCACAAGCACATCGATGTATAGCGGTGGCATATTCCATAGAAATATAAAGAACACCGTCTTCGATCTCCTTTGGCATCAATTCTACGAAATTAAGCTTCATGGTCTTCATTGAGTAACTGGCTTTCATTTATGGTATAAGTTGTGTGATTCTCTTTTTCCGCATCGTGATATACCCCGAAAATTTTCTTCCATTTAATAATGGCAAAGCTCGCATTGATTGCATTTAACTCTGCGATTTGAATGTTTTTGGCGTAGTCATTATTGTTATCGTCCACAAATGATATACGATTATTAGTTCTTACGTGATCCCTTTTATTTTCTGTGCTGGTAGTAGTTCTAACAACGCCGATCAATTGGTCACGTACAATTTGCACCCCAATACCGACATCAATAAACGGTATCTGATTTGATTCCAAAAAATCGATGATTGGCTCTTTTGCCTTGCTATCATCGATAGAAATGAAAACGAAGCTTTTACCGGTAAGTTCGCCAACGTTTTCCTCTGTTATGCTATAGGCATGCGGAACAATATTACTATGCATATTTCGATAGATACCAGCGAGATATTCAACCTTTGGAAGGCGTTCTCTCAATTGCGCTATTGAAGGCGCACCAGGGGCGCGAAATGCATTATGTTGTAAAAACACATCGCTGTCATAAATATCGATCTGCACCACCGGGGTTTTTGCAATGAAATCAAGTATATACGCGCCAGTACCCCCGCCCCCAATAATCACAACTTTCAAATTTTTCAGTTTGTCACTAATCGGTGATATTTCAGCACGAGACGAATTTGTATCATAATAGTTAAAGACCGAATACTCGTCTTCGGTTTCGATGACTTTATAGGTTTTCTCATTCGCCCACGGATCTATTGCTTTTGCCTCCGAGCTTAGAATATTTATGTAGGTAACCATCTTTTGAAAATAATCATCATAATAACCGACATCTGGCTTACTCGAAAAAGTAAGATTGATTGTGATTTTGTCATGCAATTTTTGAGGGGCGGTACCAATAATGATCGCATTGATGGCCCGCCCATCCCGATGATGTGGGGTTTCTCCAATAAAGGTTGTCACGTGAGTACCAGGCCGAACGGTTAGGTCTCCTGCCAAGTCTAACGTTGAGACCAGAGTTCCGTATTTAACCGTTAACTCATTGGCTAAATACGGAATATGGTGTATCATTAGAAACGCATCTACTATCTCAATCTCATAACCCTCATCCCATAATTGCCTTAAATCGGGGTTAGGATTTATTAGTTTGTGTGGCATTGAATCTCATTTTATCTTGAACTTTAACAACTTGCCCGCTGATCATGGAGCCTTCAGGATTTTCTTTCGGGCCCTTTTTATAAGTTACGGTATATGCTTTGGTGCCATTTTCTATCATCGAACCAAAAGCCAATTCAATAACCTTTTTAAAACTGATTTCCCGCTCGTGATAATCCTTTTCCTCAGCATTGACTATGATTGTAAAATCACAACGGCTGTGCTCCAGTTCCTCAGCTTTTTCTTCCAGGTATTCAATTTCCTTTTTTTCGTGCTGAATCTGCTTTTCTTCAAATTCAATTTCAGACTTCTCGTGTTGAATTTCTTCCTTTAAGTGTGCCAACTCCTCCTTGAAGTTTTCATCATTGCATTGCTCTTTATTTTCCATGATCTCAAATGGGGTTTGTTATTTGCCCCGTCACAATAATTAAGTATGAACCGTGACAAGTTCATTTGTCACGGTCTTTTCTTATATTAGTAGAAACCTAATTATAATGGAGATAATAAAAAGGGATACCCCTTTACCAATGATTTCCGAAACGGATGAAGACTTGCTGGTAATCATGTCAATGAAAGATGATGAGAATGCTTGTAATAGTGCGTTTTCAGAGTTTCACCGAAGATATAAGGACCTGCTTTATTACATGGTCGGCGGAGTTTGTTCATCACATCCCAATAGTAGAGAACTGACCAAGGTGATTTTCAATAACGTTATGTTGAACGTTTATCAATACTGTCATACATTCACCTGTGAGGGGCAAACCGACCCAGAAAAGGTAAAAAAATCTATATTAAGTTGGTTAGCAACAATAGCCAGGAATGAATATAAAGCGCAATTCAAAAAACCTGAAAAAAGAGATGCGGAACGGTCTGCCTTCAAAACAATGGTAAAGTCTTCCCTGGGAAAACCCCAATATTCTTATTCGGAAGACCTGATTGAAAAAGCATATGCGCAAATTCCAAAAGAAAGAGATCGAGATATTTTGAGAACATATTGGGTGTTTTATGAAAAGGGAGAGAAATCACAAGCGAAAAATCTACCTGACGATGTGCTTGATGATCTTTCAGTTCGTTATAATACGTCGCGGGATAACATACGCACTATTATTTCCCGCACCAATAGAATAGTTAAAACATTCCTGGAAACCAACTACAAACAGTAAACCTCATGTATCCTATCAATAACGACAATATTAACGAGAGGGAAGATCCTGAATTTGATCATTCATTATATGAATCGTTGAAAAAAGCTGGTTACGCTTTCCCTGAAAATGAAGAAGATATCGAGCGGCTATTGGACAATTTCAAAAAAGCAAAATGTGTCGCACCTGCAGATTTCGATAACCCGCTAACAATCCTTAAAGATGGCTTTTTGTCTGTTACCGCAGATTTCAATACTTCAAGAGATGATGAGATCGACGCAAATTTAGCACAAGCAGCAAGAGAGGGCGGCTCAATAGAGGAAGACGTCGATTCACAAATGAAAAAAGACAGAAAGGCCGCGGAAGATGAGCGAAGGAATAGTAAAGATTAGCGAAGACCGACTATTAGCATATCGGAAAGCAGAAATAGCAGAGTTGGCTGAGGCAATCGCACTGCGCTTTTACAATGGGAGCATTATACATCCGGAATTAATCGCCAAAGAGCAAGGCATCACATTTTCATATAACAATTACAAGGATAGTTTTGACGGACTACTCGAACACCATTCAGGACGCTTCCATATATACATTAATTTAAATCGTCTCCGTGGTGAAAACAATCCGCGTATTCGATATACTTTCGCCCATGAACTTGGACATTATTTTATTGATGAACATCGAAATGCATTAAAGAGTGGCAAAACCCCATCCCACCCATCGTTTAATGGTCTTGTAGCAAAAAACCCGGTAGAGCGCGAGGCCGACTATTTCGCATCTTGCCTATTAATGCCTGAAAAGTTATTTAGAAAACAGTGTTTCAGGCGCCCTCTTGATCCCAAATTGTTTGAAGACCTCGCGAAATACTTTGAAACAAGCATATCTTCGGTGATCTTTAGGTATTTCGAACTCAACTTATTTCCTATGCTAATTATTAAGGTGATAAATGGGCTGATTGATTGGAAAATGCCCTCAAAGGATTTTAAATACAAATATCTGCCAAAAAAAGGGGCACCTGTTCCGCCGACAACCGCTGCTGGGGAATATTTTAATATCGGTAAAAAATACCTTGAGAAACAATTGCTTTGGCCTGATGACTGGTTCAAAGACTTCAATATTAGTAAAGATGAGCAGCTTTTCGAAAAATGCTATTACTTATCTGAAACTTCAGTAATGAGCGTAATATGGAAAAGGGAGAAAGGTATGAGATGAATATGAGGCATCCTTACCCGTTTTTTAAATAAATTATGTTACTAATTAAGTATCAATACAATACTTATTTAGTAGTTTAGTAAATCCTTATTGCTGGCAAACCTAAATCATATCGCATGGACGACGATTTTTTCAAAGAGCAGACACTTTCGTCTGAAGTTAAGGCGAATATTGTCGCCGAATACTTTCCTCAATATTGCAGGATATTGTTGAAAAAGCAACAAAATTCAGTGCGCTACTTGGATTTATTTGCAGGTCCGGGTAAATATGAAGATCAAAAACATTCAACTCCGTTATTGTTGGCCCAACTTTGTGCCGAAGACCCTTTACTTTGTGAAAAAGCACACCTGATTTTCAACGACAAGAATTACGCAAAAGAATTAGAGAAGAACTTCAAAGCGCTATTTCCAGACGACACTTTTAAATTCAAGCCAAGATTCGGCGATCGATCCGTTGGCGAGGATGACTCGATTAAGGCTTTTTTAAACCGGGAACCAAAACGAAATAATCCTAATCCAACTTTGTTGTTTTTTGACCCCTTTGGTTACAAGGGAATAGACACACTTATTTTAGCGAAATTTCTTCAAAATTGGGGAAATGAGCTTTTTCTTTTTGTTAATATTAAAAGGATAAATCAAGCTATTGCAGTAGGTAAATTTGATGAAATGATGAAAGCACTTTTTCCCACATCGATAGAGAAATTGAGGAAGGAAAGGCAATATTCTGCATCGTCGGTTCAGGATCGATTGAAGTTAATTATCGCCAACCTGGCTGGCGAATTTGTTAGCGCAGTTGGCAGTAATAAACTTTATCATTGTGCCTTTCGTTTTCAAGAAGAAGATAGCACTGCGACAAGTCATTACATAATACATTTTACCAAGAATGAACGAGGATATGAACTCGTAAAAAATGTATATCATAGCTATGATAATATTGGTGCTACCCTTGATAGGGACGGCAATTATACATTTGACGCAAAAAAAACGGACTCTACCACTGGGCTAGATTTTGGAAATGAGAATATCAAAGCATTGTCACGACTAATAGCCGAACGCTATAAAGGCCAGCAATGGACGGCGAAAGCGTTGTACGAAGACCATCAGAAAGACTCGAAATTCAGCTGGTCACATTACACCGATACACTTCGTTATATGATCGTCGAGGGAATGGCGGATGCGAGATTCACTGATACTGTAAATCATAAATATTCCGTTATTATATCGGAAACCTGTATCTTAAATATAAAATAAATGGCGACATCATCGATTGAGTGGACGGAAATGACATGGAACCCTACTGTCGGGTGTACAAAAATCTCAGCAGGTTGTAAGTTTTGTTATGCAGAAGTTATGTCTAAACGCCTTCGAGGCATGGGACAAGAAAAATACCAGTATGATTTTAGGGTAGTAAAACCCCATCCTGCTTCACTAAATATTCCTTACACCTGGAAAACTTCTAAGGTTGTGTTCGTTAATTCTATGAGTGATTTATTTCACGAAGACATTCCTGAAGAATACATAAAAGCTGTTTTTAGTGTTATGAATGATAATCCCCAACATGTTTTTCAAGTACTTACTAAGAGGGCTGAAAGGTTGTTTTCAATGCACAAAAAATTGAAATGGACGCATAATATATGGATGGGGGTTTCCGTCGAAAATTATGAGTTAATTGGGAGGATTGACTGTTTGAGAAAGACTTCTGCTAAAGTGAAATTCCTTTCTTTGGAGCCTCTTATTGGTCCTATTCCAAACATGAATCTTAAAAAAATTGATTGGGCGATTGTGGGTGGGGAAAGTGGACATCGACCGCGTCCAATGAAGGTTGATTGGGTTTTGGAAATCCAAGATCAATGCGCAAAGGCGGGCGTCGCATTCTTTTTTAAACAATGGGGCGGTAAAAATAAAAAAGCTGCTGGTAGGATCTTAAACGGCAGGACTTATGATGAAATGCCAGAAATCGTTGAATTAGGAAGAGATTTTCAATAGTTAATTTGATCTAAGGGACGGCGATTTAAGTCATTTTTGATATCGAAAATATTATCTTTGGTTATGGCAGGGAAAGTACTTTATACGATCGGTTATGGCTCTAGAGATTTTGAAAAATTTTTAGAATTATTGGTACGGTATGAAATTAAGTTTCTTATTGATGTTAGAACATCCCCCTATTCAAAAATGAATCCTCCTTTCAATAAAGAAAATCTAGATATTAAGCTTAAGGAAAATAAGATTAAGTATGTTTTTATGGGCGACTCTTTAGGCGGTAGGCCCAGAGATTTATCATGTTATGACGAAGAAGGGAAAGTAGATTATGATGTGATCAAAACTAGAAAGTTTTTTTTAGAAGGAATTGACCGGTTAAAAACAGCCTATTCAAAAAAAATTAAAGTCGCACTAATGTGTAGTGAGGGGAAACCATCTGATTGCCATAGAAGTAAATTGATCGGCTCCTTTTTGCATGCTGAGAAAATTGAAATTGAACATATAGATGAGAATGGAAATCTTAAAGATCAAGCGACAGTAATTAATGAAGTCACTAAGGGTCTTAATACTACTGATTTGTTCGGTAACCCTACTGGTCTAACATCTCGAAAAGCTTATCAATAAAATGGATTTTTTTACAATAGGTGTCTTCAACACCATCGAGCAGGTATTTTTCAATAAACTTATCGACAATAACATTGATACGTTTTGCGATATTAGGCAAAGGCGTGCGGTACGCGGTGCCAAATATGCGTTTGTAAATAGTACGCGATTACAAGACAAGTTAAGGACGCTCGGTATTAAATATGTTTATGTAAAAGAATTGGCTCCCACCGCCGAAATAAGAAGTATTCAGAAGGCTATCGATCAGAAGAAAAATGAATTAAAAACTCAACGGCAAGAATTGGGCGAAGCGTTTGCCAGTTCTTATAATGGTCTAATTTTAGATAAATTTGATTTCCAGCAATTGTTTGCACATTTCCAAGCATTGGGATCTCAACGTGTCGTATTATTCTGCGTTGAGGAAAAAGCAAAAGCTTGCCACCGATCTTTAGTAGCAAGTAAGTTATTACAACTTTATAATCAGGATGCTATTAAGGACCTCTAATTATGAAAACACTGATAGTTTCTAAAACACGCATGGTAAAAGGAGTTTGTGTAGGAGGATTGCTTTATGATGGCACTGGAATACGGCTTTTAGATATAAATGGCCATAATCAACCCAGCGACTGTCCTTATAATGTCGGTGAAATTTGGAATCTAACGTTTGATAAGAAAGCTGGACTTGTCGAGCCTCATTTAGAAGATGTAATGGTCTCAAAAGGACTACTCCTAGGTAATGAAAAAAATTTACTAACAACGTTAACCGATTCAATTGCACCGGAAATATGGGATGGCCCACCTAATGTATTGTTTGACAGCCTAATCCAATGGACAGGCAACGGAAGCGGGTATGTTTGCAATCGAACTGGTGTACCGGATAAAAGTGTTGGCTTTTTTAGGTCTGCCTGGGATTTATCTTTAGATGCTGACGGCAAACACTATACCTTTCAAAATCCGAATCCATTTTATCCGCCAAAAAAATTAAGTTATGTTGGGCTTCAGACGGCCCTGCCATTAATTTTGCGCGGAACATTACTACGAGTATCTTTAGCAAGATGGTGGAAACCGGAGGATATAGAAATCGAAGAACGGTGCTACGCTCAATTATCGGGCTGGTATTTATAAGACTGAAAACGAGAAAAAGGTTTTATTTATTGCAAAACCAAGTAAGTATTAATCGTAATATTCATTTTTCTTTTGCTACTTTTCTTTGCTAAAGAAAAGTAGTCCGGGCATCAAAAAAGGGCCATCGCCCTTTAATTATAATTCTATAACAATCCCGTCCTGACAGTCATCCGCTTCTTGTTCCGCTTCCTCTATGCTGTCTAAGGTTTTATTAACCCCGTTTTCATCCGTCACAATAACAGTGTATGCCGGGCCTCCGTGTGTTTCCATCACTACAAAGCTCATTTTTTAAAAATTACGGGGGATTTCTCCTCCGGTTAAATATCAGTTCATTTCAAACGTAGCCCTGCCATGTTTGGCAAAAGCTCGGCAAAGTTTAAATGCCGCCTGTGTTTTGTTAAAGCCATTGACAAACAGGATGGATTTCAATTTCGCCTCATCATTCTTGTGGTGCATCACATTCTGGAAATGTCCGGTGATCGCATTATATGCACCAAACAATGTGCCTTTGTGGTTTCCAGTTGTTGGGTTTCGTTGCTAAAACCATATTCACTGATTAATAACTACTTCAGGTATGTTTTCATTTTCCACACTTAAAGATAGTCAGTTAGCTTCTTTTAATAAAATTGATAGATACTCTGCTATCAATAAATGATAACTATTTATTATCTCTGTATGATGCTAAATTTCGGGCAGTTAGTACGAACCATATTTTGACAAATTTCAAGTTCAATATTTCAACGAAAGTACTACTGCAAACATCATTTATTACCAAAGATCAACAACCTTATACAACTTCCAATAAAGGGATTATAAGACGGCTCATAAATGATGTAGCCAAAATCCCGCAATTGGCGGATACATTTATGGTAGGTTACGATACTTCGGATATGCGTTTGGCGCATAATTTCTCTGCGGGAAATCGACACGGGATTTACCCGGCCATTCGCCAACCATCTTTGGAACAGGCTCATATATATAGCAAAGTGCCATACATTAATACGCTCATCACCAGCCATGATCCCGAACAGCTTGCTAAAGAAAACATCGTTATTCATGGCCCTTGTTTCCGTTAACTAAAGTGCTTTGAATATCCTGGTAGCGGTAATAATAAGTACCGCCGATCTTGGAATATTGTAGCTTACCTGTTGCCCGCAGCGTCAATAAAGTGCCTGCCGAAATTTTTAACAGCTTCCTGACTTCTGCGGCTTTTAACCATTCTTTGGGCGCTTCAATTTTTTTACCCAATAAGGATTTAATATCGTTAAGCAGGTCATTACGGAATGCCTGCAAATCTTCTTTTGTTATTACCTCTACACTCATCACTACCTCACTTAATAATTAAAAAAGGATGTGCCGCTAAACCCGCAGGTACACCTTGCTTCGGCTGTTGCGTTTAAAGGAGGGTTCATAGCGGATATAGCCGAATGAATGCAAATCCTTAATGCACCTGTGATACGTAGCCTGTGCGGAAATTTTTGCGATCCGCATGATCTCGTAGCTAAAGGCGCTTAGCGGGTTTGCACACTCGTTCTGCTGCCAGTATTGAAGTAATGCGGCATAGATACCGATATGCGTAGTACCTATGCGCGCATCCTTTTCAATCGCAGTGAAAAAATCCGTTAATGGTTTCATCCCCTCCATTCCTAAACTGCGTTTACTTATTCATGCCCGTTAGGACATGCGCATACGTTGACGTCTGGCCGGTTTGTCGTTCTGCTCGTTTTTTTGAGTCTTATTTTGATCCTGACTCGTTTGTTCTTTACCGGCCGACTGCCCCGGCTGATCATTAGCCTGGTTATTTTGTAATGGAACCACTTTGGCCCCGTCTGCTTTCTGGTCAAGACTGGTGTTTTGATTTTCGCCCTGTTCCTGTTTTTGCGCCTTTTGTACTTCGATCTTCTTAACTTCCAGGCGTTGGTTGTTGCTGTCGTAGAAATCAAAACCAGTCTGGCGGGGGTTTGCGGCCATTGTTCCCTTAATTTCCTGGTCATCTTTAATGATGGTCACTCTGGTAACATTGCCTTTTTCTAATGAGGCCAGCAAACGGCGGTAGTCGTAAATATCTTCCAGTTCTTTGATCGGATAGTTTTTGATTTCCTTTTCATGGTTCCAGAACATCATCTTTGGTAAAAAATTACCGCGCTCATCTGTTTTCTTAAAGTCCAGCGCGCGCCAGGCCGTATAGGTTTCATCCGTAGCTTTAAACTTCCTGTCTTCGCCTTCACCTACAGGTATCAGTTTATTTAATTCCTTATACACGGCGCGGGAATCCAGCATATTATACCGCTCTTTCAGCGTATAGTTATTTTCCTTCCCAACGAAATAGGTTTGTTTCAAGGATTCTTCCGCGCCCGGCTGTTTCAGTTCCAGATCGAACTTTTTAAAGAAATACAAGTCCCCGCCATTGGATTTACCAAAATGCAGGGTATTGTTTAATTCGTCCTGCCCGTATTTAATTTGATGCGGCACGGTAAACTCGTCCTTACCTTTTGCCATCCCTTCTTGGATAGCTTTAGCAGGTTCCTCCCCGAAGCCCAGGAACATGGCCTGGTTTTTCAGGTAATCATAATTTTTCATGTTAATTTCCATAGCAATTGAATTTTTAATGGTTAATCTTTCGTAATTAAATTGATCGGGATAGGTTGATACTTTTCAGGTCTTCGGGCCTTGTTTCCTGTAGCCGGTCATTATAGAGCGTTAATTTTTCGCTCTCCGGGTCGAAACGCGCATACAGAAAATGCCGGATGCCTTTCGGTTCATCCAGCGTACTAATCTCCTGCACGTTCCAGATTTTGGCCTGCAGGTCGTTATCATATTGGTAATTGGCTGTTTTAAGCGTTAGGCCGCTGTAACTTTCCGGCCAGCCCTCCATATCCTGTACCACCTCACGGCCCTTATACTGGCCGATCAGCAGGTAATCGTTTTTATCGGTATTATCCGTGTATTGCCTGACCTGTTCCTTAAAGCATTTTTCAGCTTCCGCTAAGGAAGAAAAGGAACCCACGACACGGGTACTGTGGCCGATCTCATAAACCTGGTGCCCGGCGTGCCGGTGACCGATCACATGGAACCGGTCAACTTCCTGTGCCGGGTCGATCAGTTTATTCCATTGTACAGGAAAAATAGTTTCAGCTTGCAGAAGCGGCAAAGCCTGCTCTGTGGTCTGTCCGGGTAAAAACTGAACTGACTGGCTGCTCATTGCCTCCTTTAATGAACCAAGCGGAAAATTAATTGTCGTAATCCCTTTGTCGGCATGATAAGCCTTTTGTAAAGCCTCGACCGGCATAAAGCGGTAGTCCAGGTATTCTTCCCTGACATCATAAGGGTCGTCCTCGTAAGGATAGGATCGGGACACGCCATTATCATTGCAATAAGCCTGCGCTTTGTCAGCAGATATAAACCCCTCGAAATCCGGCGGTCGCTGATCTTCGTTAGGCCTTGTGCTGAAAGCCGTCCAATTCCAGCCCGATGCTCCGGCGTTTTGCAAAAAACGGGCGATATCCCGCTGGCTTGTTTCCTGAATTTCCATCTGATGAACCCTTATAACCTGACCTCTCTTAGTTTCTTATTATCGCGCAGCAAAAGGGGATGCCCGTCTTTAAGCTTGGCTTTAATGCGCTTGACCTTTTTGGTAAAAAGCCCTTTGGCCGCGTTTACCCCGGCCCCGGCGAGCTGCGCACTCATCGACGGGTCAAAGCTCATAAACTCCATTCCTTGTACACCACCGGCCGCGCCGTCTTTAACCGCATCGCCGGTAACGGCTTCCGGCACGCAAATTCCTTCCAGGCCGTCCGTCATGTCAAACACGGTCAGGTCTACCGGCAGGATCATCGTACCCATACGGATGATCTTGATATTCATGGTCAGCCGCTGGTTATACAATTCACCACTGCCATAGATCAATTGTCCTTTAGGGATCAGTTGGCCATTGATCGTTACCGTATCGAGGAGCTTCAGGCGTACGACCGTGCCCTGCGTGATCTTTTGTTTGCCGTCGATCACGGCAGGTATAGCCTTAAAGCGTTTGTTTTCCAGTTCCTTAGCCTGCGGGTCGGTTTTTTCCGTTACCCGGTCAGGATGCTGAATGTCCATGATCTTTTCAAGCAGGCCATTCATTTGCTTGAGTTCAGGATCTTCCGCCTTTTCCTGGGTTATCTGTTGCGATTTGCTGACCGCATCGTTAGTGTTGACAGAAGCGGCAGTACTGGTTTTGACTGGTTGCACAGGTTTGTTAATAGCCGTTTGCAATTGCGCCAGTTTCTGATAGACCTGCGCTTCATTGGCGCCCTGCGTATTACCGCCTGTCAATTTGGACGGTTGAATAGCGGCGCTATTCCGCCATGCAGGTTGTGCATTAGCAGAAAGCTGAAGACCGGCAGCGGAATCAGCAGCATGGTGGTAATAAGGATCACTTTTCATTTGTTCCTTTAGCTTCACCGAATCCGCAGCCGCTTTATCATAATAACTGAGCTTGTTTAAGTCCTTGCCGCCTTTCAGCACGGCATCCGGCAGGTTCATGTTTAAACCTTTTGCGGTGTCGGCCTTGGCCTCAGCCGGGTTAACCTTACCGCCGCCCAATGCCCAAAAGAACATCGTTAAAAAGGGCAATACGAGTAAGGGCAGCGCCAGCAATACTTTTCGCTGGCGAAGCATCTTTGAGGATAATGTTTTCTTTTCCATAATTTTGATTTTTTATTTTAGTGATTGACCGTTTTTAAATCCTTATTTTCAAGCGTATTCCAGCGTTCTATGAGGAAGCCATGCGGGTTATTGTCGCTGCGGGACACATTCCGCAGGTCGCCCTCCGTCACCAGGCTTCGGGTAACGGTACTGGTCGTCCGGATAATGCTTTGAGTAGCGTAGCAACGAAAATGATAGGGATAGCTCCGCAGGTCTACCGATACGCTGTCCACCCCAATCTGCTGGCTGATGTTCCCGGAGATGATATTGGCGTAATAGCCGTTTTCTGAGAGGTTATCGTATTCTCGTTTTGCCGAGCCATCCGCGAGATAAAGCGCTTTAGTTACATTGGCCTGTATGACTTTATCATCCGGTGCCAGCGTAAAAAATAGCTGGTGAAAGGTCTTGACATGATCCCTGGCCTCCACCGCTACGTTATCCTTACGGTCGGCGGCATAGGCTTCCAGCACTTTGCCGTTGTAAAGCACATAAAGCCTGCTTTGGATCGTGGCGATCAAAGCCTTGTTCTGATATTCGATATAGCATATCGCTATAAAATAACCCACCGTCAGCACGATGACCAAACCGCGCAAATGCTGAAAAGCGGTTTCTATATTTCGCATTTTTTTAAACATAATTCCCTCCTGATCCCTTCCACTTTTGCGGAATACTTTTATAAATTGTTGATTAATTCAATGACCTAATGCACGTCAAGACTTAGGGGGTGAACCGGACAGTTTACTTTGGTTAGCTGTGTTACCGCCATTGTTACCCGTGTTATTTTGTTGCGGGGGCTGGCTTTGCGTGTTACTTTTAGAAAAGCTCTGCATGATTGCGCCGCTGGCATAGGACATGGCCATAGAACCGAGGGCGCTCGTCTTGGCGAACAGCGCATGGCCGCCCACATTCATGATATAGTTGGCGATGCTCGGCACGGTGAAATACCCGACGATACCGATCAGAAGAAAGATCAGGTAAGCCGTGTTACTGTTTCCGAACTCGTTTCCCGGCAGGTTACCGCTTTGCGCCGCCGCGATCATATTCTCCTGTATCTTGGCGATGATCGCCCCGAAAATATTGGCGATAGGCAGCCACATAAAAACGTTGACATAGCGGGCCACCCATTGCTTCAGGGTATGCTGAAAGCCGTCGAAAATGCTGAGGCCAAAGCAGAGCGGGCCGAGAATAGCCAGCACGATCAGCTTAAACGTGCGTATGGTATCGAGGCAGAGCGCCGCCGCCTGGAACAATACGTTCAGCACTTCAGCGATGAACTTGCGCGCCCAATTCTTAATGCTCCAGCCCGAAAAGGCATCGGATATAGGATTGGTGTTCGTCGCGTTGGCTCCCGAATTATCCGGGTGACTGTACTGGTACCACTTGTCGGGGTCGGAATTGGTGGACGATGGTTCCTGCCCTTCAGTTGTGCTTTGTGGTTTGTCGGCCAGCATTCGCGCAATGGCCTGGTTAGAATTAGTGACCATGCCCTGCGTAGCGGTAACCACCGGCTGTAACAGGCCGTTAATCAGGCCCAGCACCAGCGGGAAGAACGCAATACAAAACCCGATAGCAAAAGGGCGCAGCAACGGATAAATATCGACCGGCTCCGCCGCCGCGATATGTTTCCATATCCTGGCACTGATGTACCACAATGCCGCAAACCCGGCGATACCCCTGGCCACGCCGATCATCCCGCTGCAAAGCGGCATCATCTGGTTGTACAGGTTTTCCAATATACCCTGCAAACTATGCAGATCATCCGCGATGCCGGTATCCTGCGCATGGGACAGCAAGGGCAAAAGCGTGGCTAATGCTGCGAGTACCGCAGCCTTTGAAATGCTCTTTTTCATCATTAAATCAGTTGATGCCGTATAAATTTTTGAGTGTTTGCCGGTCGTTGGTTTCTTTTGACCTTTGCAATGCCGTCCGGTACGCCTGGTCGTTAAAGCGCCTTAAAAAACTTAACTGGCTGTGGCTGTCGGTATAGATGCGGTCAATCGCGGCAAGCCGTTCGGCATCGCTCATCCGCATCTGGTTATCGGTCATCACCATTGCCAGGTCATCAAGATTTTTAAGACTGGCGCTGATCAGATGATTATATACATCCATCATATAGCCGACCTCGTCCGGGTTAAAATGCTTATCCTGCCGGAAGGCAAAAGAAGCCGACTTATATTCGCTGATGAGCGAAGCCTGATCGCTGATAATGTCGGTGGCTCTCGGATATTTCCGCACGGTCGGACTAACGACCATCAGCCCGTCGAGAAAGGCCTCATGCAGACTGAAATTGCCCTGTGATACGTCCTTTACCGAATTGTAACCCTTGCTCAACACCTCATAGCCCTGGTACATCTGCTGTAAAATGCTTTTCAGTCCCGCCAGTTTCTGATAATCCAGCGTCAGTTGCTGAATACAATCCGCGATGGACTGTGCCCGGCTGCGCACCGGCACCAGCATGGTCAGCGCGAGTATGATAACCATGCCTTTTACTAATCTTTTCATCCCTTTCACCTTTATCCTTTCTGCTTTTAGCTTATTGTACGCCGTATAATTTTTTTAGCTGTTCCTTTTCCTGTATGGCCTGCTGCCTGCCCAAGGCGAGCTTCCTGCATTTACCTGTAAAATCCCCGGCAAAGGCATATTTATCTTTCACGCTGGCATATAGGCGATCCAGCCTGTCCAGTCTTTGCTGGTCGGTCAGCTGCATTTTACCGGGCGTCAGTACCAGGGTTAGCTCATCTACATCCTTTTTATCTTCTTTTAAAAGGTTATCATACACACTTTGCAGGTAGGCCAGTTCGTTCGTCTGCAATAATTTTTGCTGTTGCTGCCAGCTGATCTCTGCGGTAAAGCGGCTGATGAGCTGCTGTTGCAAATCAAGAATGGCTTTACCGTTGGGGTCGTTTGACACCACGGGGTTGACCTGCTCCAATGAATTGAAATAGGCGCTATGTAAACCGAACATACCGTTTTTCAGGTCCTGCGCCGTATTCAGCCCTTTTTGCGCAATGCCATAACCTTTTGTTAATGCCTGCTCGTAGATTTGCAGGTCTGCGATCTGTTCTGCCATGATCTTTTCCTTGTTGGATTGCTGACTGAAGAAACCGGCTAAAAATTGCGCTTTCACCTGCGTCAAAGCGAGGCCGGTGAAAAGAAAGGATAACGCGATTATTTTTATATGTTTCATTATTTTTAAGTTTAGAAATGCCTTTTGCCTTTTCAGCTTTTACCTTAATTAAGTCCGTACAGCTGTTTCACTGACAGCCTGTCCTGCTCGTCTTTCGCGCGGGCAAGGCTTACCGTGACGTTTTGCTGGTTAAACTGCCGCAGGTGATCGAGGTTGGTCTGCATACCTGCGGACGCTTTATGTATCCGCAGCATTCTTTCCGCATCATCCATTTGTGTGCTGAAGGAATTAACCGCCAGCAGCACTTCATTCAGGTTGCGCAGGCTTTCCTGCAGAATGCCGTCATAGATATTGCCCATGTAGCTGATCTCCTCTGCTGAAAAATGCTGATCCCGGTGAAAGAGCGCGCTGGCGTTCTGATATTCGCCGAGCAACTGTTTTTGCTGGCTGATGATATTTTTTACTTCATCATAATCGGAGATAATGGCTTTGACCTGCGCCAGCTCCTGGTAGTATTGCTGGTACAGATTCCTTTCCTTGTTCAGCCAGCCCGATATATCGTTCAGGCTGTTGAGGTGCAGGTTGTTTTCCAAAGCCTGTTCCGCATTTTGCAGGGCGATGGTCTGGTTTTGCAGTTGCTGCACTTTCAGGTCGAGCGCCGTAATGACTTTTTTTATGGCCGAAGTGAACAGCCCTACAATGGGTATCTGCGCCTGGGCTTTTTGCTGTAGGACGAGTAAAGCACAAAGGCTTACGGATATCATCATGATCTTTTTCATAGCCATTAGATTTGGGTGTAGTGTTCCAGGATACGTTCATCCGCATCGTTATATATTTCCAGGCAAACTGACCGGTGCAAAGGATTAAACATCAGGTAGCAGGTGCCACGGCCCAGCGCGGTGAGATGACCGTTAAAATGCCAGCCATAGCTCGCCAGCCAGTTTTCCTCACGGCTGTAGACGCCGCCATTGTAAAAGACCTGCGTGATCCGGAACAGGCTGCCATACGAACTAATGCCTAAAATCACCTTGCAAGGGCCGCCTTTTTCGTCAGCGTACTCACGCACATAAAGTTTCTTCATCGCCGCCAGGCTGTCCGCATGGTCACCCCAGTATTGTAAAACCGCACCAAGCGCCGCCCGCAGACGGCTGTATAAACTTTTCCTTTTCATCTTTTCCTCCTCTTTATAGTTATTTAATCTTTTGTCTTTCCTTCACCAGCATTTCAATGCCTTTTTCCATGCTGCCATATTTATCCGCAAATCCACGCACCTGCACCCGTTCGGTTCCTTCAGTCGTATAGGCATAATATTCCTGCGGGCACAGTTCGTTCTTATATACTTTCATCACCTGGCCGCCGATGTCGATATAGATCTCCCGGTTATCTTTATTGACCGAGAGCAGGATCGTTTTGCCTTTTTCACTCATGCCTAATACGTCCTGAAGTTTTTCGATCTTGCCCTGGAATTTCCGCATGTCCATCAGTACCTTGATGTCGGCATTATTGATAATGGCGTCCTTGATGATCGGTGAGCTGATCAGGTCATCGAGTTCCTGTGTAATGACGATAGGAATGCCGTTAAACTTCCGGATCGTTTTAAAAGCGTATTTCAGAAATTCGGCCATGCCGGATTTGGCAATCGCTTTCCAGGCCTCGTCAATCGTCAGTACCTTTCTCACGCCTTTCAGCTTGCGCATTTTGCTGATGAACAGCTCCATAATGATGAGAGTCACCACGGGGAACAGGATGGGATGATCCTTAATGTTATCTAATTCTATAACAATAAAGGGCTGATCTAACAAGTCCAGGTTTTCGCTGCCATTGAGCAGGTAATCAAATTCCCCGCCCTCGTAGTAAGGCCGCAGTACGTACAGAAAATTATTTACGTTAAAGTCGCTGTCTTTTACCCGCTGGCCTTTCAGCACTTCCACATAATACGTTTCAAGGTATTCGTAAAAGGTATTGAAGCAGGGGAACAGGCTTTTGTCTTTCGCCAGGTGCAGGTAATACCCTTGTATAGCATTGGAAAGAGCCACGTATTCGGAGCGGTTAAAACCTTCGTTCTCCTGTTTCCACAAGGCAGTTAAAAGCGCCTTTAAACTCTCCTTTTTTTCCGTGTCCAGGATTTCGCCCGCCTTGATATAAAAAGGGTTGAAGCGGATCGGGTTATCTTCGGTATAAGTGAAATAATACCCGCCTACCAGTTCGCACAGGCCGAGATAGCTGCCGCCAATATCTACCGTTACGCAGTGCGCGCCCTGGTCGAACAGGGAACGCAGGATATGGTTAACGGTCATGGACTTGCCGCCTCCCGATGTGCCGCAAACCAGCATCCCCATATTGGATGCGATGCCCTCCCTGCGCGGCGCATCGAAAAGGTCAACATAGACCGGCCTCCCTGAGCGGTCGCAAAAGCGGATACCCTCGTCGGGTTGCGCGCTTTTATAATTGCTTTCCAGGTTCAGGAAGCAGCAGGCCTGTTCCGCGAACGTATCGAAGGTGTCGTTGACCGGGAAGTCCGCCGCGTTTCCGGGGATCCCCGCCCACCATATTTGGGCGGCTCCCGTTGTTTCGGGTTTGGCGGCGGCATCCATACCCGCCAGCGCCGAGGCGACCTGATTTTTCATGTCCTTCAGTTCTTCAGGATTATCAGACCAGATCATCACATTGAAATGCGCTTTGACAGGCAGCCGTTGCTGGCTGATGGCCTCGTTTAAAAAGGCGTTCGTCGCATCCAGCGAAATGGCGTTTTCCCGAGAATACACCGACAGGGATTGCAGGCGCAGCCGCTTTTTTTCCAGTTGCTTGAGCGTGGCCTGCGCATCGCCCACCAGGATGAACTGGTTATAAACATGGTTGCAGGGCAAGAGCAGGCCGAGCGAGGCGGCGAAACTGACCGGGAACTTAGTTTTGTCCGTAGAATAAGCATCATAAGTGATCCGCGAACCGCACATGCCCGGCAGGTTTTCCGCATCGCCCAGCGTATAAAGCGCCGCCTGCTGATCGCCGATCTGAATGCCGTCCTGTAAGGCGATATCCTTATATAAAAAATGGTCTTCCCGTTCAGACAGGTAGCAGTACCGCTCGATCAGCCCGGTTTTACGCGCCTGGCTTTGCAGCGCACCCGCAGTTTGCCGGGTTAACCGAATCAGGCGGCTGTCTTCCAATAATCTTTTGAACTGGCTGGCCATGTCCACAAATTCACGTAGCGCCTGCGGCTTCAAGGTTTCCTCGGGCACCAGGGTAGGGCGAAGCAGGTTGGAAAACATGGAGCTGCTCAATTTCCGCCCGCTGCCCTTTTTGGTCAGCATGATATAGCAGTCATGCTGCATATAAGGCCTGCCGGAAAAATAACGCTCACTGCTTTCGCTCAAAAAACTGCCTTCTGTTTTCTTTTGCCCGGCACCGTAAAGCTGGCGGGTAAACCAGTCCTGTTTATGCAGCACGCTGTCTTTGGGCAGCAACCTGATCGCCTTGACCCAGGCTTGGTGTAAATTCTCATAATCCTCGTCCGAGAGCGTAAACACCTCCGGCAATTCGGCCTTAAACACGATGGTCACATCGCCCTGTTTCGACAGGATGCAGTCATGCTCCACACCCATAACGGGTAAAATATCCTTCAACTCTCTTTCCATCTGCACTGATCTTTTTCACGTTATTGTTTGGTAATTCGCCCCTGATGCCGCTTTAGAAATGCGGCCAGTGCGGGGGCCTGATGCGCCGGGCGATTTCCGCATGTTCTTTTTGCAGTTGTTCCCTGTTCTGCCGGATCAAAGCGGGCAGGCCTGTATCCGCCAGTGGGATGACCGCCGCCTGGAGGTCTTTTTTGGGCGGGTAACGGCGCAACAGGTCGTTCTCATCAACACCATAGCGGCGGGCGGTAGCCACCGGGTCAAGCCCGAGTTCATTGGGCAGCCTGATCTGTATTATGCTTTCCGGAAATTCCGTCAGCTTAGGATCGATGCTGACCACCTGTTTCATGGCCGGGTGGTAAAAAGCCTGGTAGTATTCCCCGTCAGTTGTGAGTTCAAAACTTTTCAGGCTGATCACCGGAAAGAAATACTTGGTATGGCGCAGTTCCTGCAGCCGCAGGTCGATGGTAAATTCTTCACCGGCGATATTAATACGCGGCAGCACACCGTTTTGGCGTTCCTTTAGCCAATCCTGGTCAACGATCACCTCGAAGTCGGTTTTGCCCTTCAACCGGTTTTCGGGAATGCCATATCTGACGGACATACCTTCCGGATCGAGTTCGGTCAGCGGCGGAATATCAATTACTTTGACCCTGCTTTGATCGATCAGGTCCTCTGCAGAACATTTCTCATCCGGGTCGTATAATAAGCGGTAAAATGTCCCGTGATCTTGCATGTTATTGATAAATGATATTTCGTTATCCTGATCGTTGGTCTGCCGTAAAACCTGTTTGTGTACATCTACCAGGAAGCTGGTGCCCTCGATGGTGAAAATCGGCACCTGCCTTAGCTTGTTCATTTCTTTTCCTCCTTATCTTTTGTTTGAAATAATCTCCGGCTGTAGGATTTCAGCACTTTTGGCACCTGCTTTTTGGCCATTGCTTTCATCAAGCCGTGTTCACCGTGCTTTTTGCTCATCACAAATATTTTGATGCTCATGTAGGTTCCGGACGAACCGATCACGGCCATGCAGATGACCGTTCCGGCACCGGCGATATACAGGATGGCGAACACGACCATCAGGATGATCACCATGCCACCGAAGTACCAAATATATTGCGCCCGCAATCCCTGGAACTCGATGCTTTTGTTAATGCCTTTGTTAATATGATAAATACTGTTGCTCATGTTGTTATGGTTATATTCTTGACCCTTGTTTATGACCGATGCGTTTAGCGGGCATGGTTTCAACCGATCTGACCGACGCGCCGTTGGCCCTGGCCAGTTGCGGTTTGCCCGCTTTTGGTTCATCCTGTTTTCAGGGCACTAATTGTCGCCTCTTAAGATGATGCCGACACCTCAGGCGCAGCTTCATTGGCATGGGCGACCGACAGTCCGTCTGCCTTAGTTGCTTCTCCTTTATCGTTACGGCGATCTGCCTACCAGACTCCTGAGTTCAATTTTCAATTGCTGTATTGCGCGGTCTTTTTCAAATGGCTTATTCAGCAGGTTTTCAAGTTAGGGAATGCTCTCATTCAGTCCGGCCAAATTCTTTTGGTGTTTCTCCAGCAAGCCCTATACCTTATCGCCAAAGCCGGAATATGTTTGCAGAATGGCGGCATCCGCATCGCTAAGTAGATTCTTCCTGATATTCCAGGGCAATTTTAATTGCCGGTATATTATCCCTTAATTTCTGAAACAGATTGTGAGCCATGATTCCGCACTTTTCTTTTCACTCTTGCTCTTTTGTTATCTTTCCAGGTATTCGGCGATCATACCGATCAGGGCATATTTCAGCTCTTTATCATCTTCGTTATCTTCAGAAAAGCTGAATACTTCAAATACGGGCTCACAAGCCCCTATAAGGCTGATTACTTCATAAGTAAGGATGCCGCTGTCTGCCATGTGCTGATATTCCGACTCAAATTCCTGTTCAAGCAATGACCGCATATACTCGAAACGGGATGGACGAAGATCCCGGGTGAGTTCTTCCAGGCACAGAGCTTCAATTACATACGCCGGACGGCTTTCGGCTTGTAGACCTTCGTAAAGTTCCTTGACTGATCCTACCTTGGTTTCGAGGTAATGCGTCAAACGGTGATCTTCCTGCAAAGCGATCAGCAGATCCAAATGGTTGTCCAACAGGTAGCTGTATAATTTATTAATGAGTAATTCCTTCATGATTACATTCCAAAAAATGATTTAATGATGGTTGCCACCACCACCAGAAAGATGCAGGAGCCGAACCACGCGGCAGCAACTTTACTGGTATCCTGGTCGCCCGCATTCCATTTTGAATAAACTTTAACTGCCCCGATCAGGCCGAGAATCGCACCTATTGCATACATAAGGTTGGTGCCTGATTCAAAATAACTGCGAACCTGAGTGTTCGCCTCGTTGATGCCCGCATTGCCATCCTGACTTTTGGCTATCAGGCTGATGATTAAACCAAACGCGGTTAATACACCTGTTTTCAAGGTTCTACCCTTCAATTTTTTACTCCACTTTTTCATCTTCACTTATCTTTTTTTTTAAAAATTCAGGCAAAAGCTTTCCCATACCGCCCGCAACCCGATTTTTTTTCGGGGCGGACGGTTAGGAAAGTCGGCTGGCTAGGATTACCCTTCTCCACCTACATCTTTGCTCTACAGCACAGGGGTTATCGGCGCGGCCTTATTTCAAAGTTTGGTTTGGGATTTACTTTGTTCCGTTGCCCGGCGGCCACAAACAATAAGGTCGCCGGGACGGAACTGGAAACACACAACACTAATCACTCCACCACTCATCTACTTCATCTTCACTTAGTTCTGCTGTTCCGGTTCTTTCGCATTCAGATACCACCAGCTCATTGATAGCTGGCCGATGCGGGGATTTTTTTAAACTGGCGTATGCTTTGAAAATATTTTTAAGCTGGTTCACCAAATTACCGGGAGCGTATGCTTTTTCTGATGCCCCATGAATGCTTCTTTTCAGCTTACCGATCAGTTCATCAGCATCCTCTAAGTCGCTATCTATATATTCATCCACTATAAAATTGTCGGGGATTTCCGGCTTAAGTACTGCCTGCGATTCAGCCTGGTAGACCAGTTGCTCCGGCAGGGTGTGAATGGTTGGGTTTTGGTCTCCCTTACGTGCGAATAATTCTTTGATGTCCGAACCATAAAAGCGCGCGGCTACAAATGCATAATAAATAATGAGTGCAACAATGACGGCCTCGATATAACCGGCCCATGAAAGGTGACTTAGCATGATCTTTAATTTTTAATTGTTATAAATCTTTTCTTCATTCGTTATCGCTACTTTTCTGAGCGTGTTTAACGATACAAAGGAACTATCCCCCGCATCCCTGTACAAGTACAACTTGCAGTTGTATCCTTTTTGTATCCTTGTACCCCATTGATAATCAGTAAGAAAAAAATAAACTTTAATATAGTTGGTTAAGTTCCCGTAAAAATTAATCGCAAAAAAAGCCCCTGTTTCCAGGGGCTAAATGTTAAAAATGTTAAATATCAATCTGCTAATATCCTCTGATCTGCCGGATAAGTTTTTCGAGAGCTGCAATAGCTACATCCTTATCTTTCTCCTCGGGATAATAAGAATTGCTTCTTACGCTTTCCCAGGACAAATCAGATTTGTTGGGTGTAGACAAGAAAGGTACAATGGTTTTAAAAACCTGCCTGATCGAGCGGGATATGATCATTTTGGTGTCATCGGCAGCTTTTAGAATGATTCCGATCTGATCAACGCTCAGATCAAGCAGGATTTTAAAAGAACCCGGAGTTGGTATAGCAGGGTTGGTTGCAGGCGGTAATGGGCCTGGAAGGTAACAGAAATACCTTTTTTCAATAGCCTTTGATAATTCATCCAGGTAATTAATAATCGCCGTACCCGCATCTCTTAAAACCGGATTTTCAGGGTAGTTGTCAAGATTATACTGCGATTGCTGTTTTAAAAGCGAAATTGCCGTGGTGTATTGTTGCACCACCAGTTTTTTCTTGTCGCTTGAAAGCAGGAAAAATGTTTGTGTTTTTAAATGTCTTAAAACCTGCCGCACTTCAGTTTCAAATTGTTCCTGCAATCTCGTTAATACATCCACCTGTAATTCAGCTACTTTACCCTTTGAAGGATTCAAAGTTACTTCGGTTACTTCATCTAACCAGCCAAACGGATAGTTTAGTTCTTCTAATCGTGTTTTCATACGCTTCTCTAATTAATCAGGGATTACCAACCCTTTAACTTCAATGCTTTATTTATTACTGTAATACACAGCGGCATCAGCCCACAATCCGGCAAGGCGCTGTAATAAAAAATGGCTCGAAACAAGTAATGGGTAATTCTGAGCATCACTTGCTTAGCCAAATAAAACCCGAAAACACAGCAAAACTAATGGGTAGTAAAAGCCTGGTAAATAATCAATTTGGGTATTTCTATTCATTAAATAGTGGTAAATTTTATGACAATCCGGCCAGTTTATGCGATTAGATCTGAAGAATTTTTTGGTTAGGCGTTAGAATTTTATTCTTCTGATTTAAGCAGATTAGATATTTTCGGGATAGAAAGGCTAAAATTCGTGCTGAAAGCGGTTTCTAACTACCTGAAAGTTCATTATTTTCCATAATTAGCATTCGCAGAAGGGAAATAAAAGTAATCGTTTAATGCCAGGGAAATGACTGGCTGTTCTTTTTTAAATTCGGGATCCAATATTTAAAAAGGAAATATATACAATGACTTATGGCTACCATTTGGACAGGCAGGCTGTTTTTAAGAATCCTTTCTATCATTCTGATTTTGTTAGGTTGGGTCTTAAAGTACTGGTTAAACCGTAGAAAGTTTTACCGGCGAAATGCGGCAGGGGTCGAAAGCTTCAAATCTTACGAGAAGATGAGGCTGACCGTGCTACTGGAAAATGTAGGCTGGCTAATAGGCAATATTTTGATCACTATTGGCATTTTGGCGTTTTTATTGACACTCCTACCTCCATTACAGCATTATAAACCGTTACCTGGATCGTAAAACGAAGCGTTAAGGTTCTTATGATGACCTATTGATGCGACTTTAAAGTGCTGAGCAAATTAATTTTTAAATATGGAAACAGGACAAGGTATTATTGAAAGTCAAATCGGAGAATTTTTTGGTGATGAGCCCTGGGCTCCGGCTGAAGAAGAACTTTTTAAATGGTTGATGTTTACTTATACACCACATGGAGGTACTATGAAGAATTTGGATAATGTAAATTTTCAACGGTTCAAAGAAAGGATTGGGCCATTGATGGAATTGGTTTACAGTAGGTTTCAGGCAATTGCATCGGAAAATAATTCCAAATGAGGAAAAAACTTAACTATATTCTAACTTCCTATCAATCAAAATCAATTAGCCACGCCAAAAGTTTAATATTTTTCATCGGTGTTAGTACCCTTTTTTAAAAAGTTATTTAAAGGCTTGAATTTATCGGAGTCAAAATGCCTGATCGTTGATTCGTAAATTTCTTCGTTATCCGGCCTTCCCAAAAATGACAGGAGTGTTCATCTCCGCATGCCGAAGCGCTTCGCCTCATAGCTGGCAGCAAGGATGCAAGTCAGTATCGACATTTGCCATCGGACAATGCCTTTATTAAGTAGGGTTTTAAGTTAAATCTCCTTGTTCTTTACCTGTAATTAGTCCTTTTACACCCAAAATTTCAATATAAACTTCCACGTAGGAATTACTTCTACCAATTAACTGTATATGTTTTTCAAAAAATCTTTTAAACTGACCGGACTCCTGCCTAGTAGTTGTTTCACATCACTTTTATTGGTATCGAATTCTCCGTTAGCGATCGCCCCACAGAACCTTGCAATGTACGCTGCATCATCTTCAGAAGCACCGGTCTGGATAAGCTGTGCGATATATGAACTTACCTTTGGTTGGTGATAAGCTATTATTTTTCCGGTAATCTCTGATAGCTGGTCAGCAATCTCCGCGAAGGAGAAAGCGGTTTCTGCAGCGATGGTATATTCTTTGTTTTCATGCCCACGAGTAGTCAATACAACGGCATTCGCTTCAGCCATTTCTTTTATTGGCAAAAAGGGAGTTCTGCCATCTCCGGCAGGAATGGAAATACCATTATTTAATATATCCTTTCCTATAAGAAAGGGGATCATGTCAGCATACATGGTATTATCCATTAAAGTATAAGGAATACCTATTTGCTTAAGATAATCAGCAGTGTATGCATGATATTGCACCTCTTCACCCATGACACTTTGATGTAAATTCTTCATGTCGAAACTCGTATAAATGATGTGGCCAACACCCGCTTCCCTGGCTGCGTTGATCGCATTTTTGTGTTGCTCAAACCTCTTGCTTATATCTGATGAAGAAGACACAAGCAGCAATTTATCCACGCCTTGGAAGGCACTTTTTAAAGACCCAAGATCCTGATAGTCGCCAATTTTGATCTGAAGTCCTTTTGACCTTAGTTCTGTCGACTTTGTTTCATCTCTTACTAATGCAGTAATGCTGTTTGGGGATACACCCTTGTTTAATAATGAATCAATGGTGGCTTTACCTAAATTCCCTGTTGCCCCGGTTACTAAAATCATATTTTGTGTTTTAAGATTAATTACTTTTGTTCTGTAAAGAAACATATATTGATTTTGAAAAGTAACCCTTGCTGTGGATAATAAGACAAAAAGCGGTAACCTAAAAGTGACTAATGGAAAAGGAATTAGATGATACTGACTGTCCGGTTACAGCAACGATAGCGCTGTTCGGAGGGCGATGGAAGCTGCCAATTTTATATATACTTTCAAAAAACACCAGACGTTTTGGCGAGATTCAGGTAAGAGTACCTTCTATTTCAAAAAAGGTATTAACCAACCAATTGAGAGAGCTTGAAGCTGATGGCTTGATCAGCAGGAAACAATACAAGGAGCTGCCTCCCCGGGTAGAGTACGCGCTCACTGATTTTGGAAAAACCCTTTGCCCTTTGTTAATTGATATAGCAGCTTGGCAACGAAAAAGCATTGATAATCTTACCAAGGTGAAATAAAGCTTTCCGATTGAAGGCGTAACCAAAACCCCTAATAAACATGTTTGTGAAGTAGCTGCTGGATATGGAAATCATTTTCCGTTACATTGATGAACTAATAGATAAAAAAGAGCGACCGAAAAGACGAAACCGATCGGCTTCAGGCCCGATAGCTTATAAATTATCCGAAGTTTTAATGCATCTACTAATGTGTAGTTACCACTTCGTTGATGCCTTTAGACAATAACCTTAGCTTGTTGATTATCGAAGTATCGGGAATAGACGCGGTATATATGATGGTAATATTATGATTGGTAGCAGTTACATTACTCCCTTTGTAAGGTGTCCATACTGATTTAGACGATGATATGGAATCAGCCTTGCCTATCTTATGATCTAAATAATCCAATAAAACCTTTTGCTTTTTAGCATCAAAGGCAACATAATAGTAAAAGTTATTGAAGGTCAGCCCTGTTGTTTTTTGAATGTTTTGTTGAGCAAATCCAAAACAGGTAATTAGTGTAGCCAGAAGAAAAATCGTCGCTTTCATATTATATTTTCAAGTTAATTGGTCTTTTTAATCAGGTGTTTTGCTAAGTCCATCTGTGCATCATCACCCTTTAAATATTCTGTGATATTACCTTGCACCTGATAGTCAGGTATAACACCATGTCCAAAAGGAATAGAGTCATTCGGCGTATCTAATACAAATTTGAGCAGCGGTATTCCAATTTGCAGTTTGGAATAAGGCAATTTTAAAACGATGCGATTTCCGCTGGTGTTTCCGTAATAGCCGCCCCCCGCTTCTTCACCTATGAAAATAGCATTTGTGTAATTTTTAGCTAAAGCCGCAAATTCAGAGCCGCCCGAGTAGGTTAAGCCACTGGTTAATATATACAGGTCTCCTGAAAAAGGATCAGTCTGCGGTTTTTCATGTTCTTCAATCCCCGGCTTTCTCAAAATTCTGCCATCTTTATCTAAGTAGTGTTCTCGTTTTAACATTTTTTCAAGTTTATACCAGTCATTTTTATAATCTGAATTGGCATAGAATGAGTAGCTAAAGGCGGACGCCTGAACATATTTGTATTTAATATAATCTCCTGTGATCAAATATGACAACAGATAATCCTCGAAACCTTCGTCGCCCCCGCCATTGTTCCTGATGTCAATAACTAAGTGATGAATGCCGTGCTTCTTAATTTGCGTAAAAGAGTCTTTTACGAACTGATGAAATTCCATTTTAGCGCCATCATACAGATAACTTGAAAAAGAATTAAAAGTCAAGACACCTGTATGAGTTGCAGTATCAAGCTTAAGTATAGCGGGTAAGGTGTATGTACTATTAGGAATGTTGCTTAATGTTTCGCGGTAGCTTTTATAGAATGAAGTATAAGTAACTGAAGGTATATCTGAATAAGTAAACTTCTTCCCCGTAGCTGGTTCAACTGCTTCGATTGTAAAATGATCAGCGGTTGGAAAACTGTAGGCATAATAACTCGAAAACTTTCCATTCTCCTCTATCCACCGGTATTTGCTTGTTGTATTAAATCCGTCGGAAGGTTCAAAGCTCAAAAATCTTTTCATTATATGGCCCATTGAAACGCCATTAATGCTGGTTAACACGAGGCCTTTAATCTTGATATTGCCCAAATCGTTAATGATAAATGGCAGGTTATTTAAAAACTTAAGATGGATCGGGAAATATTTAGCACTAAAACCCATATACGCCAATGCCTGATCACCTAACCTTGTATAAGTGTGTCCTTCTTTTGTAAAAGCAACTACAGGAGCTACAATATTATAAAAATCTAAAGCGGTCATGCCGTTGGTAATTAACATACGCTGCGCATTACATATACTGTCAAAGGCGGGTTTGGAATTATACCAATACAGGCCGGTGTGGGCTTCCTTTAATGCTGACACCAGTAAGTCAAAGTCCTTGTATAGCTTATCCTTACTAATTTTGGTCAATCTTGTCTTTTTGATTTTATCAAGCAGGGGATTCCACCTGGTATCTTTTCTAAGTGTGGTCAGATCTTTGTCGGTAGTTAATAAGGTATATTTAAAGAAGCTTATACCAACTATAGTCTTAAGAGTTTTAAAAGCACTATCCGGTTCGAGAGCTAAAGCCCATGAGCAGGCCTCATTATAAACTTCGGATGGGTCGGGTTCAGTTACAGACCGGTTGGCAGCTGAATAAGCAACGGCGGCATTTTTATATTCCTTTGCGTCATATAGTTTTTTTGCGTTGCCAATTTGCTCGCTGAAAGATAAAGACTGGCCATTGGCCAAATCACTATATAAAATTAATATAAGGAAAAATAGGATTGATTTAATTTGAGTACTTTTCATTTGCAGCGGGCCTGATGAATTGGCTATGCCACAAAAATAGCTGGGTTAAGGCAAGAATAATTGAACATAATTAGCCTTTTAAACGATGTGTTTAAATTTTACGGAAATCTTTTGGCACAAACCCCGTATGCATTTTAAATGAACGGGTGAAATGTGCCTGGTCAGCAAAGCCGCAGGTATAAGCAATCTCAGTAAGCGATAAGGATGTCGTTTTGATTAGGTTTATCGACTTTTCAACTCTGATGGATCTTAGATAGCTGCTTAATGTTGAGCTAAAATATTGCGGAAAATACCTTGAGATAGTTACTGGATGGACACCAGCTTTATGGGCAAGATCCTGAAGATCAAAGCGGACATCCCATTCATCGTTAAGTATCTCTTTTAAACGTAACACCCAAAGGGGTAATTTGCCAGAATAACTTTTTAAGTCGGCGTTCACCGGGTGAAATAATTCATACAGTAATAGTTGTAAGGACGCCTGACCATATCCATTTTTGTCATGAATTTCATGGTATAGCTTTAGCAATGTAAACTTAGTTTGACGATTCTGAAGCAGTCGTTCCAATAAGACATCTTCACTTAAAGTCATCTCGTGAAGCAAACTATGTTTTAAGTCTAAATTGATTTTTTTTGTGCTGGCGGCATACGCGTTACAGCGATGCATTTCACCGGCTGGAATAAATTTGATGTCGCCTGGAACCCTTTTATAGTGTTTACCTAAAAGATCTTCTTCATGCACTCCGTTTAAAAGAAAGCTAATGCTAGCGTTTTCATGACAATGCCATTCTTCAAAAATCCGTTTATCACTGTATTGTGTTAATGCAACGAAACCGCCATCTATCGCTTTTGAAACAGAGATGTTTCCCAGGAATGTTTTTGAAGGCATTTCTTTCATTGGCATCAGTGTATAGTTACGGTCTAAATTACTTTTATTCTATTAAATATGACCATAATCTCAACGAAACTCTTTCGTTAAAGGATAGTATGTTTTTCCATCCGGTACATTATTTCAACTCTGAACATCTGAATGATGCCCTGAAAGTCCCTTTTAAGGAAGTTGCAGAAATGTGCGCATTACTAAACTTCTTACCTTCGTATTGCCCGGCACAATCACCAACACAGTAAAAGCATTGAGGGTAAAGGCGCTAAATTTTATATAAGTTTATAATATGCAGCCACGTAGATAACGGCTAAGCTTTTTTCTTACTATAATATTTCGTTCGGTGTTTCTCAACCCTTTCGACTTCGGCTTTTATCAGTTGTTTTCGTATAACTTTCATAATGTAGCTATCGTCGACATCCAACACAAGCGAAATTCTAATGATCTCTGAGGGAGTAAATTTATCAGGATGGAATAATTTTGCCCCGTATCTTCCTTGATTTATACCCGCTAATGCAGCAATTTTAGTAGAGCTGAGTTTTTCTAAATCGCTCATCTTTTCAATTTTGCCATTTTCGAAAGCAGCTTTAATTATCGCTAAATCCTTATCCTTCTGTTGTGCTTTAAATTCAGCGTTATCTTCTTCCATAAGTGTTAAAACCCAATTTCGGAAGAATTAATAATCATGTCTTTTTTTAATTACACATGAGTAATTAAAAAATTACTCATGTGTAATCTTTTTTTCTATCTTTACTTTTAATCAACATATAATTAGAAAAGGTAAATGATTTAAATAATTTTGCAGCATCTTTTTAAAAGTAAATAAGGTGCTCACCAAGAGCCTCGCTAACCACACGAACGTAGGAAATTCAATGGAAGCATAGAGGACAAGTGAGCGCCTGGTAATACACCTGTAATTTTTTACAGGCTACCAGGCCTACTTGCGATTTAGCTTCCCAGTATTGCTTTCGGGCAATAAAGGCAAAGTGCTTTCGAGTACAATGCCTTACCGATCCTACGCGGGCTGTCGTGTGTTAATCAATAGTAGCCTGGCCCCTTTGGGGGCAAGTTGCATTGTCGAGGTTGTCCAACCTTTAAGGCAATGAACAATGAACACCGTATATCTTATAGGGGCGAAGTAAATTTATTTTTCTTACTTCAGCAACTGCAACAAGGCAGCGAACCGGCCTTTGCCAAAATTTACGATCAATTCAGCAGGCAATTATACCGTAACATACTACGTATGGTCAACGACGAAGATATTGCACAAGAAATCCTACAAGACCTTTTTTTAACGGTATGGGTTAAGCGCGCCAAACTTGACCCTAATAAATCATTCACGCCATTTCTATATAAAGTCGCCAAAGATATGATTTATGATCATTATCGGAAGGTGGCCAACAATAAACGCATTATCGATCATTTGATCATCACTACGGTAGATCATGTCACTAATGCAGAAGATTCCATAATCGACCGAGAAATGTACGACCTCCTTATGCGCGCAATAGAGCATTTACCTGCGCAACGGAAACAAGTTTTCAAGCTGTGCAAGTTTGAGGGTAAGAGCTACCAGGAAGTAGGTGAAATTTTAGGAATCTCACCCAACACCATTCGCAATCAAATCGTTGCAGCCAATAAATCCGTAAAAGAATATTTTCTTTTAAATCATGATGTAGCAATACTTTTTATAGTAACTTCCTTGGCCCACTTGTTATAAAATGCCCTAAGTATAACTACTGAAATTATTATAAGCAATTTAGCTTGAGGACATTTCCTTTAAAGGCTTAGGCTATTTTGCCTCAATTGCTCGAAGTGATTTCGAATTGTGGATTGTACGCTATTATTTAAAATTAAAATGTAAAATTATTCAGGCTTTATACTGTCCACCGGATTGGCCCGCGCCGCTTTAATGGATTGAAAGCTTACGGTCAGCACTGCTATGGCGATAGCCGAAGCGCCCGATAGAACAAATGGCTGCCAGCCGATACCTATGCGGTAAGTGAAATCCTGCAGCCATTTATTCATCAAGAGCCAGGATACCGGGACGGCTATGAAGATAGCGATCGCCACCAGTTTGGCAAAATCCCCGGTTAGCATGCGGGTAATTCCGGCCACGCTGGCTCCTAACACTTTGCGTATACCGATTTCCTTGGCCCGGTTCTCGGCCATATAGGACGCCAGTCCGAATAAGCCTAAGCAGGAAATAAATATTGTCAGCCCGGCGAAGATAGCTGCCAGCTTACCTGTTTGCTGCTGATCATTAAATTTCTGCTGATACTCGCTATCGACAAAATGGTAGGTAAATGGATAGGCCGGGTTGTATTTCTTAAAAATATCCTCAGCCAGCTGCAGTGCATGCGCAGTACCCGTTTGACCATTCAAGCGGATGACCGTGTTATAGATCCATTTTTTGGTAGCTAAAACGATCATTGGTCCTGTATTCACATAAGGCGACTGGATAATAAAGTCTTTAAAGACACCTACAACTTTAATCGGTGATGTGCCATTTTTGATAAAGTTCCCCACCGGATCTTTTAGGCCGAGTTGCTTAACAGCAGTTTCATTAAGCATGCAGGACAAGCTGTCTGAAGGATAGGAGTTAAAGTCAATGTCACGTCCGTTGGTAAGCGTCAGCCCCATCGTTTTTATAAAATCGCCGGAAGTGCCGAACCTTGAAAAAGAAATATTTTGCTGGTCCTTGTTGCTACCGTCTATAGAAAACCCGCCGGAGGTCGCGCCGTCTACCGTCACATCCAAACTGGTCTGACACATCGCTGTAGCCACGCCCGAGACGATCAGGTCGTTTTTGATCAGCGCATAATTTTTGCGAATGTCTCCTTCTACCGGGACTTGAACCAAGTGATCGATATCATAACCGGTATCGCGGTTTTGTGCGTAATCGATCTGCCGGTAGATCACGATAGCTGAAATGACGAGGATGATGGATACTGAAAACTGGAGTACAACCAGCACTTTGCGCGGGTTAAAGGTTGTATTTGTAGTATGGCTACCTCCTTTTAAAGTCTTTACGGGCCGGAAGGCCGACAGAAAAAAGGCGGGATAACTACCTGCCAGCAAGCCGGTCAATAATATAAATCCAACGAAAGCAAGCCAGTACACGGGGTTTCCATAACTTATAAAAAGTTGCTTACCTGTCAGTTCGTTGAAAGCCGGTAGACCTAACTGGGCGATAAGCAAGGCCAGGAGGCCGGAAATGCTGGTCATTGCCAGTGATTCAGTCAGAAACTGGAAGACTAAGCTGGTCCGAACAGCACCCATCACTTTGCGCACCCCAACTTCTCTGGCCCGTTTTTGGCTTTGAGCAGTGCTCAGATTCATGAAATTGATACAGGCGATCAGCAGGATTAACGCAGCAATACCTAGTAAGAGATGAACAACCTCAATGCGGCCGCCCGCAGGCTGACCATTTTCGAACTTGCCGTAAAGATGCATCCTGCTGAACGGATAGAGAAAGACCTCGGTATGAGCACTTCCTGTTGGGTCGTGCTGTTTTGCAATTTCTTTGATCTTTTGGTTAAACCGGCCGATATCCGTACCGGGTTGTAGCTGCACATATGTGTAATAGCTATTGTTTCCCCAAGAGCCGTCGGTATAAAATTTTTCATTCGCTGCCAGCGATACCAGGTACTCAAAATCGAACTCGGTATTATTCGGCAGGTCTTTTAATATGCCCGTCACTTTGTACGCTTGCTTATTGTCGATCCGCACCAATTGATTTAAGGGATCGGTGTCCTTGAATATCTTTTTAGCCAATTGCTCGGTCAGGACAATACTATTGACGTCATCCAGCGCATGAGCCGCATTACCTTGCACCAGCGGGAAACTGAACATAGTCAAAAAAGCCTTGTCCACATCATTCCCCTTAGCTTTCAGCGAGGCATCCTTGTAATTGAATAACCTGTCAGTCGTCCAATAGATTCTGGCTGAATTTTTCACTTCCGGAAAACCCGCTTTTAATGCTTGCCCGACCGGCGAAGACGTTACATCAGAGGCGCCTATTCCTTCTTTGCTGATATAGCGGTTCCATACCTTACAGAGCGTTTTATTATTGGAATGGAAAGCGTCGTAACTGTATTCATTCTGTACCCATAACAAGTTAAGTATAGCGCCGGCCATACCGACAGCAAGACCTGTAATGTTGATGAATGAAAATACCTTTTTTGATTTTAGGTTTCGAAAGGCGAGCTTGATGTAATTTTTCAGCATAAATTCAGTATTGAACCACTCTCTATCTAAAAATATACCATTCATATAATTTACTGGCTATGAGGTCTTTATAATAAGGCTATTTAAATATGCTGTTCGAAAGCGAACGGTGGATGTGCGAAAATGGAACAATCTTTCTAGCATTTGAGAAGTTACCATAGGTGTGAAAAAAGAGTGATTGTGAGCAGGTATATAATAATATAAAATTTAATTATTGTTAATAGTCCTTTTTTATCCTTTATACGGTTTGTTGTTAAATTACGCCGCTCGTGGAAGATCAAGCTTACATAACAACCCTTTTCAATAAATACATCGCTGTTCAATGTTCTCCCGATGAGATCAAAGAACTGTTTAAATTACTGAACAAAAAGGAGAATGAAAAACTCTTTAACTTATTGATTGGTAACGAACTCTCTAAGGATACATTGGCACCGCTAAACGCCGAACAGGAAGACAAGGCTATCATCAATGTAAAATCAGTTCTCCTTAGCGAAATTCGCTCACAGGTCCCCTCAAAGGCTATTAAGATCAAATCCCCTTTTAGATCAAATAATACGTGGCTTAAAGTCGCCGCCTTGTGGTTGGTGATCGGATCGGCAACGATGTTTTTGTTATACCGGCATTTTAGTGATCGTTATGATGGTCAGATCAGGCGGCACACCCGACAATTAGTTACAAAAAACGGCCAGAGAAAATTTATCCAGTTATTTGATGGCACCAAAGTATGGCTTTCTCCTTCCAGTTCCCTGAATTATGCAGATCAGTTAATTAATAATTTCCGTGAAGTTTCGCTGGATGGGGAAGCCTTTTTTGAAGTAGCCAAGGATAAAAAACATCCTTTTATCATCCATAGTGGCCGGATGCAGACACAAGTAGTCGGCACCTCTTTCAATGTAAAATCCTACAGCAAACAGAATATTTATAACGTTACCGTAGTTACGGGTATCGTAAGGGTGTCCATGTTATCAGCCAAAAAGGAGAAGCTGTCTGAAGTGATTTTAAAACCGAAAGAACAGGCCGTTTTTAATAATTTGCAAGCGACATTATCCGACAAATCAGTAACAACTTTTGCCCCGGTAGTAAAAAAGCGCGACGGTATTTTAAGTTATGACGGCATCCCTGTGCCGGAAGTCGTCGCGGACTTCAGGCGGTATTATAATCAATCTATTGAACTTGAAAACAAGTCGGCAACCTGCCTTTGCTACGGGGAATTTGATACATCGAAGCCGATAGATATTGTACTGAGGCAGTTAGCAGCGGCCGTCGGCGCGACCGTCCGCCAAACAGACAAGGGATATTTTTTAGAGGGGGGCTGTAGTGACAGATAGAAGACAAAGTGTAATAAAGGCTGCCGCTTCAGGTAGTCACTAAACCAAATTTTCAACGAACAAACTTAACTGCAAAAAAAATGAAAAATTGCTTTACGGGAATGGTATTGCCCTTTTTGTGGCTCATTCGACAATCACCGCCGCCAATCCATCATCTTAAATTATGGATCATTTTCTCACTTAACCCTATTAATTAAAACTATGCTCAAAAATTTACGCTCCAAATTAAAATACAGCTCCTTTGTATTGACCGTTGCCTCAACGTGCTTTTTGAACTGTGCCCTGGCAACAGAAATAGCCCGATCACAAGATTTAGATAAGCGCATTTCAATAGATGTAGAAAAGAAAACATTAAAAGAAACGCTCGACCAAATTTCAAAACAGGCTCACGTTAATATTATATACAGCAATGCCAAAGGCATCCTGAAAAATCCGGTCACTATCCACGCCAAAGATCAGCAGGTTAGTAAGGTGCTGACTGACTTATTATCGCCGCTCACCCTTACCTATGAAGTTATAGGCGATCAAATTGTAGTAAAATTCGATAAAACGAGTTCGCGGTCTCCCTCGCAGGAGCAAACTGAAAAGCACCGTCTTCCTGTAAAAGGTAGAGTTACTAACACTAATGGTTCACCTTTGCCTGGGGCAACTATTAAAATTAAGAATGGGCCAGCTTTGGCAACAACCGATAGCAACGGTGAATTTGAAATCCACAATGTTGCTGACAGTACTGTTTTACAAGTCTCTTTTATCGGGTATTTAACCAAAGAGATTGTTATTACAAATACGAATTATCTGACAATTACGCTTGAAAATGGCAGCAATCAGCTTAATGAGGTGTCTGTAGTTTCTACTGGTTATCAGACTATTCCCAAAGAAAGAGCGACGGGCTCTTTTGCACAACCGATAAAAGCTATGTTCAATGATCGGGTTTCGACAGATATATTTTCTAAACTTAATGGCATAACAAGTGGGTTAGTATTCAATTCAAATACTACCGCAGCACAAAATGGGCAACTTGACATTAACATAAGAGGCAGAAGTACAATCTTTGCAAATGATCAACCGTTAATAGTAATTGACAATTTTCCTTATAATGGTGATATCAATAACATAAATCCAAATGATGTTGAGGATGTTACCGTATTAAAAGACGCTGCCGCTGCAAGTATATGGGGCGTTAGAGCGGGCAATGGTGTAATTGTCATTAGAACCAAAAAAGGCAAGTTAGCTCAACCTCTGAGAATTGGTTTTAATGCAAGCATTACAGCTTTTGATAAACCTAATTTAGCTTACAATCCTAATCAGCTTAATTCCTCATCATATGTTGATCTTGAAACGTATTTATTTAAACAAGGATATTATGACGCAAATTTAAATGACGTAACTAACTACCCTGTTATTTCGCCTGCTGTTGAATTACTTACGGCACAACGCAACGGTACAATATCAGCCAGTAGTCTTAACACACAATTAAGCGCTTTAAAAAATTTAAATGTTAATGACCAGATTGGAAAGTACCTATTACATAATGCCAACAACCAACAATATGGTTTAAATTTCTCGGGTGGCTCAAGTAAAGCAACTTACTTTTTTTCCAGTGGATATGATTATAATTTGCCAAGTGCAAAAGATAATTCATATCAAAGAATTACGCTCAACTCACAAAATACATTTAAACCAATTGCCAATTTAGAAATCAGCGTGGGTTTGAATGTTGTGAAGGGGCGCAACCAGACAGATAATACACTAAGCAATACTTTAAACCACGTATTTCCATATTCACAAATCGCAGATGCAGGCGGGCAACCACGACCTATATCTTACGGTTATAGGGATAGCTATGTCCAAGCAGCGCCCAGTAATGGCTTTTTAGACTGGTCTTACAGTCCTTTAAAGGATTTAGGCGCAGCTAATAACATCACAACAATTACGGATACCCGGCTCACAAGTGGAATAAAATATACGTTCATTGAGGGATTGAGTGGAGAAATTAAATATCAATATGAAAGAACAAATATCCAAAATAGGGACTTCGAAAGTCAGGATACTTATTACACCCGTAATTTAATCAATCAATTCGCCATCCAATCCAACGGTCAGGTGACTGGTTATAATATTCCGTTAGGCGGGATTTCAGGTTTAGGAAATACAAATATAATTTCCAACAATTTACGTGGTCAGTTAAACTATAACAGGAGTTGGAAGAATAGTACTATAGCGGCCTTAGTAGGGTATGAGTTTTCACAAGTTAGTTCTGCAAGTAACGGATCGTCATTATACGGTTATAATGACGACAACGCTACATTTGTAAACGTCAATACAACTACTTTTTATAATATTAACCCTTCCGGTAATACGACTACAATAAACAATGGAATTAATATTGGCGGCACCTTAGACCGAATACGATCTTCGTTTGCAAACCTTGCTTATTCCTATAAGGACAAATATACGCTGTCAGGAAGTGCCCGGATAGATGGGTCGAATTATTTTGGTGTTGCGACAAACCAAAAAAGTCTTCCGCTTTGGTCGGCTGGTGGTAAATGGGATATTAACAAAGAAAATTTCTATAACATAAGCTGGCTGCCAACTTTAGATTTTAGGGCTACGTATGGCTTTAACGGTAATTTAGACCGATCAGTAACTGGAGTTACAACCTTATTGTATCAAAGCAACGCACTTTACACTAATCTTCCATATGCAACTATATTAAATATAGGTAATCCTGACTTATCATGGGAAAAAACTGCTATAACAAATTTAGGGATTGATTTCTCGTCAAAGAAAAACATCATATCGGGAAGTTTAGAATTTTATTTTAAGAAAGAAACTGACGTGTTGGGGTATAAGACATTTCCTAATAACGCAGGCATCCTTTCATTGGAAGGAAATTACTCTGATATGAGCGGACACGGATTTGATGTAACGCTTACATCGCAAAATCTTTCTGGCAGACTTAAATGGTCAACAACTGTTTTGGTTAGCCACGCGACCGATAAGGTCACTCGTTATGACCTTGCACCTCTTGCTTCACAACTTGTTGGTGCTGACGGAAATGGAACTGTCGCCGTTCCCAATCTGGGAAAACCAGTATTTGGTTTATATAGTTACAAATATGTGGGATTGAACCCTTCTACAGGTAATCCTATTGGCTATGTAAATGGGGTGAAAAGTGAAGATTATGATGCTATTATTAACAATTCATCAGTAAGCGACCTTGTATATTTTGGGCCTGCACGACCTACTTACTTTGGTGGTTTAAATAATCACTTCTCCTACAAAGGCTTCGATCTAAATGTTCAGATCAATTATAAATTAGGCTACTATTTCAGAAAGCCAACAACTAATTATTCCCAAATAATATCTAATGGGAGTGCCTATCTAATTGTGAACCAGGACTACAATAAGAGGTGGATGAAATCTGGTGATGAAAAAACGACAAATATTCCATCGTTGATTTATCCTTTTTCGAGCACACGTGACCAGTTCTATCAGGGTTCTGATATCAATGTGGAGAAAGGTGATCATATCCGGCTTCAGGATATTAGTTTGAGTTACAACTTTAACCGATCAGTTTATCCAAAGCTACCATTCTCAAATTTGCAACTATTCATGTATGCTAATAACATCGGCATCTTATGGAAAGCCAATCAAAGTGGTCTTGATCCAGATGCTGTACCCGGTGGAAATGACAGAACTACAACCCCTAATCCGCGTTCGATTGCTTTTGGTATAAAAGGCAATTTTTAGTTATCAATTTAAGAAATGTAAAAACAATCACTTTAGAAAAATTATGAAAAAATTAAAAATATATGTTTGGTACATCATTCTTATTTCAATGGCCTGTTTCAATTCTTGTAAGAAGGATTGGCTTGATGCCAAACCTAACAAGGCTCTTGTCGTACCCACTTCTATTGCTGATTATCAGACGTTGTTAGATAATGTAACACAAATGAATGCCAACGCACCTGGATTAGGTGTGGTTAGCGACGACAACTTTCGACTTACCGACGCCACTTATCTTGGAATAAGTGAGCAAGAAAGGAATGCTTATATATGGGGGCCGACGGAAAACTTTTATGGTAGTGATGGTAATGGAGACTGGTATTATGCCTATTCAAGAATTTTGGATGATAATGTTGTTTTAGATGGCATTAAATCCTTAACGGTTAATTCCGGCTCGCAAACTGCATTTAACAATGTAAACGGTTCGGCATTATTTTACCGGAGCCTCGACTTGTACAATCTTGCTCAAGAGTTTTGCAAGCCATATCAAAATCCATCTGCCGGAACGGATTTAGGATTGCCCTTGAGGTTGTATTCAAACGTTAATTTGAGCGTTAAACAATCTTCCGTTAAGCAAACCTATGATCAGTTAATTGGTGATTTATTAAAGGCTGCGCCATTATTGCCTGTTACTCCCTTGTATCCTACACGACCGTCTAAAACAGCAGTTTATGCGTTATTGTCACGAGTGTATTTAGCACAAGAAAATTATACCAAAGCGTTGGCGTATGCCGATTCCAGCTTGCAACTACAAAATACTTTGATAGATTTTAATCAGTTAACAAAAGCTGCAAGCAATCCAATAACTCGATTTAATAAAGAAGTGATTTTTCATTATACATTATCTGGTTATTTGGCCTTTAGAACAAACAGATTAATTGTTGATAATCAGTTATACCAATCATTCAACTCAAATGATTTAAGGAAATCAATTTATTTCACAACAGTATCAGGAAATATTTCATTTAAGGGAAGTTATAATGGCAACCTTAGCTTTTTTGGGGGGTTAGCGACTGATGAAATGTATTTAAACCGAGCCGAATGTTATGCCCGAACCGGCAATTCACTTGCTGCAATGAACGATTTGAATGCCTTGTTAAAAACACGATGGCAGACAGGTACCTATACCAATATGACGGCAGCAAATGCTAATGCTGCTTTATCACTAATCTTAACGGAACGAAGGAAAGAACTATGTTTTCGAGCCATTAGGTGGACTGATTTGAGGCGGCTCAACCACGATTCACGGTTCCAAGTTACAATATCTCGAACTGTGAATGGGCAAAACTATACACTGCCTGTAAATTCTCCAAGATATGTGTTGCCTTTAGATGAAAAAGAAATTGTGACAGGTGGATTAATTCAAAATCAACGCTAATAATTAAGTGATGAAAGAAACTACAAAGAAAATTATAACAGCCTTAGGTATTCTGGTAACGTCCATAGGAACTAATTCAGTTAATGCACAAACAAACGAAATATTGGTTGGGCATCAAATGCCCGAGGTAAAGATGAACAGCGTGCTAAATTATAAAAATGCTGATGTTAATATTTCAGACTTTAAAGGGAAACTTCTCATTTTAGATTTTTGGGCTACATATTGTGCTCCGTGCGTAAGCATGTTTGGACGAACTGACTCATTGCAAAAAATATTTAATGGTAAAATTCAATTCCTTTCTGTAACTAAAGAGCCAGCGAGAAAAGTACAGCCGTTTTTAGATCGAATGTATCGTATGAACAAAATCAAACCTATTTCAGTGGTGGGAGATACGATTTTAAGCAGATATTTTTATTATGCAAGCATACCTTATTATGTGTGGATAAACTCAAACGGCAAAGTTATCGCAACGACCGATGCAGATGAAATCACCGCGGAAAATATAGAATCAGTTATTAACGGCAAATCAGCTTCTTTTGAGAACCGACGTGATATACGAAGAAAAGCAATCGATTATACAAAATCGTTATTCGTGGTTAGCGATAATTTTGTGTTAAAAGATTCCAGTCGTAAAAGAGAGGTATTACAACGGCCTGATATACTTTCCTATTCAATTGCAACCCGATGGATTGACAATGCGCAAGGTGGATTTTCTTTTGATCCAGATCATTTTAATGGTTTCAATGTATCTATTGACTATTTATATCGCATGTCTTATGACTTATACTACTACGCTTCAGCCATTCCGGGGGCATTCGATTCTCAAACTACACATGTTTTTGAAATGCCTGATTCATTGTTAAATAAAATTACTGTTCCCGATAATTCACCAATCAATGGTAACTCGGCTAAAACAATTGAATGGGGCAAAAAATACGGTGCCTCCTATGAAATTGTTTTTCCAAAAGGTATTTCTTGGAAAGAAAAAATAAAACAAATAAAGAGTGATTTGGATCGATATTTTGCAATTCCAATGGGTTTTGAGGTAGTAGTAGAAAAACGGACAGATACTAATACAACAGCATTAAAGATTTTGAATGGTAGCAAATTATCAACAGTAGGTGGTCGAAGCTTTGAGAAACACGATCGATATTTTTATAGTCAACAGAATGAACCGCTTGCCACTTTAATAAGAACAATGAACTCGTATTTTCTTCAGGGGGCAAAAACGACCATAGTCAATAAAACAAATTTTGAGAAAAAGGTCGATTTACAGCTTAATTGTGATATGACAAACTTAAACGAAGTAAATAAAGAACTTTTGAAATTTGGATTAAGTTTAATAAAGGAACCAACTGCAATTGACGTGCTAGTTTTTAAGGGGAAATAAAAGTGGTACATACAATCAATTAAGACAGACAAGAGTGCCTGCCTTAATTGATTGAAATTTTCAGTTGGTAAAAATACCAGATGTTGAGCTGCCTGAAACCAGAGAAGGTGATCCGGCATCTGTAGGTGTTTGTCCTTCACCAGGCACATTGGTTGTGCTCCATTGGGCGCTACACTGTTTTGTAGTGCTTGATGAACAAAGATCAACATCGTTATCAATGAACACAAAGTCGGCAGGGCTTGTACTTGCATTGTGATCTGCTCTTTGATTGTAATACCTTGCGGTGGTTGACGTTGCCTTATGAGCGTTTGTGAACGAACTGAAGCCGATTGCCATTGCACCTACCATTAGGCCAAGGGCTATTTGTTTAAAATTTTTCATTTTTGTTGTTTCTTGAAGATATTTATAAAGTTTATTAGCCGGAGGGCAAGTATAGCCAATAGTATAAATGCGAGATTGAACCATACATGCTGCGACCAACTTAATTTTTCAATGGCACCACCGCAAAGGCATGGGAGCACAGGTTCCCATATCATTGCACTTAAAATATAACCGGTAAATAAGATCATTACACCGATGAAGGCGATTAGCCCTTGTTTAGCGGTTTGGGGGATCAGCAATAATAAAGAAACAATTATTTCGATTATCGGCACTAACCAGGAAATGTATAAGGCATAGCCATTTATGATATGCACTCTTGTCAGACCCTTTAAAAAACGGTCATGATCAACTATTTTGGCGTGTGCGGTATATACAAATAGGAAGATGCAAACTAAACGAATGAGTATTGGCAATCTCACCTTTGTTGTTTCCGAAAACTGAAAGTTTGGTTTCCTCAAAATTATAATGTCCATATTGCGTGTGTGTGTTGTCCATCTTTAAATAAGGTGACGTTTGCCACCTGCAGGTACGTAGCCTGCGGCTTTTATCTGTTTACTGTTTGTCACTACTGTCCTTTCTTTTTTGTATTACCTGTTTTAATCAGGTAAGCGGTTAATTGTGTTGTTTTAGGGGCTGCAGGGCTCTATAACAATGAATTAAATTTACAACAGGTGGTTGAAAATCCCCCTACACCTATGTGGTGAAATGATTTAACAATGGTTAACCAAAAAGTTAACATGGGTGATGCTCTGAACGGCGGGATGTTAAGGATGGCCGTTTTCCTTTATAAGACGGCTTAATGATTGGGGCGCAATATCGATATAAGAGGCAATAATTTTTTTTGTGATCTTCAGTTCTATCTGAGGATAGTTCTTAAGCAATTGCTGGTATCTCTCCCAGGCGGATAAACTAACCAGGTCGTGACTTCTCTTGGCAAAATAGGCGCTGTAATGGGAAGTCATACGAATGGTAAATACTTCCGCATAGGGGAATAATCTATAGAGCTCTTCAAGTTGCGGACGAGAGATAAATAATAATTGGCTGCCTGCCATTACCTCTACATTCAGGCCCGAAGGCGAATTTTCAAAAAATCCGGATGGGTCGGTAAATATCGAAAGTTCATCCCAAATAATAACCGTGCGCTCCTGGCCATCAGAAGGATCATTATAATAGCCCCTCGCTATACCTTTTACTAAAAAATAAATATAGCCTGCTTCCTGGCCCTCACTTAATAACAGTTGATTCCGGGCGTGAAAGCTATATTTGATGATCGAGTCCAGATAGTCAGTTAGCATTTGGCGCTCTGCGTCATCTCCCAATTCAGATGGAAGATTTTTAAGACCAAATAGACGTTCATATAATCTTTTTGCTGCCATAACAATATTGTCAGATCAAAGCCATTGCGCTTGCACTTTAAAATGCTACTTTAAAATTACCTGCTGCGCTCATTTGTGTAAATGCTTAAATCGGGTATTTGATATACTTATTTCGGGGTAGTTTTCATGACAAATCGCCCCGAATTGCTCAATTACGATGATTTTGTAATTTGTAGATCAATGCTGACCTGCTTTTTACATTGGTTTTCCTATAAGCGTTTTGAATATGTTTTTTTACGGTATTTTCAGAAATTGCCATGACATCTGCGATTTCTTTATTGCTTAATCCTTTGTATATATACTGAATGATGAGAATTTCTGTCCTGGTTAGATCAAAATGAAGGCAATTAGCCTGGAAAAGATATGGAGTGGTTCCTCCAATAGTTATCGCGTTTTCCTGTAAATATTCCAGCATAGCCCGCCTTGCCGATTTAAAAAAGAAAATTGTAGTTATAATCAAAAAACCAACATTGGCGCATAAAGTCTGTGCTAACTGGCCCACTTCAAACCGCGCCAAAACCGTGATCATTACCCACGGCAATACCGCACAATAAACCATAATTTCTTCGGTGTAAAAATGATCGTCCCGGTTGCATTGATACCGTTTTCTTATTGCGGAAAGAATTACCCAGAGCAGCACAAGTGAATAGGCGAAAGGAACAATCACCCCATAGCGGATATCTTTTCTTAAATCTCCGTTAAGCATATACAAGATGACAAAGAATAAGAGGTAAGGCATTATTAAGAAAGACGGAACACCGTAGATAACGTGTTTTCGCAATGCTTTTAAATCAAATTCTTTATAAAAATAAAATGGGAAGTAAGAACCCATCAGAAATGACATGCCATAGGCAATCATGTTTTGTGCGGCTATGGGGACATGGATACCCGGGTCTGGGAAAAGACCGTTAGTGACATTGTAAACCACCAATAGTAACAGGAGCAAAACATACCAGCCGCGGTGCCTGTCCTTTAACCTGTAAAAATACCTGGCCAACTGCCAGATAAACATGCAAAATTCCAACACGGTGAAACAAAGGGTGACAATGTGCATCTGTGTTCCGGGGATAAGCATAGGTCGTATAATTAGCTGCTTCCATATTTTAAGGGGTAAAGCAAAGCTTTAATCCCTTCGTTTATCTTTACAAGCCGCACTATTGTCCCACCATCAAATTAACATGCCAATCATCCGGAATAAACAATACGATTGCTCAAACTCTTCCGATCAGCCGACCAGCTTTAATTATACATAGAAGTACAAATACCCACAGCCCCCCTGACACCTTAATTAACCATACTTCCATTTTCCAAACAGATGTGTGTAAGGCTCAATTAAGCAGAGGTTAAATCAAAGCACTAAATTAACTAATGTTTAAAATAAGTGTTGGTACTCCTAATAAGAATATCGCCCGAATTTTTGCCATTCTATCCCGAAAAATAGGAGAATTTAGGCCTTATGCCGATCTGATTAAGATCTTATCAGATAAGTCTTGATAATTAATTTTAAATTGTCTTTATAAATTAACTGACTTTCCTTATATGAGGAAATTAAAAAATGTCCCTTTAGTAGTTGCGCTTACCTTATGGGCATTTAATTTAATCCGCAATTAGCATTCGAATGGTATCCTCCAATTTACCCTTTCTATCCCGAAAAAAGACCGTTTTGTAGTAGCAGCTCTTTATTAAAATCGGTTAACCATTCTTTTGAGCTTAATAAATGACTTATTGACTTACGTCGTTTCACGGCGATTATTAAGCTACCATCATGAAATTAAAATTGATGAATATTGCTCTTTGCAGAACACCTGTGTTCAATCATGATGCTACGTTGGCAGAAAAATGGGATGAACTTAAAATACTTATTCAGGATTCTTCACCGGTTTTTTATCAGTTGATCAAATCAATTGACGCAGTCGGTCTAAATAACCTTGATGATAAGATAAAATATACGATTTGGAAATATTATAATCGGGCCAAATATAGGGCCACACCATTTGGTGCCTTTGCGGCTATTTCGCTTATTCCGGTTTTAGATGAGCCGCAAATGCCCATTATTTTAAATGCGGCTCTATTAATTCATGAATTTAAGGATTGGAAAGATGCCGAGGATCTAACCGTCAACAGCGTGACGCAGGTGAGAACCTCGCGGTGGTTCGTGGCTAATTCAACAACATATCTTGTCGGCCAGGAAATCCGTTATATCCGCTTAAGAAATGGTTTGTTTGAAATTGCGGCGGTCACCGTTTTCCCCCAATTGCAAGCCATATTGGATCTCTGCCGTGTAAAAACTTCGCCTGAAGCGATATATGAAAACATGATAAAGGAGTTCAAAATAAAAAAAAATCAAACCATGCAACTGCTCGTGCAAATGGTATCACTTCAATTGTTGTTGACAGATAGATCCATCAATGTTACCGGCGAAGATTATTTTCAAAGGCTAAACAATGCGGATGTAAAATCTGCCCCTCCATATCTTATCGCTGAACGAAAACCTATTACCGGTGGCCTGAATAAAAAAAGACTTCAGGAAGTGCAGGAATGGATCAGTTTTCTAACTCGGCACCTGCCCGATGCGAAAAGCCGGGAATTAAATAAATTCCGGGAAGCTTTTTTAAACAAATTTGAACACCGGGCCGTCCCGTTGATGACGGCTATGGATTTGGAAACGGGGATTGGTTATGGAGATCTTGGAGGACATGAAACTGATTACGAATTGGCGAGCTGGTTAAAAAACACCGATCCGGATGAAAAAAAAGAACTGCAAATTTCTTACACAGGACTGCACCAGTATTTATTGGATCAATTAATAAAGGGCACGCCTATTCAACTGGAGGAACTGATTAGCAACCATACGGTTTCTACACTTCCATTACCTAATACCTTAAGTGTTCTTTTCCATCTTTGGCGAGGCCAGACGGTCATTGAGAACATGGGCGGTTGTACAGCCAATGCGCTGTTAGGCCGTTTTACGATAGCAAGTGAGGAACTTGAAAACTTTGGCCGGCAGATCGCTGCCGCTGAAGAAAATGCTAATCCCGATATTCTTTTTTTTGATGTGGCTTATCAAATGGAAAAGGAGGTAGATAATGTTAACAGGAGAAAGCGGCTTTATCAGTTTGAATTGCCAATTTTAACATGGTCATGCGATTCCGCCCCCCTTAATTTCGATGATATACTGGTTACCGTAAGGGGGGCGGATATCATTCTTTGGTCAAAAAAACACCAGAAAAGAATGGTTCCACGCATTCCCTCCGCCTACAATTACACCCGTTCAGACCTTGCAGTGTTCCGGTTCCTTTGTGATCTGCAGCACCAGGGTATCAAGTCTGACCTGAATTTTAAATTGTATTATCTGTTTCCAAATTTGAGCCACTATCCCCGTGTAAGCTATAAAAATGTAATTGTTTCCCCTGAAAGCTGGCTGTTGCCGGACAGCCTTCTAAAAGCAGTCAAATCCGAAAACATACATAAGGGAAAGAACATGCTGTGCAAATGGCTACAACAGGAGTGTATTCATTTTCTTTTCAAAGCGGGTCATAGTGATCAGACTTTATGCTTTGATTGTAGTAAGGATGCGGATGTTTGTGCTTTTTTATCCTATTGCCGTCAGCATAGCCAGGAAGCTATTTATATTACGGAAGCACTAGTTTCTGATTACGATGTGTTAACAATAAGTCCTGAAAAGCGCCATGTCGCACAGTTCGTGGTAAATTATACGCATGACAATCAGGTTTATGCTTCTCATGCATTAACCGTGGCCAAAGACAACGATCAAACAGATCGGGTAATTTCACCTGGTCAGGATTGGTTGTACTTCGAAATTTATTGCCACCGGGCACGGGCAAATAGCATCTTGGTTGATCGTGTAACCCTGCTACTTAAGGCAAATAAAGGTAATATTCGTAAATGGTTTTTTATCAGGTACGAAGATCCGCTACCCCATATTCGTTTGAGGTTACAACTGAAAGATTTTACAGAAGGTTACCGGCTCATATCAAATCTGAAATCGTTGCTGGACCATGATCTTAAGAGTAGTTTGGTTTCGGATATACAGATCAAAACCTATGTACGTGAAACAGATCGATACGGATCTGACCGGATAGAACTGGTCGAGAAATTGTTTTTTCACGATAGTGAATTTGTTTTGACCCAATTAGCAACTAAAAAGAATACTGACGAGTTTTATGCTTCGGCCCTGTTAACGATGCAACATATTGTTGCTATCGTTTTTAACGGTATTAATGAACAAATCCTTTTCGTTAAGCAAATGGCCGATACCTTTAGCAAAGAGCTAAACATGAATGCGGTGAGCTTTAAAAAAATGAATCAGCGTTATAAGGATATAAATAACAACGTAAATATTGAAAATAAGATTTCCAATATATTACCCAACCGGCTTGAGGCGGCTTATACCAGGGTTTTCAAAGCCTGTAATCCTGTTGATCGCAGTCGTTTACTGGCCGATTTGTTTCACATGCATATTAATCGCTCATTCAATGCAGACCAGCGTAGCCATGAAGCCATACTATATCAATATCTGCTAAAGCTTTTAATGACCCGACGGGCGCTTGCAACGGTGGCAAAAACATAAATAACAACTAAAAGGTATAATTAAGTGATACAAGGAAATATCTTTGCAATAGTTGAAACAGGTTCTGTGAGAGAATAAAATTATCACTTTCATTAAATGCAATAGTCTTTGCGTTTAGTATATTTTTGCCGCTTATTCCCAGTGCCCATTTTTGCTTAGGGTTTCTATAACCCAACTTCATATCTAAGAAATTAGCACTTGTATTGGTTCCTGTTGAACTCCATCTATAGTTGTTTCCAATAATCTTCAGATTAAAAAATTCTAAAAATTTCAAATTGGCGCTGATGTCATATTTAAACAAATTATTGACTACCTTCCCGGTTTTGAGGGTAAGGGATGAGTTATTATAGGCGGCGCCAGCCTGAAAATTTACAGGAATGTCAAATGCGGTATTAATAGCTGTTGAGGCAGAAATTGTATTTAAAATATTGCTTTGCAACGCTTCGTTATTTATAATCGAGTTGATTTTCATCCTCGTCTTAGATACTACAACTCTCCAATTGCTTTGCAACAGCCGAATGTATTTATCCGACTGGAACCTATTATAGAAAAAGTAAGAACCTGCGATTCCTGGTAGGTAAGTATTCACTAATAACTGGTTATATATCGATGTTTCCGTTATATAGGGTGATTTTTCCAAATGGAGGCTACTCGTAAAATTCATGATCCATTGATTGTTGGAATTAGAATACCTGTACCTGAAAGATAAATCTTGTTGTAAATTATTGTTAAGTTTTCCAATCCCCTTTGACGCACTTAAATAGTCCGAAATGATTACATTAGGGTAAATATCAGTTACGGTGGAACTGACATTGTTTTGTTCATAAGATATTGTAAAGGTATTATAAGCATCTGATTTGTATTTAAACGATATTTTTGGAAGAAAAAAATAAGCTTCTAAATGATCGGATGCTGACCCTGACAAGTTGTGGTTTAATAAATTTCTGAATGCCCTGAAACCATAGTTCAATTCGAGCCTTTTCCAAGTAATTACATCGCGCGCTTCTATAAATAGATCCAGATCATTTAGCGACACTTTGTTCAAAGATTGAAGGGGAGTAATTTCGGCATCAAATGTTCCAAAATAATAGGAATTTAATTTGGAAGTGTTTTGATCCACATTTGCGCTTACAAAATAGGTATGATTTTTATAGGTTGCTAAAAACTTTAATATTGCTTCATACCTTTGAGCATAAATTCCAGCATTTTGCTGGATGTTCCAGGTAACCGGAATGTCGTTTAAATAAGAAAATCGGTTTGTATCCTGCTTCTGATATAAATCATTTTTATAGCTTAAATATGCCCCCTCAAATATTACAGCCTTGTTTGCAGACACCCTGTTTGTATAAATAATTCTGTTATTAACATTTATGTTTTTTTCAAATGCACTTCCATTGACTAACCCACTTTGATTACCCGAAGCGACCGGATATAGTTCAAGGTTAAATAAAAAATCAGGCGAATTTATTTCTGAGGATATGTTATAAGTTAAGGTTGAAGAATCAGTCAACTGATAACTTAATTTCAGGTTCGAATTGATAGTCTGCGGCTTAAAATTGTAAAGGCTTCGTTCGGATATAGTATAAGCGGAATCTGGGAAAAGATATTGGGTATTTTTACTCAAGGATAATTTTTGATTGTCCGTATTTAAAAAAGAGTAGAAATTAGCTTTAAACTTATTTGAAAAAGTATAATTAAACTGGAGCCCTTCAGTGAATGCCTTATTGATCACATACCGGTTTTTTCCTACATCAAGGTCGACCGGCAATTTGTCATTAAATGGATTACGTACACCAAACGTCTGTTCGTTTGGCGAATAGTTATTTCCATTATTATTACTGAGATTGTACTGTATATCTGCCACAGCTTCGTCTCCCGTATTATTGATATTTCCAAGCAACGCCACCTTCGCCTTTTTATAAAAGGAGAAAATATTAAGGGATGAGTTGTACCTGTTATCAGTTCCAACACCGATTTCAGTGTCTCCAAAAAAAGTTGCCTTGGCGTCTTTCTTAAGTTTTAGATTTAACACTACTTTATCTGAACGACTGATCCCCTTTAATAGTTTTTCGTCGTTATAATTGTCAAGCGCCTCTATACTTTCTACCAGATTAGCTGATACATTTTTTGATAAAACAGTGTAGTTTTTTGAAAAAAAATCGTCTCCCTCTACTAGTATCTTATCAATATTTTTCCCTTGAAAAGAAATCATCCCATTGTCGGAAACTGACATCCCGGGAAGTTTTCTCAAAATGTCTTCAAGTTTACGCTCTGTGCCATCTACATACTGAGAAATACGATATTGGGTACTATCGTTTGACTGCTTAAAGCCATTGGGTTTTGCCTTGATGATAACTTCATTTAAAGAAATCTGTTGCGGCGTAAGAATGACATCCATTGTGACTTTTTGCCTATTAGCAACAGTTAATGAAACCTCTTTTTTTAAATAACCTAATATACTATAAGTCAAAGATAAGTCCACGCATCTATCGGCCTGTTTCACCGTGACAGCGTACTGTCCGTTTTGATCAGAAGAAGTAAATGAAACTATGGTAGAATCTTTACAGGGTAAAATAACTGAAACCGTTACACCTTCTAAGGGCGAACCACCAACCTTTGTGATATGACCAGATATGACAATATCCTGAGCTTGACTGTTAGCGGTAAGCAATCCGCAAAAAACAGGTAAATAGAATAAAATAAGAAATTTTTTATTTGTAAATCTCAATGGTTTCTGCAAAATTGATTTTAACAGTTACTGGCCCACCATCTGTGCCCGCCGCGGCTTCCATATTTGCTTTTGTGAACCGATACTGATCATCTTTTTTCTTCTTTTCTAATAGGATAAATTCAGATTTACGCATTCCCTTTTGATCTAACACTTTTGCATTTAACAATTTTGAAGCATTTAAAAAGGGTATATTCAAATCTCTTAAGGAAAACTTGAATTTCCGGCTTGTATCTTCCGCTGCTAAAATTAGACCCGGAAGTCCATATAACTTCCACGGGCCCATGCTGACAGGAATATCAGGGGCAAACCAGGCTATCCACTTACGGCCTAAGTAATCGGCTTCAGCCCTGATTACTTTGAATTTTCCTATATTTTTCTTTTCTGATTTAATGCTCCATTGTATGGTTTCAATTTTGTCATCAACAACATAAAAACTTTTCATGTTGTAAATTGGCATCCTTGATTTAATACTTTTGTTGACATAATCCATTCGATAGATTGAGCCTGTTGTATCATTTACATTTACAGGATATTTTGTGCGCATGTAGCCTACATCACCGCCGCCGGATCGGATGTTAATGGTGGAATCGGGAAGAAGTTGGCGATATAAAGAGACCCTACCATCAAAATAAAGCCATGCTTTAGCATATAGATCGTCTTTAAACATTTCATCCTTTGGTGTTCCCTTTTGAGAGTGGTTGATTATAGCATCGTAAACGACGCGGCCTGTCTGGCATTTGACAGTAATGGGAAGGATCAAAGATAGTACTGTTGCACAAAAAAGAGTTCTCATGATAATTAAGGTTGTTTGCAAGCATTTAAATCTTGTCATCATCGAATGTTGTTTTAAAGTATCAAACCTTGCCTAAATCGACGATTTTAAATAAGTAGTAATAGCTATTAAGCGCAACCAGCATCACACATTGCCCCGGCTTTCGCACAGGAAGATGCAGTCGCAGAAACAGTTGTCCCATCTGCACAGGTAACTGTTAAAGAGCATTCAACTAAGTTCTTTTTCTTTGTATTATGAGAAGGGTTACTGTGTTTTATTCCATTTTCTGCATGAGAGAATGTCAAAGCACCAACAGCAAGAGCAAGGGTTAAAATTAATTTTTTCATGTTTGTAATTTTTTAATTGATTAAATAAATATGAAATAGGCAAGATTTGATCGTACTAAAAGGGGTTATAGGCTGAAAATCGTTATTCAAGGAATGTCAGGAATAACGCCTTCTTCAATAAATTAAAGGTAATACATGCATTTAATAACGGTTAATATTTGGATGCCATTCTAGCCCGAATTATACCCTTTCTGTACCGAAAAAGCCCGGTTTTTTAACTTATTTTATAATTAGTATCATTTACGTGCTTATTACGGATAATAATTCACGCATTAATTGGCGAATACGTATAATTGTTGATTGCCGAACAATTGACCAATTGTTATATTGGGAAAATGCATTATAAGCGATTAATGCATTGTACATAGAGTTATATACGGAATAAAAAGTATATAAGAAACTAATATGAGTAGGCACTTATTTGTATTAAGCGAAGGAAAAGTCATTTATACTTACCAGCTGGTTTGTTATGCACCTCTAACATTTGAAGAGGGATACTGAGACGCAATATGAAATGATTGGCATCGCTGGTTTGCCAAACAAGATCTACAGCATCCCCATAGGTATACCTCAATCTCTTTTCGATATTATTCAAACCACTACCGCCGCCTTTTTTCGATGGATTGTAATCGATAAGATTGTCCGTCACGACGTGAAGTGCTTGATTTTTAACAAAAATTTCAATAACTGCCTCATGCTTTGGTACATTCAGGTTACCATGCTTAAAAACATTTTCCATGAGAGTCAATAATACCAGTGGAATTAAATAAATCTGCCTTACTTCATCGGTATAGCTTAATCTGAATCCCAATGCATGGTTATTCCTCATCTGGTTTAAATAAAGCAAATTTTCTGCCTGATCTATTTCATCTCCCAAAAGGATATAATCACCCATTTTATCCGCGTCGACCGCAAATCGCATCATTTCCGTTAAAATAATTACTGCATTAGCAGCAATTGGTGACGATGCATCTATATTATGATAAATAGTGTCCAGGGTATTAAATAAAAAATGCGGATTGATCTGCGCTTTTAAAAAGGCATTCTCTGCTTTTATGAGTTCCTGTTCTGATTTTTGATTATTGATTATATCGTTCAAATGTTGTGTTTCTAATTCACTGGTTTTTTTCCGTTCCTTGATATAAGTAATTAGAAAATAATACCCCGTCGCAAAACCTAAAAAATAAAGACATCTGTATGATATTTTTAGACAGTAGTGAAAGTTGAGGTGGAACTGTTCCTCAGCCGCCATAATGTGCCAGAACATTAATGATTTGTCTATAGCGTAAGAAACGAGGATAAAGCATGTAACTTCAAGAAATAATATAAACGGTATCCGCCAAAAAACAGCCTTTCTTTCTTTTAATGCCCAAGGAAATAACAAATCGCCATGCAAGTAAAAAAGAAAAAGATTAACAGTATAATGCGCAATATAAGTGATCGGATGGCCGAAAATATTAAAAACTAAACCAATAACCACGGTTTCATAAAAGATGAATAAAGCCCAAATAAGCAAGTGCAATTTGTACTTTTGAAACCATTTTTGAATATTCTTTTTCATGCTAAAGACCTCTTTTAAATAGAAATAACACCGTTCTGTATAACATGATCTCGTACGCGTATTTTTTCCCCTAAGTTTCAAGAAAAAATATCATGAAACACAAACATTTAAAAATCATCGACACTACACTTTTTGTGTACAGAACGAAAGTAAACTCCAAACAGCCGACAGAAACAGATCCGCCGACAGAGCCAACCACCTCGATGATTACCCTTACCAAAACGGGAATCTTCCAAGCCGGCCGATTAAATTAATTGGGGTTCTTAAGGACAGGGTGCTAACGCTTGCGCCCTGTCTTTATTAATTTCTCCGCTAAAAAAACAGAAAAATCTTTACGGTAATATTCTCCAACGGTTATCTGAAGGCCATTTACCATTTTTATGGTATTCCCATCTATGGAATCAATATGAATTTTTCCAATAATAAAGCTCCGCTGGAATTGCACAAAGTTCTGCAATTGATTTAAAATTTTAGAAATTTCTGTCAGAGACATGTAAGTAAGTACCTTTTTCCTTAATGTATGGATCAGCACATAGTTCTGCTTGCTTTCAACCGCAACTACTTCTGCATAATTGATCTTTATGATTTTTAGATGCTCCTCCTTATTTTTAACAAAGAAAAAATCATCGGGAGGATTGATAGGTATTTTGCCTTCTTCATGCGCCGGAAAGAATTTTGCTACTGTGCCAGCGAATTTAGCAAATGTAAAGGGCTTCAGTAAGTAGGCATCGCCATCGGCTTCATAAGCCTCAAAACCATATTCTTTATACGCTGTAGAAAAAATTAGTTTCTTGGTCTTTTTTCTAATTTCTTTACATAAGTCGATTCCCGTTATTTTCGGCATGTGAATATCCAAAAGGATCAGATCAACCATGTGGCCGTTACAAATCTCTAATAAGGCCTGTAAAGGATCGGTGTAGCATTTAACCAGTTGCAGGGTTGGTATGGCATTGATATAGTTTTTAAGCCAATCGACAGCAAATTGCTCGTCATCAATAATGATACATTCAAATTTTTTCATATCAGATATATTTATGAGAATTAGATGGTCAAAGGACTGGTAGGATCATCACCAGAAAAAAATGAAGGAATGCATCATGGCATTTCTTTAATGAATATTAAGTCCCGATAAAGAAAATCTGCCATTGTATGGAGAAAATCAGCCTCTTTAACCAACAAATAGGGATTTAATCATTATTACGTTTAATTTTAAATAACAGGTATTTTAAAGTAATAAATCAACAGGGTGGTAGAAAATCGAGTTAGTATTTAATAGCTTTAATGATTTTATAAACAAGGTTTGAAAGCATTGGTGCTGAAGATTAATACGCAAGGAGGAGCCTAGGAAAGTACGTGATTACGAAATTATTTTACAAAGCGTTCGTACTGAAATTTATTGGTTTACGTATATATAAATTATTACTTATTTTGTTTCTTATCAGAATTACTCTCTGAAAAACAAACCTGTATTTTATAGAAATCGTTAATAAGAGTTGTATGATAAACTGTGTCATAATAGATGATGAACAATTTTCCGTAGAAGCGATAAAAAAATATATTGCTTTGGTTCCAAGGTTAAATATCGTTGATATTTATACTGACCCCCAGACGGCTTTAGAAAAGGTTAGTGGTGATAATAAGATCGATATAATTTTTATGGATATTGACATGCCAAATATGTCGGGTTTGGAATTGGCGCGGGCCTTAAGATCAAAAACCCACAAACTTATCTTCACCACGGCTCATTCCAAATACGCTTTTGATGCATTCGAGGCTGAAGGTGATGCCTATTTACTGAAGCCCTTTACGTTTGGCAAGTTCACGACAACTATCAATCGCTTTTTCCCCAGCGAGCCAGCGGTAAAGCAGTCAGAAATAAACCGGGAACCAAATAGAGAGGATAATTATTTTTTGGTTAAAAATAAGGAAGAAGATCTTCGAATTGTTAAGGTAATGTACAACGATGTGATAGCATTTGAAAGCTCCCACAATTACATTAAAATACATCTTACAAGCAACAAAATGTTAACTGCTTACTTAACTATCAAAGATGTTATGGAATTACTCGGTGCCAGGGAAGGCTTCCAGCAATTCCATAGAGCTTTTATTATATCAACTGCTTATGTTGATTATATAGACGGCAATACGATCAAAATGTGTAATAAACTCACTTTCACGGTAGGTGAAAGTTACAGGGAGCCTTTCGTCAACTATCTATCGAACAAGCTATTTAAAACATCAAGAAAAAGATCATGAGTCTTACACTTACCTCTAATCAGGTAGTTATGCGCTTATATTAGCGCTTAAAATCTTCGGTTTAGCTCACAAAGTTGATTCATGACTAATTTGGTTAGCAACAAACTTTATATAATTTCATTGGCGACGATTTTACATTGAAACAGAGGGTTGTTTATTCGTTAATGGAATTAAAATAGATATCCATATTGACAGCTATAAGTTTTACATGGAATCCGTACGCAAAAAGTCTATCCCTTCGCTTATATAACGCTTTAGCACTCTGTAAAATGGTCGTTAAGCTATAATAAAAGGGGCTTAGCTTGTTAGCAATTATATATCTTCACGCAGGGACTTGTTGACTTCTAAGAGCCCCAAAAAGTTCTATCACTTTTTTCTGCAAATTGATCACCTCATCTTCACGGCTGCGCAGCTTTTCGTTTAGCTCATTCAATTGATCGCGATGTGCAGGAGTGCCTACAGTATCATCGTACGTTAGTAACTCTACAACCGAGAGGTCAAATAATGCAGCGATCTGTTTAATGCGGGAAAGGTTCACATCTGTAATCCCGGTTTCAATCTTTGAAAATGCCGGAATTGAAATATCCAGTTTTTTCGCTACATCTTCCTGGCTCCAACCGTGCTGATGCCTAAGAAGTCTTATTTTTTTGCCGATACTACTCATTTACCTAACATTAATCTAATCCCGAAAATAAAGTATTCTTATAAGTTTTATCAATTGTTTGGCATTTTATTTTATCATACAATTAAAATCAATACCAAAATTGTTCAATAACCCTTTTGAAAAGCTATAAACCGACAGGATTTTGGGGTGGCTGTATACTGAATTTTTTCCTGAACGAACCACTCTATGTATTGGGGCAAGGCCGTACCTGCGTAGTAAGGTAAATTCATCAACAGGTATGGCTTTTTTTAGGAGTCGTGGCATGTTCGCACTTAGATATACCATCATACCTCCGAATCGCATAAGGATGATCGGCGCCTTCAATAAATTGATGTAGCGATTTTAAGGAGCGTACTGTCTGACTTTATTTCAATAGGAATAACCAGTTTGTTAAAGGTAGAGAGCAAATCAATTTCGGCATTGGATTGTTCTTTTCCCTAACCCAAAAATTCGGCGTTTGTGATGAAATACTTTGTAGTGATATAAGTTTCTAGATAATCAGGTGCGAAATAATTGCGCCTTTATATGCTAGTTCAGATCCTCCATTGCCAGCATCTTGGCCTAAATGCCCAAAGAATAATTTACCAAACCCGTATCTAAAAACTGTAGCCTGGGAGATCTCTTTAAATCTGATTTTATTGGCGGGGCCATGTCGGTGGTCGGATAGCTCAAACATACAATTTTTGCATCTCCAAGCGTCTTGAATGCTTCTCCCACCTCTCTAGACTGGTAGTTTGAATTGCCAACCCCCTAATATTTGATACGCTCGTCTAAATACAGCGGCGTTCTGCGATCCGAAGGTACAGACATCCTGCCGAACAGTTATACGCTGGCTAAAGACCTTTATTTCGACCTGATGAACGATTACCTGATGACCTTGTTTTCGCAGGCATAATTCTTTTGCGCCTGATCCAGTCATGATAATTATCACAGATAAATTCATTGGTAGCTATACTCTTTACGGTAATAATTTTTTTAGTTGATCATCTAATGCTTCCCCTCGCAGGTTTTTGGCGATAATAATTCCATTTTGGTCAATCAAGAAGTTATCGGGGATAGCCGAAACGCCATACATCAGCGTGGCTTTGTTTTTATCGCCACGCAAGTCGCTTACATTTTCCCATATCAGCTGATCTTTCTTTACGGCCTGTAGCCACTGGCTTTTGTTCTCGTCCATCGACACACCCAAGATCGCAAAACCCTTGTCCTTGAAGCGGGCATAAGTCTGTGCAAGCTGTGGGTTTTCCTCCCGGCAAGGGCCGCACCAGGAAGCCCAAAAATCCAGCAAAATATATTTGCCTTTAATCTGCGATAGCCTGACCGCTTTTCCCTCGGTATTCAGTTGTTCAAAGTCGGTATAATGATCGCCCACTTTCGGGTTTTTGTTCAATGCCAGGTAATCCCTGATATTGCGGCCGTACTGTGTAGCCTTCATTTCCGGGCTCAGTCGCTCATAAAGCGCCTGCGCTATTTCCTTTCCCCACACGATCGCATAAATATCCAGAATATTGGCTGATACCAAGGAATTCGGATAGTTTTTAACCCAATCTTTTTCAACTTCTTCTACCCTGTTACTAGATAGCCTGATCTGGGATATAAGGCTTTTACGTTCGGAACTGTCCCTTGTCTTAGCTAGAATTTGCCTCAGGCTGTCTGCTGCCTCGTTGAAAGGTTTTCGTAATCGGTCGAGCCGCCTGCTCTCATCTTCGGTGGCCGAGCCGCTGATCAAGCCTTTTTTAAATTCACCAGCCTTAACGGTTATATTGATAAGCGTGTTTTCCAACCAGAAACTTACATAGTTGGTGTATTTTGCGGTATGTAGGTATACCGGTACCGCTTTTTCAGCAATACGGCCCGTCATATTGAATTTTCCGCCGATGACACGGCATGAATCAATTTGTATATCGGGTTTACCTGTACGCAGGTAAAGCCAGGTACTATCAGGTAACCCGGTAACTGTACCGTTGATCCGGTAACCAGGGGCAGCTGGGATAAACGCAAAGGCCGATAAGATACAAGCAGCTAACAGAAGGAATAGATATTTCATGATGCGGTTGAATTACTTATTCCAAAACTACACTGCACAACGATAGGATTTTCAAGAATTAGACCGGGGCGCTTATATTTTCGACGAGGTATTTTCACGGCAAGTTAGTCGAAAAAATACGGGGCTTAGTCGAAAAAGCTGTTACGTTCATTTCCGGCCCAACTAATAATCTCTATTTTGCATCATGAAGGCGACTCATTTTAAAATAGACCAGAAATACTTTTGGGTAGAGCTGAGTTTCCTGCTTTTTCTGTCCTTCGGTGTTTCGCTCATCAGCGACCTGGAGTACAGCGCCTATGAAAAGCACGACATTACCAAGTTTGCTGAGGATACCGGTTATCGGCTGATCACGGGCAGCTTTTCACTCATCATTTATGCCATCTATTACTTTGCGTTCCTAAAGCGCTATGTATTTGAACGCAAGATTATCGGCATTATTCTTTGCAGCGTTGGCTTTGTGATTGTGGATCAGTTAATTTATAAGTTTCCGAGTAACTGGGTGATTATTCATACCGACTTGGTTTCAAACAGTTTGAAAAAGCGGGCGGTTGAAGACCTTTTAAGGCCACATATTATTTTTACGTTCAATTATAGAGTTACCCGTTCTATAATTCCGTTAATTGGCTTGGCTTTTCTGATCAGGTCGCTCACCCAGGAACGGGAAATGAAAGAACTGAAAGAACAACAGCTGGTTTCTGAACTCAATTACCTGAAAGCTCAGCTCCACCCACATTTTTTTTTCAACACGATCAATAATATTTATGCGCTGGCGCTCAAGCAATCCACCCAAACTGCACCCATGGTAGCGCGGCTTGGTGAAATGATGCGATACATCCTCTATGAAGCCGACCAGTCAACTGTTCTCTTATCCCGGGAAATCACTTTTCTATCTGATTACATTGAAGTCGAAAAAATACGTTACCAGGAGCAAATGAGTATCCAATATGACGTGCAGGGTATCCGGCCCGATTCCTACATGAAGCCGCTATTATTGCTGCCTTTTATTGAAAACGCATTCAAGCACGGATTGGAAGAAGAAACAAAAAACGGGTTTGTCCACATCGTAATCTGTCAGACGGACCAGAACCTCACCTTACAGGTGAGTAACAGTATCCCACAGGCCTTAAAAAAAGTAGCTATATCCGGGATCGGTATTCATAATGTGCGTAAAAGGCTGGATATCTTGTATCCTGACCGGTATCAGCTGGACATTAACGAGACACCCGCATTATATGAAGTGAATTTAATTCTGACTAACCCATGATCCGGTGTATTCTAATCGATGACGAACCTTTGGCGCTGGAGGTACTGGAGCATTTCATCAGCCGTACACCCCAATTGGAATTAGTCGCTAAATGCGGCAATGCGCTTGATGCTTTTAAGGTCCTGCACGATCAGGAGGTCGACTTGATGTTTCTCGATATCAAAATGCCTGGCATCAGCGGCCTGGATTTTGTCAGTTCCCTGAAAACGCCTCCTGCTGTTATTTTCACCACTGCTTTCGCCGAACATGCGGTCAAAGGTTTCGAACTGGAAGCCATTGATTACCTGCTCAAGCCGATCACTTTCGAAAGGTTTGAGAAAAGCATCCGCAAGCTGCTGAAGATGCGCCCTTCCGAACTGACGGATGCTAAAGATTATACCTACTTCAAAGTGTCTGGCCGACTGATCAAACTTTTCCATGGGGATCTGCTGTATGCACAATCGGTGAAAGATTATATTTTAATCTGTACAAGGAGCGGCAACCACCTGACGCACATGACGATGAAATACCTTGCCGAGCTATTGCCTTCACCTGCTTTTCTGCGGGTGCACCGTTCTTACCTGGTGAACCGAGCCGCGATCAGCCAGGCGGATAAAAACAACGTTTATGTGGGTAATGAGATCATACCGGTGGGCGAAAATTACCGCAGTAACTTGGAGAAAATTATGTGAAATTGTAGTGGTGCCGACCTTATAATCTAATCACAATTATAAGCAAACTGCCATTGATAAGGATGTATTATAATACGGAGGTACCTATTTAAACCGACGGTTAGCCTCGCGAAAACTTTTGTTTCAAATATTCGCATAGTTCCGGTTCATAGCGTGGATTCGGATGACTGATGAAAAAAAGCCTATCGATTTAAGGCCAAGCTTTTTCCAGTGGTTTATTTTGTCATTCCAAAATCCAGCCGCTGTTTGTCAATCGCTTTATCACCGGATGCAGAAAATCGTATAAACGCATGTGGTGTAGTTAGTTTCATGTGCAAAATGTCCCGTCTGCCCGGCGTATTGGTTATGGCAAAGCCTTTGCCGTGGGATTTAAAAAATTTGATAACTTCATTCATTGTGTCCAGCATGAACCAGCCTTTGTGCCGCAATTAGATGAACAGATTAAAATGTTCCGGCAGAAGCGATTAATATGATTTCAGTTCTGGTATGGCTTTAGGCAAAAAGTTTTTACCCAACTGCAACAGTGAGGGGCCAAGCTTTGTTCTAAATAGTATGAGAGACTGCATGTTGGGCCATTTATCCTTATCTTGCCACTTATACATCCCAAACTTTATAGAATCCAAGCCCTTAATGCTTTCCAATGGCCGTGTCTTTTTTCTACGTATTGGCAAAATGATTTTATTCTCACATCACTATATTCAGTCAATTGGCTATCCGCTGAAGTACATCCGCTTGGCCGGAGCGTGCCAGGATGTCGGTCTTAAGATTTTCGTTAATGATCTCCGACACATCGCAGTTACGGTCTCCCGCGAGCATTTCAATCCCGATCAATACATAATTGTCTGACAGCGTTCCGCCGGAATACATTGGGCCCATAGTGATTGCCACCTTTGCAAGTTTACCGTCAGCATATAGGGAACGTGTTCTTTCAATGATCCCGGACAGGTCCTTCGTATCTAAGAACAATAAAGTATTCTCACGTACGCTTTCATAAAATTTCTTATACTTTTTGATCCTTTCGATATAAAATTCAGCTGAGAAATATCTTACCCGCGCAAATTCTTTAAGTCCATTGCTTGCCCAGTCCAGATAAACTGTCTGTATGATACGTACACTGTCATCAAACGTCTTACCGGTTTTCAGCTGATCGAAAGCTTCCCAGAAATGCTTAATGTCGATCGTGATCACATCCTTTGCGTTTGGGGGCTCGAATGGCTTTAACATTGAGCCGTGAGTTTATAACTTTAATAAACGGAAATATTTGGGCGGAAAGTGTGATGAATGTAAGTTCAATATTTTGTTAAATTGTTTGCCTGACTGTATTCCAGATGCCATGACCAGGTGTTTCTGTAGGAGGCACATCATTGGATTGTGTTACTCAGAAATCAAGTCTAACTAACGGTCAAATAATGACCGCCGTTTCGGAACAGTGTGATTCATGGGTGCAGATAATCTTTCTGATGTCAAGGCTTTATAATGGATCTAAGTAAGGAAGTATAGAAAGCATCATTTGCGAGTTACACGATATGAACGAAGGAACGGAAATTCTGCCGGGTTTAGATCAGGCTGTGGAAATTCTCGGCAAGCGGGAGCTGCCCGAACACCATTGTATTTTCTAATTTGTATAATTCCGCTTTAAAGTCATGTTTTCGGGTTTAGCTCGCAATTGCTTCCACGCCTACAATAAAATTTAAAACCTTGCCTTCATTCTTACGCCAGACAACATCGTCCAAACAGCATTGGCTTGTCTTCTAATTTAACTTTTAAGCTTACAAACTGCAACCTTGCTATCGTGTTTTTAATTAATGAGAACTTTTTTTGCTTATGAGTGTATTGTAAGAGGCTCTAACATGGTGTTATTGCCATTACACTTATATACATGAAAAAGTTTACTTTATTTACAATTTTAGCAATTTCGTTGTCAACACTTACATTAAAGGCACAAATTCAAAAAGGCAACGTAATGGTTGGAGGCAACTTTGCCGATTTAAACCTAGGCTTAAATGGTGCGAAGGTGTTCAGTCTTGACATTACACCAAAAGCAGCTTGGTTTATTCAGGACAATGTGGCTCTGGGTGGCTATGTTAATCTCGGAATTAAAACTGCGAAAGGCTCCAGTACTACAACAAACTATGGCGTAGGTGCGCTTGGTCGTTATTACACCGGCTCTGATGTTCAGGTATTACGTCATGGACGTTTATTTGCTGAAGCAAATGTTGGAATTGGAGGTACCAATGTTAGCGATGGCGGAGGCCATACAAACGGATTAGATCTTGGCGTTGGTCCTGGTTTCGCTTATTTTATTACACCTAACATTGGTTTAGAGACTTTATTAAAATACAAAGGAGTGTTTGGGTTTGGAGATTCCTTTAATCAGTCCAATCTAGATCTATCGTTTGGACTACAGATTTATTTGCCGGGAAGAAGTACAGCAAATAAAGTAAAGAATGACGTAAGATAACATCTAAATATTATGAACGCCAAGCTAGATCAACTTGGCGTTTTTTTGTTTATTGAAAACTCAGACAACGATTGGTAACTTAAATTTTGTTTGTAAAAATTAGATATCCAAACTTTAACTTCCGCTTTTAATCTCAACCTTGATTAGTATGGCTGGTAACGGATCTATAGTTTTACTTAGACTGAAGGGTTACTAATTCAGACAAGCAAAAACATGACAGTGTTTGAATTGCTGAAAATCAGTGTTGGATTTCAGCGATTTCCAGTCGGGTTAACGACCGTAGACAATTCGAGACGGAATAAATAGATTTCCTATTTTGACTTAATATAGATCATCCACACGATATAATCAATGGATGGTTTCTTTGGTCTGGATGCTCGATTTCTTAAGAGCGGTGATTCCCGACGATTTAACGGGGCACTGATCTTCTTGAGCAGCTTTTATGGTAGGGGCTTAAGTCAAAAGGTCAAGTGAATCAATACCAAGCCATGTTTACATAATAACTTAAGCTGCTCAGATGGTAATTTCAAATGCTCTCTGTCGATTATTATGCCGTCACAAAGTTTGTCAATAACCCATTCCTGCCGGATATGACCCCGTTCGGTGAATTCATTAACAGGAAGCCCGGTCACCGCCTTTGCCGCCAGATCTAACCATAGGCGCGCTGGCACTATTCAGGTGATCAAGCTGTCCGCGGCCAGTGAGATCGAGCTGATCGCAAGTGAATCCGAGCCAGAGATATCTGCGCAATCCCTTCGATTTGGAAGATATGGCCGATAAGGTGATCCGCATCATTGATTCCGAGCCGCTGACTTGTTGAGCGGCAACGTAAAATAAAAAACAGACCCTTTCCCCGTTTCGCTTTCCACCCAAATGCGGCCCCCGTGATGTTCCACGATCTCTGCACTAAGGTAGAGCCCAATACCGAACCCGGAAATATGACTGTTAGATTTGACACGATAGAATCGCTCGAAAATCTTCTCACGATCCTCGGGCCTGATCCCGATGCCTTCATCGGCAATGCTCACCCGCAGTTCTCCCTCAAAGGCTTCGCAGCTGACCCATATCCTGGAGCCTTTCGGGGAATATTTGACCGCGTTGCTCAACAGGTTCGATAACACAGAACTTATTTTAGGCTGGTCGGCCTGGACGACCGTTTTACCGCAGCTTTGCAGTTCAAAAATATGTGTGGTGCCTGCCAGGCTGACCTCTTCAATAACTTCACGGATCAGCCCGCCGATCAGGAAAGACCGTCTTTCAATGGCTATTTTACCGGACTCCAGGCGTGATATATTGAGGAAGCCATTGATCAGCTGGCTCATCCTTTTTGTTTGCTGATTGGCCTTTTCCAGCGCACCGGTAACAAAGGTATCGTCACTTTTTCGCAGCTTGGTTTCGACCACTTGTAAGATGGCGGTTAGGGAGGTCAACGGTGTTTTTAGTTCGTGACTGACCATACCGATAAAATCGCTCTTTCTTTGATCGTCTTCCTTGAGCCGCTGAATCTCGGTCGTGGAGCCCACCCACATGGTGATCTCTCCATTGTCGTCCAGCACCGGCGAGGCGATGTTCAGATGCCAGCGGTAATCACCCGCCGCATTTTTAAAACGCATCTCCATTTCTATCGGTTTCTTTTCTTTTGCGGCCGCAGCCAGGCGCTCAGTAAACACCGGGATCTCATCGGGATGCATCATCTGGTAATAACCGAAGTCCCGCAATTCTTCAAAGCTGAGGTGGGCGTAATCCAGCCATCGCTGATTGAAATAGGTTACCTCCCCGTTAGGCCTGGCATTACTGATCTTGGCGGGCACCAGGTCAGCCAGGAGCCGGAAGTGCCGCTCGCTGATCTCCAGCTTCTGACGCACCTTATCGGCCAATACCTGTTCGGTCACGTTGTTGGCCAACTGGATAATATAGGAAAGCGCCCCGTTATCATCAAAAACGGGTGTATGGCTGGGGTCCCAGTAACGCGTGATAAATTTACCGGGATGGTGGATATCCGGCACGTCATAGCGCTGGATTCTCATTTTATGCGGTTTGCCGGTGCGCAGTACCTCCTGCAGGGAAGCGTTGATGTTTTTTACGCCACTGGCATCGGGCAGCTCCGGGTTTTCCGGGAAGGCCTCAAAAATATGTTTACCCACTATCGTTTCGCGCGTGGTTTCGGTCGCTTCCAGGTAAAGGTTGCTGGCGGTCAGAATATACAGCTCCGGTGACAGCACCAAATAAATATTCGGCGCTGTCTGCAGCATTTTCAGCATTTCAGAAGAGGGTCGATGTCCGGTCATAGCAACAGCTAATATACAATGTTAAAATGGTTTGGATCAGCTGACTAATTGGCGCCCTTCCGCTACGATATGTTGATGATCTTCCTCATCAGCGCTTAATGATTTTTTTCCAATAAATCTAATGTTCGGCTATCCCGTTCTCCCTGGTAGCGCTTTTTCAGTATCTGGCCAAAAACAGGGAAGGTAGCAGGAACCGAGTCGAACAAACTATAGAGGATTTCAGTTTCAGATCTTCGGAGCTTTCAAAGACCGCCGTTGGGTCGTTAGTTTCCAATTCCAGGAAGGCTTTGCAAATATTCTGGTCCATCGGGAATCCGTTGCTTCTTTTATGTATTGATAGCACCACAGGATGTTTCAGTCGTCCCTAAACCGGCAACCTGCGGGAAGATATACCACATCCAATGACTGCGTTTGCGACCAGCTTTTATTTCATCATAGGCAATGGTACAATCACGCTTCTGGGCGTACTTAAAGCATTGTAAATTATTGTTTCCCATGATCATTACTTCAGTTTGCATACGGTATTATATAAACAAATAATCGTCGCTTTCATTGACCCTTTCATCCCGGTTAGTCAGAATGGTAGCCGCAAGGCGTGCCACGCCCACAGCGATCAATGTATTGCGGACCCTTGCAATTTTGGAAAAGCCAAACAACCAAGGCGTGGCTAAGGCGAGCAAACTTACGGAAGCATCCAGCAGCAAATGTTTTCTAAAAGGTATCAAAGGAAAAATGCCCCATCTTGCGTTTATCAATAACGTATAGGCTTATCGCACCCACTCCGAGCGCGCGGCAAATATTTTTTGCGTGCAGCGTGTTTTTAAATACAATCGCCTCAGGCAACAGCGGCACAACGATGGCGTAAGCGCAATCGATCACGCCATGTACATTTTCAGGTATGATGATTGAACGTCAACAATCAATCATAATTTTAGGCTCATAGTCACAGCTATACTTTGACAAATTAATTTACGTACTCTTGAATTTTTTGCAGGAGAAAATCAACGTCAAAAGGCTTCGCCATAAAGTCATTTGCACCAGCGTTAACGGCAATTTGCTGACCGTCCCTGCTGGCTGATATTACGATTACAGGGAGATCTTGCGTGTCGGGATTTTTTCTTAAGCTTCTTAACACTTGGTCTCCTGATAGCACAGGCATCCAAAGGTCAAGCAACAACAAGTCAGGATGCTCGCGGTCAATAACTTCATATAAATTTAAACTGTTTTGGACGGGAATAATATGGTATCCGTTTCCTTCTAATACAATTTCGAGCATATCCAATATGCCTTCATCATCATCACAGATCAGTATAGTTTTGTTTGTCATTAGGCTGTTATGATGTTTAACGGAAGTGTAAAACTAAATGTCGAACCGTTACCGGTTTCACTCTCCACCAATAGTGAACCACCATGGTTTTTGATGATCTGATCGCAGATGTACAATCCGATACCCATGCCCGGAAAACGCTGCTGGATATCGCCCACACGGAAGAAGCGGTCAAATATCTTTTTCTGGTCTTCCAACTTGATGCCCATTCCCTTATCGGTAATCGAAAATTTAGCAAAGTCGCTTACACGGGATAGGTAAACGATAATGGCTTTATGATCAGGTGAATATTTGATCGCATTGGAAAGCAAATTATTGATCACCTGGATGATATGCGATTCATCTGCTTTAATGCGTTCGTTGGTATTTCCTACAATTTGAATTTCATGTGATTTCGTTGCCACCTGAATTGCCTCTACTGTTTCGTGAACGGTTTTATCAAAATCAAACTCCTCTTTATGCAATTCGATATTGCCGGTTTGTATACGGGACACATCGAGTAATTCTGCGATCAAATTATTTAACCGGTTGATATAAACCCCGGTTTTATCTAAGATAGCTTTGAATTTATCATTAACTTCCGGTGGCACCATCCTTTGCATAACCTGCACCAACCCTTTGATCGTGGTTAGCGGTGTTTTTAATTCATGACTGGCAATGGACAAAAAATCATCCTTACGCCGTTCGATCTCCCTGCGGTCTGTAATATCCTCAATGGCTATTAATATGCGGTCCTTATATTGGCCTTCCAATTCAATCCGATGTGCGTTCAATAACATCAGTTTTTTTCCTATGTGCGGAAAATCATGTTCGACCTCAAACTCTTCGACAGGATTGTTGGTCGGTAAAATGCTTTCCAGTAATTCTTTTAATGCCGATATGTCCCATTGTCCGTTTCCAAGATCGTAAAGCAATTTTCCTAAGGTATCTTCACTGGTCACCTTAAATGTCTTCAGAAAATGATCGTTAACGCTTAGCACTTTAAACTCAGGATCAAGAACGATCAGACTTTCCCTGACCGTCTGTACAATGCTGTTAAGGTAGTCTTCACTTTCCTTCAGACTTTTAGTGCGTTCTGCAACACGCTTCTCCATGATCTCCTGCTGCTGACGTAATTCCTGCTCAACCTTTTTTCGCTTGGTTACGTCGTTTTGAACGCCTATAAAATAAATTACTTTACCCTCATCGTCCTTAATGGGCGACATGTATAGTTCATTATAGAAAAGCGTTCCGTCTTTTTTGTAGTTGCGGATATCGACCACACAACTCTTTCCGTCCCTAATGGCATCTCTTAAAAAAGAACGTTCTTTTTGGTCACGATCTTCTTTCTGCAAAAAACGACAGTTATGTCCAATGATCTCATTTCTGTCGTACCCGGAAATTTCTTCAAAAGCTTTATTACAATAAATAATTGGGTTATCTTGAAGCCGGTTGTCGGTTAAGATAATGCCGGAAATTGAAGCGTCGAGCGCTTTTAAAAGCAGCCTGAAATCCTCCTGAGATGTTTCATTTGAAATATTAAAGCTGCCGTTGTATAAACTATCCAAAACAATATTAATTACTTGATTTTAGGGTCGATGCAAATATCCTGCCATGGATCATTTGTATATACCTTGCTTTAATCATTATCGTCATGGTCGGTCCCGTCAATGTAATTGCCTAATTCTTTAACGCATTCAGCATTTGGCAAATCACCCTGTAAATGTCCCCATTCGTTGCCATGCTTGCTGATTAAAAAATCATTACCTGTTTGTTCACTACGGAATGTATAGAGCATTTGACCATTCTGGTTATTACGTTTTTCTATTAATGTACACCATTGCTTACTGCCATCCGTGCTGCTAATCTCAATCTTTAAGGGCTTCTCCATCTTCATTATTAATTAGAATCGTATATCTATGACAATCAATAACATTCCTGTTTTGTTTACCAAATCGAAACTATATTTTAATGCGCAATTAATATATATATGAAGAAACAATAACGCCGAGTAATGGCTAGTTATTTACATTATCTAAAAGATACTATGTCAAAAAGAAACATCTTTTGGCAGATTTGATTACCGATAAAATGCTAATTGAAATGCGAAAAGAATATAAGCAGCCAAATGTGACCCGGAAAGAATAAATCTCCTGTTTCACGAATACGGTTTACTGCATTGCGTATCGTAAAATCCCGCGTCGTCAAGCCGAGTTTCACCTCATCCCGGGTAGCCGGAATAGATAGCGTGGCACCGGCTTGGGACGCAGGGAGAATACACCTGCAACGGTTGAAATTTAGAACGGTTTGTGTACGCTACTTCCAAAAAAGGCCTACCGTTGCCGACAGGCCGTACTTAATAGCCGATGGCGGATAGTTTACTTAGTGTTCCAGCCTTTCATCTTTTCACTCAATTCCGTAAGCCCGGCTTTTTTCAGGCATTCATCTGAGAATTGTTGAAGTTCCTCGACCGTTTCTTTAGGGATCAATTCCAACAATCCCTGTTCACCATCCTTTGCGGTTAGCCCTCTTTCAATTACGCTGTTTAATAGTAATACCGTCTTCCGGTTGATCTTGACATCGACCTTCACCGCCTCATTCATGCCAGGACTGCACAATAACGTTTCGTACACCTGGGCCATCACATTCGTTGCCATACTTTAAAATTAAAAGTTAATTAATGGCTGTAAAATTAAACCATAGCCATTTGACTATCCTCATCAAAATTTAGCGGGGATAGGTGAATGCCATTTACGCTGGTTAATTTCGCTTTCGGTTTGTGATTGTGGATTTAGATTTAAGTGTGATGGATGCAAACAAACAGGGGTTGTCCCTCGATGAGATCAGGCAGCTGGATATGGTAGATTACCTGGCTTCTTTAGGTTTTGAACCGGCGAAGCCGAGCCGCAACGGGGTGGATTATTATTACCTGTCGCCGCTTCGCAACGAAGCGGATGCCAGCTTTCATGTGAACCGTAGCAAGAACAAATGGTACGATCACGGTGACGGCAAGGGCGGCAACCTGATCGACTTCGGCCTGCTTTATTTTAATTGTACCATCGGGGAACTCAAAGAGAAATTTGGCGGTAATCTTTCTTTTCACCAGCCCACTGATATGTCGTTCGTAGCGAATAAAAATTCGGACAAGGTAGCCAATAAGATCATCATCAAAGGCGACCGTCCGATCTGGTCGTACCCGCTCAAAAATTACCTGCATGAGCGCATGGTGCCGGTATCCGTTGCGGAACAATTTTGCTGCGAGGTAAGCTATGAAATAGAGGGCCGTTCGTTCTATGCCATTGGTTTTAAAAACGATGCGGGTGGCTACGAATTGCGCAACAAAATTGTCAAGCAAAGCAGCGCGCCAAAAGACATAACTACGATCAATAACGGGGCAAAAACGGTGCAGGTTTTCGAGGGTTTTTTTGACTTCTTAACTTATAAAAGTATGCGCCCGCAGGAGCCGTCAGCCTCATCCAACTTTGTGATCCTGAACAGTGCCGCATTCTTTGAGCGGGCGCGTCCTTTTATGGAGCAGCACGAAACCATTGGGCTATGGCTGGACAACGATACCACGGGTATAGCTTATACGAAATACGCTTTGTCATTGGATAAAAGCTATCGGGATGAAAGCGGCTTATACAGTAAATACAAGGATTTGAACGACTGGCTGACCAAAAAGGAACTGGCACCCAAAAAGCAGCTAAAACAGAAGATTGGTTAATGAGCAGGTTTTGAGGATTTTAAGCGTACCGGCATCCGGTAGCTGGCGGAAGATTGCCTTTTTTGCAATCGGCAAGATGTCCGGTTGTTTAACAACAACCGCATCTTGCCGCCCCCTCCGAAGTCGGGGGCGGGTGAGAAAAAGCTGTTTTCGGGAAGATTTAGAAGGGAAAGGGATGTGTGATGGAACAGGAAAATGAGAATAGGAGCCGTATTATCGGCCTCCGGTTAACCGCGTCCGAGTACGGTGAGGTGGAAAAAAAGTGGAAGAAAAGTAACTGCCGCAAGCTCAGTGACTATGTGCGCCGCCTCCTGTTTGGCAGGCCAATGGTGAGCAGCTACCGTAACCGGTCGATGGATGAGGCGATGGCCGAACTGATGCTTTTACGTAAGGAATTGAACGCTATCGGCGTGAACTTTAACCAGGCGGTACACCGCCTCCATACGCTGGATCACCTGCCGCAAATGCAGGCCTGGCTCACCGCTTTCGAGCGGGATAAAAGTGTGCTGTTCGGCAAGATGGATGAAGTCGTTTTGTCAGTGGAAAAGATGGCGGCGTTATGGTTGCAGTGATCAAAACGGGGCATTCGGTTTTGCGCTTGTTAAACTACAATGAGAACAAAGTGAAAGAGGGCGCGGCGGTCTGTATCGGTGCCGGGAATTACCCGATAGATCATGCGCGTTTGTCCTTCGATCAGAAGCTGGCGCGGCTGCAAAACCAGGCGGCTTTAAACGAAAATGTGACACGAAACAGCGTTCATATTTCGCTCAATTTTGACCCCTCGGAAAACCTTTCCGAAGACCGTTTGCGCGAGATCGCAGACGTCTATATGAAAGGGATCGGTTTTGACGATTTACCCTATTTAATGTACCAGCATTTCGATGCCGGGCACCCGCACATTCATCTCGTTTCCGTAAAAGTCCGGGCCGATGGGCGGCGCGTCGAAACGCAGAACATCGGGCGCAACCAATCAGAAAAAGTGCGGAAGGAATTGGAATTAAAATATGATTTGGTAAAGGCCGAAGATAGCCAGAAAAAGCAGGCTTACCGGCTCAAACCGGTCAGCGCGCAAAAGGTGGCTTATGGCCGCACGGAAACCAGGCGGGCCATTGCAAATGTGCTGGAAAGCGTATTGCCACGCTATAAGTTTGCGTCCCTGCCGGAATTGAATGCGGTGCTGCAATTGTATAATATCGTAGCCGACCGGGGCGGCGAAAATTCCCGCATTTTTCAGCACCGGGGCTTAGTCTACCGGGTGCTGGACGAAGAGGGTAACAAGGTAGGCGTTCCGATTAAGGCCAGTGATTTATATAACAAGCCCGGTTTAAAATTCTTAGAAGCGAAGTTTTCCGCGAACGATGCCGCCAAACAGCCGCATAAAGTCAGGGTAAAGAATGCGATTGACCTGGCTTTGCTGCCTGGTAAGCTGCATCTGACCAGGTTGATCGCTGCCTTAAAGGAACAGGGAATTGATACGGTGATCCGAAAAAATGAGAACGGGGTGATTTACGGGATTACTTTTGTAGATCACGAAAAAGCTTGTGTATTTAATGGCAGCGCGTTGGGTAAGGCTTACAGTGCCAAAGCCATTTTGGAACGGTGTACCAACGCCGGAGCGGGTGAACAAAAAACAAAACTGGCGGCGGGCGAAAAAATATCCGGCGGGGCGGCCAGGCAGGGACATACCGAACGGAAACCGGGGACGGATGCCTTCGTGCTGGGTGAGCAGATGCCAAATTTGGGCGCGCTGGCCGAAGCCTTATTACAGCCGGAATACCAGGGCGAACAGATGGACTGGCAGTTGAAACGAAAAAGAAAAAAAAGGAAGCGGCAGCAATTGCCGCCGCAATGAGTGTGGGTAATTTTTAAGTGAGGAGGATAAGATGCAGACAGGGGAAAACGATCAGGCCATGCGCAAGATCCTGGATATGACCAGGCTGATGAGTATAGCGGTACTGGCTATACATTTTTACAAGGAGTGTTACGGGGCCTTTGCCGGATGGCATTTGGTGGCCCCGCTATCGGACAGGATATTGGGCAATATCATCGCGACAGGGTTGTTCAGCAACTTCCATAAATCCAAGCTGATCGCTTTGGGATTTCTGGTCATCGCGCTGATCGGCGTGAAAGGTAAAAAGGACGAAAAGCAGAATTTTAAGACGGCTTTTATTTACCTGCTGACCGGCTCGTTTTTTTTCTTCATCAGCTATTTTTTATTGCAGGTAACGGGGTCAATGAGCGTGGTAGCGCTGCTCTATATGGGCGTAACGGGTTTGGGCTATTTGCTGTTCCTAAGCGGCGGCACGATGTTGTCACGCATTATCAGGGACCGCCTGAAGGATGATATTTTCAATAGCGAGAATGAAACCTTCCCGCAGGAAGAAAGGCTGATCGAAAATGAGTATTCGGTCAACCTGCCCGCCCGTTACAAGCTCAAAGGAAAAATACGCAATTCGTACATCAATTATATTAATATGTTCCGGGCGCTACTCGTATTGGGTTCGCCCGGATCGACGGGTAGGGCAAAAGTTATTTCATCATCCGGCATGTTATTACGCAGCACATCCGGAAAGGCTTTGCGATGTTCGTCTATGACTTTAAAATGCCCGATCTGTCGGTCATTGCCTACAATACCTGGCTGCACAACAAGGATAAGTACAAGGTCGTTCCGAAATTCTATTCGATCAATTTCGACGATCTTTCGCACAGCCATCGCTGTAACCCGCTTGATCCTTCTGCCATGCTCGATATTACCGACGCGGTTGAATCGGCGCGTACCATTTTATTGGGACTGAACCGCGAATGGATCAAGCGCCAGGGTGATTTTTTCGTGGAAAGCCCGATTAACTTTTTAACGGCCATCATCTGGTACCTACGGAAATATCAGGGCGGGGAATTTTGTACGCTGCCGCATGTGATCGAGCTGATGCAGGTGGAGTATGACGACCTGTTCACCATCCTGCGCACCCAAAAGGAAATCGACGTGCTGATCAATCCTTTTGTGAGCGCTTACCAGCGCGACGCGGTAGAACAGTTGGAAGGTCAGATCGCTTCGGCCAAGATCACGATGGCGCGCATCTCGTCGCCGCAATTGTATTATGTACTGTCAGGTAACGATTTTACGCTGGACATCAATAACCCAAAGGAGCCGAAGATCGTTTGCATGGGCAACAACCCGCAGAAGATACAGATCTATGGTGCCGTGCTGTCGCTGTTCACCAATCGTCTGCTGAAGATCATCAACCAGAAGGATAAGCTGAAGTGCAGCCTTGTATTCGACGAATTTCCAACCCTGACAACGGACATCATACCGACGATAAGTACCGGGCGTAGTAATTTAATTTCGACCTGTTTAGGCATTCAGGATGCCAGCCAGTTGCGCAAGGATTATGGCCGGGAACAGGCGGACGTGATCATGAACATCGTTGGTAACATGGCGGTCGGCCAGGTGTCCGGCGATACGGCCAAGTCTGTTTCCGAAAAGATCGGTAAGATCATGCAGGACAGGGAAAGTCTTTCTATAAACCGTTCGGATACTTCGATCAGCCGCTCGAAACAGCTGGAGGCCGCCGTGCCGCCTTCCAAAATTTCAGCGCTCAGTTCGGGCGAGTTTGTGGGGATGGTGGCGGATAACCCCGATTGCAAGATCGAATTAAAAGCGTTCCACAGCGAGATTATTAATGATCATGAAGCCTTGAAAAAGGAGATAGCCGCATATCAGCCCATACCGATGGTTCGCAAGCTGGATAACGCCATCGTGCAACGGAATTACTTGCAGATCAAACAGGACGTGCAGCAGATCATCCTGTCGGAAATGGAACGGTTGTTAAGCGACCCGGCGCTGACGCACCTGATCATCCGCAAGGGCGCGGCGGGTAACAGTTGAGGGCCGTTATTTGCCCCTGAATTTTGCCGGGACGGGCTATTTTTCGTATATTTATGCTTTAATAAATTCACTGCACGGCAGTAAAAAAGGAACGGATATGAAAGCTTTAAAAACAGCAATTACATTACAGGATAAAAGAGTTTCGGAAGTGACCAAAGCTTTAAGACAAAAGAATTTGGCTGGCGGCCTGCCGTTCCTGATCCTATCTGAAGACCTGCCGGAAGGCCAGGCTTACCGGGAATTTCCGGACGGCCATATTGAGATACAGGAAATTACCGAGAATGGTGCCGAACTGAGGTCGAAACTGGTGAGAAAGCTGACCCAGGCAGAGGCCGTGAAATTCAGGTTAAAAAATGGACTATTCTAAAGCTACCTTACTGGTTATTTCAGGCCCGAACGGCGCGGGGAAGTCTACCTTCATTGCCTCTCTGCTGCCCGAAGCCTTTGAGGGCATCACCTCGTTTGACCGTGATAAAACAAGGATGACATTTGAACAGGAGTTGCAAGCGGAGGCCCTATCGCCGGATGAACTGACGGTCAGGGCCACTCGCCTGATGGAAGCCAGCCTGGAAGCAGCAATGGACAAAGCCATTACCGCGAAAGATCATTTTGTATTGGAAACGCCTTTATCGCATCCCGACTACTGGAAATACATCGACCGGTTTGAACGGAACGGCTACCAGGTGCAGCTTAATTACCTGTGCCTCGACAATATCCGGGCCTGCAAATTCCGGGTGGAGCAGCGCGTCCGCGAGGGTGGCCACTACGTTGACGCGCGGACGATCAAAGGTGTCTATGAAATGAACCTGCAGCATATTAATGATTACCAGGATACGTTCAGGATCATCGAGCTGTATGATGGCATGACCGCCCCGGCCTTGCTAGTTAAAATCGAAGACAGCCAGGTACTCTTAGCTAAAGAGCAGGCGTTGAAAAAGCAATGGATCAGAACCGGCTTGCCCGTCATTGCTGCGAAGCTGGCTCCGTTCCTGGAAGCGCAGCAATTAAAGTTAAAGCAGGAAAAAAGTTTGAAGTCTGAACGGCGTCCAAAATTATAGCGTTGATGATTGTTTATATAATAAGTCTAATTTTTTAAAAAGATGCTTTGAATTGTCTTTATTCTTTATGAAGCGTCAGCATTTGCACTTTTCGTTTTTCCTTATTAAGGCGCAACCCCATAGCCGTTAAAATATCTGTCAAACTTTGCGGGTTTTCCGGCTGGAAAGAAAACTTAATGTCAAATTTCTTATCAACATGCGTTTCGTCAACAACAAGCAAACGCCCGGTGCCGTTATTCTCCAAATAATTGGCGAAATCTGTCATTGTTAATCCTTGCTGATCAATTTCGCCGTGGCGACCCATGTATGTTCTTATACCTGACCTATTAACCGGGATACCTTTGAATTTCACGGGATCAGTTACTTTTAAAACATATACATCTTTAAGTTGGTTTTCAATTCTGGCCTGCACGTCAAATCGTTTTAAAAGTTCATTTTGCATGGTTGGTAATAGCTCCGTTTTATTTTCAACAATAATGTCCAGGCAATATCTTGGGGAGTTTTCTTGAGTATGGCTGCTGTCAATGACCCTTCTGTAAGGGAAGTTTCCATAAGCAACGCGATAAAGTGCAACGATATTACAATTAATGGCTGTAATTCGCTTGCCATGCCAGGTACTATCTGTGAGATAAGCCGTACTTAATCCCCGTGCGCCTTTGATCTCCGGCTGCATATCAAACCTTTTTTTAAGCGTTTCAGTTGCCGGGAAAACGGTATTAATCAGCTCATCTTCAGAGGAGATCTGAAAGTCCTTTTTCTCGCTGACATGTATCTCTTTCTTATTTACGATACTATCTATTAAAAGATCAGTAATGGACTCAGGATTGGTATTGGCGATCAACTTCCCTTCGGACGAGATCAGCACGGAATGCGTTATCAACTGATGAGGAAAAATTTTAGCTATGGAGCCGCCCGTATCGACGGCAAACCACAAATTGGATGGCCTCGAAGCCAAATATTGTCCCGTGCGCTTTGCCGTTTCTTCTGTTACCGTAATCACCTGTAATCGATCAGGATATTTTTGTTGTAGCTGCTTTAAATGTGGCATCGCCTCAAGGCAGGCACCACACCAGGTAGCCCAAAATTCAATTAAGATTATTTTACCTTTTAATTGGCTTAGCGTAGTTGCCTTAACAGGGGCATTTAAAACAGTTGTAAAATTAATGTCGGGAACAACTTCATGGTTTTTAACCTGCGCGTAGGCGCAACTGATCAAAAGGAGTAATGATAGTGCTATCTTTTTCATGTAATTCATTTCTACAAATGACGGCAGAAATGCAAGGCTGGATAGTTAACGCAGGTTAACCAAAGTTAATTAGTGTTAATTGCTATATTAATTGATCATGCGATAGTACTTTTATTGAATGAAAAAGCGCATCGCCTTGATACTTATCCTTATGACTGTATGTGTGGCGGGGATCACTGGTTTACAGCTTTATTGGAATTATCAGAACTACAAAAGTACCGTGAAGGCTTTTAACCACGATATAAACGAGGCCTTAAATACAGCAGTTGATAAAGAGATAGATCAAAGGCATCAAAAAATAATTGCAAAGTTTAAAGTCTGGCTGACTGATACTGCTTTTGTGCAGATCACCTGTGATACGAATAACAGGCATGGACGTACTGTTTTTCACATGCGGGATACCCATCCCTTTGACAGGGATGAAAAAGGGGTTAATTTAGGTATTACCAAATTTAAAATACAATTAAACAAGATAACTCCCGCAGCTAAAAGGTTATTTATTGATCACTTCGGCGATAATATTCTCAAAGAAGATTTAAAAAAAGGGATCGTTTATAATTATACCCAACGGTTGGGCGACAGTTTACTCACTGTGTATGAGAAAAGCAAACTGAATATAGCGGTGTTGGCTAAGCTGTATAAAGAAGAACTGCGGGCAAAAGATATTAAAACCAGTTTTCTGTTAAATCCTAAAAATGAGGGCAACCAAAAACTGCACTTAACCAAACAAGTGAATACCGCTTTACGCAGACCTTATGAAAAAGAAATGGTAGATGCCGGGTTTCAAAGCCCCGATGCTTATTACCTTAAAGAGATGAAATGGCTGATCATCACTTCGTTATTACTGATCGCCATTACGTTGTTTTGCTTCGCTTATACCGTCAAAACATTATTATCCCAACATAAATTAGCCTTGCTGAAAGACGATTTTATCAATAACATGACACATGAGCTCAATACGCCGTTAGCTTCTATAAAGCTGACCACTGACGCTTTAAAACTATTTGACCATTCCCGCAATACTCAATTGGAATATCTGGACATTATCGGTTACCAAACAGAGAAATTGACAGCGCTAACCGCAGAAATATTAAATACAGGCAAAGTAGATCAGCATATCCGTGAAAATAATGCCACTATCGATCTGAATGAGTTAATTGAAAAAGCCATACACGATCTGGAACCGCAAAGCAAAAGCAATCATATCCACATTCAATATCAACCGTATGCCGACAATGTGTTTGTTAAGGGCGACAGTAGCAGCTTACTCAATACATTTATCAATATTATGGATAACGCGATGAAATATGCGCAAGGAAGGGCCTTACTGCATATTGTTTTATCTGTTAAGCCTAAATACGTGGAGGTCATGTTTAAAGACAATGGCATAGGTATCCCGGAAGAATACAGGGGTAAGGTATTTGATAAGTTTTTTCGGGTGCCCAAAGGGAACAAACATGACGTAAAAGGTTACGGGTTGGGTCTGAGTTATGTTAAACAGGTGGTCGAACAACACCGGGGGACAATAGCTGTTGCTGCAAATAACCCCGCGGGTAGCATATTTACGATTAAACTACCTTTAGGCTAATGGAAAAAGTGCATATACTTTTAGTGGAAGATGAACCGTTCCTGGCAAAAGTAATCAAAGACAGCCTGGAGCAAAGGAATTTTCAGGTGACCTATGCGGAAGACGGGGCCAAAGGCTATAATTTATTTCAGAATGGTGCTTTTGCGCTTTGTATTGTGGATGTGATGCTACCTCATACGGACGGGTTTACATTAGTAAAACAGATCCGTGTTTATGATGATCAGGTACCCGTATTATTTTTGACAGCTAAAACTGCAACTGAGGACGTGATTGAAGGTTATAACAGTGGTGGTAATGATTATCTCAAAAAGCCTTTTAGCCTGGAAGAACTATTTTTAAGGGTTAACGAACTATTGAAGCGGACAACGGTCATGAATAACGCCGATCAAAATAAATTAATGATTGGGAATTATACGTTTTTGCCTCATCAGCAGCTATTACAAATAGAACTTCTGGGAATTAAATTATCTCACCGGGAGGCGTCGTTATTATTATTGCTGTACAACAACAGGAATTCTTTATTAGAAAGAAAAAGCGCTTTAATGACATTATGGGGCGATGATAGTTTTTATAATACGCGAACCATGGATGTGTTTATTACGAAATTACGCAAGCATTTAAGTCGGGATGCTCAGGTTGAAATCTTGAACATCAGAGGCGTTGGCTATAAACTCATTTGTTGATATTTGCTATGAAAATGTATTAATATGCCTTTATAGGGGAATAAAATACCTGATTTCATCAATAAGCAATTGCCCTTTTCTCTTTATACGCATTATCCCAACGAAAAGCAGCTTTGCGGTAATGGAGTGACAGACCTTTGATATGTATATGCAACTCCGCTTTTAAACCCAAGTGAATAATTAGCCATGGCTTTATTTTTCGGGATAGATTGCCTGATTTTCGGTATAGATAACTGCTACTGTTTTACAGATTAAAGCAGCCAAACTTTATAATAACTTTTTTTGTTAAAATCAGGTTATGAAAAAAACAGTTAATGTTGATAAGCTTTATGATCATGCCTACGAGTGGGTGATCAGTTATGGCCCCCGTTTTTTAATGGGTATGCTGGTACTCATTGCAGGGTTCAGGCTTATCCGATGGGTCCAGAATCGCTCGCATAAAAAAATGGACAATAAGGATGTCGATCCTTCCGTAACCCCCTTTTTAAAAAGCTTGATCGGTGTTGCCCTGCGGGTATTGCTGATTATTGGCGTGATGCAGATCATGGGTATCCAGCTAACGCTCTTTACTGCCGTGGTCGCTTCCTTCGGTGTTGCAGCAGGGCTGGCGCTTTCCGGTACCTTACAAAATTTCGCCAGTGGTATTTTGATCCTGCTCCTGAAACCTTTTGTTGTAGGTGATAATATCATTACACAGGGAGAGCAGGGTACGGTCACTTCCATTGAAATCTTTTATACCATCGTTACCACTTTTGATAATCGCGTAGTTATCGTACCGAATAGCAAACTTTCCAATGAAGTCATTATCAATATCAGCCGGGAAGGAAGCAGGCGCCTGGATATTAACCTCAAGTTCCCCAATGGTATTGATATCAAACAGGCGAAAGGCGTGATCAGCGCTGCCATCGATAAATCTGAAAATATTCTGAAGAGTCCCGATAGAAGGATCGGCATTGGCGAAATCCAGTCAGATGGTTATGTGATCAGCAGCAGCGTGTGGGTGAATGCACACGGCTTTCAGGATACTAAGCTAGCCTTGCAGGAAACGATCTTGCAGGACATCAAAGACGCCGGCCTTAAACTCCCGGGGATGTAAAATGACCTATACCCGAATTAAACAAATATCCGGTCCGAATGTTGAGCAAACATGAATATGTCCTGCTCATTATTTAGGAAAATAAAGACCACCTGCCAGCAGCTATCGTTCACGGCGATCACGCTCGTTTTGCTGGCCGGTTGTAATGGCACACACCAGCAAACGCAAAGGAAACACGATTATCCTCAAGGCGGATACTATCGCCAATGCAACGACGCAGCCTGCGGCCGACCAGGCCGCGCTTACGCTGCCGGTGCTGGACGCCTTATTCTATGAGCCGGGTTTTACCGCTTCCCTCAAATCAAAGATCGGGTTGACGACCGGCCCAGATGTAGCGGCTCAAATCTGAGGCCCATGCTTCACTGCGTGAACTCAGCGAGGACGGTAACGCAGACACAAATTCTGCACGTTCACCGCCCAACGTTACCAGGCGCAGATCCGTACGATCCTCGGGGAAGAAAAAACGCAACAATTACAGCAACTGGTGGCGGAACTGTATAGCCAGGGCGTCGGCAGCGCAAGCCGGACCTCTGGCTGATGGGCGAAGTGATCGAAGGCGATTATAACTGCTGGGTCAGTCCATTTATGCTCGATTCCACGACCAATTATGAAGCGTATAATGCGCTTTGTTCCAGTTATAACGACCATAACTATTTGGAGATCGCCCATACGCTGCAGCGGCAATCGGGAGCGGAAGGCGTTTACCGGCAGCTGCTGCTCTATACATTTGCGGACAATCATGACACGACGCGCCTGGCCAGCCTGCTGCGCCAGCCCGCTCATTTATTCCTGGTCTATACGCTCCTGCTGACCAGGCCCGGGATACCCGCCATTTATTATGGCAGCGAATAGGGCGTCGAAGGGGGCAAAGGCGCGCATGAGGATACCGCCCTGAGACCCATTGTACCTTGTATTCCGGATGTCTCTGACAATGCCTTATACCAGCATATCCGGCAGCTGATTACTATCCGGAAAGCTTGTGCTGCCCTGCGCTGTGGAACCTACCGTGAGTTGTACGCCAGTCCGGGCAACTCGCATTCTGCCGGTCTACCGCAGACGAAACGCTGCTCATCGTACTCAATTTAGACGCTTATGCGGCAACTATCCGGCTGGAAAACGTTACCGCCGGAGGCTATCAGGACCTGCTGCGTTCTGATAGCTACTCCGAAACAGATGGGAATTGCTTAATGATAACCATCCCGGCCTGCGCCGCAATGATCCTACCCCGCCATGAAAACATTAAATGAAAAGTCATCCTGGTAATCGGCGCCTCCCCGGGCATCGGTGCCGCAGTAGCGCATAGGCGCGCCGAAGCCGAAGTGATCGTTACTATGCCGACGGACAGGAAGCAGCCGTGGCCACTGCTGAATCTATTAAAGTAAATGGCGGCGCCACCCATTGATTTACGTGAAGCGAAAGAATTATTTATAACGGTTGAAAGGAGATGCGGGATGTCGTCTTTTGCCGTTAGCGGCGGCGGGACTGTCACTACGCAATATTTTACGAATTACGAATTGGCCGAACCATGGATCAAAGCATTCCCCCGTTAGCCCCCAGTTGTCAAACCATTATTTAACGGTTATGTCCGCTGTGACCGCATCCCATAAACTGATTCTGGCTTTTAACGCATCTTTGACCGCTGCTGTCGCCTGCGACCAGCGTAGCGGGTCGTTACCGCATATCCGGGCAGTCATTTCATAAGCCAGGTGGGAATGGTGGTTACCGTCCACCTCGATATGCCGGTGCAGGTAATAACGCAGCAGGTCAGCTTTGCCCGGATGCGCTTCTGCCAGGCGGCCAACCAGGCTCAGGAACATAGCCGGGATCAGGTCTTCCCGGCCGAAAGTAAAAAACGGCGGCCTGACGTAGGTTTCTTGCTGACAGCATTTGAAGGTATGCCGCATAAAGCGGGCCGCGCCTTCCGGCACTTTCGCCTTGACGATGGCCGTCTGCAGATCGAAGCCTTGTTCCAGGAAACCGATCAGTTGAGTGATCGCGGTCGTATTACTGCCGGCCTGCTGCATCGCCCGAAGGTAAAGCTCGAAATGGCTGGTATAATTACCCTGCTCGTCTATATCGCTTTCTTCATCCAGCACGATCTCATTGATCGGGTACCGGGTCTTGGCATCGCCCACTGGCAGCCAGGGCAGGGTCACCGAGGTTAGCCGCGTTTGCAGGGATTTCAGCAGCGACATAAAATCCCAGACCGCATAGACATGGTATTACATGAATTGCTGCAGGTCCTCCAGTGTTTGCAGCCGGGCGTAAACCGTGTGCCCGGTCAGATCCCTGCGTAACGCTTCGATGTCGGATTGTAATTGTGTCAGTTCATCTGGTGACTCCGTATTAATCATGGTGTAAAAATAAATACTATGGTATTATTTTTGCTTGATAGTCATTAAAATTTGACAGTAGTTTATTCGCATATGATTTAAAATGGTTACTTATTCAAAAAAGTGCTGGTTGGGGATGATGATCCGGATATCCGGGAGTTCAACAGTCTGATCCTTGATATGGAAGGATTTGCCGTTTGCGGCCTGGATAACGTACGCGAGGTCCTGGACAGGATACAATCCTGCCGCCCTGATCTGATCCTGCGGATGTGATGCTGGGCGACAGTGACGGACGCGATATTTGCAAAATATTGAAAAATGCGCCTGATACCCGGCAGATTCCGGTCATTATCGTTTCCGCCACCTATGGCTTGCATACCGCGCACGAGAAGCGTTGCGGTGTCGATGATTATATCAGCAAACCTTTTGATGTGAATGAGCTGATCGACCGGGTCCGTAAATACGCCCCTTAATGATTAAATATATGCGCTGGGTTATTGTCATGTAATGTTAAAATACATGGAAAGAGCAGCGCTTTATACCCGGATAATTTATCTGTACCGTACATTGGAAATGACCCTACCCATGATCTCCGGTATGCTGCGTTCCCCCCAGCCCGATCTTGCATTAATCGATGAACTCATGACTTTTCAGCTGGAGGCCTATCACGATATGCGTTTATTGCTGGAACAATATGCGGGCCCCGCCAGCGAATCGCTCGAAAAATACGATGTCCTGTTGCACCAGCTGAAAACGGACTATATCCTGATCGCCTGCGGCATCAGCCGTACTAATGCTGCCTAGTTAAACTTCATTACCTACGACGGGGAGAACTTTATATTTGCGAACTATGAACGAGATCGAGTATTTTAACCTGAACTGGCTAGCCGGATAATCGTCGATCCCCTTTATTTAACGCATTGCCTTTGGCCGCTGATGAATTCTATCGTGCCGTTTTGCCCTCAGGAAAATGATGCCGTGGTGGCCATCCCGGAGTCCCGGGCTATCGAGCATGATGTGGAACAACTGCTAAACGCCATTTGTTCATCACGCCCTTATGCTACGATGATCACGCCCCAATTGGCCCGGGAACTGTTGCTGAAGCTCCTGCTGATTGAGACTCCGGTTATACCGTCGTGCTTTTTCCCCGGTAAAGCTGCAATGCCAGCTCCTGATTTAAGCGGTATACCCACCGTCACCACCATTACTCCGGATGCATTATTATGAGTCGGTTCTGTAACATTTGATAATTTTGCAGCGTCTTAAACGGACACTGATCTTACTATCTATGAAATTCTTCTATCTTTTACTTTTTGCTTCTCTTTTTATCTATAGTCCTGTTAAAAGCCAAACACAAAAACCTGTTACCGGTTTAGGTGCACCGGTAGTTGACAAACGCGTTGAATTAATTTGCATTGCAGCCAGATTGGCTGATTTTGAGGAGTATAGTAATGATTACGATAAATCCTATGTCCGCGACATTCACCAATATTTCGACAAGTATAAAAATCATCCCTTAGTTAAGTACATGCAGCAATTACGGGAAGCTAATGGAATTGGTTATGACGCCGTAGTAACGATGGCCGTTCACCTAACACCGCTGCCGGCGCTTAAGCCCGTGATCGCCTTTAATGATTCCATTCCTGATAAAAGGTACGGCACACCTGCAAACGCACTCAAATTTGCTGCGCTATTACGCGACTTTTATAAAGCCACCAATTTTAAGCATTTTTTTGATATGCATCAGGAGACCTACAAGTCAGTAGTTGAGCGGTTTGCATCGGTATTCAATAAGTTGGATGCCCAGTGGTTTCCGAAGTATTACGGCCTTGCGCCAAAAGGCTCTTTTAAGATCATCATCGGTGTAGGATTGGGTAGTAACAATTACGGCCCGAAGGTTGTATTCCCAAATGGCTCTGAAACGATTTATGCGATTATGGGTGTTTGGCAGTTTGACGATAAAGGCCTGCCGGTATTTGAAGAAGCTTCCCATTTACCCACACTGGTTCACGAATTTAACCATTCCTTTGTCAACAATCTTACACATAAAAATCGCTTTTTGCTGCAAAATTCCGGTAGCAAAATCTTCACTGTCTTACATAGCCGGATGCAAAAGCTGGCTTACGGCGAATGGGAAGCGATGTTTAGCGAATCCTTGGTTCGAGCGTCAGTGGTACGCTATCTCATGGACCATGGTAAGGACAGCGTTGCTGCCGAGCGCGAAATTCAATATCAGCAATCCATCGGTTTCTTATGGATAAGAGAGCTGGTAGCGCTTTTGGGTAAGTATGAAATAAACCGGAAACGCTATCCTACATTAGAAAGTTTTATGCCGGAGATCGTTGAGTTTTACGAGCATACAGCCAGAGATATACCCGTGATCATTTCAAATTATCAAACAAAGCAGCCGCATGTGGTTGCTATTACACCATTTAGTAATGGCAGCAAAAACGTAGACCCTTCAATTACAGAATTAAAGATAACCTTTGACAAATCACTTGCAGGTAAAGGCTACTCTATTAACTTTGGAGAATCTGGTAAAGAGCACTTTCCAATCGTTAAAGTGATCGGCTACACGGACAACAACACGGCGGTTGTCTTACAGTTAGTACTGAAGCCAGATTTTGACTATGAATTCAATCTCACCGGTCGTTCATTCAAGACTGCTGACGGGTATCCCTTGGAAGACGTTAATATCAATTTTAAGACAAAAAAATAACGGTAAAGTAAAATGAGCGGCTGCTTACTACAACACTGCCGACACAAAATTAGCGACACAGGAAAACAGTCAAGGGTATCATACCGCGGCGATAGCCGCGATATGATAAGACCTGTGTAAGTATTTCGATAAAAAACTTTTGAAACCATTTAATTATGATCGAATTTCCTGCACAGGTCATCATTTATCACGGTGAGGTTATCGTTGCTTATTTTTTTAACAGGTAAGCAACGCTGGTTGACTGTCCTGAGGGCGTCATTGTAGACGGAGGCGTAATAAGAAATGCCATTGCGCTAAAGATGAACGCTGATACAATTTTCATATAGGAAGTAAGCAAGTAGGAGTGCAACTTGTACAAAATTTCTTTTTAATGCAAATTTTTGCAAGAGCAGATGAAAGATTAATTAATAAACTTAATATGCCTCACTCAATACCCCTTTGAAAATACCGTTTGTTCGTTGAAATACACCGCAGATTTCAACTAATTATGTAACTTTTGCAGATTTGTTTTAGCATCAATATTGTCCGGTTGTAATGATAATATTTTTTCGTAACATGATTTAGCTTTTCCTCTGAGTCCTTTCACGAGATAGGCGTCAGCTAAACTGTCCCAAACATTAACTGAAGAAGGATAATTTTTTGTATTTATTTCAAAAATAGCAACTGCAACGTCAGGAATATTTCTGTCATGTAGTGCAATATAACCGAGGGTATTTACAAAGCCTTCATCTGATTTAATTTCTACGCCCATTTTTTTGGACATTTCCATGTCATGTTTATTGATCAAATCTGGATTTTTACATACTTCGTTTATATCCAGTTCAAAACCATCAAAAATATAACGAAGTCCATAATAAGTTGCCGGCACTGGAACTGTCAGATGTTTTTCATCTTCAAAATACCGTAGCTTCACATCCACATTGGAAGATGTACTGTTTTTCAGCAACTCATAAAATTCTTGTCCCCATTTATAATGCCTGTTATCTTCCTGCATGTTATTGGCTAATGCTATAAAGACCCGTCCCTTCAGATCCGGTTTTGTTTTTAAAATTTCTCTGGTCCGTCTTCCCACATAGTTATGGTCCCAGAACCATGAAGGATCTATAAGGATATAATAATTGAACAATTCAGGCGATTCCAATAAGCAGTTGATCGCGAACAGGCCACCCAATGAATGTCCAATGATCAGGTTTTTAGATTGGGTCCTGTATGAACTATTGATCCGGGGCATCAGTTCTTTTCCAATGAATTGGGTGAATGCTTTAGCTCCGCCGCTACTGTTAAAAGCAGCGATGTTTTCTGCATCTAAATAATTCAGCGAATGCGTCGGCGTAAAGTCCCTGGTTCGGTCTGTGTTTTCTATAGATACAATGATTAATTCCGGGATTTGCATTTTTATATCCGGTATAGAGTTCATTGACTGTGCTATTCCGGTCACTTCCAGAAATTTGTTTCTCCCGCCATCTAAAACATAAGCTACAAAATACTTTTTGTTTGGGTTGGTTCTGTAAGAAGGCGGCAAATAAACAGCATACGTACGCTTCTCGTTTAAGATTTTGGAATAGACGGAGTACCTTTTGCCAATAGTGATTAAACTATCATTTGTTTGCGCGCTCAACGTGGTACATATAAATAAAAATAGAATGGTAAGTACTGTATTTTTCATGGTAAAATGTCAAGGCTGGTGGGACTGCTGAAAGCGAGCAACTACCGCCAACTCGTATAGCCGGAGTTTTATACCAATAGTTGAAATGCCCTAAAATTTAATGCTGTGGCGATAGATTCATACCTTGTTCAGGTATATATTTATCGTATTCTATTTGTTTTGCAACGGCTTCCGCCACTTCTTTACCTTTGAGTTTTGCAACTAAGTGCAAAGCACCATCTATACCAGCTGATATTCCTGCCGTAGTGATTATCCTGCCATTATCAACATAGCGGACATTTTGAAGTACTTTAGCTTTCGGTACAGCATTTTGAAGATTGGTTATGCTTTTATGAAAAGTGGTAACAGTAAGCTGATCAAGCAGTCCCGCTTTTCCAAGAATAAACGCCCCGGTGCAAACAGAAAAATAGTTTTTAGTAGCACCGTCCCTGGATCTTATCCAGGAAATAACTTCGGGATCATTTGCTGCCACGTCGTCTGACCCACCGAATACCGCAAAAATATCTGTTTGCGGGGCATCCTTAATGCTGTAATCCGGGATGATCTTTAAAATTCCCTGCGACATAAGAGGAGCTTTAGTTTTTGCTACGGTGATGACTTTAAACCCTGCATAGGAAAAAACTTCCATCGGCCCTGCAAAGTCAAGTACCTCTACGCCATCATATAAGTAAAAGCAAACTGTAATTTTTTGATCCTTTACAATTTGTTGGTTTTTCTCCACTAACGTCATCCCGCAATGCGCACAAACACCGGGTTGGTCATAAGTAGTACTATCACATGGATGGTTGCAAGGCGGACAAACATATTTGGCTGCATTGACTTGCGTAAATGCAAAGCATGGAATAAGAAATATTAGACGTAGTAGCTGTTTCATAGTTGTATGATTAAACTCAAAATTAATTGAATACAGCTAAAAAATCAGGACAGCCATAGTAACAATCCGGCCATTTTAACAATGATCATGCGTTAATCTTATGCTTCTTTAACTAACTTTCTCAGCTGGGCCGGACTGCTAAAACCACATTCTTTAGCTACCCAGGCTACCTTATGTTTGGTTTTAAGCAGGTGCTTTGCCTTTTCCTGTCTCAATGATTTAATATATTGCCCGATAGTGCTTCCCGTGACAGATTTGAATAATCGTGTAAGATTGCGCGGACTAATAAAGACTAGTTCGGCCAATTCTTCTATGGTTAGTTTATCACTTAAATGCCTGGTAATATGATCTTGTACCTGATGTATATGATGGTTAATATGTTGCCTGCTTTGCAAGTAAATGCTATTTTGTGCTTCTGTCCCATCTCTGCGTATATAAACAACCATGTCCTTTGCTACAACGCAGGCAAAAGCCGATCCATGCTGCTCTTCAATAAAATAGAGTGCAAGATCGATACCTGTAGCAATTCCTGCACTGGTAAATATCCTGCCACTTTGCACAAATAGTTTATTCTCTATTACTTTAAGCAGGGGGTATTTTTCTTGTAAAGCTGTCGTCCATGCCCAGTGTGTTGTGCAATTGTGCCCGTTTAAGAGTCCGGCAGCAGCAAGCGCAAAGGCTGCCGTACAAATAGAAGATATGGTAGCGCCGGTTGCGGCAGCGGCCTGTAGCCAGGGTATCCAAAGGTGATCATCTGACCTGTTCCATTTTTTAATTTCCATTCCGGCTACAATTACAATGTCATCCTTATGAACTGTTACTGAACTGAGTGGCTCAACATTTGTAAACCCAAGACCCGTTGAAGTTCCCGGATTGATATATGGCGAAACGTACCGTATGTCGTATTTCTTTCCGCAACAACCTGATTCATAAAAAACGGTTACAGCACCAGCCAGATCCAAAAGGTGAACACTATCAAATATGAAAAATATAACACGGTTAGCGCTCATTTTTCAAAGTTAACAGGATAGGAGGTAAAACAAATATATCTTATCGATTATAGGAGAATTTATGAACAACCATGTTTTATAGTGACGGCTTCCGAATATATTTAGAGGCCGTTTTTAGTGTTGCAACTAAGCGGAAACAGAATCTCATTTCTTGTTTAATTTTCCTTAACACAGATAGCCCTCAGTTAAATTACCCTCTACTTCCAGAGCATATGTCTGCGTAGTATTAACCTGCGAAGTCTTAACAGCCTGCTCGAGTTTCTAGAAATAGCTTGAATCAAAAATTCTCAAGGATATCAATTCCGATCAAGGTCTTTATCTGCGTAAGCAAGTGGTTCGAATTATGTCCAGTCTGGGGAACCAATTAATAGCAATTCCCGTGCTTTGGTGATAGGATTTTGTAATTCAGTAAGTCAATAATATAAAAGTTATTAACTATTTTAAACCCTTAATTTTCTATCTTATCTCATTCTAAAACTTGCGTAAGCTTCATTACTGTAAATGCCAAGTGCTTCCCCAGTTGGGTATTATTGTGAGAAAACCGGCTTATGGCGTCATGAATGACTGATTTTTTTTAAATGGGAGAGTTAATGCATGCTATGGGCTTTTTAAACACATTTGACAACAACAACAAATTTACCTTTAAGAATATGAAACAAATATTATAATGGACTGTTTGGATGAACCGCCGATATAATATACCAGTTATCGGTACTTTTCGATTTCAATGGCCTATATTACAAGCAATAGTCAAAAGGAATGAAAAAGAAAACGTTTGGAATATTTAAATTCCTTTTAATGCCGTGCTTTACAATTATGCTTACTGATTGTAACGGGCAAACAAAACAAAACATTAAGCGCGATGCACTAACCGACACAAAAAACTCCGAGATGAAAGAGAAATTTGATGTCGAAGCATTTAACAAACATCAGCAAAGCAATTCCTACGAAGTTGATTTGAAAGATAGCCATGTATCACAATTTAGCTATGCAGACGGGTATGTAGAGGAAATAACTTCTAAGGGCCAGTTATTTAAACGCACTAAAGATTTTTATAAAAACGGCAATATAAAACAACAGGGATTAACATTTATTAAAGGTGAATTTATGAAGGGCATATGGCAGTTTTTTGACTCTTCTGGCAATTTATCTCATGAAATTGATTATGACAGTAGGTATAAATTTACCTGGGACGATGTGCAGCGCTTCCTCCGTGAAAATCGCGTTAATATCCAGGATGTAAATACAAATATTACTAGAAGCTGGAAACAAGGAGAAGAGTGGGTGTGGGTGATAACTTATAAAACTACACCTGATAAAAATGGAAATTATATTCGTACGGTTACATTAAACGGTAATTCAGGCAAGATCCAAAAGGAAGAATGGACAAGGCTACAGCGAAACTAATATCCTGATCAATAACGGAATTTTAAAATCGATACGCGTTTGAAACAATGAGTAAGAATTATTCCGTTTTGAGCAACAAGCAAAGCTATATTGCGCTGCATATAATGTGCGAATTTGCCAATAGGTTCTTACCCAAAATGTTTAAAAAACCCCGCTTGAATCAATCAAATACCCGATACCGGAAAAAGTTCGCGATAGCCAATCGCTGCTGGATATATTAAAAGGCGCCGGTATACCTATGCGTTTGACGATAACAGCAAGCCTTTGATATTTGATGCCGATGTGTACGCGCGCTAAAAAAATGCCAGCACCCCTCAACAAAAAAGCCGATTATCACAATGAACTGACAGACTAGGTTAACTTACGCGTGCTGCGTAATAAATACCCGCATTGGAGCGCATATCTTGATAAAATGGTCATGGGCCCAAATACAGAAAATAATAAAATAGCAAGGCATGTATATGATAATGTTGCAGACAAAAAAAACACACCCTGGGGCAGTTACGATGGTCAACAAATATAAAAAATCGTATTTTCTTACTTTCACTATGCTTTTATTAGTGAGCTTAATGAGTTGTCAATCTCCCACATCTTCTATGAAAAAATTTGAATGGCTGCCTACTGAATGTGCACCAGAGCTATACCCCGCTATTATAGCCAGTGCTTCGTTTATTTTTCCCGATGGCCAAAGAGCCCCTATAATAGGCACCGACCCGATAAAAAATGGTTGGGGCGAAGATGGCACTACGGCAGTTATTGGTGATGAACAAAAACCGGTGCCCGTTAAATTAGAGATCACCTGGCTGTCATATACTGAAAGCAAATTTTATTCAGGGCTTTTTGATTTGCCGGTCGATAAGATCACAAAACTATTTGCAAAGGGTTACACCCACCCTTACACCTTAAAGCATACCTCATACAAAGGTATGGTTGTTGGTATGGCTCCGGGTGGCGTTGTTGTGGTGTGGATACAAGGCATCAACAATCAGGTTGAAATTGGCCGTTACCAGGCACAGCCTTCAAAGATCACCGTAGAGCAATTTATCGCAATAAAAGGCTATTCGAGCGATATGACGCATGATCTGGGTGCCATTGTCGAATCAATAATGAAAGACGAACCCGAAGCCACAGCAAACCTAAAAGCAAAAGGTTTACAATTGGGCTTATGGGATACCTATCGCGAGCGATTTAATTTGAAGCCTGTGGTTTCTTTCGAGCAATCACACAACGCAAAGGTTACTGAGTTGTTTATGCACTTTTATAATGGTGAACAGGAAGACCTGGTAGCTGAAGCTTTACAGAAACCTGATTATGCAGAAAGAGCAAGGCTAAAAAACTTAAGAGTTAAATGGACCGACGAGTGGGGCGGCAAGAAAACCAAATACCTGCTTGAGGTAAAGCTCAACGAAACCGAAGTATTCAAAGCCTACAAAGATGTTTATGGAGACAATGCTAAACAACCGGCCGAACTCTTTATTCAGCTTAATCCCGGGAATAATAAATATCGCCTGTTTTTACAACATGACACCAAAAAAATAGAGTTAGTAAAAGGCGAAGGAAGCATTTATTTGGATGTATAACTTTGTGTTTTTTTATTGGGCTTAATACGTTGTGTTTTATCCAGAATATAACCGTTATGAATTATTTAGCCCTTTTATAAGTTTCTCGCAGGGATTTTCAGTAATGGATATTGGCTTGGCCCAATTGTTATAAAAAGCAGATAATGATTAGAAAAAACAGCTAACTGTACCCCTGTTACCGTGACTTTGCAGTCGCGATACTTCAAAATGTTATTGGGTAGGCATTTCTAGTACGCGCCGTTCAGATTAATCTCGATAATTAAATGAAGCGCATGTTCATCAAAAAATCCTCTAAATCTCTTTCAATACGTTGTTTAGCTTCATCTGAATTCATTTTTTTAGAGCCAAATCTTGATGCTATAGCAAGACATTACGTAATTTTGTGAAGGCTCCCGGAAGATTTAAGAGGCTGTTGGAAATTAAATCCATTTACCATAAGTATGAAGGTATACAGGATTTTGACAGTGCAATTAAATTTTAGAATTGGTAATGATAGTTTTAAGCCTCTTATAATCTTTTCTTATTTCGCTTACCACCCCAATTGAGTATTATTGTTAGTATGGAATATCAAATTGTCGATGAAGTTTTCAGTGAATAATTGCAAAAAAAAGACAAAAAGTCTGTTTTTTAACTGACTACTGCTATTAAAAGTTGTAATTATTGTATAATAATCACATTAGGTTTGTGACGTTATATGAAATCAATATTCTTCGTGCAGAAGTGCTTGTAAACGACCCAAACTATATTATGTTAGGTTTGAAAAAATGAGAGCTATAATCTTCATCTTATGACAGCGGTGCCGCTAACCTTCCTACCAAACGATGCATTGTGTCCTGTAAGCCGCGTGTTCTTTAACGATATTAAGAAAGTGCCATCCCCAATCCGCATTCATCCCCAATTTGCTGCGCTCCTGTATTTTATGTTTTAAGTACGGCGTTTATTGCGTTGCTTTGATTGTTTATCAATTGAATTACATTGAACAAACCCATACAACGATCACTTTATTGGAAATGCCAGCTGATCGGCTGGTCGGTAGCCGCTATTTACTGGGAGTTCCTGGGCTATTCGGACAGTAAAAACTTCAATTTTTTTGTTGGTGCGCTGCAGTATATCTCTGATGTTGCTTTGTATATCTTTATTACTCATCTATACCGAGCTTTCTCGCTTCGTTGCCGCTGGCAACTGCTTAATCTTGGTCAGTTATTAAAAAGGCTTATTCCTACAGTTACTTTTATGGGCTTTGTTTTTATGCTCACTACCATAGTAAAGATCTACTTATTCCACCAGTGGCTTACAGTTGGTCACGCGGGTCCTTTCGTGGTATTTTTTAAAATCAATTGGGTGCAAATAGGAATGTCGGGTCTTAGGCTGATGTCGATATGGTTGCTGGCTTTTCATTTATATTACTACGGCAAACGCGAGATCAATCTGACAAAAGAAAATGCACGACTTGCACTGATCGCTAAGGATGCGCAGTTAAATAATTTGTCCGCCCAACTCAACCCGCATTTTTTTTTCAATTCGCTCAATACCATCAAGGCGCTGGTCATTGAAAGGCCAAAATCGGCGCGACGGGCGATTGACCTGTTATCGGACTTACTGCGAACCTCACTTTATAAAGATGCTACGTTATTGCATACCATACAGGATGAACTTGGCCTTGCTGGGGATTACCTCGAATTAGAAAAACTTCGCCTTGAAGAGCGTCTGCAATTTGAGATTGAATGTGCGCCCGAACTGAACACCATACTGATATTGCGCTACAGCGTACAAGTTTTGGTAGAAAACGCGGTTAAGCATGGCATAAGTAGGCAAAAAGCAGGCGGATTGATCCACATAAAAATCATGCATGATGACGATAGCCTGAAAATTTCGGTTCAAAGTCCGGGAAAACTGCAAACCGGGACGCTATCAGGTGGATTGGGTTTAAAAAACCTGAACGAACGCTTATTGCTTCAGTACAAAGGCGCGGCTGCATTCAGCATCAGCCAGCAATCGGAAAGCGTTTTTGCATACATACTGATACCGGCGATATGAAAAAGATAAGGGTGATCGTCATTGACGATGAGCGTAATGCAAGGAACGAGATAAAGCGGCTCATGGCCGAATATACAGACCTGGAATTGATTGCCGAGGCCCAAAATGCAGACGAAGCCAAAAGCATGATCGAAGAAAAGCAACCCGACGTTGTTTTTCTGGATATACAGATGCCGGAAAAATCGGGATTTGATTTGTTGGAAGCACTTGTGCATGTGCCGCAGGTGGTATTCGTCACCGCTTTTGACCAGTATGCCGTTAAGGCTTTTGAGGTAAGTGCACTGGATTATTTAATGAAACCCGTGCGCGGAGAACGTTTTGCAAAAGCCATCGAACAGGTAAAGCAAAAACTTACTACCGCGCAGGAAGACCGCATTTTTGTTAAGGACAGGAACCAATATCACTTCATCCGCTGGAACGATGTATTCCTTATTGAATCGATGGATAATTATGCAAGGCTTTATTTTGGTGATAAAAAGGTTTTTCTAAAGAGTTCACTCAACCAGTTGGAAACGCGTCTGGACGGATCGGTATTTTTCCGGGTCAACCGTGCGCAGCTCATCAACACCAGGTTTATTGCACATATTCAAACCCCTGCCGATGGAAAAGCAAAGATCGGGCTTACAACCGGCGACTGCGTCGATGTGTCCGAACGGCAATGGGTGAAATTTAAGCTGATGATGGATGCCAAAAATAAGGATGGATAAAAAACCTGCCCTTATCCAATTAATCAAATAATTTAGCGCTTTTACAAATAAAAAAATGAAAAGAAATATCTGCATGGCATTGCTATGCCTTTTTATCACCCATTTTGCGATGGCTCAGCACCTATCAATATCGCACATTGTTGCCAATGATAGTATTTCCATCGAAAGAGAAATAAGCTCACTGGCGGCTGGTGTAATGAAAAGTTATACTGACGAGAACAGGAAAGATCTACTTGAAAACGAGTTTAAACTGCAAATGCTTACCGGCGATTACCGCGCATCGCTGGCAACCATCAAGGCATTGTATGCCATTTCGTTGCAGGTGAGCCCTTATAAAATACCCAGTTACCTGGCTTATGAAATATTTGCAAAAAACATGGTCGGGCAGGTCTCAAACCCGGCTGCTTTTGCAAAAACATACACTGCCTTGTTCAATAGCACACTTGAAAAACTTGACGATAAATCTGCCTATTGCAGCTATGGCAGCTTTCCTCGTTCTGATGGGATCGGTGCATTAAAAGACGCTTTTCAGAACGAATTATCATCAGCGCAAAAAAAAGAGAAGCTATCCATATCCGAAGCGTTACTGCTTTGTATAAGTTATTACGATCTCCGATTTTCTCAGAAAACGTCAGCTATTGTAATGCCGTTGATTATGGCCGATTGTAGAAGGCGGTATAAACTTAAAAGCCAGTTGGTGACAATTACAGGTGACATTAGAATAAATGTTGTCACCGTGCTTAAAAAGGGCGATACCCACCCCCAGCCTGCGGCACTGCAATACACTATTTATGCCGATAGTACCGATCTGCGGCTGTTTGCGCCAGCCGCTTACGGTTATGCAGCTGTCACAGCCTACAGCCGTGGAAAAGGCTTAAGCCCGGATAAGATAGTTCCGTATGAACATGACGGCGAAGACGCCAACGCTATCATTACCTGGATAAGCAAGCAACATTGGTGCAACGGCAAAGTGGGTATGTACGGCGGTAGTTACAATGGTTTTACGCAATGGGCAGCCGCAAAATACCATAACCCGGCGCTCAAAACCATCGTGCCTTATGTAGCGGCCATACCGGGTTTGGGATTGCCTATGGAAAACAATGTGTTTTTAAATGCTAATTACGGGTGGGCATTTTATACTACCGATAACAAGTATTTGAACAACAAGGTTTATAACGATCCGTCCCGCTGGCGCTCGCTCAACTGGAAATGGTTTAACAGCGGCGCAGAATACAACAAGATCGACAGTGTAGACGGCAGGCCTAACCCCTGGCTACAGCGCTGGCTTAAGCATCCCGATTATGACAGGTACTGGCAGCAACAGGTACCTTACCAGCATGATTTTGCCAACATTAATATCCCTGTGCTTACTTTCGAGGGCTATTATGATGACGGACAGATATCAGGTCTGCATTATTACCTCGAGCATTTACAATATAATGCCAAAGCAGATCACTACCTCATCGTAGGTCCATACGATCATTTTGGAACGCAAAGCGGCGGAGTACCGGTACTGCGCGGTTACAAAATTGATCCTATCGCGCTGATGAGTACCCGGGATATTACCTTTCAATGGTTCGATCATATATTCAAAGGTGCCAAAATGCCTGAAATTATCAAGAACCGGGTAAATTACGAGATCATGGGTGCAAACAAATGGAAGCACGTACCATCAGTAGCCCGGATGGCCGATGAAAGGTTGAAGCTGTATCTGACCGACCTAAAAGACGGGAAAAATTATATGCTTTCAACATCGAAACGCCAAGACAAAGCATGGCTGGCTGAAAACGTTAATCTTGATGATAGAAAGACCCTGTATGGCGACTATTATCCCTTTCCCATAATTAAGGATAGCATTGATCGCAGCAATGGATTGTTTTTTTTGAGTAAGCCGTTTGATGAACCCATTACGGTAAGCGGCATTTTCAGCGGTGAACTGAAGGCTATCATAAATAAAAAAGATATGGATATTACCGTAACTCTCTATGAACTCACACCGGATGAGAAGCACTTTGAACTATCATATTTTTTGGGACGCGCCAGTTACGCGAGAGATATGACCAGAAGAATATTGTTACAGCCGGGCAAAGAAGAAACTTTACCGTTTAAACGTACCCGCATGGTGAGTCGGCAATTGGGTAAAGGCAGCCGTTTACTCATTGTTCTAAATATAGATAAAAATCCGTTTGCCGAGGTAAATTACGGCACAGGGAAAAACGTAGCAGAAGAAACGATGACAGATGGGAAGATTCCGTTAAAGGTCAAATGGGCAAATGGCAGCTACATAGAAGTACCCGTTATGCGATAGTTAAGGTAAAAGTGCAAGCAAAACGCAAGCCTCAATCGGACTAAACTCGAACCGCGCTTGACTGAAAGTATGAGAGTTTTGGGTGTAATTATCTAACGGGTTCGAGCCCGGTCTGGGGAGCCAGAATGGACAAGCACGAAAAATCGGTCGCTTGCCCTTCGTTTTTACCTCTTATTTCACTGCTAACCAGGTAGATATAGGAATATAATTCGCCCGTAAAAGCCGTTCGATGTTGTAATTCTTCGAAGTGAATTTTTGGGGGTACATCGAACGATCAATTCTCTTTCTTCTGAACTTGTTGATTTTGAGTAAATCAATCAAGCTGGGTTAATTTTCTAATCGCTCTCCGCAGTATAGGTCCAATGTTATCGGCCTTTGATTTGGTCGCTGCTGCCTCTGCCAGCTTAGCTTCCAAAACGTTTATTTTATACTCGTTCTCGGATTTGATAGTTTTATAATCCGCATCATCTATGTCTCCGTTTAAAAGAAGCTCCCGCGCTTTGGCGATACGACTGTTTAAATCATTGATCTCCTTGAGCAATTCAGAACGGGAAATCACCTGCGTAGTGTTCTGGCTCTTATAGGTATCGGTAATAACCTGGGCGAATAGTTCAGCAAAATCTTCCTGTATGGTAAATTCCTTTACAGCCTCATTAAATACTTTATTCACATCTTCGGCCTTGAACCCGCGTCGACAGTCGGATGAGCAGTGATAATTGTAATAATAACCGCTACGCCCTTTTGATGCGCTGCCACACAAGATGCGGCTGCACCTTGAGCATTTGATAAAGCCACGTAACGGTAACATCTCCGGCGAATGAACCATAGTCTTTTCGACTTTCTTTTTGCCGCTAAGCACGTCCTGTACATCATAGAATAAGGATTCCGATTGATACCTTCATGTAAGCCTTTAACCGTATGCGCGGCTTCATCCTTATACTTAACGATCAATATAAGGGTCACTACAGGTGATACGGATGTTTACGCGCAACAGGTTATGCACAAACTTTTACGCTGAAAAGCAACAGCCTGGGCGGTCAGTTCACCAATGAGTTTTTGGCTGGAAATTTTGGCTGTAATGACTCTAATCATTCACCGCAGCTTAGTTGGAACGGTGCCCCGACAGGTACCAGAAGTTTTGCGGTTACCATGTATGACGCGGACGCGCCGACAGGAAGTGGCTTCTGGCACTGGGTGATCGTAGATATTCCATCACAGGTGCTGGAGTTAAAAGCCGGTCAAGGCGACGCTAAGACAGATCAGGCACCCGCCGGGAGCCTGCAAAGTCAGAACGACACGGGATCGCCGGGATACCAGGGACCTTGTCCGCCTACGGGAGATGCTCCTCACCGGTACCTGATCACGGTCTATGCACTGGATACGGAAAAGTTGGGCACTAATGCCACGTCGACTGCGGCACTTACTGGCTTTATGCTTAGTAAACACACCTTAGCAAAAGCATCGCTGGCGATATACTGCAAACGTTAGTACGGCAGGCAAGCTGTTACCAATAGCATATAGGCCAAGCAGTTTTCCATTGTCAGAATGGATTAGCTAAGCATCGACGAATACAAAGCTATCTTTCAAATTCAATCCTAACTAAATCCTAAAACAAGGATCAAGATCTGCCGCTTTTTGTAAAGGTCGGACTGCTAACATGCAGTTGATCAGATTCCGGGAACTTTCCAGGATCGCTTGCTGAAATGCAGGATGAAAGTTGCCGCCGGCGACCTGTCGCCAGTGCCCGGAAACCAGCTCTTTTTGCAAGAGCATATAATGTTGATCAGGAGTAAGGATCAGGCATAATACACCAGGTTGGTATTCATCCTCGTAAAAGGAAATTTCAAATGAATAGTGTTGATCCAGGTACAAACTAAGGCTCATAAGTTCAGGTTTGATCAAATATAAAAAGCAATTGTGATCTGTATAAATTTAAAAGCCAAATCTTTACTCTCAATAGGAATATATCTTAAAGGTTTGGAAGGGTCAACCAACGTCATTCTCATTGAATGCTTGTGGGGTGTATAGCGAACAAGCTCTTACTGCGCTTCGTGCAGTCCGTTCATTTTCTTTCTGACAAAACATAACAGCAATGCTATTGTTAGGATCTAATTATTGACATGCCTGATTATGAGCGTATTTCCTGTGCCAGCAAATGAAGCAGAACGGCTGAAAGCCTTACATGACTATGAGATCCTTGATTCTTTGGCAGAAAATGAATTCGATCGCATTACCCAGCTGGCCACGCTTATTTGCGATATGCCTATATCTTTGGTATCCCTGATCGAAAAGGACCGGCAATGGTTCAAATCCCGGATCGGTTTGGAGGGCAGCGAGATTCCCCGCACGTTGGCCTTTTGCCAGTATACGATCATGGAGAAAGCGCTTATGGAGGTCCCGGATGCCAGCAAGGATGAGCGCTTTAAGCAGTACGACCTGGTTTCCGCCGGTCCGAAACTGCGCTTCTACGCGGGTTACCCGCTTGTCAGTACGGAAGGCTATGCCCTCGGGACGATCTGCGTGATCGATTACAAGCCTAACAAATTGACGCCAAAGCAGGCCAGAGCGCTGGAATTGCTGGCTGATGAGGTCATGCAACTGATCCGGGAACGCCGGCAAAAAGAAGAGCTGCGCAACCTGGAGAAGTTGTTCAATCTTTCGGGCGACCTGATCTGTATCGCCGGCGGCGATGGTTATTTCCGGCGGGTCAATCCGGCTTTCCAGCAATTGCTGGGCTGGAATAAAAGCGAGCTGTTAACCACACCCTTCCTGGAACTGATCCATCCCGATTACCGGGAGGTCACCCGCCGTGAATTGGAAAGCCTTGCTGGGGGCCAACCCACCGTCAATTTTGTTATTCGCCTGCTGTCCAGGGATGGTGGTTATTTTACCCTGCAATGGACAGTTGCGCCGGAGGAAGGGACGCGGAACCTGTTTGCCATTGGCCGCGATATCTCGCTGGCAATCCGACAGCAGGAAGAGTTGGAAAGCGCACGTAAGGAGGCTGAACAGGCGAGTATTGCCAAGTCGGAGTTTTTGGCCAACATGAGCCATGAGATCCGCACCCCGCTTAACGGGGTGATCGGGTTTACCGATCTGGTCCTTAAGACACAGCTCAGCGAGATCCAGCAGCAATACCTGACGATCGTAAACCAGTCGGCCGGCGCGCTCCTGAGCATTATCAATGACATCCTGGACTTTTCCAAGATCGAGGCGGGGAAACTGGAGCTGGAGATCGAAAAATGCGATCTCTATGAACTGGCCGCACAGGCGACGGACATTATCAGCTACCAGGTCCAGACCAAGGGTTTGGAAATGCTGCTGAATCTTTCCCCTGAACTGCCGCGTTTCATCTGGACGGATACGGTACGCTTGCAGCAGGTGCTGGTGAACCTGCTCAGCAACGCCTCGAAATTCACGGAACATGGCGAGATCGAGCTAAAAGTGGAGAACCTGACCCCAGGATCTGAAAACGCCCTGTTCCGCTTTAGTGTCCGGGACACCGGGATAGGGATCAAACCGGAAAAACAGCACAAGATATTTGACGCCTTCGCGCAGGAAGATGGTTCCACGACCAAGAAATATGGTGGGACGGGTTTAGGGCTGGCGATCTCTAACCGCCTGCTCGGGCTAATGGGGAGCCGCCTGGAGCTGGATAGCACACCGGGCCAGGGCAGCAGGTTCTTCTTTGACCTGCGTCTAAAGGCCGAAACCGGGGAACCGGAGGAATGGGAGAACCTGGAAGCGATCAGGCGGACACTGATCGTTGACGATAATGCGAATAACCGGTTGATCCTGCAGGAAATGCTTGGGCTGAAAGGTATCGCCAGCGTACAGGCGGCCAATGGTCTCGATGCCCTGCAACTGCTTGCCGGGGGCGCGCAATTCGATGTGATCCTGATGGATTATCACATGCCCTATATGGATGGTTTGGAAACAATCCGGAAAATCCGCGAGAACTTTACGACCGGAGGGCTGCAACCGGTCATGCTGCTTTACAGTTCCTCTGACGATGAAAAGGTGATCCGGACCTGCGAGGAACTTCAGGTACGGCAGCGGCTGGTCAAACCGATCAAGCTGCAGGACCTGTATAACAGCCTTTCCAGGCTTCATAAAAAAAACCCGGTTGCGATACCGGCTCAGCAAGCTCCGGAAAGCACTAACCGCAACTGGTCTATCCTGATCGCGGAAGACAATATGGTTAATATGCTCCTGGCGCGCACCATCCTTAAACGCATCGCGCCCAACGCTACGTTGCTGGAAGCGGTCAATGGAACCGCCGCTGTAAACCTATGTCGCCAGCAATTACCCGACCTGATCTTCATGGATGTGCAAATGCCGGAACTGAACGGTTACGAGGCCACGCAGCAGATCCGGGCGCTTGAAAAACAGGGGCGGGTACCGATCATCGCGCTGACCGCCGGTAATGTACGGAGCGAGCGTGAAAGGTGCCTTGAAGCGGGAATGGATGATTTCGTGGTCAAACCTGTGGTGGAAGAAATGATCGCTGCCGTGCTTGATAAATGGCTTACGGGGGATGAACAATTATCGTCCGACCCGGGAATGACCGATCAACTGCATCATATGGATGGCGATACGCTAAAAAGCTACACAGATGGGGATCCTGAACTCTTAATAGCGATTCGTCAGCTGACCAGGTCAGAGCTGGAGGATGCGGTGGGACTTTTAGAAAAGCAGGCAGCATGTAGTGACTTGGCCGCATTAAATGCCACCGGGCATAAATTGTACGGTACGGCTGCCTCAGTAGGTCTGCCAAGACTGGCCCAACTGGCCAGGGCCTGGGAACAAATGAAAGCAGTTGACCACCATATGATATCCGCATTATTAACCCGCACGCAGGAGGAAGTGAGACAGGTGCTGAACCTGTTGAAAACCGAAGAGGACAATATTGCGTAAACGTATAGACCTAATTTATTTTACGCATATGCCCCTAAAAGAACTCGAACGGCTGGCTGCGGTCAACCGGTTTTTGAAACTGGAGATCAGTAAAGAAAAAGAATTGCAGGAGATCGTGGAACTGGCGGCGCAGATCTGCGGCACCCCCACAGCCCTGATCACGCTGATCGATCAGGATACGCAGCACATCAAATTCAAGGTGGGCTTTGATCCGGATAAGACTTCAAGGAAAGAGGCTTTTTGCAGCCATGTCATCAAACAGCAGGACGTGATGGTCGTTGCTGACGCCCGGGAAGATGAGCGCTTCGCATTCAATCCCCTGGTAACCGGCGGTCCTAAGATCCGTTTTTATGCCGGCGCGCCGCTGACCACAGGAGACGGGCAGCACCTCGGCAGTCTTTGTGTGATCGACCAGCAACCGCGAGCGTTGTCACCTACCCAGCAGCAAATGCTCAGAGCTTTGGCTAAGCAAGTGATCCAGTTGTTGGAATTTGATACCAGTTTGCAGATCCTTAAACAGCAATACGTTGCCGCCAGAGAATCAGAAATCAAGTTGCGTTCTTTTTTTGAGAGCGAAAGTTCCTGCCACCTATTGATCGGGAGAGAACTTGAAGCACTGGCCTTTAATAAAGCGCTGGCTGACTTTGTACAAACGATATTCGGCGTAAGGATCGCCACCGGTATGAAAGTAACTGATTATATTAATGGAGGCTATGTAAAAGAATTTATCAAGAATTACAAGCTGGCATTTTTAGGCCAGCCGGTTAAGCTAAAACGCAAGCTGGAATACCCCGGCCGGGCCATTTGGTGGTACTTTTCTTTCGATCCGGCACGCAATCAAGATGGCGAGATCATTGGCGTATCCTATAACGCCACTGATGTTACCCAATTGGTACAACAGGAAGAGAAGGTGTTGGCTCAAAATCGTTCGCTGGAAGAAATTGCCTGGATCCAGTCCCACGAACTCCGGCGACCGGTAGCCTCTATCATGGGCGTGATGAACGTGATCAAAGAGGGAGCCTACCAGGCAGAAAGAGAAGATCTCGAGATGTTGGAGAAGGCGGTTCTCGAATTGGACGAACGGATCAAACAGATGGCCAGGATCTCTGAGAACAATGCCTGAATTTGCCGGATCCAATTCCGGTGGGCTATCAGCCTTCACCGCAATTGAACTGAAGGCTGAGCAGGACGATTAAGGCAATTTTTAAGATTTATAAGAATGAGGAGAACTTTTATTTGTATGACCGGCTGCGTGAGCTTCCTGATATTAAGTTCGTGCCGCAAAGGTCCTGCAGCGATTACCAAACAGTTTCTTAATGACATTCACGATGGTAATTTTAGCGGGCCAAACGTACTGCCGGACCCGAAGTTGCCCGCGGGATCGACATCATTGAGCAGGATCATCAGGCTATCTTTAAAGGAAGAAAATGGCAGTTCAGCCAGATAGCGGAACATGTAACCGGCGATAGCGCACGGGTTTTTTACCTGGTCAGTCTGGCTGACCATACGGAGATCCGGCAATCGGCAAAACTGCGATATCAAAAAGAAGATTGGCTGATCTCTGACATCAGTAATGTTAAGGTGTCCTATGCTAATCGTTTGATCCCGTTATACCGCTATAATTTAGCGCCGGGAAAGGGCCTGGTTACGCCTCTTGATCTGGGCTACGCAGCAAAAGCTGAGCTTTTAAGTCATATCGGTCGGTATGTAACCGTTTCCGGTACGGCGGCAGATATCCGCCTAGTTGCTGATCCGCTATTGGTAAAACTATCCGACCGGCACGGTGAGCCACTATTAACTGCGGTGATCAATGGCCGGGCAAGAGATAAAGCGATCATGGTGTATCACTAGTATGCTGAAACAGATAAGTTGGTGAAAGACCCTTTAGGGAAAACGTTTACATTGACTGGCTTGCTTCTGCTGCTGCACGGCAGCCTTTGCCTGGAGATTCATACGACAGATGATATCGTTATCGGACCGTTCCTTCGGGCAGCTAAATAAAGGTTCCAATCGATCGGCCAACGATCGGACGTCAAACATTCCTGTCGTAATGGCGTTATTTGCTCGTATAGTTTAACCTGATCATGAACAAAAAAAGTCAGCAAATGATAACTGCCAACCGTCTTCCGCTAATGATATTCTTTGTTTTTATAATAGCTATTTACGGCTGTAAAGGCGATCATCAGAATCTGGGCAGCCTGCAACAAGCCACCACCGCCCCGGTTCAAGCGACGATGATCAGCGATAAAAGCAATAAAACAGCAGCGATTAAGCCTTATTATACGGTCAGGTACGCTTCCCAAAATTGTAATTTCCTGATCTGTATCAACGATGTGCCGGTTTTTACCCATACAGACGGCGGTGCTATAAATAGTGAGATGCCCATCAACCACCTGATCCTTCACAGCGGTTCTCAAAAAATAAAATACGTGCTGCTTCCGCTCAACGGGCAGACATCTTTACACATTAAAAGTTCTTTGGATATCAAAATCATAAAAAGTGATGCTGATGATATCTCCAACAGCACGGATGTGGCTACGTTTAAAACGCTCTCAGCTACTCAGCCTAAGCAATCTCAGTTGCAGGAAATACAACAATTTAACGCTGCGGTGCCTTACCAGGTAGAAGGCTGGCAGCATGGAGCAGATCTGCAGGGCGCCCCCTCGGTCCACTCGGAATTACTGCATGCTTACCAAGATATTTTACGAGTGATCAAAGCCAAAAATTTCACACAATTGAAAAAGTATTTCGCACTCAAAGTAAAAGAAGCGGACATTGCCACTTATTCTGATGATAGCAGCACCGCTGAAGACTGGAAAGAATTTACAGATTATTTATCAAAACCAGGCGCGCACTTCACCCTGGATACAGCCAACTCTAAGCTATACGTCTTCGGCGACGGGAAACTGGTCACTTTATTGACACCCAACAGGCAATCGGCCTTGCGCATCTATGACCCAAAAGATAAGAGTGAATACCTGCTGCCACTGTATTTTTACCGCAAAAGCGCCGGTCAACCTTTGACTTTGATCCGTTAACTATGATGGAGACAGGAAGCAGCGCAGAGACAGGCCATCAGCCAACCATAACGGCTGCGTTAACCGCCGGCATATTTTTCACTCTGATCATATATAGCACTTGTACAGAAGCAGATAGCGATGATGCGCTTTCAACCCTGGTTTGGGTATTCCCGGTCCTTTCTGTTTTAACATTAGGCTATGTGCTTACTTACCGCGATAAGTTGAGCCGAATTTTGCTCGGCGTGTTTGTCCTGATCAGTATTATTGGCTATTTGTATTTTGCATTTGTAAAAGGCATGGCAGCCGCATTTTCACATGGATGAAAAAACTTGAACTAAATACGC
>NZ_FNAI01000029.1 GCF_900101875.1 Mucilaginibacter pineti
CCCGCTCAGAAAGTAAGTGATTTTTTAAGACAGAAGGCCATCGGTTGCGGCCAGCGGCTGCATTGCACCACGCGCGATGCGCCGGGTTCCATTCCACCGCCCGCCTCACCCGCACAGCAAAACAGCCATCCGCGATGCTTCCGGCTGATTTGCTTTTTCCGTCGCTGGTGAAAAGAAACAACCCAATTACACCACCAGACGCAAAGATAGCCACCGCCGGGATGAAACGTAAAGGGTACATAAACAGGCGGTTGTTGTTTTGTTTTTTTTTGCCCGCCTGCCCTTGACATTTCACCCGGCTCCGCGCTTTTAGTTGCTTAAGCGGTGAAAATGGGTAGGTGTGCGTTATTGACTTGCAGCGCGGGAATGTCCGCTTCCATAACCGTTCCGGCGGCTTTGGTTTGGCGGTAAAGCCGTTTCCGCTTATATTTGGCGTTCGCGGCCGTTTAAATTATACCGGTACAATAATTACAATATGATCAGAGCAGATGTAATCGCAGCGATAGCCGCGAAAACAGGAATAGACAAGGAACCAACCGAAGCCATCGTAGCGGGCTTTTTTAAAGTTGTTATAGCGTCCCTCGAAAAGGGAGACAATGTGTTTGTCCGTGGTTTTGGTACTTTCCTGGTGAAAAAGAGGGCGGCGAAAGTTGGCCGGAATATCACCCAAAACACCGCTATTCAAATACCCGAAAGTTATATTCCGGCCTTTAGGCCAGGTGATGATTTTAAGAATGAGGTGAAAGCCGCCTTACAAAATCATACCGCTTAGCAGCATCAGATCGTGGCTAAAGTACAAATAGGTATAAGCAATGATGTTTGGGACAGATCAGGAGGCCGTTCAGACGGCTTCCTGATCTGCTGTTGTAAACTCCATGAGCTTTTCCGCCATGCTTTTCTTTGCATCCTTTTCAAAGCCTTTCCAGTAATTTTGTGTGGTGTTCATGGTGGTATGCCCTAAAGCTTCCTGTGCAAATTCCAGCCCCATTGTACGGGTGGCCTGTGTGGTAAACGAGTGGCGGGCGACCATCGTGCCTAACTTAAATGATAAACCTAACTGATCGACCAGTTTTTGCATGTGCTGGTTAACGAAGCGGATAAAATTTTGGTTGACCTTGTGCCGATCTTTGGCTGACATGCTTGTTTGAAATATGGGAAATACATAGTCGTTGGGCTTGCCTTTTTCGTTAGCGTACTTTTTAATAAACGCTTTGATATGGCTGGTCAGAGGGACGACAATGGGCGCTGGATCTTCCTTTGTAGTATTTTTGGTTTTATGCCTTAAAAATGAAAAGTAAGTATCATGAATATCTTTAAACTTTAATTCAGCAATATCCCTGAAATTCATGCCGTTGCACTGGTAACTGAAAAACCAAAAGTCCCTGGCTTTTTCCATAAAGCTGTCTGTAGAAACATCTGCACGGTACAGGGCGTTAAGATCGGGAGTTTCCAGTGCTTTTTTTACATTTTTGCCGTTAGGGATTTTATAGGTTTTAAAGGGATAAAGTTCGGGCGAAATATCACCGGCAGCAATCGCCTTATTAAAGATCGCCCTTAAATTCCGCATATAAATACCAACGGTGGTTTTGGAATTATTTTTGGCAACCATCCATTGTTCGTATTTATTTAAAACGTCCGCTGAAAGGGCGGTAAAGGGAATATGCGTAACCGGACTTTTTTTACCCTCACTTAAATAAGCTGTAATAGATTTAATGCTGCAATCGTAACTCGACGCTGTTCCGATCTGCTCGTTTTTGTCCAGTGCCTTTACATAGTTTGCGAAATGCTCGATCACATTATTAGCACTGGCTTTAGTACGGAACATCTTACGTTCAAATTTTTCAAAAGTGAAGCTATCGCCCAAATCTTTAGCCAGGTCAGCGGCTTTTTGTATAACGGCATCCAGTTCAATTTTGAGGTCTTTGTTTTCCCCTCTTGGCTTCGCAGCGAGATAGGACTGTTCAAACTGTTCTTTGCTCAATTTGTAATCTGTGCCGTACCACCGCTCCATTTTGGCAGTAAAGTAAACGTGTAATTTTAATGGGTATGTGCCATTTTTTAATGCCCGCCTGGTGTCGAGGTAAAGAGAAACTTCAGCTTTCATAATAAATACGATTAAAATGAATAAATTTGCAGAATAAAACAATCGGCCAAAACTTGTATTCCTACATAAGTAGCTGATGTTTAATCATTTGCTTATTACAAATATAAGTATAATCATTCAATTATTTGCAGAAAATTTGCAGAAAAACAGGCAACAAATCGCAAAAAAATGCAAAATATCAATACGATATATTTACATAAATAGCTGATAATCAATACATAACAATAAGTTGCAAACAATTGATAAATGCTTATAATTGACTGTTAATCAGAGGGTCCCTGGTTCGAGTCCAGGCTCAGGAGCAAAGCCCCCACACGTCTGTGGGGGCTTTTATTTCTAAAAAATAGCCTTTTTGATGCAATTAAAGCATATTTTCATTTTAGTAAATGAAAATTTCTCCGTCTGAACGATCAGAGGCAATTACTTCAATATTTCAATTTCGCATCAATTTTTGTTGAATTTCACGAATTACTGCCACAAATGTGCGACAGAATTTTCGTGGTTAAAATTATTGAGTTATGGCCACTTTAAGCGCTAAGGTTTTTAAGCACCACAAAAAAGCAGATGGTACTTACAATGTTAAAATTTACATCTATCACAACTCCGTTCGATCCTATATGGATACCGAGCACTATGTCACTGACAAACAACTAAAGAAAGATTTGCAGATTAAAGACACGTTTTTGCTTTCAATACTTAACAGGACATTGGACAATTACAGAAAGGCAATTAGTGATCTCGGTCCACGCCTTGATTTATTAGATGCACATTCGTTAAAAGATTATCTTCAAAAAAAAGAGGATGGAATTAACTTTCTTGGATTTTGCCAAATTCATGTTGACCAATTAAAGGCAAACGGCCAGCTAAAGAGTGCTGCGAATTATAACACGCTCCGAAATCACTTGGTTGATTTTTTTGAAAGTGACCGATTTCAGATTTCTGATATATCTGTTCCCGTCATAAAGGCCTTCGTTCGTTTTCTAAGCTCGACAAGGACGGTAATTCGAAAAAACCAATTTGGGAGGTCATATGAATATCAAGCTAAAGGCGCTGCCAACAATAGCATATCGAATTACTTAAGGGATTTTAGCGGGTTCTTTAGCGCCGCCATCCATTATTATAATAAACCCGCATTAGGTTATACCCCAATTTCGTATAATCCTTTTTTGGAATTCAGGTCGGTAGATAAGGCCGAAACCAAAAAAAGGAATATTGATGTTGAACAAATTATTAAAATCAGAGATTGTCGCCCAGAGGAAAGCAGCCGTGCAGAACTCGCGCGAGACATGTTTATGCTATCGTTCTACATTTGTGGAATTAATGCGGTAGATATTTATCAAGGAAGCTACACAATTAATGATGGTAGGCTGGAATACAACAGATCTAAAACTAAAGGGAAGAGAAAAGATAATGCGTTCATAAGTATCAACATTCCAGCTGAAGCCATGCCTTTAATTTTAAAATATAATGGTAAACTCTCAAAACGTTATGCTACGATAACGAACTTCAATAAAGCACTAAGCAAAGGCATGAAAGTTATTTGTGGTTTAACCGGCTTATCTGAAGTCACCTTTTATTGGGCACGGCATTCTTTTGGGAACTTAGCCCGTAATAAATGCCGTAAGTCCAAAGACGACGTAGCGCTGGCGCTTAACCATGTAGATCAGGGACGAAAAACGACGGACATTTATTTGGAAAAAGACTGGAGTATAGTTGATGAAGTGCAGGCCGCAGTTATTAAACTGCTTAGGATACAACCTTTCGCAGCAAACGATGAACGGGTCGGTATAAGAACCACTATTTTCAAAGACATTACATTACCCCAATTAGTATGACAACTGCTGATTCGACTGTGATTCGACCATTGTAATGATTTAGAGAGACCAGTGTTTCAAACTTGCCTCCCATCGAAGAAGTCTATTGTAACAAGGAAATTCATTCTTACTAAACGGTAAGAATGAGTTCTAGCAAACGCCCCGCGTTTGCCTATGCATAGAGCCTGGCTTGCTAAAATATGAAACTTTCGTCGGCGGTGAGATTCAATTCACGTATGCTTCGACCGAAAATAAAGCATGCGGCTGCTACAACTTAGACTAACGCTCAAAACGGTTCAATATCGCTTGAATTGCCTCTTAAACATAAACCGAAAATAATTGTACGGATTACCCTATGAACAAACTTTTTAATGTTCTAAAAATTCCGGTAATATCATTTACTATTTTGTATTATGGTACTTCAATCATAGTTTTGCACCATTTTCGTGTTAGTTACGCGTAAATATTATTTATAAATAATTATAGCATCTATGTGCGCAAAAAAACAAGAACTGATACATGATACCAGCCATATTACTTACGAGTCATTATTAGCAGGTAATAAAAAGTTTATTGAAAAGGCTATTGACGGAGATCCTGACTTTTTTAGCAAACTCGCCAACGGACAGAAGCCACCAATTTTATGGATTGGCTGTGCCGATAGCCGTGTCCCTGCCAACCAAATAACCAACACCCAACCCGGCGAAATATTTGTACACCGCAACATTGCAAATATGGTGATACATTCGGATATGAATATGTTATCGGTATTAGATTACTCGGTAAATGTCTTAAACGTGAAACACGTAATTGTTACAGGGCACTATGGATGCGGTGGTATTATTGCTGCTATGAGTAACCAGCAGTTTGGACTAATAGACAACTGGCTATGCCATATTAAGGATGTTTATCGTTTATACGCAAATCAACTTGACACGATTACAAATGAAAAAGAGCGTGCTAATAAGCTGGTGGAATACAATGTTATTGAAAACGTTTATAATCTGTGCAAAACATCCATTGTACAAAACGCATGGAAAAACGGCCAGGAGTTAGGAGTACATGGTTGGGTTTACAGCCTTGAAACCGGGGTCATTACCGATATGAACGTTAGTGCTTATGATAATAATAATATGGGAGGCGTGTTTAAATTCAAGTAGGTTAAATAATTAAGCTAGCTGCAGTTAGCAATGTAACATTACAAAAGAGCCGATAATTATAATTTCTCGTCGCAACTAAACTGGCATCTTCTGGACTATGTTTAAACCTCAATCTGGTACTGGAAGACACGATTTTATTAATTGATCTTTGCACCCGATTTGACGATGTAGTCAAATACGTTATTTATAATTCATGAACCCATTTATCAATCTGGGAATCCGTCATGATATTGTTAATGCCATCTCTGAGTTAGGATTTGAAAATCCTACTCCAATCCAGGAACAGTCGATTCCGGTATTGCTAAGAGGCAGCAACGATTTTGTCGGATTAGCCCAAACAGGGACCGGTAAAACAGCTGCTTTTGGAATGCCGCTATTAGAACTGCTCGATTTCGAAGAAAATCATCCGCAGGCGCTTGTTTTATGCCCAACACGTGAACTTTGTTTACAAATCACGAACGACATTAAGAACTACGCCAAGCACATGAACAACGTTAATGTTGTTGCCGTTTACGGCGGTGCAAGCATCCAGGATCAATTACGCCAAATAAAACGTGGTGTACAAATCGTTGTTGCTACACCAGGCCGTATGCTAGACATTATCAACCGTAAGGCGATCAATTTTTCGCAGGTTAAGTTTGTGGTATTGGATGAAGCTGATGAGATGCTCAACATGGGCTTCCAGGAAGACATTGACAATATCCTCTCTACAACACCTGATGAGAAAAAAACCTGGTTATTCTCGGCTACCATGCCCGCTGAAGTTCGCCGAATAGCGAAAAAGTACATGGATAACCCGTTTGAACTTACCATGGGCACCAAAAACATCGCTGCAGAAAATATTGAGCACGAATACTATGTAGTACGTGCCCGCGATAAGTACGCCGCGTTTAAACGTATTGTTGATAACAATCCCGAGATCTTCGGAATTGTATTTTGCCGTACCAAAATTGAAACCCAAGAAATTGCCGAATCTCTTATAAAAGACGGTTACAATGCCGACGCTTTACACGGAGATCTTTCACAGCAACAACGTGATAAGGTAATGAAACGTTACCGCGAGCGCAGCCTGCAATTATTAATCGCTACGGATGTTGCCGCACGTGGTATCGACGTTAATGATATCACACACGTTATTAACTTTAGCTTGCCTGATGAGATAGAAAGCTACACCCACCGCAGTGGCCGTACAGCTCGTGCTGGTAAAACAGGTGTATCTATTGCTATTATTAATAGTAAAGAGCTTGGTAAAATTCGCCAGATAGAACGCATCATTGGTAAAAAGTTTGTAAAAGCTGAAATCCCTACCGGGTTTGATGTTTGCGAAAAGCAATTATTTTCTATCGTTCATAAAGTACATAACGTACAGGTTAACAAAGAGCAAATTGTGCAATACCTGCCACGAATTATGGATGAATTTAAAGACATGAGCAAAGAAGATTTTATAACACGCTTTGCATCAATTGAATTTAACCGTTTCCTTGATTATTATGAAAATGCGCCCGATCTTAACGCAAACGTTGAAGAAGGACGATCACGAGACAGGGATGAGCGCGGCGCATCAAGCGGCCCATCTGCTTTCACCCGTTTATTTATAAATCTTGGTTCGGTTGATGGATTTAACCGTGGCGATCTGTTAGGTTACATCTGTAATCAATCAGAAATCAGTGGCCGAACTGTTGGTAAAATAGATGTTAAGGGTGTTTTCTCTTTCTTTGAAGTACCAAACGAAGACGTTGAAAAAGTATCTGCAAGCTTTGCGGGTGCCGAATTTAATAGTCGTCCGGTACGAATAGAGGTATCTGGCGAAGGCACCAGCGATCGCCGCGAAAGCAGTAGTCGCGGTGGCGAGCGTCGCGAGGGCGGGAGTGGTTATAAACGTCGTGATAGTGGTGGCGGCTATCGTGGTGGCGACAGAAATTCAGGTGGCGGCCGTAGTGGCGGTTTCCGCGATTTCTCTGGCAAATCACGTGATGACCGTCCTGAGCGTAAAAGAAGAGTGTTATAATCGTTCAGGTAACAGATGCAGTAAAAGACAATAGCGACAGCCAATATCTTTATACTCCGCTCTATATAAGTGATACTTAAAAACTTTAGTTTTAGTTTAGTTTTGCTAACAAAGCCTTCAACTGCAGCCAGCAGTGAAGGCTTTTGTTTTGTGGGTTAAATGAACTTTAGAAACGATCCTTATCTGCATGAAGTCTCAATCAATCACAGTTTAACATCAGCTGGACTATTTTATAATTCACAACTGGTACCCCAAATATAGCACCATTGCCCTTAAATTTGTCTGGCACATATAGGTCATAAAGAATCTATGTTTTTAACAAGATCTTCATTGAGAATTGACAGTACCTTTTAACAAATGATAACAGATAGAAATCGGCATGAAGGCGAAGGAGGTTAAGCTTGGATGTATGTTTTAAAAACGTTTTTTTGTTGGTTTCTAATGGTTGTTATATTGAGCAGCTATGCTGCCCGTTATATGGTGTATGTCAGCTACCAACTTAACAAGTCCTATATTACAGCCGTCTATTGCGTAAATAAAAATAAGCCCTGGTTGCATTGCAACGGACATTGTTTTCTGATGAAAAAGCTGCGACAAGCAGAGGACAAAGAAAAACAACAGCGAACCGGACAACAGGAAAAGTTTCAGGAAGCACTATTTCCTATTCATCAATCAATTACATTTTTTACTACTGTAAGCTTAATAGATTTCCCGCGCTCTTGGAGCGGAAGTCCTGTTAACATTGCCCTCTTAATTTTTCATCCCCCCCCACCGATAATCGGCGCTTAACGCCTGACTATCTTCGTTAAATAATAATACTTACCGTGAAAATTTTCTTTGGTAAGTAAACTTCACGTATTAAAATCCAAATATGAAATCGAAATATTGGGCTCTCATCAGCCTGTTCTCTATAAGTATAATTTCCAAGGCATGGTCACAAACCTTGCCTGCTGATTCTGGAAAGCTGATACTTCATTTTAAAAATGTAGTTAACGGTCAACCCTTACGTCTTAATGATACCGCTGTAAATTATCATAATTCACATGGCGATAAGTTTACAATCAATACCTTTAAATACTATATTAGTAATATTGTCCTTTTCGATGACCAGGGAAAAAAGATAACCTTACCTCCCGCTTATTTCCTGATTAATGCGGCGGATTCTACCACCTTTGATCCTGTACTAACGCATGTGCCGCCAGGAAAATATTCAGCAATATCACTGATGATTGGAGTGGATAGCGCCCGTAATTTTGCTGGTGCGCAGGAAGGTTGCCTAGATCCGGCGCAGGGAATGTTCTGGACCTGGAACAGTGGATACATATTTCTTAAGCTGGAAGGCATATCGCCCCAGTCTAATGCCAAACTCCATCGCCTGACCTTTCACGTGGGCGGAGTGAAGCCGCAAAATACCATCCGGGTTCAAACGATCCCTTTAAAAAAGGAGCTAATTATCGGTGCTGGCCAAACTGCAAAGGCGGTGATTATCACTCACATCGATGCGCTGTTTTCCGGCAAGAATCAAGTAGATTTTTCAAGACTGAGCTTTACCATGGGCGGCCCAAATGCTGTCTTAATAGCAGATAATTACGCGACCAGTTTATTCACCGCCTGGGAAGAAACGCAAAGGTGATGAAACGGAGGGTCATTTTTTTAATTTGCCTGGCCATACTGGGTGCGGCCGGCTCCGGATTTGAAAGCAGTCTACCAGTATACACACGGCAAAGTGATACGACGATTTTTAAGGTTCCCGCAAATTTCCCAAAGCCCGTCTATGATTTTAAGGGCAACCGGGTGAGCGATGCTGGTTTCCGACTTGGACGGATGCTTTTTTATGATCCTCTGATATCCAGGGACAAGAGCATATCGTGCGCAAACTGCCATCAATCCTTCGCTGCTTTTGCACAGTTAGATCACGCCGTTAGCCATGGCGTAGACGAATGTCTTGGCACACGAAATACGCCGGCGTTGTTCAACCTCGCCTGGCAAAAGGAATTCATGTGGGATGGCGGAATTCATCATATTGAGTTATCGCCAATTACTGCCATGACAAATGAGTGCGAAATGGCCAGTAACCTCCAGGAAATCGTAGTTAGGTTAAACGCGTCTGAAAAGTACCCGGCGTTATTTAAACAGGTGTTCCATCGTGATGCGATCAATTCACAATCTGTTTTTCGGGCCCTTGCACAGTTCACCAGCATGCTCGTCTCCGCTGATTCGAAATATGACCAATACATAAGGCATGAGAATAATGTAGTTTTTACTACCGATGAGCAAGCTGGCTACGCTATTTTCAAAGCCAAATGCAGCGCATGTCATACGGAGCCCCTTTTCACAGATCGGTCTTACCGCAGCAACGGCCTCGATAAACATCCTGATGATATTGGACGGGACAGTATTACCCACCAGGCGGACGATATTGGAAAGTTCAGGGTTCCTTCCCTTCGTAACGTGGAAGTTTCAGGTCCATACATGCATGACGGACGGTTCAACAGCCTTAAGGAGGTCCTGGAGCATTATAATACAGGTGTAGTAAGCAGTCCGAACTTGGATCCGCTACTTAAAAAGAATGGTGTACTTGGCATTAGATTGGACCATACGGAGCAGCTTCGGCTGCTCGCTTTTTTGAAAACATTAACAGACACAAAATTTATTAACGACAAAAGGTTTCAAGACCCTAACAAAATCAAATCAAAATGAAAAATATTTTTTTTGCAACCGTTCTATTATTAGCAAGTACATCTAACGTTTTTGCGCAAGAAACGGACTTGAAAATCGGCATAAACCAGACCATTAGCAGTTATTATAATGTAAAAGATGCGCTGGCTAAGGGCGACGCTAAAAAAGCGAATCAACTGGCAAAAGTCCTAAATGTAAAAGTACACGCATTGGATGAAGCAAAGCTCACAAAAGCAGATTTGGTTTTCAAAAACAAGATGGATTATGATAGTAAACATATCAGTGAAGTTGTAGACATCGCCCATCAGAGGGAACACTTCAATTCCTTATCTACCAATCTGTATTACTTGATAAAAGATCTTCATTTGAACGACAGAACAGTTTTCAGGATGATCTGTTCGATCAATAAGCAATACTTTCTTAGTGATAAACCGGTCGGTGCCGATCCCTATTTTGCCGCAACGCACTTTACAACGGTTAGTGAAAAAATTCAGCCGGCAAATAAATAGGCATTAATCGTGAGCGGGCGGCAGGAGTTGCCCGCTTTTATTATGTCAGTTGTCCGGCGAAATTCATTTTACATTCCTTTCCTAACCCCGTGTTGCCCGCTTTAAAATTCTGACTGCTTCAGCGAGCTCATCATCTGTTAGGGAAGCAAAGCCAAAGCGTACGCTATTAGTTGTCATATGTTCCCCCTGGAAGTAGGCACTTCCAGCCAGCAGCAAGCCCTGCTGCGCCGCCCGGCTCATCACCTTTCCCAAAGGGTAATCCAGACCGAATTTGAGCCAAATCGCCATGCCTCCCTGGGGCTTTTGAAAATCAACTATATTTTCCAGTTCAGTTTTCAATAATTCCGCTGCACGATCACATCGTCTTGCATAAATCTTCTTGCAGCGTTTAATATGCCGGTTTAGTTCACCGTTATCTATCATAGCCGAGAGAGCGCCTTCCATGATGGTATCGCCACGGAGATCGATTAACCTTCGATACGCAGAGGCCTGACGAATAATATTTTTGCCGCCGATCATGTAACCTATTCGAAACGACGGTGCTAATATTTTGGTAAAAGATCCGATATAAATGATACGGCCACCGTGATCAGCACTCGCCAATGGTAATATAGGACTATTCTGGTAATGAAAGTCGTAGTCATAATCATCCTCGATTACCCAAAGCCGGTATTTCTCTATCAGATTTAGAAGCTTAATTCTACGTGGTGCCGACATGGTCACGGTAGTGGGATGATGATGGTGCGGAATAATATAAAGCAACTTGATGGGCTTATCTTTTAAAATATCCTCCAGTTGATCTACATCTATACCGTCCTGGTCTACACCAACTCGGTTAAGTACAGCACCTTTTTTTCTAAAGATCTCGTCTGCTATAAAATAGCTCGGATTGCTGACGACCATATGATCTCCCGGGTTGATTAGGGTACTAATGGCGAGGTAAATTGCCATCTGCGCCCCTCTCGTAATTAGTACACTGTCTGGTCCTACGTTTAGTCCCCTCGACTGATTGAGAAAGGTACATATAGATGATCGCAGAGACGGAGTTCCGCCGTCGTAGCGGATAGACATCAATCTTTTTAAAGATCCGCCCTGAACAAATCGTCGATACTCCTTCATGATTTCCTCATAAGGCGCAAGATCGATGTCCGGAAAGCCGTCATTAACGATTATCTTTGATTCGCCTATACCCGCACCTTGATAGGAATGTGCAACTGTACCGTCATAGTAATCACTCACATCGTCTTCCGGAGCAATGATAAAGTTCGGCTCGGGATGGAAAGATCTGGGTTTGATGATGGGCAGATCAGGTATTATACGGTAACCCTTTTTGGGGATCGCCTCTGCCCATCCCTGTAACACGAGTTCATTATAAGCTGCAATAACTGTATTCCGGTGTACATTAATTATCCCCGCCATTTCTCTAGTACCCGGCAAAAAACTAGCTGGAAGAATTTTTCCGGATTGAATAAGAGATATGAGGCGGTTTGCGATCTGGCGGTAAATCGGAATACCATTTTTTTGTTCTACAATGATGAGGGTTTGGTAGGGAAGCATAGTATGACATTTAGGTAATTATGGCTGGAAACCATTCTAAGCACCCAACCCTGGCTGTAAAACCAATCGCCCTTTAAAAGGCTTTAATAATTTTATAGTTTAATCAATGAAACGAAACGAACAAACAGCCGGATCGGCAGCGTTGGCAAGCATTAAATGAACCTGGTGTTTAAGAACTTCACCTCGTATGTCGTGCGACGATAGCCATATCGTCTTTGTAGGATATTTTCGAAGGCCCAAATGATTTGCCTTCACCAAAGATAAGAAGTTTGGTGTAAACTTCTCTTATTTGGGACGTATTTTATTAGGTGTTAAAGAATTGGCATACCAAAGAATTGACGATATTCAGATGGCGTCGATCCAATCGTTCTTACATAAATTTTTCGCATTGTATCCATACTTCCAAAACCGCATTCAACTGCCACTTTTTCCAATGATAGACTCGTACTTTCCAAAAAGCGTTTTGACGTTTCCACGCGCAAACGCTCAACATATTTAGCGGGGGTGAGCCCCGTTTCTAAGAGGAAGACCCGCGCGAAGTTGCGGGGACTCATAGAAATGTGTTCCGCCATATTATCGACAGTCAGGTTCTTCTTAATATTTCCTATTATCCATTCCTGTACTTCTCTGATCGGCTGACGTTTACAAAATTGTTGCTCAAGCAAACCACTGTATTGGGACTGATTGCCAGGGCGTTTTAAAAATAACACGAGCAATTGGGCGACTGCAAGTGCGAGTGCCCTTCCATGATCTTCTTCGACAAGAGCTAATGCCAGATCTATTCCCGTGGAGGCACCAGCCGAAGTATACAGGTTCCCATCCCGAACATAGATGCGATCTGAGTCCACTGTGATATCCGGGTAAGATCGACCCAGTTCCTGACAAGACCGCCAATGGGTGGTTGCCTTTTTACCTTTCAGCAATCCAGACTCGGCTAATACAAACGCACCTACACAAATTGAGCATACTCTACGGATATTCGGTGCAGCATACATTAGCCAACGGTTGAGTTCCGGAAACTGTTTCCAACGATGATGGTGCGAAAATCCGCCAATAATCAGTGTATCTATTTTCTCGTCGATATCAAATATTGATGTGGACAAGCAAAGGGATAATCCATTACCGGTCGTCAGGGAGAGGTCCCTGGTACCTGAGGCAAAAACAAGTTCATAGGGCTTTTCATCCTTGTGACCGCCACCGGATAGAAACACATGGTTCGCAGAGGAAAACACCTCCCCTGGCCCAACAACGTCCAAAGAGAGGCAATCCGGCAGAACAACAATAACAATCAACCGTCTTTCCATTAACCAAAGGTAAAGCTAAAAAAATGGTCATAAATGACAACCTACAGTCAATTACTGCCAAAAATTATGTTGAACAATTAATTGTTGGGAAAGAGGTATTTATACAACACCCAGAAAGCCTGCTACGCAAATTATTTGCCTTTCCAATAATCATTTGCTGCCGCGATAGTAGCAAATTCTGCTGCTACGGTTTGACCAATAGCGATTAACATCATCGGGTCTTCGGCATAAATGCCTCTTAAGCGCTCCCTTACAGTTGCGTCAGGCTGGGTAGCTTTAATAATGAGCCTTGACATCTTAACAGCCAACTGTCTGCCTTCTTCCGGTGAAGCTGTAATAAGCGTATTGCCGGGTATCAATTGTATTGCTTCTGACATTTTATTTTTTTTCAGCAAATAAAAGGTTCTTCCCTTTTACTTTTTGTGACTTTTGTTACAGTATATATGATTAGGTAATATTTATTTTGTAAATCTTGTAAACACGTTAAACCACCTGAAATTAATGACAAAAACAAACGGCAGTTGAACGCTCCGCTTTACTGACTTATCCTAATAATATGACTGAGAATAATTACGATACGATCGCACAATGCTTCCTTGGTTTTCACAAGGAATTGCTGGAGGAAATGGTGTTACATGGAACTGTAATCCAGGTAAAAGCCCGTGACTACCTGATCAGGCACGGCCAGTATGTAAAAAGTCTTCCCATAGTCATGGAGGGGGTCATCAAAGTAATGAGCGAAGATGAGGGTTTGCCTTTTTTGCTATATTATATTCATCCTGGCGCGACCTGTGTGATCAGTTTTGCACACCTATTCGGTGATACGAAAGTAAATTTTTCTGGTATTGCTGAAGTTGACTCCACAGTTTTACTTGTTCCGGTAGCGAAAGCGAGGGAATGGCTACTAAAATATCCATCCTTTAGTGAGATCATTTTGCATGAATACCAACGTCGCTACAATGATTTGCTCGAAACGACCAAGCAAGTGATTTGCCATGGCTTGGAAGACCGGCTACTAGATTATATTAGACGCAAAGCAAAAATCGTCGATTCGGAATTTATTCAGGTTTCTCATCAAGACATAGCAGCGGACTTGGGGACATCCAGGGAGGTGATATCAAGATTATTAAGAAAACTGGAAAAGGATCGCCTAATCTCACAAACCGGAAGAAAAATTAAATTACGGGCAGGCGGAAGCACTGGTGGTCCCTAAATGAGATTGGTGTTAGTACTTCGTGGCATATCTTTCAGTTATCTCAGTCGCAGTTGCCCATCGTTCGTAGAATCTTTTTGCTACTATCTCCGGTAATAGCTTTCTATCTGAGCGAGTTACGTAAACAATGTTTATAATGCGATGGCGGTAATTGACCGGAGATTGTCTTAAAAGCCCTGGTGATTGAATTTAACTTTGGCGCAAAGATATTCTGTAGTCAGACTTAAAATTGAAATCATGAAAAATCAGTATTTTTCCCGCCGTAAATTCATCACGGCGACAACTGCCCTGGCAGCATTTTCGTCTATGTCATTTGCCACAAATAATAAGCCCCTTAATGCAGTGCGTACCGAGGGGTCAGAAAGAGAAGGTTTGCTCCCTGAAAAGATGACAGTTGGAATGGTTGTATTTGAAGGGTTTCAATTATTAGACACTTTCGGTCCGTTAGAAATGTTTGGTTCCTTGCGGGATGAGGTGCAAATCGTCATTATCGGCGAGAAAAAAGGAGCAGTTAAAAGCAGTGCCGGACCAGCTGTTGTGGTAGAATACGATTTTGCGGATGCACCGAAGTTAGATATTGTAATGATACCAGGTGGAGGCGGAACCCGGCGGGAAGTAAATAATCCAGTGTTTATATCTGCTTTTAAATTATTAGCCCAAGCGACCCCGCATGTTGCATCCATATGTACCGGCGCAGCGGTTTTGGCGCGTACCGGACTATTGGATGGTGTTAAAGCCACTACTAATAAACGCGCATTTAAATGGGCCACCAGCCAGGGACCAAATGTAAAATGGATTGCGCAGGCACGTTGGGTTGAAGATGGCCGTTTTTTTACCTCATCAGGAATTTCAGCTGGTACAGATATGGCGCTGGCGCTTATAGCAAGGCTTTTCGGCCAGGATACGGCTGTGCGTATCGCGAACGGTGCCGAATACGGATGGAACAATGATCCACATCACGATCCTTTTGCGAAGTTGAATGGCCTGGTAGATTAGCTGCAATAAAGGAATGGATTTGCAGACTTCGCCTGAGGTAGATTTACGGGTGTAGGTTATCAGCTCGTTTTTACTTGTCGTTTGAGTATCATAGTAGGGTCGGCGGCTAAATTAAACACCGAGCTGAGATGGCATATCTTCAACAAGGCTAATTCCACCTGCAAACGCTGGTTCTTACTTAGTTTGTAATTTAAGTCGCATTGCTTGGCTATATCAATGGCGGATAGCAGAAATGAAGTGCTTGATGCCTGCGATTGCTGCAGGTATTTAGCTTTTATGCTTTCGCTTACCTCAAACAGTTTAATAGTTGATGCATCCTTACCTACCAGCAGGTTACGTAAATGCCCAGATAATCCCGAAATAAACTGCGCTCCATCATAACCTTTGAATAATATCTCATCAAACAGCAACAGCGTATTGGCGGTGTCCTCGTGTAGGAGGCTATCCGTTACATTAAAATAATAGTCGTAATCAAATATGTTTAAGTTTTCGATGACCGCACGGTAAGTAACATTTCTGCCCGAAAAGGTAACAATCTGGTCAAACATGGAAAGCGCATCCCTCAGTCCGCCATCCGCTTTTTGTGCAATAATGTGCAGGCCGTCAGGATCAAATTTAATACCTTCCTTTTGGGCGATGGATGCCAGGTGGGCTGTTATGTCAGCTACCTTAATCCTATTAAAATCAAATATTTGGCAGCGTGAAAGTATGGTAGGAAGTATTTTATGTTTTTCGGTAGTAGCCAGTATAAAAATTGTGTAACGGGGCGGTTCCTCAAGCGTTTTAAGGAAGGCGTTAAATGCCGCCTGCGATAACATGTGTACCTCATCAATTATGTAAATTTTATACCTTGCTGCTTGAGGGGGTATGCGGACCTGCTCAATCAGGTTGCGCATATCATCAACGGAGTTATTAGAAGCCGCATCCAGTTCATTTACATTAAACGAATTGCCAATGGAAAACGTCTGGCACGAATCGCAGGTGCCGCAAGTCTCACCATCGGCTTTCAAGTTCGTACAGTTTATTGTTTTGGCCAGGATGCGTGCACACGTCGTTTTACCAACGCCCCGCGGCCCGCAGAATAAAAAGGTCTGCGCCAGCTGATTGTTCCTAATCGCATTTTTAAGCGTATTTGTGGTGTGCTGCTGGCCTACAACACTTTCAAATGTCACCGGACGGTATTTGCGAGCAGAAACAATGAAATTTTCCATTGCTATTAAAATAATAAGGTTTGTAATGCGGCTGAATTAGCGGCGCTTATTTGTTCCTCAAAAGAGGGCCTGGCCATCATTAGTTATTTTAGGCCGCCGTCCATATTCGTTTTATTGCGCTTGGATAAATAGTTGGTCAACCGCTGCTGTTATCTCCATTTCTGCTTTACTGATTGCCTTTATTCTTGCCTCTTCTGCAGCAAACTGTACAGGGTGAACGTTAATGAATTGAATATCGCTCAGCCCCATAAATCCGAAAACGGTTTTTATATATGGCTGTAGCTGATCCATAACAGCGAAGGCTTCATTTGTAAAATCCACTCCCCTTGTATTGATGACATACACCTTCTTGTTCAGTAACAAGCCTTGAAACCCATTTTCCGAGGCTTTGAACGTTCTGCCAATTCGTACAACATTGTCAATAAATGCTTTAAAATTAGAGGGTATTGAAAAGTTATACATAGGCATTCCAATCACATAGATGTCCGCTTTATGCAACCGGTCAACCAAAGCCTCGGAATCAGCCAGTTCGTCGATCATTTCAAGGGATCGATCTTCTGGATTACTGTAATTCCCTTGAATAAATAAAGCAGATACGTGCTTGGGCGTATTTTGGGTTAAATCGAGATAATCTATTGTTACCTCACCATTTTTCTGAGCAAGGCTATCAACAAATAATTTAGAGAGTTGCTTTGAAACGGACCGGTCACTGCGCACACTGCTGTCAATATGTAATACTTTCATTTAAATATAGTCTAATTTTGTTAAGCGGTAAAGCTAACGAGTCCCTTGAGGGAAATGAGGTACCAGTAGTTGAATAACGCATGGTCCTGTCAAATTCTTTACTTATTAAAATTCCTCGTCCAATGAAAAAGATTTACTGTCCTGGCCCGAGTTGAAAACGCCGCTTTTCTGATAGTCACCTACACGTTTTTCAAAGAAATTTGTTTTACCCTGTAAGCTGATCATTTCCATGAAATCAAATGGATTCGTTGTATTATAAACCTTGTCATAACCTAACTCGGATAACCACCGGTCAGCAACGAACTCAATATACTGGCTCATCATCTTGGCATTCATGCCGATCAGGTTTACAGGTAAGGCATCAGTGACAAACTCCTTTTCAATTTCCACCGCATCGGTTATAATTTTAGTGGCGGCTTCCGTTGAAAGTTTGTTTTCTAACATACTGTATAGCAGGCAGGCAAATTCACAATGCGCCCCCTCATCCCGCGAGATCAGTTCATTACTGAAGGTTAGTCCCGGCATAATCCCCGTTTTTTTAACCAGAAAATGGAACAAAAACTTCCGGAGAAAAAGATGCCTTCTACCGCCGCAAAGGCAATTAAACGTTCTGCAAAAGAGCCGTTATTGATCCAACGTAATGCCCATTCCGCTTTTCTCTGTATGCAAGGTATCGTATCAATTGCATGAAATAACCTATCTTTTTCGGCGGGATCCTTGGTATAAGTATCTATCAATTGCGCATAGGTTTCCGAGTGAATGTTTTCCATCATAATCTGGAAACCATAAAAACAACGGGCTTCCGGTATTTGTACCTCGCTCATGAAATTAATGGCGAGATTTTCATTGACTATCCCGTCACTCGCGGCAAAAAAGGCTAACACATGAGATATAAAATACCTTTCACCTTCGGTCATTGTTTCCCAATGTCTCATGTCCTCAGTTAAATCAATTTCCTCTGAAGTCCAAAAACTGGCTTCCGCTCTTTTATACATTTCCCAGACTTTCGGGTATTTAATAGGGAGTAGGACAAAACGGTCTTTATTTTCTCTTAGCAGCAATTCATTTTCTTCGTTCATCTTTTTCTCTCAATTAAATATTAGATAAGGTTAACAATGTTGTATTTGATTTTATAGGTGATTTATTATCGCCAATATGATTTGTCTCATCGTTGACAATAGCAGGCAATTGCGACGACTTCTCTACTTCAATGACTATTTTTTCCTCATCCACGCCTATGTCAATAAGATCGTCAATCATCTTGTATACAAAGTCGTCAGGACCGCAGATATAGTAGTGAGAGATTGGGTCCCAGTATGCCTCCAAGAGCATATTATTGATTCGGCCTGAATCAACGTCATCTTTTGCATGATGATCTAAAATATGCTGACAGCGATCACCCAACATTTCATCAAGCTCATCTTTTAAAATAATGTCTTGATCAAAATGGTTAGCAAATAGTAAGATATTATGACGTAATGCATTATTTAATTTTAACTGGCGAAGAATGGCTAAAAATGGCGTAATACCAGAACCCCGAGCGATAAAAACGCCTGGCCCTTTATATTTTAAACTTCCAAATACTTCATGAATGATCAGTTCATCCCCGGTTTCAAGGTCCGCAAGTTTTTCTGTAACACCGTTGTGCTCGGTGTGGATTTTTATAACAAATTCCAGATAATTATCCGAATTGCAGCAGGTGAAACTGTATGGACGGAGAATATCCTCCAATCCGGGCTTGTTAATAGATACATCAGTGGACTGTCCGGGAGTAAATATAAAGCCGGTTGGTTTTTCAATGACAAAACGTTTAACATTATAGGTGAGGCTCTGGATTTCCAGGACCTTTACAATATGATTTTTCATTTTCTTATTATTTTTTTGATACAATTCATTGACGATTATATTTACGACCAGTGCATGGCGATGCTGATCATAAAACACTACACCATCAATTGATTAATTGAAAATTAAAAACTACCAATGACCAGGTGGCCTGCACTAGCTTAATAATTAGGATGAATTAAAGACTTCCTAAAGTGTTTCAGGTCATTTGAAAGTTTCACAACTTAGGCCAGCATTACGCGTGGCAATTTTTATATTTTTTACCGCTACCGCATGGGCAGGGGTCATTACGACCTATTTTCTGCTCCACTTTTACGGGGCTTGGTTTTTGCAATTCGCGGGTGTCTTGCATTGGCAAACCACCCCCTTCATGTACCAGCTCGGGTTTTGACATACGCATTTTTCGCAGGTCGGTCCGTGGCTGGGGTTGCGCCTCGCGAATCTCTTCAGGTGCCTGCTGAACCGGGATAACTCCCCTGAACAGGAAGCTTACCAGTTGCTTATTTACAGTGGCCAACATTTGGCGGAAAAGTTCAAAAGCTTCGAACTTGTAAACCAACAGCGGGTCTTTTTGCTCATACACAGCATTTTGTACCGATTGCTTTAACTCGTCCATTTCCCTTAGGTGTTCTTTCCAGGCATCGTCAATCAGATAAAGGGTCACGTTTTTCTCGAATGACTTGAACACTTCCAAACCCTGGTTTTCAACCGCCTTTTTCAAGGGCACAGTTACCTGTAATCCGTGAACACCATCGGTAAACGGTACAATAATTTCTTCAACCATACCGCCGCGGCTGGCGAACACCTCTTTTAATACCGGGAACGTTTGGGCAGCAATACCTTCGGCTTTGCGTTTGTAAAATTCGGTTACCAGGGCAAAGGTGCTATCAACCAAATTATTCAGTTTCGCGCCGGCAAATTCAGCCTGCGTACTATTTACATCAACAGAGAAAATACGGATAATTTCCAGTTGAAAACCTTCGTAATTGTTTTGTTCTTTGTATTCACCGGCAATGTCCTCCACCACATCGAAAATCGTGTTGCTGATATCAACATCCAATCGATCTCCAAAAAGGGCATTTTTACGTTTAGCATAAATAACAGTCCGTTGTGAGTTCATCACATCATCATATTCCAGCAACCGTTTTCGGATTCCAAAGTTATTTTCCTCTACCTTTTTTTGCGCGCGCTCTATAGATTTAGAGATCATAGCGTGCTGGATTACTTCTCCCTCTTCAATCCCCATACGTTCCATCAGGCTGGCAATACGCTCTGAGCCGAATAAGCGCATGAGATTATCTTCTAATGCGACAAAGAATTGTGATGATCCTGCATCACCCTGGCGACCGGCACGGCCACGCAACTGGCGATCCACACGGCGTGATTCATGACGTTCAGTACCTACAATAGCTAAACCTCCAGCTTCTTTTACGCCGGGCCCCAATTTAATATCCGTGCCACGGCCTGCCATGTTTGTGGCTATGGTAACGGTACTTGTTGTACCGGCTTCGGCAACGATGTCAGCTTCCTTTTGGTGCATCTTGGCGTTCAGGACATTATGTTTGATTCCGCGGAGTTTCAACATACGGCTCAGTAATTCCGAGATCTCAACGGAAGTTGTCCCTACCAGTACCGGGCGGCCCGCTTGGGTTAGTTTTACAATTTCATCCGCAACTGCGTTATATTTTTCGCGTACAGTACGGTACACCAGGTCCTCGCGATCGTCACGCGTAATAGGTCTATTGGTTGGTATCTCCACCACGTCCAACTTGTAAATTTCCCAAAACTCACCCGCTTCAGTAACCGCAGTACCTGTCATACCACAAAGCTTATGGTACATCCGAAAATAATTTTGAAGGGTAACGGTAGCAAAGGTTTGAGTGGCATCTTCCACTTTAACATTCTCTTTCGCCTCAATTGCCTGATGCAAACCATCACTATATCGGCGGCCATCCATCACACGCCCAGTTGCCTCGTCTACAATTTTAACCTTGCCCTCGTCAAGGATGTATTCTGTATCTTTTTCAAACAGGGTGTAAGCTTTAAGCAACTGGTTCACTGAGTGGATGCGTTCTGATTTAATGGAAAAATCACGCATTAGCTCATCTTTCTTTATAACCTTCTCTTCAATGCCCACACTTGATTTTTCAATCTCAGCAATTTCAGTCCCCACATCAGGCATCACAAAAAAGTGAGGGTCTTCGCCAGAAGTTGTAATGAGCTCGATACCTTTTTCAGTTAGTTCAACCTGGTTGTTTTTTTCGTCAATAACAAAGAACAGCTCAGAATCCACCGTAGGCATTTCCTTTTCCTGATCCTGCATATAATAATTCTCCGTTTTCTGTAGCACAGTACGGTTGCCGCTTTCGCTTAGGAATTTGATCAGCGCTTTGCTTTTTGGTAACCCACGGTGTGCCCGCAGTAAAGATAACCCACCGGTTTCGGCGTCCATTCTACCATCATTTATTTGTTTTTTGGCATCGTTTAGGATTCCATTAATATAGTTCTTCTGTGCGTTTACCAAGCGTTCTATACGAGGTTTCAGCTCATAAAATTCGTGCTCGTCGCCGCGTGGCATTGGGCCTGATATAATTAGCGGAGTACGGGCATCGTCAATTAACACGGAATCAACCTCATCCACCATAGCATAATGCGATTTGCGTTGTACCAGTTCTCCAGGACTTCGTGTCATGTTGTCACGGAGATAGTCAAAGCCAAACTCGTTATTTGTACCGAATGTGATATCGGCTAGATAGGCATTGCGGCGCTCCTGCGAATTCGGCTCATGCTTATCAATACAATCAACCGAAAGGCCGTGGAACTCATACAATGGCCCCATCCATTCCGAATCACGAATCGCCAGGTAATCATTCACGGTTACAATGTGCACGCCTTGTCCGGCCAGGGCATTCAAGTACGCAGGCAGCGTAGCTACTAATGTTTTACCTTCCCCGGTAGCCATCTCTGCAATTTTTCCCTGGTGCAATACAATACCACCGATCAGCTGCACATCATAATGTACCATATCCCAGGTAACCTCGTTACTGGCAGCCAGCCAAGTATTATGATGGATAGCCTTATCGCCTTTTATAACCACGTTTGTTTTTAAAGCGGCCAGTTGGCGGTCAAAATCGGTAGCAGTAACCTCAATGGTTGAGTTCTCTTTGAAACGTCGTGTTGTTTCCTTTACGGCAGCAAAAGCCTGCGGTAAAATATCCATAAGAACAACTTCGAGAGCTTTGTTGCGGTCTTTCTCCAGCTTATCCTGTTGGGTGTAAAGTTGTACCTTCTCATTCACATCCATATCCAGCTCGGTTTCAATCCTGGATTTTATGATTAATAACTCGTCCTCTATGCTTGCAAGACCGGTTTTTATAGTTTCTTTAAAGCCTGTCGTAAGTGCGCGTAACTCGTCGTTAGAAATCCCCTCTAGCTTCCCAAACTCAGCTTTAATTTTTTCAACTATCGGCTGTATACTTTTAATATCTCTATTTGATTTGCTTCCAAAAAGCTTGTTTATAAACGGCAACATATATCTATCCTTCTCTTATCGTTAAAATCTATTTAATATTAAATCCGGTCCAATGCCTGATTGACATCTGCCAAAATATCGATGATGTCCTCTAAGCCAACGGAAAACCGGATGGTACCGGGAAAAATTCCGACCTCTCTACGTTCATCCTCGCTCAATTTTGAGTGGGTTGTCGAAGCCGGATGAGTCACAATTGTCCTTGAATCCCCTAAGTTGGAGGTGATCAGGATCATTTTTAATCCGTCTAAAAATATCTTAGCGGCATCAAATCCTCCAATTACTTCGAAAGTGATGATAGCGCCGCCAGCTTTCATTTGTTTCTTGGCCAGTAAATATTGCGGATGAGATCGTAGGAACGGATATTTAACCGACTTTACAGACTTGTGAATTTCAAGTTGCTTGGCTACGGCCAATGCGTTCTCGCAATGCCTGTCCATTCTTAGTGTTAATGTTTCGAGGCTTTTTGACAACAGCCAGGCAGTAAACGGTGACATGGCGGGTCCGGTATGCCGTATAAAAAACATTAATTCATTGATAAGGTCTTTTCTACCAACTACAACACCGCCTAATACCCGGCCCTGGCCGTCCATATATTTTGTAGCAGAATGACAAACTAAATCAAATCCGTAAGAAAGGGGCTTTTGGAGGTAAGGCGTAGCAAAGCAATTATCTATATTAAAGATGATGTGCGGGTATTTTTTCTTCAATCCACCTAACCATTCCAAATCAATCAGGTCAAGTCCTGGATTTGATGGTGTTTCCAGAAAGATCATCTTTGTCTCAGGCTTTATTGCGGCTTCCCATTCCTCTAAATTCAGAGCGGTTACATAAGTTCTGCTAATACCCCAACGTGGGAGTAACTGATCTAATAATTGTATGGTAGACCCAAAAATTGACCTGCAGGCAATAACGTGGTCGCCGCTCTTTAAAAAGCCGGCTAATGATGCAAATACGGCAGCCATACCGGACGAAAATGCCAAACCATCTTCAGCTCCCTCCATTTGACATACTTTGGCAATAAATTCAGATGTATTTGGATTCGAATATCTTGAATAGATATTGGCTTCCATTTCGCCTGCGAAAGTAGCCCGGCTTTGTTCCGAATCGTCGAAGATAAAACTCGAAGTCAGGTATAGCGGAACAGAATGTTCGCGGTTTTTTGACCTTTCAGCCTGGGTTCTTATTAATTTACTTTGTTCTTCCATTTCCTGCAACACTATAAGTTCAATTATTTTGATTTGTCGATTGCGGATTCAATATCATCAATCAAATCTTCCACATCCTCAATGCCAACAGACAGGCGAAGTAAATTTTCATTTATCCCTAATTGGTGCCGCGCTTCCGATGAGATATACCTGTGAGAGGTTTGCGCCGGAGAACATATAAGACTTTCTACACCGCCAAGGCTGATGGCGGGTTCGATTACTGTTAAGCTTCGCTGGAATTTAATTAACTCCTTGGCATCAGCCCGCAGTTCAAAAGATAGCATTCCGCCAAAACCCTGCATTTGTGCTACCGCAATTTGATAATCGTCATGCGATTGGAGTCCTGGATAATATACCCTTTCCACTGCCGGATGTTTTTCCAGGTATTGTGCGATTCTCATCGCATTTTCATTCTGTCTTTTAACCCTCAGAGCGAGTGTCTTTAAGCTCCTTTCGGCTAGGTAACATTGGTAAGGGGACAATGAGCCGCCGTACATATTAGCTGTGAAATATATAGGGTCTTTCTGTATCTTTAATTTGGAAACTAATGCACCATAGGGCAAATCGTTATGACCTCCTAAGTATTTGGTTCCGCTGTGCACTGAAATATCTATGCCATGATCCAGCGGCAACTGGTTAACCGGGGAGGCGAAAGTATTGTCGACGATGGTGATGATGCCATTTTTCTTTGCGAAATCTGCGATTTCTTTTAATGGCACGACCTTAAGCAAAGGATTAGAGGGTGTCTCAATATAAATGACCTTTGTATTAGCTTGTAAAGCATCCTGAAAGCTTGTAAGCGTATTATCTGCGTAGCTAAAGCTGATTCCTCTTTTAGGCAACTCGTCTTCGGCCAGTTTCCAGGTACCGCCGTAAAGATCCCGTGAAAATATAATGTGGTCGTTTTGTTGCGCAAACGAAAGAATTGCTGTCGTTATTGCGGCCATTCCTGAAGTGAATATGAGTCCCCATTCACCGTGTTCTAAGCCGGCGATAATAGCTGCAAGCTTCTCCTGGTTATAGGTCGAATAAAATCCGGGGTAACGCCTTTCTTCAGTATCCAGATAGTGATAAGCTGCTGATGGAAGTATGGCGGAAGTAACACCACCGCCTATGTTGTCCTGTCCTGATAGAGGATGGACACAAAGAGTTTCTAATTTCTTCATTTTAATATGATGCTTATGTTGTGTAGATCAACTTAGCATTGAAGCAAATAGCCAGTCTACATGGTGGGAGGTTTTATGAAAGACATATTTTATCGCCACAACGCATCAAACGTAGCAGTATACTGGCTTAACTACAAGGTACTTTTCAACGAAATCGCGGTACATTTTACTTAATTAACACTGGCTGTTTGCCATTCATTCGGCTCCTCATGGTATTAATAAACGGATACGATCATGCTGGTTATAGTTGCCGAAAAGTATGTAGAATGGTAGCGAACGATTTTTAAATTCGACGGCAATAGGTAAATTACTAATAGGAAATCAGCACTACAATTGGAAAATTAGAGCACCTAAGAAGAAATGCAGGAAATATTTTAATGGTTGTACTTTATTTCACCATTAACCGCTGATAAGCATAGGCATTGCTTTTATCTAATGCTTCCAGTTCCGCATATTCGCGGTTTGCCAGTCCTTTATAATAATCGAAACTCTTTTTCCGTGCAGCTAACTGTGCAGCATTAAAACGCCACACTTCCAGGGGAGCATACCTGTTTGTTAACTCTTTGCAAATCTGAGCTTTTAAGACTTTTAGATTGAAATTCTCCATATGCAAGCTATCCGCCTTATCAGCCATTTTTCTGGCCGTTAACAATCTTTCCGTAGCCACGTTGCTTCCCAAATCTGGTTTCACCTGGAAATTGTTAAACTGCAGGTAAAGCAAAGCCCGGTAAAATAGGCTCGTCGTATCGTTTGGGTTTGACTTTAATTTTTTGTCGAGGCTATCCGTGAATAAGGCGTATTTCTTTTCGGTAGGCGAAAAATCATCCAGCGATATCAGTCCGTCTACGACTTTAACTTTTGGCTGGGCCGATACACCGCCGGCTATCATCAAAAAACTGAAAACAGAGAAAATGAACAATCGACTTGATTTCATAAGGCTATTTTTACTTCAACATAATTGCGCGTAAAGACAAAGGACAGTGGATTAAATCAGAAAAATTGGGACATGGTCCAAATAATTTTCACGAAGCTATTCTATTAAGCTTGCGCCCTTATAGTCTGGTGAGGTTACTTCAGTAAGTCCTTGCATTGTTCCACTGCATCTGCCTGTCCAAATAAATCATTAGCCAACTGCATGATGTTTCTTTTAAGTTCAAGCGCGGCTGCCTGTTGTTCCGGGTCCAGCTTTTCAGCTGCGGAAGAATAATTCCGGTCGAAATGATCGTTTAATTCCGTTTGGAACTGGCTGTAAGGAACTTCATTAAACCTCTTCATGATGGCTGTTAGCGATGAGAAGTCCGGCTGTGGGGTATGCGTTTTAGTTTCCATAATGTACGGTAAAAGCAACGATTGCAAAAATAGAGAAATTATCTATAATTATAGAGTAATAACACTCAAATGCAAATATTTTATCAATACTGCATGGTAGGGAATACTTTTAGCAAAAAATAAAGTTTGCAAAAAGAAACGTTAACACCCCTGGGCCTGTTCCTGGCTAAAAAATCGGTCAATAAAGCCGATGTAGCCAGAAAGACGGGCTTAAGCACCTATAGAATAAGTCAGCTCTCCATCAATACCAAATCCCACCTTCGTGTAGATGAACTATTTCTAATCGCGTTGGCAATTGAAGCCGATCCGGCAGAATTATTAGCGTTTATATGCAAAGATGTCGCTTTGCCGGTAAAAGAAAAAGTTAATTGATAAATAATTTCTGATTCATTTTGGCTCTTTTGAGCTTGTTTTGCTCGCTTCATCGAACGCCCAGCCAATAATTTGATCAAGCGCATTTAATATGCTCTGTTGCCCTGCTTCGGTTTTGATGTCTATATCGCTGATCATGCCGCCGTTAAACCTAGCATGCAAAATCGCGTAATAGATGCCTCCAATCAGCAGCGCGGTAATAGCGCGGATATCGACATTGCTTCCTACAAATTGTGTACTTAAGCGTTCGAACATCACTTGGCCATGAGCCTCTCTTGCTTTATGGATGCTTCGCATCATATCATTGGGCTGGGAGATTTCAAAAAGGATGAGTCTTTGCATCACGTGGCCGGAATAAAAAAAACGAAATTGATTTTGTAGAATGGCGACGATTGTCGCTTGATGCTTGCCTGGTCCGCTTTCCTGAATGATTTCCTTAAGGATATCTGAAAACAACATCCAGTAATCGTTTTCTAAGATATAAGCCTCGATTAGTCCCTCCAGGCCGCCAAAGTAGCGGTAAACCAATTTCCTGTCAACATCTGCTAATCTCGCGATTTTGCTAATTTTTAAACCGGTAAAGCCTTTTAACTTTATCAATTCGCCGACCGCTTCCTTGAGCTTTCTTTCCGTTTCTTCTCTGTTTTTCATAGGACTGTATATAAAATTTTTAATTTTTATTGCTGTAATTCAGCGGGCGACCGCGGCTGCCGTATATTCATTATCGCCGGTGAGCATGACCACCCCGATGCCCTGCCGCATTAATTCCCAGACCTCAACGGCCGGTTTACCTTCGGTCAGGGTACCGGTCTTGTCCGTGATCAGGATATTGACGCGGTCCATCCGTTCCAGCGCTTCCGCGGCCTTGATCATGATGCCGGCCCCGCGCCTTTGCCAACGCCGACCATCACCGACATGGGAATAGCTAGGCCGAGCGCGCAGGGGCATGCAATTCTCAACAGCAATGGCGTTGACTAAGCCGTAGTCGCCTCAAAATACAAGGCGACAGCTCCGTGATGGGTTTTAAACTCAGGCGGAAACATTCCGGGCAGCAACAGGCCGGCTAAGCTGAACAGGAAAGCCACCCCGGTACTCAGGCCGACCAGGGTGAACATATTCAGGTTCCAGGTCATGACCGATAGCCAGGCCCGCGCGAAAAATGAACTGCAAACATAAATCACGGGAAAGGATAATACGAGTTGCGCTTCGTCCCATTGACCGGCACGAGGTCTATGCCTGGTAATTTCCGGGTGCATGGGGCCTGTAAAAGCTTTCCCGGCAGGTTTCTTGGTGTCGTTTTTTATCATAGGAATAAAAATAGTCAATCCGCAGCTTGCTGTGGATTGACTGCCAGGATTTGATCAATAAGCGTTTTCCGCTGTGGTTACGCGGATCAGCTTGGTATTGACAAACTCATAAATGGCCGCGGGAGATTGTTCCCTACCGTAGCCGGAATGTTTCGTGCCGCCAAAAGGTAATTCAGGTGCAATGCCGGTCACATGGTTGATGTAAACCATACCGGTATCGATCTGCCTGGCCACATTTACAGCACGCTGATCATCTGAACTGAACACGCTGCCGCCCAGCCCAAAATCGGTGGCATTGGCTAAAGCAATCGCTTCCTGTTCGTTCTTTACCCGGTAGAACATAAACACCGGCCCAAAGATCTCTTCCTCGTAGGCAGCGGTGCCCGGCTGGATATCGGCCAAAATGGTTGGTTCCATAAAAGCGCCCGGGCGATCGATACGATGGCCGCCGGCCAGCACGGTCGCGCCTTGTTCAACTGCTTGCTGAACCTGTTTGATCACATCTTCTACTGCTTTTTCACTGCTCAGCGGTGCCAGGTCGGTGAGTTCGTCCGTCGGGTCGCCTATCTTTAAAGCGGCGAATTTAGTTTTTACTTTTTCCAGGAATGCGTCGGCAATCCCTTCCTCTACGATCACTCTTTTTGGCGATACGCAAACTTGTCCCGCGTTCCAGATCCGGCCGCGCACCGCGGCTTCGGCTGCCTGTTCGACATCTGCGTCATCCAGCACAACAAACGCGTCGCTGCCGCCAAGCTCCAGGGTGGATTTTTTAATATACTTCCCGGCTGCCGCGGCAACGGAAGATCCTGCCGGCTCGCTGCCGGTAAGCGTTACCGCTTTGATCCGCTTATCAGCGATCAGGCGGTCGATTTTGGAACCGGGTATAAACAGGTTTTGGTACACACCCAGGGGAAAACCGGCCTCCAGGAAAATATCCTCCATCAGCTGCGCGCATTGCGGTACGTTGGAGGCATGCTTCAACAGCATCGTGTTACCTGCCATCAGGTGTGACGCCGCTGAACGGGTAATCTGGTAGAAAGGGAAATTCCAGGGCTGGATACTCAGCAATACGCCGATAGGTTCATAAGACAGGAACGCTGATCCCAGCGGGGTGTCTAAAGGCTGATCAGCCAGGAACTTTTCGCCGTTATCGGCATAGTAATCAAAAATAGCCGCGCAAAGTTCCACTTCCGCCCGGCTTTCTTTCAGGAGTTTGCCCATTTCGAGGGTAGCCAGCGCTTCCAGCTGGGGCCCGCGGACACGCAGCAGATGCGCGACGCGGCGCAACAGTTGTGCCCGTTCTGCCTTTGGCGTTTTCCGCCAACTTTGAAAAGCGGTGTCGGCGAGGCCGATCTTTGAATCCACCTGTTCATCGGTCATCACTTCGAAGGTGGCGACAATTTCATTATTAAAAGGATTGACCGATTTGATCGGTGACGTTTTGCTTAGTGCTTCCATGATATTGTTGTTCTTTGCTCAAAAGTAGCATGGGAGCTGAGTCTAATCAATGATGTACGACCGCAATAATAATGATTTTGCTCACACATCCCGGCGCCGGGCAACGCTATCGGATCGTTTTTAATTGTAGGGGTTGCCCGGGGGCTTCCATGGCGCTCATGGTGCGATCGGTAATCATTTGTTTGGAAGCCGGTTTTGTGACGACTGGACTTTGTTATTCTCCCGATTTGTTTTTCAGGACTTTTATTTCTTCTTTTTCCTTGACAATATCCTGGCGGATCAGTCCGAATAAGCTCATATAGGCGTTGGCGACGTATACTAGTGTGACGATTATTTAATTATGCAGCATAATGTCTTGATAGTTTTTTATCTGCGTCCTGTCGTGTGAACTTCCAGTCAATATTGCACTGTTTTTCG
>NZ_FNAI01000031.1 GCF_900101875.1 Mucilaginibacter pineti
TGGCTGCAAGGAAAAGATTATGAGCGGAAGCTGTTGACCTGTCACCTGAAGACCATTCAACCACAGGGCAACCAGGATTACGATAACCGGTCAATTCCAGCTACAACATATTTTGAGCATTTTTATCTGGACAAACAAATAAGGGAAGCTATTATGAAGGGTGTGGATCAAAATGCAAATTACGCAGACAGCACAACGCACTATTTAGCAGATCAACATGATGACGAATAAATTTTATCCTTGAGCTATGGTAAAGTAATAACCATTTTTGACATAGATCAATGGTTTGGTTACACATATCTCAGCCAAGGAGGGACATTTTTTCCGCTGTTTAAAACAACACCTTTAGTTCCTGTGATTTTCCCTGAAATTCTATATTATTTTATATGCGTAAACTAGGAGCTTGTCGGACTTAAATAATGTTCGGATAAATTCAGCGCATACTTTATGAACGCGTAAATTAGGGTATGAAACGATTTCAGGGTGCAATGCGTGATCAGGGTACTTTATGCCGCATAATCTATCGGATTGGCTACCGGAGAACCACTTGTCCCGGTTTGTAGTGAAATCACCGAAAGCTGGACTTTACTACCGTCTATCGTCATTACCAGGGTAAGGGTACGGTAGCTTATGATCCCAGGCTTCTCTTCTCTCTTTATGCTATGGGTATGCCACAGGAGTGTTCAGCTCCAGGAAAATAGAGGCGGCCACCTATGACTCGGTAGCCTTTCGTTTTATTGCCGGGAACCATCATCCAGATCATGACACGATCGCAGTATTTCGAAAACGTTTCCTGGCGGAAATAAGCGGCTGGTTCAAAGAAGTGTTACTGATTGGAAAAGAGCTGGGTTTGGTTAAACTGGGGACGATCTATATCGATGGCACCAAGATCCAGGCGAATGCCTCACGCCATAAAGCGATGAGTTATGCTTATATGAATGAGCTGGAAGCCAGATTGGAGGCGGAGATCGCGCGTTTGCTGGCCCTTGCCGACCAGCAAGATGAAAAAGAGAAGGCCCGGGAGCTGGACATTCCACTGGAACTGGGATTGAGAAAGGATCGGCTGGAAAAAATCAGGCTTGCCAAAGAGGTGATCGATCAGCGTGCCCGTGAACGCCATGAACAGGGTAAAGCCATTTACAACCAGCAGCAGGAAAGCCGCAGGCAGCGGGAAGAACAGACCGATAAAAAGAGCCGTGGAAGAAAGCCGGAACCGCCACCGTCCGGCCCGGCTTTAAATAAAGATCAGTTTAACTTCAGTGATCCGGAATCCCGGATCATGCCCACATCCCGCGGCTTTGATCAATGCTACAATGCCCAGGCAGCCGTCAATGATGATATGCCCATTGTTGGAGGTTATAGTAATGCGCATGTCCTTGACCGGAAGGAGTTTATCCCTGTCCTGTCAGCCGTGATCAGTCAGGGGAATGGGCGCGATTACTTCAGCTGTGGCTGATGGCGGTTACTTTAGTGAAAGTAATGTACTGGAGGCAGAACTCCACTACGGTATACAGCCCATCATTGCCACTTGCCGGAAAAGCATAACAGCTATTTGAGTAACGGATTAAAAGAGCAATTGCCGCTAAAAGAAGCTGCATCCGCCGTGGAAAAGATGAACCACACGCTTCATTGCAGCGAAGGCCGTGAACTGTACAAAAAAAGAAAACAAAAGATATAGCCCGTCTTTGGTATTATTAAGGAGGTATTGGGATTCCGTCGTTTTTCTCTCCGAGGTGAAAGAGAGGCAAGTGGCGAATGGTCACTGATGTGTCTGGCTTATAACTTAAAAAGATTATTTACACTAAAAATGGCGCTTTAACGCATTCCGGCTTTAAATGGTATGCATATGGAAAAAGGTAATTGAAGACCTGCCTCATCCTCAAGAGGAAACTTACTAAAAATACATGGTTCCAAGGAATCGTGCTTGATAAATTAGAACCATTACATAATATATACAACTTAAGTCCGACAGGGACACGAATTAATCCCGTATATCTTTGAATATTAATACTTTAGCTTAATTTGATTTGCGATGCTCACCACATGCTCACCATTTCTTTGCAACTCCTTGACTGTAATTGACTTACCTAAAGATAAGCATAAATGCTGATTGATACAATATGCTATTGCAACAATTAAATGCTATATTTTCGCCCCCCCCAAGAGACCACTAATCCTCGCTGCTTAATCCGGTAAAATTAATGAGTTAAAGATCGGATAATATTGGAGGAATTTTTTTGGTTTTTATGAGCGCCTCGGGCGTTTAAGTTTCGTTGCTTGTTTCCCGTTGTCCCTGTGCGTATCGGAGGACTGGGTGCCAGACAGCCTAAATGGTACTTTTACTTCTGCGAAGCGAACACTGATCGTTCTGCCGCCAATAATTGTACCATTAAGCGTCTGGATTGCGCGATGCGCACCAGCTTCATGATCCATGGTCACAAAACCGTAGCCTTTAGGCAGTCCGGTATCCTTATCAGTCACCAGCGTTACAGTATTCACCGTTCCATGGATACTGAATAGCTCGATCAGCGCGATCTGCTGAAAGTCTTTAGAAAAGCCCACAATAAATAGTTTTGCCATATTGAACACTAATGTAATCATATCCGCTTTACTTACTGAGCGTTCGACCAAGATTTGGGCAAATCTGCCATCTGGGAATGCCTATGCTGAAAGTGCATAACAATATGATTAGTTTTTGATCTCATTAATTGCAAAGGCTGCGTTTTATTATCTTTGCCGCCGTGGACAGGAAGCAAAAGATCATGAAACTAATTATTGAGGCCCTGGAAGAAAGCCATATCACTCAATACGAATATCTGAGCGCGAATATGCTCCTGGACCCCAATTTAATATCATTGAACCTTATTGCACGTCAGAACGCGGTTCGTGGCGAACTGAATATACGCGGACTAATGGACGCCTCCGAAATTGTAGGCCCAATATCATAGCCGTTCAACGCTTAATGATCACGCTGAGATCCAGAAACAGATCGAATCCGACCTGGCCAATATATCAGATAAAATTAACAGGCTGCTTTAGCTTCCTCAACTGCCTGCCGGTTCAAGGCGGCATTAATTTGATGCTGTTGATGCTTGCGCGGTTTATAGTGATTGACTGTCAAAATCGTATAAAATGAATAAAGAACATGCTTTTTAAGCTGCCAGGTAGAGGTAATTCACTTGACATCTTAACAGTCTTCACCCGTGAAGAAAAAATGCCAGTTGGGTCTTTACAATTTTGTCCTTCTTTAATTCAGGCTGTACCAATTCTTAGCCCATATTTTATTCCTGGCACGCTTTGGGTTATTGAAATGATCGTTCAGGTCTTTGAAGTAACGGTTGATCGTCGCTTTGCATTCATCCGCACAGGAATAATCACTATTATGAATGATAGACCTGACCAGTCCGCTAAAAACAGATTCGATCACCTTTAGGAATTGCGCAGATGAGCGCAGCGGTGCCAGTTCGATCAAAGGTGTTTGCGCCGAGGCCCGGTAAGGCTCACCATTGACCGTTTCAACATATTCCTTCAGTTTTTTGAAGCGTGCCAGGAAACTGCATCCCATGAAAAATAGAGTTTCTCTTCATTCCGGTATTTCAGTACAGCATGTCCGCCAGGCTAATCATTTCCTCGGTGTCATTTTTTATGGAATAGAAATGGGTTACCTGATTGTGGGATAGCTCCAGGGCCGCCGTGCAGATCAGGAAACCTTTACTTTTCTAACATTTGCGGGAAGGTTTTTAATTCCCCACGTTTAACCAGCGACCGGTAAGCCGCATGGATCTTTTTGAGCTTTTGTGCAGTTAAATGACTTGTTACCATATCATTTCAGATTGATAACTATAGCTTAAACGCCTTATCACTACAATTATTTCCAAAGTTCTGCTTACAGTAACCTTGATGCCGTTTTTCCGCATTCGCCTCAAAATTCCGCCTTTTTTAAGTTTTATCAAAATAAGATCAATTTTTTAAAGGCCTAAAACCTTATTGACCTTAAAATATCCGGTTTTTAAGGTCATATTATTATATATTTGTTTTATGCCTTCCAGAGTTAATTTTCCCTGGAATGCTTTACCTGATTTACCAATCGACAAGACCTTGTACGAGCATGTAGAAGTATATAGTCAATTGGGAATGCGAAAGCGGCGCTGACAGGTTTCAGGGCATAAGCATAGCTATTCCCAACCCGGGATTACTGATCAATTCCATCAGCTTACAGGAAGCTAAGGCGTTCAGCGCGAAAAGAATATCTTTACGACCGATGATGAACTATACCAGGCTTACATTGAGGAGCAGATTCAGCAATTGACCGGCCCGTCTAAAGAAGTGCTTTATTACCGCGAAGCACTATAGGAAGGATATGCTTATTTAAATGAAGATCAGATCTTCGACGAAAATTATTTTGTCAAAATGTACCGGATCATCAGCCAGTTCAGTAATGAGCGGATGTCAGGTTCGCCGGTTACGAATGCATTGTCTTTAAAACGTTCATCTTTCGTCCCATCATTCACCTCCAACAAACCGTCGCTCATGATCGCATATTGACAAAAGGCTAAGCTTACGGTCAGTTTCGCTGATATCCAGGCCAAATTTGGATTTGAACCATTGGCGTTTCTCATCGAACAGAGATACAAGTGAAATAGGCATACCGCAGATTAGAAGCCAGTTCTGTAATCCGGTCGAATTCATCTTCGGCCAGTGAATTCAGGATCTGGTAATTATGCAGCGTTTTCAGGCGCGCCTCTTCGTTTTCCGGTATAGGGAGTTGTTGCATGTTGATCAAATTTATAATCGGTTAACAGGTTTACGGAAATCAGTTAGCTTATAATACCCGTTGTTTAATGAACCAGACCGCCACCTGTTCACCATTGAAAAATTGCTGGAGATACTTTCCTTATCCAAAATGCGCTGCAATTTATACTGGTGAGGAATCACTATCCAGGCGGCGAATGATGTAGTGCTGGTTATTGGGGAAAAGAGTGGGTTGACAGGCTTGTAATGCGTTGGTCAACCGACACGACTTTCTGGATTTGCTCAGCATCTGCACTGTGGGCGAAATAGACGAAATACATCAGTTTAAAAACTGGTATTCATAAATAGTTATAAATCAGTACTTTATCGTCAGGATATCGAACAAGACTTTAAAATTTCGCGAGGCGTCTGCTTCAAGCAAAATCCCCCCTTTACAACTATTTGCATAATGACCTAGACGATGTATTCGAAATAGCGGTCCATCATTTTTTCGAAAGTTGGCCGGTCCGTTGGGCGAGTGTCGGACCAGCATACCATATCTTACCTTTTATAGGAAATTCTTGCGGCCGGCCATTGTCGTCTCCTTGCGATAATCCATAAGTCCGGAAGCTAACTCGACAATACTCCAGACTTGTGATTCATCTCAGGATATAAAAAAACGGGATCGGAGGTTTTGCCTCCAGTAGCTTATACAACCAAAGATCGCCTTAATCAACCGCATAAAATCACACATATCATGATATCGGGGATTCAATTGGTGCAAGGAGGATTGCTACGCTTACATACGCAGCAATTCGTTTGAATTGCTGTTCAATCGGATGAGATATTGTCAGATTATGGTCTTACCTTAGGACAGCCACTTATATACACTTATGACACCAAAAGCACTATTGGCAACATCGATTTAACGCAACACATGTACGCTGATCCACTACCATTCCCTTCGCTAAAAATTGTCTCGCAATATTTTACTGCTTCTTTTGATTACAACGAACCGTTGTCATTTGCCGAATCGCTGATCATTTTGAACGCCACACCCAAACGTGTGGCAGATTTCAAAGCCGGGCGTTACTGTGCCCGACAGGCATTATTAGCTTTCACTGAGGAGCAAATCGAAATTCTACAGGGAAAGGGGCGCCAACCTTTGTGGCCCAAGGGCTTTACCGGTTCCATTAGCCACTCATCAAAGTTAGCAGGCGCAGTTGTTGCACGAGAGACAGATATTGCAGCGATGGGTCTTGATATCGAGTATATGAATGGGGTAAAGCAAGACATGTGGCAACTGCTTTTTAACGATGCAGAGCAGGCGTTGATCTACTGTAAGCCGGATGCTTCCTTATGGGCTTCCTTATTTTTTTCGTTTAAAGAAAGCTTTTATAAAATGCAATATCCCGTCACCTATCAGTTTTTGGAGTTCACAGACATCACCATTTCAACAACGGGCGACAATTTTTTGTTTACACCGGCGAATCCAGATCATGATCTTTCTGCCATTGATTTTGATAATATAAAAACGCAGTGGACAATGGTTGCTGACCAACTAATTACACTCTGCTATATATGAGACGGACAATTTAACAACCTGTTCGTTTTTCCAACCTCATTTTGAACGACGGTTACGGTATTGCATAGGCAGCGAGGATCTGCACATACTGTTGCATCAACTGCTCTATTTCCTCAAGCTTGTATAAACGCGAATCATAATTCCACACCAATGAAAACTCACCGGTAAACGGACTTTTTCCCACCAATAAATGTAACGGATGATGAAAACGGTCCAGCCCTCCGGTTTCCATGAACTGAACATCCGGACTGTCCGAAAGGATATTGGCGCCTTCAAAATTGATATAATTGAATACGGCAAGTGAGTCAGTATAATCTGTTATCAATGCTTTTTTTTCAACGGCAGCTAGCTGCTGCTGCACATGCTGCAGGTACTCCTGATCATTTTCTCTAGCGGACAAATGCACCGGCATTAGCGCCCAAAGTAACCCAAATGTACCCAACGGGTCTGTTAAAGCTAAGTCGCGTCCATTAGTAACCACATCTATAATAACGGTGCCGTTATCGTCCGAAAGCAGGTGTGCAAAGGCAGCCAGGAATAAAGCTTTAAGCGGCACCTTCCTTTCTTTTGCTACTTTTTTTATTGCTATTGCCAACTTAGCGCCCAACGTTGTCTGCACTGGCAAATAGGCCTGTCCATCACTATCGTGCTTAAATTGCGGACTGCTGCCTTTCTTTGTTATGTTTTTAGCAGGCAAAACATTTTTATCCAGATAATTTGCAAAGCTATAAGTGGCGGGTAATGGTAAATAAGCATGGTTCGTTTTTAACATAGTATACAGATCTAATATTTCTTTCATAAATACAGCCAGGCTCCACCCATCCCAAATTGCGTGGTGTATAGTGAGTACAAACTGCAACTCGTTGCGATTGCGATGTAGCAAATATACACGGTACAAGGCCGCAGACGTTTGGTTGACGTCAAAAGGTGCCTTGCGGTCTGCCAGTAATTGATTCTGTATCTGTAAAACTTGCTCCGTGACATCTCCTGGTAAATCTCTTATAAATAAATTAGGCTTGATGTCAGCGTTGATGCCCTGCATTACCAGACCGTCTTCTTTAAAAAAAACGGTTTTAAACAAGGGGTGTCTGCTTAGTACCAGGCTTACAGCCCGTTCAAACAGCGTTTTATCCAGCTGCTTTATTTGTAAATGATAAGAAAACTGGGTATGGTATATCCATGGCTCATTACCAGGTGCATTATATTGCCCGTAGATAATTCGTTGCATAGGTGACAGCAAAAACTTTCGGCTGACAGGAGTTGAAGCAGCGTATACTTTCATACCAATGCGTGGCGCACTGTATATCTTTAAACCATCAACCCATAATCTGCCGTAGCCAGTTAGGATTACATAATTCTCTTCCTTAATTACAGATTCTACATCAAAGTCGGCAGAAATCAGCTCGTTCTCCGGAGTTACCTGACCGCGGTAGTGCCACTCTGTAGTTTCTTTGATCAGCACCGGTTCAAATACAGGGTCGGTAATTCCGAGGTGCAAACCCTGGTCTAGCAAGTAGGCCTGCATCACCTGCAATATAGCCTCAATACCAAGCGAGCCGGGTTGCACCGGATCCTGGAAAAAGTGGGCCTTGAAAAACCACTCATTTTTATTTACATCTTTCTGTGCTCTGATATAGCCCTTTCCATATTGCCCTCCTATGGGGTCAAAGCGCACCAGACGATCTATCATTAATAACTTGGATGCCGGTAACCTTGCTGACGAGTTAAGGAAGAATTTTGCAGGGAAGGAGTGTAACGATGTTTCATAATTCGCAGCTGCATGATAGTTTTCCTGTTCCTGCGCGCTTTGTGGTAACCCTTTTTGCGTTTTCATTGATTCTGGATCGAAAAAGCCAAACACCGTTTTCATGGTGAAGACTGGCTCGCCAAAGCTGGTGCTGGTTACCTCAAATTTTACAATGATGATCTCGCCCATAATGGATACACCGCTAAGTTCGGTGTGGGTAAGAATCGTTTTATCTGCGGGAGTTATCTCTCGGTGCTGAATAGCCTCTCCGTCAAGGTTACGAAACAGCAAATCCTTTCCTTTGATATCATATTGGCAGGTGAACGTGCTTAACCAGCCGCAAGGCTGCAGCGCCACTTCCATCAGCACAGCATAAGGCATTGTAGCGCGGCCATTCTCGTTAAAATACCAAACTGATTGCGATATATCATACTCGGCTGTTACCGACGGCTTATCTTTGTATCCCCCAGGCAGTGCGTGCAAGCTGACTATCCTGGTCATGAAATGATATGGCGGGCGCGGCAAGCGTGGACTGCGTATCAAACCGGTGTAATGGTTAAAATCTTCTCCAAACGCGTCAGATGGATTACCCAACGCGCAATTAAGCAGCGATAGATGATCTAATTTAAAACCTTTATAGTCGGCTGATGGTAAATTGGCATCAGAAAGCCCAAGTTCAGCCAGTAAGGTGTTTATCGGCCAGTCGGGTATCAATTGCAAGCCCAGGTTTTCGCATAAGAAAGCTTTGGTACCATCAACGGTTGTAAGCACATGGGCATGCATCGTCGGGACGGGGTCTAATGTGATCCCGGCAATAAACAGTTCATACGTGACTTTTACCGATGCGGGCGTGACTTGCCCCCGGCAAACAAATTTATATTTTTCGTCGGTAACCGGTTCAAAGCGCCAACCGTCTTTGTCAACCGCTAAGCCTGCCCCTACCATATAAAAAGCCATCATCTGCAGGCACGCATCGGCCATAAGCGTACCCGGCATACATTCGTCATTTTTAAAGTGTCCTTTAAAAAACCAGTCGTCCGGCGATACCATGGTTTCAGACCGCAGGTAACCTAATTTAGAAGGGCCACCCTTCAAATCAAAATCGGTAACGGTTTTGATGAAATTGCGATAACCTTCCTGCGATCGTGGTGAACGGCTATGGGTTTGTGTGAAATCAAATTGCGTCCCAAAACAGCTCGCCATATCTCCTTCGGTATACGCAATTACCTCATCTATGGTGAAATTATTTTTCTTGGTAGCATTTGCTAGAATTGTGGTATCAAATGCGTCATAGGTGGCTTCTTCCGGGTTCCATATCACACCCTTAGATTCCGTCAGTTCTTGCTTGCTAAAGAAGCCTGCCTGTCCGCCGCTTACGGAGATACGAAGCTTGCCGTCAACATGACAATTATAATGAAAAAAAAATAAAGTTGTTTCGCCAGACTTAGCGTAACCATCTACATGGATTTCGTATTGTAAAGTCTCGCCAGGTTTAGGTAACCCGCCATGAAAAGTTAGCTCACAGCCCAAAAGCCTGTAAGCCCTTTCACCTTTGTTTTCAAAATCAATTCCCAGCCAGGATATCAATAGCAAATCCGCCTGTCCTGCTTCAATAAAAATTCCGGGAGGCATTCGGTTATTATGCAGGTACCAGCTGTCTGCCTTAACATCAGTTTCTGTCCAGATGGTGCCCAAACTTAAAGTGCCCGGTTCGCCCTGAATGCCGGTGACACGGTCACATAGTAATAATGGCGGCTCCGGCATACGCACTTGAATATCATATTTATCCTGCTGCTCGAATAACGGCCCAAAAATAGTTGATATCTTCCCTGAAGATAATACTTCCAATTGCTTGCGCGAAAATTTGGGTCCCGGCAAGCCCACTGGGACTAAGGCCACTTCCGTTGAAATTTCGCGCACTCTCGAACTCAGGTGCGCGTCGATGGTTGTTTCATCTGGTACAACTTCGTGTGTCGCCAGGTATTCCGGGAGCGTTTCCCGAGTTGTTAAAGCTGCCGCAATCAGCCTATCTTCTTTTACAGCTTCCTGAACACTACCTAAACTTGCCGCCATGCCATTCATCATATGAGAGAATTGCTCGTAACCAGCCGATGCGGTTTGGAGAAATAATTGATGCGCTTCCAACATCGCTTTATGCTGGCTTAGCAGCAGTTGAAGTACAGGGTCGCCGGTTGCTTGTGTTTGTAGGTGATCTGCTGATTCGGCAACCGGAACTTCCGCCTTTGTTGTCAAAACAGGCTTCACAAAAGGTTGTACGTTGCTTTCTTTAGGCAACGCTTGGCCGGTTAGCGCCAAAGTTGGTGCCGGTCTCATCTTTTTAATAGCGCTCATTGGTGGTTGTGGCATTACCGTGGCTGCTAAGGGAAGACGCTTAATAGCGGGCATACGAAGTGGAAATGAAAGTGTGATTGGGTTTTTTGCGTTATGAATTGGGCCCGGTTTAAAGCATGACAAATCTACAGCAACTCCATATGCCCACAGTTGGGCAGCAACTTTAGCTGCCTGTAATAATGAATTTTTGCCAGCACGATCAAAAGATACGCAAACATGATCCTTACCTTGAAGTATCGTTGAAATGGCCGCGCTTAGGCTATTACGCGGCCCATGTTCAATAAATATTCTTACGCCATTTGCCCAGGCTTTTTCAATGATACGCGGAAAATGAATAGGCTTAACAGCCTGACCGGTTAACGCATCAGCCACGTTTTCGGTAGTAGTTTCATAAATATCATTCAGGTAATTGGAATAAAAAGCTATGCCTTTGATGGGCTTTGAATTACGGGTATGGAGGCGGCGCCATTCTGCTTCGTAAGGATTAACGACCTCGCAATGGACAGCAATATCATGATGCAGCTGCATCACCCGGTGCTTTCCAATTTTGTCGATGATCCTGGCACAAGCTTCGGCATCCCCACCGAATACACAATCGGTATCGGTGTTAACTATCGTCAGGTAAGCGCGGGTTTCGGTAGCTAATAGTGCTTCAACTTCTGCTACGGTCGCTATTGCGCGCCAGCTTTCCCAGTTTACCGGCTCGTTTTCAGCAAGATTCCAATGTGTACGTACGGCAGCAAAATCAACCCCCAGCGCTTTGGTGTATAGATCACTGGCTTCAATTTCTGCTAACAGCGCATCCATATCGTCCCAAACCCCCATCGCAAACATCGAGTTTGTCTCACCCGACGACAGGCCGAGCGCAATATCTGGCTTTATACCTAATATTTTCATTGAAAACGCGGCATGTATCTGGCAAAGAAATGATGAGCCTGCTAACTGATAGAACGGAAGGTCAGCTTTCCCACTGTCATTTTCGTAGATCCAGTTAGCTGCAAATCCGGGATTAGAACATGATGGCGCCAGGCTTGCTGATAACGCAGGAAACTCCTGCAACAGGTGTTGTCCCATCCGTGGGTAAGCCGACGCAGCACCGGTAAAAGCAAAAGCTATTTTACCGTCCACAGCTTCACTACTGTAAAAAATCACATCATTCAGCCAGCCTTCGCGTAGGTCAGGTTTATCTAGTAAATGTACGGCAAGTTGACTATTCTGAGCAATTTCGTCTTCGCTGCATACGATGGTTAGTTTATGAGTTCCTTTGCCATTTATTTTACCGGCCAGTACAGCTTCACGTAATGAAGTTACTGCAGACCCGGCGTAGCAATATATTTTCACGAAGTTAATAGCGCGGCCTGATATGGATCCCACCGGTTGTGCAACAAGTCTGAAAGTTTCTGATCCCCCAAAATAGGAATGGACAACAATTTGGTATGCCAATCCATTTTTAGGTTCAGGTATCGGCAACAGCCCCGTTCCGGTAGGATCAATGCGCAATCTGTTTCGGGTAAACAATGCGGCGATAGCTACAGAAAGCAATCCTGATGCTGCATGCGTATAACCCAATTTTTTATTTACCCAATCAGGGTCAATGCTTAAATTTTCTTCTTCACCACCTTTATCGCTTATGATAGCGAAGATGGTATCACCAGCTGCAAGTGCCTGTTCATGATCCTTAAGCAACAAAGCCACCGCAAGGTCAGTAGTATCACCTTCAAATCCGGTTATTTTTTTTAATACATCACCATGAAGTTCTTCGTTCGACAGATCAACAGCGCCGGCAATGGCTGATTTTAGCTCGCCGTTGCGGATAGCATCAACAGCAATGCGGAGGGCCTTTAAACCAGAAAGTTCTTCGGCCGAGACAGTAAAGCCCGGACCTTCCAGGTTAAACTGGTTGCTTATTCTATTGGCCGGAATATTCGGCATAGTACCCAATACACTGGCCGGGGTCAATGGCGCGGCTATCGAGGCTTCCGTTTCTGCGAGTGCTTCCGCACTTACCCCTAAACTATGTTCTTTCAATAAAGATGCAAGACGCTTTCCTAATCCGTAGCGGTTAATTTCTGCATCAACACCCATACCAATAAATACGCCGCTTTGCTGTGCATCTATCGGCCCGCAAGTTGTTAATAAATCCTGTACGGTACTTAGCAATAAAAGTTGTTGGCCAAGGGTTTGTTTAAGATCGTTTGGCGGAAAATTTAGTGCCCTGGCCTCAAATTCTAATTCCGAAGCAGGGGGCGAAACAACATCATTTATTAAATAATTGAATACTTGGCTTGTTCCTGAAAATCTATCGGACCTTATTGCTATACCAATTATGGCTACGCCATTTTTTTTGTTCTGAACCGCAACAGCAACAGGTTGTCTATCCCATTCTGCTAAAATCAAATGAGCATTATTTCCACCAAAACCAAAATTGCTGATACCGGCGATTTTTTTATTACCAAGCCATGGCTTATCAGCTGATAAAACAGGGTAGCCTGATGCGGCTACAACAGGTGCAAGGGGCAGATGATTGAGCATCGCCGGAATTCTTTTATGTTTAAAGGCGGCTATCACTTTTAGGATACCAGCAACGCCCGATGCAGTGATGGAGTGCCCCAGATTAGCCTTTAATGACCCTAAAACAAGATCAGGATTATCCCCGTAAACCGCTTTGATACTCGCTAGTTCTATCGCATCGCCGCCGCTGGTACCGGTCGCGTGGCATTCCAGGTAAGAGACTTCTGCCGGCCTTATATCAGCCAGCGCCAGCGCTTGTTTTATGCTGCGGACTTGTCCGTCGGTTGATGGAGACAAAAACCCTCCGCTTCTGCCGTCATTGGAAAGACCAATGCCTTTTATTACCGCGCGTATTTTATTGCCGTCACGTATAGCATCGGCTAATCGTCTCACCACAATAAACGCTGCTCCTTCGGCTGGGATCAATCCGTCGGCAGCAGCATTAAATGGCCGGGATTGTCCGGATGGACTCAGGGCATTTAATGCTGTAAAACCGGTATGTAAAAATAGCTGATCGGCAGCACAAACACCGCCAACCAGCATCATATCAGCACGGTGATCGTGCAAACGGTCACAGGCCAGTTTTAAAGCATATAAGGACGAGGCACAGGCTGCATCCAGCGCAAAAGCTTCGCCTTGCAGGCCAATCGCTTTTGCGGTAAGCATAGCAGGCAGTCCGGAACAAAAACGATTAAGATCATTAACTGAGGTTTTGCCTTTTATGTCCGGGAAAAACTGCTTCAACTGAAACTCTTCAAACAACCGGCTAAATGACCGGGTTGGATAGGAAAGATTGCCCATAATGAGTCCGGCAGACTGAAGCAAGTCATTATTAGTGATACCTGCATCTGTCAGCGCTTGCTTAGCGGCATAGAAACTCCACTTAAACAAGGGGTCAAGCTCTTCTACCAGTCTAGTGTCTAAGTTATAATCACCGGCGTCAAAATGCTGCTCAAATCCTTTGATATAACCCCCTTTATCATGCCAGGCACGATTAGCCATATCGGAATTGTTCTGCCGATGAAGCACCTCTACCATAGGTACGCGCCAATCATTATCAGGCGCGTTACTGATATTAACGCGATTATGCAACACGGTTTCCCAAAGTTGGGCGGGATTAAAGCAGCCGGGTAGCACGCACCCTTCACCAATAATCGCTATTTCTTCAAATTTCATTTTTAAAGGTTATTTATACATGAACATTTTAAGGCCAAACAAGTCGGCAATTACCCGGTTATCCGTATCAATAAAACGTATGTTCCATTCCGCATTTTTTTCGCCGGATGAAATGAGGGAAAGCTCGCAGATTAGCACATTAGTGCTTTCATCTGCATACATTGTAAGCGATCTAAAGCCAAGCGGCAAGGACGAACTATTTCCCATTTGTTTTTCCATAGCTAGTATAGCTACCTGTATGCCACCATCAAAAAGCAGCATGGTAGATAGTGCATTGCCATATAGTTCTTTAGGTACCCTAAGTTTTGCGCGGCAAGCACTTGGCGCAAATCCTTCCAATTGATCAATCACTTTAAATGTCTCTCCGTGGAAGAGCCTTGACGGATAAATATCCTGCTGGTCCCAATTCCAATCTTCCAATGAAGGCGAAACCTGTATTAACGGGATTGGTAATTCGTTATCCAGGTTAATTTGGGCAGCATACAACGTGCGCTTTTCCTCCCCTTTTATGGTGATATTAATGACAGCACTTTCTCGTTGGCGGCTCGTTGTATAATCGAAAGTTAGGATATCACCCGTCCTACGATAATTGTCGAGCACAATGCCTTTGTAAACGGACATGCTCGTTACGGTTACATTTTTAAATTCAGGGCAGGTTTTTTTAGCAAGGCGCAGGCACCACTCGGTGACCATCATCAGAGGGGCAATTACATGGCCTTCAATCACATGATCAGCTAAAAAAGGATTATTGGATTGATGTATCCAAACCGCCGCCGTTTCTTCAGCCGCACCGCCTCTCGCGTTCCAGGCGGATAAAAGTCCACCCACAACAGTCTCCACGCTGGCTGTAGAGCCATCCTCCATTTCGTCAGCAAAAATGCGCGCACCCTCTGTCAGCGGAATAAGCGCCACACCCATTTCTTCAAAATGTTTTTTGAGCTGGGGCGATACCATCCCGCCATCCCAAGGTCCCCAATTTATTGATTTCACGACACATTGTTCACCGCGGCCGCGTTGCTCGTCATGACAAACTTTATTTAATATTTCGTTTGCCATAGCGTAAGCTACCTGGCCACGGTTACCCAGCCTGGCAGCCACTGACGAGAAGCAGCAAATGTGGGTAAGCGGATCATTCGTTGTAGCTGCAAGCAAGTTGGCAAACCCCGTGATCTTCGTGGCGAAGACTTTGTTAAACTGATCATCGGTTTTTTCGTGGATTAATTTATCTGCTAACACGCCGGCCGCATGTATTAAGCCTGATATTGGCCCATATTGATTTCGGATGATAGCTGTGGCCGAGACTACTTCTTCTAAATTTGCGACATCAACAGGAAGGTAAGTGATCTTAGATCCTTTATTTTCTAACTGCGAAATGGTATTTTTGATCTCTCGTTGTCCCAATATACCCGAAACTATACGATTCAACTCAACAGGTAGTATTTTTTTGTTATGGCGGGTATAGTCGTTCATGATAACTTTACGCAACTCCGCTTCGGATGATGCTGCGGCAAGATATGCGGGTTCTTCCGTAAATACCGAGCGTCCAAGTATGCCAAAGTTAAGTTTTACACGCGATGCCAATTCAACCAGGCACGCAGCGGCTATGCCTTTTGCGCCGCCGCTAACAATCAACGTATCACCGTCAATAAATGGTCTGGCATGGTTGGTTACCGCCTCAGCCGTGGTCATGAAGCTTAAGTAACGGCCATGCTTATCAACCACCAGTTCGGTAATATCGCCACCGGCGGTGATAACCTTAAATAAACGTTCTGAAATCTCTTCATTAGATAAACCAGGCGTAGCAATGTCTATTGACCGTACATCGGCCTGCGGCCACTCTATGGCGGCTGTTTTTGCTAGCGCACTTATGCCGGCACTCCATGCACGACCGGGAATATGTTCACTTAAGCCACTATCAAATGCCAGGATAAAAGTTCCGGCTTGCTCTGATAGGTTTTTTCCAATAGTCCGGGCAGTATGGAAGGCATGGGTATTAAGTCCAACCATTGCCGTATGGTCGGTTTCGTTTACATTGGCCAATGCTGCCAGGGAGATAGCTTGCAAGGCTGTTTCAGGCAAGTGATCAGTTAGCTCGGTTGCTATGCCTGCCGAGGAAAACCTGGCTGCAAGTGCTTCGGCAATACCGCGATCGTCCTTTATAATATATAGCGGATCGGCCTTCGTCCAGCCAATCCGCGTAAACCCCTCGTCGGCTACAGGGATAGTTGCAACGGTGTGACGGTATATTGTTGACTGCTTTAGTTCAGACTTTTTTTTTTAAGTTCCGCTGTCGTTACCCCCTCAGCATTCGCATAAGCTAAGATTTCGGCCAGCGTGTTCATTTTAGCCAGCCGGGCCGTATCTGCGTTTTTTAGTGCGGCAAATTTCTCACGTAAGGCAGCTAATATTTCTACCCGTTTAATTGAATCTATACCTAGTCCTGATTCTAAATCGGTATGGATATCTAATATCTCTTTGGGATAACCTGTTTTGTCTGCAACAATTTGAAGCATATGATCTTCAAAATCAGCCGGAATAGCCGACTCCTTTATTTGAACAACTGGTGCAACAACAGCTACCGGTAGCTGCGGCGCACCTTCGCGCGCATAAACTAAAATCTCTGCCAACGTATGCATGGCCGCTAACTTTGCTGTTTCGGCCTTTTTCAATGATGGGAATACTTCCTGGATGGCAGCAAGTATCTGCACCCGCTTAATTGAATCGATACCCAAGCCTGATTCCATATCTGTATCCAGATCCAGTATCTCTTTAGGATAACCGGTATGTTCGGCGACAATTGTAAGCAAGGTATCTTCGAAATCCATTTCTGTATTCGCCGGCGCAATTACATTCACATGCGCTGCTTGTGTTGCTTCGGCTACCTGAGACGTCGGTGCTGTTGCTTGGAAAGGCTGGGATGTGACAACTTGTTCAGGGGGCTGCTGGTAGGCAGGCATAGGAGCACTCCTCGGCGTTGTTACTGGCTGCGGTGGTTGTGGAGAAGAGGTTGTTACTTGCTGTATTGATGGTTGATTGCCGGCCAACCTGCCCAATTGCTCAAAAGCTATTTGAGAGGTTTGAAGAAATAATTGATGGTTTTGCGCCAGCGTATCCTGAAAAGATTGTTGAGCTGTCAACATGTTTTTTTGTATTTCCTGGAATGCGTGAATCCACTGATTATCTGCTTCAGTCATCTTTCTATTATGTTGTATTTGGTTGCAGGGTATTGAATTTTTTTGCTCAGGAATGAGTGTATTTCCAGTTTGACCAACCGGCGCTGCCACCGGCATGGGTTTAGTAGGGGACTGGTTTTCCATTTTTATGACCGGCACTATTGATTGGGTTACTGGCCGCTCGGGATTAGGGGCAGGCAGGCTGCTGTAACCGGCTTTTGGCGGATAAGGCTTGTTTAAATTAGAGCCATTTATCCGCACGGTGGCAACAGATGCTTTTCGGATTTCCGGATGCTTAATTTGGATATCCACGCCACGCCAAAGGCTATCAAAATTACAGGCTACGCCTGCTGCTGATAATTGAGCAAGCGCGTTCCAAAATGCATCTTTTGAATTTTCACGCGCGCCGCCATCCATAGCGATCGCTGTATGAGGCTTATCGGAAAGAATTTGTTTCACGAAAGATGAAAGCACTTTCCCAGGGCCTATCTCTAAAAATAGTTGTGCACCGCTGTCATACATATTGGTCACTTGTTGCGTAAATTCCACGGGGTGGGCGAGCTGGCGAGCAAGTGTTTTAATTATTTCTTTAGCTGCAACAGGGTATAGATCGGCTGTTGTATTTGAATAGACGGGAATAGCCGGTTGTTTAAATTTGTACTGTTGCAGAGCTGCTTCGAATTTACCGGTTGCGGGTGCCACTAATCTGGAATGAAACGCTGTCGAAACGCCTAATCGCTGAAATTTATGTCCGGCATCGGCAAGCTTAATTTCAAAAAATGCTACTTCCTGGGCTGTTCCGCCTATAACCGTTTGTGACGGGCTGTTTAAATTGGCAATAACTACCGGACTGGCAGTTTCAATAATTAATGCACGGATAGCGTCAGCACCACAAAATATGGCTGTCATGGCCCCATCTTCCGTAGAAGAATCCGCCATCAGTTCGCCGCGAAGTCGAGATATAAGGATCATATCCTGGGCATTTTCAATCACGCCGGCTGCATAGAGTGCAACAATTTCGCCATAGCTATGCCCACCTGCGCAATCGGCTTTTACGCCCAATCCATTAAGAAGTGCAAGGTGCGATAGCGCAAGTGTCCCGATAGCGGGTTGTGCCCAGCGGGTATCAATAATAGCTTTTTTTTGCCCCATCAGGTCCACTTCATTAAATACCGGGATAGGGTAGACTACCTGATTTAGCTTTTTTTCGGGCTCAAGGCTGATGGCAGATGCAAGATTCCATGGCTGCATGGCTGCATCATATTGCATAAGCAAGTCGGTGCCCATATTTAAATATTGGCTCCCTTGACCGGCTGCCAGGAAAGCAACCTTGGTTACCGGCACTTTCTGTGAATAATACATGATACCTGCGACATCAAATTTTTCCTGGTCCTGGCCCAGCATTTCTATCGCCTGTGAAATGTATTTGGTTAATACGTCGCTATCAGTAGCTAGTAACGACAGCCTGCATATTGCTGTATGCTTGAACGCCTGTTGAGTTTTGAGCGCCGTCTCCACAAAGTTAACTTTATTGATTTCCAGGTTGAGCATTTTCAATCTGGAAATCAACTCAGGGACCGAAGGGGCGCTTAAAGTGAAAAGCTCCTTTCCAGCGCGATATACTTTTTTCGTGCGGTTGGTTACAGGCAAATATTCTTCCATTGCTACATGGAAATTGGTGCCGCCAAATCCCATTGAACTCACCGCTGCTTTGCGTGAAGTTCCGGGTTCATGTATCCAGGGCCGTGCTACAGTATTTAAATAAAACGGACTTGAGGCCATCTCCATCGCCGGATTTGGTCTGTCGACTTTTATAGTCGGCGGAAATATGGCATTTGATAATGCCATCGCTGTTTTTAGCACACTTACCGCTCCTGCAGCAGATTTGGTATGCCCTATTTGCGACTTTACCGAACCTAATGCGCAATATTGTTTAGTAGCTGTTTCCCCATAAGCTAATTTTAAACCCGCAAATTCGGCTGCGTCGCCAGCCATGGTGCCGGTACCATGCCCTTCAATCAATTCTATTTCATTTACAGCAAAGCCTGCTTGCATATAGGCGCGCCCGATACCAATACTTTGCCCGTTTGAATCCGGCGCATAAATACTCTTTGATTTTCCGTCCGATGAACTGCCAATAGAAGTGATGATCGCATAGATCTTATCACCATCACGTTCGGCATCTTCCAGGCGTTTTAACGCCAGCATAGCCACGCCTTCGCCTAGCACGGTACCATCGGCTGAAGCTGAAAAGGGACGACAATCTTCTGTAGGTGAAAGTGCCGTTGTTTTGCTGAAACACATGTACATAAAAATATCGTTCAGTGCATCAGCTCCGCCTGATATGACCATGTCGGTAGTTTCTAACTGCAACTCCTGCACTGCCATTTTAATAGCACCAAGGCTGCTTGCACAAGCGGCGTCTATAACGCAGTTTGTACCATTAAGATTAAACCGGTTAGCTACCCTTCCGGAAACCACGTTCCCTAATAATCCCGGGAAAGTATTTTCATTCCAATTAGTGTATGAAGCGGCTATACCATCGCATATCTCCTGTACTTGGCTTTCAGGCAAGCCTTGCTCCCGCATAACCTTTGTCCACTCGGGGCGGCGTATACGGGCCGACATTTGCCCGATAAGTTCTGTTCCCCCAGCGACCCCAAGGATCACTCCCACATTTTTAGGATCGGTCTTGCCATTTTGAAAGCTGAGCGTATCGGCTAACACATCGCGGGCTACGATCAGCGATAGTAATTGTACGGTATCAGTTGTACTCAACATATTGGGCGGCATACCAAATTCAACCGGATCAAACGGAACATCATCCAGGAAAGCGCCCCTTTTACAATTTACTTTATCGCCCGATTTATCATCAGGGTCATAATAATCTTCTTTGAGCCAGTGGGTAACAGGCACATCACGAATAAAATCACGTTCAGCCAGTACATTTAACCAAAATTCTTTGGAAGTAAGTGCACCAGGGAACAAGGCACCGGTACCTACAATAGCTATTTTATGATGCCCGCTTTTATTGCGGGTAGCGGATTTTTCAGTCATAGGTCAGTTCTAAAATTTCAGGTTTATAATCAAACCCGGCCGCAGGGACGTCTACTCCAAAAGTTCTGAGTTGTTGTGTACGTGTTGTTATCGCCGCGCCCTCTAAAAGATTAAGCGCAACTGCTGCTATGGTCCTGTTCTCTATAGACTCAAGAAACGTGCCTTTTACCCATTGATTAAAAGCACCAAGCGCCGGGCCGCACCATATCTGATAATCTAATTCTCGCCCTTCAGTACCCGCTATAGGCCATTGGCTTGATTTGCCAATATACCAGCGGAATATGAGTGCCATTTTATGCTTGCTGTCTGTTTCTGCCCGAACTACCTGCGAAGGTTCGGTCCGGGTAAAAAAAGCTTTGGTGTCTGTCCATATATTGGCTAATGGTGCGCGGAAAAGTTCCTTTTCTAAACGTTGCACATCAGCCGCGGGTAAGGCATCTAAAGAAGGGTAACTGGTGTATAGTTTATATAAGTAATTCCCGCGTTGTGGCATCATAGTACCTTTGCGTAGTACTTGTACCTTTACTCCTTGTTCAAACATATCTGCGCAAGCGGTAGATGCACAATCAGCAATACCTGCGCTTTCCAACATTTTTTTTGCTTTAACAGATAATCCGGATTCCAGGCAGGATTGGTGAACAGATCCGATGCAAACGTAGGCCGCTCCCATGGCATAAGCAGCGGCAACCGCATTAGGTGTACCCAATCCTCCGGCAGCGCCCAACCGTGGCAAAGTAATAAAACCATATTGTTTGGACAATCTGTTCCTGAGTTCCATAATAGCAGAAAATAATGGTCCTAAAGGTCGATTATCGGTATGTCCGCCCGAATCAGATTCGACGGTGATATCTTCGGCAAGCGGGAGATTTTGCGCAAGTTGAGCCTCTAGCGCAGTAAGCCTCCCTTCACGTACCAATTGATCAAGTATGTTGTGCGGCACAGGCGACAGAAAGTGGAAGGCCACCTCCGGGCGAGAAATTTTAGCGAATACAAAATGTCTGCGGATAATCCTGCCGTCGTCACTTAGGCGCAAACCTTTAAAAGCAAAATAAACAAGGGCTGGCGATAACGACATAAAGGCCGCGGCTTCTATCCGGCGCACCTCGTTTTTAATATATAAATCAATTATACTGAACTCTAAAGAAGGTTCGTTAGGAGTGTGAATAAGATTCATACCCCAAGATCTATCGGGCGCAACACCCGATTTTATTGTGTTTATTTCTTTTTGCAACCCTGCTAGCGATATGCCTGCCGAGCCAAAAAAGCCAAGGCAGCCTATGCGCGCTAACGCAATTACCAATTCAGCTGAAGCAATGCCCCGCGCCATAGCACCACCGACATAAGCAAAACGTAAATTATGGGTCTCTTGAAATGAGCGGTCGCCAAGCCATTCCGGATAAAGCCCAGGAAGGATCCCCAGTACAGGCAAGGCCTGGGGAGAGGATTTGTCAACAGTAAAATAACCATTCTGGCCCAAACCTACGGTACTGGTTTTTTCGTCAGCGACGATAACTGTCTGCAAACGGATATCAGCTAAGAATGCCCTTATACGATCTACTCCAAAAATAGCATCTGAAGTGCTTTTTCGCCAATAACCAATGCCCATAAATTCCAGTAACTTCGAGCTGCAAAATACCAAAATTTTGTAACGCTACAAAGGTTTTTTTATGCTATAAACTACCACAGCAAATTCAACGGCTTAATTATTAGTTGTGATAGTGTTTCGATAATTGAAAACAGAAACAATGGGATAGATCTTTTAACACGCTGAACTCGCCAGCCTCGGGAGCATGATATAGGGAGGCAGGATCGCCGGAACTGAAAGCCATATTTTTGATTCGTTGAGTTAATCATAATGTTTTATCTCAATTAAGTTATGACTATGCAGAGGAAGTGCCTTTCCCTTCGCATCAGATCTTGGCAGATTCATAAAAAAAGCCACTGCAAAGCAGTAGCTTTTAAAATATATTTATAAAATTAGGGAAATTAAAGTTTTTCAATTTCAGATAAAGATATGCCTGTAATATTTGGCAATCAGTTTAACCGCTATGCCGTTCTTCTTCATTTTTTGGCAGTCTGCTTGATACCTTCCACCTTGCCTTCCTGCTTGGCATAATCTAACACATATTTATTGTCCCACTTACTTTTAAGCTGCTGTCATACATGGCTTTTTCCTCTTTTGTTAAACTGCTGTAAGCAGCAATATTAAACAATTTTCAAATATCGGCTTGCGCAGGTACAACGGTATCTTATCCAGGCTGCTCATATTTTTTAACAAGGAAATCCAATTGTTTAACTCGCTGGCTCCGTTTAACAAATTTACGCAGTTCGATATAGGTATAACCTAAATTTCATAAAATATTTTTCCTGTATCCCTGTTACACAGGCAAATATCATGCAAGTATTCATTTGCCGGGCTGTCCTCTAGGTGAAATCTTCCAGCAAGGCGATCAGGTAAACTTCGCTGAAATTGTAAGCCCATTGGCTACGGTTGCCTTTAGCGGCTTGTTCGCTGATTAACCGGCTGGTATAAAATAGGCCCGCTGTTTAAAATTTTCCTGCCTGCCACGTTGCACTTCAATAATAAAGTGTTCGCCTACATTGCCTGTACACAACAGGTCGAAGATCGCTCCGCCCTCATATATCGTGTCTCCAGGATGCTCGTTTTATTGTAGACCAGGTCCACAATGTGCTTTCGCCCCCTGAACACCTCATTTAAAAACGCAATTAATAAATCCTTATTAGGATCTGTGCCAAAGATGCGTTTGAAGCCGAAATCGGTCATTAAATCTATGTATTTTGTTTTTTTGATCACGGTTCCTAATTTTTAAAGCGTGTGGGTAAATCTTTTTAGTAATCTACCAGGGCCGCGTATACAGCCCCGGTAGATAATCTGTCAAAATGCTGTTAGCTTCTTTTGCAATTGCTGCATATCGGAACTGATCTTGTGATTCATGACCTTGGCATAAATCTGTGTCGTTTTAATGCTGGTATGTCCCATCATCTTAGCTACGGTTTCAAAAGATACGCCATTATTCAGAGTAACCGTTGTAGCAAAGGTATGTCGGGCAATATGGGTCAGTACTTTGTTAATCCTGCACAGGTCTGCTATTTCTTTGAGATAAGCATTCATCTTTTGGTTGGTCATCACCGGTAAAAGCGTGTCTTTGACCATGCATTCCGGATGATTTTCATACAGCTTGATAATGGACAATGCATGAAGCAAGACGGGTATGCGTGACAACGCATCTGTTTTCTGACGATGGGTATGTATCCAAAGACCGCCATCAATACCTGTTATAATTTCGGAGCGTTTAAGCTGGTGTACGTCTACATAGGCCAGGCCGGTATAACAGCTGAACAGGAATACATCTCTTACCTGGTCTAAGCGCTCGACACCAAACTTCTTTCTGCTCATTCGTTCCAATTCTCCTTTGGTGAGCACTTCCCGGTGTACCGCCTTTTGTTTGGGTTTATAATTGGGATAGGGGTCAACGGTCAGCAAGCCATTGCCAAGGCAGATACGAACAATCTTACCTAAGTTTTTGATGTACTTAATAGCAGAGTTATTTGCGCATTTGCGAACGCTCCGTAAGTAATACTCGAAATCATTCAGAAAAGCGAAGTTGATCTTATTGACCCGGATGTCTGATAGTTTATACTACCATTGCATAAGTCTTTGGTATGCATCAAGCAGGTTTCATAGCGCTGCAAGGTGCTTTTTTCAAATTCCTGCCCGACAAAACTTGCCATCTTTGCATTGTGATCTTCAAATATGGCAACTAGGGTTCGCGCCTTTTCGGCTTTGCCTATAAACCGGTTTTTAACCGTTTCAGCAGTGATGATCTCTTCTCCGGCTGTCATTACCTGGTGTAGTGCTTGCGCCTGGGCTTGTAACTTGTCCAGATAAGCATTTAAAACCCTCAAATCCTCTTTGGTACCGATGGCGCGGCCTGCCTTTACATTCCATCGCGCAAGCTCACAGGCTTTGCCGGTGAAGGTTTCCGCGCGCTGGCCGTCGACGGTAAACCGCAAATAAATAACTATCGGGCCGGATGTGTAGGAGGAACGCTTCTTTAAATAAAAAGTAAATTCATGTTCGTTCTCATGACAAATGATTAAAAAGTGAAACGAAATTGTTAATTCCGTCACTTTCAGTCAAGATGTTCAATGAATTAACTACCTGTAAAACAATAGCTTACAGTGTTTTTGGTGAGCATTTTTATCGTCCAAATATACTCACCGAATTGCTCACCATTTTTTTTATAAAAGATGAATAATTTGGTGTTTTTGGAAAACTAAAAAACCAGTTAATATTTAATTTACAGGCTTTTAGTTGTTTTTCACATTAAGTTTCGCGGAATGGACGGCTCCTAGTAAATCTATTATCTAAATATATTGCGGCATTATCGCCCAGTTGTATTTGATGGTTAAACTCGTCAATTCAACTTAACGAAACTTAATATAAATGTAGTTCCATTGCCAGGACTACTTTTAGCGGCTACTCCCACTCCGTTTTGTGCTGCGAAATCTTTCACCAGTTGCATGCCTAACCCTACGCCTTTTTCTTTTGCTGTGCCATAA
>NZ_FNAI01000002.1 GCF_900101875.1 Mucilaginibacter pineti
ACAAATAGGTAACCCTTCCAGGGCACAGGTTGCAATTGTTTCAATTCTTCCCAACACTTGTGGGCTCCAGCCGAGTGACCACTATTAGCAGGCCTATGGCCTGCGAGTACTAACCGGCTCTGCTACCGGTTCGACTCACCCCGGCTACGCTTCGCTGGCCGACCCTCTCTCCGGCTTCGCCGCAAAGAGGGTGGAGAAGTTTTCCTTTATTCAATAAATATCCACTAATCCATCCCCTCTTTCCGCCGTAGGCGAAGGGTGGTATAGCGCAGCGCCGACCGGGTTAGTAAATCGATTCACCATTCTTTAATAAATTGTTATAATCTACCATCAATTACCTATTTTCGGCAATAATAACCCTGTCAATCACAACACCTTATTATGAATCTTTACAAAAAAGTTACACCTGTATTTTTCCTGTTTATTGCAAGCTGCTGCAGCCTGTTTGCCCAGGAGGCAAAGCTACCTACACAGTGGACAACCGCCGCTATGCAGGCCGCCGTTCCCTTATCAGAATATCCGAGGCCGCAGTTACAGCGTAACGATTGGCTGTGCCTTAATGGTAAATGGGATTACCTGGGTGGCAAAACCGCCCCCGATGCTTTGAACCCTGAAAAGCAGGCATCATTTAGCGCTACGCCGGATAAAATACTGGTACCCTATTGCCCCGAATCTGTATTGTCTGGTGTGCAACGGAAACAAGAGATTAATATGTGGTACCGTCGTACTTTTGATGTGCCTGCAAAATGGCAAAACAAACAGGTAATTATTCATTTTGAAGCGGTGGATAACGACGCCACCATTTTTGTGAATGGCAAAAAAGCGGGTACGCACGCGGGCGGGTACGATTCTTTCAGCTTCAACATCACCCCATATCTGAAAAAAGGGACAAACACGCTTGTTGTGGCCGCACAGGATTTAAACGATGGCAGAACACCGTCCGGTAAAAACGGACCGCGTGGCGATTATACTTTTTCATCCGGCATCTGGCAAACCGTTTGGCTGGAACCCGTGAACAAATCCTATATCACAAAAATATACATGACTCCAGAGTTGGATAAAAGCCGCTTAAAGCTGTTGGTTTATGCAGAAGGCGGAGGCAAGGTGTCGGCAGTCGCACTCAATAACGGAAAGGTAGTTTCAAAAGCCGATGGTTCTGACGAAACTTTTTATCTGCCGATAGCTAACCCCATTTTATGGTCGCCAGACTCACCTTTTTTATATGATTTGAAATTTACACTTTATAATGCAGATGGAAGCGAGGCCGATGAGGTTAAAAGCTATTTCGGGATGCGCGATATTAAACTGGGCAAACTTGATGGCGTGGTGAGGCCGCTGATCAACGGTAAATTTGTTATGCAGCTTGGCCTGCTTGATCAAGGTTATTGGCCCGATGGCGTTTTAACCGCCCCAACAGAAGAGGCTCTGAAATTTGATATAGAGTTCACCAAAAAGGCAGGGTATAACCTCATTCGTAAGCATATGAAAACCGAGCCGAACCGTTTTTACTATTGGGCCGATAAAATGGGGCTACTGGTTTGGCAGGACATGCCGGCCATCTGGTACCCCAACGAAGACACCATCAAAGTGAGGCCGGCCTACCTGCGGCAAATGAGGGCCATAATTGACCAACATTACAATTCGCCATCTATAATTACATGGGTGCCTTTTAATGAAAATTGGGGTGCTTTTAAGGTGAAGGAAATCACCAGTTGGATTAAGAATTATGACCCATCGCGATTGGTGAATGGCAACTCGGGTTTCAACAATAATCCCGACTATCAGAAAGCTTACGGCGACCCCGGCAATGGCGATTACGTAGATACGCATATTTACATAGGCCCCAATGGAGCTTCAGAGCCGGATGCCCATCGTGCGGCTTCTTTAGGAGAATTTGGCGGTGTTGGCCTGTTTGTACGTGGGCATATGTGGCCGGTAGAAAACAACGCATATGATTTGCAAGCAACCAAAAGCTCACTTACCGACCGTTATGTTCTATTGCTTGATCAGGTAGAGCAGCTCATGAAATACAAGGGCCTCAGCGTAGCCGTATATACCCAAACCACCGATGTAGAACACGAAGTGAACGGTGTGCTTACCTATGATCGTGCCGTTGAAAAAATGGAACTACAAAGGATAAAGGAGGTGAATGAGGCGGTGATTAAAGCAAGTTATAAGATGAATAAGTAAGGGATTATCCATTGTAATCTAAAGAATGTCATTGCTTCGTACCTCAGCAATGGCATTCTTTATTATGTCTTTGCCCACAATGTTTCGACAAGCTCAACATGACAGCCCCTCTTATAAGACTTACGAAGTTTTTAAAACTTCGTAAGTCTGGAATTCTAATAAATATAATGTAAAACAATCGGCTCTGCAAACGTTTCGACTCACCCCGGCTCCGTTTCGCTGGCCGACCCTCTCTCCGGCTTCGCCGCAAAGAGGGTGAGGAAGGTTTATTTTTGTTTTACTTTTAATAATCTCAAATTATGTAAACCCCTCTTTCCGCCGCAGGCGGAGAGAGGGTGGTCCAGCGAAGCGTCGACCGGGTGAGTCGTAACCTTGGTTAGTTTACATCGATATTCCCCTAATTTATCTTCACGGACGATACCACATCATTGGCATTTGGCGATAGCGTGGTAAAGTTTGAATTGCTTGATGTAAGCACCCATGAATTACCGGTAAAATTATCATCGCTGTACATGGTTACCGTCCATCCGGCAGGTATTTTTACGGATGATGCCCAGTCGTTTATAAAACCATAGGCCTGCAATTGCGATAGCGTGTAGTTACCCTTTGGCAAAGTGCCATTGGCCGCGCCTAAATAATTTGCATCCTGAAAAAAATTAACCCCCGTTTGCGTGCCGGTAGCGTTAAAAACCGTAGCCTGGCTGTAAAGGTTGTTGGATACGCTGGTTAAGTACGTATGCGAATCGACATTGGGCAGGTTGTAATACAGGTAAATGCCATAATTGTTACTTACAGTTTGCGTAGCCAATGACGCTGCGGTGCCCGAGCTGGTGCTTTGAATATCAATAGCGGCCGGCCCTAAATTAGCGGCGCTTAATCCCGGTACGCTTGGAACCGAGTAGGTGCCGTAAATGGCGTTCCAACTGTAATTAACCTTCGAGCCAACGGTAACGCCGTTAAAGCTCAGGCGAGATGCCGCCGGGCCATAAAAATAAAACGAGATGATCTTGTTGGGTAGGAGGGTACGCAAGGCTGTAACCAGGTACACAAATGAGCTGGAGTTTGGCTGCCCGGTTCCGTTGGTCCCGTAATCGGCGTATTCATCGTCAAAGTCGATACCGTCAAGTCCGTAGGTGTTAACCGCGTTTGCCAGCAGCTGGGCATAGTCGGCAGCTGCCTGCTGGGTAGGGAAATTGGTGATACCTGCGCCCTGGTGGTTTCCCAGTATCGAAAGTAAAACCTTGATACCCTTGGCCTGCAACGGACGGATATACGTAGTTTGATTGCTCAATACATTAGTTACCTGCGTATTAAAAAAAAGCTCGGCCTTTTGGGTGGTGGTATTGTAGTTAATGTTGGCGGCAAATATAATGGCGATATCAAAAAGCTGCTGCCCGCTGGCCAGGGTGTAATTACCCACATTTCTAATGTCGTTATTGTTCACTTCTACATAACAAACGCCTTTGGGGCCGCTATGGCCAATAGCATTGGTTTGCAGTTTTGATTTTGCGGCGGCAGCATCCACGGCCGGATTTGGCAGAGGGGCTTCTGTTTTTTTACAGGCTGTTGTGTAAAGCATGGCCAGGCCAAACAAGGCTACCAGGTTTCTGGAAACCGTTACAGTTAGTTGTTTTCTCATAATTTGATTGGTTTTTTTGGTAAAAAAATATTAGATGTATTTAAGGTTTTGAAAATGGTTTATACACAGGTAAGCAGTTTATCTGGTTAATTGGTTTCGGTAAAATAGTGGCGTATACATTAGGGAGGGTATACGCAGGTATTGGTTTATATTGTATTGGTTAATAACAATTAACTACTATAACGTTTTAGTTGGTATTAATGTTTCGCCATAATTAACAAAGTATAAGTGCTTTAGCGTGTTACAGTGCGCGGCAATTAAGTGGTTTGCCTTTTTTATTTTATTGCTTACTTTTAGGCATAAATAAGTTCAATGAAAAAAACGCTCGTTTTATCGCTCTGCTTTTTGCTGGCAGCTGTTTGTCTGTATGCTCAACCTCAAAATCCCGATGCCGATTATATAAAGGTCAACTACCAGAAATTTGAATACCAGATACCAATGAGGGACGGAAAAAAGCTGTTCACATCGGTATATGTGCCAAAAGATAAAACCAAGAAATATCCTATCATGATGGATAGGACACCCTACAGCGTTGCGCCTTACGGTGTTGATCTGTACAAGGGGGGGCTGGGGCCATCGCCGTTATTTTTGCATGACGGTTTTATTTTTGTTTATCAGGATGTACGCGGCCGCTGGATGAGCGAAGGCATTTATGAAGAAATGACCCCCGAAAAGGAAGTACACAAAACTAAAAACGATGTAGATGAGGGTACCGATACCTATGATACTATTGACTGGCTGCTAAAGCATTTACCCAACAACAATGGTAAGGTGGGCGTGTGGGGTATTTCTTATCCCGGTTTTTATACTACTACGGCATTGCTTAGTCGTCACCCGGCCCTTGTTGCTGCATCGCCGCAGGCACCCATTGCAGATCTGTATCGCGATGATGCTTTTCATAACGGCGCTTTTATGCTGGTTGCCAACTTTGGTTTTTATCCAGGTTTCACTAATAGGCAGGATGATAAACCCACCCAGCGCCGTGCCACCGGTTTTGACGCTGGTACACCCGATGGATACGATTTTTTCATGAAGATGGGCTCGGTAAAAAACTCAAATGATAAGTATTATAAAGATACCATCCGCCTATGGAACGAGATGCTGGATCATCCCAATTACGATCAGCATTGGAAAGACAGGAACGTGCTGTACCATCTGCATGATATCAAAACCGCAGTATTGGTTACCGGGGGATGGTATGATGCCGAGGATTTGTACGGTGCTGTAAATACATATAAAACCCTGGTTAAGGAAAATCCTAAAACTCCGGTTTACTTTGCCATGGGCCCCTGGGTGCATGGCGGCTGGTCGCGCGGGGATGGCGACCATTTAGGCGATGTAGGTTTTGGCGGTCCAACCGGTCCGTTTTACCGGGAAAAGATAGAATTTGCTTTCTTCAGTCATTACTTAAAAGGCACTAATTTAGATCTGGCGCCGGTATCAACCTTTGAAACCGGACTTAACAGTTGGAAAACCTATAACGTGTGGCCGCCAAAAGAGGCTGCCGAAAAAAGCCTGTACTTGCTGCCCGGCGGTAAGCTGTCTTTTGATGCCCCGGCTACAGGCGGCGAAAGCTTCGACGAATTTATATCAGACCCCAACAAGCCGGTGCCGTTCATTAACGGTATTGATGATGATATGAAGCGCGAGTACATGACCGGCGATCAGCGTTTTGCGGCTCAAAGGCCCGATGTGCTAACCTACACAACCGACGTATTGGATAAAGATGTTACCATTGCCGGTAATATATGGGCCAATCTAAAGGTATCAACCACGGGTACCGATGCTGACTGGGTTGTTAAAGTAATTGACGTATATCCCGATTCTACAAAAAACGATAAATGGACGGGTAAGGACGCGCATCTTGGTGGTTACCAGCAAATGGTACGCAGCGAAGCCATGCGCGGCAAGTTTCGTAACAGTTTTGAAAAACCCGAGCCATTTGTGCCCGGCCAGGTTACGCCTGTTAATTTCGAACTGCAGGATGTGCTGCATACCTTTAAAAAAGGTCACCGCATGATGGTGCAGGTACAAAGCACCTGGTTTCCGCTTATCGACAGGAATACCCAGCAGTTTCAGGATATTATGAAAGCTAAGGACACCGACTTTAAAAAGGCTACCCACAAGGTATATCATTCAAAAGATGAAGCCAGCTTTTTAAAGGTGCGGGTAATAGAATAAAGGGTAATGAAAAATTACCTTTTTATATTATTGATAGTTGCTGCTACAAATGGATTTTGCCAGGTTAAGGTGGAGAATAATGTACAGTACAAAACGGTGAAGTTGAAAGCTGATGACGGTGTTTTTTTGTCTTTAAAAAGATTGGCACAAAAGCGTATGCCGGAGTTTGTGGACAGTTTAAAAAAGAATGGTGCCGATTATAAGAATTTTCGATTTATTGTAAAGTCTGATTTTGTTGAGCAGGGCAGCCATGAACATATGTGGTCGCGGGTATTTGTTTACAATAAAGAGGTGTTTAAGGCAATTTTTATCGATTCGCCATTTACAATTAAAAACATTAAGACTGGCGATAAAATCCTAATCAGAAAATCAGATATTGAAGATTGGGTCATTTACAAAAATGAAGTTAAAGTTGCTGGTGACTTTTCTGAGAAGTATCTTAATAGTAAACAATAACATCGCAATAAATTTTTAATGTAGCGTTCAACATCTCTCTGTCGTAATATTATAAAACCTACAATTGTTATGACCAAGAGAATTTTTTTCCTGCTGCTGATTGCGGCATTTAGTGCCTGCAACAAAAATAACCGTATAAAACCGGGTTGCTCTACCGGGATCTGCACCGATCTTTTTGCAACCATCAATATCCATTATGTAGATCATACCGGGGCCGGTATCGGCGTAAAGAATTTCATCGTAAAAAACCTGCGTACAGGTTTGCCGGTAAAAGCCGGCGGTGGGTTTGACTACGGCGCATCATCGGGCATAAGGTCAGTAGCCGATGATGGTAACCTGAACGAATTTTCTTTGGAAGGGGATGAAGTACAGGTATCGGCCACCGATTCCTTAACTAACCAAACAATAGTAAGCACCCTGAAAATTAGTGGCGGCTGCACCTGCCACATCGAAAAACTATCCGGCCCGGATACGGTGAAGTTTGATTAAGACAGCCAATAAAATATAAACTTGTCATTTTTTTAATTAATTCCTTGCACCCGTTTTTAACGAGTGCAAGGAATTTCCCAACGTTTGCAACACTTCTTCGCGATACAGTCAACTCCCAATCCTGCCCCCATCAGCATAAATACCAAGTGGTACCAGGTGTATACCAATTATGTATTTTGTAAGTAATACATTAGTGGCATGTTTATGAAAAATAAACAAAACCATCATGAAAAAGCTACTGATTATTGCGCTGTTTTGCATTTACAGTATTAACTGCATAGCTCAAAAACGCCCTCCTGTGCTACCAGCCGTTGGGTATGGCGACAATTATATTTATTCCATATCGCCACCGGGTTCAAACATTGGTTTGGATATGACGATAGACAAATACACACAATGGGTACAATATAACAACAATGTAGCTAACCAACCTTTAACAAATTATGTGCTTTTAGGAGGTGCGAAGAAGATAAAACTTTATATGGTTGCTCTAGTAAAGGATATGAATGATTACCGGTACAATATAATAGCCAATGACAGTACCTTACTTGTTACCAATGCCATCCCTAAACATGCCTTTCGTTACGTAGCGAATGGCAGATCGCAGATAGATCTGGGAGAATTTAACATTGATGACAAAAAACTCACCGTAGAAATTTATAAACTTAGCGAAAGGAGCAAGGTAAGTACCGTAACCATTTATAATAAGGAGATAAAGCCAGCCGAAATTATTCAGACCACACTAAAACGTTATTTTATTAAGAGTAGAGGAGAGGGTGTTGAAATGCAGGATTATAAAAATGACTTTAAGTTTCAGATCAACGACGGTAAGAATAATAATGTAACCGGTGTTATTGTGGTAACCAAGCCAACCGACCTTACTTTTATATACCATGTTTATTTAAAAAACTTGGCCACAGGTAAAACTGTACACGTTTCAAACGATTGGATCTATGGTTATTTTGTAGGAAGTGCCTATATAGATATAGATGCGTCTTACTTTAGTACCCCCGGCAAGTACCAGGTCATTATCATACCCGGTAAATCTTCCGGCGATTGGGCCTTTTTAACCAAGTATTTTCCGGAGAAAACAAGGCGGATAAACTTTACGGTACTGGAATCGGGCAGGGTTTACCAGGAAAAAATTGTGGTGAGAGCCGGAGTGTTAATTCTACTGGCTATTTTATTGATACCGGGCCTGCTGTTTTACTTCATCAAAAAACGGAATCGCCGTAAACTATTGGCCGCGCAGCAGCAAAAGGATATGGCGCAGGTGCAGTTAAGCGCGGTGCGGTCGCAATTGAATCCTCATTTTATGTTCAACGCGTTATCGGGCATTCAAAATCTCATGAACAAGAACGAGGTTGACCAGGCCAATCGCTATCTGGCCAAATTTGCCCGCATCACCCGCAGCATATTAAATAATAAGGAGCTCACCAGTCTGGCCGATGAAAAAAACCTGCTTGATGATTACCTGCAGATGGAGCAGCTGCGCTTTGGCTTTTTGTATAAAATTGAGATAGACGAACACATCAGCCCCGAAAACGTGGAGATCCCGGCAATGCTGCTGCAGCCCTTTGCCGAAAATGCTGTTAAACATGGCGTGGCAGATATGGGTAAAAACGGCTATATTTATATAAAGATGATGGCTAATGGCAAGGATCTGATACTCACCATTACCGATAACGGCAAAGGTTTCGATCCCGCAAAGCAAAACGATGGCTTGGGCATAGCGCTTGTTAAAAAACGGGTGACCTTGCTCAATACGGTTTACCAGTCGTCGCCGGTTTGGCTGGATATTACATCGGCGCCATCAAACACAGTAATAACGTTTACCCTAACCCAATGGCTGTAAAATGATAACGGCAATTATAATTGATGATGAACCATCAAACATCGAAAACCTGTGGGCTTTGCTTCAAAAGCATTGCCCGCAGGTTAATGTATTTGCCGGCGCGGGCGATGTGGCAACTGCCGAGAAGCAGATCAGCCAGCACCAGCCCGATCTGCTGTTCCTGGATATTCAGCTAAAGGACGAAACCGGGTTCGATTTGTTAAAGTTGCTGCCGGTAAAGAACTTCGAGGTGATATTTGTAACCGCCTTTGACCATTACGGCATACAGGCCATAAAATACGCCGCCCTTGATTACCTGCTGAAACCCGTTGATATTGATGAGCTTACCCAGGCCGTTGCCAAAGCCGAACTAAAGGTAAAGAGCAGACAAAGCAACCAGCAACTTGAATTTTTGATCAGTAATTTAAAAAAGGACGACGCGCCGCTTTTAAAAATTGCCCTGCCGCAGCAAAAGGAAATAAGGTACGTGCTGGTTAGCAATATCATTCGCTGCGAAGCCGACGACACCTACACCTTTTTCTTTTTAAACGACGGCGACAAGATCCTGGTATCAAAACCCCTAAAAGAATACGCCGATCTGCTGCAGCCTAACGGATTTTTACGTACCCATCAAAGTCATTTGGTGAACGTTAGCCACATCCGCAGCTGGCTTAAGGAAGATGGCGGAACCCTGCAAATGGAGGACGGCAGTAAAGTCCCCGTATCAAAACCCAACCGTGAAAGGGTAAAGGCGGGGATAGCGGGGTTGTTTGTTTAGGGTGTATAAGCTTCATAAGAGCAGTGTGCTATTCAAATAAGTTTGTCATTTCAATACGAGGAACGAGTGAGAAACTATCTCTTGAGCGATAGCGAAAAATCTTATGCGGTATTAAAAGGCGCTATGCTTATCCGATATGTATGAAGTATAAGATTTCTCCCTGCGGTCGAAATGACAACCTTATTATTAGTATTAATTAAAAATCACAAAAGGCTGGTTATTTTAAAATAGCCGGCCTTTTTTTGTGTATCTGCCCTAAATATCGCTAACCCCCTGCTGCCTAAAAACTTATAACCGCGCCAAAATAAGCCCAAAAATGTTGAAAACTTTTTGGTGGTAGATTGTGGTAAATTGTGGTAAAAGAAAATTACTTTTACTCATTAAATTAAGCCATAGTCATATAATGTCTCATTTAACAGGAGAATTTAATTGTAAACTGGATGCCAAAGGGCGGATGATGATCCCTGCAGGCCTCAAAATTCAGCTTCCCGAAGCTGAAAAGGAGGGCCTTATGATCAATCGCGGCCTGGAAAAGTATCTGGCTATTTACACTAAATCTGAATGGGACAAAAGACTTGACGAATTAAGCAAACTTAACGAATACGACAGACAAAATAACCGCTTTGTAAGGTATTTCATGGGTGGCGCAACACCGCTCATCCCAGATTCTACCGGCCGGGTGCTGTTACCAAAGTCGCTGCTTGATTTTGCAGGCATAGGTACCGATGTGGTATTAACCTGTATGTTAAACAAAATTGAGGTTTGGGATAAGGCTGCCCATACCGAGATGATAAACAACGAGCCTGATAATTTTGCGGAACTGGCCGAAGCGGTAATGGGTAATAAGGCAGGGAGGATAAATGAGTGAGTACCATGTACCGGTAATGCTGGCCGAATGTATTGAAGGCTTAAACATCAAAAAGGATGGAACCTATGTTGATGTAACCTTTGGCGGCGGCGGTCACTCGCGCGAAATTATGAAGCACCTGGGGCCCGATGGTCAGTTGCTGGCTTTTGACCAGGATGCCGATGCGCAGCAAAATATAATTGACGACGATCGTTTTGTTTTTATCGATCAGAATTTTCGTTACCTGAAAAACTTTTGCCGCCTGCATGGTGCTATCCCCGTTGATGGGATCCTGGCCGATCTGGGTGTTTCATCGTACCAGTTTGACCAGGCCGAGCGCGGGTTTTCCATTCGCTTTGATGCCGAACTGGATATGCGCATGAATCAGCTTGGTGATCTTACGGCTAAGGATGTAGTAAATAATTATACCGGTGCCGAACTGCACCGCATTTTTGGAATATACGGCGAAATTCAAAACGCCAAATCACTGGCCGAAACAATTGTTACCGCAAGGCTTAACGCCCCTATAGTAACCATTGCCGATTTAAAGAATGCCATTATTAACCGTATACCAAAAGGCAAAGAAAATAAATACCTGGCGCAAGTGTTCCAGGCTTTACGCATAGAGGTTAACCAGGAGCTGGAAGCCCTTAAAGAGTTTTTAGTACAGGCGGCAGATGTGCTGGCTGTTGGCGGCAGGTTGGTAGTAATGTCATACCACTCGCTGGAAGACAGGCTGGTGAAAAACTTCATCGCCAAAGGCAAATTCAGCGGCGAGGTAGAAAAAGATCTATACGGAAATAACAACCGGCCGCTTGATGCGGTAAGCCGCGGGGCCATAACGGCATCGGCAGATGAGATAAGTAATAATAACAGGGCACGCAGTGCTAAATTAAGAATAGCTGTAAAAAAATGACCAATCGTTTACGTACAGAAATTCAGGACGAAGAAATTGAACAAGAAATTGTTGTGGAAGAAAAGCGCCCGCGCGAAATTCCCGATAATTTTTTTACGCAGTTTTTTTCAAGAAAGTTTATCAGTACCGAGCGGGCTACCAACGCCCTGCCGTTTGTGTTGTTTATTGCCTTTTTAGGCATGGTGTATATTGGTAATATGCACCTTGCCGAAAAAACCATTCGCCAGATTGATGTTTTAAACAGGGACGTAAGGGAGCGCGGCTGGGATTTTAAAACCAGCAAGGCCGATATGGCCTTTAAAAGCACCTTAACAGAAGTTGCCAAGCGTGCTGATACATTGGGCATCAGACAATCTGTTGATCCGCCAAGAAAAGTAACAGTGAAGGAGGCAGAGGATGGGAATTAGGACCAATATACTTTTAAGGGTGTATATCGCTTTCGGGCTGATATTGTTTTTCGCGCTGGCGGTAGTGATACAGCTTTGCCGTGTGCAGTTTGTACAAGGCAAAAAGTGGAAAGCGATGGCCGTAAGTCTATCGGCCCAGTACCAAACGGTTGAGGCCGCAAGGGGTAATATATTTTCTTCGGATGGTAGTTTGTTAGCTACATCCGTACCGGAGTATGAGTTGCACATGGATATGCTGGCCGGCGGTATTGCTGTTGATAGCGTATTTAATGATAATGTTGATATACTGGCCGCCAACCTGTCTGCCATGTATGGCGACAGGAGTGCCCGCGATTATTCAAGGGTATTGCGTGCGGCCCGTAATGAAGGTTCGCGCTACCAATTGTTAAGGCGTAAGGTAACTTACCAGGAACTGAAGAAAATTCGCGAGTTCCCGATTTTTAAATCGCGCAAAACAAAAAACTGCCTGATAGTTATTCAGCAAAACAGGCGTATAAGGCCTTTCCGTTCGTTAGCGGCGCGTACCATTGGTTACAAAAACGAAAACGTTAACAATGCCGTAGGGCTTGAAGGCGCTTATTCGTCATACATAAACGGCGAAAGCGGCAGGCGTTTAATGCAGCGTATTCCCGGCGGTACCTGGATGCCGGTTAACGACGATGAAGAAATAGCAGCAAAAGAGGGTGCCGATATTATATCAACCATCAACGTAAACTACCAGGAAATTGCGCAGGCTGCATTATTGAGGCAACTGGATTCAAGCGCGGCCGATCATGGTTGTGTAGTGCTGATGGAAGTTGCCACCGGCGAAGTTAGGGCCATTGCCAATTTTACCCGCACAAAGGAGGGTACCTACGAGGAAAAAATGAACTACGCCATCAGCAATGCTATTGACCCGGGTTCAACCTTTAAGTTGGCTTCGTACATGACCATGCTTGATCAGCATAAACTGGATACCAGCACTATAATAAATGCCGAAGGTGGCAGATATAAATTCCCCAAAGGACCAACCATTACCGATACCGAGCATGACAACTATGAAATGAGTGTTAAGCGCGCGTTCGAGGAATCATCAAACGTAGCGGCAGCGAAATTGGTGTTCAGCAATTACAAGGATAATCCATGGCAGTTCATCAATAAGCTGTACAGCTATCATTTAAATGAAAAGTTGAAGCTGCAGATTCACGGCGAGGGGCAACCGGTAATTAAAAATCCGTCAAACCGCAGCTGGAATAAGAACTATACCCTGCCCGAAATGGCATACGGTTATGAAATGAACCTTACCCCGCTGCAAATGCTGGCATTTTACAATTCGGTAGCCAATAACGGCAAACTGATAGCGCCAATTTTTGTAAAGGAGATCCGCAGGATGGGTAACACCATCGAGCAGTTTCAGGCAAGGGTTATTACCGAAAAAGTATGTTCGGATGTTACACTTGGCAAAGTAAGGGGCATGCTTGAGGGAGTGGTACTTAACGGTACGGGTAAAAACGTTATCAAAAATAAACTATACAGCGTGGCCGGTAAAACCGGTACGGCGCAGGTAGCTAACGGCACAAAAGGTTATAAGGACAAAAAATACCAGGCCTCTTTTTGCGGTTATTTCCCTGCCGATCATCCAAAATACTCGATGATAGTGGTAATTAATAACCCTACAAGAGGAGCGTATCTGGCTGCAAAGGTAGCTGGTCCGGTTTTCAGGGCTGTTGCCGATAGGGTTTATGCCAATGATATGGAGATCAACCAATCTCCACCGGCAAACATAGTGGGTAACACCACCATGCCAAAGGTAAAACAAGGCAACATGAAAGCCCTGAAACAGGTTTACAGTAAGCTGGGTGTAAAACAATTATACGCATCGGCAAATGCGCGCGGCAACGGGATTGATACCAGCAACGGTATCCCGTTTGAAGAAGTTAAATATAAAGAAGGTACAGTACCCGGTGTAACAGGGATGGGACTTAGCGATGCCCTTTATGTATTGGGTAACGCGGGTTATAAAGTAACGGTACGCGGCAGCGGCGTAGTAACCACACAATCGGTTACCGGCGGCAGCTCAATACCAAGGGGATCACGTATAACAATTGAACTGCAATGAAGTATTTAAGCGATATAATTGAAGGCCTGGCCTTCACCGAGCTGCAGGGCAGTGCCGATGTGGAAATCACTTCGGTAACTTTTGATTCGCGCAAGGTAACCGCGGGAACCTTGTTCGTAGCCGTAAAAGGTACCCTTGTTGATGGGCACGATTATATTGAACAGGCCGTAAAAAATGGCGCTATTGCCGTTATTTGCGAAGACCTGCCCGCCCATACAGCCAACGAAGTTGATTTTTTAATGGTGGCCGATTCTGCAAAAGCGTTAAGTCTTGTGGCTGCAAACTTCTACGATAATCCATCGGCACAATTGAAGCTGGTTGGGGTAACAGGTACCAATGGTAAAACCACTATTGCTACACTATTATACCAGTTATTCAGAAATCTGGGATATAAATGCGGCTTGTTATCAACCGTAGAAAACCAGATAAACGGAACCGTAATAGCATCAACCCATACCACGCCCGATCCTGTTGAACTTAATAGTTTGCTTGACGAAATGGTGGCCCAGGGTTGCGATTATTGCTTTATGGAAGTAAGCTCGCACGCCATAGCACAGCATCGCGTAGCAAACCTGCATTTTTCTGGCGGGGTGTTCAGTAACCTTACGCATGACCATCTTGATTACCATAAAACATTTGATAGCTATTTAAAAGCCAAGAAAACGTTTTTTGATAACCTGCCAAAAAGCGCCTTCGCCCTTACCAATAGCGACGATAAGAACGGTAATGTAATGCTGCAAAATACGCAGGCCCATAAAAAAACCTACGGATTGAAAAGCATGGCCGACTATAAGGCCCGCATCCTGGAAAATCAGTTTGGTGGCTTGTTGTTGCATATCGACAGTGAAGAAGTTTGGTTTAAAATGGTAGGCACATTCAACGCCTATAATTTACTGGCCGTGTATGCTACCGCTATGTTATTAGAGCAGGATAAAGCTAAAGTGCTAACCAGCCTGAGCAAACTTACCGGTGCCGAAGGCAGGTTTGAATACATTGTTGCCCCAAACAAGGTAATAGGTATTGTTGATTATGCCCACACGCCAGATGCCGTACAAAACGTACTGAGCACCATTCACGATATCCGCAAGGGAACCGAAAAGGTAATTACGGTTATTGGCTGCGGCGGCGACAGGGATAAAACCAAACGCCCAATTATGGCCCGTGTTGCTTGCGAGTGGAGCGATAAGGTGATCCTTACCGCAGATAATCCAAGATCAGAAGATCCCGCGCAGATCATCAAGGATATGGAAGAGGGTGTTGACCCGGCATTTAAACGCCATACCGTAAACATTATTGACAGGAGGGAAGCCATTAAAACGGCCTGCCTGCTTGCCAAACCCGGCGATATTATACTGATAGCCGGCAAGGGACACGAAAAATACCAGGAAATAAACGGAGTGAAAAATCACTTTGATGATATGGAAGAACTGGAAGAACAATTTAAAGAAATGTTGTAGATGTGCAGATATGCAGATTATAGATGTGCAGATTTCAAATTTCAGATGTGCAGATTATAGATGTGCAAATTTCAAATTTCAGATGTGCAGATTTTAAATTTTAAATGAGAAGGATTAGTGAGAAAGGGATGATAAATAAATGAATTGAATAAAGAATGAGTGATAGGCCTAACCTGATTTTGGATCTGACATTTGAGTTTTCATTGAAGATAATTGGTTTTACCGAGAAGCTTGAGGCTCAAAGAAAGTTCAATATGGCAAATCAGCTTTTCAGTAGCGGCACATCAATAGGAGCGAATGTTTGTGAGGCGCAGGGCGCGCAAAGTAAAAGTGATTTTAAACATAAATGTAAAATAGCATACAAAGAAGCCGAAGAAACAAGATACTGGTTAATGTTATGTCAAAAAGCAGAAAGCTATCCATTTGATGAATCGATGCTTACCGATATACAATCAATAGTAAAAGTTTTAGGAAAGATTATATCATCAACTAATTAATAATATAGCTAACAAAAATTAACGAATTAAAAATATAAACCTGCAAGTAATCATTTTTCAATTGGCATATCTATAATCTGCATATCTGAAATCTGAAATCTGCACATCAAAAAAGCAATGCTTTACTACTTATTTACTTACTTAAATAAAAACTTCAGTATTCCTGGTTCGGGGGTGTTTCAGTACATCACGTTCCGTATGGCGCTGGCTGTAATAACATCGTTGCTGATAACAACAGTATATGGTCGCAGGCTTATTGATTATTTGCGGTTTAAACAAGTAGGCGAAACGGTAAGGAATTTAGGACTGGAAGGTCAAATGCAAAAATCGGGCACGCCAACAATGGGCGGACTCATCATTTTACTGGGGATCCTGGTGCCAACACTGTTGTTTGCCAAACTGGGTAACATATACATCATCCTGATGCTGATCACCACCGTATGGCTGGGCGCTATCGGTTTTCTTGACGATTATATAAAGGTATTTAAAAAGAATAAAGAAGGCTTAGCCGGTAAGTTTAAGATCATAGGCCAGGTTGGCCTTTCGCTCATCATCGGGTGGACAATGTATTTCAATACCGACATCGTAATAAGACAGGAAGTAAAACTCCCGGTAAAGGCAGATGCGCCGGTAGATTATCATATGAAGCGCAACGTGCCGGTTTATACCCAGGATGTGCATTCTACCAAAACCACCATGCCTTTTTATAAGAACAATGAGTTTGATTACGCCAAGGTATTAAAGTTCATGGGTTCGGGATATGAGCAGTATGCGCTGGTGGTATTTCTGTTCTTCGTGATCATCATTATCACCTTTATATCAAACGGGGCAAATATTACCGACGGGATCGACGGCCTGGCCACGGGTACATCGGCAATAATAGGGATAACGCTGGCACTGCTGGCCTATGTATCCGGTAACATGGCCATGGCCGATTACCTGAACATTATGTTCATCCCCGATTCTGGCGAGCTGGTAATTTTTGCCGGTGCGTTTGTGGGTGCGTGTGTAGGCTTTTTGTGGTACAATTCATACCCGGCACAAGTGTTCATGGGCGATACCGGAAGTTTAGCCATAGGTGGTATCATAGCTGTTTTTGCTATCATGATTCGTAAGGAACTGATGCTGCCCGTATTGTGCGGCGTTTTTTTAGTCGAGAATTTTTCGGTTATCATACAGGTAGGCTGGTTTAAATACACCAAAAGGAAACGTGGCGAAGGTCGCAGGGTATTCCTGATGGCCCCGCTGCATCACCATTACCAGAAAAAGGGTTTCCACGAAGCAAAAATTGTAACCCGCTTTTGGATCATCGGTATACTGCTGGCCATTTTAACGGTAATAACATTGAAGTTGAGATAGCGGAGGAGATTCAAGAATCAAGAGATAAGAATCAAGACAAAAAGGAATAAGGAAAAAAGATAAAGGACTGATAGACAAAAGATAGTAAAGAAACAATGAACCAACAAGAACAAACACCACACACCACACATCACACACCTCAGAGGATAGCCATCCTCGGTGCGGGCGAAAGTGGTGTGGGTGCAGCATACCTTGCGCAGCAGCAGGGTTATGATGTTTTTGTGTCGGATTTTGGGCCTATTGCAGATCATTACAGGCAACAGCTGGAAGACTGGAAGATCAGCTTTGAGGAAAAACAACATACCGAAGAACTGATCCTTAATGCGGATGAAGTAATTAAAAGTCCGGGGATCCCAGATAAGGCGCCTATCATCAAAAAACTGAAGGAAAAAGGCATCCCGGTTATATCCGAGATTGAATTTGCCGGCAGGTATTGCGATGCAAAGATCGTTGGTATCACAGGATCGAACGGGAAAACCACCACCAGCAGTTTAACCTACCATATATTGAAAAATGGCGGTGTAAATGTTGGCCTGGCCGGTAACATAGGCAAAAGCTTTGCCTACCAGGTGGCTACCGAAAAATTTGACTGGTATGTGCTGGAACTAAGCAGCTTTATGCTTGATGATATGTTTAAATTTAAGGTTGATGTAGCTGTATTGCTCAACATTACCCCCGATCATTTAGACCGTTACGATTACAAGCTGGAAAACTACGCGGCATCAAAATTTCGCGTTACGCAAAATCAAACAGCGCAGGATTATTTTATTTACTGCGCCGATGATCCGGAAACCATTAAAGGAATGGCCGGTCGTAAGTTTGATGCGCAGCAATTACCCTTTTCTATTGAAACTAAGATTGAACCGGGAGCATATCTCGAAAACGACAATATTGTCATAAACACCCAACAAGAACATTTTCAAATGTCAATTAAAGAATTAGCCCTGCAAGGCAAGCACAACATTTACAACTCAATGGCATCGGGCATTGTAGCAAAGGTGCTCGAGCTGCGCAACGATACGATGAGAGAGAGCATGGGCAGCTTTAAAAACATTGCGCATCGCCTGGAGTTTGTTGCCAATATATCTGGCATCCGCTTCATTAACGATTCAAAGGCTACCAACGTTAACTCAACCTGGTACGCGCTTGAAAGCATGACCGACGATGTGGTACTGATATTGGGTGGTGTTGATAAAGGCAACGATTACGATATGCTTAAAGACCTGGTTAAGAAAAAGGTAAAAGCAATTGTATGTTTAGGTAAAGACAATAAACGCATTCATGATGCTTTTGAAGATGATGTAGATGTTATTGTAAACACTGCATCGGCACAGGAGGCAGCGCAGATAGCATTTCACCTGGCTACCAAAGGCGATACCGTTTTGTTATCACCGGCCTGCGCCAGTTTTGACCTGTTCAAGAATTACGAAGATCGCGGCGATCAGTTCAAAGCAGCAGTGAGAGAATTATAGATAGATGTGCAGATGATAGATTTCAGATGTGCAGATGGTAGATTGAAAAATTAATTAGGATCGGGGTAATCCCTAAATCTTAAAAATCAAGGTTCAGACAAAAGGAAAAATAATGCATAGGATACTTAACAATACAAAAGGCGACCGCTGGATATGGCTTATAGTCATATTGCTTTCTGTTATATCCTTATTGGCGGTATACAGTTCAACAGGTACGCTTGCCTTTAAACGTGGCGTTGGGGTCGAATCTATATTGATGAAGCACCTGGCAATGGTTATTGGCGGTATTGGGCTCATGTATATTTCGCACAAGCTGGATTACAGGTATTATGCCGGCTTGTCCAAAATTATGATGATAGTAACCATTCCGCTGTTGTTATATACGCTTGTATTTGGTGCCCGCATCAACGAGGCCAGCCGTTGGATTAATATTCCGGTAATTGGGATCAGCTTCCAAACTTCGGATTTGGCCAAGCTGGCATTAATCACTTACCTGGCCCGTATGCTCTCGCGCAAGCAGGAAAATATAAAGGATGTTAAGGAATCGTTTGTACCTATTATGGGGGCGGTTTGTTTGGTGTTTGTGCTGATAGCGCCCGCCAACTTATCAACCGCGCTGATGCTGTTTGGGGTGAGTGTTTTATTGCTTATTATCGGCCGTATCAGTATCAAGCAAATCTCGCTGGTTTGTGTAGCCGGGTTTATTTTGTTGCTTGGGGTTGTGTTTTTGGGGCCACGCAGGGAAACACGTATTTCCAGGATAAAGACATTTTTGCATCCCGAATTAGCCAAGGCCGATAAGTCATTCCAGTCTGACCATGCAAAGATAGCCATTGCCAGCGGCGGCATTTTTGGTAAAGGCCCGGGCAACAGTACAGAGCGTAACTACCTGCCGGAATCATATTCGGATGAGATCTATGCAATTATAATTGAAGAATATGGCCTCGTAGGTGGAATAGCGCTGGTAGGTATTTACCTGTTTTTATTGTACAGGTGTATAAAAATTGTCACGAAGGCCCCGAAAGCCTTTGGGGCACTGTTAGCTTGCGGCTTAAGTTTTAGCTTAACCATACAGGCATTTGCAAATATGGCAGTAGCCGTAGGACTTGGCCCCGTAACGGGCGTGCCGCTACCCTTTGTAAGTATGGGAGGTACATCAATATTGTTTACCAGCATAGCCTTTGGTATTATACTATCGGTAAGCCGCGATATTGAAGAACCCAAAAAAGTGGTAGTAGGCGAAATAATGACAGCGTAGGTATAATTATTGAATTATTGAATTAGTGAGTTATTGATTGTCAAAAGGGATTAAGGCTTAAGTTTAGAGTTTTCCTTTTTTAGAGTTTAGGTGTTAGAGTTTAGAATTTCCCCTTTAGGGTTTAGGATTTATAAAAAATGGCAAAAAGAATAATTATTAGCGGTGGCGGAACAGGAGGACATATCTTCCCGGCTATTTCTATTGCCAATGCTTTAAAAAATATCGATCCCGAAACCGAGATCCTTTTCGTGGGCGCTTTGGGACGCATGGAAATGGAAAAGGTGCCGGCTGCCGGTTACAAGATCATTGGTCTTGATATCCGTGGCATTCAGCGCGATTCTATCTGGAAAAACGTAATGTTCCCGGTTAAACTGGTAAACAGCGTACGCAAGGCACTGCAGATCATTAAAGATTTTAAACCCGATGCTGCGGTTGGTGTTGGTGGGTATGCTTCCGGGCCGCTGTTGTATGCGGCATCTATGAAAAAGATCCCATACCTTATTCAGGAGCAAAACTCCTATGCGGGTATCACCAATAAATGGCTGGGTAAAGGTGCTACAAAAATTTGCGTGGCCTTTGATAATATGGATCAGTTTTTCCCTGCCAATAAGATCATTAAAACCGGTAATCCTATCCGTAAAGATGCGGTTAACATTGCCGGCAAACATATGCAGGCGCTGGAACTGTTTAAGCTATCGGCATTCAAGAAAACCATACTGGTAACAGGTGGCAGCCTGGGTGCGCGTACGCTGAACAACAGCATCATGGCCGGTTTAGATAAACTGATAGCCGCCGATGTGCAGGTGATATGGCAAACAGGTAAATTTTATTACAAAGGCATCATTGAAAAACTGGGCGAAGATTATCACCCGGATATTAAGATAAGGGAATTTTTAACCCGTATGGACCTGGCCTATGCCGCTGCCGATATCATTATATCGCGGGCTGGTGCAGGAACTATTGCAGAGTTGTGCATGGTTAAAAAACCGGTGATCCTGGTGCCATCGCCCAATGTGGCCGAAGATCATCAGACTAAAAACGCGCTGGCCCTGGTGCAGGAAGATGCCGCCGTTTTTGTGGCCGACAGGGATGCCCCCGAAAAACTGGTAGACCGCGCGCTGGAACTATTGAACGACCGCGACCTGCAAAAGAAAGTAAGTACTAACATAGCCAAAATGGCTATGCCAAATGCCGATGAGGTAATAGCTCAGGAGCTGATAAAGATAATACACAACAATTAAAATTATGGTCCTCTCTCACCCAAAAGGGGGAGGGCCTTTTTTAAAAACAAATTGAAAATGGAACTACGCAACATACAAAGGGTTTACCTGGTGGGCATAGGCGGCATCGGGATGAGCGGCCTGGCCCGCTATTTCCATCATTTAGGCTGTATTGTTTGTGGTTACGATAAAACGGTGACGGATCTTACCAACGATCTGCACAACGAGGGCATCCAGATCTGCTTTGAAGATAATGCCGATTGTATTCCCATGAGCTTTCATGAGCCATGTGATGATACGCTTATTATTTACACGCCGGCCATCCCTAAAGATTCGGCCGTGTTAAATTACTTTAAAAACAAAGGGTTCGAGTTGTTTAAGCGTTCGCAGGTATTGGGCCTTATCAGCAAAAGCTCGTATACAATAGCCGTTGCCGGCACGCATGGAAAAACCACCACCTCAACAATGGTGGCTCACTTGCTTAAAGCATCTGGTAATGATTGCTCGGCATTTTTGGGCGGTATTTCATCAAACTACCAAACCAACGTGCTTTACGGCAAAAACGATGTTATGGTGGTGGAGGCCGATGAGTACGACCGTTCGTTTTTAACACTGTACCCGGATGTGGCCATCATTACATCAATGGATGCCGACCACCTGGATATTTATGGCGATCACGCGCACCTGACAGAATCATTCAAACTGTTTGCATCGCAAATAAAGGATGGCGGTACGCTGGTGCATAAAAAAGGTTTACCGTTGGATACAGGTTACACGTATTCGGCCAGTGATGCAACGGCAGATGCCCATGCAGCCAACATCCGTATTGAGGATGGTGATTTTTATTTCGATTTTATAAATGCCGACCTCACCATTGCCGATATAAGAATGGGCATTGCGGGTACGCATAATGTAGAGAACGCAGTTGCGGCCATTGAGGCAGTTTTAAGCCTGAAGATCCCGGCTGATGCTATAAAAAGTGCGCTGGCATCCTTCAGGGGAGTTAAGCGCCGGTTTGAATATATTGTTAAAACACCGCAGCATATTTACATTGATGACTATGCCCATCATCCCGAAGAACTGCGGGCCTGTATATCGTCAGTAAAAAAACTGTATCCTAATAAAAAGCTGACCACAATTTTTCAGCCGCACCTGTATACCCGCACCCGCGATTTTGCTGATGGCTTTGCCGAAGTGCTGGATATGGTTGATGAACTGATCATGCTGGATATTTACCCGGCCCGTGAATTACCTATAGAAGGCGTAACATCAGATATGTTATTGAACCGGATGCACCTGCAAAACAAGCGCAAGCTTACCAAGCAGGAAGCCCTTGATGCCGTAAAAAGCGAACAGCCGGAATTACTGTTAACAGTGGGTGCCGGTGATATTGATACGTTAGTACATCCTTTAAAAGATATTTTACAAAATGGATAAGAAACTCCTGATAAAGCGCCTGCTGATAGGTTGTGCCTGGGTTATAAGCCTTGGTGGCCTTGTGGTGCTTATGAGTTTCATCGAAAGTAAAAAATCTTCGGTAGTATGTACGGCGGTTAAGGTTAATACGGGCAGCGAGTTTTTTATAGATAAGCAGGAGGTTGATCAGATACTGCAAACCAGCAGTCACACCCTTATAGGGCAAAAGCTGGAAAATATTAATATCCAGGATCTGGAAAACAAATTAAAGGCAAATCCATTTATTGAGTTTGCAAAGGTATATTATGAAATGAACGGCGTGCTTAGGGTTGATGTAAGTCAGCGCCAGCCCATACTGCGGGTAATGAATCATTATGATATGGATTTCTATATCGATCAGCATGGTTTAAAAATACCATTATCGTCAAACTTTACGGCCAAGGTATTGGTGGCCAATGGCTATATCGATGAACTGTTTGCCAACCATGTCGATTCGCTGCACACACAACTGGCGAAAGACCTGTTCCGCACGGCCGATTTTATCCGTAAAGATTCATTATGGGATGCCCAGATAGCGCAGATTTATGTAAACAACGATCACGAAATTGAACTTATTCCACGCGTAGGCACACAAAGGATACTGATAGGCAATGCCGATTCATTACAGGTAAAGCTTAACAACCTGCTGGCTTTTTACAAGCAGGTGCTGCCGCAGGTTGGCTGGGATAAGTACAGTAAAATAAATATTAAGTATACCAACCAGGTAATAGGTATAAAAAATGAACTCACCAAGGTAGATTCGCTGAAAGCTATAGCAATTAAGCGCGATTCGCTGAAAATGAAAAAAGATACATCTCAAATTAAAATGTAATATGGACAAAAGCTCAACTCAAGACAAAAGTTCGCCAATTGTAGTAGGATTGGATATCGGAACGACAAAAATATGCGCCATTGTGGGTCGCAGGAGCAAGAATGGGAAAATTGAGGTATTAGGAATTGGTAAAGCCGAATCCGCGGGTGTAACGCGTGGTATGGTTTCAAACATAGATAAAACAGTGCAGGGTATTACCCAGGCAGTTGATGTAGCCGGGGCTCAATCCAATGTAGATATAAAGGTGGTGTTTGTAGGCATAGCCGGTCAGCACATTAAAAGCCTGCAGCACCGTGGCCTTATAACCCGTCGTGACTTGCAGTCAGAGATAAGCCGCAAGGATATCGATAAGCTGATTGAGGATATGTACAACCTGGTAATGCCTCCGGGCGAGGATATCATACACGTATTACCGCAGGAATTTACGGTAGATAACGAACCGGGTATTAAAGACCCTATTGGTATGGCAGGCGTACGTTTGGAAGCCAACTTCCATATCATAAGCGGCCAGGTTACTGCTATCAAAAACATTGTAAAATGCGTTAACAAAGCCAGCCTGGAAAGCCAGGACCTGATACTGGAACCATTGGCATCTTCTGAATCTGTTTTGAGCGACGAGGAAAAAGAAGCGGGTGTAGTATTGGTTGATATTGGTGGTGGTACTACAGATGTGGCCATATTCCACGAGGGTATCATTCGTCATACAGCGGTAATTCCGTTTGGCGGTAACAGCGTAACCGAGGATATCCGCGAGGGTTGTTCGGTAATGCGCAACATAGCCGAGCAGTTGAAAGTAAGGTTCGGATCGGCCCTGGCAGATGAGAACAAAGAGAACGAGATAGTTTGCGTACCCGGCTTACGTGGCCGCGAACCAAAAGAGATCAGCGTAAAAAATCTGGCCTACGTTATCCAGGCCCGTATGGAAGAAATTGTAGAGCATGTATACTACGAGATAAAATCATCCGGCTACGAGAAAAAACTGATTGCCGGTATTGTAATAACAGGTGGCGGCGCGCAGCTTAAACACCTGCGCCAGCTGGTAGAGTTTGTTACCGGGTTAGATTGCCGCGTGGGTTACCCAACCGAGCATTTGGCCAAAAACGAGGTGCTGCCAAAAAATATTTACGAGGAGCTGCAAAGCCCAACATTTGCTACCGGTATTGGTTTGCTGATTAAAGGCATCCAGAAAACGGAGTACATGAATGCCGATCAGCCGGTGGTAAGAAGCGAAAAACCGAAGTTTGAAAGCAAAGGAAAAGAGGGCGGTTTGTTTGACAGGTTACTGAAAAAAAGTATCACATTTATTAAGGACGATATAAAGGACGAGGACTTTTTAAAGTAGTAGCAAGTAGTTAGTATCAAGTATCAGGATTTTGGGAAAATAGATTAAAAACTTTGGTAGTCGTGATACTTGATACTAACTGCTTGATACCTAAAGTATAATAATTATTCACAATGGTTAACTTTTCCACATATCGACATTTGTGGAAAACTGTTGTGGAAAATGTATTATTATTACGATGGTAAAATCTAAATATTGGTTGAATCACATATAGCTGAAAACGAAGATTATGCATTTTGAGATGTTAAAAGAAAAATCGTCAATCATCAAAGTAATTGGTGTTGGCGGTGGTGGTGGTAACGCTGTAAACCATATGTACAGGTCTGGAATAACCGGTGTAGACTTTATAATTTGTAACACCGATGCCCAGGCGCTGGAGCTTAGCCCTATACCCAACAAGGTGCAATTGGGCGCAAGCCTTACCGAAGGTATGGGAGCAGGTTCGATACCCGAAGTAGGTAAAAACTCAGCTATTGAAAATATCGACGATATTAAACAAATGCTGGGCGCCAATACCAAAATGCTGTTCATTACGGCTGGTATGGGTGGTGGTACAGGTACAGGCGCAAGCCCTATCATAGCCAAAGCCGCCCGCGAAATGGATATTTTAACCGTTGGTATTATTACCACACCGTTCTCCTTTGAAGGTAAACGCCGTAAAATGCAGGCCGATGCCGGATTAGAAGAACTGAAAAAATATGTCGATTCGTTTTTGGTGATCTCCAACGACAGGCTTCGCCAGATATTCGGAAACTTAACCATGAGCTCGGCTTTTGCACAGGCCGATGATATATTAACCACAGCCGCCAAAGGTATAGCCGAGATCATAACCTTACCGGGTTACATCAACGTTGACTTTAAGGATGTGCGCACCGTAATGAAAGACAGCGGCGTATCTATCATGGGTAGCAGTACTGCCGACGGTGAAGGTCGCGCATTAAAAGCGGTTGAAGGTGCCTTGTCATCTCCGTTATTGAAAGATAACGAAATTGAGGGTGCACGTTATATTTTGCTTAACATCAGCTCGGGCCTTAAAGAGGTAACCATGGATGAAGTAAGCATCATTACCGATTACATACAGGAAGAAGCCGGCCTTGCTGCCGATTTGATATGGGGTAATTGCGTTGACGAAAATTTAGGCGATAAATTATCGGTAACTATAATTGCCACAGGTTTCCAAACCAAGGATGAGCGCGAAAAAGAAAACAGCAACAAAAAGATCATATCTATGCTGGAGCCCGAGGCCAAACAAATGGTTAAACCCGTAAATGAGTTTATAAACCCTGTTAAAGCCGATGCTACAGCCGAGCCTTATATGAAACAACCGGCTGAGCCAAAACAAACAGGCTTGTTTGATATGTTTGCCCGTGCCGAAGAGCCTCAACAGGAAGAGCTGGTTGTAAAATATAACCTTGCCGAAGAAGAAGCAGAAGAAGATAACGAGCCGGATACCGCAGGTTTCACCTTTAAAATGAGTGAACCTGAATCATATACTCCCGTTAAGGAAGAATATAAGCCAGCTCCCGCTCCTGAACCGGAGCCCGAGCCGGAACCAGTTGTTGGCGCCGATGATCATAAAACCAATGAATCAATGGAGGAGCAGCTTAAAAAATCACGCGAGCGTATCATGCGCTTAAAAGATTTGAGCATGAAGCTGCGTACGGGCAATATCCAGGAATTGGAAAACGTACCTGCCTACAAACGCAAGGAAATAGCACTACAGGATACCCCACAATCTGACGAAAGCCAGATCTCCAGGTTCAGCCTGATGCCCGATACCGATGGCAACACCGGGATCGTAAAGAACAATTCTTTTTTACATGATAATGTGGACTAAGGGAGTAAGGACAAAAGACTGAAAGATAAAAGACCATAATAACTATGAGCAGGAAAGCTATCACAAAATTAATTTGTTGATAGCTTTTCTGTTTTAAGATGAAGTCCTTTAGTCCTTCGTCTATAAGTCCTTATTCTAACAAAGTTATAACCTATTCTAAAAAGTTATAGCTATTGTTTGGCGCTGTATTTACGGCTATATTTGCACTTTACTAACTTTAAACGGTAATTATTTTGGATTTATTTGATAAAATAACAAAAAGCATGGGTGGGCCGCTTGGTCAGCACCAAAAGTGGTCACATGGTTATTTTTCATTTCCTAAACTGGAAGGGGAAATTGGACCGCACATGCAGTTCAATGGGAAAGAGCATTTAGTATGGAGCCTGAATAATTACCTGGGTTTGGCCAACCATCCCGAAGTAAGGGAGGCTGATGCTAAAGCTGCTGCCGATTACGGTATGGCATACCCTATGGGTGCCCGTATGATGTCTGGTAATTCCATTCACCACGAAGAGCTGGAAAACAACCTTGCCGATTTTGTTGGCAAACAGGCTGCCTTTTTGCTTAACTACGGCTACCAGGGTATGGTATCTATTATTGATGCCCTTGTTGACAGGAACGATGTGATAGTATATGATGCCGAATCACACGCTTGTATAATTGATGGCGTACGCCTGCACATGGGTAAACGCTTTGTTTATCAGCATAACGATATGGAAAGCTGCGAAAAACAGCTGGAGCGTGCCACCAAACTAACCGAACAAACCGGTGGTGGTATATTACTAATCACCGAAGGTGTATTTGGTATGTCTGGCGCGCAGGGTAAACTTAAAGAAGTGGTTGAACTTAAAAAGAAATTCAACTTCCGTTTAGTGGTTGATGATGCACATGGTTTTGGCACAATGGGTAAAACCGGTGCCGGTACACATGAGGAGCAGGATGTTATTGACGGGGTTGACGTATACTTTGCCACCTTTGCCAAATCAATGGCAGGCATTGGTGCCTTTGTGGCCGCCGATGAAGAGATAGTTCATTTTTTACGTTACAATATGCGTTCGCAAACATTTGCCAAAGCATTACCTATGCCAATGGTATTAGGTCTTAAAAAACGTTTCGAACTGTTGAAATCTCAACCGCAGCTGCGCGAAAAACTTTGGGAAGTAGCTACAACGCTGCAAAAAGGTTTAAAAGAGCGTGGCTTTAACCTGGGTGTTACCAATACCATGGTTACCCCGGTATTTTTGGAGGGCGACCTTTATGAAGCCACCAGCTTAACCCGCGACTTACGCGAAAACTACGGGATCTTCTGTTCAATAGTTATCTACCCGGTTATTCCAAGGGGATTGATCCTGTTGCGCCTGATACCAACCGCAATGCACTCATTAGCCGATGTACAACGTACACTTGATGCCTACACCGAAATGGGTGAAAAGCTAAAAGCCGGTTATTACAAAGAAAACAAACTGGAAATAGCGTAGCTACAGATGTGCAGATTTCAAATGTGCAGATTTCAGATGATATAAACCCAGGACGGGCCTCAATTTTGAGGCCCGTCCTGGGTTATAAGGGGCTTTTGTCATCCTGAACGTAGTGAAGGATCTGTTGTGCGATATGTAAGGTTGATTTTCACAGTCACGAATAGATCCTTCACTACGTTCAGGATGACAAACTAAGGTAAATGGCTGTCATGCTTTAACAAATCCTGTCATTGCGCGGAACGAAGCAATCCCACAGGGCAGGTAGCACACTTAGCGCGGCGGAATAGCATAATGAGATTGCCACGCTGCGCTCGCAATGACAAGTTTGATAAATTTTCTCCTTTAATATAATAATCGGCATTTGTGCCAACACTTTTTATTGCCATATTTGTTCACCAAACATTGTTATCACCCCACAATAAAATAATATACTTATGCAGGAATTAGATCCATCCATACTTCAAAAAGTTAATACCTGGCTTCAGGGAAATTATGATGCTGATGTTAAACAGCAAATTCAAAAATTGCTTGATGATAAAGCATATACCGAGTTAACAGATTCATTTTACCGCGATCTTGAATTTGGAACCGGTGGTTTGCGCGGTATCATGGGCCCGGGCTCAAACCGTATTAATAAATACACCATTGGCGCGGCTACACAAGGCCTGGCTAACTACCTTAAAAAAACCTATCCCGGCGAAAAAATTAAGGTGGCCATTGCGCATGACAGCCGTAACAATGCCGATCTTTTTTCGCAGATAACGGCCGAAGTTTTTTCGGCCAATGATATTTATGTATACTTTTTTAAAGCGCTGCGCCCTACGCCCGAGTTATCTTTTGCGGTACGCCAGCTGGGTTGCAAAAGCGGTGTAATGCTTACCGCGTCGCATAATCCGAAGGAGTACAATGGCTACAAGGCTTACGGTGCTGATGGTGGTCAGTTTGTATCGCCACATGATACTGCCGTTATGGATGAGGTAGCAAAGATTAGTAGCATAGATGAAGTGAAGTTTAACCGTGTTGATACCAATATAGAGCAAATAGGCGAGGAGATAGACGAACTTTACCTGGATGGGATAACCAAGCTTTCGGTATCAAAAGATGCTATAAAACGCCAAAAAGACCTTAAAATCGTATTCTCGCCAATTCATGGTACCGGTATCACGCTGGTGCCTATAGCTTTGGAGCGTTTTGGATTTGAGAATGTGATTTTGGTTGATGAGCAAACCACGCCCGATGGTAATTTCCCTACGGTGATCTATCCAAATCCCGAAGAAAAGGAAGCCCTTACACTTGCCCTTAAAAAAGCGCAGGAAACCGATGCCGACCTTGTGCTGGCTACCGACCCTGATGCCGACCGTGTAGGTATCGCCGTAAAAAATACTGATAACGAGTTTATATTGCTTAATGGTAACCAAACCGGCAGTATGCTGATCAATTACCTGCTAAGCGCATGGGAAGAGAACGGCAAGCTTACCGGTAAGGAATACATTGTTAAAACCATTGTAACATCTAACCTTATTGAGCAGATTGCCAAAGCCAAAAATGTTACTTATTACAATACCCTAACCGGCTTTAAATACATTGGCGAACTGATGACCCAGTTTGAAGGTAAACAAACCTTCATAGGCGGCGGTGAAGAAAGCTACGGCTATCTTATTGGCGAGCTTGTTCGGGATAAAGATGCGGTAATTTCCAGCGCGTTCATTGCCGAAATGACGGCTTATTATAAGGATAAAGGCAGCAGCCTGTTCGAGGCTTTGATAGACACTTATATTCAATATGGTTTCTATAAAGAAAAGCTGATCTCGATAACTAAAAAAGGAAAAACCGGTGCCGAAGAAATTAAGGCAATGATGGAGAAATTCCGCGTTAATCCGCCGGCAACCCTGGGCGGCTCAAAAGTTATCACTCTTAAGGATTATGAACTAAGCGTTGAAACCGACCTGACCACCAATACCACCAAAGCAATTGAACTGCCAAAATCAGATGTGCTGCAGTTTATTACCGAGGATGGCAGTATCATTTCGGCCCGTCCGTCTGGTACCGAGCCTAAGATAAAATTCTATTGCAGCGTAAATGGCAAACTGGCCAGTAAAGAAGCGTACAAGGAAACTGACAAACAACTGGATGCCAAAATTGACACCATAATGCAGGATCTGGGTGTTTAAGGTTTATCTCTTTTAGAATAAAAAAGCGGTTGGTTCATATGGAGCCAACCGCTTTTTTATTGGATAATCTTAAAATAAGTTTGTCATCCTGAGCGGAGCGAAGGATCTACTCATGGCCATGCAAATCAGATATGCAAATCGCACAATAGATCCTTCGTTCCTCAGGATGACAAAATGGAAATAAAAAAGCTGTTGCCCCAACAGGGCAACAGCTTTTTAAAAATACAATGACCTAATGACCAATGACTCAATGACCAAGCAAATTAATGACTAACCGGGTTATCGGCTCTTTTAAGTGTTCCGTTGATGTATAGTATCTGGTTTACTTTTTTAGGATCGCCCTGGTAAACCCATACAATGTTGTTGATGTAGGTACGGAAAGCGTCGCTTACCTGTTCGGTGGTAAGTTTCTTTACATCGTTAACCAGTGTCAGGGAGCGTTTCCAGTTGTTAAATAGCACCTCGTTTGATGCTATGGACGATGCCTGGGCACTGTTGGTTTCGTTTTTATAGTAAAAGCCGGTAAGATATGTAACCTTCATATTGGCAACCTCTTCCGGTTTAAAACCTTCGGTTTTAATTTTGTCAACCAGTTTATCAAACACGGCTATGTATTTATCGGGCTGGGTGGTTGATACCGAAAACTTGGCTACTGATGTTTGACCAACGCTAAACCAGGCACCAGGCGCATATGACAAACCATTGTTGGTACGCACATCTAAAAAATGGCGATCGGCAAAAATACGCATGGCTACGTTAAATGCATCAAAATCGGGTTTGCCGGGCTGCGGACCGCTGGTTATACCTTCTACATAATTGGTAGCCAGATCCCTTGATTCTACATTGATAGAGTTTTTATAAACCCTGAAAAACGATTTCTTAAATTCAAAAGCCGGACCTTGTTTAATGGTGCTCAACATAGCTTTTACCTTAGCCTCAATGGTGGCTTTATCCAAATCGGCAACCACCACAACCAACAGGCGGGATTTGGTCAGGATAGATTGATAGTATGCCTTTGTTTCTTCCGGGGTTAATTTGCTGATGATGTCAACCGTTCCGCTGGGGTCTTTAGCATAATCGCGGTTGGCGAAAGCTATTTTATCGGCAAATTTATCAATAGCCGCATCTGGCTGTGAATCCTCTTGTTTTAAGTTGTTTATAGCATCCTGCTTAATGCGGGTAAATTCCTTGGCATCAAACTTAGGTTGGGTTATGGCTTCGGTATATAGCGGCCATACGGTATCAAAATCGCTTTTAATACAGTTCATGCGGATTACGGCGTAGTTTTTATTGCTGAACCCGTAAACGGTGGCGCTCACTTTTTCCAGCTGATCCTTAAAGCTGTTTTTGTCGTGCTTTAACGTTCCGCATTCGGTAAGTGCGCTTATAGCCATCGATTCGATGCCCATTTTATTGGCAGGATAATTTTGTACACCGCCTTTAATAATGGTTTGTATCTCCACAATGTCGTTACCGCTTGGCTGCACAATAACCTTTACACCATCAACCATGGTTTCGTAAGCCGCGTTTTGTGCCTGTACTGTTTTTATATTTCCTATCGCCGCTGCAATAAGCAGGGTGAATACATATTTTTTAATCATGATAAGAGATCTTTAAATTTACTTAGCTACAAAAAATGAAGCCACATTTGATTGTTTACTTAACTCTGGCGCTATGATAATGCCCGCCGCGTATGGCTTGCCTACTATATAAGTGTTCAGGAATTTTTCAATATCGGCGCGGGTTACTTTCTGATAATTACTATCCAAATCGGTATAAAAATCAAGCGAGGTGCTGCACCACTGGTAGCTCAGCTGGCTGGCCAGGGTTGATGGCTTTTCTTTGCGCTTAACGCTGTTTCTGAGTAATATCGCTTTTGCATCCTTTAACTGCTCGTCGGTAAAGTAATCGGCTTTGCCAAATTGGCTCACCTGGTTCATGATCTCATCATAACATTCCTTAAGCTTTGTAGGATTTGGCGTAACGTTCATATCTACAGGGCCAACGTATTTGCTGGTGGTGTAGCCAACGTATACACCGCTGGCCAGGCCTTTGTCAACTAAAGACTGCTGTAATTTTGATGAATTTAAACCAACAATGGTCGAAAATACATCGGCAGCAATAACCGAAGCCGAATCTGTAAGGTACGACGGGCCCTGCCATGAAAACTGCATAGACGGTGTTTGCGCTATAGTTGTTTCCTTTACAAAGTATGCGCTTTTGGTTAAAGGTTTAAACGGCGGGATAGGGTATTTTTCGTGCGGATTGAAGCCGCTGCTTTCCCAATCGCCAAAGATCTTTTCGGCAAGGGCAAATGCTGCTTCATGTTTTACATCGCCGCAAATAGTCAGCAAACTGTTGTTGGGGAAGTAGTACTTGTTTTTGATGATCATCATCTTCTCCGGCGTAGCCGTATTGATCACTTCATGGATGCCGATGGGGTTTTTACGGGTGATAAGATCGCCCCAAAGTTTTTCCTGTATGGTAAACCATAACTGAAAATCGGGACTGCTCTCGGCACGTTGAAATTCGCCATCAACAACCGGGCGTTCCTTTTTCATGTCCTCCTCGCGGTAAATAGGAAAACGGATGGCGGCGTTCATGAATTTTAAACCCGCGTTAAGGCTGTCCCTGTCAAAGGTAAAGAAGTAATTTACGCGTTCCACATCGGTGGTGCCGTTCCAGATGGCGCCAAGTTCCTGCGTGCGTTTTAAAAAAGCTTCCTGGTTAGGATAATCCTTGTTGGCCTTGAAAAACATGTGCTCAAAAAGATGCGACAGACCGCTAAACTCGGGCCCTTCGGTGTAAGCACCGTTTTTTACAGCAATTTCAATGGTAGCCAGCGGCACCTTGCTGTTTTCAATAACAACAACTTCCAATCCGTTTGGAAGCTTTTTCCAGAAGTAACCTTCCGGCAGGCGGGGTTGGGCAATTGCGCAGCAAAAGCTAAACACCCCGGCAACACTAAGTGTTAAAGTTTTGATAAAATTCCGGGTCATATATTTATAAATTGTTTAAGCACAATAAATATCGGTAATTATACCGATCAGGAAAGAAAATCCCTGATAATAAGACTTGTTTGGCGCCATAAAGTTACAGCCCGGAAGTTTTATTTACAACCCCGCTTTAATGCTGTTATAAGGCAGGCCGGCATCATCAACGGAGTATTGAGTGAGTACACTATCTTTTATGGTGATGTAATCGCCGCGGTGGCTTACCACATATCGCTCCATGCCATCTTTGGTAACTATCATGGGTACCGTGGCCGAAACTACCTTGCCGGCAGTATCAAGCTCCATAACGTATAGCTCTTTTTTAGGATCATTTGGCTCATAAAAAGGAACGATAAGGGTATGGTTATTATCATCAACAAAACGGCCTACAATGTTTTTGCCGGTTATTTCTTTAGGGTTTAACTCCAGCAGGTGTTTAGCTACCTGGGCCGATATGCCGCTGATCTTTAGCCTTACAAAATTGCCCTCGGTATCTTTAAGGGTATCCTGCATAACTACCTTATTGGCATTGGGGTATTTGGCTATGGCGTAAAAGTTATTGTCGCTGGTGTTTCTGTCTTTATGCCCGTTAAGCAGGTAGCAAAGCTGCAGGTTGGATAGTTTTGAGCTGTCGGATTTTATTTTTCCGGCGATGCTGAGGAGTTGAGATTCGGTTAGCCTGCTGCTAATATTAACAGTAAGCAAAGTAGCTGTATCGCTTTTTACCACCCTGGAGATGGTGTATTTAGGCACATCTTTTTTAGCGCAGCCAAAGGCCATCAGCATCACAATAAAACAAAACAGGATATTTTTCATAACTGGGTGTAAAGATAAACACGATTTAGCGATTTAGCAGGATTAACCAGGATTTTTGGGATTAAGGGATTGCCGGGATTATATCGTTTGTTAGGGAACAATCAATATCTTTTAACTTTACTCTTTTTATCCTTGTTCTTTGCTCCTTCATCTTTATTCCATAAATCTCCCATTAAATAATCCCATATAAAGCGCCGCCTTTTTCGCCCATTTTATCAATTTGTTTTTCAACTTCGGCATCACGTTCAAGTACGGGGGCGTGGTGCGGTTTTATGCGGGCATCAATAATAAGCGGACCGGTGCAGCCCCAGTGTTTATGATCTGTAAAACTGCCTATACCGTAAATATCATGGGATGGGTTACTACGGGTAAAAGTTATCCAAACAAAATTATTGATGTTTTCGGCGGCGAAGGCAGCATCGTCGCAAAGTACAATGAGGGCAAGACCGGTAAGTTCGTCGGCATCTTCTTTTAGTTTATAGTCGATGATGCTTACAATATTGTCCATATCCTTATGGTTCACATGCTTGGGTACTTCCACCATCAGCACGCCGGGCATGGCCATTTTGTAGGTGTTAACCGGTCTGGGCAGTTCAAACCATGATGGCAATGCTGTCCATAGTTCGCGCTTAATGTCACCGGCTACGGTTATGGCTACCTTGCTGCCGGTGTTAAGGCCGTCGCCGCTATAGTCGAGGGTATCAATGGTAGTGCGGGTGTAAAAATGGAGGTCGCGGGTAAAGTCTGCACGCTCCAGTATGTGTTTTAAAAACGGTTCAATATTGTTAACATTCAAGTTAGGGTCATCACCTTCGGCAGCTATCAGCAGGTACTTGGCAAGGCTTAGCTGGCTTTTGCCGAGTATGTGGTTGGCTATGGTGAGGATCTCCTGCGGCTTGCGCTCCTTAATATAAGGCGTATAACGCTCGCTGCCGATGGCAAATAATAATGGGTGTACACCTGCAGCATCTACCGCGTTAACAGCGTGCAAACCGGGGATTTCCTTTGGAATAGCCGCTCCGCTTATTTCATGGATAAGTGCCCCAAAACTGGTATCCTCCTGCGGCGGCCGGCCCACTACCGTGAACGACCAAACCGCATCTTTACGGTGGTATACATTGTGCACTTTCAAAAGCGGGAAGGGATGCTTTAAACTATAATAGCCCAGATGATCACCAAAGGGGCCTTCGGGCTTGTTTTCGAGGGGCATAACCGTACCCGTGATCACAAAATCAGCATCCGAAGAAATACAGAAACCCTCATCATCATAAAAATAACGAAACCTGCGGTTGCCAAGCGCACCGGCAAAGGTCATTTCAGATAGTCCTTCGGGTAGGGGCATTACCGCCGCCACGGGATGACTTGGCGGTCCGCCCACGAATATACTTACCTTCAATGGCTGCCCTTTTGCATTTGCCTTGGTTTGGTGTACACCTATGCCGCGGTGCAACTGGTAATGTAAACCAATTTCCTCATTCAAAATATAATCGTTACCGGCCAGTTGTATGCGGTACATACCCAGGTTGGCATTCATGATGCCGGGTTTGTCTGCATCCTCGGTATAAACCTGCGGCATGGTCACAAATGGACCGCCATCCATAGGCCAGTTCACAATTTGGGGGATGTCGCTTATTTTACATTTGGAAAAATTTACGGGGGCGCTTCTGCCGCTGCCTTTCATAGGTAACGCGGATAGCGCCGTAAGCGCTACGTTTGTATATTTAAAAGGGTTTTTAATGGCTTTTATAGGGTCGTTCTTTAACTCTACAAGGGTTTTGATCTTATCCAGCGTATCCCTGAATATAAATTTCGACCGTTCCAGCGTACCAAACAGGTTTGATACTGCGGGGAATTTGCTGCCCTTTACATTCTCAAATAATATGGCTGGTCCCTGGTTTTCAAAAACACGCAGGTGGATGGCTGCCATCTGCAAATAGGGATCAACCTCGTCCTTAATACGCACCAGGTGACCGTTCTTTTCCAGGTCGGCAATACAGGCCTGTAAACTTTTATAACCCATGCACGAAGGTAATAATATTAGCGCTCATTGGTTTGGTTGTTCCATACTTCGTTGGTAATAATGTTGCCATAAAGCATATAAAATTGATGGATTTACTACCACTGATAAATAAAAAAATATGCCAGAAAAAGGCAATAAATAACGCAAACAGCCTGTAAACAAGCACGCCAATCATCAAAATATGCTACTTTCGTAACTTAGTTTGACTGCTAAATTTTATGTCGGTAATTGTACTTACCTTAATTATACTGGTGGGCTCGTATTTTGCGGGTTTGCTGGGCTCATTAACAGGCCTGGGCGGCGGTGTGGTAATTATACCGCTGTTAACGCTATTGTTAGGGGTTGATATTCATTATGCCATCGGCGCGTCGCTGGTATCGGTAATTGCCACTTCCTCGGGTTCGGCGGCGGCTTATGTTAAAGAGGGCATCACCAACATTCGCCTGGGGATGTTCCTGGAAATTGCCACTACGGCGGGGGCTATGGTAGGCGCGCTGGTAGCCGTTTACATTCCTACAAATTTTATAGCCATTTTATTTGGGGTGATACTGATCCTGTCGGCCATTATGTCCTTACGTAAAAAGGCCGAACTCATCAACCAGCAACCCAGCAAACTGGCCGAAAAACTAAAGCTCAACAGCAGCTACCCAACTGCCAATGGCCGGGTAGATTATAAGATAAAAAATGTTGGCGGCGGCTTTTTTATGATGCTGTTTGCGGGCGTAATATCGGGCCTGCTGGGGATAGGATCTGGCGCCTTAAAAGTACTGGCGATGGATGGCATTATGCGCATCCCCTTTAAGGTATCAACCACAACAAGTAATTTTATGATAGGGGTAACCGCTGCGGCAAGTGCGGTGGTTTACCTGCAACGCGGTTATATTGACCCCGGTTTATCAATGCCGGTTGCCATTGGTGTTTTATTAGGCGCACTAAGCGGATCAAAAATACTGGTGCATACCACCTCATCGGGCTGGCTGCGCTGGGTATTTGCACTGGTAGTAACCTTTTTGGCATCCCAAATGATATATAACGGGTTTACACATAAAATATAGCTGCGCGGTCATTTGGCTGCGCCGTCATTGGGTCATTGGTCATTTGGCTACGCCGTCATTAGTCATTAATGAATAAGACGGTAACAATAACAAAAGACTAATGACTAATGACACGAAGTGAAAATGACCCAATGACACGCAGTATAATGACACGAAATAAATGACCCAATATAAAAATGAATAAATTCAGAGATACCGATATGCAGGCCGTTATAGGCTGGATACTACGCGCAGGGGTGCTTATATCAATGAGTGTTATATTTATTGGCGGTGCATTTTACCTGTATCGTCACGGGCATACACATGTTGATTATAGTACTTTTAAAGGTGTGCCAGATTTTGTACATAGCCCGGGCGGTATTATCAACGGCATATTTACCTTACGGGGGAGGGCCATTATACAGGCCGGGATAGTGCTATTAATTGCTACGCCTGTTATAAGAGTGGTATTTTCGGCAATAGGTTTTGTATTGGAAAAAGACTACCTGTACACCGGCATCACGTTGCTGGTTTTACTTATCATTTTGGCCAGTATGCTAAGCGGCCACGCCGGTTAAATATTTTTTAAAACTTTTTGGCCGTTGCATATATTATTATAATATGCAACGGCAGTATGTTGAATCATCGGCATTAAATAGCGCAGGCTATGACCCTAACGCAAAGATCCTTGAACTTGAGTTTAGGGACAGCGGCGGGATATGGCAGTACTTTGGCTTCCAACCGTCAACCTACAAAAAGTTTATAAGTTCCGAATCTTTAGGAAATTTCTTCGTTACCCGTATCAAAGGCAAATACCCCGAATTGCGGATTAAATAAATGATTGGTTTTAATTACCTGTGCGGCGCTGCTCGTCGTCGCTGCCGGTTTGGCGTTTCGGTACAGATTTAACTGTCGATTTTCCAAAGCGATAGGTAAAGTTGATGCGGGCTATGCGGCTTTCCCGTTTGTTAACCCCGGTAAGATCTACATTTTGATACAGCACGTGGTACCGTTCCCGGTCGGTATTAAAAATGTCATTAATGCTTAGTTTTATATTGCCCCGCTTGTTAAACAGTTGTTTGCTGATGCCGGCGTTCATTAAATAGCTTTGTTTAATTTGATTGATGCCATATATAGTGGGCGACTCATACTTTCCGAAAACTTCCGCAGATATTGTACTGCTGATAGTAAAGGTTTGCGTGGTATTAAAAATGATATCCTGCATGGCTTTATTAAAGGTGCCGTTTATGGCATAGGCCTTATAGCGCTGCAGCGAGGCATCTAAATAAAAATTGCCGCTCCACCAGCTGTTAAACCGCACGGGAGTATAAACAGATGCACCAAAAGCCTTGATCCTGCCAAAGTTTTTATTGCTCATTACGTTAACTTTCGATGAGTCATTTTGACTGTAAACCGGAAAATCATAGGCATCGTTGGTGAGATTGTAATACAGTGTAGTTAACAACGACTGGTTATAGGTATGCGTTAATTGAAAGGCATGTGTGTATTCGGGTTTCAGATGCGGGTTGCCCGAGCGGTAATCATACAGATCGGTATAGTATAAAAACGGGTTAATATCCTCGTAAGCGGGGCGGTGTATGCCCTTGTTGTAGCTCAGGTTAAATGTGTTTTTATTGTTGGCCTGGTAATTTATCTGCCCCTGCGGAAAAAGGTTGAAGTAATCATTGCTGTTTTCCGCATTATTTAACGTGGTAATGGCAACGGTGTTACTGTTTGTACTTGTTTTTTCGGCCCGTAAACCAGCGGTAAACTCAAATTTGCCAACCTTATTTATATAATTTAAATAGCCATAGCTTATCCGCTCGGTATAAATGAAGCGGTTACTAACAGTAGGATCGGCCTGATAAGTGTTGTTTAATTTTGCGCCGAATATTAGGTTGTTGTTACTTTCGGTATGGGTGTATTTAACCCCGGCCTCCAACCGCTCGGTTTTTGAGAATGGATGTATGAAATCTATCTTCGACGTCCAGATGTGGATATTTGATGGCGAGAGGTTTTCAAGCAGCAGCGGATCGCGATAGGTTTGGCCTTCGGGAGTGTAAAAATTATTGGTAATGAATTCGTTGGAGTGGCGGTTATAGGTAGAGTAATTAAAATCTGCCGATAGGTTATCTCCTGCTTTGCTTAACGCCGCGTTATAGTTAACGTTATAATTTAAGTAGCTGCTACCCCTGTCAAGGTTTGATTTAGCAATAATAACAGAATCAAGCTGCCCCTGGTTGGTTATTCTCAGGTTGTTATCTTTATCAAAGCTATCATTCTTTATAATGCCATTTGCTTGTATTCCAATTGTTTGTGTTTTTGATATGGAGTAATCGGCACCTAAAATAAAGTTATGTGCTTGTGTTTTTTGAGTATTATAATATTTAACATCATAATTACTTAAAACATCGTTATAATTAATATTCCTGTTGGTGGTAATGGTGCGGTCGGTTTTATTATTGTCAAATGTGTAGTTACCAAAAATGTTGATTTTTGCACCGCGATTGTTAAAGGAGATACCGGCGCGGCTTTTATAGTATTTGCCATAGCCGCCGCCTATAACCACGCTGCCGTTGGCCCCAATATTTTTGCCTTTTTTTAGTATGATGTTTATAATGCCCCCGCCAGATGCATCATATTTTGCCGAGGTGCTGCTGATCATTTCTATCTGCTCAATGGTGCTGCTTTGCATACTGCGCAGCAGGTTGGTAAGATCGTCGCCGGTGAGGCCGGTGGGTTTGCCGTCAATGGTAATTAAAGCGGGCTGCCTGCCAACAATGCTCAGCATTTCGCTGCCGCTGTTAACGTGTACCCCCGGCGATTGCCTTAATATATCGTACGCCGAATTACCTTCGGATAGGATACTGCTTTGCATGTTAACAATGATTTTGCCGGGTTTAACCTCTATGTAGGGTTTGCGGGCAATAATATCCACCTGTTTCAACTGGCTGTTAATCAGCTTTAAAATAATATTAGCTACGGTTATACTTTGCCCTTCGTTAACTTTATAATGGGCAGTGTATGCTTTACTGCTGCCAATGGAGGTGGCTAAAAGTAAATAAGTATCTGGTTTAATGCCGCTAAAAGAAAACGCCCCGGTTTTATCTGCAAGGCCCGAGTTTACTACTGATGAATCGGCGGCGCGCAGCAACACTATGGTGGCAGCCTCCGCAGCGGTATTATCTTCCATTAAAACTTTACCCTGTATTGCTGAAGGTTTGGTTTGCGCAAAAGAAAAATAGCATATCCCGGTTAAGAACGCCGAAAATAAGCACCCGAATAATACCTTCATTAATAGTTTTTGTAGAAATTTTCTATATTTCTAAGTTTAAAATATAATGCAATATAGCACAATATATTAAAACCCTATAAATACATATAAAGGCTTTTTACGATATGTAAATAATAATGTTGTGCCGATATGGAAATTAATTGCCGGTTATGTTTTATTAAAAACAGGGAGGTTTAAGTAGCCATAGATATGTATTATCAATTTAAACAAAAGCAGGGCATTTTTTATTAATTTCGGCCCAAGAGTATCTTAGTGCAATTTGATTACCAGTAACATGAAGAAAATAATTTTTTTTATCCCGTTGATATGTTTTGCCAGCGGGCTTTTAGCACAAACCCAGCCAGCTAATTATGCAACGGCCTTAAGTAAGTTTGTGCAGCTGTACAACACCAATAAGGTCGACAGCATTTTTAACATGTTTAGCAAGGAAATGAAAACTTCCCTGCCCTTAGAAAGTTTCAGAACTACCACCATGCAACTGCGGGCGCAATTAGGTAACCTTACCCGTGCCGACTTTGTGAAATACGAATCGCCGGTGGCATCTTATAAGGCTAACTTTGAAAAAGGCGTATTTTCACTTAACCTTGCACTCAATGGCGATGGACAGTTTACCGGTTTGTTTTTAAAGCCTTACACAGCCGAGGCTGCTGTAACCGCCGTTACACCAACATCAACCATAGCTACTGATCCGTCCATTACCGAGTCGCCAATCATATTAAAAACACTGGAGGGTACATTGGCCGGAACATTGGCTATGCCCAAAAATGCAGGAGAAAAAGTTCCCGTAGTTTTAATCATAGCCGGATCGGGCCCTACAGACCGCGACGGCAACAGTCCTAAACTTGGCTTATTCGCCAATGACTATAAGCTGATAGCCAATGAACTTGGTAAAAACGGTATAGCATCGGTACGTTATGATAAGCGCCTTGTTGGCCAAAGTGTAAGCACCACTAAGGAAAACGAACTTAGATTTGAAGATTATGTGGATGACGCGTTGGGCTTAATTAATTTACTGGTAGCTGATGAGCGTTTTTCGAAAGTAATTGTACTGGGCCATAGCGAAGGATCATTAGTAGGTATGATGGCTTGTATAGACCAGCCTGTAAAGGCATTTATATCCGTAGCAGGTGCGGGTGATTCGGCTGATAAAATTATGGTTGAGCAGATGAAATCGCAGTCGAAATTTGTATCAGACGGGTTTAACCGGATGCTTGATAGCTTGAAAAAAGGAAAAACTACCGATAACATAGATCCTTTGCTTTACGCGGTTGCGAGGCCAAGTATCCAAAAATATCTTATGTCGTGGTTTAGGTATAACCCAACCCGCGAGATCAGGAAACTGAATGTGCCTATACTTATACTACAGGGCACAACAGATTTGCAGGTAACCGTAGCCGATGCCAATAAACTAAAGAAAGCAAAATCAGAAGCTATATTGGATATCATCCCAGGTATGAACCATGTTTTGAAAGAAGCCCCTGCCGATAGGGAAAAGAACCTGGCCACCTATAACCAGCCCGATTTGCCGCTTAAACCCGAGTTTGTAAAAGCCTTGATCGGCTTTGTGAAAAAGGTAAAATAGAGTGTATTAAATTTTGTCATTCTGAGTGATAGCGAAGAATCTACTGGGCGGCTTGCATACCGATGATCAGATGCTTCGCTATCGCTCAGAATGACAATTTAAATAACCAATAAACTATCCCCAAGCTCCCAGCAATCTTCTGATCACTATTATTTCAGCAACATGGTAAGCGTTATGATCTGCAACCTGCAGGGCCTCGCGTAAAATATTCTGCCCATCGCCATGCGGAATTTTAGTGAACAGATCGCCTGTTTTTACCAGCGAGATCAATTCCTCCAAATCGGTATTAATTTGCTCAACCGTATCGTTCCAGGTTTTATCATCTTTAGGGGCGGTTTCTTTCGGCCAGTAATCATCGGGCCAGTTTGGCGATTGATGGCCGCCATCTTTACAAAACTCCAGCATATCCCATTGCGCAATGCGGATGTGATATACCAACTGCCAGATACTGTAAGGCAGCTTATCGGGTTTGGCGCCACGCAGGTTTTCGGGCAAGCCGGCCAGTGCTTTTTTTAAATCGACATGTGCATTCCCGCCTTGCAGCAGGTGTATCAATTCGTCAATTAAAATTTTATGATCGTTATTCATGTTGTGCTTTGTTTTTTAAAGTAACAAATTACAAGGCAGATTGATTTATATGCCTTAAATGTTTTAAGTTTATCCGTCATTTTAAAAATCTTCAATTCGTGATAAAAAACATATTTTTCAAGCTGTTTGTTGCAGTTGCCCTGGTTACAGTGGTGTTAACCGGTTGTAAAAAAGAAGGTGCCGGCGGCGGCCCCATGCTGGGTAAGGACGATGCTGCCTTTGCCATTTATGAAAACTCTTTTTTAGATGCGCTTTGGAAGCAAAACCCCGATTGGGCTACCTCTGTAGGCTATCATAAATACGATAGTGTATTGCTTATCCCCAACGAGCAATCGAGGCAAAAAACTATTGAGTTTGCCAGGCTCCAGGCCGATTCATTAAGTCGTTTTGAGGTGAACAGCCTTACCGAAGCCAACCGTATTGATTATAAAATGATGCAGAACCAGCTGGATTATACGCAATGGCAAATAAATCAGCTTAAATCATATGAATGGGACCCATCGGCATACAACGTGATAGGTACTTTTGCCTTTATCCTGAATGAGAACTACGCGCCGCTTACCAAACGTGTTCGCAGTATTTATGAGAAGATGGCCAACATTCCGCTTTATTATAAAGAGGCCCAAAAACAAATAAAAAATCCGGTGGCGGAGCTTACCAGCCTGGCCATTGAGCAAAACCTGGGCGGCCTGGATATCTTTGAAAAAGACCTTGCCGATTCACTTAAGAAAACAAGCATCCCCAAACCCGAACAAAAATTAATAACAGACAGGGCCGCGCTTAGTGTTAAAGCCATAAAGGATTATACCGAATGGCTGAAAGCCCTGAAGAACGATCATCCCCGCAGCTTTAGGTTGGGTAAAGATTTGTATGAAGATAAATTTAAGTTCGAGGTAGTAGCTGCCAGTACCGCGCAACAGGTTTATAATTCGGCGGTTAACCGTAAAAAATTCCTGCATCATGAAATGGCTAAAATAAGTCGCACGTTATGGCCTAAGTATTTTGGTACTAAAGCAATGCCTGCCGATACATTGCAGCTTATTAGCCAGATGATTGATACCTTATCATCAAAACATGTTAAGCCGGATGAATTTCAATCGGCCATTGTACAGCTGATTCCTAAACTTAATGCCTTTGTGAAAAGTAAAGATCTGTTAACGCTCGATCCATCAAAACCACTTGTTATCCGTAAAGAACCTGGTTATATGGCTGGTGTTGCGGGTGCATCAATGAGCGGGCCCGGGCCTTATGATAAGGGTGGCAATGCTTATTACAATGTTGGCAGCCTTGCCGGCTGGAGTAAGGAAAAAGCCGAAAGCTACCTGCGCGAATACAATCAATACATCATCCAGATATTGAGTATTCACGAGGCAGTACCCGGCCATTATGTACAAAGTGTTTACGCCAACAAAGCGCCGAGTATTATAAAATCGGTATTTGGTAACGGCGCTATGGCCGAAGGCTGGGCTGTTTACACCGAGCAAATGATGCTTGATGCAGGCTATGGCAACAATGAGCCCGAAATGCTGCTGATGTGGTACAAATGGCACCTGCGTTCGGTTTGTAATACCATATTGGATTATAGCGTGCATAGCGGCAGCATGACCAAAGAGCAAGCCATAAAAATGCTAACCACCGAGGCATTCCAGCAGCAAGCCGAAGCCGACGGCAAATGGAAACGCGTAAGTGTAACCAGCGTACAGCTTACCAGCTACTACACCGGCTACAAAGAGATCACCGATTTGCGCGATGCCTACAAAGAAAAAATGGGCGATAAATATAAACTGAAAGAGTTTAACGAGAAGTTTTTAAGCTACGGCAGCGCTCCGGTTAAATTTATCAGGGAAGCCATGCTGGCAAAAGCCCCGGAAACAGGGAAGTAAGAAGGGAAGTCGGGAAGTCTGGGAAGTCAGAAAGTCGGAAAAGTCCGGAAGTCAGAGAAGGAAGAGAGTCCGGAATGCTTCCAAAAACTTTCGGACTTTCTGACTTTCCGACTTCCGGACTCCCCCAAAAGCAGATAGCCCATGAATGACTAAACTTATGGACTATGAACCACGAGCCAATCACCCATGAACTATCAAAATCTTTAAAAAACTTATAATTAGGCGTAATGTTTTTCTATCTGGTACGCCAGTTGGGCTTCAATATTGTTCTCCAGCTTTCCCTGGCAGCAAACAACATTATGCTCTTTATTGTAATTAAATTCAGCAATAATTTTACCCTGGTCAACCACGCGGAACTTCCCTGCTTCATTGGGTAAAACAGCTACAATGCGCTCATCATCCTTAAAATTGATCAACACATGAAACTGGTGCTGTGGTATAAATGCTATCTGCTGTAACATGAAAACCTCCCTTTCTGTTGTTTGAAAAGTATCTTAAAAGTATAAAAGCTTAGCTTATATAAAGTTAACGAAATAAGTTTTAAATAATTGCTAACAAACGGCGCATTTTTACATCAAATTATTGTGATACCTTTATTAACCCATAAATCTATATGAAACATCTTTTTAACCTGTTAATGCTGTTAACTGCAACCCTTGCCTGCCAGGCCCAAAAGTTTAAACCGGCCCTGCATTTAACTAAAGGTAATACCTATGATATGATCACCAGCACTTCATCGGCCATACAGCAAACCATGAACGGGCAGGTAAATAATATAAATATCGCCATTAATGGCACAACCTCATTTAAGGTATTAAATGCCGATGATTCGTTGTACTACATGGAGGTTAACTATAAAAGCCTGGGTATGAAAATGCAAATGGCTGGTTCAAATGCTAATTTCGATTCCAACAAATCCGACTCAACGGATATCATGTCGTCTATATTAAAAGGTTTGGTAAACAAGCCGTTTACCGCTATTATTACCAAAAGCGGCAAAATTAAGTCGGTTGAAAATGCGGAGAAAATGATCTCATCGGTATTGGATGGTTTTCCGCAGATCCAGGGGGCGCAAAAGGAGCAGGTTAAAACCCAGTTTCTGAAGTCGTTTGGCAGCGAAGCCATCAAAACCAGTCTGGAAATGTCGACCGCCGTTTTCCCTGAAAAGGCGGTTGCTAAAAACGAAAAGTGGACGATAGTCAACAATATAGAAACCACCATGACCGCTAAGGTTAGTACCGTTTATCAGCTAACAGACGTAAGCCCCACCAGCTACATAATTCATGGCGATGGAGCCATTGTAACCGATAACGCTACGGGCTATAAACAAATATCGGGCATGCCTATGCAGTACAATATGAAAGGTACCTCCACCGCCGATATTAAAGCAGATAAAGTGACTGGCTGGATAACCGAAGCAAAAATAAAACAGCAGATAAGCGGTACCGTGAACATCAAGGATAACCCCCAGGTTCCCGGCGGCGCCTCATTCCCAATGACGGTAACTAATGAAACCATTACTACGGATAAGTAGGGTGTTGGTTACTGATGGTGTTGAGGGCGATATTTTTTATGTAGAGACGCAATATTTTGCGTCTCCCGCCATGCAGATCGATTTGTATAGTGCACTTGCATAGTTGGAGACGCAAAATATTGCGTCTCTACATGAGAATGCTTTTTGTCGACGTCGAATGCTATTAATCGTCTGAATCATACCAATGAGCCATTGAACAAATAAACCAAAACATTACCTTCGCATATATGTCACCAGCCGAAGCTAACAAACAAATACAGGCCTTAACAAACGAATTAAGACAGCACAATTACAACTATTATGTGCTGGCTATGCCTACTATTGCCGATTTTGATTTCGACCGGAAATTGCGGGAGTTGAATGAGTTGGAGAAGGAATTCCCGGAATTTGCAGATCCGGATTCGCCTACCCAAAAGGTGGGCGGCTACATTACCAAAGAATTTGTTACGGTTAGGCACCGCTGGCCAATGCTGTCGTTAGGTAATACCTACAACGCGCAGGAATTGCTTGATTTTGATCAGCGCATCCGCAAGGCCATAGGCGACAGTTTTGAATACGTTTGCGAGCTTAAATTCGACGGACTGAGCATGAGCCTGACTTATGAAAATGGCAAACTGCTGCGTGCCGTTACCCGCGGCGATGGGGTACAGGGCGATGAAGTAACCACCAACGTGCGCACTATTCATAGCATCCCCAAAAAACTGACCGCTGGTAATTATCCCGATCTGTTTGAAATTCGCGGTGAAGTATTTATGCACCTTAAAGCATTTGAACGGCTTAATAAGGAGCGTGTTGATAATGGTGAAGTGCCTTACGCCAATCCGCGTAACTTTGCATCGGGTACCATGAAATTGCAGGATTCGGCCGAGGTAGCTAAACGCCCGCTGGATTGTTTCTTGTATGGTTTATACACCGAAAAAACGCTGTTTAAAACCCATTGGGAAAGCCTGGAAGCTGTTAAAAGCTGGGGTTTTAATGTAAACGAGCAAAGTCGCCTTTGTAGTGATATTAACGGCGTGTTGGAGTTTATTGAACATTGGGATAAAGAGCGCTTTAACCTGAGCTACGATATCGACGGTATTGTGATTAAGGTTAACAATTACTCGCAACAGCAGGAGCTTGGCTTTACGGCCAAATCGCCGCGCTGGGCTATCTCCTATAAATTTAAAGCCGAACGGGTAGAAACAGAACTATTGCAGGTTACCTACCAGGTGGGGCGTACGGGCGCGGTTACGCCGGTAGCCAATTTAAAACCCGTGTTGCTGGCCGGTACTACCGTAAAGCGCGCCACGCTGCACAATGCAGATGAAATAACCGAGCGCCTTAAATTGCATGAACATGATACCGTTTTTGTTGAAAAAGGCGGCGAGATCATCCCCAAGATCATCAGCGTAAATTTAGATAAACGTAAGCCCGATGCTAAGCCGATAGCCTATATAACTAATTGCCCTGCATGTGATACGCCGTTATTGCGTACCGAAGGCGAAGCCGCATGGTATTGCCCCAATGATGAGGGGTGTCCGCCTCAAATAATGGGTAAAATGCAGCACTTCATCGGTCGTAAAGCCATGAATATTGATGGTTTGGGCGATGAAACCATCGAAACACTTTATAAGCAACAGTTTATAACACACATCAGCGATCTGTATGATTTGCATGAACACGCCGCCGAGTTAAAACAGCTTGGTCGGTTTGGCGAAAAATCTATCAATAACATGTTGGATGGGATCGAAAAATCAAAGCAGATGCCTTTTGAAAAAGTGCTGTTTGGGTTAGGGATCCGCTATGTTGGGGAAACGGTTGCCAAAAAGCTGGTAGCCCATTTCAAAACCATCGAAAACCTTATGGATGCCACCGCGGAGGAATTAACCGCCGCCGAAGAAATAGGCGGTCGTATTGCCCAAAGCATCACCGAATATTTTGCCGATGAAAGCCACCGGCAGGAAATAGCAAAATTAAAGGACCGTGGTCTGCAATTTGTTGCCGAAGAAAAGGAAGTGAACCTGGCCAGCGAGAAACTATCCGGTCAGAGTTTTATTATCTCGGGCGTATTTGAAAAGTATTCGCGCGACGAACTAAAGGAACTCATTGAGCAAAATGGCGGCAAAATATTGAGCAGCATATCGGCAAAACTCAACTACCTGGTGGCCGGCGATAATATGGGTCCTGCCAAATTAGAGAAAGCCCAAAAGTTAAATATCCCAATTATTAGCGACGAAGAATTGTTGAAGATGATTGACTAAGCGATATTAATTTCGTTAAAACGAGTTATATGACTATCATTAGTAGTCATATAACTCGTTATTTCACATTATTTAACAAATATTGACTGTAACAATAAGCTATAAAGTTTCATCTTAGTACCAAAACCCCGCTAAATGAAATCAACCTTATTACTCGTATTGTTATTTGTTTTTACTTCTCCTCTTTTTGCCCAGCAGTTTAGTGTTAGCGGTAAAATAACCGACGAAAATAATAAACCCGTGCCCTTTGCATCGGTTTACATTAAAAATACAACCAAAGGCGCATCTGCCAACAGCGAGGGTTTTTATGAACTGCAATTAAAGCCCGGCAATTACGAGTTACAATATAAAGCAGTAGGCTACGGGCAGCAAAGCAAACGGGTTGAGCTTACCGCCAACCAGGTTGTAAATGTGAGCCTTAAAACAGAAACCTACGAGTTAAAAGCCATTGCCATACATGCCGGCGCCGAAGATCCTGCTTATGCCATCATTCGCAAGGCCATCAAAAAGCGTAAAACTTACCTCAATGAAGTAAAAGCCTACACCTGCGATATCTACATAAAGGGCTTGCAAAAATTACTGGCTGCCCCCAAGAAATTTCTTGGTGTTGACGTGCAGAAAGCCACCAACGAGGCCGGACTTGATTCTAACCGCAGGGGGATAGTTTACTTGTCAGAATCAGAATCAAAATACAGCTTTATGCGGCCCGATCAGGTTCATGAAGTGCAGGTGTCATCAAAGGTATCTGGCCGTAACCGGGCGTTCAGCTTTAATCGCGCATCAGATCTGGCGGTGAATTTTTACGAAAACTTTCAAACATGGGAAGGCCTTAGTAACCGTCCGCTGGTATCGCCTATTGCCGATAACGCCCTGTTTTACTATAAATACCAATACATGGGCCTGAGCGTTGAAAACGGCGAAACCGTTAACAAGATCAAGGTTACCCCAAAGCGCAGCTACGACCCCTGCTTTGAAGGCTATATTTATATTTTAGATGATAGCTGGCGGATAGAATCATTGCAGCTTTACCTTACAAAAAAAGCCAACATAAATTTTGTTGATACCTTAACCGTAAACCAGCAATTTTACCCGGTAAGCAGCAGGGCCTGGATGCCGGCAACTATTAAGTTTGAGTTTACCGGCGGCTTGTTTGGCTTTAAGGTGGGTGGATATTTTATATCGGTATATAAAAACTATGACCTCGATCCGGTACTTAATAAAAAGGATTTTGCCGAGGTACTACGGATAGACAAAGGCGTTGCTAAAGATACCTCCTATTGGAACCAGGAACGCCCCATACCGCTTACTAACGAAGAAAAGGTAGATTATAAAGCTAAAGATAAGCTGGCCATAAAACGCGAATCAAAGGTATACCTGGATTCGCTGGATAAGGCTAATAATACCTTTAAGCCCATAAATATTTTCACGGGCATCAGTACCCGCAATCGTTATAAAAAAGAATATTACCACTTTGATGGCTTACTGAATACCCTGGTTTACAATACCGTTGAGGGTTTTGCGCTTGACTATGGCGCATCATTCAGTAAGTTGGTTGATACGGTAAATAACCGTTACCTGCTGCTTAACGGCAAGGTGCGGTATGGTTTCAAAAACAAAATGTTTAATGGCACTGTTGGTGCGGCCATCCCTTTGAAACATTTAACACTTGGCTTAAACGCCGGTTCGGATATTACCGATCTGAATAGTCGCCAGCCGGTATCAACTTTAGAAAACTCTTTTTATAGCTTGTTTTACAAGGAAAATTATCAAAAACTCTATCAAAAGCAATTTGCCTCGGCATCATTATCCGGCAGGATCACGGGCGGATGGGTTGCTTACGCGATGGTGGAGTGGGCTAACCGTAAATCGTTGTCCAACTCGTCTGATTATAGTTTCTTTAATCCCGATAAAAAACAGTTCACCTCCAATAACCCATTAAACCCTGCATCGGATGCGCCCTTGTTTCCCGAGAATCAATCCTTTAAGATAGGTTTGCGTACCACCTATGATTTTAGCGATAAGTACGAAACCTATCCATCGGGCAGGCGCTATTTGCCATCAAAATATCCAACCATTGGGGTAAATTATGTTAAGGGGGTAAGCGGCGTTTTAGGATCAGATGTTGATTATGATGTGTTGAGTGTAGATGTTGCAAAATCAAACATTGATATGGGTTTTTACGGGCGCACATCGTTTTTTGCAGGCGCGGGTAAATTCGTTAATGCCAATAAGTTGTTTTATACCGATTATAAACACTTCGACGGTAACCAGCTATTGGTGTACACAACCAGCCTTAATAAGTTTTTATTGCTTAATTATTACAACTTTAGCACGCCCGATAAATATATTGAGGGGCATCTGGAGCATAACTTTTCGGGTTTTATCACCAATAAAATTCCTATTATCCGCAGGTTTAAATTGCAGGAGATAGTGGATATTAATTATCTGTATACCCCAAATCTTAAAAACTATACCGAACTGGGCTTTGGCCTTCAATACTTAAATATCAGGGCCATGTACGGAATGAGCTACAACAGCGGCACCAATATTCATTCGGCATTCAGGATAGGGGTGGCATTGTAGTATCAAGTAGTTAGTATCGCATTTGGTATCAAGTATCAAGTACGGTTTTTCTTTAGTATCAGGTAGTTAGTGTTGATGCTTGAGATATAGAGGTAAAATCTTGCTACCTGATACTAACTACTTGCTACTATTCCGCTATATTAGCATCCTTTAATTTTACTCATGAATAAATTTTACGGAACAGGGGTAGCTATGGTGACCCCTTTTCATTCGGACGGACAAATTGACTTTGACGGGTTACGCAACCTGATTGAGCATTTGATTGATGGCGGGGTAGATTACCTTGTATCATTAGGCACAACCGGCGAAAGCGCCACATTGAGCGGGGATGAGCGAAAGCAGGTTTGGGCTTTTACCGCCGAAGTTGTAAATAAGCGCGTTGGTTTGGTTGCAGGCATTGGCGGCAATAACACCCGCGAATTGGTTGAGCAGATAAAGGCATTCAATACCACTGGTTATGATGCTATATTATCATCAAGTCCGCATTATGTAAAGCCTACACAGGAAGGAATTTATCATCATTACAAAGCTATTGCCGAAAATACCAACCTGCCTATCATTTTATATAACGTGCCAAGTCGTACAGGCAGCAGCATAAGCGCGGAAACAACGGTGCGCCTTGCCCGCGATTTTAAAAATATCATAGGTATTAAGGAAGCATCAGGCAATTTCGATCTGTTTAATCAGCTGATGCGCGATAAGCCAGAAGGGTTTCTGTTTATATCCGGCGATGATCCGGTTACCTTGCCAATGATGGCTTTGGGCGCAGTTGGCGTGATATCTGTTATTGGTAATGCGTTGCCCGGCCAGTTATCGGCAATGGTTAAGCTTTTACTTAAAAACGATTTCAAGGGCGCACAGGCAGCACATTCAAAATTTGTAGATTTCACCAGGCTTATGTTTGTTGAAGGAAGCCCTGCCGGCGTAAAAACTTCGCTTAAATACTTAGGTGTTTGCGGGGATACCGTACGCCTGCCGCTGGTGCAGGTAAGCAGTGGTATTGCTGATGCCATTATACAGGAAACTAAAAAGTTTGCTTAAATAAAGCTCATAATTAAAAATGAAAGCCACACCTTAATCGATGTGGCTTTTTGCATATTACCTATTTGACAACTTTATCCTTATTTTAGCTTTCATAAATGGAACTTATTAAACTGATATCGAAATATAATGATCTTGGGATAGCTGATGTTATAGATCATGAGCGGTTTAATCTGATAGCTATTGACCATCATTCAACCCGTATTGAGGGATCTACCCTAACAGAAATTGAAACTCAGGTTTTGATAAATGAGGGACGGACACCCAATGGCAAACCACTTGGCGAAAGTCTGATGGTTACAGATCATCATGCAGCGTTATTATTTACCATTGAAAACGCCAAAGCCAAAAAAAGCCTGACGGTAGGCCTGTTGCAGCAGATTAATGCTGTGGTGATGAAAAGTACAGGAAAGGTATATAACACGATGCTGGGTACTGTCGATTCCAGTACAGGTGCCTTTCGCAAGGGAAATGTAACAGCAGGAGTTTCCTATTTTCCTAATTTTGATAAGGTAGAGCAGCTGACGAAAGCCCTTATACAGAAATTAAACGAAGCGATGAGCAGTCAATTAACTGTAGATGAGCAATTGAAGCTTTCTTTTGATGCGCACTTTAACCTGGTGAGCATCCATCCTTACTATGATGGCAATGGCCGTACATCAAGGTTGCTGATGAATTATATCCAGGCTTACTATGGCTTGCCTTTAGCTATAGTGCAAAGTGAAAACAAGGCTGCTTACATACAGGCTTTAGTTGATACAAGGCAACGTGAGGATATTCAAATATTCAGGGATTTTATGGCTGGCGAATATGCCTATCTTTTGAATAAAGAAATAAATGCGTTTGAGCAGATGAAAAAGCCTTTAAAAGGCCCGGGATTTACTTTTCTTTTTTGATTACTGAAGCATTTAAATAAAAAACCCGGTTGTGATTAATAACCGGGTTTTTTATTGGAATAAGATAATCGAAAATCTTACTTAGCTTTCTTTGTTTTTGGATTCTTGAACCTCAAGGCGGATAGCCTGTGCCAGGTTCTTAAGATCTTGCATGCCTTTACGAACGCGTGTTCCGGCAGCACTGTTTCCTTTGTTGTAGAATTTGTCGGCGTCAGCCTCTAAAGATGCTATCAGCTCTTTTACTTCAGTAAATTTTTTCATTTAATTACTCCTTTTAAAATTATGAGGTCTATTGTTTTAATTAAAGCTAATCTATAATGTTTTTTTTTAATTAAAAACTTTTAAAGTGAAAAAATACTGCCTTTAAAGTGGTTTTTTTCCACATTTTGATTGCTTTTAGGGTATTTGTTGCGGGTATTTAAATATTAAAAATATAATACTTTGGTGGTTGTTTTCTTTATTGCTTCAAATAAATAAGCTATATAAAAAATAAACTAAGTGAATAATTATTAAATAGGCCCTTTTGTTATAAAAGGGCCTATTTAAAATATTGGCGATGTATTAAATATTGTATATCCGGTTAGATGGTTTTCTGCAAGATATCCGGGTGGGTTCTGTGCACTTTGATAATCAGCTCGCCAAACAGGGTATTGGCCCAGGCAAACCATTTACGGGTAAAGTCGTTGGCATTATCCTTATGAAAACCTTCGTGCATAAAGCCTGTACCGGCATGGGTAGTTTTAAGCATGTGCAGGCATTTTGTGATCTCCTCTTTGTTGGTGGATGTTAAGCCGCGCATAATGATAGCCATTGGCCAGATATAATTAATACCCACATGCGGACCGCCTATTCCCTCTGCTGCTTTACCTTTAAAAAAGTAAGGATTGCTGCTGCTCAATACAAAGCGACGGGTGTTTTGATACAACGGATCGGTTACCGGTAACGAATCAAGATATGGGAGGGCAAGCAAGCTTGGCACGTTGCTATCATCCATCAGCAGCTGGTTGCCGTAACCATCAACCTCAAAGGCTAAAATTTTACCGTAGATAGGGTGGTTGGCAACTGCATATTTTTTAAGCGCGGCTTCTACTTCGGCGGCAAGGGCCCTGCATGAGGCAGCAGTTGTGGCATCATGCCCAATGGTGCTGTACATTTCCGCCATTTGCTTAAGGCTGGTTACCGCAAAATAGTTTGATGGAACCAGGAACGGATAAATAGTAGCATCGTCAGACGGGCGGAAGATGGAGCAGATCAACCCAACAGGCCTAACCGGGTTACCGTAGCCTTTATTTGGCGCGGTATCGCTGGCGGTTTCTGTTTTACGCTGAAAGTGGTAAGGGCCATTGCCATTTTTGCGCTGCTGTACCTTAAAGGTATCCAGGATTATTTTACCTGCCTTTTGCCAGTTTTCATCAAAGAAGCTGGTATCGCCGCTTATTTTCCAGTAGTTGTAAGCTAATCTTACAGGGTAACATAGCGAGTCAATTTCCCATTTGCGTTCATGCAGATCGGGCTTCATATCGGTAACATCGGTATCCCATTCGCTGCCGGTTGGACCTTCGTTAAAGGCATTGGCATAAGGGTCGATAATTACACATTTGGCCTGGCGGCTTAATACGCCTTGTACCAGTTTTTTAAGGGCCGGGTCTTCTTTTATAAGGGGCAGGTACGGCCACACCTGTGCCGATGAATCGCGCATCCACATGGCAAAAATATCGCCGGTGATAACAAAGGTATCTGGCTTGCCATCTTTTTCAGAATAGTTAACGGTAGTATCTAAAGTGTTGGGGTAGCAGTTTTCAAACAGCCAGGCCACTTCAGGGTCTTTAATATCGGCTTTAACTTTTTGAATAATGGCTTCAACGCTTTTGCTGGTAAATTTACGATCGGCAAGTTTTGGCCTGTGACTTTCAAAGGCAGGCATACTGCTGCTGTACCATTTGGGGGTAAGGCCAAGTCCTATACCAGCGGTTGCAACACCGTTGATTTTTATAAAATTTCTTCTGGTTAGCATAATGGTTGTTTAAAGGTTGGGTGTAAAAATATAAAAGCCTTTGGTTATTGGAAAAATATTAGCCAATTAATTTCATAAATCTAAATTGTTTTAGACAGTGTTCCCACTTTTTAAAACCAAAGACAATTTCAGCGCATAAAAAAGGCCCGGAGCATATGCCCGGGCCGTTTTTTATTTTGTTGTTTTACAGCTTAAAAGTTATAAGCAACGCGAAGTGCTACCTGGCTTATAGTGCCGCTTTTTGCCCAGCCTTCGTAACGAACGCCAATATCAAAGCCGCCTTCAATGGTGTAGCCAATACCCGGTGCATAAACAAAAGCCGTACCGCCGTCACTTCCTGTTGAAAATACAGCGCCTAACTGGCCTTCGCCATAAAAACCTTCATTGAAGTAATATTTAATACCGGCTTTCAAAGGTATAAAACCTGCAGCATGCAAGCCTGCATCTTTAAATTCCTTTTTTGGTTGAAAAGAGCTGTAGCCGGCAGATATGGTGAACAAAGTGCTGCTGGCAATTGGCATTTCATATTTTAAAGAGCCGCCTAATACTACACTGTAAAAATTTTTGGATTTGCCAGTTGGCAAGCCCCCATCAAATCCAATACTGAATTTGGCGGCATCGGCCGGTGATGACGACGATGATGTTTGTGCAAATGAACTGAATGCCGTGCCTCCTAAAATAACTAAGGCTAATAAGATTTTTTTCATAACTGAAATGGTTTAGTTTATTGAATTGGTTAATATACAACACCACGGGCCCTTCCCGCGATGGAGTTTCTTATGAAACTTGACGTTTATAACTGCTAAACGTTACAAAATGCCGAATTGTTTTTTGAAATAATAAATTATGCTTTGATTTTCAGGGTCTGAAATTTACATGGATCTGCATGCTTAATAAATTTGCCATGCAAAGCTATCGCAGACCATTAAGGCCGACCGGATTTTTTTCATAAGATGTATTTAGGTTATTGGTAGGATAAAAGTAAAAGATAATTTTTAAATAAAAAATATTTAATTACCTGTTAGTGTAATGAATATCTGCTCAAGCGTGTGATTGCCGTTTTTATTAAGCAAGCCTGGCAGTGTATCATCGGCTACAATTTTACCTTTATTAATAATGATCACCTTGTTGCAAACGGCTTCAACTTCTTGCATAATATGGGTAGATAGGATGATGGTTTTTGTTTGGCCAAGTTCTGTAATCAACTGGCGGATGCCGATTAACTGGTTGGGATCCAGTCCCGAAGTTGGTTCATCAAGGATGAGTACATCGGGATTGTGTATAATAGCCTGCGCCAGGCCAACACGCTGTCGGTAGCCTTTTGATAGCTGTCCTATTTTTTTGTGCTGCTCGGGGCCAAGGCCTGTTTGTTCAATAACATTAGTAATGCGGCTGGCGGGTTCGTGTATTTTGTGGATGCCGGCTATAAACGCCAGTGATTCCTTTACATACATATCCAGGTATAGCGGATTACTCTCTGGCAGGTAACCAATGTGGCGGCGCACCTCAAGCGCCTGGCTTATTACATCAAACCCACAAACAGATGCAATGCCCGCAGTTTGGGGTATAAAGCAGGTAAGTATTTTCATGGTGGTTGATTTGCCAGCGCCATTTGGTCCCAGGAAGCCAAGCACACCCGGCCCGGCAGTAAAGCTAATGCCATCAACCGCCTTTTGCTCGCCATAAACTTTTGTTAATGCCTGTACCTGGATGCTCATGGCTCAAAAATAGATTTTAGATGTGAGATTTGAGATATGAGATAGAAGTATTTCGGATTTCGGATGTTCGATTTCGGATTTGTTAATTTTTACGCAAACTGCAAACTTGCAACTGCTAACTGATTAAGCAAACTGCAAACTTCCAAAGCAAACTGAAAAAACTACTTCTCAAACACAACCGAATCTGCGTTGGCACCTAATTGGGTTAATGTGTCTGTTATTTCCTTTACCATATCATCGGGCCCGCAAACATAAAAATGCTTGGTGAGATCTTTTATCTCGGCTTTTAAAAACGCGGCATCAATACGGCGATGATCATTTTTGCCGCCCTTTTGCTGGGTTGTGGTAAAATGGGCATTTTCGCCAAGTATTGTTTTAAGTTCATCGGCAAGTATAATGTCCTCATCTTTTTTGTTCGAGAAGAAAAGCGTGTTCCCCTCTGTTTTTCCATCATTGTAAAGCTGCCTTAAAATTGCCAAAAATGGGGTTATACCCGCACCCCCTGCTATAAAATAACCCGGGCCTTTGTATGCTATGGCACCCCAGGCTTCGCGCAAAATCAGCTCGTCGCCAACTTTAAGCTGGCCCAGGTGGTTGGTAACGCCATCATGGTCGGTATATATTTTAATAGTAAATTCCAGGAAGTGCTGGTCGGTAAGGCACGTAAAAGTAAAAGGGTTCCTTTTATCGTACCAGCCAGGCTCATTAATTGATAGTTCGGTTGCCTCCCCCGGTGTAAAGGTAAAACCATCGGGTTTTTCAATAATAAACTGTTTTACATTGTGGGTAACGTTATGAATATCCAGTATCCTTACAATTTGTTCCATGGCTATACAGTATTAATGTTTTAGTAATAATGAGTAACCCGCCATTTGGTTTTAATTAAGGTGGTTTTTGGATGAATTTAATGATTTTTAACCTTTCTCCTTTCCCCTTTAACGTTTCCGCCTAAATTGTATCTTTGCAGCTATTATGAGCAAATCAACCGACGAACTTTTTAAAAATGTTATATCACATGCCAAAGAATATGGCTTTGTTTTTCCTTCAAGCGAGATTTATGATGGCTTAAGCGCTGTTTACGATTACGGCCAAAATGGTGCCGAACTGAAGAACAACATCAAAACCTATTGGTGGAAAGCCATGGTGCAAATGCATGATAACATTGTTGGTATCGATTCGGCCATATTTATGCACCCCAAAATTTGGAAGGCCAGCGGGCACGTTGATGGTTTCAGCGATCCGATGATCGACAATAAAGATTCAAAAAAACGTTATCGTGCCGATCAGCTTTTAGAAGATAAAATAGACCGTTACGATAAGGACGGCAAAACCGACAAAGCCGAACAATTACAGCATGATATGGACGATGCCCTTAAAAATGAGGATCTGCCGCGTTTAAAAGAGCTGATAATTGAGCATGAAATTGCCTGCCCGGTAAGTGGTACCCGCAACTGGACAGATGTACGCCAGTTTAACCTGATGTTCAGCACCCAGGTTGGCGCCATTGCCGATGAGTCTGACACCATATACCTTCGCCCCGAAACTGCGCAGGGTATTTTTGTAAACTACCTTAACGTGCAAAAATCTGGCAGGATGAAAATTCCTTTCGGTATTGCGCAAATAGGCAAGGCTTTCCGTAACGAGGTTATTGCCCGCCAGTTCATTATCCGCATGCGCGAATTTGAGCAAATGGAAATGCAATATTTTGTACGCCCTGGCACACAAAAAGAATGGTTTAGCCAATGGAAAGAAGCACGCCTTAAATGGCACCTTGCCCTGGGTACCGATGCTGCCAAATACCGCTACCACGAACACGTAAAACTTGCCCATTATGCAGATGCGGCTTTTGATATTGAGTTTAATTTCCCATTCGGCTTTAAGGAAGTTGAGGGAATACATAGCCGCACCAATTTCGATTTAAGTCAGCATGAGAAATTCTCGGGTAAAAAAATGCAGTATTTTGATCCCGAGGTTGATCCTGAAACCGGCAAGCCTTATGGTAACTATGTGCCCTACGTAATTGAAACTTCGATAGGGTTAGACAGGATGTTCCTGCTTACTATGATCAACGCCTTTGAGGAAGAAGACCTAAGTACAGATGAGAAACAGGATAGCCGCACCGTGCTGCACCTGCACCCATGCCTTGCCCCGGTTAAAGCTGCCATTTTCCCACTTACCAAAAAAGACGGTTTGCCAGAAAAAGCCCGTGAAATTATGGACAGGCTGAAACTTGATTTTAATATCCAGTACGAAGAGAAAGATGCCATTGGTAAACGCTATCGCCGTCAGGATGCTATTGGTACGCCGGTTTGTATCACTGTAGATCATCAGACTTTAGAGGATAATACCGTAACCATCCGCCATCGCGATAGCATGGCACAGGAACGTGTAGCCGCTGCCGATCTGGATAAGATCATAGGCGATCTGGTGAGCTGGAGAAACCTGCTGAAATAAGCTAACACCGATCAAATATTTAAAGGCCCGCTAAACCAGCGGGCCTTTTCTGTTGCTGCTGATCTTGCTGATAACAAATTACCTTGTCGCAAAAACAATTTTCTGAAATTCACATTCATTGTTTAAATAAATCCTCCTGTGTATGCCTGCTGTAAAAGATTACCCATTTTATTTAAAGAGTACCGTTATACTTTTCGGGCTCATATTACTGGTATATGTGTTTGGCCAGCTGGCGGATGTGCTTATCCCACTGGCGTTTGCGGCTTTTATAGCCGTATTGCTAAACCCTGTATGCAACTGGCTGCAGGGGCATAAGGTGCCCAAAATATTTGCTATAGTAATAACCATGTTTATTGCGGCTATTGTTATAGCGGGTTTGTTTTATTTCCTCTCTACGCAAATGATCCAGTTTGGCGAGTCGCTGCCTATGCTGAAACAAAAGTTTGGGGAGATCTCCGTTACTTTTAAAGGCTGGGTAGCCACCACATTTGGGCTGACGGTTGATAAGCAAAACCAAATGATCAAAGATGCGCTTGATAATAGTCAGTCGATGGTGGGGCGTACGCTGGGTTCGGTATTAGGCACGTTGGGGTTGGTATTTGTGATACCTGTTTACGTGTTTTTAACGCTGTACTATAAAACGCTAATCCTTAATTTTTTCTTTGAAGCATTTGCCGAAGAAAATTCAAAAAGTGTGGCCGAAATACTAAAAGAAACCAAGCTGGCTATTCAAAGTTATATAATAGGCTTGCTTACCGAAACCGCCATCGTAGCTGTACTTAACTCTACCGCGCTTGTGCTGCTTGGTGTTAAATACGGTATACTGATTGGGGTTATAGGGGCAATATTAAACCTGTTGCCTTACATTGGCGGTATTATAGCTATAGCCCTGCCGGTATTAATGGCTACCGTAACTAAAGATGGTTACTCTACCCAACTGGGGGTAGTAATAGCTTACCTGGTGATCCAGTTTATTGATAACAATATCCTGGTACCGCGCATTGTATCGTCAAAAGTAAAGATCAACGCGCTGATATCCATTGTGGTAGTGTTGTTGGGTAATATGCTTTGGGGCTTGTCGGGTATGTTCCTGTCTATCCCGTTTATAGCGGTGCTAAAGATCATCTTTGATCGTATTGATGGTCTTAAACCTTGGGGCAAACTATTGGGCGATACCGTGCCCACCCGCCATAAAGGTGAAATTTGGGGTAGAAGAAAGAAAGCTGTATTGCCGCCGAAGGAGGGTTAGATTATATTCCCCTCTTGAGAGGGGGCGTGTGAGGATGTGCAATGGGAGGGGTGTGTTTCTGCTTTTGCATTGCCTATAAACACACCCCTCCACCCCTCTCAAGAGGGGAATCGCACTATCCCTCACTTTTACTCATTCTCTTAACTGGTGAGTCCTATCTCATTTCCAATTTGCTTTAGTATATTAATATTGTAATTTCGGCCATCAACATTAATTACTGTGTTAAGCATCCTTAAAAAAGAAATTATCTCGTACCTGAGTTCGCTGGTGGCGTATGTTACCATTGGTGTATTTTTATTGGTGCTGGGTTTATTTCTGTGGGTTTTCCCCGATTCGAGCATATTAGATTACGGTTATGCCGGGCTCGAAAGCCTGTTTAGTACCGCGCCGTATCTGTTTATGTTCCTGGTGCCGGCCATTACCATGCGCTCACTGGCCGAAGAACGCAAGGAGGGAACCTTCGAGCTACTTTTTACCCGCCCCCTTACCGACTGGCAAATTGTGCTTGGCAAGTATTTCGCCAGTGTATTACTGGTGCTGTTTGCTTTATTGCCCACGCTTGTTTACTACTTTTCGGTAAGTACATTGGGTACGCCGCAAGGTAATATTGATACGGGTGCGGTAATCGGTTCCTATATCGGTTTGTTTTTATTGGGTGCCTCGTTTGCTGCTATCGGCTTATTCGCATCATCTATCACCAAAAACCAGATCATTGCCTTTACAGTGGCGGTGTTCCTCTGTTTCTTTTTTTATAGCGGGTTCGATTCATTGAGCCAGCTGTTATCCCTGCAAGATCTGGGCTTGCAGGCATTGGGCATTACCGAACATTATCAGTCAGTAAGCCGGGGTGTATTAGATACCCGCAATCTTATTTACTTTATATTATTAGCCGGCATTTTTGTTTGGCTTACCATTTTTGTACTGATAAAACAAAGGCAAAAGCAATTGCGCGGCAGCATTATGTTCGGCATACTTACGGTATTTATTGCCATAGGCGTATGTGCACAGTTTGCTTTTACCCGTTTTGATTTTACTACTGAAAAGCGTTTCACCATATCGCCTGTAAGCAGGCAAATTATGGATAGCCTGCCCAAGCCGGTAAAGGTTACCGTTTACCTGCAAAGCAATGGACTGCCTGCCGGGTTTAAACACCTGCAAAGCGCCACCCGCGATATGCTGAGCGATCTGCAAGCTTATAGCCATGGTAAGCTGCAATTTAACTTTGTCGACCCGCTGAAGGGATTAAGCGAGGAGCAGCAAAACAGTACGCTGCAAGGCTTATCAGACAAAGGGCTCACCCCGCAAAACTGGAGCTTTAAAACCGATGATGGTGTGGTTCAAAAACTGCTGATCTCATCGGCGCTGGTTGCATCCAACGGAAAGGAGATCCCGGTAAATTTATTACAGCGCCGTTTAGGACTTTCTGACGAGGAATCGATAAATAACTCTATCCAAAATCTGGAATATGCTTTTTCATCGGCAATTAAAAAAGCTACGATGGGCGGGAAGCCGCAAATTGGCTTTACCGAAGGGCATGGGGAACTGACCGACCTGCAACTGAACGATGCAATGAAATCATTGTCGGATGGGTATGAGGTTGGCAGGGTTAATTTGGCTACTATCCCTTTTGGCGCATTGCAAAACTTAAAACTGCTGGTAATTCCCAAGCCCGATAAAAAATTCACCGAACTGGAAAAATTCAAACTCGACCAGTATATTATGCGTGGTGGTCGTGTGCTTTGGGCCATAGACCAGGTAAATGCCGAACTGGACAGCCTGCGCGGACATGGCGGCGAACAACTGGCCTTTGCCAAACAATTAAATTTAGATGATCAGCTGTTTAGGTATGGGGTGCGTATCAATTATGACCTGATAGCCGATATGAGCTGCTCGCCAATCCCCGTAAGTATGGGCGATTTGGGAGGGCAGGCGCAAATTCAGTTGTTGCCCTGGTTGTTTTACCCACTGTTTATGCCGGTTTCCAAACATCCGGTAGTTAAAAACCTGGATGCCATCCGCAGTGAGTTTGCCAGCACTATTGACCTGTTGCAGGTAAAAAATATCAAACAAACTATTCTGCTTAGTTCATCGCCATATAATAAAAAATTAAGCGCCCCGCATATCCTGTCGCTGCAAGCCCTGGAACAGGCACCCAATCCCAAGGATTTTCAGGGCGAGCCTAAAACGGTGGCTGTATTGTTAGAGGGTAAATTCATATCAGACTGGCGCAACCGCCCCCTGCCCGATAGCCTCAAAGAGCAGGTTAACATACTGCCCGAAAGCAAGCCAACCAAGATGATCGTGATCAGCGATGGCGATATTTTAAAAAATCAGGTAGGTGCCGATGGTTCGCCTTATCCGCTGGGGTATGACCGTTACACGCAAAAAACCTATGGCAACAAGAACCTGCTGCTGAATATTGCCGACTATATGACCGACGACTCGGGCCTTATTGCGCTGCGTACCAAAGAGATAAAGATAAGGCTGCTTAACCGCCCCCGCATCCGCAACGAAAAAATGTACTGGCAGCTGGTAAATACAGTTGGGCCGCTGCTATTAGTGTTAATATGTGCTATTTTTCAACATTATATTCGCAAGCGAAAGTATGCCCATTAAATTTTATATTTTTGATAACCATTTAGCCTCACCCTGCCCTCTCCAAAGGAGAGGGGTTAAAAGAGAGAAGTTAAAGTCCTCTCCTTTGAGAGGATTATTACATGAGGGCTTCGCCGTTTAGGTGAGGCTTAATTTTATATTTTTGATTGATTAAATAGACCCATATGAGATTTATTGTTTCTACATCAACATTACTCAAACAACTGCAGGCAGTAAGCGGCGCGTTAAGTAACAGTACCGTATTACCTATACTGGAAAACTTCTTGTTCGAGATAAAGGATGGAAACTTAACCATTTCTGCAACCGACCTGCAAACCAGCATGACCACCTCCCTTACTGTTGAAGCTAAGGAGAATGGCCGCATTGCCATACCATCGCGTATTTTGTTAGAGACCTTAAAATCATTACCAGAGCAGCCGGTGGCCTTTTCGGTAGATGATAGTACCTTCGCTATTGAAATTAACGCCGGAGATGGTAAATACAAACTGAGCGGCGAGAATGGCGAGGATTTTCCGAAGATACCGGTTGTTGAAAATGCATCATCGGTAAATTTACCGGCGTCGGTATTGGCCGAGGCTATAAACAAAACTATTTTTGCAGTAAGCAATGACGAGTTGCGCCCCGCTATGACAGGTGTTTACTGCCAGTTAAGCACCCAGCACCTTACCTTTGTAGCTACCGATGCCCACAAGCTGGTACGTTACCGCCGTAAGGATGCCAAGGCCGCAAGCACAACATCGTTCATATTGCCAAAAAAGGCGTTAACACTGCTTAAATCATCGTTACCATCAGATGATGTAAATGTATCTGTAGAGTATAACTCAACCAGCGCATTCTTTAAATTTGGCCACATTAACCTGGTTTGCCGCTTAATTGATGAGCGCTATCCTGATTATGAAGCGGTTATACCACAAACTAATCCAAATAAATTAACTATAGACAGGCTTACTTTCCTGGGTTCGTTAAACCGTGTGGCTATTTATGCCAACAAAACCACCCACCAGGTAAGGCTTAAAATTAATGGCAGCGAGCTTAATATCTCCTCAGAAGATATTGATTTTGCCAACGAAGCGCATGAGCGTTTAAGCTGCCAGTACGAAGGTGAGGATATGGAAATTGGCTTCAATGCACGTTTTTTAATAGAAATGTTGAAGAATTTAAGTTGCGAAGAAGTATCTTTGGAAATGTCGACACCAAACCGTGCCGGATTATTACTGCCGCAGGGTGGTGATGAAAATGAAGATGTGCTGATGCTGGTTATGCCGGTTATGCTCAATAGCTATGCTTAAGTGTAAACTTAAATTATAAATCCAAAAAACGAGTCCGGCTTTAAAAATCCGGACTTTTTTGTTCGCCGGGATAACAAATTTTGCGGCAGGCAGTTATATAGCTTATAATTAAATATGAATATCAGTATCCGGGTTTTGTTTTTTGTTGCTTTAAGTGTTGCCGTTATATCGTCATGTAAAAAAAATGATGATAAACCGGTAGACCAGCTAACCACCAGCGTTAACTTTGTAAACGCATCAAACAATACCATAAACTTTTATTTGAACGGTACCCGTATTACTAACAGCAGCAGCTATTTTCCGGGCGGTACTTTAGGATATACGCAGGTTACTGCAGGTACACAAAATTACCAGGTAAAAATAGCAGGTAGTACTGTGCCATTGTTTACTAAGGCTTTTCCTTTCGATACTGCTAAAGTGTACAGTTTGTACGTTGCCGGCCAAACAGCAGATGATACATTTTTTACTACCGATACGCTTGTTGCAGATACCGCCGATTTTGCAAAGCTGCGCTTTGTAAATGCATCGCCAAGTGCCGGTAAATTGATGCTGGCTTTTGCCGGTACAGGTGTGGCAGATGTGGTTATGTTTGATACGGTATCATACAAAAGAACAACCAAGTTTATAAGGGTTAAAAGCGGCGATGTACCAATAGTCATTTACAGGCAGGGATTTCCAGGCCAGCCATTGCGCGATACGATTACGCTTGCTGCAAACGGGATATATACGATATTTGGTTATGGTACGGTAACCCTCATAGGTAACCAGGGACTTGCCGATGGCTTAATAGTTAACAAATAGAAATATTAATGGCTAATCAACATAAAAACAGTTTCCTGTTATCGTTTTCATTGCTTGTTGCAATTGCATTGGTGCTGCCCTTTATTTCGTCATGCGGTAAAAATAGCAATGCCAACCCGGCAGGGTTAAACACACAATTGCAGATCATTAATTTAAGTCCGGATGCGCAGCCTTTTAACCTGTACCAGCGAACCATTAAGCAAAGCACCACAACGTATACCTATCCTAACAATTCAGATTATTTTTTCCTGGGGACGTTGGATCCGCCTTTGCAATTGCGTACAGCTACTACGGCGCCCGTAGTATTGCCGTTTCAAATTGACACCGCGTTAAAAGCCAACTCCAAATACACGCTTTTTGTAACCGGGTACCGGGCCGATAGCTCTATCAAAAATTCCATGTTATCGCTGGATACGGCAACCCTGCCATCAATAGGTAATGCCAAAATAAGGTTTGCACATACTTCGCCGTCATCGCCTACGCTTAATTTGCGTATGAATGATACCTTGTCTAAAGTTTTTGAAAACAGGCCATTCAATACCATTTCAAAATACGTTACCATACCAGCCGGCAGCTATAACTTAACTATTGCAACCTACAAAACGCCTACAAAAATTGAATATACCATACCAAATGTTACCATTCAGGATGGGCATGCTTACACCGTTTATACCATAGGTATTGTAGGCCGGACAGATTCTGTTGCCTTTGGAGCAGCTGTATTGAACAATAATCTGCTTATTAAGACTACGCAATAGCGGCTATTCTTTTTATATTTCTATTTTTGGGCAAAAATTAAACTATGGAAATAATAAAAGCCATTATCGACTTTATATTGCATATTGATACCCATCTGAGCCAGATCACACGGGATTACCAGGGTTGGACATACCTAATCCTGTTTGCAATTATCTTTGCCGAAACCGGTTTTGTTGTAACTCCATTTTTACCCGGCGATTCCCTGTTGTTTGCCGCAGGCGCGCTTATAGCTACCGGTAACACCGGTCTAAATATTTACTTGATTGCTGTTTTACTGGTAATATCGGCCTTTGCGGGTAATACGGTTAATTATATGCTTGGTAATTACTTAGGTCCCAAAGTTTTTAAGGAGGATAACAAAATATTAAAGTTAGAGTATTACCTTAATACCAAAGCTTTTTTTGATAAGCATGGCGCCAAGGCTGTAATATTCAGCAGGTTTTTACCCATCATAAGAACCATTGCGCCTTTTGTGGCAGGGGTAGGGCATATGCCATTTTTACGCTACAGTCTTTATAATATAGTTGGCGGTGCAGCATGGGTACTTAGCTTCTTATTCATCGGCTACTTTTTTGGCAACATCCCGGTTATCAAAGAAAACTTTACCATTGTTGTAATGGCTATTATCCTGATATCGGTAGTGCCGCCAATTTACGCCGCTATAAAAAGCCGCTCGGGTAAAAAAGCTGTTGTTAAGTAGTAGTAGTTTTAGTTTATAGATTCGAGGACTGTACTGCCCATGAGCTTGTCGCTTTTGTTGTGGGTTTCTGATTTTACAAACCTGCCTATTTTGGGCGCGTACCACTCAATAACTTTCATGTGAAACGGAATGCCGATACCCATGGTTTTTACTTTAATGGTAGCATCGTAGGTTATTTTTAAACAGTCGAAACTGCCTGCACTGGTGGATACAGGTTCTGCGGCTTCTACTTTACGGTTAACAATATCCATTTGCATTGCGCTTATTTGCGCGCCTCCACTGCCCATGTTTATAGTTACTGAGCCATCTTCAAGCGTTTGACCAACAGTAAGATTAACGGGGTAAGTAAGATATTTGGCTTCGCCGCTCATTTGCATATTGCCGTATTGTTTCATTGAAGCGGCAGGGATAAAGGCTTTCATGTCAATTTTAATAATTCCGCCGTCGCACATGATCTCGGAGTCGCCGCCGCCAATAGTCTTACCGTCTTTACCGGATACTTCGCTGTGTACCGTAATTGTAGCCGCATCCTTTTTGGTGGTGGTGTATATAAGTTTGCCCTGCTCTTTCCCTTTTGCATCCTGGTTGGAGTATGTGAGTTTTTTACCGTTGAGCGCGTTAATAAACTGACTGCAATTTTGTGCTGATGCCAATTGAACCGCGATTAAGAGCGGTATTATAGTTAGCATAATCTTTTTCATAGCCATTTGATTTTGAGGTTTTAACACTTCAAAAATCATGTAAATGGCTATTAACTACAATGGTATAACCACGCTATCGGCCTGCGGAAATTACGTAATGTTGCAGGAGTACTATTGGGCTTTGAGGGTAAGACTATTCAAATCCGGCTGTCCGGCATCTACCCATGCCGAATACCAAAAGCTGCCGACGGATATTACCGATTCGCGCATCTTTCTTTCAACCATTCCGCCAAGCATTTTTTGGTAGGCGGCGCTATAGGCTTCGGAATAATCCTGAATTTGTTTTTTGCCATGTAGTACCATAGCATATTTTTTATCTGGCGGGAAGGTTTTGCTGAGCAGGCGTTCAAATCGCAGTACGGTATCTACACTTTTAAATGATGCCCGGCAAATTCTGAAAGCTTCATTCAGCGGATTTTCTATATAGCGGGCTTTGCCGGTTATGGGGCGGTATTTATCGGCAAAAAGTTCGGGAATGCGGCTTTCCCAAAGCGCGTGTATGCCGGTTTGGCCGGTGAGTTGCCCGTTATAGTTTAGGGTGAGGTGCAGCGGAACGTGTGCATCGGCAACGTAATGGCCCAGATTGGCCGACGCGCTGAGAATACCCGTAGTATCATGTGCTTTGAATGCCCGCACCAGTTTATAATATTGATATTGGATGGTCCACGGAACGGTGCCATATTTATCCAAGGTATCGGCGGTGTATTTGGCGGCGGCATCTTTCCATTTCAGGGGCATGGCCATAAAAGGCCGCTTGCCATAATGATCGGCATCGAAGTAATGTCTTGGTGCTTCGGTAGAGTCCACATAGCGGCGTTTGTCGGCACTTACGGCATGTTCCACAATGTAGTTGATGTTGGCCTTGTAAAAGGTTGCCATGGCTTTAGGTAGCGTGTAAACGGCCAGGCTGTTAATGCGGTAATGCGCAAAGAAACCCCATGACGAGCAGAGCAGGATTAAACAAATGCCGGATAAACTTAAAACGATACGCCGCTTCATGCAGGTAAATATGGGTTTAAGTTTTGATTTTCTTGGTAGACTATAATTAGAAATAACTACAACCTCCCCACATAAACCTTAGTATCATAATTAATAACGATCACATCATCCTGCTGATATTTATCAAAAAGGGCTTTAAGATCTGTTATCATGAGCTGGTAACCTTCATCTGCTTTGGTTGGCATGTAAGAGGAAGAAAGCAAGCGCCCTGTTAAGCCATTAAAATCAAAGATCTGTTTGTTTTCAAATGTTTCGAGCCGGAATGGTTCGGGGTTGAAGAAGCTGCCGATATGCTCGTCGTCGATATTGCGGTGATCTACTTTTACATAATCGCTGGCGTGCTTGATGATCAACTGGTCGTACGCTATTTCAAAATCAGATGCGGTTTTTCTTTCATTCCAGATCAGGGCAACAAAGCCGCCGGGTTTCAGGATGCGTTTAAATTCTATCCGTGTTTTTTTCGCATTAAACCAGTGGAAAGCCTGCCCCGCAATAACGGCGTCTATACTTCCCGTTGCAAGTCCGGTTTGCTCGGCGGTGCCATTCTGCGCTTTAAATCCGGGATATGTGTTTAAAAGCTCAACGGATTTGTCGCGCATTTCTTTGTTGGGTTCAACGGCTGTAACTGGGTAACCGGCATCTAAAAATAAGGCGGTAGAAATGCCTGTGCCGGCACCAACATCGGCAATTAATTTATCTCTCGTAAGCTGGTAATTGTCCTGCAAAAACTCGACTATAGTTTTGGGATAATGCGGCCTGTATTTCACATAATCGTCTACCCGGTTGCTAAATCTTGTGGTGCTGTTATTGATTGTCATAGTGTATCGCGTTATTATATACCTTAAAGTTAGCAGGATAGCATTATGCCAATGTTAACGCAAGCGTTGTTTTATTATTTTTAAGCAGATTATGTATTGAAAACTAAAATTAAAAACGATTTGCATATTACAAATTATCACCCTATATTTGCAGTCCTTAAAATAAGTAGAAAAAGAATAACAAAGCTATACGATGGCAAATCATAAATCATCCTTAAAAAGAATCAGGTCAAACGCTGCGAAGCGTCTGCGCAACAGGTACCAGGCTAAAACAACCAGGAACGCTATTAAAAAATTAAGAGGCACTACCACTAAGGCTGATGCAAGCACTCTTTTAACTAAAGTGATCTCTATGTTAGATCGTTTGGCTAAAAAGAATGTTATTCACAAAAATAAAGCTTCAAACAATAAATCGAAGCTTACTAAATTTGTAAACGGCTTAAGCTAATCTTAGCTTTCACGATATAAAAAAGGGATTGTGCCGCAGGCATGATCCCTTTTTTGTTTGGTAGTTTTTTCACTACTTTAATGCCGTGGAAAACTACAACAACAAGATCAGTATAAAATCATGGGCCGAAGAAGACCGTCCGCGTGAAAAACTGAGCGGCCAGGGCCGGCGCGCGCTAACCGACGCCGAGCTTATTGCCATACTAATAGGCTCGGGTAGCCGCAATGAAACCGCGGTTGAACTGAGCAAACGCATCCTGCACCATTATGAAAACGACCTGAATAAACTGGGCAAGGCTTCCATAAGCGAGCTGAGTAAATTTAAGGGGATAGGCGAGGCCAAGGCAATTTCTATTATTGCCGCGCTGGAAATAGGCCGCCGCCGTAACGATACCGAAACCAAGGCCATTGATTATATTACCTGCAGCCGCGATGGTTATAATCTTATGCGCCGCCATTTGATGGATTTAAACCACGAAGAGTTTTGGATCATCCTCATGGGGCGTTCCCAAAAGGTACTGGCTAAGGAGCTGGTGAGCAAAGGAGGCCTGTCTGCAACGGTGGCCGATCCTAAGATTATCTTTCACATGGCGCTGCAGCACCAGGCCAGCGGGGTTATCTTGGTGCATAATCATCCCTCTGGCAATCTTAAACCCAGTCAGCAAGACGTTGCCCTCACCAAAAATATAAGTGCCGCAGGGCGCATGCTGGAGATAAACATCCTCGATCACCTGATCATTACCGATAGCGGGTATTTTAGCTTTGGAGATGAAGACCTTTTGTAGATGTGCAGATTATAGATTTCAGATGTGCAGATTTCAAATTTCAGATGATAGCATGAATTGTAAATACTTTGAAACAAGCCCGATTACACAACGTTCTAACTAAACAAATTAAAACTAATATATCATGATTGACCCAGAAGACGACGACCAATTAGAACAAGACGATCTGCTAAGCCAGAGCGATGAGCAAATGAGCCAGCAGGACATACATTCAAACGGTTTTGATGATACCAACGAAGATATCGGCGAAACCGACGAAACAGATCAGGCCAACCAGGCTTATGATGCATCAGAACCATCGTACACATTAAATTTAGATGATGACGATCTGGATGAGGATTAGTAGATAGATGTGCAGATTTTAGATTTCAGATGTGCAGATGATTATTTTATTAATCTTCACATCTGAAATTTGTATCTATAAAATCTTCACATTTGAAATCTGCACACCCGCACATCTGAAATCTTTATATCTTTGCCGATTATCATTCTTGAATAATGAAGATATCGTATAACTGGCTTAAAGAATTTATTGATACAGATAAAACTCCTCAGGAAATTTCAATTATCCTAACCGGTACCGGTTTGGAAGTGGAAAGCCTGGAGAAAGTACAGCCTGTCCCCGGCGGTTTAGAAGGCTTGGTGATTGGCTATGTAAAGGAATGTGTTGACCATGCCAATTCAGATCACCTGCATGTAACCAAAGTTGATGTAGGCGGGCCTGAAGATTTGCAGATTGTTTGCGGCGCAACCAACGTTGCAGCAGGTCAAAAAGTGGTGGTTGCCGTTGTTGGCACTACCGTTTACCCCGTTACCGGCGAGCCTTTCGCCATAAAAAAATCAAAGATCCGTGGTGAAGCATCCGAAGGTATGATATGTGCCGAGGATGAGATTGGTTTAGGTACCGATCATGCCGGTATTATGGTGCTTGATGACGATGCTGTTGTTGGTACGTTAGCCAAAGATTACTTTAAACTTAACGACGATTATATGTACGAGATTGGGCTAACTCCCAATCGTGCCGATGCTACATCGCACCTGGGTACTGCCCGTGATATTGCCGCGTTTCTGAAAATTGGCGTTACCCGGCCCGATGTTAGCGACTTTAAAGTGGCCAACACCAGCCGTACCGTTGAGGTTATTGTAGAGAACGAGCATGCAAGTCCGCGGTATTCTGGCGTAACCATCAGCGGTGTTGAGGTTAAGGAATCGCCAAAATGGTTAAAGGAAAGGCTGGCAGTTATCGGCATCCGCAGTATCAATAATATTGTTGATGTTACCAATTATGTACTGCATGAACTTGGACAGCCATTGCACGCATTTGATGCTGATGATATAACAGGTAACAAAGTACTGGTTAAAAACTACGCTGAAGGAACAGTTTTTAAAACGCTTGATGATGTTGATCGTAAGCTATCTGAAAACGACCTGATGATTGGTAATGCCGAAGAGCCAATGTGTATTGCCGGTGTTTTCGGCGGTGCAAAATCTGGTGTTAAGGGAAGTACAAAAAATATCTTCTTAGAAAGCGCTTACTTCAATTCGGTGTCTGTACGTAAAACTGCCAAAAGGCATGGTTTAAAAACAGATGCCTCATTCAGGTTTGAACGTGGTACCGATCCGGATATGACTGTTTTCGCGCTTAAACGTGCAGCTTTGCTTATTCAGCAGGTTGCGGGCGGCGAGGTATCGTCAGAAATTTCTGATCATTACCCTGCACCGGTTGCGCCTTTTGCTTTTGATGTAACCTACAAAAATATCGACAGGCTGATAGGGCAGAAGATCACTCACGGCGAGATCAAGGCCATTATTGAAGCGCTGGATATCAAAATAGTTCATGAAACCGAAGATGGGCTGTCGTTACAAGTACCTCCTTACCGGGTAGATGTAACGCGTGAGGTGGATATAGTAGAGGAGATTCTGCGGATCTACGGCTACAATAATATTCATATCCCAACCCAGATAAGAGCTTCGTTAAATAACTCGGTAAGACCAGAGAAAGATACGGTTCAAAATCAACTGTCGGATTTATTGACTGCCAACGGTTTTAACGAGATATTGTCGAACTCGCTGACCAAATCGGCCTATTCAGATAACCTTGATGCGGCCGTAAAGATCCTTAACCCGCTAAGCAGCGATCTCGACGTAATGCGCCAAACCCTGCTATACTCGGGCATGGAAGCTATTGCCTATAACCAAAACCGCCGCAGTGCCGACTCTAAATTTTATGAGTTTGGCAAAGTGTATAGTGTAAAGGATGATAAATACAGCGAAGTGCAACGTTTCTCGGTATTTATTACCGGTGCCGATACTGCCGAGCAATGGAACCAAAAACAAAAGCCGGTATCGTTCTATAATCTGAAAGCTATTGTTGACGGCATATTACAACGCCTTGGTATTACAGATTATGTAGTTGAAGATGCTACTTGCAGTAAGCTGGCTTTTGGCCTGCAATACGCGCTTAATGGCAAGCAACTGGTAAAATTTGGTCCGGTGGGTACGGCTGCGTTGAAAAAGGCAGATATGGATAAAGAAGTTTTCTATGCCGATTTTAATTTCGACCTGGTGTTGTCTGCCATCCGTAAAAATAAAATTGTTTACCAGGAGGTTTCAAAATTCCCGGCGGTAAGGCGAGATCTGTCTATGCTGATAGATAAGGCCGTTTCGTTTGGTCAGCTTAAACAAATAGCCCAGCGTACCGAACGTAAGCTGTTGAAGGAAGTAAGTGTATTTGACGTTTACCAGGGCGATAAATTACCAGCCGGTAAAAAATCATACGCGCTTAGTTTTATCATTCAGGATATTGAAAAAACCTTAACCGATAAAGCCATCGACAGCATAATGCAAAAATTAATTTATAATTTAGGAAAAGAAGCAGGAGCGGAGATAAGGAAATAAAAAAGTTCTAAGTTCTAATCTCTAAATCATAGAAATAAAATTTGAGTTTAGAGATTAAGGTTTGAGTTTAGTGTTTTTATTTAGAATTAGAGTTTAGTGTTTTTTTAGAATTTAGAAATTAGAGTTTAGGGTTTAAAATATGCCTTCCGTAGCACAACAATTAAATACCATAGTAGATAAAACCTCGAGGTTGATTGAGCTTTGTGCTGCGTTACAGGAGGATAATGACCTGCTGAGGCTGGAAAGTGAGGCCTTAACAGTTGCCCTTGATGCAAGCAAAAACAAGACAAAAGAGCTGGAAGAAAAGCTTCGTGTATTGAAACTTGCAAAATCATTTTCAGAAACAAATGAAAAAAGTCTTGACATAAAGCAAAAAATTAACGACTTTGTGCAAGAAATAGATAAGTGTATTGTATTATTGAAGAAATAATACAAAAAGTGAAAGGCTCAATGGGAGAAATCTCAATAAAAATAAATATTGCTGACAGAGTTTACCCCTTAAAGGTAAACATGGAAGAAGAAGAAATAATACGCAGGGCGGCAAAACTGATCAATGACCGTATACGGGAATATCAGGATAATTACGCGGTAAGGGATAAACAGGATCTGCTTTCGATGTGTGTGTTGCATTATGCTACATCATCATTAAAAGCCGAAAAAAAGGTTACTGTTGAAGATACCGACGTTGCCGAAAAGGTTTACCAGTTAGATCATATGCTAAACGAATTTTTCTCAAAGTAATAAACGTTCTTTACATATATAACAGAGCACATTTAAGATTTAACCGCAGTTAAATTTTAGGTTTCACTATTAAAAACTTAACGCTTCAATATGAGCGGATCTAAGAGGCATGCGTTACTCGTGTATTAACGTAACCCATGATTCCAATATCCGAAATGAAGTTTTTAAATACATGATACTTAAAAATTAGTTGCGGTTTTTTTTATACATATACATACCAATAAACCTAAAATGGACATATTACTATACGGAATAATCGGACTACTCCTGGGCGTTGGCCTGGGCATAGTCATTGGGCGCTTTCTACTAAGAAAGCTTTTTAAAGATCAGGAGGCTTCGGCGCAAAATAAAGTAAAAAAGATACTTAAAGATGCCGAAAACAATGCCGAGATCCTGAAGAAAAACAAATCACTTGAAGCTAAAGAGAAGTTTTTACAACTAAAGGCCGAACATGAAGCTGAGGTAAATAGCAAAAATAATGCTATCAACCAGCGCGAAAATGGTGTTAAACAAAAAGAGCAATCTTTAAACCAACGCCTGGAAAACATGAACCGCAAGGAAAGTGAGCTGGATAACACCCGCAAAAACCTGGAAAGACAAACCGAAATTGTTGTTAAGAAACAAGAAGAAGTTGAAGTGTTGAAAAATTCGCATGTGCAGCAACTGGAAACCATTGCCGGTATCTCTGCCGATGAAGCTAAAAACCAATTGGTTGATAACCTTCGCGAAGAAGCACGTACCAAGGCCATGATCCAGATAAAGGATATTGTTGACGAGGCTAAGCTTACCGCTACCAAAGAGGCTAAAAAGATAGTTATCCAAACCATTCAGCGTACCGCTACAGAAAGCGCTATCGAGAACACGGTATCTATTTTCAATATAGAAAATGATGAGATCAAGGGCCGTATCATTGGTCGCGAAGGTCGTAACATCCGTGCATTGGAGGCAGCTACCGGTATTGAGATCATCGTTGATGATACCCCGGAAGCAATTATCCTGTCGGGATTTGACCCGGTTAGGCGCGAGATTGCCAGGCTGGCTATGCACCGTTTGGTAACAGATGGTCGTATTCACCCTGCGCGTATTGAAGAAGTGGTTGCCAAAACCAAAAAGCAAATTGAAGAAGAAATTGTTGAAATAGGCGAACGTACAGTGATCGACCTTGGGATCCATGGTTTACATCCCGAGCTGATCCGTATGGTTGGCCGTATGCGTTACCGTTCATCATACGGGCAAAACCTGCTGCAACACTCACGCGAGGTAGCCAATTTCTGCGCCACCATGGCTGCCGAACTGGGCTTGAACGTAAAAATGGCAAAACGTGCAGGCTTACTGCATGATATTGGTAAAGTACCTGATGATAACCCGGAATTGCCTCACGCTATTTTAGGTATGCAGCTGGCAGAAAAATATAAGGAACATCCCGAAGTTTGTAACGCCATAGGTGCCCACCACGATGAAATTGAAATGACTTCCATGTTATCGCCGATCATCCAGGCTTGTGATGCTATTTCAGGTGCCCGTCCGGGTGCACGCCGTGAGGTGGTTGAAAGCTACATCAAACGTTTGAAAGAATTGGAAGAACTTGCGATGTCATACCCTGGTGTTGAAAAAACATTCGCTATCCAGGCTGGTCGTGAATTGCGTGTAGTTGTTGAAAGCGAAAAAATCACCGATGCACAATCAGAAGTTTTGGCTGCCGATATATCAAACCGCATTCAAACCGAAATGACTTACCCGGGGCAAATTAAAGTTACCGTTATCAGGGAAACCCGTTCGGTAGCGTTTGCCAAGTAACAAAATGAAGACAAACAAGCCCTTTCTGCTTAAAAACAGGAGGGGCTTTTGCATTACATAAGATGGCAGCAGATAAAAAGTATACCGATAATAAAAAACAATCACCCGGCACTGGCAACCCGGCACGGCCTGATGGGAAACTCGCGGAGCAATATTTTAATGAATACGCCGCAGGCCATCAGGATGCGGTGAATAAAACCATACATTATATATGTATCCCACCGTTGATATTCGGGTTATTTGGGTTGATATGGGCTATCCCCTTTCCGCATCTTGGTTTTTTGGGCCAGTACAATGGTTATTTTAACTGGGCATCGTTTGTAATAGCTATAGCTATTTACTATTACCTGAAACTGTCGCCGCTCATTTCGTACATCGTATTGTTAATACTGTTGGGCTTTAGTTATATCATTATTGAACTGCTGGCCTGGCAGGCAGCGGGTGGTTTTCCTATGTGGGTAATCTGCTTTATATGTGCGCTGCCATCGCTCAATGCCATAATTTACGGCAACGGGCGCGAGGTTACAGCAGCCAAACCCAGGCTCCTTTTTTTATCCTTAGCTGTAGCCCCGGCCTATTTTCTGCATTTACTGTTTAAAAAACTTTTTGTTAAGTATTGATTATGTTTTTCATTTAATGTTAACTAATGGTAGTAAATATAATCATGTGTTAACATTGGGGTAATATAGTAGCTGAATCTTTGTGCAATAAATAAACACAAATGAAAAAGATTTACTTTATCCTTTTATCAATGCTGATTATTGGAGTTGCTAATGTTGCCAAAGCGCAAATTACAACATCGGTAGTAAGCGGAAAAGTTACCGACCAAAAAGGCGGAACCTTGCCCGGTGTAACAGTAACTGTACTTAACACAAGCACAGGAACACGCTACGGCGCACAAACCAATGCCGATGGCCGTTACACAATTGCCAACGTTAACCCAGGTGGTCCTTACACCCTCTCAGCTTCTTTTATAGGCTATAAAAAAGACGAAAAAACAGAAGTTACCTTAAGCTTAGGTAGCGTTACCTTTAACTTTGCGCTTGTTGACGAAACAACAAACCTGCAAGAAGTGAAAATTAAGGGAACCGCCGGTGGTACAAAAACAGGTGCAAGCACCCGCATTGGTCAAAACCAGCTCAAAAATCTACCTTCAATTAGCCGTAGCTTACAGGATTTTACACGTACTACACCGCAAAGTAATAACAACTCATTCCAGGGAACTAACTACCGTTATAACAACGTGACCCTTGATGGTGCTATTAATAATGATGCGATTGGTTTTAGTCCGTCATTAGGTGGTCAAAACAACGCATCGGGCCAGGTTGGTAGCAGTACACGCACAAGCCCGGTATCATTAGATGCGATACAGGATATACAAGTATTAGTTGCCCCTTACGATATTAAAATTGGTAACGTATTAGGTGGTAGTATCAACGCTGTAACACGTAGCGGTACAAATGACTTTACCGGTTCGGTTTATGGTTTTGGTCGCGGTTCATTTATGGTGGGCCCCAATAATGCCAAGGCTGCTTCTGGCGGTGATGGTTCAAGCCTTTCTGATTTCCATGATTACCAAACAGGTATCCGTTTAGGTTTGCCTATCATCAAAAACAAATTATTCTTCTTTACCAACGAAGAAATTGCCCGCAGACAGGACCCTGTTATCAGAGGACTTGATCACAATGGCTCAGCTAATATATTAAGCCAGGCAGATGGTGATAAACTGGTTGCTGCATTTAAATCATTTACTACCGATGCCGCCCACCCAAATGGCATTGATCCGGGTACTTATAACAATACCACTATTTTCTCTAACTCAAACAAGTTCTTTAACCGTTTGGATTGGAATATTAATGATAACAACCAGTTAACCATCCGTAACAACACCATTACTTCAACGGCAACTAACTTAGAGCGCGATCAGCAAAACTTCCGTTTTAGCGGTATCGACTATACCTCACACAATAACTCAACTTCAACCGTTGCCGAGTTAAAGTCGAGGTTCTCAAACAACGTGAGCAATAGCTTGGTATTAGGTTACTCAAACGTACATGATTACCGCGATCCTAACTCAGATCCGTCATTACCCCAAATCGAGATCACAGGCCGTTCTCCGGGTACTACCATATTTATGGGTACCGACCGTGAGGCTGCCATATTTGATATGCGCCAAAAAACTGCCGAGTTTACTGATAACTTAACCTGGACAAAAGGTAAACACACATTTACTTTTGGTACACACAATGAGTTCTACGATATCACCTATAACTTTGTTAACGCCTGGAACGGTCGTGTAGCATATAGCAGCATAGAGGATTTTGTTAATAACAACCCTTCTCGTGTACGTACAAACTTTAATTACACCAATAATACCCGTGATTATATTTTAGCTAATCCATCGGCCAAGTTTAAAGTTAACCTGCTGAGCTTATATGGACAGGATGAAATTCAGTTAACTGACAATTTTAAACTGACCTTAGCCTTACGTGCCGATTATGCAGATGTGCCAAACAAACAACCATTGAGTGATAAAACGACAAACGCTCCGGTTGACCCTAACTATGGCAACACCTACACGTATACCAAACCCAAAGATATTAAGCAAAACTACCTTGGTAACATTGAGTGGAATCCGCGTGCGGCATTTAACTTTGATGTAAACGGCGATCAAAGCGTTATTGTACGTGGTGGTAGCGGCTTCTTTACAGGTCGTGTTCCCTTTGCATGGTTTGGTTACGCGTTTTATAACAACGGTAAAACATACGGAGCTTATGATGTAAAAGCACCAAGCAGCGGTATATCTGCCCAAACACCAGGTACCAATCCGGTACAGAGTGCTCCAAATGGCGAATTAAATTATGTTAATAAGCAACTTCCCGCTGTTAATACCTCTGCTGCAGGTGCAACACAGGTAGATATGATTGACAATAACTTTAAAATGCCGCAGGTTTGGAGAAGCAGTTTAGCTGTTGACTACACAACTGCCGATCAGTGGAAATTTACAGGCGAAGGTATTTATACCAAAGTTATCCACGATTTGAAATTTCAACAAGTAAATACACTTGATCAGGTAACCTATTACGTTTACGATACACAAAAACAACAGCCAATATTTAATAATACGGCAACTGGTCTTAATAAGGGTAAAATAAATCCATTATATACCAATGCTTACCTTTTATCAAACACCAGCGAAGGTTACCGTTATAGCTTAACTGCACAAGTGGCTAAAAACACGCAGTTTGGTCCAAATAATGCTTTAAACGTAACAGCTGCTTATACTTACGGTCATTCAAAAGATGTTACCAACGGTATCCGTAACTCAATGGAATCAAACTGGCAGTTAAACCAGGCGTTAAATCCTAACAGCCCGGGTTTGGCTAATTCAAACTTTGATATCCGTAGCCGCATTGTATCTACAGTTAACTTCAGACACGATTGGGATGCTGCTCAAAACTACACAGCTAACTTCAGTTTCTTCTTTAGCTCACAATCTGGTAATCCTTACACCTTTGATACCTATCCAAATGCTATTGACGGAACAGGTCAGCAATTGAGCTTAGCGTACATTCCAAAACGCGGCGAAACTGTTAATTTCTTCTCTGATATTGCTGCTACTGCAACAGCTCCTGCTAAAACAGCAGTACAACAAGCTGCAGCATTTGATGCTTTCATTGATAAAAATAAATACCTTTCAGGTCGTCGTGGTGAATTTACAGAGCGTAACGCTGCCTTCACACCTTGGAACAACCAGTTAGATTTCCGTTTTGCACAGGACTTTAAATTTGGTAACGGCAAACGTAAACAGGTAATAACCTTTACTTACGACATTGTTAACCTTACTAACCTGTTGAATAAAAAATGGGGTCAGTATTACTTCTCTGCAAATACCTTCAACTCTTCTGCAAGTGTTGGTTTAGCACCGGCAAAAGGTGGAACCCCATCATTTGAAAATGCTCCTACAACTTATCCTAAATATACGTTCGCGGATCCAGGATTGCCTTACTCTGTTGATTTGTTTGCTTCACGCTGGCAAATGCAGTTTGGTTTACGTTACGCTTTCTAAGCGAAACAACCCAAACATTCTAAATAAAAAGCGCCCTGCCGGTTTATCTGGCAGGGCGCTTTTGTTTAATTATATATCGTGGTAATCCTAAAATCCCATGAATCAAGGTTCAGATAAATAGCTTATAAATTTTTACCCAGCTTATCCAGAATATCCTGAGGTACTTTCTCCAGGTCGAGTACAAGGAAACCATCAAGACAATCGGCAAATTTAGGGTCGATGTTAAAGCTGATGATCTTGGCGTTTAGGGCTATGTACTGGCGCAGCAGCACGGGCACTTTCATGTTACGTGTTTCTACTTCAGATATAAGATGGTCGAGGCCCTTAAAGCTGTCTTCGCCTGCCATTAGCAGGTCGGTATCAATTTTCGAAAAATCAACCTTGAACTTTTTACGTGGCTTTACGTATTGCGCCATTTCATGATCAAAGTGGTTACGGTTAATGTAATCAACAATAAGCGATTTGGAGAATTTAGAAAACGAGTTGCTGATACTCACCGGCCCAATAAGGTAGCGATACCTTGGGTTATCTATCAGGAATTTCAGGATGCCCTTCCAAAGTAAAAACAGGGGCAGGGGTTTGGTTTGGTATTCTTTCCTGATCCACGAGCGGCCAAGTTCAAGGCTTTTGCGCAGCACAGGGATAAATTGGGTTTTAAGTTTAAACAGTTCGTTAATGTAAAACCCTTTTTTGCCAACGCTGTAAAAAATCTCGTCGCCCAAACCAATACGGTAGGCTCCAACGATCATCTTTGCTTCAAAATCCCAAATGAACAGGTGGTTATAATAAATATCATACTCATCCAAGTCGATACTCTTGTTGGTACCCTCGCCAATCTCCCGGAAAGTAATCTCCCGCAGGCGACCGATCTCCCGGATTACATTAGGGATAGCCGAGGTTGGAGCAATGTATACTTCGTAGTTTTTCTCCGTCCAAACTTTGTAGGTTTCGCGCAGCGGGGTTATTTCTTTTTCCAGCAGCTCTGCATCTATTTCGGGCACTACTGCATTAGGCAGGCGTTTTATCTTAAACAAATTGCGCGGATTGAAGATCTTTTTTTCTTCCTCCAACCCAGTGCCTAAGGCGTAAGTACGGGCGCGTAAAAAGTTAAGCAGTTTAGCGCCGTTGTTATGATCGGGTACGTCCTCCACGTTAATGGGCTTACCTATGCGTAGCCTGATAGTATGGCCGTGTTTATTAAACAACTCCGATGGGAGCTTAGCCGTGCGCAGTGCAGGGTGAATAAGGCTCAACAGGTTAAACAGTAAGCCATTATTGCCATGGAAATAAATAGGTACTACAGGCACTTTAGCCTTGGCTATAATTTTACCCACTACAGGGTGCCATAGGCGGTCGGTTACCTGCTGCTGCTCAACCTTAAAGGTAGATACCTCGCCGGCAGGGAAAATACCAATGGGGGTGCCATTATTCAATAACTCCAGCGTGTTTTTTAAACCACTTATACTTGATGAATGTTCTACGTTTTCGAAAGGGTTAACTGCGATAAAAAAGTCGCTCAGGTTAGGGATTTTTTTAAGCAGAAAATTGGCCATCAGCTTGGCATCGGGCCTAACCATCAACAGCATTTTTAACAGCACCATACCCTCAATGCCGCCGTAAGGGTGATTGGCTATGGCAACAAAGCTGCCGGTTTTGGGGATGTTGCGCAGCTCGCGCTCATCAAATTCAATATCTATGCCGCAACCTTCTAAAATAGCGTCAATAAATTCAATACCTTGTTTTGGCTGTGCCTGGGCAAACAGATCATTTACCTGGTTAATTTTCATCAGCTCCATCAATAAAGCGGCCAGGCCAGGCATCTTCAACTTATCAAGTTTAGTGGCTTTGGCAAACTCTTCGGTGGTTATTACTTTCATTTTTTGTAAAATGGGTGTTTTGATTTAACAAATAAATATCCTGAAATTTTATTTAATTTAACGATTTGATAAATATTGAATGAAGGCCCCTGTAAAAAACTACCTGTCTGTAACCAAAAAAGAATGGAACGGAATGGTGGTGTTTGTTATTTTGATTGCTTTGGTTTTAGCGGCGCCTTACGTTTATCAATCGAACCACAAAGATAATACAATAAATTTTAAAGATTTTGATAAAGCGGCTGCCCTGCTTGCCAATGCCCAAACAACCGGCGATGATGCGGCAGACAGCAAAAAGCCCGCTTACGCGGCGCTATTCGCTTTTAACCCGAATAATTTGCGAGCTGCCGATTGGGAAAAGCTTGGGCTGAGCGAACGCCAGGTAAAGGTGATAAAGAACTATGAAGCTAAAGGCGGCAGGTTTTACACCAAAGCCGATGTTAAAAAGATCTACACCATAACCGATGCAGATTATAAACGCCTGGAGCCCTACATCAACATTGCAGCAGACGCAGGTTATTCAAAAAAAGCCGCGCCGGGCGAAGTCATTGAAATAAATAGTGCCGACTCGGCCCGGCTCACCATGATCAGGGGGATAGGGCCTGCTTTTGCCATGCGCATTATAAAGTATCGCGAACGCCTCGGCGGTTTTTACAATAAAGAGCAATTAAAAGAAGTTTTTGGTGTGGATAATGCCAAGTACGCCGAGATAAAGAACGGCATAGCGGTAAACGCGAAGCGCCTGACCAGGTTAAACGTAAACACAGCCACTTTTGAACAGCTGCGGCGTTTCCCTTATTTAAGCTTTAAGCAAATTAATGCCATTATAGAATTTCGTAACCAGCATGGCGATTATGAATCAGTAGCCGACCTTAAAAATATTGCCATACTTGATGATGGAATTTTGCATAAAATTGCACCTTATTTAGTTTACAAATGATAACCCAGCAAATAAAGACAGCCATTCGTGATATTCCTGATTTTCCTAAGCCGGGAATAGTTTTTAAGGATATTACCCCCATTTTAAAAGACCCTATCCTTTGCGATAATATTATTAATGCCTTTGTTGAACAGCTTAAAGGCACCCGCATAGATGTCATTGCCGGTATCGAAAGCCGTGGATTTTTATTTGGGCTGACTTTAGCTACCAAACTTGGGATCCCCTTTGTGCCTATCCGCAAGGCGGGTAAGCTGCCGTTCACCATTAAGCAGCGTGCTTATAAACTGGAGTACGGTACAGCCGTGATTGAATGCCATACCGATGCCTTTGAGCCTGGTCAGCACATCCTTATTCATGACGACTTGCTGGCTACCGGCGGCACTGTAACCGCAGCCAGCGAACTGATACAGGAAATGGGTGGCATAATAGCAGGCTTTTCTTTTGTGGTGGAGCTTGGTTTTTTAAACGGCCGAGACAGGATAAAATCTATCAGTAATACGGTGGTGGTGTTAGCGGAGTATTAAATGCGAGGCTGAGAAGTGCTAAAGATCAAATTCTAAATTCTAAAAATGACCCAACGCTTAGAAACTCTAAAGATCAAATTCTAAATTCTAAAATAACCGATACATCATGGCGTAAGCAATTACGTTTACGATTTGTCATTGCGAGGTACGAAGCAATCTCGTCATCAAAGTCGACCTGCAACGTTCACTACCTGCACTACGGGATTGTCACGCTATCGCTCGCAATGACAAGTTTTTATAGTAAATTATACCCCGCGTTAAGGATTGAAACGGATACCGGCCAATGTGGCTAAGGCTTGTGCAGTATGAGTGGAAAGCCTGGCCGCAGGCAACGCCATTGTGAAGTTAAAAGTCAAAATTAAAAAGTTAAATAGATAACAGTTTTAAACAATGCAGTTGATATAAATGAACAATTTTATTATCGTAAAAGCGAAATTAAATATTTTAACGATCGAAAACGGTGGCTGCCGTAAAACCGGAATTGTGAGCGGGTATCGACCCGACCACGTTTTTGAACATTATGAAAGTGATACTTTGATTGCGTATATGGGTGATATAACCTTTACTGACTGGAAGCTTATTTACCCCGGTGAGGAAAAGATAGTTACAGTAAGATTTTTAAATAGAGAGGCAATAACGAAATATATTTATATAGGCCGAAAATGGTTAATTAATGAGGGCCCTAAACTTGTAGCAAATGCTGAAATTTTAGAGCTACTTTAATTTTTATTCTTATTAACGACGCCTTTAACCCAATCTAAAAATATTTCCTAAAAATATTTTTAGCTCTTTATTACCCATCAAAATAACCCTATTTCAACTAAACCTATAATTCATACCGTATACCAATCTGTACTATATAATAGGGGCTGTTGGGGTGAAACTATACTGATAATTAAAACGTTAATTTGTATAACCAGTTATATAAATTTATGGATTCTTTACTAACAGATAGCGCTCCGGCGGGCGGTTTGGATTTTTCGTTGAACGATAACCAGCAGATGGTTGGGCAAATGGCTAAAGATTTTGCCGAGCGCAACATTAAGCCGCATGTGATGGAATGGGACGAGGCGCAGCACTTCCCTGTAGAATTATTTAAACAGCTTGGCGAACTGGGTATGATGGGCGTTTTTGTGCCCGAACAATACGGCGGCTCGGGCTTTGGCTATCATGAATATGTAACCGTAATTGTGGAGATTGCTAAAGTATGCGGATCGATAGGTTTGTCTGTGGCGGCGCATAACTCCTTATGTACCGGTCATATCCTGGCTTTCGGCAACGAAGAACAGAAACTTAAATGGCTGCCCAAACTGGCCACCGCCGAATGGCTTGGCGCATGGGGACTAACCGAAGCCAACACCGGATCGGACGCGCTGGGGATGAATACCACCGCCGTACTTGATGGCGACCACTATATAGTTAACGGCTCAAAAAACTGGATAACGCACGGTAAATCTGGCAATGTTGCGGTGGTTATGGTGCGTACCGGTGCCAAAGGCGATTCGCATGGCATCTCGGCACTTGTTATTGAAAAAGGCACACCGGGTTTTACCCACGGTAAAAAGGAAAATAAGCTGGGCATGCGTGCCTCAGAAACCACCGAACTGATATTTGATAATTGCCGCGTACCCAAAGAAAATTTGCTTGGGGTAGAAGGCGAAGGCTTTAAACAGGCCATGAAGGTGCTGGATGGCGGCAGGATTTCTATTGCTGCCTTATCATTGGGGATAGCCAAAGGCGCTTTTGAAGCCGCCGTTGCCTACGCCAAAGAGCGTAAACAGTTTGGACAGCCGATAGCAAACTTTCAGGGCATTGCCTTTAAACTGGCCGATATGGCTACCGAAATTGAAGCCGCCGAGCTATTGATCATGCAGGCTGCCGACTTAAAAAATCGCCATCTGCCGGTTACCAAGCAATCGGCAATGGCTAAGTACTTTGCATCGGAGGTTGCGGTGCGTTGTGCCAACGAAGCTGTACATATCTTCGGCGGGTATGGTTATACCAAAGATTTCCCGGTTGAGAAATTTTACCGCGATGCCAAGCTATGTACCATAGGCGAAGGCACCAGCGAGATACAGAAAATTGTCATCAGCAGGGAAGTGCTGCGGGGGTAGGTTGAAAGTAGTATCAAGTAGTTAGTATCAAGTAGCAAGATTAAATAGGTTTATAATGATGCCGGGTGATGGAGTATAGCTCTTTATCCGGCATTTAACATTTAATAACATAATTGATAATAACAGGATATTTTTAACTGTTATATTTAAGCAATGAAAAGAACTAAGCTATTCTTTGTTTTAACTGTAGTTGTTTTTTTGGGCAAAATGACGTTCGCGCTTGTGTAAATATCTGAATCCAGATCAAATTATCTTGTTTAATCCAGAGGAACTTATGTTGCGATCCAAAGGAAATAATATGATTTGGTCAAATGAGTTTGTAGTTATATAATTTGATGACTCAGCTAGTTAAACTAAAAACGAGCTTATTGAACGGCCGTTATGGTTTAATCAATTCACATGTGCTAAATTCAATGAACCTGTTTCCTGCGTTGGTAATCAACTCTGCTTTGTTTTTTGAGCCAGTTATATCAAGTATAGTTATGTTGCCACTAAAAGGAATTTCCTTTAGATTATAGCTTGTTACATCCTTGAATCGTAGTATCCGGTGCTCAAATAAATTTTCTTCCCAATTTACTGGAAAATCAAGCAGAAACTCTATAGTTTGATTTGCGGTGTATTCGGTAACTTTTAGAATAGCGGCATCATGAAAAGAATAATCGCTGAGGTTCATTTGACGGTTATAAATAATTAAAAGTACAATATATGGTAATCGCTGAATAATCACACCACAATCCATACGAAATGAGTAATTGAAAATAATCAATAGTCAGCTTTGATATTCAAAACCAAATACTTAACTTTGCCCTCCCTTGAAAGGAGGTATTTAGGAAATTATGATCATTATTAACGTAAAAGACGGCGAATCATTAGACAAAGCATTGAAACGCTTCAAAAAGAAATTTGAAAAAACAGGTGTTTTAAGAGAACTTCGCAGTCGTCAGGCTTTCGAAAAAAAATCTATTACCCGTCGTCATGTTATCAAACATGCCATCTACAAGCAAAATATGAACTTAGAAACTGCTGTTTAATTCCCTTAAAAGAATTTTCACATTTCTTAACACTATATTAAAACTATTTGTACATTCAGGTCTCTGGATGTTCAAATAGTTTTTATGTTTTTAGCGCGTTTTATCCAATACATCAAGTTCGAAAAGCGGTACTCGCCACACACGGTATCTGCCTATGAATCAGACTTGGATCAGTTCACGCGCTTCCTGAACAACCCCGGCAACGCCACCGTTGCGCCGGAACCCATTATTACCCATCCCGATCAAATTAGTTATCACGACATCCGCAACTGGATGGTTGAGCTTATTGATCAAAAACTTACGGCCCGTTCTGTAAACCGTAAAATGGCCACGCTGCGTAAATACTTTAAGTTTTTATTGCAGGAGGGCGTAATTACCCAAAATCCGACGTCGAAAATCCGCTCACAAAAAATTCCGAAGCATTTGCCGGTTGTTGTGGAGGGCGAAAGCCTGGCCAAAATGCTGGATGACGATAAAATATTTTCGGACGATTTTCCGGGCCTGCGCGACAAATTAGTTGTTGAAATGCTGTTTGGTACCGGCATGCGCCTTGCCGAGCTTTTAGGCCTGAAAGACAGCGACATTAACGATTATGAAGGCACGCTAAAAGTGCTCGGCAAACGCAACAAAGAGCGTATAATACCTATCAACACCGAGCTGCGGATATTGCTGGGCAGGTATAGTGAATTAAAGAAAAGTGAAAATTTTCATAACAATTCATTAACATTAATCGTTACAAATAAGGGTGCCGACGCATACCCGAAACTAATTTATCTGATAGTGCAGAAATACCTCTCCAACATATCAACCCAGAATAAAAGAAGCCCTCACGTACTAAGGCACACATTTGCAACAAGCTTACTAAACAACGGAGCCGACTTAAACTCCATTAAAGAACTTTTGGGCCATGCTAACCTTAGCGCAACCCAAATTTATACACACAATTCAGTTGAACGATTAAAGTCTATTTACAAACAAGCCCATCCAAAGGCGTAATTAAGGAGGAAACATGAAAATTACAGTGCAATCAATTCATTTTACCGCAGACAGCAAATTATTGGATTTTATTCAGAGAAAGGCTGACAAGCTGGATACGTTTTATGATCATATTATTAGTGGCGAGGTTTACTTAAAGCTTGAGAATGTGGAAGATGAGGCAAATAAGATAGCAGAATTTAAATTACTGTTGCCCGGCAACCAAATTTTTGCAAAAGAAAAATGCAAAAGTTTTGAAGAGGCAACAGATTTGGCGATTGAAAGCCTGCGCAAGCAGATTGAAAAGCATAAACAAAAGAAAACTGCTGCTGATGCTGCGGCCAAGAAGGCCATATTAACAGAAGCAGAAGAGGGTTTTTAATATAAAAACGACTGATTTTCAGTTAAAATCGACAGGTTTATAGCCTGTCGATTTTTTTTAATAAAAAATTTTGAACGGGTGTAAATTTTTGTAGATTTGCAATCCCTTTCAGAGAGGTGCTAAGCACTGAAAAAAAAGTTGGGAATGTTCTTTAAAATATAAAAAAGCTTATTAGTTTTGCCGCTCGATAAACGGAGCCATAAAGGTTTCGGATTATTGATAAGGTAAATAAATATAAGCCTCCTTAGCTCAGCTGGTAGAGCGACTGACTTGTAATCAGTAGGTCATTGGTTCGATCCCGATAGGAGGCTCAGTTTTTTTCGGAAATATGATGTTTAGCTTCCAAGTAAGCATTGTAAATCCGGAAATAACTAATGGGGGGATACCAGAGCGGTCAAATGGGGCGGACTGTAAATCCGCTGCTTCGGCTACGAAGGTTCGAATCCTTCTCCCCCCACTGGAAATTCCAGATATAGCTAAATTCTAAATTCTAAAAATCGTTTTAGAGTTTAGAGTTTAGTTTTTGGAATTTAAAACAAGCGGAAGTAGCTCAGTTGGTAGAGCGATAGCCTTCCAAGCTATAGGTCGCGAGTTCGAACCTCGTCTTCCGCTCGGTTACAGTAGGTAGTTAGCCGTGGGCAGTAAGCAGTTTGATTTAAGCAGGTAACTGTAAATGATAACAAGCAACTGCAAACTAATAACTAACAACTGCAAACTAAAAAACAAGCCGACGTAGCTCAGTGGTAGAGCACTTCCTTGGTAAGGAAGAGGTCATGGGTTCAAATCCCATTGTTGGCTCAATAGAATAACAAAGAATAAAAGAGTAACATTTTTAAGTATAAATTAACCTACAAAATAATTATAAATCATGGCAAAAGAAAAGTTTGACCGCAGTAAACCGCACTTAAACATCGGTACAATCGGTCACGTTGACCACGGCAAAACAACCCTTACTGCAGCTATCACTAAAGTATTAGCTGATGCAGGTTTATCAGAAGCCCGTTCATTTGATTCAATTGACTCAGCTCCTGAAGAAAAAGAACGTGGTATTACCATCAACACAGCTCACGTTGAGTACTCAACAGCTAACCGTCACTACGCACACGTTGACTGTCCAGGTCACGCGGATTACGTGAAAAACATGGTTACAGGTGCTGCTCAGATGGATGGTGCAATCATTGTGGTTGCTGCTACTGACGGTCCGATGCCACAAACCCGCGAACACATCCTGTTGGCACGTCAGGTAGGTGTACCTGCACTTGTTGTATTCATGAACAAGGTTGACATGGTTGATGATCCGGAATTATTAGAATTAGTTGAAATGGAAATTCGTGAATTATTATCATTCTACGAATATCCAGGTGATGATATCCCAGTTATCCAGGGTTCTGCATTAGGTGGTCTTAACGGCGATCCTACCTGGGTTGGTAAAATCATGGAGCTTATGGATGCTGTAGATGCATACATTCCAATTCCTCCACGTTTAACTGAGCTTCCTTTCTTAATGCCGGTTGAAGATGTATTCTCAATCACTGGTCGTGGTACTGTTGCTACCGGTCGTATTGAGCGTGGTATCATCAACTCAGGTGAGCAGGTTGACATCCTTGGTATGGGTGCTGAAAACTTGAAATCAACTGTAACTGGTGTTGAGATGTTCCGTAAGATCCTTGACAGAGGTGAAGCTGGTGACAACGTAGGTTTATTGTTACGTGGTATTGAAAAAACTGATATCCGCAGGGGTATGGTTATTTGCAAACCAGGTTCAGTAACTCCACACACCGACTTCAAAGCTGAAGTTTACGTATTATCAAAAGCAGAAGGTGGCCGTCACACTCCATTCTTCAATAAATACCGCCCGCAATTCTATTTCCGTACCACAGACGTAACAGGTGAAATTTCACTTGCTGAAGGTGTAGAAATGGTTATGCCAGGTGATAACGTTACCATCACTGTAAAGTTGATCAACGCTATCGCAATGGAAAAAGGCTTACGTTTCGCTATCCGTGAAGGTGGCAGAACAGTAGGTGCTGGCCAGGTAACTGAAATCTTGAAATAAGACTTCAAAAAGGTTAATTGGAAACATAAGTTTACTGTAAAAAGTAAACTTATGTTTTCTTATTATAAATATACACGGGAATAGTTCAACGGTAGAATAGAGGTCTCCAAAACCTTTGATCAGGGTTCGAATCCTTGTTCCCGTGCATAAAGCAAATAACAAAATGGCAGGCGTAGCTGAATATATTAAAGAATCATACATTGAGTTAACTGAAAAGGTAACATGGCCAACCTGGCGCGAGTTGCAAAGCAGTGCCGTATTGGTGCTTGTGGCTGCAATTATCATAGCTATGTTTATTTTAGGTATGGATCAGGTCATCATTTACTTGCTTAAACAGTTTTATAGTTCACTAACATAATATTTGAGATAACCGATGAGTGATCAATTGAAGTGGTATGTGGTGAGGGCCATTAGTGGCAAAGAAAAAAAAGTAAAACAGTACATTGATGCCGAAATTAGCCGTTTGGGCATTACCCATTTGGTGCCACAGGTATTAATACCAACTGAAAAGTACTACCAGATGCGCGATGGTAAAAAGATAGCTAAAGAGCGTAACTTTTTCCCGGGCTATGTGTTAATGGAAGCCGTACTTGATGGCGAAACCGAGCACATTATAAAAAACATAAACAGCGTAATAGGATTTTTAGGTGATAAAGCCGGAAATGCTATCCCGCTTCGCCAGGCCGAAGTTAACCGTATTTTAGGTAAGGTTGATGAAATGAGTGCCCAGGGCGAAACAATGAACGTACCATATTACATTGGCGAAAACGTTAAAGTAATGGACGGGCCTTTCAACGGTTTCAGTGGCGTAATTGAAGAGGTTAACGAAGAGAAAAAGAAACTGAAAGTAATGGTAAAGATATTCGGCCGCCGTACGCCGCTTGAATTGAATTACATGCAGGTAGAGAAAGAATAGATTTGAGATGTTAGATATGAGATTTGAGACTTTTCTCTTCTTATATCAATCTTAAATAATTAATAATATAAAGAGGCAGGTGTTTAAACTGTGAGTCTAATATCTCACATCTCAATACTCAAATCTAAAACCTTAAATGTTACTTAGCTTCCACTTACTAACATTGAGTTATAATTAAAGTAAATTAAAATGGCAAAAGAGATCGGTGCAATGGTAAAGTTGCAGGTTAAAGGCGGTGCCGCAAATCCATCTCCTCCAATTGGCCCAGCATTGGGTGCAAAAGGTGTGAACATCATGGAATTTTGCAAGCAGTTTAACGCACGCACCCAGGATAAGCCTGGTAAAGTGTTGCCTGTTTTGATTACTGTTTATGTTGACAAATCTTTCGAGTTTATCATCAAAACCCCTCCTGTTGCAATCCAGTTATTGGAAGCAACCGGTTTAAAAAGTGGTTCAGCAGAGCCTAACCGTAAAAAAGTTGCCAATGTAAATTGGGAACAGGTTGAGACTATTGCTAAAGATAAAATGGTAGATCTGAATGCATTTACTGTAGAATCAGCCATGAAAATGGTGGCAGGTACTGCCCGTAGTATGGGAATAACCGTATCAGGTACGGCTCCCTGGAATTAATTAATTTATACAAAATCAGTTTAAGACAGTGGCTAGATTAACAAAAAATCAAAAAGCGGCACTCTCCAAAATTGAGGCTAACAAATCGTATTCATTAGAAGCTGCATCAGCTTTGGTAAAGGAATTAACCTTAACTAAATTTGATTCATCAGTTGATATAGACGTTCGTTTAGGTGTTGACCCGCGTAAAGCCAATCAAATGGTGCGTGGTATTGCAACACTACCTCATGGAACCGGAAAAACTGTACGTGTATTAGTGCTTTGTACGCCTGATAAGGAACAAGAAGCTAAAGATGCAGGTGCAGATTTTGTAGGTTTGGATGATTATATTGCCAAGATTGAAGGTGGATGGACTGACGTTGATATTATCATTACCATGCCAAGTGTTATGGCTAAAGTAGGTAGGTTGGGCCGTATATTAGGTCCGCGTAACCTTATGCCAAACCCTAAATCAGGTACAGTAACTCCAGAAGTTGGAAAAGCTGTAACTGAGGTTAAAGGTGGTAAAATCGACTTCAAGGTTGATAAAACCGGTATTATCCATACCTCAATAGGAAAAGCATCTTTCCCTGCAGATAAAATTTATGAGAATGCATTAGAAGTATTGCAAACTATCTCAAAATTAAAACCATCCGCAGCAAAAGGAACATATTTCAAGAGCATTCACATCTCTTCAACCATGTCTCCAGGAATAACAGTTGAAACTAAATCAGTAGCGGGGATCTAATCATGAATAAAGAAGAAAAATACGACCTTGTTCTTGCCCTTACTGAGCAAATGAAAGAGTACGGTAATTTCTATATTACTGATACCTCTGATTTATCAGTTGCAAAAATCAACGACATTCGTCGTCAGTGCTTTCAAAGTGATATCACTATGAAAGTGGCAAAAAATAGCTTAATTAAAAAAGCTATGGAAGCAGCTGGTGGTGACTACACCCCAATATTTGATGTATTAAAAGGTTCATCATCAATCCTTTTTTCAAAATCAGCAACCGCTCCGGCAAAGTTGATCAAGCAATTAAGGAAAAAAGGTGATAAACCAGTTTTAAAAGCAGCTTATATTGATTCGGCTATATTTATTGGCGACAACCAGATCGATACATTGATCAAGTTGAAATCAAAAGAGCAGCTGATAGGCGAAATCATTGGATTGTTGCAATCACCGGCCAAGAACGTTATTTCTGCACTACAATCAGGCGGAAATACAATTGCAGGCCTTGTAAAAACATTACAGGAAAGAGGTTAACGAACACCTTATTAAAGTTCGATATTAAAAAACAAAAAGCATTAAAAGTAAAATTTAAATAAAATGGCGGATTTAAAAGCGTTTGCTGAACAGTTGGTAAACTTAACAGTAAAGGAAGTAAACGAATTAGCTCAGATCTTAAAAGACGAGTATGGTATTGAGCCTGCTGCTGCAGCTGTTGCTGTTGCTGCTGCTCCTGCTGGTGGCGATGATGCCCCTGCTGCTGCTGCAGAGCAAACAGCGTTTGACGTTATCCTGAAAGAAGCAGGTGGCGCTAAATTAGCAGTTGTTAAATTAGTAAAAGACTTAACTGGCTTAGGCTTGAAAGAAGCTAAAGATCTTGTTGACGGTGCACCAAAAGAAGTTAAAACTGGTGTAACTAAAGAAGAAGCTCAATCTTTGAAAGCTCAATTAGAAGAAGCTGGAGCAGTAGTTGAGGTTAAATAATTTAACCCAATAAAATATAGCATGAGACTCCGACCTTTTTGGTCGGGGTCTATTGCTGTTTATAAAGGTTTGGAGTGCGGTATCAGATATGAGTATTGAGATATTAGATTTAAGATTTTTGCAGTTTACTATAACTGCTCATAACTTAAGTATAAATCCAGTCTCAAATCTCACATCTCAAATCTCACATCTACAATAAGTTTATTAATAAACTAAAAATTAAACACCTTGGCAAACAAAATTAATCAAAGAGTAAACTTTGCAACCAGTAGAAAGGTACTTGATTACCCGGATTTCCTGGATGTTCAGTTGCAATCTTTCCAGGAATTTTTTCAATTGGAAACCACCTCAGACAATCGCTACAAAGAAGGGTTGTTTAAAGTATTTGCCGAAAATTTTCCAATATCTGATTCAAGAAACATCTTCGTTTTAGAGTTTCTGGATTACTTTATTGATCCGCCACGTTATGATATTCAAGAGTGTATCGAACGCGGATTAACTTACAGTGTACCATTAAAAGCCAAGCTTCGCCTGTCATGTAATGATGAGGAGCACGAAGATTTTGAAACAATTGTACAGGACGTGTACTTGGGAACTATCCCGTACATGACTCCTAAAGGTACTTTTGTTATTAACGGTGCCGAGCGTGTAATTGTATCGCAATTGCACCGTTCACCAGGTGTGTTCTTTGGTCAAAGCCGCCACACCAACGGTACAAAATTATACTCGGCCCGTGTTATACCTTTCAAAGGTTCATGGATTGAGTTTGCTACAGACGTTAATAACGTGATGTATGCTTACATCGACCGTAAAAAGAAATTCCCGGTTACCACATTGCTTCGTGCAATAGGTTATGATTCAGATAAGGACATTTTGGAATTATTTGAACTTGCCGACGAAGTAAAAGTTAGCAAAAGCGGCTTGAAGAAATTCATTGGCCGTAAGCTTGCTGCAAGGGTGCTTAAAAAATGGGTGGAAGATTTTGTGGATGAGGATACAGGCGAAGTAGTATCTATCGACCGTAATGAGATCATCCTTGAGCGTGAAACCGTACTGGAAGACGACCATATTGATATGATCATTGATGCAGGTGTGAAAACCATCATCCTTAATAAGGAAGATGCTTCAACCAGCGGTGATTATACTATTATATATAATACCTTACAGAAAGATACTTCAAACTCTGAGAAAGAAGCGGTTGAGCACATCTACCGTCAATTGCGTAACGCCGAACCACCTGATGAGGAAACTGCTCGTGGTATCATCGATCGTTTATTCTTCTCAGATAAAAGATACGATTTGGGCGATGTGGGCCGTTACCGCATCAACCGTAAGCTTAAGTTAAATACTTCTGATGAAACAAAAGTATTAACCAAGCAAGACATCATTGCGATTGTTAAGTACCTGATCAAATTAATCAACTCAAAAGCTGAGGTGGATGATATTGATCACTTGTCAAACCGTCGTGTTCGTACCGTTGGCGAGCAATTATATGCTCAGTTTGGTGTTGGTTTGGCGCGTATGGCACGTACAATACGTGAGCGTATGAACATCCGTGACAACGAGGTGTTTACCCCAACCGACCTGATCAACGCACGTACATTATCATCTGTGATCAACTCGTTCTTCGGAACAAACCAGTTATCGCAGTTTATGGACCAAACCAATCCACTGGCAGAGATCACGCACAAGCGTCGTCTGTCAGCCCTTGGGCCCGGTGGTCTGTCGCGTGAGCGTGCAGGTTTCGAGGTTCGTGACGTTCACTATACCCACTACGGTAGGTTGTGTACCATCGAAACTCCGGAAGGACCGAACATTGGTTTGATCTCGTCACTTTGTGTACATGCCAAGATCAACAACTTAGGCTTTATTGAAACCCCGTACAAACGTGTGGTTGAAGGTAAAGTACAGGTTAATGAGCCGGTTATTTACCTGTCTGCAGAAGATGAAGATGGTAAAACTATTGGCCAGGCTAACGCACATTATGATGATAACGGTGTATTTGCACTTCCAAAAGTAAAAGCACGTTTTGAAGGTGACTTCCCGATCATTGATCCGGAGAAACTTGATTTAATGGATATTGCTCCAAACCAGATCACTTCTATCGCGGCTTCATTAATTCCGTTCCTGGAACATGATGATGCTAACCGTGCATTGATGGGATCAAACATGCAACGCCAGGCCGTACCATTGTTACGTCCGGAAGCGCCAATTGTAGGTACCGGTTTGGAAGGTCGTGTGGCTAAAGATTCACGTACACTTATCAATGCCGAAGGCGATGGTGTAGTTGAGTATGTTGATGCTAACGAGATCCGTATTAAATATGACCGTAATGACCTTGACCGTTTAATCTCTTTTGATGGCGATTCAAGAAGCTACCGTTTAACCAAGTTCAAGAAAACCAACCAAAGTACTACCATGAACCTTAAGCCTATTGTTAAAAAAGGCCAGAGGGTATCAAAAGGTGAAGTGCTTTGCGAAGGTTATGCTACACAAGCAGGTGAACTTGCCTTGGGCCGTAACCTTAAAGTGGCATTCATGCCTTGGCAGGGTTACAACTTTGAGGATGCGATTGTAATATCTGAGCGTGTTGTATCACAGGATATATTCACATCACTTCACGTTGAAGAGTTTGAATTAGAAGTTCGTGATACCAAACGTGGTGAAGAGGAATTGACACCGGATATCCCTAACGTATCTGAAGAAGCTACTAAGGATCTTGACGAAGACGGTATCATCCGTGTAGGCGCCGAGGTTAAAGAAGGTGATATTTTGATAGGTAAGATCACTCCAAAAGGAGAATCAGACCCTTCACCAGAAGAAAAACTGTTACGTGCCATATTTGGTGATAAAGCAGGTGATGTTAAAGATGCGTCTTTAAAAACTCCTCCTTCAATTGCCGGTGTGGTTATCGATACCAAATTATTTAGCCGCGCTAAAAAAACGTCGAAAGCCGAAGAAAAAGCACAGTTGGAGAAATTGGATAACAAACATGATAAAGCTGTAAAAGATCTTAAAAACACTTTAATTGAAAAGTTATTTGAGATTGTGAACGGTAAAACATCACAAGGTGTTTACAACGTTTACAAAGAGCTTCATGTACCTAAAGGTGTAAAATTCACCCAGAAAATTTTAGTTGAGCTTAGTTACGAAAACATTAACCCAACTAAATGGACAACTGATGATGATAAAAACGACCAGATAAAAATCCTTCTTCATAACTACAACATCAAGGTTAATGAAGAACTGGGTGCTTACCGTCGCGATAAATTTGCTATCAGTGTGGGTGATGAGCTGCCATCAGGTATTGTTCAAATGGCTAAGGTTTACATCGCTAAAAAGCGTAAGCTTAAAGTAGGTGATAAAATGGCCGGTCGTCACGGTAATAAGGGTATTGTTGCACGTATTGTACGTGACGAGGATATGCCATTCCTTGAAGACGGAACACCGGTTGATATTGTGTTGAACCCGCTGGGTGTACCTTCACGTATGAACTTAGGACAGATTTATGAAACCGTATTAGGTTGGGCCGGTAAAGAGCTTGGTATTAAATTCGCTACGCCTATTTTTGATGGTGCAAGCCATACCGAAGTAGAGGAGTGGGTTAAAAAAGCAAACTTACCAGAATCGGGCCGTACCTATTTATACAATGGCTTAACGGGCGATCGTTTTGATCAGCAGACTACAGTAGGTATCATATACATGCTGAAACTTGGTCACATGGTTGATGATAAGATGCACGCACGTTCAATTGGGCCATACTCATTAATTACACAACAGCCATTGGGTGGTAAAGCCCAGTTTGGTGGTCAGCGTTTTGGTGAGATGGAGGTTTGGGCACTCGAAGCATTCGGTGCATCAAACATACTGCAGGAAATATTAACCGTTAAATCGGATGATGTTATCGGTCGTGCCAAAACATACGAGGCTATTGTTAAAGGTGAAAACCTACCAACACCATCAGTTCCTGAATCATTCAACGTATTGGTTCATGAGTTAAGAGGTTTAGGTTTAGATATCACGTTAGAATAAGGGTAAAGCTGAAAGGTAAAAGGCGAAAGGTAAAAAACCTTTCACCTTTCATCTTTCGCCTTTTACCTAAAATCACCTTCAAAAAAAGAAAGAATTTATGTCTTACAAAAAGGATAATAAAATCAAAAGTAATTTCACCACAATTACTATCAGTTTGGCCTCTCCCGAGTCCATTCTTGAGCGTTCAAGCGGTGAGGTTTTAAAACCAGAAACCATCAACTACAGGACATACAAGCCTGAGCGCGATGGTTTATTCTGCGAGCGTATTTTTGGTCCGGTTAAAGATTATGAGTGCCATTGCGGTAAATACAAACGTATCCGTTATAAAGGTATTGTTTGCGACCGTTGCGGTGTTGAAGTAACCGAAAAGAAAGTGCGTCGTGAGCGTATGGGTCACATTAACCTTGTTGTTCCTGTTGCGCATATCTGGTACTTCCGTTCGTTGCCAAATAAAATTGGTTACTTATTAGGCTTACCTACAAAAAGGTTAGACCTTATTATTTACTACGAACGTTATGTAGTTATACAACCAGGTATTAAAGAATCAGACGGTATCCAGAAAATGGATTTCCTTACTGAAGAAGAATACCTTGACGTATTAGATACCCTTCCGAAAGAAAACCAGTACCTTGACGACAAAGATCCTCAGAAATTTGTTGCCAAAATGGGTGCCGAGGCTTTGGAAGAATTATTAAAACGCCTTAACCTGGATGAGTTATCATATAACTTACGTCACCAGGCAGCAAACGAAACTTCACAACAACGTAAAAACGAAGCTTTAAAACGTTTACAGGTTGTTGAGGCTTTCCGTGATGCAAAAACCAGGATAGAGAATAACCCCGAGTGGATGATCGTTAAGATCGTTCCGGTTATCCCGCCAGAATTGCGTCCGTTAGTGCCTTTGGAAGGCGGTCGTTTCGCTACTTCAGATTTGAATGACCTTTACCGTCGTGTAATTATCCGTAACAACCGTTTAAAACGTTTAATTGAGATAAAAGCACCGGAAGTTATTTTACGTAACGAAAAACGTATGTTACAGGAAGCTGTAGATTCGTTATTTGACAACTCACGTAAAGTAAACGCCGTTAAAACCGAAGGTAACCGTGCATTGAAATCACTTTCAGATATCCTGAAAGGTAAGCAAGGCCGTTTCCGTCAAAACTTATTAGGTAAACGTGTGGATTATTCTGCCCGTTCGGTAATTGTTGTAGGTCCAAACCTTAAATTACACGAGTGCGGTTTACCAAAAGATATGGCTGCCGAGCTGTTTAAACCATTTATCATCCGCAAAATGATTGAGCGTGGTGTGGTTAAAACAGTAAAATCTGCCAAAAAGATTGTTGACCGTAAAGACCCATTAGTTTGGGATATTTTGGAAAACGTATTGAAAGGACACCCTGTATTACTAAACCGTGCGCCTACGCTGCACAGGTTAGGTATCCAGTCGTTCCAGCCAAAACTGGTTGAAGGTAAAGCAATCCAATTGCACCCATTAACCTGTACAGCATTCAATGCGGATTTTGACGGTGACCAGATGGCCGTTCACGTACCACTTGGTAACGCGGCAATTTTGGAAGCCCAGGTGTTGATGCTTGCATCACACAACATTTTAAACCCTGCCAACGGAACACCTATTACCGTTCCATCTCAGGACATGGTGCTTGGTTTGTACTACATAACCAAAGGCCGTAAAACTGATGAAACACGCGTTGTTAAAGGTCAGGGCTTAACTTTTTACTCTGCCGAAGAAGTAATTATAGCTTACAACGAAAGAAAAATTGACTTGCACGCCTTTATTAAAGTTAAAGCGTTTGTTAAGGAAAAAGATGGCGAAATTGTAAGCAAAATTATTGATACTACTGTAGGCCGCGTGTTGTTTAACCAGCATGTACCTGTTGAAGTAGGTTACATCAACGAATTACTTACCAAAAAATCACTGCGTGATATTATTGGCGAGGTTGTGAAAATTACCGGTATGGCGCGTGCAGCCCAGTTCCTTGACGATATTAAGGAATTAGGTTTCATAATGGCATTCCAGGGTGGTTTATCATTTAACCTTAAGGATATCAATATCCCTGCAGAAAAAGTTACACTTATCGAAACAGCTTCTAAACAAGTTGAAGAGGTTATGGGTAACTACAACATGGGTTTCATTACCAACAACGAGCGTTACAACCAAATTATCGATATCTGGACACGTATCAACAACCGCTTAACTGCGAATGTGATGGACATCCTGAGCAACGATAACCAAGGCTTTAACTCGGTGTACATGATGCTTGACTCTGGTGCGCGTGGTTCTAAAGAGCAGATCCGTCAGCTTGCAGGTATGCGTGGTTTGATGGCCAAGCCTCAAAAATCAGGTTCAGGTGGTGAGATCATTGAAAACCCTATCTTATCAAACTTTAAAGAAGGCTTGTCGGTGTTAGAGTACTTTATCTCTACCCACGGTGCCCGTAAAGGTTTGGCGGATACGGCGTTGAAAACGGCTGATGCTGGTTACTTAACCCGTAGGTTGCATGATGTTGCCCAGGATATGATTGTTGGTATGGTTGATTGCGGTACTTTAAGAGGTATTTACACAACTGCACTAAAAGATAACGAAGATATTGTTGAGCCATTATATGACCGTATTTTAGGTCGTACAACTTTACATGATGTTCATGACCCTATCACTAACGAATTGTTAGCCCATGCAGGTCAGGATATTACTGAAGAGATTGGTAAAAAAATAGAGAACTCTCCTTTAGAGGGTATCGAGATCCGTTCGGTATTAACATGTGAAAGCAAACGCGGTGTGTGTGCTTTATGCTACGGCCGTAACCTTGCAAGCGGTAAACGCGTGCAAAAAGGTGAAGCTGTTGGTGTAATTGCTGCACAATCAATCGGTGAGCCGGGTACACAGTTAACACTACGTACATTCCACGTGGGTGGTACCGCATCAAACATTGCTGCAGAATCACAGATCAATGCAAGGTTTGATGGTATCATTGAATTTGAAAACGTACGTACCGTTCAATACAAAACCGAAGAAGGCGTTGTTGATGTAGTATTGGGTCGTTCTGGCGAGTTCCGTATTGTTGAAGAAGGAAGTAACAAGGTAATTGTTACCAACAACATTCCTTACGGTTCATACCTGTACATCCAGGACGGCAGCAAGATCACCAAAGGCGATCGTATCTGTTCATGGGATCCGTACAATGCGGTAATCATATCGGAGTTTGCAGGTATCACCACATTTGATGCTGTATTAGAAGGTATCACTTTCCGTGAAGAATCTGATGAGCAAACCGGTCACCGTGAAAAGGTAATTATTGATACCAGGGATAAAACCAAAAACCCTGTTATTCAAATAGCCGATAATAAAGGTAACATCATTAAAGGATACAACATTCCGGTAGGAGCACACATCGCTGTTGAAGAAGGCGAAAAACTACAAACCGGACAGGTTATTGCCAAAATTCCTCGTTCAACCGGTAAAACCCGGGATATTACAGGTGGTTTACCACGTGTAACCGAGCTGTTTGAAGCACGTAACCCATCTAACCCGGCTGTAGTAACCGAAATTGATGGTGTGGTAACCTTAGGTGGTATTAAACGTGGTAACCGCGAAATGACCATTGAATCAAAAGATGGCCAGATCAAGAAATACCTTGTTCCATTGTCAAAACACATCCTTGTACAGGATAATGACTTTGTGAAAGCTGGTATGCCGTTATCAGATGGTTCAATATCTCCTGCTGATATCCTTGCTATTAAAGGCCCCGCTGCTGTACAGGAATACCTGGTGAATGGTATACAAGAAGTTTACCGTTTACAAGGTGTGAAGATAAATGACAAGCACTTTGAGGTGATAGTTCACCAGATGATGCAGAAAGTAGCAATTGAAGATGCAGGTGATACCCGTTTCCTTGAACGCGAAGCTGTTGACAGCTGGGATTTCATGACCGAAAATGATGAGATATTTGACAAGAAGGTTGTTGTTGAGCCAGGTGATTCAGCTACATTAAAAGCCGGACAGATAGTATCTTTAAGAAGGTTGCGTGACGAAAACTCAATCCTAAAACGTAAAGATTTAGCATTGGTTGAAGTACGTGATGCTATAGCAGCAACTTCAAGCCCGATACTGCAAGGTATCACCAGGGCATCATTAGGTACCAAATCGTTTATCTCTGCAGCATCGTTCCAGGAAACTACCAAAGTACTGAATGAAGCCGCCATAGCAGGTAAAAAAGACTTAATGCTTGGTTTGAAAGAAAACGTTATTGTTGGTCACCTTATACCTTCAGGTACAGGTTTACGCGAATACGAAAATATCCGTGTGGGCTCACAAGAAGAGTTTGACCGCTTAATGGCTTCAAAAGCCGAAGAAATAGAAGCTTAATTTTAAGCTGTATATTTTACAAGCCTTCCCCTAAAAAGGGAAGGCTTTTTTGTTTAAATATTTTTATTTTTTTTAAAACAAACTGTTTGATCCGTTGTTTATGATTCACATTTAGATACCTGCATTTGCCGCAGGTATTTTTGTATAAATACCCTAAAAAGGCTATTAATAAAAACATAGGCTTTTTATAATTTAGTGGAATGGAAGAACAAAATGAAAATCAGCTTAATATTGAGCTGTCTGAAGAAATAGCCGAGGGTATATATTCAAATTTGGCAATAATTACACACTCCAGTTCGGAGTTTGTACTCGATTTTATCCGGGTTATGCCAGGTGTGCCAAAAGCAAAAGTAAAATCAAGAATAATTTTAACGCCCGAGCATGCAAAGCGACTGTTAACTGCGCTGGAAGACAACATTGAGAAATTTGAAGCATTGAACGGACGGATAAAGATTCAGCAGGATCCATCTGGTTTTCCGATGAATTTTGGTGGTACCATGGGGCAGGCATAAAAGAGCTGGTACCAGGAAGTTTATTTTATACAGTGTTTATTTGTATAACTGCAGGGGCATTTGATTAACATAAAAATGAAAAATTTTGTTGCTTTAATATTAACAGCGGTTACGTTTTATTGTAGCCAGGTAATGGCTCAAGGAGTTGATAATCAAGTTGACGTAAGTAAATGGAGGGCTCCTTCATATGACGATACCTTTTTCAAAGATCATTTAGTAAATGGTCAGGATGCGCTTAATTACTGGATGCAGAGTTACAATTGGCGAAGCAACCCGGATAATTTGCCTGAAAAAAAATCACGAATGGAACTCTTGCAGAGTAATAATGCAAGTGATGTAGCGCTCGCCAATAAGCAAATTCAGCGGGAGTGCCGTACAATTATGGCAAATGTGGCTGGTTATCAAAGTAGAAATCCCGCCAGCAGAGCGCCTAATACGTGGATTGAACTGGGTCTTCGGGTACCGGATAAATTGCTCCCCGAAACTAAGACTGCAATAATAAGCACTCTGAATGCATTAAATTTATCTGGTAAAACAGCTGGTTATATAGGCCTTTTAAATGTACCAGGGGCAAATGGTGCAAATGTGCATGGTTATTTAACTGCCCTTTCTCTTGCACCAAGGCTTGTCACTGATAATAGTATAAGTTCGGCTGGTTTACAGGGCATGAAAAATGAACTTGATAACATGAATAATTTCGGAGATCAGGGAGAATTCAATTTATTAGAGAGTCATTGGGGTGGGGTAGCAAGCTGGAATATTATAGAAAAATATTCTTCAGATCCCGTTGCAAGGCGGATGGCCAGGTTAATTTCTGAAAGATTATGGATAAACAGGTATTTGACATGGTCTGCTCCATTACAACGTATAACAGGGCCAGGCAGCAGAATGGCTCCAAAAGAATGGTTAGGTAGTGATAATGAACGCGCTCTTTTTGCAACCAGCCTCGATAGGCCTATATGGCTTAACCTTTTTTTCAACTGGGATAAGAATATAGATCCTAAAGCATTTCGTCAATCATTTGAGGTAATACCAACAGAAGCAGCTTTGCCCGAGTTACCTCCTTATTTACAGGATATTGCCTGGAATAAATCGCTTCCAAATTTGCTGCAATGTACAATGAACTATAAAACTTCAACTTATCCTGTATTGGCTGGGGTAAAAAAGGGAGATGCAAATCAACCGCACAAATACGTAAATTATCAAACAAGTAATTATACAATTGGTTCAACTACAAATTCATTTGTAACAAATACTAGTGTTTTGGCTGCATCAGTATGGTGGAATAATAGTCGTAGTTCAAGTGAACCACTGGGTAGCCCAAAAAGATTTTGCGTATTGTATCCACATTACGTTATTAACGGGATGAGCGCATTTGATAAGGGCGATGTTTATTTTGAAAATGCTCCGGATAAGAACTTGAGTGATGAAACAGGTGGCGTAGGCGGGCCATGGTATAGAGAATTTGCAGATTACGGCCGGGTTGGTACCTTGCAAAGCAAAAATAAAATGATCATCTCCTATGTTCCCAAACCCGGTGTTCCACGCACTGGTGGCGACTTTGTAAAATCAAAAGTAACAAGAGCATCGGCAGCTATGTTTTTATTTCGTTGGGAAGATAGCTTAGATGGGTTGTACATAAATAACAAACCTGTGAAATCGCTTCCGGCTCAGTTAAACCCCGGCGAATGGTGGTTTATAGAAGATGGAGATGTTTACGCAGCGGTATTACCATTAAAGAATACATGTTTTAAAGGCGATTGCAAAATTACCCTGGAAAAACGAGCGCATCAAATAGTGCTTTATCAAGACAATCTTTCGAACGGAAATATAGAAAATATAAGCAATGAAGATTGGTATAATGCCCGTTCTGGTTTTGTGGTTGAAGCTGGTAATAAAGATCAATATGGGTCTTTTGCAAATTTTCAAAAGAAAATGATGGCAGCAAAAGTTGTGGCCGATGATGCAAATGGCTTTGACCGCCATATAGACTATAAACGGGATACTGATGAATTGGATATGCGCTGGAATAGCTACACAGAGCAATATGCCTCCAGGAAAATTAACGGTTCAGATGATAGTTGGATGCCATTTGTTTCTTCTCCTGAATTTACATCTAATAATACCGGCACAATTAGTTTAAAAGATGCTACCCTTAAAACCGATCCCGGAAATAGTCTTTGGCTATTATCCTGTAAGCCTTCTAAAACCTGGGTTGCCTATCAGGCAAATTTAAAGAAAGTTTTACCCATAGATTTTATTACTCCTGTATGTGAAATAAAAATAGCGCAATTTCCTTTAGGTAAAATTGTAATTAATGAGCAAAGCGCCGGTAATTTAAAAATTGATATAGATGCTAATTATTTTGCTAATCAAAATGCTGCGGATATATCAGCATCAATAAATCTTAAAACTAATAGTTCGATAAAAAATATCGACCTTTCAATTAATGGTGTACCGTTTGAAAGCTCATCTATCAAAAAAGTTGGGCCTGATACTTTTATTGTTCAACCAACTGATAAGGTCCAGCAAATAAAGCAAGCGTTGATAGATCAATTGAAACAATAAAAAATGAAAATTTCCGATAAAAACTGAATTAAAGGCTTTTAGTCCTTGTATTAAATTGTATATTTAATTGATAAATTGATAATAAAAGTGCAATGTGATTGAAGTCTATGCTTGTTTAAGGCCTTAAAATTAAAAAAAAACAAAAAATAATCTTTTCGTTTTAATAAATTTAGCTATCTTGGTCCAATAATAAGCAATACCACTAATAGTTGTAAACTCTAAACAAATTTTTGCTCGAGCCCTTCCTATGAAACAATATACCTGTAAATTAATTGTCCGTAGTGCTTTATTTTATTATTTAGTAACTTGTTTATTTTCCTGCGCCGCCCCTAAAGACGTTGTATACTTGAGGAATGTTCCGGATTCGGGTAAATTGGAGAGTGCTGTTTTGGCAGAATATCATCAGCCATTGATTCAGCCTGACGATATTTTATCTATTACAATACAAACTATAGATCCGCAAATAACGCTTTTAGTAAATCAATCGGCTTCTCAATCGGTTTCAAATGGTGCTTCAGGTGGGGTATCTCCTGCAAATGGGTACCTGGTTAATAAAGATGGATTAGTTGAGGTGCCTTTGTTAGGCAAAATTAAGGTTGCCGGATTAACCACTTATGATGCCGCTGAGGTAATAAGGAAAACGGCTACAGAATATTTAAAATCTCCTACTGTACAGGTTAGATATTTAAATTACAAAATAACTGTATTGGGCGAAGTTAACAGGCCAGGCGCTTATATCACTCCTAATGAAAAGGTTTCTGTGTTTGACGCCATTGGTCTTGCCGGGGATTTAACAATCTACGGAAAGCGGGAAAATGTTTTAATCATCCGCGAAATAGATGGTAAAAAAGAATTCAGACGTGTCAATCTAACTTCTTCAAATTTTCTTCAATCCCCCGATTATTATCTGCAACAAAATGATGTGCTATATATTGAACCAAACAAAGCACGTATTGCATTAAATAATACTTCAAAGATACAGTTTACAACTATTGCCATATCCTTACTGTCGCTGGTTGTTGTACTCATAACAAGAATTAAATAAACTCACATTTTAATGAATAATAATCAAGATTCTTTTGATGATTCCTTCTCAGAAAGAGATGATAGTTCTGCGCCAAATTATTTTTTAATAAAATTAATTTCTAACTGGCACTGGTTGCTGCTATCTACAATAATAGCTCTTTCAGTTTCCTATGTTTATTTAAAGTACTCTACACCTGTATATACAACATCGGCTGAGATATTTATTAAGGATGATAACCAAACTAAAAGCGCTGCTGCAGATGCTTTAGGCGGGATAACCGACTTGTTCAATACTACAAGCTCTGTTGATAATGAGGCAGAAATTTTGCGTACTCGTTATCTTATGGAAAAAGTGGTTACCGCACTAACCGCTAACGTTGAATACGGCTTTTTGGGACATTTCAAAAAGAACGAGCTATACAGCAATAAACCATTTGAGTTAATTACTTTGGTAAAATCTCCTGTAGAGAAACCGAATAGTTATAAGGTTGAGTTATTGCAATCGCAGGTTACTTTATATAATGAGGATTTTAAAAAGACTGTCAAATATGATGTGCCCTTTGAGTTACCTGGGGTAGGTACTGTTAAAATTGTTAGAGATTTTAAGGTGAAATTAAATGATGGTACTTATACGCTTACCATAGCTGATTTTGACTCCAAGGTAACCGAATACATGGCAAACTTATTGGTGGTTGTTCCTAATAAGCAGGTTTCAATAGTAAATCTAAGCTTTAACTATCCTTTACAAGGAAAAGCTGAAGACATCCTTAATAAATTAATTGAAGTTTACCAGCGCGAGAACGTTAATGACAAGAACAAAGTTGCTGATCTCACAATTGCTTTTATACAAAATGAATTAACCTTTGTTGGTAAAGAATTAGGAAAGGTTGAAGGCGACATTCAGGAATTTAAGCAAGACAATAAGTTATCCAACATGGATGAGCAATCCAAGCAATTGGTTAGTAATACCAGTACTTACATGGATGACCTTGGTAAAGCTGAAGTTCAGATTAATATTTTGAATGATCTTGAAAAATATTTAAAAGACGAAAATAAAAACAAGCGTGTTTTCCCTAATGCTATGGTAAGCGACATTTCGTTTAGTGCGCTAATTGAACGTTATAACAGCCTTATTTTAGATCGTGAAAAGCAGTTACTTTCAACAACAGAAAAGAACCCTTTCATCCAAAACCTGGACGAGCAGATTGCGGGATTAAGAAAAGGAATGCTTGCAAGTCTTAATAATACGCGTAATACCTATATTATTACTAGGAATAATTTACAAAGCAAGATTAATCAATTTCAAAGCGTAGGGCAAACGGTACCAAAAAAGGAACGTATTTACCTGGATCTATCCCGTCAACAACAGGTAAAGCAAGAGCTTTATGTGTTTTTAATGCAAAAGCGCGAAGAAACTGCTATTTCTAAAACATCCAATATATCCAACTCCCGTGTTATTGATCCTCCTAAAGCGGGGGTACTTCCTATTAGCCCTGTAAAGAAACTGATTTACTTTATTGGCTTGTTTTTTGGTTTGGCTATACCTTTATGTATTCTCTATCTTCTGGACCTTTTGAACAACAAAATTTCGGCAAAAGAAGATATTACCAATAAAACAAGGGTGCCGATAATTGGTGAGGTTGCAAATAATAAAGATAATAGTGCTAATAACACAATTGTTGTTACTGATAAATCAAGAACAATTATAGCCGAACAATTCAGGGCTTTACGAACAAATCTTCAATTCTTCCTGAATGGGGATAATGAAAAGGTAATTTTGTTAACCTCGAGTATGTCTGGTGAAGGTAAATCGTTTACTGCGGTCAACCTCGGTATGGTTTTGGCAATCTCGGGAAAAAGAGTATTGCTTATGGAGATGGATTTGCGTAGGCCTACCTTGTCTACAAAACTTGGAATGTCTAATGAGTTTGGTTTAACTAATTATGTTATTTCAAGTGTTGTTAATCCAAAAGACATAATCAAGAGTACTCCGTTTAATGAAAATCTTTTTATGATTAGTTCTGGCCCGGTGCCGCCTAATCCGTCAGAAATTATTTTGAATAATAGAGTTGAGGATTTATTTAAAAAATTAAGAGCCGACTTTGATTACATTATAGTTGATGCTCCGCCGATAGGCCTTGTTACTGATGCGCAGTTGTTGGCTAAATACTCTGATATGTGTATTTACATGGTAAGGCAGAAATATACTTTCAAAAAGCAGATTGAAATAGTTGATGATCTGTCACGCAACAAAAAAATACCTAAAATGGCAATTGTTGTTAATGATGTAAAAGCGAGCGGATCTTATGGCTACGGCTATGGTTATGGCTACGGTTACGGTTACGACAATGGCTATTATGTAGATAACAATGAAAAGAGCGAGAATTGGTTTTTGAAAATTTTCAATAAAAAATAGTTCTGAAGCCTGATTTAACAAGAGTAAAATTCAAATAAACATTAGTGAATGAAAAAAATATTGGTAACAGGCGGAGCTGGCTTTATTGGAAGTAATTTAATAGCTAAATTGTTATCTGCTGGTGATACTAAGGTAGTTTGCATAGATAATTTCGATGATTTTTATCCAAAGGATATCAAAGAAAAAAATCTGTTGCCATTTAAAGCAAATCCCAACTTTGAGTTTATTGAAGGCGATATCAGAAATATGGCCGATTTGGATAAAGCAACAGATGTAAATGTGATAGTTCACCTGGCAGCTAAAGCCGGTGTGAGGCCAAGTATCGTAAATCCAATACTATATCAGGATGTAAATGTAAGCGGAACTCAAAACCTGTTGGAATATGCTAAAAAGAATAATATAACCCAATTTGTTTTTGCATCATCAAGCAGTGTTTACGGAATTAATGAAAACGTTCCATGGACAGAAACCGAAACGCTAATGCCTATAAGCCCGTATGCTTCAACTAAGTTATCGGGAGAAATGCTTGGACATGTTTATAGTCATCTTTATAATATCCGTTTTATAGCCTTACGTTTCTTTACTGTTTACGGTCCTGGGCAGCGTCCTGATTTAGCTATACATAAATTTTTTAAGCTGATACTTAACGGAAAACCAATACCTGTATTTGGAAACGGCGAAACCAGCCGTGATTATACATTTGTTGATGATACTGTAAGCGGGATAATAGGTGCTATAAATTACTCCGACACCAATTTTGAAATAATTAACCTCGGAAATTATAAAACCGTGACGCTAACCGGTTTAATAGAAAGTATAGAAAAAATATGCGATAAAAAGGCCATTATTGACCGTTTTGAAGAGCAGCCAGGTGATGTACCTCATACATTTGCCGATGTAGACAAAGCAAAACGGTTATTAAACTATAATCCACAAACAGATCTGGCCACCGGTTTATTGAAGTTTAAAGAATGGTTAGCTGTTTAACCTTTAATAGATATTTATGAAAATAGCAGTTCATGTGTTAGCATACAATGTAAACAGATTTTTGAGCGTTGTGTTAAAATCAATTGAACCGCATGTTGACAAAATATATGTTGTTCATAGCCAACGCCCATGGCAGTATGTTGAATCTTCACGATTAAGTAAAACTAACCCTACTACAATCTCAGACATTGTTACGGCAGCAGCAGGCAGTGATAAAGTAGAGATAATTCAGGGTGATTGGCTTACTGAAGAAGATATGAGAAATGAATGCCTGGAAAAAGCAAGAGCAGAGGGATTCGATTGGTTTCTTATTGAAGATGCAGATGAGTTTTATCTGGATTCTACCTGGGAGCAGATAAAAAGAGAATTGTCAACTAATACCACAGATGATTTGTTGATAACAACGTGGTATAACTTTTGGAAATCATCTCATTATGTACTGGTTAATGAAGATGGAAGCATAAAAGGAACAAATGCAGGCTTTGCTATAAGATGTGCTTCAAAAGCAAAGTTTACCAATAAGCGTCTTTGCGATGCGCAATCAGTAAAAGTAATTGATTGTCCTTGTTATCATTACGGTTACGTGATGTCTGACGTTGAAATGGAAGAAAAAATTTCTACCTGGGGCCACGCAACCGATTTTAACCCGGTTGATTGGTTTAAATATAAATGGGTTTATTGGAATAAATCTACAAAGTTTTTACACCCTACGGTACCAGGCTCTTGGAACAATGCTATAAGATTCCCTCTTGAGCAGCCATATTTTGGAGCTTATTTTGCATTGCCGGTAAGCACTTCAGAAGTTCCTGGCTTTTCGAGTTGGTTAAAAATGGAAACATACGATGTCAAAATAAAGGCTAAAAGGTTTGCCAAGTCTGTAAAGAAAGTATTAAAGTCACTTTCAAAATAAAATTAACATTGGTTTTAATAGTTAAACAAACAGCTATTAAACAACATGTTTGTAATTTCATTTACTATTCTAATAATTAGATCGGTGACATATGTCATCAGTATATTATGTCAACAATAGCAAGAGTTATTTCCGGTAGCGTATCATCGTGGGTAAGAATAGGGGTATCTATGATAGCCCAGATGGCACTTGTACCCCTGTATTTGACACATTGGAATGTTAAAACGTATGGGGTATGGCTTTCAATTCAGGCCTTTATAAGTGTAATGGCAACTTTGGATAATGGTCATCAAACATTCCTGGCATATGAATTTCTAAAATTTGGCCGCATAAAGCTCGATAAGCTTCGTGAATATTTATGGTCAGGTGCAGTTGTTGGCCTGTTTTTAGGCATACTGCAAATTATAATCACCATTTTATTATTGTATACAGGTTTGTTAGGTAAAGTGCTTGGCGAAGCCCATTTAGAAGACCAAGCCTTAATCCGGTCAATCATTTACGTACTGTTTGCATTGGAAATTTCATGGCTTTTTTGCGGCAGTGTTGGTGGAATTTTTGTTAGGGTGTTATCGCCGTTTGGATATTACCCGCGATTCTCGTGGTGGGGGGTATTATCAGCGGTTGTTACCAGTATTGCGCCGGCAATAGCGGTAGTGTATGGTGGAGATTTATTATTAGCAGGCGAAGTTTTAGCTATAGCAACTATTGCGTTTAATATTCCACAATTTATTGATATGTATATATTGATGCGCAAAGAAAATATAGGTTTTGTACGCCCCTCTATAAAAACCGGATTCATGAACTTTAAGTTTTCTTTGCTGTTATCCGGAAAGGGTTTGCTTGAAAATGTTCGTCAGCAAGGCGTGCGGATAATTCTTACACCTATGGTTGGAGCTTCAGGATTAGCCAATTTTTCAACATTAAGAACTGGCGCAAACGTTGCTTTACAAGGATTAAATACAATAGTTAACCCACTTGAGCCCGAGTTAATGCGGTTTTTACATCAAAAAGATCAGGCCCGTAGTGAAGCCTCATTTGGTACCATTTGGATTGTTTTAATGGCAATTATGGCACCCATGGTATTGATTGTTCAAATGTTTATAGGCCCAATTTATACAATATGGACACGGGGCCAAATTCCATTTAATCCTATATTGTTTGCTACACTTTCTTTGGGTGTGCTTGTGTATGCTGTATCTCAGCCTGCAATAGCCATTGTTGTAGGTAATAATCTTTTACGTTCGCAATTAGTTTTATCTATCATTAGTGCCATAGTAGTAATTCTGGGGCTTGTTATTTTTATTCCTTACTTTGGTTTAATGGGGGCAGGTATAGCATTGCTGCTTGCCGAAATTATATCTACTAATGGTTATAGATACGTGGCCCGGAACTGGCTTCAGGAAAACGGGCTGATCTGGCCTAAAGCATCTTCACGTATTGCATCAGCATCTGTTTGGATTACCGCAGGTGGAATGGCCTCAATGATTTGGATTCCCTCTTTAAAATGGGTTTCATTAATTTTAGCGTTAGCACTACTTGTTTGGAATTTTTGGCGCTATTGGAAGGTATTGCCCCCTCTGGCTACAGAAAAAGCAATGTTCTTTTTATCCAAACTGCCTGGGATGAAACATTTAATAATTAAAAAAGCCAATTAATTTAACAATGAAATCGAATGCTGAAATTACAATAATTACTCCCGTATGGAACGGTCTTCCATACTTAAGGGAATGTGTTGAATCTGTGATTAAGCAAAAGTTTCAGAATTGGGAAATGATAATTAGCGATGATGGATCAAACGATGGAACGAGGGATTATTTAGATACCATCAGTGATTCGCGAATTAAGGTTTTCAAACAAGAAAAAAATCAGGGTATTTTTGGCAATCTGAATTTTACCTTTTCAAAGGCACAAGCACCAGTATGTCAGATTCTTTGCCAGGATGATTATATGATTAACGATGATTCACTTGATACCATCGTTAACTATTGGAAAAACGCTTCCCCGGATATAGGGCTTGTTCGTTTTAACCATACCTATAATTTAAAGTATAGCTTAACGGCATATCAGCAAAAGGTTATCCCGGCTGTAATTGAAAGTAAAAACTCCGATGTGTTATTTTACGCATTTGGAAACATTTTGGGTAACCTTTCTAATGTTGCCGTGCGAACAAGTATTGTTGAAGAAAGCGGTTTTTTTAACGGAGCCTATCCTTACGCAGGCGATTATGAGTTTTGGATCAGAGCAGGGAGGAAATTTAATATAGGAATCCAAAATGAGTCTGTGATATTTGTACGACGTCATGAAGGAACAGCCTCAGTATCTCTTAATCGTAAGGGCGAATTGCTTTCTCAAAAGTCTGCAATCGTTAGTGAACTGTTTAATAATATTTCTAACCAGTATCGTGATGTTAATTTTATTTTAAAACTTCATGGTACAATTAATTACGATGCGTTGCAGCGGGATACCGCTGTAAGGCTTTGGCTAAAGGGAAAGGCCGATTATATAAAGGAATTGGACAGGATCTCCATAAATTCAATTTATATTTTCTCCGGCTTCTTCAGATGGTTAGTGTTTTTTTTAAGTATCGGGGGGCGTTTTGGGAGGGTTACAATCGCAAAACGACTTTTAAAATCAACACTGGAGAAATAAACTTGCTTTTAATCGAATTAACTTAACAACAGAATTAGTACATAATATGAATGTAACGCAAATTTCGATTGGACGGTTTCACCACTTTCACCTGGCAAGACAACTCGAAGCTAATCGTTTATTGGAATGTATATGGACTGGTTATCCCAAGCGTAAGTTAAAGGATGAAACCGGAATAGATATTAACAAGATTCATAGTTTTCCATGGATTCAAACGCCCTATATGGCACTTTCGGGTTTAGGGCTATCCAAATTGCCCTGGTTAAAAAAAGAAATATCATGGCTTGCACATGAAACCCTTGATAAACATGTGGCATCAACTATAAAAAAACCAACAATTGTTGTGGCGCTTTCAGGCAGCGGATTGTATGCCGGTAAAGCTGCCAAACGTATTGGAGGATATCATATATGTGACAGAGGGTCATCTCATATCCGTTTTCAAAATGAGATACTTAGTGAAGAGTATTTGCGCTGGGGATTAAAGTTTCCTGGAATAGATGCCCGCAATATCAGGAAAGAAGAGGCTGAATATGAACATGCCGATGTTATTACTGTACCATCTGAATTTGTAAGAAGATCATTTATCGAAATGGGTGTTCCGGAGGAGAAGATAGTTAAAGTAGTATATGGTGCCCGTTTAGATAGGTTTAAAAAAATAGCCGATCCGGATGCTGATAAATTTACAGTACTTTGGGTAGGTGCTGTAAGCTTAAGAAAGGGTTTTTTAGATATTCTTGACGCATTTAATAAATTAAGCCATCCCAATAAGCAGCTTATTGTAGTTGGGCAGGTGCAGCCCGAGGTGAAACAACTGCTTAATTCCAGAGATACTTCAGCGGTTGTTTTTAAAGGACTGGTTCCTAATAAGGATTTATCACAGATTTATAGTTCGGCCCACGTATTTGTGCTTCCGAGTTTAGAAGAGGGTTTAGCCATGGTTATGGGAGAAGCTATGGCATGTGGCTGCCCCGTTATAGCTACCACCAATAGCGGTGCCGACGACCTTTTTGAAGATGGGGTTGAAGGTTTTATCCTTCCTATCCGTTCGCCCGATTTAATTGCAGAACGGTTGCAGCAATTAGCTGATGATCCATCGCTTCGTTTGCAAATGTCAGAAGCTGCTATTAAACGTGTGCAATCAATAGGCGGATGGAATAAATATGGAGATAATTACGTGAAATTGATCAATACATTAGTTTGATTATAATAAATTGATGAGGAGGGAATTATGAATAGTATTAGTACAGTAGATAGTAAAAACCAGGTTGTTTTAAATAAAAAAAACAAGCGGTCTTTTACGCAAACAAAATTATATGACTCTATAACTAATAAATGGTCCTTATCCTTCTTAATAGCAATAACTATTCCGGGTTGGTTTTTTGCCTACTTTTTAGATAGTGTAATCGTTGCAGATATATCATCTGCTTTTGCTTCATTTTTGTTGATATCATGGTTCTGGAGCAGAATAGGACGCCCGGTTGAAATGATTCGTCTTGGCAGGCTCGGCGCAGCTTCGTTGTGTACTACGCAAAATATTGCCTGGTTATTAGCATCATATATTCACAGAACATCCGGTTTATCTATCAGAGAAACGTTGGGAAATTCACCTATAGGCAGATGTCAGCTTACTTCCTACGCATTGGCTATGTGCTTTATATCACTGTTCTCTTTGGTGCTGGCGTTTCTTTCTACCAATGCAAAAATTAATAAGCTTGAAAAAAAACTATTCAATTTATTGAGCGAAATCAGAAATATTAATATTCAACGAATTGAGCTTATAATCTTTATTGTAGTAATAATTGAGGTAGCTTTAGTAGCATCTGGTATTATTGGTCAGCGTGCATTAGTGGTTGAAGGCTTGGCTAAAGGGGAGGAACCGTCCTGGATTCCTTTATACCAATCAATGCTTCCTGTTCAAGTTCTCTTAAACAGCTTGTTAATTGCTAAACTTTCTGCGCCAGAAAAAACTGCTAAAAGTAAAAGGGTGTGGCTTATAGCTATTGTATCTATTTTAATGATAACTTTTCTCTGTTTTACCAGGGGGCGGGGCTCACTTATATTTTCCATAGTATCACATGGTTATTGGTTTGCATTTTTTACTGGTAAACGCCCCAGAATACTTAGGCTTGTAATAATCATTGCTGTGGTTTATCCAATTTTGTCTCAGATTTTACTATTTAACAATTTTGTCCGGAGCTCTGATTCTGGCTTGTCAAATTTTAAAGGAAGCGTAATAGAAATTTTACCCCAGGCATTGGCAAAATATGAGTCGTCTTCGGCATTAAGGGCAGCTGCGAGTGACAAAACTACGGCTAACCTGGCATCCCGGCCGTTGTTGGCAATGCCTCTTGCTATATGTATGCAATTTCCACGACCACAATTTTCATACGGAGAAAATCTCCGCAACTCCGCAATCTGGGCAATTCCGGGCCCTTTATTTCCTAATAAGAAAGATTATCCAGTGCAGGAAGGCTTATTGTATAAGTATTTCCCTATTGGTGATGTGGATGTAGCCGATTCTATTTACCTGACTTCCTATACAGAGTTTTCCTGGGCAGGTATACTAATTTATCCTTTACTCATATATTGTTTGTGGAACTTAGTGCTGACAATTATTGCATCCGTAAATCTACGTGGATTGTTCACTGTAATTTTGTTTGCTGTTTTTTTCGAATTGTATTTATTAGCCATAAGTCAGGGGGCGGTTACCAATTGGTTCTTATGGCTCAGAACCTTCCTTTTTTGGCTTGTAATGGCTGTTTTGGCAAAAATAATTTTCCCAAAAACATTTTATTCGCTGTCAAAAAATAAAAAACAATTAATAAGTTAATATGGAAATTCTTTACCTGGGCGATAACAGTAAAACATCTACCTCATTTCACAGGGCAAGTGCACTTAGCAGGCTTGGGCACAATGTAAATATTTATAGCCCAAAAGATTGTATTAATGAAAATATGAAATCCATGTTGGGTAACTTATTTCATTATAGAACAGGCTATCGGTTTTTGCAAAAGAAAATAGTAAAATGGTTAACGGATATTTTGTCGAAAACACCAAAACCCGATCTTATCTGGGTAAATAGCGGCGAATTATTGGGCGTGGATTGTTTGAAGAAACTCAAAGAATTGGGTTGTCCGGTTGTACTTTATAATAACGACGATCCTACTGGCGGAAGGGATAAAGGACGTTTTTACTCTTTGTTAAAAGCCATTCCATATTATGATCTTATTGCGGTAATGCGTGAAATTAACATTGCTGAATACAAAGCGTTAGGGGCAAAAAAGGTAATGCAGGTAATGATGTCTTATGACGAAGTTTTGCATAAACCATTTTCAAATATTGATGATATACCGCCTCAATTCAAATCAGACGTGGCTTTTATTGGTACATGGATGAGATTTGAGAAACGTGATGAATTTATTTTAACGCTGATAAACAAAGGTATAAACGTAAGCATCTGGGGAGGCAGATGGCCAAAATCTAAATATTGGAATCAATTAAAACCTCATTACAAAGGCGGTGCATTAGGCGGAAAAGATTACATAGCAGCAATACAGGGAGCAAAAATATGTTTGGGTCTGCTTTCAAAAGGCAATCGTGATCTTTATACAAGGCGGTCACTTGAAATCCCTTTTATCGGCGGTTTGTTTTGCGCCGAGCGAACAAGTACACATATGGATATGTATGCCGAAGGTGAAGAAGCGGTATTTTGGAGCAGTGCAGAAGAATGTGCCGAAGTTTGTCTCAATTTATTAAATAATGATAATCTAAGAGAGCAAATAAGGAAGGGTGGCCGGGAAAAAGTTTTGAAGCTTAAGGGTGGGAATGAAGATATATGCAAAAAAATCATTGATAATATATGAGGCACCATAGATTTATACTGACCATTAATTAAACAATATATGATAACTAAACCCATATTTAATCAGGAAGGCCGGATATTTGGACTTGATATAATACGTTTTTTGGCAATTGTTTTTGTTTTAATTGATCATGGCCAGCAACTGTTACCCACTTATTCTTCTACCTCTACCCTTCGAAATTATAGTGGTGTTATTGGAGTAGAGCTGTTTTTTACTTTAAGTGGGTTTTTAATTGGTAGTATTTTGTTGAAGATTGTTTTAAACTCTTCTTTATATAATAAAGCAACAATAATAAATTTCTGGAAAAGAAGATGGCTTAGAACGTTACCTGCATATTGGTTTTACTTTTTTGTATATACCCTGGTAGCATTTGCATCCGGCTTTGTAGAATTCGAGAGGAGTAATTTAAAAACTGTAATCATATCATTTTTATTTCTTCAGAATCTTGTAGGCAATTTTTCAGCCTATTTTGGGGTTGGCTGGAGCCTGGCGATAGAAGAATGGTTTTATTTTTTAACCCCCCTGTTATTATTTATCTGTATATCGTTTTTTAAAACTAACCGGCGAAAGGCGTTTATTTATAATATCATACTGACAATTGTTTTTGCGATTATAATAAAAATTGTAGTGTTTTATCTTATTGATTCGGGATGGTTAACTCATTTGGCAACAAAGGTTAAAATTTCAAATTTTCAAAATAGAATTTATCATGGTGTAAGGAAAATAGTGTTATTGAGATTGGATGCTGCAGCTTACGGTGTTCTGTTTGCTTATTTGTATCACTTTCATAAAGAAACTATTGCCAAGTACAAAACGGTACTGTTGGCTGTTGCAATTGTGTTTTTAATAACTTCTTTATATTTATTTAAGTTCATTTTACTGGAGAATTTCAATGGTTACTCTTTTGTTTTAACTTTTCCGTTATTGGGAATAGCTTTTTCTTGTTTGCTTCCTTATTTTATGGAGATTAAAAAATCCAGCTTTTACTCGCCGGTTGCAAGTTTTATTCAAAATGTAAGCATTATATCATATTCAATTTATTTGAGCCACACAGTGTTTTTGAATTTATTAATTCACTATACCGTAAATTTAAATATCGGGTATAAAATTGCTGCTATAGCGGTTATGCTGGCACTTACTTATTTCGCTTCTTGTTGGTCATATAATTATATTGAAAGAGCAGGTATGAAAATGCGAGATAATAATAATCTCAGCAGGTTTAAGAATTTTATATTTAATAAGGCTGACAAAAAGATTTAAATGAATTTAGTTTTTTTTACGCATCCTTCATTTCTCGGTTCGCAAAGTATGCCCCGCTTTGCAAAAATGTTGTCGGAAGGGATGGCGCAAAAGGGACATAATGTGCAGGTGTGGTCGCCGAAAGCCAGAGTTAGAAAAACTCCCGGTAATTCTGCGCTCAAAAAATGGTTTGGTTATATAGATCAATATATAATATTTCCACTTGAAGTAAACCGCCGATTGAAATCGTGCAGTCCGGATACACTTTTTGTATTTACCGATCACGCTCTTGGCCCATGGGTGCCGCTGGTTGCCCAAAAAAAGCATGTTATTCATTGCCATGATTTCTTAGCTCAACGATCTGCACTGGGACAAATTCCGCAAAACCCCACAAGTAAATCGGGCCGTATTTATCAATCTTATATAAATAAAGGATATTTAGCAGGGAAAAATTTTATTTCGGTATCGAAGAAGACCCAGGAAGATCTGGCAGAATTTTTACCGTTTAAACCCGCTCTGTCAAAGGTTGTTTACAACGGGCTGAACCAGTCGTTTTTAAAATTTGATAAAGCGCAATCTATAAATAAACTTAAAAGTGAATTAGCTATTGATTTACAAAGAGGTTACATTTTGCATGTAGGCGGTAATCAATGGTATAAAAACAGGGTTGGGGTAATTGATATATATAATGCTTATCGTAAAAACTATGAGAGCGCCCTTCCGTTACTGATGATTGGAAGCCCTCCGGTTAGTGAAATAGTTGCAGCTTTTAATAAGTCTGCTTTTAAAAACGATATACACTTGTTAACAGGAAAAGACGATGAGTTTGTAAGATCGGCTTATGCCGCCGCATCGGTATTTATTTTTCCATCACTTGCAGAAGGCTTTGGATGGCCAATTGCCGAAGCTATGGCTTCGGGCTGCCCGGTTGTAACTACCAACCAGGCCCCGATGACTGAAGTAGCTGGCGACGCTGCCTTTTTAGTGCCGGCAATGCCATATGATGAGGCTGACAGGCAAAGCTGGGCAGAAGCTGCATCAGCTGTGTTAAATAATGTGATTTCTATGGATGAGGATGAACGTGCAAAAGTTATCAGCAAAGGATTGTTGAATGTTAAACGATTTGACACGCAGGAAGCTATAAACGAAATTGAGAGTATATACCTGGAAATATTAAACAATGAAAAACTTTAAAGTACTCAGAGTTGTGTCCAGCATGAACCCCAGCTTGGGCGGCCCTTCCCAGGGAATCAGAAATTCGATTCCTGAATTAAAAAAATTAGGTGTTGAAAACGAAGTAGTAGCATTAAATAACCCCGACGAGCCTTTTTTGACAAAAGATGACTTTGTTATTCATGCACTTGGCGAACATAAAGGACCGTGGTGGTATAACGCAAACTTATTACCCTGGCTAAAACAAAATTTGTGCAATTATGACGCTGTTATAGTTCACGGCTTGTGGTTATATCATGGATATGCGGTTAATAAAGCGTTAAAATTTCTGAAAAAAAATAATATTGGCCCGGTACCCCGTGTTTTTGTAATGCCTCACGGTATGCTTGACCCATACTTTCAGAAAGCTGCCGGCCGAAAATTAAAGGCCATTAGAAACTGGCTTTATTGGAAATTTATTGAGGGCGATTTGATTAATAATGTAGCTGGTGTACTATTTACCACCCAGGATGAATTGTCTTTGGCAAAACAGAGTTTTACACCCTATAAACCACAAAAGGAAATTAATGTTGGGTATGGCATAGTTTCTCCCCCTGCTTACTCTTTATTGATGAAAGAGGCTTTTTCAGAAAAATGCAGTCAAATCAATAAAAATGAACCATTTTTGCTTTTTTTGAGCCGCATTCATGAAAAAAAAGGAGTGGATCTATTAATAGATGCATATGCCTCTATTCTTAGCGATGAAAACGCAGTATTGCCAAACCTTGTTATTGCCGGCCCTGGTTTGGACACTTCTTATGGCTTGCAGATGCAGGAAATAGTAAACAATAATTCAAAATTGAAAAAATTGATACACTTTCCAGGCATGCTTTCAGGAGAGGCAAAGTGGGGCGCTTTTTATACATGCGATGCATTTATTTTACCAAGCCACCAGGAAAACTTTGGAATATCGGTGGCCGAGGCATTGGCCTGCAGCAAGCCAGTACTAATTTCAAATCAGATAAATATATGGCGTGAGATTGAATCGGCAGGCGGAGGTATTGTGTTGGAGGATACGCTTAACGGAACTATTAATTTACTAAAGCAATGGCAAAATCTAAATAATTCAGATAGAAAAGCTATGGCTGATAATGCAAAAAAGGCATTTGAATTATACTTTAGTATAGCACCTCATGCCATCAATGTAAAAAATGCTCTAGCTTAATTTTAATCAAATTAACTAAAATACTGATTACATGTATTATGAAGCAATAAACATATCGTTGTTTCTTATTTAATAACTAAAATTACAACTACCAGATGCTTTCCAGTCACGACCCCAAAAATTCGGATGCATATTTAAGACCGTCATTTCCACTTCTGGATTATTTACGCCGGTACTGCTGGAACATAGTATGGAAGCTGTTTTGCAGTTGGACACCTAATCCGTTACATAAATGGCGCATTTTTATTTTGCGTTTGTTTGGCGCTAAAATTGGCAAAAGTAATTTTATATATCCCAACTGCAAGATATGGGCGCCATGGCTTTTAACTACAGAGGATGTGGTTACTATTGGCCCCTATGCCGAAGTTTATAACCCCGGCGGTGTAAGAATTGGCCATCATGCTATTATATCTCAATACGCGTATTTATGTGGTGCTACCCATGATTATAATTCTGCAGATTTTACTTATATTAAAAAGGAAATTGTTTTAGAACCCTGGGTATGGATTTGTGCAAAAGCAGTTGTTTTGCCAGGGGTAAATTGTGCAGAAGGTAGTGTACTGGGAGCAGCTTCGGTTACTTCAAAAAATCTGGAAGCCTGGACGTTGTATGCAGGAAACCCGGCGGTATCAGTGAAGAAAAGGACTAATTTTCTATAGGAAACGACAGGCTATCAATGAAAACAGAAGAATTAAAAAATAAATATGATGTGTGTGTAATAGGCAGCGGTCCGGCCGGTATTATTACTGCATTGGAGTACGCAAAGCTTAATCCATCAAAAGATGTTTTGCTTGTGGAGTATGGGTTTAAAGAGCAACCAGCAGAAAACCAACTGGATAACTCTATTAAAAACATAAACCCTATAAACCATCATGATCCTTATGAATGTACAAATAAAGGCCTGGGTGGGTCAACTGCTACATGGGGAGGAAGATGTGTTACGTATGATGAGGTAGATTTTGTTGACAGACCTGTGGTAAACGGGGGCTGTACCTGGGATGTTAGCTTGTTTAATGAAGTAAATGAATATTTGCCGCAAACTACAGCTTACTTTGAATGTGGCGAACCTGTTTTTGATCTAAATAAAATACCCGAATTTAAAGATCAGCGAATAGCCGAAGGTTTTGTTGAAGGTCACATAACAGATTCGGTAGTTGAACGATGGAGCATGCCCACACGCTTTGGCGACCGATATGCTAAAGAAATTTTGGAATGTCCGAACCTGTTTTTGATTGATGCGTCAGAAGCGAGAACCTTTTCTGCGCCTGAAGCCGATGGAACTGTTTCAACGCTGGAAATCAGAAACGTTAAAGATAAATCGATAAGAAAAGTTAACGCGTCGGTTTTTGTTTTGGCAGCCGGCACGCAGGAAACAACCCGCATCCTGCTCCGTAACCAACAGCTATTTAGCCTGTTACCGCAGCCTCCTGTGGCTTTAGGTAAATATTACCAGGGCCATTTATCCGGTAAAATTGCAACTGTACGCTTTAAAGGTGATCCTAAAAAAACCGATTACGGCTTTTTGAATGATAAGGATGGTATATATTTAAGACGGCGTTTTCAGTTTTCAACAAAATTTCTGGTTGAAAATAATTTATTGAATACCGCCATATGGCTTGATAACCCACTTTATTTCGATCCTAAACATAAAAGCGGGGCAATGTCATTTATGTACCTGGCAATGATAACACCGGTATTAGGTAAAAAACTGGCCCCCCCTGCCATAGCACACTCTATTACTAAAGGTGAAGTTAAAGGAGTTGGAAAACATATTTGGAATGTTGTTAAAGATTTGCCAGGTTCATTGCTAACACCCGCATCTATATTTTACAAAAGGTATTGTTTAAAACGCAAACTGCCTGGTGTGTTTTTGTTTAGTCCTCAAAATCGTTACGCGCTTCATTTTCATTCAGAACAGGTGCCGGATATTAACAATTATATGGAACTGGGCCCCGATGGAGAAGAACTGATCATTAATTATTCACTTACCGATGCAGATATACAGTCGGTAATTGATTTACATAAAGAGCTGGATAAGTGGTTGCGTGATCATAACTGCGGCGAACTGGAGTACTGGTTTAAGCCCGAAGAATTTATTGATGCTATAAGGCAAATGTCAAAGGATGGTATCCATCAATCCGGCACTACCAGAATAGCCGATTCTGCTGAGGCAGGTGTTGTTGATACCGATTTAAAGCTTTGGGGTACAAAAAATGTATTCGTTTGCAGCAGCTCGGTGTTTCCTACTTCCGGCCAGGCAAATCCTACTTTTTATTTAGGAGCATTTGCGGTGCGACTGGCAAACCATTTAACTAAGATTATATGAAAAAAACAGAACTTGTAAAAGGTATATCATCATCGGTCTTAGGATTTGGATGCGCCCCTATATTAGGCTCGGTTGATGCAAAAACTGCACTGCGTGCCCTTGATTGTGCTATAGACTGCGGTATAAATCACTTTGATTTGGCACGGTCTTACGGTTACGGGGATGCCGAAGGCTTTATAGGTAAGGTTATTAAAAACCGAAGAGATGATATGGTGATAGCAAGCAAATTTGGTATAAAGGCAAATTGGAAAGCTGCCATATTAAAACCGGTTAAACCGCTGTTACGAGGTTTGATAAATAATATTAAAAAGCAAAATGCCTCGAAGCCGCAGCCTGTTGTATCCAATAATATAGTAGTTGCAGATCGTTTTCATAACCGTATTCCTTTGAATGGGAATGAAATGCGTAAAAGTCTTGAAAAAAGTTTGCGTGAGTTAAATACAGATTATTTGGATTACTTTTTTATTCATGAACCGCTTGAAACTATTCATGAAATTGAAGATTTGCTTACTACCGCAGACAAATTGAAAGCAGAAGGAAAAATAAGGGCATTGGGTTTGGCATATATGCGCAGCCAGGAGCATTTACACACAGCCTATATCAATAAATTTGATCTGCTTCAGTTTGATAACTCGCCAGGAGCACCAGGATATGAGGATACACTCATAAAAAGAGGAGATAAGCCTAATATTCTGTTTTCTCCCCTGCGTGGAGGTACAACATCAATGAAGCCCGATGAAAAGTTAAAAAAGCTTTTTGATGATTTTCAAAACAGTGTTATTCTTTGTTCAATGTTTAATGAAAAGCATATTAAAGCCAATGCTGCTTTATTGAGTTAATGTTGCGGTAAATAATCGCGACTTATAATTATTAGCGTGGGGCTGGCTCTATACAATTAAAATAATCTTCATTTACATACTATAATGAAATTCTTTAAAATCTGAATACACTATGATATCAGTTCTAATACTTACAAAAAACGAAGAACAGGATTTACCTGATTGCTTGAAGTCGGTATCGTGGTGTGATGATATTCATGTTTTTGATTCCTTCAGTGATGACAGAACAGCCGAAATCGCAACAGCGGCAGGAGCAACAATTACAAAAAGAAAATTTGATAATTGGTCGGCTCACCAAAATTGGGGGTTATCCAATATTCCTTTTAAATACCCCTGGGTTTTGTATATTGATGCTGATGAGCGAGTGTCTGAAAGTTTATATGAAAGTTTAAAAAACTTCAATTTTGACGATGATAAAGCCGTTGCATATGAAATCCAGCGACGTGATTTTTCATGGGACGGCACCTGGCTTAAACATGCCCAGATCTCACCCTATTATTTGAGGTTTTTTAAACCCAATAAAATGAGGTATGAGCGTTTGGTAAACCCTATCTCCATACCCGATGGCCCTATAGGAAAAATAACCGGCTACCTGGATCATTACCCGTTTAGCAAGGGAATTAAATATTGGATATCACGCCATTTAAGCTATGCCGATATGGAAGCAGCAACGAGATTAGAAGATATGGGGAAAGGTTCAAAATTTTCACTTTCCAAAGCGTTATTCAGTAAGGATTTTACCGAACGCCGTTACAATCAAAAAGGAATATTTTATAAAATACCTGGCAGACCAATCGTAAAATGGCTGTATATGGTAGTTTGGCGGAGGGCATTTTTAGATGGTAAGGCTGGGGTTACATATGCAACACTTCAGGCTATCTATGAGTACTTTATTGTGCTGAGAACTAAGGAATTATTAAAAAAGTGACCCTACATAATGTTTATAATTTATAACACCCCTAATCTTTTCAATTAACTATGAATCAAACGATTGCAAAAGATAAAAAAAGACATATAATAGAATTGGATGGCATGCGCGGGCTTGCGGTTTTAATTGTTATGATGTTTCATTTTAACGTAATGAGCCTGGTACCCGTCAATATTATTGATGGTTTTTTTAGTCGGTTATTAAATGCTGGATGGATAGGTGTAGATATGTTTTTTGCACTATCCGGGTTTTTGATTACCGGTATTTTGATAGAAAGTAAAAAAAGAGGGAATTATTTTGTTTCATTTTACTATAAGAGAACTTTAAGAATATTTCCATTATACTATTTATACCTGATAGTTTTATTTGTTTTATTTTACCCGCTTATTATTAATAAGATTAGTGCCTTTGAGATGAATAAAGTGAGGTATTCTCAAAGTATACAGATTTGGTTTTGGCTATATCTTTCAAATATAAAACAAGCTGTAAGTGGTAAATTTTCATCGGCAGGTTCGGCGCATTTGTGGTCATTGGCAATAGAGGAACAGTTTTATTTAGTTTGGCCGCTGATAGTTTATATAACATCTTTAAAGTGGTTAAGAAACATAAGTATTGGAATTATCATATCTTCTTTGCTCTTAAGAATTTATTTGCACTCCATAGGCTGGGGAGCTTTATCAATTTATGAATTTACCTTTACCCGAATTGACACTCTGGCATTTGGATCGTTAGTGGCCGTATGCGTTAAAAATTACAGCCACATACCTTACCAAAAAATAACTTACCTGTTTTACTTTTTACTGGCTTGTGCAATTCTTACACTTGGTTTTTTTGGTTCTGATTATCATGAAAGTCCGGCAATCTATGTTTTTTCATTCACATTGCTTGGCGCCACATTTGCTACTTTGATATTGCTCCTGCAAGCACACGTAAAGTTTAATTTCGGTATCAGGAAGGTTTTTTTAACAAGGTGGCTGGTTTTTTTAGGGAAATATAGCTATGCCTTGTATATTTTCCACCCGTTTGTACGCTTTATTTTATCAAAAGCATTTGGCAAACCGGTTATGTATTTCAACAGCCAAATTCCCTGGCAGTTGTTTTTTATGATCACCGGGATATTACTGTCTATATTAATTTCTCAACTGAGTTGGCATCTGTTTGAAAAGCATTTTTTGCGTTTAAAAGACAAAATAAAATAAACTGGATAATTTACGATCCCATGTTAGAATAGATTTAAGCAGGCGATATTATATCAGCATTTATTGGTACATGGTATCAATGAAAAAAAGTAATATCAAATAATTGAAATAATTTCTAATTATTGCTTTATATTTTATTATAATTTTAAAAAATACTATTTAGTATTGATGAAATTGAAATTTTAATTATATTTGATAAACTTCAGAAGTTCGCTTCATCCCCTATATTGTGGAAAATGTTTTAATCGAATTAAGTTTTAAACTATATGCATAAATATTTATGAAACCTGGCTCGATAAGATTTATTCTGGCATTCACTGTAATTCTTTTTCACATCACGAAACTTGTTTTTTTAGGCCATTTTGCTGTTTGCTGTTTTTTTATTTTAAGCGGATATTGGATTACGTTCATGTATCAAAAAAAATATGTGAAATTTAAAAACCCGCTTTTTGTTTTTTATATAAGCAGAATATGGCGGTTATTCCCCGTTTTTTTATTGTTTAATCTTTTGGGAGGCGTATTTACATATTTTTATAACCCCGGTATTTTTCAAGCACTCTCAACTTTTAGTGCGCTAAAAATAACCGGATATATTTTCTCCAACATATTTCTTTTAGGCTTCAACCACATCACCCCCGTTTTTTTAATACCTGCCTGGTCATTAGATATTGAATTTCAGTTTTATTTGATTTATCCGGCTTTGCTTAGCTGGTTATGTAAGCTCAATTACAAAGCGTTTATAGGGGTAATTTTATTGGCGGTTTTAATTAATTTAGTTTTCGCTAAAGGTTTTATTTCAAAAACGTTACTTTATTATATAGCATTTTTCCTAATTGGTATTTTAATTTATTTGAAGAATTTAACTTTTAATAAAAATATAGAAAGCGGGGCGCTTATTTTATTTGTTTTAATTTTGGCCACCAATTATTTAATACCCGGTTTAAGGAAAATTACGGTAGGCAATAATGCAACTGATTATAACATGTATTTAAATGAAACTTTACCATTATTAATTATTCCTGCTATTAGTAATTCCGTTAGAATTAAAAGTTCGAAATTTGACAGGCTTTTAGGGGATATTTCATACGTTATGTATTTATGTCACTGGGTTTTAATTATCCCCTACAATTTTTATATTAAGGGGATTTCATTTTCTCAAAGAGTGCCATATTCACTTGTATATTTGGTTTTAACATTGCTGCTGAGTTATATAATATATAAATATTACGATAAGCCTATTGACAGTTATAGAAGGGGTTGGGTTGACTCAAATGAAAAATTATATAAGTAATGACTGTCAATTTATTTATACAATTTCATGCCACTGCCCGTCATATTTATCGGCTGATTTTACATGGAAACCCCTTAATAACCGTGATTAACTTAAAAATTGTATGGTAACCCAAAATATTTCGAGGTCAACTTTTATTCACATACTGCGCTGGTCTTCGGCTTTTTTGGTGATATTTAATCACTTGAGGTCTATTCTATTTAAAGATTATGGTTTTATAAAAAATAGTAATCTCTTTACTAAGTTTTTTTATTTTATTACAGGTTTGGGGCATACTTCTGTAATAGTTTTTTTTGTTTTAAGTGGGTATCTTATAGCAGGTTCTATTATTAAACAGGTTAAAAACGATACATTTGATCTGAAAAAATATACATTAAATAGAATTAGTCGTTTATATGCGGTTTTATTTGTGGCCCTGCTGCTTACGGTTATTCTTGACCATACAGGTATCTATTTCGATCACATCGGTCTTTACCAAAACAAAATAAGAACAGCCACCCTCGGTTTTTCAATAAAGGACCGCGTATCTATTCAATACTTTATGTCATCTCTATTTATGCTACAAGGTATAGTACTGCCTCCGTTAGGTAGTAATAGCCCCCTATGGAGTTTGTCTTGTGAATTTTGGTATTATATACTATTCCCTTGTATAGGGTTGTCATTTTTATTCGTAAAAAATAAAAGCAAGTTTATTTTTATTCCTGTTTTGATTTTTTTGGCAGTAGTTGTTATGTTACCTTTTTCAATCGTGTTATACTTTATAATATGGCTTGTAGGTTTAATCCCATTTTACCTAACTTTAAATAAAGCCTATTATAAATTCTTTTTAGGTTTTGCTTTTATTATATGGCTGTCTTTAAAAAAAATCATTCATTTAGATAATTTTTACTATGATTTAATTCTGGCGCTTATAGTGGCCTTTTGGCTGTCCTCATTTCCTAATTTTAATCAGGCTTCTACTAACTTCAGACTTAAACTGAATGAAAAATTATCGTCCTTTTCATACAGTATGTACTTGGTTCATTTCCCTATTATAATGTTAGTTTTAACTTTAATTAAAAATTCATTTAATACCGGTATTTGGATGGATCCAACTGTAAATGGTTATTTAATATTTTTCGGAGTTTTTTTGATAGTTATTGCTTGCTCATATCTTATAGCAACCTTTACTGAATTTAAAACAGCTGAATTTAGAGAATGGTTAAAAAAGCTTTTTTCGATTAGAAGAATTTTTCGGAAAAGAAGCCATCATGTAACACCTTAAGTTTCTTTAAATGAGAGGTTAAAAATTGTTCAAATTGAATTTGCAATCTATTTAAATCTGCGGTTTCTTACGCTTAATATTCATGAATCCTGAAAAACACCAGTCATCTAAAAGTATACTTCTTATAAGTCATAATTTTTCGCCAGAGCCAACAGGTATTGGAAAATATAATGGCGAAATGATTGACTGGCTTACCAAAAACGGTTATGACTGTACAGTGCTAACTACTTATCCGTATTACCCTTATTGGAAAGTTCAGGCCCCTTATAAAAACAGGTGGTATAAAAAAGAAGTAACCATTAATCCCGAAACCAATACATCGTTAACTGTATACAGATGCCCGTCATATGTACCGGCTGATCCTACCGGAAAGAAGAGGATGATCCAGGACCTTTCATTTTGGTCATCTATGTTCTGGATGCTTCCTAAACTCATTAGTGGCAAAAAAAAGTTTGATCTTATTATTACAGTTGCACCCCCGTTTCATTTAGCCTATTTGGGTTTAATGATCAGAAAATTAAAAGGAGGTAAACTGTTATACCATATTCAGGATTTGCAGATAGAAGCAGCACAGGATTTAAACATGCTATCCAGCCAGAAACTTTTTGACCGTATTTACAAGATCGAAAAAAGTATAATGCAAAAGGCGGATTATGTGAGTAGTATTTCTGATGGCATGATCGCTAAAATTAAGTCAAAAATTGATAAAGAAATATATTTTTTCCCAAACTGGGTTGATACTGCTTACTTTTTTCCGCTTAGTAATCGTTCCGAACTTAAAAGTAAATGGGGGTATCATAAAAGCGACTTTATCTTTTTATACTCTGGTGCAATAGGCGAGAAGCAAGGGTTGGAAAGTATAATTGACGCTGCAGAAAGTATGATGAAAAAAGGAAATATTAAATTCATCATTTGTGGTTCAGGACCATATAAAGAAAAACTTATTCAAATAGCTGAAACGAAAGCCTTAAATAATATTAATTTTTTGCCCGTACAGGATAAAGAATTGTTTAACGAGTTTTTGAATATGGCCGATGTGCATTTAATACTTCAAAAAGCCAATGCAAGCGACCTTGTGATGCCTTCTAAGTTGACCACAATCTTAGCAGTAGGAGGTATTAGCCTTGTTACCGCACCGGAAGGAACGTCGCTTCACCAGGTTATTAAACAATATGACCTTGGTTATGTGATTGAACCAGAAAACAAAGAAATATTGAATGAAGCCATTAATGCAATTATTGTTGATGAAAATTTAGATCAAATACGCGATAATGCCCGGAAATATGCTTTGAAGAACCTTAATATTAATAATGTTATGGGTGATTTTGTTAATAACTTTCTAAATTGATAAATTATCGTTAGTTTTATTGCGATTAGTGAAATTTTAAAATAAAACCACTACCCCTATATGAAAAAAATTGCCTTAATAACAGGTATCACCGGACAGGATGGCGCTTATTTAACTGAATTGCTACTATCTAAAGGTTATGAGGTTCACGGTATAAAACGCCGTAGTTCCCTGTTTAACACAGATAGGATTGATCATCTTTATCAGGATCCGCATGAAAATGAAATCAAATTAACCCTTCATTATGGAGATTTAAGTGATTCAACCAACCTCATCCGCATCATACAACAAGTTCAGCCCGATGAAATTTACAATTTGGGTGCAATGTCACACGTTAAAGTAAGTTTTGATACCCCGGAGTATACCGCCAACGCCGATGGTATTGGTACCCTGCGTTTATTAGAAGCTATCCGCATTTTAGGTTTAGAGAAAAAGACTAAAATTTACCAGGCCTCAACGTCTGAATTATATGGTTTGGTGCAAGCAGTGCCACAATCAGAAACTACGCCATTTTACCCGCGCTCTCCATACGCAGTAGCTAAAATGTACGCTTACTGGATTACAGTAAACTATCGCGAAGCTTACGGCATTTATGCATGTAATGGTATTTTGTTTAATCACGAAAGCCCTTTACGCGGCGAAACCTTCGTAACCCGTAAAATTACCCGCGCTACCGCTAAAATAGCTATGGGCCTACAGGATAAACTATTTCTTGGAAACCTTGATGCACAACGCGACTGGGGGCATGCCAAAGATTATGTTGAGGCAATGTACCTGATATTGCAGCAGGAAAAACCAGAGGACTACGTAATTGCTACCGGTGTAACAACCCGCGTACGCGAATTTGTAAGAATGTCATTCGCCGAAGTTGGTATCACCATTGAATTTAAAGGCGAAGGTGTTGACGAAAAAGGATATGTAGTAAGCTGCAGCGATCCTGAGTTTCAGATTGAAGTTGGTAAAGAAGTGGTATCTGTTGATGATAAATACTTCCGCCCAACTGAGGTTGAATTACTGATTGGCGACCCAACAAAATCAAATACAAAATTAGGCTGGAAACCAAAATACGATCTGCAAGGATTAGTTAAAGAAATGGTGGCTGCCGATGTTGATTTATTTAAAAGAGAAAAACTATTAAAAGATTCAGGCTACGTTATTAAAAACCAGTTTGAATAATATCAATGGAAAAAAACGCTAAAATATATATAGCCGGCCATAGAGGTATGGTTGGTTCGGCCATATACAGAAAGCTGCAAAAAGAGGGCTTTACAAATTTTGTAACCCGTACATCATCAGAACTTGATCTGCGCGATCAGCAACAGGTAACAGAATTTTTTGCAACAGAGAAACCCGATTACGTGTTTTTAGCAGCGGCCAAAGTAGGCGGTATTGTTGCCAATAATACTTATCGCGCCGATTTTTTGTACGATAATTTGCAAATCCAGAACAACATCATCCATAACTCTTACTTAAATGATGTTAAAAAGCTGATGTTCCTGGGGTCAAGCTGTATCTATCCAAAACTGGCGCCGCAACCATTGAAGGAGGATTACTTGTTAACAGGCCTGCTTGAAGAAACAAATGAGCCTTATGCAATTGCCAAAATTGCCGGTATAAAAATGTGCGATGCTTACCGTGATCAGTACGGTTGTAACTACATTTCGGCAATGCCCACCAATTTATATGGCTTAAACGATAACTACCACCCTCAAAATTCACATGTGTTGCCAGCCCTTATCCGCAAGTTTCATGAGGCTAAAGAAAGTAATGCAGCTGATGTTACCATTTGGGGAACCGGAAGCCCGTTGCGCGAGTTTTTATTTGCCGATGACCTTGCCGAAGCTTGTTTTTATTTAATGCAAAACTTTAATGAGCGTGGCCTCGTAAACATCGGCACCGGCGAAGATCTGTCAATAAAAGACCTTGCCCTATTAATTAAAGATATTGTAGGTTTCGAAGGCGAGCTGAAATTTGATACTTCAAAACCTGATGGTACCCCGCGCAAATTAATGGATGTAAGCAAACTGCACAGTAGCGGCTGGAAACATCATACTTCGCTAAAAGAAGGTATTGCCCTGGCATATAACGATTTTCTAAGCAAAGGTGCTTTGGTTACAGAGCGGTAACATTTTCAGGTTATTAAAAATAAACAATTAGCTTTACAATAGCTATTATCACGAATAAGCCAATAGCATTATTATCATTTTATATATGAACAATATTACCAAGATTTGCTGTATAGGTGCCGGTTATGTAGGCGGACCTACCATGGCTGTAATTGCCAAAAAATGTCCGCATATTAAAGTTACGGTAGTTGATCTTAACGAACAGCGTATAGCCGCCTGGAATGATCCGGATGTGAGCAACATACCAGTTTATGAACCAGGCCTTAGCGAAGTTGTTGCCGAGGCAAGAGGGCGTAACCTGTTTTTCTCTACCGATGTTGAATCGGCTATTGATGAAGCCGAAATGATATTTATATCTGTAAATACCCCAACCAAAACCTATGGTGCGGGTAAAGGACAAGCAGCCGATTTAAAGTGGATTGAGCTTTGCGCCAGGCAAATTGCCAGGGTAGCAAAGGATAACAAGATAATTGTTGAAAAATCTACCTTACCGGTACGTACCGCAAGTGCAATTAAGGATATCCTGCAACACACAGGCAATGGTTCTCAATTCCAGATCCTTTCCAATCCGGAGTTTTTGGCCGAAGGTACCGCTATGGAAGATCTGGATGCACCAGATCGCGTTTTAATAGGCGGCGATAGCACTGCCGAAGGACAAAATGCGGTTCAGGCCCTGGTTGACGTTTATGCCAACTGGATCCCGAGAGAACGTATTTTAACTACCAACGTTTGGTCGTCTGAGTTATCAAAACTTACAGCAAATGCTTTCCTTGCGCAAAGAGTATCGTCAATAAATTCATTAACCGAACTTTGCGAAAAAACAGAAGCTAACATCAGCGAAGTTGCAAAGGCAATAGGTACAGATAGCCGTATAGGCCCTAAGTTTTTGAAAGCCTCAGTAGGCTTTGGAGGTTCATGTTTTCAGAAAGATATCTTAAACCTTGTTTATATAGCTAAAAGTTATGGCCTTGATGAGGTTGCTGATTACTGGGAGCAGGTTATCATCATGAATGATCACCAGAAAAGGCGTTTTGCCAACAGGATTATCAAAAACCTGTACAACACGGTTAATGGTAAAAAAATAACATTCCTGGGCTGGGCGTTTAAAAAAGACACCAACGATACAAGGGAAGCAGCATCTATTTACGTTGCCGATCATTTGCTGCATGAGCAGGCTGATATTGCCGTGTTTGATCCTAAGGTTCAGGCACCACAGGTATATGCCGATCTTGATTATCTGCGCACACGCGAGCCTGCCGAAAATAAAAGCGGTGTTACCGTAGTTACCGATCCTTACGAGGCTTGTAAAGGCGCCCATGCCATTGCAATTTTAACCGAGTGGGATGAATTTAAAGGCTACGACTGGCAAAAAATTTATGACAGTATGCTAAAACCAGCTAAGGTATTTGATGGCCGTAACCTGCTTGATGCTGCAAAACTGCAGGAAATAGGTTTCCAGGTTTGGTCTATCGGATCAAGCATCTAATTATCTGGTAACAGAAAATTATAAAACAGAAGGCTGGTAATGGAAATTTCCGGCCTTCTGCAATATTGTACTTTATGTTTTCCATCATTATTTAAAAGGTATTAACTTATCTATTATATAGTGAAAGGCGTTTTTTAATGGCATTGCACACAATAAATTAAGTTTTACAATAAACCAATCTACCTTGGCAAAAACTTTAGATAAGCGCGATTTTGACGCCGTTGTTGTTGGTTCGGGTCCCAATGGATTGGCGGCGGCAGTTGCCATGCAGCAACAGGGGCTTTCGGTATTAATACTGGAGGGTAAAGATACTATTGGCGGCGGCCTGCGTTCGGCGGAGTTAACGCTGCCTGGTTTTGTGCATGATATTTGTTCGGCCATACATCCGCTGGCATTAAGCTCGCCCTATTTTAAAACATTACCACTGCATCAGTTTGGTCTTGAATATATTAATCCGCCGGTATCAGCTGCGCACCCGCTTGATGGCGGCACAGCTGCAGCATTGTATCACTCTATAAATGAAACTGCGAGTGCACTCGGTGCGGATGAAAAAGCCTATTTAAAACTCATGGAACCCATTGTAGCCGCGTGGCCAACAATGGCGGCTGATGTTTTGGGGCCATTGCATTTTCCTAAACACCCTATTGATATGGCCATGTTTGGGTTGAATGCCATGCAGCCGGTTTTACAACTGGCCAAAAGGTTTAAAACGCCTAAAGGCAGGGCTTTATTAGGTGGCATGGCAGCGCACGCCATACAGCCACTGTCAAACATGGCTACATCGGCAATTGCACTGGTTTTAATGTCGGCAGGGCATTTAGCCGGCTGGCCAATCCCCAAAGGCGGATCGGGTTCAATTTCCAGGGCTTTGGCTGCGTATTTTGAATCATTAGGTGGTAAAATCCAAACAGGCTTTTACGTAACCGATCTTAAGCAGTTACCGTCCTGCCACACTATATTGTTTGATATTACGCCAAAGCAGCTGCTTAAAATAGCAGGTCATAAATTTTCATCGATATACAAATGGCAGCTGGAGCGTTATCGTTACGGTATGGGCGTGTTTAAGGTAGATTGGGCACTTGATGGCGAAGTACCGTTCACTGCTGCCGAATGCCGGCAGGCCGGTACCATACACATTGGTAATACCATCGAAGAAACAGCCGAATCTGAAAGGCAAACCTCTATGGGTAATCATGTACCTAATCCTTATGTGCTGCTTGCACAGCAAAGTTCGTTCGATCCATCCAGGGCTCCCGAGGGTAAGCAAACCTTGTGGGGATACTGCCATGTGCCAAACGGATCAACCAGGGATATGACCGCTGCCATTGAAAACCAGGTAGAGCGTTTTGCCCCCGGATTTAAAGATCGTATACTGGCCCGCAGCGTAATGAATACCGTACAGATAGAAGAGTACAATGCCAACTACATAGGCGGCGATATTAACGGTGGGATAATTGATATCGGGCAGCTTTTTACCCGTCCGGCATTGCGGTTATCTCCATATAAAACTTCGGCGAAGAGCATGTACATCTGTTCATCGTCTACCCCGCCGGGTGGTGGGGTGCATGGCATGTGTGGCTATCACGCCGCACGCAAAGCATTGAGCGATATCTTTGATATTCATCTGGATACCGACCCTGCACTTAATAAACTTAACACGGCGAAAGTTTAATGGCCTTGTTTTGATAAAGTAACACAAGTATTGTTTAGGTGTGATAAACTGCTCAGCAAATCAGCTTAAAATACGGGTGAAACATGAACTTATTAACGATAATCTGGTATCTTTGCGCCATTGACCGGCGCTGATTTTCCGGTATAATTTTTTATAGATATGACCATTACTCAAACCCCCATTAAGGGGCTTATAGTTTTAACACCACGAGTTTTTAATGACGACAGGGGTTACTTTTTTGAATCGTTTAACGAAACTACTTTTAATGAGGCAGCGGGTTACCCGGTACATTTTGTGCAGGATAATCAATCATTCTCTACAAAAGGAGTACTGCGGGGCCTTCATCTGCAAAAAGGCGAACATTCGCAGGCAAAGCTGGTGCGGGTAACACAAGGTGAAGTGCTGGATATAGCGGTTGATCTGCGTGCAGGTTCGGCAACTTATGGTGAGTACTACGGCGAAGTTTTATCGGAAGATAACAATAAGCAGCTGTTTATTCCGCGCGGTTTTGGGCACGGTTTTATTGTATTGAGCGATACTGCCGTTTTTCAGTACAAGTGTGATAACTACTATAATAAACAAGCCGAAGGCGGTATCCACTACGCCGATCCGGATTTGAATATCGACTGGCAATTGAGCGCGGATAGCTTTAATGTATCTGATAAGGATGTAGAACTTCCATTTTTAAGGGACGTTAACGATCTGGGCTTTTAATAAATCATATATGCAAAACATTGTAGTGTTTGGTGCAGCAGGTCAGTTAGGGCAATGCTTAAAAAAGGTAGCTGCCGATAGGGCTATTGAAAACATCTTCTATCTATCATCAGTAGAAGGGAATATATTGGATGCCGATGTGATTAACACGGCCTTCCAAAAATATAAACCGACCTTTGTTATTAATTGCGCTGCCTATACCGCGGTAGATAAAGCCGAGGACGAGGTAGAACAGGCCCGTGCTATCAACAAAACCGGAGTTGCAAACCTTGCTGCGGCTTGTAAAAGTTATAATGCTACATTAATCCACATTTCTACCGATTTTGTTTTTAATGGTGATATCCCGCATCCGCTAAGTGAGGGGGATGCCACCGCGCCGATAGGTGTTTATGGGTTAACCAAACTGGAGGGCGAAGAGGCTATTGCTGCGGTATTGGACAAGCATTACATCATCCGTACCAGCTGGCTTTACTCAGAATATGGCAATAACTTTGTGAAAACCATGCTCAAACTGGGCGCCGACCGCGACCTGTTAAAAATCATTGCCGATCAGGTTGGTACCCCAACCTACGCCATTGACCTGGCCGCGTGTGTGCTGGATATCATATCTTCGGCCAAGGAAAACTATGGCATTTATCATTACAGTAATGAGGGGGTAGCATCGTGGTTTGATTTTGCCAAAGCCGTGTTTGATATCTCAAATACAAATGTAAAAGTATTACCCATTGGCACGGCCGAATACCCTACCAAAGCAAAGCGCCCGGCTTATTCGGTAATGAATAAAGCAAAGATCAAATCAACTTTTGATATAGAAATACCATATTGGCGCGATAGCCTTGTTGTTTGCTTGAATGTTCTTTTAAGTAATAAATAGTAAGATTGAAGGGAGTGCTGTTTTCAGTGCTGTATAATCCCTGGATTACTGACGTTTATGCTTGTGATTGATATTTATTTATACGCTTGTAAGGCGATCTTTAAACATAATTTATAATACATTGAAAGGAATTATTCTTGCCGGGGGATCTGGAACCAGGTTACATCCCCTAACGTTGGCCGTAAGCAAACAGCTAATGCCTGTATATGATAAGCCGATGATCTATTATCCGCTGTCGGTTTTAATGCTTGCAGGTATCAAAGAAGTTTTAATTATTTCAACTCCGCATGATCTGCCTAATTTTGAAAAATTATTAGGTGATGGCTCTCGTCTCGGTTGCCGGTTTGAATATGCGGTGCAGGAAGAACCTAATGGTCTTGCACAGGCGTTTGTAATAGGCGCAGATTTTATAGGTACCGATAAAGTTGCATTAATATTAGGTGATAATATTTTCTACGGCGACGGCCTTTCTAATTTATTGCTTTCCTGTAATGATCCTGTGGGCGGATTAGTGTTTGCCTACCATGTATCAGATCCAGAGCGTTATGGTGTAGTTGAATTTGATGAAGATAATAATGCTATTTCAATTGAAGAGAAACCGGCAGAACCTAAATCAAGTTATGCAGTTCCGGGTTTATATTTTTATGACAACAGTGTTGTTGAAATTTCAAAAAACATCAAACCATCGCCCCGCGGCGAGTATGAAATAACCGACGTAAATAAGGTTTACCTGGAACAAGGGAAACTAAAGGTGGGTATATTAAGCCGTGGAACAGCCTGGTTAGATACCGGTACTTTTGCATCATTAATGCAGGCCGGCCAGTTTGTACAGGTAATTGAAGAGCGCCAGGGCATGAAGATTGGTTGCATTGAAGAAATTGCCTATCGCCGTGGATTTATTGACGCCAAGCAGTTAGAGAATATTGCCATGCCTTTGGTAAAAAGCGGTTACGGAGAATATTTGTTGAAACTGATTAAGCCGAAAAAGTAATTTTGGGTCACCGCTTAGCTCAAGTTAAATATAAAATCAGTTAACGGATTAAATTGGGCGTCTCCCAATTAATTGTGGCTGAAATGATAACGTTGGTCATCAAACGGAGAGATATCCAATATATTAGTAATTTATACCCCCTATGAAAAAAATCATCATTACCGGTGGTGCCGGTTTTATTGGCTCACATGTAGTACGTCGTTTTGTTACTTCCTATCCTCAATATGAAATTGTTAACCTTGATAATTTAACCTATGCAGGTAACCTCGAAAACTTAAGGGATATTGAAAACGAACCCAATTACAGATTTGTAAAAGGTGATATTGTTGATGCTGAATTTATTGACGGATTGTTTGATAGCGAAATGCCCGACGCTGTTATCCATTTGGCGGCAGAATCACATGTTGACCGTTCAATAAGCAATCCGCTTGAGTTTGTAATGACCAATATAATTGGCACAGTTAACCTGCTTAATGCAGCAAAAAAGTATTGGAAGGGCAATTACGACCAAACCCGTTTTTACCATGTATCTACCGATGAGGTATACGGCAGCTTGGGCGAAGAGGGAATGTTTACCGAAGAAACCGCTTATGACCCGCATTCGCCGTACTCGGCATCAAAAGCCAGTTCAGATCATTTTGTGCGTGCTTACCAGGATACTTATGGCTTAAACGCCGTAATATCAAACTGCTCAAACAACTACGGCTCGTATCACTTTCCAGAAAAACTGATACCGCTGGCCATTAATAATATTAAACAAAACAAGCCTGTACCAGTATACGGTAAAGGCGAAAACATACGCGACTGGCTTTGGGTGGAAGACCATGCAAGGGCTATCGACGTAATATTCCACAATGCCAAAGCCGGCCAAACCTATAATATTGGCGGCCATAACGAATGGAAAAACATTGACCTTATTAATTTGCTATGCACCATACTCGACAAGAAGCTGGGCAGGGATGCAGGCGAGTCGGCTAAGCTGATAACGTATGTTACAGACCGGGCCGGACACGATTTGCGTTATGCCATTGATGCTACAAAGCTTAAAAATGAACTTGGTTGGGTGCCGAGCATAACTTTTGAAGAAGGACTCGAAAAAACGGTAGATTGGTACCTGGATAACCACGAGTGGCTTGAAAATGTCACATCGGGTAATTACAAACAATATTACGAAGGCCAATACACCGATAGGTAGTTAGTTGGGCTTTCGGACTTTATTAAAAGTCTATAATACCTGTTAAATTATTCACCGGCAATTCACTACATATGAGTTTATTAATATGTTGCGAATTGCCGGTTTTTATGTAGCCGCTTTTGCTACAAACTAAGCTAATATTGTGCCTGCTGCTACGGTTTCGTTAGTGGCTTCGTCAACCAATATTAATGAGCCTGTGATGCGGTTTTTGCGGTACTCGTCAAAAACAACGGGCTGGGTGGTACGCAGGCGAATGCGTGCCATCTCATTCATTTTAATATCACCTGCGTTTTCCTGTTTTTCCAGGGTGTTGATATCAAGCTTGTAATAAACCTCTTTTATGATGGCCATTACTTCGCGGGTGGTGTTTTTTAAATGGTATTTAGCACCGGGGCGCGGGCCACGATTGGCCATCCAGCAAATCATTACATCAATATCCTGGCTTACCTGCGGTTCGCTGTCGTCCTTAACAATCATATCGCCCCTGCTTACATCCACATCATCATCCAGCGTAATAGATACCGACATAGGCGCGAAAGCTTCTGCTACCGGACCTTCAAACGTATCGATAGATTTTATGGTAGATGTTAAACCCGATGGCAAAACGGTGATCTTATCGCCCGGTTTAAATATCCCGCCTGCAATACGGCCTGCATATCCCCTGTAATCGTGGTATTCGGCCGCGTGCGGGCGTATTACCGTTTGTACGGGGAAACGTGCGTCGGCGTGGTTTTCGTCGCTGGCAATGTGTATGGTTTCAAGCGTGTGCAATAAGCTTTCGCCTTTGTACCACGGCATGTTTACAGAATCGTTAACCACGTTGTCGCCTTCCAGCGCGCTGATGGGTACAAAACGAATATCGGTAACATCAATTTTGGCTGCAAAAGCCTCATATTGTTCAACCACTTTGTTAAAAGCCTCTTCAGAGTAATCAACAAGGTCCATTTTGTTAATGCACACGATGATATGCGGGATTCTTAACAGTGATGCAATGTAAGAGTGCCTGCAGGTTTGTTCAACCACGCCTTTGCGGGCGTCAACCAATACAAGGGCAAGGTTGGCGGTTGATGCGCCGGTAACCATATTGCGGGTATATTGAATATGGCCCGGGGTATCGGCAATAATAAATTTACGTTTTGGCGTGGCAAAATAACGGTAGGCAACATCAATAGTAATGCCCTGTTCCCTTTCAGACCGCAAACCATCGGTAAGCAGCGACAGATCGATATGCTGTAATCCCTTGCGCTCGCTTGATTGCTTTACGGCTTCCATCTGATCCTCAAAAATAGATTTTGAATCGTATAGTAATCTGCCTATGAGTGTGCTTTTTCCGTCATCTACGCTGCCGGCTGTTGTAAAACGTAATAATTCCATTGTTTATGTGAATTGTATCAAGTAGTTAGTATCACGTATCAAGACAGGTTTCCAAAGCGACATTGATTTTCAAAATCTTGATACCTGATACTAACTACTTGATACTAAAATTAAAAATAACCTTGTTTTTTCCTGTCTTCCATTGAGGTATCCGACCGTTTATCATCGCTTCGGTTACCACGCTCAGTACTGCGGGTGGCAGATACTTCGGCAACAATTTTTTCCAGGGTATCTGCATCAGACTCAATACCACCGGTAATGGTAATATCGCCCAGCGTACGGAAACGCATCAGTTTATTTTCAACGGTTTCCCCCTCACGCAGCGACAAAAACTCTGAGGCCGGCAACCAGGTACCATCACGGTAAACGGCGTTGCGGTTATGCGCAAAATAAAGTGATGGGATAGCAATATTTTCATGCAGGATATAATTCCAGATATCCATTTCGGTCCAGTTGCTTATCGGGAATACCCTGAAATGTTCGCCCATGCGTTTGCGGCCGTTAAAAATATTCCACAATTCGGGACGCTGGTTCTTAGGGTCCCACTGGCCAAACTCATCGCGGTGCGAAAAGAAACGTTCTTTTGAGCGTGCTTTTTCCTCATCCCTGCGGGCGCCGCCAATGGCTGCATCAATTTTATTGTGCTCAATGGCATCTAAAAGCGATACAATCTGCAATTCATTACGGCTGGCATTAATACCACTTTCCTCAACCGCGCGGCCTTTGTCAATAGCATCCTGTACCGAGCCTACAATAAGTTGTACGCCTAAATCTTCTACCAGTTTATCCCTAAACTCCATAGTTTCGGGAAAGTTATGGCCGGTGTCAATATGAATAAGCGGCATTGGTATTTTGGCGGGCCAGAAGGCTTTTTTGGCCAAATGGGTTACAACAATGGAGTCTTTACCGCCCGAAAACAGTATAGCAGGACGATCAAATTGGGCAACCACTTCCCTTATAACGTAAATGGCCTCCGATTCTAATTCCTGCAGATGAGTAAGATAATATTTGTGCATGCTAACTTTAAAAACCTGCTAAGTCCACCTAAATAGTAGGATATAGCAATCAAACTGCAATATTAGCAATTTTATGCCAAATCTGGTAGTTTTTATGTTGATGGCAGATGCGCCAGTTCTACAGTGCAAATATGCATTTAGGGCATAGCAAATTTTTATAAGGGCTGCCGCCGGTATTATAATAGTTTATAGCGGACGAGTGCGTAAAAATAATTACTTTTAAAAATCACTACACACAACATCAACATATGAAAGGCATCATTTTAGCAGGCGGATCAGGAACCAGACTATATCCGATAACAAGGGCAATAAGTAAACAGCTGATGCCAATTTACGATAAGCCGATGATTTATTATCCGCTATCTGTTTTAATGCAGGCCGATATAAAAGAGATCTTGATCATCACCACGGAGGAAGATAACCCCGGTTTTAAGCGCTTACTTGGCGATGGTGCCGAACTGGGCTGCAAATTTGAATATGCCATACAGGAAAAACCCAACGGACTTGCCCAGGCTTTTGTAATTGGCGAAAAGTTTATTGGCGATGATAAAGTTGCACTGATACTTGGCGACAATATATTTTACGGTACCGGCTTTGGTGAACTCATCCGCAGTTTTAATGATGTGGATGGCGCCGCTATATTCGCTTATCATGTTGCCGATCCTGAGCGTTACGGGGTAGTAGAGTTTGATGCTGATTTTAAAGCATTATCAATTGAGGAGAAGCCGGTTGCACCCAAATCAAAATTTGCGGTACCGGGATTGTATTTTTATGATAACAGCGTAATTCAGATAGCTAAAGACCTCGAACCATCGCCAAGGGGCGAATATGAAATTACCGACGTAAATAAATTTTACCTGGAGCAGGGTAATCTGCATGTAGGGGTAATGGACAAGGGAACTGCCTGGCTTGATACCGGTACTTTCGACTCACTGAGTGATGCTACCGAATACGTACGCGTAATAGAAAAACGCCAGTCGACCAAGATAGGTTGTATTGAAGAAGTGGCCTATCGCCGCGGTTTTATTAATGACGACCAGCTAAAAGTACTTGTGCAAAAATATTTAAAGAGCGGGTATGGTGCTTATTTGCAGAGTTTGCTGGGGTAAGCCGTAAATAATTATTGTCATTATTTAAAAAGTTTGTCATTTCGATTGAGCAAGCGCAGGGATGAGCACTGTGCGAAAGAGAAATCTTCTGTGGGAATGCAAAGCTTCAATAGCTTCCCGCAGAAGATTTCTCCTCGTACCTCGTTCGGAATTACAAACTCTAATCTTTATGAGGTGACTCTCTTTTTAGAATTACTCTATCTTTCTTCCACAACCTTCACCATCTGCCCAATCAAATCTATATCCCTCGCATCAAACCAAATAAATGATTGATCTTTCCGAAACCAGGTGAGTTGCCTTTTGGCGAAACGGCGGGTATTTTGTTTAATCATTTCAATGGCTTTCTCCAGGCTGGTGTTGCCATCCATATAATCAAAGATCTCGGTATAACCTACCGTATTCAAGGCATTTAAATGGCGGTAGGGGAGCATCGCCTTTACCTCGGCCAGCAGGCCTTGTTGCAGCATGATATCAACCCGTTGGTTAATGCGGTTATATAATGCTTCGCGCGGCATGTTTAACGCCAGCTTAATAATGTTGAAGGGGCGTTTATTTACCGTGGCCTGCCGGTAAAATGAAATTGGCTTACCCGAGCTTTCAAAAACTTCCAGTGCCCTGATGATGCGCTGCGGATTACCCAGATCAACCTCGTTATAATAAACAGGATCGGCCAGTTTTAATTTTTCCTGCAGGTATGCTATGCCTTTTTCTTCCAGTTCCAGATTCAGCTTTTCGCGGATAGCCGGATCGGCGGTGGGTAGCTCGTCAAAACCCTCACAAATAGCTTTGATGTACAAGCCTGAACCTCCCGCCAAAACTACCTTATCATGCGTTTTAAAAAGCTCATCAAGCAAGGCCAGTCCCTGCTTTTCAAAATCGCCTACAGAAAATGGTTCGGTTATGGAATGCGAATCGATAAAATAATGTTTTACCTGTGCCAGTTCATCGGCATTGGGTTTTGCGGTGCCGATACCCATTTCGCGAAAAAACTGCCTTGAATCGGCCGATACCACTACGGTATTGTAGTGTTTGGCCAGTTCAATAGCCGCCGCTGTTTTACCAACCGCCGTAGGGCCTGCAACAACTATGAGGGTTTTGGTTTGTAAGTTCATAGTTAATGGTTCATAGATCATAGCCGAAGCCTGATCCATTTAAAAATTCTGTAATGTTTCTTTAACTATGAACCATTAACCATGATCCATGAACTGCGAATTAATTAATAATCATCGCCACCGCGGTGTGGCTTGTCGTCATCTTCAAAGCCTTCGTCGTCGGCAAATTCATTGCCAAATTCATCATCTTCTTCCTCGTCGTGCTTTTCTTCGGCTATTTCTTCACCTGTTTCTGTCACTTCCGAAAAATCTTCAGCATCCTCCGGGCTAAAGGCCATTTCATTCAAAAAGTCGAAATCTTCATCGGCAGCTGCGGCTGTAGTTGCGGTTGGCATAAATACATTTCCGAATTGTTTTGGTGCCTCGCCAACTGATTTTATTACAGCAGGGTAGGTGGTACCCGGTGTATCTTCCAGGATGATCTTCATCAATTCCACATGAAAATCAAATGGGCGGTCGAAATTAAAGGTATAGTAAAATTTCTGGTGCGGATCGTCAATAAAACTCAGCAGTTTTACGTTGCTCATTAATGATACACCACGATCTTTCCTTTTTTGATTGGGCAGATACGTAATTTCCTCACCCTTCATCCACTGATCATTGCTGATGTAGAAAGAAGACGAAAATTCCGGATTGTAACCGGTAGACTGGTGTATTGCACGGTGTAGATCTTCGAAGGTTTGATTTGATTTTACATCAATCTCCCTTATCACATCATCATAATCTTCGAAAATAACCCTGAACCTGTATAGTGCCATTGTTTTAGTAAATTTTTAAAAGGACAAAAATAATGTTTTAATTTAATTTGTGGTTGCCACAACTTTTAAGCCAATTTCTAAACCTTTGGCAATTGTGAAGTTTATGGCAGCCTCGCGTGTGTTGGGAATTTCACCCTCCAGTATGGCTTCGCGGATCTGATTTTTGATAATTCCTACCTCGCGGCCTTCTTTTATGCCAAAAAGCTGCATAATATCGGTGCCTGTAACTGGCGGCTGCCAGTTTCTGATGCTATCGCGTTCTTCAACATCTTTTAATTTTTGTTGAACAAGCTCAAAATTGTTACGGTATTTTTTTACCTTATATTCGTTTTTGGTGGTAATGTCTGCTTTACACAACAGCATTAATCCTTCAATGTCATCGCCGGCTTCAAAAAGTAAACGCCTCACTGCCGAATCTGTAACTATTGATTGCGACAGCACAATGGGCCTTAAATGCAGCTGAACCAGTTTTTGCACCTGTTTCATTTTCTCGTTAAGCGGTAATTTCAGCTGCGCGAAAATTTTGGGCACCATGCGTGCGCCGCGGTCTTCATGGCCATGAAACGTCCAGCCGTGGCCGGGTTCAAAACGCTTGGTGGCAGGCTTGGCAATATCATGCAGTATGGCTGCCCAGCGCAGCCAAAGATCGGTAGTGGTTTCGCAGATGTTGTCAAGCACCTGCAGGGTATGGTAAAAATTATCTTTATGGCCTTTACCATCTATATAATCAACCCCGTAAAGGTTGGTCATCTGCGGAAATATCTTGTTCAGCAAACCTGTATCAAACAAATAATTGAAACCTATGGACGGCCTAACTGATAGGATGATCTTGTTAAGCTCATCGCTAACGCGCTCCTGGGATATGATACTGATCCTATCCACATTGTTTTTAATAGCCTCAACCGCCCCTTCATCAATCCTGAAATTTAGTTGCGATGCAAACCTGATGGCGCGCATCATCCGCAGCGGATCGTCAGAAAAAGTTTCGGCCGGACTAAGCGGCGTACGAATCAGCTTTTGGTTAAGATCATCTATGCCATTGAATGGGTCGAGCAAGTTGCCGTACGTATCCGGGTGCAGGGAAATAGCCATAGCATTAATGGTAAGGTCGCGGCGTTTCTGATCGTCTTCCAGCGTTCCGTTCTCCACAATAGGCTTGCGCGAATCAAGGCGGTATGATTCTTTTCGCGCCCCAACAAACTCAATTTCCAGGTCCTGGTATTTAAGCGATGCTGTACCAAAGTTTTTGTAAACCGCAACTTTCACTTTAAGCCGGGCACCCACGGCCTCGGCAAATTCAATACCGTTGCCAATAATAACTATATCAATATCTTTTGAGGGGCGCTCCAGGAAAATATCACGTACAAAGCCACCTATAGCATAAACCTGTACATTGTGTTCGCCCGCGAGGCGGGATATAACAGAAAATACGGAATGCCTAAGGTGTTGTTGCATGATATTGTTAAAAACGCTAATAAGGGTACAAAGGTAAGATTAATTAGAAACTCTGTTCTGAAAATTCAAAATCACGAGACGCAGTGTACCTCAGTGATGTTAACATAAATCTATAAAAAGTTTATTTTTATTTTGGAGCGACGAACTGCAGATCTGTTTTAGAGCATTAAGTATATTCAGGTAATTTAAAGGGACAGCATCATTTAACTTAACCAATTGATCATAAAATTCCTGTATTCTTTTACATTCCCATTTTCCATCATGCCATCCCGATGCTTTGAAATAATTATTGATAACACTATCCGGATCATATTCTCCAAACGGAATAAGTGAAAGTATCTCATCAAAATGAAATCCGAGTAGTTGAACTTTTAATATAATTTCGTCCGACGATGTTTCCTCCGTTAATACAACTTCCGCATAGCCTTCATAATCGCTGTACAAATCAATTGTTTGCATAATCTTTTAAACCTTAATTCTTGCTTATGGTGATAATTTTCAACTACGGATTCTTCGCCTGAACTGATAATGAGTGTGGCGTCCACGCCTGAATTTGCTTTGGTTATTCATGTAATTACTCTTGTCATTGCGAGGAACGAAGCAATCTCATAAGATAGGTCACGACTTTGCACAATTAGCATGATAGGATTGCCGCGCTACGTTCGCAATGACATATATTTTATTTTAAGAGTCTTTTCCTACCGCCTTATAAACTCAAACCGACCGTCTGGTGCCAGCTTCATTATGGTAGATGGATTTTTGATCTCTTTGCTGTGCTGGTCAATGTCAACCACATAGTCAACCCCATCTATGATCTCCTGGTCTATCTGCGAAAAATATTGTGGCGAGGGTTTGCCGCTGATGTTGGCCGAGGTTGATACCAATGGCTTGCGTAAACGCTGGATCAGTTGCTTACAAAATTCATTGCTGCTTACGCGGATCCCCACGCTGCCATCAGCCGCAATTAACGCCGGCGAAATATTTTTGGCACCGGGCATTATCAGCGTAAGCGGATTTTCGGCATATTCAATAAGGTCATAAGCCAAGGGGTTTACTTCCTGCACATAGCTTTCCAGCTTGTTTTCGGTATCCAGCAAAATGATCATGCTTTTGGCTTCGTCGCGCTGTTTAAGGCGGTAGATCTTCTGGATGGCTTCGGTATTGGTGGCATCGCAGCCTATTCCCCAAATGGTATCGGTAGGGTACAGGATTATACCGCCTTCCTGTAACACTTTAAAAGCGTTGGCAACTTCGTCTCTAAGCATGATTAATATATTGGCTTAACGTGTTTATAATTTGTAATTCATCCAGCATTTCCATGCATTTGGGTACGCCGTATAGCTTGCAAGTGTTACGTACGCAAGGTTCGCAGCTTAATTTACCATAACGCAGCACAGTTAAATTTTGTTTATTATATGGCGATGTATTATGCTCATTGCCCGCCCCAAATAAAGCTATAACGGGTGCCCCCACTGCATTTGCCAAATGAGCTGGCCCCGAATCGGTAGTTAACACGGCGGCGCTGCCGGCCATGAGGTTACACAAGCCGGGCAGATCTGTTTTGCCTGCCCAGTTTTCAAGCCTGTCAGCATTTTCGGAACCTGTAATAAGCTGACTTACAAATGCAGATTCCTTTGGCGATCCTATCAAACAAAATACGGTATCTGTAAAATTACTGGTCAGGCTGTTTAGTAAGGCTTTGCCCTTATCTAACGGCATCCTGCGAGATTCTGCTTCGGAATTAAAATTGATGAGTACCCGGTTGGTTTGTTTTTGCAACTGCGGACTGGCAATTAACGTAACCTGTTTTTGGGTTATTGTTTTCCCGGTAAACAGTTCCAGCAGGGCCACATATTCATCGGCGCGGTGTAAGTCTTCAGGTTTTTTGTAGGAATTAGTAAGCAGAAAAAAGCCGCCCTCTTTACCAAAGCCAATTCTTTTTTTTGCCGAGGTTGCCCTGCCCATAACCAATGATGACAGTGACTGCGGCAGGTTAAAAAACAGATCATATTGCTGGGAGCGGAGTTTTTTGCCAAAGCGATAAACGCCGGTTAGTCCGCTAAATTCCTGTTTGCTAAAAAGGTGTATCTGGGTGATGCCGGGGATTAGCGATGCTATGCCGCCCAACTCTTTTTTGATGATCACATCAATTTGTGCATCTGCATAAAGCTGCCTCACCGCGTTAACGAATGCTGTACTCATTACCACATCGCCAAGCCAGTTGGGCAGTCTTATTAAAATTTTCATTTTAGATATGAGATATTAGATGTGAGATATTAGATGTGAGATATGAGATAGGACAATTAAAAAATTCAGTCTCAAATCTCATATCTCACATCTTATATCTACTTACACATCTCAAATCTAACTAAACCGCCACATTGTTTTCCCTAAGCGCATCGTTAAGGGAAGTTTTTTTGTCGGTTGATTCTTTACGGGTACCGATGATAAGGGCACAAGGCACCTGGTAATCGCCAGCCGCGAATTTTTTGGTATATGAACCCGGGATAACTACCGAGCGTGCAGGTACACGACCTTTGTACTCAATAGGGGTTGAATGGGTAACATCAATAATTTTGGTTGATGCGGTTAGCACTACGTTTGCGCCCAATACGGCTTCGCTTTCAACGTGTACACCTTCAACCACGATAGCGCGGGAGCCTAAAAAGCAATTGTCTTCAATAATAACAGGGGCAGCCTGCAATGGCTCCAATACACCACCAATACCAACACCGCCGCTTAAATGTACATGCTTGCCAATTTGCGCGCATGAACCAACAGTAGCCCAGGTATCAACCATTGTACCTTCATCAACATAAGCGCCAATGTTTACGTACGATGGCATCATGATAACACCTTTTGCCAAATGCGCACCATAACGGGCAATACCATGAGGTACTACACGCACGCCGGTAGCTTTATAGTCGGTTTTAAGGCGCATTTTATCATGAAAAACAAAAGGACCAACCTTAATTTCTTCCATACTGCGAATAGGGAAATACAGTATAACCGCTTTCTTTATCCACTCGTTTACATGCCAGCGTGTGCCAATAGGCTCGGCAACACGAATTTCGCCTTTATCTAAACGTTCAATAACGGCTTCAATAGCATTGATATAATCACTATAGTTTAGCAGATTCCTGTCTTCCCAGGCATCTTCAATAAGTTTTTTCAGATCTTGCATTGGTAAAATTAAACTTTTGGCAAATTAAAGGATTTTTAGGGAGAATTGCTTGATTTAGGTGAATGTGTTAATGGGGTTATGTGTTTTGTTAAATATATTGCGATACAATAAGTGTAATGCAGTTTAAGTTAATGGTATTTGTTTAAAGGTTATAAGTTACTTAAAAGGAAATTTGCTATAATTGTAATACCATTAATTTACTATTGATCACAACCTAACCTCCCCTGTGCAATGACTCCCCTCATTTTCTTTTTAATTGCCTTGTTATCAGTTTCGGCTTTGCTGATTGTTGGAATCGCATTTTTTAGTATTCTCAAGTTTATCAAAAAACGCTATTATCCCAATTGGAAATTCCCCGACTATGTAAGCGTTGGCTACGCCGAGTACCTTTACCATAAATTTATAAAGAACGACCTGGAAGCCTGGCAAAAAAAACAGCGGTAACAAAAAAACGCTTAATTTTGTAGTTTAACCGCTTGCCCGGAAATTTTGGACTAAACTAATACCATGCCCGAAAAAGAAAAACTACGAATAGATAAGTACCTGTGGTCTATAAGGCTTTTTAAAACCCGCACGCTGGCTTCTGATGCCTGCAAAGCCGGGCGTGTAAAGCTGGATGGCAAAAATATAAAAGCATCATACGAAGTAAAAATAGGCGATACCTACCAGGTATCTAAAGGGCCCGACCGTAGGATGGTCCGTGTTACCGGGCTGCTGGAAAGTCGTGTGGATGCAAAAAAAGCGGTTGATTACTACCTTGATGTAACCCCGGTTGAGCAAACGCAGGCGTTTAAATCAATGTTCCAGGCCCCCATACTAAAACGCGACAGGGGAACCGGCCGCCCAACTAAAGCCGACAGGCGCGAAATAGATGATTTAAAGGATAACTTTTTTGAGGAGAAGGAAGAAGAGTAAGGAATTTGAAGAGTATTGAATTTGAAGATTTGATGATTTGAAAATTTGAAGATGGGAAAGCAGATGTTTTTAAATTAAAAGATTGTGTGGTTTCAAATCTCGATATTGAAAAGCAATCTTCAAATTTTCAAATTCCCAAATCTTCAAATCAGTTAGTAGTGCGTTTTATTCTCTTCAATTTCCCAGAGTTTAAAGGCGGGTAGGGCTTCATCGCGCAGCATCTGTATAAAAGGGAGTTTGCGCTTTTCCATTGGGCTTTCCAGCTCGTCGTAAATGGCATGGTCGTCAAAACCAATGGCGGCCGCATCGGCCTTGGTATTGGCATAGTAAACCTTGTCTATACGTGCCCAGTAAATAGCGCCCAGGCACATGGGGCAGGGTTCGCAACTGGTATAAATTTCGCAGCCCGACAGATCATACGTACCCAGCTCCTGGCAAGCCAAACGGATAACCGAAACTTCGGCGTGCGCGGTTGGATCATTAAGCGGTACCACACGATTGGCGCTGCGAGCCAGGATCATGCCATCCTTAACAATAACGGCACCAAACGGACCGCCCATCCCTTGTTTCACATTATATTCAGACAGCTCAATGGCTATCCGCATAAATTTTTCCTGCGCCGTATTTTCCATAGTCCCCTAAATTAAAAAACCTCAACCGAAGTTGAGGTTTTTTTCTGTTTGAATCAGAATTTTCAGAATTTTTAAATCAGCACAATTTCAATTTGAAATCTGCACATCTAAAATCTGCATATCTAACAAATTATTTCTTGTCTTTAGCGTAAGCGTCGTTTAGTCTTTTAACAACATCGCCGGTAACATCCAAAGTAGCATCGCCATATAATACAGTAGGGTTGGCTTTTGAATAAGTTAATACCAGTTTGTAGCCTTTTTCTTTAGCGTAAGCTTTAGTGAAATCGGCAATCTTGTCGTATAATTTTGCATTTTCGGCACCTTGCTCTTGCTGAAATTCGGCAGTAGCATTTTGCTGGTAACCTTGCAGTTCTTGCTGTTTACGCTGTAACTGCTGCTCTTGTGTCTGGCGCTGATCGGCAGGCATAGTGGCTGCATTTTTTTGGTATTCGGCAACCTGGCGCTGAAAAGCCTGGCCTTTAGCCTGCAGATCTGCTTGTGAAGCCTTGCCTTTTTCTTCAAGTTTTTTATTCATGTCTTTTGAATAATCGTACTTGCTTAATAACGAGTCGGAATTGATGTAAACAATAGTTTCTTTACTATCTACAGTTGCGGCAGTTGAAGCAGCTGGCTTGTCAGCAGTTTTATTTTGATTGCAGGCGGCTAAGCTTCCGGCAATTGCTATCCCTAATGTGAATTTTGTTAAAATTGAAGCCGTAGTTTTCATTTAATGATTGATTTTTGCGAGTTTATTTATTGGGCGTTTAAGTTGTGCAATTTATAATGTTTTTGTGTTTGCACAGCGCCGTTTGTTTTTTTAATTAAAAATTTTGACAAAGATAAACTTTCATGCCAAGTATCCTAATTAGATGTGCAGTCTTCAGATACAAGTATTAAATTTTGCTGTTTATCAAGTTTTTATAATTATTACTGTTTATTAAGAAACTATTTATTTTTTAATATAAAATTAAAGCGATGAAAAAAGTTTCTACTTGTTTGTTTTTATTGAGCATGTGCTTTTTGGCGTGTAAAAAAGATAAATCCCAAGGTAAGGGGGTAGATATGGGTACAACACATCAGGTAAGTTTCAATGTAAGCGGATTCACCCAAACTACAGGCCCGGTTACTAATAGTATAAAAAGTGTAAGAGCAGCTTCTGTAATTAGTACGATAACCCAGTTACGATACCTGATATATAAGGCTGATGGCACCTTAGTTCACCAGTTTATCCAGGCATCAACCAATACAGGGTTTGGGCAAATTTCAGATAACCTTGCCAATGGAACCTATACCGTGGTTATTGCCGCCGGGCAAGACGGGCTGGATATTTATAAGCCTGAGGCATTATCAACGGGGCAGTTAACTTATAATTTGGCTAATATGCAGTATCTTGATGTGTATGTGTATCAACGTCCACCGATCAATTGGGTGAGATGGGGAGATGTTTTTTATAAAAAGTTTAGCCTTACTGTGACCGGAGAAGACATAAACCAAAACATTGCAGTAGACCGAATTGTTTCAAAGTTGACCGTAAAAATGCCAGCCGACGGTATGGCTGAATATGAATATGTGAGAATTGGATTGAATGAGCCAATAGCTATTGGTTTTCAGCAACCAATTACCAATACTAATCTTGTTAACTACAATTTTGTGACCCCTGAGTTTGATAATGAATACATCCACTCTTATCCTCCTGGAAAAATCTTGACTATCAGTACTTATTGCTACATTTTGAGCAACGCGACTACAGTTGAAATTTCGTATATACCAGGAAATAATACGATAGCAAGAAAGGTGGTGACTGATGTAGTATTGCAGGCGAACCATGAAACTATACTAACCGGGAGCCTTTTTGGAAACTCTGAAACAAATAGTTTCATCGTGTCGACACCTGGTTGGGACCCGTTAAATATTAATGTGCCATTTTAAATACGCTTTTTAATAAGCTCAATTATTTAAATACTTAAATCCAAATCAATGAAAGCGTTAACTTTATTTTTCTCAATAGTTTGCCTGTTTCTTTTTTCATGTAAAAAAAGTCATCAAAATAATAATACTGCGAAACCTAAAATGTATCAACTTAGCTATAGTGTAAGCTCATTTTCGCAGCAAATAATACCGATAAAAAATGCCGCAGGGCAAAAAACTAATAGTCTGGCGGTAAATGCTTCTTTAAAGGACTCCTTAGATGTGCTTTATTTTTATTTGTATGACTCACAAAATAAGCTATATGATACCTTAACCCAGACATCATCCTACTCCTATCCCTTTGGAACCATCAGGGATAGTGTAGCAGCTGGCGCATATACTGTGGTTTTTATGGGTATAAAAGATGTAGAGGCTGTTAACGGGTATAAAGTTAACGGTCCTACGGTTAGTAGGACTACTGCTCTCTTGAGTTGGCCAGAAGTATTCAGTAAAAAAATTGCTATAAATGTTTCGGCCTCAACCCCCAATCAACATCTGGTGCTGGACAGGGTTGTGGGGCAAATACAAGTTAATATACAGGATGCGCTACCCAGTAACTATGCTTCGGTTAAGGCACAACTTCCTGGAGACAGCACCTATTATGCTATTTATAACCCAACCAATCCTACAGGCGTAGGTGATGCTATTTATAACAGAACTATCTCTGCGCAAGAGAGGGCTGCCTCACCACCTTTTCAGTTCAGTTTTTTTACCAGGCAGTTTTCGTCCCCATTTACATTAACCCTAAGCTTTTATGATGCGCAGGGTACGCTCTTGTTTACAAAGGCAATACCCAATGTTACCTGTAAACAAAATACCAGAACCATATTAACCGGAAAACTTGTTTCAAATACCAGCAGTAATTTTCAAATAACTTTTAATTCAGACTGGGGAAGTGTTAATAATATGCCGTTTTGACCGGATAAGATAAAAGGAGGTAATTACACTATATAACAACCTGAGCTGGGTATATTTGTCCGTTTTTTATCCACAATAATTCGTCAATACCGGCTAATTTTTGTACTTTTGAAGGTTGTTGTACTAAATAAATATGAGCGAAGAAAATCAGGACAAATCCAATTATTCAGCAGATAATATACAGGTATTAGAAGGTTTAGAGGCGGTACGTAAGCGGCCGTCCATGTACATTGGTGATACAGGCGTTAAAGGTTTGCACCATTTAGTATATGAGGTTGTCGATAACTCTATCGATGAAGCCCTTGCCGGCCACTGCGACACAATTAAGGTTTTTATATTAAAAGATAACTCGATAAGGGTTGAGGATAATGGTCGCGGTATCCCAACCGCAATGCACACCAAGGAAAAAAAATCGGCCCTGGAAGTTGTAATGACCGTACTGCACGCCGGTGGTAAATTTGATAAGGATACTTACAAGGTATCGGGCGGTTTACACGGTGTGGGTGTTAGTTGCGTTAACGCGTTATCTATTCACCTAACTGCACTGGTTTACCGCGAAGGTAAGGTGTGGACACAGGAATATTCTGAAGGTAAACCTTTGTTTGATGTAAAAACCATTGGCGAAACCGACAAAAGAGGTACCACTATTATCTTTAAACCGGATGCTACCATTTTTACCCTTACTACCGAGTATAAATACGATACGCTTGCCGGCCGTTTACGCGAGCTGTCGTTTTTAAATAAAGGCATTCGCCTTACATTAACTGACGAGCGTATCCCTAACGAGGATGGCAGCTTCCCATCAGAAGAGTTTTATTCAGAAGGTGGCTTGCGCGAGTTTGTTAAGTTTTTAGATGGCACACGTTCAACCATCATACCCGAGGCTATTTATCTTGATGGTATTAAAAACGGTATCCCGGTTGAGCTTGCGTTTCAATACAATGATACTTACTCCGAAAATGTATTCTCGTACGTAAATAATATCAATACCATTGAAGGTGGTACCCACGTAGCGGGTTTCCGCAGGGGCTTAACCCGTACCTTAAAGGCCTATGCCGATAAATCGGGTTTGTTAAAAAACATGAAGATTGAGATTACCGGTGATGACTTCCGCGAGGGGTTAACGGCTGTAATTTCGGTAAAAGTGCAGGAGCCGCAGTTTGAGGGGCAAACCAAAACCAAATTGGGTAACAACGAGGTAATGGGTGCTGTAGATATGGCGGTAGGCGAAATTTTGGGTAACTTCCTGGAAGAAAACCCGAAGGAAGCCAGGATTATAGTAAACAAGGTAATTCTTGCTGCTACGGCCCGTGCCGCTGCCCGCAAGGCCCGCGAACTGGTACAGCGCAAAAGCGTAATGACAGGATCTGGCTTGCCGGGTAAACTGTCTGACTGTGCCAATAACGATCCGGCGCTTTGCGAACTTTACCTTGTAGAGGGCGACTCGGCAGGTGGTACTGCCAAGCAAGGCCGCGACCGCGAATACCAGGCTATTTTGCCACTGCGTGGTAAAATCCTGAACGTGGAAAAGGCTATGGAGCACAAGATCTACGAGAACGAAGAAATAAAGAACATGTTTACCGGCCTTGGTGTAAGCCGTGGCACACCAGAGGACGATAAAGCGCTTAATCTTACCAGACTGCGTTACCACAAGATCATCATCATGACGGATGCGGACGTGGATGGATCGCACATTACAACGCTGATCCTTACTTTCTTTTTCCGTTATATGAGAGAGCTTGTTGAGGCTGGTTATGTATATATCGCTTCTCCGCCGTTGTACCAGGTTAAAAAAGGTAAAGAATCTGAATATTGCTGGAACGATGTACAGCGCGATGCTGCCATACAACGCCTTAAAGGACAAGGTAAAGAGGATAGCGTACACGTACAGCGTTACAAAGGTTTGGGTGAGATGAACGATATTCAGCTTTGGGATACCACCATGAACCCTGCAACCCGTACCTTAAAACGTGCCACAATTGAAAACGCCGCCGAGTGTGATCATACCTTTAGTATGCTAATGGGCGATGAAGTTGCACCACGCCGTGAGTTTATTGAGCGTAATGCAAAATACGCTAAGATAGATACGTAGGAAGCTGCCCCGGCAGGTGCTGCGCATTATAATACATACAGACCGTATCATTTCATGATGATACGGTCTTTTTTTTGGCCATTTTGTTCATTTGTAGTTTAACGGTTGAATATTAACCCATATTAAATATAATCTCTGCTTATTTGTATAAATCAATTATTAAACAAAACAATACCTTGTAACATAACCGTTTACGAAAAGCTATTGCGTAAATATTTATGAGTATTCATGCCAATAGCTCCCTCCAATTAAAACGGTTTTTACATGACACAATTTTTAAAAAAGGCCTTTATGGCTATTGCGCCCGGTAATTTTTTGCTAACCTCAACTATAGACGAGGTTAAATTTCAGGGCTATAACCGCACCGGTTTCGGCGGCCGCGGGGTGTATTTAAAAGGTATTGATTATGAACTGGAACTAAAATACCTCAAGTATTTTATAGGCGAAGGTTCGGTATTAATTGATGTGGGTGCCAACTCTGGCATCTATAGCATGATGGCCGCAAAAATTGTGGGCAGTAAGGGAACGGTACTATCGGTTGAACCCTTCCCGGCTATGAGTGCCATGCTGATAAAAAATGCCGAGCTTAATAATTTTAACAATGTGCGCGTTCGCACCTTTGGAGCAAGCGATAAAACGGAGGTTAAAACCTTTTGGCTCAATGGCAACAAACCTAACTCCTTTAGCTTTTCTATCCAGGATGGCGATGCCAAAAATCTATCGTTCCTTACCGTTAAGCTCGATGAGCTGTTTGAATGGGAACACCTGCAGCGCCTTGATTATATAAAGATAGATGCCGAGGGCGAAGAGGATAACGTATTGAAAGGTGCCGAGCAGATCATCGAGAAATTTCACCCCATTATACAGGTAGAGATGACCCAGCGCATGCCGCAATCTATCCCAAAAGACTACAAGATCTTCCATATCCCCACAAGCGATAATCATGTTTATATCCCCGGTAACAGCAACAAAATACAGGTAGCCATAGATCTGGGCTGGGAAATGATAAAATAGCACGAAAATTTTTAACTCTTAACTGATCGAATGAAGCCCGCTTTTAGGGGGCTTTTTACTTTTTTATTTATATACATAATTTTGTTATGTATATAAATAATTTATACATTTGATCTATGAGCACAAACCCACTGCTAAAAGGCACGCTGCAAACCATTATTCTGAAACTACTGGAAGATAATGCCGAAATGTACGGTTATGAAATTACCCAAAAGGTAAAGGAAGTAACAGCAGGCGAGATCATGCTTACCGAAGGTGCGCTTTACCCCGCCCTGCACAAGCTGGAAGCCGATGGTTTTCTGGAAACCTTTACCCAGGTGGTTGATAACCGCGTACGCAAATACTATCGTCTTACTGAGGAGGGCGGTAAAGAGGTAACAAGTAAATTAAGCGAGGCACAATCATTTATTGAGCAGTTACAAGCATTGTTAAACCTTAAACCGGCTGTAAAATGAAACTATCTAATGATGAGCTGATGTGGATAAATGAGCGTATGAAAATATACGACATTAAATTCCAGGAAATATATAACGAAATTTTAGACCACATCATTACCGCCATTGAAGAAAAGCGTACCAATGGCGATAAGCGGGATATCCTGGAAGTTTTTCAGAACGTAGTTGATGATCATTTTGGCGGCTATGTAGGAATTGAGAATCTTTCGCTTGAACAGGAAAAGATTTATCTTAAAAGCGTGAAGACAGCCTGGATGCGGAGTTTTAAATATTACCTTAACTGGCCAATGTTGGCTTTTACCGTGGCAGCAGTTCTGCTGAGCTTTCAATTACCCAATGTAAAGTTTGTGAGGGCATTTTTACTGGTGGGGATATTTTTGTTAGCCTTTTCGCCCATGGTGTATGCACAAATTGCCCTGGCCGGCAAATTTAGAACCATCAAGGGGAAAAAGTCAATTTTAAAAGGGCATTTACTTACCCGTACAATGATTCCCGCTACAGTGCTTAACTCCATGATCTATATGCCTCAGTTTTTCTTTATTTGGAACGATAATGAAAACTACTGGAGTAATTTTAAGCACATACCCGTAGCCTTTTTTGTACCCGTATTAATGTTGTTTGTATTGTTGAATTTAACCGCCATCCGTTATTGCAAAGAGGTGATCGCCGCAAAATCATTATTATAAAAACCTAAATCCTATTAAATGAAACCATCTGTAAGCCAGGATAAACAATTAAAAGATTACCTGCGTAAGGCGCTAAAATACCGCGAAACGTACGAGGAAGTGTATGATCACACTTTAAATGCATTAAATGAGATGGCTTTAAATGAACTGCCGTTTCAGGATAGTATTAACCGCATCATCGCAAATGATTTTGGAGGCCCCCGCGGTTTGGCAACTATGGAAAGGAGTCATGAAAAAAGCTTTTACAATGTCACTATAAAAAAGCAATGGCAGTATTTTAAGCAATGGTTTAAATTTCCCTTGCTTCCGGTTACTATAGGTTTGTGTATATTAATACACGTGCTATCTACAGCTATTCCGGCAGTAATTAGCCTGCTTTTACTGTTTGCAGGTGTTGTTTTTCCGGTACTTTTAACCAACATCAGGTATTTTAAAGCGGGATTAGTTTTAGGTAATACCATGAAATCCATACGTGATTATCCGTTCAGGCGGGTAGCATTTTTACCCTTAAATGTTGTATACCTGCAAATTGCATCTTCGGCATTAATTTATGTATTCCAGGATTTTTTACACCTTCATTTAAATAGTATAACCATAGTGCCCGGTTATCAGTTCATGAGTTTACAGGTAAGCCAGGTGGCTTGCAGCCTGATGTTTACGCTAATTATTCTGCATGAACTATGCCTTTATAAATTGTATAAGGAAGAACTTAAAACGCTTAAGCAAATAGCGTAAGTTTTACTTGGTGGGCTTTTTAAATTTTAATACCTGCTTGCCGTAATCAATCACGGCCTTGTATTTCATGAGGATATCGCCGCCCAAAACACCCAATACCTCGGGGTGGCCCATTTGGCGGTAGGCTATGTTAATGGTCGATAGATCTAAAACGGCCACTTCAAACATATCAATTTTAAGGCTGCCAATTTTCATCCCTTTTATAGTAGCCGTAAACGACTCCATGGTGTTAGTGCCCAGGCCTGTTGATAACCTGTCGCTGGCCAAAATAGACGTAGCCTCGCTGGCGGCCGCAAGCATGGTTTGGTCAAAAGCAGTTTTTGATGCGCCGGTATCCAGCACTACAATAAAAGCCTTTTTAAACAAGATCACCTCAACCAGCGGATGAAAGCCGTCGTCATGAAGGTCAATGATCTGGAGCGGGATAGATATAGCCATCCGATAATGATAGTAATTTTATTTAATGATCCGGGAAAAAGTGTAAAGTTTAATATAAAAAATGTGAAGCATATTGAACACATCAGCCAGCACATATATATCTATATTTATTTTATAGATGTTTAAATAATAAGCTTCTGTATTAATGCTCAAATTAACTTATATATCTGTTTACCTGTTATAAATAAATATGGAAAGAGGAGTTATTAAAGACATTGTAGCCTGGGATATTGTAAACTGGTCAAGCGCAATAAAGTACTGGGAAGATAATGCCCAGGTTACCAATAAAAATTATGAATGCCTGGAGTTAGGGTCAAGTAAAGGGGGAATGTCCCTGTGGCTTGCGTTAAATGGCAACAATGTGTTGTGTACAGATCTTAACGGACCGGAAGACGACGCCCATCGGATCCATGAGAAATACAGATGTACCCCCAGGATTACTTATGCCGCTATGGATGCTACCAATATTCCGTATGAAAACCATTTTGATGTGGTTATATTTAAATCGATAGTAGGCGGCATCAGCAGTGGTAATCAGCAGAACAAAGCAAAAACGCTTAATGAGATCCATAAGGCGCTTAAGCCGGGAGGAAAGTTGCTGTTTGCAGAAAATTTAGAAGCTACTTTTTTACACAAAATTTTGAGGCGGAATTTCGGAACCAAAGGCTGGAATTATTTAACCTTCAACGAAATAAAGGATGTGTTTTCATCTTATCATAAAGTGAATTACAAAACCACTGGTTTTTTTGGATGCATGGGCCGCAACGAATGGCAACGCAACTTTTTAGGAAATGTAGATAACATGCTTAGCTGGGTAATTCCCAACAGAAGCAAGTATATAGTAATGGGCGTAGCCGAAAAATAATTACCGAATTGGTGAGCTACGGATTTTCATAGTTTTAAACCAATAATTCAAAATTATTAAAACGGATACCCGATAGCCAGGTTAAATACGCTGCGGTGGAAGTTGAGGTTCCATTCTTTTTCACCCGGTTGCCTGTATGGTGCGCGGAAAGGTACACCCAGATCGGTACGCAGTACCAATACCGACAGATCGAAACGTAACCCGAAACCCGCATCCACGGCTATCTGGTTAATAAAATTTTTGTTGAACACACCGCCCGGCTGTAATGGATTTGAATTTAACGACCATATATTACCCGCATCAACAAACAAAGCACCGCGCACTATACTGAATAATTTAGGCCGGAACTCGGCATTGGCCTCAATTTTTATATCGCCCGATTCATCTGGAAGGAAGTCGCCATTGCTTAGGTTTTTGGTAGGGTTATATGATCCCGGCCCGATAGACCGCGCCTGGAAACCACGTAAACTGTTTGGTCCGCCTATGAAAAACTGCTGGCTGTAAGGTAGCTGGGTAGAGTTACCATAAGCATAACCAACACCCACAATAAACCGGGTAGCAAATGAACTGTTCAAGCCGAGTTTATGGTAGTAACGTACTTCGCTCTCTAATTTAACGTACTGATTAAAGGTGGCGCCAAAAAGCTTGCGCACCTTACCTTTTAATGTATCGGCACCGGTTAATATACCGTACAGGTTATTCGACAGGCCAATTTTACCATTGTAATAAAGCGTATTGGTGCGGTAGTCTTCGGTGGTATTGGTATAGGTGTAGCCGTAGCTTGGGCCAAAAGTAAGCTGTTTATCAATAACGTGTTTTAAGGTAGGGTTGCCGGTATTCTTTATACTATCCTGGTACAATTGCGATACCTCCCGCGGGTTCACAAAAGTAAAATTCAGGATGTTTAACTCATGTGACCGGTGTACCGATTCTTTCCACTGGTAACCGAACGAGGCATTGAACGAATTTAGCGTGTATAGCTTTTGCCGGTTAATGAGCGTATAGCCCAGCGTTAAATTGGTATGCGGGATATAAGCATTGTCGGATTTTGGGTAGAACGGACTGATGAACCGCGGCCACGATAAGGTAGTGGTAATACCCGCCTGGTATACATCAAAGCCGTTGTTATTGCCGCCAAACTGTACATCGGTGCTTCCAAACAGGGTAACACTCAGGGCTTCGCCGCCTTTAAAAGCGTTACGATTTTTCCAGTTAAGATTAACCTGCGTACCCGTGTAATTGGCCGATGTGGTACGCCCCAAAATTTCCAGCTGTAATGATTTCTTTTGATAAGGGGTTAAAAAGTAATAGACATCCAGCTTTGGCGAATCGGGGGTTACATCCTCAAAACGGTTCTTTACAAATTTGTAAGGGCCAAGGTTTACAAACCTGTTTAACGAATTGTTATGCGCGGTGCGGTTATACGCATCGTTAGGGTGCAGCTGAACGGTATTGGCAAAAGCATAACTGTTGATGGTTTTTCTTCTTTCAACCACATTATACCAGCGATATGGTTTAGCCTTATCCATCATCAACGAAGTATCAGTTAGCGAATAGCTTGGATACACATAAATATTACGAATGGTATAAATTTCCTGCGCGCGCTCGGCAATGTCGTTTTTTACTTTCACAAAAATGTCAACCTGATGACCTGCAATAGTGCTGTCCACCCGCATGATCAGATCCTCGGGTGCAAAGAAAAAGAAACCTTCTTCCTTTAATCGGGCATCAATCCGCAGGCGTTCGTTTTTAATTACATCGAGGTTGTACTTATCGCCAACCTTTAAAAAAGTTTTGGCAGCAGCACCGGCAACGGCGGTATCAATACTTTCGTTACCCTGCGGAAATATCACCTTCCGTATTTTATAACCCGGACCGGTTTGAGCGGTGTAAACAGCTTTTGCGCTTTTGCCCTTGCTTATGGTATCGCCGCTAACCTGCGCCTGAAAAAAGCTTTGGTTTTGCAGCCTGTTCTGTAAAATACTACTGTTTTTTCCCAGATCTACAGCGCTTACAAGTACGGGTGGTTCGCCTTTGCCATGCAGCCAGTGGGCAAGGCCCTTGGTTTTTTTGGTTTGTGTAATATTCCACAGGTATAGTTTAAACTTTAAGCCCAGGATAGAACTGTTGGGTAAAGGCCTCAGCAAAGTTTGCAGATCGGTACTCAGTGCTTTGGCGTCACTTTTTTTCAGGTCTTTATCTTCTACCTTTATTGTTGCGCCGGTATATAATTTTTGACCGGGCGCCAGGTATTTTGTATTACTGCAAGCGCTTAATACAACAGATAGTACCAGTATATATCCTAATTTTTTAATCATGAGCTTAGTTTGTAGTTGTAGGTGTCGATGCTGCTTTTTGCTGTTGTGCCTTTGCCGCGTCATCTGCCGCTTTTGCCTTCTCTTTTTGTTCCTGCCTGTATTTGCGGCGCATTTCTTTTTCCTCCGGTGTGCGCTTGCGGAATATCTCCCGGAAACGGTTATAATCAACCGTTAAGGTAAAGCCCACGCCGGTTTCAATGATCTGGCCTTGTATTACAATAAACTCATCCCTGCGGTAAGCGCGTAAGGCGTACCTGCCATCCTTACTTAGTTTGTATCCTACCGATACATCACCCGCAATATTCGCTGCTTTCTGGCCCTGCTGGTTACCCTCCAGGTTAAAGTTATTGCCCACGGTAACCGTTAGCCTGTCGTTCAGGAACCGTTTGGAGAGGCCTACGTTAAGGTCCGTTCGGTTGGTAGCCGTTCCTGACGAGTAATCCTCGCCCGATGTTACACCGAAATTAAGATCGACACCGGCTATAAGATTGCCAGCCAGTTTATTCAGCTGATCGGTTAACAAACCGCTTACACTGTTACGTATAGCGCCTTCTACGCCTGTGCTGCCGCCCTGGCTTTGTAATGGGTTATCGCCAATAAAGTGGCCAAGTACCAATACGCCAAGTACCTGTTTGTTTAGTTCATTAGGGTCCTGCCTTACCTGGTCTAAACGTGAGTTTACGGTGGTTATCACCTGGCTGCTCACAGTGTAGTTACTATCCGGCAATACAATATCAAAGCTGATATCCGGCGTAAGCAGCTGATTTTTTAAGTTAAGATTTACGTTGAACGGCAGTTTCTGTTTGTATTGTACCGAGTTTTCGGTTCCCGATAGCTGATTTTCAACCAGGTCGATAGGGGGCACGTTGGCTACGTAAATAGCGGTAAGGTCAATATTGGCGCTGGTAGGGTCACCGGTCCATACTATTGTACTGCCTTTTTTAAAGTTGAAGGTACGTTTTACCGTAGCATAAGCCAGGTTGTATGAGCCCGAGTTAACCACGTAAGTACCGGTAAGGTTTATTTTACCGCTTGGGTCTATCCCGCCGTTAAGGTTAGCTTCGCCTTTTAAATGTACCACATCACCGTTGCGCTCATCAACAACAATAGTAAAGGCGGCGTTTTTATCAACCTTTATATTGGCCGATACATCAAGCCCCTTCAAATCTGATTTTTTAAGCGAATCCAGCTGGCGCGCAAGTAATATAGAATCGAGCTTTGGCGCGCTTTGGTCAATAAATTCAACCACCCCTTTACGATCCTCAATACCCGGATCGGAAGTTGGCAGCACAAAGGTCATATCTGTTTTATCATTCACGGTTAAAGAAGCATCAACAACCGGTTTGGACATATTGCCGCGAATCTTAACGTGTGTATCTACATAAAGCTTACCGTAAAACAATTTATTATCGGCCTGGGTTGAGTTAACCGCCCTGAAATTGGTAGCGTTGATATCCATACCGAAAGCGTAATCGGTATAGGTTTTGGTATAAACGCTGCCGCTGATAATTGCCTTGTTTCCGGTAGAATCAACCAGTGTAAAATCATTAAACCTAATGCCCTCGTTATTAAATGTGATACTTTCCTGCGGCATACGGAAGTAGGAGTTAAGCATGGATACGTTAAAGCCAACCTTATTAAAGTTTACATCGCCCCGCACCGCCGGCGCCGTTGTGGTGCCCGAAATTTTAAGCTGACCGGTAATATTACCCGATGCGTTTCTGATACTGCCAAAACTAAAGCCTTCTATGCTCTTCATATTCAGGCTTACAATGTTCAGGTTCATGTCGAACTTGCTTTCGGGTTCGGTATAGTATAAACCGCTCAGGTCAACCTGGTTGCCTTTGCCGGTTATGCTTACATTTGCGGCGTAAGCATTCTCGGTTTGGTTATTTACTTTAAGGGCGATGTTACCAACGGTATCGCCTTTAAAATTAAAATCGTTAACGTTTATAGCGGCCGTAAACAGCGGCGACTTTTGGAAGTTGCTTACATGCGCGTCGCCATTAATGGTACCACCCACCTGCAGGGAATCCTGCTTGGCCATTTTTGTGAGCGTTTCAATATGGAAGTTGTTAAACTTAACCGTAATGGGCGAGTTAAACTCCTGCGAATCGCTGTTAACACTCAGGATCTGGTTGCTGTTGCTAATGGTAAAGTTATGGGCCAAAATTCCTTTAGGGCCGTATTGCAGGAAGTTATCGGCATTAACCGCCCAGGGCGTATAGTCAAGCAGCAGGCCATCCTGTACAAAGCTGAATTGGTATTGATTTGGCATAACGCTAAACACGCCGGCAACCCGGTAGCGTTCTTTTTTAGCGGCATCCCTTACCTGCAGGCTCACATTTAACTTATTGTTTTGTGCACTGCCCGAGATGCTGGTGTACAACAGATCAACAGACGAACCAACTTTTACCTCATCTACAGTAAAGCCGTAGTTAAGCGCGTTGTTGCCGGTATTAATATTAAGCGCCGCGCGATTAACCACGTTGGTGCCATAAACCACTTTCGGGATGGAGCCTTTAACTATCAGTTCGCCGGTTTCGCTGTTAAAGCTGCCGTTCAGCAATACAGGGTCGAGCGTTTTAAGATCTGGTGCAAACTGTGTAAGTAATGGCGTTTTAACCAGCTTAGCATCAAACGTAAATTGCTGCGGCGAGTATTTAGTTGCTGGTTTTGCATTGCGAGTTGCCAGTTTTGTATTTTTTTGACTTTTGACTTTTGACTTTTGACTTGCAATTTGTCCTCCCGCTATAGCCGTATTGAAATATTTGTTGATCACATCCTGCATGGCATCGCCAATTTGGGTAAGCTTATACTTGCCAGCCATGTGTGCATTCATGATTGGGGTTTTTAAGCGCAGCGTGCTGCTATCGGCATTGGCGGTGGAGATAAGACTTACCGTATCCAATTGAATACGTTGCCCCTTGTTTACCACCAGCAGATCAGTAGCCTGAATGTTGGCGTTCAAATAATCGGGATCGGCAGTTGGTACATCGGCTACTATTTTACCGTGAAAGCGCATATCATCCTTAACAAAATTTAAATTTTTAAGGTTGATGCTATCAACAGTTAAGGTTGCATTCACCGATGGATATTTTTTAGTCAGATTAGCCTTAGCATCCAGCCCGAAGTTGATGTTAGGGTCTTTCATGCGGGCAACGGCAGTATAGGCGCCATTGCTGGAGGTGCCCTTCATTACCAGGTTTTGGTACGTGTAACCTTTTACATAGGCTTTAGCTACGTTACCGTTAAAAGCAATACTTGCCTTTTTAGGGTCGATGCTTACACCTTTTAAATTGGCGCTCATGGTAATTTTACCCACCATTTGCGGCTGCTTGGTTAAAGCGCCCACATTAAGGTCGTTGGCTTTTATACTGGCAGTATAGGCGGCTTTAGCCTTGTTCTGCATGTTTTTCATGGTAGCTACAAGGTCAACAGCACCATAGCTTGAACGCAGATTCATCTTGGTGTTAAACGTATTCATGCCGCCTTTAAAATTACCCTTCAGGTTCATTTTTTCGGGGATGCTTACATTTGGCGGGATGCTGCCGGCTGGCGCAAGTTTGGCAATATCGGCGCGACTGGTATTAAAATCGATAATATTAACGTCGAAGTAGGCCTTATTAACATCAGGCAAACCCTTCATTTTAGCCGATGCCTTAATGTGGGTACTGCTTAAGCCCGTAACTTCCAGGTTAGGGATATCGAGGTTGTTCACCTGTCCGCTCACCTTGCCGTTTATTTTAAATACCGTATTTGGCGATGATTTAAATGGCTCTATAGTTGCCATGGTTGGCATCAGCAGCAATACATCTTTAAGGCCCAGTTTACTGCCGTCTAAATTGGCATTGATACCCAGCGAACCAATATTTTTGCTGATAGCCGCTATAGACGGGTACCTCACCTGTACCGATTTTTGCAGTGTAGTTTGCGGTGTTTCCAACAACAGATCGTTCATGTACGCGCTGGTTGGTCCGTAAAAGAAGGCGGTATGGAATTTATTGATCTTCAAACCACTTTTTTCGGTGAAGGAGAAAGAGTTGATCTTACCGGAAATAGTATCTGGCGAGTAGGAGATGTTCTCAGCTTCGGCATTAAGGCTGCGCAGATCCATGTGGCCAAAATCAAGCCCCTTTGCTATTGCCTTTTGCGCCTCGTTATCAAACTTCACATTATCGTTGCTAAAGCTCACCTTACCCAGGCTCAGCCGCCATTTTGATGATTGCGGCGATGCCACCAGCGTATCCAGTTTTTTAGCGGTTTTCTCTATCGCCTTAACAACCGTTTTTGGTTTGGCCAGGCTTATGCCCGCTTTGGTATCATTCAGTTCGATATTTTTGATGCCTATGTTTTGGTGTTTCAGGTCAATCTTGTCCATCTCTACCAACAGCTTATTCAGGTCTACGTTGGCCTTCATATCCGGGCTGCGGTAATCCACCTTTATTTTGGAGATATCAATTATGCCCAGTTTAAGGTCCATATTCAATGGTGCGGTGGCGGTATCAGGCGGCGGTGGTCCGCTTGGCGATTGTATGACAACGGCATTAACACCGGTAAGTGTGATCTTGGGTATGGTAAATTTCATTTTATCCATATCAAAATCCTTAATGCGGGTATCAAAATGGCCCAGCAAAAACTTTACGTCGTTGCCGCTTATGGCATCCTTGTATTTTATATTTATCCTGTCGAGATTTATTTTATCAACAGAAAACTTCATGGTAGATGTGGTATCCGTAGGCTTTACTTCTTTCTTCTGCTCGCCCGCAAAGGCTTTCATAATATAATCGAAGTTAAAGGCGCTGTCGGCTCCGCGGGTTACGTTAGCGGTAATCCCCTGCAGGTTGATCTCGTTAATCTCAACCTGGTTGTGCAGCAGCTTAAACAAGCTGATATCAACCTTTAATTTATCGCCGGCAATAAGCGTGTCTTTTTTCTGATCTTCAAAATACACATTCTCTAAAACCAGCAGCTTGGGCAGGCCCAAGCTAATGTGGCCAATTTGCACTTTGGTATGTATTTTTCCCTGTAAAAAAGTTACGGCTTTATCCTTAGCAAAATTTTGCACAGCGGGCACTTGTATTAAAATTACTACAAGAACAATCAGTAAAACGACACTTACCAGTATCCAGAGTATTGTTTTGAGAGTTATTCGTATAATTTTTTTCAATTGTATTAGTTTTTCAAAGGTAAAAGCAGATGCACTGAATATAAACAAATAATAAGCCATCCCCGGCTATATTTCTCCCTGAAAGGAAAATTTAAAAATTCTTAAAGCCCTCTCCTTTGGGGAGGGTTTGGGTGGGGCCGACAGCATTTTGTTTTTCAACACTCAATACGGCGAACTTGTTTTTTAATAACTTTGTATTTCTACAGATTTTGTTGAAACGGATTTAACTATGCCAGATTTTTCTCACCTACACGTACATACCCAGTTCTCCTTACTTGACGGTGCAGCCGATATATCAAAGCTATATAAAAAGGCCGCCGCCGATGGCATGAAGGCCCTGGCCATAACCGATCATGGTAATATGTTTGGTGTATTTAAGTTTGTGGCCGAAGCCGGTAAACACAACGTAAAACCCATTGTAGGCTGCGAATTTTATGTGGTAGAGGATAGACATAAAAAAGCATTTACCAAGGAGAAAAAGGACGTTAGGCGTCACCAGCTGATGCTGGCCAAAAACCCCGAAGGCTATAAAAATCTGGTTAAGCTATGCTCGTTGGGTTACATGGAAGGCCTGTACAGCAAATGGCCCCGTATTGATAAAGAACTGATACTAAAATACCATAAAGGAATTATTGCCACTACCTGCTGCATTGGTGCATCGGTACCGCAGGCTATTTTAAGGGATACCCCTGAAGCGGCCGAAACAGAATTTAAATGGTGGCTTGATCTTTTTGGCGAAGATTTTTATATAGAGCTGCAACGCCACGACATTCCCGACCAAAATACGGTGAACAAGGTATTGCTGGAGTACGCTAAAAAGTATAACGTAAAGATAATTTGCTCCAATGATTCGCACTATGTAGATCAGCAGGACTCAAATGCGCATGATATTTTGCTGTGCGTAAACACGGGCGATATGCAAAGCACGCCTATAGCTACCGATGAGGAAGGTGGCCGCGGTTATCGCTTTGGTTTCCCCAACGATCAGTTTTACTTTAAAACGCAGGCCGAAATGGGCAAGCTGTTTAATGACCTGCCCGAATCCTTGGATAATACCAACGAAATTGTTGACAAGGTAGAGGTGCTGAAGCTAAAGCGCGATATCCTGCTGCCCAACTTCGTTATTCCGCCCGAATTTAATATCCATACCACTGCCGATGCCGATACGCTTAACCAGTGGGAGTATTTAAAACATTTAACATTCACGGGCGCTAAAGAGCGTTATATTGATATATCGCCGGAGGTAGAGGAGCGCATTAACTTCGAGCTTTTCACCATCCGTACCATGGGGTTTGCCGGTTACTTTTTAATTGTGGCCGATTTTATAAAGCATGGGCGCGACATAGGGGTGTTTATCGGCCCGGGTCGTGGTTCGGCAGCGGGATCAGTGGTGGCCTATTGTACCGGGATCACCAATATCGACCCCATGAAGTACAACCTCCTGTTTGAGCGTTTCCTTAACCCCGATCGTAAATCGATGCCCGATATTGATACGGATTTTGATGATGCAGGCCGGCAGAAAGTTATTGACTATGTGGTTGAAAAATATGGTAAAAACCAGGTAGCGCAAATTATTACCTATGGCTCAATGGCTGCCCGTACCAGCATCCAGGATGTGGGCCGGGTGCTGGATATGCCGCTATCTGAAATGAACTTAATTAAAAAGTTGGTGCCCGATACTTTGGGCATCACTTTGCGGGAGGCCATTGAACAGGTACCGGAGCTAAAGGCGATACTTGACGGCAACGACCTTCGATCACAGGTTTTAAAAGAAGCCTCAAAGTTAGAGGGCTCGGTACGTAACACGGGTGTGCACGCTGCGGGTATCATTATTGCCCCTTATGACCTTACCGATATTGTTCCGGTCGCGGTAGCAAAAGACTCCGACCTGCTGGTTACCCAGTACGATGGACGTGTGATTGAAGATGCGGGCGTTATTAAGATGGACTTTTTGGGCCTTAAAACCCTTACCATTTTAAAGGATGCCCTGCGCATGATCAAGCAAAATCACGGCATCCATATAGATATTGATTATATCCCGCTTGATGATAAGGAAACTTATGAGCTTTACCAGCGCGGCGATACCAACGGTACCTTCCAGTTTGAAAGTGATGGTATGCAAATGTACCTGCGTGAGCTTAAGCCCGATAAGTTTGAGGATTTAATTGCCATGAACGCACTGTACCGGCCGGGCCCGATAGAGTATATCCCCAATTTCATCAGCCGTAAGCATGGCCGCGAACCTATTGTGTTTGATTTGGCCGATATGGAAGAGTACCTGGGCGAAACCTATGGTATTACCGTATACCAGGAGCAGGTGATGCTTTTATCGCAAAAGCTGGCTGGCTTTAGTAAAGGTGATGCCGACGTTTTGCGTAAGGCGATGGGTAAAAAGCAAATTGAGGTACTTAACAAAATGGAATCGCAGTTTATGGATGGGGCTATGGCCAAGGGGCACCCCAAAGATAAACTCACCAAAATATGGACGGACTGGAAGGCATTTGCGCAGTACGCGTTCAATAAATCGCACTCTACCTGTTACGCCTTTGTGGCCTACCAAACAGCTTATTTAAAGGCGCATTTCCCATCGGAGTACATGGCGGCGGTTTTAAATAACCAGAACAACATGGAAAAGATCACCTTTTTTATGGAGGAATGCCGCAGGATGGGGGTTGAGGTATTAGGACCGGATATTAATGAGTCTGACCTGTCATTTGCGGTTAATAGAAAAGGCCAGGTGCGCTTTGGTTTAACCGGCGTTAAAGGCGTTGGCGATAAAGCAGTGGAAAGTATTATTGAAGAACGGATTGCCAATGGTCCGTATTTATCGGTATATGATTTTGCCCGCCGGTCAAACACGCGCAGTGTAAACCGCAAGGCTTACGAAAACCTGGTGCAGGGTGGCGGCTTTGATGAGTTTGGCTATGCCAGAGCGCAGTTTTTTGCAAAAACAGATACCGGTACCTTAACAGGTGTTGAACGCCTGATAAAATATGCCAACGATTATCAGAATGTGCAAAGCAGTTCCCAATCGTCGTTATTTGGTGGTTCGGTGGCATCCTATGTACCTGAGCCCGCTATGCCCGAAACCGAGGAGTGGCCGCTAATTGAAAAGTTGAAATACGAAAAAACTGTTATCGGAATTTATTTAACCGGGCACCCGCTTGACAATTATAAGGTAGAGCTGGAAAGGTTTTGCAACAGCAGCATCAGCGATCTTAAACTGATGCAGAAAGCGCGCTCGGGCGAGGGGGGCGAAGATATTATGGGTGCTTTCAATGAGTTGCGTAAGCGCGGCGAAATACGGATAGGCGGCCTGGTATCCAGCGTGCAGCATAAAATGACTAAAACCGGTAAGCCCTTCGGTACCTTTGTTTTGGAGGATTATAATGAATCGTACGAGTTTGCCTTGTTTGGCGACGACTATGTGAAATTCCGTAACCTCATGATGGAGGGCTATTTCCTGCACCTGAAAGGCAATATTGAAGAGAAATTTCGCCAGAAGGATAACTGGGACCTGCGCATCCTGGTGATGGACCTGCTATCTGAAATGCGGGATAAGCATACCAAATCATTAACGGTGTGCATTGATATCAACATGCTTAACAGTCAGCTGTTAGATGGTATTCAGCACATCATCAACGAAAACAACCAGAAATACCCGGTAAAGAACTGTAAGCTGCGTTTCCAGATAAAGGACAGGGAAGAAGTTATGCTGGTTGAACTGGCCTCAAAAACCTTCAAGGTAAACCCCAGCGACGACCTCATGGCCGGCATCTTTAACCTGACTAATAGTCAGCCTGTTTTGAATTAGATATGACGTTTTGCTATGCATATTAAGCGATGTTATCGCGAGGTCTTGCCTTGTATAAAGTTATGTCATTGCGAGGTACGAAGCAATCTCACAGGATAGGTAGCACACTTGGCGTGGTGGAATAGCATGATGAGATTGCCGCGCTACGCTCGCAATGACAAAGTTTGTTTTGGGACGATTGTTACTGTCTCTCTCAATATCGTAAATAGCTATATCACTTCCTTCTCCACCTTTACTTCGTCCTGTACCAAAGTATAGCAGGTGTAATCGGGCTGTATAATTTCGCCGTTGGCGTTGGTGGTGGTCATGAAGTGGCTGCCCCAAACTTCAAGTGTGTAAAAGATGGATGATAGCTCTTTCCCCAGGTCGGTCAGGGAATATTCAACCCTTGGCGGTACCTCGGGATATATTTTGCGCGTTACTATTTTATCTTCTTCCAGCTCGCGTATTTGCTGCGAAAGCATCTTTTCGGTCATGCCGGCAATGTTGCGGTTTATCTCGCTGTAGCGCTTTGATCCGGTTAGTAACTGGTTCAGGATCTTTAACTTCCACTTGCCGCTTATCACACTCAGGGCCGCTTCCATAGCGCAGGTAAATTCCGGATGTCTTTGTTTTGTCATAATTAAAAAGTGAAACCGGGTTTAAATCAAAACGGCTCATAACCTACCAAAAAGTACGTTCCATACTAAATGGTGCATTCTTGTGGAACGATAAAAACCGATGTACATTTGATCTATCAAAACAAAGATAATGAAAAAGTTAGCAGGAAAAACAGCAGTAATAACAGGCGGTAACAGTGGTATAGGCCTGGCCACAGCACAGGAGTTCATTGCACAAGGTGCACAAGTGATCATCACCGGCAGAAACGAAAAATCGGTTAATGAAGCCGTTGCTTTACTTGGCGACAACGCCAAAGGCGTAATTGCCGATAGCGCCGACGTTAACCAGGTAAAACAACTGGGCGACAAAGTAAAAGCCATAACCGAAAACATCGACATCATTTTTGTAAACGCCGGTGTAGGGCAGTTTAACTCGGCCGATCAGATGACTGAAGAAATGTTTGATGATATCATGAACATTAACTTTAAAGGCGCTTACTTTAGTTTGCAAAGCCTGTTGCCATTGGTTAATGATGGCGGCTCGGTTATTTTAAACACATCTATCAACGCACACGTTGGTATGGGTGGCGCAAGCGTTTATGCAGCAAGTAAAGCGGCTTTGCTTTCCTTAGGCAAAAACCTATCGGCCGAGTTATTATCAAGACGGATCAGGGTAAACTCTGTAAGTCCCGGTCCGGTTGTAACGCCATTGCATACCAGCGATAAATTAGGTTTAACCGAAGAACAATTAGCAGGCATGGGTGCCGGATTGATACAACAGATCCCGGTTGGCCGTTTCGGTCGCTCAGAAGAGATTGCTAAAACAGTGGCTTTCCTGGCATCAGATGACTCCACCTTTATATTAGGTGCCGAAATAATTGCCGATGGCGGTATGGCTACTTTAAAGGGGGCATAAGTAATTAACACAATCAATTAATGACCGGGAGTGAGTAACTGCTGGTCATTTTTTTGTTTTATCCGGTATTTGGATCTGTAAACGAAATATATGATCGGAGTGGTTATAATAGTTATCATAAAACCAAGAGGCGCCACACCAATACAACCGGTAGCACATTTTATATCGGAGGGCAGCAACATCATGAAAACTATTACAGCAGTCACAGATAATACTAATCCTAAAAGAAAACAAAGAAATGCTAAAAGCGCTAACGACAAAGAGCAAGAATTATTTATCCGTTTTGCCGAAAAAATTGCCTGAACAACAGGTGCTGTAAACAGCATTAGTAATAGTACAAAAGGAATTAACATAGCCTTATAATTTATATTCATTAATATCAGGAATAATAAAAGGTAACCCTTTGTTAACAACCTACAGTCACGCAAATGTTAAGTGGAAAAGTTATATTAATATAATTGTCACATTGTCAGGCGGCATTTGTGGCAAGCAATTTGAATAGTATATATTTGTACAACAAAATTTAAAAAATAAAAATCATGGCTTTAGAAATAACTGATGCAAACTTTGACGAACTTGTCCTGAAATCAGACAAACCCGTACTTATTGACTTTTGGGCAGAATGGTGTGGTCCCTGTAGAATGGTAGGTCCGGTTGTTGAAGACATTGCAAAAGAATACGAAGGCAAAGCTGTTGTTGGTAAAGTTAATGTCGATAACAATCCCGGTATTTCAATGAAATTCGGTATCCGCAATATTCCTGCTTTATTGTTCTTTAAAAATGGCGAAATTGTAGATAAACAAATCGGCGCGGTTCCAAAATCAGTATTAGTTGATAAATTAGCTAAGCAATTAGCCTAATCGCTTCGGCACAAATTAAGTTTATCAATAGCTTAATCCACCATATTTAAATTAAAAAGCGTTGCAATTTTGCAACGCTTTTTTTATGCCCTATATTAGCCTTATGCCCAAGTTAAACGACGATCAGCAGGTTAGGCAACTGGCCAACCTCGAGCTGCTGGCCCGGCAGGTGGTTGAGGGTTTTATTACCGGCCTGCACCAAAGCCCGTTCCACGGCTTCTCGGTAGAGTTTGCCGAACACCGCCTGTATAACAATGGCGAATCGGTAAAAAATATCGACTGGAAATTGTTGGCCCGCACAGATAAGCTTTTTGTAAAACAGTTTGAGGAAGAAACCAACCTGCGCTGTTATTTATTGCTGGATACCTCATCGTCCATGAACTTCCCGGAGAAAGGGATGAGCAAACTGCAGTTTTCGGTTTATGCGATTGCCTCGTTAATGCACCTGTTTAAAAAACAGCGCGATGCTTTTGGCCTATGCTTGTTTTCGGATAAGATAGATTGGCTGAGTCCGGCAAAATCCACCACCACGCATTTATTTCATTTATATGCCGAGCTGGAGAAAATGTACGCCCAGCCAAAGGTGAATACGGTTACCAATATAACCCAGGTGCTGCACCACATAGCCCAGGAAATTCACCAGCGATCAATGGTGATCATCTTTAGCGATATGCTGGAGAACAGCCTTAACCCCGAAAAATTACAGGCGCTGTTTGCGGCGGTTCAGCATTTAAAGTTCAGCAAGCACGAGGTAATTATTTTTAATGTAAGCGATAAGCAAAAAGAAATAGACTTTAATTTTGATAACCGCCCGCACCATTTTGTTGATATGGAAAGCGGTGCCGAAATAAAGGTGCATCCAGGCAAGGTGCGCGATACTTACCGCCGGTTATTAACAGCATATCGCCATGAGCTGGAGCTTAAATGTGCCCAATACCATATCGATTTGGTGGATGTGGATATCAACGGGGGTTACCACGAAATGCTGAAAACCTACCTGGTAAAGCGAAACAAGATGATATAAAAAAAGACTGCCCATTACTGAACAGTCTTTTTAAAAAAAATAAAGCTAACGCATTAAAAACAACAGTAAAGTAACACCTTGTACATGAAGATAAGGTGAACTTAATTCTGCGTGTTAAATATCAGCCTCACCGTGGTGCCGCTGCCCTTTACCGAGCTTATTTTAATAACGATATTGTGAAACGAGGTAATACTTTTTACAATAGCCAGCCCCAAACCATAACTTTCTTTCTCGTCGGTATCCAGCTTTTCAAAGCGGTTAAAGGCGCTGTCAATTTGTTGCTGGTCCATGCCTGCGCCGGTATCGGCAATTATAAGTGTGTAGGTGCCTTCAGCAAGTTCATCGCTAATGGTAATGGTACCCGCCTGGTTGTTGTATTTTATAGAGTTATTAATAATGTTGAACAACAGGGTGTGCATGAGCGGGCGGTTACCCTGTATGGAGTAAATGTATTTAATAAGATTGGCGAAGATTAGTTGTTTTTCCTCAATCCGGTCTTCCAGTTCTTCCTGGATCTCCATAACAACGGCCGCAATCATTACCACATCGGCTTTATCATATTGGTTGTTTTCAACCTTTGATATGAGCAGTAAACTGTTAATAATTGATTTTAATCGGTTAAGGGTTTTCAGCGAGGCGTGCATTTTATTTTCGCTGCCTTCAGTAAGTTCTTCCTGTAACAGTATATTCTCCAGCCGCGAGCTGATGATGGATATCGGGGTAAGCAACTCGTGCGATACGTTGGCAATAAACTGCTTTTCGAGGATGAACAAATTAGAGATCTTTTTCATCAGCGACGAGATACTATCGTCCAGCAGTTCAAAATCCTGGGTGGTGGTTTTTATCTTTTCATAGTCGAAATTCATAGGGTCGTTAACCTTTATCAGCTTACGATCAATGATCTTATAAAAAGGGGCCAGCAAAAATTTGGTAAATATAAGGTCGCTCACCAGGGTAAGCACCAGCGCTATAATCAGTACAACCAGCGTAAACTTTTTGATAATGGATTTAAGCTCCTCTACCGATTCAATGGCTTCGCCAATCTCCAGCATATAGGTATGCCCGTTAAAATTAAACCGGTGCGACAGGATACGGTAAGTTTGCGTATTGGTATCAACACTGCGGGTTTCGGTGCTGAATTTTACATCTTTAGTAATTACCGGATTAAACTTAACAGGGGTTATAGTTATAAATTCCTCTTTTAAAATGTTATAATCGGTATATTTTTTATTGGTACTTATAAAGCTGTTGATCTCTTTTGATGAAAGGCTGTTCATCGTTTCCTTTTTATCTTCTTCCAGCCTTAGTTCAATATGGTTATAGGAGATTTTTTCTATAGATAACAGAATAAGCAAACCGGTAAGCAGAATGATAGCTACCTTGGTTAAGGTATTATATAGGGCCAGTTTTACCTGTAATTTCATTTACCTGCTGTTAAATATTTATGCGGTAGCCGATGCTCCTAACGGTTTCAAACCAATCAATAGGGATGTATTGTGAAAGTTTTTTGCGCAGGTTTTTAACGTGCACATCCACAAAGTTCGAGTCGCTGTTTATTTCCAGTACATCGCCCCAAACATGCTCGGTTAGATTGGTGCGCGATATTACCCTGTTTTTATTGAGCACCAGGTAGTTGAAAATTTCAAACTCCTTTTTGGTGAGGTTAATGCGCTCGTCATTAAACATCACCGTACGGTTTTGGATGTTTACCTTCAGTCCTTTTATATTAATATCATTGCTTTCCAGACGGTGCTTACGGCGGGTAATGGCGTGCATTCGCGCCAGCAGCTCATTTAATGAAAATGGTTTTGCCAGGTAATCATCGGCACCTTGCTCAAGGCCCAACACACGATCATCAACGGCGCCGCGGGCAGTGAGGATGATAACGGCATCCTGGCGGTCTTTAATACCCTTTAACATTTTCAGCAGGTCGAAACCATCGCCATCGGGCAGGCCAAGGTCAAGCAGTATAAAATCGTAGTTGTTTACAAAGATCTTTTCCTCTGCCGATTTTTTGGTACGGGCATGCTCTACCGTAAAACCTTCATGACTTAAAAATTCGTCAACCTCAAGGGCCAAACCCTTTTCGTCTTCAACAATTAATACATTCATACGCCTGCAATTTACGAGATTTCAAGGACTTTGGAACAAGGATTTGGAGAGTAAGGAACAAGGATTTTGGGATGAAGGACTTTTGGATGAAGGAGTAAAGATTTTTGGAGCAAGGACTTTTAGATAAGGGATTTATTCTGCTGACGAATTATTATCAGTGATGATAATTCCATCTCATGTCCGAGAGGCCTTGCTCCAAAAGTCTTAACTCTCCAAAAAGTCTTTGCTCCTTACTCCAAAAATCTTTACTCCCGATTTCCGAAAATCTCAAAATAGCTAAATCAATTTAAGATCATCACTGTTACAAAGTAAATGCTATCTTTCATATATGAGACTTTCCATTGAACGAAAACCCATAAGAGTAAACCCCGATCCGAAACGTGTTATCGCCAGATTCTTTTTTAATGGGAACGACCGCGCCAAGGAAGTTCTTGAACGGGTAATGGGCATTAGCGAAGATGTTGCTTTTGGCATCGTATCGCCGCTATTGCAGGAGTACTCCAAAAGGCATCGTAATATTACCCGCGTATTAAACAGGCATTGCAGTAAATTAAAACCACTTTTTGAGGAGTTAAATATTGATTATGATACAATTACCATTTATCGCAAGCTGCTCATAGGTTCCTATTTTACACATGAATATTCAATCGAATCGGCAGCGTTCTTTAATCCATCTATAGTTGAAGACCCTGATCAAACCGAACTGGAAGACGGGCAGCGCCGGGTAATTATCAGCTTTAGGGCAGTGGGCGAGGGGCACATCTCTTCCATTACTTTCCGCCGCGGATTAATTGACAAGGACAATAACATCACCATTTTACCTGCCGGAAGCTATATAGACGAAGCCGAAATTGTGCGGAATGCCGTTTATAACAAGAAGCTTTTCTTTGAAAAAGCTGCTATAACACAAATTAATATAGATGTGATAAGCGAGCTGGAATCAAAGCTCGACCATCATTTTGAGTACGCCAACCTGCGCCGCATCATCCTCGATTCGCAAAAATTGCAGGAAAGCGATATGAAGCGCCTGGAATACGACAAGGTTCTTTGGCTGGCTGATTCCTACTATGAAATTGTTTTTTCGTTGGATACTGATATCTCCGACAGGGTAATATTCCCCATCTCCGAGTATGAACGCAAAGGTATTGAAGATGCCCGTTTTGTACATTTTACCAATGAGGATGGCAGCAAGGTTTATTACGCTACCTACACGGCCTATGATGGCTCGCTCATTATGCCAAAACTGCTGCAAACCAACGATTTTTATAATTTTAAGATAATGCCCCTGTATGGTGCCGGGGCGCAAAATAAAAACCTTGCCCTATTCCCCCGTAAGGTGAACGGCAAGTTTGTAATGATATCACGTATAGACGGCTGCAACAACTACATTATGTATGCCGATAAAATAAACATCTGGGAAAAACCCATCCTGCTGCAACAGCCAAAATTTAGCTGGGAATTCATCCAGATAGGTAATTGCGGTTCGCCAATTGAAACCAAGGACGGCTGGATAGTAATTACCCACGGTGTTGGCCCAATGCGCCGCTATGTACTGGGCGCAAGTTTGCTAAAGCTGGATGATCCTGCTGTAGAGATTGGCAGGCTTAAAGAGCCTTTATTAATTCCTAACAGCGATGAGCGCGAAGGGTACGTACCCAATGTGCTATACTCCTGCGGTGCCATAGTACACAACGAAAAATTGATCATCCCTTACGGCGTATCCGATTCATCAACCGCCTTTGCCGAAGTTGGTTTACAGGAGTTACTGGATAAGTTAAAGGAAGATAAAAGCGAGTAGGGAACTTAAAGCGAAAAGCAGTAACACTACTACCGCGAGCTTTCAGCTCGTGGGGCGCATGGTGTCAGCTTTCAGCTGAATGTAAGCCAAAGGCTTTAACCAAGTTACCCACGAGTTACGCTGCGCTAACCTCGCGGGAGTAGTTCTTTAAATTTGTCATTCTGAACGGAGTGAAGAATCTAATTGCCGATGTGCTTGCCGATTAACAGATTCTTCACTCCGTTCAGAATGACAAGAAAAGTGTATTACCCCAAAATCTGTTTATACAATTCAAAATAATCTCCAACCATTTTATCGCAGGAAAACTGCGAGCTTGCCCAGTTATAGCAATCTATCCTGTTGATCTCATTTAACCTGCCAACAGCATTCACGGCTTCATCAACGGTATTAACCAGGAAGCCGGTTTGGGCATCTTTTATCAGCTCGGGCATCGATCCTTTGTTGAAGGCAATTACCGGGGTGCCGCAAAGCATGGCTTCGGCTACGCTCATGCCAAAGGGTTCATTAAAACTTATGGGGTGCAGCAGGGCATAAGCATTACCCAAAAGCTCCTTCCGCTTATCGGGACCGGCGTGGCCTGTGTATTGAATTTGATCACCAAGGTGGGGTTCAACCTTTTCGCGGTAATAATTTTCATCCTGAATAATACCGGCTATCAGTAGTTTTCGTTTGCTTTTTTTAGCTATCTCGATGGCTTCGGCTGTTCCCTTATCCGGGTGGATGCGGCCGAAATATAACAGGTAATCCTGCGGTGTTTCGTAGAAGGTAAAATCACGCGTATCCAACCCGTTGTAAACCGTGGCCAGGTAATCAAGCTCCGGGCTGCGGTCGGAATTACTAATGGATACATAATGACCAATGCCATTGTACTTCTTATAAACCGGCACAATCCGCGGCGACGAAAAACCGTGGATGGTTGTTATCACCGGTGTTTTTATGAGCCCGCTATAGGTAAGCGGCAAAAAATCAAAGTTGTTGTGGATAATATCAAACTCACTGGCCTTTTCCATCAGATTGCTGATGTGCAGGCATTCCAGCACTTTGGCATCCTGGTTGCGGTCTTCTTCATAACCGGTTGCGCAAACAGCCTCCAGTTTGCCAGCGGTAATGGAATCGCCGGTAGCGAAAAGGGTTACTTCGGCACCCAGTTTTAGGAGGCCTTCGGCAATGTTTGATGCAATTTGTTCCCACGGTCCGTAATGCCTGGGCGGTGTGCGCCAGGCAACAGGAGCTAATACAGCTACCTTCATGTTTTTGATGTGCAGATTCAAATTTCAGATTTCAGATGTGCAGATATGCAAATAATTGATTTAAAGATTTGTTAATGTCCAAATTTTCTAATCTGCACATCTGAAATCTGCATATCTGCACATTCATTTAACATACTTCCAGTTTTTGGCCGTATTTGTTGTACTCGTATTCCAACTCAAAGGCTTTAAGTACCGTTAAGTGCGATATTAGGTATGCCAGCGTGCTTTCGGCGCCCTGATTACGGTTTATGCCGCTTGGCAGCAAGCCATCGCAGCAGCCCTTGGTTTCGTGATCATACAACGGCGCACGCAGTGTGTTTTCGCCCAGGAACCATTTATAGCTCAGGAACATTTTTTCAATATATTGCGGCACACGGAAAATCTGGTAAGCCTGGAAATGCATCAGTACCATCGCCATAGTTTCAATAGCCTGCTGATCAAACGTTGGGAAGGTACCACCACGGTAATACCAGCCATCATTACCAACCGGACTTAAATAACCGTTCGCCAGTGTTAGCTTATCTAAAAACGCCATGCTGGCTAAGGCAATCCTTTTGGCATCCTCGTTACCGGTGATCTCGCACGAGTGGAGCAACGCTAACGGAAGTATGGCATTATCATAGGTCATTTTTTCTTCAAACCATTGCCAGTCGTCAGATTGGTTTTTTTCGAAAGCATCAATCAGCGGCTTGGTTAAATCGTTCAATAGTTTGATCATGCCTTCATCTGTCGGGATAGCCTGCAGATACAAACTGATACCAATAATGGTATTGCCTATCCCCCTTAAATGGGTGAGAGCTGTAAAATGCGGTACCGATTTATGGAAAATCTCCAGCGCAAACTCCCGGTAAGAGTTGCTGGCAGCACAACCAATTAAATGCCCTAACGACCAAATGGTACGGCCAAATGAATCTTCAGAACCAACCTCATCAAGATACCTTCTGTCGAAACTCAAGAAATTGCGGAAATTACCATCATCGGTTTGCATATAATGGATATAGCTCAGGTAGATGGGCAGCAATTCAAATGCTTCCTTGCTACCGCTGCGCTGATAGGCCATAAGCGCCATGATAAGCGCGCGGGCGTTATCGTCCAAACAATACCCCTCCTTTAAATTAGGGATGCCGTACTTGGCATGCTGAACAATCCCGGTATCATCGGTTAGGCGCAGTACGTGGGTAAGGCTAAACTTGGGTAGTATTTCGGGGTCAACAATGCTGTTCTTTAATATCTTGTCGCTAAAGTCAAACGTAGCTATCGACTCTTGTGCAACCTTAATAAATTCGGCACCGGTAACAGGCCAGCGCAGGTGCAGGCCATATTCATAGGCGTTTTCTTTTAGTTCGTTTAAAACACGGTCCTGGTCAAGCAGTTCAATTGTAATATCGGCCAGCGCCTCGTTATTTTTAAAATCAAAAAGACGCCCACGTTTATCGGCCAAAAGCTCGGTAGCATGCCAGTAAGGGGTTGATACCACAGCGGCACCGGCGCCTACGGCGTATGATAATGTACCGCTGGTTATCTGCGCTTCGTTCAGGTAAGGTGTTACGTAAATTTCGCAGGCGGTAAGGTAATTTACCAGCTCTTCTTCGGTTACAAATTTATTGATGAAAGCCAGGTTTTTTGATACACCCAGCTGGTTTGCCAGCGTTTTTAAATGATCGCGGTATTCCTCGCCCGAGTTTTTTATTACCCCCGGATGCGTGTTACCCAATATCACATACATAACATCGGGGTGTTTTTCAACTATTTTGGGTAGCGCTCTAACTACGGTTTCCAGCCCCTTGTTGCGGCTTATTAAACCAAATGTTAATAATACACGGTGGTTTTTAAATGCCGATAGGTTTTTTACCGGGTTTTCCTCAGGTGCTTCCACATCCGGCACGCCATGCTCAATGATCTGGATCTTCTCGGCCGGAATTTCATAAATGGTAGTTAAAAACTCCACGGCCCGCTTACTCATCACAATTATTTTTGACGATTGCTCGGCAATTTCACGGATGATGATGCGCTGTACGTAGCTGGGATCTTTTAATATGGTATGCAGTATAGATATCAGCGGTTTCTCCAAACGGTTTATCAGCGGCAGGATATAAATACCGCTTTCGCCGCCATAAATGCCAAACTCATGCTCCATGATACATACATCGGCGCTGCTGGTGTTTATGTAGTTGGCCGCACGGATGTAATCCTTTTGATGATTTTGGCGGATAACATATTTAACCTCCTCGGGGTATTCATATTCCTGTATACTTTCCGAATCGTTTAACGCAACCACAAAGCCGCCTTGTCCTAACGAACGACGTTCGGGGAAATTGGCGTTAATGGCACGCATCAAATTTTGATTAAATGTAGCTAAGCCGCATTCGCGAGGTGGATAAGTTGATATATATGCTATTTTCATATGTAGATAGAATTTTTAAAACCTGTAGTTGTAAAAATTAAACAACAGCTTTTTGCTTATTGTTTAACAGGTGACTATAAAAAAGTGCATTTGTGTGCTTATTTCTCCTATTCCAGTTATTTTAAGCGCATTTTTTGATAGTTATCTAATAAATGCACAAACCATACCAGTTTAACTCAAACTAAAATTTATGAGGTATTATTTAATATGGTAACTTAAATGTTACTCAGAAAAGCACAGGAATAATTAATACTTGATGATTTTTAAAGGGTTTTGCTTTAAGGATCAGCGGCGGAAGATTTGCTACGATATTTGGGATAATCGCATCATTTCAAATATAATCAAAAAAGGCGGGAATGCTTGTATTGATGCTATGGCGGAGTTATAGCCCCTTATCAAATATAGAGAATAAACGGATTTACTAACTCCATAGGAGTTTCGTGTTTATAGATATTGTATGTAATGATTAGCTCCATAGGAGCTTCCTGTTAAATAAGGAGGCACCTACGGAGCCATCGAAAGCTACGTTTTAGCTATAAACACGTTGCCCCGATGGGGCTTAAAATATAGACGATTGTTTTACATGCGCTATCTGCCGCATTATCGGGGATGTTTTGACCTTAGCCTGATATATCAGCTTGTATAAAAATTAATAGCCTCAATGATAACCGCGCAGGCTTTTTCTATTTCGTGGGGTTTTATGATGAGGGGAGGGGCAAGGCGCATGGAGTTGCTGCAGTGCAGAAACCAGTCGGTTATTACGCCGTTTTCAATACAGCGGTCAATTATTTTTTTATTCAGGTCGAAGCTGTCCAGTTCAACGGCAAGCATAAGGCCTTTGCCGCGCACTTCTTTGATGGCAGGGTGAACCAACAGTTTACGGAAAAGGGCTTCTTTTTCGGCTACGCCGGATGGCAGATCCTCGTTCAGCAATACTTCCAGCGCCGCCAATCCCGCTGCACAACAAACCGGGTGACCACCGAAAGTGGTGATATGACCCAGGATGGGGTTATCTTTCAGCGAATCCATAATTGAGGTCGATGAAATAAAAGCACCAATAGGCATACCCCCGCCAAGTGCTTTGGCAAGCAACAATATATCGGGCACTATTCCAAAATGTTCAAACGCGAACAGCTTGCCGGTACGGCCAAAGGCGGCCTGTATCTCATCCAAAATAAGCAATGTGCCTGTTTCATTACAGCGGGCGCGCAAGGCCTGCAGATAGGCTGCATCGGGTACACGGATACCGGCTTCACCCTGGATGGTTTCTATGATAATGGCGGCGGTTTGTTCGGTGATCAGTTCGAGATCATCAACATTATTAAACCGGATAAAACCTACACCCGGCAATAGCGGACGGTAAGCCTGCTTAAATTCCTCATTCCCCATTACGCTTAACGCACCATGCGTACTGCCGTGGTACGAGTTTTGGCAAGCCAAGATCTGCTGCCTGCCGGTAAAGCGTTTGGCCAGTTTTAAGGCCCCTTCAACAGCCTCGGCACCCGAGTTGGTAAAATATACCGATTGCAGATTATCGGGCAGTATGGATATCAGCTTTTCGGCAAAGCGTACCTGCGGGGTTTGCACAAACTCGCCGTATACCATCAGGTGCATGTATTTATCAACCTGTTGCTTTACGGCTTCAATAACGTGCGGGTTGCCATGCCCCAAACTGCTCACCCCAATACCCGAGATCAGGTCTATAAAAGCTTTACCGCCGGCATCGTACATATAAATACCCTCGGCACGTTCAAATTCCAGCAATAAAGGAAAATTGGTGGTTTGCGCGTTATTAGCCAAAAAGAGTTGTCGTAGGGTAGGCATGGATGGTAATTAGTGAGTGGGTGAATTAGTGAATTAGTGAGGGAATTGTGGATTAGTGAATTTGAGAGTTAGTGAATTAGCGAATAATAAATGAAACACGTCATTGCGAGGTACGAAGCAATCTTTACAGACGCAAAGCAGTTATGCAAATCCGCTATGTAATACTTAAAGATTGCTTCGTACCTCGCAATGACGGTGTTGTTTAAACAGGCTCAGCATGACAGCCTTTTTTATGCTTTGCAAAAATCGGCATTCTAATTAATAATTCACGAATTAAATCAACGATTCCAAAATTCAATAAATCACTAATTCAATAATTCAAAACTAACTTAGTTCCCTGCTCTTTCGCTGCTTTCGCTGAGGCGTTTGATGAGTTCATCGTTAAATTCGCGTTCGCTTTTGTAAAGCTCGCTTACTTTTTCGGGAGGGAGTATTTTGAGGAAAGCATCCTTATACCTTTTGCGGATGGCTACCAGCTGGCTTTCGTAATAAATCTCTTTATCAATTTGCTCGGTACCATTGGCAGCCGTGCTTGAGTTATTAAGGCGTTTCAGGATGCGTACTGCGGTTAGTTCCTGCTGATACTGGTTATAAATGGGCCAAAACTTGGTCGATTCGTTATCGGTAAGACTAAGCTGTCTATTGATGAAATTTTGGCGGGCAGCTTCCAGCTTTTTACCCATAGCGCCTTTTTTTCCCTTGTTTTCAGGGGATACTCTTTGGCTGGGCTGAAGGTTATTTCGTACCTGCGCAAAAGATTCATAGCCGGCGGCTACAGTAAAAAACAAAACAAAAACAAACCTTATCAAATTACTCATTAAACTTTATAATCAATTAGCATCAATATAATCCGACAGATCTTCATCTGTATTGGAACTATTACTTTTCTGGTTGGCATCCATCAGCGTACGGGTATCGCTTGCATCGCTATGCAATTCCAGGTAACTCCTGATCTCGTCAACAGGTACGGCCGAAACCTGCTCATGTAAAAACGAGTGGTTATGGTCATGTGCCGGTACCGAGCTTCTTAACACAACGGTTATACCCAGTATAAGGGCAAAGCAGGCAGCTGTAGCATACCTTATGGTGTGTGAAGCCCAAAGCTTGCGTACTGTAGCGCGCTTTTTAACCGCATCCTGAAAGTTAATAACGTTATCGGTTTCTTGAACCTCATTAACGGTTTTGGCAAGGATGCTGGCGTTAAGCTTTTCAAAATAATTTTCAGGAACGGTAAAGCTTTCGGCTTCAATGCCTATATGCTCCTCCACATTAATCCTGCTTTGGATGTTGCTGCTCAGCTCCTCAAAATAATTTTCGGGCACGGTAAAATCCTGCGCCTGGTGGTTAACGTATTCCTCAATATTTATCCGGCTCTGGATATTATTGCTTAATTCATCAAAATAATCTGGCGGTACAGCAAAGCCGCTATCTTGTTTATTTAAAACATCTTCAACAGCTATCCGGGCCTGGATGTTGCTGCCTAATTCTTCAAAATAGTTTTCAGGAACGGTAAAGCCTGTGTTTTGGTTATTGGCAATCTGCTCAATAGTTATGCGGCTTTGTATGTTGCTGCTTAGTTGTTCAAAGTAATTTTCAGGAACAGTAAAGCCTGTGGATGAGCTTTTTAACTCTTCCAGCCTTACGCGTGATGCTATGTGCTGCGCTAATTCATCGAAATAGCGGGCAGGCACTGTAAACGGATCAATTGCATTGATCTGCTTTAGTGCCGTATAATCATCCAGCCATTCCCTATTGTCCATATCGCTTTTCATACATAACTATAGATGAACGAAGTGCTAAAAGGTTTAACGTGATTCTGAATTAATTTTGAATTTAATCTTTTGAAAGCAAATAAGCCTCAATTTTTTTTACTGCCAGGTGAAAAGATGCCTTTAAAGCACCCACACTTGTACCCAAAACCTGCGATATTTCCTCGTATTTCATGTCCTCGTAATACTTCATGTTAAATACAAGTTTTTGCTTTTCGGGCAGGGTTAACAGGGCCTCCTGTAATTTACGCTGTGCCGCATCGCCATTGAAATAGGTCGAGTCGGCCAGCGTATCTGCCAGTTCGTAGGCCACATCATCTAAAGATACATTGTTCTTTTGTTTTTTCTTATTCAAAAAAGTAATGCACTCGTTTGATGCTATGCGATACATCCAGGTATATAATTGCGCGTCGTTCCTGAAACCAAGCAGGTTTTTCCAAACCTTTATAAAAACATCCTGCACAAGATCGTCCGCATCGTCATGATCGATAACCATGCGGCGAACGTGCCAGTAAATTTTTTGCTGATATTTTTTTAGCAGCAGGTTAAACGCCTCGTTACGCGTTTTCTCGTCCTGGAACTTGCTTAATATCTCTGAATCTTCAACCTGCACCGACATTTTTTATTTTTTATAGTTAAATGCTAATTAAGCATTTTTGTTTTTTCTTTCTATCACCTTTTTGGCTGCCAGCACAATATGCTCGGCATCAAGGCCATACTTGGTCATCAGCTGCTCGGGTGTTCCGCTTTCGCCAAAGCTATCATTTACAGCAATGTACTCCTGCGGGGCCGGGGTATGGGTAGCCAATACCTGCGCAATGCTATCGCCCAAACCACCAAGGCGGTTATGCTCTTCGGCAGTAACTACGCAACCTGTTTTTGCAACCGACTTTAATACAGCCTCGGCATCCAAAGGTTTTATGGTGTGTATGTTGATGATCTCGGCATCAATACCTTGTTCGGCCAAAATTTCACCAGCTAAAATAGCCTGCCAAACCAGGTGACCGGTAGCAAATATACTTACATCTGCGCCTTCATTCACCATCCATGCCTTACCGATCTCAAACTTTTGATCTGCATCTGTAAAAATAGGCACAACCGGACGGCCAAAACGCAGGTAAACAGGACCTTCGTATTCGGCAATAGCTATAGTTGCGGCTTTAGTTTGGTTATAATCGCAGGTATTAATAACGGTCATCCCCGGTAACATTTTCATTAAGCCTATGTCTTCCAAAATTTGGTGGGTAGCGCCGTCTTCGCCCAAAGTTAAACCGGCGTGCGATGCGCAAACCTTTACGTTTTTGTTTGAATAAGCTATAGACTGGCGGATCTGGTCATAAACGCGGCCGGTAGAGAAATTGGCAAATGTACCTGTAAAAGGAATTTTACCGCCAATGGTCATGCCTGCTGCTATACACATCATGTTAGCTTCGGCAATACCAACCTGTACAAAGCGTTCAGGAAATTCTTTTATAAAATCATTCATTTTTAACGAACCGATAAGATCTGCACAAAGTGCAACCACCTGGTCGTTTTTTCTGCCGGCTTCCAGCAGCCCGGCGCCAAAGCCCGAGCGTGTATCTTTTTTATCTGTGTAAGTATATTTCTTCATTTCTGTTTTCTGTGGTCTGAGGCCTGTTGCCTGAGGTGTGTGATTTTGGTTTGTGGTTTCTGGGGCTGGGTTCTGAGGTGTGGCTTGTGTGGTCTTCTGAGATCTGGTTTGTGTGTTCTGAGGTGTGATGTAAAGCTGTTTTCCAACCTTCGACTCACCTCCGTCTTCCGACCTCACACAACAGACCTCACACCACAGGCCTAATAATCGCCCAGTGTTTCTTCTAATTGAGCCAAAGCCAGTTTCAGTTGCTCATCGTTAGGGGCAACACCATGCCATTTGTGGCTGCCTGCCATAAAATCAACGCCGTACCCCATTTCGGTATGCATTAATATCATGATAGGTTTGCCCTGGCCAGTGCGGCTTTTGGCAAGCTCCAGGGTTTTCACCACATCGGCCATATCATTACCTTTCATCTCCAAAACATCCCAGCCAAAGGCTACCCATTTGGCATGTAAATCGCCTAATGACAGTACCAGGTTTGTTGGTCCGTCAATTTGCTGGCCGTTTACATCAATTGTTGATATCAGGTTATCTACCTTGTTGTGGGGTGCAAACATAGCTGCTTCCCAAATTTGTCCTTCCTGTAATTCGCCATCGCCATGCAGGGTAAATACCAGTGATTTATCACCATTAAGTTTTTTAGCCAGTGCTGCGCCAATAGCAACAGATAAACCCTGACCTAACGAACCCGACGCAATGCGGATACCCGGTAAATGCTCATGCGTAGTAGGGTGACCCTGTAAGCGCGAGTTTAACTTACGGAAAGTTGCCAGTTCTGCCTTATCATAATAGCCTGCATGTGCCAAAGTGCTGTAAAATACCGGCGAAATGTGGCCGTTTGATAAAAAGAAAAGGTCTTCGCCAATACCATCCATGTTAAACTTTGGATCGTGGTTCATGGCCGAAAAATAAAGGGCGGTAAAATACTCGGTGCAGCCCAATGAGCCACCCGGATGGCCCGACTGACAGCCGTGTACCATTCTAACAATATCGCGTCTGATCTGCGATGCGGTTTTTTCTAATTCTTGTATGTCTGCTTTCATTAAAAGTGATTAGGGAAAGGCGAAAGTAATAAAATTTATAATAATGATTGTTCTTTTAACACTTATTATTAAATAAGGTCGAGAATTTGTTGTGACGAATTTTTGGTATCTACCTTATCAATTACTTTGGTAATGATGCCATCACCATTAATAATAAAGGTGGTGCGGGCGGTGCCCATATATTTTTTGCCGTACATATTTTTTTCAACCCAAACGCCGTAGGCTTCAACAATTTGTTTTTCGTTATCGGCAATCAGGGTAAATGGCAGGCTGTATTTGGTTTCGAATTTTTTGTGCGATTTTTCGTCGTCGGTACTTACGCCGATAACTTCAAAGCCCTTGCCTAATAACGATTGGTAATTATCCCTGAAATCGCATGATTCGGCAGTACAGCCCGGGGTATCATCTTTGGGATAAAAATAAAGGATCACATTTTTGCCTTTATAATCGCTCAGCGAAACGGTTTTACCGTTTTGGTCGTTAGCTGTAAACTCGGGGGCTTTATCGCCGTCTTTTAAAGTTGCCATGTTTTTATTTGAGTTATGAGTTTCGTGTTGCCAGGGGCGAGGGACTGTTTTGTTACTCGAACCAGACTACCCGAACCCCGATCCTTACCTATAAAATTCCGCAGTAAAATCTGCAAAGTTGTTTTTGTTATCGCCAATGGTAAGCTTAAACACATGCTTGCCCGGGCCAATATCGCCGCTAAAGGTATAACTTAGAATTTTACTTTTATAATCGTGTTCCATTAACACCCATTTATTGTCGATAGTACCCACGTAGCTTTTTATACCCGACAGGTTATCACTCATCCTGAAATTGATGCTGCGGGCTGCGGCCATGTGACTGCCATTTTTAATATTAAGCGGTGTAATTACAGGCGGCACGGTATCTATTTTTATGTAGAAATCGCCAAAGCTGGCCGGTTGGCCTTTTACATAGCCATCCTGGTAATAGCCGCCCTGGCAAAAGCCCGCGGTGCTTACAATTACGGCTTTATCGGCATACTTACCCAGGTCAACATCGGGTTTTATCCAAAGGCTGTAACTGTCGTGAATAGGGGTAAGCGCGTTATGAATATGGTGTACCTGCGAATAACCATTCACCGGTTTTGCCGAAACGGAGTAAATAAAATCCAGATCGTCATACAAATTGCCCGGGCTAACGCTAACTTTTACCTTATCGGTGCTAAACTCACTTTTCTCGTCGTAATGAAACAGGGTGCCCGCTATTTTGGTAATCGGCGCGTTAAATGCCGATGATTGTATTTTTAATTTCAGTGAGGAAGTATTACCGGCAACATCTTTTACTACATATTCCACATCATGCAACGCATTATCATTAAAAGTGATGATACCGCGGTTAATGGATTGCGGATAAAGCGAAATATGGCTTCCCGGCATTATAAAGCACTTCTGCATCCACCTGCGCGATGAGGTGAACGCCGGGTAATCAATATAAGCGTTAATGGCATGGGTTTGATCGAACGCGAAACGTTCAACGGCAAACGTATAAACCGTTTGGCCATCCAGCTTTAGCTCCAGCGAGTAAATGCCGTTATGATTGGCTGATGTGCTATTCATATCGGTGGTATTAATACCGAAGCCAATGTTGCCGCTTAAATGTAAAACCTGCGGCTTGGTAAGGTGGTAACTGCCCGCCGCGCCGGTAACGCCTAAAAATTCCTTTGGCGTTTTTTCGCTGAACGGGTTACCGTTGAGATGGTAAATACCGATGGAGGTGATAGATGGCGGTACCTTATCCGGAATAGTTAAACCGAACAACTGGGCGTTAATGGTTTCCTCCGTTTGGCTGTCCCTGATCTCGAAATGCACATGCGGCCCCGCCGATGCACCAGCGTTGCCGGAGATGGCAAAAACTTCGTCCTTACAAACTTTTACCTGCGTGGCTTCCAGTTTAAAATCGGCCTCGTAGGTTTGATGATCATACTGGTAGGCTTTAACCAGGGCTGCAATTGCCGCGCTAAAACTTTGCAGGTGACCATAAACGGTGGTGTACCCATTAGGGTGTGTTATATAAACCGCCCTACCAAAACCACCAAACTGTACACGTACCCTTGATACATAACCATCGGCGGCGGCATGTACAGGGTAACCGGTGCGCTGGTTGGTTTTAAAATCCAATCCCGAATGGAAATGCGCGGGCCGCAATTCGCCAAAAGAACCTGCCGTAGTAGGCGGCAGATCAAGCGGGTAGCGAAAATAATTTTGCGGGTATTGCTTACTTTGTATAATGGGCGACTGCTGCGCATTGGCGTAAAAGCCCAGGTACAGCGCGCATAGGGTAATAATATATTTTTTTATCATTAGTTATTTAACGTAAAAGTCAAGCAGTTTTTCATCTTCCAGATAGCCTTCCAGCCTGTCGCCAACTTTTACTTTTGATACACCCGCGGGGGTGCCTGTAAATATAAGGTCGCCCTTTTTTAGGGTGATGTATTGTGAAACAAAGGCAATAATACTTTCAAACGAAAACAGCAGATCGCGGGTATTGCCCTGCTGCCTTACTTCGCCGTTTATTTCCAGCTTAAAACCCACCTGGTAAATATCCGCGAATTTGGTTTTGGGCACAAAGTTGCTCACCGGCGCCGAGCCGTCAAACGCTTTGGCCAGTTCCCAGGGCAGGCCCTTTTCTTTATGGCGGGTTTGGATATCGCGTGCCGTAAAATCAATACCCAGGGCAACTTCTTCGTAATAGCCGGCCGCAAATTTCTCGGTAATATGCTTACCTTCTTTGCTTATTTTAAGCACTATCTCAATTTCGTGGTGTATATCGTCAGAAAAATCGGGGTGGTAAAAAGGTTTGTTATCCTTTAACAAGGCGGTATCCGGCTTCATAAAAATAACCGGGACAGCCGGCACCGGGTTATTTAATTCCTTAGCATGTTCAGCATAGTTGCGGCCAATGGCAATTATTTTCATTTTGTTATTTGGATTTCGTTAAACGGGCTATTTATACCCAGCGGTTCAAAAATCTAAAATTAATCCCAAATTGAACGTCTGGAATCCGAAATAAATATAGGGAAGGCATTATATAGCTGCTCCGTAGGAGCTACCTATTTGTAGAAAAAATGATATGATGTTTTTGCACCGTTAGGTGCTACCCTTAATCTAACAGATCATTAAAAACGTATTTTTCATCATAATCAATCGAATAATCTTTTAATATGTCCAGGTATTCGGCTTTAAATGATTTTTTAAGATGATGTTGTTTTTGATTGATTATATATTTTACAACTCCATCTATTTGCGATTTGCTGTTGCTAAAAGCGCCATAACCTTCCTGCCAATGGAATTTTCTTTTGGTAAAACCTTCCTTGTTTATAAATTCGGAACTATCACCTTTAACGAGGCGCATCATATCGGATATTGATTGTTTAGGATTTAGACCGATAAGCATGTGTAGATGGTCGCTGGCGGAGTTTATAACTAACATTTTATGCCCGTTATTTTGAACAATTCCGGTTATGTAGCTATGCAAACGATCTTCCCATAAGGTGTCTATAATTGCCAGCCGGTATTTTACAGCGAATACGCAATGGATATAAAGTTGTGTATAAGTATTAGGCATTATCAAATTTAACAAAATTGTTATTAGGGTAGCCTCTACGAGGCAAAGAAATCGATGTTCATTCTTTGCTACAAATGTTTTCCCCCGATGGGGGATTAACTACGGCGTAAGGTACTACCTATTTGTAGGCGTTCATTTTTCTACAAATGCTTTCCCCTGATGGGGGATTAACCTACGGCGTAATGTACTACCTATTTGTAATTCTTATTACAAATAGGTAGTACCCGATGGAGGATTAGCCTGCACCGTTAGGTGCTACCTATTTGTAGGCGTTCATTTTTCTACAAATGCTTTCCCCCTATGGGGGATTAACCTACGGCGTAAGGTACTACCTATTTGTAATTCTTATTACAAATATTTCTCCCCGATGGAGGATTAGCCTACGGCGTACGGTACTACCTATTTGTAGCGTTCATTTTTCTACAAATGCTTTCCCCCGATGGGGGATTAACCTACGGCGTAAGGTACTACCTATTTGTAGGCGTTCATTTTTCTACAAATGCTTTCCCCCGATGGGGGATTAACTACGGCGTAAGGTACTACCTATTTGTAGGCGTTCATTTTTCTACAAATGCTTTCCCCTGATGGGGGATTAACCTACGGCGTAAGGTACTACCTATTTGTAATTCTTATTACAAATATTTCTCCCCGATGGAGGATTAGCCTGCACCGTTAGGTGCTACCTATTTGTAGCGTTCATTTTTCTACAAATGCTTTCCCCCGATGGGGGATTAACTACGGCGTAAGGTACTACCTATTTGTAGGCGTTCATTTTTCTACAAATGCTTTCCCCTGATGGGGGATTAACCTACGGCGTAAGGTACTACCTATTTGTAATTCTTATTACAAATATTTCTCCCCGATGGAGGATTAGCCTGCACCGTTAGGTACTACCTATTTGTAGCGTTCATTTTTCTACAAATGCTTTCCCCCGATGGGGGATTAACTACGGCGTAAGGTACTACCTATTTGTAGGCCTTCATTTTTCTACAAATGCTTTCCCCTGATGGGGGATTAACCTACGGCGTAAGGTACTACCTATTTGTAATTCTTATTACAAATATTTCTCCCCGATGGAGGATTAGCCTGCACCGTTAGGTGCTACCTATTTGTAGTAGACAAGGCAGCCCGATAACCTTTGCCTCGTAGAGGCTACCCACTCAGGGGAAAATATTGACTAAATTGGATGGTGACGACGAAACAAATCCGAAATGAAGCTTACAATACCGAAATTCGTTTGATAACCGATTCGGTGCCGGCTACTACGCGTACAAAATAAAAGCCGCGGGTAAGTTTGTTATTAACGGGATAGTTAAAGCTGTGATCGCCAATATCAACCCTTTGCGAAAACAGGGTGGTAATATCATTCCCCAGCATATCCATTATTTTAATAGTAACGTTGGCATTACGGCTTACGGAGTATTTTACATTTATCTGGTCGGTAACCGGGTTGGGGTAAGTTTGTACCTCGTTAAGCAATTTATCATCAGGGCGGGATACGCTAACTTTAACGCTTGATGTTACGGCCGGTTTTAAAGGGGGTAATACCAGGTGCAGTCCGTTTTTTAAATAAGATGTTTTGCCTGCCTTGGTTTTTGTTGGGTGCAGGTAAGTAGTATCGCTTTTAAGCGGCTTATTTTTGATCGGAGCAGCTCCTGCTACAAACGCAAAGTTCATAAAAATTGCTGTCGCAATTAATATGCACCACGTGTAAGTGTAAATACAGGAATAAGTAATTTTCCGTCTCATGATTAAGTCTTGGTTACAAAAGTATAAATAATGCCCTCATCAACTAAAAAAATGCACTTTTTATAAAACTTTTTAACAAATTTTAACAATATACAAAGCTTTAAGGGTATTGACTTATAATTTACTTATACGTTTAACGATAATTTAAGTTTTAACGGAAAAATTTAATATTTTTGGGCTTTTTAAAACAATAACGTGTCAAACCATAAAGATCTGCAAAAACTGACGGCCGCCGGCCTTCTGATCAGTTTAGGAATAATTTACGGTGATATTGGTACTTCCCCACTATACGTATTTAAAGCCATCGTTGGACAGCAACGAATTTCTGAAACCCTTATTCTGGGTGGTGTATCCCTCATTTTCTGGACATTAACGCTGCAAACCACATTAAAATACGTGGTAATAACGCTGCGTGCCGATAACAAGGGTGAGGGAGGCATATTCTCCCTGTTTTCGCTGGTGCGCCGTAAGGCAAAATGGCTTATAGTACCCGCTGTAGTTGGTGGCTGCGCCCTGCTTGCCGATGGTATCATTACCCCGCCTATTACTATTTCATCGGCCATTGAGGGTTTGCAAACCACGTTTCCGCATTTGCCCACTGTTGAAATTGTAATGGCCATTATTACCGGTTTATTCATCATACAGCAATTTGGTACATCATTGGTTGGTAAGGCTTTTGGACCTATCATGTTCATCTGGTTTACCATGATGGGCGTTTTGGGTATTTCTTATATCGTTCTTTCGCCGGGTATTGTGCGGGCTTTAAACCCTTACTACGCTTATGAATTACTTAGGCATAGCACAAGCGGCAACGCGTTTATTGTATTGGGTGCGGTATTTTTATGTACAACGGGTGCCGAGGCTTTATATTCAGATTTGGGCCATTGCGGTAAACAAAACATCCGCATCAGCTGGATATATGTTAAAACCTGCTTAATATTAAATTACCTGGGCCAGGCGGTTTGGCTGCTGCAACGCAACAACAGTATCATTAACCTTAACGTTAACAACCCTTTTTATAAAATAATGCCCGATTGGTTCCTGATCTTCGGTATCGGGATAGCTACGGTAGCGGCAGTAATTGCCAGCCAGGCGCTTATTTCAGGATCGTTTACGCTTATTGCCGAGGCGGTGAGATTAAACCTTTGGCCAAAAGTAAAGATCAACTATCCATCTGAGCAAAAAGGGCAATTATATGTGCCCAGCGTTAACTGGTTGCTTTGGGCCGGTTGTTTGGGTGTGGTGATCATCTTCCGCCATTCAGACAGGATGGAAGCTGCTTACGGTTTAAGTATTACGGTGGCCATGCTCATGACCACTATACTGGTATCAAAATTCCTGCAGCGTAAAAAAGTACCATCATACATGATCACCGCGTTTTTGGTTATCTACCTGTTTATTGAGGGCACTTTCCTTGCGGGTAACCTGGTTAAGTTTGTGCATGGCGGCTGGTTCACGCTGTCTATTGGCTTTGTACTGTTCACCATCATGTGGACATGGCATACCGCACGCAAGATCCGTAACCGTTACGTGAAATTTGTTGGGATAGACGATTACTACAATATCATAAATGAACTGAGTGCCGACGAAAGCGTACCCAAATACGCATCGCAGCTGGTGTACTTAACCAGTGCCAACTTTAACTCAGAAATTGAATCGAAAATAGTTTACTCCATTTTACAAAAGCAGCCTAAGCGTGCCGATGTATATTGGCTGGTTCACGTTGATGTGGTGGATGAGCCTTACAAACGCGAGTACGAGGTTGATTTCCTGGTGCCAAACAAACTTATCCGTATTGACTTTAAATTAGGTTTCAGGGTTGAGCAGCAGATAAACCTCCTGTTCAGGAAAGTAGTTGAAGACCTGGTTAAAAAAGGCGAGGTAGATATTACCAGTAACTACAAATCATTAAACAAACACAAAATTGTGGGCGATTTTAGATTTGTGGTGATCGAGAAAGTATTATCGCGTTCACATAACCTTTCGTTTTACGAGCGTTTTATTATGGATTTTTATGTTTACCTGAAAAAGGTGAGCTTATCAGAAGAACGCGGTTTCGGCCTCGACCTGAGTTTTGTTACGGTTGAAAAAGTTCCGCTGATGCTATCCATTCCGGATGCGGTTGAGATCCATCGCGTAAATTAAATTTGCATTAAGCGTATATTAATTCAGAATTACTACAGAATATTTTTTGATATTTACGGAGTCATATAATAGCCCGTGAATATCAAAAAACTATTCTTAACCTTTTGGTTCCTGCTTTTTACCGCTGTTGTTTTTGCCCAGGGACTTGACCTTAACCTGCTGAAAGCCATTAATGGCCCGGTTAACACCACTGCCGACAGGAACTGGAAGTATTTTACACGCAAGGCCATTTTTATAGATGCATCGGTACCGGCAAGTTTACTCATAGCTGGTTTCATTAACCACGATAATGAACTTAAAGCCGATGGATTACAAGCTGCATCGGCTATAATAATTGCCGGCGGCACCAATCTGCTCGTCAAAAAAATAGTTAACAGGCCGCGTCCCTTTGTTACGCATCCCGATGTTATAATCCCCAAAGATCATCCTACAGATTCGTCATTCCCTTCGGGGCATACATCTGCGGCATTTGCTGCGGCAACATCGCTTAGTTTGGCTATTCCTAAATGGTATGTTATAGCGCCCTCGTTTGCCTATGCAGGTGCCGTAGGTTACTCGCGCATGTACTTAGGCGTGCATTACCCAAGCGATGTATTGGCAGGTGCAGCCCTGGGCGTAGGTTCGGCCTATCTTACCTATAAAGCCCAGCAATGGATCATGGGGAAGAAGAAAAAGCATGAAGGTTATTAGGAGCCTCACCTAAACGGCGAAGCCCTCATGAAATAATCCTCTCCAAAGGAGAGGACTTTCTAATCATTATTTATTGTACGGATTAGATTTTTCTATTGGATTGATTGTCCAACTTTTCCTTTATTGTTAAAAATGTGCCGTTCGGATTTCTTATTACTTCACCATTGGTGAATCGGATAACTTCAAAGCCTAAACTATTTAAAACTACTGTTCTTAATTCATCCTGCTCTTTTGTAATGTAAATAGGTGGTAACCTCTGTCAATTTCGAAACTTGCGCTCGTTTGTAACCACAAGTGTTGGGAAGACCAAATTTTAATAAAAAGGTTGTCATTTCGACGAGCCTGCATGGGAATTGCGTGTGAGCGGCAAGGAGAAATCCTCTACGAAATGCTAAGTTCAATTGCATATCGTAGAAGATTTTTCGCTATCGCTCAAGAGATAGTTTCTCCTCGTACCTCGTTCGAAATGACAATGCTTTTTATCTTCCCAACACTTGTAGTTTGTAACGAGTGCTTAACATGGTTACGCGATTGTATCGCGAAGATGCGTCGTAGACGCAAAAACACTTTAACCACTCGTTACAAACGAGCGCAAGGATATGATGTTTTTGTAACCCCAACCAATGGGCTCTGCATAACTGTTCGACTCACCCCGTCTGCGCTTCGCTGGCCTACATTCTCTACAGCTTTGCCGTAAAGAGGGTGAAAACAGTTTTTAATTTCCCTTTTCTTGCGATAGTTTCAACCAAAGCAAACCCCTCTTTCCGCCGAAGGCGAAGAGAGGATGACCAAGCGTAGCGATGGTCGGGTGAGTAACTCTGCGGTTAGTTCCCCTCTCTCAAGCAATTGACAAGCACCCCACCTAACTTTCAGCTTCCAGGCTCTTCCTCATAAACCCTCTCACTTCGTCGTTAATATCCTCTTTCAGATACATCCGGAAATGGTGGTTATGTTGATTAGTACCCGGTACCGTCTTTATTTTGGCGAAACAGAGGTTATCGTCATAAATTTCATCGAAGGGAAAAACAACATCAATAAAGTTTTTACCCAATTGCGTAACGTAGGCAAAATTGGTTTTAAGGCCAAGGGCTATCATACTTTTGGTGGGATAAGCCTTTACCGGCGCCAGCTGCAAAAACTCAGTAATGAGGTGATCAAACAGGTCAACAGTATGCGCGGATTTTCCGGCCAAAAAATCGCCCAGGTTACGCTCGCGGCAGGAGTGCAGCTGATTGGTGGCTGTAAACTCGCGGGCGCAAATGGGGCAGGTCCACATGGGTGCAGTTATGCCTTTTTAGCCTCTTTGCCTATAACACTGTTCTTGTAGCTGTAAGTGAAGTAAATTACAAGCCCTACTATCAGCCATACCAAAAAGCGGATCCAGCTATCGTAAGTAAGTTGTGCCATAAGGTAAAAGCAGCTCAGCAACCCTAAAACGGGAATCAGCGACAGTTTTTTAAATACCGAAAGCACGGTTAGGCTGGTTGATAATATGATGAACAAAAAGAAAGGGAATTTTTGATGAATGTTTTCGCCCGAGAAAAGTTCAAGGAATGGTTTCCAGAACAAAACAAGGCACACCACATAAACCACCGGCGCTATAAATTGCGAGTTGATGTAAGGTAAGTGGAATTTACCTTTTATGGCTGCTTCGCGCGGTAACATTAATACGCCCCCGCAAACCAATACAAAGGCAAATAAGGTACCTATACTGGTCAGATCGGTAACTACGGTAAGGTTTAAAAACAGCGCCGGGATACCTACCACAAAGCCGGTAACAATGGTTGAAAACGAGGGGGTATGATACTTAGGGTGTATTTTTGAGAAAACCTTTGGCAGCAAACCATCGCGGCTCATGCTCATCCATATACGCGGCTGGCCCAGCTGAAAAATAAGGAGCACACTGGCGGTAGCAATTACAGCGCTAATGGAAATCACATAGCTGATATTGTGCAAACCAACCTTAGCAAATACAAACGCCAGTGGATCGCCAACCTGCAGTTCCTTGTAGCTTACCATGCCCGTAAGTACCAGGGAGATCAACACATAAAGCACCGTACAAATAGCCAGCGAATAGATCATACCACGCGGCAAATCGCGCTGCGGTTTCTCGCATTCTTCGGCCGTTGTTGATATGGCATCGAAACCAATATAGGCAAAGAACACGCCCGATACGCCTTTCATTACGCCGCTAAAGCCATTAGGCATAAAGGGGTGCCAGTTGGCAGGGGTTACATAAAAAAAGCCGATAACGATAACCGCCAGTACAATAGCTATTTTTAAATAAACCATGGCATTAGTAGCTTTTTTTGTTTCGCGGATGCCGATGTAAACCAGGTAGGTAATTATAAATACAATGGCCAGCGCCGGTATGTTTGCTATAAACCTCAGGTTACCAACCCCCGGCGAGCTTGCCCAGGCTGCGGCATTATCTTTAAGTGTATCGGTAATATCGGCAAGGTGGTTGCTTGCGGTAAGTTTGGCAACCTCCTCGTGCGCCTTAAATGCCGAAAGATAATCGGTATAAACATATTTTGGCAGGTGAATGTGGAAACCTTCTAACAGGTTCACAAAGTACGTACTCCATGATATGGCTACCGCGATGTTGCCTATAGCGTATTCCATCAGCAGATCCCAGCCTATGATCCAGGCTATCAGTTCGCCAAATGAGGCGTAGGCGTAGGTGTAGGCGCTGCCCGCAACGGGTATACGCGATGCAAATTCGGCATAGCATAAAGCCGAAAAACCGCAGGTTACCGCGGTTATGATAAATAATATACTTACACCCGGGCCGCCCTGAAAAGAAGCTTCGCCAATGGTGCTGAATATCCCTGCCCCCACAACGGCGGCTATCCCCATCAGGGTTAAATCTCTTACGTTAAGTTCTTTTTTGAGTTGTGCGGATGCTGTGCCAGGGTGTTCGCTGTCGCTGAAACCGCACTCAACATCATGTAATATTTTTTCAACAGATTTTTTTCGAAATATGCTTTTCGACATATAATTAAAAGTAATGAGTGTAAGTCAATCCAAACATAATCATTTTTTTGCATTGAATAAGTATATGCTTATTTTGCACCATGAAGATAGGGATAAAAGATGTTTTACAGAGGATATGGCCATTTTTTATACTCTACTTACTGCTTTTAAGCATCTGTTTAACCATCAAAATGCTATATACCCGCGAGGTTATTTATTTTGCCGTAAACGGGTGGAACAGCCCCTGGGCAGATTATATTGAACCCTACATTACCGATCTGGGCGATGGCATTACGGCCATCACCCTGTCGCTCATTATGCTGTTATTCAGCTACCGGAAATTTCTTTTGCTGGCCTCAAGCTATGCCATTACAGCCATAGTGGCACAGATACTAAAGTTCATATTTGACGCACCCCGGCCCAAGGTTTATTTTCAGGATCAATGGGATAAAGTACATACCGTTAAAGGTTTGTATATACTCAGCACCCACAGTTTCCCTTCGGGGCATACGGTGAGTGCATTTTCGGCGGCGTTGGTAATTACTTATTTGTGCAAAAATAAAGGCTGGGGTATCCCAGCCTTATTGATAGCTATTTTAATAGGTTATTCCAGAATGTATTTAACCCAGCATTTTTTTGAAGATGTGATGGCCGGATCTGTTATTGGCGTAATGGTAACCGTTTTCTGGCTTACCTGGCTCGATGGCCGGCAATTCATCCACACCCCCGGCTGGACGAGAGGACTGCTGCAAACTATCCGTAAAAAATAACTCGGTGGTGAAACACACCCCTCCGCTCCTCTCAAGAGGGGAATCGCACGGCACCACCGCTTTATAAGTTTACTTTTCAATTCCCCTCTTGAGAGGGGGCGCGAACGGATAGCGCGGGAGCAGGGGTGTGTTCTACAAGCGATACAGCGATTACAACTCTGCGGCCAAACGTTTTTTCCTGCGGATGCTGGCAACCAGCACTATAATGATAATCAGCGGCACGCCACCAAACAAACCTATTTTAAGGCCGGGCGATAAACCATTTGAGTTTGATAAGTATTGATCCTTACGATTTAACGCCGGCGCCACTTTAATAGAGGCCGAAAATTCCTTTAACTCAGGCAAAGCCAAGGCACCCCTTACTTCGGGATAAAAATACTCAAAGGTATACGTAGCCTCCTGGGTATAAAGCAAGATGAAATTTCTGAGTTGTGCAGCCTCGCCGGTGGAGTTGCTGTTATCAACCCTCAGCGTAAACACACGGGCCTCCAGCGAACCAATGGTGGTATCGCGCGGGTTCATGATACTGCCCGTTATGGATTGCTTCTGGATGCCATCGGCAAAATTTTTAAATACTTTTTTAAGGTCGCGCTCCTTGTTCAGCGGTTTGTTGTTATCGGCATTTTTGGCCTTTATTACCATTATGTAACCCAAAGCACCACTACCTGAATATATCTGCTGACCTAAAGTATCTTTCTTTTGAAAGTTGGCCGGTAACGACACCGTAACCAAACTATCTATTTTAACGGGTTTAAGCGCCTGACTAAAACCCAACACTGTATACAGTATAAAGCCTAAACTTAAAATGATCTTTTTCATAGGTTATTTAACCTGTAAAAGAGCATTTGGTTTTAATAAATGACAGATAGGATATTTTATGAAATTAATATGACGCTGATAATCAGCTATGTTATGTTGTTTCAGGAGGACATAAATTACCTTGTTTTAAAGGTTGATAAAGGCTTGCTAAGTGGTTGCACTACCGAAAATTGATGGATAATATACATCAGGATTTTGCCAGTTCAACAATATCTTTTACATCAATAATTTGCTGGCGATAGCCTTTGCTAACTACGTTGATCATAGCCAACCCAACTTCTTGCAGGGTGCAGAAACCCGCCGGATAAACCAGCCTGCCAATTGGATAGAGCCATGCAATGTATTTGTAAAAGCTCTTCACATTTTTTTGGCCAGGAGTGGCTTTCATAAACCCGGGCCTGAACATGTACGCGTTTTTGAATAGTCGTATTAACTCATTTTCGGTAGCGCCCTTTACGCGGGCCCAGGCTACGCGGCCTTTTTCGGTACTGTCTGTACCGGCGCCGGTTACGTAGCACATGGTCATATCGGGGTTTAGTTTGGCTAAAAGCTGTCCGGCGTTAACGGTAAGGTCGTAAGTGATGTGTTTATAGTCGGCTTCGCTTATCCCAACAGATGATATGCCCAGGCAAAAGAAACAGGCATTGTATCCCGCCAATTGCGATTCAATAGGCGATAGATCAAACATATCCTTATGAATAATTTCCTTCAACTTAGGATGCGTTACACCTCCCGGCTTACGGTTGATAACCAGGATCTGTTCCACATCGGGATGGTTAAGACATTCCAGCAGCACGCCTTCGCCTACCATACCTGTTGCACCGGTAATAATTGCTTTAATTTTCATGGGATGATGTATTGACTACCGTAAATGTAAGGCATTTTTAAGTAGGTTGGGTGTATCGCTTTTATAACACACCCCTGCAGCCGCGCTACCCCATCGCGCCCCCTCTCAAGAGGGGAATTAGAAAGCGATGGCCTTGTGTGATTCCCCTCTTGAGAGGGGTGGAGGGGTGTGTTATACTGCTTGCATAACACACCCCTGCAGCCGCACTACTCCATCGCGCCCCCTCTCGGGAACTGCTGTATCAATAAAAACGGTGTCATTTCGACGAGGTACGAGGAGAAACTATCTCTTGAGCGATAGCGAAAAATCCTATACGATATGGATGGGAGCTTTGCATCATGCAGAAGATTTCTCTTTTGCGCCCCACACTCTTGCCCTCGCTGCTCTATCGAAATGACATTTTTAATTATAACACACTTCACCCTTATATCTTATCCATCTCGGCCTTAATAAATTCGGCCAGTTCTTTTACGTAGGCTGCGCTGAAATCAAACTTGATACCGGCGGTTTCGTAAATTTCTTTGATAGATTTGGTGTAGCCCAATTTAAGGGCATCCATGTATTGCTGTAAACCTTTCTCGGGGTTTTCTTTGTAGTTTTTCCAAACTGCAATGGCGCCTAACTGGGCCATGCCGTATTCTATATAGTAAAACGGCACCTCAAAAATGTGCAGTTGCTTTTGCCATAGGTTGGCTTTGGCATCGGGATGTTCGCTCCAGTCAACAAAGCCTGCGCCGAAGGGCTCGTAGATCTCTATCCAGGCTGTTCTGCGGTCTTCGTCGGTATGGTTGGGGTTGGTGTAGATCCAGTGTTGAAACTGGTCAACAACGGCTACCCAGGGTAAGGTTTTCAATACATCGAAAAGCTGATCGCGTTTGGCGCGTTTAAGGTCCTCTTCGTTATCAAAAAATACGTCCCAGTTATCCATCGAGATCAGTTCCATTGACATAGAAGCCAATTCGGCAACTTCCGAGGGGCAATGTTTAAAGTCGTTCAGTTCCAGGTCGGCAGTAAGGAAGGTATGTACCGCGTGGCCACCCTCATGTACCATTGTCGTCAGATCACGGAAGGTATTGGCCGAATTCATGAAAATGAACGGTGCGCCGGTTTCTGATAGGGGATAGTTGTAACCACCCGGTGCTTTGCCTTTGCGGCTTTCCACATCAAAAAGGTTATTATCCTTCATAATGGCCAAACGCTCGCCCAGGTAGCTGTTGATATTGGTAAAGCACTGGATAGATTTTTCTATCAGTTCATCACCGCTGTTAAATGGTTTTAATGCCGGCTTGCCCGATACATCAACATCCATATCCCAGGGTTTTAAAGCAGGCAGGGCTAAAGCCTCCTTGCGTTTTTCGGCTTGTTCGCGTAAAATGGGTACTATTTCTTTTTCAATGGCTTCGTGAAAAGCGTAGCAATCCTGTGGAGTATAATCAAACCTGCCCAATGCCTGGAACATATAATCCCTGAAGTTCTCAAACTCGGCATTCAGCGCTACTTTATGGCGCAGCTGACGCAGGTGATCAAACAGGGTATCAAGCGTATCCTTATCCTGCAGGCGACGGCCGGTTATTTTTTCCCAAACTTCCTGGCGTTTGGCGCGGTCAGTTCCTTTTAAAAATACCGAAGCCTGCTCCAGCGTGTATTCCTTATCATCAATATGCACCGACATGGAGCCGGTTATCGACTGGTATTTCTGCTGCTCTACCTGTATCTCGGTTTGTACCGGGATATTTTCCTCGCGGAACAGTTCTAAACTTTTTTTGATCGCCCTTAAAAAGATGAAATATTTTTCGCCATCGAGCTCATCTATGTACGGACTGGCAACCAGCTTTTTATTCAGTTCATTATCGTAAGGTGCAATTTTAGGCGATATTTCTGTTGCGAAATACTGGAAACTTTGCAGCAACTCTTCACTGGTAGTATCGCAGGTCATGCGGATATAGCGCCAGGCCGAATCCTCTTCCAAAGCGGCTTCAAGTTCGCTTTTATCATGCAGCCATTTTTCCAGTTCCGTAACTGAATTTATAGGGCGTTCCAGCAATTCTTTATAAATAGGCTCCAGGGTTTCCCACTTGATATCAAGCGTAGCCGGGATATATGTTCTTGTTTTTTTGTGGATCATTTTATTGGATGTAGAAATTGTATACTTGCAAATATGCAGAATATTTGGAAGTTCAAAGTCATAAGTCTGTAGTGTAAAGTTTGTCATTTCGACGAGGTACGAGGAGAAATCTTGTACGATAAGCAATTGTGTCTTAGCATTTCGTAGAAGATTTCTCCTTGCCCCTTACGCACAATTCCCATGCTAGCTCGTCGAAATGACAGCTTTTTAAAAAAAACTGAATCTTAGGTAATAAAATTGAACTTAAGACTTATACAACGTTTTCGACATTTCCATTATTCCATCCTCATAACTGGTGGGTTTAAAGTTAAAGGCTTTTTCAAATTTGCTACTGTCGAAAATGTAGTCATGATCGTACTGGTAATACATCTCTACAGTGCCCATCACAACTTTTTGAAATAGACCGATGATCCATAGCATGAACTTTTTGATGCTCATGAATTTGGGTTCTACATTGTAAACTTTGGCGGCAATTGCTATAAACTGCTTGCCGGTAATGGCCGGTGGGGTGGGCAGGTGCCAGATCTGGTTACCGCTATCGGGAGTTTGACCTAACAGGAACATGGCCTTGCCTGCATCTTCAATAAAAATAAAATTGTGTTTTTTATTAGCATCACCTATCCATTGGGCACTTTGTTTTTTGGCGTATTTGGATAGTACCATCATGTCAACAAAGCTGTTGGTGCTGTCTGTGCCGTAAAAGTCCGGGGCGCGGGCTATGGTGGCGTTAATGTTGCCTGCCTTTACTTCATCCATAAGCATATTGGCAATGCCCGCGCGCACTTTTCCTTTTTCGCTGCTTGGGTGGTAAGGGGTATCCTCTGTCATGGCACCGTTAACCAGGCCATACATATAAATGTTATCAAAAAATATTAACCGCGCGCCTGTTGTTTTGGTAACGTTAATAACGTTTTGCATAATAACGGGCCATTGTTTTCGCCATATGTCTGCATCATAAACCAAACCGGCAACAAGGTAAATGATTGTCGACCCTTTGGCTGCCGCAAGCACTTCATCATAATTTAGCAGATCGGCCTTTTGCCAGCTTACGTTTTTACCGCTGATATTAACCGGCTTACGACTAACCAAACGTACTGTTTCATTGGCATTCATTAATTGGCGGGTAAGGGCATTTGCCACCGGACCGCCGGCTCCTAATATTGTGTGCATGATATTTTCTCCTTTTGTTTTGTGTATAACAAAGGTAGGAGCACTTTGAAAGCCAAAACGTTAACAAAAGATAAGAATTTACACGATTTAAGGATGAGAAAGGATGAGCAGGATTTTATGTGCAGATTTGGGATTTCGGGGATTCGATCTGAGAATGATGAAAATGTGTCATTGCATCACACCCTGTCATCCTATGTTTGGATAACATATCGGTTAAAATTTTAGATTTTACCCATTAGAATTTCCCCCTTTAGAGTTTAGGATTTGGTCTTTAGAATTTCCCCTTTAGGATTTAGAATTTGATCTTTAGAATTTCAAAACTATGCACTTATCTTCATGATCCTCCGCCTTATCCGCGATAGCGAAACGGGGGTGATGCCCAGGAAATTGGCAATGTAGTGTTGTGGGATGCGCTGTAATATTTCGCCGCCGGTTTCCAGGAGTTTGTTGTAACGTTCTTCGGGAGTTTGGGTTATAAAGGCGGTAACACGATCTTCATAGCAAATGAGGTAATGTTCGGCAATCAACCGGCCAAAGCGTTCCATTTTTGCACCGATAAGTTCATGGGCATATAGCTGCTGCATTACTTTGTAGCTGAGGGTAACCATTTGGGTATCCTCCAAAGCCTGTATATAATTGCCGCCCGGCGTACGGGTTAAAAAACTTTTGTAGGAACTTAACAGTTCGTTTTCAAAGCTGAAATAACCCGTGATTTCTTCTCCATCCTTAATGTGGAAGTAGCGTACCGCGCCTTTTACTACCAGACCAATGTGGCTGCAAATTTTACCGGGTTCGGCAAAGTTCTTTTTCTTTTTTAGTTGGCTAACCTCCAAATGAGGTGCCAGGGCCTGCCATTCCGTATCATTTATTGAAATATACGATTCAACATGGTTGCGGAATTTGCCCAGCGCTGTTAGCGGATCCATATTCTATCTAACAAAAACAATACGGCAAATACCACGCTGGCAATACCGTTGGTGGTCATAAAGGCAAAATTTACCCGGCTTAAATCGTTGGGTTTAACCAACAGGTGCTGGTAGGTAAGCATAGCGCAAAAGAACACGATGCCTATATAATACAAGAAGCCAACGTGCGTAAAAAACACCGGCATCAAAATAAACAAGGCCGAAAGTACGTGTAAAAAGGTAGATAACCTTAACGCGTTCACTTTACCGAGGTAGGCCGGGATGGAATGCAGGTTTTGGCTGCGGTCGAAATCCTCATCCTGCAGGGCATAAATAATATCAAATCCGCTTACCCAGCAAAGTACTGACAAGGAGAAAAATACGGGTGTTAAAGCAAATTCGCCGGTAACCACGAGGTAAGCACCAATAGGAGCGAGCGACAAGCCCAGGCCCAATACCAAATGACAAAGCGCCGTAAAGCGTTTAGTAGCACTGTACCCCATTACCACAAACAAAGCAATTGGCGATAAATAAAAACACAGCGGATTAATGAACCAGGTTGCCGCTATAAATAACCCGCAGTTAACCAGCGTAAAAGTTAAAGCCGCCGGCGCGCTAATGCGACCAGCCGGGATATCGCGTTGTTTGGTACGCGGGTTTTGCGCGTCGATGTCCCTATCCAGATAGCGGTTAAATGCCATTGCCGAATTACGGGCGAAGATCATACACAACACCATCAGCACCAGCTTTTGCCAGTTAAAGGTGTGCTGCGTAGTAGTTACCGCCAAAAAAAAGCCAATAAATGCAAACGGCATTGCAAATATGGTATGCGTAAAGGTTACTAATGAAAGGTATTTTTTCATGTTATATGGTATGCTCCTGGTAAGAGGAGGTGTGTTCTGTTATATGTTGCTCAAGTGTTCTTAAAACGGTGGCAATATCTGTTTTTATTTCGTTTTCGCTAAAGCGGATCACCGTTAAACCATGTTCTGCGAGTTCTTTATCTCTTAGCTGATCTTTGTTAACAGCGTCTTCGTGATTATGGTAATGCCCGTCAACTTCTATCACCAAATTTAGTTCGAAACAATAAAAATCTACTATATAATTTAATAACGGCTTTTGTCTGTGAAAATCATATCCGTGAAGCTGTTTACCTTTTAAAGTCTTCCACAATAATATCTCGCCAAATGTACTATCGTTCCTTAGCTTGCGGGCTAAATCTTTCAATTTTGGATTGTATGGGATGATTTTACGTGGCATATCATCTGCTTATTATATATTTCTTACTAACACAAAAGCCTTGGCCTCGTGCGATTCCCCTCTTGAGAGGGGTGTAAGGGGTGTGTCCTTTCGCGTGTATAACACACCCCTGCTATCGCTCTATCCCATCGCGCCCCCTCTCGAGAGGGGAATTAAAAAAGTGAAACCCGGCCCTGTGCGATTCCCCTCTTGAGAGGGGTGGAGGGGTGTGTCCTTTCGCTCGCATAACACACCCCTGCTATCGCTCTATCCCATCGCGCCCCCTCTCGAGAGGGGAAGTTAAAAAAAGTGAAGCCTTGGCCTCGTGCGATTCCCCTCTTGAGAGGGGTGGAGGGGTGTGTCCTTTCGCTCGTTTAACACACCCCTGCTGTCGCGCTATTCCATCGCACCCCCTCAAGAGGGGAATTAAAAAGCACCCTACTATCAATCCTCCCCGCCATTCGCCCTTTCAAGTGGCGAGGTATACGGTGGGATCACAAAATCCTTGTTTATATTATCTATAAAATCTAAAATCTCATCACGACCTAATTGCAGCTCTGATGATGTTATGAAATATTTTGGCGTTTCCTCGAAAGTTTCGAGCAGGGCCTTTTTGAATTTCGCGAGATTCTGGTCGGTTTTTACGCTTGATTGTTTGTCGGCTTTGGTGAATACCAATACAAAGGATAGCCCTTTTTCGCCCAGCCAGTTGCAAAATTCAACGTCTATCTTTTGCGGCTCCAGTCTGCTGTCTATCAGTACCATTACGCATTGCAGGCTTTCACGCTTATCCAGGTAGTTATGGATAAACTTGTTCCAGTTGGCTTTATTGGCTTTGGATGCGCGGGCATAGCCGTAACCCGGTAAATCGACAATGTACCAGCTATCGTTAATAAAAAAATGGTTGATAAGCTGGGTTTTACCCGGGGTTTGCGATGTTTTTGCCAGCCCTTTTTTTGCCACCAGCATATTAATGAGTGACGATTTGCCCACGTTTGAGCGCCCTATGAAAGCGTACTCCGCCTTAATTGGGGGCGGTAATTTCGAGATCTGGGTATTGCTGCAAATAAATTCGGCCGTTTTAACGATCATGCTGCAAAGGTAATTATTTTTAGTTGTGCATACAGGCATGTAAAACTCATTAGCTTTATGCTGCTGTTTTGTTTGTGCTTGTTTTACAATGGGTAAACAAATATTAATGCAATTATACCTAAATTTGATGTTTAAACATGTAATATTATGGAAGAATATAAAATCCCGGCTCAAACACGCATAGGTCATGTACATTTAAAGGTGAGCGACCTGCAAAAATCACTTGATTTTTATAGCGGTTTGCTGGGTTTCGAAAAAATGATGCTATACGGTGATCAGGCTGCATTTATATCGGCAGGTGGTTACCATCACCATATAGGGTTAAATACCTGGCAAAGTAAAGGCGCATCGCCCGCGCCCGAGTATGCCCCCGGTTTATACCATACAGCTATATTATATCCCGAGCGTAAGGATCTTGCAGTTATCCTGCAGCGCCTTATCGATGCCAAATACCACATCACCGGCGCATCAGACCACGGCGTATCCGAAGCCATTTACCTTAACGACCCCGATAATAACGGTGTTGAACTTTACTGGGACAGACCAGAAGACCAATGGCCCCGGGATGCCAATGGCCAGTTCACCATGTTTACCCGAAGGTTGGATATTGAAGGGTTGCTGGGGTTATTGAAATGATGGTTGGACGAAAAATCAAAGTGGGTGTCATCCTCAGCTCCGTCGAAGGATAGCGGGCAAAGGCCTCTTCGCGCGACCCTTCGACAAGCTCAGGGTGACATAGCCCCCCTCTCTAAAAAAAACAAAACTCCGCAAGTTCAGGCGTGGACGCTTACTATTTTCTAATTCCGGCGTGGACGCCGGAACTTAAATTGGATATTATAGTTTTGTCATCCAAACATAGGATGACGTGGTGACTAAAAAGCCATTTGCTTTTACACAAACGGCTAAAATCCTGATAATCCTTTAATCCTAAAAATCAGGGTTCAGACAAAATGCTATAGCTCCTTAATCCTGATATTCCTGAAGTAAGCCTTATGGCCGTGATCCTGCAGGGCAATGAGGCCGGTTTTAGCGTCGCCGTAATCGGGATAATCTTTCCATTTGCCGGTGGCTTTTTTCTGTTTCCAGTCGTCGGTCCAGGCTTCAAAGGCGATGATCTTTGAGCCGTTTAGCCAATGCTCCACATGGCCGTCGTTAAAAACAATTTTGCTGGTGTTCCATTTGCCAACAGGCATGATCTTTTTAAGGGTGTTTGGCAGGTGCATGGCATAGTCGCAACCTGTTTTTTGCCATTCTTCCAGTTTATCGGGCCAGCCCAAATCGTCGATGATCTGGTATTCAGGGCCGGTTTCGTAGGTGGCGTGATATTTTGGGTCTTCTATTACGTGGTACATTACGCCGCTATTGCTGGCGCTGTCAATTTTCCATTCCCATTCCAGCTCAAAATTGGTGTACGCCTTGTCGGTAACAATATCGCCGCCGGTATCGCCCTGGGCAGCGCCCAGGCACACCAATGAACCATCAACAATGGTCCAGTTTTTTACATCGCCTTTTTTGTTGAATCCATGCCAGCCCTTAAGACTTTTACCATCGAACAATTTAACCCAGCCGGCTTTTTTTGCCGCGTGTTTTTTTACAGGATGAATAGGTTTTACCGGTATGGCTGCTGTTTGTACACAAACCAGCGCGGCTGCGGCCATTATCAGGCTTAATTTTTTAATTTGTTGTTTCATGTTTTTTAGTTGATTGAGTGAATGGTTGATTAGGTGAGTGGTTGATAAACTCAATCAACTACTCACTAATCAACTTAATGAACCTTATTTTTTAACTACCTGCATTTTTTCGGGGTCCCAAAACATGGGGGCGTTGTTAAAATAGCTGTCGTTACAGAGCAGGGCCGGTGCGGCGGCGCGATAGCCGAAAACGGCATCTTCGGTAACTTTGCCTTTGCTGCGTATGGCCGTAAAAAAGTTGTTCATGTGGTCCCAGGGGCCGCCAAGGTAACCTTTATCAGCATCAAAGGTGATCTCCTCCGGCGGTAGCATTTTTTTACGTTCGGCATAGCCGGTACCTGCTTTTTTCAGTTTATCTAAATAGAAAGGATCGTCGGAGGTGAGTATTTTGTTGCGTTTCAGGGTTACTTTATCCCAGGTGACATCCATTGATCCTTCGCTACCCACCAATTTAAGGTAGGTGGTGCCACTGGTGCCATCCACAAAATTGCACCGTAACGACAAGTTAAACGCCGGGTGCGCCTGTGATTTGGCATAATCAAAAGTGCCTAACAGCACATCAGGCACTTCGCGGCCATCATTCCAGAAACGTAAACCGCCGGACGCGTAAATTTTATTAGGTCCAACAGAATCTGTTATATAATGCAGACTCGAAAACAGGTGAACAAACAGGTCGCCGGCCATGCCTGTACCATAATCGGTATAGTTTCTCCAGCGGAAAAAGCGTTTCGAATCATAATCGCGTTTTTTGGTATTGCTTACATAGGTTTCCCAATCAACAGTTTGTGCCGATGCATCATCGGGGATAGGGTATTGCCAAACCTCAACCGGTTCGCGGCGGGCCCAAAAGCCTTCGGCATAATTAAGCTCACCAATGGCACCACTCTTCAGCAGTTCATGCGCCTTCTCGTTCCCCAATGACGATACACCCTGGCTGCCCACCTGGAAAATCATCCCGGTATCTTTTTGGGCTTTTATCACTGCCGGGCCTTCGGTTACGGCATGTACCATCGGTTTTTCGCAGTATACGTGCTTGCCGGCGTGCATGGCATCAACAGAAATTTGCTGGTGCCAGTGGTCGGGCGTGGCTATGATCACCGCATCCACATCCTTGCGGTTCAGGATCTCTTTATAAATTTTGGTAGTAAAAATATCGGCACCCCATTTGGTTTTGGCATCTTTAAGGCGGCCATCATACAAATCGCAAACGGCAACCAGCTTTACGCCCGGAATTTGCAGGGCTACAATGGTATCCTGTGTACCCATGCCTCCGGCGCCAATAAGGGCAATGTTTATCTGGTTGTTAAGTTCATAACCCAGCTGCCGTTTTAAAATGGCAAAGGGCTTTACCGTGTTTGTGGAGGCCAGCAGGCTTTGGCCAACGGCTACGGCAGCCGTGGTAGTGGTAAGTTTTTTGATAAAACTCCGTCGGGACGATTCTGGTGTTTCTTTCATACAGCAAGGACTTGAATGTTGGTTGTGATAAAATATTTAAGGAACAGGTAATCCCCAAAATCACCCTCGCTTTCCAATGGGGACGCACACGCACAAGTAATTGCGTTTTTAAAAGTAGCGAATAGCATTTACATTTTCACAACCTTGTCAACTTAATATTGCGGGATAAACTCAATCAACATACAATCACTATCTTTGTCATCACTATAAAAATGAGCAAAACCATAACACCCTACAACAACGAGCAGGCTACCAAAAAAGAACAGGTGGCAGATATGTTCAATAATATATCAAAAACCTATGATTTCCTTAACCACTTCATGTCCTTGGGTATTGATATCATCTGGCGTAAAAAGGCTATTAACGAGCTTAAAAAGGATAAACCAAAACTTATACTTGATGTGGCCACTGGTACCGGCGATTTTGCTTTTGAAGCCCTCAAGATCCTTAACCCCGATAAAATAGTTGGGGTTGATATATCACGCGGGATGCTGGACATTGCCGATCAAAAGATATTAAAGCGCGGCCTGGGCGATAAGTTTTCTGTAAAACTTGGCGACTCGGAAAAACTGCCTTTTGGCGATGCCGAGTTTGATGCTGTAACCGTTGCCTATGGTGTACGCAACTTCGAGAACCTGGAGGTTGGTCTGGCCGATATTCAGCGGGTGCTGAAACCGGGCGGTAAGGCAGTAGTGCTGGAGTTTTCAAAACCGAGAGTATTCCCGGTTAAGCAGTTGTATAATTTTTATTTCAATTATATTACACCGGGCATTGGCAAGCTTTTTAGCAAAGATGCAAGGGCATACAGCTATTTGCCCGAGTCGGTAGCGGCTTTCCCTGATGGGGAACGGTTTGTTGCCATGATGGATAAAGTAGGCTTTAAAAATACCAAACAAAGGCCTTTGGCGTTTGGTATCTGTTCTATTTATACGGGTATTAAATGATTATAAAACGTTACCTTATTGCAGTATTGTTTGTGTTTTGCAGCAAATTGTTATTTGCGCAGCACGTACCTGCATGGGGTGGCGGTGCCGATCAGCAGGATTTGAGCTTTGGCTTTAGCTTTGGTTATGTAAGCAGTGATTTTAAGATCACCAAAAAGCCCGGCTGGCGCACCCCTTATTTTGATCAGGAAACCCACGCAAACATCACCGATTCATTAAACAGCATCAGTTCAAAAAGTACCCCCGGTTTTGCCATCGGCTTTTTAACACGCTATAGTTTAAATGAGCATGTGGAAGTGCGGGTAACTCCCTCCCTTATTTTTGCCGATCGTACCATCAGCTACGCTTACCGCAATCCCGATCAAAACCAGGATAAGCAGGTGCAAAGTACCTCTATAGACCTGCCCCTTTCGTTCAAAATAAAATCAGACCGGCTGGGCGATTTTCGCGCCTATATGCTGGGCGGTATTAAATACACAAAGGCCATCGGCTCCAAAAAAAATGCCGACTCGAACCTCGACAACCTGGATAAGCTGGTTAAAAACGTAGGTGGCTTTAGCTCATACGAAGCAGGTTTAGGCTGCGATATCTACTTTGAATTTTTCAAACTCTCGCCCGAAATAAAGATCTCCAATTCATTCGGCAACGTATTGCTGCCCGAAACACACCCTTTTTCGAATCCGATAAGCAAGCTGGGCCTGCATACTATTCAGTTTAGTTTGTTTTTTGAGTAAGGGGAGAGAAAGGCGTTGCGTAAACTGCTGTAGAGGACTCACCCGGCTGCGCTTCGCTGGCCACCCTCTCTACGGCTTTGCCGTAAAGAGGGGATGGATAGTTTGCTATTTGGGGTTTGGAAAATAAAAATAAAAAAATGTCTTCGCCCTCTTTCCAGCGCAGCTGAAGAGAGGGCCGACGCACGCAGTGCCGTCGGGGTGAGTCGGAGCGGTTGCAGAGCCAACTTGCTTATTCTCGCCCACATACACAATATGCTTAGCACCACGTTAACTTGCCGCAGAGGACTCACCCGACCATCGCTTCGCTCGGTCACCCTCTCTACGGCTTTGCCGTAAAGATGGGATGTGTTGGTGGAGATAAAAAAACAAACAAAACCTTTTCCCCGCCCTCTTTCCAGCGCAGCTGAAGAGAGGGCCGACGCACGAAGTGCCGTCGGGGTGAGTCGAACCACTACGCAGAGCTCCCTTATTACCCTTACACGACAATAATTCAAACTAAAAAACATAATTTCGCTGCCATAGTTATCCTACTTACCATGACTAAGATTGCTTTAATCACAGGCGCCACTGCCGGCATAGGCGAGGCTTGCGCTCACGTTTTTGCCCGCGAGGGTTATAATTTGATCCTTACCGGTCGGCGGAACGACAGGCTGGAGAAGCTTGCCGCCCATTTAAATGATAAATATAATGTTGAAGTTGCCACATCGTCATTTGATGTGCGTAACCGCCAGCAGGTAATTGATAACCTGGAGGGCCTGCCCGCCAAATGGAAAAAAGTGAACGTGCTGGTTAACAACGCGGGCCTTAGCCAGGGGTTGGATCCGATACAGAACGGCAATATAGACGATTGGGAAACCATGATAGATACCAATATAAAAGGCTTGCTTTATGTTAGTCGCGTGGTATCAAACTGGATGATTGATAACGGTTATGGACATATCATTAATTTAGGGTCGATAGCGGGAAAAGAGGTTTACCTTAATGGTAACGTATATTGCGCAACCAAGCATGCAGTTGATGCCTTAAATAAAGGTATGCGGATAGACTTATTATCGCACGGGATCAGGGTAACAGCGGTACATCCGGGCGCTGTAGAAACAGAGTTTTCGGAAGTGCGTTTTAAAGGCGATAAGGAAAGGGCCAAAAAGGTATACGATGGTTTTGAACCGCTGATAGCCCAGGACATTGCCGAAACCATTTGGTTTGTAGCATCGCGCCCCGCCCATGTAAACATCAACGACCTGGTTATTATGCCAACCGCCCAGGCAACAGCGGGCAATATATTCAGAAGTTAAATGTGCGGATTTCAGATTTCAGATGTGCAGATGATGGATTTGAAGATTTGGAAATTTGAAAATGATAATCGCTAAATCACTAAATCACCAACTCATTAATTATAATCTGCACATTTGCACATCTGAAATTTGAAATCAAATCTGCACATCAAAAAATCACTAATTCACTAACTCAATCATTCACCAATTAAATATGTCACTAATTACACAAATAGACCAGGATATAAAGCTGGCTATGCTGGCAAAACAGCCCGATCGTTTAAGGGGGCTTAGGGCAATAAAATCGGCGTTGCTTTTGGCAAAAACCGAAAAAGGCGCTGCGGATGAAGTTACGCCCGAAGCCGAGATCAAGGTGCTTCAGAAACTGATAAAACAGCGTAAAGAATCGGCCGATATTTATAAAACACAAAACCGCGAAGATCTTTACGAAATTGAAATGGAAGAGATGCGCGTTATTGAGCCATACCTGCCGCAGCAAATGACCCGTTTTGAAATTGAAGGTTATCTGGAAGAGCTTATAGGCAGGATAGGTGCCACATCTGTAAGCGATATGGGCAGGGTAATGGGTATGGCCAATAAAGAGCTTGCGGGCAAAGCCGATGGCAAAACCATATCAGAAGTGGTAAGGCAATTGCTGGGTTAGTATCAATTTAACAATATTAGCTTAATTCAACATTCATAAAATTATTGCTATAATTGTTGCAACTCATCCGCAATAAACTAATTTTATAGCGGACAAACAGAATTTGTACCGAAAAACGTTTTGGTATAAGTTAAATGAAAATTAATATTTAGTAATTATATGGATTTCGTGCTTAAAGAGGAACACGGTTTTAGTTATATCGATGAGGGCGAAGGTGAGGTACTGTTGCTGTTGCACGGGCTAATGGGCGCATTAAGCAATTGGGAGGATGTGGTGGACAGGTTTAAGACAAACTACCGCGTTATAATTCCCATGCTGCCAATTTATGATATGCCGCTTTTAACCACTGGGGTGCGCAGCTTGTCGAAATTTGTACATAAGTTTATTAAGTTTAAACAACTGAGTAATATAACGGTGCTGGGCAATTCGCTTGGCGGCCATGTGGCTTTGGTTTATGTTTTGGCACATCCCGAAAATATAAAGGCTATGGTGTTAACCGGCAGCTCGGGCTTATATGAAAATGCTTTTGGCGGTTCGTTTCCGCGCCGCGAGAGTATTGATTTTGTGCGCGAAAAGGTACAGTACACTTTTTATGACCCAGCCATTGCTACTGATGAAATGGTTAACGATATTCATAAACTGATAAACGACAGGCATAGCGTATTGCGGTTATTGGCCATGGCAAAATCGGCCATTCGCCATAACATGAAAAAAGATCTGCATAAGATGAACCTGCCCGTTTGTTTAATATGGGGTAAGGACGATAAGATAACACCGCCAGAAGTGGCCGTGGAATTTAGCGAGGAGCTGCCGAATGCCGAGCTGCATTGGATTGATAAATGCGGTCATGCACCAATGATGGAGCGCCCTGTTGAATTTAATGAATTATTAAGCGTATTTTTAGATAAAATAAAAGCATAATATGGTTGCAATTGAACTGATAGCTGACGCAATACCCCCGGTACATACTTCTGATCCTATTCAGAAAGTGTATGATCGTATGGTGGAGTTTCGCGTGAGGCATCTGCCAATTGTTAACGAAGATCAATTCTTAGGCCTGATTGCCGACGATGATATGGCCACTGAAAGTGACTTGCAAACGCAGGTTGGCGCGTTGGCCCTATCGCTGGTAAATCCTTACGTACGCGAGGATCAGCACGTTTATGACGTTATCCGTTTGTTTTACGAACGTAAGCTAACGGTTGTACCTGTGCTGGATGCCAAGCAAAACTACCTGGGGCTTATTACCATTAATGATATAACCGAGTATTTTGCAAAAATAACTTCGGTAGCGCAGCCGGGCGGTATTATTGTGTTGGAGATAAACAATAAAAATAATTCGCTGGCCCACATGGCGCAGATAGTGGAATCAGATAACGCACAGATCCTGAGCTCATACGTGCAAACCTTTCCTGATTCAACCCGGATGGAGGTAACGCTTAAAGTGAATAAACAGGATATCTCCACCATAATAGCTACATTCTTACGCTACGAGTACGATATAAAAGCTACTTTTAATAACACCGATAATAACGATAACGCCAAAGACCGTTATGATTCACTCATGAACTATCTAAATTTGTAATTAGTTCATAGTTAATGGATCATAGTTCATAGCAAAAAGTTCATAAAGTTTAATTGATAAAGTAAATGGCCATGAACCATGAACTATCAACCATGAACCCCAAAATCAAACAATGAGAATAGCAGTTTACGGCAGGCCATTTAATGATCCATCGGTAATTCCCTACATACAACAGGTATTTGATACATTGGCGCAGCATAATGCCGAAATTTATGTGCACCACCTGCTTAATGAATACCTGCAGGACAAGATAAACACCGTACAATATAAGGTACTGGAAAGCACCGATTCGCTCAAAGGCTTTATTGATATTTTTTTTACGCTTGGCGGCGATGGTACCCTGCTTGATATGGTTACCGTTATCCGCGATTCGGGCATACCAGTTATTGGCATAAACTTTGGCAGGCTGGGCTTTTTGGCCAGCGTAAATAAAAGCGATATAACCGCCGCCATACACGCCGTAGTAAACCAGGAATTTACGCTGGATAGCCGCGAGTTGTTAAGGATAGATTCGCCGGCCAATATTTTTGGCGAGGATAACTTTGCCCTTAACGATGTAACCATCCATAAGCGCGATGATGCGGCCATGATCATCACCCATGTGTTTTTAAACGATGAGTTTTTAAACTCCTACTGGGGCGATGGTATCATCATCTCCACATCCACAGGTTCAACGGCCTACTCGCTTAGCTGCGGCGGCCCTATCATCTTCCCGCAATCAAACAGTATAGTAGTAACCCCTGTATCGCCGCATAACTTAAATGTAAGGCCTATTATATTGCCCGATAATAGCAAACTATGCTTCGAGGTAGAAACCCGCAGCTCCAAATACCTCGTATCCTGCGATTCGCGGATGGCCGTAATGGACGAAACCATGAAATTTCAGGTAGAAAAAGCAGGTTTTCAGTTAAATTTAATTCGCTTAAATAATGAAAGTTACTTAACCACGTTAAGGAACAAACTATTATGGGGATTGGATGCCCGTAATTACTAAATTTACCGGATGCCTAAAGCTGTACTCGTTATACTCCTTTTATTTGTATCATCATACCACCTGCAGGCCCAAACCTGGGAGGTAGGCGGCTCCGTTGGTGCAGCCGGATACATAGGCGATCTTAACCCCAACAATCCTATTAAGCCAAGCGGCATATCTGCAGGCATCTTTGTAAAGCGCAATTTCGATGGATATTTCTCGGCCCGCTTAACCTACAGCTACGGCCGCATAGCCGCCGCCGATAGCACATCCAGCAGCCAGCAACAGCGCGACCGTAACCTGAGCTTTACAGACGGCCTTAAAGAACTAAGCCTTATAGGCGAGTTTAATTTCATGAACTACATACCCGATGCAGGCCCAAACAGGTATACTCCTTTTATATACGCCGGTTTTGGCATTACTGGTTATAATCCGCGTACCACATTTGAGGGCAGCCAGGTAAACCTGCGCCCGCTAAAAACCGAAGGCGGAAAACCTTACGGCGATAATACAGTGGTAATACCCTACGGTGTTGGCATAAAATATAATTTCCAGGGTAAGTGGAACCTGGCTGCCGATTTAGGATACCGCTACGTTTTAACCGATTATTTGGATGACGTAAGCGGTAGCTACATAAAAAAGAGCGCCCTAACCAGTGATCTGTCCCGGGCACTGTCTGACAGATCGGGCGAGGTTACGGGTAATTATATAGGTTCGCCCGGTTCCCAGCGCGGCGATTTTAAACCCCGAGATACTTATTTCTTTTTGGGCATTTCCATATCCTACACATTTGTAACCCAGCGTTGCTATTATTAAAGAAAGTTTTAAAAGGCAACTCCCGCGAGCTTGCAGCTCGTGGAGCGCATGGTTTCAGCTTTCAGCTGAATAAAGCCGGAGGCTCCAAACTCGCGCGGGTTTGACGGAGTGTAACCCGTGTGAAAGCATGATTTAAGCTTCCAGCTTATTCGGCTGAAAGCCGAAACCATGCTATGTCACGGGCTTCCAGCCACAGGTGTTAGGACGATTAGCTGCTCCGTCAGGAGCTACCTATTTGTAGCGATTCAAGCGTAATTATTTATTGCCTCATCGAGGCTACCCTTGAATGTGATGGCCTGTTAATTTGGGGTAGCACCTACGGCGCAATTTTTTTTTAACATGATTTGCTACAAATAGGTAGCCCCTCCAGGGCACAGGTTGCAATTGTTCCAACTCTTCCGAACACTTGTAGCTGGAAGCCCGCGCCAGTAAATACATAACAGACTTGCAAGGTTGCCCTGCTCACGTAGAGATTGCTTGGTACCTTACAGCAATGATGTGTTTGTTTCTGATATTTAATTCCGTAAAATCAAACTAAACAAAATTATATTTTGCTTAATTGGAAATAATGTCTTTATTTGTTCGTTAAATAATAAATCACCGGTATTTAATGCTGTTGTGGTTAATGTTAACCTTAATCTTTTAAAGTCATGGCCGAATTAAATTCATCATCAGCGGGCTCAGGCAGGGCACGCGGACGCAGAAAAATGAACGTACGTGTTGATCTTACCGCAATGGTTGATCTGGCGTTCCTGCTCATCACCTTTTTTATTATGACCACCTCGCTGGCCAAACCCAAGGCAATGGACATAGCCATGCCTATTGATGACGATAACCAGCCCGTACCCGCCAGTCGCAGCCTTACCATATGCCTGGGCAAAAACGATAAGGTAATGTATTACCTGGGCGAGCTCAAGAACCCTGTTATAGCGCCCGTGGTTACCGGCTTCGGCAGGGAGGGGCTGCGAAAGGCTATTATGGAAACCAGCAAAATGGTGCGTGATAAAAGCGGCAAAAGTATGATAGTGCTCATCAAACCCAGCGATCATTCCATTTACAATAGTTTGGTAGCTACTTTAGATGAGCTTAACATCACCCAATCGCCGCAATATGCTATCGTTAATATCGCCCCTGATGATGTGAATGTTTTAAAACAAAAAGGCATTTATTAATCAACAAATAGTAAGCGTGCTAAATCCCTAATTAGCAGCTTAAAAAGCCGGGCACTGGTGTCATTTTTTGATATCTGGGTGCCCGTTTTTTTGTTTTTAGCTTTTTTATTGCACAATAAACGCTTACCAAAAATGTTATTTATGTGTTTTTTGGTGCATTTTGACACATTATTTACAATAACATTTTCTTTTCGTGCAGCATACTAAAAAAATACAAAGTAAGTTTTACCTTTGTACCCTGAAAAAACCGGCAATTTGCCTTATTAAACAGGCAGGTAGCAGGTTAGTTTTTAACGTTGATTAGTCTAAAACAAATATTTATTTAGGCATCGCATTGATAAAATTTAAAATACAAGCATGTCTTTTAAGCCCTCGCGGGGGCTTTTGATAAAGAATAATATGGAATATTTGGATAAGATTGATTTGTTGAAGTTGCCTAAACACGTTGCCATTATAATGGATGGCAATGGCCGCTGGGCAAAAGAAAAAGGCAAATTAAGAATGTTCGGCCACTCAAACGGGGTAACATCCGTAAGGGATGTTGTGGAAGGTGCCGATAAAGCCGGTATAAAATACATCACCCTATATACCTTTTCATCAGAAAACTGGAACCGCCCCAAGCTTGAAGTTATGGCTATTATGGAGTTAATGGTAAGCACCATTGCCAAAGAGATAGCAGGCTTCATGAAAAACAACATTAAACTTAATGCCATTGGCGATTTGGATAAGCTGCCGGCAAAATGCCTTAAAGAGCTTACTGCCGCTATGCAAAAAACCTCGCAAAATACCGGTGTTGTACTTACCCTGGCCTTAAGCTACGGCTCAAGGCGCGAAATTTTACACGCGGTAAAAAGCATTGCTGCCCAGGTAAAAAGCGGCGAGATAGAAATTGAGGATATTAATGAAGATGTTTTTGAACACAATTTATTCACTAATGATATGCCCCATCCTGAATTACTGATCAGAACCGGTGGCGAATATCGTATAAGTAACTATTTATTATGGCAAATTGCCTATGCCGAATTGTATTTTACACCCAAGCTATGGCCCGACTTTAGGAAGGAAGATTTGTACGAAGCTTTACTTGATTATCAGAAACGCGAGCGCCGTTTTGGGATGACAAGTGAGCAAGTTAACTAAATTTTTACTTTTAACACTTTTTAACAACTGTATAAATTATTTTTAGCCCACTAAAATATTCGAATGTATAAATATCTTTTTGCTATTCTTTTCTCTGTTTTTGGTACTGCTGCCCTTGCCCAGGTTTCCAGTATTCCGCGGACATCGTTGCCAAAACCGTTACCGGCCGATAGTTTAAGCTACCTTAATCCTAAGGATTATATTATTGGGGGTATTACAGTTAGTGGCATAAAGTATCTTGATAAGGATAATTTAATACTGCTTTCAAAACTTACCAAAGGCGATCGTATAAACCTGCCGGGCGAACGTAATGCCGAAGTAATTAAAACTTTATACTCACAGGGTTTATTTGATGATGTACAGCTTAACATCACCAAAATTGACGCGGATACCGTGTTCCTGGATATTGCCGTTGTTGAGCGCCCGCGCCTATCGCGCATGCACATAACCGGCATACGTAAAGGCGAAATTGAGGATGTTACCAAAAAATTGGGCGATAGGGCAGGTAATATCGTTAACGAAAACTTACTGCGTACCACCAGCGCTATTATTAAAAAGCATTTTAACGAAAAAGGCTTTTTAAATACAACTGTTACCATGAAGCAGCGCAAGGATCCGGCCGAGGCCAATAACGTAATCCTTGATGTGGCTATTGATAAAAAAACCAAAGTAAAAATTAAGCAGGTTACGTTTGAGGGCAACACGGCCTTTAGCCAAAAGAAACTGAAAAGCTTCCTGTCAAAAACGCGCGAGAAAAAATGGTATAACCTTTTTGGATCAAAAAAATTCAAACAGGATAAATATGACGAGGATAAACAAAACCTTGTTGAAAAAATGCAGGCTAAAGGTTACCGCGATGCCGAAATTGTTGCGGATACCGTTACCAAAAACGATGATGCTACCGTTAACGTAAAAGTTAAAGTTTACGAAGGCCCTAAATACTACTTCGGTAAAATTAAATGGTCTGGCAATGCCAAATACGCTACTGATATATTAGAAAAAATATTACACATTAAAAAAGGGGATGTATTTAGCGAAGATGAACTGAACAAGAGATTGGTTGGCCCTACGCCAAACAATGATGACGTATCATCATACTACCTTAATGATGGTTATTTAACTTACACCGCAGATCCTGTACAAACAAGGGTTTACGGCGATACGGTTGATTTGGATATCCGTATATATGAAGGACCGCAATACACCATTAACCGCGTAACCTTAAAAGGTAACGATGTAACAAATGATAAAGTTGTTTTGCGCGAAATTCAAACCAAACCCGGTCAAAAATTCAACAAAGCATTGCTTATAAGCAGCGCACGTGAAATTGGCCAGCTGGGTAACTTTGACGAGCAAAAAACCGAGCCTAAGCCGGTTAACATTAACCCGCAGGATGGTACGGTTGATTTGGTTTACAACGTAGTTGAAAAACCTTCAGATCAGATTGAGCTTTCGGGTGGTTTTGGCGGCGGGCAGCTGGTGGGTACACTGGGGCTTACGTTCAACAACTTCTCGTTACGTAACATATTTAACCTTAAAGCCTACAAACCACTGCCAAAAGGCGATGGTCAGAAATTGAGCTTAAGGGGTCAGTCAAGCGGTCGTACTTATCAAAACTTTTCATTCACCTTCTCTGAGCCGTGGTTAGGTGGTAAAAAACCTATATACTTTGCGTTATCTGCTTACACACAAGGTAGCTCAACCGGCCAGTACTATCCAACATCAAGCCCTTACTACAACAAATTACGTATTAACGGTATCGGTGTTACTTTGGGTAAACGTTTAAAATGGCCAGATAACTACTTCCAGTTAAACTACTCACTTAACTTTGACCATTATAACCTGGATCACTACACCGGTTACTTATTTGAAAACGGAACATCGTTCAACATTAAGTTAACCCAGGAGTTAAGCCGTAACTCAATTGATGCACCAATTTTCCCTACGCAGGGTTCAAATATTAAATTCACCGTACAGGCAACGCCTCCGTACTCTGCATTTAACCACATCAATTACAAAATAGCATCGCCAGAGCAGCGTTACCATTTTGTGGAGTACTACAAATTTAAGTACGATGCACAATGGTTCTCTAAACTGGTTGGTAAATTTGTACTGATGAGCCAGGTAAGATTTGGTTTCCTGGGTATGTACAACAAAGAAGTAGGCCCATCGCCGTTTGAACGCTTTAAGTTAGGTGGCGACGGTATGCAGAGCTACCAGTTTTTACAGGGTAGCGAGATCATCGGCCTAAGGGGTTACCAAAACTTCTCGGTTGTGCCAGATGGTTCAAACTATAACCAGAATACAAACCCTGGTAGTACAATTTACAACAAATACACGTTGGAGCTTCGTCACCCGGTTATCGCAAGTCAGTCGGCAACTATATTCCTGCTGGCGTTTGCTGAGGGTGGTAACGTTTGGAACAATTTTAATCAGTTCGATCCGTTTAACGTAAGACGCTCGGTAGGTATGGGTGCAAGAATATTTTTACCTATATTTGGATTGCTTGGATTAGATTATGGTTACGGATTTGATAAAATACCTGGCGCACCAGATGCAAATAAAGGTCAGTTCCATTTTACAATTTCTCAGAGTTTATCCGGCGGATTTAATTAATTTGCAGGCCATATATGAAGAAGATAATTTTAATAACCATTTTAACGTTCACAGCATTCGCGGGAGCTTATGCCCAACGTTTTGCTTATGTTGATTCGGATTACATATTAAAGCACATGCCTGAGTATGCTTCATCGCAAAAGCAACTGGCAGCATTATCTGATCAGTGGCAAAAAGAGGTTGACGGCCGTTTTCAGGAGATAGACCGCTTATACAAAGCATACCAGGCCGATCAGGTTTTAATGACGGCCGATATAAAGAAACGCCGCGAGGGCGAAATTGTGGAAAAGGAAAAGGCTGCCAAAGATTTTCAGCGCCAGAAATTTGGACCCGATGGTGAGCTTTCACAAAGAAGCACAGCACTGGTTAAACCAATTCAGGATAGAGTGTCTAAAGCTGTACAAGCAGTAGCCGAAAATGAAAACCTCGACATGATTTTTGACAAAAACAGCGAAGTAATAATGCTGTATGCCAATCCGCGTTATGATAAAAGCGCAGATGTGATCACCAAATTAGGGCTTAAACCCGGAGTATTTGCTAAATAAATTTTTGAAATAAATAAACAGACTATTATTAAACACAGAACAAGGAAAATGAAAAAACTATTTAAAGTTGCTTTAGTTGCAGTAGGAATGATATTTGCGGGCAACTTTGCCAATGCGCAAACTAAAATTGGCCATATTAATTTTAATCAGCTAATTGATCTGATGCCCGAAGCAAAAACTGTACAAACACAGATGCAGGCATACCAAAAAACTTTCATGGATCAGTTAACTACCATGAACAATGAGTACACTACAAAAGGTCAGGAATTCCAAAAAACTCAGGATAAAATGACAGATGCTGTACGTAGCGCAAAAGGTGCTGAATTACAGGATATGCAAAAACGTATGAATGATTTTCAAACCAACGCACAACAACAGGTAACTGCAAAAAGCAATGAACTGGGCAAACCACTTATTGACAAAGCTACCGCCGCTGTTAATGCCGTTGCTAAAGAAAAAGGTTACGCTTACGTATTAGATTCATCACAGATCACCTTATTGGTATCTCCTGATGCTGATGATCTTTTACCAGCTGTAAAACTTAAATTAGGATTAAAATAATCATCAATTATTAGTCATTTATAAAAAAGCGCCCTGTATATACGGGGCGCTTTTTTTATTTTTGTAGATATGCAAAGGCAACCTATAGGTATTTTTGATTCGGGCTTTGGCGGTTTAACGGTTTTTAAATCGATAATTGAGCAACTGCCCGGCTATGATTATATATACATGGGCGATAATGCCCGTGCGCCTTATGGCAACAGGTCATTCAGCACCATTCACCAGTACACCTGGGAGTGCGTACAATGGCTTTTTGACCAGGGTTGCCCATTGGTTATCCTTGCCTGCAATACAGCATCGGCAAAGGCCCTGCGCACCATACAACAGCATGACCTTAAAAACGCCGATCCATCAAAGCGCGTTTTAGGCGTTATAAGGCCCACTGCCGAAATTATTGGTCAATATACCCAATCCAAACAAATAGGGGTGCTGGGCACCAAGGGAACCGTACAATCGGGCTCGTACCTGCTGGAGATAGAGAATTTTTTTCCGGATGTTAAAGTTTACCAGCAAGCCTGCCCGCTTTGGGTGCCCCTCATTGAAAACGGCGAGTACAACCAGCCCGGTGCCGACTTTTTTGTAAAGCTGTACCTTGATCAGATCATGGCGCAATCGGCCCAGATTGATACCATTTTGCTGGCCTGTACGCATTACCCCATTATCAAACAAAAAATTGAGGCCAACCTGCCGGCCAATGTTAAAGTAGTTTCGCAGGGCGATATAGTGGCCAAAAGTTTGGTTGACTATTTGCACCGCCACCCCGAAATGGAAACCCGCCTGAGCCGTAATGGTCACAACGAATTTTATACCACCACAGATGATACCGCCGACTTTGATCATCATGCTTCTCTGTTTTTTTCGGCACCCGTAAAATCAACTTTCGTATCGGCCAATGATCTGGTGAAGTGTTAGGGAGTGGTTCCTGAAGCTGCTGACGGACCTATTATTTCATGGGTTTTGTGGCCACTGGTGTTGGGAGTAGTTAATTTATATAAAAAGGTTGTCATTTCGAGAGAGCAAGCGTGGGTAAGAGTATGGCGCGAAAGAGAAATCTTCTGCGGAACCCAAAGCTCCAATTGCATATCGAATAAGATTTCTCACTCGTTCCTGGTATCGAAATGACAACCTTTTAGTCTTTCCAACACCTGTGCTTTTGTGGCGATTAACACATCCCCGCTACCGCGCAATCCGGCGGCACCCCTTCTCAAGAAGGGAGTCAATTTCGGTTGATCTTGTTAAGTGGGTTAGACGGTTCCTGAAAAGCTACTGACGATGTACTGACGGTTGCTGACGACATACTGACGGCTACTGACGAGGTACTGACGGCTACTGACGAAATGTATTTCTGCCAACCGCACACTGCCAACTGCCCACTATGTTTTCTGTTTTTTCTTTTTGGCTGCTGGGAAAAGTACGTTGTTAAGGATCAGCCTGTACCCCGGCGAATTGGGGTGGAGCTTAAGATCAGTAGGGGGATCGCCCACTGAATGTTGATAGTCTTCCGGGTCGTGGCCCCCGTAAAATGTCCACTGGCCTTTACCGTACTCCCCGTGAATGTAGCGTGCTTCGTTGGCGGTTTTCATTTCGCCCATGATAGTTACCCCCGGCTTCAGCAAACGTTCGTTATAGGCCGTTGTAAGGCCCATAAAGCCTTTAATTACCTTGTCATGGTCCTGTGTAAGCATACTCGGCACCACATCCCACTTAGCCGAAAAATCAAACAGGGTAAAAAAATCGCGCTGGCGTTCAACCTGCCGGGTAACAGTAACATCAATATTACTGAACTGGTGCGATATAGGATTCATATCCAGTGTAAAGTTTTGAAAAGCAAATGTTTGCGAAAAGTCGAGCTTGGCTTGGGCGTTTGGTTCGGCGGCATCACCGTCAAACATGCGCTCGCATATATCCGTGTTTGCTGCGGCCAGTGCAATATCAAAAGTGTCTGTACCAGAGCACATTGCAAACAGAAATCCACCGCCCGCGCAAAAATCGCGGATATTTTTGGCTACTGCCAGCTTCATTTGCGATACCTTTTTAAAACCCAGCTGGTGTGCCATGGCCTCCTGGATCTTCATATCGTCCATATACCATTGCGCATACCGGTAAACCCCGTAAAACTTGCTGTATTGGCCCGTAAAGTCCTCGTGGTGCAGGTGCAGCCAATCATACTTGGGCAGGTCGCCGCGAATCACCTCTTCGTCGTAAACCACATCGTAGGGGATCTCGGCATATTTAAGTACCAGGGTTACAGCATCATCCCATGGAAGCTTGTTCTTAGGCGAATAGACGGCCATTTTAGGTGCTTTCTCCAGTTTAACAACATCCATATTAACCGATGGATCGCTTACCTGGGTAATGATATCGGTAGCCTGGGCATCTGCCAGTACCTGGTAACTAACGCCCCGTATTTTGCATTCTTCCTCCAGTTTGGTACCATATTTCATCATAAAACTACCCCCGCGATAGTTGAGCAGCCAGTCTACCTCTTCGCCGTTTTTCAGCGTCCAGAAAGCTATGCCGTATGATTTCAAGTGGTCTTTTTGCTCATCATCCATAGGGATCAAAATAGAAGCAGCCCTTGTTAAAAGAGGTAAAAGGAGAAAGGTAAAAGGTAAAAGGCAGCGGAAAAGAGGAGAAAGGCGTTGAAAAATAGGTGAAAGGTGAAAGGCAAAAGGTGAAAGGCATTTTTTATGGGAGTTGTTATTCACTTTAGATATCAGTTTTATATTGATGCTTATATATCAAATGTAACGAATAAACGGGAAAGGTATTATTATTATCTTTCTTCCTAACCTTTCGCCTTTTACCTTTATCCTTTCACCTTTCGTCCCAAATCATTACCTTTGCCAACTGTTTTTCAAAAAAAACGTCAATAAAATGAGCAAAGCAATAATCAAAACCGAAAAGGGCGATATGACCGTAGAATTTTACGACAATGATGCTCCTAATACCGTAGCTAACTTTAAAAAATTAGCAAGTTCACACTTTTATGATAATGTGACTTTTCACCGTGTTATCCCTAATTTTATGGTACAGGGCGGCGATCCAACCGGTACTGGCGCTGGTGGTGCAGGTTACAAAATTGATTGCGAACTAACCGGCGAAAACCAATACCATGATCGTGGTGTGCTTTCAATGGCTCATGCTGGTCGTAACACTGGCAGCTCACAATTTTTCATTTGCCATAGCCGTGCAAACACTGCTCACTTAGATCGTAACCACACCGTTTTTGGTAAAGTTATTGAAAACGTTGACGTAGTTGACGATATACGCCAGGGCGATAAAATTTTAACCATCGAAGTAATAGAAGATTAGTGAATGGTGAGTTGTTATTAGTTAATTCAATCTAACTCAATCAACCGCTCACTTAATCAACCAAATTATATGAATTTACAAGGAATTGTAGCCGTATCTGGCAAACCGGGTTTGTGGAGAGCTTTGGCGCAAAATAAAACCGGTTATGTATTGGAGAGCCTTGATGCTCAAAAAACAAAGCTGATAGTAAACTTATCTACCGCCAAACTGGCCGCGCTTAGCGAGATCACCATTTTTGGAGTAGATGATGATATAAAGCTTATTGATGTTTTTGAGGAGATGAAAAGTGCTGCCAGCATTCCTGATACTAAAGCCGATGGCAAAAAGTTAAGGACCTTCTTTTTTGAGGTAGCGCCAGATCATGACGAGGAAAAGGTTTATGCCTCTGATATGAAAAAGGTAATATCATGGTACCAGCTCTTGAAAGATCTGCCGTTGTTTAATGAGCCCGATCCCACACAAGCACCAGTTGCTGAAGCCGAAGCTGCACCAGTTGCGGAAGCACCGGTAGCCGAAGAAAAAGCAGCCGAACCTATAGTTGCCGAAGCTCCAAAAGCAAAAGCTAAAAAGGTAGCTACTAAAAAAGCTTAAGTAATTTATAGTCTTTAAATAATAAAGCCCCGGTGAGTGATCATCGGGGCTTTGTTATTAAGAGATTTCCTATTATTAATCAAATAGGAAAATTAAGGCATAAATTATGATAGGCAAAATGTTAAAAAATATCCTTGAGCCAACCTTGGGTTCAATAGGCTTTGTTTCAATATATCTCGTAAGAGATACCAGATAAACAAGGTAGTAAATCATCAGCGAAGCAAATATAAAACCTATTCCGAAAACACCTAATCCGAGGTTTTCGGTAGAGAAAATATATATAGGCCATGCAATAAATATCAATAGTTGAATACAGGTTATAATTAAAATAACCTTTAAGGCTTTGGCTGTATTCATCTGATTTGTTGTATTTGGCTATTAGCATCTAAAGCCCTTACAAACACTCGGGCTGCCCGCATTTTTCATCGGCAAACTCGGGTTCAAAGGTGCTATGGCTTATGTCCAGGTGTTCCAGGCGATGCCGAAGGTCGTGTTTGATGCTGTCAAAATCGGCAATGGCCTCGGGTTTGATAACAAGGTGGGCGGTGAGAGCGTTCTCCGTAGTACTTAAAGCCCAAACGTGCATGTGGTGAACATCTACTACGCCTTTACCCTTCATTAGTTCGGCTTTGATCTTTTCGAGATCCATTTCGGCAGGTACGCCGTCCATCTCCAGGCGCAGGCTGTCTTTTAAAAGGCTCCAGGTGCCGCGTAATATCACAATGGCAATAATGATACTCACTACGCTATCAATCCAATACAGGTTGGTAAAATAGATGATAATGCCCGATATTACTACTCCAAGCGATACAATGGCATCAACTGCCATGTGCAGGTAGGCGCCTTTAACGTTAAGGTCGGTATCTTTGTCCTTAACAAAAAGCCAGGCTGTAAAGGCGTTAATACCAATGCCGATAAAAGCAACCCAGGCCATTGTGCCGCCCGATACTGTTTCGGGGTGCATAAAGCGCATAATAGCTTCGTAAACGATAAAGCCAACCGCTACAAAAAGTATCATCGCATTAAAGAACGACACAATAATGGTAGACCGTTTGTAGCCATAGGTGTACTTGCTGTTGGCGCTTACCTTGGTAAGCTTAAAGGCCAGCAGCGCAAGGGCCAGCGCTGCAACATCGCTTAAATTATGACCGGCATCGGTAAGCAGCGATAAGGAATGCGTGGTGAAGCCGGTAATGGCCTCAACAACCACAAATGCGGAGTTTAAAATTATACCGATTATGAATGCGGTATTCAAATGATCGAGCTTGGGTGCATGATCATGATGATGATGTCCTCCGTGTGAATGTGAATGATCGTGACCTGCCATAAGGCAAAGATAGGATTTTTGATGTGCAGATATGCAAATTTCAGATATGCAGATGCTTGTCTTAATCAGAAGTTCATGTTATGAGTGTGTGAAGCGGGATTAAACAGATTTGTCGGATTGTTGGATTAGAAAAAATGCACTACAATCTCTTTAACCGGATAAATAATCATTCAGAACGTGCATTTGCACATTTGAAATCTAAAATCTGCACATCCGTAATCTGCACATCCAATCACTCATGATGGTACGGTTCGCCTTTAATAATGGTATAGGCCCGATATAGTTGTTCTACAAAAAACAGGCGTACCATTTGGTGCGAAAACGTCATGCGCGAGAGGGAAATTTTATCGTTTGCACGCTGATAAACGGACGTATCGAAGCCATAAGGACCGCCGATAATGAAGATAAGATTGGCCGATGAACTAATCTCTTTTTTATTGATATAGGCCGCAAACTGGGTTGATGAGTATTCGGAGCCTTTTTCGTCCATCAGGATCACATAATCAAGCGGGGTGATTTTCTTGAGGATTAGTTCGGCTTCTTTGGCCTTTTGCTGATCGGCACTTAGCGCTTTAGTGTTTTTTAGTTCGTTAATTTCAACCAGTTCAAGTTTGGTGTAGTGCTTAAGGCGTTTTACATACTTATCAATGCCATCTTTTAAATAGGCATCCTCTGTTTTACCAACGGTTAAAAAAGTGATCTTCATATCTGAAACAAATAAACGTTTATTTAAAATATATGTGTTTATTTAGCTACAACTTTTTTAACAAACCATGCAGCAGGATATTATTAACGATTACCAGCAAAGAGCCGCGGCGGCGCAGCAGGAAGCCACGAATTACAAAAGATTAGCCAATACTTATTCGCTGTTGCGGTTAAGCATTTTTGCTTTGGTGGTGGTAGCTATATCTATAGCTGTTCATGAAGATAACTTTACCATTGTAGCCATATCATTTGTGTTACTGGTGTTTGCATTTGCATGGCTTGTAGCCCGCCAAAGCCGGTTCGAGAAACTAAAGAAATACTTTGATGATCTGCAAACGGTTAATAACAACGAGATTGCCAGCATCCAAACTAAAGCCAATATTTACAATGATGGTGCGCGCTTTGCCAACGACAAGCATTTTTATACCGCCGATCTGGATATTTTTGGTAACGCCTCCTTGTACCAACTGGTAAACCGCACCGCCACATCAACCGGAAACGATAAGCTGGCTGCATGGTTTGATAAGCCATCGTCAAAGGCTATTGTATTACAACGGCAGGCTGCTGTTAAAGAGCTCGGTACAAAAAACAACTGGAAGCTTGATGTGCAAACCCGCCTGCTATTCGCCATAAAACAGGATGTTAACCAGCTTAATAACTTGTTTAAATACCTGCGCCTTTCTTTAGATATGCCCGGCGAAAAATGGCTTACGCTTTATGCTAAAATAGCACCTTATCTTTTTACCGCCATAATAATTGCCGCCTGGTACGTTCCGGAGGCAAGGATAGCAGCAATCGTATTAGGTATAGTTAACATGGGATTGGTTACTTCAAAAGCCAGCTATATTACCAAGGCCGATATGATAGCCGGTAAAATTGGTAATACGCTTGCCAATTATGCCGAAGTATTTAAGCTTATTGAAGAGGAGCAATGGCAGGCGCCCTACACTGCCCATTTGGCCGCGCAGTTAAAAACTGCGCAAACATCAAACAAAATAAAGGAGCTTGCGTCGCTTATTAACAAGCTTAATTATCATTTAAATATGATAGTGGGCGGTATTCTCAACCTGTTTTTTCTGTGGGACATTAAGCAGGTTATAGCTATTGAAAACTGGAAACGCCAGAATAACGAAAGTCTGGAAGCATCCTTTGATGTAATTGCCGAGTTTGAAGCGTTGCTTAGTATTACCGGTCTGGCAATTAATTACCCGCAATGGAGCTACCCGGAAATTGACGATAGGGCAGGTTATACGCTGACAGCCAAAGAACTGGCGCATCCACTTATCGACCCTGCCAAACGTATTGAAAATGATTACGAACTGGAAGATGCCTTTAAGGTTGATATCATCACTGGATCTAACATGGCGGGTAAGAGTACTTTTCTGCGTACCATAGGGATCAATACTGTGCTGGCCCTTTGCGGTGCGCCTGTGTGTGCTAAGAACATGAAAGTATCAGTAATAACTATGATCAGCTACATGCGTATTAAAGATTCATTGAACGAGAGCACATCTACCTTTAAAGCCGAGCTCGACCGTTTGCAGATGTTGCTTGCCGCAGTGGAGAACGAACCAAAGATATTTTTCCTGATAGATGAAATGCTGCGCGGTACCAATTCAGTTGATAAATATCTTGGTTCAAAAGCGGTAATAGAGCAGCTTATTCGCAAAAAAGCTGTGGGCATGGTGGCTACCCATGATCTGCAGATTGCCCAGCTGGAAACAAAATATCCGGATTACGTGCGCAACTTCTATTTTGATATACAGGTGGTTAACGGCGAAATGCTGTTTGACTATAAAATAAAGCACGGCGAATGTAAAACTTTTAACGCCTCGTTATTGCTTAAACAAATTGGTATTGATGTGGATGCTGTGTAGGGAGAAGAATCAAGAGCCAAGAATCAAGAATTAAGAAAACTTCACTTAATTAGTATATAACTCAATAAAAAAATGACCGGAAGATTTATCTACCGGCCCTTTTACTTTAGTCTTAATTCTTGGCTCTTGATTCTACTGCGCCTATCTTCCACCGGCTGGGGCACCACCGCCGCCCATGCCTTGGTCGCCTTGTTTAAGGTCATCATTGTTAACGCCTTTTTTAGGAGCGGTAAAGTTTAGTTTACCAAAGTTGTAGCTAAACGTTAAGCCATATGAGCGGAATGGTAACTGGAACTTGCTGGTTTGTACAAAGCCCGGGCTTCTTAAATCAGAGTTAAAGCTTTTGTATTCGGCAAACGGACTGATCACATTAACACCGATAGCCATTTTCTTTTGCATCAGTTGTTTTTTTACACCCACACCAAATATACTGAAAGTAGGGGTTGTTCCCTGGATAGTACGGCGCGATGAGTTACCAAACGCGAATGTTTCTGCCAGGAAGTTGCTTGGCAATGTTGCCGTAGCCCTCAGGAAACCTCCGTATTGGATACTGGTACCATTTTGACTTTGTGCCAGATGGAAAACTCCAGATGGATCTGGTTTGTAGGTATAGGCATTAATGTTACCAATAATGGTTAAAAACTTAAATGGATTAATGGTGCCAAAGAAACTGCCGCCCAATGAATTGTTGTTACCAATATTTTGGTAGGTGGTTAACGTACCGCCCTGCTCCGCGCCATCTACAATAACCGATATAGGTGAGGCTATACCTTCAATTAAGCCACTGGTGTGTTTATAATAAACCGATAAATTAAGTATCGATGTTTTGATGAATGAATTTAAGCCCAGTTCAACGGTTTGCGATACTTCCGGGTTTAAAGTTGGGTTACCAATTGTTTGGCCCTGTATGTTGTTTTGATTAACAAACGGGTTTAAGTATTGGATGCTTGGCCTGCTTATACGTTTGGTATAGGATAACTTTAATGTATTTGTAGCCGATAGCTTTTTTTGGATGGTTAAGCTTGGTACATAGGTATTATAGTTCTGATCGAACGGTGCAAGATCCTGCGCGGCATTAAATGGCTCGCCGTGGATGTCGGTATTTTCAAGGCGGAAACCTGCAAGTATGGAATAATCTTTAGGCAGGGTAATGGTGAATACAGAGTATCCTGCAAAAACATTTTGGTTGTAATTGTAAGTGTTTGACCTTATTGGGTCTACCACGAACGCGCCTGCTGTGTAAGTGAAATAATCAGATGCACTGTTTATTCTTCTTAATATGGTTTTACCACCGGCTTCCAGTTTAAATGTTTTGTTTATTGGCAAAATATAATCGGCCTGAAAAGTGTATTCATTGCTTCTGGCATCTATGTTATTTTGCAGGTTAGGGAATGCAGCGGTGTAGATATTGGTATAATCTGTAATACCCGAGTTGTGGCTCCATTGGGTCGACAAATCAAGCTCTTCACCTTCCTTTTTAAACTTGTGTGTATAATCAAGGTTCCAGTCAAACCCGTCAATTTTATTACGGTTTGTAGTAGTGTTTGAATATGGGGTGGCAGAAACCGTATTTGATTCGCCGTTGGTATTAAACTGTATCTGGTTAAATTTAAAGGTTGTGTTAATGCTGTTGTAACCGTTAAACTCGTAACCTGCACCTACCGAACCAACAACCGCATGCCTTTTTAAACGGCTTGTACCTTTTGAATCGGTAACAGAGTGGATACTATCTGAATTGATCTCCTGGTGAAACTCGGTTAGCGAGGTTTGCGGCCATGAAGCGTTACCACCAATGTTGGTAGTTAAATTAAACCTGTTTTTGTTGTAGTTAAGGTTAAGGTTACCGTTATTTTGTCTGGTACCAACACCACCGCTTATACCGCCGCTAAGGCCCGATACATTTTTTTGCTTAGTGATAATATTGATGATACCGGCAGAACCTTCCGCATCATATTTAGCCGATGGCGAAGTAATTACCTCGATGGTCTTGATCTGATCTGCAGGGATGGCTTTCAACACGTCAGAGAGATTGGCCGATGTGGCACCTGAAGGCTTACCGTTAATAAGCACACGCACATTTTGATCGCCGCGTACAGATACGTTACCGTTGATATCAACAGATACCAATGGCACTTTTGATAGCAGGTCGGTAGCATTACCACCGGCGGCTGTTAAATCCTTTTCGGCATTATAAACTATTTTATCAATTCTGTTTTCAATTAGCGGCGTTGCACCAACAACATTAACTTCTGCCAGGGCATGAGCGCCTGGGGCAAGCAATACAGTACCCATTTTATTATCGGGTTTTGATGCCGAAGTAACAATAGGGTCAATCGTTTTTGATGGGTAACCGATAAATGAGATCACTATTTTGTATGATCCCGGTTTAATGCCATCAATTTTAAAATTTCCTTTATCGTCTGTTACAACGCCGTTAATTGGCGATTTTCCGCCGCTGCGGTATAAACCAACAGTGGTGTAGTCCATTGGCTTCTTTGTAACAGAATCTATGACTGTGCCTGATATTCGGCCGGTAATAGATGGTCCGCTCGCGGTGCCGCCGAATTGGGCATGTGCCGAAACCGCGAAGCAGATAAGTGCTATAAATGTGTAAAAACGTTTCATTTTTGAGTATTTTCGTAATTGGAGGCGAAAGTACTTCAAATGTTACAGCCTAAATGCCGTTTTTTTTGTCAAAACATCAACTGTAATGTATATGTTACACTATGCTGACGGAAAGGAAAGTTAAAAGTCAAAATTAAAAAGTCAAAAAGGGGCTTGGGGATGTTAATAGTCTAAAACCTTGTCATTGAGGAACGAAGCAATCCCATAGGATGGTTAGCGTCTGCAAAAGATGGGTGTGACGAGATTGCCACGCTATCGCTACCCATGACAAGTTATGTGTAAAGGGCCTGTCACCCTGAGCTTGTCGAAGGGTCGCGCGTAGAGGCCTTTGCCCGCTATGCTTCGACAGGCTCAGCATGACAGCCCTTTTCTTATAATTCCCCTTGTCATTCCAACCCTCAGAGGCCACGGATTTTGAAACTCGTAATGACAAAAAGGATTAAATACCGAAGTAAAGAAATTTTGAATTTCGAATTTTTACTTTTGAATTATTCCCCCACCATCATTCCTTCAAACTTTTCCCAAAAGCCATCGTGCGGAACGGGGGCTATGATTTCAACGGGTTCGTTTTTAACGGGGTGGATGAATGTAAGCCGGCGTGCGTGCAGGCAAATGCTTTTACGCAGGCTACCTCTTGGATAGCCATATTTGTTATCGCCAACAATGGGGGTGCCCAGGGTTGATAGCTGTACCCTGATCTGGTGCGGGCGACCGGTGATCGGGTCGACCTCAATTAAATAATAACCGTTTAGCTCGCCAACAAGTTTATAGTTTAATTCCGACCGGGAACTGCCCACTACTTCTTTATCGTGCGCCTTGGTTACGTTTTTCTGCGGATTTTTTACCAACCAGTGTACCAGGTTGCCGGCTTCGGGCTGGGGGCGTTTGCGCACAACGGCGTAATAGGTTTTGTGCATTTCGCGGCCTTTAAACATTTTGTTTATCCGCTCCAATGCTTTGCTTGTTTTGGCAAACAGGATCACACCGCTCACGGGTCTGTCTAACCGGTGCACTACGCCTAAAAATGCGCCGTTTGGTTTGTTGTATTTTTGAGCAATGTATTTTTTTACCTTATCGTCCAGTGATTCATCGCCGGTATCATCAACCTGTACAATATCGCCGGCGCGCTTATTTATAGCAATAAGGTGGTTATCCTCATAAAGAACATCCTTATCGGTAATATCAAAACTGGTATAATTAAATTCGGGACGAGCCATTTTTATTTCGGAATTGGGAATTGAGATTTCGGATTTGTTTATTTAAAAATCTGGATAATCATCATCAAATTAATCATCTGAAATCTGCACATCTATAATCTGCACATCTATCTAATACTGTTCCTGCTCATTGGGAAAGCTTTTTGATTTTACATCACCGATGTAATTTTTTATAGCTCCATTCATTTGCTCAAATAAATTGGAGTATTGGCGTAAAAAACGGGGCTTAAACCCGTCGTTAATACCCAACATATCATGGATAACCAAAACCTGTCCGTCGCAATGCCTGCCGGCACCTATACCTATAGTAGGTATCTGCACGCTTTCGCTTACTTCTTTAGCCAGTTTGGCAGGTATTTTTTCAAGTACGATGCCAAAGCAGCCCAATTCCTGCAGTTTAAGGGCATCTTCACGCAATTTCTGTGCTTCTGCTTCCTGCTTGGCGCGTACAGTGTAAGTGCCAAATTTATAAATAGATTGCGGAGTTAAACCCAGATGGCCCATAACCGGTATACCTGCCGTAAGTATGCGGCTAACAGATTCGGCAATTTCTATACCGCCTTCCATTTTTACAGCATGGGCACCTGCTTCCTTCATGATACGGATAGCCGAATTTAATGCCTCTTTAGAATTGCCCTGGTATGAACCGAAAGGCAGATCGACCACTACAAGCGCGCGCTTTGCTGCACGAACAACCGACGATGCGTGATAGATCATTTGATCCAGCGTTATAGGCAACGTGGTTTCGTGCCCGGCCATTACGTTCGAGGCTGAATCGCCAACTAAAATAATGTCCATCCCGGCGTTATCCACAATAGCGGCCATAGAGTAATCATAGGCGGTAAGCATGGCTATTTTTTCGCCACGGTTTTTCATTTCCTGGAGGATATGCGTGGTGATCCTTTTAACTTCTTTATTTACAGACATAGTTATGTGTGTTTCAGACACTGCAAAGGTTATTATTAATTTCGGATTTGGAAATTTCGATTTCGGATTTATTTATTGATTTGAGATTTCGGAATTGGAATTTCGGATTTGGAAAGGAGATCAGGAATTAAAAGGGCTTTTTAAGTATAATTTTGGTCGAACAATGGAAGTCTAAATCTCCAATAAAAACCCAAATCCGAATTCCAAATTCCGAATTTCGAAATAATTTAAAATCTCAATTCTGAAATTCAAAATATAATCATACTTTTGCACCGTGAATAAAGGGGTATCAAACTTCCACCTTCCGGTGTTTTTTCACGGAGCTTCAAGCCAGAAAATCCGAACTAATAATCCTTTCAAATTTTTTGCAAAATGAATCATTTCACTAAATTACCTGCTGTACTACTCTTGGCCGACGGAACCGTTTTTTACGGTAAAGCTGCCGGAAAAATAGGTACTACCACCGGCGAGATCTGCTTTAACACAGGGATGACCGGCTACCAGGAAATTTTTACAGACCCATCATACTTTGGGCAAATAATGGTAGCAACCAACGCACACATTGGTAATTACGGCATTGCCGATATCGAAGTAGAATCGGGTAATATACAGATAGCCGGTTTGGTTTGTAAAAACTACAACATAGCCTACAGCCGCAAACAGGCCGATGAATCTATACAGGATTATTTCCAATCGCAAAATATTGTAGGTATCTCTGATGTAGATACCCGCCAAATTGTTCGCCATATTCGTGATAAGGGTGCAATGAACGCCATCATATCGTCAGAAATATTGGATATTGAAGAGCTGAAAGCAAAACTTGCCGAAGTGCCTTCAATGGATGGTTTGGAACTTTCATCGCAGGTATCAACCACCGAAACTTATACTTTTGGTAAAGAAGATGCCGCCTACCGAGTGGCCGTGCTTGACCTTGGTGTTAAGAAAAACATTCTGCGCAACTTTGAAGATCGCGACGTTTACGCTAAAGTATTCCCCGCAAAAACTTCTTATGCCGAAATGGAAAAGGATTTTGCGCCAAATGGTTACTTTATATCAAACGGCCCCGGCGATCCATCGGCTATGCCTTATGCTATTGATACGGTAAAGGAAATTTTAGCTGCCGATAAACCAATGTTCGGAATCTGTTTAGGTCACCAGTTGCTGGCTTTGGCTAATGATATCCCAACGAAAAAAATGTTTAACGGTCACCGCGGATTAAACCACCCGGTAAAAAATATTATTATTAACCATTGCGAGGTTACTTCACAAAACCACGGTTTTGGTGTAGTACCAGAGGCGGTGCGCGCATCAGATAAAGTGGAGATTACCCACGTAAACCTTAACGATCAATCAATAGAAGGCATCCGCGTAAAGGATAAAAAAGCATTCTCGGTACAATACCACCCGGAATCATCTCCTGGTCCGCATGATTCACGTTATTTGTTCGACGATTTTATAAAATTGATGCAATAGCGTTAGATGTGCAGATGATAGATTTCAGATGTGCAGATTTAAGAGAAGCCTTTTAAGTTTAAAACTTAAAAGGCTTTTTTGTGCGCTAATCATATATTTACAGATAATATCATACTACATATGGCTATCAATTTTTTATTGCAGGGAACCGTTCACTGGAGTTACGACTATGAAATGGCCGAGGTATCGCAAACCGATAAGATCATAAACGGGATGATATCAATGGGCCCGGTGCTGCATCATCATAAAGGCAACATTGCGTTAAGCGAGGCCGAACTGATAATTGAAGGGTTTACCGATGATGAAGAAGACCTTACCATCCCGCTATCTGCCATGAAGCAAATCTATCTTGGTTTTGACGATGTATTTCCAAAAATAGCGGTAAAAAGCCTGGGCATACTTTGGCAGCCGTTGCGCATAGAATATTATATCTTGGCCTTACAAACGCAATGTATTTATTTAATTATCGATTTTAACGGAATTTACACGCACGATAAGGATTGGTTTAATACCCTAACTCAATTGCTTGCATAATACCGTATTAGTTATAGTGCCATTATCCAATTGGCGCAATCTTGCGCATCAACAATGTTCCAGCTATGGAACCCTTTTCCCTGGGTAGTGATATATGCCGAACGTGTGTTGCCCAGGCTTTTTAAGGTAACAATCATCTTCTCAAGGTCGTAAGCGTTGAGGTTAAAGAACTGTAGTTCGGCACAATAGGTTTTCCTAACGTATTCCAGATCGGGCTCGCTGTATAGTCTTACAGGTACATCTTTCAAAAACCGGACATTGCCACCGTCTGGTGCCTGGGCTGAATATGTCGACCTCCGCAAATAAGCATCTGGACTGGATTCGGGCGAGCCGCCCATTGCTTCATCCAGTGATGCCTTGCCAGATTTTCCTTCGCGCGCAATCAAAGGACAATTGTACTCCATTTCTTTTTGTGCTGATGCGTATACCCGGGCCATATCGGCAGGTGGATCGATAGCTAAAACAGCTTTCAACTTTACCGGCTGCTTTTGGCTATTCAGGTATTCGGTGTAGCAAAGTGCCATAGCACCACCAACAGACAGGCCGCCGATAACCACATCTTTGTATGTAAGGTCATACTGCGCTGTTTTTATTTTAAGTAATTCGTTAAGCTCGCTTATACATTCGTCATCGGCAAACATGCGGGGCGCAATTTCAAGCGTTATGGTGATATATCCACTTGCCGTTATAAGCTTTGGCAATGCCGTTTTGCCGAAAATACTTTTAGGTTTTTCACCGGCTGAAGGCAGTAAAATAAGTAAACCCTTTACCGGGATGGTAGGTTTGGTTTCAAAATAATCATAGGTTTTGCCGGCAAACGTAAGCTTTAGCTTATTAATTTCCTGAGCGAAGGAACTGCAATGGGTCAATAAAAAGCATATCGTAGCGGCGCATATTTTTATTACTAATCCCTTCATAGTTTTAAGATGTAATCAAAAGTATTGTTTAAGTATGGTATACAGTAAAAGGAACTGCTAAATCTTTTCTTATTTTTATTTGGATTTATTATAAATAAGCTATTTCTTTGCTCTTGTTATAAATGTAACGTCACCTGCAATGAAAAAAACAAGTTCTTTCAACGGTTTTTATGTTAACTGTATCCGACCAACCGAAACAGCTGTATTTAGAATAATTGCAGATCAGCAAAACAAATCTATCTGAAAATATAAAGTCCTGCTCTGCGGCAAATGCTTCATGGCTTTGCTACAGGGCAGGCACCAATTCAAAATCCGTAAAAACTATGTGTAGCGCAAAAGTATTAAGCCAGGCAGGTACATCGGTAATAAGCCGTTGTTCGGAGTGCCGTTGTATCTTCATCTGGAATAATAACCTGGTGCTCAGCTTCTCGCCCGAGCAGTTTACGCAGTTTAAGGATTTTACCCAGGAACTTGATATTGTGGGCCAAAGTTTCCCGTTTCCGGATGGACAGGACCGTATAGTATTGCGCACCCCGGTTAACGATGTACAATTTGCCTTTACCACCGAAGAGTGGGAAGATTTTCAAGCCGCTATGGACGAAGCCGTTTATATGCAGCAGGTGTATGCGTTAATGGAAGGGGAGTGATTGTAGATGTGCAAATATGCAGATTTCAGATGTGCAGATTAAATCGCTTTGATTAACCGTATCATTCATGTTTCGAAATTATCAGATCAATTCATTTAATACCTAAAATCAACGGTTGTAAACTTCACCGGAAGTAGGCCGTATTCGTCGACATTTTCCTGCTGTTTACCGGAAGTTTGGCTGGCTTCGCCTAATAACTATAGCTAAAATTTCAATCTGTTTGCACATTTGACTCAACAAATCACAAACACTATGAAAACTTTACTCGCCATACAATTAATTCACTTAGCTGTTAAAGCTGCCGAACACCTCGGGGCATTGCTCCATTCAATTGGTCACCTGGTAAAATAGTTTTACCAAATCAATATGCGTTATCGCTTGTTAATTAGTACATCAATATTTAACATTATGAAAAAGGGAGATAACGTAACCTGGAAATGGGGCAAATATGAGGCCGAAGGCAAAATTGTTAACAAGCACGAGGAGCCCGTTTCTAAAACCATAAAAGGCGCTAAAGTAAAACGTGATGCCAGCAAAACCGAACCTGCCTATGAAATACAACAAAAGGACGGCGGCAAAGTGTTGAAATCTGAAAGCGAAATAAAAAAAGCCTCATCCTAATTCCCTCTCCTTTGGTGAGGGCCGGGTGAGGCCTAAAATAATTCATGGTTATTTCATTATTCTGATGCATTTTTACGCTATGGCAAAACAACCTATTATCACTGTTAAAAACCTGGTAAAAAATTATGGCGATTTTGCAGCCGTAAAAGGCATTAGTTTTGAAGTTTATGAGGGTGAGATCTTCGGTTTGCTTGGTCCCAACGGTGCCGGTAAAACCACCACCCTCGAAGTTATTGAAACCCTTCGCGAGAAAACCTCGGGGGAGATCACCGTTGATGGTTTTAATATCGAAACCGATAAAAACAGCATCAAGCAACGCATCGGCGTGCAGTTGCAGGCGGCCGGCTACTATCCCAATCTTAATTTATCGGAACTGATAGACCTGTTCTCTGGTTTATATGGCATTGATAAAACACCTATGGAGATGCTGGAAAAGGTTGCACTTACCGATAAGGCCAAGGCAAAATATAAAGATCTTTCGGGCGGCCAAAAACAACGATTTTCTATAGCTACTACACTCATCAATAACCCACGTATCATTTTTTTAGATGAGCCAACGACAGGACTCGACCCGCAGGCTCGCCGCAATCTTTGGGACCTGATCCGCGAGATCCGCGACCAGGGCACCACCGTTGTAATTACCACGCACTATATGGATGAAGCCGAAGTACTATGCGACCGCGTTGCTTTTGTAGACGGCGGCCATATCATAGGCATTGATACCCCCGATCATTTTATAGATCAGCTGGTAGCATCCGGTTTCGAGCGCAAGAAAGAAGTTAAGCTGGCCAACCTCGAAGATGTTTTTATAAACCTCACCGGTAAAGAATGGCGGGAAGGATAGCCAGTTTGCAGTTTTGAGTTTGCAGCCAGCAGTCGAAAAAGATAAATAAATGACGCTGCAGGCAAATGACCCAATGACCGATGACACGAAGCAAAAATGACCAATGAACTAATGAACAATTGAACTAATGAACCCAAAACCATATAGCAATACTAAAGCAACCCTGGCCATTGCCAAAGCAAGTTTCCGGTCGATATTACGCAGTCCGTCGGCGGTGGTATTTACGCTGGCGTTCCCGCTTATATTTATTGTTGTGTTTGCCAATATTGGCGGCGGCGGTGTTAAGGTAGATGTAGGTGTTGCCAAAACTTGCGATACAATTGGTCCGGTTTACCAGGCGCTTAAGCATGTAAACGTGGTTAACTTTATAAGAGATCAGTCTGAAGAGGACATGAAAAACAACCTGTCCAAAGGAACCATAGACGCTATTATTGACATAAAAAAGAACGCCGCCCGACCAGCCTATACCGTTAATGTTCAATACACCAAGGCATCGGGCGAAAAGGGGAATATCCTGCGATCTGTACTCAGCAATATTTATTATAATATAAACAATGGCGCGCAGGTTAATTCGCCGCCACAGGCCGAGATCAGGGAAACCACCGTATCTGGCCGTGAATATAAATACATCGATTTTATTTTGCCGGGGCAGCTGGGCTTCTCCATATTAAGCAGCGGGGTTTTTGGTACCGCGTTTGTGTTCCTTAGCTTGCGTTTAACCTTGGTTATCAAACGTTTTTTTGCAACGCCCGTAAAACGCTCCAGCATTGTTTTAGGCGAAGCCATAGCCCGCATAGCTTTCTCCTTATTAGGTGCGCTGTTTATTATATTGGTTGGGCATTACCTGTTTGGGTTTACGCTGGTTCACGGTGTAGTTACAGTGCTAAATATGCTGGTGCTCTCGGCCATGGGGCTGATAATTTTTATGGGGTTTGGTTTCATCATATCTGGCATCGCCAAAAATGAAAGCACCGTGCCGCCGCTATCCAACATTATTACCATGCCGCAATTTTTATTGTCGGGTACGTTTTTTTCGGTATCGGCATTTCCAAAATGGCTGCAGTATATCAGTAATGCGCTGCCGCTTACACATCTTAATAATGCTATGCGCAAGGTTGCCTTTGAAGGTGCCGGGTTGGGCGATGTTACTCACCAGTTACTGATATTGCTTATATGGTTTGTGATTGTTTACGCCGTGGCGGTTAAAACCTTTAAGTGGGAATAATGGCTAAAGAAGAATCAAGAAGTAAGAATCAAGAAATAAATATCAAGCTTTAATATTGAGTATGATTTTCTTAGCGTGTAAAAATATTTTTGCTATTTTAATGCTATCTTTTTTTAGCTATAATAACTTTCAGAATAAAGGGATAGATAGTTTTTCAAAGACCGCTTTTACAAAATTGGTATTAACGAAGAGTGCAGACACAATTGATTTAAAATTTGATTCGTTTTTCAACAAGTTTGAATCCGATCGAAGCTTCCAATTGTCCAGAATTCAATTTCCTTTGAAAGTGATATCTATCACAGAGGACGGACGGCATATCAAATTCATGAAAAAAAGTGAATGGACGTACACCAATTTTGTCAAAATAAAAAACATCGAGTTAAATAAATCTAGCAGAACCAAAAGCGAAATGGACGTAAAGTTATCTATAACAGATACCGGTGTTCAGGTAGTATATCATTTTCAAATTAAGAACGGTAAATGGTGGCTTTGTGGGATAACTGATATGTCTGATTAAGCGCTATATTATTAGCTTCAAATACGCCCATATTAACATCCTGTAAATTCAATTGCCCCAATTGTGTATTTAACATGCTGATTGTTTGAGCTAATGTAAAATTTGAGCCTTATTCCTTGCTTTCTTTGTAAGCTTCTCTGCTTCGTTCTTTAAAAATTCGTATTTTTATGGCATATTATCAAATGCTGATAATTGCCACAGTAAAATATAAATAACAGACTTATGAATGTGATTCATAATAAGGATATAGGAACAAAGCAAAAAGCGCTTGCCATTAATCTCGACCCTGTAATTTATGGTTCATTTGCCGAAATTGGCGCAGGGCAGGAGGTAGCTGCTAATTTCTTTAAAGCCGGTGCTTCATCTGGTACCATTGCCAAAACCATGTCGGCCTATGACATGATCTTTTCCGACGCTATTTACGGGGTACAGGAAACCAAACGCTATGTAAGCGAATCGCGGTTGATAGCTATGCTAAACCACGAATATGGTTTGCTGATAGAGCGCCTTGCTAAATTACGCGGCGATAAAACCAAATTCTTCGCATTTTCTGATACATTTTCGGCCCTTAATTACCACAAAACAAATGATGGGCACGGCTGGATGGGGGTACGTTTTCAGTTAACACCCAATGGCGCTTATAATGATATAGTACTGCATGTTAAACTGCTTGATAATGATAACATCTTGCAGCAGCAGGCGGCAGGTATTTTGGGGGTAAACCTTATATATGCGTGTTTCAATTATCATGAAATTCCCCCGGTATTTTTGCTTTCGCTGATGGATAACCTGTCGCGGGATCGGATCCAGATTGATATGATCCGTTTTGAAGGGCCCGATTTTAGCAAGATAGATAACCGGCTGATGAGTTTGCACCTGGTTAAATACGGTTTTTCTGATGCGGCGGTGTTTAGTCCGGGTGGGCAAAATTTGCAGCCATCAGAGGTATTGTATAAAAAACATATTGTTGTGGTACGCGGTCGGTTCCGCCCGGTTATTAACGTGCACATGGATATGCTGAACACCGGCGTTAAGCAGTTTTTGCAGGAACCCGATGTTGACAAAAAGAATGTAGTGGTAGTTACCGAGCTTACGCTGCAATCGTTAAAAGAGCGTGATGCCGGCGAAACCGCGGAAATTGATGAAAAAGATTTCCTGGATAGGGTAGATATTCTTTGCTCGCTTGGGCAAACGGTACTGATATCTAATTTTCACGAGTATTATAAACTGGTGGCCTATCTTTCAAAGATCACCAAGCTAAAAATGGGCGTGGTTTTGGGCTATCCCAATTTAGAGTATATATTTTCGGAAGAACATTACCAGGATTTGCCAGGGGGGATTTTAGAGTCGTTCGCTACCTTGTTCAGCCGCAAGGTAAAGCTGTTTATTTACCCAACCTTACGGGATGGGGTAATCTGGAATTGCTTGAAGTTTTTCCCGCCGCCGCACCTTATCGATCTGTTCCGTTACCTGATAGCCAATAATAAGATAGAGGACATCAGGCACTATAATGAAAATAACCTGCATGTAGAAACCGATAATGTACTTACGCTGATAAAGCAAGGCGCTGAAGGCTGGGAAGAATTTGTACCACCAGAAGTTGCTGCCATAATAAAAGACAGGTATTTATTTGGCTATCCACACCCGGTTGACCCAGCTATGGAGACAGCCGCAGGGAATTTCCCGGGAGCATTGTCAGATATTTAGTAACCAAAAACTACCTCAAAATAGCTCTTTAATTTCATGTTAAATAAATGCAAATTTGCGAATTATTTAACATGAAATTAACGTGACTAAATTTTACTCATTTTTATTGGTGCTGATGATCACCTCATCGTTAGCAAATGCACAAAACTCAAAGGTTGGTACCTGGGGAATAGCTACCGTTGTTTTACCTGGTGACAGCGCCCACAAATGGGGTGGTTATACCGAATTGCAAACACGTACAAACGGTGCTTTCAGTCAGTTTCAGTATTACGAGGTAAAGGCAGGGGCAAGCTATGATCTGGATAAAAACTTCACCGCCCTTGTTGGTACAGGCCGGTATACCACCTATGATTATACCGATCTTGATAAAGGCCCAACCACTACCGAAACCCGTTTGTGGGAGCAAATTACCAGTAACCAATTCCTTGATCGTTTAAAGCTTGAACATCGTTACCGTGTTGAGCAGCGTTGGGTAAACGGTTTGTACCGTAACCGTTTCCGCTATCGTTTAAACGTGTTTGTTCCGTTGAATAATAAAAAGATAGTGGCTAAAACATGGTTCATTTCGGTATTTGATGAGATATTCTTGAATAATAAAGTGCCAAATTTTGAGCGTAACCGTGTGTCGGCGGCGCTGGGTTACCAGTTCGATAAATCGTGGATAGTGCAGGCGGGCTGGCTTAACCAATACAATTATGCGCCTGGCGTAACTGCCGATAAAGATAATATTATGCTGATGTTAATGTACCGCATCCATCGTAAAAACGCTGTGCAGCGTGAGCATGTGCCTACGACAACGGATTAGGTTATATTTAATATCGAACATCGAATGCCCGATATCGAATATTGAAGTAAAAAAAAGTTTAGGCTTATCAAATAATTTGCGTTAGGGATAGGAGCGGATACCGGCCATAAGCGTAAGGCCTGCAGGCGTATGAGTGGATAGCCCGGCCGTAGGCAACGCCCAAGTGGAGTATAAGATGATTAATAATTCAACACTTATAATCAAAAGGAGTTTCTAAGAAACTGTTAAAATTTGGTATTAGAAAAGTTTTATAGGTTTACTGAAACTCATCCGCAAGTTATTGCTGTAAGGGTTAGGTAATTCGGTAATAGAATTAGGTAATCGTATGACGAGATTGCTTCGTACCTCGCAATGACACAGTTTTTATCTATTTTTAAACAGCTTTCAATAATCATAAATTGGTAGTTTCATATATCATTGCCTATCTAATTATCTTCTCTACAACTCTCTTTCACATTAATTTCCATTTCATTAACGATAATTTTATCATCATCCCTATTAATTTCCCATCAATTCAAACTTTCATCAACTTAACACTACAAAACACCATAGTTGTTGCATCAATTCAAACGCCCATCAACTCAACACTATAAAACACCTGTAATTGCTACATAAGTGATTCATCTCCACCCTACGTTTTGTCACCGTACCATTGAATTTCTATCTAAGAGTTGAATTCCCCATCTAACCCATCGAATCCTCCATCTTAACTGTCTTTACTCCATCAATTACCTATCAATTTTGTAAATAAATCACCATCTGCATATTAATTTAATGTTAAATGAGGCCGCTGTTTGATAATAATCATTACAAATTCAAAATTTCGATTGGGATTTCTTGATTTTGCTGTTAACTTAGCGCGGTTTACAAATTACATATATCTGACAATAAAAAAATGAGCTTAATAATTGACGTACACGCCCGCCAGATTTTAGATTCGCGCGGTAACCCTACTATCGAAGTAGAAGTATTAACTGAAAATGGCGCTTTTGGTCGCGCTGCAGTACCTTCTGGTGCATCTACCGGTGCGCACGAGGCTGTTGAACTTCGCGATGATGATAAATCAAAATATATGGGTAAAGGCGTGTTAAAGGCCGTTGCCAACGTAAATGACCTAATTGCTCCTGAGTTAAAAGGTGTTGATGTTTTTGAACAAAACGCTATCGATGCCATAATGATTGCACTTGACGGTACCGAAAACAAAGGTAAACTTGGTGCTAACGCCATTCTTGGTGTTTCTTTGGCAGTAGCTAAAGCAGCAGCCCAGGAAAGCCGCCAGCCTTTATACCGCTACATTGGTGGTGTAAATGCAAATACTTTACCTATCCCAATGATGAACATCATTAACGGTGGTTCACACTCAGACGCTCCTATCGCTTTCCAGGAATTTATGATCATGCCAGTTGGCGCGCCATCATTTTCTGAAGCATTGCGTTGGGGTACCGAAGTATTCCATAACCTGAAAAAAATTCTGCATGACAGGGGCTTATCTACCGCTGTAGGTGATGAAGGTGGTTTTGCACCAACTTTTGACAGCACCGAAGATGCTGTTGAAACTGTTTTAAAAGCTATTGAAAAAGCAGGTTACAAACCAGGCGAAGATATTTTCCTTGCGTTTGACTGTGCCGCATCTGAGTTTTACAAAGATGGCAAATATGATTACACCAAATTTGAAGGCGAAAAAGGTGCTATCCGCACCAGTGCCGAGCAGGTAGAATACCTTGCCGAATTAGCATCTAAATACCCTGTTATATCAATTGAAGATGGTATGCACGAAGATGACTGGGCTGGCTGGAAATTGCTGACCGAGAAATTGGGTGCTAAAGTACAACTGGTAGGTGATGATTTGTTTGTTACCAACACAACCCGTTTACAAAAAGGTATAAACGAAGATATTGCTAACTCTATTTTGGTTAAAGTAAACCAGATTGGTTCATTAACTGAAACCATTAACGCAGTATCATTAGCACAAACAAATGGTTACACATCTGTAATGAGTCACCGTAGCGGCGAAACTGAGGATGCAACCATTGCCGATTTAGCTGTAGCATTAAATTGCGGACAGATCAAAACAGGTTCGGCTTCACGTTCAGACAGGATTGCTAAATACAACCAATTATTACGTATTGAAGAAGAATTAGGTGCTAACGCTAAATTCATCGGTAAGAATTTCAAATTCTACAAAAAATAATAAAACCATAGCAAAGGGCCATCTGCGTAAAAACAGGTGGCCTTTTTTTTGATTTCGGAATTCGGATGTTCGATTTCGGATTTTTTGAATTTGGAATTTTACATTTAGAACTTAAAATTTAACTTAGGATTTAGAGTTTAGAACTTTAGAATTTAGAACTTTAGAGTTTAAAGTTTAGGATTTAGAATTTAAAGTTTTAGAATTTCATACTTAACTTGCTAAACCAATAATAAAATTTTAATGAACAGGAAAAGGATTTTGAGCGGTTTGGGCTTGTTGCTCATTTTAATTTTGGCTATTGCGGCAGACCAGGTTTCTAAAATATACGTGCGCCAGCACATTAACGCCTATGATAACATAGTCGTGATAAAAAATTTCATCACCCTTACCAAGGTTGAAAACACCGGCGCCTTCCTAAGCCTCGGCGATTCGATGCCCAACCCGTGGCGGTTTATCATACTTGCCCTTTTACCATCCCTCGCCCTTTTATGGGGACTATTGTACGTGCTGTTAAAGCCTAATTTAACCAAACTTAACCAGGTAGGTATTATATTGATCCTTGCCGGCGGCTTCGGTAATCTGTACGACAGGCTACGGTACGGCAGCGTAACCGATTTTATGCACATGGATTTCAAGATCTTCGAAACCGGTGTATTTAACGTAGCCGATGTGTTTATCATGATAGGCGTGGGCATACTGCTGCTAAACTCCTACATCCGCGAGCGCGACCGCAAAGCCCAGGAAAATGCTGAAAGCGAAGAAAGCGTTACTGCGGAATCGTAAGCCTCACCTAATCCTCTCCAAAGGAGAGGACTTTGAATTGCATATATAAAATCTGCACATCACTGTATATCTGCACATTCGCAGCTTATTTGTAGCTAAAATATTGTTAACAATAAAAAGCGTATCTTTGCACAAATTCAGGTTCCTCCTATAAAAGTTAACTGGCGCCGGGATTATATGTACCCGCACATCTGCACATCTGAAATTTGCATATCTGCACATTTAAAGAATCATGTCATTCGAAAATTTAAAATTAATTGAGCCTCTCCTCAAGGCCTTAAAAACAGAGGGATATACTACACCTACCCCAATACAGGCACAAGCTATACCTATTATATTACAACAACGGGATTTATTAGGTTGCGCCCAAACAGGTACAGGTAAAACCGCAGCCTTCGCGCTGCCTATTTTACAGTTATTATATAACGACAGGATGGCTCATAAAGAGCAAAAAACCATCAAAGCGTTAATACTAACCCCAACCCGCGAACTGGCCATACAAATTGCCGAAAGCTTTACCAATTATGGTAAGCATACCGGTTTAAGAAACCTGGTTATTTTTGGCGGTGTATCACAAAACCCGCAAGTTGACGCTTTAAGGCGCGGCGTTGATATTTTGATAGCTACTCCCGGTCGTTTGCTGGATTTGATGAACCAGCGTCATGTTCACCTGGATCATATTAAAATGCTGGTGTTAGATGAAGCCGACCGTATGCTGGATATGGGCTTTGTAAACGACGTTAAAAAGATAATAGCTAAAGTTCCTAAAAACAGGCAAACGCTGTTCTTTTCGGCTACCATGCCAAATGAGATCCAGTCGCTGGCCGATACCATATTAACCAAACCTGAAAAGATTGAGGTTACCCCGGTATCATCAACTGCCGATACTATACAGCAATCATTGTTTTATGTAGAGAAGAACGATAAAAAAGCATTGCTGATCCATATATTAAAGGATAAGAACATTAAAACCGCGCTGGTATTTACCCGTACAAAACATGGTGCCGATAAGGTGGTTAAAGACCTGGTTAAAGTTGGCATAACTGCCGAAGCCATCCACGGTAATAAGTCACAAAACGCGCGTCAGCGGGCATTAACAAACTTTAAGAACCGCACAACACGCGTGCTTATAGCTACAGATATTGCTGCCCGTGGTATTGATATTGATGAGCTTACACACGTTATTAACTACGAGATACCTAATATTCCCGAAACTTACGTACACCGTATTGGCCGTACAGGCCGTGCCGGGGCAAATGGTATAGCACTTACTTTTTGCGATGAGGAAGAGATCTTGTTTTTAAGGGATATTCATAAACTTATTGCAAAGGAAATTCCTGTTGAAGAAGGGCACCCTTACCCAATGAACCCTGTAGCAATGACTGCAACGTTATTGGCCGGCCAATCAAAAAAAGGATCGGGCAGCTTTAAACGCGACAGCGGCAGAGGCGGCAGTGGTCGCAAACCATCCGGTAACGGCGGTGGCAAACCAGGCGGCAATCGTACGGGTGGTAGTGGTAACCGGTCTGGAAGTACAGGTGGCAGCAGCGGCATGAGTGGCGCAAGCAGGTCATCTGGCAGAAGGTAATCAGATACAATAAATATTAAACAGGGTACGATTTATTGTACCCTGTTTTGTTTAATGAGTTTTTCTACTTTCAAGTAAATTTCCGTGTTAATAAGTTAATAAGCATATTTGCTGCTGTCAAAAAAAATAAATAGCTTTAAATGAAATTAACAGCGCCTATATCAATGAAACGCCTTATCGATCTTGTTAAGAACAAGTTTTTTTTGGTTACGATGGCTTTTTTAGTGTGGATGATTTTTTTTGACAAGAACGATCTGTTCTCACAATATGAATATCGTCAACAGGTAAAAAAACTGGAGCAGGAACGTGATTTTTATAAAGTAGAAACCGACCAGGTTAACAAAGAGCTAAGCGAACTTACCTCAAATCCCCAGCAATTAGAAAAATTTGCCCGCGAAAAATACCTCATGAAAAAAGATAACGAAGATGTTTATCTAATAGTACGGGAAAAAAAGGATAAATAGGGAGAAGAATTAAGAAGTTAGCATCAAGAAATAAGATATTTTGAAAGCGATGAGTTTAGCTCATCGCTTTTTTTGTGGGTGCTGTTTCGCTTTGAAAGAAATGATTCAGTTTAAAAAAAGTGTCATTTCGATGCGAGGTATGAGTGAGAAATCTTCGGCGATATGCAATTTAGGCGCGGTATTCCGCAGGAAATTTCTCCTTGCCCTCACGTACAATCAATTCCCGCGCTGGCTCGTCGAAGTGACATTCCTATTTAATATAATTCATTGGGAGGAGTTTCTCCAAATCACTGCAATCAAGCCGAAGTTTTTTGTATCCCAACCCTTATCTCCTGTTTTCTACCTAAAACCTTATCCCTCAACTTCAATGATGGTTTTTCAATAGCATATCGCAGTACCAAAGCGCCGGCTACGGTACTCGCCAGGCAACAAAGCATCATCAGGTTACTATTTACGTTTATCCCCACTTTACCAAGCAAGGTTTGGGTAACGTGTATCATTAGCTTGTGAATAAGATAGATGCCGTACGATAACGTAGCTATTTGCGATGTAATCCATGATTTTATGCTAAAAAATACATTTCCTGGGCACACTATTGCCGCTACAATAAATCCATAGCCAATAGCAATTAAGGGATAACCGAAAATGCAGGTGCTAAAGGTTTGTTGTGGGGTGCAAACAAAATACGCCCCAATTAAAATGGATATACCTACCAGCATCAGTACGTTGCTGTATTTGTTGATGCTATTTTTAATATGTGGATAAAAGGTATACAAACCCGCAATACCAACCCCAACAAGCAAGCCATCCAGGCGGTTATAAGTAGGGTAGTAAATAACCTTATTAAATAACGCGCCAAAGTTGTCTGAAGGCAAATTGGGTTCGATGAAGTAGTGCCAGTTGACGTATCGAATTAAAAAACCTCCCATAAATAAGGCTGCTAACAAGTAAACTGCTTTTTTGCCTACACTCAAATAGTTAAGCAGTAAAATGGTTAAGGGCAATATCAAATAAAACTGCTCCTCCACACAAAGGGACCATGAGTGGGTGAACGTTCCTGTTTGTCGCAAATCTAAATGAAGGTTCAAAGTAAAAGTGAGGTATTGCCATAAAGGCGCCATGCCGTCCCGCTCGCGTAAAAATGGAAACGTCACATACAACGCTATCATAACCAAATAAGGTGGAATAATGCGGAAGAAACGTTTTACAAAAAACTCTCGCATGGAAATTTTATGCCCTTTGGCAATGGTGCTAAACAACTGCCCGGCGATGAGGAATCCGCTTAAAACAAAAAACAGGTCGACACCCGTCCACCCGAAACTGCCAATTTTATTCACCCAATCCGGGTGGCCAAACATTACTTGATAATGAAACAGCAAAACATAAATAATTGCAAAAGCCCGCAGATGATCTAAACCTAAAAGCTTGTGTTTGTCAGAAATATTTAAGGTGGGAGATAGCATCAAAAGTTCAGGAGTTTGTTGTGTAATTTAGGTAAAAAGGGGTTGCTAATTACAAGAACCGTACGTTACAGCTAAATTTTTACAATTAGGGTTGAGGCATTAAAAAAGCCCGGCTTTTTTGTTTTTATCTTTACTCCTTGCTCTTTTGTCCTTTCCTCCATCAACCCTAAATCTCCCCCTCACGCTTCCTCAAAAACCATTCGGCTGATAGCAGGGCAAGTATCAGCACAAACAGCCATTTTATATCAATGATATCGCTGTAGTGTTTGTCCTCGTATACCACTGTTTTAATATTGTCGTTTTTGCGGATGAGGTTGGCAAGCTGGCCTATTTGGGATGGGGGCAGCATCTGGCCGCCGCTTTGTTTGGCTATAGTTTGCAGAAGTTGATGGTTGGCTGCACTTTGGCGAGTTTCCAGGTTAAGTGGTTTTACGGTTAGCTGTCCGGCGGCTTTAAACTGCTGGGTGCCGTTTTTAGTTGTGGCGGCATAATTATATTCGCCAACGGGCAAGGTGCCTGCATCCAACTGGTAGCTTTGCCCCGTACGACTAAACAGGAAGCTATAACTTTTTCCAGCGTTGCTTTTCAAATCTATCTTAACATCCGGCGTATTTATCAGTTCCAGTGCGTCGTTGTAAAGCTCGGCGTTAATGATTACGTTTTCCCCCTCGTCAAAAACATTACGGGCCGGGTAAACCCTAAACCGCTGGCGGTTGGCATTAGCGGTTAGGTATTGTACAGTTTGACTCAGTAGCTCGTCTGTGGCGTTGCGGTTGCCGTAGTTCTGGTACTCGGCAAGCTGCCAGCGCCATAGCCCCTCGCCAGTTAAAACAGCTATGCGCCTGCCCGCATCGTCGCCGAAGGCTAGCAATGGGTAGGTGGTGGCTACTGCGCCAATTTTTTGGCGTAATAAAATAGCCGAGTTTACCGATGTAGCATAACTGCCAAACGGCGCCAGCAAAGGCGGCAGCACACTTATTTTTTTGCGCGATGAATCGGACAAGGTAAATGCCGAAAAGCCGTTTTCGGGCAGGGCAAAAACTTCCTGCGTTTCATCGCTGCCCGCGCTTATTTTAACTACGTTTTGCGCGGCATTAAAAACCTGTACATTGCTTTGCGCGCCAACAATGTACCAAACCGGCGTTTTACTTTGGCTGATGAAGGTTTTTACCGGAGTAGCATCGCCGGCCGAGATCTGGTAGAGGATAATCAGGCTATAATCGGCCAGTTTAATGCCGTTTATATCGGTCAGTAGACTGGTTTTTACTTCAAAGTTTTTATTGGTTTCAATGGCTTGTTTGATCACCGTAATATCCGGGTGGGCGCTTTGGTATAGTACCAGCACTTTTTGGCGCGCATCCAGCACATCTACATAAATGGTTTCGGTATTGTTTTGGGTTGACAGCTCGTTTTTAACCGGTGCTATGCTGATGTTGTATTTCCTTAATCCTTTTTTATCGGCAGTAAGTTTTATGGGGACAAGCTTTTTAAAATCGGCTGATGTTACGGCAATGTTTTGGCTGTACACCTGTTTGCCATCTTCTGTAACTGAAAGGTGAATGGTTTCGCCCTGGCTTTGATAGGCGGCAACCAAAACCTCCACCTCAAAATCGTTACCAAGAAAGGCGGTTTTGTTGTAGTTTACATTGCCTATCAGCAAATCGCGTTTGGCAACGGTATCCCCCAGGGCAATGGTATAAATACTTGTCTTGATGTTTTGGGCTTCGTATTGTGGGTCGTTACCCTGGTTGTACAGACCGTCGGTTGCCAGGATCAGCGCGCCGATGTTTTGGTTGACAAACCTGTTGTTTAGCTGGCGCAGAGCATTGGCAATATCAGTTTGTTTACCATCGAATTTGCCGGATAGTCCATTGCTTAATTCCTTGCCGAAATTAAATTCCTGCACATCATATTTGTCGCCAAGTTGTTGTTTGAGATTGGCGAGGTCGCTTATTAGCTTTTCGGAATTAAAGCCTGCGGGTTTAAAAGTGTTTATAGATGAGGAGTTATCCTGCGCAATTAATACAAGCGGTTTCTGCGGATCGTATTTAACCGTTTTTACCAGGGGCGATACCAGTAGTATGGCTATAAAAAACACCACAATAGCGCGGATAGCTGCCAGCGCCAGCCTGAAGTTTTTGCCCAGGTTAACCGGTTGCCGGTAAAGCAGCCAGGCGTAAGCGACACCCAGTACCAAACAGGCAGGCACCCACCATCCCGAAACCGAACCCCATGTAAGTGAAAACATTATTAGTATACGCCGTATGTTTTAGCGCTGACTGCAAAATGCGAAAATATTGTGAAATGAAGGGAATAAGTTTTACGGCATTTGCATAACGAAGATGCGTTGCAAACGCGGTGATGTTTTAAGCAGTCGTTACAAACGAGCGCAATTGACTTATCTTGTTTCGAGTATTGTGCCGATTTTAATTCCCTGAGCTAAAAAGTAACGTCGTAATAGGTCGAACTTTTGCTTGCAATAAGCGGTTTTCCTGATTTTTTCTGAACTAAATTCTATTTTTTGACACTGGAAACAAAATTCAATGTATTCACTTACATGGCCTTTTTTGTCAATAAATAGTATGGCGTTCCTGGGGTTATAACATTTGCCGCCCGGGTCAGCTATTGCTAAACCACCCTTCATAGGCGTGTAGCCAATGTTGTATAATATATCAGTTAAGGAATCAATGCCATTATTTGATAAGGTTTTTATCTCTCTAACCTTAGTCTTATCTATAATATGATATTTTACCGGCAGGTAATTAAAATTGGCCTTTGGGTCATTGAAAGAGATTATCTTAATACTATTGGTTGTATTGAAAGGAAAGAAAGTACGCCTTTGTTTAGCTGTAAATAAATCTTGATGTAGGCATTGGTCAAACTTTTGTAGCTGCAATGCTTCCTGATAGGTGGGTGGTTTTTGCAGCGAATGTTTTTTTTGCCCAAAGACAATGCAAGGAATTAAAAGAAGCAGAAAGGCAAGTTTATTCACGTTTAAGGTTATTGGGATTGTTATAAATGTAGTGATTCTAAAAAATCAATCCAATTTAATACAAAATGCCCTTAAACCAAACAAGGCAAGTTTTTAGCTTGCCTTGTTAAAAAAGTTGTCATGCTAACCGTACTGAAGCATCTATTGTACGGTAAGCAAATTTTGCGATTAGATTCTTCGTACCTCAGAATGACAAAAGGAGCTTTTTTGAATTTTTACTTTTGAATTTTGTCTTAAACCTAAAGCATTCCGCCATCAACAGGGATAACCTGCCCGGTGATGTATGCGGCCATATCTGATGCCAGGAAAACACAGGCATTGGCCACATCTTCGGTAGCGCCGGCGCGTTTAAGCGGGATAGCTGCTGCCCATCCTTCAACCACTTTAGGGTCGAGCACATCGGTCATTTCGGTTTTGATAAAGCCTGGGGCAACAACGTTGGTACGGATGTTACGTGAACCAAGCTCTTTTGCTATTGATTTAGAGAAACCGATGATACCTGCCTTTGAAGCCGCATAGTTAGCCTGACCGGCATTACCCTGCACGCCAACAACCGAACTCATATTAATGAACACACCATTGCGGTTTTTCATCATGATCTTAGAGGCGGCTTTGGTAAGGTTGAAGATTGATTTAAGGTTTACTTCCAAAACATCGTCCCATGCTTCTTCAGTCATGCGCATCAGCAAACCATCTTTAGTGATGCCGGCGTTGTTAACTACAATATGTAAAGTACCAAAATCGGCAACAATGTCGTTTACCAGTTTTTCGGCCTCATCAAATTTAGATGCATCGGAGCGGTAGCCTTTAACCTGGGTGCCAAAACTTTGCAACTCCTGCTCTAAGGCTTCGCCTTTTTCAACAGATGATAAATAGGTAAATGCCACGTTGGCGCCGTGTTCGGCAAACTTTTCGGCTATTTTACGACCTATACCTTTTGATGCACCGGTAATAAGCGCTGTTTTTCCTTCTAATAATTTCATAATTTGAGTATATGATTTCGGGCGGTGAAGTTAGGGAATTAGTCCGAAAGTCCGAAAAGTCGGGAAAGTCCGGAAGTTGAAAAATGTTCATAGATGATGGCTCATAGATCATGGTATTAAATATTTGCAATAGGGATGGAAACGGATACCGGCCCGTGGCTAATGCCTGCGCAGTATTAGTGTACAGCCCGGGCCGAAGGCATTGCCCTTGTATAGATCAAGGATTTTAGGAACAAGATGAAAGAAAAAACTAACCCTGCAGCGTTATTTATTATACATTATTTCATTAGGCAATAAATTCCATCTCCCAATACCTTTTCATAAGCTAAAAACACCGATGTGCCGCAACGCCTCAATTACTTAACAATTCCTTTATAAATTAATTAACCAATTAACTAAATATCACTACCTTTGCGGCTCAAAAAAACACAGTAAATGAGCCAGTCTGTTCAAATAAAAAACGCTTTAATTTCTGTTTATTACAAAGATAATTTAGAGCCCATTATTCACGAGTTAAACCGCCTTGGTGTTAACATATATTCAACCGGTGGTACCGAAACTTTTATCCGCAATTTAGGCGTTAATGTAATTCCTGTGGAGGACCTTACATCATATCCTTCTATTTTAGGCGGACGTGTTAAAACCCTGCACCCTAAGGTGTTCGGCGGTATTTTAGCCCGCAGAAGTTATGACGGCGACCAAAAGCAGCTGGCTGAATACGACATTCCGGAGATTGACCTGGTAATTGTAGATCTGTACCCTTTTGAAGAAACTGTACAATCTGGCGCCGGTGCCGAAGATGTGATCGAGAAGATAGATATCGGTGGTATTTCCCTGATCCGCGCGGGAGCCAAAAATTTTAAAGATGTAGTTATCGTTGCGTCAAAAAATGACTACGGTGTGCTGGAAGATATTCTGAAAACACAGGATGGTGTTACCACAATTGACCAACGTAAGTCTTTTGCGCATAAGGCATTCAACATTACATCAAACTACGATACCCACATTTTCCAGTATTTTAATACAGAAGAGCCGCTGCCGGTATTTAAACAAAGTATCCAAACCAGCCAAACCTTGCGTTACGGCGAAAACCCGCATCAAAAAGGTACTTTTTATGGTAACCTTGATGCCATGTTCAATAAATTGAACGGTAAAGAGCTTTCCTACAATAACCTGGTTGATGTTGACGCTGCCGTTGCCCTTATTGATGAGTTTACCAATGAGCCTACCATTGCTATTTTAAAACACACCAATGCCTGCGGTATAGCATCACGCTCTTTCATTAAAGAGGCCTGGATAGATGCTTTGGCTTGCGACCCGGTTTCGGCCTTTGGTGGTGTAATTATTGCCAATGACGAGATTGACGCTGCTACTGCTACCGAGATAGACAAGATATTTTATGAAGTGCTGATTGCACCAGCTTATACAGACGAGGCGGTACAGATATTACAGGCTAAAAAGAACCGTATCATATTGGTTCGCCAGCCGGTAGAGCTGCCTGTTAAGCAGTTCAAAACTTTATTGAACGGTGTTATTGAGCAGGATAAAGATGCCGTTATTGAAGGTCCAACTCAAATGACCCCGGTTACCAACCGCAAACCAACCGAGCAGGAATTGAAAGACCTTCATTTTGCCAATAAAGTAGTTAAGCACACCAAATCAAATACTATCGTGTTCGCTAAAAACAACAGTTTGATATCAAGTGGTGTTGGTCAAACTTCAAGGGTCGATTCATTGAAGCAGGCTGTTATTAAAGCCAATAGCTTTGGGTTTGATTTGAAAGGTGCTGTTATGGCGTCTGACGCGTTTTTCCCGTTTGCTGATTGTGTTGAACTGGCTGCCGAAGCAGGTATTACAGCCGTGTTACAACCAGGCGGATCAATAAACGACAAGCTATCTATAGCCATGTGCGATGAAAAAAACATCGCTATGGTTACTACAGGCGTGCGTCACTTTAAGCATTAATTTGGGTGAAAAAAGTGAATGGTTGATTGAGTTGATTAGGTGAGTGGTTGAGAAAGGTGCAGAAAGTATTTAACTTAATCAACATAATCAACCCAATCCAACTAAATCAACTTCCCGAACAATAAATATTAATTTTTAACGCTTTTAATTGCAACTATGTAATTTTATTAAGCGTATTTTTATAAACTTTGCAGATTATTTCAAGGAAACATTAGATGGGTTTATTTAACTTTTTTACACAAGAAATTGCTATCGATTTGGGTACTGCCAATACCCTTATTATACATAATGATAAAGTGGTTGTCGATGAACCGTCTATCGTGGCGTTCGACAGGACTACCAATAAAGTTATCGCCATAGGCAGGCAGGCCATGCAAATGGAGGGTAAAACACACGATAACATCCGTACCGTTCGTCCGCTTAAAGATGGTGTAATTGCCGACTTTAACGCTGCCGAGCACATGATACGCGGTATGATAAAAATGATAAATCAGGGTAAAGGATGGTTCTTTCCGTCGTTACGTATGGTTATCTGTATCCCATCGGGTATTACCGAGGTAGAGAAACGTGCCGTACGTGATTCGGCCGAGATTGCCGGTGCCAAAGAGGTTTACCTTATTCATGAGCCAATGGCTGCTGCGGTAGGTATTGGTATTGATGTGGAAGAGCCTATGGGTAACATGATCATTGATATTGGCGGTGGTACTACCGAAATTGCGGTTATCGCGTTATCGGGTATCGTTTGCGATCAGTCTATCCGCGTAGCGGGAGATAACTTCGACTCGGATATTGTTCAGTATATCCGCCGTCAGCACAACATTATGATAGGTGATCGTACTGCCGAGAAAATTAAAATTGAAGTAGGCGCGGCATTGCCAGAGCTTGCAGATCCACCGGCTGATTTTGCCGTACAAGGTCGCGACTTGATGACAGGTGTGCCAAAGCAGATTATGGTATCATACACTGAGATTGCGCATTGTTTGGATAAATCTATCTCTAAAATAGAAGAAGCGATATTAAAAGCGTTGGAAATTACCCCGCCAGAGCTTTCGGCAGATATTTACCAGACTGGTATTTACTTAACCGGTGGCGGCGCCCTTTTGCGCGGACTGGATAAACGTGTGGCAGCCAAAACAAAGCTACCCGTTCACGTAGCCGAAGATCCACTACGTGCCGTAGTACGCGGAACCGGAACCGCCCTTAAAAATATAGGTAATTTTAAATTTTTAATGCAATAGCCTATAATTACTGAATTATTGAGTTATTGAATTAGTGATTTTAGGATCTTTTTAATTCAATAACTCGGTAATTCAATAATTCAATAATTATAAAACGATGCGTAACCTCTTGATTTTTATCACTAAGTATAACGCGTTTTTTCTGTTTCTTATTTTTGAGCTGAGCGCCCTGCTTATCTACATAAAATATAACTCTTTTCAAAAAGCTACTTTTATTAATTCGCAAAACAAGGTTACCGGCGGTTTATTTGCGCAAGTAAGCGAGTTTAAAGGATACCTGTCATTAAAAGATGTGAACGATAGCCTGGCGCTTGAAAACGCCAAGCTTAGGGGGCAGCTTAAATCTGCATTTTATGTAGATACGGTAGAAAAGCATAAAGTGGTTGATACCGTTTATAAACAACAGTACACCTACATAGTGGCCAAGGTTATCAATAACTCCTTTAACAAACGCAGTAACTATATCACCATAAACAGGGGCAGCCGCGATGGTATTGCCAAGGATATGGGCGTAATAAACAGCAACGGCGTAGTGGGGCAGGTTATTAACGTTACTGATCATTTGGCTATCATACAATCGGTATTACATAAAAACACACGCTTTAGTGCTATGCTGGCCAATGATAAGCAGATAGGCTCATTCATTTGGGGTGTAGATCTCGATCCGCATAAAGGTTTACTGATAGATATGCAGAACAATGCGCAGCCAAAACTTAACGAACAAGTGGTAACATCGGGCTATTCGCTTTTCCCTACGGGCATACCATTTGGTAAAATTACCAATCTGCATGCCAAGGGCGGCGGTTTGCTGCTTAATGTGGAGGTAGCGCTTGCAGTTGATTTTACCAAACTTCAATACGTTTACGTAGTAAATAACAAATTTGCACTTGAACAGGCGGGACTGGAGGCCGTGCAGGATAAAAATGAGTAGAACCATATTAGTTAATACCATCCGCTTTTTGGTTTTGGTTTTTATGCAGGTTTTTCTGCTCAAAAACATCACCTTTTATAACCTGGCTACGCCATACTTTTATATTCTGTTTATCCTGCTGTTGCCTTTCGAGGTGCCAAACGTATTGTTGTTTGCACTGTCGTTTATTTTAGGCCTCACTGTTGATGCTTTTTACGATACCCCGGGTTTGCATGCCGCTGCTTGCGTTTTACTGGCATTGGTGCGTGTGCTGTTCATCAGTATAACGGTGCAAAAAGATGGCTTTGATAACGAGCCCGAACCAACCCTGAGTATTATGGGTTTCAGGTGGTTTTTAACCTATGCCGTTATACTTACCTTCTTTCATCATTTTTTCCTGCTCAATTTAGAGGTTTTTAGTATCGACGAAATACAATACACACTAAGCCGTGTTGTTTTGAGTTCATTATTTACAGTATTTTTGATGCTGATTTCAGGCCTGCTATTTTTCAAAAGGAAAGAACGTAAATGAACAAATTTTTTGAGCGGCGCTACGTTGTAACCGGCATATTCATTGTTATAATTATTACCCTGCTTGCCCGGCTGTTTTACATACAAATTGTAGACGATCGCTACACGCTGTATGCCAACAGCAACGTAAGGCGCACGCAGATAGTTTATCCGGCCCGGGGCCCTATACTTGACCGTAAGGGGCGTGTATTGGTGCAAAACGAGCCGATATATGATGTAAACGTTAACCCTAAAGAGGTAAGGGCATTTGATACCGTTGCCTTTTGCAAAATGCTGGGTATAGATAAAGCGGGTTTTGATAAACGCCTTGCCAAAGCCATTAAATATTCGCCCAATAAAGAGTCGCCTTTTGAAAAGCAGCTGCCGGTAGAGATGTATGCAGCTTTACAGGAAAAATTATTTGAATTTCCGGGCTTTTATGTGCAGCCCCGTACGGTACGTGCTTACCCCGATTCAGTTGCGGCGCAGTTCCTGGGTTTTATTGGCGAGGCCACCCCACGTGATATTAAACGCTCAAACGGTTATTACCGCCTGGGTGATTACATTGGCGTAACCGGGGTAGAGAAATCCTACGAAGAAGTTTTAAGAGGACAACGCGGCGTAAAGGTGCAAATGGTTGATTCGCGCGGTATACCTAAAGGCTCATATGCCAACGGCGCGCTGGATACGGTTGCAAGATCGGGCGAGCGCCTTACTTCATCACTTGATATCGAAATACAAAAGCTCGGCGAAAAATTGATGAAAGACAAGCTGGGTAGCATTGTGGCTATTGAGCCCTCTACCGGCGAGATACTTTGCTATGTGAGCAGTCCCACCTATGATCCTAACCTAATGGTAGGGCGCGAGCGTGGTAACAACTCGGCCAAAATGTATAACGATCCCTACAAGCCATTTTTTACCAGACCTATTCAGGCCTATTATCCGCCGGGATCGTCATTTAAACCATTGAGTGCTTTGGTTGCTCTGCAGGAGGGTTTGATAACTCCGCAAACTACCTATAACTGTCCGGGCTATTACATGGCTGGTAACGTTAAAGTAAAATGTACACACGTACACGGTGTGGTAAATTTAAGTAACGCTATTGCCGGTTCATGTAATGGGTTCTTTGACATGGTTTTTGAAAAACTAATGAATGCGAGAGGCCCCAGGAACACCACACCCTCATTTGTTGACTGGCGTAATAAGGTAAATAAATTTGGCCTGGGCGCAAAGCTTGGGGTTGATATTCCAAACGAAGGTCGCGGTAATGTTCCTACCGCCTTGCACTATGATAATATATATCATCCCGGCAGGTGGCGCTCAAGCACCATTATATCATTAGCTATTGGGCAGGGCGAACTGGAAGCTACTCCTATGCAGCTGGCCAATATTGAGTGTACGATTGCGAACCATGGGTTCTTTTATAAACCGCATTTAATAAAAGGCATTGGCGATAAGGACATAATAAAAGACGAGTACACGCAAAAAAATTATGTAGGTATCGATCCGCAATATTTTGAGCCTGTTATTGATGGGATGCAAAATGTGGTTGAAGGTAATAACGGCTATGCTACCGCCCGGCGTTCGAGGATACCGGGTATAATAATGTGCGGTAAAACGGGTACGGCGCAAAATCCGCATGGTAAAAATCACTCGCTGTTTGTAGCCTACGCGCCAAGGGAAAACCCAAAGATAGCTATTGCTGTAGTGGTTGAAAACTCGGGCGATGGTGGTAACTATGCCGCGCCGATAGCTAGTTTTATTGTAGAAAAGTATCTGAAGGGGATGATCACCAAACGAGAATCGGGTATTACGGTTGACGAGTTTGCCAACATGAACCTGCTGCCCGATCTTGCTCTTTACCAGCACGATTTGCAAAGGGAGCGCAGAAGGGATAGCATCCGGGCCGTAAAAGCCGACTCCATTAAAAAATTTAAGGCCGATTCAATGAAAAAGGCCACTCAGCTTAAATCAGCAAAAAATAATAAACCAGGTAGCTGGGGTAATCTTTTTGCAGGAAGGGGTAAAGGTAAGTAGCATGAATAACAACCATAGCCAGCGCAGTTTCTTTTTTAATGTTGATTGGGTAACGGTGTTCCTGTATCTTATATTTTGTACCATAGGCTGGTTTAATATTCATGCCGCCGTGTTTGATGAAAAGCATCCCAGCTTTATTGATAGCAACACCCATTACGGCAAGCAGTTTATATACATAATTGCAGGAGTTGTAGTAGGTATGATTATTTTGCTATTGGAAAGCCGTTTTATTGCTACCCTGGCACCAGTGTTTTATGTAGTAACTACCTTACTGTTAATTGTAGTTTTAGTAATAGGTAAAAACGTAGGCGGAAACCAGGCCTGGATAAATATAGGGGGAGGATTCAGGCTCCAACCTTCGGAATTTGCCAAGTTTTCTACCTGTTTATTGCTGGCCCGGTATTTAAGTTCGGTTAATATCAAAGTAACCGAAGTTAAATCATTTTTTATAGCCGCTGCTATCATATTGTTTCCGATGATTTTGATAAAGCTGCAGCCAGACGATGGTTCAACGCTGGTATTTTGTTCACTTATATTTGTCTTGTACAGAGAAGGTTTATCCCCATACTTTTTGGTAACCATTGGTACAATGATAACGTTGTTCATCACATCGCAAATTTATAATGAGTACTATATTATGATTATAATAGTCATAATTGGTGCTATTATAGCATATGCAAATAAGCGCAACCGACAAGCTATATTTAAAACAATTGCGGTAGTTGCAGTTTGTGTTGGATTTGTTTTTATAGCCAAACCACTTTATAATCATGGTTTAAAACAACACCAAAGGGCACGTATTGATGTGGTGTTGGGTATTACAACAGATTCACATGGCGTAGGTTATAATCAAAATCAATCAAAAATAGCAATTGGTTCCGGGAGGCTGTGGGGCAAAGGATATTTAAAAGGTACACAAACCAAATACGCGTTTGTACCAGAGCAAAGCACTGATTTTATTTTTTGTACCATAGGCGAAGAATGGGGTTTTGCAGGATCGGTAGTAGTGCTGGGTTTATACCTGTTTTTATTGCTGCGAATTATATTTATTGCCGAAAGACAACGTGCACCTTTTTCACGCATATATGCGTACGGGGTGGCCTCCGTTCTCTTTTTCCATGTGGTAATAAATATTGCTATGGCAATAGGAGTAATGCCTGTTATAGGCATCCCGCTGCCATTCATCAGCTACGGCGGCTCGTCATTACTGAGTTTTACCATCCTGCTGTTCGTGCTCATCAAGCTCGATTCGAACCGGATGGGGATAGTTTAGGTGCGGGGATCGTGGTGCGAGGAGGCGGGGAGCGGAAAGTGAAGTATTGATTGAGATTTTTAAAACAAAACTTTGTAATTGAAATTTCCTTAAAAATCTCAAATCTCAAATCTCAAATCTCAAATCTCAAATCTCAAATCTCAAATCTCAAATCTCAAATCTCAAATCTCAAATCTCAAATCTCAAATCTCAAACCGGGTATCTTCTTCTGAGCAGGGTGAAGAATTTTTGGCTGGTTGCTGGTTTAGACTCCCAGTTGTTTTTTACAATGTAGTTGGTCTTTAAAAAGCGCTCGGCTTCTTCAAAGGTGTTAAAGCGATTTACTATTTCAATGGCCTCGCTGTAGGCAAGGCTGTAGCCATTAAACAGGTCTTTTATATACAGCAGCTTATCGTTAAGGTTAATGGCCGATTTAAGATCGGTAATAGGCAATGCAACAGGTTGCCCGCTTACTGCATTCTCCTTTTCGGACCGCTGTGCTGACATTTTTTGATTCAGCGTAAGTACTTTGCCGTCGTTGTTATCGGCAGGTTTGGTAACTACCGGGGTAAATAGCTCTGATGGAACAACCGGTTTTTCGGGTTCGGCTGTAAGTTCAATAACCTGCTGTGGTTCTTCTGCCTGTGCAAGTTCAATTAAGGGCTCAATTCCTACCGCTTTCTGTTCATCTGTAGTGGCTTCGTCCAAAACAAGTTCCTGTTGAATCATCTCGGGTTCTTCACGTTCAAATGAATAGCTGTCGCCGGTGCTTTCCTCTTCAAGATCAATCTGGGCAACGGGCTGCTCAATTACAGGCTCGGGGGTTGGTACTTCTGGTTTAGCAGGGGTCTCAAAATTATAAACCACCGGTTCGGGATCTTTAGCAATTTCAAGCCGGGCTTCAGGAATGGGGGTTTGTTGTACAACAGGCTCAAAAAAACGCTGTTCGTGCAATACTTCAGATTTGTAAACAGGGGGAGCAACTACCGGCTTAGGCTGTTCAACAACAGGTTCTGGCTCGGCGGGCGGCAGTTGTAATTGTACCTGCGGAGTATTGCGCTCATGCAGGCGGCGCAGTATTTCGGCATGGTCTTTTAAAAAGTGGGCGTTGGCAACAAAAAGTTCAAGTTCAAGTTCGTTTAGGTCGCTGCTTTCGGCTTTCAGGTAGTCATATTGATCATTAAGCTCTTTTAAAATACCACCAATCTTTTTAAATACATCCATTTGCTTCATGGCTTCAATGTTAGGAAAATGCTTACCAAAAATAGGATAAAATTCTGATATTTGCCCTCTTGTTAAGGTAAACGTTGCAGTTTGGGTATATAATAAGCAATAAGCATTTTTTGTTTTCGCCCTGCATCCACTTAATAAAAATTTACGAGGAGCCCCATAAAATCAAGGGTTTTGAATAAGTATTTGGAGTTTAAAATTTACAGCCTGAGTTTTAGAATTTACCTTTTAGAATTTAGAATTTTTGCTTGAGTTTTTAAAATTTCTGTTTAGGATTTAGTGTTTGGAATTTAGTATTTAAAAGTTGATGGTTTATAACGAGGATGTTTTCAGGCGTAAAAGTGAGTTTGGCGGGAGTATTGAACTTATCTGCGGATCGATGTTTTCCGGTAAAACCGAAGAGCTTATCCGCAGGCTTAACCGGGCCCGCATTGCTAAATTAAAGGTAGAGATCTTTAGTCCGAAAGCTGATACCCGTTTTGCCGAAGACGCGCTGATATCACACAATGCCAAATCAATCCCCTCAACCGCAGTAGATAGCGCCTCAGCTATATTACTGCTTAGTAACGATGCCCACGTTATAGGTATTGATGAGGCGCAGTTTTTTGACGATGAGCTGCCCGAAGTTTGCAACATGTTGGCCAATAAAGGCATCCGTGTAATTGTTGCCGGGCTGGATATGGATTTTAAAGGTCGTCCTTTTGGGCCGATGCCCGCTATAATGGCCATCGCCGAATCGGTTACCAAACTGCATGCTGTATGCGTTGTTTGTGGCAACCCCGCGCTGTACTCTTACAGGTTGGTGCCCGATAATGCCCGCATCCTTTTAGGCGAAAAGGAGAGCTACGAACCCCGCTGCCGCATCTGCTATAACAGCTAATTGCATTTTATTGTAATATTTTAGCATAAATACCTCATTGTAAAAACAAAAGGGGGGCTTTGGTATGTTTATACCCCGAACGATAGTGTTGCGAAAGTTAATTATAATTAAATTTTATAATTTTTAATTAAAACTTTTGGCTATATTCGTTCCTAACCTTACAGCTCCTATGGCCAAAAAAATTTTAGTTATCGAAGACGATAAAGACATCAGGGATACCATTGTTTATGTACTGGAAGAAGAACACTATGAGGTGATAGCCTCAGAAGATGCCAAGATCCTGAAACGCATCAGCGATTTTAACCCCGATCTGATATTGCTCGATAACTGGCTTACCGACTGGAAAAGTGATGCCAATGGCCAGCAATTGAGCAAAGGCCTTAAAAGCAACCCTGCAACCAGCCATATTCCTGTAGTAATTATATCGGCCGTTAGCAATATCAAAGAAATTGCCGAAGCCGGTGATGCCGACGGCTACATCCGCAAACCCTTCGACCTTACCGAACTGATTGATATTGTTAAAAAATTTGCCGGGGTGAGTGTTGTTTAACTGAGTGGTGGGTAAAATTATTTTCCTGTTTTGATCTAAAGTAATCACGGAGTTTACTCACCCGACCATCGTTGCGCTTGGTCATCCTCTACGGCTTTGCCGTAAAGAGAGGAGGCTGTATTCGATATTGTGTTTTGGTAACTAAGAAGGAAGTGCTGCCGGGGTGAGTCGAACCAGGAAGCAGAATTAGCTTCCCTCCATCAAAATCTACACTTTGCATCCACCCCAATTCTCATCGTACGATATTTATTTTACTGCTCCTGTACGTAAATAAAAAAAATCAAGTTACTTTTACGCAACCAATTTTATAAACGCAAATATATGATAATCAGAAATGTTTACTTTTTACTGATCGGTATGTTACTGGTTGGCGCTACCGCATGCAAAAAAACATCTCCTTCTACGGGCAATTCCGGGAACGTTCCCGGAGATAGTGTGGTAGCCGGGGGAAAGGACCTGCCATCGGGAGCAAAGGATGGAGTTACCTACATCAATTCGGGTAAATCGGTGATTCTGAATTTGTACGCGCCTTCTAAAACATCGGTAAGTGTTATCGGTGATTTTAACGGCTGGACAGCTACCGACAAGTATGCCATGAACCACACCCCTGATGGTAAGCGCTGGTGGATCCAGATAGATAACCTCGACCCTAATACCGAATATGCGTATCAGTACTATATCGATAACTCGCTTAAAGTGGCCGACCCATACACCGAAAAGGTGCTTGATCCTGATAATGATAAATATATCGGTACCGATACGTACCCTGATTTAAAGGCCTATCCAACAGGTAAAACAACCGGCAACGTGAGTGTGCTGCAGGCCAATCAGCCCGCTTATACCTGGAAAGTGCCAACCTTTACACGTCCCGACAAAAAGAACCTGGTGATATACGAGCTGCTTGTGCGCGATTTTGTAGATAAGCACAACTATCAAACGCTAAAGGATACGATAAAATACTTTGCCAACCTGGGGGTTACAGCCATTGAGCTGATGCCTATTAACGAGTTTGAAGGCAACCTTTCATGGGGATACAATCCTTCATTTTATTTTGCGCCGGATAAATATTACGGCACCAAGAACGCGTTAAAAGCCTTTATTGACGAATGCCATGCAAACGGCATAGCGGTTATACAGGATATGGTGCTTAATCATTCGTTTGGTCAATCGCCAATGGTGCAGATGTATTTTAATAGTGCGGCTGGTAGACCGGCAGCAAATAGTCCCTGGTTTAATGTAGACCCAACGCACCCCTATAACGTGGGCTACCAATTTAATCACGAAAAAGCCGAAACCAAGTACTTTGTGAAAAATGTGCTTAAATTTTGGATGCAGGAGTATAAGATAGATGGTTTCCGGTTTGATTTATCTAAAGGATTTACACAAACCAATTATGGCACGGGCAGCGATGATGCCACGGTAAGCGCCTGGGGTAAATACGATGCAGGCCGTATAGCCATTTGGAAGGATTATAACAATTACATCAAAAGCATCGATAACAATAACTTTTATGTGATACTGGAACACTTTGCCGAAAACAAGGAAGAAAAAGAACTATCAGACGAGGGCATGATGCTTTGGAATAACCTCAACTACAATGCCAACGAGGCTACAATGGGCTGGGTTGGCACTTCAAACTTCCAGGGTATATTTTATGATCAGCATACGTTTACGCAGCCAAACGGACTGGTAGGCTATTTTGAAAGCCATGATGAGGAACGCCTGATGTACAAGAACTTTGCATTCGGTAACGCAAGCGGTAGTTACTCTATTAAAGGCAACCTGCAAACAGGTTTAAAGCGCGAAGAAATGGCGGCAGCTTTCTTACTGTCGGTTCCCGGACCTAAAATGATATGGCAGTTTGGCGAGCTGGGTTACGACCAAACTATCGACTTAAATGGTCGTACAGGCAACAAACCTATCAAATGGGATTATAATACCGATGTAGACCGCAGGCATTTATACAGCGTTTATGCAAAAATGATAAAACTTCGTAAAAAGAACGCTGTATTTGCCACTACCAACTACGTGTATAATTTGGCGGGCGGTGTTAAAACTATACAATTGAAGGATGCCAGCGCCAATGTAGAGGTAATTGGCAACTTTGACGTAGTAAACCAAACAGAGGATATAAACTTTACATCAACAGGTACCTGGTACGATAATATTACCGGTACCAGCATAAATGTTACCAAAGTGCCTTTTACCATGACCCTTGCCCCAGGCGAATATCATGTGTACAGCAGTACCATGTTAACACCATAATAATTAGCTAAAACGCTTACAGTAAAGGCTCCCGGCATGTACGGGAGCCTTTTTTTGTATACCAGTTTTATAGTGGATTAACATAATAAAAACTTAATTGCCTTATTTATAGTTGATTGTTAATTATTTAACCGTACATTCGCATAATTAAATAAAAATATAATGCAAGGAACAGTAAAATTTTTCAATGAAAGCAAAGGTTTCGGATTTATTACACCTACAAATGGTGGTGCCGAAGTTTTTGTACACGCCTCAGGCCTTATCGACACTATCCGTGAAAATGATAGCGTTACCTACGATGTAGAACAAGGTAAAAAGGGGTTGAATGCGGTAAATGTAAAAGTAGGTTAATTCTATTATAACAATACAATCGTACAAGCATCTGTCCAAAAGGCAGATGCTTTTTTTGTGGAGGAAACTTTATTGTAACACCACAACCTTGTCATCCTGAGCGTAGAGAAGGATCTATTATTAGGCTGTGCATATCGGTTATGTATGTCGCAGAATAGATGCTTCACTCCGTTCAGCATGACAATCTTTGAAGACTCCCTATCAGAAGCTCCTAAAACAAAAAACGCGGATAGCTAAAGCCATCCGCGTTTTTTATATGATCTTAAAATCGCTTAGTTTAAATACGATTGTAACAGGTTTGATTTTGAGTTGTGGCGTAAACGCATTAACGCTTTGTCTTTGAGTTGACGTACACGCTCACGTGTCAGGTTAAATTTCTCGCCTATTTCTTCTAAAGAATGAGCGGCATAACCACCTAACCCAAAGAATAAGATAATAACCTCACGGTCGCGTTCGGCAAGGATACCTAATGAACGTTTAATTTCCTGCGATAAAGAATCGATCATCAGATCGGTATCTGTAGCCGCATCGGTGCTTTGCAGTACATCAAGCAAAGTGTTTTCTTCGCCCTGGATAAAAGGTGCATCCATAGAGATCTGCCTGCCGGCGTTGCTCAATGAATCGGATATTTTTTCAACAGATATTTCCAGGTCATCTGCCAGTTCTTCTGGTGTTGGCTGTCTTTCGTACTGTTGTTCTAATTTTGATGCTGCTTTATGAATTTTGCTTAATGAACCAATTTGGTTTAATGGCAAGCGTACAATACGTGATTGCTCGGCAACGGCCGATAATATAGACTGGCGAATCCACCATACTGCGTATGAAATGAATTTAAAGCCTTTTGTTTCGTCAAAACGTTTTGCGGCTTTAATTAAGCCTAAGTTACCTTCATTAATTAAATCGCCTAAAGTAAGGCCTTGGTTTTGGTATTGTTTTGCTACTGATACCACAAAACGAAGGTTGGTTTTAGTTAACCTTTCTAATGCGGCCTGGTCGCCCTCACGTATCTTTTGAGCCAGGATCACTTCTTCCTGCGCGGTTATTAAATCCACTTTACCTATTTCATGCAGATACTTCTCAAGCGATTGAGATTCACGATTGGTAATTGATTGGGATATTTTGAGTTGTCTCATTTTTTTGAACGGATTTTTTTGAGCTAATAAACTTCCGATAAGATTTGGCACGGATGGTTTAACATGCAGTATAAAAAATATGATAAATTAAACTTTGCTTCTTTAAGTTTTCTTACACCCGGCATATGTATTAAACGAGGGTTGGCAAATGATATTATTGCAGTAAGAAGCGTGGTGTTTATAAATATTAAAATATAGCAGTTACCAACTAAATGTTTAATCAATATATGATCTCTTAAATGGATGCACAAAGATACGCAAACAATTGCTATTATTATGTCAAATATAGAGCTATTTACACTTTAATATTCAAGCTGGCTGCGGCCCCTGTTTCTTACTCTTTTGTAGTGATAACTTCTGGGTTTTGCTCGTCTTTTTTACCATGATTTTTGTTCCATTTTATTTTGATTTTGCCCGTTTCTACATCTGTAGCTAATATATGCAATACAATGCCGCGCATCCGCTTTTTATCGCGTTCAGTTTGGTCAACTATGGCAGTATCGCCTTTGGGGTTACGCAATGGTATATCCAAAGCAATGTTTGTACCCCTTGATAGTGAATAAACCCCTACCACATCCATATTTAAAACGCTGGTGTTTATTTTCATGGGGGCTATTTTTATTTTATCTCCGTCGATATCAAACTTACCATCAAGGTTAGAGAACTTAATGTTTTTAAGATCGCGAAACGGGAATGCAAATTTACCCACACTTTGAATGGGTGAGAAATTAACCAATGCGCCGTTTTTAAGGTTAATGGTAGCAAGCCCTTTTAACGATTGCGGTACCAGGTTTCCCTCTTTATTTATCCCCCCGGTAATATGGGCCTGGGCCGATAAAAAGCCCTTTAAATTTTCTGATGTAAAATCCTTTAACCCAAAGTTATTAAACGAATAAAAGAAGTTACTGGTATTTACATTATCAATTTTAGTGTTCAGGGTAAAAGTATTGCGGCTGCCATTTTGCACAACTGTACCATTCATTTTTAATGATCCGCCGGCATGTTTCAGGCTTACATTTTTTACCTGTATGGCGTTATCGCCCAACAGCAAATCGGCGGTGGCATCTGTAGCCAGGAATTTTTTATAGTAAACCTTGTCAACCCGCAGGTGCATTTCGGCCTTGCCTTTTTCAAAGGCTGTATTAAGTTGGCTAGTAAGGTTACCGCTGCTTTTACCTTTTGATGGCGTTTCGTCGGCTCTGCTGTTCAAAAAGCCCAGGAACTCGGCCAAATGTATCTGCGGACTATGGATCTGCCAGGTGAGCAGGATTTTTTCTGGCGCGTTGTAATACAGGTTCAGGAAGTTGTTGACACGGCCTTCCATATATACAATGCTGTTGCCGTTTTGCATGCGTATATTGTTCAGCAGCAGATCGTTGCCCGTGAATTTTAATGATATAGAGTTGTTTTTAAAATAGAGGTTGCGGGGCACATAACTTATATCGGCATTGTTAATGTTTATGGCACCGGCAAGCAGCGGCTTGCTGATCTTGTAATTTACCAGATCGGCTTTGTAGGCCAGCTTTAAATCGGCAGTGCCTTTGGTAAATTTAAGGCTCTGCGGGCCAATTAACGGGTTAAGTTTGACAATATTAAAGCGTGATTTAAAAATACCTGTAGCTACAGGTGTATTTAAATTATTAATGAAAGCGGTATCAACAGTAAATGGAATTTCCTTATATGTGCCGTTAAAATGATACAGTTTTATAACCGAGTTTTCGTCGCCAAGGCCTTTGCCGTTTACATAATTGTTGGAAAATACGCCGTTAAAACTAACATTATCTATTTTGCCGCCGGGAGTGGTAAGGGTATTGTCTTTTACCTTACAAGTTACAAATAACGATGGATCTCCCCCCCCGCCAAAGCTGCCCGCAATATCGGCAGTAACAGCAATAGGCTCGTCGATATTAAACATACTGAGGGTTTTGGTGATGTTAGGCGCCAGCAGGCTTGCGGCGCTTTTCCAAAGAATTTTATCGTCGGCAACATTAAGCACAAAGGCCACGTCTTTTTTCGACAGGTCGAACTTACCGCCTATAGTAAACGGATCATCGCCAATATTCAGTGTATTGGGGGCCACAGTTATCACTTTTGCCTGTTCGTTATAAGTAATATCAAAAGGGCCTTCCAGCAGGCGGTCCTTTAAAAAACTGCCTCTTTTAGTATTAAAGGAAAAACTGTTAACCATGGTTTTCAGCTTCATATTCAGTTTCCAGCCCGATGATGGGTAGTCCATATCGCCCTTAATTTCCTTTACATCGAATTTAAAAAGCTTAAAGGCCCGGCGATCGTCAATTGTAAAATTAACGTTGCTAAGGTTAAAGCGGTTTATTTCTGTTGATGAACTGCTTGCATCTGTAGGCTTTTTTTCGGGTTTGGGATTGCTTTTAAAAACAGCGGTATTGCTGTAGCCGCTGGTATCGGTAAACAAATCAATACTGGCATTGCTGATAGCTATTTTATTGATCTGCACGGTACCTTTAAGTAAGGCCATAGCGTTTACAGATACATCAAAATTCTTGGCATCAAGTAATGTATGGTGATGTACAGGCCATTGTTTATCCTTTATCACCACGTTACGTAAACTAACAGATACCCCCGGGAAGCCCCCAAAAAACGTAGGATCAAGCGAGCCTATGGTAAGGGTACCGTTTAGGTTTTTATTAAGCGCCGTGGTTATCATTCCCAACACCTTTTGCTTGTTTGAAATAATGTATAACGATATAGCTATAAAGGCGATTATAATGATACCCACCAATATGCCGGTTATTTTTAATATAGTTTTTATCCACTTAGGCATGTGTACAGATTTAATAACATAAAAAGGTTTAATAACAGTAATTGTTTGAATAATAGTTTGATAAACCCCTTAGTTGTAAAGTGATACAAAACTGTTACGTTAATTAATTATTAGGTTAATAATAATAAGCTGCTGGTTAATTTTATTATAAGTAAAACTTATATAAAACAGCAGGATAGTCCTTTTGATATTCTTCCCCAAAGCGCCTTTTTATACTTAATACCTGCGTATTTCCCGTATACCAGCCAGCTTTTTCTGCGTAGTTATACGCTTCACTATCACGTATATGTACGCGGTAATAAGCGTACAAGCACTTGCTGTTTAGTACCCTGTAATGCCCAATTTTACTTCCGCAGATCGGGGATAGTCGTCGCCTTAAATTACCCTTTTAACGGGAATTGTTTGGAAGATGTTTAAACCGGGCTTCATAAACCTATACTTAAAACACAATACTCATGATTTATCAGGCTGTAAGCTTTTTAGCCGAACAACTTAACCACTATCTGAAAACAACAGATGGCAACAGTACGCTGGCTTCAAACTTTACCCAGCTCAGAAATGTGGCCCATCTTACAGATGATGAGATAAAAAACCTCAATAACATACTGGTTACCCTGGTAAATGTATCTGAGGAATTTACCATGAAAAACAATCCTAATTATGTGCGCCAGGGCGATAATATCAACTACCAAAATGCGCCCATGTATTTGAATCTGTATGTATTGTTTTCGTCATGTATCAACACATCATATGAAAAATCGCTCATCTACCTGTCGCAGATAGTGGAGTTTTTCCAGGGGAAAAACACATTTACCAAACAAAACAGTCCTACTACTAAAACCGGCATGGGCGATTTTCGCCTGCACCTGGATATCTATTCGCCAACGTTTGAGCAGGCTAACTACCTGTGGAGCACGCTGGGCGGCAAACAATTTCCATATGTATTATACCGTGTTCGGCTGGTTGAAATTCAGCGTGAAAACGTTACCGAAACCCGCGGAATTATTAAACAAGTAGAGTTAAGAGAAAAATTGAGTTAGGGATAAGTGCGGGTGATCAATATTAAAATAAACCCGAATGAAACTGTTACTGAGTTACGAAACCTTATTTGAGCTTAACATTAAGCACCATTACCATTTAGATGATGGCGACAAGCTTTTTGATACGCTTAATGCCACAGATCAGCTGGCTTTACAAAACCGCTACAACACCGGCGATTTTTTGAGCATCAGCCCAACTTTGGCAACCCGTGCCCTAATGGCGGGCTGCAATGTGGTTTGCAAGGTAACATCAACCGGAGTTATCACCGGTATTCAATATCTATCAAACGCGGGCGTATTACAGCCGCTTATAAATCCTGCCGATACAAAAGTTTTTAGTTTCGCGATTACAATTACCGATGGTCTTTTTTCAAATTACAGCACACTTCCTTTACAAGCTCCGGCAGGCATGGTATACTATTTTACCAATGACCCTTCATTTTCTGCACGTGTTTTTCCGTATTTAACCGCCACAGTGGCCACCTATCAACCGGGTGTTGATTATTACCCCGGCGATATGCTGGTTGATAACCAGGCAACGCCCGCTAAGCTTTTCATCGCGCAGCAAAAAAATAACCTTAACCCTGGCCTGGGCGCAACGCCCGCCGGTAACTGGATAACTGATACGCTGGTAGCCGGCAAACCACTGGCTTACGCAAGCACCGCCGATATGGTACGCCGCAGCGGCCGCGTATTTACTTATGAAGTTACCGTACCCGGTAAAACACCAAACCTTATCATTACCGACAGGCAAGGGAACACCATACCTGTAATAACCGTACTGGAAACCGGCGATCTTAATACCATAAAGGCCGATATAAGCGCACAGCCAGAAGGATTATACCATGCGCAGATCAGCACCGCCGATGCCAGTTATACAGATAGTTTTCCGTTTTATTTTACGCATGACGCAGCGGCATGGGCATTTGTTGATGTATGCGTAAAAACCGGCAAAGCTGCCCATGATCTTTTTAAGGCTGATGGCAGCTTAAAATCGCCGGTGTTTAGTTTGCGGTTCAAAAACAGGGCAACTTACTGGCGGTATGTGGGCAAATCATTTGGTGCGGCATCGGTAAGTGACAACGCGTTGCCGCTTACCCGGCAGGGTTTTATAGCCGTAAAGGTTAAGGACAAGAACAATAACCTAACTACCGATGAATTACCCAACGCATCGGCAGCGATGATAAAACCAGAAATGAACCAGATTTTTTCGGACATATTTATTTAGCAAGCAAAAAAAAAGCAATATGGCAACATACAAAACTCCAGGTGTTTATGTGGAAGAGATTCCGCTGCTACCTCCATCGGTGGCCGAAGTTGAAACGGCTATCCCGGCCTTTATAGGCTACACTCAAAAAATTTCCTATAATGGAGTAAATCTGCAAAATAATCCGGTGAGGATTAAATCGCTTAAAGAGTATGAGCAGATCTTTGGTTTTGCAGAAAATACAGTTTTTAACACCACAACTACCGTCGGCGCCATCAGGATCAATAAAACAGGCACCACATTTACGCTCAATAACCAGTTAGATGATCCTTACCCGGCCCTTAAATTCAGGATGTATTATTGCCTGCAATTGTATTTTGCTAATGGTGGTGGTCCGTGCTATATATCGTCTGCCGGGCAAACTGGTGCTGCCGTGGCAGTTACCCAGGGCGAACTGCTGGCCGCACTGGCTGCCGTTCAAAAGGAGGACGAGCCAACCATACTGTTATTTACCGATGCCGTAACACTTACCGATGTAGCCCAGTATTATGGCTTATTTACTACCGCCTTAATTCAAGCCGCGTTTTTACAGGATAGGGTAGTAATCATAGATCCATATGTGGCCGTTGCCGATAAAGGTAAAAAAGCCTTTGCCGATTTGGCGTTAGCCTTCCGTAACGGTGTAGGTTTAAACAACCTGAGCTACGGAGCGGCCTATTACCCTTGGTTGCAAACCACCATAGATTATTATCTGGACGAAAGCCAGCAAAAGGTAGTGGCCGGCACAGGTACAACTGTTGCCGATATCCCGGCCAATGCGGTGCTGCGTAACGATGCCGCCACTGGCTTATCAATTTATCACCTTAACAGCGATTTGTATAATACCATTAAGCAACAGCTTAGTCAGTATGCGGTTATTTTGCCGCCGGCTGCTGCAATGGCCGGGGTTTATGCCCAGGTTGATGTTACCCGTGGCGTTTGGAAAGCACCGGCCAATGTAAGCCTTAACCTGGTAGCCGCGCCAATGGTTAAAATAGATGATGGCGATCAGGACGATATGAACGTTACCAGCACAGGTAAATCTGTAAACGCTATCCGTGCGTTTTCTGGCAAGGGGATATTGGTTTGGGGGGCACGTACGCTGGCCGGTAATGATAACGAGTGGCGTTACATATCGGTAAGGCGCTTCTTTAACATGGTCGAAGAATCTGTTAAAAACTCAACCGAGCCTTTTGTATTTGAACCTAACGACGGGAACACATGGTCGAAAATAAGGGGGATGATAGCTAACTTTTTAACGCTGCAATGGCGTGCCGGTGCCCTGCAGGGCGCTAAACCCGAGGATGCCTTTTTTGTACACGTTGGACTTGGCGAAACCATGACCGCGCTGGATATCCTCGAAGGCAGGGTTATAGTAGAGGTTGGTATGGCGGTAGTACGTCCGGCCGAGTTCATTATACTGCGTTTCAGTCATAAAATGGTTCAATCTTAAAAATTTAAAGTCATGGCCTATAAAACACCCGGAGTTTATGTGCAGGAGATCGCACTGTTCCCGCCATCAGTAGCCGAAGTGGCAACCGCTATACCTGCCTTTATAGGCTATACAGCATTTGCCCTAACGCCCGATGGTAAATCATTGGCGCAAACGCCAACACGTATCCAATCGCTGCTGGAGTTTGAAACCCTGTATGGCGGCAATTACGTACAGCAAAGTTTTACAGTAACGGTAAAGTCGGTTACTAATGCGCTCTTAAGTATCCAGCCCGATAAATTCTTTTACCTGTACACCGCACTCAGGCAGTATTTTGATAACGGCGGCGGCCCCTGCTATATAGTGTCTGTGGGTTCCTTTGCCGATGTTATTACCTACCAGCCCATTGCCGATGGCATAGATAATTTATCGGCTTATGATGAGCCAACGCTTATAGTATTCCCGGATGCGGTTGGTCTGCTTGATGCTACTAACAAGCCCGATGTTATTAAATTCAGCCAGCTGCAAAACAAATCGCTGGCACTTTGCGCAAGTATGCAGGATAGGTTTTCGATATTCGATCTTATCCAGGGCGATCAAAAGCAGGATGTAAGCCTTAAACCTATCGATAACTTTCGTAATTCAACCGGTTTAAACAGCCTCAACTATGGTGCGGCCTATTACCCCTGGATCATAACCAGCTACCCCATCAGTGTCGATTTCAGACAACTTGCTTTCCAAACTGATGCTAATCCGGCGGTTGCTATTACTAATTACGATGCGTTTTCAAGCAACCCGGTTGAAAAAGCTTTTGTTACCGATCTGCAAAATAAAATAGCCGATACCAATTCCGTACTGGCCAAAGTATTTACCACCCAGGCTGATAAGGATTTGCTGCGCATTGCAGGCATCGATGCCATAAAGGCAAAATTAAACGTACTGGTAAATGCCTTGGGCAATAACGTAACGCCCGACACCCAGCTTACCAATTACCTGAGCCTGCTGGCCTTGGTTGTGGTATCGTTTAAAAAAGTAAAAGATGCACTGGCAGCAACGTCGCCGCTTAATGTAGATGTTGACCGTATAGCGCTGGATACCAAGCTTACCGATGCTATTGTAAAGCTGATATCCATAGAAAAAAATCCAAAAGTACAAGCTAACAATCCCGGCCGTACCCCAAAAACAACCTACACCGTACTTGATGGTACCAGTTGGCTGCAAACACTTACGTACGATACCGTTGTAGCCAAGGCCGATAATTACTCGCACAATGCTGTAGGTTCGCTGGCTATAGTGCAATCGCTGCAGGATGTTGTTAACACCATTCTGTCATCGTTCGGGGCATTGCTTAGCGGGGCCTTGTTTTATGAAAACCAGGCCGAGCAGGCGCTGTTTGCAGGTAATGCTTTTTTCAATGGAGTTAATGCCGGCATTATTCAAAAAATGCGCACCATACCACCATCGGGCTCAATTGCAGGGGTATATGCCGCTGTTGATAACAGTCGCGGCGTTTGGAAAGCACCAGCAAATGTTAGTCTGAATAATGTTATTGGCCCTGCCGTTAAAATCGACAGCAGCGACCAGGACGATATGAACGTTACCTCAACCGGAAAATCAATAAACGCCATACGTGCGTTTGCCGGTCGCGGTACGCTGGTTTGGGGTGCCCGCACACTGGCCGGTAATGATAACGAATGGCGTTACGTACCCGTACGCCGCTTTTTCATCATGGTTGAAGAATCGGTTAAAAAGGCAACCTATCCCTTCGTTTTCGAAACCAACGATGCCAATACATGGTCGAAACTGCGGGCTATGGTACAAAACTTTTTAACGCTGCAATGGCGGGCCAGTGCCTTACAGGGTGCCAAACCTGAGGACGCGTTTTTTGTAAACGTTGGTCTTGGTGAAACCATGACTGCCCTTGATGTGCTGGAAGGCCGCCTTATTGTAGAAATAGGCATGGCTGCTGTGCGCCCGGCAGAGTTTATCATTCTGCGTTTCTCACACAAAATGCTGGAAAATTAGAATTTAAGCCGAAGGCTGAAAGCAAAAAGCTTAAGGCTTCACAAACAAATGAATTAAAAACGATCTATAACAAAATCAACATGTTCAATGCTTTTTGCTTTAGGCTTTCTGCTTTCAGCTTTTAGGCTTTGGACTTAAAAACAAAACAAATGGCAAATTACCCTCTACCCAAATTCCATTTCCAGGTTGACTGGGGTGGCACACGTATCGGTTTTACCGAAGTAACCGGTTTACAGATCGAAACAGAAGTGATCGAATACCGTGAAGGCAGCAGCAAGGAGTACAACAAGGTGAAAATGCCCGGCATGCGCAAGTATGGCAACATCACCCTTAAACGCGGAACCTTTGCCAGCGATAATGATTTTTTTAACTGGATGAACACCGTAAAACTAAGCACTATTGAAAGGCGCGATTTAACCATCAACCTGCTTAACGAGGAGCACCAGCCGGTAGTAACCTGGTCTGTAAAAAACGCTTTTCCGGTAAAAATCCAATCGGCCGATCTGAAGTCCGACGCTAACGAGGCCGCAATTGAAACGCTGGAAGTTGCACACGAAGGTTTAACCATTAAAAACGGCTGATAATTATGCCATTCGACGCTAAATCGGGTTATCCCCCTCTGGGGTTCCACTTCAGTGTAACGTTCACCGGCATTGGCGACGAGCAGATCGACAGCCGCTTCCAGAATGTATCGGGCCTGTCCATGGAGATGGAAACCGAGGCAAGAAAGGAGGGTGGCGAAAACCGGTTTGAACATGCCCTGCCCGTACGTGCCAAATTTCCGGCCCTGGTGCTAAAGCGCGGATTGATCACTAAATCAAAACTGCTGGTTGACTGGTGTAACAACGTGTTCAATAATTTTATTATCGAACCCAAAGACCTCACCGTGAGCCTGCTTAATGAAGATCATGAACCGCTTTTAACCTGGAACGTGGTACAGGCCTGGCCAAAAAAATGGAGCCTGAGCGATTTAAACGCCGAACAAAACAGCATAGCTATTGAAAGTTTTGAACTGCAATACCAATACTACACCATTAAAACTTAACAATTATGCCGGTTGAGATAAGGGAACTAAACATTCGTGTAAGCGTGAACCAAAGTCCCGCCGAGCAGGATTCAAGAGGCGGTGGTGGTGGTGGCGGTCAGCAGGGCGGCGGCGGAGCCGATAAAGACCAGATCATTGCCGAATGTGTGGAGCAGATCATGGAAATAATGAAAAATAAAAACGAACGCTGATGCCTCATAATGTATCCAAGATGAAAATTGTTGCCTGGAGCGACCCGGAAAGCCGGGAAGAAGAAGGCAACATGACGGTACAGGTAAACCCCGAAACCTACAGCCAGAAGATCGAGATAAAATACTCGGATAAGCAGGCGCAGGGTACATCGGGCAAACTGCCCAAGTTTTCAAAAATTGAGCCGCAGAAGATGGATTTTGAGCTCATGTTTGACAGGACAGGGGTTATCAATGGCGCCACCGCCGGCGAGCTTGGGGTTGATGAGGATATAGACAAACTGCAGAAACTAATAGTTGAGTACCAGGGCGATAAACACCGCCCGCGCTTTGTAAGCATTTACTGGGGCACCCTGCAGTTTGATGGTGCGCTGGAATCAATGGATATCAGCTACAAACTGTTCAGCAGTCAGGGTGCGCCGCTGAGGGCTATAGTTAAAACCACCTTTATTGGCTCCGTAGGCGATAAAAAGCGGGTAGCCAAGGAAAACGCCCAATCGCCAGATCTTACCAAGATAAGGGTGGTTATGGAGGGTGATACCCTACCGCTGCTCTGTTACAAAATATATGGCGATGCCAAGTATTACATAGAAGTAGCGCAGGTAAACAACCTAAACGATTTTCGCTATTTAAGAACAGGTTCAACGATCAAATTTCCACCATTAAATAAATAATAACATGCCCGATAGCCGTACCATACCAACCACCAGGCCCAGTACTGTTGTTACCCCGCTCATAAAAATTGAGGGTACCGAAATACCGCGCACCATGCAGGTGGAGGCTATTGTAATTGACAAAGGCGTAAACCGTATTGCCGCCGCCAAATTGGTAATTATTGATGGCGATAGTTCGGCACAGCAGTTTGGCGCCAGCAACGGTGATCTGTTTATTCCCGGTAAAAACATTGAGATATTGTGCGGTTACGCTGCCGATACGTACACCCTATTTAAGGGCGTAATTATAAAGCACAGTTTAAAACTGCGCAGCGGCGGCGCGCAACTGGTTGTTGAATGCCGCGACAAGGCCATTGCCCTTACACTTGCCCGCCACAGCAAATACTTTGGCGATGGCGTGAAGGACAGTGATGCCATAAATACCCTGGTTTCAACCTACAGCGGCCTAACTGCCGATATTGTCGACATGGCCATTACCACAAATGACCTGGTGCAGTATGAAGCTACCGACTGGGATTTTATTACCGGCCGCGCCGAACTGAATGGGATGCTGGTTTATACCGATGATGGCACCCTAACCATTAAAGCGCCGGATATTAGTCAGGATGCGGTGGTAGAGTTAGCATTTGGCGCTACAATTTTAGAGTTGGATGCCGAAATAGATACCCGTATCCAGTTTCCATCCGTCACCGGGCGCACCTGGAACCCCTCGTCGCAGGAAATTGAAACCGTGGATGCTAACCCGCCATCGGGCGAATTGAACGGCAATCTGAGCAGTGATGATCTGGCCAATGTTTTCGCGGTGAATGACCTGCACCTGAATCACGGCGGCAAACTCTCGCAGCCCGAGTTACAGGCCTGGGCCACATCGCTTAAATTAAAGCAAGTGCTTTCAAAAGTACGGGGCAGGGTAAAAATAAAAGGTATCCATACCATTAAACCGGGGATGCTTATCAAGTTAGCTAACCTTAGCGACCGCTTTAACGGCAATGCCTTTGTAAGCCATATACAACATTACGTAGCTGCCGGCGATTGGCAGCTGGAAATACAGTTTGGACTTGATCCAAACTGGTTTACCGAAAAATTTGAAACCAGTATAAAACCGGCATCGGCCATGATACAGGCCGTGCCCGGCTTGCAGATAGGCGTAGTTACCCAACTGGAAAACGACCCCGACGGCGAGTGCCGCGTGCTGGTGCGCCTGCCCGTGATCAGTGCCGACGATCAGGGGATATGGGCCCGGGTATCAACCCTGGATGCCGGTAAGGAACGTGGCAGTTTCTTTTTACCCGAAGTTGGCGACGAAGTAGTAGTTGGGTTTTTAAACAGCGACCCGCGCAAGCCAATAGTACTGGGGATGCTTAATAGCAGCGCCAAAACCGCGCCCTTGACAGCTGCCGATGCCAACAACCAAAAGGGTTTTGTAACCCGCAGCAAACTCAAATTAATTTTTGATGATGATAAAAAATCGGTAACGGTAGAAACGCCTGCCGGTAAAAAGATAACCCTGGATGAGGATGCCGGGGTGATAAGTCTGGAAGACGAAAACAACAACTCCATAAAAATGGATAGCGACGGTATTACTATTGAAACCCAGGGCAAGCTAATGCTAAAGGCCCAGCAGGATTTCAGCGCCGAAGGCATGAACGTAAGTCTGAAGGCAAACAGCGCGTTTTCAGCAGAAGGATCGGCAAGTGCCGACATTAAATCGAATGGAGCATCAAGCCTTAAAGGCTCGATAGTACAGATAAATTAATGTGTTTAACGATTAAAGAATGATAAAAATTTAAAGCCGGGGATAGTGCGATTCCCCTCTTGAGAGGGGGGAGGGGGTGTTCATGAGCAATCCGAAGAACACACCCCTGCCACAACACAAGTCAGCGCGCCCCCTCTCGAGAGGGGAATTAAAAAATATAACGATGAAAAGAACAGAGTTTAAAGCCGGGATAGTGCGATTCCCCTCTCGAGAGGGGTGGAGGGGTGTGTTCGTCAGCACGGCGGCAAACACACCCCTGCCACTATACATCCCGGCGCACCCCCTCTCAAGAGGGGAATTGTTATAAACTCTATACAAATAATAAACTAATAAAAAAATGGGAGCAGCAGCACGTATAGGCGATATGCACACCTGTCCAATGTCAACCGGGCCGGTGCCACATGTGGGCGGGCCTGTGATAGGGCCGGGGGTACCAACGGTACTCATTGGCGGTATGCCGGCAGTATGTGTGGGTGATATGTGTACCTGCGTTGGTCCGCCGGATTCTATTGTAATGGGATCGGCAACGGTGCTTATCGGCGGTAAACCCGCAGCCCGCATGGGCGATAGCACCGCTCACGGCGGCACCATAATCTTAGGCTGCCCAACGGTAATAATAGGAGGATAAAACATGGAAGCAAACATTCCCTTTATAGGTCGCGGCTGGAGTTTTCCACCGCATTTTGATAAGGCATCGGGTACGGTAGAAATGCTTACCGACGAGGTGGATATTGAAAGCAGCCTGCATATCCTTTTCACCACCCGCCTTGGCGAGCGTATTATGCTCCCAAATTATGGCTGCGATTTGCAGAACGTGGTTTTTGAGGCGGTAAATCTCACTCTTAAAACCTACATCCGCGATTTAATAGAAACCGCCATCCTCTACTTTGAACCCCGTATAACACTAAACAGTACCGAGGTTGATAGTAGTGATGATAACGAAGGCGTGTTGCTTATAAAGCTAAACTACACGGTGCGCACAACCAATTCAAGGTACAATTATGTGTTCCCGTTTTATAAAAATGAAGCTACCAGTATAATGACAAGTAAATAATGGCCTGCAACGATAAAAATCCACTCCAACGCGATGGCTCAAGCCAGTCGCAACGCTTTTTAAAGGCGCTTGATCCTGCTTATGCCCCGGTAGAAGAACTGGGTATGAAGGAGTGGCTAACGTTTGCTGCCGCCTATGCCGATAAGATCAACTACTTTAATCTGAAAGACAGCGACCATCCGCAGGGCGACTGGAAACCGTTTTTTATGGAGAACAGCAAAGCCATAGATGATTTTATACAACAGGCGCAGCTAAAAATAAACAATGCCGCGCTACCCCAACCCGATACCGATATCACCGGTAATATTGAACCGCACCTGGCATTGTTCCTAAGTTTTATACTGTTGCTGCAGCATTCAAAAGATGCACTTAATTTATTCACCGGTCGCCACCTTGATTTTTATTTTAAGGAAGTATTGCAGTTATGCAACCGCCCCGAAGTACCCGATAAGGTACACGTAATATTTGAGCTGGCGCGTAATCTTAGCGGCTACAACCTCCCGGCAGGAACAAAGCTTGATGCCGGAAAAGATAAGGGTATCAAACCCAAACCGCTTGCTTATACAACCATAAATGAGCTGGCGGTAAACAACGCGGCAATTGCGGCCATGAAAAGCTGGTACCAATCTGCCGCCGATAAAAAGGTGTCCTATGCCGATGTTAGTTTTTCTGCCGATGGTTTGGGTACGCCCTTCAAGGAAGATAACCCAAAATGGAATGCCTTTGGTAACGCCAACTGGCCGGTAGCTTCGATGGGTTTCGCGTTTGCATCAAAAGTATTGCTAATGGCCGAGGGCGACCGCACCATTACGCTCACGCTTAGCTTCAATTCATCGCCGGGTATAACTAATATGGCTTTATTGCAGCAGCAGTTTAAGGTGTTTTTAACATCAGATAAAGACTGGCTGCAGGCCGATTTTCCGACAAGCAACGCTTTTGTGCTTACCACTGCCGGCGGTATAAGCCAGTTGGTGATCACTATAAATGTATCGGCTAAGGCAAAAGCCATTGTGCCGTATGATAAGACTATTCATAAAGAAAATTATAATACCGGCTACCCTGTAATGCGCCTGTTGATGAATATGCAGGGCGATAATTATGCCGTGTATCAGGCGCTTTCAAAAGCCAATTTGGCCAAAGTGCAAATAGATGTGGCTGTTAAGGGCATGAAGAATTTGGCAGTTGAAAATGACAACGGCAAGCTCGATCCCTCAAAACCATTTCTTGCTTTTGGTCCGCAGCCCAGAAAAGGGTCGAACCTGTATATTGGCAGCGCTGAGATCTTTCAAAAAGACTGGACAGAAATTATCCCAAACATTCAATGGAAAAACCAGCCGGTTGATTTCAAAAGTTATTACACCTGTTACCGTAAGGGTTTTGTAAAGCCAACATTTACCAGCGCCGCATATCTCATAAATGCTTCAGACGAGGCAACCGACAGCGCCTATGGTGGCAGGATCATTAGCAGCGCTGATAGTTTTACGGCTGCCGCCACCTACATCCGTAACGGCGAGTGGTACCCGGCCGATGCAGCCGCACATGCAGTTGGTTTGTTTGGCAATACGTTTAAACTAAACCCCGACGGCGCAAGCCAACCCGCTGCCGAAAGCCCTGCTGGTACGTCAAAATTTGCAGATAAGCATACCTATTTTAACAGCCATAGTGGCGGCGCAGGCGCAGGCAAGGCTCAGGAAGAAAAAGCATTTATTGAGGAAAGCATAGGCCATGCAGGTACAGGCAAAAGAAAAATTGGCTTTAGCGGTTTTGATAATGTCGGCGATGATGTTCAAACCAAAACGGACAGCTTTTCGGCAGGGGTAAAGGATAACTACGTACGGTTAACGCTGCAGCAGGATTTTTTGCATAGCGTGTACCCGCAACTGTATGCCGTGGCCATGTCAAGCACTGTTAAAACCGTACTTATACCACAAGCACCTTACACGCCCGAGGTTGCCGCGCTCACGGTGGATTATAAAGCATCGGCAAAAAACGATATTAACAACCTGTTCACCATTACCGATACAGCCGCGGTGTTAAATGATTATGTGAACCGCAACGTTCAGTTTTTTCATGAAACCCCGTTTGGACAAGCCGAGCAGCACGCATTTTTAAAAGCACAATATGCCGGTTTGGTTGATACCAATTTGGTGCTGATACCAAAAGCACCCGATCTGTCGGGCTTTTATATTGGGCTTTCCGATATGGTAACGGGCTCGGTAGCCAGTATACTTTTCCAGGTGGCCGAGGGCAGCGAGGATGCCACCGCGCCATCCTTTACAGATGTTATTAAACCGGTATGGTACTTCCTGTCGGGCAATGAGTGGATAGCGCTGGATAAGAACAATATCATAAGCGATGATACCAATAACTTCCTGCGTTCGGGCATTATCAAATTCCTTATTCCGGATGGGGCGGTTACCGATAATACCTTCCTTAACCAGGGATTGACCTGGTTAGGTGTAGAACTACCGCCTTCTGTAAGTATCAATTCGGTTTGTAAGTTCATCAATGTACATATCCAGGCAGAACTGGCGCAGTTTGCCGATAACGATAATGAACTGTCGCACCTGCAAAACGGCTTACCGCCAGCTACCATCAGTAAACTGGTTGACAGGCTGCCGCAAATAAAATCGGTTGCGCAGCCCTACAGCTCATTCGGCGGCAGTTTACCCGAGGATGATGCCGCATTTACGCTGCGGGTAAGCGAGCGCCTGCGCCACAAGCACCGGGCAATTACCATTTGGGATTATGAGCACCTGGTGATGACGCAGTTCCCCCAGATCTTCAGGGTGAAATGCCTTAACCATACCAATGATGATAGCGAGGTAGCCCCCGGCAGCGTGCGCGTGGTGGTTATTCCTGATATCCGCAACCAAAACAGCTTCGACCCATTTACGCCGCGTGTAAGCAAAAATATATTGAGCGAGGTTACCAAATACCTGTCGGCATTGAATACTATGCACGTCGATCTGCTCACCATTAATCCCGACTATGAGGAGGTGATACTGGATTTTAAGGTGAAATTTTATTTCGGCTTTGATGAAAACGCCTACGCGCTGCAACTCAATACCGATCTGATAACTTACCTGTCGCCCTGGGCATTTAATAAGAATGCTGCCATTGATTTTGGCGGCACCCTGTATAAAAGCGTGCTGATACGGTTTATTGAAGAACTACCCTATGTTGATTATATAGCCGATTTCAGAATGTATTTCACTAGTACCGGAACCGCCGATATGGACATTTTGGAAGCCGGAAATTCAAAGGCCATCCTGGTATCGGCCAAGCAACACCTTATTGATATACACCATATACCTGTTTGCCCATGATAGACCAATTAACAATATCGAAAGAAATTGATACCAGCCTTGGTCCTGAGTACAATACCCTGCGCGATGAAGGTATGCAGCACATTCGCGATTTGGCCGGTGCCGTGTGGACAGACCATAACGAGCACGACCCTGGTATTACCACGCTGGAAATGCTGTGTTATGCCCTTACTGATCTTAATTACCGGGTTACACTTCCAGTTCAGAATATCCTCGCAGTAGAGAAAAATAATACCGATAGTATGCACCAGCAATTTCTGTCGGCAATAAAAATACTGCCCAATTATCCCGTTACGCCCGACGATTATCGCCAGCTTTTTGTGCGGATAGATGGTGTACGTAATGCTTGGATCACCAAAGCCGCACATAGTATTGTGGCCAATTACAAACAGCCCGATGGCAAGCCGCTGCTACATTACAAAACTCCCGGCGAGGTAATTACCGTAGGCGAAGAAATGGAATTTGCCCTCAACGGTCTAAACAATATCCTCATAGATTTTGAGGAGTTCCCGGAGCTGAACGGCGATGCCACGCTGATAAAAGCAAAGCAGGATGATATCATTAAGCAAATAAAGTCGGTTTATTATTACTTCCGCGAGTTGTGCGAAGATCTTGACCAGGTAAGCGCCGTTGAAACGCAGGAAATAGTGGTTTGTGCCGAAATTGAACTGCTGCCCGATGCCGATCCTGAACAGGTGTGGGCACAAATTATGTTCAATATTGAACAATACCTTACACCCGATGTAAGCTTTTATCTCCTCAAAGAACTGTTAGCTAAAGGTATGCAGCCTGATGAGATTTTTGAAGGGCCGGTGCTTGATTTTGATGCCCTGCAAGGCATCGATGCTAAATTTGCCAAGCAGGGGTTCATTATCCCGGCAGAGTTGGCCGACTCCCAGCTGCGTACCGAGGTAAGGCTGTCTGACTTGTACCGCATCATTATGGAAATTGATGGCGTTAAACTGGTAAAAAAAATAGCCTTTGGTTTCTGCGGCTGCAGCGAATCGCAGGCCGATGCTGCTAAAAAAATATACAGTTCCAATAAATGGCTGCTTTGCGTGCAGGCTGGTCATAAACCCGTGTTGTGCGAAACCAACTCGTCCTTTACCTTTTATAAGGATGTGATACCGATGGAGCTTAAACAGAACGAGGCCCAGGCCGATCTGGATAACCTGCGTACCCAATGGCGCAACAATGTGGAGGCCAAAAAAATTGAAGACCTGCCCATCCCCGAAGGGAATTACCGCGACATAGCCCATTACGAAACGCTGCAAAATCAATTCCCCGAAAACTATGGTATTTCGCCGGCAGGCTTGCCCGATACTGCTACTACCGAACAGCGTTCGCTGGCCTTACAATTAAAGGCTTACCTATTGTTTTATGACCAAACCCTGGCTAATTATTTTGCCCAACTGGCCAATGCCCGCGTATTGTTAACCGCCGACGACAGCATCCGCAAAACCTATTTTGGCAATGTTGTAAATGGCGTGCGCGATGCGGATAAACTGATGGATAGCGCCGCCCAATGGCAGCAAACTGTAGATGCCGTAATAACCGAAACAGGGCAGGACAATTATGCCGAACGGAAAAATAAATTTCTTGATCATTTGCTGTCGCGCTTTGCCGAGCAGTTTAATGATTACGTTTTTTTAATGTACCGCATTTACGGCGAGGATTACCAGCGCAGCATTATAAGGCATAAAGTAAACTTTTTAAAAGAGTACGACCAGATGAGCATTTGCCGGGGCAGTGGTATGGATCTGTACAATGTTAAAACTGCTGGCCAGGATCTGCTGAATGTATCGGGCATGGAAAAAAGGATCTCGCGCCTGCTGGGCTTCACCAATTACAAACGGCAAACGCTTAGCGTGGAAGATTACCTTGTTTTTAAAGCCGACGCCCTGCATTATAACTGGAGCATATCGAAGCTCGGCGTGGTAAAGTTCAAAGGCAACGCCAATTACTTAAAAGAGATAGACGCCTATGAAGACCTCGGCCTTGTATCTGTACTGGCCTGCGACCGTGAAAATTACCGTATATCCCCGGGAGCAACCGCAGGTAAGGTTATTTACAATATAGCCAACGCCCAGGGCACGCTGCTTACCCTTAATGATATGGAGTTTGCACCTGCGGATGTAGAAAGTGCCATAGCCGATCTCATCAACTTTATGTGCAATGATTTTAAAATGGAAGGCATGTACGTAATTGAAAACATACTGCTGCGCCCGCCATTTGATTACACCGGCGATGATGCCACCCATCACCAGTTTATGCCAGCCTGTATTGATGTTAACGGCGAGTATTGTAAACCGCTTGATCCGTACTCGTTCAGGGTGTGTGTTATTATGCCGGGATATAGCATCCGCCTGCGGGATACCGCCTTCCGTACCTATGCGGAGCGTTTGGTGCGCATGGAAACGCCCGCCCATATTTTACCGCGTATTTGCTTCATAGGGCATGATCAGATGGTTGATTTTGAAGCCGCGTACAAGGATTGGCTGCAGGCTAAGCAAGCCTCTGTCCGTAATAATACCCCTATGGATGTTACCATAAACAATAAATTTATTGATATAGTTGAAAAATTGTACACCGTTTACCAGCAGGGTACTTTAGGCGATTGCAACGATGATACTACAGATATCAACCCAATTATATTGAACAGAAGCAGCCTTGGCACTTTGCAGGGCGGTACCATAAACACTACCAATAATACTTAACCTTAATACATTACAGCCATGTCATCAGTAAACAACATAAAACTCGACGATATAACTTTAGAATACAATTCGTTTGTTGACAGCCAGGTGCTTACCGCCAAGCAGCTGAACGATATTGTAGAGTTTTTTGAAGATCAACAGCGCTTAACCCGTACCTGCCTCGTTGGCGTTGGGCTGGTTTGCGGCTTAACTTTCAAAGGCGACCAAAATGGTATTACGGTAAGTAAAGGCTGCGGCGTAACCACCGATGGCGATCTGCTGTATGCGCAGGAAACTACCTATCAGAATTTCAGGCCGTATGATAACTCGCTTATTAAGTATGGGCCTTTTTACCCCCTGGGAACCGATCAGGCCCAAATGGATCTTTGGGAGCTGGTAATACCTGATGCCGACAATAATTTACCGGTTGATAGCCTGCCACTAACAGGTTTCGCCGCCAAAACAGGCAGCGATGTTAAGGACCTGGTAGGTATGCTGTACCTGGAATACTACTCCAAAGAGCCCGATGCCTGTACCGCCATCGATTGCGATAACCAGGGCCGCAAGCAGGTTGCTAAACCCAAAGTGTTGCTGCTTACACCCGCTAACATGGATCAGGTTATCAGTCGTACCGGTGCCGAACTTGTTGCCGATGATCTGTTTAAAAGCTATTTCAATGCTTACATCCAGTATTTTAACCTGCCGGTGATTGGCGCCGGGCGGGTGTTTTTAAAAGATACCGTAACTGTAAGTCCATCGGCATTATCACAGGCTTACGCCAATGTGGTAAAGGCGGGTGCCCCCGGGCTGGTAGGTGCCATAAAAAGCCTGTATGATACATTTAAGTTTGTGGTAGATCCCGATCCTTCAAAAAATGCCAACCTGCCGTTGGCTCAATTGAACGCCATACTTAACCAAACAATAACCACCTTAAAGGCGCAGTATTTATATGATTTTTATAAAGATGTGATAGCCAACTACAACGAGCTGCGCACCCTTTTGGCCGAAATTGTATACCAATGCTGCCCCGATGTTTATTCGTTTCCAAAGCATATTATGTTGGGTGCGCTTAACCCTGTGGTGCAGGCTAAACCGGCAAGTTACCGTCATAGGTTTTATCAATCGCCGGCAGTTACGCAAAATAAGGCCCGGTTAGATGATGCCGTGAGTATGTTGCAGCGTATGTTTTTGCTTATCAGTAACTTCGCAGTGCCAAATACGGGTGCGATATCTAAAATTACTCCCTCGGTAAATTATGATCGTGCGCTGGGCGAGCGGGCCATTCCGTTTTACTATAACAATGCCGCGCAGATAGCTGCCAAATGGAGCTATGGCCGCTGGAAAGTGGGTACAGATCAGCAGGTACTGGGCTACAACGCCAACCTGTATGCCCCGGGAAATGATATGGTAATCAACCCCTTGAGCTACTCTATCGATTCAAATAACTTTTTCAGGATAGAGGGCCACATGGGTAAAACATATACCCAGGCCTTACAGGATGTGGGCAAAATTCAGCAGGACTTTAACCTACCCTTTGATGTGGTGGCTATAGGGCTGGGCGATGTTAATTTAAGCGACATCAACGTAGATGATTACGCCTGCCAGTTTGCCGATCTGGAAGCGATACTGAAAGCTTTTAAAGCCGAGCAGAATTGCCTGTACGCATCGGCCAGTAAGTTTTTCTCCAACTTTGATACCAAAACCGGCTACGCCTATGCCGAAGCTCCTGAAATAGTGTTTAGCAAAGCCACCGAGAACACACGTCTGGCCGATGAGAAAGCCAACATAGACAGAATCACCAAAGAAAACGCGCGGGTTTTAAAAGCCACTAAACCAGGTGCTGCAAGGGCTGCGGAACCATCGGCTGCTGCCGGTATTACGGAAACGCAATATGGTATAAACGTTACCCAGGTAAAGGGTCGGGTACTTTCAGGTACCGATGTTATTGATAATAACGTAGTTTCAATTGAAGGCTCAACAGGCGCATACCTGGAAGCTATACGCATGAGTGGCGCTATGACCATTGCCGATTATGGTGATAAAGTAGCCGCTGCTACAAAAGACCTTGACCTGGGCGATGATGAAAAGATCATTGCGCTTGATATCCCCGTAAGGGTTATAGCCGGCACGCGCATCATTAGTGAGTGGCTGCCGGATAGACTGGTGGATATTGACGACGACGCACTCACAAATTTTTCATCGCGTTTGGATGATCTCTGTAAAGAGGTTAAAAATTCACTTAGTCGCAGCCGAGCCGTTTTTTCAAAAGACGGGTATGTGAAAAAGGGCTATGAAGATGACTACCAGCTTAACCTGCGACAAATAGCCGATAACTGCTGTGCCGGCGAAGCATTAGAGGTTATTATGCAAGAAATACAAACGCGCAAGCAAAACCTGTTAAAGCAGCTTACCTTTTCGGCCTATGCAGCCAGCCATCCGGGACTTGAGCATAAGGCAGGTGCGCCTGCTGGCGGTACCTTTGTAATGGTATATTCATCGGCAGCAGTAACTACCCCTGCACCCACTCAAAGTACTGATAATCCCGATATCCGGTTTAAGGACCTGGATAACAGCCGCGAGTTTTTGCAGGGCTTTGCCAGCGATGAGGATGCTGTAAAATACATCGCCAAAAACGTAGCACCCCAAGATGCCCGCGACGCACTCGTTTACTATCAAAAAAAGTCGGGCCGTAAATACAACCCTAAAAAGACGGAGGAACTGATCCTGGAGGTTCAACGGCTATCGGGCGAGCGCATCAGTACACGTGCCCAGCAAAGTAACGATGAAATAGCTCCCAATGTGGTATTTGCAGACTTTTGCCTGCCTTATATGTGCTGCTCTGATTGTCCGCCGGTTGCATTTATCATACCGCAGCCAAAGGTAACATTGAGTTTGCCAAAAGCGGTTGCCTGTTCTGATGATGGTTTGCAACTGTTTAAAGCAAACCCAACAACGGGCACTATAAAAGCTTCGGCAGGGTTTGAAAACACGGTGGTAATTAAGGATAGTGTACCTTATTTCGATCCAAGCCAGGTTGCCGCAGGTTTATTTGGCAAGGCAATTACATTTACGCTGGACGATCAGCTTACTGATTGCACCATCACCGTAATTAAACATCCTGAAATTAAACCGGCAGCAAAATTGTCTGACACCAACGATCAAATGGTTTTCATAGCCCTTGATGCCACTACCAACCAAAGTGATGGCGATACATTCACCTATACCTGGAGCCTGCCCGACGGGCGCGTGTTTGGTCCGCAAACTACGCCGCAATATGTGGTAACCTTCAATTACGACGATTTGCGCAAGTTGCCTAACGATGGCAAGATACCACCAAACGTTACGCTTACCTTTACGTTAACAGCAACCAACCAGAGTTGCAGCAACTCGCAACCGGTTGACTTTACCGTTACGCTGCCGCAGCAACAGGCTGCATTGGTACTGGCCGCCAGCGCGGTATGTTCAGATAACGGCGCGGTAGCATTCACCACCGTAAAACCCGATGGCGGTGTTGTAGCATCTAAAACAGCGGGTGCAGCCGTTAAGCAACTGGGCGATCAATGGGTGTTCGACCCAACAAACGGGCCTTACAATACGCCTATAAATGACTTTACGGTAGATGGTCAACTCGTTGACAGCTGCGTGATAACCGTTCATGAACACCCACGGCCATCCTTTACCTTTAAACAGGAGGTTGATCCTAAGAACAGGGCTGTAATTGTAGTATTTGAAAATACAACACCAAATGCCGGCAGCTTTAACTTTATATGGAACCTGGGCGATGATGATACTTCAAAAGAGGTGAGTCCTAAAAAAGTGTTCGATATGACCAAATACCCACGCGGCAGGAGTGTACTCATAGCCCTAAGCGCCGCCAATAAAGCCGACGAAAAGTGCCGTGCTGTATTTAACCCCAGAACACCGTTGGTATTACCTGCCGTGAACGGCGAATTTATAATAAAGGTACCAACCAAAGAAGATGTAGTAATACCAACCAGGGAAGTGGTTATACCCACCAAAGAGGTGGTAACCCCTGTTAAAGTTGTAAAAACTCAGAAACCAACAAACCTTAAAACAACCAAACCCGCCCCGAAAAAAGACAAGGGCAAAAAGTAACAGAAACAAAAGCGGTGGCTCTCGCGCGATTCCCCTCTTGAGAGGGGCGGAGGGGTGTATTTCTCGGCGTAATGCAGAGCACACCCCGCCACAACGCAAGCCACCGCACCCCCTCTCAAGAGGGGAATTGAAAAAGAAACTAACAGAAAACAAAAAGCGGAGGTCCTCGCGCGATTCCCCTCTCGAGAGGGGTGGAGGGGTGTGTTATCAGCGAAACGAAAAACAAACATGGCAACCAGCAACCATATCATCCACCGTGTAGTGTTTCATATAGAAATACCCCGGCGCAGTATGGCCAAAAAAGTGCAGGACGAGGTGTCCCGACATTTTGAGGAAGTGTTGCTAAAACAATTGAATCAACTGCTTGATCATATAGATTTCCCCGGCCATGTGCTGATCGATAAGCTCAACCTCGACCTTGGCACCGCGACGTTGGAAAACATCCATACCGGGTTGCCAGCCATTTTAAATAAGGCCCTGCAAGAGGTAATTTACCCGCAATCAATACCAGATACCGATACCGCCGAAATAAGTGTACTTAAACTTACGGAAGATCAAAAAGCTTTCCGGGTGTTTTGTCATTTCCTGCAAACCGGCAGCTTGCCCTGGTATGCGGTGGCAAATAGCTACTGGCTGCAACAGGAGGATGAATGGCTAATACCAATCAGCAAAGTAATGGTGGATAATATAGCCGCCAAAAGGCAATTATTGGATCTCATTAACAATACTCCTATAGCTTTAAGCAGGCTATTTATGCAGTTTGGGCAGGCGTTTATTAAAAAGCTTGTAGCAGTTTTACTGGGTGTTGCCGTTGATGAAGTGCAGCAATATATAGAACGCACTTTAAAGCTTATCCTAACCATGCAGCAAGGCGAAGTTTTGATTTCTGCGGATGAAGTGAAGGCATCGCTGCTGTTTTTTGAGAAATTACTTTTAACCATAACCCTGCTTACGGGTAAACAGGATCTTGCTTTTATGCCCCCTTTACAAAAGTGGATGGTGGCAATTGGCGATACCGTAAATTATACCACCATCAACCCAATTCAAATAGCTGCTGATCTGGTGCGGAGCGCAGGTATAACCCAAACCAGTTCTTCGGGCGAATTGCCAAAGATTAGTCCATCCGGGGTTGATGAGGCCTTCGGACTGGATAAACCATCAAAAATAAACAAGTCTGCCAAGCAGGAAACTCCAGGCGAGGATGATACCCAGGGCATATATGTAGGTCAGGCAGGGCTTGTGATCCTGCATCCTTTTTTAGAATACTTTTTTAAAGATTTTGGTTTGCTGCAAAATAATGATTTTGTCGATGAGCCCGCCAGACAACTGGCGGCGAATCTTTTGCATTACCTGGCAACCGGAAATACCAATTCGTTTGAACACGATTTACAGTTTGAAAAATTCCTTTGTAACTGGCCCCTCTCAAAACCTATTGACCGCCTACTGACGATTCCTGACGGCATGCTGACGGAGGCTGACGGCATGCTACGCACGGTGATAAAGTACTGGAAGTCGTTAAAAAACACTTCGCCCGATGGTTTGCGGGAAGCATTTTTGCAACGTAGCGGCAAGCTTTTGGAGCAGGAAAATCCCGCCCGTATCATCATCGAAAAGAAAGATATGGACATATTGCTGGGCACCTTGCCCTGGGGTTTAGGTGTCATCAAACTACCCTGGATCAGTGAACCTTTTTATGTGGAATGGGCATGAAAACAGCGCAAAAAGGCACACCAGCCAACACCAAACATTCGCCTGCCAATACGCAGGCCAATGGCGAAAAGGGCAATTTCTTCTCCCGTTCGCAGGATGCTGAACACGCTTCGGAGCAGCCTTTTTTTGAGAATACCCCCATCCGCCGCAAAATGACGGTTAATGAACCCGGGGATCATTTTGAAAAACAAGCCGACCAGGTTGCCGACCATGTGGTGCAGCAATTGAGTGCACCAAAACCTGCTGTACCTGCTGCTGCACAATCTGTTGCTGTCCAGAAAAAGGAGGAAAAGCAAGAGGATAAACAAGAAAAAGAGCAGTCAAATGCCGACAAAGAGCTGCAGCGCCAACCCATTTTTGATAGTGATGCCGACCCTAATGAGGGCGATACCTTAAAGCGAAGCGGTGAATCTGCCGCACCAGATGTATCGGCCCAAACCCAGCAACGTATTGAAAGCAGCAAAGGCGGCGGCGAACCCCTGCCCGCCAATACCCGCGAAGAAATGGAAAGCGCCATGGGGGCCGACCTCAGTTCGGTACGCATTCATCATGATAGTGAGGCTGCCGGTCTTAGTCATGATCTTAAAGCACAGGCATTTACGCATGGTAATGATGTGTACTTCGGATCGGGTAAGTATGATACGCAAAGTGCGTCGGGACAGCATCTGCTGGCGCACGAACTGGCGCATACCCAGCAGCAGGGTGCCGCCGCAAAACGTAAGGAAACACCTGCTATACAGCGCGACGGAACCGCGCCTGCTGGCGGCGCACCAGCCGCTGCCCCGGCCGCATCCGACAAGGTTTTTTCCGATCCGGCAATTGGATCCATTGATGTCGACACAAAAAAAATTGAACTGGCAACTTTAAAAGTACCTGCCTTTAAACGCATGTACCACCAGCCCGGCTTAACTGTTCCTCGTAATGCAACTGGCGAAGACAGGCCCAACAACCAAATCTCGGTTTGGAAAGCAGGGATCAGAAGTGAGGCCGAATTTAACGCCAAACTCGATGCGAAAATTCAGCGGGAAAACCCGCCTGCCATCAGGAGCCCGAGCGGTACGCCATTGTATTACATGAAGCTAAAACGGGCTAATAATTACGTGATAGGCTCGCGTACAGATATCAGGAATGCGGCTGTGGTACCTTCATGGAATATCAGCGGCAGCCAGGTAAGTTACGATGTTGATCATAAGAAAGAACTGCAATTGGGCGGCCTCAACGCTTTTGAAAACTTCTGGCTTTTTGATTCGGATGCCAATCAAAGCTCGGGCAGAAATATTAATGGGGAGTTTGTGCGTGCCTTTGGTGCGCTTAAAAACGCTGCTAAAGCCAGTATTAATGAAAGCCTGTTACCTGCCGATCTGCCTGCTGCAAAACAAGGATTTGAGATAAAAATAAACCAGTTTGCTTATAATTTGCCTTTTACCGGTAATCCCGAAAACGTTTGGCAATCATCAGAAGTTACCAGCGGTTTACCCCTTGATGGGTTGAATTTGTTAACGGCAGCGCAAATAGAGGCCGCTGGTCTGCGCGGGCGAAGCGCCGGCGGTACGGTTACACAGCTTACCATCATGTCAAAAAGTACGGGAGGCAGTCTTCAGCGTGTTCCCTGGCATGATGGTGATACGTCGAAGGAGGTGAGTTTTCGTTTCGGACAAAATTTTCATGTAACCAATGTAAATTACACCATTGGCAGCGGCGGTTCAATTACCGGTATCGCTTTTCGTGATCCGGAAGGGCCTGCATTGGTTGATCCGGCATCGTTAACGTTTCAGATAATCGACAGTAAAAATGTTGATTATGGCGGTTATGTATCTGAAGCCAGCGTTCAGCAGCAGGTGGCAAGTATTCTTAAATTAAAGGGTATGAGTCCAATAGTGCTGCAGCAAACCTCGTTTGATGAAAATGGTATCAGCGGTGTTGGTAAGGTATTGCCCACTATTAAACTGTTTGAAGGTGCCGATGTGGATATCGTTATCAATGGTTCAAGCGTCCGCTTGCGGAAGATATTTAATGGTAATGAGATTAAGTTACCACCGCCATTCGCCATAACAAACACCAGTTTGCAGGTATTTGTTGATTCGGCAGCGGGTTTTGGTGCCGAAGGCAACCTGCAATTTGAAATAGCCAATGTAGGTAAAGGCAGCGTAACAGCTTCCGCCTCTACCGGGCATGGTTTTGCTGTTAGGGGAACTTTTGAGTTAGATCCGCGCTATTTCGATTCGAACATAACGGTTGCTTATGCCAATGACCAGCTTACCGTTGAGGGAAACGCCCGCATAGGTGCCGGAAAAATAAAAGGTATAAAGAGTGCCAGTCTTCATTTTAACTATGAAAACAATGTGCTCACGGCAAATGGTACTGCCGAATCTGATATTAAAGGCATAAAAAGCGCTGCGCTCAATGTGTCATTTGGTAATAACCAGTTAGTTATAGGCGGTAGTTTTGTACTTGATGAAAACATACCCGGCATTCAAAGCGGCAGTGGTACAGCGCAGTTAACCCGCGGGGCCGATGGTATATACCACGTAACGGCAAGTGGTACGGCGGTGCCAAAAATACCAAAGATAAATACCTCGCTCTCTATTAATTATGATGATGGTGCGCTTACGCTTGAAGGCACAGCGGCCTATACTGCCGATAGGGTATCGGGTGATGTAAAAGTTGGGGCAACTAACCGTGCCATTGCACCCGATGGTACATTAACCGGACCGGCGGGAGAGCATTTTTCGGCTTATGGTTCAGGCTCGTTAACTTTAAAAGTAACCGATTGGCTGCAAGCCACTGCTGCCGTGAGGGTAACTCCGGCTGGTGAAATAGAGGTTGTTGGTCGTTTGGAACTTCCATCATCGGTTGATGTTTTCCCAAGAAAATCAATCAATAAAAACTTATTCAGGGCGCCAACTATCGAAATTCCGTTGTTTGCCATACCGCTTGGTCCGCGCAGTATTGGTTTAGTAGCCACCATAAATGGCGGGTTGGATTTTGAGGCCGGTGTAGGACCGGGCCAGCTGCGTAATGTTTTTGGGCAGATAGAGTTTAACCCTTCGCATCCCGAAAATACAAGGATCTCTGGTGGTGCTGAATTTGTGATCCCGGCCAATGCAGGCATAAAACTACACGCCGATTTGGGCATAGGCCTTAGCATAGGCGTAGCCAGCGTTACTGGTGGGGTTGAAATACGCGGCGGCCTTGGCCTTGAGGGCGAAGCCAAGGCGCAGGCCGATCTGGCATGGTCGCCAACCACGGGTTTTGAATTTAACGCGCTTGGCGAAATAGAGGTGCACCCCAAATTTACTTTCGATGTAAATGCGTTGTTGCGTGCATCGCTTGATCTGGGATTATTTGATATTTCAAAAGAATGGCGGCATAACCTGGCGTCATTTAGCTTCGGGCCAGAAATGCAGCTGAAAGTTTCGCTGCCGGTACATTATAAAGATGGTGAGCCGTTCGATGTTAAAACTGATGATATAAAAGTAACCTACCCGGATATCAGCATATCTGAAATAGCCGGAGGAATTGCAGACAAAGTTAAAAATGAAATGTTATGAGCAACCAAACAGAATTAACGGAACTAATTAACCTGGGCGCTATGCAGCAAATGCAAGGTAATTTTGATGTTGCCGAAATGTATTACGACAAGGCATCTGCCTTAAATAATCAAAACGTAACCCTGCTTAATAACCGAGGGATGTTGTTTTATCAGCAAAACCGCTTTACTGAAGCTTTGGTGAGTTTTGAGCAGGCTTTACAAATTGATACGCAAAATGCAACGGCCCAGCTTAATCGTGGCAACACATTGGTGCTGCTTAATGAACCCGAACTGGCGCTGAACGCCTATAAGCAAAGCATCCAGATACGGCCCGGCCAGTACGAAGCCTGGGAAGGACTGGCTAAATTGTACATGCTATCGGCCGATATGCAGAGTGCCGAGAACTGTTGGCACAGGGCCATTGAGGCAAATCCTTCAAACCCCGGTTTAACGATGGGGCTGGCACAGGTGTATTTAACGCAAAATAAGTTTAATGAGGCTTTGGAGATTGTTGATTTTGTACAATCGCAATATCCTAATAACCAGCGCGCCTTGCAAACCGCTGGTCTGGCGCATTTGATGCTTAAAAACTATGGACTTGCTATAAATTATCTTCAACGAAGCTTGCTTTTGGTGCCGGATGATACTGCCGTTCGTAACCACCTGGCCGTTGCGTTGCTGCAAAGCGGCGATATGGAGGCCGGGTATGCCGAGTACGAAATGATCCTGAAACTGGAGCCCGAAAATGAAGAGGCGCGTCTTAACGCAGCAATTCTTTGCCTCGGTTTTAACCGTTGGAATGAAACCGTGGCGCATTTAGATCAATTGCTTGAAAAGCATCCGCAGCACGGCAAAGCCGGGTTTTATAGGGGGATTGCATACCTAAAGTTAAATCGTAATGAAGATGCGCGTGAACAGCTTGAGGCGGTGATTAAAGATGATGGCGGCGAATGGGCTTTGCAGGCTCAAAAACAACTTAATATAATGAACAATTTAAATTGATGTACCATGAAAAGTACCAACACCCGTCAGCCATTGCACCAGCCTGCGGCAGATAAAACCGAAAAGCCGTTTTTTAGCGGCAGTCGTGAAAAACAGAAGCAGGGCGATGCCTTTTTTCAGGCTAAAAAGATAGATGGTAACCAGGATACAGCTATGGAACAGGAAGCTGATGCCGTAGCGCAAAAGGTGACCATGGCGCAACAGGCTCCGGTAAAATCATCGCAAAGGATGGGGCAAATGAGTGTACAGAAAAAGGGTGCCAATGAGGAAAAGGATGGAAAGGCCGCGCAAAAAAAGGATAAAAAGGACGAAAAAGACGAGGGCAAAGCCCAAAAGAAAGGCGACGAAGAAAAGAAGGACGAGGGCAAAGCCCAAAAGAAAGGCGACGAAGAAAAGAAGGATGAGGGCAAAGCCCAAAAGAAAGGCGACGAAGAAAAGAAGGATGAGGGCAAAGCCCAAAAGAAAGGCGACGAGGAAAAGAAGGACGAGGGAAAAGTTCAAAAAAAAGAAAAGGGCGACGATAGCGATAAAAAAACCGCCGCGCAGAAACAGGATGATCAACCGGCTGGCGGCGTAGATAAAACCGAGGGCAAAGCAGAAAGTCCGGATGCTAAGTTTGAGCGTTTGCTTAATAAGAGTAAAGATGGCGGCAGTCCGTTGCCGGCTAAGGTTCGTGCCCAGTTAGAGCACCAGATGAATGCCAATTTCGAAAAGGTACGTATCCATACCGGGCAGGAGGCTACGGAGCTTTGCAATATTTCAAAAGCGCAGGCGTTTGCCCATGGTACTGATATCTACTTTAATTCGGCCAGGTTTGATCCTGAAAGCAGCGCGGGTATGAACCTGCTGGCGCATGAACTAACCCATATTATACAACAAAACGGATCGGGGAAATAACGATGAGCGCTAATATTAATCAGCTTAAAACTTACCTGCAATATGTGGCCGGCTGTATGGAAGCCCGCCTGCAACAGGCATTTGGGCAAAGCAATACTTATTTGCCGCCCTTATTGCCGCGCGTTATTAAGCCAGAAGGTGCCATAGAGCAATTAATAGATAAGCATGGCCTTAGCAATACCGAAGTAGTGGTATTTATGTTAGCCTTAGCGCCACATCTGCAAATTGAACTTTTCGATAGTATTATTCAGCCTTATATGGTTAATAGCGGCGATTTTCAACAGATAGGAGGGGTGCGCAGTAAAAATGGCCGCAGTTTTTTACCAACCGGGCAAACCGCCGCGTTTATCCTGGCAGGAGATGACCTGGAGAAACGCCTGCAGGTTGCCGAGCTTTTTCATCATCAACATGTTTTCGCCAGGCAAAATATTTTATACCTGGAGGAGGTACCTGATGGTGAGCCGGCACTTTGTGGCCGCATAGTTTTGCAGCCGGAGTATATTGAGTTGCTGGTTACCGGCACACAAACCATTCCTAAATTGAGCATGAACTTCCCGGCGCAATATTTAGAAACTACGTATATCTGGGAAGATCTGATCCTCAATACCTCCACCCGCCAGCAAATTGTCGAGCTGGAAAACTGGGTAAATTACCAAAAGGTTTTAATGACCGATTGGGGTATGGACAGAAAACTTAAACCGGGTTACCGTGCGCTGTTTCATGGGCCGCCGGGTACGGGTAAAACACTTACGGCATCGTTGTTAGGCAAGTACACCAACAAGCAGGTTTTCAGGATTGATCTTTCGATGATCGTATCTAAATTTATCGGCGAAACGGAGAAAAACCTGTCGCAATTGTTTTTAAAGGCGGAGAACAAAAACTGGATCCTGTTTTTTGACGAGGCCGACGCACTTTTTGGCAAGCGTACCAACGTAAAGGATGCGCATGATAAATACGCCAACCAGGAGGCATCATATCTGCTGCAGCGTATTGAACAGCACGAAGGATTGGTGATACTGGCCACCAACTTTAAAAATAATATTGATGAAGCTTTTATGCGTCGTTTTCAGTCGGTGATCCATTTCCCGCTGCCCAATGCCGAAGAACGCCATGTGATCTGGAAAAAATCGTTTCCGCAAAAGGCTAATCTCAATGGGCATATCAACCTGGAACAAATTGCGCGCAAATATGAACTCAGCGGTTCGGGTATATTAAATGTAGTACAATTTGCCTGCCTGCAAATGTTAGCCAAAAAGGCCGCGCACGTTACCCAGGAAGTTATATTGGAAGGTATTGAACGGGAATATACCAAAGAGAACCGGGTATGGTGAGGCGGATAATCGGTCTTATTTCTTCGGTAACAGAATGCCTGTAATGTGATACACGTTGTGGCCCATTAACCTAACCTGTTGCGATTTATCTATCTGATAAGCCGAATCTGGGAAGTAGCTAAGCTTTTCGGATGTTTCGTACAGCAGGTTTTTGGTGTGATTGAATATCAGCACCCATTTTATTTTACCCTTATTTGTATTGATGATAACTTTGGTAGTACGCAACTCGGGGTCTTTAGCTTTGTAAATCGTTAAATCGCCAAAGTTTGTGGTCAAGTAGCTGTTTTTCCAGGCCGGGCGATTAATATCCGACTGAATGAAGAGGTTCAATTCCTGCCCCCAGTTTGTGATCTGTACGGTGTTATTTTCGCTTACACCGTTGTGGGTGACGGTTTTATCAATCTGGGGATTTAATTTTTTAAGCCTGGCGGTATCGGCTTTAAAGTAGCCAGCAAGGTCAAAGTACTTTTGTACGGCCCCCGTTTGCTTAATATCCGGCCTGCATGACTGCAAGCCGGATAGAAGCATGATGCCACCCAAAAGAGCGGTTATATGTGTTAATTTTAATTTACACCAATACATTACCTGTCATTTCAGGCGGAATAGCCACACCCAGTATATGTAATATGGTTGGTGCTATATCGCCCAGTTTGCCATCTTTTACGGCGGTTATATCTTTATCAATAACAATACAAGGCACCAGGTTAGTGGTATGTGCTGTATTAGGTGTACCATCCTCATTTATCATATAATCGGCATTCCCATGATCGGCAATAATGATGAACGAGTAGCCATTTGCCAGGCCGGCTTCAACCACAGCTTTGGTGCAGGCATCGGCAGTTTCGGCAGCTTTAACAACCGCGCTGAAAACACCGGTGTGGCCAACCATATCAGTATTGGCAAAGTTAAGGCAAACAAAATCGGGCCAGCCGGTTTCCAGCTCGGGAATGATCAGATCGCGGATACCAGCAGCATTCATTTCGGGCTGCAAATCATAAGTAGCCACTTTTGGCGATGGTGCCAGTAAACGTTTTTCGCCGTCAAACTCACGCTCACGACCTCCGGAAAAAAAGAACGTTACGTGCGGATATTTTTCAGTTTCGGCAATACGAATTTGTGTTTTACCTGCATTTTGTAGGATCTCGCCAAGCGTTTTGGTCAGGTCTTCTTTGTTAAACACCACCTGTACGTTCTTAAACGTTTCATCATATGGGGTCATGGTGATGTAACGGATGTTAAGCGGGTGCAGGTTATATTCGGGGAATGATTTTTGGGTTAATGCTATGCTGATCTCGCGGCCCCTGTCGGTACGGAAGTTAAAGCAGATCACCACATCGCCATCTTTAATAACAGCCAGCGGTTTGCCGTCCGAATCAACATTAACCAATGGTTTTATAAACTCATCGGTAACACCTTCTTCGTATGATTTTTTAATGGCATCGGTAATATGCTGTGTGGCTTCGCCTTCGCCATTAACCAGAAGATCATAAGCCAGTTTAACACGTTCCCAGCGGTTATCGCGGTCCATAGCGTAATAGCGGCCAATTGCCGAAGCTATTTTAACGTTTGTACCTTCAATATGCCTTTCAAGCTCAGTTATAAAACCCACGCCCGATTTTGGGTCGGTATCGCGGCCATCCAAAAACGCATGGATGAAAACGTTGTTCAGGTCAAACTGTTTAGCGGCATCGCATAAACCGATTACGTGCCTTATATGTGAGTGTACGCCACCATCAGATACGAGGCCCATGAGGTGTACATTCTTGTTGTTTTGTTTTGCGTATTCAAAAGCATCCTTTAATACCGGGATGGTTGGCAGTTCATTATCATCAACAGCTTTATGGATGCGGCCAAGCTCCTGGTAAACTACACGGCCTGCACCCAGGTTCATGTGCCCAACTTCTGAGTTACCCATTTGACCGGCCGGTAAACCTACGGCAGTGCCAGAAGCTTCTAACTTTGAATTTGGATACTGTTCAAGCATCGAATCAACAAATGGCGTGTTGGCAGCAACTATAGCGTTGGACTGATCATTGCGGCCATAACCCCAGCCGTCAAGAATAATTAATGCGAGTTTTTTTTTATTTTCCACGATGCAAATATAAAGGCAACCCTCACTTTATAATTATAATTTTTTTAATTTAGGTGAAGCATAAAAACAGGCCCGGTAGTTGTGTAATAAATTGCTGTAAAAACAGTTATATGTCAATAACTTCTATATCGGTTGTCCCCCTTTGCTTTTGCTGTAACATTGTTTGTTTTATTACGTCCTGTAAAATATGAAGCTGCTTTATCTGTCGTCATTTATCATCTTACTTATGTTGCCGGGCTTTATAGCTGCCGACCCGATTGATAACGTGGCCAATCTTATAAAACAGGGTAACACAAAGGAATTATCAAAACTGTTTGCCGCTACTGTAGAGATCACCGTGATGGATGATGAAAACAGCTATTCGCAAACGCAGGCAACGGTTATATTGGATAAGTTTTTAAGTGCTAATAAGCCTAAAGGCATAAAATTGTTACATAAGGTAAATTCAAGCGCCAGCTACCACTTTGGCGTATATATTTTAACTACAGATAAAGGCCTGTACCGTGTTGCCTTCACCCTTAAAGATATTGATCATAAAATGAGCCTTATTGAACTAAGGATTGAAGATGAGAAGGTGAAGTAGATGTGTAGATTTCATATGTGCAGATTTTAGATTAAAAAAATATGTGAACCTTGATTTTCCTGATTAAAGGATTGCCTGAAGCTTTTCAAGTCCTTTAATCGTTTAATCAGGAAAATCAAGGTTCAGGAATAATCTGCACATCTGAAATTTGCATATCTGAAATCTAAATCCCCACATCAAAAAAAACATTACTTTTGAAGCTTAAAAGTAATACACTTGGATAAGGAACTTATACACCAATTTATAGTAAACGCATTAGCGGAAGATGTAGGCGACGGCGACCATACTTCACTTTCAACCATCCCCGCAGGTACCATAGGCAAAGCAAAACTTTTAGTAAAGGACGAAGGTATATTGGCCGGCGTTGAACTGGCCGTTGAAATATTTAATGTTGTTGACGCCGGGTTAAAGGTTAACCTGTTTTTAAAAGATGGCGATGCTGTAAAGCCCAAAGATATAGCTTTTGAAGTAGAAGGCAGCGCCCAAAGTATTTTAATTGCCGAGCGTTTGGTACTTAATTGTATGCAGCGTATGTCTGGAATTGCTACAAAAACCCGAGAAATAGTTGATCTGTTAACAGGCACCAACACAAAAGTTTTGGATACCCGCAAAACTACGCCGGGTATGCGTTACCTTGAAAAACTGGCCGTGAAAATTGGAGGTGGTGTTAACCACCGCTTCGGCTTGTATGATATGATCCTGATAAAGGATAACCATGTTGATTACGCGGGAGGCATAAGACAAGCTATTGAAAGTGCGAATCAATATATTACAGATAATAACAAGCAGCTGGCTATTGAAATAGAGGTACGTAACCTCGAAGAATTAGACCAGGTTTTGCAAACCGGTCACGTAAACCGTATATTGTTGGATAATTTTGATTTTGCCACTTTAAGACAGGCCGTTAACATTATCCAGGGCCGTTTTATTACCGAAGCATCTGGTGGTATAACCATTGATAATATACGGGAATATGCCGAGTGCGGGGTTGATTATATATCGGTAGGCGCGTTAACACATTCGGTAAAAAGTCTTGATCTTAGCTTAAAAGCTATTAAGTAACCAAACAAAACGCTTAATAAATCCTTAGCTTTTAAATTAAATCTTAGCTTCAGGCTTATTTTAAAGCTTTAAGTATCGATTTTTTAATTTTATTCAACGCTTTGGCATTTAAAGTTTAGCATTTAAGAATGATTAGAATTTTAGTACCGTATCAATTTTGTAATATTGCAGGGAAATGATAACCGTTTATTCAGTTTCAGCACTTATACTGGCCTATCTCTGCGGGTCGATACCTACTGCCGTATGGATAGGGTTGGCCTTTTACGATATTGACGTAAGAGAATATGGCAGCGGTAACGCCGGTGCCACTAACACCTTCAGGGTACTGGGCAAAAAAGCCGGGATTCCCGTAATGCTGTTAGATATTTTAAAAGGGTGGACAGCCACCAACCTCGCTTATTTCATAGGTGTATCAACCACGGGTGCACAAAATTCAACCGCGTATACAAACTACGCGCTTGCCTTAGGCGTGGCAGCCGTAATGGGCCATTTGTTTCCGATTTTTGCCGGTTTCAGGGGCGGAAAAGGCGTTGCCACTTTATTTGGAATGATTTTGGCTATTCATTTACATGCCGCTTTATTATGCGTAGTGGTATTTATTGTGGTGTTATTAGTTACAAAATATGTATCGTTAAGCTCAATTGCGGCGGCATTTACATATCCAATAGGTGTGTCCTTTGTTTTTCCCACGCCTATACGATCCATTGTTATCTATGGTATGTGTATATGCCTGCTGATACTGGTAACCCACCAAAAAAATATCGAACGCTTATTAAAAGGCAAAGAATCGAAAGTTAATTTTTTTAAGAAAAAAACTGCCTGATCACCATGAAAAGAATCAAACCTGCATTACTGGCATTAACGATGGTTATTGCCCTATTCTCCTGTTCAACCGTTCCGCTAACCGGACGCAAGCAAATAAGCTTAGTTGGCGATGCCGAAGTAAATCAATCTGCTGCGGCCAGTTACCAGCAGCTCCTTTCCGATCCTAAAACTAAAGTTGTAGCCAGCGGAACCGATGCCCAGCGTGTTAAAACAATAGGTAACCGTTTAGCTGTTGCCATTGAACGTTATTTGAAAGATAACGGCTATGGCGATCAATATAGTTTTCAATGGGAATTTAACCTCATCCAAAGCAGCGAGGTAAATGCCTGGTGTATGCCCGGCGGTAAAGTTGCCGTATACTCGGGCTTGTTGCCTGTAGCCAATACCGATGCGTATTTAGCTGTAGTTATGGGCCACGAAATTGGGCACGCAATAGCAAGGCACTCTGCCGAGCGTATCTCGCAGCAAATGGTAGCACAATTAGGCGGTTCATTGGCCGGGGTAGCTTTGGCTAAACAATCGCAGATGATGCAGGGACTTTTTAGCCAGGCATATGGTGTTGGTACACAAGTGGCGCTGCTGAAATACTCCCGCGACCAGGAATCAGAGGCCGACCGCCTGGGCTTAACCTTTATGGCAATGGCCGGTTACGATCCGAATATGGCTGTACCTTTCTGGCAGCGCATGGCGGCCCAAAACAAAGGAGGTGCCCCACCTGAATTTTTAAGCACGCACCCATCTGATGCCACCCGTATAGCCAATATCCAAAGGCTGATACCCGAGGCGATGAAATATTATAAGAAGTAATTTTTTTGTGAAGATCGAAGTGTGAGGAGCGGAGAGCGGTGTTGGATCTAAATATCTAATTTACTCTATTGCCAGCACATGATGTTTAATTGAACTTTTCACCCGCACCTCGCTCCCGAAACCCCGCACCCCACTCATGCCCAAACGTCAGTTTTTAAAAGCGCAATGGAAAAACCTGGTAATGCTTAATTACGAGGTAGATCCTAAGATATTAGATGAATACCTGCCGCCGGGTACCGAGCTTGATCTTTGGGAGGGCAAGGCGTTGGTGAGCATGGTAGGCTTTATGTTTCAGGATACCAAGGTGCTGGGGATCAAATGGCCTTTGCACGTGAATTTTGAAGAGGTAAATCTTCGTTTTTATGTAAAACATTTTAACGGTACCGAATGGAAAAGAGGGGCCGTGTTTGTAAGCGAAATAGTACCCAAAAGCCTTATCGCGCTTATTGCCAATAATTTATACAAAGAACATTATAGTGCCATGCCCATGCGCAGTTCTGTCACGGCCACTAGCGACGGGCATACCCAATTTTTATATGAGTGGAAGCTGAACGGCTGCTGGAATAAACTGGGCGCTACCGCCAGCGATGAACTGCTTGATATAAAACCCGGCAGTGCCGAAGAATTTATTTTTGAGCATTATTGGGGCTATAACAAGCTAAGTACAATAAGCACCATGGAGTACCAGGTTGAACACATTTCCTGGCAAACCGGCAAAGTGCGGGATTATGTTTTTGATGCAGATGTGGAAACGCTTTATGGCAAAGCATTTGAACCTTTCCTTAAAAAGGAACCCGTGTCGGCTTTTTTTGCGGTTGGTTCGGATATTAAGGTAAGGATGGGGGATAAGATAGTGGTGAAGCAGTAAGGTTGGTTATAGTCGACCGTTAAAGCTTATTCAGCTCGTCCATTAGCACCTTACTCTCCTTATTGAAATAGCGCCTTACACCAAAGCCCATTACGGTTTGGATGCCGCGGGTGGCGTTGGTTAAAAATACTTCGTCGGCCTCGTATAATATGTCGGGGTTTATTTGGGCTTCGGTTATATCAATATTGTTTTCTTTGGCCAGTTTTATTACCACCTGCCGCATTACGCCTTCTACACAGCCTTCGCTTAGTGCCGGCGTATACAAGTGGTTTTGGTAGTTGATAAAGATGTTGGAGCTGCTGGCCTCGCATAAAAAGCCACTTTGATTAAGTAAAAAAACATCATCAAGCTTGTTTTGCATTTTATAGATACCCGCCATTACATAAATAAGCGAGTTGCAGGTTTTTATGTTAGACAGGTAGTTGGATGGCTTGGGCAGTTCCGTAAAAACATCCATTATTAAACCCTTCTCGTTCAAAAAATATCGCGGCTCATCTGATGGAGTAAGCTCCAGACAATAGCCCATTTTATTCTGACTCGGCGTGTACAGCCCCTCGGCATCGCGGTAAACGGTAAGGCGCAGGCGGCCGTGTTTTACTTTGTTGCGTTTGGCAAGCTCTTCCACAATCTCCTTTAAAAACCAGGTATCCATTTGCGAATAGCCGTCAATCTTAAGGGCTTTTATACCGCGTTGCAGGCGGTCGGCATGTAGTTCTGGGAACTTCAACTGGCCTTTTATCAGGCGCATACTCTCAAATAGCCCGTCGCCATACCTGAAAGCCCTGTTGGCTATGGTAAGCAGCTTACTGTTTTGCGGGAGTATCTCTCCATTAAAATTGATAAAAAAGGGCGTCATTTATGATGTGCAGGTTTCAGATGTGCAAATGTGCAGATTTTTAAATAAGGTAACGCTCATGGAGTTATTCATATTGCTAAACCAATGTAAAACTAACAATCGGTACTGTACAAAAATCATGCTTAATATAGCCGTTAAGCCATTTTTATTCTTCTGTTGCTGTATTTGCCTGAGCATTACCGGCTGTATACTTGCGCCATTTTTGCAGTACGCTTTCAAAATCTGCAGGCAGGGGCGATTCAAATAATACCTGCTTTTTTAGTGTGGGGTGCAAAAAGCCCAAAGTTTGCGCGTGCAACGCCTGGCGCGGCATCAGCTCAAAGCAATTATCTACAAACTGCTTGTACTTGCTAAACATGGTGCCTTTCAGGATCTTATCGCCGCCGTAAGTGGCGTCGCTGAACAGGGGGTGGCCGATATGGCGCATGTGTGCCCGGATCTGGTGCGTTCGGCCGGTTTCCAGTTGGCATTCTATCAGCGTAACATAGCCCATCCGCTCCAAAACCTTATAGTGTGTTACAGACCATTTGCCCTTTTCAGGATCATCATATATCGACATCACCCTACGATCGTTAACACTGCGGCCTATATATCCTGTCACGGTGCCATCCGTTTCCAGATCGCCCCAGGCAAGGGCTATGTATTTACGGGTAATAGTGTGGTCGAAAAATTGTTTGGCCAGCCAGTTCATGGAGCGCTCATTTTTACTGATGAGCAGTAAGCCAGAGGTATCTTTATCAATGCGATGAACAAGCCCCGGTCTGCCGTCGTTCCCCGGTAGGGTAGGCAATTGCTGAAAATGATAAACCAGCGCGTTAACCAGCGTACCGGTGTAATTGTTATAACCCGGATGCACCACCATGCCGGCTACCTTGTCAACCACCAGCACATCGTTATCTTCGTAAACGATGTTGATGGGCAAATCCTCGGGATAAACTTCCGTATCGCGCGGTGGATGTGGCAGTACTACCGAAATTACATCAAGCGGTTTTACCAGGTAGCTTGATTTGGTAGGCTTGTCGTTAACTAGCACATTGCCCAGTTCAATAGCATTCTGGATGCGGTTGCGCGACGCATTCTCCACCCGGTGCATTAAAAATTTATCAATACGCAGCAGAGATTGCCCTTTGTCAACCACTATGCGCAAGTGTTCAAATAAATCTTGTTCTTCCTGTTCTATCAGCTCGGTATCGTCTGCCATTTGAGGGCAAAAGTAATCGTTTTTTGTGGTAGGTTAAGATATTAGTAGCAAGTAGTTAGTATCAGGTATCAAGATTTTTAATTAGTTAATTCTGATCCGGCTATGTTGTTATCAGAAAACGATACTATTTTTGTTTACTATAACGCAGCTGTCTTGATACCTGATACTAACTGCTTGATACTATAACATGAATATTGATCTTGAGATTTTTAGCCCGATACATCAAGTCACAAACCCTTTGTTTGATGTGCATGGCGTAAAAGTTTATTTAAAACGCGACGACCTGATTCACCCCATGATATCGGGCAACAAGTGGCGCAAGCTCAAATACTTGTTAAAAGCTGCACAACATCAGCATAAAAATCATTTGGTAACGTTTGGCGGCGCATATTCTAATCATCTGCTGGCAACTGCCGCTGCCGCCGCGAGTTTTGGCTTTAAAGCAACGGGTATTGTGCGTGGCGAAGAAGTTGATAACAACACTTTGTTTTTGTGCAAACTGCATGGTATGCAACTCCAATTTACCGACCGGGAGAGTTACCGCGATAAACCTGCGCTGTTCACCAAATATTTCGGAGCCGACGAAAATGCCTTTTTTATTGACGAGGGCGGATCATCTGCCGAAGGTGTCCAGGGTTGCAGTGAATTGGTTGATGAACTAACCGACACCTATGATCACATTTTTTGCGCCTGCGGAACCGGTACCACTGCCGCCGGTATTATTAATGGCTTAACTAAACATCAGTATCAAACAAAATTTAATGCGGTGCCAGTTTTTAAGAACGGTGGCTTTATAAAGGATGAGATTGACAAGTTCCTTATCCCCCCGGTTAATTATGATCTGCATATCGACTATCATTTTGGCGGATACGGTAAGGCAACCGACGAATTGGTAATCTTTGTAAAGCAGTTTGTTGCCGCCACCGGGATTGTTATTGAACCTGTATATACCGGCAAAATGATGTATGCGCTATATGATCTGATTGGTAAAGGCTATTTTAAACCGGGCAGCAAAATATTAGCTATCCACAGTGGTGGCATATGGGGATTGCTGGGGATGAAGGATAGGTTTTAGATGTGCAGATTTCAGATGTGCAGATTATAAATTTTAGATGTGCAGATTATAGATTTTAGATGCGCAGTTTATAGGTTTCAAATGTACAGATTATAGGTTTCAGATATGCAAATTTCAGATTTCAGGCCACACACCCCAGGCCTCAGACCACCGATATTAATTTTTTGAAACAATTGATGTTCCGCGTGCTTTTATTAGTAAAACAAACAAGATCATGAAACATGCATTCATTTTTGGGACAACCATTTTTTTGAGCGAATACCCTTCACTCACATTTTCGGATGGTGCAAACAGTAATCGGTTTTTGCGGATACTTTCATTTAATCATCAGAAGAGACACCAGGATGATATATTAAGTATTGATGCCAGCATAACATCAGTTACAGGCGAGGCCGTTACTATTACCGGTAACCGTTTAGATGGGGGCAACGGCTTTAAGCTGGATGTTGCCGACAACCGTGTAAAACTTTATCAGAACGGACATGAAGAGCCGGTACTGGATGTTTACGAACTCAATGAATATGAGCACGCCGGTTTATCAAGCCACATCACAAATGAAATTGAAGCGCAACAACCGGATGTAGTATTAACCATAAAGGGAAACTTTAAGGTTAACGGCGCTCACTTTTTAATTGAAAACGAGAAGATGTTTGTTGGCGATAACGCTTACGCCAACGGCGTAGTGAACGCCCATCACGGCGTTATATTATCAGCTATCGATCTTCCTTCCTAAAAAAGCAATTGATTATTCGCAGTTGGCAGCTTGTTGCTACCAACTGCGAAATTATATAATTCCCTTAACCTGGGCCCGATTGCCTTAGTTCTATTTTAGCAGTTTATCTATTTTGCTGTACAGCATTTGTTTATCGCCAGGGTGCGGGCTGTTATTATCAACGATCTTTCCCTCCGTATCTATTAAAAAATAATGTGGTATCCCGTTTACGTTGTAGTTCTGGCACATTGGGTTTTTTGTCCAGCCTTCGGCTATAAGGTTAACACCGGTCAGGTTTAATTTTTTCAGGTTTTCCTTCCAGGTTGATTCATTACTATCGACGCAAACGTTTACAAATACAATGTTTTTGTCTTTATATTTTTCGTGCAGACCCGGCACTTCGTTTTTAATATCATAAACACAAGGGCCGCAGCCTACTCCCCAAAAATCGATATAAACTACTTTGCCCTTGAGCTGGGCAAGGGAAATTTGCTTGCCATTGTCATCTTTAAGTGTAAAGCCTGGTGCTGGTACACCCGGTTTTAAGCGCTGGATATTAATAAAAAATTGTTTCAGGGTATCAGCATATTGGGGTGTTAATACTTTACCGGAAAATTCTTTATATACCGTGGTTGACTCATTAAAAGGAACATATTGAAAATTGAACATAATTGTTTTGGTTATAAACCAGTCCCTCATTTCAAGCGTACGAAGACTTGAAAGGGCATTATAGCACTCAGAAAAGCCGTATGATGAAGGCGCGTACTTGCCGTTGCTAACTATTGATGAGTTAAAAGGGGTAAAGAACCGCAGGTAATCAAAAACGAAATCCCGATACTCGGCATTGTTCCTGTACCATTCATCATTTTCAACTGTATACGCTCTTCTATCCTTTAGTAAAGCGATATTTTTTGTGATTTCTTTTGGATGTTCAATGAACAGATCGTACGTAGGTAATAATCGCAGCATTAATAAATACCTTGCATAATGGAAATAAATATCCGTAGCCCTGTCAATGTAATTATCCTTTAAACCACTTGCCAGCAATATTTCAATTTCTTTATTATAAAGCCTGTTAAGTTTAGTGAACTTTGCAGAATCTGCGAGGTCTTTTCCGAATATATCATGCAATTCGTCAGATAGGTTATTTTCAAACTTTCGTAAAGCGGTAAACGTTTGTAGCTCCTTATCCCTATCGGCTTGCGCTGCGTGTATAGTAATGGTATTATAAATATCGTGGTTATCAAAATCAACCGTGATGGTATCGTTTTTTTGAATATTGACAACCAGGCCCTGGCCATCTCTGAAAAATATACTCCGGTATTTCTCATCAATTTTTAGGCGCTTAATAAAGTCGCCGTTTTTATCAACCGGAACAGAAAGCGTTTTAAAATCAAGATAAGTTGTTTCGCTGTAATCCCACATATCTTCGGTGTGGTTTTTAATATGCCCCTTAATTACGGCATAAGCGGCAGGTGCAGGTTTTTGGCTTTGTGCTGTTGCCTTAAGGCCAAACAGCGCGGCAGATAACAGGATAAGATATTTCATAAGGTTAACTGTGGTTATTGGTTTATTATTTATAAACATAAGTAAATACTATCCTCACTTATATTTATTTAACAATAACCTATCAAAATTTAACAATTGAACGCCAAAATTCTGCAATTGACGCGTCATCTGCACATCTGCAATCTGTACATCTATAATCTGAAATTTGCACGTCTATAATCCGTAATCTGCACATCTGTAATTTGAAATTCGCACATCTACCAAGTATACTATTTCAGGCTTTGGTACAAAAAGTAACTTTAGATTGTTTAAAGTTACTTTTTCGTCAATCGGTTCAAAAACCGCTTAAATTTGGTTTTTAGGGGCTTTTTAGTAAATTTGTATAAACCCAGTTATATGTACAACTTACTTGTTTCACCCCAAAACGTTCAGGCTTCATTACAGAAGCACGTACTTGCCGATGGCTTCGATCTCACTTTTGATATGGAAAAAAGTAAGGGGGTTTATATTTATGATTCAAAGCATAACCGCACCCTGCTTGATTTTTTTACCTGTTTCGCGTCGGTGCCTTTGGGCTACAATCATCCCAAGATGGTGAACGACGAAGAATTTAAGAAAAACCTGATGCTGGCGGCGTTAACCAACCCATCAAACTCCGATATTTACACTACGCAATACGCCCAGTTTGTTGAAACATTTTCGCGGGTAGGGATACCGGAATACTTGCCGCATGCTTTTTTTATAGCCGGTGGTTCATTAGCTATTGAAAACGCACTTAAAGTTGCTATGGACTGGAAGGTTCAAAAAAACTTTGCCAAAGGCTACACCAAAGAGCGCGGTTTTAAGGTGATCCATTTTGAACACGCTTTTCATGGGCGGTCGGGCTATACTTTAAGTCTTACCAATACATTGCCCAACAAAACCAAATGGTTTGCCAAGTTTGATTGGCCGCGTGTATCTATACCCTACATGAATTTTCCTTATAGCGATAATAACCACGAAGATCTGCTGCTGCGCGAACAGCTATCTGTAGCGCAGATAAGAAAGGCTTTTGAAGATAATAAAGACGATGTATGCGCCATTATTATTGAGCCCATACAATCAGAAGGGGGGGATAACCACGTGCGTAAGGAATTTTTAGAAAAACTGCGTGAGCTTGCCGACGAATATGAAGCCATGCTCATTTATGACGAAGTACAAACAGGCGTTGGCCTTACCGGCAAATTTTGGGCACATGAGCATTTTGGCGAAAAGGCCCGCCCCGATATTTTAGCATTTGGAAAAAAAATGCAGGTATGCGGTATACTGGCCAGTAACCGGGTTGATGAAGTGGAAGGCAATGTATTCCGTGTATCATCGCGCATAAACTCAACCTGGGGAGGTAGTTTGGTTGACATGGTTAGGTCATCAAAAATTATGGATATTATTGAAGAAGATAACCTGCTTGATAATGCCGCTCAAATGGGCGAATATTTGCAAAACCAACTACTTGATATTGCCGAGAGGTTGCCGGTGGTAAGCAATGTGCGGGGTAAAGGATTATTAACTGCCTTTGATTTTCCGGATAAAAATAAGCGGGATAAATTTATTCAACAGGGTATGGAGCAAAATATTATGTATTTAGGCTGCAGCGATAAAAGTGTACGTTTCAGACCAGCCCTCATCATGCAAAAAAAACATATTGATGACGGTTTGGCAATGCTCGAAAAAATAGTTAAAACCTTTTAGATAATACTATAAGGCATTTTAATAATAATTGCTTAGCGCTGTTTAAATGTCGGTATAACACTTTTATTTAGTTATTTAATATGTTGTAATGCGCTATCTGATAGTTGTAAAAGGAACAAAATATTAATATAGGCTATTTTTTTACCAAAATAGGCTATATTTTTAATTATTATTCCGTTTAGATTTGTACGATCCCTATTAGAGTAAATATATTAAATCATGAGCAAGCACATTGAAAAATTAAAGAAACAACTGGTTGAAGTAGCCGAAGTTGTAAACTCATTCCAGTCGGAAGCAGTACAAGTGAAAATTATTGAAAGACTGCTGGATGTAATGATTGAATCAGAAAAAGGCGATGCTGAGGGATCTGAATTATTTAGCAAAAAAGGCCGTAAAGTACGTTCAGATGACGATAATCTTTCGGCTGCGGGGCGTAAAAAACCAGGCGCAACTAAAATATTGAACCAGTTGTTATCAACAGATTTCTTTGATGTTACACGTTCAATTTCGTCGATAGCTAATTACTGTAAAGATCAATTCGACTCTGACTTTAAAACCTCTGAATTATCTGGCATCCTGTTAAAGCTTGCCAATGAGAACAAACTAAGAAGGGAAAGAAGTAATGAAAATAATCGGTTTGAATATATTAAAGCTTAATAATTAAATTCATAATATAAAATAAGTCGCTATTTTGTCTAAAAATAGCGACTTATTTATTTATAGTTAAATATATATTATTTAAGACTAAATAAATTATCTACGCCTAAAATTTTTCTACTGGTGAAACCCTCGGCATATTTAACCTGTATGCTTTTGCCAAATTCGGCCGCGCGGCCAGCTACTACATTTATAAATTCGGGTGTTGAAATATAGGTTTGCGGTTCGCCTTTCCAATCCGGATTGAAGAATTGCGAACCATATGCGTATATGCTTTCCACCTTTTTATCCCAGTATTCGGTAATGTCGATCACAACATCGGGCCTTATGTAATTATCCTGTATGAAGTGTAAAACCATATCTGGCCGCCATGCTTCCTGTAAATTGCCATCATCAAAGGTTTCAATTTTGCGCAGACCCGAAAGAAACGCCGAAGCTTCTACCAGTTCATTTGCACGGCCATGATCCGGGTGCCTGTCATGATAGGCGTTGGTAATAACAATAGCCGGGCGGTACTTGCGAATAGCCGCGATCACTTTTAACTGATATTCCCTCGTATTTTCAAAAAAGCCATCGGGGAGGGCAAGATTCTCACGTAGCGATAGTCCTAATATTTTTGCAGCAGCTGCCGCTTCCTCATCCCGAATCTCAGCCGATCCGCGCGTGCCTAATTCGCCACGGGTAAGATCAACTATGCCAACTTTATGGCCAAGGGCTATGTGTTTTAAAATAGTGCCCGAGCAACCAAGTTCGGCATCATCGGGGTGTACCGATAAAACTAAAATATCTAATTTCATGATTTGTGTTTGTGCTAATGAGCTGCCGTTAAAAGGCGGCCGATCTTTTTCCTGATCTTTGATGAAGTAGGTTTGGTAAAGGGATAGTAAAAGTCGGTTACATGCCCTTCTTTGTCAATCAGAAACTTATGAAAGTTCCACCTCGGTACAGATCGCAGGTTACCATTGCTCTTTTTATCTGCAAAAAACTGGTAAAGCGGATGCGCGTATGGTCCGCGTACCCTTATCTTGTCAAATACCGGGTAATTTGTGCCAACGTTTTCGCAAAAAGCAGCTATGCCGGCACCTTCCAGGGGTTCCTGCCCGCCAAAATCATCTGAGGGAAATGCCAGTATTTCAAAATCCTGGTCCTTAAATTCGTTTTTAAGTTCAACCAGGTCTTTAAGCTGAGGTGTAAAGCCACATTGAGATGCGGTATTAACTATTAAAAGTACTTTATTTTGATAGTTTGATAAGCTGATCTCATCGCCGTTTAACTTTTGAACATTAAACTTGTAGATGCTTGTATTATCCATTATTAGTTGTTAGTGGAAGTATATCCGGCATCTTTTAGGATAGCCTCGATATCTTTCTGCTCTTCAGGGTCATAGGTTTCTTTAAGGTTGTGGCCAAATATACTGGCTACTGACTGAAACATGAATGCTTTAAAACCGCCTTTCAAATCCTTAACCATAGCATAGCTGGTGGTGCCAGATTCGCGGTCTATCAGTTTAATTAAAACCTCACCCTGATTTATCGACAGATTTTTTATTTCCTTGTTGAATAAAGTTTTTATTTCGGTTTCGCAGGTATTCACTAATTCCTTCTGCTTCTTTTTGTCGGCGGTAAGCGCCAGATCGCGTTGTAACTGGCGGTACCTGTTGCCTGCGAAACGGGCATAAGGCAATACTTTAAATACATTGTATCTTAGCCGGCGGTAATTATCCCTGTCGGCATCGCTGGCAAATATGCGGCTATCTCTTATTTTTACCTCGGGGCAAACTACCCAAGGTATCAGTTCGCCGTCTACATTGGTAATGGCAACCCGGATAGTGTCATTTTTGCCGAGAACTACTGGCGCAGGTTTAGTTGATTGGGCATTTACCTCGCCCATTATGCAACAAAACAACAACAAAAAGCCAATAAATTTCATAATTTTACTTAATACAAAATTAACGCAATTTTTTGTGGTATTTCAATATAATCTGTAATAATAAATTTTATTACAAGTTTATATAAAATATACCGTACTATCATATATATGAAAGATTTAGTGATCGATCTGGAAGCCGAAAAAAATGAGATACTAAAGAGGTACCGGGCCCTGTTGCGCGCGTGTAAATCAACCCTGCAAAAGGGCGATAAGCGCATGATACGCAAGGCTTTTGATATGGCACTTGAAAGCCATAAAGATATGCGCCGTAAAAGCGGCGAGCCCTACATATATCACCCTATTGCTGTAGCCCAGATAGCCGCCGAAGAAATTGGCCTGGGTACTACTTCCATAGTGTGCGCCCTGCTGCATGATGTTGTTGAAGATACCAACATGACGCTGGATGATATTGAAATGGAGTTTGGTAAAAAGGTGGCCAAAATTATTGATGGCCTAACCAAAATATCGGGCGTATTTGATACCAATAGCTCGCTGCAGGCCGAGAATTTCCGTAAAATGCTGCTTACCCTGGCCGATGACGTAAGGGTGATATTGATAAAGCTTGCCGACCGCCTGCATAACATGCGCACAATGGAGTTTATGCCGCGCGATAAGCAGCTTAAACTATCGTCAGAAACCGTTTATCTATACGCTCCGCTGGCGCACAGGCTTGGTTTATACACCATAAAATCTGAGTTGGAAGACCTTTCCATGAAATACATGGAGCGCGAAACCTACAGTTTCATTAAAAATAAACTGAACGAGAAAAAGGCCGAGCGCGAAAAGTTTATCCGCGATTTTATTGAGCCGGTAAATAAAGTACTGGAAGGCCAGGGCTTACATGCCGATCTTTTCGGCCGCCCAAAATCTATCCACTCCATCTGGAATAAGATGAAGAAAAAGTCTATCCCTTTTGAGGAGGTTTATGACCTTTTTGCCATAAGGATTATACTGGATAGTACCCCTGAGCAGGAAAAGGCCGATTGCTGGAAGGCATATTCTATCGTTACCGATCAGTATCGCCCTAATCCAGACAGGCTGCGCGACTGGATTTCATCGCCGAAGGCAAATGGTTATGAATCATTGCATACCACGGTAATGGGGCCGCGTGGGCAATGGGTTGAGGTGCAGATTCGTACCAAACGCATGAACGAAATTGCTGAGAAAGGCTTTGCAGCGCACTGGAAATACAAGGAATCATCAACAGACAGCGGGCTCGACCAATGGGTGCAAAAGGTTAGGGATATGCTTAAAAACCCCGATTCAAACGCGCTTGACTTCCTTGACGATTTTAAAATGAACCTCTTTAGTGATGAAATCTTCATTTTTACGCCCAAGGGAGCCCTGATTCAACTGCCGTTAAATGCAACAGCGCTTGATTTTGCGTTTGAGATACATACCGATGTTGGCGCAAGCTGTATTGGTGCCAAAGTGAATCATAAGCTGGTACCCCTAAGTTACAAACTGCAAAATGGCGACCAGGTAGAGATCATCACCTCGGGCAAGCAAACCCCAAAGGAGGACTGGCTGAATTTTGTGGTTACGGCTAAAGCTAAAGCCAAAATAAAATCAGCCTTAAAGGAAGAAAAACGCAAAATTGCAGAGGACGGTAAGGAGATTCTGGAGCGAAAAATGAAATCGCTCAAGATTACCTATAATTCCGAAAATCTGCATAAGCTGAGCTATTTTTTCAAGCTGCAATCTACCCAGGATCTTTTTTATAATGTTGCCAAGGGCATTATTGATATGAAAGATTTGAAGGAATATCAGATCTCTGAAAAAACTGTCGAAAACAAACCACAGGATAAGATAGAGCAGGAGCAGGTGCAAAGCCTGATGCGTAACCTCAAATCAAAAGACAGCGATATGCTGCTTATTGGTGAGGATATGCAAAAGATTGATTATAAGTTGGCCAATTGCTGTAATCCCATCCCTGGCGATGATGTTTTTGGTTTTGTTACCGTGAGCGATGGCATTAAAATTCACCGTACCAATTGCCCTAATGCTGCCAAGCTAATGGCAAATTATGGCTACCGTATTGTTAAAGCCCGCTGGACAAATCAGCAGGAACTCGCGTTTTTAACTGGCCTGCGTATTACAGGTATTGATGAGGTTGGTTTGATAAACAAACTTACCACCGTAATATCCAATGATTTTAAGGTAAATATCCGGTCTATAACAGTTGATAGCGATAATGGCATTTTTGAAGGTTCATTAATGCTTTATGTGAACGATACCAGCCATCTTGATAACCTTATTAAAAACTTAAAACAGCTTAAAGGCGTTACCGGCGTACATCGGTTTGATTCGGTGATTGAAAAAGCGTCTTAAGGAAGAGAGTCAAGAATCAAGATCACATTTTTATCTTAATTCTTGATTCTTAACTCTTGATTCTCACTTCCATATTTTATTAATAACTTTGCCTGCTTAACAGACTATTATGCCCCAACAGGATACTATAGCATTGGTTAAAAAGATTTTTGAGGCTTACCTTGAAAATAAAAACCTGCGTAAAACGCCCGAGCGTTTTGCAATACTCGAAGAAATTTACTCGCGTACAGATCATTTTGATGTGGAATCATTGTATATCCACATGAAAAATAAAAAATACCGTGTTAGTCGCGCTACTGTTTATAACACGCTGGAGTTACTGGTATCGTGCGATTTGGTTACCAAGCACCAGTTTGGTAAAAACATGGCCCAGTTTGAAAAATCATACGGCTATAAACAGCATGATCATATCATTTGCATCGACTGCGGTAAGGTAGTTGAGTTTTGCGATCCGCGTATTCAGCAGATCCAGAGCATGATGGGCGATATATTAAAATTCGAAATAAAACACCACTCTTTAAATCTTTATGGCAATTGTGCTAAATTAAGAGCAGGTAATTGTGATAGAAAAATATAACTTTGCCCCCTTTCTTATATATAAATACTGAATTTAAGATAAATTAATGGCTGTTGACGTATTATTAGGCCTCCAATGGGGCGATGAAGGTAAAGGAAAAATTGTTGATGTGCTTAGTGCAGGTTATGACCTGATTGCACGTTTCCAGGGCGGCCCTAATGCCGGGCACACTTTGGAATTCGACGGTAAAAAATTTGTATTAAATACAATCCCATCGGGCATATTTTTTGAAAATACCATGAACCTTATAGGTAATGGTGTAGTAATTGACCCAATTACCCTTAAAAAGGAATTGGATAAATTAAAGGCTGCAGGGCACGATCTTTTAGCTAAAAAGAACCTGCTGATAGCCAAAAAGGCACATTTGATACTACCAACCCACCAATTGCTTGATGCCGCTTCTGAAAAGAAAATGGGCGATGGTAAAATTGGCTCAACGTTAAAAGGTATAGGTCCAACCTATATGGATAAAACAGGCCGTAACGGCTTGCGCATTGGCGATATTACCCTGCCGGATTTTAAAGAACGCTATCAGAAACTGGTTGATAAGCATGTATCTATGCTGCAATCATTATATGGCGATGTGGCCGATTTCAGCGAGCGCGAAGCTGCTTTCTTTGAGGCGCTGGAATACATTCGCCAGTTTCCGCTGGTTGACTCTGAGCACCTGGTGAACGACTATATTAAAAAAGGTAAAAAAGTATTGGCAGAAGGCGCACAGGGTGCCATGCTTGATATTGATTTTGGTTCATACCCATTTGTAACCTCCTCAAACACAACAGCAGCAGGCGCATGTACCGGCTTAGGTATTGCCCCGCAGCAAATTGGCGATGTAATAGGCATTTTTAAAGCATATTGCACACGTGTTGGCGGTGGTCCGTTTCCAACGGAGCTGGATAACGAAATGGGCGAAGAATTACGCCAGATAGGCCACGAATTTGGCGCAACCACTGGAAGGCCCCGCCGTACCGGTTGGATTGATCTGCCGGCCTTAAAATACGCTATAATGCTTAATGGCGTTACCCAGTTGGTAATGACCAAAGCAGATGTACTAAGCGGTTTCGATAAGATATATGCTTGTACCCACTACAACTACTTAGGCGAAAAGATAGATTATATGCCTTATGATATTTGTTCGGTTAGTCCGGAGCCTATCCTGAAAGAAATTGATGGCTGGAACGAAGATTTAACAGGCATTACCGAACTAAACGAAATCCCGGAAAAACTGCAAAACTATATTGATTATTTAGAAGCAGAGCTTGGTGTACCGGTTAAATACCTATCAGTAGGGCCAGACAGGAAACAAACTTTGGTATTACACTAATAGCCAATTTACAAGATTGGAAAAGGCAAATTGAATTTTCAGTTTGCCTTTTTTTGTTGGTCATTGTCATTTCGACGAATCTGGGAGGGAATTGTGAAAGGGGCATGAGGAGAAATCTTCTACACCCCAATTCCCACTATACATTCCGGCCTGGAAATCATATAAGATTTCTCACTATCGTTCGAAATGACAACTTTTTAATACGTGTTGAACCTTTAAGGTCGCTCCTTTACTTGGTATTGGCAATATTATCCCTCAATGCAAGCTGCTTGCCTAACTTGTAGGATACCGTCCAGATGCTGTATGACAGGCATATAGCCATCAGAATAATTATTTCTTTTCTTCCGAAGACGGTTTTTGTTTCGTTAGTATTCATATGGTAGGTTATATAATTTATGCTAACTGTTTGGTATTATAGCTAAGATAGATAAACTCAATCATTGTTACATAAAATACGCCATAAAGGTTAATTTTGCCCCGTGACCATTACCCCACCCAACATCAGTATTTTTAAGCAAAAGGCCCTGCAATGGGCTTCGGTATTTGATGCGGTTTGTTACCTGGATTCCAACGAGTTTACCGATCCGTACAGCAAGTTTGATACCCTTATAGCCGTTGGTGCCCGGGCTGAAGTAACCGCCTATACAGGCGATGCATTTGAGCAATTGGAAACCTTTCGCAAGGATAACCCCGGTTGGATAACGGGTTTTTTTGAGTACGACCTTAAAAATGAGGTAGAAAAACTATCGTCCCAAAATCCCGACGGGCTGGAATTTCCCGATCTGTATTTTTTTGCCCCACAATATCTGATCGTTATAAAGGGCGAAACGGTGGAGATAATTGCCGACGATCCACAGCAGATGCTGGAGCTGATTGAACATTCGTCAGTAGCCGTCAGTAGTGCGTCAGTAGCCGTCAGTGATCCGTCAGTAGCCGTCAGTAGTCCGTCAGTGGGCGTCAGTCTGCAATCGCGTTTCGGGAGGCAGGAATATGTGGATACCGTGGAAGAAATACGCGGGCACATCAATCGCGGCGATATTTATGTAACCAATTTTTGCCAGGAATTTTTTGCCGACGGCATGCAGATCAATCCGCTCACCATATTTTTCCAGCTCAACCAAATTTCGCCAAATCCGTTCGCCACATTTTTTAAATGGAAGAACAATTATATTATGGGTGCATCGCCCGAAAGATTTTTGGCAAAGCGGGGTTCTAAATTAATTTCGCAACCCATAAAGGGTACCGCCAAAAGAGAGGCCGACTCCCAGACCGATGAACTGGTAAAACAAGAACTGCGCAACCATCCCAAGGAATTGCAGGAAAACGTAATGATAGTTGACCTGGTACGTAACGACCTTACCAAATCGGCTAAACAAGGTACCGTTAAAACCGAGGACCTGTTCGGTATTTATAGCTTCAGGCATGTTCACCAGATGATCTCTACCGTGGTGTGTGAACTGCGCGATGAACTATCGGCGGTGCAGGCCATCAAAAACAGTTTCCCAATGGGCAGCATGACCGGTGCGCCCAAAGTAAGCGCCATGCAGCTGATGGAACATTACGAACGCAGCAGGCGCGGGGTATACTCCGGCGCGGTAGGGTACTTTAGTCCCGATGATGATTTTGATTTCAACGTGGTGATCCGCACGCTGCTGTATAATTCGGTAACGGGCTACCTGTCTTTCCATGTAGGCAGTGCCATTACTTACCATGCCGAAGCCGAAAAGGAATACGAAGAATGCCTGCTTAAGGCAAAAGCTATTTTAGAAGTTTTGGGCGGTGTGCTATAAAATTACTCCGCTACAGTAACCTGTGCTTTAATGCTGGTTAGGATACCATCCCAAAGGGCAATACGTTCCTGCAACGCTTCCTGTACGGCAACGGTTGCTTCCTGCCATTTGGTATCGTCATTGCCGCAAAGTTCGGCAGTCATTTCGTAGGCCAGGTGCGAGTGGTGATCACCATCTACCTCAATATGGCGTTCCAGGTAGTATAATAAAATATCAACCTTGCCAGGCAACTGGCGACTTAGTTCCTTCACTATACTTACAAACATATCTGGTATCAGATCTTCCCTGCCAAAGGTAAAAACTGCTGCCTGTACGTGGTTCTTATTGTTATTTATAACCTCGAAGGTGTGCTGTACAAAGTTACGGGCTGCCAGGGGGATATCGGCAATAATCAGTGCCTCATCTATATGTTTACCGAAGTTGAGTTCGTGAAAAAGGTTGTTGATTGCAATAGCCTCGCTGCCAGCTTGCTGCATGGCACGGAGGTACAATTCAAAGTGGCTGGTACGGTTGCCCAACTCGTCTACATCGCTTTCTTCGCCGGTAACAATTTCATTGATCAGGTAACGGGTATTGGCATTGCCGGTTGGCATCCAGGGCGTAGCGGTGCAGGTAAGTTTTTGCTGTAACGATTTTAACAGCGACATAAAATCCCACACGGCAAAAACATGATGATCCATAAAAACGGTAAGCTCATCAAGCGAGTTGATGTTTTTATAAAGCTCGTGCTGTATTAACTGCTCGCGTAAAGGCTGTATTTGGGTTTTTAAAAGTTCAATTCTGTCGCTATGATTTGCCATTGGTACTATAATATAAAGATTGCAAAAATAGTAAATGGACTTGGTAAACGGGAAAGTGTTGAGTTTTTTGACTTTATGTTGATGCTGGGGATTAAACTTTGAGCAGAGGACTCACCCATCATCGCTGCGCTCGACACCCTCTCTCTTCAGCTTCGCTGGAAAGAGGGATTGGGTTGGTTTAAACTATTACAGGATAAATATTAAAAAAACGTCTTAACCCTCTTTCCAGCGAAGCTGAAGAGAGGGTCGGCCAGCGAAGCGCAGCCGGGGTGAGTCGAATGAGTAGGCATAGCCGATCGTTATTTAGTAGATCTCCCTAAAAGGCACACCACCGTCGCTCGCTTCCAGCCCACAAGTGTTGGGAAGATAAAAAGCGTTGTCATTTCGAACGAGGTACGAGGAGAAATCTTCTACGATATGCAATTGAACTTAGCATTTCGTAGAAGATTTCTCCTTGCCGCTCACACGCAATTTCCATGCAGGCTCGTCGAAATGACAACCTTTTTATTAAAATTTAGTCTTCCCAACACTTGTAGGCTGGAGCCGAGCGACTGCAGGAGATTGCTTTGTGCCTCGTAAAGAGGTTTTATACCCCAACAGATTTCATCCCCACTACAACCTCACGCCCCTTAAAAAATCCTCGATACCCATGCGTTTCTTGCCTTCCAGCTGTACATCTTTAAGGCTGATGAAACCACCTTTGGCGGCAAACTTCAGGAACGTTTTATTGTCGGTTAGGAAACCGCCGGGTTGTATGGCAGGTTCGTCTATCAACAATTCCGATGCGTAGATCTTTAAAGTTTTACCGTTCAGATCGGTATAGGCGGTGGGCACCGGACTTAGCCCGCGAATTTTGTTGTATATGGCTTCGGCAGGTTGCAGCCAGTCGATAAGGCAATCTTCTTTGAATATTTTTGGGGCGTGTTTAAGCTCCTCGCCGGTAAGTAATTGCACCTGCGGATGCTCGTTATATCTGCCGCTTTCTACTGCCTTTACTGTTTTTACCAGCAGGCCCGCGCCTTTGTTCATTAGCCTGTCGTGCAGGTCGCCGGCGGCTTCATTGCCGGTGAGGGTTATTTTTTCGGTAAATAGCACATCGCCGGTATCAATTTCATGTTTCAGGAAAAAGGTAGTTGCGCCGGTTTCTTTTTCGCCATTAATAAGCACCCAGTTAATGGGGGCGGCGCCACGGTATTGCGGCAATAACGAAGCATGTAAATTAATGGTTCCCTTTGCGGGCATTGTCCATACCACTTCGGGCAGCATCCTAAAGGCTACCACCACCTGCAAATCGGCTTTCAATGCTTGCAGTTCGGCAATAAATTCGGGGCTTTTTAGTTTTTCGGGCTGTAGTATTTTAAGTCCATTGGCAACCGCGTATTGTTTCACTGCCGATTCACTTAGCTTTTTTCCTCTGCCTGCCGGTTTATCGGGCGCGGTAACTACGGCCACAATATCGCTGCCCGCTTTAATTAAGGCATCAAGCGATGCAACGGCAAACTCGGGGGTACCCATAAATACAATTCTCATGTTATATGCTTGTTAAATTTGCTTCTTCTTGTTATTGGTATAAAAGGTATTTACTACGTACGGTATTGAATTTTTTTAAGCCGGGTTGCCAGCTCTGCCTGATTTCGTCCTCGGTTTTACCGGCTTCAATTTGCTGCTGCAGCAGTGGTGTGCCCGCAAGCTTTGTAAAATAGGCTATAAAAAAATGCGGTTTATCCGGGAACACTTTATAAAAATCTATGAGCCATTTAAGGTTAATGTGGCCCATATCCCTTATGGCAGTGTTGCTATAATCTTTTAAACTAATGCCATAGCATACCTTATCTTTCTGCGGCGGATTTTCGCTCATGCCCGCAATGCTTACCGGCGTAAATGAAAAATCGTATTTGCCTTTAAGCGCGGGATGCCCCAGCACCAGGAAGGGAAAAAGCGTGCCACGCCCCAAGCTAAAAGTAGTACCCTCAAACAAGCACACGCTTGGGTAAAGCAGTATCGACTGCTCGGTATTTAAATTGGGCGATGGATTTACCGGCAACTTATAAGGTAAAGCATGGTTGTAGTTGGCCACCTTTACAATATTGAGCTTGCACTTTACGCCGTTTTTTAGCCAGCCTTCGCCGTTTATCATTTGGGCATATTCGCCAATGGTCATGCCGTGGCAAATGGGGATGGGGTGCATGGCCACAAACGTGCGTTTTACGGCCACGGTATCCAATATGGGGCCATCTACCAGGTTACCGTTGGGGTTTGGTCTGTCTAATATCATCAACTCTACATTGTTTTCGGCGCAGGCCTCCATAACGTAGTGCAGGGTTGATATGTAGGTATAAAAGCGCGTGCCAACATCCTGAATATCAAATATCATGAGGTTGATGCCTTTTAAATCATCGGGCGTGGGTTTGTAATGCTTGTTGCCATAAAGCGATATCACGGGCAGGCCGGTTTTGGCATCTACGGCATCGTTTACGCTGGCGCCGTTACTGGCGTCGCCCCGGAAACCATGCTCGGGACCGAATATTTTTTTAATGGTAATGCCAAGTTTCAACAGGCTATCAACACTGGGCGTAAGCTTGCTGCCGATAACAGAAGTTTGATTAACCACCATCCCAATATTTTTTCCCTTAATATAGTCAATATACAGGGGGATTTGATCGGCGCCGGTAATTATTTCTGCATTAACCTTCCCGGTTGACTTAACAGAATCGGCCTTTTGGGGGGGATGTGTTTTAAGGCTGCCACATGCAGTGTTCGACATTAAAACTGTAATTAAAGCACATTGAAAAAAAACACGCGTCTTTATCATAAAATAATGTGTTGAAACAATTTTAAAAGTAGCAGGTTTAATAGCAAAACCGCATATTTGCGAAGGTACAAAAAATCATTCTGCATTGAGTTTCGCCTCCTTTATATCCGCCCGTATAACATTTAAGTCAAAACGTACATTCTCAAAACTGATTGTGCGCATTGCCATTGTGGGTATTATGCTGGGTTTGGGGGTAATGATACTTTCCTTAGCCATTGTTAAAGGATTTAAACACGAAATACGCGAAAAGGTTCGCGGTTTTGCGGGAGATATAAGGGTGTTAAAATATGATTTGAACGGATCATACGAAAGCTCGCCATTTTTGGCTGATAGCAATTTTGTAAAACGCGCACTTAAAAGTCCGCTGATTACCCGGGTAATGCCCTTTGCCACTAAGCCCGGCATCATTAAAGCCAATAACGAAATTGAAGGTGTGGTGCTGAAAGGTGTAGATAAAAGTTACGACTGGAGTTATTTTAAGCGGATGCTGGTTGCCGGACAGGTTATTGATTTTACCGATTCTGTTGAGGCTCAAAAGGAGATCATGCTGTCGCAAACCACTGCCGACCGCCTTAAACTAAAGGTAGGCGATAAACTGCTGATGTATTTTGTGCAGGAGCCGCTGCGTAAGCGTCCCTTTAAAATAAAGGGTATTTTTAATATTGGTGTTGAAGAGGTAGACAAAACCTTTGTAATCGGCGATCTGTCGCTCATTAACCGCCTCAACGGCTGGAAACCCAACGAAATAGGGGCATACGAAATGCGCGTATCTGATTTTGAACGGGTAGATTATGCCGCCGATAAACTGGACGAGATATTGCCCATCAAACTAAAATCCTTCACCGTAACTGAGGATTACGCCACCATATTTGAATGGCTTAAGCTCATAGATGTCAACTCGGTAATTATGCTGGTGCTGATGATCGTTGTGGCCGTCATCAACATGATCTCGGCCCTGCTCATCATGATACTGGAACGTACCGCCATGATTGGTATGTTTAAAGCCATGGGCGCTTCTAACTGGAATATCCAGAAGATCTTTTTACTGAATGCCACCTACCTCATAGGCCTTGGTTTGCTGTTGGGCAATACGCTGGGCCTCGGCCTCGGTTACTTTCAGCAGCATACCCACTTTTTTAAGCTCGACCCGGCATCGTACTACATGAACTTTGTACCCGTACAAATAGAATTTACCGATGTGCTGCTCCTTAACATTGGCACGCTGGCCGTATGCTTGCTGGTGCTGCTTATCCCATCAATGCTGGTGAGTAAGATCTCGCCGGTAAAGGCTATCAGATTTAAATAGGGGGAATATCCAATACCGAATTTTGGATTTATTAAACAAGACAAAACAATGATTACAGCTACTTTAAAAGCGCTTTACACCCGGGACCTCCTTAAATTAAAACAGGAGATAACACTTTACAGCAACGAGGAAAATATCTGGCGTATAGATCAAAATATTTTAAATTCTGCAGGAAACCTTTGCCTGCATTTAATAGGGAACCTCAATACCTATATAGGCGCCCAATTGGGCAATACGGACTATGTAAGGAACAGGCCAGCAGAGTTTTCCTTGAAAAACGTCCCAAGGCAGGAGTTGATCAGCCAGATAGACAGAACTATAGAAGTACTTGAGCCTGTACTCGGTTCACTGACGGAAGATCAATTGAAAAGTGAATATCCGCGGCTTGTTGCTGAAGAAACCGTGTCCACCGAATATTTTCTTATCCACCTCGCCATGCATTTAAGCTATCATTTGGGGCAGGTAAATTATCACCGAAGACTGCTGGATCTGTAAGCTTAATATCCCAGCCCGGGCCGGTAATCAGTTTGCACAGTTTTCGCCCACTGGCATAATAAACGTAGGTAAGCATGTTCGCGCGGCACCGATGCTGGATATTTTAATGTCACACGCGACACGCTTGCGCCGGCGCGTGTGACATTATGCCAGTTTTAATGGCTATTGCAGCTAATCCTTAGCAGTGGTTATTTTTGCTAAAATCACGTTTAAAAAGTATCTTGTTATTTTGCTCAATATAGTCGCCCGATAGAATCAAATATGGATGATTAGGCGAATACCCCGCGCTGCGGCTTCTTACAATTATTTTGTCGTTAACTTTCAGGCTATTTAACTGCTCAAACTCCTTAGGAATAAATTGCATCATGTATTCTTCACCATCAATCCTGACTATAAGCCATTTTGGTCCTGATGAATTCGCGTTTGGGCGCTGAAAAGTAGTAGAAGTTACCACGGCCTCCATATTGGCAAAAGCCTTTATGTACTTCCTTATTTTATCAGCACTGGCATGCACCTTTTTACCTGCAGCAGAAACCTCCCATTCTTTGTACTTTATACCGTCAGGAGAAGCCTCCCATTTTTTCCTGTCATCCTCCATGCGGGCTTTCCTGTCGGCAATGGACAACGGTTTTGGAGATGGCTTAGTTTCATTTTTAATTTCACGATTGGCAAATACCAGTCCGCTCACCACCACCAGCGGTAAGATCAGCGCATAGATGAGAATTTTTTTATTTTTCATATCCTTTCAAATTGGTTCAGCAAATCTACTTTGATATTTTTCGGACGGAGTTATTTGGATTGTAAATAAAAATGTAAATTTTGTAAATAAATTATAAAATAGCAGTGGAATCGTCAGCCCCGGACAGATCTGGAATGAAAATCAGGTGTCACATATCCGCCGTCTTTGCCCGCAGTATCTTAACGCAATCAGTAGCTTTAGCACATTTGGCTTCGCTTTAGCTTTTCGGAATATATGGTGTCAGAAAATAATTTGATTCCCCGACTTCAACTAAAACTGTGTCTAAAAGTTGTTTTAGCCATACGATGTCTTCCTTACTATTTCCATCGATACCTATATCAAGTAGCATTACGAAACTGTCGTTAAAGAAATGGTCAGGGTACATAATGTCTATAAACTCATTTTCTAATCTTTTAAATACGCTCTCCGGGTTAGAGAGTCTTTTTATCTCGATATATTTGTTTAGTACTGTTGCCATATTCGCCGCCGGTCTAATTTTAGAAAACTTAGACTTATTACACCTAAGATATAAAAAGCACTTGACTTGCTTGCAAACAAAAAAGCCGCTCTACTTTCGTAAAACGGCTTTGTAGCCTATAGGGTTACATCGACCCAATTACTTCTCTTTTTGTATCAGCACTTTTTTTGACAGTTGATCGCTACCATCAATTTTTTCGGTGTATTTGAGGCCCAGCAGCTCGGTTATCAGCGGGTAAATATCCACATTGGGGAACGGGCCTATTTGGGTATGTTGCTTAAATGCCGGTCCCCAGGCTAAAAATATAGCGTGAACGTCTTTTACCAGGGCCGGGTCATAACCGTGTTGCCCGATGTCGAGTTTTCGGTTATAGATGTTAAACAATTTGGGCCAATGCGGTAATAATATGATGTCGCCTATCCGGTCAAACTTATCGTCGCTTGTTGAGCGGTGTAAATGTTCGGGCATATTGTCGCGAAGGTAAACGTCATAGTCGCCGCCTTCTTTTTTTAGCGCCTGGTAGGTTTTTTGTATGTCGGCCGGATCTTTAGCGATCAGTTCAACGATCATCCTATCGCCGGAGATGATAAATTTAGAGGTATCAAGCGCAGCCGGGGTAGGCAGTGGATGTTTGGTATCCGGCTGGCCCATGCCATGGTCAGATACGAAGATAAAATTAACATCAAGTTTTGTGGTTTTAACCGCTTTAGCCAGTTCGTAAACGGTTGAATCAACGTTATGAACGGCGTCTATCACCTGTTGTGAATTAGGGCCAAAATCGTGGCCGGCATCGTCAACAGGTGGCAAATAAAAGGTAATCAGGTGCGGGCGCTTATCGGCGGGCAAGTTCAGCCAGTTAACAACATCCTGTATGCGGTCATGGATGGAGATCTTTTCGTTGTGCGGGTAATAATAAGTAGAATAAATGCCCTTGATGGGCGTGTTGGAACCCACCCAATAAAAATTAGCGGCAAGCATTTGCTGCTGTTCGGCCAATACCCAAAGCGGCGTACCGCCGTACCAAACGGGGTTCTGAGTTTCTGCTTTTTCGCCCGAGTCATAATATCTTTTCAATTTTCGATCGTAAAAAATATTTTGAACGATGCCGTTGTGTGCAGGATATAAACCCGTTGCCATGGCATAATGGTTGGGGTAAGTGGATGAAGGAAGCACCGGTATCATTGATGATGACCTGACACCTTCCTGAGCGAACGCCAGCAAATGCTCAGCTTTATATTTATCGGCATAATCATATCGGAAACCATCGGCCGAGATAAGGATAACATAGGGTTTTTGCTGTTGCCCGGCGCTGTTTTTTCTGCCGGGTACGATGCGCTGTGTGGTGTCCTGGGCAAAGCTTTGTACTGTGCAGGCAATTAAGATGGCAAGTAATATTAATTTTTTCATAAGCTATAATGTAACAGGGTAAAGCTAACCGCACAACATTAGGCGAATGTTAATGGCTGGTGAATTTTATGTCGGCATTAATGGTTCGCCTGAGGGCTTTTTGGTTAATTTGCGGCTATGCGGCTCCCTTATAAATTTGGGTGGCGTATTAATTTTAATAATTTAGCGAAACAACAAATCAGGGGCTATTATCACATTAAATTCAACCTGACAGGATATACACCAAATGGATACGAACAAACCCACCGCTACAATTCTGCAAACAAAACAGCATTTTGAAATTCTGGATGGATTAAGGGGCGTTGCCGCCCTGGCCGTTGTAACCTTCCATTTTATGGAATGGGCTTACTCCGATTATAGCCAGAACTTTATAGGCCACGGTTTTTTAGCTGTCGATTTCTTTTTCTGCCTTTCGGGATTTGTGATCGGATATGCGTATGATGATCGTATTGCAAAAATGGGCATTCTCGAGTTTTTTAAATCGAGGATCATAAGGCTGCACCCGCTGGTTGTAGCAGGGTCGGTACTGGGCCTGCTGGCATTTTTGTTTGACCCATTTGGCGGCCATCCCGAATTGTACAGCACAGGTAAGGTTGTCCTCACATTTTTTTGCTCGTTACTGCTTATTCCCCTGCCCATAATAGCCGACCGTGGTTTTAACCTGTTCAGTTTCAACGCACCGGCATGGTCGTTATTTTGGGAGTATGTTGCCAATATTGTTTACGCATTTGTGCTTTATAAAATTGGCCGCACCTACCTGCTGCTGTTAACCATACTCGCGGCGGTAGCTATTTGCTATGTAGGTTACCATTCCGGTAATTTAATGGGAGGCTGGAGCGGCCCAACCTTTTGGGACGGCAGCGTCCGGATCTCGTATTCTTTTTTAGCCGGATTGCTTATTTACCGATCTAACTGGATCATCAAAAACAAGCTGGGATTTTTCGGCCTGGCCATATTATTGTTCCTGGCCTTTGTATTCCCATTCTCAAAATGGAACTGGTTATCTGAACCATTAATAGTACTGTTTTACTTTCCATTGCTGATAGCTTTGGGGGCTGGGGCTGCGTTAACGCCAGGCTTAAAAAAGGTTTGCATATTTTCCGGAAAAATATCTTACCCATTGTACATGACGCATTACGCGGTGTTATGGATGTTTGGTAATTATTATGCCAGTAATAAACCGGGGCCTATGCAGCTGGCTTTCATTATCATAACCAGTTTAATTCTGCTGGTTGCAGCAGCATACTTAGTAATGGTGTTTTACGATATCCCCGTAAGGAAATATTTAACCGATAAACGGAAGGCAAGGCTTGCCAAACAAAAGGCAGGCGGGGTTTAAGCTCCGGATTTATTAATAATATTTACCTTGAGGTACAGAGAAAGCAAAAGCCCCGCAGACATGCGGGGCTTTTGCTTTCTCTGTTATTTGATGTATATAAGTGTTACGGCAATAACACCAGTCTAATTCAATCAGATGCCTGCGCGGGGCTCTTCATGCGGTACATCTGGAAAATCAAAGAACTGATAATTAATACCAATCCGGTATAAAATCCGGCTGTAAACTCACGGCCTTCTTTGTAAATGATAACCGCCAATAAAATGGTATACAGCGGTTCGAGGTTAAAGGTAAGGCTTACGGTAAATGAAGATATTTGCTTCAGCGCCCCGTTGATCAGGAAATAAAGCAATACTGTACAAAAAGCCGACAACACCAGCAGCCACCAAAAATCTGAAGCCGACGGAATGATATAGGTTGTTGGGGAAATCCACAGTAATAAGGGCATCAAAAGTGTTAAGCCAACACAGCCACCGCTCATTTGATACAGCACAAACGCGCCGCCATCGTAATGCTTTACAATACGCTCGCTGTACAGTGTATATAAAGCCGAGAACATAGAGGATACAACACCCAAAATAATTCCGGTGCGGTAACTGGCGTCCATACCAAAGATGAAAGCGATGCCGCAAAGTGTTAATCCACTCAATAGTAATTCCTGGAAAGATAGTTTCCTTTTATTAATGATGGGGCCTAAAATGGCGTTGAAGAAGCTGCTGAGCGCAAAGCACACCACACCTACCGAAATATTTGAATATTTAATACTGCCGTAAAATAGCAGCCAATGAATCCCCAATAAGGTACCGGTGAACCCGATCTTTAGTTTATCCCGCCAGGCGATGGCCGGAAATTTGCCTCTAAAAGCAAATATGAGGAGCATAATAATGGAGGAGATGAATAAACGGTACCAGCTGATAAGGCCGGCATTAAGCGTAATAAGTTTACCGAAGATACCTGTAAAGCCGGCAATAACCAGCGCAATATGTAATTTGATATATGCTTGTTTCATTTTTTAAAAGCTAAAAGTAATTGAATAGGAAAGCCGGCAACCTGTTGTAAAACAGATTGTACAGGCCAATTAAAATATAGTTGTTAAGCTATAAAAAATGAGGCAGGAGGAGGAAGACTGCTGATATTGTGCATAATCAAAGCAAATATAAAAGAATTGGTTGGGTTTGCACCGGCTGTTTTTTTTAAATATGGAAATGTTGATTTTAATAAAAACAGTACCCGATGCTACCGCAAGGCTCGCAAAATAATTAGTAACAATAGGCAAGGGGTTTAATCTAATTGACAGTTTATAAACCTATACTTTAAACAAATGATCAAGAAATATTCAGTTTTAATCGGGGTAGTAATCTCATTGATTTTAATAATGACAGCCATCTCAGTTTACCCGGGCGGCACAATGTTCAATGAATATTCTAACGGCTTCGACTGGACAAAGAATTTCATGAGCAACCTGTTTGGAACAAGAGCGTTGAATGGTGCTGAAAACCCTTCCCGGATTTGGGCATGCTTAGGAATGATTGTCCTTCCCATTACCTATGCGGTATTTTTCATTAACATGGCAAAAAAAATACCTGATAAAAATGCTGCCACTATGCTAAAATACGGCGGCGTAGCTAATGTTTTTTTTACGTTTTTAACTATAACGTATTTGCATGACATCATGTTAATTATATCAACCACTTTGTTTTGGACATGTTTAGTTGTTATCACTGTTTTTATCCTGAAATCAAGACTTCATTTATTTAAATTCTTTTGCATAATTATTCTTTCGATTTTTTATTACAGCGTTTACTTATGGGGCATAAGTGATTGGAGTTTATTACCAATAATGCAAAAAGTGAATTTTGCCAGTTCAACGTTATTAATTTTAGGGCTTGAGTATTTTACCAATCAGGAAGATTTTGCTCATATTAAATCAAGAACACATAAAAAATTAGCTACGAATAACTAAATTGTTATTTTCAATAATAAGGCAAACGGAAATTGAGCCTTGTGCTTCCAATTCCGTTGACCTTAATGCTAATGCTATTTTTTAGTAGTAAAATTCAATTTTAAATTTAAACCGCCGGCTCCAAACTTAATTTGCTGGGCACCCAGGCCAGATAGCGGGTATTTCAGGAATGGCTCAATAATTAAACGGTTGCTTTTGCCCAGCGCCGTGCCAATACCAAACGATACGTTGAGGGTTTTGGCAAAGTAAAATCCGTCGAAACTTTTGCGGGTAACATCATCTGTTGTTTGCTGCGATACACCCGCTGCCAACGATTTATCGGGCAAGCCATAGCTTGTGGTATAGGCCTCATTAATGAACGTTCCCGAACTTAAACCTGCCGATATATAAGCATCGCTTTTGTTGGGGGTAAACTCATATTTAATATTCATCGGAATATCCAGTCCAACCAAATTAGCATTATAGTTTTTATAAACCGGGAACGCTGCGCTGGCGGCAAAAGCCTCGGTTTTTTGCGGTACGCTGGCAACATCAGCAGCCATGACCCTGCTATTTGGCGTAGGGGGCAAGCTGCCGCTATAGCTCAGCGTGTTTTGAGCAAGCGCCAAACCGGTAGAAAATTTAATGTTTTTACTCAGCTTAATATCTGATGTAAAACCCGCGCCAGCGTTTACCTGGTTGGCGCTGCCTTTTGCATAGTTAAAAAACGTAGCTGCGTAAATGCTGAAGCGTACCCTTTTCTCATTATCATCTTCCTTAATTTCTTTTTTAGGCTGGTTGGTTTCGGCAGCAAATATGGCGGCCATTGAATTGGCCGGTACTTGTTTTTTTGCAGGCGGCGCAATGGTACTTGTTTTGGTAGCGCTTGCTGCTGCTACAGTGGTGGGGCCCTGCACAGCTGGTTTTGTAACTGCGTACTGCGGGGTTTGAACGGCCGATTTGACACTGTCGGTACCTTTTGCAGCAGGTGTGTTTGTAACAGGATTGGTTGCCGGTTGCCGTACAGTTGGTTTAACGGCATTTGCATACGCAGGCTGCCCGGCCGGGTTATTTACCGGTGGGTTGTTGCCGGTTGCCACGCTTGCCGGTTTATTAAAGGCAAAAGTATTTGCCGGTACTGTTAATGTTGGCGCGGTATTATTATTTACCGGTGGGTTGTTACCGGTTGCCACGCTTGCCGGTTTGTTAAAGACAAAAGTATTTGCCGGTGGTGTTAATGCCGGCGGCGTGTTATTATTAGGTGTATTATTAATTACAGGTTTTTGGGTTGATGCAGGTTGTTTTGTTTGGGCAATACTTGTTTGGGCAATACTTGTTTGGGCCGGTGCAATGGCATCGGCAGGGGTATTTTTTGTTGCAGGCGTTTGCGCTGGTGCGTTATTTGCATCGGCAGTAGTGGGTTGTTGTTTTTTTACCGGATTTACAGCAACAACATTAGTTTGCTGCGGGTTTTTATTAAGCAGCCAAAAACCAATGCCCAGGAACAGCAGCAAAGCGGCAGCAGCGCCTGCCCGCCAAAGCCAGGCAACGGGGCGCTTTTTCTGCTCAGCCGGGAATCGCTCCCGCAGCAGCAGCCAGCCTGCATCAGCAGATGGGTCTTCGAAGTTATCGAACACCTCTATGATGCGGTTCTTTAAATCGTTATCCAGCTGATCGTTCATGGTTTTGTGCTTCGTGCCTTATTATTTTTCTTAATCGTTCCTTTGCCCTGCTCAGGTAAACCCTTGACGAGCTAACTGGTATGGTTAACATGTTTGCAATTTCATCGTGATTGTATCCGTCTATCTCGTATAAGTTAAAAATGGTAAGCTGAATAGCGGGCAGTTCGTTCATCATCTTTAAAATGTCCTGCGCGTTCAGGTTATCAACCGTACCCATGTGGCTGCTCAGGGGCGCAGCGTTATCCAGCTCCACATTAAGCTGAAATTTTAAATCCTTGCGCCTGCGGTCAATGGCGGTATTCACTACAATGGTGCGCAGCCAGGCTTTAAAGGGCTTATCGGTGTTGTAATTTTTTATAGCGTTAAATACTTTTATAAAAGCATCATTTACAGCCTCCAGCGCATCGTCGCGGTTTAGGCTGTAACGCAAACTTATACCCATAGCATAGCCATAGAATAGCTTATACAGCACTTCCTGGTATTTTAAGTTGCCTGTTTTGCATTGGCTGATGATCTCCTCTTCAGTAATGCGTGGGGTTGGATGCATTAAGTAGTTTTAGTTCCGCTTTAATTGATGTTGTTGGTTTTAAGCCTTTACGCAGCAAATAACCCGATTGATACAGTAAAAAAATATTTTTATTGTATCAATCAGTTGCGTTAGCAGCCACGGTTATACTTTAACCCCTGTTTAACTGAAAAAAGCCGCCGCTTTAAAAACGACGGCCGTAATTAAAACAGTAGGATCTTATTGTTTTAAAAGATCGTAACGGTAAATTGTATCCGGACTAACATTTTTGTTGCCCGCTATCATTTTAAAGTTAACACCATCATAAAGATACTGATATACACCCGCCAAATGGGTTTTTGTTTGCACACCAACTTTATAAGTGCTATCTCTAAACTGGATAAAGTTACCATCATAAATATACAAGCCCTTGCTGCCAGCATGTTTGGTAGTATCGCCGGTTACGGCGTAGTGAGCACTTGACGTAGTTGTTAATACAATGTTCGATTTTGCAGTATCATATCCTGTACCGGTTGTTTTTTTGGTGATAAGTTTAAATGTTCCGGTAAAAGCCCCAGTAGGATTAGGAATAACAACAGGATCTGACTTTGGCGAACATGCCACGCCCAACGTTAATAAAAGTGGTAGTAAGTAAAATAAATTGCGTTTCATAATCTTTCTCTTTTTAACCATTACGCTAATAATTATCTAAACGCTACAACAGGTACCAATATTTTTAAAGTTTTTTGGCTTCTTCCCAAAAAATATCCATTTCGGCAAGGCTCATATCCTGCAGCTGTTTGCCGTTTTCCTGTGCCTTTTGCTCTAGGTATTGAAAGCGTTTGATGAACTTTTTATTGGTTTTTTCAAGCGCATTCTCGGGGTTTATGTTGATGAAACGGGCGTAATTAATGAGCGAGAACAGCAGATCGCCAAACTCGCCTTCGGCTTTTTCATGGTCGATAGTGCTTTCATTCTCGGCGTTAAACTCGTCCTTAAATTCCTGCATTTCTTCTTCAACCTTGGCCCAAACCTGGTTTTTCTCCTCCCAGTCGAACCCCACACCGCGTGCCTTCTCCTGTATGCGTGATGCTTTTACCAATGCCGGTAAAGATGCCGGCACCCCGCCAAGAACTGATTTATTGCCTTCCTTTAATTTAATCTGTTCCCAGTTGCGTTTTACATCTTCCTCGTTTTGTACCTCAACATCCCCATAAATATGGGGGTGGCGGTTAATGAGTTTTTCGCACACGCTGTTCAGCACATCGGTAATGGTAAAATCATTGGTTTCGGAAGCTATTTTGGCGTAAAAAACAAGGTGCAGCATAATATCGCCCAATTCTTTTTTTACCTCCTGCATATCGTCGCCCAAAATGGCATCGCTAAGCTCATAAGTTTCTTCAATGGTGAGGTGCCGCAGACTTTCCAGCGTTTGCTTTTTATCCCAGGGACAATTTGCCCGCAGGTCGTCCATAATTATGAGCAGGCGTTGAAATGCTATAGTAGATGTAGGTGCAGTTTCGGGAGCTTTTAAAGGCATGTTTTTTTGTTTTTGCAAAGATAGGATTTTGGGAGGAAGGATTTGGAGAGCAAGGATTTTTGGAATAAGGAGCAAGGAATCCCCGTAGAGACGCATAATTGCGTCTCCCGCATGCAAATCACCCGTGTAGATGCATCATGCAAATCCGACCTGTATGGTGGGAGGCGCAATTATGCGCCTTTACATTGAAATTTTCGTTCCCCTGAGCATTTCCCTTTTGCCGGCTGCGCCAGGTACTTTTTCTATTTTAAGGTTCAGGGCTTTCAGCATACGTTTAAGGTTGCCGGTTATGGCGTAGGTAACAAATACGCCGCCCGGTTTTAAAAAGCTGATAACCTGGCTTATGGCTTCCTGCGCCCACATTTCGGGTTGATGGGCGGATGCGAAGGCATCAAAATATATAACATCATACTGCTCGTTAGCAGTAAATTGCCTGAGTGTGGTATGGGCTATCTGCAGATTGCAATATTCATTTAGCTGGACTTTGGAGGTTAACGCGGTGGGGTAATTAATGAGGTAGCTATCCCACAAACCGGCGGTTGTATAATCTTCATAGCCGGTTTGCGCCATCATCTCCGGCGTAAGCGGATAGGCCTCTATACCGGTGTAATTAAGCGCTATTTGGTTATCAATGCAATCATCGGCACTAAGCAAAAAATTAAGACCGGTGCCAAAACCAACTTCCAGTATACTTACCGCTTTAGTATCGTTATTAGTCAAAAAATGCCGCATGCCCGCGTTTACAAACACATGGCGGCTCTCCTGTAAGGCGCCGTTGCGCGAGTGGTAATGCTCGCCAACCTGGGCATTGTAAATAGTTTTTGAGCCGTCGGCGGTGGTAACTATGGTTAGGTTTGTCATTGAGTCATTGAGTCATTAGGTCATTGTTGCTTTGGCAGGGTAACTGACCAGGTATCGTATGCTTAATGAACAAAGTATTCGGTCACCACTTCGCCGAGGTCATATACCAACACGTTGTGAATTTTAGCGGCAACAATGCTCACTGCCACTGCCGAGCGATAGCCCGCAGCACAATGGATCACGATGGGCTTGTCGGTCGGGATCTCGTTTAAACGTTCGCGAAGCTCGGGTAGGGGAATGCTGATGGCGCTTTCAAATATTTTACCGTCGCTCACCTCACCATGGTTACGTACATCAACAATGGTATAACTACCCGGGTTAACCCTGAAGTTCTCCAGATCAAGCGCGGGCAGGGTAACCGTAGCGTTTGCCGGGGAAAGCAGGGTAGCTTTAATGTTGTTTTCGTAACCTATTTTGGCTGCTTTTTTTATGAGGATCTCCAGTTTTTCGGGGTTTTCGCCAATCAGATAAAAAGGCTCATCGGGGGCAAGGATGGAACCTAACCAGGTTTCAAATTTTTCGCCGTCCTGCAGGTTAATAGCGCCAGCTACATGGCCGTTCCTGAACTGCTGTTTAGGGCGACTGTCAATTATAATAATATCTTTTTGTAACGATGTGCCGGTAGCTAATTTTTCAACCCCGTAAACACTTTGCTCAAATGCCGGCGCACCGGTTTTGTTAAGCTCCACATCGTACCCAAAATACTTGGGCACAAATGGCTGATCGGTGGTGAGGGTTTTGATGAATGTAAGTTCGTCCATTAGTTGCAGCGCATAGTTTTCGCGCAATTCGCGCCCAATAGTACTCTGCAAATCCGGACTCATATTTTTGCCGCATAACGAACCAGGGCCGTGCGCTGGGTAAACCACAACGCCCTTTGGCAGGGTCATGAGTTTTTGGCGGGTGCTCTGGTACATTTGCCTGGCCAGCTCTTCTTTTTTTGCGGTGATATTGCCCACGTTTTCGCGCAGATCAGGCCTGCCTACATCGCCCACGAAAAGGGTGTCGCCGGTAAAAATGGCGGTTTCTTTTCCCTGTTCATCTTCCAGCAAAATACAAATAGAATCGGGCGAATGGCCAGGTGTGTTGAGAGCCTTTAACTTTACATCGTTAAGCTGGATAACGTCGCCATCATCAAAAGTTTCATGTGGATAAGCCGCGCCGGTAAGCTTGCTGGCATAAATGACCGCGTTGGTAGCCTGGTGAATTTCCAGGTGCGAGCTTACAAAATCGGCATGGGGATGGGTTTCAATCACGCCCACGATATCGGCATCATGCTGCGCCGCAAAATCATAATACGGCTGCGGGTTACGCGCCGGATCAATAACTATCATTTTACCCGTGCGGATAACCGCATAAGAGGCATGCGCCAAACCTTTATCGTAGAACTGCTGGATAATCATATTCGGCGCAAAGATAGCAGTTTGAACGGAATTGGATAAGTGCTTAAGTTATTGGAAAGTAAAATGATGGGGTGGGGAGATATGTTAAATCACAATCGGCTCTGCATAGCGATTCGACTCACCCCGGCTACGCTTCGCTGGCCGACCCTCTCTTCAGCTTCGCTGGAAAGAGGGTTAAGACAGGTCTACATTATCTTTTGCGTTCGTTTGTAACTACAAGTGTTGGGAAGAGTAAATTTTAATAAAAAGGTTGTCATTTCGACGCGCCTGCATGGGAATTGCGTGTGAGCGGCAAGGAGAAATCTTCTACGAAATGCAATGAAGTCCTGTATTCCGCAGAAGATTTCTCTTTCGCGCCACGCTTTTTCCCTCCCTGGCTCTATCGAAATGACAATTTTTATAAAGCTTTTAGTCTTCCCAACACCTGTCGTTGCAAACGAGCGCAAGGATGTACTTTTTCAACTCCCCCCTTCCAGCGAAGGCGAAGAGAGGGGGTCGAGCGCAGCGTAGCCGGGTGAGTCCTCTGCTCAAAGCCACCCCACAAAACTAACAAAGCCCGGCATACGCCGGGCTTTGTCTTGATACCTGATACTAATTACCTGATACTTTCAAAAACCTACCAAACTTTGGTTCTGTCCTCAGGTTTTTTGTAGAGTTTATCGCCGGGTTGTATGTTGAAGGCTTTGTACCATGCGTCGATATTGGTTAGCGGGGCGTTGGTGCGGTAATTTTCTGGCGAGTGCGGATCTGTAAGGATGCGTGATGCGGCCGACTCGGGACGCTGCGCGCTGCGCCATACCTGTGCCCATGATAAAAAGAAACGCTGATCTGCCGTAAAGCCATCTATTTTAGCGGTAGACTGGCCTTGCTTTGTTTTCTTGAATGCTTCATAGGCAACGTTTAAACCACCTAAGTCGGCAAGGTTTTCGCCGAGGGTAAGTTTGCCGTTTACGTGCAGGGTATCAAGCACTGTAAAAGCATTGTATTGGTTTACCACCTGGTCTGCACGTACCTGGAATTTATCGGCATCGGCCTTTGTCCACCAGTCGCGCAGGGTGCCATCGGCATCGTACTGTCTGCCTTGATCATCAAAACCGTGGGTCATTTCGTGGCCTATAACCGCGCCAATACCACCGTAGTTAACAGCATCATCCGCCTTAAAATCAAAGAAGGGGAATTGCAATATCCCCGCAGGGAAAACTATCTCGTTATTGGTTGGGTTGTAGTAAGCGTTAACGGTTGGCGGCGTCATTCCCCAGCGGGTTTTATCAACCGGTTTGCCCAGCCTGGTTACGTTAAAGTTGTAGCGCCATTTTGATATAGCACGCATATTGGCCACATAATCATTACGATCAATTACAATACCATCGTATTTTTCCCAGTTATCCGGGTAGCCAATTTTTACGGTGAAGGCGTTGAGCTTTTTCAGTGCGCGCTCCTTGGTTTCGGGACTCATCCACTCCAGGCGTTTAATGCGGTCGCCCAGGGTAATTTTAAGGTTATTTACCAGGCCTACCATGTATTGCTTTGCTGCCGGGGTAAAGTATTTTTCAACAAAAAGCTGACCCAGCAATTCACCCAAGCTGCCATCAACCAGGCTGCTCATGCGTTCGTTGCGCGGGGTTTGTACTTTTTGCCCGCTTAAAATGCTGCCGTAAGCAAAGTTGGCATCAACAAAAGCCGAGCTTAATAAGGCCGATGATCCTTTGAGGATATTCCATTTAAGGTAAACCTTCCAATCGGCAACCGGGGTAGCGGCTAATAACGAATCGGCGGCTTTAAAGAAGGATGGCTGCCCCACCAATATACTGTCCTGTCCGCTTGCTTTCAGCATAGGCAAAATTTTGGTCCAGTTAAGGTGCGGGGTTACTTTATCAAAATCGGCAATTAAAAATTTGTTGTAGGTAACATGCGGATCGCGCATGGCAACGCGGCTAAGCTGCGCTTTTGCCAAAGTTGTTTCAATGGCGTAAATAGTGGCTGCGTTTTTGGCCGCATCATCGGCATTGCTGCCGGTTAAGGTAAACAGGGTTACCGCCAGTTTTTTTAGCGCATCCTGTGCTTTTTTTGATCGCGGGTCGTTTTTTAAATAGTAATCACGATCGGGCAGGGTAGTGCCGGCCTGGCCCAAACCTACAATGTATTTCGATACATTTTTATCATCCTGATCTACCCCAAACCTAAACAGGGGCGAACCCATGCCGTTAACGCGTTCGGCTATCATTTCGTTAATGATGCCGTCCAGGCTGTTTATTTGGTCGATGCGTTGCAGGTCGGGTTTAATGGGGTCGTAGCCGCGTTTTTCTATGGCTATGCTGTCCATTCCGCTGGCGTATAGGTCGCCCACGCGTTGTTTTAAGCTGCCTTTTGGCTGCGAAGCCGAAGTTTGGCTTACCTCTTTGAGCAGGCCTAAAAGTTTATCGGTATTTTCCTGGCGAAGGATGTTGAAGCTGCCCCAGCGGGTTTCTTTGGCTGGTATGGCATTTTGCTTTATCCAGTTGCCATTGGCGTAATCAAAAAAATCATCACCGGGCTTAATGGAAAGATCCATATTGGCGGGGTCGATAAATTTTTTTGGTACGGCTTTATGTTTGGGTTTTGGATGGGGGCCGCTGCCTGCGGCAAAAACATTGGCCGACAAGACTAAGGCGCCCGCCAGCATACAATAAGAAATCTTAAACTTCATGTCAAACTAATTTAAAAATGAAGTTAAGGAATAAGGCCTGAGCCCACAAACCGGTTGGAGGTCGCCGCTTAGTGGTTAAACCAGTTTATGATAAAGTGAAGCTTTGATTTTTTTAAAACATCAAGCCAAAAGCGATGTAAATGCATTGTTTTCATGGCTGTTACGGTTAATATAGTATTATAACTTTTTAATTGTAAAAATATTGTGGCAGGAGGGGCCTCACCTAAATCCTCTCCAAAGTAGAGGACTTTGAAAATCATATTCAGACAAAATGATTTATAAAAAAATGCATAAAAAACCCCTCTCCTTTGGAGAGGGGTTTGGGGTGAGGCTTAAAATACTTATTTTTGCGCGTTATGAGTATTTCTAAAACATATTTGCCCAAGCAAACCGAAGATAAATGGTACAGTTACTGGTTAAAACACGAGTTTTTTAAGAGTGTGCCAGATGAGCGCGAGCCTTATACCATAGTTATTCCGCCGCCAAACGTTACCGGGGTTTTGCACATGGGGCATATGTTAAACAATACCATACAGGATGTGCTGGTTCGCCGCGCCCGTATGAAAGGCAAAAACGCCTGCTGGGTTCCCGGAACAGACCATGCCAGCATTGCTACCGAAGCTAAGGTAGTTGCCATGCTTAAAGAGCAGGGACATACCAAAGAATCGCTTGGAAGAGAGAAGTTTTTGGAGAAAGCGATGGAGTGGAAGGAGAAGTATGGAGGCATTATTCTTGAACAGCTTAAAAAGTTAGGCGCTTCATGCGACTGGGATCGAACAAAGTTTACCATGGATCCTGAAATGTCTGAAGCTGTTATAGATACCTTTATCAAGCTGAACAAAAAAGGCCTAATATACCGAGGTGTACGGATGGTAAACTGGGATCCGCAGGGGAAAACTGCGGTTAGCGACGAAGAGGTTATTAGGAAGGAAGTAAATCAAAAACTATATTATATAAGATATCCGATTTTAGGAGATGGAACTGTAAAAGTTCCCAATCATGTTGCATCTCCTATTCCAGCATTCATAGTAGTTGCAACAACTCGTCCAGAAACTATAATGGCGGATGAAGCTATTTGCGTAAATCCCAATGATCCTAATTACTTTTATTTACACGGAAAAAGGGTACGTATACCTTTATTGGATAGATATATCGGCGTAATCACAGACGATTACGTAACAATTGATTTTGGTACAGGTTGTTTGAAAGTTACGCCAGCCCACGACCAAAACGACTATGAGTTGGGATTAAAATATGGACTCGACCTTAATAGAGATATTTTAAATGATGATGGGACCCTTAATGAAATGGCTGTCATACCAGAGTTAATTGGTATGGATCGTTTTGATGCGCGAAAAAGAATCGTAAAAATGCTCGACGAACAAGGCTATTTAGATAAAGTAGAAGAATATAAATCGCAAGTTGGCTTTTCTGAACGAACAAATGCTGTTATCGAACCAAAACTATCCATGCAATGGTTTTGTAAAATGGGTGAGATGGCAAAACCAGCTTTAGATTATGTTATTAACGGCGATGTAAAGTTGATCCCAGAAAAATTTGTTAATACTTATCGTCATTGGATGGAGAATGTACGCGATTGGAATATTAGTCGACAGTTATGGTGGGGACAACAAATTCCGGCTTGGTATTACAGAGCGAATTATTCACCGATAAATAGAATAACTGGGGAAACAATAAATCTTCTGCTTGATCAAAATGAAAGAGTATTAATCGCGAAAACCAAGAAAGAAGCAGTTAAATGTTTTGCGGAGATATTTGTAAAGAGAGGGTTGGATGAACCCACAGCGTTGACCCACGCCGATAAATATATTGAACAAGATCCAGATGTATTGGATACTTGGTTTTCATCGTGGCTATGGCCGATATCTGTTTTTGACGGTGTACGTAATCCCAACAATCCTGAGATAAATTATTATTACCCAACAAATGATCTCGTAACCGCTCCTGAAATACTATTCTTTTGGGTTGCAAGGATGATTATGGCGGGCGATTTATGGCGACAAGAGGCACCATTTAAAAACGTATATCTTACCGGTATTGTTAGAGATAAATTGGGCCGTAAAATGTCGAAATCGTTGGGCAACTCGCCAGATCCACTGGGCTTAATTGAGCAATACGGTGCCGATGGGGTAAGGGTTGGCATGCTGCTTTGTTCGCCTGCCGGTAACGATTTAATGTTTGATGAAAGCTACTGCAAACAAGGCAGCGGCTTTGTAAATAAAATATGGAACGCCTTTAACCTTATAAAAGGGTGGGAGGTTGATGAAAGCTTATCAAACCCCAACGAGGTAAGCATCAAATGGTTCGGCAGCAGGTTTAACCAGGCCCTGGGCGAGATTGAGGAACAGTTTAAACAGTTCCGCCTGTCAGAAGCGCTTATGAGCACCTATAAGCTCATCTGGGACGATTTCTGCGCCTGGTACCTGGAGATGATAAAGCCAGTTTATCAGCATGGTGTTGAAAAGCAACGCATTGATGCCGAAACGTATAAAGCAACCATCGCGTTTTTTGAAGATATATTAAAAGTGCTTCATCCGTTTGCCCCTTTCATAACCGAAGAGTTATGGCATGACGAGCTTTTTGGTGAGCGCGGCGAAAAGGATTGTTGTATTGTTGCTCAATTGCCAAACATTGGGGAAATAAATACTCAGCTGCTTAATGAGGTAGAATTGGTGCAAATAGTTCTTACTCAAATTAGGAATATTCGTAACACAAAACAAATTTTACAAAAGGATGCGCTTAAGCTTGCAGTAAAGTCAAACTCGGGTATAAATTACCAGCAGTACCAGGCTATCATAGCCAAATTAGGTAACATAAGCGAGTTTACTTTGGTTGATGATAAGCTTAACGGCGCGCTAAACTTTATGGCATCTACCGATGAATTTTACATTCCGTTAAGCGAAAACCTTGATCCCGTTGCCGAGCGCGCAAGGCTTGAAAAGGAAAAGGAATACCTTTTTGGCTTTTTAAAATCGGTAACGGCAAAGCTTAATAATGAGCGTTTTATGGCCAACGCCAAGCCCGAAATTATTGATGTGGAACTGAAAAAGAAAGCAGATGCTGAGGCCAAATTACGGATCATAGAACAAAACCTGGACGATTTGGCTGACTAATTGCACTGTTAATTGAGGCCACCATAGTTTACGACAACACCATCTGAGTTTTTAGATTTTTTTTGCGGTAAATTATGCGTGGCATAAATTAACACTGCAGGGTAGGCATGGGTAAAAACATAAGTTTCTTTAACTTATCAATCTATAAAATTTTATTCAAGGAACATTCGTTTCTTGACCAGGCACGCATACGCTTGCTGTATTACGGCTTTTTCCTGGTGTTTGTAGCCTTGTGTACGCTTTTTATGAGCGTTTACTTCCAGGGTCAGTATCTGCTTGCTTATACCTGCGGCTTTTTAATGATAACCGTGGCGGTACTGTTTAAGTTTTTAACCTACCGGCCGCGTTTTAAACTCATTTCACACTTACTATTAGTGGCAGGTACGCTGGTTAATGCCAGCATTGTATATGTATCTGTGCAAAACCTGAATATTGTAACCGTGCAGGTGGTAATACTGATTATTGTATTTAGCTATTATATGCTTGGGCAAACGTATGGCCTCATTTACTCGCTGCTAAATACGGTGCCCATATTGGTGTTCATGATAATTGAGTATACCCACGGTTATGTAATAGGCGTAAAGCCCGATAAGGTTGATCAATCTACCATTATCATAAGCTTGTTTGCCAATTTTATACTCATTATTTTTATCCATAGCCATTTTTATACGGCATTTCTTAAAAATATAAAACAGCTTAAGGAAAGTGCCAGTGAGCAGGTAAAGCTTAACTCCAAGCTGGAAATGGCTATTGAAAAGGCCGAAAAATCGTCACATGCCAAATCCGAGTTCCTGTCTACCATGTCGCATGAAATTCGTACGCCGTTAAACGCGGTTATAGGTATGAGCGATTTACTCATCATGGGCAATCCGCGGAGCGATCAAAAGGAAAACCTGGATGTATTAAAGTTTTCGGCTAATAACCTGCTGGCCATTGTAAACGATGTGCTCGATTTTAACAAAATAGAATCGGGTAAGGTGGTGTTTGAGCGTACCCGCTTTAACCTTATCGACCTGATGAACAATATTTGCGGCGGCCAAATTATAAAAGCCCAGGAAAAAGGCCTCGATTTTAGGCTGGAGATGGATAGGTGCCTGAAAAATAAGGTGCTGTTTGGCGATCCTACCCGTATTACGCAGATCATTTATAACCTTATCAGCAATGCCATAAAGTTTACGGCAAGAGGTATGGTATGGGTTAAGGTTAACACGGTAGAAGACAGGCACAATACCGTAACCATTAAGTTTGAGGTAATGGATACCGGTATTGGTATTGATGCCAGTAACCTTCATACCATATTTGAGCCGTTTACGCAGGAATCATTAACAACCACGCGTCAGTACGGTGGTACAGGTTTGGGCCTGGCCATTGTAAAACGGCTGCTTGATTTGCAGGGCCTGCACATGGAAGTAGCCAGCAAGCCGGGCGAAGGATCGGTGTTTTCATTTAATATGGAGTTCCAGGTATCAACCGGGGTTGCCACCGAGGTTATGGATACTGCGCCGGTGCTGGAAGATGAATCAAACTCAATGTCGTTATTAAAGGTGCTTATTGCCGAGGATAATATGGTAAATGTTATGCTGATGAAGAAGCTGCTGTCAAAATGGCGCATAGTGCCTACCATTGCCGAAAACGGCGAGCGTGCTGTTGAACTGATGCAGTACGGTAATTTTGATATTATACTGATGGACCTTCAGATGCCGGTAATGAACGGTTTTGATGCCACCATAGAGATCAGGAAAATGGCCGATCCTAAAAAATCGGCTGTGCCTATCATAGCGCTTACGGCTTCGGCCCTGTTTGATATAAAGGATAAGGTTTATGAGGCCGGGATGAACGATTATGTATCAAAGCCGTTTAAACCTGATGAACTGCTGGAGAAGATCCACAACCTGGTGCAGTTTGTTTAAATGGGCTTGCTGTACACGGGCAAATCTTCAATAAAATTATAGGTTCTGTTTTCAATATCAATGTGGCAGTAGTAATGCTGCAGACCGTTGCTTACCGCCAGTAACGATACCTTGTGCACCATGTTGTACCGCGCCACCTGGTCGAAAGTTTTTTGATCAATAGCTACCGATGGTGCTTTGCACTCCACAATCATTATCCTTTTTCCTTCGCTGTTAAAAACAACAATATCTGTACGCTTTTGCAGGCCGTTGAGCTTTAGGCCACCCTCAAGCCTTATAAGCGAGCGCGGATAGTTCTTTTGCCTGATAAGGTATTGTACAAAATGCTGCCGTACCCATTCTTCGGGCGTAATGATGATATTCTTCTTACGGATCTCATCAAACAGGGTAAGCTGCCCGTTATCGTCGCTTATTTTAAAAGGATAGGGTGGGAGATTAAGCGGCTGGAGCATTTTTATTAATTCAAAATTCAAAAGTAAAAATTCAAAAATAGGATTAATGCCTTGGTTTAATTCAAAATTCAAAAGTAAAAATTCAAAAATCCGAGGGATCGAAATATTACTTTCAACATAAATGCAATTGGCACTGTTTCTCAATCCTATTTTTTTAATTTTGAATGTTAGAAGCTGTCTAAATTTGATTCAGACTATTTAAGTATCCTATAAAATTCATTGCCGTTGACTTTAGTCAACGGAACAATGACTGGAAAACGAGGGCTTTAGCCCAAATGCCACCTGGATAATTGGGCTGAAGCCCTCGATAATGCTTTCTAATACCGTTGACTAAAGTCAACGGCAATGAATAACTTTCATTTTTAGACCGTTTCTTAAAACCCCAAAAGTCATTTTGAATTTTGACTTTTAAATTTTGACTTAAAAAAATGGCTGCTCCGGATATTATAAAGGATCTTAAAAATAAAAAGTACAAGCCCCTGTACCTGCTGCATGGCGAGGAACCATATTTTATTGATCTGGTGAGTAATTATATTGAGCATAACCTGCTGTCGGATGCCGAGAAGGGTTTTAACCAAACGGTGGTATACGGCAAGGATACCGAGATCATGGCCGTGCTGAACGCCGCCAAACGCTACCCCATGATGTCTGATTACCAGGTAGTGATGGTAAAGGAAGCCCAGGATATGAAATGGGGTAAGGATGATGATAATAAAAAAAGCATCGACCCATTGCTGAGCTATCTTGAAAATCCGCTGCCCAGCACCATACTTGTTTTTTGCTATAAGTACGGCAAGTTTGATAAAAGGAAAAAAACCTACAAGGCAATTGATAAAAACGGGCTGATCTTTGAATCGGCACCGTTGTATGATAGTAAGGTACCAGCCTGGATAGAGGGCTACATCAGCGATAAAGGTTACAAAATAAACGGACAGGCATCGGCCATGTTATCTGAGTACCTGGGTAACGATCTGTCGAAAATTGCCAACGAGCTTGAAAAGCTGATGCTGAACGTTGCCGCCGGGCAGGAAATTACCCTTAAGCACATTCATGATAATATTGGCATAAGCAAGGAGTATAATGTATTTGAGCTGCAAGCCGCGCTGGGTAAAAAAGATGCCTACAAGGTAAACCAGATCATCAATTATTTTGAGGCCAACCCCAAGGCCAATCCCATTGTGCTGGTGCTGGGCAACCTTAATAACTTTTTCAGTAAGGTGCTGGCCTATCATTATGTGAAGGATAAATCGCAGCAAAACCTGGCGCGCGAGTTGGGGGTGAACCCTTATTTTGTAAAAGATTATGAGCTGGCCGGGCGTAGCTACAACTATCCCAAAACCATGCAAATTATCAGCTACCTGCGCGAGTACGATCTGAAAAGCAAAGGTGTTGACTCAAACGCCCCGCATGGCGAACTGATGAAGGAACTAATGTTTAAAATTTTGCATTGATGTTTACAGGATGGGAAGCGTAAACATCTGGCGCTTCAGCATTTTACTGTTTTCTTCTTTTTACCTATTTGACCCTTATCCTCCATTTTGGCTATGTATTCAACAGCAGAAGGTACTTTACAGGCTGTTCCGTTTTTTTCTACCGTTACGGTACCTATTTGTTTGGCGGTGGCAATAGCATCGCTGGTAAGCGCAGCCACATAACCGCCTGCCGAAATTAAAAATCCATTCATAGTATACCTTACCCTATCACTTGCCGACTGGATATTTTGCGCTGCCCTTTGCAGCAGTTGCTTTAACGCGGGTATATCCAGTTCATCATCGGGTTTAAGGGCCGCCAGGTTACTAAGCGTGGCCCATCCCGCTGCTGCAATGTGCGGTTCTGGGCTATCTATCCATTCAAGGGCCAGTTCAAAACCGTAATTGCTGCCGGCCGCAACCCAGGGAACAGTGTATTCGCTTATGTTGTTTGACACTGCCTGCTGCACCCAGGTTTGCAGATCCGCTTTTGTCATTTGTTTATCGTCGGTTATGAGGCCTGCAAGGTACATGGCATCGGCATTGCCGGTGGCGTAAAGTTCTTTAGCCAGGGGATAATCGGTTTTGGTTTTCTTTTGGATGGTTTTCAGGTGCTCTACCTTTACGCCAAAAAGAGGTTCCTTTATGCCATGTTTCAACAGTATTTTCTTGATGCTTTCGCTGCCGAATGCTTCCAGCTGGGACATTACTTCCTGTACGTTCATGAGTGTTTACTTAAAAGAGGTAAATAAAATTATAAAAAATTGATGGCTTTCCCCGTAGAGACGCAATTATGCGTCTCTACGGGAATCACCATTTTTTTTCATGTAGAGACTCAATATTTTGCGTCTCCCACCATACAGGCCTGCGATTGGTTGCGCTGACTATACGTAATTGATTTGCTTGCGGGAGACGCAATTATGCGTCTCTACGGGAATCACCACGTTTTTTTCATGTAGAGACGCAATATTTTGCGTCTCCCACCATACAGGTCTGCGATTGGTTGCGCTGACTATACGTAATTGATTTGCTTGCGGGAGACGCAATTATGCATCTCTACGGGAATCACCATGTTTTTTTCATGTAGAGACTCAATATTTTGCGTCTCCCACCATGCAGGTCTGCGATTGGTTGCGCTGATTATACGTAATTGATTTGCTTGCGGGAGACGCAATTATGCGTCTCTACGGGAATCACCATGTTCTTTTCATGTAGAGACGCAATATTTTGCGTCTCCCGTTATAAAGGTCTGCGATTGATATAGTGATTATAGGTGGGTGATTATGTTAGGTGATTTGCATGCGGGAGCTGCAAAATATTGCGTCTCTACGGGAATTGCCGATAATTGCGTTCTCCTCAATACCCCATCGATTTCCATAAATGATAAAACCTTTTATCGATTATTGTAAAAATAACAACCATTTTCTGCGGATTATGGGTTTTGTTTTATGTAACTGCCTTATAATCTTGTATTTGTAATTAAAAATTTCTGTAACACAATCGATACCACAATAATTATAAAATATTATCTTTGGTTTTGGGAGCAAGCTATTGATTAAACTTAAAAATCCCATGTTGTTTTATTTGCCGGATTTGTGCTGCGCATCTGAAAGAAAGATTAAAACACCATGATCCAGAATAATTTGTATGGTACAGATGATGCCGGGCTTTTGCTGCAGCTAAGCGAAGGCAATAAGCTGGCTTTTGATATTTTGTACAACAAATATTGGAAGCAGGTGTATAACGCTGCCTACAAACGACTTAACGATGCCGAACGCGCGCAGGACATTGCCCAGGATGTTTTTGTACAGTTATGGATAAGGGGCACCAAAACACCGATAGAAAATCTTCCGGCCTATTTATTAATTGCCGCCCGTAACGGAGTTTTTAAACACATGGAAAAGGAAGGCAAGTACGCCGCCCTGCCCGATGCTGCCCAGGAACTGGAAAGTCCGCTTGGTTTTGCAGATGCTAATATTCTGCACGCCGAGTTTTTGAAAGCTTTTAACGAATTAATAGAAACATTACCCACCCAGCAGCGTATTATTTTTAAAATGCGCTTTAATGAAGGTCTATCCAGTCAGCAAATTGCCGATCAGTTACAAATATCGCCAAAAACAGTGCGCAACCAGATGGGGAAAGCCCTCACAACTATCCGGCGGTCGCTTATTTTATTACAATTGCTGTTTATTTTCTATAACAAGTAGCTGTCGGACTGCTTAAAGCAGCTATGTTGCTTATAAAGTATGGATTATTCACTCTTTTCGCTTGTTTGTTACGTTAATTTCAGCCTTAAATGTTTGTTATTGCCTTTTTATTAAATAAATATTAAAAAAAGTTTAACAATGCGTGGGCTATTTGAATTTTTTTGACTCATGTAGTTATAATAGGCTATAATGAACGAACTACAAAAAGAGTACTTTGTAGGTATCTTAACAAAATACCGACTGGGTACAGCAACTAAAGAGGAAATAAACTTCCTGGAAACATACTATAACACGTTTGAACTTAGTGAAGATCTGATCACCGATGAAAATGAAGAAAGCTATCTGCAATTAAAGGATAGCATAAAGCTTGCTGTTGATAAGCGTATAACTCCGCGCGCCCCGGCTATTGTTACCAGTTTACGCTTTGCGTGGGTAAAATACGCGGCTGCGGCTTTAATTTTAATCAGCCTTACCATTGGCGGCTTTTTGCTGGTACGTAAAAACAATAAGCAGCAATTGGCAGCCAATGAATATAAAGGAATAGTGCCGGGCTCCAACAAAGCCATGTTAACCCTCGCCAACGGCAAACGTATAGCACTTGATGATGCCACCAAAGGCGAAATTGCCAAACAAGCCGGCATCACCATTACCAAAACCGCCGATGGCCAAATAGTTTACCAGGCTGCCAGGAACACCGGCAGCGATGAGGCATTTCAAAATACCATAAGCACCCCAAAGGGCGGCCAGTATAAAGTTATCCTGCCCGATGGTACCCAGGTATGGCTTAATGCGGCATCGTCATTAAGCTATCCAACTTTGTTTAAAGGGAACGAGCGCATGGTTACTCTTAACGGCGAGGCCTATTTTGAGGTAACCAAAAATCCGGCAATGCCATTCAGGGTAAAATCTGGCGTGCAGCTTATACAAGTATTGGGCACCCATTTTAATGTTAATGCCTATGCCGACGAAAGCACCATAAAAACCACCCTGCTTGAAGGCGCTGTAAAAATTACTGCCGGGGCCAATACCAGTATTATAGCACCAGGACAGCAAACCGAGGTTAACCAAACAGGGGAGGGCGCTATTGCCAAACACCAGGTTGATGTAGATAAAGAAACCGCCTGGAAAAATGGTGTGTTTTCTTTTGCCGGCGACGATATCCGCTCAGTAATGCGCCAGGTTTGCCGCTGGTACAACATTGATGTGGTTTATGGCGATAACCTGCCCAAAGAAAAATACTATGGAGAAATTTCCAGGAACAGCAGCCTCGGCGGCATCTTCAGGATTTTGGAACTCAATAATGTAAAATTTGAGGTTGAAGGAAAAACGGTAAAAGTATCCTCAGCCAAATAACAACCCGCTATTAGCCCTGTACCTTATCATACCACCCAATTAATTAACTAAACATTGAAAACCCTAAAACTAAACTATTGATATGATCAGACAGCTACGATAGATTCTCCCCACATATTAGCGACAAAAAAAGCCGGAAGCCTCTCACCGCTTCCAGCCTTAAAAAGGTCAGCAGCACAATGTTGAAGGCATGCTGCGTATTATTAACCCATCTTACTCAAAAGTATGAAATTAACTTTTCTTTACAATGCCGTATGCGCAATACGGGCGGTAAAGTATAAATTCCTTTTAGTGTTGAAAATCACTACGATATTATTACTTGTCGGCGCCATGCATTTGTCGGCCGCAACCTATTCGCAAACGGTTAGTATCTCTAAGAAAAATACGAACCTTGAATCTGTTTTCAAGAATATCAAACAACAAACCGGGTATTTGTTTTTCTACAGCGGAAAAGTAAATTTAAGCGGCAAAACCCTTAATATTGATCTGAAGGACGTATCGCTTGAAGAAGCGCTAACCACCTGCCTTAAAAACTACAACCTTACCTATAACATTGTTGATAAAACAATTGTAATACGTAACAAGGCGCCCGAAGATGATGTAATATCGGCCGTTAACGCCGTTATGAACAAACAGTTTATAACCGGTAAGGTAATAGACTCGGTTGATAAGGCCGCCATACCCGGCGTAAACATCTCCCTGAAAAACAGCAAAGGCTTCATAGGCCAAACAAATGCAACCGGCGATTTTGTTGTATCTGCCGATATAGGCGATGTTTTGGTTTTTAGTTTTATAGGTTATAAGCCAAAGGAAGTTAAGGTTGATGGCAAGCCCATAGTGGTAAAGCTATCGCCGCAGGTTAATGCCATTGGCGATGTTGTGGTAACCGGTTACCAGGTTATTAAAAAGGATAACTATACAGGTAGCGCCATTATTGTAAAAGGCGATGACCTGAAAAGGGTAAACCCCAATAACCTGATCCAGAGTTTGGCCACTTTTGATCCATCGTTCAGGATAGATCAGAATAACCTTTTGGGGTCTGATCCTAATGCCATGCCCAAAATAAACGTGCGCGGCTCTACCACGCTGCCATCTATCAACGGCGATATCATCGACAGGAATAATCTTTCCAGCTCGTACAATCTGCCCATATTTATGCTGGATGGTTTTTCGGTTTCGCTGCAAAAGGTAACCGATCTGGATATTAACAGGATAGCCAGTATTACCATTTTAAAGGATGCCGCTGCAACGGCTGTTTACGGTTCAAGGGCAGCAAACGGGGTTATTGTTATTACCACCAAAGCCCCTATAGCTGGTAAACTGCAAGTACAATACAACTACGATTTAACTGTTACCGCACCCGACCTAACCGATTATCACGTACTTAATGCCAAAGATAAGCTGCAGTACGAAAAACTGGCAGGCCTGTACAGTGCGGTTAATAATACTGCAAACACACAGGACGAGCTGGATCAGCAATATTACAGTAAATTAAAAAACGTGGTGAGCGGCGTAAATACCTATTGGTTGTCGCAGCCATTGCGCAACACATTTGGTCACGCGCATTCCCTGTATGCCGAGGGTGGCGATACCACGTTCAGGTATGGTGTTAACCTGCGTTACCAAAACACGCCGGGTGTAATGAAAGGCTCAACCCGCAACAGGTACAGTGGCGGCATGAATTTTAATTACAACCCAACCCGCAACCTGTTATTTAAAAACGAAGTAACCGTTACCCAGGTTGATGGCGTAAATTCAAAATACGGCAACTTTGCCGATTACGTAGCTATGAACCCGTATTATCCTATAAGGGATGACAGCGGCAACATCCTGCGCGAGGTTGCCAACTGGAAGGTTGATACCCACCAGAGCGGCGCGGCCCAGTATAAATCAATCCCGGTGTACAACCCGTTGTTTGAAGCCGGTTTGGGTAACTTTGATAAATCGGGCTACCTGGAAGTGCTGGATAACTTTTCTATCGACTGGAAACTTACCCCTGCTTTACGCCTGATAGGTTTAATCAGCGTTAACGACAGCAAAAGCACTGCCGATACATTTGTATCGCCATTCAGCAACTCTTTTTTTAACGGCCCAACTGCCGATATCCAAAACAGGGGAAGCTACACGTACACAGCATCAAACTCACTTTCGTTTGATGGTAACATCAGGTTTGTTTACAACAAGCAAATTGGCGATAACTCGGTTAACGCCGTGTTCGGATCTAACGTAACATCATCAAAAAGCGATTATAAATCATTCCAGGCCAGAGGTTTTTCTAACGATAAGTTTACCAACATTGGTTTTGCCCGTACCTATACACCAGATTCGGCCCCGGGCGGCGACGTATCTAACAGCAGGTTGGTGGGTACGTTTTTTAATACCAGTTACGCTTTCAAAAACAGGTATCTGCTTGATGCATCTTTCCGTTTGGATGGTTCATCGTCATTTGGTGCCAACCAGCGTTTCGCGCCTTTCTGGGCCGGTGGTATAGGCTGGAATTTGCATAATGAAAGCTTTATGCACGAAAATTTCCCGGCCATATCAAGGTTTAAATTAACAGCCACGGCAGGTTTAACCGGTTCAGTTGATTTTCCGCCGTATTTGTCAAAAACAACTTATACCTACCAAACATCAAACTGGTACTCAACAGGTATTGGCGCTTTGGTTAACGGTTATGGTAACGAAAACCTTAAATGGCAAAAAACTACCGAGTATGATTATGGCCTGGATATGGGCTTGTTTAATGATCGTGTGCTTATTAACCCACGTTACTACCACAAGCTTACCAAAGGCCTGCTTACCGATATTAATATAGCGCCATCAACAGGTTACACCACCTATAAGGAAAATCTGGGCGATATGAGCAATAACGGTTACGAGCTTTATGTGGTTGTAAACGCTTACAAAAGCAAGGATCTGAATGTGAATTTTACTGGTAACCTGGCACATAATAAAAACACCATTGTTAAAATTTCAAACTCGCTGAAATCATACAATCAAAGTGTTGATGATTACCAATCAAACCCGGATAATAACGCACAGGGCAGACCATTGCTGCGCTTTAACGAGGGCCAGTCATTAAATACCATTTACGCGGTAAAATCAAAAGGCATCGATCCTGAAAACGGTAAAGAGATCTTTATAAAAAGGGACGGCTCATTAACCTACGTTTATGACATAGCCGATACCCAGCCCGTTGGCGATGAAACACCCAAAGTTGAAGGCTTTTTTGGCAGCAGCGTAACCTACAAGCAGTTTTTATTAAGCTTTAGCTTCCATTACCAGCTTGGCGGCGAAACCTATAACCAAACCCTGGTTGACAGGGTGGAGAACGCCGATCCGCGTTTTAACGTAGATAGCCGCGCGCTTGACCAACGCTGGAAACAACCCGGCGATGTTACTTTTTACAAGAATATTGCCGATCTGGGCACCTCGTTTGCCTCTTCGCGCTTTGTGCAAAAGGTAAACCTGGTTGAGCTTAAATCAGTGTACCTGTCATACGATCTGAAGAAAAGCGTTGCGCAAAAACTGGGCATGCGCACTTTAAGGGCGGGTATAACGGCCAATGATATTTTCAGGGCTTCGAGCATTGAAATTGAGCGGGGGATCCAATATCCATACGCCCGCAGTTTAACATGTTCATTAACAGCTACATTTTAACAATTACTGAAATGAAGAAATACATATACATAATAGCGGTGATAATGGCATTTACATCATGCAAAAAGTTTTTGGATGTAAAACCCGAATCGCAGATTGACAGGGATGAACTGTTTAAAACCGAGCAGGGTTTTAAGGAGGCACTTAACGGGATTTATACGGCTTGCGCGTCGCGGTCGCTTTACGGCGGTAACCTAACGTTCAGCAACCTGGATATCCTTGCCCAAAACTACCAGTTTGGCAGCGATGTAACCTCGCAAATGATAGCCAATTTTGATTATACACAACCGGCTGTAATTGCTAAGAATAACGATATATGGGCATCATGTTACAGGGCCATTGCCAATTGTAACTACATACTTACCGCCATTGACGATAAGAAAAGCTTATTTACCGGCACCAATTATGAGCTGATAAAGGGCGAAACCCTAACTGTTAGGGCCTACCTGCATTTTGATTTGCTGCGCATGTTTGCAACCTCATTTAAAGCGGGGCCAAATGCAAAGGGCATCCCTTATGTAACCACAATAGGCACAACCAGCACGCCGTTTTCAACCGTAAGCGGTGCGCTTGATAAGATCCTGACCGATTTAAACGCGGCGAAGGTTTTATTAAAAAAGGCCGATCCCATTATCTCATCAAGCTATGTGGTAGGTTACCCGGGCGATGTTACAAGTACCGAAACCTCCAGCACCGATCTGTTTATGCAAAACAGGCGTCACCGTATGAATTACTATTCGGTATGCGGCGAGCTGGCCAGGGTTTACCTGTATAAAAACGACCTTACCAACAGCCTTACCAACGCGCTGGAAGTTATCGATTCAAAAAAATTCCCCTTCACCAACAAGGATGATATCATTCAAACAGATATCACTAAAAAGGATCGAATTTTCTATAAAGAATTGGTATCCTGCTGGTTTGTTGATACCAAGGATATCAATAGCCAGTTACAGGCGCTGTTCAGCAATACTGCGCCGCAATACAGTGGTACGGTAGACCAGGTAAATGATATTTACGAAAAAGCACAGTCTGGCGCCGATGATTTGCGGTTAAAGCAATGGTTTGTATCTACCGCGGCAGTAACCGGCGGGCCAGACAGGGCAGTTTTGCAAAAGTATGTTAAAAATGAGCTTCCACTTGTTAACCTGCATCCCCTGGTAGCCCCGGCCATCCGCCTGAGCGAAATGTATTATATAGCCGCCGAAGCCACTTTTGATACCGACCCTGCAAAGGCGCTTGATTACTTTAATACGGTACGCATGGCCCGTAACATTGGCAATAATGTTACTCCCGGAGATTTAACAGGTAAAGACGATTTTATTAACCTGCTGTTAAAGGAAGCACGAAAGGAGTTTTACGGTGAAAGCCAGATGTTTTACATGTACAAACGCTTAAACCACAGTGTTACTATCTCCTTAACCCAATCTCAACCGGCGTCAAATTCAATATTCGTATTCCCGTTACCGGTAGACGAACAGGCTTACAGAAACAACTAATAGCAACTAAAATGAAAAGAAATTTATTATTTGTCTTTATTATTTGCGCTGCAATGTTCGGCTGTAAAAAGGATAGTAAGCTTACTTACAATTCTGCGGATAATATTTACCTCAACTACAAAAATACCGATAACATTGTATTCTCATTTGCCTACAATCCGGGTATTGACAGGGATACCATCTGGATCCCGGTAATCATTTCAGGAAACAGGGTTAACCACGACAGGAAATTTGCCCTGGATGTTGACCTGGGCGGCACCACCGCCACCCGCGCGCTGCACTACGAACCACTTAAACCTTTTTACATAATGCCCGCAGATTCGGGTACTACGCATGTGCCGGTTATTATTAAAAATATTGATACGGGTTTAACCAGTAAATCGGTTACGTTATCGGTACGTGTATCTGGCGGCGAAGATTTCGGCAGCAGTCTGCCCGGCGGTATCCGCAGCAAAACCATCACGTTTTCAAACCGCCTGGAAGAACCGGAATGGTGGAAATACTGGGGCGATTTAGGGGCCTACAGCCGTACCAAGCACCAGCTGTTCCTGATCTCATCGGGCACTATTGACCTGGTTATCCCCGGCTCATCGCCAGATTGGTATATGGAAATTCCGCGTACGCTTTATTATATCCAGAATTTCAGGGTGTTTTTAACCTATCCGTTTGATTGGGTTAAGGAAAATCCGGATAAGGGTTATGTGCTTACAAAAAGGGCCAACGGGGTGGATTATGATTTTTATAACATAAACGCGCCTACCAAAAAATATTTGCTGCAATACTTTAAGGCGGCAGATAAGTACGTGTTTATTGACGAGAGTGGGAACCAGATATTAATATAAACCCCCGTAAAATTACGATCATGAAATTTAAATCGATTTTCATATATATGTTACTTATCCTTTCCGTTTACTCGTGTAAAAAGGATCTGGGTAATTATAAATACAACGCCCCTTCTGAACCCGTTCTTGATAATTTCGAAGGGTCGACAGTGAATGCGCTGGTAGGGGATACCCTTACCATAAGGCCCTACGTGGCTTTGGAAGGTGCCGATCCTTATAAGGATCTTTCTTTCCATTGGGATATTTTGGTTGATGAAGAAGCAAGGGAAGCAAGCTACGATGGCTATCCGCTTAAAATAGTTTATAACCTTGCCCCAAAACTGCGTACGGCAAAATTAACCATTACCGATAACCGTAACAGTATTAAGTATTTTTACAATTTTAAAATACAGGGCGGTACCCAGTTTTCAACCGGTAAAACGGTATTGAGTATTCAAAACGGTATCACAAAGCTTTCATTTATTAAGCCAGATAATAAAACCATACTGAGCGACCTGTATGCCACACTTAACGGCGAAAACCTGCCCAACAATCCCTTGCAGCTATTTGCCAAACCACTGGCTTACCAGCCCAACACCGTTGAAGATTACTGGGTAATTTGCGACGAGCCGGGTAAAAACAGCGTAATAATTGACGGTAGCACCATGCTCAGGAAAAAGTATTTTAATGAGCAGTTCTTTAGTCCGCCGGCCGTAATTGTTCCGGGTAGTTTTGAAGCATCAATGGGTACGCCAACAGCGGTTATTAATGGTAAACTGTACATCAGTATAACATCAACCGCGCCATTTGCACCAGATTTTGGTAAGTTTTCCAACTTCCAGTCGGGCACATATACCCTTTCAAAATTCTTTACCCGTGCACCGGCATTTTATTTTGGGTTTGATCCTGTTGCCCAGGCTTTTATATCATTTGATGGCGGCGGTAACTACATGGGTTCCGATTATACGGTTACCGGCAAAAACGCATTCGACCCAAAAAACATCGGCACAAGCGATATTGTGTATATGCAGGCCATCCCCGGTATTTCCTACGCGTTTTTTAGAGCGACAGACGGCGGCGGCATATTTGAACTATCCTTCAACGTAAACATGATGGATTACAACCAGCGTAAAATAGAAACCATTTACAAGCGCGTGTTCAAAGGTTCGTCGCTGGTAATGGCCGATACAAAATGGCAGCGCTCTGCGGTTGATATCTTCTACTTTACCTCAAACGATAAAATATACCGCTATAACCCGGTTAATGAAGATCTGCGCGTGCTTGATGCCAATTTTGGCGGCAAAAAAGTAACCATGCTGCAGTTAAGCCAGGATGGCAATACACTTACCGCCGGTGTAGACGGCAGCGTGATCACCCTGGATGTAAGCGTAGGTAAAAACGGTGTTATCACCAATACAATAAACGGCATTCCCGGTGCTCCGGTTGATATAATTATCAGGAAATAAAAAAACAGTAACCACATGAAATTCATACAGAAAATAATTTTAGCTGTTACCGTAATAGTAGCAGCCGGGGGCTTATCGTGCAAAAAATCAAAAACAGCAGGCCCCGTTACCGACCCTCCCGGTGCACCGCCTAAAACCTGGCAAGAACATTGGTTTCAGCATGATTTGCTGGTAAATCGTGTTTATTTTGACCAAAACGTTGCCTTTTATGAAGATGACGATGTAACAAAATCGGTAACATGGCCATTTGAAACCATGAGCAAGGTTTGGAGCTATGTAAAGAAAACCTACGGTGCCTTTGGCGATTCAACGCGTCTGTACGTTATTTTTCACCAGGGCAAACTGGGCGGCGGTCACCCCGCGTCTTACTTCGACGAAAGCCATGACTACCGCAATACCATTGATTGCGGTTTAGATAGCTGGAACCTGCCAACAGGCGAAAAAATTGGCGTTCCCATTCACGAAACAGGTCATATTGTATGCGGTGCAAGTCACGGTGTACAAGGCTCGCCATCTGATGTTTTGTGGGGCGACAGCAAGTTCATGGAGATCTACAACTATGATGTGATGATGAACATTGGCCGCGAAGATGAAGCTGCCCGTGTTTACGATGAAATGCAAACCCAAACAGATACGTTCCCGGTTGCCGGCAGCCAGTGGTTTAAAAACTGGTTTTACCCTATCTATTCAAAATATGGTCATGCAGCGGTGCTTAATAAATACTTTCAGCTGCTGGCAGATAATTTTCCCAAAGTAAAAAACGCACATGGTTACCAGTACACCCGCAATTTAAATTACGGTGAGTTCATTCACTTTTGGAGCGGTGCGGCCGGTGTAAACCTTAAAGCGCAGGCAACAATTGCCTTTGGCTGGCCGGATGAATGGGAGCAGGAGTTTAACCAGGCCAAAATTGATTTTCCTAACGTAAAATACACCAACTAAACCTACGCAAATGAAAAGTTTTAAAAATATGAGCCTCATTGCCTGCCTGTTGGTTATGGCAATATTTAGCGCATGCAAAAAAAACAACAATACCACACCCGCCATAAAATATGGCGGACCGCCGCCCGCAACATGGCAGGAACATTGGTTTGAGCACGATTCGTTTTTGAAAAGAGATTTTTACAACCAGGATGTAGCCATTTACCATGATGAAAAGGTTGATGCCAACATTACCTGGCCTGATACCCTGTTTACCCAGGTTTGGCAATACGTAAAGAAAAACTACGGCGCCTTTGGCGATTCGACACGGCTTTACGTGATCATGCACCAGGGCTTGTATGAAGGCGAAGGCCACCCGGCATCGTACTTTGATGCCAGTCATGATTACCGTAACGTGCTTGATGTTGGCGCAACCAGCTGGAAAGATAACAGCTATGCAAACATCGGTGTACCTATTCATGAGATTGGCCACATTGTATGCGGTGCCAACAATGGCGTTAAAGGTTCCCCGTCTGACTATCAATGGGGCGACAGCAAGTTCATGGAGATCTTCATTTATGACGTACTGTTGAACATCAACCGACCGGATGATGCCGCCAAGCTTTACCAGGAAATGGAGGCTCAAGACCCTAACGCTCCGTTCCCGGGTAAAATTTATCCTAATGTGCGCTGGTTCATCAACTGGTTTTATCCAATTTATCACCAGCATGGTGGTGGCGTAGTGTTAAGTAAATACTTTAAATTGCTATCGGAAAACTTCCCCAAAAGACCCATTACCGGTGGCTTTGAATACACAAGGGATATCAACTTTGGCGAGTTTGTACATTTTTGGAGCGGTGCGGCAGGTGTAAACCTTAAAGACCAGGCAACCATAGCATTTGGCTGGAGCATGGAAAGGGAGCAGCAGCTTAAAAACGCCCAGGAAGATTTTCCAAACGTTAAATACAATTACTAAGGCCGGGAGGCTAAAACAACATGAACAAAACAACAACAACCAAGGTGTTAGTATGGAGTTTGATAGCTATATCATTCTCCTTTTACTACGGTAAATGTTTACAAACAGGTACCCAGGCCGGTGATCCGCCAAAAAAATGGAAGGAACATTGGTTTGAACATAAGCTAACCGTATCGCTGGTGTATTATGATGATAATGTGGCGGTATATTACGATAAGGATGTTGATAAATCGGTTACCTGGCCTTTTAAAACCATATCTGATGCCTGGGGCTATGTAAAGCGTACCTATGGCACCTTTGGCGATTCCACAAGGTTGTACACTATATTTCACCAGGGAAGGTATGGCGGCGGTCACCCGGCATCGTACTTTGATGCCAGTCATGACCACCGTAACACTATTGATTGCGGCCTGGGCAACTGGGAAAAACCTTATGGCGAGCAAATAGGCATGCCTATTCATGAGATGGGCCACATTGTAAGCGGTGCCAGTCATAATGTTAAAGGTTCACCGTCGGATGCGCTTTGGGGCGACAGTAAGTTCATGGAGATATTCAATTACGATGTGCTGATGAATATTGGCCGCGAAGATGAAGCCGCAAAGGTTTACGAACAAATGCAAACCCAGCGGGATGATTTTCCGCGTGCGGGCAGCCAATGGTTCAAGAATTGGTTCTATCCAATTTATAAAGATCATGGCAAAGCTGCGGTGCTCAATAAATACTTCGAACTGCTGGCAGTCAACTTCCCAAAAAACAACCGCCACGAATTTACCCGCGATTTAAACTGGGGCGAGTTTGTACATTTTTGGAGCGGCGCAGCAGGGGTTAACCTTAAAGAGCAGGCAACCCTGGCTTTTGGCTGGCCCGCCGAATGGGAAGCACAATTTAAAACTGCCCAAAAAGAGTTTCCAAACATTAAATATTAATTGAACATGGGCTATTGGGCGGTAATCGTACTCATAGCAATAACCACATCCTAAAAAAAGGAATTATGAAATTTAAATTATTAATACTGGCTGCTTTGGCTCCGTTCCTGGCATCGGCACAAGCGCCAAACTTTACTATAACCGGTAAAATAGGGACTATAGGCACACCCGCCAAAGTATACTTTGATTATATGGATAATGGCGCAAGCCATGAAGATTCGGCACTGGTGGTTAACGGGGTGTTTAAATTCTCGGGCACCATCAGCGGCAATGTTACCAGCCGCATGGCTTTTGACCACACCGGCCAGGGCAAACCCCACGCTATTTATGCGCCTGGTAATGATGTTATCTATTTTTTCTTCGGTAGAGAGAAAATACAGATTACTTCTGCCGATTCATTGAGCAATGCCAAGGTTACCGGATCAAAGGTTTACGATGAGTTTGTGGCCTATAACAAACAAATTGGCGGTACAATTATGGACCTTACCAAAGCCGTAAATGCCGATTTTAACAGCGGAACCCCCGAGCAGCAAAAAGATACCGCTTATACGAAAGCGGTAGATGCGCGCTATCGTCAGAATATTGCAAACCGCAGCCTTAAACAATTGGAGTTTGCCAAAAACAATCCTAATTCATTCTTCGCGGTTGTGGCCCTGTCCGAGTCGGCAGGTACCAAGGTTGATGTGGCCAAGATCCAGCCCATCTTCAACGCGCTGAACCCAGCTTTGCGTAATAATGATTTTGGTAAAGAACTGGCCCAGCGCATAACCGCCGCCACCACAACCGGTGTAGGTGTACAAGCCCCGGCCTTTACCCAAAACGATGTGAACGGTAAGCCGGTATCATTAGCCAGCTTAAAAGGTAAATATGTTTTAGTTGAGTTTTGGGCATCATGGTGCGCTCCTTGCCGCGCAGGCAATCCTAACCTGGTAAAACAATACCAGTTGTATAAAGATAAAGGCTTCGAGATTATATCTGTATCGCTTGATAGTGATAAGGCAAAATGGCTGGATGCTATAGCAAAAGACGGTCTGCCGTGGATCCACGTATCCGATTTGAAAGGTTGGAACAATGAAGTTGGCCGGTTATACGGCGTAAGGGCCGTACCGCAAAGCTTTTTGCTTGATCGCGATGGAAAGATCATCGGCAACACATTAAGGGACGAGTCGCTTAACCAGAAGCTGGCCGAAATAATGAAAAACTAATCATCGTATGAAAAGGATAGTTTCTATTTTGCTGTTGCTGTTTGCCTGCACATTAGCATTTGGCAGCACATTAAACGGCGCAGCCAAAATACCGCTGAAGGTATTATATGTAGGTTACGATGCTGCTAAACCTATGCCCGCCAATGTGGTGTATTACAGTACATCTGTCCCGGCGGTTGAAAAGGTTTACAAAACCCGAATGGCCGATTTTAAGGCTTTTTTGGAAGAACGGTTTGATAAGGTGGAAGTGGTTGACGTACGGGATTACCAGCCATCCATGTCAAACAACGTGGATGTTACCATTATGGATGCCGGGCCGGTAAAACTCCCTGCCGATTTTGATCGCCCCATGATACTCATGCACGCCATGGCGCCGCTTGTAGGTTTACCCATCGGCTTAAAATTTGATTGGTATTGCCAGTGTCTGGAAGACGATGCGCTGAACATCAACACCAAACATGAAATTTTTAACGCACCCAACAAGGTAAAGCTTACTATGGTCACCAGGCCTACGCCCGGTTCGTTCTTTAACGGCTGGCAAGGTGCCAAAACACCAAAAGAAATGCCTATGTGGAAGGTGGTAAAGGAAGATCCCGCGTTTAAGGATAAATACATTATTGGCATGGTTGCGCATGGCGAAGGCTTTAACGATTCGCCGGATGCCGAGGCTATCTCTGGTGGTGTATGCCTTAAAAATGCCGAGGCCGTGGCTTTGGGCAGGCAGGGCAACTACTTTATGTGGGGTTTCTCGGCTTCGCCGTATTACATGACCGATGAGGCTAAGGATGTATTCGTAAACACGGTTTGCTACATCAAAAAGTTCGATCACATGCTGCCTATCGTAAAAAAAGTGCAGATTGAGAACCGCGAGTATGCCAATGAAATGATCTTCCGTACGGATAAGGCTTTGTATGAAAAAGCGATTATTTCCCGTCGCGAAGGCAACGCGCGTTTATTGAAAATGCAGCAGGACCTTAAAGATCGCAAGGCAAAAGGTGAGGACATAGGCAGGGGCAACGAAATGTTCCTGAAAATGCCCGTTACCAATGATATGGAAAGCTTTGACGACTATCTGAAAACCTGGGCCGGTAAGGATATGTTTGAAAAGTTTGGCAATGATACCAAGCAGTACCACAAATACTACCGCGATAACTATGAATATTTTTATCCTGCCGACGCTTATTCGTTACAGCTTGATACCGATGCAAAAAAGTTAGGCATCTCTAACCGTAAGGTAGAATTATTAGAGAAATGCATCCAACTGCTGGAGAAGAATGAAGATGCAGCTTTGGCCCAGCGCGTACTGGAGCGCTACACTACCGAAAAATTCAACACTGCTGCCGAGTGGCGCAACTGGCTAACCAAAAACAAGACTAACCTGTTTTATACCGAAGCAGGCGGCTTTAAATTTATAGTGAATACGTATAAAAACACCACTGCTGCAGTAAAAACGGTTTCGCCCGTAGCAACAAATATGGCGGGGGCGGCAGTACCCACCACGGCCGATCCGGTTGTGGTAACGGCACGATTGGTTGATGGCGCTACTGCCGGCAAAAAACAGGTTGTTGTTGATGCTACCATTTTAAAGGGCTGGCATATTTACGCCTTTGTGCCGCAAAACAGTCCGTTCATACAAACGCAGGCCATTCTTGAAATGCCTGCCGGTACCGGGAAAGATGCGGAGTGGCAAAGTTCGGCAGGGATACCTTTTACTGGCGGCGAGGGGATGTATGTTTGGGAAGATAAAGCCAACTTTAAAACCGACGTAGATACATCAGCATTAACCCCCGGTTCGGTAATTAAATGCGGATTGTACTACCAGGTTTGCGACAACAACAAATGTTATCCGCCTAAAAGAAAAATAGTGGAGCTTAAAGTTTTATGAGGAACGGTTCAATAAACATCGGCATAAAAAAAAGCCTGGTACTGGGCTTGCTTATTGCGTTTGCAGCTGTAAGTAATTGCAAAGCCGCAGTTGTAAGTAAGGCTATTACCCAGGCAGATACCGTATTGCAAAATCCCAATCTCGCGGCAGGAAAATCCCTGCCCGAAATTATCATGCAAACGGCCGATGGAAAACCCCTGAAATTATCATTCCTGAAAGGCAGGGCCGTACTTATTGATTTTTGGGCATCATGGTGCATGCCATGCCGGGCATCTATTCCGCATCTTAAAGAGCTGTACAAAAAATACCACGATAAGGGGTTTGAAATTGTAAGCGTGTCCATCGACCAAAACGACAAGGCCTGGAAAAACGCTATGCAAAAGGAAGCCATGCCCTGGCAGCAGCTTATTGATAAGTATGAGGCGGGCAAAGATATATCCGTTGCTATGGAGCAGCTGGGTATTCAATCGGTACCCTTTGCCATACTGCTTAACGCCAATGGCACTGTACAAACCATTAACCCCGAAGCCACAACGTTGGATGGAGAGTTGAAAAAGGTATTTGATAAATAATAAGTATATAGAAGTGGAGGGGGGAATGTGCGATTCCCTCCCAACGGGAGGGTGTAGGGAGGGGTGCTGCACAAACAAGGCGAATAGACCCCTCCCTACCACTTTACAGCCCAATACAGGAAAATAGAGAGCACAGTAAAGTCCTCTCCTTTGGAGAGGATTTAGGTGAGGCCAAAGAAGCTTTAATTAGCAGTGTAAGTTCAGTTTAGTTAATTATGGGGAGCCGGCGCTATGTCGGCTCTTTTTTAACACCGGGGATTTTATATCTTTAGGTTTATTTAAAACGATGAAAAATATAGGAAATAAAATTTTACTTACCGGATTGGGCCTTGCCCTATCATGGTCGTTTTCGGCCAACCACGTAGCCGCGCAGGTTGCCAAAACAAAGCCTGCTAAGGTAGCAGGCGTAAAAGCATTGCCCCTTGATGCCGAGGTGCGTACGGGAAAGCTGCCCAACGGCTTTACCTACTACATAAGGCATAACGAGGAGCCCAAAAAACGTGTTACCTTTTACCTGGCCAACAAAGTAGGTTCGGTATTGGAAGATGATACGCAGCGCGGGCTTGCTCACTTTATGGAGCACATGAGCTTTAACGGTACAACCCACTTCCCCAAAAATGAACTGGTGAACTACCTTCAAAAATCGGGCGTACGTTTTGGTGCCGACTTAAATGCTTACACCAGTTTCGACGAAACGGTTTATCAGTTGCCAATCCCGTCAGATAATCCGGAGATTCTGAAAAACGGTATCCAGATCATGCGCGATTGGGCACATGGCGCAACGCTCGATCCTACAGAAATAAACAAGGAACGCGGCGTAGTACTGGAAGAAAAACGCCTGGGCAAAGGCGCGCAGGAACGTATGATGCGCGAGTATTTCCCGGTTATCCTTAACCATTCGCGCTATTCGCTGCGTTTGCCTATCGGTACCGATGAAGTACTGAACAATTTTAAACCCGAGGCTATCAACCGTTATTACCATGATTGGTACCGCCCGGATCTGCAGGCGCTTATCGTAGTGGGCGATATTGATGTAAACGAGATGGAGAAAACCATCAAAGCCAAATTTGGTGATCTTAAAAACCCGGCCAACGAAAAGCCGCGTACAAAATATACCATTCCGCTTACCGGTAAAAACCAGTTTATTGCTGTAACCGATAAGGAAATGACCGTTACCGTTGCACAGGTAATGATCAAACAACCGGCATTAAACCTTATCACCGCTGCAGATTATCGCCAGAGCATCATCCGCGAGTTATTTAAAAGAATGATTGGTGCCCGCTATGCCGAATTACAGCGCCAGGCAAACCCTCCGTTTATACAGGGTGGTGCCGATTTAGGCGAATTTTTAGGCGGACTTGATAACTACAGTTTGTTTGTAGTTGCCAAACCCGGCGAACTGGAAAGCGGCTTTAAAGCCACCTGGCGCGAATCTGAAAAAGTTAGGCGCTTTGGCTTTACCCAAACCGAACTTGACAGGGCTAAAACAAGCTACCTGAGCGATATGGATGCTTCTTTAAAAGAAAAGAACAAAACCAACTCTGATAGCTACGTGAACGAATACCTGCAATACTTTTTAAAGGGTACAGCCGCACCGGGTATCAGCTATGAGTATAACCTCGTTAAAAACGACCTGCCGGGCATCAACCTAAGCGAAGTGAATATGCTGAGCAAATCGGCCATAAAAACCACTAACCGCGATGTGTTATTGCTGGCACCCGAAAAAGATAAAGCCACCCTACCATCAGAAGCTACGGTTAACAGCTGGATAGCAGCTGTGGAAGCCGAAAACCTTACCGCGTACAATGATGAAGTGAGCAAACAGCCTTTGCTAACTGCACAGCCAACCGCCGGTAAAATTGTATCTGAAACCAAGGATGCGGCTTTAGGTACTACTACGTTAACCTTAAGCAATGGCATAAAAGTTATACTTAAACCAACCGATTTTAAAGATAATGAGATACTGTTTGCAGGCTCGGCACCCGGTGGTACTTCGTTGTACAGCGATGCAGATTACCAATCGGCATCAAATGCCAGCGGTATGGTATCGTCATTTGGTGTGGGTAACTACAATCCAACCCAGTTAGAAAAATACCTTACAGGCAAGCAATTGGGCGTTAGTCCGTACATCAGCGAGCGTTCACAGGGTATTAACGGCAGCGCCACGCCAAAAGACCTGGAAACAGCTTTGGAGCTATTATACGGCTATGTAACCGAGCCCCGTAAAGATGCCGACCTGTTTACCGGCATTATAGCACGTTCAAAAGCGGGCTTGGCCAACAGGGCAAATGATCCGGGCAGCGTATTCCAGGATACTGTTACCGCTGTTTTAGGTAACCACAGCATCCGCCGTACCGGGCCGTCAATTGCCAAGGTTGAGCAAATTAATCTTGACAGGGCTTACGATATCTATAAAGATCGTTTTGCCGATGCATCGGGTATGACATTTACTTTTGTGGGTAGTGTTGATATCGAAAAGATAAAACCACTGATTGAAAAATATATTGCCTCATTACCAGCCACGCATAAAGGCGAAGAAGCCAAAGACCTGGGCATCCGTATTCCCGATGGCCAGATAACCAAAGCGGTTTACATGGGCACCGAGCCAAAAGCTACTGTTGATTTAGTATGGTCTGGCGTGTTTGATTACACCCCAACCGAAAAGGTAACGTTAGATGCGCTGAAAGAATGCCTGGAAATTCGCCTTATTGAAAGATTAAGGGAAGACGAAAGCGGTGTTTACTCGCCGGGTGCTTACAGCAGCGCCGGTAAATTGCCAACCCCGCGTTATTCGTTAGTAGTTAACTTTGGCTGCGGACCTAAAAACGTTGACAAACTGATAGCCTCTACCTTAGATGAGATCAGCAAACTAAAATCGGCCGGACCAACACAAGTTAACATTGATAAATGGCGTGCCGAAAGCCTGCGTACCAGGGAAACCGGCATGCGTACCAATGGCTGGTGGTTAGGTTATATCAGCGGTCAAACTACTGATAAGGAAGATCTGCACCAGTTTGATAGCTATACTAAAGAACTGAACGCCGTAAGTATTGAAAGCGTTAAAGCCGCTGCTCAAAAATACCTGAGCGGTAAAAACTATATCCGCCTAGTGCTTTTACCGGTAGAGGGTACTAAGTAATAAATTATACTTTAAGATGGCGGGCCCCAAGCCTGCCATCTTAATTTTCTGTCATTCTTATACCACCGCGTCAAAGACGTATTGGGTTATCGTCCTTAAAAAAGGTGTCATCCTGAGCACCGTCGAAGGATAGCGGGTAAAGGCCTCTGCGCATGAGTCTTCGACAAGCTCAGACTGACAGGCTCTCCACCTGATAATGAACCTTTCCCACCTAAATATCACCCCTTCCCGGCATATTTAATAAAAAACATATAAATTCAACCCGTAAACTCTCTAACTATGGGCTCATCAAAAACACTCGTTGAAAATATGTTTGCAGCGGGCGGCATCACAATAAACGGCAGCAATCCCTGGGATATACAGGTACACAACCCCAAAACTTACGACAGGTTGTTGAGCGGCGGTTCATTAGGTTTTGGCGAAGCCTATATGGATGGCTGGTGGGATTGCGAAGCCTTAGATGAGTTCTTTTTTCGGGTGCAATACCATAGGGTAGATAAAATGATTCCGCGCGATTGGAATACCATAAAATATGTTCTTAAAGCCAAGTATTTTAACCGGCAAACAAAATCCAGCGCTAAGGAAGTGGCATACAAACACTACGATATAGGTAACGATCTGTTTGAAAAAATGCTGGATAAACGGATGACGTACTCATGCGGTTACTGGAAAAATGCCCAAAATTTAGATGAGGCCCAGGAAAATAAACTCGATCTGATTTGCCGGAAGCTGAAGCTTAAACCCGGGATGCGCCTGTTGGAAATAGGCTGCGGCTGGGGTGGCTTTGCTAAGTATGCCGCCGAAAAATACGGTGTATCGGTAGTGGGTATAACTATTTCTGAAGAGCAGGCGGTTTTGGCCAGGGAAATTAATAAAGGCCTGCCGGTAGAGATAAGGATACAGGACTACCGCGACGTAAATGAAAAGTTCGACAGGGTGGTTTCCATCGGCATGCTGGAACATGTGGGTTACAAAAACTACCGCGCTTATATGGAAGTTGCAGAAAAAAACCTGACCGACGATGGCATTTCTCTTTTGCACACCATTGGCGGCAACTATTCTACAAAAATTACCGACCCCTGGATAGAGAAATATATATTTCCCAATGGAATGTTACCCTCGGCAAGTCAGCTTTCAAAGGCATGGCAGGGCTTATTTATTTTAGAAGACTGGCACAATTTCGGTGTTTATTATGACCGCACCTGCATGGAATGGCTAAAGAACTTTGAGCAAAGCTGGCCGCTGATCAAAGACCAGTACGATGAAACTTTTTACCGCATGTGGCGCTATTATCTATCGGCCAGCGGTGCATCGTTCCGGTCGAGGAAAAACCATTTGTGGCAAATTGTATTAACCAAGCCCAAGCACCTTGGTTTGTATGAAGCAGAGCGGTAAGTAAAAAGCAGATCAAAAAGCATGGGGTAAGTGCGATTCCCCTCTTGAGAGGGTAATAGCCCATGAATAGACAGAGATATCATAAATAAGTTTGATAGGCTACATGCCCGCCCCTTCGGGGCTACGTGTTTATAGTTTAATATAATAGAGGCTTGGCTCCGTAGGTGCCTCCTTATTTAACAGGAAGATTTAACAGGAAGCTCCTATGGAGCTATTGATACTCATAAAATACTATAAACATGATACTCCTACGGAGTTAGAAAATCTGATTACGTTTTTATGGCTATTGATGGGCTATTACTCTTGAGAGGGGTGGAGGGGTGTGTTTCTTGCCGCAGAACACACCCCTGCCATCGCGCAATTCCCCGCGTAGCCCATGAAAAGACAGAGATATCATAAATAAGTTTGATAGGCTACCTGCCCGCCCCTTCGGGGCTACGTGTTTATAGTTTAATATAATATAGGCTTGGCTCCGTAGGTGCCTCCTTATTTAACAGGAAGCTCCTATGGAGCTATTGATACCCATAAAATACCTATAAACATGATACTCCTACGGAGTTAGAAAATCTGATTACGTTTTTGTGTCTTTTCATGGGCTATTACCCTCTCAAGAGGGGAATTATTAACAAAACCTTTTAAGGCAAAGGTTATCGCCGTAATAAAAACACAAAAGCCACCCCAGAAAACTGAGGTGGCTTTTGTGTTTAAGTCTTAAATTTTATTTAAGCGTTGCTACGGTTGCAACATCGGCCGGGGTTGACGATTGCATATCGAAAACAGTGATTTCGTTTTTACCTTGTTTTAACCATGATGCAGGGCAATACAAATGCTTTTGCGGACCGCGGTTCCAGTAACGGCCAAGGTTGTGGCCATTCACAAACACCACACCTTTGGCATATTTACTCATGTCAAAATAAGTATCGCCGGTTTTGGTGATGGTGAACTCTCCCTTAAAGAAAGTGCCTTTGTTGTTTGGCGCGGTTTCGGCAGATGTTTTGAGATTGCTTATAAACTGCTCATCAAGCGGTAACTTGAAAATGTCCCAGTTCATCAGCGTCATGCCGTTAAGTACTACACGGTCGGTAATACCTTTTCTGTCAATAATGTACTGGGCAAAGTTAATGTGGCCCATACCTTCAACCAGGATATCCAAAACAGGATCTTTGACATCGCTTTCGGGCAACTTAACCGACCATTTGCCGCCATCGCGGTACACACTGTCAATATATTTTCCGTTTAAAAATACCAGCGCGTAATCATGCGGCTCGGTAATGGTTAACCAGCCGCTTTTGTGGCCTATTAATTTGGTACGATAAAGTATCAAACCCTGGTTTTGGTCAAACGCTTCCATTGGTTTTGGCTGCGGCGACTGGATAGCCGCAGGCAGGTTTTGCCATATATTGCTATACACCTGCATTTTAATAGCCGGGGTAACAATGGTTTTAACCGGCTTAGGAACGTCAGGAATTTTATAACCAACGTACTGACCGATAAGCTTGCGCATCATGTAATATTTAGGTGTTGCGTTGCCTTGCTCATCTATAGGTGCATCATAATCATAGCTGGTAACATCGGGCTGGTATTCGGTTGCTTTGCCGGCGTTTGCGCCTGCTGTGTAGCCAAAGTTTGTACCGCCATGCACCACATAAAGGTTAAACGATTTTTTGTTTTTTAACAGGTAAGTAAGCTCTTTCCTGATGCCGGGGGTATCAGCAGTAGCCCAGTTTTCGCCCCAGTGGGTTAACCAGCCCGGGTAGGTTTCGCTGCTGAACGCTGGCGCTGTTGGGTCGGCTTTTTTAGCTGCATCAAAATCCTCGTCGCCGCTGCCGCTGTCAAGTCCAACTGCTGCGCCGGTTACGTGGCCGGCATCAAGCATATAAGGCGTGGCACCATCGGCAGTGTAAAACGGCACTTTTATGCCGTTATTCAGCCACATATCTTTAAGCGTGTTCAGGTAAGTTTTATCGTTACCGTAGCTGCCGTATTCGTTCTCAATCTGTACCATTAAAATAGGGCCGCCGTTTACGCATTGTAATGGGGCAATCTCTTTAGCCAGGCTGGTAACATATTTGGTTAATGGTTCCATATAGCGCGGGTCCATACACCTTACCTTAATATCCGGAATTTTTAGCAGGTAGGATGGCAGGCCGCCAAAATCCCACTCGGCACATACATAAGGGCCCGGACGCAGCATCACCCACATACCTTCTTCCTTACAAATTTTTATAAACTCGGCAACGTTGTGGTTGCCGGTGCTGTAATCAAACACGCCGGGGCTTGTTTCCTGGTAATTCCAGAAAACGTAGGCGGCAATGGTATTACAGCCCATAGCCTTAGCCATTTTTATACGATGGCGCCAGTATTCATGCGGAATACGCGCCGGGTGCATCTCGCCGCTGATGATCTGGAAGGGTTTGCCATCCAGCATAAAACCTTCGGGTTTTAACGTAAACTGGTGCGTGCTTTGCGCCTTAACCGTTGCAACCGCAACAAAAAGACTAATTAAAAGCAGGGTGATTTTTCTCATTTTTAATAGTATCTGTGATTAGTTTTTGTAATTATTTGGCCTCACCCTACCTCTCCAAAGGAGAGGGTTCAAATAAAGTCCTCTCCTTTGGAGAGGATTTAGATGAGGCTAAACAGTGATTAGTTTTTTACAATAATTTTTTGATCGTCCTTAACACTTAAATAATCTGTTTTTATGTGGATGATGCCTTGCTGCTCGGCAGCATTGAAATAATAACCGGTTTTAGCTTTGTTAAACTTGGCTAAATCGCGGTATACCTTAAACTTTTTACCGTTAACCAACACCTGTGCAGGGGCAGCGCTGCTGTGAATCTGTAACAGGTAAACACGCTCGGTAAGCTGGCCTTTAAACGTGCCTTTGGCCGCGTTAATGGTTACGGCGAGGTCTTTATCTTTATCGGCCTGTATCAGGGTTTTGGCAAAACCGTCGGTCTTGTAATCGCGGGTTAGGCCGTCATCTTCGTAAAGGTTAAATGACGATTTTCCTGACGGATAAATAGCCACTGTAAGGCTGTCGGTTTTCTTTTCGCCGTCGTAATTCATTACCGGGTACATCGGGATAATTGCGCCTGCCTTAACAAACAGCGGCAGCTTATCCAAAGGTGCTTCGTAACCGTTTAACCAAGTGCTGCCTTCCATGCTTTTACCGCTCCAGTAGTCATACCAGGTGCCTTTTGGCAGGTAAATGCTATCGCGTTTGGCCTCGTTCTTATAAACAGGAGCAACCAGCAACGACTCGCCGTTCATGAACTGGTATTGGGTAGCTTTACCTTGCGCAACCGGATCGGTAGGGTACTCCAGCACCATAGCGCGGGTGGTTGGCACACCGGTATCGTATGATTCGCGGCAGTAGGTGTACATGTATGGTGTAAGCTGCATTTTTAACTGCAGGTATTTTCTGTTGATGGTGGTATAAGGTTCGCCGTAAATGTAGGGTTGTTTATCTTTTTTAGCCCAGCCGCTCATGGCCATAAATACTGGGGTAAAACACTTCCATTGTAAGTCGCGGGTATAAGTGTCGGCACCGCCGCCAAAAATACCGTCAACATCGCCTGTAGCCGCATTTTGTGCCGATAAACCCGCACCTATGATGGTAGGGATGTGGAACCGGATGTATTCCCAGTTACCAGATTGATCGCCCGTCCATACGGTTGAGTATTTTTGCGTACCGGCCCAGCCCATAACGCTCCATACAAAACCACGTTCATTACTGTTACTCTCAATGCCGTTATAGGCAGATTTGCAGGCATCAAGCGCAAATTTGTAACCGGGGCCAACCCAGGCCACATCTAACTTACAAACGCGTGAACCATATTCGCCAACTTCCTTAGCTATCTTATCTATGCCATTTTCCGTCCATAAGCCGGTGTAAAAACCGCGTTTATGCAGCTCGGCAATGGTTGAATCAAGTTTGGTGTAACCGCAACCATAGCCGTCATTAGGCAAGATCCAGCCGCGAGGCATGTTGTTTTCAACATACTTATCGGCAACAAGTTTAATCACATCGGGCGTGGTGCCGGTTGTGCCTGTGCCTTTATAGTTTTTTGAATCGTCGCCTTTGGCACCACGGTTGTAGCAGTTGGCATCGCCCATGCTCAGCGCCCAGCGCGGCATTAAAAACGGGCGACCGGTAGTTTCGGTATAGCCGTTAAGAATTTGTTTTAACGATGGTCCGTAAAAGTAAAAACAATCAAAACGGTTTTCGTTGTGCGAGAATTGCAGGGTATCCTTGAAAGAATAAGCACCTACATCAAACGTGTTCCTGAATGCACCGTAACCGGCCGTCGACATGTAGAAAGGGGCGGGGTTTGGCCTGCCGCCATTGTCCCAGCCGTTGCCTTTTTCAATAAGCACGTTGGTGCCGCGGTGCGAGAAATAACCGTTTTGCATACCGCCGCCATAGAAATACTCATCGGCGTGGCGGCTCATGGTTTGTACGGTTTTAGCACCGTAAGTTAACGGTTTCGATTCTTCCCAAATAGGGTGTGTATCGCTTTCGTCATACATTGCAAAGCGCAGCGGTTGTTTGTAAACGCGCACTACACAGCTTTTGCTTTTTATCTGGTAGTAAGTCCCTTTATCTGTTGAGGTAAGGGTTGGGTTTTTTATGGCGAAGCTTTCTACAATATCATTGCCTGCGGGATTGGTAAACTCGCCATCGGGCGCCATCCAGATCCTGAAGATATCGTCTTGGTAAAATATCACCTTAAACTTACATTGACTGGCGGCAATATTGGCCTCGTTTTTATTAAGTTCGAATGCGGTGACATTTTGAACTGCAGATTCCTTGGCGGTAATTTTAAGCGAAAGCGTATTGTTGGCCGCCAGTTCATCACCCGGATAATCCAGGCTAAATTTTACGCTATGCGCCGAGCGCTGCGAAAGATCGGCAGGAGGGAATACCACGTTGTATTCTTCGCCGGGTTTTAGCGGTTGTTTTTTTGCGGGTACAGTTACCGAAAGGTTAAGGCCGTTATCTAATAAGCATTTAACTTTAAAATCGTTTTTAACGGTTTGTGTACCGTTGTTTTTTATCAGCACGCTTAGTTTATCCTGCTTGCCGAAGGTGTTGCCGTTTTCGGTATTGGAGGTAATGCGGTTGATGCTCAGATCTGTTCCGTAGGCCTGACTTAGCTCAATATCATCAATCATCCAGTACCAGCTGTAATAGCCTTTCCAGTAAAACCTGATGTATACCGTTTGCTGATTGGCGGCAACCTTGCTAATGTTAAGCTCCTCATTTATTGGGGTAAACATATCCGTAGCCGGGGCAATGTTATTTTTTACGTCAAAATCCGTCCATGTTTTACCGTCGGTACTTACACCTACGGATAGGCCTGCATCGGCTCTTGCGTGATCGGCATTGTAACGGAATGTTTGCTGGAAATGTAAAATAACCGACGATCTGTCCTTGCAATTAATAGCCGGTGTCTGGATCCAGGCATCGGGATATTCCTTTTTTTTAACCCATGAAGGCTGGTCCTCATCAATAATATATCCCGGCTGAAACTGCAGGTAATATCCACGACTTTTTGAAGCTATGGGCGGCGCCTGCTGCTGGTATTGGTACGAGCCGGGGTAGGGCTGGTTGGTAACTATCCATTGGATATCTTTTTTACTTACATCAACATTCGTCCATCCATCGGGTAGCTGGGCCTTTTTAAAGCTCTCGCTCCAAAATACCTTGGTGTCGGCTTTTTTTACCTGGGCATTTAATGACGATGCAGTGGCTGCCAGTGCAAAGCAAAGCAATTGTAATTTCTTCATTTATGTTTTTGGTGGTTGTAGGTAATAGTTTTATTGTTGTGGTAATGCGTTAAAATCAATAGCGGGAGGGGTACCATTGGCAGGCCTGGTTATCATGGTTCCGCGCGGGGTGGTGCCCACGGTTTTAAATCCGCCAGAGAACATGTAAAACCATTTGCCATCTACACCGCTGCCATAATCAAATCTTGGGTGTTTTACCTTATCGGCCGTGGTAGTGAAACGGGCGGTAGTAAGCTCCATCCATTTACCGGATGGTGTGCAGATCCATTGGTTACCATATTTTGCCGAAAAGTAATCCATCCCATTATCGCCAAAATTTTCAACGAATGAATATAGGCCGCTAAGCAGCTTGCCGCCGGTTTTGGTTTTATCCCATTGAGCTATCAGTTTCCAGCCGCCATTTTCGGGGGCGTAGTAGTAGGCGGTAAAAATGGTATGGTCGCCGGCAGGTTTTGCGCCTACCAATAATTTGTAAACAACATCTGCTTTCCAGTTAAACACCAGGTGGCTATGACCGCCCGAACCTTCGTTACCAAATTCGCCGGTGAAAACGCCTGCACCCTTTTTAATTAGGGTAATAGCGTAATCAGAAGGGATCTCCTTTGGATCGTTGGTGTTATAATTACTCCAGATAGAGAAAATAAACCGCTTCTCGTTTTTTGAATTATGCTGAATACCCATGTAGCCGCCGTTGAAACCATTAGTTTCGTAATAAGCGTTAACCGTACTGTCGGCAATTTTAGGAACCAACACTTCACTGTAAAACCATGCGGCAACGCTGTCGCCGGGTACTTTATAGGTAAGGTGGGTGGCAGGTGCGCCTTTATATTGGCTGTTGTTGAACTTTACATCCTTTGCTGCCGGGCCCGATAGGATGGCCTCAGCAATATCGGGCAGTTTATTGCCGCTTGTTTCCTTTACCTCAATAAAGTGGTAACCGCTTTTGGCAACGGTATAAGTTGCAACCGGCACAATGCTATAACCGGCAGATGATTTTACTTTTATGGTTGTTGGTTTGCCATTGGCATCTAACCGGCAAATTAATTTTGAGCCGTTTTCATCTTTTACTTTAAGCGCCACCTGCAGCGGGCCGTTTTCCTGGGTTAAGAAATAAACCCGGTAGGCATTGTTGCCAACGGTGTAACCGCTGCCAGATACAGGTACGGCAACGCTATTGGTGGTATCGGCGGTTTGTGCACTGGCCAAACCCGGTGCAACCAGGCCGGCAAAGGCAATAGCTAATAAAGAGGATGTAAATAATCGCATCATAATTAATGTTTACTTTTTAAGTTATTTACAAATGAAATCATTGCAGCCTAAATACGGCATTAAACCTTTGTGCAAACGTTAGCATAAAGTAGGCAATAAATACCAAACCCTGTTATTGCCTGCCTGTACAGGCCCCTAAATCAATAAATCAGGGAAAAGTGCAGTCCCAATTTCAATTAAAGTAAACAGCAACGGGCATATATTCATTTTATTAACTATTAGGAAGGTGGGGGTTGCCAATAATTAGTGCTGACTAAGAGCAATTTCAAACGTTTGCGTAGCAATTGTTAGTTTGTTGCGTAAACAGTTAATGCATGTTATCAGGCCTGTTTTTGATGTGTTTTTTAATAAAAGTAAAAAATGCTGCCCCATGGCCAACTTGTGCCGTAATTTTTGATATTTAAAGATAGATAAATGTAATTGCCTTTAATTAAGCTGTTTGAAGTTTTTGCAGTGCCATGCTGCCATTTCAGGAAAACACAAACGTTTGCGTTATCTTTTTACCTTTTTTTCTACTACTTGGTTAGGCGTTTAAACGCGCAAATTTTACGCTAAACCTACTTTTTTTATCGTGATAGCGTTTTTTTACCTCCTTTGGCAACATTCCGGAAATAGCTGTTTATTAACAATATCTTAAATAAATATTACCTATTTAATTTATACAAACGGTTGTGTAACAATTAAAAGTAAGCTGGCATACTTGTTTTTAATGCTATGTAAAACTCCATTTTGGCCCAAATAGTAAATTGTATTAAAAAGTGAGTATTTAACTAAAGAATAATTTTTATTCTTTTAATGACATTGATTAAATGTCATTTCTACGTCTTTTTGTTGGGGTTGACACAATAAACGAATTACGCAATTTTTATATCAATCGTTTGCGCTGACATATAAAAATTATTCTTAATGCAATTATTTAGTTTTAAATAATGCATCTGGATACTTGTGCATTATATAATAAGGTGATACAAGTTTTATCCCTCATTATATTTTAAAAAAGTATTATAAAGCCAGTGCCCGGGCAAAAAAGGCCCACGCTGGTTATAACCGAACAGACCCAACTTAATAAAACATACAATATGATTCAAACTTCTACTCTACAGAGTTCAAAAACCAACGTTTTGATCTTACAACGCCCAAGGGGCGGCATTCATCTATACGGATAACGGATATCATTTCCGTTTACATCCGGCGCTAACAATCTTACTTCAGGACCCCAATTGTCTTGTACCGTGAATTGCTATGCCCTAAAAGTTCAAAAATAGTTCAACCACGCTTTTATCAATAAATTAATTAACGCTAATGAAAATGATCCGAATTAGTACAGTCATTATTTATATGGCCCTGCTATTACCTTTTGGTATTACCAAAGCGCACGCTGGAGCATATAAAGCTGCTACTTTTAATTACAGTATCTGTTTTCAACAGGATACCGCCGATACCGTTAAAAAGAAACTGGATACGGTAATTGTTACCCCTATTAATCGTGCTTTACTTAAAGGGTTTGCCGATTCTTTAAATGTTAAGCTTTCAACGCTTACACCCAACGCATCAATTCAGCAAATGTTAAAGGGTAACATTGCCGGTGTATACGTACAGGAAACTACCGGCGAGCCTGGCACTGAGCAAAGCATGATAATCCGTGGCTTGTCTTCGCCATTGTTCAGCAAAAATGATATTTACAATCAGCAGCCAATGGTTTATGTAAACGGTGTGCCGCTGGTTCAGGAAAGTTCATTTGTATTTGATATTCAAAAATATGGCTTTAACCGTATCGGGCCCGCTACCAACTTGCTGGCTGGTTATGATATTGGCAATATAAATTCAATTGAAGTTATTAAAGACCCGCTGGAACTGGCTAAGTTAGGGCCCAATGCGGCTAATGGTGCCGTTTGGATAACTACTAAAGGTGCAAGGTCTGGTAACAGACAGTTGAGCATTAACAGTTATTTTGGCTTTGTACAGGCCAGCAAGGTAAGTACTACCAACGCGGCTTATGAAAACCAGTTTCGTAAGCCATTTTATCAGAAATACGCTACCGAAAGCGATTATCTGAACTATCCGGGGTATTTAAGAGATTCAACCAATGCCGATTATTATGGCCCGGCAAGGTGGAATGACCTGTATTACCAGAATACCGCAGTGCACTCTGTTGATCTGGGTTTAACAGGAGGATCTGACAGGGCAAACTTTCGTTTCTTCGGATCGGGAACTACCAATGCCGGCAATGCCGATAATACCGCGCTTAACCGTTACACAGCTTCGTTCCAGATTAATATGCTGCCTTTTAGCTGGTTAACCGTGTCAAGTAATGTTAACGCCAGCCGTATGGACAGGGACAGGAACCGCAGTCTGCGTGATCGCTTTGCTGAAACCCGTTATATTCCGGATTTGTACAACCCACTGCCGCCAAGCGAAAACACTTACCAGGCCTTATTAAATGAGGATAGTAAATCAATTGATAATAATAAGACTACCGCGGTTAACGGCTACCTGTCATTAGGTGTTGATTTTAACAAGTTTAAATTTGTATCGCGCTTAAGCTTTGATTACAATCAGGGTACAAGGGATGTGTTTTATCCATCAACCTTAATGGAGGGTAATAACTATGTATCAAGCTACCTGGGTTATAACCAACGTTTTAGGATAGATAACAGCTTGAATTATACCAGGGAGTTAAATAAAGATAATAAAGTAGTATTCACTGCAGGCCAATCATACCAAACAGATACGCATAAATATAACTATGCCAACGCCTACAACGGCCCCAATGATTTTATCAAGATTAACGTTGTTGAGGGTGGTACCGATTCGGCCACTTACCTGAAACCTGTAGGTTACCTGGTTTACAGGTATATTGATAAGGAGCAGGCCCGTTTGTTTTCGGTTTACGGTTCGGCAAAATATGAGTATAAAGACCTGTTATCCTTCTCGGCATTAATACGTGATGATGGATCATCAAATGCGCAACCGGGAAGCCGCTGGTTTATTGCACCAGCGTTTAGCGGTCAATGGAACCTTAAAAACCAGTTCCTTAAAGAAAGCAGCACTTTTGATGATCTTACGCTTAATGCTTCATGGTCAAGAATTGGTAAGCCATTTACTGACGATAGGTTTGCCGCCGGTCCGCAATACCGTGTAGAAATTGGCTGGGATGCCGAGCCTACTATTCCTGGTTACAATGGTGTAGCAGGAATATCAAGGCCTTATACCAGCGGTTGGGTTGGCTATAACTTAAAATGGTCATATACCGATGAACTGAACGTAGCCTTAAACGCCTCGTTGTTTAAAGGCAGGTTAAACGCATCGGCCACCTATTATATAAAGGATGATAAAAGGATGTTGCTAAGCATCCCTGTACCGCAGGAGTATGGTTTTGAAAGCAGCTATGTAAGCGGGATGGGTGTAAGAAACACCGGTATTGAGCTTGGCCTACAAGGCAGCATTATTAAAACCAGTAATGGTTTAAACTGGACATCGGGTATCAATGCCAGCATTAATAAAAACAAATTAACTGCGTTACCAAACGGTTTAGATGAACTGGTAATTGGCGACAGGAAACTTAAAGTAGGGCAGGCGATAGACCAGTTTTACATATTCCAAAACCAGGGCATCTACAATTCAGACAGCGAAGTGCCGGTTAACCCTGCAACCAACAAACGCATGACCTTTGAAGGTACCACGCTTAAAGCAGGCGACCCTAAATGGCAGGATTTGAACGGCGATTATGTGATTAACGATGCCGATAAAGTATTAAAGGGCCATTCTATGCCAAAAATCACTGGCGGCTGGTCAAATGATTTCCGTTATGGCAACTTCGATCTGAATTTCAATATCATTTTCGCGGTTGGTCAAAAAGCGCTTAACCAGGTGGCATCGTCACAATATGATTTTATCAACAGAGAATCTGGTAATGATATTAACTCCATTAAGGAGATCTTTTCATGGCAGGTAAATGTTGATGCTTCCAAGTATCCAATTTACAACCCATGGAGCAGCGTTGTTCCTTACCGTTTAGATCAGGATTTGTTTTTAGAAAATGCATCATATGCTAAATTAAGAACCGTATCTGTAGGCTATGATCTTTCAAAATCGGCCATGTTCACTAAATTAAAATCAACTTTTAAGAGGGCTTATATTTATTTAACTGCCAATAACCTGGTAACGGTTTCTCCCTTCTCTGGCAGCGACCCTGAATTGATTGATTATAACGGGATATACACCGGTTACGGCATGGCCATACCGCGTACCTATATCATTGGTTTAAAGTTGGATCTATAGTATTAACAAATAAAAATTACTGGATATGATATCTTTTATAAATAGACACATTCAAGCAAAAAAAATCACCGGCATTTTTGTGCTGGCTGTTGCGGTGTGCCTGAATATATCGTGTAAAAAAATGCTTGATGTTGACTCAAGCAGGCTTGCAAAAGAAGATGGCCACTGGACATCGCTGCAGGATACCCGAGCAGGCTTAATGGGTAGTTACGGTTTAATGCGTGCAGCCCTGGCCAACAACAATGCGCACTGGTTATGGGGCGAGTTCAGGAACGGAGATTTCCAGGCCACCAGCCGGTCAGATCTGAAAGCTGTTGTTAACGGCGATCTGAACGCATCATACCCGCTGCTGCAAAGCATCACCAGTTGGCGCGCTTTTTACGCCGTTATTAACAGTGCCAGCTTACTTATTGAGCGTGCACCCGAAGTATTAGCAGCAGATAAACGCTATACCGAGGTGAATTATAAAGTAGATGTGGCGCAGGCACGTGCTTTAAGAGCTTTCGCCTACTTCTACATGGTGAGGATCTGGGGCGATGTTCCGCTGATCACTTCATCGCACGATGGTAGTTTTGAAATGAAACCCCGCACCGATCAGCAAAAGGTATTAGTTTTTGCCGAATCGGAATTGGTTGCCGCTGCTAAGGACCTTCCTTACGTATACGGTGCCGATGTGGACGACCTGCTGCCGGGCCTGTATTATGGCTATAACGCCGACCGTTGGAGAGGTGCTTTATTCACCAAGATATCGGCTTATGCAGTATTGGCTCACATTGCCGCATGGCAGTCACATTACATTGATGCAGCTGTATATACAGACTTCATCATGAAAAACTATTCAAAATCAAACATTGCTTACTCTACTATAAGTGATTTAACCAGTGCCGATGGTATTTTCAACGGGGCATCAAACAACCCTATCATTTGCTTTGGCTTTAATGACCTGTACGGCGAATCGACAGCTAATGGCCACATAGAGCAACTGGTATTGGCCGCGCCGCTTATTGACAAGCAAACACCGGATTTGTATGTACCTAAAGACACCATAGCCACCGCCTTTACCGATCCTAACGATCAGCGGTTTGGTTTGGATACCATTTCTGGCCTGTCGCGTACCAACTACTTTGTGAATTACAGCGGCGAAACCCCGGTATTCAGCAAGATCAAGGTATTAAAGGGAGGATCTACCAATGGCAATTTCGCTATATACAGCTCTAATATCATTTTCACCCGGTTAGAAGAAATTACCCTGTTACGCGCCGAAGCATTGGCAGTATTAGGTCAGCGTCAGGATGCCATAACCCTGTTAAATCTTATTAAGAAAAGCAGGGGCGTACAAACCTTTGCCGATGGCCCCGATAAGGACCTGGTTAAAGAAATATTTGACGAGCGCCGCAGGGAGCTGATGGGCGAAGCCTGGAGATGGTATGACCAGGTGCGTTACAACAAAATAAAGGCCAGCAACGCCGCTTTTAACAACCTGATAAGTAAGCAAGGGATTTACTGGCCAATAGCTGCCGATGTACTGAGCGCCAACAGCCTGCTTACTCAAAATAGCTATTGGAAGTAACAGCAAACCTATAAATGATATTGTCACAAATTTTATTCTTAACACCATATTCAGATGAGAAATAAAAATGTTTTTTTCTTCCGCACACTGCTCGCAGTACTACTAAGTACTACGCTGTTTGCCTGTAAGAAAACTGATCTTGCTTACTATAATTATGAAAATAATTTAAAGGATTATAAAGGCAGCGCCCTGGAGTACATTAAATCGCAGCCGGGTGTTTATGATTCATTGATGGTAGTGCTTGACAGGTTGCCTGCTCTTGAAGATTCATTGCAAAACGAAAACGTAACCCTTTTTGCGGTAACCAATAAAAGCTTCCAGATTTCTGTAGAGAGCCTTAACGCAGTACGTAAAAAAACCAACAAGGCGCCAATTTACCTGGCCACCGCCGATCTGGCCCAGCTGGATACCATGATGTGCAAATACATCATCCCCGGAAAATTAACCACCGCCGATTTTGAAAGCTACTCAGACGGGTTGCTGATAAAAAGCCTTAAATACCAATACGCCATGCACGTTGCTTACAAAAAAGCAAATGCATCGGGCTTTAACGGGGGAGGGCCGGCCATTATCACGTTTACCGATCCTAAAAATTCAATTTTCGTGAGGTACTGGCAAAGTACACCAACCAATGCTGTAAACATAAAAACCAGTAATGCCGTGGTAAACGTTATCGCGCCCGGTCATGATTTTGGTTTCGGCGATTTTGTAACAAGGATTAACCATTAAGGCTTAAAAAAATGAAATATAAATACAATTTAAAAGCATTTAGCATTCTTTTAACTGGGCTGGCATTGCTCATAAGCGCCACCGGCTGTTTAAAGAATTTGCCGCAAGACAGGGAATCTATAGGCACAGATACGCGCTTTACGCAAACGGTTTACGCCCCGGTTTTAGGCAGAAATACCTTGTTTTCCAATAACTTTTTTGTTGGTAGTTCATCCCAGCCGCTAACCTTCGCAATTATTAACATGCGTAACAGGGATGGCTCGCCGGCACCGGAACTTACCGAAACCTTCCCAATACAGGTTTGGACACAACCCTACCTGGGCGACGAAAAATCCATAGCCGAAATTGAGGCCAAACGTAAAGTTGAAAACCATCCTTTGTTTGAAATAAGGGAACACTCGGGTCAGTTCCTGATGTGGTCTGCAGCACAATCCAGCTTTGTGAAAACACAGCCCGATTCTGGTTACGTGTTTGATGTGGAAATGTCAAACAGCGGTGGCCGCAGGTACTTTCGTGATTTTAGGCTGATGCCGCTGAAAGAGCGTTCGTTTGAGCCATCTACATTAAATGCCATTACCGGCCTATCGCAGCATACCGGTTTATCATCATCTGATGTGGGCAATATTAACGGTGCCAAAACCAATAAAATACTGGATGGTAATGATATTGAGGTGCAGTTTCACAAAGTTGGCGCAGGCAATTCATTAACCTTCAAGTTTGTGGATTCATTGTACAACCCTATTGACCCAAGTAGTTTTAACCTTACCAAATGGGATAAGCTGGTACACGGGTTTGATATGGTTAAAACCAACGAATCTGTTAAATACACGGTTGCCTACCCGGTTCCATTAATCGCTTATAAAACAGCCTATACTAATGCCGTGGGCGATAAGGCCCATGTTCTATTCTCTTATGACAGGCAGGGCTACGGCAATATAAGGCAGGTTTCCAGCCTCTCGCTCGACTTTGCAATTTTTGAAAAGGGCGATTGGGAGATAACGTTCTGGTTCAAGAACGAGAGTCCAAAGTTTGCTAACGATTAATAACATACAGCATTAAAATTTATATAAGATCTAATATGAGATATTCAGTTATAATATTTTCTTTGATTTTGTTGCTCGGCTTCCGTAACGAAGCCCGGGCCCAGCAAAAGAAAGTTGTAGTTAAGGGAACTGTAATTGACAAAACAGAAAAAAGACCGTTACCCGGTGTAATGGTATGGGGCGGCAAGCCTGCTGTTGTGTTGGCACAAACCGATGCTAAGGGTAATTTTAGCGTAAGCGTTGATCCGGATGGCGAGCTTAGCTTCAGCTTTTTGGGTTATAAAAGAATTACCCGCAAAATAGAGGGCGCCACAATCATAAACATTATTATGGTTGAAGAAGTGAACGCGTTGAAAGAAATCACTAAAATCGGTTACGCTATCAAAACCAAGGAAGTATCAACCGGATCGAGCGTTGTTATTACCGCTAAAGAGATCCAGGATGCACCGGTTGCCAACGTAATGGACCTTATACAGGGTAAAGTTGCCGGTTTAAATATCCAGAATAATAATGGTACCCCTGGTATGCGCGGTTCTGCTAACATCCGCGGTGTATCAAACGTTAACGTAACAGGATCGGGCTTTTTAACACCAACATCACCGCTGTTTGTGGTAGATGGTTTTCCTACTGATGATAACAGCAATTACTCATACGGTTTTGACCAGGCCAGCCCGGGTTTAAGCCCTATCTCGCTGATTCCTGTAGAGGATATTCAAAGCATCGAAATTTTGAAAGATGCGCAGGCTACCTCGCTATACGGCTCGCGTGGTGCTTATGGTGTTATTTTAATAACTACTAAAAGAGGTAATTCAAAAATTCCGATTATTAAATACACCGGTGCCTTTACTTTCTCGCAGCCGCCGCCTTTAAGAAAAGTGATTGGCGGTAAAGGCGAGCGGTTAATGCGTATTGACGAGATCATGCAAAATGATACCAATTATTATCACGGGCTAAATACGGTTAACAGCACGCCGTTCCTGTCTGATAGTTTAAATGCTTTCTACAATAACGCTACCAACTGGCAGGCGCAGTATTACAGGAGCACCTTTAACCAGGATCACAACGTTGAAATGTCGGGCGGCGAAAGCAAGTTCAACTACAAGGTAAACGCTGGTTACTATGACCAAAAAGGTATTGTACAAAATACCGATTTTAGAAGGTATACCCTGATCATGAATACCCTGTACCAGCCTAATGATCGGTTTAAATTGGCGGCTGCTGTTAACAACCAATTGGCTTATAATAGCACTGGTGGTGGTAATAGCATAACACAAGGAGGCGTGGGTACCACTGGTGCATCATCGTCGTTATTACCCGCGCCATCGTTGTTTACAGCAAGTAACGGTTTGTTAAATACTTTAGACATTCAAAATGAAAACAAAACGGTTAACATTACAACCAACCTTGATATCGACTTCCTGATTGTTAAAGGCTTGCGGGTAACCAATTCATTTAGCTTTAATTATTTAACAATGGGCAATGAAAAGTTTAAACCCGAGGCATTAATTAATGATGTTAGCGGGCTTAAACCGGCAGATATTTATCAGATTTACAATTACTTCGACCGGAAAAATACTTTATATGACAGAACAGGGCTGGCTTATGATAAATCCATTAATAGTAAGCATAACTTCAGGGTTAACATTTTTAGCGAGATAAACAGCACAAATTACAGGGCCGATGTTATACAGCAAAGCAGCACTCCAAATGATCAGATCAAAGGCCCGCTGGGTTATGATTGGTATAACTCATCTGGCGGTACGCTAAATAGCCTCACCGATCTGAAAACTGCTTCACTGGCAGGTTCATTTTCTTACAACTATAAACAGATTTATGTATTAGACCTTTCCTATCGTATAGATGGTTCATCAACCAACGGACCCGATGCCGGTTACTCAAAAAATCCGTCGATAGGTTTACGCTGGAACTTTAACAAAGAGAACTTCATGCAGTCATTAAACTGGTTAGATTATAGTTCTTTCCGTTTTAGTTACGGTAAAAACATTGTGCCAACCGGTTCTGTATACGATGTATATGGCCGCTACACAGCCGGTACCAATTACAACCAGGATCCTACAGTTCAGTTAGATTACGGAACTATACCCAACACTGGTTTAACTCCCACAACTACCACACAATACGATGGTGGTTTTGATGCCGGTTTTCTTAACGGCAAGTTTTCGGTAACGTTTGATGCCTACTACAAACAGGTAGATAATTTGCTGCGCCAGAAGGATATTGCTACCATAAACGCCTTTCAAAAGGTAAGTACAAACGAAATGAGTTTGGTGAATTATGGTTACGAGCTAACCTTAACAGCCCGCCCATTGCCAACAGATAGTAAATTATCATGGCAGATATCTGTAAACGGTGCCTTTAATAAGGATATTATGGCTCACCTGCCTGATAACGCCAGCCAGCTTTTGGTAGTTGATCCGTCAACAGGGCAAAACATCCTGTATCGTTTGGGCCGTAATAGTTTAACAAACGTATTGTTGAACACCAAAGGTGTTTACAGTACTAACTCAAGCGTTCCGGTAGATCCGATGACCGGTTTAAGATATCGCACCGGCGGCCTAAGCTACACCTACTTTAAACAAGGCGACCCTTCATGGACAGATGTTAACGGCGACTATATTTTAGACCAGAACGACTTTGTGGCTGCTGGTAACTCACAGCCATTGATAACCGGTGGTTTTAGTTCATCTATGCAATATGGCCCGTTCTCACTAAACATCAGCGGTTCGTTCACAGCCGTTAGGGATATATTAAATAATGACCTGGCCTCACGCTTCCAAAGCTTTGCAAATCCTACTAACCAAAGCGGGCTGGTTCCGTTAACGGCTTATAACTATTGGAAAGCAAGCGGTAGTAATGCTACTTACCCTAATCCTTATGATTATACCAGGGCATCGCAAACTTCGCCCTTCAGGTATGACCAAACCCTGTTCCAGGAGGATGGATCTTATCTGAAAATTAACCAGGTAACCTTTTCTTACAACTTTAAGAAACAAGTGATCAAACGTTGGGGTATATCATCGGCACGTATTTACTGTACTGCATATAACGTGCACACATTCAGTAATTACTCAGGTGCAAATCCAGAAAGTGTAACTGACCTGGGAAAAGATATTTCGGGTGGTTATCCTAATCCACGGAACTACACGTTAGGCCTTCAAGTTCAATTCTAATTTTAAAAATGAATATTATGAAACGATTTTTTAGTGCATTTTTAATTTTACTTACCGGGAGCCTCATCTTTTCGGGCTGTAAAAAGTTTTTAAATGTTACACCGATAGATAACCTGTCTGGTAATAATTACTGGCAAAACAAAAAAGATGTGGAGTCTTTTACGCTTGGGATATATAACCAATTCAGGGAAAATACCTTGAGCTCGGCCTATTTTGCTACCACCGGCGATCTGCGTTGCAGCCCTGCTATAATGACACCGGGCCTTGGTCGTGACTATATTACCTATATCGCCACAAATAATCTGCGAACTCTTTTAGGTAATCCAAATGATTATTACTCACAAATTTTTAATTACGTGGGTTTAACCAAATGGGATGGCTGGTATAAAATGATCCAGTCGGCAAATATCCTGTATGTTAAAGCCAATGATGTTCCTTCGCTTTCGGCTACCGAAAAAAAGCAATACCGTGCCGAGGCTGTATTTTTGCGTAACCTGGCCTATTTGTTTTTAGTGCGCCAATTTGGCGATGTGCCGTATTACACCAATGCTTACAACCAGGTAGCATTGCCAAGAATGCCCCTGGTACAGGTACTGAACAACGGTATTGCCGATATGATGGCGGTAAAAAATGACCTGCCCTGGACTTATGAAGATCCGTCGCTGGTAGGTATACGGGCTATGCGCGGCAGTGCCGATGCCCTGCTTATGCACATGAACATGTGGGCAGCCGGTTTTGATGATGCCAACAAAACAAAGTATTATACCGCCGTTAATAGCCTGGGTGCCGAAATTATGGGCAACAACAGTTATGGCCTGTTACCACTTACACGTACCAAAGAGATTTTTAAAGGGCGTACTAAAGAGAGCTTATTTGAAGTACTACGTAGTTTAAATTATGGCGAATACTCAACCGGTAGTTATGAGTATAACACTTTTACTGATATGGTTTTGCACTATCCGCACAAACCGGTAAAGTCAATCACTAAAAGTTACATCTATTACGACAACAAATTTATTACCAAGCTTTATCCGCTTAATACACCTGATAAAAGGGCTACTACCTGGTTTGATCCGGCAACCCTTTACTCAACCGATGGCAAATGGGAACTGCTGAAATTCGTAAATATTTTTGCCGCCGAAGGTGAAGACGTACTACCAGATGATGACCTGATGGTTTTCCGTTTACCAGATGCCATACTGCTGCGTGCCGAAGCACAGGCCGAACTTGGTGATGATGAAGGTGCCAAAACAACACTTAACGTAGTTAGGGCCAGGGCCGAAGCCGATCCGGTGACAGATATTGGTAAGGATTTGAAAGATGATATATGGTATGAACGCGCCCGCGAACTTATGGGAGAGGGCCATTATTACTATGACCTTGTGCGCACCAAAAAAATCCTGGATAAAGAGTATTGCTACCACCCAATTTCGGTAGAAGATTTTAAGGCTGGTGCCTGGGCATGGCCGCTTGATAAAAGCGCCCTTACCAATAACCCTTACGTTACTTTAAACAACTACTGGCAATAACATTAATCAAAAAATATCATGTATAAATTCATAAAATCAGCTATAGCAATATCCCTTGTTGCTGCCTGTTTACTGGCAGGTTGCAAAAAGGACAGCTACTTTTACAATACCGGCTTACACCAGGCTAAGTACGATGGTACCATATTAGATTATCTTAAAGCTAAGCCGTTTATTTTCGACAGCCTTACCATGGTGGTTAAAATTGCCGGCATGGAAGATCTTTTCCAAAAAGAAAACGTAACCTTTTTTGCACCGCCAAGTTCATCAATTCACCGGGCGGTTGTAAACTTAAATAACGATTTACGCAGCAACGGAAAAGATACCGTATCGCAGCTGGAGCAGGTAGCGCCGCAGGTGTGGAAAGATCTGTTATCTGAGTATGTTTTTAAGGGAACTTACTTGTTAAAGGATATTCCGCAGATTGATACTGCCGCCATGAATGCCTTCCCGGGCCAGGGCTATGTTTCATACGGAGGCAGAACCATGAACATCGGCGTGTTTTATAACAGCGCGGGCGGTGTAAAATATGTGGGTTACAGGCAGCTTATCTTTTCTTACATCCCTGATTTTTCAAACCCAACCATAAATTTAATTAACACACCGGTTGCTACATCAGATATTCAGCCAACTAACGGGGTTATCCATGTACTGCAATTCCAAAACCATGTGCTGGGGTTTGATAGCCGGCGATTTGTTAACGCCGCCGAATCTGCGGGTATAAGTAAAGCCACCGAGTAATTATTAAGGTTAATTGTATAAATATTAAGAAATTATGATTTCAAACTATATAAAAAGCACAGGCCTTAACCTCATAAAAGCATCTTTGCTGTTGCTTTTATTTGTGCAGGTTTCCTGTAAAAAAACAGCTGTACTGCAGGCAGATCCTTACGGCGGCGGTAAATCGTCTTTAGGTATTAAGTTCGTTGCCGAAGATCCTAACCCTAACAGCGGCAGTGCCGGCGACGCGGTTACTTTTAAAGTAACCGGCTTATTAAGCCATAAAGGTAATTTTCAATTCCTGGTGAATGAAATTGAGGCAACGGTAACTGATGTAAGCGATAGTACAGTAACAATCACCATTCCCGAAAATGCAAGCTCTGGCGGTACTACCGTAATAGCAGATGGCCAGTCGTTTTTTGGTCCAAGGTTTACCGTAGATGGTAAGGTTTCTATTGATGCATCATTTAAAGCAGTGAATGGTACCAATGCCGCCATCAATGATTTGTTTGTAACAAATGATGGCAGTTATCTTATGGTTGGCGCTTTTACCAACTTTGAGAGCCAGGCACCAGCCACACCGGTTAACCGTATTGTTCTCATTTCCCGCGATGGCCAGTTTCAAACCGATTTTAATGCTGGTGCAGGGGCAGGCGGTACGCTGCAAACCATAAACCGGTTAGATAACGGGCAGTACATTGTTGGCGGCTCTTTAGCCACCTTCAATAACCGTAAAGGTATTAACGGTATTACCCGCTTAAATATTGATGGATCTTTAGATTCGGCTTCCATAGAGGTTATCAACCTTAAACCAACTATCCCGTCGCTGGGGCTTGATACTGTTGCCACCTTTAATGGCGGTGTGTACGGCAGTGTGGTAAAAAGCTTTGTACGCAATGGCAAAATAACCATACTGGGTAATTTCCAAAATTATGTAAAGTATTTTTACTTACGTTCAACCCGTGATTTTAAGGTAGCTGATGTTACTAAAATGAACCAGATTGCCCGTCTTACTACCGATGGTACAATGGATTCAACCTTTAATTACAACCCCGTTACCCGCCAGGGTTATGCAGGTGGTAATGGCGATATTAACGATGCCTTTATGCAAACCGATGGTAAAATAGTTGCTGTAGGTGCTTTCTCAACCTTTAACGGTGTATCGGCCAACCACATTGTTCGCCTCAATTTAGATGGCAGTGTAGATGAAACCTTTAAAGCAGGTGCAGGTGCCGATGGCGCAGTAACCTCGGTACGCTACAATACCACTACAGGCAAAATTATATTGGCGGGCGCATTTAAAACCTTTGATGGCAAAAACAAAAACGGCGTAGTGCTTTTAAATGCCGACGGCAGCACCGACGATACCTTCCAGTTTAGCGAGCTTGTAGGTGGTGTGCCCAACTTTGCAGGTCAGTTAAATAACGGCAAAATACTTGTATCCGGAAACTTCAATAAATACAACGCTATTGTAAGGCAAGGTTTCATGATCCTTAATGCCGATGGGTCATTGGCTGCGGGATATAACAATACTGGTGCTTTTGAAGGGAAGATAAACAAGGTAATTGAAACAACATCGGCATTGGGCAACCCTGCCGTGGTTTTAGTGGGCGATTTTGTGAAGTTTGATAATACCAGGGTTGGCAACATTGTACGTGTTGAATTGAAAAAATAAGTTGGGATACTAATAATTAGATAGTAACAAAATGAAAAAATATACCCGCAAAAATCTGGCGAAAAGCATAGCAGCCGTTACGGCCCTTGCACTTGCTGCAAGTATGCTGTTTACCTGTAATAAGGATTTTCCAAACAAGCTAAAGGAATCGACAAAGAACGATACCCTGGGCATCAACATTAAAAACCGCAAGGTGCTTTACATTATTATTGATGGTGTAAGAGGGCGTGCATTAAGATCGCTCAGCGCACCAAATATTTCAAAAATAGTTAAGAACTCCATTTACGCTTACGATGCGCTAAGCGATTTTGGAACAGGTACAGTAACAAATGCCGGTTCATGGGCAAACATGATAACCGGTGTAACTGACGATAAACACAAGGTTGTTTCTGAGGATTTCGCCGGGAATAACATTGCGGCTTATCCAACCTTGTTTTCGCGTTTAAAACAAGCAAATACCAATTACCGCACGGTATCAATAGCTGCTACGACAAGCTTTAACACTAACCTGGCTGCCGATGCCACGTTTCAAAAAACGTTTGATAATGACGACGCTGCCGTTAAAGACGCTGTTAAAGATGAGTTGAATAACGAAGATGCCAAACTGGTAGTTGCCCAATTGCACAGCGCCGAACTGGCCGGGGAAAGCAGCAGCTTTGAAGATACCGATACCAAATACACAGATGCCATTCTTAAAATTGATGGCTATGTAGGCGAAATGATGGCAGCTTTAACCGCCCGTAAAACATACGCTTCAGAAAACTGGCTGGTTATAATAGCATCAAACAAAGGCGGTGCTATTACACCCGACCCTAACGCTACCGATTTTACATCATATGGCGATGCTACAAGGAATACTTTTGTAGCGTTTTACAACCCCCGTTTTACCACACTGTTTGTTCCTAAGCCCGAAACTAATAACATTGCTTATACAAACACCAGCATAAATTTTGGTTATGGCGGCTCAAAAATTACAAACGCAACACTGCAGGATCCAAACACTTTTAATTATGGTGTATATCCAAATTTTACGGTTCAGGCTTTAATAAAAACCCCGCCCGACGCATTCTATTATCCAACGTTTCTGTCTAAACGTGTTGAAACGTTTACCGGTCCGGGTTGGAATATGTTTTTGGAAGACGGTAACTGGACGCTGAATACATCTGTTTCCAGCCAGGCACATGGTACTGCTTTAAATGACGGTTTGTGGCATAAGGTTACTGCCGTATTTGATGGTAAAAATCGCCAGGTTAGGGTATATACCGATGGTGTACTGAATGAAACACAAACTATGAATGGCAATAACCCCAATAACGCGGTTCCATTTAAAGTAGGTTACACAACGGGCGATGATGATGATAACCTATCAATATTGATGACTAATCTGCAGATATACAATGTGGCCTTAACAACGCAGCAGGTTTCTGATTATGCCTGCAAAACCAGTATCGACGATACAAATCCAAACTATGCAAACCTGGCCGCTTACTGGCCTATGACCGAGGGTTCAGGAAACAAACTGAAAGAACAAACAGGCAAAGGTGCCGATCTTTTGGTGAGCGCAACTGGCAGCTGGGAAAACTTCAGCGACCTGAGCCCTGCCCTATGCCCTGATATCAACGCATCGTTTTTCAGGTTGGTTCCTAATAACGTTGATATTCCTTTTGAAATTTATCAATGGATGAGCATCAATATTCCTGAAACCTGGGGATTGGATGGCAAATCATGGACACCGGTTTATTCAGACATCAAACCATAAATTATAAAGAAATGAGAAAGATATATTTAAGTATCCTTTGTGCGGTTTTGCTGTTGGGCGCTTTATCCTGCAGAAGAAATAATAAGAAATTTGAGGATGGCTATGACAAACCAAGTACTGCTCCCGCAAGCGACCTTACAATTGATACCTCTATGTCGCGTGTCGACAGATCAATGTATTCCCGCGCCCGTATCTTCCCCGGATTGATCGATCCGGCGGAGCCGAGGGTAAAGGACGAAAAATTCACTTTAAACCTAAACTTTTCATCGTCAAACGCATCTATACTGCGTATTTCTGTAGCTCCCGAACCGCAGTTTAGCACAGGGTACTGGGCACCGGCCGGCGAGCTGATTAAAATAGTTGTTCCTGCCGGAGCCAGTGGATTAAGCGTACAGGTAGGCGGCCACACAGATGATTTAACAGGCCAGCTAAGCTTACAAAGAGATCCGCTTATTTACACAGTAAAAGCTTTATTCCCTGGTGTAAACTATGTACGTAACCCGTATGGTGGTACCATTTACATCCGTGCATCATTTGCTATAGTGCAGCCTGTTGAATTTACTATTACAGGCGCCGCAAAAGCACCTGATTTTGTACTGGGTACCACTAACAATGCCGCGTGGGTGGCGCAGGTAAAAGCCTCAACCGTTCCGTGGCTGGAGTTGCGCTCAAATCGCGTTATATTTTTGATCCCAAGAGATTTCCTGATCAAAAACTTTGATTCGGCCAAACCGCTTACCGATCCAACGGCTTTAATGACGGCATGGAATAACGTGTTTGAGCTGGATTACAACGGCTGGATGGGCCTGTCGGACGAGAGCGCGGATGAAAGGGACAGGAGCCCGCAGGGTGCCTGGAGAGAGGTATTGGATATTCAGCCAAGCGTTGGCTATGGTCATAACGGCTTCCCGGTGGTGGCTACTATGGATAACGAGTGGTTTAACAGCGTTGTTAGTATAGATCAGCTTTTGCATGGTGCCAACTGGGGTACTTACCACGAGTTTGGCCATAACTGCCAGCAGGGTAATGTTTGGAGCTGGAGCACACTTGGCGAAACTACAAACAACCTTTTTAGCTTTAAAGTAGCCAACCGTAACGGCGCCGATTTTTCCATACAGCATGAGCCTACTGATTATGTTCAGCCTGCATTGGATTTTGCTGCTACCAATAACGATCCAACTAACTTTAATACCATAACGGTAATGAACGATCCTTTCAGGAGGATGATCCCTTTCCTGCAGATCTTTGGAATATATGGTTACGATGCTATGCCGTACTTGTATACTGCTGCCCGGCATGCGCAGCGCCTGTCAAACACAGACCAGGACAAGCAGGATTTTGTTTATGAGCGTTTCTCGGAATTTGCCAAAACAGACTTGAAACCATTTTTTGATGCATGGGGTATCAGTGTTTCTTCGCAGTCAAAAGCTGCAATAGCTGCTAAATATCCATTGCTAACTAAACAAATATGGACGTATAACCCTATGACCAAAGAGGGCGGTACAGCTCCTATCACCTACAAAACAACCGTTACCGTAAGCTCCGAAGAAACAGAGGGCGAAGGCGCGATCAACGGCCATGCCGCTGCTTTAATTGATGGCGATAACAATACTTACTGGCACTCGCAATGGTATCGTGCAACAGCTGTATATCCTTATACAATTGTGCTTAACACCGGCGGCCCGGTAACTGCCAAGGGTATTTATTTTGTACCAAGAAACAGTACTGCGCAAAGACCTAAAAATGCCGATGTATACACCAGCACCGATAACGTGAACTGGACGCTTGTTGGCTCAACTGTAATTGGTAATGCATTTGCACGCTCGGAGTATTTATTCCCGGCCAGCAAAACCGTTCAATATTATAAAGTGATCCTGAAAGATGCCTGGACAAATACACCAAACGCGGCATTAGCAGAAATAAACGTTATTAAATAATTAACAGCAAATCATTAACAACCAAATGATGATAAATTATAAAAATAAAAGTATTGCCCTTTGCAGCATGGCTTTAGCACTGCTTACGGTGCTTAATGCTTGTAAAAAATACAACAACCCTCCCCAGATATTTGAAGAATACGGATCGGGTTTAAACGGGCAGGCCGAGCGGAAAGTGCTCATCATTACCATTGATGGCCTTGCAGGCGCCGAGCTGCAAAAAGTTAGTCCGCCAAATATTGGTGATCTGGCCAAAACAAGTAAATATACTTATAACGTACTTACCGATGCGGTATCGTCAGATGCCGCCACCTGGGCAAGTATGCTTACAGGTGTATCGTCGGCAAAACACGGTATAGTTAATGATAGCTATATCCCGGTTGCAGATCAGGGCGATCCGGATGCGCCAACACCAATATTTCCTACATTTTTGTCGCGGTTACTTGATGTAAGGCCAGAGTTTAAAACGGTAACCATTACTACCGATGCTGCACTAAACAAGTACATGATACATGCAGATCATCGCATACTGCCGGCTAATGATGCAGCGGTTAAGGATTCGGCTGTAAACATTGTTCAAAACAACAGTGCCAAAGCTATCCTGGTTGATTTCAGGGATGTGGAAGCCGCCGGAAAAGCAGTTGGCTACAGCGCCGATAACGCCGAATATAAAACGGCCATCACTAAAACCGATGAGTATATAGGCGCAATAACAACCGCTTTAAAAACCCGTAAAAATTATGCTAATGAAGATTGGCTGGTTATTGTAACCACCAACCGCGGCGGCAGCGATACCAACCCAAAGCCAGGTTTTATCATCTGCTCAAATCCAAACTTAAAACAGGGAGAGGTAACCAAATCGGGCTTTAACACCATGCACTTTACCGGTACTACAACAGATGCATATGTTAAGAACGATAATGGTTTATATGATGCCGGAACAAATAAGGATTTTACTGTACAGATACAGGTGAAAATAAATTCATCAAGCTATTATCCTTGCTTTTTTTCGAAGAGTACAGGGATTAGCGGATCAACCATCACCGGTTGGATGATCTTACAATCAGGAACTGAATATGGTGTTGAATTTGGAGGATCGGCAAACGGAGGTCATGGGAAAATTCAAATAGGGGGTAACGCTATTGTTGATGGTAAATGGCATACCATTACCATAACGGTAAAACTTAGCAATGGCGTAAGAACGGCAACTGTGTATACTGATGGGATACAGATAGGGTCTGCCGATATTACGTCTACAAATAATATAAGTACGCCTAACCCGCTTACCATAGGGTACAGACCTGGCGACATCGCGAACGCTTATGCTGATTTCTATGCCGGGGATGTGGAGTATTTTAACACAGCTTTGGATGGTGCAACTATATTGGCTAATATAGGCCTGAAGGATATCACCAAACACCCTAACTACGGTAATTTAACCGGTTATTGGCCAATTGACGATGGCGGCGGCGCTGTTATATCAAACCTTGCGCCAACCGGCTACAATATGCTGATGAAAGGCCCTGCAACCTGGGATGCGCTTGGAAATGATATTCCAATTAGCCGTACCCCGCAAAATGTGGTTGACGGTGCCGTATCCATAGTAGCTACCGGCCCGGATGTAGCAGGTTTAACCTTCTACTGGCTTAAAGTGCCGGTATCCAGCGATTGGAGCCTGGATGGCGTAGGATGGTTATCAAACTACGAACTGGAGTTTATAAAATAAAAGCCACCAAATAGCAAAAAGGAAAGCGGGATGATTTTAATCATGCCGCTTTCCTTTTTTAATAGCATCGTATAGATGCACCAATTTTTACTTCAGCGGATTTTTTTCAAAAAATAGCCTGTACACGCAAATGGGTTCTCATAACTTTCTAACCAATTAGTTCGGATTATTTTATCATAATCATTAGTATTGTGTTTTAAACGTGTCATTTAATTATTACAACGTATTTTTGGTGGAACAATCAATATAGGTTCTAAAGAAATTCAAATCACAACCGCACTAAACCTTAATAATATGGATGGATTAAAAATATTAAACTCTTTAACTGATGATCAAAAGAGTGCTATTACCCAAAAGTTTGGCAGCATAGGACAGCTTTATAAAAAAGTGTTCGATTTAACTAATCAAGAATATGTATTGCGAAACAGTAACAGGCAAGTAGAAATTCAAGATCAGTTATTTGACATAGAAGATAAGTTAGATGAAATTGGCCTTGACGGACATTATATAAAATCGCAAATATCGAGCGATTTTGGAGAAATTATTGTAAACAAGGCCATTAAATCACTTGATGCTGAATTGAAAAAATTTGGAACTGATTATGAAACCATGAGGGATTGGATGAAAGACAAATATGGTATTTAAAAAAGTATCATTTATTACATTCAAAACCCTTCAATGTTGTAATAGAGCCTGTTCATACCAATTTTAATCCTCTTTGTTGTTCTCAATCAATTGCGATTCAATGGTGATATTGTAAAAGGCCGCCTGTTTAACCGAGTTCCGTTCTTTGTTTGCCAATAGTTCAAGCAAAATATCGGTAGCTTTTTGCCCCTGTAAATAAGGAAATTGCTCTACCGATGCTACCGGTACATGCTCCATATAGTTAATGAGCGGCAGGTTGGCATAACTCACAAATTCCAGGTTTTCATTAGCCGGCAACTGTAACGACCGGGTTTGCTTTATGGCAAATAGCGCAATGTAATCGTTAAAAGTAACTATAGCGGTTACTTTGCGCTTATTGGCTAATAGTTCGGTTAGGCAGCGCTCGGTATCTTTTTCGGTGAGGTCGCAGTTAACAATAAGGGAGGCATCAAACTTTAAACGGTTTTTTTGGATCGCTTTTATATAGCCCTCCTTGCGTTCGCCGCTGGCAAAAAGTGTTTTTGGTCCGTTGATCATACCTATGGCGCGGTGCCCTTTTTTTAGCAGGTAGTTAACCGCCTCTATAGTACCGGTTTCCATGTTGCAGGCCACCGAATGAATGTTAGGCAACGGCGGAATCCTATCGAAAAAGACCACCGGGATATCGTATTTTTTTAAACGCTCAAAGTGTTCAAAGGAGCAGGTATTTTTTGCCAGTGATACCAGCAGCCCATCAACCCTATGGTTCTTCATTTTTTCTACCAGTTCTATTTCCTTTTGTGCGTTATCATGTGACTGGGCCAGGAGTACGGTGTAGTTTTTCTGATAGGCGGTTTCTTCAATAGCACTTGTTGCCGATGAAAAGAAAGCTTCGGAAAGCTCGGGCAGTATCACGCCTATGGTAAACGTTTTGCCTTTCTGAAAAAACACGGCTGTTTGGTTGGGCTCATAATTCATTTCGGCGGCAACACGCTTAACTTTTTGTCGGGTGGTGAGGCCAATGCTCACATGGTCATGCAGTGCCCTTGATACGGTTGAAATAGAAATATTTAATTTCCTGGCTATCTCTTTTAAGGTGGCAGGTTTTGATAACATAATAAGGAATTAAGATTAAGAAAATAGAACCCCGGTTTGATAGATCCTGGCGAATATATCACGCCTCATATTCAATGAAATGTAAGATGCATAAAGGTTTATAAACGTTGTCGAAAACCACTGCGCAACCGTTTGCGCGAAAAGTTGCGTAAATACTTTTTAGGGCGTTTTATGCACCGCAGGGTAAAGTTATAGGGCTTTGGGAATGGTAATTACCGGCAATGAGAACCACCTGTAGGATGGTTTGCATCAGGAAACCGTTTGGTATTTTAATAGATGCCGGTTTTTGTTTTGCCGGCTTAAACTCCGCAAACGATTGTGTTTAGGTTTGTGCGGACTTATTGCTGTTTCGCGGGTGGCTCAGTAGGTTCTTTTGGGGTTGGCGGTACTTCTTCAGGTGTTTCGGGAATATCTCTTGAAGGTATCTCGGGCTCTTTAGGGTCGGATGGTTGCTGTATCTCCGGGCGTGCGGGCTGGGCAGGCATTTCGGGTTGCTCGCCGGGGAAAGTATTGTGCTTTTTCATGGTATATGCGTAAATGTTTGCAGGGAATGCATATGATCGCAGTTTTCTTAATCATCTATTCCTTCCCACTGTTTTAATATCATTTCTGCAGGTTTTGTTTTACTATTTTGAGCGCTTACGTTGTTTTGAGTTTTCATGTTGTTGATTTTTTATTGTTGTTGATTAAACAAAGGTGCTGAAGAACAAGAGCCGGGAATTAGCCGCATCGTGGTAAGTTGTAGCCAAAACGGTCTGCGCTGTTTTAATTTACCTCGGGTTTTGGAAATACCGGTACAAACAGGCCCATGTAAGTGCTCAGCATAACTATCATATGTCTTGAAATGGCCTGGCCTATTTCATCAATCTCCTCCTGGTAAAGCGGACTTTGGTAATCGGAATTACATGGATTTGGGTCGGCCTCAAAATATTGCAGGTGCCAATCACCGTCAGATAGGAGGGTGTTTCTGTCGTACCATTTACCATGCAGTAATTGCAGTGTAAGGGTTATAAATTTTTTGCCATTATAAAATTCAATAATAAATTGCGGTGTAAAAGGCATATCCCATTGCTCAGGCGGCACTTCATCCACCTGTAACCGTGCTATGCCCCGGCTCAATTGCACATCAATGTAAAACTCTTCCATAATGTAAATACAAATATAATGCTAAAAATATTAGTATTTAGGTATCTTTTTAAATAAAATTTTAACATTAATTTTTTACAGAATAGCCTTGAAAATTATCAGTGATAATATTTAATTAACAATAGTGAGCATATAAACACAAAATAGCTTTTTACTTTTGCGGTTCGTAACGGGGCAACAATCCGCACGAATAAAGAAATGGAAAGAAGATCAGCAATAAAAAACCTGGGCGGTTTATTAATAGCACCTGCCGTTGTACTTAATGGTAAAAACACCAATAAGCCGGTTTTAAGGATAGCCCACCTTACTGATGTTCATTTAAAAAATAAATTTGATGCACCGGCCCGGTATGCAAGGTGCCTTCATCATGTTCAAAACCAAAAACCCAAAGTTGATTTTATTATGAACGGGGGCGATGTGGTGTTTGATATGAATAAAGAAAACCTTGGTACGCTTGAGGAGCAATGGAAACTAACCCATCGCATCATGAAAGCCGAATGTAATTTGCCGGTTAACTATTGCCTTGGTAACCATGATATATGGTGGAACGAGAATGATAAGGGTCAAACACTGTACGGCAAAAAGTACGCGCTTGATCAGCTGCAATTAGCTAAACCCTATTACAGTTTTAATAAAAACGGCTGGAAATTTATAGTATTGGATAGTGTACACCTGGATATTGATGATACCTGGTACATTGGCAAATTGGGCGACGAACAGCTAACCTGGCTGGAAACCGAACTACAGCAAACTCCGGCCAATACGCCGGTGCTGGTTATGTCGCACATACCTATTTTAACAGCTACCAACCTTATTGATGATGATACGGTTAATAAATGGGTAATGCTTGGTGGCGATATGCACACCGATAATGCTAAGATCATTAAACTGTTTTACAAATACCCCAACGTAAAACTATGCCTGAGCGGGCATATTCACCTGCGTGAAAAACTGGTTTACAATAACGTTACCTATCTTTGCAACGGTGCGGTAAGCGGTGGCTGGTGGGAAGGTAACAGGAGAGAAACCCCGCCGGGCTACGGATTAATAGACCTGTACGCCGATGGTAACTTTGAGGAGCGCTATATCACTTATTAAATAATATACTTCATAATCGGCACCCAGCCGTAAATTTTTGGTGCTTTAGCTTAGTATTACGCTGTACGCCGGCATAACTTGTTGGTATATAATGTAATATTATTGATGTCTTGCAATACCTTCCGCTGTTTTTAGTTTATTTTAACGTGTGATTAAATTGTTATTATGCATCAACAAAATGTTAAATAACCTGCTAATATCATCTTGGTAAAATACGGTTATTGTATGCTAAATTGTTATACTAATGTGGTAAAGCATAACATTAATTTTGAAAAAAAATATTTAACCGATGATAACTTTTGAATGGAAAGGTGTAATGCCCGCGGTAACAACAAAATTTACCGATAATGACGAACTTGATTTTGAGGCATTTGATGTTAACTTAAACGCACAGCTTGAAGCCGGTGTCGATGGCTTTATTTTAGGTGGCTCATTAGGCGAAGCCAGTGTGTTGAGCGATGATGAAAAGTTTTCATTACTAAAACATACCGTTGCTTTTGTTAAAGGAAAGGTACCCGTAATACTTAACATAGCCGAGCAAACTACCAAAGCCGCTATAGCCTGCGCTCAAAGAGCACTTGATAACGGTGCCGATGGTTTAATGCTGTTGCCGCCAATGCGCTACAACAGCGAAGAGCGCGAAACACTGGCTTATATAGGTGCAGTTGCTAAAAGTACTCCGCTGCCAATTATGATATACAATAACCCGGTTGATTATAAAATTGAGGTTACGCTTGATATGTTTGAGCAGCTTGCCGTGTATGAAAACATCCAGGCTGTTAAAGAATCTACGCGCAATGTATCAAACGTAACGCGTATGTTTAACCGTTTTGGAAACCGTTACGCCATATTTACCGGTGTTGATCCGTTGGCTATGGAAAGTTTGGTAATGGGTGCCGATGGCTGGGTTGCCGGTTTGGTTGATGCCTTCCCTAAAGAAACCGTTGCTATTTACCGTTTGGTAAAAGCAGGCAGAATTGCTGAGGCGCTAACCATTTACCGCTGGTTTTTACCGGTGCTTGAATTAGATATTCATGCAAAACTGGTACAATACATTAAATTGGCCGAGGTTGCTACAGGTATAGGTACCGAAAATGTACGTGCCCCGCGCTTACCTTTAATTGGCGAAGAACGTGTTAAAGTACTAAAGATCATCAATGATGCGATAGCTATCCGTCCGGAATTACCTGTTGGCAGCTGGGGAAAGCTAAACGAAGTTGAAGCATAATACCCCTTTTATTTATAACAACAAAGGCAATCGGCTTTTAGCCTTTTGCCTTTAGCTTTAGGCTTATATATGAGCAGTAAAACTTTTTTTTGTATAGATGCGCATACCTGCGGTAACCCGGTAAGGGTTGTTGCCGGCGGCGGCCCCACTTTAAAGGGCGATAACATGAGCCAAAAGCGCCAGCACTTTTTAAAAGAGTACGACTGGATACGCACCGGCTTAATGTTTGAACCACGCGGGCATGATATGATGTCGGGAAGTATATTGTTTCCGCCCCATGATCCTGCTAATGATGTGGCTGTACTTTTTATTGAAACCAGCGGTTGCCTGCCTATGTGCGGGCATGGTACTATAGGTACCATAACCATTGCCATTGAAGAAGGATTAATTACCCCGCAGGTGCCCGGCGTAGTACGCATGGAAGCACCTGCCGGTTTGGTATTAATTGAGTACAAGCAGGAGGGTAAAAAGGTTACTTCCGTAAAACTCAGAAACGTTGCGGCCTATCTTGCAGCAACCGATTTGCAGGTGGAGTGCCCCGATCTGGGGATGCTTACCATCGATGTATCATACGGTGGTAACTATTATGCCATTGTTGATCCGCAGCCAAATTTTGGTGGTATTGAAAATTATACCGCCGGCCAGCTGATTGCCTGGAGTCAGGTATTACGCAAACGCATCAATGAAAAATACCAGTTTGTTCATCCGCAGGACCCTACCATTAATACCTGTACGCATATCCTTTGGGCCGGTGCCGTGTTAGACGAAACATCCACCGCCCGTAACGCCGTTTTTTACGGCGATAAGGCTATCGACAGGTCGCCTTGTGGTACGGGAACATCTGCACGTATGGCGCAGTGGTATGCCAAGGGTAAGCTAAAAGTAGGCGAGCCTTTTATTCATGAAAGCATCATCGGCAGTAAATTTATTGGTAAGGTAGAGGAAGTAGTGAAGGTGAATGATTTTGACGCCATTATACCAAGTGTTGAAGGCTGGGCCAAGGTTTACGGCTATAACACCATTAAAATTGACGACGACGATCCGTACGCACACGGCTTCCAGGTAATATAGAAATAGAAATAACATACGCATAAACCTGCCATTTCGGGTTTTAAAATCCGGGGACTCCAAAGGGATGACAAAGAGGCGAAAGACTTACGAAGTTTTTAAAACTTCGTAAGTCTGGGATCTACAACTTGTCATTTCGAAACGAGGTACGAGTGAGAAATCTTAGACGTGCGATGTACTGTACAATCGGCATGGAGATTTCACTAATGACAAGTGGTTTAATACAATAAAGATTTTTTAAATAAGCCCTTAGCATTACGCTTTGGGCTTTAAGCTTCAAAATAACATGTCAAAAGTGCTGATAATAGGTGGTGGAATAGTTGGTTTAAGTTCGGCGTATTACTTACATAAGGCCGGGCATCAGGTAACAGTGCTTGATAAAGGCGATCTTACCGATAGCTGTTCGTATGGTAATGCCGGTATGATAGTGCCAAGTCACTTTATTCCGCTGGCTACGCCGGGTATGCTAACACAGGGTATTCGGTGGATGTTTAACAGCAAAAGCCCGTTTTATGTACGCCCCTCACTAAATATGCAACTGATTTCATGGGGACTGAAATTTGTTCAGAAAGCCAATGCAGGGCATGTTGAACGTTCGGCAACACCATTAACCGAACTTTCGCTGTTGAGCAAAAAGCTTTATGAAGATTTGAGCAAAGAGCCAGGTTTTAACTTCGATCTGGTAGAAAAAGGCATCCTGATGTTTTATAAAACCGAGAAAGCCGGTGAAGAAGAAGCCCTCATGGCCGCAAAAGGCCGGGAGTTAGGCCTGGATATGGCAGTGCTTAGTGCAGACGAATGCCGTAAGCTACAGCCCGAATTGGAGCTTGATGTGCTGGGCGCGGTACATTACCGCTGCGATGCACATTTGTCGCCAAATAAATTAATGACGGCCCTTATAAAATACCTGAAAGGTGCGGGCGTAAGCCTGCTTACCAATAAGGAGGTTACCAAAATTGAAACATCTGCAGGTAAAGTAGGGCGTGTTTTAGCCCATGATGAAGCATTTACGGCAGATGAGGTAATTGTGGCCACCGGTTCATGGTCGCCGGCTATTGGCAAATTGTTGGGCATTAACATATTATTGATGCCGGGTAAAGGCTATTCCTTTAACGTTGCTGATGAGCATCCGGCTATGCACATACCAGCCCTGCTTGCCGAAGCCCGTGTAGCTATTACCCCAATGAATGGTGGTTTGCGCTATGGCGGTACTATGGAGCTGGATAAGATCAACAGCCGTATTAATATGAACAGGGTAAAAGGTATTGTGGAGTCGGTACCTAAATATTTCCCCGGTCTTAAACCGGCTGTACCTGCCGAAAAAGATATCTGGTTTGGTTTCCGTCCCTCATCTGCAGATGGCTTGCCTTACATTGGCCGCAGTAAAAAATTCAGCAATCTTACTATTGCTACAGGGCATGGCATGATGGGTTTAAGCTTAGGCGCAGGTACGGGGGCATTAGTGAGCGAAATTATTTCAGGAACTGCTCCATCTATCAATATAAATAGCTTTATTCCTGATAGAAAGTAATTAAAATTGCAAACTTTGCAGGAATTGCTGTATCTTAAGCTAAAATCTTCTATTAGATATGCTTTATTCTTGAAAAAAAGGTTTATAAATGTCAATAATACGCTTTTAAGCTATTATCGTTCTTTAAAGAGCTTATTTTTCGTTTTTATCTATTCTATATTATAATATTTAGAAATAAATATGCGATTTTTTTGAAATGTTGTAAAATTATCGTTGCAAAACAATAAAAAGTTGTAAATTGAGACTGGATTAACAAACAGAAAGATGAAGGTTTTACAATTTACTATTCCTCTTACCCATGATAAGAGTGTAATTGCAGAAAAAGTTTATCAGTCGCATCATTATCCGCACCTGCACCGGCATAATGAAATTCAGATTACATGGATAAAGAATGGTGAGGGCACATTAATGGCTGGTAATAACGTACACGATTATTCGTCTGGAGATATCTTTGTATTAGGCGCCAATCTTCCTCATGTTTTCAAAAGTCACCCCGAATACTTTGTACAGAATACCAATACTCAGGTAGAAACACTGACAATTTATTTCAACCCCGAAGGTACACTGGCCTCCATGTTTGACCTGCCCGAGTTAAGATCAAGCAAAATGTTCATGCAGCAGCATCAGCAGGGATTTAAAGTACCGCTCAATATTTCTGATGATGTATCGCAGCTGATGATCGGCATAAAAAATGCTTCGGGTTTCGATCAATTGATCCAATTTCTTAACCTTGTTAAAGGACTTACCAATATTAAAACCCGGTTAGATCCGCTTTCGTCTTACAGTAATCTGCCAAGTATCACCGAAAATGAGGGCATCAGGATAGGGAACATCTATAGTTTTATAATGCAAAACTTTAGTGAGCAGATTACCTTAGAAGATGCCGCCAAGGTAGCCTTTATGACACCCGAGTCGTTTTGTCGTTATTTTAAAAAGCATACCGGGCACACATTTATCTCCCTGCTTAACGAAATAAGGATTAATGAGGCCTGCAAAAAACTGATATCCCATAAATTTGAAAGCATAAATACCATAGCCTACAAATGCGGGTTTAAAAGTATTACCAACTTTAACCGGGCATTTAAATTCATAACCGGCAATTCGCCGCGTGGTTATGTAGAAGCTTACAATAATAATCTCATAAACCTTAACAGGGCTGCAAGTTAAATTATACCGTTTGATTATAAATTTACTTTAATTTTACCTTAAATATTGATGGCGTACAGGTTATAAGTCTGTACGCCATGTTTTTATAATATATTTATAAAAGACAAAATATAGCAATAACATGTTAATTTTCGTCAAAATACCGGGTTCAATAACGGTAATATTGTGTTTTACCCTCGGTATATTATCATACAAGTCATGAATATGCCCAAGGTATACTAACCCGCCAATTTTATGTAATGTTCATTAAATTGCGTTACCGGGGCAATCAATATCATGCGTAAAATTTTTTTAAGAATCTTTTTTTTGGTGTGCTTATCCTTAACCGCTTTGGCGGCATTGGCGCAAACCCAATCTGCTATTACTCCCGGTAACGGCAACCCGCTAATCCCAGGTTATTTTGCCGACCCAACCGTCAGAAAGTTTGGCGATACCTTTTACATTTACGCCACAACAGATGGCAATGGGGGCGGACATGGCCCGTCGCAGGTTTGGACGTCCAAAGATTTTGTTAACTGGACGATGAAGGACATGAACTGGCCCACAACAAATTATTACTGGGCGCCTGATGTTATTAACGGTAACGACGGCAAGTATTACATGTACTACTGCCAGCCTGTAGAAATATATGGTGCTTCGTCAGCAACTCCCGTTGGTCCGTGGACGCCGTTATTGCCCGACGGCAAAGCTATGATCCCCAATTATTTTATCCCTGGTGTTATTACGCTTGATGGGCAAACCTTTAAAGATGACGACGGGAAAATCTATATGTTTTGGGGAACCTGGGGCATTTACCCGGATCATGGCTGCGGTGTTGGTTTACTGAATGCCGATATGCACTCATTTGCCAAAACGGCTAAAATTCCCAATACCATAGCTAAAGATTTCTTTGAAGCGCCGTTTATGTTTAAACGTAAGGGCATCTATTATTTAACCTATTCATCCGGTGCTTGCGAAGATTCAACCTATCGGGTACAATATGCCATAAGTCGCACCGGCGCAATGGGGCCTTTTGAATTTGGTAAAAATAATCCTGTATTAAGTACTAATAGCGATGGCACCATTCATGGCCCAGGCCATGAATCGGTTGTACAGGTGGGCGATGATTTTTATATGGTTTATCACCGGCACAATAATCCACATTCAACAGGGGGCTATCACCGGCAGGTATGTGCCGATAAGCTGGTGTTTGATAAAGATGGCAACATCGAAAAGATGGTGCCCACGCATACAGGGGTAGGCTTATTGGGTAAAAACGAAATTATAACGCCAAATCTGGCTTATCAAAAAAAGGTGAGTGCATCTTCCTATTACAACGAAAATTACCGCCCCTCATTCGCGGTAGATGACAATAACGGAACGCTCTGGAAGCCGGCCGATAACAGCACGCAACCCGCCTCAATTACCATCGACCTGGGCGGGGTTATACCGTTTAATACCGTTGCTACCCAATTTGAATACGCAACCTGGTATTATCAGTATACTATTGAAACATCAGTTAACGGAACCGACTGGCAAGCATTCGCTAATCAATCAACAAATACGCATCATGGTTCACCCATGGTTGATTATGGCGATGTAAAGGCCCGGTTTATCCGCATCACCGTTACCGGTACAGAATATCCCGGTTTGTATAAGGCCATCTGGAACGTGAAAGTTTATAACAATAAAAAACTTGCTTCGGGCACAATTAAAGCAAATGTTTCAACTGATGCCAGTATCCAGCCGTATCAACAAAAAGGCCTGTTAATTGATTTGGATGCAAGCCAGTTTCAACCGGGCACAGTGGTTAGCGAATGGACGAATAAGGGCCTGCTGGGCGGTAAATTTATTGCAGGCGGTAAGCCACCATTAACTGATATCATTGGCGGTAAAAAAGCGCTGGTTTTTAACGATGCGCAGTCGCTGCAATCAACCGTGACTGTACCGGCTTCGCTGTATGGCAATAATAGCTATACCGTTGATTTTTGGGCATACAATACAAAAACAAAAGATGAAAACCCGGTTTTAAGCTGGACAAGGGGCGAATCTGACCATACGGGTGCTAATTTTGGTTATGGCAGCAACCGGGTATTTGGTGCCGCACAGCACTTTGGCGCTTCAGATTTTCAATACAAAGGAATACCTGAACCAAAAAAATGGCATCACGTTATTATCACTTTCGACGGTATTTTTGAAAAACTGTATGTAGATGGTGTGTTGAACAATATTGAAAATAAAATGCTGTTTTTGAGGGCTGCGGATAAATTCATCATTGGGGCAAAAACAAACCGGTCGGCCTTTTTTACCGGCGCTATTGCATCCTTAAAAGTATACGACAGACCTTTGGCTGATACAACCATACAACGCATTTCAAGCCAAACACAGCAGGCAGATATTGCGGTTTACCTTAATGCTTCTAAACTAAACTACGGTAGCCTCGGTAATTGGGCAAATGAGGGTGATGCCGGTGGTTTGTTTAAAACAGCAAATGAAAAAACTCCGGTAGTAAAAGATGTAGCCGGGCGTTTGGCAGTCAGCTTTTCCGGTAAAGATGCTTTGGTATTGGATACAAAACTAACCGATACCGTAAATTACAGTATTGCATACACCCTTTATAAGACTAATAAATGGCAATATATTGTTAGCGTTTTTGATGTGCAGGGCGTTAAAGAATATGTAAACGGTGCGCTTGTTTCACCCCCTATTCAGCAGGCGGTTAAAATTACTGACGGAACAATAACACTTGGCAATAATATTGGTGCAATAGCCGGCGTAACGCTGTATAAACATAGTTTACAGGTCGATGAAATTAAACAATTGAACGATGCATGGCTTCAAAATCTGCATCCGCCGGTAGCAGCTTCGGCTCAATTCAAGGTTAAGCCCAACGCGGTTACACCCAGCATGGTTTATATGGAGGCAGGAACAGATGGTGCCGAAAAAGCAAGTCTGCAATATTGCTTTACAGAAAAAGAAGGCAAATCGAGCGGGTGGATAGATGAGCCACAATACATTGCATACCAGTTATCGGCCGATAAAACGTACAGTTATTCCTTCAAAATAAAAGATAATTTCGGCAACGTGAGTACATCATCGGCACAGCTAAAGGTGAGTACGGCTACCACATTGTTCCACATTATAAGCGATGACTTTTCGAAAAACAGGAACTTTGTACAACAGGGGCAGGCGGGAACGGTATGGAATGGTTTGATTGGAAAAGGCAACCAGCAGCAAGCCAAAGTATTCATTGATAGCAGCAGCCTCACCCTGCAATCAAAAGGGACTAATTGGGATGGCGGCGCACCATACGGGCCTTTCCTTTATCAAAACGTTACCGGCGATTTTGTGGTACAGGTAGAAGTAACCGACGTAAGCGGCCTCAAAGAAAAAAAGGTAAAGGGCAATAATGATGTTGGGCTGATGATAAGAAAAGAAAAAGACACAACAGATACGAATACCGCCGAGCAACTATTACAAAGCAGTATTTTCCCCGCCTGGAATTGCGGTAACATGTTTACCAATTTTAAAGACGGTCAGCGTATGCAGGTAAACACACAAACCGGCTGGAATTACAACCGCTTTCTCCAGATCCAAAAATCGGGCGATGTGTTTTACATCAGGAGCAGCAAAGATGGCCTAACCTGGGAAGATATGCCCGGCAGCCCAACCACAAGACCCGATCTGGCAAATATCCCCTTACAGATAGGTTTGTTTCAATGCACGTATGGCCCGCAGGAATCGTATGTTAAATTTGGCGGTTATAAGCTCATTACTAAAAAATAAATTAACGGATAGGATCTGGCAATGATGGTTTTGCCGGATCATATACCGCCACTGCAACGCGAGAATCGGCGCAGCCATAGTACATGAACCATTTGTTATGGAAATATACCATGCCCTCTATAAATACAGTGCCGTTAACGTACTGCCCGCTTTTTTCAAAGGCCGCTAAAGGACGTAAAAATGGTACGTTTAAACGCGCTATGGGTTTAGCAGGATCATTCTTATCAAACAAAACCTGACCTGCACAGTAAGAGTTTTTGGTGAAACGACTGTCAGCATCGTCGCCTGCGCTGTTTTTGCCGTTGTAAAATAATATAATGCCTTTTTTGGTAAGCAGTGCCGGGGGACCGCATTCTGTAAGGCTGCTATCAAAATAGCCCTTCCTCGGTGAGATCAACTCTTTAAGCGAACCGTCGTTGTTTACAACCGGCTGCCAGTCTACCAGGTTTGCGGATGTGGCGGCGTATACATGCTGCTCGCCCCAGTACATCCAGTATTTGCCGTTTATTTTGGTGATCACCTGTTTGCCATTGCTGATCCTGGTTAATATCGAGGCTGATTTGTGTGGGATATTTAGGAACTTGCCATTGAACGCATCCTCAAAAATAGGTCCGTGTTTTATCCAATGTTTAAGGTCTTTTGAAGTAGCTACCCCAAGGCGCGGATTATCGCGGTTCCATTGGGTGTAAAATACAACGTAAGTGCCATTTTGGGTAACGGCAACGCGCGGGTCTTCACAACCACCGGGCCATTCATATTTCTTTTGCGTATCATCTGCAGGGTAAAATACCGGGGTTTTACTGCGTTTAAAATGGTAGCCATCGCTGCTGGATGCGTAACCCAACCTCGACGTACGGAAACCTATCCCAACGCCCGATTTGTCTTCGGAGCGATACAGTACAACAACTTTGCCTTTGTATAATGCAGCTGCCGGGTTAAAGGTATCGTTTGATTCCCAGGCAACGGCTTTTTTCAATATAGGGTCGAAAAATCTTGAGGTAGAATCTGGTGAGATAATGGGATTTACACCGGCGGTTCTTTTAAAGCCGCCAAAAGCCCAATCTGGCAGGTGGTTTACGCTGTCTTGCTGGGCAAATGTCGGTGCCGACAGGACAAGCAATAACGTAATAGTTTTAACAAAATAAAGGAAAGGTTTCATAAGTGTCAATTTGAAATAGTGCCAGGATCACCGTAAAGGTAATTTCCCGGCACTGTTCTTCAAATATCTACTTTTTCCATTCATTATCCGTCATGCGCCAAATTCCTAAAGGATTGGCGTTTTGAAGGGCAGGAGGAAGGATGTTATCGGGGCAGTTTTGATAGCATACGGGGCGTACCCAGCGTTTTACCGCGTTAATGCCAACAGCAGTGAAGCGGCTATCGGTAGTGGCAGGAGAAGGCCCGCCGTGCACCATACTGTTGCATACTTCAACACCGGTTGGCACACCATTAAATAAAATACGACCGGCAATTGACGGCAGCACCTGTATCAAAGCAGGATGATTGGCAAAATCGGTATCGGTACCCATTAACGTTACCGTTAACTGGCCGCTTACCGCTTTTAAAACAGCCGTAAGTTCTGCCTCATCGGCACAAATAACCATTAGGGAATAAGGACCAAATACTTCTTCGTGCAATAACGGGTTTTGTAAAAATACATCAGCCTTTACAGATGCTATGGCCGGTGATGCTTCGATATCATTTGCTTCCTTAGCGGCTTGTTTTACCAGCGTTACACCGGTTTGATCAAGCGCTGCATGGCTTTTTTTGTTGTAAGCGGTATGAATGCCCGCGTGCAGCATTTTAGCAGGTTGTACGGCCTCAATGCCTGCACCTAAATGATTGATGAACTCGTGTAATCCTTCACTTTCAATGGCTATCATTAAGCCGGGATTGGTGCAAAACTGGCCCATTCCTAAAGTGATAGAACCGGTGTATTGGTTTGCCAGGTCCTTAGCGTTGTGCTGTAAAGTATCGGGCAGTAAGATAACCGGGTTAATGCTTCCCATTTCAGAGAAAACCGGTATAGGATTTTTCCTTTGCGATGAATAATCATACAAAGCTTTGCCACCAGCCGTTGAACCGGTGAAGCCTACTGCTGCCGTATGATCGGCCTGTACCAAAGCCTTGCCTGTTTCAAATGAATTACCGTGTACATGCTGAAAAATATTTTCGGGCATGTTGCAGCTGGCTATTGCTTTTTTAATGGCGCTATACACCATTTCAGATGTTTCGGCATGGGCAGGGTGGGCCTTTACTACAACTGAGCAACCACCTGCAAGTGCACTTGCGGTATCGCCTCCTGCGGTAGAGTAAGCAAAGGGGAAGTTACTGGCGCCAAAAACAACTACCGGCCCCAGGGGGATCAGCATTTTGCGCAGATCTGCACGGGGCAGGGGAGCCCTTTCGGGCATGGCGGTATCAATGGTGGCCTCTACCCAGCTGCCTTCGCGCAGCATTTGGGCAAACATACGCAGTTGCCCGGTAGTACGCCCGCGCTCGCCGTTCAGGCGGGCGGCAGGCAGATTGGTTTCTTCGGATGCTTTGTTGATAAGTGCATCACCCAAAGCCTCAATTTCGTTGGCTATTGCTTCCAGGAACAGGCTTTTTTGCTCGGGCGTGGTTTTTTGATATTCTTCAAATGCGGCGTGTGAAAGCTGCATTACCTGGGCTATTTCTTCTTTACTTATTTCTGAAAAACTTACAGACATGGTGGATTTTTATAATTTATAATATGTGCTTCGCCGAAAATGTTTGCCGGTTATTTAACCGCCCATTCATGTATCCCTGTTGAATTGTCAACAGATAACTGGATTTCCATGCGCAAAGCGGTTGTATTAACGGGCTCAAAGGTAACAATGTTAAACTTGTCTTTGCTCACGTCATAAGGCGTTGTGTTTTTTACCGGGATCCATTGATCGCCTTTTTTGTAAAGTATTTTGTATGATACCGGGATACGGCAGCCGCCCCATGGTCCGTCATCATACCAATAAACCTTTGATTCGCTTACGGTATGCTCGGTATCAAAATTATACTGCACAAACTCGTTGGTGTTTTTGGCAGGCCACCAATGCATATAAGGGAAATTGGTGTCTTTTGAATCGGCGGGTTCATACTGGTCCTTAATAGCCGCAAACATCCGTTTGTTGCGTAATGATGAAGTTACCGTACTGGTACTGGCAATGGTTGCCGCCGGTTTTGGCCTTGCCGCCAGTGTATTGTAAGGTATCCAAACCGTCATTTCGCTTGGGCCGCGGTTTGCCCATGCGTAGTAGGGGATGGCTTTTACCTGCTGATTGCTTTCTAAAAGACTATCGCTGTTGAGTTGTCTTTTGGTGCTTTTACCTTCGGCGCTTATTACGTCTACACCGTTTAACAGATCGGCGTGGTAATTGGCATCGGCAATGGCACTTTTATCAATCATGATGTTTTGTACCAGGCTGTCTTTATTGTCGGGCCCTTCAAGGCAATAAACAATAGGGCCGCGTTCAAATGCAAAACGGTTCCTGTCGTCTTTAACCTGCTGATTGGCCAGTACTTTTTCGGTTTCCATTGGTAAAAGCAGGGAAACCTTGTCGCCTTTTTTCCAGTTGCGTTTAAGCACCGCGTAACCTTTTTCGGTAACAAACGAAGTAGCTTTTCCATTCACTGATAATATCACCGGTAAAACCGATTTATCAGCGAAGGTATACAGATCGCCGGGAACAGGTTGTTGTTTAGCCCAACCCGGAATCCTGATCCTCAGGGTAAATGGCGCGGCTTTATCCGGATTAACAGTAATATCTACTTTGCCTTTCCACGGATAATCAGTTGCCTGTACAATATTTACATTACCTGATGTTAGTTTAATATTGCTGGAGTTGCTCATAAACAAGTTGATATACAGGTCGTTTTTGTTTTTGGCATAAACGTAACCCGGTAACGACGGCAAAAAGCGCGTCATGTTACTGATACAGCAGGCGCAGCTGATCCATGCGCTGCGCTGATGCTGGTTCATAGAAGCCAGCGGGTTGGGGTAAAAGAACCTGTCGCCGCTTAGTGATACGCCGGATAAAAGGCCGTTATAAAGCGTACGCTCTAAAACGTCGATATATTTTGAATCACCGTGCAGTAAAAACATGCGGTTGTTCCAGTACACATTGCCGATAGCCGCGCAGGTTTCTGCATAGGCCGACATGTTGGGCAGCTGGTAAGCATCGCCAAAAGCTTCGCCCGCACCTGTTGCGCCTATACCGCCAGTGATGTATAGTTTTTTGTTAACTACATCGCCCCAGATATCATCAATAGCAGTAAGGTACTTGGTATCGCCGGTTAAAGCGGCAATGTCTGCCATGCCGGTGTACATGTAGGCTGCCCTCACGGCGTGGCCTTCGGCCTCGTGCTGGTCAACCACTTTTTTATTGGCCTGGTTGTAAGCATCGCCTTTAGGGCCGCGTACATCAAGGAAAAATTTGGCAAGATCAAGGTATTGCTTGTTGCCGGTAACGCGGTACATTTTTGATAAACCTATCTCCACAATCTGGTGACCGGGATACTCTTCAATTTTACCCGGACCAAAAGTTTTAACCAGCAGATCGGCATTTTTTATGGCGATATTAAGCAGCGTACGCTTGCCAGTTGCCTGGTAATGCGCCACGGCAGCCTCGTATAAGTGACCGCAATCATAAAGCTCATGACTCAATATTTCTTCGTTTACCCAGCGTTTGTCGCCTATCCACTCATGCGGTTTTTTAGCATGTACCGTACGGAAGGTGTACAGGTAACCATCCGGTTCCTGCGCTTTGCCGATGATGGAGATCAGGGTATCGATATACTTATCAAGCGTTGGGTTCTTTTTGTTTTGCATCGAATAGGATGCACCCTCAATTGCTTTGTAAACGTCGGTATCATCAAATGGAAACTCGCTTAGCTTGTCGCCATCCAGTTGTTTTCCGGCTCTTAAAAAGTTGTCCATACGGCCATTGGCCTTGCATTGTGCAAGTACATAGGGGATGGTAACGGTTGCGTTAACCTCCATTTTTGGCTGCCAAAAATTATCATTTACATGCACGCTGGTAAAAGCCACCGGCTGGATAGGATAATCTTTTTGCTGCGAAAATACCTGGCTCACAAACCCGGTTATGGACAGGGTTAGCACAATTGCCGCTTTTCTTTTATTTATCATGATATAGCTTCTTTGTATGTTATCTGTTTAGTTTTTAACCATGCGGCTGCCATAAACCGGACCAGCGCTGTTATCTTTTTTAGGCAGCAGCTTAACCGTTACCTTTTGTTTGCCCTTGGTAAGTTCAATAGGAATGGTATAGCTGATGTCGTAAAAGCGGCTTTCTTTGTATTTGTTCAAATCTTCGGTATCAAGCTTTACGCCGTCTATCAAAATATCAAACATGCGGCCGCGGTTATCCATGCCCCAGTAGGTATTAATGAGGGTGTTTTGCGCGTTGGCATCAACCTTCATCTCGTAGGCCAGGTAACCACCGTTTTCTGTCGACCGGAATTTCTTCTGGTGATCTTCGCCGGTGATGGCATTTTCGCCTACAAAATTATGATCGCGCTCGGGCTGCATTTCGCCTATGCGTAAAATATCGGTGGTGCGGGCTTCCAGTTCCTGTTGTTTTTTCTTTTGCTCGTCATAAGCCTTTTGCTGAACGGCCCATGTTTCGGGTGTGAAAACGTCCCAGTAAACCGAGTAATATTCGTTTTTGGTTTGATTAAAAGGAATAAGCTTAACTTCCTCGGGGCGCGAGCTGCTTGTTGTATTAAAGCTTAGTTGTTTTTTATCAACCATTTGCAGCCATTTGGCAGGGTCGGTTTCGCTGGTAACCAGTACTGGTACACCTTTAAGCGGATCGGGCTCGGTATTGCCTAAAACACCTGCTAATAGCACCGGGCCATAAAACATGGCGCGCCTGTTGGCGTTATCGGGCATTGCTTCGGTATAAATGGTTTCTGGTGTGGTGTATTCTATCTTGTCATTATTGCTCCATTTGCGGGTTAAAACAAGGTAGCCCTGCGCATCGGCAGTAACTTTTTGCTGTTTGCCGTTAACGGTAAGCGTGGCGTTGCTGGTCCATTTTGGTTTACGGATGCGGATGGCAAACGTAGCCGGTTTTAATGTGCTGATGGATAACGCAATATGATCGCTTGACGGGAATGTGCCTTCCTGCTTAATGGTAACCCCTTTTTCGCGCCAGTTTAATACCGATGGGATGAACAGGTTAACATAAACGCTGCCATCGGCACCTCTGAAATAAATACTCTCGTTATATTTAACATGGTTTTCCATGCCCGAGCCAACGCAGCAGGTAAAATCATCAAACGGGGTACTGTAATGTTTTGTGCCGCCCATCCTTAGCGGTACAAAGTAGCACATCATCCCGGTTTCATGGTTTTGAGAAGCCAATATGTGGTTATATAAAGCCTTTTCGTAAAAATCCATCAAATTGGCCGAAGGATCAACCGCGAATAAATGCCTGGTTAACTTAAGCATGTTATAGGTGTTGCAGGTTTCGGTAGTGTTTTCGGTAAGGCGGTCGTTGAGTTTGCCTGGCTCGCTTAGGTACTCATAATTACTGTTGCCTCCTGTTGCGTAGGAGTGGTTGTTTACAATTGTTTCCCAAAAGAAATCGGCAATGGCTTTATCTTTTGTATCGCCGGTAAGCTCATACCTGCGGGCGCTTGCAATTATTTTAGGTATTTGTGTATTGGAATGTTTGCCCGGTAAAATATCCTGCTTTTGTGCAAGCGGATCTAACACTTTTTTGTCGTAGAATTTATAAGACAGATCGAGGTATTTCTTTTCGCCGGTTATAGCGTATAAATTGGTAAAAGTTTCGGCCATGCCGCCGTATTCGCAAAGCAGCATTTTTTGCAGCTTTTCATCGTCGAGGTTTTTAATGGTTTCTCCTGTCCAGTCGCTCATGCCTTTACATATTTGCAACGCCTGTTTGTTATTGGTATATAAATAAGCATCCAGCAAGCCGGCCATAACCTTATGTACCGTATACCACGGCGACCAGCCGCCATTTAAATCAAATCCGCGCGAGCGTATATCACCGCGGGCAACTTCTGCCCATACGGTATCTTCTTTAGGTATGGCGCCAACATAACCGGTTTTACGGGCCACCTGGCATTCATTAAGTTCACTTACTATATAATTAACGCGTTTTAAAAATTCAGGGTCGCGGGTTGAGGCGTAGTGCATAGATATAGCCGACAGGTAATGGCCCAGGGTATGCCCAGCCAAACCCGATGACTCCCAGCCTTCATACTGCCTGCCCTTGGGTTTTAGACCCGAGTGCGCGCGAAATGCTGACAGCAAACGATCGGGCTCTATAGATAAAAGGTAGGCTTCATCAACCTTCATGGCCTGTTTAAACGGGCTTTCCAGTAATTGCACATCTTTTAAATCAAAAGTATAGGCCTTAATAGGTACCTGGGTTTTAACCTTCATCCGGGTATCATTCCACTCGGGCACGTATGATTGCGCATGTACCAGCCCGGCAGACGATAAAACTACCGCCGCGCATAAATTAAATTTTAACCACTTGTTTATTAACATAATATCGCTTTATATACAACAATAAATCAGTTTATAAAATTACTCCCGCACCCCTATTAATTATTGTTGATAATTTGCAGGAGATAGCAACATTTTAACACTTTTTGATTTAACGTTATGTGATATGTGTATTTATAAGGTAATAACGAAAAAATGAATGTTAAAATTACACATATTATATAGTGTGTTGCAAGTGCATTGTGTAACCTTTTTGAGATTTAATTTGCTGGTGGTTTTTGAGGAGTAGCGTGTCGGTGAAAATGTTAACATCTACGTCATTTTTCTGATTTTATTGCCCTTGCTGTTCAATAAATTATCAGATGATAACCGTATTTTATCCGTTTAGATTAAATTATTGCTTAATTGAGTTAAGTAATTGTAAATTAAGGCTGGATTAACAAATTAAACAGATGAAAGTTTTACAATTTACTATTCCAGTGACGCACGATAAGAGCGTAATTGCCGAGAAAGTTAGTCAATCGTATCATTACCCTTACCTGCACCGGCACAAGGAGGTACAGATCACCTGGATCCAGCGCGGAGAAGGTACCTTAATAGCGGGTAATAACATGCACGACTACTCTGCCGGGGATATATTTGTATTGGGCGCCAACCTGCCCCATGTATTTAAAAGTAATCCCGAGTACTTTGTTCCCAATTCAGATAAGCAGGTAGAAGCTTTAACCATCTTTTTTAATCCTGAAGGAGTATTAGCCTCGATGTTTGATTTGCCCGAGTTAAAATCAAGCAAAATGTTTTTGCAGCAGCATCAGCAAGGGTTTAAAATACCACATGCCATTGCTGATGATATTACAGAATTGATGATGGGCCTTAAAAATTCCTTCGGCCCAGATCAGCTTATTCAGTTCCTTAGCCTGGTTAAAGGGCTAACCAATATCAAATACAAGTTAGATCCGCTTTCGTCATACGGTAACCTGCCCGGTATTACAGAAAACGAAGGGATTCGCATAGGTAACATATATAACTTTATAATGCAGCACTACAGCGAACAGATAACGCTGGAAGATGTGGCCAAGGTAGCCTTTATGACGCCCGAATCTTTTTGCCGTTACTTTAAAAAGCATACCGGGCATACGTTTATCTCCTTTCTTAACGAGATAAGGGTTAACGAAGCCTGCAAAAAACTCATTGCCCATAAGTTTGAAAGTATTAATACCGTAGCCTACAAATGCGGTTTTAAGAGCATCACCAACTTTAACCGCGTATTTAAGTTTGTTATCGGCAATTCGCCGCGCGGTTACCTGGAATCATACAATAATAATCTTATCAGCCTTAACAGGGTAGCAAGCTAAAATAAAACGTATTTGATATAACTTTTACACTCCCTTACCCTTTAAATAATTAATTGTGCTAAAAACACTTAAATTTTCGTGCGCGCTGCTTTCGGCGTCATGTATCACTTTCTGCGCGTTTAATGCAACAGCGCAAACCGCCGCCGCCAATCTTTACGAGCAAAGCAGCGAAATTGCCGGTACCATTATTCAATACGGCCGCGATGTAAGCGCCGTACGTGATTTTTACTCGCCATACAGCGTAAATGAACGTTCCGAGTATCAATACAAATTAAACGTGCTCAACTCGCCCGAACAGCTTAAGCGGTTGATTGAAGTTGATAACGATTACCTGAAACGATTAGATCAGACAGATTTTGCAGCCCTGAGCATCTACGGCAAGGTAGATTTTACCCTGCTTAAAAAAAGGATCAACTTTGATCTTGGCGACCTGAAAAAAGAAGGCGAGCAATATAGTCAGATCACAAAATACCTCACCTGCGCCGACGGCATCTATTCGTTAGAAAAACTGCGCCGTCGCGGTACATTTGTTGATGGCGAAAAGGTAGCTACAGAATTAAACAATATTCTGAAGCAGATAAAAGCAGATACTGCCGAATACAAAAAGATTCAAAGCATTGATATGCCGCTTGCCAAAACCCTGCGTGATGCTTTGCTGGGTTTAAAAGACAGGCTGAAAGATTTTTATGGTTTTTATAACAACTTTGATCCTGCATTTACCTGGTGGGTGCCCGAACCTTACAAAGCGGTAAACGATGCTTTGCAGGATTACAGCGTACTTGTCCTTAAAAAAGGAAAGGTAAACACTACCCAAAAGCCTGATAACAGCGGCATTAAAGGTGTGCCTATCGGTCGTGATGCGTTGATAAGCCAGTTAAGGGCCGAGATGATCCCTTACACACCCGAAGAACTTATACAGTTAGCCAATAAGGAATTTGCCTGGTGCGATAAAGAAATGCTGAAAGCATCGCAGGAAATGGGTTTTGGCAACGATTGGAAAAAGGCACTTGAAAAAGTAAAGAACAGCTACGTACCCGTAGGCCATCAACCTGAACTTATTGTTAAGCTATATAACGATGCACTCAGCTTTATTAAAGAGCGCGACCTGATAACTATTCCACCCCTTGCCGAAGAAACATGGGGCATGGTTATGATGTCGCCACAGCGGCAATTGGTAAACCCGTTTTTTACCGGCGGTAAAGAGATCAGTATCTCGTATCCAACAAATAGCATGGAAGCTGAAGATAAGCTGATGAGCATGCGCGGCAACAATCCTTACTTTTCGCGCGGTACAGTGCAGCATGAGCTTATTCCGGGCCACAACTTGCAATATTTTATGAATAGCCGCTATAAAGCTTATCGCGGAGATTTTGAAACCCCTTTTGCGGTTGAAGGCTGGGCTTTATACTGGGAGCTATTACTTTACGAAAAAGGCTTTGCCAAAACACCCGAAGAAAAGGTGGGCATGCTATTCTGGAGGATGCACCGCTGTGCCAGGATCATATTTTCGCTTAACTACCACCTGGGCAAATGGACTCCGCAGGAATGCATAGACTTTTTGGTTGATCGTGTTGGGCATGAAAAAGCTAACGCAGCCGGCGAAGTAAGGCGTTCGTTTGAAGGAGGATATAGTCCGCTTTACCAGGTGGCTTACCTGCTGGGTGGCTTACAGCTAACAGCCCTGCAAAAGGAAATGGTTGGCAGCGGAAAAATGACCTATAAGCAATTCCATGATGCGGTAATGAAAGAGAACCTTATCCCCATTGAAATGGTAAGGGCCACATTAACCAACCAGCCATTAACCAAGGATTTTACAACAAGCTGGAAATTTTACGATTTTAATAAATAACAGTCCCCTCATTATTAATCAAATTTTAAAAAAGATCCCCATCATATATTTATATGGATAATAATACCTCTTTTAAGCCCTCACTAAGGTTAATGGATGCTACTATGTTGGTAGCCGGCAGTATGATAGGCTCGGGCATATTTATAGTAAGCGCAGATATTACCCGGAATGTGGGCAGCGCCGGCTGGCTATTATTTGTTTGGCTGATAACCGGTTTTATGACCCTCACGGCCGCCCTCAGCTATGGCGAATTAAGTGCGATGTTCCCAAAGGCGGGTGGTCAATATGTTTATCTGAAAGAAGCATACAATCCCCTGGTAGGCTTTTTATACGGATGGAGCTTTTTTACAGTGATACAAACCGCAACCATTGCAGCGGTGGGGGTAGCCTTTGCCAAGTTTACCGCCTATTTAATACCGCAGCTAAGCGAAGATCTGGTGGCGCTTAACCTGGGTTTTATAACCATATCGCCGGCACAGCTGCTGTCAATACTGGTTATAGTGCTGTTAACCTATATTAATACCCGTGGCGTAAACAGTGGTAAAATAGTGCAAACCATTTTTACAATGGCCAAGCTGCTGAGTTTACTTGGTTTAATTGTATTTGGGTTATTTGCGGTAAAGGCATCAGTATGGCATCAAAACTGGGAGAATGCCTGGAGCATGCACAGTTTAAAGGCCGATGGCAGCATATCAACCTATACAACTATAGCTGCTTTGGGTGCCATAGCTTCGGCAATGGTAGGCTCCATCTTCAGTAGCGATTCATGGAATAACGTAACCTTTATAGCCGGCGAAATAAAAAATCCGAAAAGGAACATCGGTTTAAGTTTGGCTTTGGGTACGCTTATAGTTACGGTTATATATATACTAACCAATATCATGTACACCGGCGTGCTCTCGTTACATGACATAGCCACTGCCGATAAGGATAGGGTGGGGGTAACTGCTTCGCAACAAATTTTTGGCAGCTCGGGTACGGTAATTATTGCCTTGCTTATTATGGTGTCTACATTTGGTTGTAACAACGGGCTTATCATGTCGGGCGCGCGGGTTTACTACTCCATGGCTAAAGACAGGTTGTTTTTCAAAAAGGTAGGTACACTCAATAAAAACTCGGTACCCGGTTTTGGTTTATGGCTGCAATGTGTTTTTGCCTGTTTATGGAGCCTGAGCGGCAAATACGGCGACCTGTTGGATATGATATCCTTCGTGGTAGTAGTTTTTTATGTGCTTACCATCATCGGCATCTTCATCTTACGCCGCAAAATGCCCAATGCCGAACGGCCTTACAAGGCATTTGGCTATCCGGTATTGCCCATAATTTATATTATAATGGGTATTGCGTTTTGCCTGCTGCTTATCAAATACAAACCTGCTTATACATGGCCGGGATTAACCATTACGCTGGCAGGTATCCCCGTTTATTACCTTATTAACCTTACGCAAAAGAAAGCTGAGGCAGCATAAAATTCACCAAAGCTTAACTGGAATTATACACTAAGGACATACTCCCTAAAAGTTGCTAAAGTTCATTATGGTAAATGGTTTTACCATAATTAGGGGTGTTTTGTTAGTAAATGGATAATTAGAGGTTAATAAATGGTAATTTATTGCAAATAAAGGGTAGGTTTTTTATTTAATTTTAGTGAATACAATTGTCATCAATATGTCTTGTAAGCGTTTGCAGCTATTTTCCCTTTTAATTATTGCGGTTTTTACTGCCGGTGGCAGTTATGCGCAGCAGGGTGGGGTTACACCATATTTACCCAGCCATGCGCAGGTTGTGCAAACGTATGGCAATGTCAATAAGCTCGATTCGGCGTGGAAAAAACTGCCGCTTAATTACAGCATCAGGCCAAACTGGCAAACAAGCAGCAAGCAATTCTGGTACGGCAAAAGGGTGGCCGACAACCAGAGCGATTATTATTTTGTTGATGCCGAAAAAGGTACAAAACATAAAGCCTTTGATACAAAAAAAATGGCCGATGCTATAGCCGCCGTTCTTGGTAAGCCTGTACCCGCAAATAAATTCAGGGTAACACAGCTGTTTTATGATACCGACGAAAAACAGGTAAAGCTTAAATACAACGATACCTGGTTTAAATGCAACCTTGATGATTACCATTGCGAAAAGTCTACCGATACCACATTTAAAAGTTACGACCCTACCCGGCCATTGCAGCGCCGCCGCTACCGTTGGGAAGGCGCTTTAAATGATTCGTTATCGCCAGATAAGCAATGGGCCGCTTTTGTAAAAGGTGGTAATATTTATGCAAAATCGGTAAAAGATAATTCAGAAATTCAGTTTACTACAGATGGTAATGCAGATAAACCTTATGGCGAGATCTCGTGGTCGCCGGATAGCAAGCATCTTGTTGCGTATCACATCGATCCACGCAAAATTAAGCCTGTTTATTATGTGCTCAGTTCTGTACCGGGAACAACCCGCGGTCAGCTAAAATCGCACGAGTATGATCAGCCTGGCGACGAGTTTACTACCTACGAACCATTTTTATTTAGCATTGCCGATAAAAGCAAGCTAAAAGTTGGCGATGAAAAGCTCGACTTTTTTGGTGTGCCGGCACTGCATTGGCGGGATGGCAGCAGCAGGTATTTTACATACGAAAAGGTAGACAGAGGCCATCAGCGTTTCCGCGTAATTGAGGTTGATGTACAAACCGGCAAAACACGCAATATTATAGATGAAAAGACAAACACTTTTATCTACGAGCAAAGAATTTATACCCGTTATTTACCTAAAACCCATGAAATAATATGGGTTACCGAAAAAGACGGATGGCGCCATACCTACTTGGTAAATGAGCTAACTGGTAATCAAAAACTTATTACCAAAGGTAACTGGGTGGTAAGGGATATTGATAGCGTGGACATTAAAAAAAGAGAGATCTGGTTTAACGCAAGCGGTAAAAATGAAGGCGAAGACCCTTATTTTTTACATTATTACCGCATCGGGTTTGATGGTAAAAACCTGGTTGATCTTACCCCCGAAAAAGGGAACCATAGTATCAGCTTTTCGCCCGATAGAAAATATTATATAGATACCTATTCTGAAGTTAATATTGCCCCGCGTGTTGTACTTAAAAATACGGCAACCCTAAAAACAATAACCGAACTGGAACACCAGGACTTGAATGACCTGCTGGCAACCGGTATAAAACTACCAGAAGTTTTTGTTGCAAAAGGACGCGATGGAAAAACAGATATCTGGGGCGTCATCTATCGCCCGGCCAACATGGATGCTACAAAAAGCTACCCGGTAATTGAAAATATATATGCTGGTCCGCAGGATTCATTTGTGCCAAAAAGCTTTTCAGCTATAAATGAAATGCAAAGCATAGCCCAACTGGGTTTTATAGTAGTACAAATTGACGGCATGGGAACGGCAAACCGTTCAAAAGCTTTTCATGATGTTTGCTGGCATAACCTTGCCGATGCCGGTTTTCCTGATAGGATTTTATGGATGCAGGCCCTGGCTGCAAAATATCCGCAAGCTGATATAACCCGTGTAGGTGTTTACGGAACATCTGCCGGTGGACAAAATTCCGCAGGCGCCCTGCTTTTTCACCCCGAATTTTACAAAGCAGCGGTGTCTGCCTGCGGATGTCATGATAACCGCATTGATAAACAATGGTGGAACGAGCAATGGATGGGCTATCCGGTTGGGCCGCATTATGAACAACAATCAAATATTACAAATGCGGCTAAACTACAAGGCAGTTTAATGCTTATAGTAGGTGAGGCCGATACCAATGTTCCGCCAGAGTCAACCTATCGTTTTGCAGATGCGTTGATAAAAAATAATAAAGACTTTGATTTGTTAACCGTTCCCGGAGCAGGGCATACGGATGGCGGACCTTATGGCCGGCAAAAAAAGCGTGATTTTTTCGTGAGGCACTTGTTAAAAGCCGAGCCTCCGGCAAGAAACTACCAGGAAGTTGCGGTAGAATAATAGTTACATCGGGTAGTAAACAGCGGCCTCGGTTTAAAATGTTTACTATGATCTGTTGATTGCCCGATGTAAAATAAGACCATAACGGTCTGTACTAAACTGGCGTCGGTATAATATTAAAATACATTTCGACGCGGTTATTATATCTATGATTGTTAATAATATATTATAATATACCGATAGGTGTACAGGGATTTTTATGTGCTATAAAATACTATAAACTAAATAATTGAACTGTTAAAAAATGTTAAAATTGGTTAATATAATGTTAAATTGAGATAATATAATGAGTAAATAATCGGCCCTTGAAATATATATTTGAGTTTATTAATTAACACTGTTCACACACAAAACTATTAATTATGACAAAAACTTTTACATTCTACAGGAAACTCTTGATTGTATGCATTTTTCTTTGTTGGCTAATTCCCTGGAGCGCATTTGCTCAGTCTTTTATAAAGGGGAAAGTAGTAGATAAAGATAATGTACCCATTGCAAGCGCTACAGTGACGGAAAAGGGTACTACAAACGTGACTTCTACAAATGAAAAAGGAGAATTTACCATCAAAACCACTAAACCAGGTGCCGTTTTGGTGGCTACAACTGTAGGTTTTATACCCTTCGAACTAACAGTGGGTGAGAAAACCACAGTAACATTAATACTTCAGGAAAATCAGCAAACGTTGAACGAAGTTGTACTTATTGGTTATCAGAAAATTGCCAGGAAGAAATCTACAGCGGCTATTTCCAGTATTTCGGCAAAAGAACTTGCCAACTTGCCATCTGCAAGTTTTGACCAACTTTTACAGGGTAGGCTTTCTGGTGTTAACGTGCAAAACTTTTCTGGCCAGCCAGGTGCAACACCTACAGTATCAGTAAGGGGTAACTCATTGGTTAGTAGTGGTTATGACGAGTACAACGTTGTAAACAGCCCTTTATATGTTGTTGACGGTGTACCTCAGCCAACAGAACAATATGTAGGCCCGGGTGCTGGTACAGGCGCCAACTACCTGGCAGGTATTAACCCTGCTGATATTGAAACCATCGACGTATTGAAAGATGCATCGGCTGCGGCAATTTATGGTTCAAGAGCGGCCAACGGTGTTATATTAATTACTACCAAGAAAGGTGTATCTGGCGAACCTCGTGTTACTATAGGTTCATACGTTGGTATTACTCAACGCCCAGAATTAAGGGACGTAACCTTGGGTACTACAGAACGCAGACAAAAAATGAGCATTTTGCAAAGCCAGCTGAGTTATGCCGATCAGACCCAACTTCCTTACATCTTAACAGATAGTTTAAACTCGGCCTTTAACGGCAATACCGACTGGCAGAGCCTTTTCTATCAAACAGGAAAAATTAACAATACCGACCTTAGTATGAGCGGTGGCGGTAATGGAAACTCAAGCTATCGTTTTAGCACCGGTTATTACAATGAGGAGGGTATTATAAAAGCTACAGGATTTAAGCGGTTTTCAACCAGGTTGAACCTTATTTCTCATGCGCTTAATGGTAAACTAACTATTAACCCTTTAATAGCCTTCGCACGTACTGATAATGCCAGGGGTAATGGCAATAATGCCAGCCCTATAAGTCTTGGGGCAGGAAATATGCCTTCATCGTTATTGAATTTAGATCCTGACAAAAAGGCGTATTATTTAGGTGCTTACAGCGAAAATTTAGATAAAAATATAGGTAATCAATTTACTTTCAATTTGAATTTATCTTACGATTTTTCTAAACACCTTACGCTTAATTCACAGTCATCATATTTATATAATACAAACCGCAGGGATTTAAGCCAAAGCAATTTGTTACAAAATGGTCAGGGTAATTATTCTTATAGCTATGCCGATAACTCCATTGCTGTAACTACGTCAACCTTTTTAACGTATAATAATGTATTTAAAAAACATACGATAAGCTTTATTGTTGGGCAGGATATTAATTATAACCAATTTCAAAATACTATCGCATCAGGTTCTAACGGTCCGTCAGATAATATTCAGGTTGTTAATGGTTTCCAGCAATCAAAAATTAGCGCCAGTTCTGATTACCAGGCCTACGGTTTATTGTCTTATTACTCAAGATTGTCTTATGACTACGATAGTAAATACTTATTCTCGGTAAGTGCAAGAACAGATGCATCATCCCGTTTTGGTAAAAATCACAAATGGGGCTTTTTCCCGGCAGCATCAGTTGGATGGTTAATATCAGAAGAGTCATTCATGAAGGATAATCCAGACAATATTTTCACCCTATTGAAATTAAGGGGTAGTATTGGTACTTCTGGTAGCTTGCCAAATCAAAATTATTTGCAGTATAACCTTTACAGCGTAAATAACGGTGGTTTCGATGGAAATGGCGGTGCTACTTCATATAATGGAGTAACAGCTGTAACCCCTAACTTTCACGATGGCGCGGCCCAGGATAACTTGAGCTGGCAGCGTTCAAAACAATGGAACATTGGTACAGACATTGAAATACAAAACGGTAAATACGGGCTGCAATTTGACGTGTACGATAAAGAGAATTCATTACAGCTCTTCGGTGTAAATTTGCCTGTAACCACTGGTTATGATGTGGCGTATACTAACTCAGTAGGTGTGCGTAACTCTGGTGTTGAGTTAACATTATCAGCCAATCCGCTTGGTGGTGCTTTCAGATGGGGTACACGCTTAAATATCTCTTACAACAAAAACGTTATCACAAGTTTACCGAACGGTGGCCGGGATTTAGTTTTAAGTGGCGACAGGTTTGATAAATCGCACGTTTTATCAGTAGGTAGCCCTATAAATGCGTTTTACTTGTACCAAACCTTAGGCGTTTTCCCAACTGATGCAAGTGTTCCTCAAAATCCGCTAACAGGCGAAAAGTTCCGAAATGGTAATGGTACATACCAGGCAGGTGATTTTCATGTGGCCGATTTGGATGGAGATTATTTTATAGATACTTTTAATAGTGGTATAAACCCAGATAAAAAAGTATCAGGAGACCCGAACCCTAAATATACTGGTGGTTGGACAAACAACTTCAACTACAAAAATTGGAGCCTGGGTATTTTCTGTACGTTCACTTTCGACAGGGATGTACTGAACTTATATGACTCTGACAGGTTTGCAAACTCACAGGATGGTAATGCTGTAAACAACTTTGCAGCCTATTCAACACCAGATTTGAGCAAGATTAATATCTGGACACCTACTAATACAAATGCAACTTATGCTAAATATGATATAGGAACCTACAGGTATTATTACACCAGTGCCCAAACATTTTTCCTTGAAAAAGGAGGCTATTTTAGAATTAAGAGTGTAAACGTTGGATATGATTTCCCTAAGAATGTTTTAAAAACACTTGGATTAAGCAAATTTAGGATATACGGTGTTGCCGATAACGTGAAAATGTTCCAGCAATCTAAAAAATTACCGGATGCGGAAGCTGTAAACCCTTATGGTGAATACAGTGGCGGAGGATATCCGATACCAAGTAAATACACATTAGGTTTTGAAATTAATCTATAATAAGAAATAACGATGAGAAATACATATAAAAAATTAAGCATATTTTGTGGTATACTGGTTTTTATAAGCTTAAGTTCATGTAAGAAATTACTGGAACAAGTGCCTAAAAACTCAACATACCTGCAAGTATTCTGGAAGAATGCGAATGATGCACGTTATGCAATTGCGGGTAACTATTCATTATTACGTGCTGCTGCAAACAGCTACAATGATAGGTATTATATGTACGGCGAGGCCGTGGCCAAAAATTATTTTACTATTCAGTATAATGGCGATGGGCTTGAAGGTATACAGGGCGGTGATTACACTTTTCAATATAACCTGCAAAATTTGGGTAACTATACCAATTATTATAAAGCCATCGCAATGTCTAACACCGTTATTAAAAACGTGTCGAAAATGACTGATGATCAGCTGTCAACTGAAGATAATCCTACTGCTTTCAGAAATAACATCCTTGGTCAGGCTTTATTTTTAAGAGCATTAAGTTATTTTATGATGGTTAGGGTGTGGGGCGATGTTCCAATTGTTACTGAGGCTTACGATGATGTAATTAATGCTCCTCAATTACCAAGAAGCCCTAAAGCCGACGTAATGAAGCTTATTGAAGATGATTGTCATAAAGCGGCAGGTTTGTTAACCTGGAGTTACGCCAATGTAGGTGATGCAAAAGTTACAGCTAACACTGGTGCAGTGTACGCACTACTTGCTCATTTATACCTTTGGAGAGCAACAATGCTTGATGTATCATCACCAACTGTTCCAGTAGCAAACCTTACCGATGTTGCCAGTGCCGATACAACAATTAATGCATTAATGTCTCGTGGAGGGTATGCACTTGTAGATACCAGCAAGTACAAAAGTATTTTTGTTGGCAGAACATCAGAAAGCATATTTGAGTTTAATATGAGCGAGAACACACTTGAAGGCTCAAACGGAAGTATCGGAATAAACTTTTTAAACCAGAGTTACATAAATCAAGGTACAACCAACCCGCGTGATTTTGTGGTTCCAGCTTACTTAAACGAGCATTATGGTGACGGATCAACGGATATACGTTTTAAAAATAATTTTGCACTTGTTGGAACTACACAGCCGATGTGTATTAAGTATAACAACATTATATACAGAAACCTTGCTCAACAATTAGATCCGTATTTGAGCAATAACATGATCATTTTCAGGTTTAGTGATTTTGTACTTTTAAAAGCCGAAATAGCATTGTACAGAGGGGATAAGGCTACCGCAATTACGATCATAAATAACTGGAGGATGAGAAATGATAAAAACCCGAGTTTAATAGACGATAGCTGGACGCTGGCTGATGTTTTTTATGAATATGGTATTGAGCGTGGTAAAGAGTTTTACCTGGAAGGTGAGATATTTTATGATCTGTTAAGAACCAGGGAATATCAAAATCATGTGGATTGGTTGCAAGATACCAGATTCCAGGCTGAAGGTTATTACTGGCCGCTTGATCCTGCTTTATTCCAGCAAAACCCATCATTAAAACAAACTAAATACTGGCTTGGTAAAGTTTAATAAATTGTATAGTACTAAACAACAAGAGAAAATCATGAGAAAATATATAAGTATATTATGTATATGTTTTGCGGCCTTTTTAATTGCTTCGTGTAAAAAAGATGGTTATAAAAACGATGGCGGCGTAAGTGACCCACATGTTAATATGACAACGTACGATTTCCTTAAATCAAAGCCCCAATTTGATTCATTGGTAAGAATGATTGACAGGGCAGGCTTAAAGGATGTGGTTAACAGTAATATTACCTTTTTTGCAACAACCAACTACGGTATTGTACCATATGTAGCAGCCAAAAAGTTTATAGAGTCACAGACACCTGAACATGGTAATAATGAAAATTTCGATTTCGGTATTAAGGATCTGCCGGTAAAAGAAATAAGTGATTCTTTAAAAACCTACATGTTTGCAGGTAAGATAAACAGAGATCAGATCACTTTAACAGGCAAGTTGTATGATAGTTTGCTTGGCCCAATCCCCGCAAAACCCGGACAGCCAAATTCTGCCGTAAAATACGAGATAAAATTCAGGCGAGCGTTTGACTATAGCAGCTATGTAGATCATGTTGATTATGTTGATTACATCAGGGTAACGGGATCAAGGGACGATCAGCAGCTTGATCCAAGCACTATTCCCGATGCTGAAAAAGATTTGGCGGTTGATTGCCAAACCTCTGGTATTATTACCACTACCGGGATAGTACATGTTTTAGATGGCCACCACCGTTTGTTTTTCAATGCACAATCAACCGGTAATTAATTAAACAACAAACTAATACAGATTGTATGACGTATATGTTTATACAATCTGTATCTAAAAAACAAATTATATGCAAGCAAAAAAATATATTCTTGGGATAATGCTTTTAGGAAGTGTTGTTGCCTGTAAAAAAGTCCCGAATGGTTTTCAAAGCGATGCTATTCGTTATAAGAATAACGAATTGGAAGCTAAACGTGGGTTGATCCTGTACCAGTCTGACAGGATAAATGCGGACGGCTCAACGCCGCCATATAGCTTTAAAATGCTTAATTTAAGAGGCATAGATGGCAGCCCTGCTCCAAAAGAGTTTACCACTCCCTACGAGATAGTGGTATTCAAGGACGGTTTATCTTTTGATGCCGCAACAGATACAACAGTAGCACAACTTAATGCAAAAAGGGAAACTAAAACAGTACCCCCTATGTCTTTTAACGAAGTGAGCGGGCAATTAACTTTTAACAGGGCATCCATACACTTACCGCTTGGTAAGTATACATTTGATGTGCAATTTAAAAACCCTACCGGTACTAAATTATTCCCGTCATTAGCAAATATTAATGTTGTTGATCCTACTACCGATGACCTTTTTACAAAGACTGACGGTGTTGATAATGCTTTTAATGATGTAACCGGTGTTGCAACGGGTATAAAAAACCCGGTAATCACCTGTACAAGAATCTCAGCCGACGGAGCAAGGGTTATATTGAAAATAGTAGATAAAAATGGTGTGCCGTTTAATCCTAAAATAGGGGAGATCATACAAAGGGGCGATAGGCCGGTATTTGAAAACTACGCTAAATTTAACCCGGTTTTAAAAAATGATACAGCTATGATCTGCGACTTCGAAGTTGCTCCTTTTCCATTGGCGAAATATGTAACGCCTACAACTGATTGGGGATTTTTAATGTATTACAGGATTCCAAGCAAGTTTGTTAAACCAGTTCCTGGTCTTCCAGCCGATGCAACATTCTCGATAAATCCAAGGTGGTCATGGCAGGTAAAACTTGAAGGAACCTACATAGTACAGGTTAAATTTCCTGACGTAGAGCATATATAATAGTTGGTAGGATATAGCATTTCAAACTATATTTTACAGATACCCCTATTAATGATAAAAATTACACTACCGGCGGCTGATGCTTGTCAATTAGCAGCCGGTAGTTATCAAAGGTGAAAGCCTGTTACTAAGTAATCTTTGTTCTTTATATTTTTTCATCTAGTTAATGAAAAAGTTAGTTATAGTTAACGAGTTAGAAGCGTGTACCGGTAAGATCGGTTCACGCTTTTTTTATACAAACAAGCCCCGCTGAAATGCGGGGCTTGCTGTTTTTGGGGTATTATTTAAAAGCCTTAAAGGTATTTCAGAGTTTATTTTCTAACAGTTTTTCCATTATCAGATACCCGTTTTTGTTGGGATGCACCCCATCGGCTGTTAACTCCTGTCTTAATCCATTCCTTTGATCTTTCATAGCCGTATGATAATCCACATAAATTAAATCATGAGCTTTAGCATACGCTTTTAAAAGATTGTTAAGCCTGATAATTTTCAGGGCTGGTTCTTTTCCTTTATTCCAGGGATAATCGTAAACGGGTAAAATCGATGATATAATAACTTTTATATGGTTGGCCTTTGCCAATTGTGCCATTGACACCAGGTTGCCAAATATCTGTGTTAGGGTAGCGGGGCCGGTATTGCCGGCAATATCATTGGTGCCGCCAAGTATCACAACCATTTTGGGTTTCAAATCAATCACATCCTGCCTGAAACGTAAAAGCATTTGGGGCGTAGTTTGTCCGCTGATGCCTCTGTCTATAAAGTTTTTATGCTTGCGGAAAAACTCCGGATGTATTTCGGCCCAAAGCTCAGTTATAGAATTTCCCATAAATACAACACGATTGCCGCTGTTGCGCTGAGCGTTTACTTTTATATTATCGTTTTGGTAATAATTAAGATTAGGCCAGTCGTTATGAAGTTTGTATTCTTCATTCTGGGCTTCGTTTTCGGTGGCTTTATTTTGAGTTGTATCTGATTTTACCTGCGTATAGGCAGATAAATGTGCAACTATCAGCAATATAAAAAGCTTAATATGTTTGATGTATTTCATATCAAATTTTGAATTGTTTATAAAATCAACAAGGAGAAGATTAACGCCTTCTCCTTGTTGATTTTTATTTTAAAACCCGGGGTTTTGTTTGGCCAAGGGGTTGGAGTTCATTTCATCAAGCGGTATTGCAAACAATAAGTAATTGACGTTTGCATCGCCTCTTTGTTGTTTGATAATATCAAGAGCGTTTACCTTGTGTACCGCCGATGGATCTGCGATGGTTTGTTTGCTGTATCGTACCAGGTCAAACCACCTGTCGCCCTGGAAGGCCAGTTCAAACCGGCGTTGTTTATCCACCTCATTCCTGAAACTGTCTTTGCTGGAAAGCACTGTAAGAGATGTTAAATCTAAGTTTGCCCTTTTCAGTATAGCATTCAATTTGTCAAGACCATCCGTTGTTGGGCCATTCAACTCATTTGATGCTTCGGCGTACATCAGGTAAACATCATCCAGTGTTAGCAACGGATAGTTATCTTTACTGGCAAAAAAGTTGGTGTTGCGCCATTTATAAACAAACCATCCGCCATCATTGCCATCTCCCGTACCCAATATGGCACTGGTGTAGCTTACACCGCCTTCTACTGTTCCCCTATTCTTCCAGCGTTCGTCATTTACCTTATCCACCGCATTCATCAGATCGTCTGTAGGGATATTGTATTTAGGAAAAGAATAAGATGCCGGCGGCGATGGTAAAACGAGGTCGGGCAGGGTGAAGCCGCCATCATCGGTACCTGCATATTGCACTTCGAATATCGATTCCTGTTTATTTTTGAAAGGCAGCAGATCATTAAACGGTGTTGTTAAACCTACACCATAATTGGAATTACTTATTACCTTACCGGCCGCGCTGATGCTTAACTGCCATTTGCGCTCGTACAAATAAACTTTAGCCTGCAGGGCATTAACCGCCCCTTTTGTAGCCCTTGTACGGTCGATGCCGGTATTGCCAAAGCTATTGGGCAACAAACCTTCGGCTGCGCTTAGGTCGCTTTCAATTTGCGCGTAAACCTGGTCGGTAGTTGAACGGGCTATGGCCGCCTGCGCTTCTGTTTCGGTTGGTGTAAGGTGAATGGATACACCGCCAAAACATTTTACGAGGTTAAAATAATGCAGGGCCCGTAAAAAATAAGCTTCGCCTACTATCTGCCCGCGTCGTTCGGGGGTAATGCCAGTAGTAATTGCGGGTACATATTTTATAACAGAATTAACGCGGTTAATTCCCTTAAACGCGTTTTGGAAAAACCTTCCTGGTTGGCTGGTGGTTGATGTCCATTGAATCTTGTCAAGCGTAAATACATCAGCATTGCTTGATGTGGCATCATCCGAAGGCATTTCGCCCATAATATTGAACACCGATCCATAGTACCCGTCGTCTTGCAGGGCATCGTAGCAGCCCGTTATAGCCGATTCGGCGTCATCGCCATTTTTAAAATAGTTATCGGCAGTAATGGCTGTTAGTGGTGGTTTTTCAAGTACTTTTTTGCATGACATGGTTCCGCAGAGCAGGATAGCCAGTACAAAAAGGAATTGATTTATATATCGTTTCATATGATTAAGCTATTTGGTCATGAATTAAAATTGAACATTGATTCCCAGCGTATAAACTTTTGCAGGCGGATATACCCCAAAATCCCTTCCAAAACCCGTGTTTGAAAGCGGATCGGCATTTACCTCGGGATCATAGCCCTTGTATTTGCTAAAAGTGAGTATGTTTTGACCGGTGGCATAAACCCTTAATGACGATATGCCTATTTTTTTAAGCATCGCCGGTGGGAAGGTATAACCCAGTGTAAGGTTTTTTAAACGCACATAGGTACCGCTTTCCAGGTATTGTGTAGAAAAGCTGCTGTTACCATTCGGATCGCCATATACCTCGCGCGGGAGGTTTGTTTTTTGCCCGGCATGGGTCCAGCTGTTTAACACATCAATAGATTGATTGAAGGGATTAACCATGTTTTCCAGCAGGGTACGGTTTTGATTATAGATCATATTACCAAAACTGCCCTGGAAAAAGAAACTCAGCTCAACACCTTTATAGGTAAACGTATTGGTTATCCCACTGATGAATTTAGGGTTAGGATCGCCGATGATCTTACGATCGTTGGCATCAATAACGCCGTCTTTTTTAATGTCCTCAAAACGCAGATCGCCGGCAGATGCATTCGGTTGAGTAGGTGCCGCGGCCACTTCTTGGGGAGTTTGAAAAATGCCTTGAACTACATAGCCATAAAATGCACCAAGTGGCTGTCCTTTTTGGCTTATGGAATAATCGCCTATGATGGTCCGGTCTACAGTTTTCCCATTCTCATCTACCAGCGTTCCCAAATCAAGCACCTTATTGCGATTAAGGCTAAAGTTGAACTGTGTATTCCATTTAAGGCCGTTTGATGAACGGATATTTACCGTGTTGATTCCAAGCTCGAACCCCTTGTTTTGTACCTGACCCAAATTTTCAACAATAGTAGTTACCTCGGCACCCGAGCTAATAGCCAGTGGTACTTCGGTTAGCAGGTCTTTAGTTCTTTTCAGATAAACATCCGCTGTAATATTTATCCTGCCGTTAAAAAGATCCATATCAAGCCCGGCATCATATTGATTGGTAGTTTCCCATTTAAGCTTATCGTTGCCAATTCGCTGGGCGGCTATACCGCCGGCAACAGAGCCATCGCCTGTGTAATTACTGTAGTTATACCCCGTGCCGTAAGTACTGTACCGATCATATACGCCTACGTTTTGGTTGCCATTGGCACCAAAACTTCCGCGCAGTTTAAGTTCAGATATGATGGAGCTTTTATCAAAGAAGGGTTCCTGCGAAATTCGCCAGGCGGCCGATATCGCCGGGAAGTAGCCATAGCGGTTATTGGCCGCAAAACGGCTTGAACCATCGGCACGCATACTGGCCGATGCGTAGTACCTGTCTTTATAATTATAGTTAGCCCTTAAAAAGTAACTAACCAAACCCCATTGTTCTTCATAGCTTGATATGGCTTGTTTAATACTGGCCGCATACAAATAAGGCACCGCGTTTGACGGGAAACCATAACCGGAGGCGCTGGAAGTAAACAGCTCAGAATTTTGTGCCGATTGACCTGCCAGCAACGTTAAATTATGATTGTTATTAAAAACAGTTTTATAGGTAAGTGTATTTTCCCACAACCATATGGTACCTGTATTGGTACCGGTGGCAGCACTGCCCCGGCTTGCCGATGTCGCGTTTTCAAAGCCCGGGTTTTCCCTGGCAATAAACTGGTTCTCAATCTGCGCGCGGTAATCAATACCTATTGACGAGCGGAAGGTTAAATTTTTGAGGATATTGTATTCGCCGTACATATTACCAAAAAGCTGGTTAAGCTTAATGATGTTATGCGTGGTTTCGTTATCGCCGTAAGGGTTATCTGATTGCGAAAAAGGGTTAAGCGCATAAGTACCATCGGGATTATATACGGCCAATGTAGGGATCTGCTCCAGCGCACCCAAAACCACTCCTGAGTTATTCAGCTGCATTTCTGAGCGGGTACTGCGGTTGTTTTGCGTATTAGCCAGATTTAAACTGATACCGATTTTAAATTCATCAGTAACCTGCTGATCGAGATTGATCTTAGCCGAATATCTTTCAAAACCCGAGTTACGGATAATACCATCCTGGTTAAAATACGAGCCCGATATATAATATTTGGTTTTATCGCTGCCGCCCGTTATACTTAACTGGTAATTACGGATAGGGGCATTATGATAAAGTAAATCCTGCCAGTTGGTGTTGGTAGTTACCGTATCAACATCATAAGCAGGATCTTCGCCCGCGTTTACCAGGGATTGATTAAATATAGATGCAAATTGTTTCCCGTTAAGGAGTTTTATCTTTTTAACCAGTTTTTGCTGACCGTAATACATATTAAAATCAACCTGGGGCTTGCCCGCTTTACCCCGTTTGGTAGTTACCAAAATAACACCATTTGAAGCACGCGAACCATACATGGCTGCTGCCGCACCATCCTTCAGTACCTCTATGGATTCAATGTCGCTGGTAGCCAGTGTGCTTAAAGGGTTGGGGCGCTGGTTACCTATTCCTAATTCCTCATCATACCCCGGTTGTACAGGTACATTATCAATCACGTACAAAGGTGATGTGCTTAAACTCAAGGAGTTTTTACCCCGGATAGAAATATTAATTGCCGACCCCGGCTGGCCCGTAGGGTTACTTACCTGCACACCGGGCGCCTGTCCCTGCAAGGCATTTTCAAAGCTGCTTACTATTTGCCTGCCCAAAGCTTTTGAGCCAACGCTTGAAATAGCAGTACTCAGGTCCTTTTTATTTTGCGTTCCGTAGCCAACGCCCACTACCACCACTTCGTTTAAGCTGCCGGTTTCTGGCGATAATACAATGTTGAGCGTGGTTGTACCAGACGCAATTGTTATTTGTTTTGATGCCAGACCAATGTATGATATGGTTAGCACATCACCGGGTTGCACATCTACGCTAAAAGTTCCATCAATCCCGGTAACCATTATGCCTGTTTTACCTTTTATGGCAATGGTGGCCCCAGGCAATGCAGCTCCCGTGGTATCGGTAACTTTGCCGGTGATTTTTATAGGCGTTTGTTGGGTGTCTGTTTTGTTTTTTGCCGGGGATATCACTATGGTTTTATTTTCAATAGTATAATCCAGTGGCTGACCTATAAAGCAGTATTTAAGTGCCTGCTCCAGCGGTTCATTAGTAATATCCAGGTTAATGGGTTTTGCATTTTGCAACAGGTCATAACTATAAAAAAAAACGTAGCCGGTTTGCTTACGGATAGATTTGAAAACCTTTTCCAAAGCCACGTTTTTACCAGAGAATGTTACGGTTTGTGAATAACTGCTTGCATGAACGTGCATAAATGCAATAGTTATTAAAATAAAGGTCAGCTTCATGATCCGCCAGGTTTGATGGTATGTTTTAGCGGGTTTACCGGCTGTAAAAGGTGCCGTAAACAGGCCGCATAAAATACGACAAGTAATTAAATTCATTACATTTGAATGGTTTGGAGTTAAAAAATGATTGAATTGCAAAAGAATTTTGTTTGAAACATCCGGGCTATTTATGCCGGGAGCGCGCCAACGCTTCCGGTTTTTTATGCAGATGTTTTTATTGAAGCGTAGGGGTTACTGCATAACAAGCACCTCCTTTCCACTGATGGTAAAATGCAGGCCGCTTTTTTCCAGAATGTGCAATACTTGCGATAGTTTAAGGTTACGCTGTATAGCACCGCCAAACTGCTTTGCCGAAACTGTACCGTCATACCTCACGTCCACATCGTACCAGCGCGATAGCTGCCGCATAATAGTTTGTATATCGGCATGGTTAAACTGAAAATATCCGTCGCGCCAGGCAACGGCCTCTTCAGTATCGGCATCGTTATTTATTATTATGCTGCTATTTGTACCTAAGGTTATTTTTGCCTGTTCGCCCGGTTTTAACAAGGCTGTGAATTGTTGGTAACTTACCTTTACGCTGCCTTCAAGCAGGGTAGTTTTCATCAGCTTTTCGTCGTTGTAGGCATTAATATTAAAATGTGTGCCCAATACTTCAACAGTTTGCCCGGCCGATGTTACCCGGAACGGCTTCGCCGCGTTTTTTGCGACCTCAAAATAGGCCTCGCCGGTAAGCTCAACGTTTCTTTGCTTCCCGGTAAATTGCGTTGGGTATCTTAAAGAAGATGCAGCATTTAACCAAACCTTGCTGCCATCCGGAAGCTCTACCTGGTACTGACCGCCGCGAGGTGTGCTCACCGTATTGTAACCGGCCGGCATGATATTATTGGCTACTGCATCATTGGTTGCTTTGTTTATTACCTTGCCGCTGCCTGTTTTAATAACTGCTATCCCGGCCTGTTTTGCTATAACCCCATTTTTTATATCATTCAATACTATCCGCGATCCGTTTGATAGCGTTAAAACTGCTTTGTTGCTGCCCGGCATTGCGTCGTTCTTAAGTTGTTTTACAGCAAGCTGGGCCGGTTGTGGTTTTACACGGTTAAGGGTTAAGTAATAAACACCAGCAAAAATGAATATTAGTACAGCGGCGGCTGCGGTTGCAAGCGGCCACATTTTACGATAACGTTTTTCGGGTACAACTACCTGTTCGCCAATTTGATCAACCAGCCTGGCGTGAACATCGGCAAGCGCAGCATCTACTTCGGCATTGGTCATAGCTTCGGTGTCTGCCGATTTTTCAAAATACTGGGCTATCGCAATTTTTAATGCCTCTTCGTTTTCAGGGTGGTTAAATTCCTGCAGCAGCACATCTATTTCATGGGGAGTGCATTGCCGGTTGAGGTATTTATTTATAAGGAGGTTAAGTTGGTTTATATCTTTCAAAGTACCTGTTTTTCTGCTAATACGCTGCAGAAAAAGTTTATGTCGGCTCGGGATGAAAAAAAATGAAAAAAAGATTGGCGGAAGGTAGTTAACGCCAGTTGGAGAAGATGATCACCGCCAGGGAATAGGCGGCCAGATCCGGGTGATTGTGCAGGTAGTTGCGTACAACTACATTGGCTTTTACCATGTGATCATGAATGGTTGAAGAGGAAATATGTAATTCTTTACTCACCTCATCATAAGTTTTCCCTTCGAGTCGGCAAAGGGTGTAAACCTTTTTACGTTGCGGGGGCAACTGATCTACAGCCGTTCGTATCAACTCCATGTTTTGTTTACTGATGATGTTTTCTTCTGTATCGATATAAGCATCTGCAGCCATCAGTAATATTTTATCCGCCAGTTGCCTGTCTTTGACTGCTTTTCTGAAATGGTCATACACAAGGTTTACACCAATGGTATAAAGATAGGACCGGAAGGAGCGTGAGGTATCTATATTTTTACGGCCCTCCCATATTTTCATGAACAGATCCTGCAATAGCTCCTTGGCGGTTTCCTCGTCATTCACCATCCGCAAAATTTTCAGGAATAACCGTTTGCTATACCGTTTATAAATTGCGGCAAAGGCATCAGGGCTCCCTAACAGGATTAATTGAATAAGCTCTTCTTCAGCAAGTTTATCTTCCCGGTCTATCTCCATTTTAAAACTTTAATTCTGCGCGCAGGCTAATTGGTAGGGGACAATATAGTGAATAAAAAACAATCCGGATTTTTAATAATTGGTCATGTCGTCCTTATAAAGCCTAATATATTGAAAAATAAGCATATCAAAATGAAAGGGTCTTTCTCCGGCTCATTTTTGCTGTTAATTATTTTACCGGGTTTAAATGCTTTAAACCCACATTGTCGCTATGCAGGCAAATTGCGGCATATGATTGGTTTAAAGGGTTTGTTTATAAATTAATTATATCATGACTTCATTTTATATCCTGCTTAAAATAATTGCCCTGCTGGCTGTTGTTATCATCCCGTTTTGCGGTCCTAAGCGTAAAAAGGCGGCCCCGCTCAGCGGCATCAGCAAGCTTGCGGTTAATGAGGATGGTTTCCTGGAAAACTTTGTTGATAACCCCGAAGACCATCATCATGCCTGATGATATCAAAACAGCTCAAATTGAAAACAAAAGCCTTTCAAAATGAAAGGCTTTTGTTTTTTGATTGCAAGACCCTAAAATATAAAATATTCATTTACACGGCCTAAACTTATGATTATAGGGTAGCGGTAATACCGGGCATTCTTTTGGCAACAGGGTATATACAGTTAATAACAATCCGTGCTTTTAACTGAAATAAACTAAAAAAAGAAATGGAAGATGAACGAATTATTATAAGGTCGGCCATTGCGGCCGATGTGGTTTTTGCCGATGAGATCATCAGGGAGATGGAAAGTTCGGCAATTGCAAGAGGGTCCGGGATCTCAAAAAGATCAGCCGAATCGGTTATTGAAAAAATAGACAGCGGCAAAGCCATAGTAGCAGTAACAGAAAACGGCGAATGGGTTGGTTTCTCCTATATAGAAACCTGGGACAATGAAAAGTTTGTGTCAAACAGCGGACTCATTGTATCGCCAAAACACCGCAGCCAGGGCGTGGCATCTCAAATTAAAAACCAAATTTTTGAACTCTCGCGCACAAAGTACCCGGCTGCCAAAGTGTTCAGCATTACATCCGGGCTGGCCATCATGAAAATGAACTCGCGCCTGGGTTTTGAGCCGGTAACCTATGCCGAAGTAGCCCGGGAATCAACGTTCTGGGACGCCTGCAAAAGCTGCGTGAATTATGATGTGCTGCAAAGTAAAAACAGGTGCAATTGTTTATGCACCGTTATGTTGTTTGATCCCCAATTAAATTAACAGAAACCATGGTTATGATAAAAGATATCAATAAAAGGCTCAATATTTCCCAGCTATGGGATGGCCAGCCAATAAATCCGTATTTATTCAGCGAATCGATAACCCTGCTGCAGAACCTTATCCGAACGCCATCGTTTAGCGGCGATGAAGGTGGCGTAGCCGATCTTGTACATCAATATTTATACGGTTACTCTATTAAGGTAAAAAGAAAAGGAAATAATTTGTGGTGTTTTAATAAGTACTATGATGAAACCAAACCGACAATATTGCTTAACTCTCATCTGGATACGGTTATGCCAAATGAGGGCTATACAAAAGACCCCTTCTGCCCGGAAATAGCCGAAGGTAAACTATACGGACTGGGGAGTAATGATGCCGGCGGTTGTCTGGTATCGCTCATTGCAGCCTTTCTGCATTTTTACAGCTACCAGGGTCTGGGCTTTAACCTTTGCCTGGCTATTACCGCCGAAGAGGAAAATTCGGGCGAAAACGGTATAAATTCCATACTGCCACTATTAGGCAAGCTGGAACTGGCCATTGTAGGCGAGCCAACTTTATTACAAATGGCCGTGGCCGAAAAAGGCAACCTTGTCATTGACTGCGTTAGCAAAGGCGTATCTGGCCATGCCGCGCGGGAGGAGGGTGATAATGCCATTCACAAGTGCTTAAAGGACCTTGATTGGTTTCGTAACTACCAGTTTCCGCATAAATTAACCGGGTTGCCGCCCGTTAAAATGAGTATAACAACCATCAAGTCGGGTTTGCAGCATAATATTGTGCCGGCCAGGTGCGAGTTTACGGTAGATATCCGCAATGATGATACCTATACCCAGCAGGAGATACTGAATGTTATTACAAAAAATGTATCGTGCCAGGTAACGGCGCGCCAGGGCTCGTTGCGGGCTTCTTCTGTTCCGATGGATCACCCTATAGTGAAAACAGGTATAGCTGTTGGCTGCAAAACCTATAGTTCGCCAACAACTTCAGATCAGGCGTGGTTGTCTGTGCCCTCTGTTAAAATAGGTCCCGGCGATTCGGCCCGGTCACACTCTTCAGATGAATTTGTATACCTCGAAGAGATAAAAAAAGGAATCAGCTTATACATCAGGCTATTGGATACCCTGCCGCTTATGCTGATCAACAATCCCAATAAATACAAAGATGAAATCAAGCATATTAATAATTGATGACGAGGTTAAGCTTAGCGAATTAATGGGAAGGATCCTGATGTTGGAGGGCTATAATGTACTACAGGCCTGCAATGCTAAAAACGGGATGCGCCTTATTGAACGGGAAGATATAAGAGTGGTGCTGAGCGATGTGAAACTCCCCGACGCAAATGGGTTAGACCTTGTTGAAAGGATAAAAAAGATAAAGCCCTACATTGAGGTTATAAACCTTACCGCCTTCGGCAGCATCAGCGATGGTGTTTTAGCCATTAAAAACGGCGCCTTTGACTACCTCACAAAAGGCGACGATAACGACAAGATAATCCCACTGGTGAGCAAAGCGATCGCCAAAGCCAATTTACAGTTTCAGATAAGCGAAATTCAAAAGCAAACAGAAGTACAGCATGGTTTCCCGATAGTTCTGGGGCAATCGCCGGCCATTTTAGAGGCAGTGGACCTGGCAAAAAAAGTAGCCAAAACAGATGCCACCGTTCTGTTATTGGGCGAAACCGGTACCGGTAAAGAGGTATTTGCCGAAGCCATTCATGTAGAAAGCATGCGGAACGATAAACCCTTCGTAGCCGTAAACTGCAGCGCGTTTAGCAAGGAATTGCTGGAAAGCGAACTGTTTGGCTATAAAGCAGGTGCCTTTACTGGTGCTATTAAGGATAAAAAAGGTTTGTTTGAAGAAGCCAGCGGCGGCACTATATTTTTAGATGAGCTTGGCGAAATGGGGCACGACCTGCAGGCCAAACTACTGCGTGTACTGGAAAACGGCACCTTCATAAAAATTGGCGAAACCAAAACAACCAAAGTAAATGTAAGGTTGATAGCAGCTACCAACCGCGATTTGCAAAAAGAATCCGAAGAGGGTCATTTCCGGCTCGATCTGTTTTACCGGCTTTCGGGGTTTTCCATTGTGCTGCCACCATTGCGCGAGCGGGTAGGGGATATTGAAGTACTGGCCCGGCATTTTATAAGGGTGTACGCTGCCAAGGTTAAAAAGAAGGCCCCAGAAGTAGATGAGCGCTTTTTTAAGCTGCTTAACCAGCATAAGTGGAATGGTAACATCCGCGAGCTTAAAAACGTGATAGAACGCGTTATTATCCTAATGGATGAACCTTTGCTGACTCCAAAGTTACTCCCAAATGAATTTCATAATGGTGGTTATTATGATCTGGTAGCGCTTGATCTTAACAGTGTGGAGAAACACCACATCCGCAGGATCTTAAAATATGTTAAAGGTAACAAGACCGAAGCCGCCCGTGTGCTGGGAATTGGTCTTGCCACACTTTACCGCAAAATAGAGGAGTACCATATACTCCCAAACTAATCATAATGAGAAAGCCTCCTTATCAAACCGAGAAGGCTTTTTACAACACTTTATCGCTTAAATAAAAGTGTGGTAAATAAAGTGCTGATAATCAAATAGAAGTAAGTCAGTCGCTCTAAACTGGAATAGGATTGGCAAGTATGCCATCAAATAAGCAAAAGGGCAAAGCAAATAAAAACATACACGGCTTTGCCCCAATGCTAACAAGTAATATCCATATTTAAAATGAAAAAACTTTTCTTCTCCATTCTCCTGGGCGTTTCAATAACCAACGCCTATTCCCAGGATCAGGCTGCTGTAAAAAAAGACAGCACACTGGTTAAAGACACCGTTAAAACCGCAGCCGAACCATTTGCCTTCGGCGATTTTACCTGGCTTAACGGTAACGACCGCAGGCACAAGGCCCTGCTTGACAGCAAATATTTCACCGGCCGTTTCCTGCTTGATTTTAATTATACGGCATCAAACAATAACCCGATTGACCATACCGTAGTGGGTTCAACCGCGCTGGCCCGCGATCATGAATTTGAAATATCAACAGTAGCATTAGGAGGCGATTTTCATTACGATAACGTACGTGCCAGTATACTTACCCAGTTTGGTACACGCTCAACCGTTGTACCTCGTAATGATTTCAGCGTAACCCGGGGGCAGTTTGATCTTTCAACGGCTTACCGGTACCTGAGTGAGGCCAACGCCGGTTATCACTTTAATGTACTGAACGGTATCAATGTAGATGCCGGTATCTTTATGTCGTACATCGGTCTGTTCTCTTATTATAACGCTGAGAACTGGGCCTACCAACCTTCATTCACCAGTGATAATACGCCCTGGTTCTTCAACGGCGTTCGTGTCCAGATCTTTGTGTCGGACAAGCTAAAGATAGAACCGTGGTTGATCAACGGCTGGCAATCATACGGTATGTTTAACAGCAGACCAGGCATTGGCGGGCAAATTTTATGGCGCCCTGTTGAATGGCTGCAGGTACTCACCAATAATTATTATGGTGCAGATACGCAGGATAAACCTGGCCGTAAACGGTTCCATACCGATAACAGCATAGAGGTAAGGTATTTCAAAGGCAAAGGTAATTTTGTAAACAGTGCCGCATTCTCCATAACCGGCGACCTTGGGGATGAAAAGGGCGATGGTGTTAACGGTTTTACATCAGACCCGGTTAAAGGGCCTGCACAATACTTTGCAAGCGCCATGATCTATCACCGCATGGTAATGGCAAAAGGCCACCTTGGCTGGACAGTTGGCGGCGGCGTGATGAACAATCCCGGTCGTTACCTGGTGCTTTACCCAACTGGTGATGCTAACCCTATCCCGGCTATTAATACCGGCGCTGTTGGTACACACCCGTTCTCTGCAAACCCCGGCGATAAGTTCCATGCTTACGATTACTCCACCACGGTTGACCTGATGCCGAATGACTATCTCACTTTCAGGATGGAAATTGTTCATCGCCATGCCGATGTACCTTATTTTGCCGGTCACGGCGGCGTTACTTCGCCGGATGGCTATAATACTACCCCGGTAGGCAGCTTTACCCCAGATCTGGTTAATTCAGAAACCAGGTTTATTGCCGCTCTGCTGGTGCGGTTTTAACTAAAATACTCATAAAACCGGCAATAACTTAGTCTGGTCGGATAACTAAGTTTAGTAAGGTTGGAAGCCGGGAATTGCCGCCCGGCTTTTTTTAAGGCGCTGTGCTTTAACAGCATATTCCACAATAATTAATGATCATGAAAAATTCAATCAAGGTGCTCGTCGCAATGATGGTAATCGGTATACAAGGTATACGATTGCAGGCACAAACCACAAAAGCTGCTGCAGGTGTTTATTTAACCATGCAGGATTACAAAGCAGGCAAGCTGAGTTATACCCCGGACAATAAAGATAATATGCAACTCCACTCTTTTTTAAGCGGAAAACATATCGGCGTTAACTATGGGGGTAAAAATATCAGCCTGGCTAAAAACGAGATCTTCGGTTACAGAAAAGATGGCCTGGATTTCAGGTATTTCCACAATGAGGCCTACAGGATATTGGATACCGCCGGCTTTTTGCTTTATAGCCGTGAGGTATTAACACCGGGGAGCAAAGGCCTTAAACCTGTTGAGCAATATTTTTACAGCACGGATGCGGCAACGCCAATACTTAATTTAACGATAGATAATATCGACAAAAGTTTTGCGGCGCAGGCAGATTTCAGATACAACGTGCAGAACTATTTTCATGGCGATGCCGGACTGATGGCCTACGACCGGTCAATTAATCAGTACGAGCTTAAACACCTGTATTTTGAATACCGCCACAACGGTACACCCCAACATGCCGCCCTTTAATTAACTATTGATACCCCTGTTGAAAGTCCCGGTTCCCTGCCGGGGCTTTTTGTTTTTGAACATGCCGACGTAGGTTTCTCATTAGGAATTACCAATAAAAAACAGGTTATTTATAAACAGAAAAGTTTGTAACCTGACTAATAACAATGCACAAAAGCTTTTTTAAATACCTTACTATTAGCGAAACGGAGGAGAAATGGGGAGCTTATGTTACTTCGGTAGGGTACTCCAAAGTAGAGCCTAATGAGCATTATCCTAACCAGGAACATCCGCAAAGCCACACCCTGACCTGGAACCGCGGGCGGATCTTAAATGACTATTACATTGTATTTATTTCAAAGGGGAAAGGTGTTTTTGGCGCAGGTAATTCGCAGCCGGGAACCGTTGATACGGGTACATGTTTCTTTTTATACCCAGGGATATGGCACCGCTACAAGCCCGATCCAAAATCGGGATGGGAAGAATACTGGATAGGCTTCAATGGCTCTTATATGGAGCACCTCATGAAAAGTTTTTTTGATGCAGCTACCCCCTTTGTTAACGTAGGCGCCAGTAAAGATATGCTGGTGCTGTTTCATAAACTGATAGATACGGTTGCCGCTTCATCCATAGGTTACCCGCAGCAGGTTGCCGGTATTACGCTGCAAATTCTTGGACTGGTAAACACAATTTCCAGGTTTAAGGCGTATGAAAATGACCCGGTGGGTAAGCTGATCTCGAAGGCTAAATTTATATTGCAGCAGTCGTTTGAAAACCAGGTAGACATGGAGGATATAGCCCGGCAACTACCTATGGGCTATTCATCTTTCCGCAAGGCTTTTAAAAAGATCTCCGGCGAATCGCCAAATCAATATCACTTAAACCTTCGGCTGAATCGTGCCAAGGATCTGTTAACCACCACGGTTTTAAATATTAACGAGGTGGCAGATCAAACCGGTTTTGAATCGGTGTATTACTTCTCCAAGTTATTCAAAAAGAAAAACGGTGTTTCGCCCAACGCATACCGCAAAATGCCGCCCGATCAGGAAAACTGATAACGTTTTTGCAAGAGATTTTTCATAAAACAGTTCACTTCAAACTGATCGGCCAGGGGAGTATTTTCAAAAGGTTTGGATGGCATATACGGCGCGGGCCCAAACTCGGTAGTAATTGGGAAGATCTCTTTGCCCAATTGCCTGTTCACCTCAATGATCTTGTCCCACCATTCTAAAAATTGATCCAACGCATACTTCCATTCTGGTGCCCGTGGATCGGAAACCTGCGGACCTTGTTCAAAACCTACCCGCGCGTGGATGTGCCTTGATCTGTTAATAGCCTTGTTAACTATCCCGGTAAAGTTTTCCAGCATGCTTTCCGTAACGCATACCCAGTGTGAAAGATCGGCAGTAATCAAATAATCGTCCCGAAAATCAAAAAATGGATCTATCATCTGCGGGCAAAAGCCAAGCCTGCCCCGGTGGGTTTCATGGGCAACGGTAATCCCCGTTTTTGCGGAAAACTCCGCGGCAATATCTACCAATTCCAGGTTTTGCTGAAAAGAAAAATAGTCCCTGCCGGTATGTGAGTTTATAAGTATAGGTCCAGGCTCGGCGCATTTGTGCAGGTTTTGCTGAAACGAAGCTTTAAACTCTTTGAACGTACTGCCATACGCTTCATGTTGATGAGTTACTATGTGCATTTCGTGCTGCTGCAGGTAATCGTACAGTAGCTTTTTATCGTTGTCGTCTTCGGGAACCCATGTGTCAATCCCATTATAACCTGCGTTCCTTATTTTATCAAGAAAGGTTTTCAGGTCGAGGTGTTCATGTCCCCACAACGGGCAAAGTATTTTTATCTCCATACAATTTACCGTTAAACCGCAATTTTAATTAGGAATTTTGTAGCATCGCGGCAGACTTTTTTTATGGTTAAACTGCCGTCATTCCCGGCCTTGATCTTTTGCATTTGGTTATTTATTTGCAACTCATACAAACTGCCCGGCTGCAAACCTTTAAGCGTAAACTGATAACTGTTGGGCGTAGTGATGGTCCATGAAAAAGCATTGGGTTGCCAGCTGTTTACCTGCATATTAATACGGTCGGCAGTTTTGGCGGCTATCTGCAGCAGCATAGCATCTTTATTACCGGGATAAAAGGTTAGCTGGTTCCCCGTTTTATTTGCGCCGAAGCTCTCTTTGCTGGTAATCGAAAAACCGCCGCTGCTCATGGTATAGTTATTAACGTTTAGGTTTAACTGGTACACCGTATCTCGCAGGGTATAAGAAAACTCGGTTCCGTTAAGGCTGGCAGACATGTTGGGTTCTATACCCATCCGGTTCCATTTGGGGCGGATGCCGTAGATATCCCGGTATAACGCGGTTATACTGGTAGAAATTCCGGCCAAAATATCCTCGCCAGCACCCAACTGGGTACCCCTTAGGTAGCGCTGCGATGAAAGACCATCCTTTTTATATTGCTGCAGCAGGTTGTTGATGTATTTAAGGGCGATACCTTTATCATAATTTGCATAGGCCCGGATGCCAAGATATCCCCAGGTAGGAAAAATATCGCCATTTTCATATTTGGGAAATGGCCAGTTGCCGCCAGATACTTCTTCCTTCGTAAAAGAATCAAAACAGAGCGGCCAGTGAAACAGGTTTTCTTTTACGGCGCGGGTTTCTATCTGATCGAGGATCTGAGCTATTCGCTCCTTATCATCACAGATCCCGAACGCGATGGCCGCAAAGTTAACAGGCGTTACTAAATTATCCCCATGAACCGAGCCATCATTATCGCGCCAGTAAACGTATTGCCGCTTCTCGGGCGACCAAAACCCACCATCTTGAATGGGCTTGTTAAAAGCTGTTTTGAGGCGCGCTGCAATTGCAGCGTAATAGGCTGATTTTTCCCGGTTGCCCAGTACGCTTTCGCAGTTTGCCCAAAGGTTTAATGCCTCATACATCTGGGCGTTTACAAAAGAGTTTTCATAGCTTGCCCAAACAATATCCAGCCAGTCGCTGGCCTTCTTTTCGGCAATATTGTTGTTCAGCATCTCAAAAATGCCGTTATGGTTGGCGTCGCGTTTTATCAGCCAGTCGAGCGCTTTTTCGCAGCTAATTTGATGCGATTTTAGCCAGGCGATATCGCCGTTCAAATCAAACTGCTCACTGGCATTTATAACATAGCCGGTTTGCGAATCGATTGTGTAACCCCACATGGCCTCATAATAGCCGGTTTTGAAATTATATGTACCCGGGATCTCATCGCCGGCCGCATTATGCCAGCGCGATAATACACGGCCATCGGCAAGCATGGCCTCGTCGCGCTCCTGGTTTAGCGTTGCCGACATGTTTTGGGTGTAATTTTTATCGTCAACCGCCATACCAATTTGGGCAAAAAATGGTTCGTGCAGGCATTTCCAGTTGGTAAGCCAGCCGTTGGCACCTATAATGTTATTGTCTACCACGCCATAACGCCCGGTGGTGTTTAAAAGCTCGCGTACGGCGGTTGCATCAATTCCCGGTAACGATCCGCGGGAGTATGCGGCAAAGTAGTTGATATATTGCAGATCAATATCTACCTTAACAATCCCTTTCTTTACTTTAAAGGGCGCAAACACATCAGCTTTTTGCCCTACAAAGCGGTTCAGGTCATAACGCTGATTAAGTGTACTATCCGTAACCAACTGGGTAGCGGTAAACTCATTTTGCAGGCTATGCGAGTATTTTGACGCAACGGTATGCCCATCATCCGGTTTTGTGCTGATGCGCAGGGCATTTCCTGTTTCGGCGTTCCAAAAGGTAACACCGCCGGTATGTACGCCGTAAGTATCATTTACCTGTTTCAGGTACTTGCACCATACCATCCCCCCATTATCTAAAATGCCACCTTTCCATACGTTCAAATCGGTGAAATTGTATTGTGGAAATGCCGTTTCTTCGAGTTCTGCATCTGTGTTATACGCCCTTGTGATATTCCAGTGGATCTTATCGCCGGTTACTTTAAATTTCCATGTTTCGCTCACGGCAATGGTTCCATCGCCATAAACCAATCCCGATAATGTTATTTCGCCGTCCTTTTCAGTTAACCGAACATTCTGAGCCCTCTCAGCAGAGGAAAACGTGCCCTTTTTTGTTTTGATACCGGTGTAAATACCATTGGAGGATAAAACATTCTGCCCCTTTATTTTCAGTTGTTTAATTACATATCCTGCCGAGTAATCTATAGTGATAGACAAATTTTTATCGGGAACGGTAATTGTGATCGTTTTTGCAGCGGGATCACGTTGTATTCCACTTGTTTTTGCAGTGTGGGAAAACCCCGGCTGATGAGCGATAAACAAAAGTAACAGCAGGGGCGTTAGCATCCTCCGGATCATGGGCTTGGTATTTGAAGTGTGTATAAAAATAGGTTTAAAAGCAGCGATTTATGAGTTTTTGCTGTAGATGAGCGGGGTGATAGCATCGTTATTCAGCAGATCACCGATTTGTAATTTTGCCAGTTCATCGGCCGATAAAATATTGGCGGTGCCGTTAAAAGTGTTGCCATCGGGCATGTAAGCACAGGTCATGGCCCGGCGAAATCCTGGGGTCATATTTGCATGGGCGCCGTGAATGGTGAGGCCATTGTGAAACGAACAACTGCCGGCCTTCATGGGGGCGGCTACAGACTTACTTCCCTTGAACTCGGGATAGGTGCCAAAAATAGCGCCCATGTTTTTTCCTATGCCGGGGTTTTCAAAGGTGGTGGTGTGGTAAGATCCGGGGATGAAAAACAGGCAGCCATTTTCATAAGTGGCATCATCAAGCGCAACCCAAATGGAGAGCGCCCGCCTGTCGCTGAACGACCAATACGGCGTATCCAAATGCCATGAAGTTGGATTGGCCCAGGGCTTTTTAATAAGTGCCTGATCATGCCAGATCCGGATACCATCGGCCCCCGAAAGCTGGGCGGCCATTTTGCCAAGCCTTTCATCCAGCATAACTTGCTTCATCTTATCGTTATCAACCCAAAGGTTAATCAGCTGGTCGAAAACATTATCATAGTATGATTTGTCGGCATCATCACCCTTGCCATATACCTCTTTGCGGTCGGGCATTTTATTGCCGTTGCGTTTTGCTACGGCCTCATTTAATGCACTTCTCCAAAAGTCAAGTTCCTGGGGCGATAAAAAATCTTCAATTACTAAAAAACCATCGCGACGGTATTGCTCAATGGCATCGGGTGTTAGCTCGTTTTTCATTTAGGTTACAAGTTATTGGTTAACTAATCAAAATTAGGGTAAACCTATTTTTGAAAGCTATTCATAGCGCGCATTTTTTTGTACTTTCTGATAAAAAGTAAAAGACATTCAAGCAGATAAATTCCATCCCTATAAAATGTTTTCGGGTTTAAATCGTCTGCTTAGGTAAGTGTAATTAACCATGATAGCCATTTTAGAATTTGTTGCCATTTTTTTGCTGATGCTGGTTACCGGCGTGTTTTGGGGACCATGGTTTGCACTTAGCCGTTCGTTAAGTGCATTTAGCGCCGGCGAATTTATAAAGATAGCCAAAATCATGTCGGCCAATTTGGGTGCGCCCATGCGTTTTCTTTTGCCATTATGCATTATAGCCATGCTATTAACCGTTTGGTTTTATCCGCAAAAAAGCGCAATTGGGTTTTATGCCGGTATTATGGCTGTAGCGCTCATTATTATATCATTGATAATTACCATCGCCATTGAAGTCCCTATTGTAAAAGGCGTAGAAGAGTGGACAGTGGAAACAATCCCAACCAATTGGACGGCAATACGTGACCGTTGGATAAAGTTTCATGTGGTACGTACGCTTACTTCGCTCTGTAGTTTCGCTTGCTTTGTGGTGGCTATTTTGTATTGAGATAGGGTAACGTTCACCGTAATTCATTCTTATCAATAATTGCCGTTTAATACCCTGTAATGCTGGGTATTTTGGGTTTTACAGCAAATTGTATCTCGTAATCTTTATTTTAATAAAATGTTGCCTGTTTGGGTATTAATTTTAACTTTGTGTGCGCACACGCATTTTATTGTTGTAAAATTATACCTGCTTTTTAATTGATTGTTTAATATGTCAAAAAAACTTGAGGCGCAATATATTCCTGCCGCCTTTAAAAAGGAGGGACTAAGTGAATTATCGTCGGCCCTCGACCTGCAGCCAAACCACAAGCTTGATAATTTATTATGGAGTAGTAACGGCTATTTTCCCGAGGCAGATTTTAGCATAGCTTATACCGATGAAAGCATCCTGCTAAAATATTTTGTAAAAGAGAAACACATCAGGGCGGTTTACACCCAGGTAAACGACTTGGTTTATCAGGATAGTTGTGTTGAGCTTTTTATTACCTTCAACAATATAGGATATTACAATATTGAATTTAACTGCGCGGGTACCCCTTACGCCGCGTATGGACCGGACAAGCAGAACCGGGTTTTGCTGCCCGTAAATGTGGTGCAGGAAATTGGAATATTAAGCGCTATACAGCAGCCCAATAACGACGGACTTATAGCCTGGGAGCTCACTTTACAAATTCCCCTCAGTGTTTTTATACATGATGATATAACCCGGCTAAAGGGAACCGAATGCCGGGCGAATTTTTATAAATGTGGCGATGAACTGCCCCAACCTCATTATTTAAGTTGGAACAATATTTTAAGCAATCAACCCAATTTTCATGTACCCGAATTTTTCGGCAGCCTGGCCTTTAACTAAATCCCAATAATTTAACATTTTTATAAACTATGGCAATTGCAACACTTAAACCTACTACTCCGGTTAAAAAAACTATCATCAGCCCGATAGCCATTATCGGTATGCTGTTTTTCATTTTTGGTTTTGTTACATGGATGAATTCCGTGCTCATTCCCTATTTAAAAATAGCCTGCGAACTTAATAACGTAGAGTCATACCTTGTTGCCTCTTGCTTTTATATTTCTTTTTTGGTGATGGGCATCCCATCAGCTGCAGTACTTGAAAAATTTGGTTTCAAAAATGGTATGGCGGTTGGTTTACTGGTTGTGGCAGTAGGGGCGCTGATATTTATTCCGGCGGCGCTAACACGTACCTACGGCTTGTTTTTAACCGGTTTATTTATCCAGGGAACAGGCATTACCATATTGCAAACGGCCTCAAATCCATACATCACCATTTTAGGTCCGCCTGAAGGTGCCGCCCGTCGTATCAGCATTATGGGCATTTGTAACAAGTGTGCTGGTGCAATTGCACCTATTGCGCTTGGTGTTGTTGCGTTGAAAAATATTGATGCTATTAAAATAAAAATAAACTCCCTCACCGGGGCCGCAAAAGCCGCCGAATTGGATGCGCTTGCTACAAGGGTGATATTGCCTTACATAATTATAGTTGTGGTGCTGGTTATACTGGCCGTATTGATATACTTTTCGTCGCTACCCGAAATTGATACCGAGCATGAGGATGAAACAGTGGCCTTAGCTAATACCAACAAAACAAGCATTGTACAATTCCCGCACCTGATGCTTGGCGTTGTAGCCCTGTTCCTATATGTAGGTGCCGAAGTAATAGCCGGTGATACCATCATCAGTTACGGAGCTTCACAGCATATTGCGCTCTCGACTGCTAAATTCTTTACTACGTGTACACTTATATCTATGATAGCCGGTTATGTGGTGGGTGTAATTTGTATCCCAACTTATTTCACGCAGCAAAAGGCACTTGTTGCATCGGCAATATTGGGTGCAGTATTAACCGTACTGGCATTGTTAACAACCGGTTATACATCTGTATTTTGCATAGCATTATTAGGTTTGGCTAATTCATTAATGTGGCCGGCTTTATGGCCTTTGGCATTGGCTGGCCTGGGCAGGTTTACAAAAATCGGCTCATCATTGCTGATAATGGGTATAGCCGGTGGGGCAGTAATTCCTTTACTTTACGGTGGAATTATCGACAGACATTTTACAGCGCAATTTGCCTATGTTATATTGATCCCTATTTACCTGTTTATACTATACTATTCAACGTTAGGTTATAAAGTGGGTAAAAGCGCGGCATAACACAATAACCGCCGGATATCGAATACCGCGGCTTACTTTATGTATGCCGCGGTATTTTTGCTTTAATACTTATAGCTATATCATAATATCGGCATAGGAATTAAACTTTCGCCAATTTTATGCTAAAATTGTAGGCTGAACAAAAGCAGACCAAAGGCATAAGCCCAATTTTTTATATTTTAGCATAAATACTTCATTTAAATAAATGAAAATAGATCCATCTTCTAAAAATACCCCCATTCGTATTAAGGACATTGCTGTTAAGGCCCAGGTGTCGGCAGGCACTGTTGACAGGGTGATCCATAACCGGGGCAGGGTGGCCGAAGATGTTAAAGAGCGCGTACTAAAGATCATTAAGGAGCTTAACTACGAGCCTAATTTAATGGCCCGGGTGCTGGGTTCAAAAAAGCAATACTATTTTGCCGCCTTGTTTCCAGATCATAGTTATGATGTTTTCTGGCTTGCCCCCAAATTGGGTATTGAAAAGGCCGAGCAGGATCTGAAGCAATATAATGTAGTGGTTGAGCAGTTTGTTTTTAATCCGCATGATGTGGCTGATTATGAAAAAAAGGCTGCCGAGCTCACCGCCAAAAAGCCCGATGGGATCTTATTATCTCCCATTTACTATAAAGAAACCCTCCCGTTTTTTGAAAAGTGGAACAAAGAGAAAATTCCGTTCGTGCTGTTTAATACGCAAATAGCAGATTTTGATCCCCTAAGCTACATAGGGCAGGACTCGTACCAAAGCGGTTTACTGGCCGGCAAGCTTGTCCATTACGGGCAGCCCGAAGCTTGTTCTATTCTGATAGCCCATATAGACGAAAAAATAAGCAACGCGCAGCACCTGGTAAAAAAGGAGCAGGGGTTCAGGAATTATTTTGCACAAAAAGATTTGGGGCATAAGTATAATATCCTGCGGGTAGAACTGAAAAGATCAAGCCAATCCGACTTTATAAAAAGCCTTGACGAACTTATTGAAAGCACGCCGGATCTGAAGCATATCTTCGTAACCACGTCGCAGGCTTATGACATTGCCAAATATTTAGAGCAGCGGCGTATTACCCACATAAAACTCACCGGATATGATCTTATCCCGGCCAATTTGCATTACCTGGCTAACGGTGCTATCAGTTTCCTTATCAATCAAAACCCAAAAGGGCAGGGGTATTGGGGTATATATCAACTGGCCGATCACCTTGTTTTTAAAAAGGAAGTAGCCATTATTAAATACCTGCCCTTGGATGTAGTAACCCAGGAAAACCTCAACTATTTTTTAGATGAGAAAGAACAGGTGTTTGTTAGTATCTGATTTTAGTAGCGGGTGTGTACTTATCATAGCTTACAATAAATAGTTCTGCAACCGTGTACGTACACGCGGTAAAATTGTATATTTGGTTTCATGACTATCATACTTTAAAACTGTAATAGTTTTTATACATTGGTAGTATCCTTTTTCATCGGGTTTGCCAGTTAACCCGTTTTAATATTGCTCCGGATTGTGTGTTTGCTGATGTGTTAGGGCATGTTATGTTTTGTAATTAACCGGCGCATATAGTTTACACTAAATTTTAATCGTAATATGATTTGTACAACAAAGAGCTACCAAAGGTTTAAATCAGCAAAAGGCAATTTTGCTTTAATGCTTGGCTTGGTAGCCATGGCATCTGGGGGCTTATCGCTTCCAGCCTTCGCGCAGGATGCATCGGTATTAAAGGCAGAAAAAGCCGGGCCTGATATGCAATGGGTTGATTCAATGGACTTAAGCCAAATTGAGCAGGGTTGGGGCCAGGCCAAAGCAAGAAGATCAGTGGGCGATAACCCTATTACACTGGCGGGTGTTGTTTATCCGCATGGTGTGGGTTCTCATGCTGCCAGTACTATTACAATAGCCCTTAAGGGTGCAGCAACACACTTTGCGTCAATGGTTGGTATTGATGATGAAACCGGCAAAAAGGGTTCTGTTATTTTTATAGTTAAGGCTGATGGAAAGCAGCTTGCAAAAACGCCCGTTTTACACGTTGGCGATTCGCCGCAGCTTATTTCTGTTGATGTTACCGGGGCCAAACAATTAACCCTGGAGGTAGATGATGCCGGCGATGGAATTACCGAAGATCACGGCGACTGGGCAGGGGCTATACTTACCCTAAAAAAAGGTTCAACAGTAAAGCCAAGTATTTTTACGGTACCATCAGCGCCGCCGCGTATTGTTTTGCAGCAGGTATCAGTAGTACCGCAAATTCACGGGGCAAGGGTTGTTGGCGCTACTCCGGGCCATCCGTTTTTGTTTTTAATTGCGGCAACTGGTAAGGGGCCGTTATCATATAGCGCAAAAGGGTTGCCGGCCGGGCTTACATTAAATAAAGAAAATGGAGTAATCTCGGGATCACTTTCATCAGCGGGTAGTACTAATGTTTTGCTAACTGTAACAGGAAGCAAAGGTGTTGCAAAACGCCAGTTAACCATAGTTGGCGGCGAAAATAAACTGTCGCTTACTCCGCCAATGGGCTGGAATTCATGGAATGTTTGGGCCGGTAAAGTTGATAAGAAAAAAGTTGAGGACGCGGCCGATCAGATGATTGCATCGGGATTGGCTGCTCATGGCTACTCATACATTAATGTGGACGATACCTGGGAAGCCGGGCGCGATGACCAGGGTAACATCCTGTCGAACGAAAAATTTCCGGATATGCCGGGGTTATCCGCATACATTCATGATAAGGGTTTAAAATTCGGGATCTATTCATCGCCAGGCCCAAAAACCTGTGCCGATTTTACCGGAAGCTATCAGCATGATGATAAAGATGCTGCAACCTACGCCGCCTGGGGTGTAGATTACCTTAAATACGATTGGTGCAGCTACGGAGAAATAGTAAAAGACGACCACTCTATTGCCGCCGATATGAAACCATACCAGATCATGGGATCTGCATTGGGCAAGGTAAACCGCGATATTTTATATTCACTATGCCAGTATGGTATGGGCGATGTTTGGAAATGGGGTGCAGATCCCTCCATCAATGGTAACTGCTGGCGCACAACAGGCGATATTACGGATAACTGGGGCAGTTTAAAATCAATCTTTGAAAGCCAGCCGGGGCATGAAAAATATGCTGGTCCGGGCCATTGGAATGATCCCGACATGCTAATGGTGGGTATAGTAGGTTTTGGCAACACACACCCTACAGGTTTAAAACCTAATGAGCAAATTCTGCATGTATCAATGTGGAGCCTCCTGGCCGCGCCGCTGCTTATAGGCTGCGACATGACCAAACTTGATCCGTTTACGCTGGCCTTATTAGCTAACGACGAAATGATTGATATAGATCAGGATCCGCTTGGCAAAGGCGCAAGTCTGATCATAAAAAAGGATGGTAAACAAGTTTGGGTCCGCCCGTTATTTGATGGCACTAAAGCTGTTGGTTTGGTTAATACAGGCTCGGCCCCACAAACCGTAACTGTTAAATGGGCCGATCTGGGTATAAAAGGCGCACAGCCCGTTCGCGATATCTGGCTGCATAAAAATGTAGGCACACTAAAAGGAAGTTACAGCGTAGAGGTACCTGCCCACGGTTGTGTAATGCTAAAAATTGGAACTGCAAAAAAAGTTTAAACCTCAATGACTTTTAGGAGGTGTGTGTAGTTTAACACATCGAAAATAGCCTCCTATATAGTGAATATTTCTTGATATTACAGGTAAGGTGAGCCAATGCTAACCTTACCTGTAACAAGAATAAAATAGGAGTAAATAAAATATTTTTGAAAAGTGTGTGCGCACACGCAATAATTACTATCTTTGATTATTGAATACAATGCAGGGCTCATAACCCCGTTAATTATCACAATTACCGCTTAGCTATAAACCGCTATTGCTTATACCAACGTGCTGTTTTTATATGAACAACAAAACAAAAGCTTATAATTTCCCCTACATTATCTCGCGTTTTAAAGTTGGTGAGGGCATATTTGATATTGCGCCTTTTGGATCTGGCCATATCAATGATACCTTTTTATTAAAATCAACCGTTGGAGATGACTATCTGCTGCAAAAAATAAATCATTTTGTTTTTAAGGATATTGATGGGTTGATGAACAATATGGTTTATGTGACAAATCACCTGAAGCAAAAATCGGCCAACCCGCAAAGCGAGGTATTAACGCTTATTGAATGCAAAAACGGCAAATATTACTGCCAGGACGAATTAGGCAACTACTGGCGCATGACCACCTTTTTGCACAATACAAAAAGTTACGATCTTGTTACCACACCCAAACAGGCCCACCAGGGAGGGGTAGCTTTCGGCAGGTTCCAATACCTTTTGTGCGATTTTCAGCCTGGTATGCTGGTAGATACCATCCCCAATTTTTTAAATATCGAAAAAAGGCTTAACGATCTTAACGAAACGATACGTGCCGATAAGGCAGGACGCGTTGAATCTGTTTTGCCCGAGCTGGATTTCTTGCAAAGTCGTGCTGACAGCATGAATGAGATTTTACAATTGGGCAAAGCCGGCATTTTACCCCTGCGTATTACACATAATGATACCAAGTTTAACAATATTCTGTTAAATCAAAAAGACGAGATACAATGCGTTATCGATCTGGATACAGTGATGCCGGGCTACGTAGCCTATGATTTTGGCGATGCCATCCGCAGTATTATAAGTACTGCTACCGAGGATGAAAAAGATCTTGCTGCAATTCAGCTCAATATACCGTTGTTTGAGGCGTTTACAAAAGGATACCTGAGCCAAACGGTATCTTTTTTAACCGAGCCCGAAGTAAAATCGCTGATAAAAGGCGTGCTGCTTTTGCCTTACATGCAGGCCGTGCGTTTTCTTACTGATTATCTTAATGGCGATGTTTATTACAAAATACATTTTACCGGCCATAACCTGCAGCGCACCCTTGCACAAATGCAATTGCTTAAAATGCTGGAAACCAATAAGGAAAAACTGATCGGAATTATTGAATCGGAATACCTGTCGCTTAAAATGGCGCAGCAGGCAGGTTCAAGTCCGCCCGCTTTGTCTGATCTAAAAAAAAATTAAAATAGTTAACTCAATTCTCCATCAAATTATAATCATTACCCTATGCCACGCTTAAATCTTTTAGAAGAAACAAGATTTGAAAAACTTCCGGTTATTGTTTACCCCGATATGCTTTCGGCCTCAAAAAATGTAGCGAAGCGCATTGCGGATATTATAAAGCAAAAAGCTGCCGAAGGCAAGCAGGCTATATTAGGGCTTGCTACCGGTGCCACGCCTGTAACTGTTTACAACGAACTGGTGCGGCTGCACAAAGAAGAAGGCCTGAGCTTTAAAAATGTAGTGAGCTTTAACCTCGATGAATATTTTCCGATGGCGCCAACCGCTGCCCAAAGCTACAAGGTGTTTATGTATAAGCACCTGTTCAGCCATGTAGATATCGATCCGGAGAATGTACACATTCCCGATGGTGCTTTAAAGCAGGATGATGTGGCTGCGTTTTGCGTGGCTTATGAGCAAAAGATAACTGCCTATGGCGGCTTGGATTTGCAGGTCTTGGGCATAGGCCGTACAGGCCACATAGGGTTTAATGAGCCGGGTTCGGCTCCAAATTCGGGCACGCGTTTGGTATCATTAGATGAACTTACCCGCAGCGATGCCGCGCATGATTTTGGCGGTAAAGCAGGTGTGCCCGTAAAGGCCATTACTATGGGTATTGGTACTATTTTCAAAGCGCGCGAGATCATACTGATGGCATGGAGCGCCAAGAAAGCAGAAATTATCAAAAAAGCGGTTGAAGGTGAAGTATCTGCCGATATCCCTGCAACATACCTGCAGCATTCAGATCATGTGGAGTTTGTTTTGGATACGGGGGCAGCATCGGCCCTTACCCGTTTTGATACGCCGTGGCTGGTAAAGGATTGTGTATGGGACGAGCAGCTGATTAAAAAAGCGGTTATCTGGCTGGCAAAAACGCTCAACAAACCCATCCTTAAACTTACCGAAGACGATTATAACAATCATGGTATGGCGCAACTGGCTACCGAAAAAGGGCCGGTTTACAATATCAACATTCATATTTTTAATAAGCTGCAGCATACCATAACCGGCTGGCCGGGCGGTAAGCCTAATGCCGATGACAGCCAGCGCCCCGAGCGGGCATTGCCTGCCAAAAAACGGGCTATCGTATTTTCGCCGCACCCGGATGATGATGTGATATCAATGGGCGGTACCTTTATTCGCCTGGCCGATCAGGGGCATGATGTGCACGTTGCCTATCAAACATCAGGCAATACTGCCGTTTGGGACGATGATGCGCTCAGGTTTGTGGAATTTGCGATAGACCTGTCTAAATCGCAGGGTATTGATGCACAAAGCCTCGAAAATCTTTATAATAAAATGCGCGGCTTTATTGAAACCAAGCAGCCAAACCAAACAGACCTTGCCGGTCTGGAAAACATAAAAGGATTGATCCGCAAAGGCGAGGCCATTGCCGGAGCCCGATTTGTGGGCCTTGATGATGCGCATATCCATTTTCAAAACCTGCCGTTTTATGATAAACGTAAGGTGAGCAAAGAGGTATCATACGAAGATGATATTCAGCAAACCATGCAATTGCTGCAACAGGTACAGCCCCAACAGGTTTATGCTGCCGGTGATTTTGCCGATCCGCACGGAACGCATAAAACCTGTTTTGATATCCTGCACGAATCATTAAAACGACTGGCTAAAACCGAAGAATGGGTTAAAGATTGCTGGCTTTGGCTTTACCGTGGTGCATGGCACGAGTTTGAAACCTATGAAATTGAAATGTGCGTGCCGTTATCGCCAGAAGAAGTGGAGCGTAAACGTTTGGCCATATTTAAGCACCAATCGCAAAAAGACAGACCTGTTTTCCCGGGTGATGATGCCCGTGAATTTTGGGTTAGGGCCGAGGATCGCACCAGCGAAACCGCCCAGATCTATAATCAATTGGGGCTTGCTGAATACGAGGCAATGGAGGCTTTTGTACGGTTTAAGTTTTAATACAAATTGAACCTATATGAAAACGAAGTTTAGTAGTTTGTTTTGTTTATACCTGGTTGGGGCCGCTTTATTGGCGGCACCTGCCCGGGTAAAAGCCCAGTCTGTATCAAATGAAACTTATGCGGAGCTGCCGGATCCAAAACCTGTAGATCATTCTTCATGGACCGCTTTAAAGCCGGGTACCTATATAAGCTTTGCCGATAAAGGCATCCGCTATGCTAAAAATAGCGCGCCGCAGTTGGCCATTGTGAAAAACTGGGCAGCAAAAGCATGGAAAGGGGATAAGGTACAAACTGAGTTTTTAATGTGGACAACTGCACCCGTAAAAAAACTAAATTTCGAATATGCCCCCCTGCAAGATGGCAAAGGCCATACCATAACTGCAAACAATATCAAAGCAAATTTTGTACGATATGTGATCACCGATGAGCTTAGCGGCGGCAGTGGTTGCGGCATCCCCAAGGGGCTCGATTCATCTTTGGTGGCCGATGTTATCGACAATCAAACATCAATAGCAGTGAGTGCCAATACTGTACAACCGGTTTGGCTTAGTGTTGTTTTGCCTCGTGAAGCTATTGCAGGTAGCTATAACGGTACCATAAAAGTAAAAGACGGAAGTAACACTATAGGCGAATTAAAATACAAGGTATCGGTTTTAAACAGGGCGCTGCCCCAAGTAAAAGACTGGAAGTTTCGGCTTGATCTTTGGCAAAATCCTTATTCGGTTGCGCGGGTGTACGGGGTAAAACCGTGGTCGGCAAAGCATATGGAAATCATGAAACCCTATATGCAGATGCTGGCAAACGGCGGTCAGAAGACAATAACCGCTACCATTATTGCCGATCCCTGGAATGGCCAAACCTATGATATTTATGATTCTATGATAAAATGGACCAAAAAGAAAAATGGTTCATGGACATATGATTATACCAATTTTGATAAGTGGGTTTCTTACATGTCTGCTCTGGGTATCAACAAGCTTATCAATTGCTACAGCATGATCCCCTGGAATTTGAAGTTTTATTACGATGATGAATTAACCGGTAAAACAACTTTCATTACTGCCGAACCAGGCAGTGCCGAATACGCCGCGCACTGGAAACCCATGCTGGCCAATTTTGCCAAACATTTAAAGCAAAAAGGCTGGTTTGGTAAAACCACCATAGCCATGGACGAAAGGCCAATGGAAGCGATGCAAAAGGCGATAGCCGTAATAAAAAGTGCCGATAAGGATTTTAAAATATCGCTGGCTGGTAACTATCATCCCCAGATCCAAAAAGATATTTTTGACTACTGCATAGCTTCGGGCCAGGTTATAACCGACGAGGTATTGCAGGCCCGTAAAGCTGGCGGATTAAATACTACTTACTACACCTGCTGTACCGAAGCCTATCCAAATACGTTTACATTTTCGCCTCCGGCAGAATCGGCATGGTTGGGTTTGTACGCGGCTAATAAGGGTTTCGATGGTTATTTGCGCTGGGCTTATAATTGCTGGTCCAAAAATCCGCTGCAGGATACCAGGTTTGGGTCATGGTCGGCCGGGGATGCTTTTTTAGTGTACCCGCGATTGCGGAGTTCTGTAAGGTATGAGCTGCTCATAGCCGGCATCCGCGATTATGAAAAAATACAGGTGCTAAGAAATGAGTTTCAGCGAAAAAATCAGACAGATAAGCTCGACCAGTTAAACAAGCTGTTAAAAGATTTTGAAATAGACAGGCTAAAAACAGGCAATGCAAAGGAAATGGTAACCCATGCAGAGCAGGTATTGAACGCTTTTTAACTTACATTGTGAAATAAAATTAGCAAAGGAGCCTTACCAGTAGTGATTATATAGATTACCAATTAATACTAACACTACCGGCAGGCTCCTTTACTTGTGGTTCTTGATTTTGCAACTGCTGTTATATCGCCATAATTTCTTTCACAACTTCATTTAATGGTCTTGATTTTGTTTCGGGCTGCAGCTTTTGATTGTCTTTAACCCATTGCCTTTCCCAAGTAAAAAAGTCGGGTGCTTCGGTTGGTTTTTCTTCCAGGTTGTTTTTAAGATAGTTAAAGTAGAGTTGCCAGCGCGGTAAATAAAAAGAGTTCATGAAACCGGCCCATTCTTTATATGCGTACTCGTGCAAATTATCTTCGGCCCTTACATTTTCGCCCCAATAAGTAATAAGCATTAGTGCATTATTGAGGTTGTTTGCTTTTTCATCCGGTGTATTGCCCTGGGTTGTTGCCTGTTTAAGATAAGTGTTTAGTTTAAAGTAACTATCGGTATTTAAAAGATCGTCCGTTAGTTTTATCATCTTTAAAAATTGCGCGCTTGATTTGTTAAAGGCAGGAATATCTTTCTTGTTGTAAGCAGTTGTCAGTTCTTTAAAAACAATTGCGCCTTTGTTGGCAAGTACCTGCCTTGCCATATTAATAAGGTCTATTTTGTAGGTAGATGAATTGCCTAAGGCGGGCGCTGCATTTGCCAGTTCCTGTACAGCGTGTTCAAACTTAACGGAATCATAATTACGCACGAAAGTACCCCAGCTCGATGTCGAGTTTATTTTGAGGGCAGGCCTTGCGCAAAAAATAGATTCACCTGCGCCCTCCTGGTAACCCGGCAGGCTTTGGTAAATTGTAGCCAGGAAACCTTCCCATGCCTTGCTGATATGCGGGTTGCTTTTACCGTAACGGTAGGTAGTATAACCCTCGATCCATTTTTGAGTATTTACGTGCTCCTGCCGCCAGCCAAGCTCAAGCATCAGGTCATAGTCGGGCGGGTTATTGTTGATGCCTTCGGGCATAATGCCTACACCTTTAAGGTAGCCGCTTAACGGGCTTTTTCTCGCGCGGTCTGTTTCATCGGCAAAGCGTTGCAGCTTTCCGTAAACGCCGGGGCGCTCGCCAAAATTATTAACGGTACACCAAATAAAGGGCGTGCCTTCGTAGGCATCGCGTTTTTCCCAGTTGTTTGTAAATTCACCAAATAGCTCCTGCACCAGCACCTTTGATTTATCCAAACCGGCAAGCATCTGCTTTTTGGGATTATCCTGCCAGCCCTGTAACACCCAAATTGAGCCGGGGTAATAAAGCTGCATTTGCGCCTGGATAGCCGCACCTGCCTTGCTCAGGTCGATGCCATCTGTTTTACCACCCTCATGAAAAGGATCGCCGGCAAAATAGCGGATGTTGTTGCCGTAAAGTTTCTGCATTTCCTTGTAATATATACCGGCTATGTGGCTAAATTCAGGATCGGTTGGGTCAAGGATCTCGGGTCTTTTAAAGGCTCCCCAAGCCCCCTGATCTATAATATGTGCCTTGATCTTGTTTTTTAACGAACTGGGCACCATGCCATAAAACCCTTGTAGTACGGGCTCAATGCCAAGTGCATTCATCCTTGCCATCATTTTTTGCTGAATGAGCTTCCTGTTATCAATCTGGCTTTGCGGCATAGGGCCTCCCCAGCCTTCAATATTACCCATAAGCCACCAGGCTGTATAAGCAGGCCCTACTATAAAATCATTGATCTCCTTATCGTTATATCCGGCTTGTTTTAGGGTATTTTGCCAAACGGCTTCCATGCCTTCTACCGTGAGCATTACGTTTACACCGTTCAGCGCCATCCAATCCAGTTCGCGTTCCCAGTCCTTCCAACTGTAAAAACTCATGGTATAGTTGTAGGTGCAGTAGTTTAAAGCGTACCTCACCTGCGCCGGTGCCGTAATGCGCAGCGGCTGTTTTATAACCGGCAATGATGCCACCGGCGCCAGGTTATCGCCCATGTGCGACATAGACCGATGGCAATAATATTTTAAATACCAGTTTAAACCAACGGCGGCGCTGTTGGGGCCTGTTGCGCCTATTATTAACTTTCCATTTTGAGTGCTGAGTTCAAATACATCCTTACCAGTGTTTGCCATCGGCTTAAAAACAACATGGCCACTTAGCCAGGGTGCACGCCTTGCAACCAGGGCTTTTACCTCGTCAAACTGCCCGGCAAATAATTTACAATGGCATAAAATTAAAAGCAATATGTAGCTGATTCTTCTGGTCATGTGGGTTGTATTTGGTATATCTGAATTTAAAGTAAGCATAAAAAGCAGCATAAAAACCTGAAACTATTACGCAAACGTTTGCCTAAGCTTAATGCGCGTGATATGTAACATTTTAATAACAACTGTTTGAGTTATGCCGCCTTGCTTGTTTGGTGATAAAGTTTTTTAAAATTTAAACTTATATTCGAAATTTCAAATGTTAAACTATCCATGAAATCACAATTACGCTTAATAGTACTGTTATCATTGTTGTTAAATGCCGGCCTTAGCTATGCGCAAACGGCGGGCATAACCTCGGGCGCAATTTATACGCTCACTTCAAAAACAGGTAATAAATTATTAGATGTAAGCAACTCATCAACAGAAAACGGTGCCCGTGTTGATTGTTGGACGGATACACATTCAGCTGCACAGCAATGGACGGTTAATCATGTTGGGAAAGGTGTTTATACCTTAACAAACCTGGCCAGCGGCAAACTGCTGCACACCACTTCCGCACCTGCTGATTCGGTTAATATAGATCAAACTGATAACGCCAGTAACGACGACGTTAAATGGACGATCAAAAAAGCCGGCAACGGAGTTTATTACTTAAAACCCGCTGCCGATAATAAATTTTCGCTTAGTTTAAGCAATGGTGGTGCCAGCGTTAATTTAAGCAGCGCACCTGCCGGCGATGCCCAAAAATGGACTTTCCAAAAAGAGAAAGTACAGGATGCCGCCCTTACCATTGCCACCGCCAACAAGGTATTTGATGCCTGGTATAACCAATATAAAGTTGAAACAAGCAAAGGCTTTTGGGATAAGGCCGAAATGATGGAAATTTTGCTGGATGCCTACGAGGTTACCAAGGATGCTAAATACGCCACCCGGTTTAATACCATGTACACCAATTTTATGGAACACAACAAAACCGACTGGATGTACAATAATTACAATGATGACATTACCTGGGCGGCACTTTTTTGCGTACGCGGTTACCTGCTTACCGGTAACAAAACTTATCTGGAAAAAGGTAAGGAGCAGTTTGATAAAATGTATGCCCGCGCATTCACTAATAAATACGGCGGCGGTTTAACCTGGTTCGAAACCAAAACATCAAAAAATGCCTGTATCAATGGTCCTGCAATGGTAGCATGCTGTTACCTTGCAAAAGCTACAGGCGATAACACGTATTACGATAAAGCCATAGCGCTGTATTCATGGTCTAAAATATATTTGTTTGATGCCCATACCGGCAAGGTGAATGATAACATCGACCTTGATCATAAAACCGGATTGGTAAGAACAGGTACATGGAGCTCAACCTACAACCAGGGAACTTACCTGGGCGCGGCTGTTATGCTTTATAACTACACCAAGGAAGCCAGCTACCTTGCAGAAGCAAAAAAAATAGCCCAGTACACCCGCGATGAAATGTTTAAAGGCAAGGTGATTGATAACGAAGATGGTGGCGATGACCTGCCCGGCTTCAAAGGTATTTTTGCGCGCTATGCACGTACCTACACTTTGGAAGGCCACCAGACTGATCTTATAGACTGGATGACACTAAACGCCAACACCGCCTATAACAACCGTAACTCGCAAAACCTCATCCATACAAAATGGGCAACCCGCACGGGCGAAGAAAAACCAAAATCAAGTTTCGGCTGCTCTACCGCCGTATCGCTGTTATTCAACACAATACCTTTAAAAAACTAAGGAAGCTTAAACACTACATAAATACAAATAGTTGCAAGACTAATATGTATTTCACTACCTTCGCAATCGATTGTAATTTTGGTTTTAAAGTTTAATAATACATTCGAAAAACACCTTTTTGTTCAAATATTTACGCTATCAACTTTAAATGAAAAAAATATTTACTGTGTTCGCTTTCCTGCTTTTGGCAATTGTTAATTCATCTTCGGCGGCAAATATGGCGGCCGATACGCCATTGTATAAAAACAAAAAGGCAACGGTAAGCCAGCGTGTTGATGACCTGTTGCCGAGGATGACGTTAAAGGAAAAAATTCAGCAATTGCAAAACCGGGCGTCGGGTGGAGCAAATGATATAGAAAATATTTTTAAGGGCGAAAGCTACGGTTGTACCCATGAAATGAACCGTTCTGCAGCCGAATGTGCAGATATGTATCAGAAACTGCAAACCTACATGCTAACAAAAACGCGCCTCGGTATTCCAATACTTACCGCGGCCGAAGGTATCGAAGGTATCCTGCAAAACGGGTGTACACTGTTTCCGCAGGAGCTGGCACAAGGCAGCACATTTAATCCGGCCCTTATTACCCGGATGACCCAGGCTGCCGGTGCTGAAGCAAATGTGATCGGCATCCACCAGATCCTCTCGCCGGTGCTTGACATAGCCCGCGAACTGCGCTGGGGCCGTGTTGAAGAAACTTTTGGCGAAGACCCATACCTTATTGCCCAAATGGGGATAGGTTTTATTAACGGGTATCAAAAATATAATATTACCTGCACGCCTAAACACTTTATGGCGCATGGTAGTCCTGCCGGTGGTCTTAACTGCGCCAACGTGAGTGGCGGTGAGCGTGAGCTGCGCAGTTTGTACATGTACCCCTTTAAAAGAGTTATTACCGAAACCAATCCTTTGGCGGTAATGTCATGCTATAGTTCATATGATGGTATAGCCATGAGCGGTTCGCATTATTACATGACCGATATTTTACGGGATGAGCTGGGTTTTAAAGGCTATGTATATTCGGACTGGGGCTCGGTTGATCGACTGCAAACTTTTCACCGCGCGGTTGCAACGCAGGAAGATGCCGCCAAAATGGCCCTCATAGCGGGTATCGATCTTGATATCGACAATGCCTACGAAACCCTGGAGCGAATGGTAAAATCGGGCAAGCTGGATATAAAATACATTGATTTGGCGGTGCGTCGTGTTTTAACAGTTAAATTTACTTTGGGTTTGTTTGATAATCCTTACGGTGATCCTAAAAAGGTTGATAAAATTGTACACAGCGCGGCAAACGTAGCTATGTCAAAAGAAGTTGCGGACGAAAGCGCCATCCTTGTTAAAAACAGTAACAATATTTTACCGCTAAACCTATCTAAATATAAATCAATAGCCGTAGTTGGCCCCAACAGCAACGAAACCATTTTTGGTGATTATGCCTGGACCGAACGTAACCCCAAAGAAGGTACAACATTATTACAGGGGCTTAAAGAAGTTGTTGGCGACAAGATTACTCTGCGCAATGTAGAAGGTTGTGACTGGTGGAGCAAGAACACAGCAGATATTCAAAACGCGGTAAAGGCCGTTGAAGCGAGTGATCTGGCTATTGTAGCTATTGGCACGCGCAGTACATTTCTTGGTCGCAGCCCTAAATATTCCACATCGGGCGAAGGGTTTGATCTTTCGTCGCTGGAGTTACCGGGGGCACAGGAAGAATTGTTAAAGGCAATAAAAGCTACCGGCAAACCCATGATCGTGGTATTTATAGCGGGTAAACCCCTTGCTATGCCTTGGGTTAAGGATAATGCCGATGCTGTTGTAGTGCAATGGTACGGCGGCGAAAAGCAAGGCCGGGCACTGGCCGATATACTTACCGGCGCTGTAAATCCATCCGGCAAGCTCAATGTTTCGTTCCCAAGGAGTACGGGTAATACACCGACTTATTACAACCACTTTGTGACCGATAGAGAAGAACCATTTGATAGCCCCGGCACGCCCGAAGACCCTAAAATGCACTACATTTTTGACAAGCCCGAACCTGTTTGGAATTTTGGTTATGGTCTGAGTTATACCAGTTTTAAATATGTGAGTTGTACTTTAAAGGATACCGTGTTTTCGGCAACAGGAGGCACAGTTAAGGTAGAGGTTGAAGTTGAAAACACCGGTACCCGTGACGGAAAAGAAGTAGTACAACTGTACGTTCGCGATAAATTCAGTTCGGTTGCAACGCCCGTGCAGCAGCTAAAGGCATTTAACAAAGTGCTCATTAAAGCCGGGAAACGCGAAAAAGTAACTCTTGAAATACCTATTTCCGAATTGGGTTTGTACAATGATAAAATGCAATACGTTGTAGAGCCCGGTGAGTTTGAGATCCAGATAGGCGGCGCATCAGATAACATTGTGTTTAATAAAACTATTGTCGTTAAATAATGGAACCGTGGTTCGCCTTATTCTTAATCTGTTTTTAATTTCCGAACGAGCCAGGGCAGGCTTAATCCCTGCCCGATAAGGGTGAATAGCACTACCACCACCGATATAAAGATAATGGCATTACGCTGCGGAAACGGTTGACCATTGGCCAAAGTTGTCGGCAAACCAATGGCAATGGCCAGCGACACAATACCCCGCATTCCCGACCAGCTGATGATCAAACTATCTTTAAAATCAAGCAGTGTTTCCTCGGTTATTCTGGGCCGCCCTTTTTTAAAGGCTTGTTGCAGGTTGAATTTTTGCAAAAATACACGGGCAATCCGCAGCACGAGTGCCAAAAGGGTTATAATAAATCCATATCCAACATAAGGCCAAACCTCGCTGCTGCTGATGCTTTTAATTACATAGGGAAATTGCAGACCTATCAATATAAAGATCAAGCCGTTCAGTAAAAAGATGAGAATGTCCCATATGGATTTGGATTGCTTTTTTAATGCATCCGGAAATACCTTGTTGCTAAAACGTGCAATACTTAAACCCAAAACAACCACCGCTATTACACCGGATACATGCAAATCTTCGGCTACTAAATAGGTTACAAAGGGCATTAATAACATAAAACTTATGGTCACCATGTTATTTTGATGTACCCGCTTAATGATGAATGCCAGTATCTTACCCATAACCAAACCAACCACAAAACCGCCTGCCATAAGTATCACAAATTGTAATGATGCCTTCCAAAATACAAACGCGGTGCCCGTTACGGCGGCGACGGCAAAACGGTAAGCCACCAATGCCGACGCATCGTTCACCAGGCTTTCGCCCTCTAAAATGGTGTTGGTACTATGCGATAGTCCGAGCCCTTTGGTTATGCTCATGGCGGCTACTGCATCTGTAGCGGATAATATGGCACCCAATACAAACGATAGCGGCCAGGTCATGCCCGGGATAAGGTAATGCGCCGCCACTGCTATGCCCGATGCAGTTACAAATACCAGCGAAATAGCCAGCGTACCAATGGTATTAATATTGGTTTGAAATGTTTTGTAGGAGATATTAAACGCCGCGTCATATAATAATGGCGGTAAAAATATCAGGAAAACTATCTCGGGGTTTAGCGCAATATTCGGCACGGCAGGAATAAAGCCAACGGCTATACCCGCTATAATAAGCAGCACCGGATAGGGGAGCTTTATTTTATCGGCAATGGCCGACAGGCCTATCATAATGGCGAGAATAAATATTACAACGGCATAGTTTTCCATGAAGGCGGCTATATTTAAATGTAGGGTACAATTGGTACCAATTGTTCCTGGTCGTCCGGTGTTCCTTGTAGGAACGGTATGTATGGCGGTAAAAATAAAGTATTTATTTTGAATGTTGTTTTGGCGGATGAGGTCTTTGTGGTATTGTCTTTCGAGCGCACGTTGTTTAAATAATAAAATATTTTCTTTGAAGTATAATTGGCTTGCGCTTAGTCGAAAATTGGTTATGTAATTCAAAAAAATCGCAATTGTGTTTAGCTTTTATGGTTACCTTCATGGCACCTTACAGCAATTTGTTTATGCCGTTACCCATCAAAAAAACGATCTTCAAAACGTTAAAAATAAGTGCCGTTACATTAGTAAGCCTTTTACTGCTGATGTTCTTGCTGCCCTACTTGTTTCCGCAAACGGTTACCAATAAAATAAAACAATGGGCAGGCAGCAGTATTAATGGCAAACTTAATTTTTCGGGTACCAGCTTGTCGTTCTTTAAAAAATTCCCTTCACTTACGCTTACTTTAAATGATTTTTCGCTTAACGGCAGCGCACCTTTTCAAAATGATACATTGGTAGCCGCCAAAGAAATTTCGCTGGCCATTGATCTTTCGTCGGTATTTAAAAGTAAGATCAACATTAATAAGATCTATCTGAGTGATGCTTTTATAAATATTCAGGTAGATAGCGCGGGTAAGGCCAACTACAACGTTTATAAACCAAAAGATGCAAAACAGGCTAATCCGGCAGATACTGCCAGCGCATCCCTGGGCATTGAGCAGATCTTGGTTGAAAAAAGCCATTTGGTTTATAACGACCGGTCGATGCCGATGCAGGTAAATGCACGCGGCTTTTACTATAAAGGCAGCGGCGACCTGAGTAAAGATGTTTTCGACCTGCATAGCCATACCGAAGCCAGTTCTGTAGATTTTTATTATGGCAATAAGCCCTATGTGCTGGGTAAAAAGGTAAATGCCGATCTCGTTACCAGCATCAACACCAAATCATTAGCCTTTGCGTTTCAAAAAAACGATTTGCTGATAAACAAGCTTCCCGTTAAGTTTAAGGGACGGTTTGAGTTTTTGAAGGATGGCTATGATATGGATTTTCGGATTACCTCAGATCAGAACGACCTGAGCGATATTTTTACAGCCTTGCCTGCCGAATACGCCAAATATGTTGATGATACTGAAATTGACGGCAACGGAAATATCCAGATGGCGCTAACGGGCAAATACATCGCCTCAAAAAACATCATGCCCGATCTTACGCTTAACGTGAAGGTGCGCAATGGTTATGTTGCCAACAAGAAAACGCCCGAGCCTGTTAAAAATCTTTATCTGAATATGAGCGTAAAGCTGCCGGGTCTTAACCCCGATAGCCTTAACCTCAACATCGATTCGGTATATTTTAATATTGGCAAGGATTATTTTGGATCGGTGATCAAGGTAAAAGGCGTAAAAGAGCCGGATATTTTTGCCAAGATAAATACCGAGATTGATCTTGAAAAATGGAACCGGGCATTTGGCGTTAAAGCGTTTGATGTGAAGGGACGTTATGCCCTGCACATGGTAGCCGAGGGTAAGTATGCAAAAGGGACCAGGAAAACAGGCGGTTTAAGACCGAGGATAGATACCGTTATCACCAGTATACCTAAATTTACCCTGCAGTCGTGGTTCAGGAACGGTTATATTAAATACAATAAACTGCCTGAGGGCGTTAAAAACATCAGTTTTAATTTGAACGCTAATTGCCCCGATCATGATATTGCACATGCCAGTATGGCTATGGAAAATATTAATGCCATAGCGCTCAATAATTATTTGAAAGGCTATTTTAAAATGAGCAATACCGCCGGTGCGCTGATAGATGTAGGCCTCAAAGCGAAATTCCATTTAGCCGATCTGAAACAGTTTTACCCAGCAGACAGCATAGACCTGCGCGGCGATTTAACCGCCGACCTGCACACCAAAGGCCGTTACATACCTACCCGTCGCATTTTTCCGGTAACCAAAGCGCAGATTGAATTGCATGACGGGTATATCCAAACCAAATACTATCCTCATCCGCTGCAAAATATACAGGTAAATGCCGATATTACCAATAACACGGGCTCGTTAAAAGGCCTGAAGGTGAATATAAAACAGGTATCATTCCGGTTTGAAGACCAACCTTTTTTACTGAAAGCCGACCTGCGCAATTTTGATGATCTTAACTACAACATCGCTTCGCATGGTTCGCTGGATATTGGTAAAATTTACAAAGTATTTGCCTTGAAAGGTTACGATGTCAAGGGCCTGATAAAAACCAATTTCTCACTCAAAGGCAAGCAAAGCGATGCGGCTGCCGGTCGTTATAACCTGTTGGCTAACTCAGGCACGTTGAAAGTTAAAGATATAGCCCTGAGATCAGAACTGTTCCCTAAGCCCTTTTTTATAACAACGGGCTTGTTCAGCTTTAACCAGGATAAGATGAAGTTCGATCAGTTTAGTGCCAACTACGGTAAATCTACAATTGTGCTGGATGGTGCGCTATCTAACGTTATTGACTACGCGGTTAAGCCAAATTCACCATTAAAAGGCGAGTTTAACCTTAAAAGCGACCTGCTGATAGCCGATGATTTTATGGCTTTTGCAGGTACGCCGGCATCGGCCAAGCCAACAAAATCAACAGGCGTGATCCTGGTTCCCGCCAACCTCGACCTTAATTTTGTTGCCGATGTAAAAAAGGTTAAGTACAATGGTCTTGATCTTACTGATGCCAAAGGTAATATGACCATTAGTAACGGCCAGATTGTTTTAAAACAAACCGGCTTTACCTTAATTGGTGCTCCTGTAGTTATGGATGCTACTTATGGCAGCATTACGCCGCAAAAAGCATTTTTTGATTACCACATCAACGCAAAGGAATTTGATATACAACGGGCCTACAAAGAGGTTAAGCTGTTCCATGATATGGCATCATCTGCCGAGCATGTGCAAGGTATTGTATCGTTAGATTATAAATTAAGCGGCAAGCTTAACGGCGATATGAAACCGGTTTATCCTTCATTAAAGGGTGGGGGAGTGCTTTCGGTAAAAAAGGTAAAAATGCACGGCTTTAAACTATTTAACGCGGTTGGCAAACAAACCGGGCACGATAGTTTGGCTAAGGCCGATGTATCAAAAGTAGATATCAAGACCAGCATCGCCAATAACATCATCACTATTGAACGCACCAAAATGCGGATAGCAGGGTTCCGGCCACGGTTTGAGGGCAAGGTAAGTTTAGATGGTAAGCTTAATTTGCAATTTCGACTGGGGCTGCCGCCGTTTGGCATCTTCGGCATCCCGATGACCATTACCGGTTCCCAGGACAATCCTAAAATCCGTTTAGGCAAGGCGAAGAAGGAAGATGATTTGAAGGAAACGAAGGAGGAGGAATAGGGCCGTTTTCAACGTAGAGACGCAATATTTTGCGTCTCCCGCTAAGCCCGAATTGCATAGGTGATTTGCATGTGGGAGACGCAAAATATTGCGTCTCTACACGAAAAATCTTCTTACCACTTAGTATCAAACTTTACCCAATAAATATCGTCCCAGCCATTGCCCGGGCTGTTTAGTATTTGTTGTAACTGTTGGTAAGTCTTTGTTTTTCTGTTTGCTAATTCCTTGTTTAGTCGATTGCTGGTAAATACCAGGTATTTTTTATCCCAGCTAACGAACGGGCAATAATCTAAATAAGGCGTATTAATAGGTGCCGGCAAATGTTTAACAGGAAGCCAATTACCTGCGTTATCCTTCCGGCTGATATAAAGATCACCGCCACCTAAATCATCCGGGCGACCGTAGGAGGTGAACAAAATAAATTGCTCATCGGGATCAACAAAGGCATTAAACTCATCGTATTTGGTATTAATATCTTCGGGCAGACTAATGGGTTTTGTATGTCCGGTATCGGTTGGTTTGCAAACTACAATATCCTCGCTTCCTTTGCCGTAAGCTGCCTCAACTGTAAAGTAAAGATTACCGCTGCGGGTAATGCTGGGGTAAAACTCATTTTTGCTGCTATTTACGGTTGTACCTAAATTTTCGGGTTTGCCCCAGGTTCCGTCAGTTGCGCGCTTAATTCGCCAAATGTCAAAATCTTTTTTTGCGCCTGTATCTTTCAAGGGCCTGTCGGATGAGAAATAGATCGTCTGCCCATCCGGCGAAAAAGTAGCTTCCAGGTCGCGGTATTTTCCTGAAAAGGGTGCCACCTGCGGTTTGCTCCATTTGCCGTTATTTTTTATCATGTGCAAAATAGTGCTGCTAACAAAGCGCGGCTGTTGCAGGGTGAAAAACAGCTCGTCGCCTTTTGGCGATATGGTGAAATCACGGTTGCTCAGGCCATCGCTTAGTATGCCCGTCGCAAACAAGCGCGGAGTATCGGCAGGCAGGCGAACATCGGGATAAGTAACCTGCGCTAAGGCATTGCCGGTTATTAAGGTAAATAAAAATATAGCAAACAGTTTGCGTGTCATTGGCGATTACAATTTACAGCTTTACTGTTAATAAACAGCATATTGTAATCAAAAGTAACGATTGTATGCCGATGGAATAATCACCCTAATTGGGGGATTATAACGATAGGTTTCCAATAACGATTTCCTTATCAATATACCCACAAGTAGGTATTTTTAAAGCAGTGCCAAATCGCCATGTTTGTGTATAAAACCTAAACCTTGTTACCAAGTCAAACTCCCTTGCTTTAAATGGCAGGGGTTTTTAATTAGTAATCTTCTGTCGCGTGAGTTCGCCTCTTTTTAAAAGCAGGTATCTTTACAAGAGATAATTTTTCTTTCAACGCTTTACCATAGGCCAGGCCAAATTTTATTTCGCTCATTTTAGGTATCCGGGGTTTTAAATCTTATTTTTAACCCCTCAAATATTGGTACACAATTATCAATTGTTTAAGGGAAAAGTTTACAGCAAATGAAAGTTTTAAAATTTGGCGGTACCTCAGTAGGTAGCCCCGCCCGTATGAAAAATCTGTTGGATATCATCAATCCGGCCGAGAGGCAGATAGTGGTGCTATCGGCAGTATCAGGAACTACAAACAATTTAGTAGAAATTGGTCAGGCTTACCTGGCCGGCGATAAGAAGAAGGCAATTTCACTTATCGGCACCCTGAAAGATAAATACGAGCTTTTTATTAAGGAACTGTTTACCGACGAGCAATTTTTAAAGCAAGGCAAGGAAGTTATTGACTATCATTTTAACGTGCTTGCTAACCTGGCTAACGATCTTTTTACAACTATTGAAGATAAGGTTATTTTGGCCCAGGGCGAATTACTGTCAACCACATTATACCACGTTTATCTGCGCCAGATAGGGGTACCATCGGTACTGTTGCCGGCGCTTGATTTTATGAAGATAGACGAGGATAATGAGCCTATAGTTGATTATATCACCGAAAAGATAACCCCGTTACTTGATAAACATCCCGACGTTAATTTATTTATAACCCAGGGATTTATTTGCCGCAATGCCTTTGGCGAAATTGATAACCTGCGCCGCGGCGGCAGCGATTATACCGCATCGTTAATTGGTGCCGGTATCCGCAGCGAAGAGGTGCAGATATGGACAGATATTGACGGGATGCACAACAATGATCCCCGGATTGTAAAAGGCACGCAGCCCATTGCCCAGCTATCGTTTGATGAGGCTGCCGAGCTTGCTTATTTTGGTGCCAAAATACTGCACCCGCAAAGTGTGTTCCCTGCCCAAAAATATAAGATCCCGGTACGCTTGCTAAACACAATGGATCCGCAGGCTAAGGGCACGCTGATAACCAATACCAGCGAAAAGGACAAGATCAAATCTATAGCGGCAAAGGATGGTATTACGGCCATCAAAATTCAATCCAGCAGGATGCTGCTGGCGCATGGTTTTTTGCGCAAGGTATTTGAGGTGTTTGAGCGTTACAAAACTTCTATAGATATGATAACCACATCAGAAGTTGCGGTGTCATTAACTATTGATGATACCACATACCTGGGCGAGATCACTACCGAGCTTAACGCCTTTGGTTCGGTTGAGCTGGATGTAAACCACACCATTATTTGCGTAGTAGGTGATTTTGGTGCCGAAAAACATGGTTACGCCGCTCGTGTACTGGAGGCGGTTAAGCACATTCCGCTGAGGATGATATCATACGGCGGCAGCGATCATAACTTGTCGTTACTTGTAAAAACCGAGGATAAGGTGGAGATTTTAAGAAGCCTGCATAACAGGTTGTTTTAGCCTCACCCAACCCTCTCCAAAGGAGAGGACTAAAATAATAAACACGTCATTGCGAGGTACGAAGCAATCTTCTGAAAGCAGCCTACAAATCGCGATATAACATAAAGTACTTTTTGCAAATGTTCAACAATACTACAATAAATCGCTTTCAAGACTTAGATACCCCGTTTTACTACTATGATATGGAGGTATTACGGCAAACTCTGGATGCCTGTCGCGAAGCTTCTGCAAAGCATGGTTTTCATGTGCATTATGCCATGAAGGCCAATTTTAATCCGCGCGTGCTGGATATGATCCAATCTTTTGGCTTTGGTGCCGATTGTGTGAGCGGTAACGAGGTTAGGGCGGCTATCGAACACGGTTTTGGGAAAGACAAAGTGGTTTTCGCAGGCGTGGGAAAATCAGACAAAGAAATAAATTTTGCCCTTGATGCCGATATCTTTTGCTTTAATGTAGAATCGGTACAGGAGCTGGAGATCATTAATGAACTGGCTGGCGCAAAAGGCAAGAAGGCAAATGTGGCTATCCGCATAAACCCTAACGTTGATGCGCATACCCATCATTTTATTACCACCGGACTGGACGAAAATAAATTCGGAATTAATATTTGGCAACTGCCGGATGTGGCCACCGCTTTGCGTAAATGCGAAAACCTGAAGTTCCTGGGCATCCATTTTCATATCGGCTCCCAAATTACCGATCTGGAAGTTTATAAAAGCCTTTGTACCCGCATCAACGAAATGCAGGATTGGTTTGAAGATCATGGTTTCCCGGTTAAAGTGCTCAATACAGGCGGTGGTTTAGGAGTGGACTATTATAGCCCCAACGGTAACATTGCCGATTTTGAAAGTTATTTTCAGGTATTTAAAAGCTTCCTGAACGTTAAGCCAGGGCAGGAGGTGCATTTTGAGCTTGGTCGTGCACTGGTAGCACAAAGCGCATCACTTATATCAAGAGTGTTGTATGTGAAAAATGGCAAAAAGAAAAATTTCCTTATCCTGGATGCCGGCATGACGGAACTTATCCGTCCGATGCTTTACCAGGCATATCATTTAATTGAGAATCTAAGTCGGAGGGCTGAGGTGCGGGGGCTGAGATCTGAAGCCGAAAAACAGGCCTCAGACCTCACTCCACACACCACCGAACTAAAATACGACGTAGTAGGTCCTATTTGCGAAAGCACTGATTGTTTTCAGAAAGATGTTGACCTGCCGGAATCATTCCGCGGCGATCTGATAGCTGTGCGTACCGCCGGTGCTTACGGCGAAGTGATGGCATCGGGCTATAACCTGCGTGATCATGTACAGAGTGTTTATTCAGAAGGTGTAGCGTAAATAGTATAGCATAGGAAATCTTGAATATCGGTTGATCTTTAATAATTCATCATTCGATATTCAAGATTTGATATTGCTGTTTTCAGTTTATCAGCTCCTTAAAATAATTATCATTAAAATCGTTTGCAAAATGTACTACATTAGGCAGGTGGGCAAATTCTTCGGGGTTATGGGTGGTGGTAAGCACTACTGCTTTCATACCTGCATTTGCTGCGGCTTCGGCACCTTTGGGTACGTCTTCAAATACCACACATTCTAAAGGAGATGCGCCAAGCAGTTCAGCAGCTTTCAAAAATGTTTCGGGGTGAGGTTTGCTCAGCACTACGTCATCGGCACTTACAATAGCTTTAAAATAATGCCTGATGTTCAAATTATCCAGCACAAAATCAATATTAAACGGAATGGCCGCAGATCCAATGGCCATAGGTATACCTTGCTGATAGGCGGCTTCTAAAAACTCAATCAACCCCGGCAATAATGCCAGGTGGGGTAAAAATTCCTGCTGGTATTTTTCTTCTTTCCGGTACGATAGGTCATTCATTTCATCCAACGTAAAACGGTCAGGGCCAAACATACGTACCAATACTTCGGGGTTTTTGCCATACATCTGGGGTTTAACTTCATCCCAGGTAAAACTGCCGCCCAATTCGTTATTAAAAAGTGATTGCCATGCTTTGGTATGGTATTCCATATCGTTTATCATGGTGCCGTTAAGGTCAAATATAAAGGCCTTCATTTGTTATGCTTGTTTTTGGGCAAACTTACAGTTTATTAAAACTATACGCGTGGTTAGGTTACATATTCTTATATAAACCAATGTAATTTTACACAGGCAGGATGGTTTAATAAAGGCAGGCATTTAGCCATAATTGCGTAATTTAAATTTGAAAAATTATGGGATTTGAAAACTTGAAAGTGCCCTGATTGAGGTATTTGATAATGAGTAGATTATGAGTAAATGGATGTTTCTGTGCTTCCCGATTATCAAATCCTCAACTAAAATCATTCTAAATAATGACTTAGCCCTGTTATGGTTTTTGAAAAATTTGCCTACCTTGCAGCCTTTAATAAATAAAATAATGCAAAAAGAAGGAACAGTAAAATTTTTCAATGAAACAAAAGGTTTTGGATTTATTACACCAGCAAGCGGTGGTCAAGACATTTTTGTTCATTCAACAGGCCTAATCGATGAGATCCGTGAAAATGATAAAGTTGAGTTTGAAGTAGAGAACGGTAGAAAAGGTTTAAATGCGGTAAATGTAAAAGTTATTTAATTATAATATAATCATTAAGCATACCAGGCATTCACTTTTTAGTGGATGCCTTTTTTATTTTTAGGGCATTGTGTAATTCATTACCTCCGTTATTCCATAGTCCTTAGTCTTTTGTCCTTTAGTCTTTCGTCCAACAGTCCCAAAAATCCAATAATCTCACAGTCCCAAATAACTGGCATTGTTGTTGTTTATAACTCATCAGGTTAAATCTTCTACATAAAAAACAAAAAATGAAAGATCAAGCAAAAATTATAGCCGCACTATTGGTAGGTGCCGCAGCAGGTGCCGCATTAGGCTTATTATTAGCACCCGAAAAAGGTGGCGAACTGCGCGACGATATTGCCGATTATATCAATGATTTGGTAGATACCGCTAAAAATAAAGCACAATCAACCGCCAACGATATAAAAGATTACAGCGCAAACGCCGTTGATAAGGTTAAATCGAAGTTTAATGGTACAGTGAGTGATCTTTATGATTATAAAGATGATGCTTTGGAAGCTGCTAAATCAAAAGCTAAAGATGCTGCCGATAGGGTAAAGGATCTTGGCGACGATGCAAAATCGAAAGTAAAAGGCGCAGCTAACGACTGGAACAATTCAGTACAGAACGCATAATATTTAGTACTATCATAAAAGCAGAAAAACCCGGCCAATAGGTCGGGTTTTTCTGCTTTTAACATGTTTTTTTGTTTACTTAACCACAAAGGTATTGTTGCTTACGTCGGCATCCATAAAAATACCCCCGTCCAACAAAGCAGATTTAATGGTTTTGCTGGTTTTAATATTCACTGAAATTTGTTTTTGATCTTTTTCCCAAACAGCGGGTGTTTGATGGAGGGTTTCGGTTGTGCCATCGGTATACGTTAATATCACATCAAACGGAACCGCAAAGCCACCAATATTTTTAATAGCAGCTGTGTAGCCGCCATTACTTTTGGTAATGTTCTGTAAATCAATATCGATATAGTAATTGGTGAAGAACCAGTTATTAAAAAACCAATCGAGATTACGGCCAGATACATTGCTCATGGAGTTGAAATAATCCCATGGGATAGGGTGTTTGCCATTCCAGCGGTCCATATAACCATGCAGTGCTTTTTTAAATAGTACATCGCCCAACATATCCTTCAAAGCGAAATGGCTTAGTGCCGGCTTGCCATAGGAGTTGTTGCCATAGCCTGCCCTTAACTCGCTTGATGGTGTAATAATCGGTAAATCTTCGGCAGTTGATGCATCACTGATCCAGCGTTTTACCCTGAAGCTTTTGAAAAGATCGTCGGCTTTTTGGGCGCCAACCTCGGCAGTACCAATAAGGCGTTCAAAGGTGGTAGCCCAGCCTTCGTCCATGAAAGCATAACGACTTTCATTAATACCCATGTAAAAAGGGAAATAAGTATGCGCTATTTCATGATCCTGCACAAATTGCGAAAATTGAATATCATCGGTATGGCTATCGTTCACCATCATGGGGTATTCCATATCAGCAAATCCCTGAAATGAGGTCATTTTAGGAAAAGGGTAGGGCACACCTGGCCAGTTGCGTGATAACCAGCTCAGTGAATTACGACCGGCCTGTACCGCATTATGAAAATCCTTGGCGTTATCCAAAAACGCGGCCTGCATACTGGCACGACGATGGGTAGCATCATCAACAATGGCGCTGGCACCGTCCCATACGTAATGGTCGCTCAGGCCAACTGCCATATCGCTTATGTTGTCAGCCTTCCAAATCCATGTGTTTTGCGTTTCCTGGGCTGTAATGTTCTTTTTAGTCAGATCGGCAGCAGTAGCAATGTGAATTGTCGAATCGCTGGTCATTGATTTTTGCAGGCGTTTGGCGTACTCGGGCTGTAACACCTGGGTTGGGTTTTGCAGCGTTCCAGTGGCCCAAACTATATAGTTTTTAGGGGCGATAACATTGAGTGTATAATCATTAAAATCGTTATAAAACTCTTGCCCGTCTAAAAACGGAAGCCTGTCCCAGCCGTTATAATCATCATATACAGATACCCGCGGATAAAAGTAAGCAAGGTAATAAGTTGTCGAATCAATCATCCCTTCGCGGCCACTTTGCAGCGAGATTTGAAAATGCCAGTCAATCTCCAGCTTAACCGATTGATGCGGCAACAATGGCGTTGGTATTTTAACCGATTGATTGGTGTTGGCAGCCTGGCTGTTTACTTTTATAGATTCCCCGTTTATCAGGAACCTGTCAAACTGAACGCCGCTGGTCAAATAATCGGGCCCGGCATCGCCAAAACGTGCCACACCAGGTTTGTGCGCATTCAGGATCAGCTTCATATTAAGCGTTTTCAGCGTATCCGGACTATTATTTACATAAGTTATCTGCTCGGTTCCTTTAACGTTACGATCTGGCGGGAGAGCGGTGATGGTAATATTATAAGTCCCGCGGTTTTGCCAGTAATTTTTACCTGGTTTGCCATCGGCCTGGCGGGTTCCTTTTTTAAAGGCTTTTTGTATATCGCGCGGCATATACAAACTTTGCGCCTGCACCTGTAACAAGGCAAAGCACGAGATAGCAGTTAGTACAATGGGTTTAATTATCTTCATGATGCAAAATAAAAACAAATCCATGAAATTATTGGCCAAATCATCTCAACAGCACCTCAAATTGGGATTTGCAACCCCGTGTATACATACTTATAAGTAAGAATTACGTAACAAACTTGTAACATCCCTTTATTTTGAATCAAATAAATTGGTACTATTAGAAATATTTTTTTTATTTGTTCAAGTTATTTTAATAGGGGTATTAAATAACTAATATTTGAGCCATCTGCGCTATGCGGATGGCTTTCTTATTTTACGGGAATTTAAAAGATAATTAAGGCTTGCTTAATCTTCAGTAAGGTATTCTTTGCTGATGATCATAAACAACTGGTCGTTATCCATTGATTCATCAAAACATTCGGTAAGCAACTGCTGCGCAGTTTCATGCTCCAATAATTTTGCTACCATGATAAGCATACGGCATGATGTAATGTTAACATGTTCAAGTAATTGCAGGTACATAATGATATCCATATCGCGTAGGATTGATAGCGATTGATCTTCATCAAGGCAAAACTCGTCTTTTACTATTGATTTTATGGGATTACAGTTCTTATCAGACGGAATTTCGCCAATATTGGCATAAATCTCCTCCATTCGGGTGATCTGTTTCTTTACGTCGTCCCAAAATTCGCCTATAGCCAGTTTTAGGGCTTTAAACGAAGCCAGGTCCATAATGTGGGCAAGGTTATTATTCAGGTAGCACTTACCAAAATAAATCCTGTTTAAATTATGAATAAATACTTGTTTTAATAACTGCGGATCTAAGTGTTTAGGGGTATCGTCACTCATGTTGCAAATATATGATTAGCTGCTAATTTATAAAAAGAACCTGTAATCAAATGTACTGCATAATAACCGCAACTTATGCTTTATATTTTATGTGTTGTGCTTATATAAGCTAACTTTGCGGCTTGATTTACTACTATGAAATATAAATTAGGCGACTTTGTACGGTTTGTTGACGAAAAAATGGAAGGCTTTGTAACCCGTATCATAGACGAGCAAATGATAGGTGTTACCGGCGACGATGATTTTGAAATACCTGTACTGGCCAGCAAAGTAACCACCGTACACGGCTACCAGGCAGGCGGGGCTGATAAAACAGTTACTGCCGAAGAAAAACCTGTTGACCTGACTGAGTTTGAAAAGAAGGGGGTGTATGTAGCGGTAGTAGCCGATGCAAAAGCAAACTCGGTAGTGCATTTTCATTTGGTTAATAACACATCTTTTCAGTTGATGGTTGCCTTTACTACCGAAAAACTGCAAACCTTTAAAGGTGAGTTTGCGGGTTTAGTGAGTGCAAAATCTACGTCAAAAATATATTCGGCTCAACTTGCCGATTTGCAGTTATGGCCCCGTTTTATATTTAATATCATATATAGCACTAAACAAAATATAGAGCCGCCTGCACCTTTAGTTATCAGCGAAAAGTTTAAAGCAAAGGATTTTTCGACCGCAAAAAAACAGGTGCCCCAGATGACCGAGCCGGGTTGGTTAATTCGTTTGGATGAACCCGAAATTGTAATAGATGCCCAGAAACTTAAAGAGAGTTTTTTTAAACCTGCCGAAGAAAAAGTGGTATTTGTAAAACCTGTAAGCGAAATAGACCTGCACATAGAAAAACTGCGCGACGATTACCAGTTTTTGCAAAGCAGCGAGATATTACAAATACAACTGGCGCATTTTCACAAAGCGCTGGATGCTGCAATAGTACATCAACTGCCCGATATTACATTTATACATGGTGCCGGGAATGGCACCCTGCGTAACGAATTGCATAAGCAATTAGGTAAGCACCCCAAAGTACAAACCTTTATGGATGCCCGTAAAGAGAAATTTGGCTATGGAGCTACAAAGGTTTTACTGAAATAATTGCCTTACTTAAATCCTTTCTAAGGGAGAGGATTTAGATTTTCTTTGTTTTTGCGGGTGTGGCAGGGCGTAGCAAAATTTAGCGCCTTTGGGTTTGGCATTTTCAACCCATATACGGCCGTTCATTTTTTCTGTAAAATCGCTACATATCATAAGTGCTACACCGGCCCCTTTTTCTTTTTCATTGCTGTAACGTAAATCAACCTTAAAGCTAAATATGGTGCTTATCTTATCCGGCGAAATTCCTTTTCCCTCGTCTTGCACGCAAACGGTGGTGCCTTCGTCGTCGGTATTGCCTATAATGGTAATAGAAGAATCATCTGGCGAAAACTTAATGGCGTTATGGATAAAATTACGGTGAATAAATTGCACCAGTTCCTTATCGGCATAAATGATAGTATTTGCAGCAACTTTATTGATAAGCCTGATATGGCATTCTTCCGCAGTAAGGTAAAAGGGTTGCAGGGCTTCATCTATGAGCTCTTTTAAAAGCATTGCCTGTGGTTGGTAGGTAAAGCCCGAGAGCTGCTGTTTTATCCATTGCAAAATATTCTCAAAAATTTCCAGCGAAATATTTGATGAATTCTCCATTGTATCAACTAACTCCATTAATTCTTCGTGGGTAAAGCTATCGGCATCTTTAAGTACGTTGGCCAGCGTTTTTAATGTGCCCAGCGGCTGCCTGAAATCATGCGCCAGGATAGATACCAGCCTGTTATTAAATTCATGGTCGGTTTCCAGCTTTTGGTTTCGCTGTTGTACAGAGTGATTAAGTTCCTCCAGTATATTTGTGTGTTTTTTTTTGAGGCTGTACAGGCGGTAAATGATTATCACAGTTACGGCGGTGAGTACAAATAATATCCCGAATACAAACATCAATATGCGTCGATTGTCGCTCCGGATGGTAACGGCTTCCAGTTGTTGGTCTTTTATGGCGTAATCAATATAATCAAAACCAGATGTATTGGTAAATTGCTCTTCATCGTCATATAGCTTCAGTAGTTTTTCGCTGTAGCGTTGTACCTCGGTAAGGTTATTTTGTACACTATAAATATCGTACAGCTTTTTGCCAAATACCTTTTCATAATAATGGTAGCCGGTAACTTCGGCTATATAAAGTCCCTGTTTATAATAGGTGATGCCCTTTGCGGCATCTTTATTAATCACAATATCACCAAGGCCCTGGATAATGTCAAGGGTAACATAATTAAGATCCATGGCTATACCTTTCTCCGCAGTCTTTTGCAGTAGCGCTATACCTTGTTCCGTGTCGCCGTTTTTGATATATATTTTGGCCTGTATCTGGTCGGTTACCAGCAGTACCCGGTCGTCATGGTAACGTTGGGCAATCTCCCGGGCTTTAGCCAGCAGTATATCTGTAGAATCATTGGATACTTTATCAGGATATAGCAACAGATAGTTACAGTATAACAGCGATAGGATGGAATCTTTTGTAATGCCCTTGCCGTAATTCATGGCGTTTCTTAAAAATGATATCGCTTTTCTATCTTCAGTTGCTTCGTTAAAAACAAGGCCTATGTTCATAAGTCCCTGAACGGCATTGGCGGAGTCATGGAGGGCTACATACTTGTTATAAGCATCATTATAGTACCGCAATGACAATTGCAGGTTGCCCTTCATGTCGTAAACTATACCCAGGTTGTTGAGTGCATCGGCAATGCCATGTGCATAATTTAGCCTGCCTGCAATAGCGCGTGCACGTTTGGCATAGTAAAAAGAACTATCCATGTTTTTTTCATACAGCAGCATACTCAGGCGATTAATGGCATCAACGTAACGGGAACTGTCGCTAATAAGCGGGAGGCCTTTTTTTAAACGGGCAATATCCTTTTGCTGACCGTAACTTGCAGTTGCAGTAAATATCAGCAACAATAAAATGCCCGTGAGTTTCTTCATTTAGTACAAATGATGAGTTTATTGTTTGATAAAACCATAGGTTGTATAAGCTGTATACGAAATATTGATTGAGCAAGTTTTAAATTTGAATTTATTCCTTTTATTCATAAATGCTGCAGGTATAATCTGGCTATAATGAGCTTTTTAGGTGGATAGCTTATAAATGGCTTGGTAATATATTTATCCTTTATACCGTTGAAAGACCATTTTTATATGCATATATAAAATGTTATTATATATTTGTTTTGTATCAAAATTGAAGGGGAAAAATGCTCAAATATTCTAAGCAGACCAGGCTATTACTGGCTGTTGATTGTATAATTTTTGGTTTCGACGGTGAGGTTTTAAAAATATTACTCATCAAAAGAGATTTTCAGCCCGAAAAGGGGAATTGGAGCCTGATGGGGGGCTTTGTACAGGCAGATGAAAGCCTTGACCAGGCAGCCAATCGTATCTTAAAGCAGCTCACCGGCTTGGAAGGGGTATATCTTGAACAGCTATATACTTTTGGCGACCCTAACCGCGATCCGATGGAGCGCACGGTTTCCGTGGCGTACTTTGCCCTGGTTGATATCAATAAATACCAAACCCAGATTAGTGCTGATTACCATGCCGAGTGGTTTCAGTTAAAACGTACCCCAAAACTTATATTTGATCAGCAGGAAATGATAGAGCAGGCCCGCAAGCGTATTCGTTATAAAGCGGCTATGCATCCTATTCTTTTTGAACTTTTACCCACCAAATTTACGTTGCCCCAATTGCAAATTTTGTACGAAAGCGTATTTAATACCACTATAGATAAGCGTAATTTCAGCAAGCGGGTACTGGCCACAGGGCTGCTCATTAAACTGGCTGATAAAGATAAAGCCGGCTCAAAACGCGGTGCATATTATTACCAGCTTAATATGCAAAACTATTATGCCAAATTCCAGGCATTCATGAATTTTATACCTAATCCGGATACGTTGTAAGGTTGTATTTGGATACGATACAACTTAAGAAAACCTCTCCGAAGAGAGGTTTTCTTGTATAATCGATTTTTATTCGCCCCAGGCAGTTATTACCAATCCACGCTGCCCGCCGTAATTACGGTGTTCGCAAAGGTAAATTCCTTGCCAGGTGCCAAAGGCTGGGCGGCCGTTACGGATGGGGATCATGACCGAACTACCCAGCATGGCGGCCTTTAAATGAGCCGGCATATCGTCAGATCCTTCATCGTCATGCAAATAATCGGGGTCGTTTTCGGGTACGGCTTTGTTAAAATACATTTCAAAATCCTGGCGTACCGTTGGGTCGGCATTTTCGTTTATAGTCAACGATGCCGATGTATGCTGAATGAAAACCTGTAGCATACCCACCTTTATGCCGGCTATCTGCGGCAAGGCCTGCAGTACCTCGGTAGTTATTAAATGAAAACCGCGCTTACGTTCTTTTAAATATATGGCTTGTTGATGTATTTGCATTTGTTTACGGTGTTTGTTTAGGATAAAAGAAAGCACATGATATGGTCGTAATTTATTTATGTTGCTATCGGCGTAAATTTAAACTATCACCTGCATAAAATGATAAGTGCTAGGGCAATTTGATTAATCTGACTGACGATAAATCTTTATGTATCTTAATTACTAAGATATATTTTAAATTAAAAATAAAATAAACTATTTTTGTTACCAATTAACAGATTTTAGATCGGTCGGTTAATAGTTAATATCCAAAAGCAGGTTTAGCGTGAGGCCACCCTGCTTTTTTTGTTTTTTGACAATTGATTTTATACTGGTTCTTTGTAAGTTGCCAGTAAAATCTAATGTTAGGAATGAATATATTCATATGGAATAATTTTAATTAGTATTATATTTAGAAATTATTAAAAGAGCAATTGTCAGTTTTAGAAGCGAATTTTCAGGCGGATATTGATGCCGTAAATGGCATAGAGGCAGTTCAATCCATACTCGAAGTGGTAACGCGTACTACCGGGATGGGATTTTCGGCGGTTGCCCGTGTTACGCCAGACAGGTGGATAACCTGTGCGGTAAGAGATGAAGTGGATTTCGGGTTAAAACCCGGCGACGAATTAGTTATTGAAACTACTATTTGTCACGAAATAAGGCAAAACCACCAGCCCGTAGTTATAGATCACGTTGCTGCGGATGAAGTTTATGCCAATCACCACACGCCGGCCATGTATGGTTTACAAAGCTATATTTCCGTGCCTATTATGCTTAAAGATGGTCGGTTTTTCGGTACCCTTTGCGCTATAGACCCCAAGCCGGCCAAGATAAACAACCCCGAAACCATTGGTATGTTTAAGCTATTTGCCGATCTAATAGCTTTTTACCTTGATGCTGCCGAACAGGTAGCCCGGTCGCAGGCCCGTTTACGCGAGGAGCAGGAGACGGCCGAACTTCGCGAACAGTTTATTGCCATACTGGGGCACGATCTGCGTAACCCTGTAGCGGCAATATCAAACGTAGCGCAATTGTTGCTGCGGATGCCGCTGGAAGATCGTGTTAAACGGCTTGCCACCATTGCACAAGATTCAACGTATCGTATAAAAGGACTGATTGATAATATCCTCGATTTTGCAAGCGGCAGGCTTGGAGGCGGAATTTCATTAAGCCGCAAAAATAGTGAACCCGTTGAAGATATATTAAACCATGTAATAGCCGAATTAAGATTGATTTGGCCGGAGCGTGTCATTGAAGCTAAATTTAATATTACCGAAGCCGTTAATTGCGATGGCACGCGCATAGCCCAGCTTTTCTCAAACCTGCTGAGTAACGCCTTAACCCACGGCCAAAAAGGTACGCAAGTTAATGTGGATGTGTTTTCAGATGGGGAAGATTTTAAGTTATGCGTTACCAACTCCGGTAAAAAGATCCCTGATATAGCAATGGAGCATTTATTTAAGCCGTTTGCACGTGGTTCGGTTGCGCCGGGCCAGCAAGGTTTAGGATTAGGTCTTTTTATTTCAGCCGAAATTGCACGTGCCCATGGTGGTACAATCGAGGTAAGTTCATCAGATGTGAAAACCTGTTTTACACTGCAGATGCCCGTAAAATACGGACTGGTATAAATTAAACAAACCTCGTTAGGCTACAGAAATCCGACTGAAATTACTGATCAGCAACCTGTTTAAGAACGCTGCTATTTTTTCTATTAATGTTTGCCTTTTGATGGGGTTCGTGGCAGGTGGTATTTCGTCCTGTTGATGATCGGCAGGGGTATCTGTTTCCTGCATTTCAATCAAAACACTTTCGCGGATGGCCGGGTCGCGGTTCACAATTTCATCCAGTTCGGTAAGCTCGTTAAAAGTTGCCTTGCCGCTTTTTTGTCGTTTAATTAATATGTCGAAACGGTCCTGCGTAAACGTACGGCGTTCCAGTGGTTTGCGGTGCTTCATATTGGCCTTCCTTAATACATAATTAATGTATCAAACTAAATGCCATTGTTGTATGTTACTGATTATTAGGTTTTTATTATGGTTTGTTATTGAGGTGTGTTCTGTTCCGATACAATGGTATGTTCGCTTTCGGGCGGTGTATTTAATTGTAAAATCCCATCCTTTCATAAAAGGATGGGATTTGCTTTTAGGATGAGATTAGCTCAGCTTGTCGGTTCTACTCCCCCCGGCTATGCTTCGCTGGCCGAGCCTCTCTACGGCTTCGCCGTAAAGAGAGGGAGGAAGTTTTTTACTTATTGAACACTTTCACTTGCGCTCGTTTGTACCTACAAGTGTTGGGAAGACTAAATTTTAATAAAAAGGTTGTCATTTCGACGAGCCTGCATGGGAATTGCGTGTGAGCGGCAAGGAGAAATCTTCTACGAAATGCTAAGTTCAATTGCATATCGTAGAAGATTTCTCCTCGTACCTCGTTCGAAATGACAACGCTTTTTATCTTCCCAACACTTGTAGTTACAAACGAGCGCAAGAAAAGTGGCTGAGTTCTCCGCTATTATTTTATCAATCCCCTGCTTTTAAGCATCGGCGTAATATCCGGGTCATGGCCTGTAAATCTGCGGAACATGGTCCCATAATCCATAGTATTGCCTTGCGACAATATCATCTGACGGAAAAATTCACCGTTTGCCCTTGTGAGGCCCTTGTTTTTAGTGAACCAGGCAAACGCGTCGTGGTCAAGCATCTCCGTCCACGCGTAGGCATAATAACCGGCGGCATAGCCGTTGCTCCATATATGCAGGAAATAACTTGAACGATAGCGAGGCGGTACTTGAGGCAGGTAAAAATTTGTTTTTTGCAGGGCAGCTAACTCAAATTTATCAACGTCTTGCAGTGGCGCATCGGCAGGCAGGGTATGCCATTGCAGATCGAGCTCCGCAGCGGCCAATGCCTCGGTAAGGGCGTAGCCCTGGTTAAAGGTGGCAGCTTTTTTAATTTTATCAACCAGGGCTTGCGGCATTGGGGCTTTGGTTTGATAATGTATGGCGTAATGTTTAAACACATCAGGGTATAGTGCCCAGTTCTCGTTAAACTGCGATGGGAACTCCACAAAATCACGTGCTACATTTGGCGATGCCAGGATAGGGTATTGCTGATTAGCAAATAAGCCATGCAGCGCGTGGCCAAATTCATGGAACATGGTAGTTACATCGCTGTAGCTTATCAAAGCAGGCTGACCAGCAGCAGGCTTGGTGAAATTACAAACATTGTATATCACCGGCTTGGTACCCAATAATTTCGATTGACCTACCAGGTTGTTCATCCAGGCGCCGCCTTGTTTGTTGTCGCGTTTAAAGTAATCGCAATAAAATAAGCCCAATTGGGTGCCATCCTTTTCAAATACATCAAATACGCGTACATCGGCCTGGTAAACGGGCAGGTCATGGCGTTCTTTAAAGGTGATGCCATATAACTGGGTAGCGGCATAAAACACACCGTTTTCCAATACATTATTCAACTCGAAGTAAGGCTTTATTTCGCTGTCATTCAGATCATAGCGTTGCTTGCGAACTTGTTCGGCATAAAAATTCCAGTCCCAAGGCTGTAGTTTAAAGCCGCCTTTTTGCTGATCTATCAGCGCCTGAATATCGGCGGCCTCTGCTTTAGCTTTATTGGTTGCTGCGGTAGATAACTTGGCTAAAAATGTGTTAACGGCTTCTGGGTTTTTAGCCATTTGATCTTGCAGTTTCCAAACCGCGTAATTGGCAAAACCTATAAGTTTGGCCTTTTGGGCACGCAGTTGGGCAATCCTTACGATTGATTTGCGGGTGTCGCTGCTGGTGTCGCCTTTTTCGGCGCGTGTCCACGAGGCGTTAAACAACTTTTCGCGCAGAGCACGGTTGCTTAACGATTGCAGCAACGGTTGCTGCGTAGTGTTTTGGAGCGTGATAAGCCATTTGCCATCAAGCTTATTAGCCTTAGCATTTTGTGCCAGCGCATCAATATCGCCTTGTGATAAGCCAGCCAGTTGTGCCTTATCATCAACTACAACGCCGCCTTGTTTACCTGCGGCCAGTACCTGGTTGGTGAATTTGGCACTCAAAGTAGCTTCTTCGCCGTTGAGTTTTTTAAGCTTCTCTTTGTCAGCATCAGATAATTTAGCACCTGCCAGTACAAATTGCTGGTAGTAATAGTCAATCAACCGTAACGATTCGGGATCTAACTTCAGATCGCCGTGCTCTTTTGTTTGATGGATAGCCTCAACCCGTGCAAATAGTTTTGAGTTAAGATAAATGGCATCCTGTGCAGCAGCCTGCTTTGGCGCAATATCTTCCTGCACCTTTTGCAGCTCGGGGTTGGTGTTGGCGCCGGTAAGTAAATTAAACACATTGTTTACCCGTGCATATGTTTGACCGCTTTTTTCAAGGGCAACTAATGTGTTGTTAAAATCGGGCTTCTCGGGATTGTCTGCTATTTTCTGGATCTCGGCCAGTTGCTGTTTCATGCCTTCTTCCAGAGCGGGCTGAAAATCGGCATTTTTAATTTTATCAAAAGCCGGAGCCTGCAGGTGCAGGGTGCTGGCTTTCATGAATGGATTATCGGTCATGGAAGCTGCAGTTTTATCATCTTTACTTGAACACGAAGTTAAAATGGTTAGCACGGCCAGTAAGGCCCAGCTATTTTGTTTTTTCATGAATGAGTGGTTTGAATTTAGGTTGAAATTACGAAAAAGAGTACGGAAATTCCTAATACCAGTTTGAACCAGGTATATCGTAATCACTGTATATTTTTAAATGTCGTTATTTAATCCTTTTAGGAATACTAAAATATTAACTACGTTTACTTTATTGCATTCCCTGATTCAATTTCCATTGATTTAATATGACCTGCACCATAAAAAAAAAGAACAACGTTGTTATTGAAGGCAACCTTGATGCCACCAAAACTTTGGTATTTGCCCATGGTTTTGGTACCGACCAAACCGCCTGGAACTGGGTGAAGGAATTCTTTGAAGATGATTATCGCCTGGTATTGTTTGATAACGTTGGTGCCGGCAATGCCGATCCTGATGCTTACAATAGTATCAAGTATAATAATTTGAAGACCTATGCCAATGATCTGTTGGATATATTGGCTGATCTGGAGCTTTGGAATGCTACTATTATTGCACATTCGGTTAGTTGCATGATCACTTTATTGGCCGCCTCAAAAGCACCTGAGCATTTTTCAAAAATGGTTTTCCTGAACGCTTCGGCGCGCTATTTGAATGACGACAGCGCAAATTATATAGGTGGTTTTACACAAGATGCCCTTAACGGTATGTATAATGCCATGGCCAGTAACTACTATGCCTGGGCAAGTGGGTTTTCGGTAGTAGCTATGGGTAATACTGATCGGCCCCAACTGGGCGAGCAGTTTGCTTATACCTTATCTGCCGTAAGGCCGGATGTAGCCTTGTCTGCCGCCAAAATTATCTTTGAGTCAGATGTGCGTAATGAGCTGGATAAGCTTGATAAACAAGTTTTACTGTTACAATCATCAGAAGATATTGCCGTACCCACTGCCGCAACAGCATATTTACACCAGCACATTAAAGGTAGTAAATTGCAATACCTCAGGGCAACTGGTCATTTTCCGCACATTAGCGCACCTGCCGAAGTTGCAGCAGCCATAAAATCATTTATCTGATAGTTGTTATTTCGCAGCATACCATCAAAAAGCGTCAATAATTTCGCTAATAAAGTCAAATCGTTATATTTAGCATTACTTATTACCGCACAATTTAATTTATGACTGCATCAACAACTACCACTGCTGCTACAGAGCCGCTTTACTGGTCGCCGGCGCAAAAAATAGCGTTAAGGTTTTTCCTTGTATTTTTCCTGTTATATATTTTATTTAACCCCAATGGGGTGCTGCCTTATACAGATCTGGTGGCCAATTTATATATCCAGCCGTTTCACGAGTTTATCCCCTGGATAGCCAAGCACGTACTGCACCTGCCCAAACCTATTACTGTTTTTACAAACGGTAGCGGCGATACCACTTATGATTATCTCATTGTACTGTTTATAACAACGGTATCTTTCGTGGCAGCCATTATATGGTCGGTAATTGATAGAAAGGCACGTAATTATAACAAGCTGTTTTACTGGGTTTGCGTTATTGTTCGATATTACATGGGTATTACCATGTTGTGTTATGGCTTTGTAAAAATAATTAAGCTGCAATTTCCGGGGCCATCACCGGGCAGGTTGCTGCAGCCATTGGGCACCACTTCGCCAATGGGCCTGGCTTGGACGTATATGGGCTACTCTACAGGTTTCAACTATTTTACTGGTCTGGCCGAGGTAACCTGCGGGCTGTTCCTGTTTTTCCGTAAAACTACTACACTTGGAGCTGTTCTGGGATTGGTGGTAGCCGGCAATATTATGGCGATAAACTATTGCTTTGATGTTCCGGTGAAATTATTGTCAACTTTTTTAGTATCCATGTCGGTGTTTTTGCTGGCGAAGGATGCACTTCGGTTAATCAATTTCTTTTTTCTCAACAAAACTGCACCACCATCAAACATTACTCCGCACCGGTTTAAGGCACGTTGGAAAAATATAACGCTTTGTACCGTTAAGTATATTATAATAGCTTATACCTTGCTTACAACTGTTTATGGCGATGTGCAGGCTGCCAAGCAATATGGCGATAAAGCTAAGAAACCGCCGCTTTACGGCATTTACGATGTGCAAAGCTACGTGGTTAATAAAGACACCATTGCCCCGCTTACAACGGATACTACAAGGTGGCGCAAGCTGGTTATTGGTTACCCCGGTTACGCGCAGGTAAAACTTATGAATGATAGTTCAAAAAGTTATAATTTTAAACCCGATACCGCCAAGCACACCATTGTTATATTCAGCGATGCCGATACGCTTAAAAAGAACTATTTTACTTATACCCAACCGAAAAAGGATGAACTGTTGTTAAAAGGCACATGGGGTAAAGATTCCCTGAAAATAAACTTCAAAAAGTTTGATATGAATAGCTTCAGGCTTATTAGCCGTGGTTTTCATTGGGTTAATGAGTATCCGTATAACAGGTAGTTTGGGTAGGAGTAAGGAGTAAAGATTTAATGGAAAATGATTTATTTATGGGGAGAATAAAGTGATGTTTTACCTGTAAATAAAACATATTGGAAAATACTTGCTCACTGAAACTAACCGCCTGCTTATCCGTTGAATAAATACCATGAAAAAACTAATTGTTTTTGACCTCGACGGCACTCTTGCCGAGAGTAAAGCCGCCATTGATCCCGAAATGGCCAAGCTGTTTGCAGGCTTGCTTAAAGTAGCCAAAGTGGCCATCATATCGGGCGGCGACTGGCCTCAGTTTGAAAAACAGGTGATTGCCAATTTACCAAAAGGCAGCAAGTTAAACAGGCTGTCAATACTGCCTACCTGCGGTACCAAGTTTTATCAATATAAGAAATCGGCATGGAAAAAGATCTATTCGGAGGATTTTACCGCCGGCGAAAAGAAAAAGATAGTTGAGTCGCTGAATAAGGCGGTAGAGAAATCGGGCTTCAAGGCCGATAAGATCTGGGGCGACCAGGTAGAGGATCGCGGCAGTCAGATCACCTTTTCGGCCCTGGGCCAAAAAGCGCCGCTTACGCCCAAAAAAGCCTGGGATCCTGATTATAAAAAACGTAAGAAGATCAAGTCGATACTGGATAAGCTCATCCCCGAATTTTCGGTGCATTTGGGTGGTGCAACTTCTATAGATGTTACCAAACCCGGTATCGATAAAGCATATGGTATGTATAAGCTGCGCGATATCCTTGACATACCCATTAAAAAAATGCTGTTCATGGGCGATGCCCTGTTTGATGGTGGTAACGACCAGCCCGCCCGCACAACCGGCGCCGACTGCATAGAAGTACGCGACCCCGAAGAAACCAAGAGAATTATTGAAACCGTTATAGCCTGTTCAAAATAAATCCAACTAAAGCAACAATGTTGCATTTTGTTTTTATACCTTTACCGGTACTAAACAAAATGGACAATGGATTTTGACGTAATTATAATTGGGGGCAGCTACGCGGGTTTACAGGCAGCAATGACTTTGGGCCGGGCATTACGTAAGGTACTGGTGATTGACAGCGGCAAGCCATGCAATCGGCAAACGCCCCATTCGCATAACTTTTTAACCCGCGACGGCGAAACGCCTCATGCCATAGCCTCCATAGCAAGGGAGCAGCTTCAACGGTATCATACCGTTAAAACATTGTTTGGCAAAGTTATAAAAGGGGAAAAACAGGATGAGGGCTTTACTGTTGGTACCGGGAATGGTGAAACCTACACCGCAAAAAAGCTATTGTTTACCAGTGGTATTTATGACCATATGCCAGATGTTGCAGGTTTTGCCGAGTGTTGGGGCATTTCGGTAATTCACTGCCCATATTGTCATGGCTATGAAGTACATAGTAAACCCACCGGCGTTGTTGGCAATGGTGATTTAGGTTATGAGTATGCTAAAATGATAAGTAACTGGAGTAATAATATCACATTGTTCACCAATGGGCCATCATTATTTACAAACGAGCAGCAGGCTAAACTGACCGCACATCATATAAAAATAGAAGAAGCACAGGTAACAGAGATACAGCATAAGCAAGGTTATTTAACACATTTAATAGCAGGCGGTAACGCATTTGAATTTAATGCCGTGTATTGGCGCCCCGCATTTAAACAGCATTGCGATGTGCCGCAGTTAATGGGCTGCCAACTAACCGATGCCGGGTATTTAAAAATAGACGAGCTTTTACATACCTCCATTCCCGGTGTTTATGCAGCCGGCGATTGCACCACGCAAATGCGGTCGGTTGCCAGTGCGGTAAATTCAGGTGCTATGGCTGGCGTACTCCTAAATAAAGAGTTAAATGATGAAGGGTTCTGATACATTTAATGTAGCTTAGTATCAACCAATTCCCCTATTAATGAACCTGAATTTTTACGCATTATTTAATAAAAAACTCCGCTTAATAACACACATCTCTGCCTGCATAGCAGCAGTCGCCTGTTTAGCAAAACCCATTACCGTTCTTGCACAAAAAGATGTTTTAACCCAGCATAATGATCTTTACCGCACCGGCTGGTACAAACAGGAAACCATTCTCAATACAAAAAATGTTAAACGGGGGAGTTTTGGGAAAATATTTTCACGTGCGGTAGACGATCAGATCTATGCGCAGCCTTTGGTAAAGCTAAATCTAACCCTGCCCAATGTGGGCAAAAAAAATGTGGTTTTTATAGCCACGGTAAACAACTCGGTATACGCGTTCGACGCAGATTCGGCAAATGTTAGCGCGCCTTACTGGCAACTGAATTTAACACCAAATGGCTCAAGAGTAATTGCCAATACCGATATGACGGGTGCCTGCGGCGGTGGCTACCGGGATTTTTCGGGCAATATAGGTATCGTGAGTACACCTGTTATCGATTCGGCAACAAATACCATGTACCTGCTGGCGCGCAGCGTTATCAAAACCTCCGGCGTATACGAACAATATATCCATGCGCTTGATATTACCACCGGTGCCGAAAGACCGAACAGTCCCCAACTTGTTACCGCACAGATCAATAGCAATGGCGACGGAAATGTTAACGGAAAGCTCAGTTTCGATCCGCAGAAGGAAAACCAGCGCTGCGGTATTTTGCTATTGAACGGTATCATTTACTTTGCCTGGGCATCCCATTGCGATTGGGGGCCTTATCACGGCTGGATAATGGGTTATGATAAAAACACACTGGCGCAAAAAAGCGTGTATAATACAACGCCGCAAGGCTACAACGGCGGTATCTGGATGAGTGGGGCAGCCCCTGCTGCTGATGAAGACGGGAACCTGTATGTATCTGTAGGGAACGGTTCGGTAGGGGTGGGCAGTGATTATAGTGATGTTACCAACCGATCAGAAAGTGCCATTAAATTAAAACCCGAAAATTCAACACTTACAGTTAAATCCTTTTTTACCCCTAATAATATTGACGAACTGGAGCAATCAGATCTGGACTTTGGCGTAACAGAAATTATGCTGATCCCCGGTACAACCATGGCCATGACGGCTTGTAAGGATGGAAAGGTGTACGTACTTGATCGTGATAATATGGGTGGCTACCATGCCGATGCCAACAGGCCTTTACAAACTATTGATCTGGGGGTAAATGCGCATTTACGGTCATCATTCAGTTATTACAAGGGCGAGAAGAAAGAGTACGCTTATTCATGGTCGGAGAATGGATTATTAAAAGCGTTTCCACTGGATAAGGCGAACAAGAAATTTGATCTGGCCAATACCATCAGCAGCGGTGCGCAGGGCCCCACGGGCAACAGCGGCGCATTTTTATCGGTGTCATCAAACGGATCGGTAGATTCTACCGCGGTATTGTGGACAACCTATGCTGCCAATGGAGATGCCAATCAATCCGTTCGCCCGGGTATTTTGCGTGCCTTTGATGCAACGGATGTAACCAGGGAGCTTTGGAACTCATCGGCCTACCAGGAGGATATTGTGGGTAATTATGCCAAATTCAACTGCCCAACCATTGTTAACGGTAAGGTATATCTCGCTACCTTCTCCAACAAGCTTAATGTTTATGGCCTAACTAAGAACACACTGGATACCTGTAATTCACCGAATATCGCCCTCAATAAAAAAGGTGTTGTTTCGTCAGACGAGGGTATTCCCGAAACCACCGTTGAAAAAGCTTTCGATGGCGATTTGAACACCCGCTGGGCAAGTGGCGGTATCGATGGTGAATATATTTATGTTGATCTGGGTGCACGTTATGATTTGTGCCGCGTGGTTTTACGCTGGGAGGCTGCCATTGGCAAAGCCTTTGATATCCTGGTATCTGACGATGCCAAAAGCTGGGTTGAAATAAAATCCATAACAAACAATGAAGATTATGACGATTACATTGCGCTGAAAGGCACCGGAAGATATGTACGTGTAAATATGATAGAGCGCGGCAGCCCTTATGCGTATTCATTATATGAGTTTGAAGTGTACGGTACCAAAAGCAATGGCGATTGCGCGGCACCTACAGGTTTGGACAAGGGAAATATATACGAAAATTCGGCTGTACTAAAATGGGCCGCAACAAGTGCGGCAAGTTATAATTTACAATATAAATCCGTAGCTGCAACTGAGTGGACAACTGTAACAGCATCAACCAATACGGTAACCATCCAGGGATTATCATGCGCTACAGATTACCTTTTCCGGGTACAAACAAATTGTACAGCAGGGGGTACAAGCGCGTACTCGCCGGTGGCATCGTTCTCCACCCAAAAATGTACCACTGTTTGCGGGGCGCTGCCAACAAGGTGGACAACCCAGGATATTGGTGATGTAGGTATAGCCGGCTCGGCCTGTTACAACAACGAAACATTTGAATTGAATGGATCTGGCCGAAACAAATCGCTTACGGCCGATGCCCTGCATTTTGCCTATAAAACCCTGGTTGGCGACGGCGAGGTAAAGGCCCGGGTAATAACTACCGATCAATCGGGTGCGGTAGCAGGTATCATGATTCGCGAGAGTATGGCGCCCGGAGCCAAGTATGCTTTTATTGGTTTATCAGATAACAGCGCGCTCTTTCAGTATAGATTAAGCGCCGATGCTGCCAGCGTTACAGCTACAAATGCCAACATCAGTGCGCCATATTGGATAAGACTGGTGAAGGTAAAATCGTTATATACGGCCTACATATCTACAAACGGGGTTAACTGGGTAGCCGTCGGCAAACCTACCGAACTGGGTTTTGGCGCGGATGTACCGGTTTATGTGGGCTTATCCATCACCAGCTACAGTAATACCGTATTGTCAAAAGCTACGGTTGATAATTATATGTTTTCGGGTATTATGGAGCTGGAATTAAAGAGCTTTACTGCAAGTCTCACGCTCAACAAAACGGTGGCATTAGAATGGGTTACTACGCTGGAAAGCAATATCAGTAGTTTTGTAATTGAGCGCAGCGATGATAACCTGCACTACACAGATGTTGCAACGGTTGATGCCGTTAACAAAGGCAAATTTGTGAACACATACACACACGAGGTAACTAACCCCAAAAAGGGCATCAATTACTTTAGGCTAAGAATAGTAAGCCAGGATGGTAAAACCAGTTATTCGGCACCGGTATATGTAAGTGTAAATGATTCACCGGCACCGTCGCTTTATCCAAACCCGGCCAGGGAAAAAATAAGTATAGCACAAGGTACCGACCCAATAAGGTTTATTAAGATCTTCGACATAAGCGGCGCGCTCATTAAAACCCTTAATAATGAAGCAAGCAACAATCCGGTTATAACGGTATATGGATTGGCAACTGGAGTATATGTTGTTGAAATAAGAACCGCGACAGCCGTATTCCGCAAAAAGTTTGTAATAGTAAATTAGCAGCTGCTAATTTACTATTACATTTTCTTTTCAATTTTTATAAGGGGGACAGCCAGGAAAGCTATCAACAGCATAAAGCCAGCAGTAAGCAGAAACAGGTTTGCGCCAAGTGTATGGTATAAAAATGCCCCGCTGATAAGACCTATAATGCTGGCCAAACTACCTGCGCTGCTGGCAAAGCCTTGTATCATACCCTGCACATGCTCGGTACCGGTGTTGGATAACAGGGCTATAAATGATGGCCACATAATACCGTTGCCTATGGCGAAGAGCAGAGCACCTGCATATATATAAACAATGCTATCAAACCTAAGCAATACAAAACAGCCGCAAAGTATAGTGCTGCCCGCGATGACTAACGCCGCGCCCGAAATTCTTTTTGAAAGGTAACCCATCACCGGGCCTTCCATCAAAACCATCATCCCGCTTAAGAACGAAAAGAAGATACCCAGTTGCAACACGCTCCAATGCAATTGCCCGGCAGCATAAACCGGGAAGCCCACATAAAAAAAGTTGAACCCTAAAAATATCAGGAAATAAAGGATTAAAAAGTAAGGGACGTATGGTAGTTTCAGTACCGATTTCAATCCTTTAAAGGTAGTTTGCTTTGTAGGGATAATACCCGGAGTAGCCTTGCTAACGGGCTTTGCGGCCCTATCCTGTACCTTAAAATAAATAACCGATAAGGCAACTAAGGATATAAATGCGGTAACCACCACCGGTAAAATATTACCCAGCGCAGTGGCACCAAGTAAGCCTGCCAGCAAAGGGCCGAAGATGAGGCCCAGGTTTGATGCCGCAGCCATTTTGCCAAAGTTGCGTTTGCGGTCGTCTTTGACAGATATATCGGCTACGTAGGCGTTGGCTACGGAGATGTTACCGCCGGTAAGTCCGTCGAGCGCGCGGCCTAAAAATATCATCAGCAGGGGCAGGCTGAACAGGATATTGCCAGCGAAACCGGTATTTATCTTTAATTGATGATTAGGTATAACAAGCCCCACCAGGAATATAAGCCAGGCAATAAAGGTACCGGCCTCACTAATGAGCAATATCTTCTTGCGCCCAAACTTATCCGACCAATTGCCTAATATTGGCGCGCCTATCAACTGGAAAAAGGAATAAGTGGCACTCAAAAAGCCATAAACCAATTCGTGCCCGCCCAGTTTAATAACTATAACCACCAAAAACGGTATCACCACGCTAAAACCCAGCGCATCAATAAAATTGACCAGCAATATAGGGAATAGGGTAGGCTTTGTTTGGGTTGATGGCATTTATGATGGTTTAAAGCGCCGTTATCAATAAAAATAAATTTAGGGTTTGTTTTTGATAATCTGGCGATGTTGTATAGGATAAAACTTTGCAGGTGGTTTCGACTCATCCCGGCTACGCTTCGCTGGCCGCCCCTCTCTACGGCTTTGCCGTAAAGAGGGTGAAGAAGTTATTTTTTTATATTTATCTGGCAATAGTTTCAATCAACCTAACCCCTCTTTTCAGCGAAGCTGAAGAGAGGGTGACCGAGCGCAGCGATGGTCGGGTGAGTAAACTCTGCAGTTAGTCAAACGCCGTAATCTCTTTCTATCAATGTAGCCGAGTAAACCTGAACGTTTCAACAAACAAAATTGAACCTTTTAACAAAGTTACGTGCCTTAATCCTACCGACATTTGTATCAACAAACAAATAAAAACAAATGGAAAAGATATGGTTTATAACAGGCAGCTCCCGCGGATTGGGACGCAGCCTTACCGAAGCGGTGTTGGCAAAAGGCGATAAAGTAGCCGCTACCGCACGCAACCCCGAACAATTAAAAGAGCTGGAAGATAAATATCCCGATCAGGTTTATGCCATAAAATTGGATGTGACCAACCACGATGAAATTTATAATTCGGTTGCCAATGCTGTGGCCCATTTTGGTCGTATTGATGTGTTGGTGAACAATGCCGGCTTCGGCATCATTGGCGCGGCCGAGGCATTTACAGACGAACAGGTGCGTAGTCAGTTAGAAACTAACTTGTATGCACCCATTGAGCTCACCCGCGCGGTATTGCCTTATATGCGCAAACAGCGGTCGGGTTTTATTATGCAGATAAGCTCGGTTGGCGGCAGGGTTGGAAACGCTGGTTTAACCATGTACCAGGCCGCTAAATTTGGTTTGGGTGGTTTTAGCGAGGCACTGGCCAAAGAAGTTGCTGCATTGGGTATTAAGGTAACCTGTGTAGAGCCGGGTGGTTTCCGCACCGACTGGGCGGGCGCATCCATGACCTATGCCCCTGAAGTGGAAGGTTACGAAGATACCGTTGGTGCCCGTACCCAATTTTTTAAAGGTGGTAAATTTGTACCAATGGGTGATCCTGAGAAAGCGGCCAAAGCAATGGTGGACTTGGTTGACAACGATACCCCACCGGTACACCTGGTATTAGGTAGCGAGGCCGCCGGGCTGTTAAAACAAGCCAACTTTTCACGCAAAGAGGAGTTTGAAAAATGGCTGCCCGTAACCCTGTCAACAGATCATGACGATGCGGAGAACTTCCTGGAAACAGAGGCTGGTAAACGCATCATGAGTTTAAAAGATTAATACAATAGCAACAGCATTGCCAGTTTGCAGGGCAATGCTGTTTACTTAACTTTGAATGATATGCCGGCACAGCAAAAAGATATTTTACAGCAAATACACCATTCCTGCTATTTTACCCGCTCGCGGTCGGGCGAGCAGTTTGTGGCCGAACATGCCTTTAGTTATCAGATAGCTGGTACGTTAATTGTTGACGATGGTACAAAGGAATATGTTATTAATGAAGGAAGTTTCAGGCTTACAAGGCGTAATCACCTGGTTAAATTTGTAAAGCAGCCGCCACCCAACGGCGAATTTAAGGCGCTGTCGGTATATCTTACCCAGGAAACCTTGCGTAACTTCAGCATTGAGTTTGGTTACAAGGCCGAAAAGCATTACCAAAGCGATCCGGTGATACAGTTGCAGCCTAATCCGCTGTTTAAAAGTTATATGGAGTCGCTGGCACCTTATCAGCAGGAAGCACATAGTATAAATGCCAGCTTACAAACGCTGAAGGTTCGTGAAGCTATTTTGATACTGTTGCAAACCAATCCGCAGTTAAAAGATGTTTTGTTTGATTTTAGCGAACCCGGCAAAATTGACCTGGAAGGTTTTATGAATAAAAACTTTCATTTTAACGTGCAGCTAAACAGATTTGCCTATTTAACCGGCAGAAGCCTTGCCGCTTTTAAGCGCGATTTTGAAAAGATATTTCATGTAACCCCAAGCAGGTGGTTACAGCACCGCAGACTGCAGGAAGCCCATTACCTCATAAAAGAAAAAGGAAAAACGCCAACAGATATATACCTCGAATTGGGATTTGAAGACCTCTCGCACTTTTCGTTCGCGTTCAAGAAAACTTATGGGGTGGCGCCATCAAAAATATAATGGCAAGAGGATATTGATGCAGCAGCACGAGTGTCTGCGTATACAAGAAATATCAACAAACAGGGCGGTCAATTGATCGCCCTGTTTGTTGTAAAATGCTTTTGAAAATTATGCTTTTGATTTTTCGCCTTCGTATGGCAGGGTAGATATGAAGATAACCATACCAATACCAAAAGTAACAAAGCCTCCATAAGCTAAAGCTGCCGATGCGTTTACACCGCTGATAGAGTCGGCTGCGTTAAAGGCGTGCGATGGCGTAAATACAAAACTGCCGCCTACTACTAAAATTCCTATTGTTGTAATTAAAAGTCCTAAGATCTTTTTCATGTTCGATGTTTTAAAACCGTATGGGGGCAAATATATAAACTTTACCTTAAAGTTTGATAAAAGAATAAGGATGAAAAGATAAATGAATATTGCATGGTACAGAATTATATACGGGGTCATTTTATATAATAATCTCAATTTACTTTTTAATTAATAACCTTATCTTTAAATTGCAGGCTATCTATCTAAATTATCTACACCTATGGGCCAGGCCTATCAGTCACTAAATAACGACCATTCATTTTTAAGAGATGGTGGCGAAATGGGTGAATTAGTACGTGCCTACGATTGGTCGAAAAACCAGCTTGGCACGCCCGATACCTGGCCGCAAAGTTTAAAAACCACATTAAGCATCGTACTCAACTCAAAATTTCCCATGTTTTTATTTTGGGGACCCGAGCTGATCTGTTTTTATAACGATGCATATCGCCCCAGCCTGGGCAATAACGGCAAACACCCCGCAATTGGTTTAAAAGCCGAAACCATATGGCCCGAGATATGGGCGGATATTTATCCCCTTATTGATAATGTACTTAAAGGTGGTGAGGCCAACTGGAGTGAAGACCAGCTACTTCCCATTTACCGCAACGGCCAACTGGAGGATGTATACTGGACGTTTAGCTACAGCCCTGTAATAGATGAATCGGGCAAGCCGGCCGGGGTGTTTGTTACCTGTAACGAAACCACTGCTACCGTAATAGCCCGTCAAAAGTTTGAAGAAAGCAATAAGCAGCTGCGCCTTGCGCTGGAGGGCGATGAGCAGGCACGTAAAAAGATCCGCGAAAGCGAAAATAACCTTCGGCATATTATTTTGCAAGCACCCGTTGCTATTGCCATTTTTCGAGGGCCGCAGTATATTGTTGAAATAGTGAATGCCCGCGCACTTGAACTTTGGGGCCGTAACGAAACGGAAGTACTCGGCTTGCCTATACTGGAAACAATGAGCGAGCTGGAAGCACAGGGCGTTAAGCAATTAATGGACGATGTATATACCAGCGGTATCCCTTATTGGGCTACCGAAATGCCCATTGAACTATTAAGGCAGGGACAAATGGAAACCGCCTGGATAAATTTTGTTTACGAGCCCTTGTTCGATGCCGAGGGTAATATCAATGGCCTTATTACCACCGGCACCGAGGTAACTGCGCAGGTAATGGCACGCAAAAAAATTGAAGACAGCGAAGAACGCTTCAGGCAGGCATTAGAATCTGGCGACCTGGGTACCTGGAGCCTCGATCCTGAAACCTTTGCTATGACGGTATCTGATCGTTTCAAGGAAATATTTGGCTATGCTGCTGACGAAGAGGTATTGCCCGATGATATTTTTGATTTGATTGATGCTGATTACCGGGATCAGATAAGGGTAACTATACAGGCTGCTGTTGCCGGTAATTTACCAAGCGATATTGAATATTCATTAACGCAGCGTGTTACCAAAGAACGCCGGTGGGTACGTGCCACCGGTAAAATGTTTTTTGATGATAGGGGGAATCCTGTTCATTACTCGGGCATGCTGATGGATATTACCGAGCGTAAAATGGACGATATCCGTAAAAATGATTTTATTGGTATGGTAAGCCATGAGCTAAAAACGCCGTTAACATCGCTTAGCGCTTATGCACAAATGCTGCAGGCACGTTCAAAGAAAAGCGGCGATGAATTTGCCATTGTTGCCTTGGATAAGGTAAACATCCAAGTGAAAAAAATGAGTAACATGATCAATGGATTCCTTAATATTTCGCGGCTCGAATCAGGCAAGATCCTTATTGTTAAACAGGTATTTAATCTGGATGATCTGATAAACGAAATGATTGAAGAAACCAAACTAACTGTATCAAGCCATCAAATAAATTTTAACGCCTGCACACCCATTGTTGTTAATGCTGATAGGGATAAAATAGCCTCTGTTATAGCCAATTTGCTCAGCAATGCCATTAAGTACTCGCCCAAGGGCAAAAACGTTAATGTTGAATGCGGCATTAACGACGGCAACGCCATAGTGAGTATTAAAGACGAGGGTATGGGTATAAAACCGCAGGACAGGGAAAAGCTCTTTGACCGTTATTACCGTGTTGAAACTAAGCATACCAAGCACATTTCGGGCTTCGGCATTGGCCTTTATCTGAGCGCCGAGATCATCCAGCGGCACGAGGGGCGCATTTGGGTAGAAAGCGAAAGCGGTGTAGGATCTACATTTTATTTTACCATACCGCTATCCGCCTAAAATTTACTGGTGTAGGTGTTTCTTTTTGAGATACTGCAGCATCAGCAACGGGCGATCTGTTTGCAGGATGGTGGCGCCGCGGGCTACTATCCAATCCCAGCTATCTTTTTTATTGTTCTCTTCAACGGCCATATCATCATCGTGCCCACCATTAAGTGATGCCCAAAGCGAGTTAACCCAAATAAGTACGCCTGTTTTTCTTATAAATTCATTGTGGTATAATAGTGCTGATGTATCGCGCGAAAAGATGAACTCAAACGCATAAGGTTTCATGTTTTTAAGGTAATCTGCAATAATGGTTTTAGCATCGGGTTTATCAAGATTAATAACCGGCATATAAATAATGGCGGATAGCAGTTGCGGATACCTTGATTTTAAAACTTGATAAGGCGCATCCGATTTAAAAATGGCCTGCTTTAACGTGCCGGTTTCATTTAAAATGTTGTACGCCTCACTAAAAAAATCAAAGCTTTTATCAAGGTTTACCTTTACCGGTCGGTCTTTAAGTGCCAGCATTACTTCCCGTAAAGTTGGGATAGGGCTGTTGGTAACCCTGCCAAGCGCGTTTGTTAGTCTGAAAGTTCTTAACTCCTGCAACGTATAATCACTGGGCCGCCCTTTGCCATTGCAGGTACGATCTATATTGTCATCGTGCATGATCACTATTTCACCATCCCTGGTTTTTTTAAGGTCGAGTTCTACAATATCAACACCCATATCTGCCGCAAACTTAAATGCCAGTAATGAATTTTCAGGAGCGTTACGCCAATCGCCGCGATGCGCGGTGACTAATATTTTTGATGCAGGCAGGTTTTTATTTTGGCTATATGCTGCAGTATAAAACGGAAAAAGGATAATTGCAATTAGCTTTAAATAGTGTTTCATGGTGCACAAATATAACAGGATGCGGGTTTGTTGGTATTATCCGTTTATTAAGTTAATAAATTATTGGCTATGGGGTGGTTATTTAAAAAGCAAATAAATCAAAAAGCCTGTCTAATAAACATTTATTTCAATTAAATTACGGCGTTTTTATAACCGTATTACCAATTACCTATGTTTAAAAATATTACCATCAGCAATTTGGCTAAGGGTGCTTTAGCTGTCGCTTTAATTTCCCAGTTTCAGTTTGTACAAGCAAAAGTTGTTTTACCATCTGTATTTAGCGATAATATGGTGCTGCAGCAAAAAACTAAAGCCGCTATATGGGGAAAAACCGATGCCGGCAAAACGGTAACGATAACAACCGGCTGGTCTGGCAAAAAATATAGTGTTGTTGCCGATAACGGCGGTAACTGGAAGGTAAAAGTATCAACCCCATCATACGGTGGCCCTTATGATATCACGATATCTGATGGCGATGTCACTACCTTGAAAAATGTATTAATAGGTGAGGTATGGGTATGTTCGGGCCAGTCAAATATGGAAATGCCGGTGAACGGCTGGGGCAAGGTAAATAATTATGAACAAGAAGTAGCTGCGGCAAACTACCCGCAAATAAGGCTGTTGCAGGTTGAACAGATACCCAGCAATATACCGCAGGAGAACGCCAAAGTTAAAAACGGCGGGTGGACGGAATGTAACCCAACTTACGTAGCCGAATTTTCGTCGGTAGCATATTTTTTTGCAAGGGAGGTATATTTAAAAACAAAAGTGCCAATAGGATTGATCCATTCGTCATGGGGTGGTACCATTGCCGAGGCCTGGACTGACGGCCAATCGCTCAATAAAATGCCCGAATTTGTAGCCCCCGTGGCTGAGATAGCCAAAGTAGAAGATAAGGACGCGCAGAAAAATTATAACGATAAATTGCAGGCATGGATTAACCTTATTGTTCAAAAAGATTCGGGCTATGTGCAGGGCAACCCTGTTTGGCAACAAAATAATATGGATGTTACCCGCTGGCCCTACATGAACGTGCCGGGCTTTCTGGAGCTAAAGCTGCCCAATTTTGATGGCGTGCTTTGGTATCGTAAAAAAGTTACCGTTCCCGATGGCTGGGCAGGTAAGCCCATCAAAATAAGTTTGGGTACAATTGATGATAACGAGATTACCTGGTTCAACGGCGAAAAAGTTGGCGAAACACAGGGCTGGAATATCCCAAGATCGTACACCATTCCCGGTAATTTGGTAAAAGCAGGCGATAATATTATTACCGTGCGTGTGTTTGACAGCGGCAGCAACGGCGGTTTTTATGGCGATGCCAAGGCACTTACCTTAATTGGCGACGATGGGCAGCAGGTTTCTTTAAGCGGTGCCTGGCAGTACCACATTGGCATGGATTTAAAAACTATGCCGCAACTGCCTGTACCGCCAAACAGCCCCAACAGGCCTACAGTTTTGTATAATTCCATGATAAACCCGTTTATTCAGTATTCCATCCGCGGGGCAATTTGGTACCAGGGAGAATCCAATGCGGGCAGGGCTTACCAATACCGCGAGTTGTTCCCTACTTTGATAAAAGGATGGCGGGAAAAATGGAACGAGGGTAATTTTCCCTTTTATTTTGTGCAACTGGCCAATTTCTGGAAAATTGACGATCAGCCTTCCCCCGCAGAGTGGGCCGAGTTACGCGAGGCGCAGCTTAAAACATTATCGCTGCCAAACACGGGCATGGCCGTAGCAGTAGATTTGGGCGAAACTTTAAATATTCACCCCAAAAATAAACAGGAAGTGGGGCGCAGGCTGGCGCAGGTTGCATTAGCTAAAACTTACGGGCAGCATATTGAATATTCGGGTCCTATTTACCAGTCGCAAAAAATAGATGGCGATAAAATAACGCTGAGCTTTAAATTCTCGAAAGGGTTAAAAGCTGCTAATAACGAAACCCTGAAAGGCTTTGCCATTGCCGGCGACGACCAGAAGTTTTACTGGGCCGATGCAAAAATTGACGGTGATAAAATAATTGTGAGTAGTGCCTCGGTTAGCAAACCGGTTGCGGTGCGGTACGCCTGGGGCGGTAACCCCATATGTAATTTATATAATGCTGCCGGTTTCCCGGCTTCCCCATTCAGAACAGATGAATGGAACGGCATTACTTACAATAAAAAATAAGGACAGACTTTATGCGTACCAAGATTTATAAACTGGCATGCCTTGTATTGGTATGCCTATCTGGTTTTGCAGTTAAGGCACAGCAAACCAATTTACCCGTGCAAAATAACCGCTGGGCCATACAACCAGATGGCAGTATTTTATGGACGATAGATAGTCGCTTGCCCCATAACGATCATATAGAGATGTCGGGCGAAAAAGTATCTCTTTGGGTGCAGTATGGCATTGACGCCGAGGGGCGGTCGGGGATTACCAAAACGGTAATATTCCCAACATTTCGTACACTGCCCGATGATACATATAGTCATATCTCGTACGTTTTTCATGATGATGAACTGCCCCGGTTTTATGTAGATAACCGTTTACTGAAAATAGATGGTAAACCCAATGACCAGTCTTTTGCCGTAAAAAGTATTAGTCATAAAGGTATTATGCGGGTTAATGCAGTGGTTGGTAATCAGCCTTCGGTAAAAATAGAGCGGTCATTATTTCCCTCGGTTGATAAGCCTATGGCACTTGAAAAATTTGTGTTTACCAATACCTCAAACAAAGCGGTTAATATTTCAATGGAATACCTGAAACGCGAGGTACGTACAGATAGCGCCAAAAGCAAATCGGCCCGGCACTCGGTTATAATGGCTACTGCAGGCGATGGCACTAAGCTACTGCAGCCCGGTGCAAGCGCAAGTTTTGCGGTTTATTACCTGGCTACCGATCATCCAAATAATAAGATAATCGTTGATGCAAATGCCGAAGAAATGGCGCGGGAGCAGCGCGTTAACCAAATTTCAAAACCTTTAACCCTCATAACGCCCGATAGTATTTTAAACACCGCGTTTGATTTTGCAAAACTACGCGCCACAGAAAGTATTTTTAAAACAAAGGCCGGTTATTTGCACAGCCCGGGCGGTTTAGATTATTACGCCGCCATTTGGGCAAATGACCAGGCCGAGTATGTAAGTCCGTTTTTTGCATTTTCGGGCGATAGTATTGCCCGGCTTTCGGCCATAAATTGTTACCACCTGTTCGCAAGCTACATGAATCCGGAGTATAAGCCTATCCCCAGTTCTATAGTTGCCGAGGGCGATGCCATGTGGAACGGAGCCGGCGATAGAGGCGATCAGGATATGATAGCTTACGGTGCGTCCCGCTTTGCACTGGCCAATGGTAATGTCGACGTGGCCCGCACACTATGGCCGCTGATAACCTGGTGCCTGGAATTTAGCAACCGTAAATTGAATGAACAAGGTGTAGTAAACTCCGATAGCGATGAACTGGAAGGGCGTTTTCCATCTGGTAAGGCCAATTTATCAACCAATTCCCTTTATTACGATGCCTTAAACTCGGCTGTTATGCTGGGGCGGCAGCTACATCAGTCTAAAGCTGTAACCGATAAGTATCAGCAGCAGGCCATTGCTCTTAAAGGTAATATCGAAAAGTATTTTGGCGCAAAGGTTGAAGGTTTTGACACTTATAAATATTATGAAACCAACGATGTATTGCGTGCCTGGATCTGTTTGCCGCTAACTGTAAATATTTATACCCGCAGCAAAGGCACAATAGACGCACTTTTTTCGCCCAATTTATGGACAGCCGATGGTCTTGCTACACAGGCAGGTAAAGATACTTTTTGGGACAGATCAACCCTTTATGCCCTGCGAGGGGTATTACAGGCCGGTGAAACAGAAAAGGCCATGAAGTTTTTAGAATACTACTCGCGCAGGCGTTTACTTGGCGAGCATGTGCCTTATCCGGTTGAGGCTTACCCTGAAGGAAATCAAAGGCATCTATCGGCAGAGAGTGGTTTATATTGCCGCATATTTACCGAAGGCTTATTTGGCATAAGACCAACCGGGTTCAACAGCTTTAACTGCACACCACGTTTACCTAAAGATTGGAATCAAATGTCCCTTAACCAGGTACACGCGTTTGGTAATATATTTGATTTACATATCAGCCGTGCAAAACAAGGTAAGATCAGCATAACTGTTATTAACGGCAGCCGTAAAAAAACATACACCATTAATGATGGCGATACACAAAGCGTGTCGCTTTAAAGCTTATAAAATTAAATTTCCTTATAAGATCCCGGCACCACGCCGGGATTAATTATCCCATATTTCGTCAATATTTCAGTAGTTCAACGAAATATAATAGTTTTTCATTATTTTTTTTATTTAAATAGCTGATAATCAATTATTTTATAGTGTAGTATGGCGTTAGCTTACATAATTATGGCATTGGCCGTAAAATGTTTTAAAAAGTGAATCGTCTACTAATTATCAACCTATACTAAAATTTAAAAAATGGATATTATGTTTATAACTACACACCTTACAATGCTCCTTTGCATTATTGGGGTCATTTACTTAGCCCTTACTATTAATAGCGAAGAAGAAACCTCTGCTAAAAAATTCACATGGATGAAAGCATCGCCATTGAAAGCCACAGTTAACCAGCTAAAGGCTTTATCGCCCTCAATAGTATCGGCGGCAGCCAAAGATGTAATAAAAGACGAGGCAGAGGCCTTCAGGCAAAAATTAGAAAACGCCGGGATAACTACCATGCGGTACAATGGCGTGGTATTGGATTTGGTTTAGCGGATAAAGTGCCGTTTTTTCTACCGTGAAGAAGCGGCGCGCCCCGTGTAATTTAAGTGCCAGGCCTTAACTGGTCTTGTTGGCGGATAGCCGTGTTTTTCCCTGAATAATTTACGATCGGGCGTAAAATGCCACCATTGTTTGGCACTATGGGGATTGTTGACATAGTGCACAACCAACCAAAATTGGTCTTCCACACAAGGATCTGTCCATGCGCCGGTCTTTTGCTCATACTTATCCAGCAGTTCCGGTCCCGATTTGTCTTTTAGCGCGGCCAGGTTATAATAACCTAACAGCATAAGGTCATGCGCAAATTTTACCCCTATGGATGGGACGCTTTGAAACTCAAACAGGGCGTTCAGGGTTTTAGCCCTCATGGAGGCGGGGTTTAAGATTGCTATAAGCTCATCTATAGCATAACGAGGTAAATCTTTAATTAATATCTTCTTGCTTTTTAACAACAGCTTTTCGGCTGCGGTAAGTTCAAGGTTAATGGCTTTTTTCATGGTTATGGGAATGATCCATCCGTAGGGGTATTGTTTATCAAAAAACGCGTCCCGGTTTTCAGCGGAACGCGTTCTTGTTAACTATGTCTTTTGCCGATGTTTAAACCGCGTCGGATGATGAGGTAAACGTGAAATCCCGGATACGCATAGGCGGTATCAGCGCATTCTGGCCCGATTCACCGCTCACGGTGCGTTCCTGTTTGCCCAGGGCATCAAGATTGTTGAGCATAATAACCGGGCTTTCATTAAAGCGCAGGTTTTTGATCGGGAATTTTATCTGGCCGTTTTCAATATAAAAAGTACCATCGCGGGTAAGGCCTGTAAACAGTAATGTTTGCGGGTCAACCGGGCGAATGTACCATAGGCGGGTAACCAGGATGCCTTTTTCGGTGCCTTTTATAAGTTCTTCAAGCGAGGTATCTGTACCATCCATAATAATACTATCGGGGCCGGGAATGGCTTTTACACCCTTTTTTTGAGCCCAGTAGCGAGAGTAGCTAAAGTTTTTTACAACGCCTTTTTCTATCCAGCTTATTTTTTCCTGCGGACGGCCATCGCCATTCCATCTTGAAGTAGGTAGTTCGGGATTGGATGGATCGGAGTAAATGTTTACTCTTTCATCCACCATTTTTTCGCCAAGCTTTGTTTTGCCTCCGGGTTTGCTTAAAAAGCTGCGGCCTTCATCGGCGCTGCGGGCGTCAAGGCTGCCGTATAGTTGCTCAAGCAATACTATACCTGCGGCGGGTTCTAAAATTACGGTGTATTTACCCGGTTCAATAGATTTTGCACTTTTTGAACCAGATGCTTTTTGAGCCGCTATTTTTGTAAATGCCAGCGTATCCATTTTGCTTACATCATTGAAACCCTTGGTTGAATAGCCAGACCCCTGCCCATCCTCGGTACGCAGTGTTACCGAAAAGTTTACATCTGTGGAGGTATTATAAGCAAAAAGTCCGTGCGAGTTCATCATTGCCGAAAAACCTGCGCTGTTTTGTATAAAGCCCGCTGCTACAAGTTTATTGTCCTTAGCTGTTTTTAAGCTTTGCTCAACCATTGTGGTGCGTTGTGCAGGCGTAATGGCAGCGGTTTCGGGTACAAAGGTTTTTGCATGCTCGGCATAGGTTTGCGGGCCTAAAAATGATACAAATTCTTCATTTTCAGGTGCAAGCTGTGCCAGTTCTTCAGATAAGCGCACGGCTTTTTCTACCGATGCATCATCATATTCATTGGTAGTTACCACGCCCAGCTTTTTGCCAAAGGCCGATGAAATTACCATGCTGGTTTGGCTTACCGAACCACTGGTTGAAACCGTATTACGGGCATAACGAATATTGCCGGAGTTTGATCCGTTAAAGTTTATTTCGCATTCGTTGGCTTTAGAGTAGGCGAGCGCTTTTTTTAATATCGCACGGCATTCGTCTTCAGTTAGTATGGCCATAGTATTAAATTTTTCTTGCTGTGTTAATTACATTTACTCCTTTAAATAGCGCGGTTGATGAACCGTGAGATACGGCGCTGGCCTGCATTGGCTGGCCTTTTCCGTCAAAGAATGATCCGCCTAAACGGTAGTCATTTTTATCGCAAACGGCAGCACATGAGTTCCAGAACTCCTGCGTGTTTGACTGGTAGGCCACATCATTAAGCATACCTACAATTTTGCCGTTCTTTATCTCATAATAAAGTTGACCACTAAACTGGAAATTGTACCGTTGCTGATCTATAGAGAAAGAACTATCGCCAACAATGTAAATACCCTTCTCTACATTTTTTATCATCTCATCAACCCCAAGCGGTGTTTTGCCCGGTTGCAGCGAAATATTGGCCATACGCTGAAACTGTACGTCCTGCCAGCTTTGCGAGTAACAGCAACCCTGCGATTCTTTAAGACCTATGATATGTGCCTGATCGCGGATGGCCTGGTAATTAACAAGGATGCCATCTTTTATAACATCCCATTTTTTTGCTTCAACGCCTTCATCATCGTAACCCACGGCGCCAAGCGATCCCGGCTGTGTTTTATCGGCCACTATGTTTACGTTTTTACTGCCAAAGTTGAATTTGCCAGATTGCCATTTATCCAAAGTAAGGAAACTGGTACCGGCAAAGTTGGCTTCGTAACCCAGCACGCGGTCAAGCTCGGTAGGGTGACCAACCGACTCGTGGATGGTAAGCCATAAGTGCGAGGGATCTAAAACCAAGTCGTATTTACCCGCCTCAACAGATTTCGCCTTTAGCTTTTCCTCTGCCTGTGTAGCGGCTGCGCGGGCATCTTCCAGCATATCATACCTGTCGCGGTACAGCGTGGTTACACCTTTTATTTTATCGCTTTCGCGGGGTATCATATATTCGTAACCCATGCCGCGTGGTGCGCTCAGGGATTGGCGGGTTTCAAACTTGCCCGATTTGGCATCTATCTTGGTAACAGCAAATACCGGCCATATACGGTGGATATCCTGGTCAATATAGGAACCATCGGTTGAGGCAAAGTATTTTTGCTCGTTCACCAAAAACAGCACTGAGTTTACATAGTTTGCGCCGCCCTTCATGGCCGCGTCATTCACGGATAGTAACAGGTCGGTTTTTTCCTTGATCGGCACCTCGAAAGCATTTTTCTCTATAGGTGTTTTCCAGCTTACCTCGCCGTGCCCCCTTTGCGCAATCAGCTGTACCGGATCTGTTTGGATACGGGCATTTTCTTTTGCAATAGATACCGCAAGTTCGGCAGCTTTGGCAATACTATCGTTATCAAGTTTATCTGTAGCGGCAAAACCCCAGCAACCATTGGCAATAACGCGGATACCCATACCGTATGATTGGGTATCAACAATGTTTTGCACCTTGTTTTCGCGGGTTACCACAAACTGGTTAAGGTAGCGGCCTATGCGTACATCGGTATAAGTGGCGCCTTTTGCACGGGCGGCATTTAAAACCACATCAGCCATTCGCTTTTTTAAAGCAACGTCAACCGGACTAAGGTCTGTTCCGGGTAAAACCGGCGAGCCAAAAACGGGTATCCTGCTAAGCATAGATGCACCAAAGCCCATCCCGGTAAGGTAAAGGAAATCTTTTCTTTTCAAGCTGGTAAGTATTAGTTTTTAAATATAATAAAAGGGAATTTTTAATTTAACATTAATATAGAAATATATTTTAACGGTAGTTTAAAAATCACCCTAAAAGGGGTAGCGATTATAGTCCGGTTACGATTTTTTTACAACGTAGGTGCCAGCCATTTGATCATGCCAGGCCTGGTTCATAGGGTTCCAAAAAACACTCAGAAAACCCAGACCGCAAAGCATGGCAGATATTATTTTTGCCGCATTGCGCCCCAAAGCCCGGCTAAAATCAAGCCGCTCGCCTGTAGCATTAACTACCACAAGTTTGCAGACGGCTTTGCCCAGGCTTCCCTGTACTTTGGTTGCTTCAAAAGCGGCATTATAAAATATCCAAAGCACTAAAGAAAATAACTTTATTTTAATGTCAGTTTCTCTCGAATCGAAGTCAATTGAATTGATGGTAAACTTATCTATAATGGCTATCGTAGCGCCCAATGCAACAGTTACCAGAAACAGCACTACGTAATCAATAGCATAAGCCAGCAGCCGCCACCAAAAGTTGGCTACGTTACGTTCATCGGGTAGGTATATACCTAATGACATGAAATGTTCTTTGAACTCGGGCAGGTCGGCGGCGTACTGCCAGTCGTCAAAAAGCGGAGATTTTACCAGATCGTTGGCTGCCACCCGCATATCCATTAAATCGGTATGGGTATAGGGGCCTTCTTCCTGGCCTTGTTTTATAACAAAGTATTCGTTTATCATTTCAGCATTAGCTTAGGTGCTGAAAATTAAATAAAATAATAAATCAATACAAGAGGGAAGCAATCAATTATTGAGGGCGTACATGATAATGTTAACGCCAAATTTGGTGTTATCCTCGGCCAGGAAACGTTTATTTCTGAAATCGTAATCCCACTCGCAGCCGTAATCTTTACTGCTGTATAAAACGCCTATGCGGCCATTAATTTCAATGGCTTTAAGATAATCATGCACCAGGTCATCGCCCCAGCCATTAAGCTCAAAACCGGTAGTTGGCGGGCCTTTATCAAAGGCAAAAAAGGAATGGTAAAGTTTATGGTTATTAGGGATCTTCTTTAGGGCTGTTGGACCAAACAGCGAAGCCATTTGCGCTTCAAATGATTTGGCAAAAAGCCCGTCGATATCATGGTTACAGTCGTCGGCAAAAACAAAGCCGCCGTTCTCTACATATTTTTTAAAGTTGGCGCGTTCCTTGGTATCAAACTGTACCAGCTTATGTCCGCTGAGGTAGCAAAAGGGTGCCGAAAAAATCTCGTCGCTGCTCAACGGGATCACTTTTTCCTGGGTATCAATAGGGATAGTTGTATATTCAAGCAATGAATTGAGTAGGTTTGATGGCATTCGCTGATCGGTATCCCAATCGCCGGAGTGGTAGCTAAGCCTCGTAAATGTAAATTTTCCGCTGAAATCCATTTTGTTTAAACTCAAAAGTAGTAGAAAATTCTATGTGAAAGTCACCTTTATTTATGCAGTCTGTAAAGTTTTGGATACTTTGTTGGATTTTTAATAAAAACTACTGGATTTAGCTAAAAGGGTAATATATTGGGGAACAATAGTAAAAATGTTTAACCCGTTGCTGGTAATCAGTAGCATATAAATATTCAAATAATTGGAACTGACCGAAAATAGTGTAAAAGCCTTACTGGCAAAGCTGCCGCAGCTTAAAACTGAGATACAGAAGGTGATAGTAGGGCAGGATGCCATCCTTGACGAATTATTGGTGGCGTTTTTAGCCGGCGGGCATTGCCTGCTGGAGGGCGTACCCGGCCTTGCCAAAACCCTTATCGTAAAAACTATGTCGCAGGCGTTGCATTTATCTTTCAGGCGTATTCAGTTTACGCCAGATCTGATGCCTACTGATATTATAGGTACCGAGATACTGGAAGAAGACCACGTTACCGGCAAGCGTTTTTTTAAGTTTAACAAAGGCCCGTTGTTTGCCAACATTATATTGGCCGATGAAATTAACCGCACACCGCCAAAAACGCAGTCGGCATTGTTAGAAGCCATGCAGGAGTTTGAGGTAACCTACGGCGGACAAACATATCCGCTTGATAAACCTTTCTTTATCCTGGCTACGCAAAACCCTATTGAACAGGCTGGCACCTACCCATTGCCCGAGGCGCAGTTAGACCGCTTTTTACTGCTCATTAAAATAGGCTACCCAACAGAGCAGGAAGAGTTTGAAGTATTGAACCGCACCACCGGTACCAAAAAGGCCGATGTAAAGGCGGTTATAAATGCCGAAGATATACAGCAAGCCCAAGCATTGGTAAGGCAGGTAACCATTAATGACGACCTGGTAAAATACGTAAGCAGTATAATAAGGGCAACCCGGCCAGATACTACTACCGTACCTTATATTAAAGAATGGGTACGCTGGGGCGCTGGTCCGCGGGCGGGGCAGGCGCTCATATTAACTGCAAAGGCCCGCGCGCTGTTAAAAGGCAGATACGCCGTTTTAATGGAGGACATACATGCCATGGCCCCGGCTGTTTTAAGGCACCGCATACTCATGAACTTTAAGGCCGAAGCCGAAGACATAACATCAGACAAAGTAACCGCGGAACTGATAAAGACAGTTGAACGACCGAAAAATATTGGCTGAACAAGGGGATTGTCTGAACCATGATTTATGGGATTAAAAGATTACCACGATTTTATTAAATCAAAAAAAAATCCTAAAATCAAATAAATCTGCTTAATCCCGGTTCAGACAAATTCCAAACCCGAAATCCCAAATCAAACATATGCTCGATCCTAAAGTATTAATAACCATTAAAGATTTGCCATTGCTGGCCAAAACGGTTATTGATGGCTTTATGAACGGCTTTAACAAAAGTACTGTAAAAGGGCCGGGACTGGAGTTTAGCCAATACCGCAGCTACCAGCCGGGGGACGATCTGCGCTGGTTGGATTGGCGTATGTTTGCCCGCAGCGACAGGTATTACATTCGCGAGTCAGAAGTCGAAACCAGTATTTCGGTGAGATTTTTGGTAGATGCCAGCGCATCCATGAACCATGATGACGGCGGGATAAAAAAAATAGATTACGCTAAGTTTTTAGCTGCTTCGCTGGCCTACCTGGCCAATTTGCAGGGCGATTCTGTAGGACTTTACGTTTTTCAGGATGGCGGCTTGTTTTCGCTGGCTTCCAAACCCGATCCGCAGCATCTGCAGCGTTTGTTTTACCACCTGCAGCAGGTAACACCAGCGGGTACGTTTACAAAGGCGGTACATTATAAGGAACTGTTTACGGGGGCAAATCGTAAAGAACTGCTTGTTTTTGTAACCGATATGTACCAGGCCGATGGCGAGATCAGCAAATTGCTCGATTCCTTATCGGCATTAAAGCACGAGGTTATTGTATTCCATTTAATGGGGAAGAACGAACTTGATTTTGATTTTGGCCAGTATGCCACCCTTGAGGACCTGGAAACCGGTCAAACTATCGATATAAATACCGAACAGGTAACGGTTTATAAAGAGAAGTTGCAAGCACATTTAGAGGCTATCAGGTTACAGTTGTTAGGTAAGCATATCTATTATCGCATGATCAGCACATCGCAGCCGTTGGATACAGCCCTGCGCGATTTTTTAGTTCAAAGAAATAAGAGTAAATTTTAATAATATAAACAAGTACTTCCCTTTTTGGGAGGATTCAGGAGGGGATTAATGTTGTTTTTAAATTCTACATGGTTATTTGCTATTGCCGCGTTAAGCATCCCTGTAGCAATACACCTGTGGAATATAAAGCAGGGTAAAACTCTAAAAGTGGGTAGTATAGCGCTGATAAACGAAGCCGCCCAAAAAAGCAGCCGCAGCCTTAAACTGCATGATCTACTTTTGCTGCTCCTACGCTGCCTGTTATTACTTTTACTGGCGCTGCTGTTGGCTGTACCTGTATGGCAGCATAGTTTATCATCGGCAAAAACAAAGGGCTGGCTGCTTATCCCGAAGGAGAACATTAGCGAGAGTCTGCATAAGTTTAGTCCGCTTATCGATTCACTTACTAAGGCGGGTTATGAGTTGCATTATTTTAATAAAGGATTTACGAAGGACGATTTGAAAAAGCTTCGGGCAGACACCTCCCCGAAAGATAAACCGCAAGCCGATGATCCTAATTATTGGAACATGGTAAGTATGCTCGGTCAGCAATTGCCCGCAACAATACCCGTGTACCTCATTACGCCCAACGGTGCAAGCCATTTTAGCGGAAATAAACCATCGGTGGCATTAAACTTAAGGTGGAAAACCTATATCGCCAATGATTCGGTAAGTACATGGATAGAAAAGGCATGGTTTACCAATAACAACGATATTAAGGTGATACAGGGCAGCAGCAAGCCATCGGGCACCGTGTTTGCTACTTATACCATTGCATCGGGCGCAGCCGCTAATTCGCTTTTTGAGGTAGGCACTGCCAATGGCAATCCAACGGTGAAACTAAAAAATAGCGGTCAGTCACCTGTAATTATTGATACTGCCACTTTGCGCCTTGCGGTTTATACCGATAAATACAATGCCGATGCCGGGTATTTAAAAGCGGCTTTGCAGGCAATAGCCAATTTCAGCAAGCTTAGGATAACGGTAAAGCAATACACCAACGCTGCACAAATTCCCGCAGGGCAAAACTGGTTATTCTGGTTGTCCGATAAGCCGGTGGATGCTACTACGCAGAAAAAAGCTATAAATATTTTCCAGTATGGAACCGGGAAAGTTGGCAATGCAAATTCATGGATAAAAACTAATGGTTACTTTGCAGCAGGCGGGCAGCAAAATATAGCTTTATTTAAGCTGATTGCCGGGGCAGATACAGCAGCCAGTTCGGTGTGGCAGGATGGCTTTGGAAACCCGGTTTTAAGTATTACACAAGCAGCAGGGCAAACAAATAACTACCACTTTTACTCGCACCTTAACCCGGCCTGGAATAACCTTGTTTGGAGCGATGTGTTTCCGCAGTTGTTGTTTAAGCTCATCATCGGTAGAAACGTTTTGGAACAGGGCAATAAGTATGATCGTAGGGCAATGGATGAACAGCAATTGATGCCGTATCATACTGAGGGAACAACTATTAAAACCACAGAGCCGGTAAAACAGCAAACCGACTTGTCACGCTATTTTTGGCTGGCGATGATGGTGGTTTTTGTAACCGAAAGATGGCTGGCTAACAGAAATAAACAGGTACTAAAAAATGGCTGATCAGGGGGCGATAAATAAAATAAAAAGCATACGCGGCTGGTACATCACGTACCGGGTAGCTGCCGACGTGCTTTTTGCTGCCGCCATAGCCGTTGCCCTGGGAACTGCTTTATACCTGTTCGGCTGCTCTCATTTGTTAACCATACCCTTATTTGTGGTCGCGGTTGTTGTTTTGCTCGGTTATCATAAATCTTGGCAAACCAATAATGCCGCTATAGTGGGTTTCCTTAACCAGCAATATCCGCAACTGGAAGAAAGTACCACGCTGGCGCTGAAACCCCGGCATGAACTAAACCTGCTGGAAAGCTTGCAACTTACAAGGGTGGAAACGGGGTTGCAGGAAATACCCGCGCATCAACAGCGCTTTTTTAAGCCGTTACTTATAGCATTAGTGATTTTAATTGCAGTTACCAGCATTAACCTGGCATTGGACAAAGCGGGGCTATTTAATCACCGGGGATTACCGGTTTCGTTTACGCAATCATCCACACCTGATAAAGCCATTATTCCCGAAAAGGTATTGCCGCAGATCTCATCCGTTGAAATAACAATTGCCCCGCCCGCCTATACCGGCAAACCCAAACGCGGGCAGGATAAATTTACGTTGGATGTGGAAGAGGGCGCTAAAGTATCATGGAATATCAGCACCAACATTGCCGTAAAAAAAGTTACGCTTTTGTTTAATGATAAAGAGGTTTACAACTTAACGGGCAACAGTGAGCATACCGGATGGTCGGTAGATAAAAATATCAGTCAGCCCGGTTTTTACCAGGTAAATGTAGATGGTAAATTATCGGATTTGTACCAGGTGCAGGTGATAAAGGATCTGCCGCCGGTTATCCGCATTAAAACGCCTAAGCAATATACCTACATAGATGCCGGTGAGACGCAAAAGGTAAACATAGATGCCGCCATTAGTGACGATTATGGGGTAAGTAATGCCCTCATAGTTGCCACGGTAGCAAAGGGCAGCGGCGAGGCCGTAAAGTTTAAAGAGTACAAACTCGATTTCGGCAAATCATTCGGTGAGCATCTGCCGCAATATAGTCTGCAAAAATTGATCAGCCTGCCGGCGTTGAACATGGAACCGGGTGATGAACTTTATTTTTATGTGGAGGCTAAGGATACCCATCTCAATTCGGTACGGACGGATGTATACACCGTGTCGATACAAGATACAGCGCAGCTGTTGAGCATGGATGGTATGCTAACTGGCGTAAATCAGAAGCCAGAATTTTTCAGAAGTGAGCGTCAGATCATCATGGATACCGAACGACTTTTGAAGGAAAAAGACAGCATTACGGTAGAGCAATTCAAGAACCGCAGTAACGACCTCGGGATAGATCAAAAGCTGCTCAGGCTGCGTTACGGCAAGTTTTTAGGCGAAGAATCGGAATCGGATATTAACCCGGCCGAGGATAAGAACGACCCCGTTGGCGATATCAATAATTATGGCAACGCCGCCGTTATACTTGATAAATATACTGATAAACACGACAATGCGGAGGATGCAGAATTCTTCGACCCAACCCTAAAAGCACAGCTGAAAGCTACCCTTACCGAAATGTGGAAAGCCGAGCTGCAGCTACGTTTATACAAGCCACAAGACGCGTTACCGTTTGAGTATAAGGCACTTCGGTTATTGAAAGACCTGCAGCAAAAATCAAGGGTATATGTGGCTAAAACGGCCTACAAAACCAGTCCTATAAAGTTAGAAAAACGCCTCAGCGGTGATCTTTCGAAAATAACTCAACCGGTTAATAAACAAGATATTAAACCGGGAGCGGATCAATATGCCGACCTGAAAAAGGCGGCCGAGATATTGGAACAGTTAAAAACTGATAACCAAATAAATCCCGCCGATCAGCATATACTCGCGCTGGCCAATCAGCAGCTCAGCCAACGTGCTTCGGCGGAGCCGGGGATGTATCTTTCGGCATTAAAGGCCATGCGCAGGATTTTGTCGGGCGGGGGAAATGTGCAGTTGGAGGATATAAAAATGGTTGAAAAAGCAATCCAAAAAACACTGAATACGGTTAAAAAACTACCCGAAAATGTCCAAAAACCGGTAGATATGGGTTTGGCGCAGGATTATTATAAAAACCTTAAAAACACAAACAAATAAGGCAAATGAACTGGAGCAGTATAGTTATCATCATTTGCATTTTAACAGGAGTTTTTGCTGTTTGGAGGGAGTATGCACGAGCCAAAAAAACGCGGTTATTGTGGCGTATAATTGCCGTGGTTGCTGCCATTACCGCCCTGGCCTGTATTGCCCTGCAGCCAACCTATCAAACAAATGCCACCCTGCAGTATAAACATGAAGCTGTATTAGTAACAGATGGATTTAATGCCGATAGTTTATCCAAATTCAATACTAAACTGTTTACTACCAGCGTAGCGATAAAAAAGGAATATCCGGGGGCAACGCTCATAAATAACGTAGAGGAGGTAATAGCCGATCCAACTATCACCCAGCTACATATCCTTGGCAACGGACTTTATGAAGAGGAGTTGCAGCAGTTAAATAATCTGCCTGTTATTTTTAATCCTAAAGAATTTACCCAAGGCATTACCGCCATCAACTGGAACCAAAGGTTGAAAACAGGGGATAAACTTATTATTCAGGGCAGGTACAAAAATACATCGGCACAAAAAGTAAAACTGGTTTTAAGGGGATTGAGCACTAATCTCGATTCTGTTGATATCGACAGAAACAACGAACATGTATTTGAACTGCAAACTATCCCAAAAACTGCAGGGAAAACTATATATAACCTGTTGGTAATTAGTAATAAAGATACAATTGAAAAAGAAGATCTGCCGCTGCAAACAGAACCTGTAAGGCCTTTAAGGGTACTGATGCTTACGGCATCGCCAGATTTTGAGAGCCGCTTTTTAAAGAATTGGCTGTCCGAAAATGGTTACGCGGTAGCCGTCAGATCGGCCATTAGTAAGGATAAGTTCAACAAGGAATATATCAACACCGAGCAACTTCCGCTGGATCATCTTACAGCTGGAGTGTTGAATAAATTTGATGTACTGCTCGGCGACTTGTCGGTACTAAAATCATTAAATGGTGCCGAAGCCTCTGCTTTAAAAATCGAAGTTACTCAAAAGGGTATAGGCCTAATTATAAGAGCTGATAGTACGCTAAAATCGTCCTCGTGGCTGCAAACTGATTTTCCGCTGGATAGGCTGGCCGCAAAAGACTCCATCTCATCTTCGTTATTGATACAAGGAATAAAAGATAAAACAGCGAAGATAATCCCGGGTGCTGTATATATTAATTACCAAAACGGTACACAGCCATTGGTTATTGATGGGCGCGGGCATATAGTAGTCAGCAGTGCTTTAAGTGGCGCCGGCAAAATGCTGTTTACTTCGTTAAATAATACCTTTAGCTGGATGCTGGCTGGCGATAAAAACGACTATACCACGCTATGGTCGCGGTTAATTCATGAGGGGGCCCGCAAATCACAGGCTACCGAAAGCTGGGATGTTTTAACAGCTTTGCCAGTATCACAATCGGCAGTAAAACTACAGTTAATGAGTGCTCTGCCCAATCCGTCGGCAACTTTCGGGCCAGCCAGTGTAGCATTTGAACAGGATGCTATGCTACCATTTGAACATACCGCTATATACTGGCCGCAAAGTAGTGGCTGGCAGTCTGTAAAGCAAACCGGTGGTTTGCAAAACTGGTGGTATACCTACGGGAACGATAATTGGAAAGGCCTGCAAATACTAAAGAGGGAAACCGATACCCGCAATTACATAGCTAAACACACAAATGTTAGTAATGTAACGAAAGAGATACATCAAAAACTACGGATTGCCATACCTAAAATATATTTTTATGTTTTGCTATTATTAGCAAGCATATTCTTGTGGGCCGAGGCTAAACTTAGCTAAGCCACTTAGTCCCTATACTTAAAGGGCACATCAAAGTATAAAATTAGTTCCCATACCGGGAATAATCTGAAATAATTAAGGAGGAATATAATTTTGAGAAGACGAGATTTTATTTATTTAACCGGCATTGGCACTGGCGCGCTCATGATGCCCAGCCTTACCGGATTTGGCAAAGAGATTGACCCCCTGCAGGCACTGGAAAGTGTAGATGTAAAGATCAAAAAAGAGCTTGCCGATGTGGCACTTAACGCTGCCAAATCAAACGGTGCCAGTTATGCAGATGTGCGGATTGGCCGCTACCTTAACCAGTTTGTGGTAACCCGCGAAAACAAGGTACTTAACGTTGCCAATACCGAATCATACGGGATAGGGATTCGCGTTATAGCCAATGGCTGCTGGGGATTTGCCGCAACCAATGATGTAACCAAAGAAGGTATGGCAAAAACGGCATTACGTGCCGTGGCCGTGGCAAAGGCCAACGCTAAAATTGGCAGTGCGCCTGTGCAACTTGCGCCACAAAAAGGATACGGTGAAGTAAGCTGGAAAACCCCGCTGGAGAAAAACGCGTTTGAAGTGCCTATTAAGGAAAAGGTAGACCTGTTGTTAAACGCCAATGGCGTGGCTATGGCGGGCGGTGCCAACTTTGTTAACTCAACCATGTTTGCTGTTAATGAGCAAAAATATTTCGCCTCAACAGATGGTTCTTATATCGACCAGGACATTCACCGTCTGTACCCAAGCTTTAACGTTACCAAAATAGATCCAACAGCTGGTGGTTTTGAAACCCGCCGTTCGCTGAGTTCGCCGGTAGGTATGGGTTATGAGTATATGGATCCATTGGCCAGTGAGAAAGTTTTGGGTATAACCACCCGTTACAAAAAACGCTACGATATATTAGAGGATATTAAATATGCAACCCAACAGGCAGGCGATAAGCTAAAAGCAAAATCTGTTGAACCGGGTAAGTATGACCTTGTTTTAGATCCATCGCATTTATGGCTAACTATCCATGAGTCGGTTGGTCACCCTACCGAGCTTGACCGTGTATTAGGCTACGAAGCTAACTATGCCGGTACCAGTTTTCTAACGCTGGATAAATGGAAAACGGGCAAATTTAATTTCGGCAGTAAAAATGTAAACGTAGTGGGCGATAAAACCCAGGTTGGTTCATTAGGTGCCGTAGGCTATGATGATGAAGGTGTAAAATGTAAAAAATGGGATATCATAAAAGACGGCATCCTTGTTAATTACCAGGCCATTCGTGACCAGGCACATATTATCGGCTTAACCGAATCGCAAGGTTGCTGTTATGCTCAAAGCTGGCAGGATGTACAATTTCAGCGTATGCCAAATGTATCCTTGCAGCCGGGCAAAACACCGCTAAGTGTTGATGATATGATCAAAAACGTTGAAAAAGGCGTTTACATCATTGGCGATGGCTCTTTCTCTATAGATCAGCAGCGTTATAACTTCCAGTTTGGTGGTCAGCTGTTTTACGAGATAAAAGAAGGAAAAATAGCCGGTATGCTGAATGACGTTGCTTATCAGGCCAATACACAAGAGTTTTGGAACTCCTGCACACAGGTTTGTGATGAGCGCGACTATCGTTTAGGTGGTGCTTTTAATGATGGTAAGGGCCAGCCAAGCCAGTCAAGCGCTGTTTCGCACGGTTCATCTACGGCATTGTTTAAGGGAGTTAATGTAATCAACACTAAAAGAAAGATCGGATAATTGAATTATGCCATTATTAACTAAAGAAGAAGCACAAGCCTTATTAAAGAAAGTGCTTGCCTATTCAAAGGCCGAAGAGTGCGAAGTGAGTGTAAGCGGCAGCGAAGGCGGTAATATCCGTTATGCGCTAAATGCGGTTTCAACTGCCGGTGATATCAGTACTATTGGTTTGGCGGTTACATCTGTTTTTGGTAAAAAAGCCGGTGTTGCAACTATTGACGAGTTTGACGATGCTGCCCTTGAAAGAGTTGTGCGCCGCTCAGAGGAGCTGGCACAGCTGGCCCCGGCCAATCCGGAATATATGCCAATGCTTGGTGCACAAACTTTTGCCGAATCAATAACATATAATGCGAATACAGCCGCCATGACGCCAGAAAGTCGTGCCGGTATGGTGGCCAAAAGCTTATCTGTCACCAAAGAAGCAAAATTAACAGCAGCAGGTTTCCTTGAAAATTCAACCGGCTTTAGTGCTGTAATGAATTCAAAAGGATTGTTTGCTTATAATAAAGGCAGTGACGTTACATTTTCGGTAACTACCCGCAACGAGGGGGGCACCGCATCTGGCTATGCCGCCAAAGGTTTTACCGATGTAAGCAAGCTGGATACTTTTACGGCTACCAAATATGCAGCCGGTAAATGCCTTAGCTCATCTGGTGCCAAAGCCATTGAGCCGGGTAAATACACGGTTATACTGGAACCGGTAGCTGCTACCTACATGATGGAAAATATGTTCCGTTTTGATGCCCGCAGCGCCGAGGAAGGCCGTAGCTTTTTAAGCAAAAAGGGTGGGGGCACTCGTTTGGGCGAGCAACTGGTAGATCCGAAAGTTACCATCTACTCAGACCCATTTAACACCGATCTGCCTTCATCAACTTGGAGCGGCGATGGTTTACCTCGCGAGAAAACCTTATGGATAGATAAAGGCATAGTTAAAAACCTAAGCTATTCGCGTTACTGGGCTGATAAAAAAGGTGTTAAGCCTATGCCTGGCCCGGGTAATATTATCATGGAGGGTGGTGATGCCAGCCTTGAAGATTTAATCAAAAGTACCGAAAGAGGCATCCTGGTGTCGCGCTTGTGGTATATCCGCATGGTTGATCCGCAATCGTTATTGTTAACGGGCCTTACCCGCGATGGTACTTTTTATATTGAGAACGGAAAGATCAAGTTCCCGGTAAAAAACTTTCGCTTTAATGAAAGCCCTGTAATTATGCTCAACAACCTTGAAGCATTAGGCAAACAGGAGCGAAGCATTAGTGTGGAAAGCTATCGCAGCTACCTGATCCCGCCAATGAAAATTAAGGACTTTACCTTTAGCTCATTGTCCGACGCTGTTTAACAACTGACCTCGTTTTCTATAACTAAAAAAGCGTACCCTTAAAAAGGTGCGCTTTTTTTGTTGGGTAATAGCACATTGCTGTACGATGTATTTGTAAAGTAATATGTTTAAATGTTATAACTGTATGGTTAACACTTTTTAGTTAAAATTTTGTTAATGTTAAATCTTTTGCAGATTTTTAGCTATTCGTAAAACCAATTATTACGGAGTGCTGTAATAACCTGTACCGGGTTTAAACCAAAATTGTGATCGCGTGAGGAACTATGCTGAAATATCAGATGGCGAACTGTTACAATTGCTTAGGCAAGAGGAAGACGCAATGGCTTTTGGCGAAATTTATAACCGGTATTGGGATAAACTTTATGGAGCAGCCTACAAGCGCGTTAAAATAATTGAAGTAGCCGAAGAGCTGGTACAGGATTGCTTTACCGATATATGGGTGAGGCGTAAATCCATCGATATAAAAGTTTTACTGCCGGTTTATCTCTTTACCGCCATCAGGTACAAGGTGATCAATTATGTTCATAAGGAAATAGTTAAGCATAACTACGAACATGCCTTGCAGCTTCATGGTATAGCGTATGATAACTCTACAGAAGAACTGCTTATTGCCAGCGATTTGAACAACCGGCTGCAAACCCAGGTTGAGCTGTTGCCTTTAAAATGCCGCGAGGTTTTTAAACTAAGCCGCAATGAACATAAAAGCAACAAGGAAATAGCCCAAAACTTAGGTATTTCCGAGAAAACCGTGGAGAATCACATCACACTGGCATTAAGGCGTTTGCGAACGAGCCTTAATTCTTTTTTCTTCCTTTTTTAAATTATCCAATAAATATTCAAAAGAATTTTCATTTACATTGGGGGGTATGCCTTGCTGGGCTGACTATGTAGTATAAACCAAGAAACTCCCAGTTTGTAAATGAATGAACCAATAACTGCTTATTTATTAAATAAGTATCTGCAAGGCGATTGTACGCCCGAAGAAGAGGCCGTTGTTAAAGAATGGTATAACTCCTTTGAGGCCGATACAGACCATATTTCGGCCATATCTGAACCGCAAAAGCAGGCGATAAAAGATCGTTTAAGGAATAATATCCAGGCACGCATAGCATCGTTAAATGAAGAACCTGTTTTTGAAACACAACCCCAGGTACAAAAAAGTAATGTACGTACATTGATCTATACGCTATCGGGAGTTGCTGCCGCGGTAATTATATTCTTCGGGATTTATTTTAACAAACAGACTGCTGCTCCGGATACTGCAGATAACGTTGAGTTGGTTAATGTTACCAATACCACCAAAAGTATTTATGAACAGGTTTTAAGCGATGGCAGCCACGTATGGCTTAGTCCCGGCGCGCAATTAAAATTCAGCAAAAAATTCACCGGTAACACCCGCGAGGTAACCATGACGGGCGAATCCTTCTTCGAGATCACTAAAAACCCGGCTAAGCCATTTATCATTTATAGCAATAATATGGTTACCAAGGTTTGGGGTACCAGTTTCCGCGTGCGCGATTCAAAGAATTTGTCTTTCGCCGATGTATCTGTAGTAACGGGTAAAGTTTCGGTAAAACTGGTAAAATCAAACTCATTTGGGCACAACAACAAAGCGCTTAATGAGGTAATGATATATCCAAATCAGCAAGTCACCTATTCAAAAAAGAACAACGAACTGAAGGAGAAGTTCAATATCGATATAAAGGAACTCCATATATGGAAAAAGGTTAACATATCATTTGATAATGCCACCATTGAAAGTGTTATGCCTGTTTTAAACAAACGTTTTGAAGTTAATATTCATACAGCGGATACCAAGTTGAACGCCTATCTGCTCAATGCCGATTTTAACGACCTTAACCTTCCGCAGATCATGGAATTGCTGAAGAAAACCCTGAATGTAAGTTATGAAGTTGATGGTACTGATATTTTATTAGTAAGAAATTAACAACCAATTATAAGTGCAGAACCCTAAATTAAAATATATGAGTATAAACAAACCAACCTAAAGTATCCCCCATAAAAAAAGGCAGGAGTGCTGGTACCACCCCTACCTTCCATTTAATTGTAAGCCCGTTTTAATTACCCGCAAGGCAGGTAACAGGGCTTTATTTGTCTCAATTGTTCAAAAAGAAACTTATCTAAATTATGAAATTTTATCAATTAATACCAAAACCCTGGTGTAAAATTATGAAGATAACATTAGGCCAAGTATTTATTGCAATAGTACTTACCGGTATGTCATACGCTAAAACGGGCCATGCCCAGGCGGTGCTTGAAAAACCGGTAACTATATCGATAAACAACTTAAGTTTAAGCAACGCGTTAAAAAAGCTCGAAAAAAACGCCGATATAAAATTTGTTTACAGTAAAAGCATCATCCAAACCAGTCAGGATGTATCTATCGAGTCGACGAAGGAACGACTGGAGAGTGTGCTAAGCCGATTGCTGGCACCAAACGGGATTGGTTTTGAGGTGATTAATGAACGGATAGTGCTCGTGAAAAAGGCAATAGCCCCCATAACCAACATCATAGAAGCTAAACCGGCAGATAACTACGCGGGCGACATACAGGCAATAACGGTACGGGGTGTAGTAACCTCGTCAGAAGGGGAGGTTTTGCCCGGCGTATCTGTAATGGTAAAAGGAACTTCCAGCGGCACTACTACCGATGTTAACGGTAAATACAGTATCAACTTACCCAACGGCGATGTCACGCTGGTTTTTAATTATATAGGCTACGCCCCGCAGGAGATAGCGGTTAACGGCCAAACACAGATCAATGTATCCTTAACAGGTTCAAATAAATCATTGAATGAAGTGGTGGTAATTGGTTATCAATCTGTTAAGAAAAAGGATTTAACGGGTGCGGTTGCCGTAATAAGCGCGGCGGAATCAAAACGGATATCGTCTAACAGCTTGGCAGAGTCTATACAGGGTTTATCACCGGGCGTTTCTATCCGTACCAGCGGTAATCCTGGGGGCCAGGCCGACGTTCAAATTCGGGGAATTGGCAGTTTTAACGGTACTACCCCACTGTATATAATTGACGGTATGTATGCCGATGCAAATCCAACAATAAATAACGACGATATTGAATCGATACAAATACTAAAGGATGCTTCAGCCTCGGCTATTTATGGTTCACGAGCCGGTAATGGTGTAATTATTATTACCACCAAAAAAGGCAAGCAGGGTGATGCAGTAATAAATGCAAGTGCAAAGTATGGTGTTCAGGAAATTCCAAAACGTTGGAATGTTATGGATGCAAGCCATTATGCGGCATTAGAAAAACAAGCATACATCAATTCTGGGCTTACGCCGGTAGGTAGTGTTGGCGATCAATATGACCCCAGTATAAATACTAATTGGCAGGATGAAATCATGCGTACAGGCGCTATACAGGATTATAATTTAGCTCTTTCCGGCGGTACCGAAAAAAGCAAATACCTGATATCTGGTAGTTATTTTGGAAACAAAGGCACGCTGATAGGTAACAAGTTCGATAGATCAAGCCTGCGGGTTAACACCGAAACTAAAAAAGGCATTTTAACCTTTGGCGAAAATATGTTGCTTACCAATTCAATAGCAAATAACCCCGCAGCCGGTAATCCTTTTTATGATATGCCGCAGCAGTTGCCAGTAATTCCCGTTAAAAGTGCAAAATACATAACAGATACAAATCCTGCGGGGTGGGGGATAGGTACCACAGACGCACCAAGTTACGCATGGAATTATTTGGCTATTAATGATTATGACCAGCGTAAAAGCACGTATACCAAACTTGTGGGCAATGCCTTTATCGACTTGAAATTTACCAGTTGGTTATCGTATCGTTTTAACACCGGTGCCGAAGTAAGCTTTGATGATAACAGTTATTTGAGAAAAACAGGTATATGGGCTTATACCCAGCAACCCGAACTGAGTTACGCAGAAAACGACAGAGAAAAATTCACTAATATACTGCTTGAGCATACGCTGAATTTTAACAAAACCTTTAGTAAGCACAGCATTAACGGCGTTTTAGGATATACTGAGCAACGAGTTTTAAGAACGTTTTTAGATGGTCGTAAAAATGGATTGCAGGTTGTAGGCGGCGATTATTTCACGACTATAAATTCGGCGAATGGCCTTGCATCTGTAACTGGCGGTGTAAATGAAGGACAGGATTACAGAACGCGTGGATATTTAGGACGCGTTAACTATGGCTATGATGATAAGTATTTACTGACACTTACTGGCAGGATAGACCAGGATTCGAGATTTGGAGCAAATTACAGAACCGGCTATTTTCCATCTGTCGCAGGAGCATGGCGCATAAGCAGGGAAAGCTTTTTCCATGTAGATTGGGTAAATGACCTGAAAATAAGCGCTTCTTACGGCCGCTTGGGTTATAACTCCTTAGGATCATTTGATAACCAGGCACTGTTAAATAGTGCGCAACGAGCGGTTTTCGGTCCCAATCAATTTCCATATGTAGGGGCATCGCAAGCTAAGCTAAACAATCCCGATTTGAGATGGGAAACAAGAATTGACAAAAATGTGGGTGTTGCAGCAACCTTGTTCAACAACAGCTTAACTGTAGGTATTGATGCTTATGATAACCTTTCAAAGGATATTATATTAGGTTTGAATATACCATCTTTTTTAGGGAATCAACAGGGCAACCCATCAACCAACGCGGGTAGTATTAGCAATAAAGGTATTGAATTTGAGGCCACTTACCGCCACAACACCGGCGATTTTAAATGGGACATATCAGGGAATTTCACCACCATAAAAAACAAAGTTGTTAGCTTGGGCAAACAACTTGGCTCAAGTAAATACTTCCAGACAGGTGCAACACGCTCGCAAATTGGCGGTGCTATTGGCCAGTGGTATGTGGTAAAAACCGAAGGCTTATTCCAAAGTCAGGAAGAAATAAATAATTATAAAAATTCCGGCGGCAAAATCATCCAGCCGAACGCTAAACCAGGGGATGTAAAATTCCAGGATATAAATGATGATGGTCAGATTAATAATGATGATCGCCAGTTTGATGGTTCGTCTATTCCAAAGTTTCAGGCTGGGTTTCAGTTTAACGGTTCTTACAAATCATTTTCAATAAATGTACAATTGGTTGCTTTAACGGGTTACAAAATATATAATGATGTAAGGCGACATTTAGATAGTTATGACCTAACCAACTTCAGGGCTGATGTTAGCCCCTGGACTCCAACGAACACTAATACAAACGACCCGAGAATAGGCATATTAACTAATGACCCCGGGTTAGTTGATAATGCTAAGTACGAAAGCTCAAGATGGCTTGAGAACGGATCATATTTACGTATCCGTAATCTTGAAATTGGCTATTCATTCCCTACAAGCCTGGTTAAGCAAATTGGTGTGGCAAATGCTAAGGTTTTCCTGAGCGGCCAAAACCTGCACACATTTACCAAATACACAGGGCTTGACCCGGATGTACCTGGAGCAGGTATACAAGACCGGGGAATTGATAACGGAACATGGCCGCCAAGCAGAATTTATTCATTAGGTATTCAGTGTGGGTTTTAACCATTTAAAGATTTAATTACATGAAAAAGTATATCATATATTCATTTATAGCGGGGCTTTTGCTGGTAACCGCAGCCTGCAAAAAAGATCTTAACATTAATAACCCCAATACGCCAACAATTACCGCTTTTTGGAAAACACAAGCCGATGCGCTCTCTGGAGTAAATTCCGTTTACAGTACATTACACAGGGGCGCTATTTCGCGCTGGCAGTTGTTTGCCAACATTATCCGGTCTGACGAAGGCACAAGCACCAGCCCCGATCATAGTTTGCAAAATAATTTCGATCTGTTTTTAATAACCGATTACAATTATGGTAATACAACAGGTATCTGGGCCGATAATTATGTTGGTGTTTTTCGTGCAAATCAAGTATTGGATAACGTGCCTAACATTACCATGGATGCTACCTTAAAGAATCAGTATCTTGGCGAAGCCAAATTTTTGCGGGGTTATTTTTACTATAACCTTGCTATGCTATTCGGCAATGTGCCGCTTCAGCTGAAAACTTCAGTAACAAACGATCAAATAGCTACATCTCCACAGCAGGCAGTTTGGGCACAAGTTGTAAAAGATCTTACTGAAGCTATTGCGGTTTTGCCGACAAGCTATTCAAATCCAAATGATTTGGGTAGGGCAACAAAAGGTGCGGCTTACGCTATGCTGGCTAAGGCCTACATGCAGCAGCGTAAATTTGCCGAGGCCATACCAGCATTAGCTTATTTGGCAGATGGCCCGGGAAAAGGTATGTATGGATTAACTGATGACTACCGCGATAACTTTCTGGAAAGTAAGGAAAATAATAAGGAATCGGTTTTTGAGATCCAGTTTGCAACAAACCCGTTGGATAACCATGATGATGATACCGACCCACGGGTTGATAACCTTAACTATGGCCAGTCGTTGCCGCCGTTTTTTGCGCCTAAGCCAATTGGGTTTACCGATGGACAGGGTTTACGCTGGGTGATCCACGAGTTTACCAAGGAGAAAACTGTAGCCGGCGGCCGCGATCCGCGCGTGGATGCTTCGTATCTGTATGATTCAACCGATGTTAGGGGGCCAAACTTCTCCATGATCTATGGGCAAACTTTTGCCTCACGTTATCCGGGGGGTAACAACGATGTGTGGTTTAGGAAATACCTGGATGATGCAATTGGCACGGGCGAAAGCTTTCACTCTGGCAACAACTACCGTATCATCAGGTATGCGGATGTGTTGTTGATGTATGCCGAGTGTCTTAACGAAACCGGTAAAACCACCGATGCTTACAAATACGTAGATGCTGTTAGACAACGTGCAGGTTTACCCACACTTACAAGTGCGAAACCCGGGATGGATCATGATGCATTTTTAACCCAGTTAAAACACGAACGCCTGACCGAGCTTGCCGGCGAAGGGCACCGCTGGGATGACCTTGCCCGCTGGGGCGATCTGGGAACGGGTTTAGCCAATCATGACCCCGCGTTCAGTAATTTTGTGAAAAATAAAAGTGAGTTCTTCCCGATACCACAGGTTGATCTGGACAGTGATCCTAACCTGAAGCAGAATCCTAATTATTAAATTTTACAGCCGTGAAGGATGACACTCGTCCTTCACGGTTTATATAATTCTACCATCATGAAAAAAGTTGATTATGTCCATTGTGTGTTGATTTCGGTGCTGCTGATAGCGGCATCATGTGGTAAGGGGGCAAATAACAAGCCTACGGATAACGGAAATGGTAAAACAGATCCGCCGGTTACGCCGGTAAAACATGCCGATGATACGCCGCCGGTTGATAATTCAACATCAACCGTAAATATTACCTGGGATGCCACGGCTAAAAAGATCTCGCACGATGTTTATTATGCCGAGTATGGCCGTGTTAAAAGGATAAGCGCCACAACGCTTTTACTTACCTACCACTGCGGCGGTGCCAATGATTACTGGAACAACATTGCCCTGCGCCGTAGTGATGATAATGGCGCAACCTGGGGCGATGCGCAAATACTGATGGCTGATAATATTCCCGGTTATTACGGTTTTTCTAATCCGGATATCCTGGTGATGAAAAACGGATGGCTTATGCTGGCTTTTGTTGGCAGGGGCAACCCCGATGATAACGCGCATGACAACGTGCAAATAAGAATCAGTAAAGACCAGGGATTAAGTTGGGGTGATCCTAAAATAATTGCTACAGGCCGCTCATGGGAACCTGGCGCTATACAACTGAGCGATGGCGATATAGAACTATTTTATTCCAGCGAAGCCAATTGGTGGCCAAGCAGCAATCCGCAGCAGGATATTCTGTTTATCCACTCTACGGATAATGGTGCTACCTGGTCGTCGCCAAAAGAGGTTGCTTATGCAAGTGGTTTCCGCGATGGAATGCCAACACCATTGGTTTTAAAGGATAATAAAGGGATTGTGTTCCCTATCGAGTCGGTTAATAATTCAAAATCGCCCTGGGTATTATGGTCGTCAACAGATGCTAAATGGAATTATAATACTAACGGAACTACTTCAAACGGCAGGCGATGGCTGGCTACCACCAATAATGTTTTTGGCGGCGGCCCGTATATGGTGCAGTTATCAACCGGCGAAACGTTACTCTCTTTTCAGGATGGGGATGGACGCGCCATATCCGACTGGAAAAAAAGTACCATGCTGGTATTACAGGGTAACAGTGTAGGTGCAAACTTCTCAAAAACTACCAGGCCATGGCCCAATTTGCCGCTTAACGAAGGTGCCTATTATAGCTCGATGTTTTTAAAGGATGATAATACCGTTGTTTTAATTACAACACGTAACTTTAGCGATAATCACAGTGAAATTTATTGGAAAGAAGGGCACATTACAAGGTAGCCTTTTAACGCATTTGCCATTATCATGAATAAAATATTTAAGCTTATTATCCTGCTGCTATGTTTTGCCGTTACGGGCTTTGCCCAAACTAACACCGATAAAACATTTACCAACCCGCTGCTGCCATCGGGCGCCGATCCCTGGGTTATTTATAAGGACGGGTATTACTATTATACCAATTCTGCAGGTAACCGCCTTGTAATCTGGAAAACTAAGAGTGTTGCCCGGTTAAGCTCAGCCGAAAAGAAAACCATTTGGGTGCCACCGGCAGGTACCAGCTACTCAAAGGAACTTTGGGCCCCCGAGCTACATTTTTTAAAGGACAAATGGTATATGTATTTTGCTGCCGATGATGGTAATAACAACAATCACCGTATCTATGTGCTTGAAAATTCATCTGCCGATCCAACAAAGGGCGACTGGACGTTTAAAGGCAAAGTAGGCGATGAAACCAATAAATGGGCTATCGATGTATCTGTTTTTGAAAATAACGGGCAGCTTTACATGTTATGGGCTGGCTGGGAAGGTGATGAGAACGGTCAGCAGAATATTTATATTGCTAAAATGAAAGACCCGCTTACTATTGACGGGCCACGGGTTAAAATATCTACCCCAACCTATGATTGGGAAAAGTACGGCGACCTGGGCGCAAAATCAAACCCGCCGCATGTAAATGTGAATGAAGGGCCAGAGATATTGAAACACAAAAACAAGTTGTTCCTTGTGTACTCCGCCAGCGGCTGCTGGACAGATTATTATGCCTTGGGTATGCTTACGGCATCAAAAAACAGCGACTTGCTTAACCCAGCCTCCTGGACAAAATCGCCGCAGCCTGTATTTAAGGAAGCTCCTGCGAATAGCGTTTACGCACCGGGGCACAATTCGTTCTTTAAATCGCCGGATGGCACCGAGGATTGGATCTTGTACCACGCCAACTCGCAGCCGGGTCAGGGTTGCGGAAATGAACGCTCGCCGCGGATGCAAAAGTTTAGCTGGAATAAAGATGGCTCACCAAACTTCGGCGTTCCGCTAAAAGCAGGGATAGCAATGGACGGTCCATCCGAAAAAAATAAATAGATTTATCACATCTTATTATAAACTATGAAAATAATAAAACAATTATGCGGCGCTTTATTGTTGCTGGCAATGGCCTTTAACGCGCAGGCGCAAAAGAAAGCAAGCGGACAAATATGGTCGGCAGAGAAGGCGAATAAATGGTACGCGGCGCATAAGTGGCTTAGCGGTGCCGATTACATACCTGCTACTGCAATTAACCAGTTGGAGATGTGGCAGGCTAATACATTCGACCCAAAAACAATTGACAAGGAACTTGGCTATGCCGAGGGTATTGGCTTTAATACCATGCGTGTGTTTTTACACAGCCTTGCCTATAAGCAAGACCCCGCCGGTTTTAAAAAGCGGATGGATAAGTTTTTAACCATAGCTGCCAGTCACCATATTACGCCGCTGTTTGTGTTTTTTGACGATTGCTGGAATAAAGAGCCAAAGGCCGGCAAACAACCCGAGCCAAAACCGGGCATCCATAACTCCGGTTGGATGCAGGATCCCGGTCAGCCCGCATCTGCGCAGGCGGCCAATTTCCCGGCTTTGGAAATATATGTGAAGGATGTATTAAAAACTTTTGCACATGATAAAAGAATTTTGCTTTGGGATCTGTACAATGAGCCCGGAAACTCTGGTAAAGGCGATTCATCATTGCCACTGTTGAAAAAAGTATTTGGCTGGGCAAGGGAAGTAAACCCCGATCAACCAATAAGTGCCGGTGTATGGTCATGGGGATTAGAGGCACTGAACGAATACCAGGTAACCCATTCAGATGTGGTTACTTATCATGATTACTCGCCCGAGAATGAACATTTAAAAACGGTTCAGTTTTTAAAGATGTATGGCAGGCCGGTAATTTGTACCGAGTATATGGCCCGCCCGCGTAACAGCCGGTTTGAAACCGTAATGCCTATGCTTAAAAAAGAAAATGTGGGTGCCATAAACTGGGGCTTTGTGGCCGGTAAAACCAATACCAAATACGCCTGGGATACCCCTATACCTGATGGTGGTGAGCCAAAAGAATGGTTCCACGAAATTTTCAGACCCGATGGTACACCTTACAAGCAGGAAGAAGTTGACGTGATCAAAAAATTAAACGGTAAATAAGCTGTTAATATTTACAGTATATTAAAGCCCGGTACTTTTTGTATCGGGCTTTTTACTTTAAAAAAATTAATAAGTGTTTATAAAGGAAAAGATGATAAGTATATTTAAATGTTCTTTGTAACAATTATAACTATCTCTTTATGGGTTTTAAATTAAGGTATTTCAGTTTAGTGTTGTTTTTTGCGGCAATTAGTTTCAGTACGGTGCGGGCACAGGAGTCGAAGTCATCGTCTGCAACTATCACTGTCGACCTGAAAACAGAAACAGGTGATATGAGCCCCGTTTGGGCGTGGTTTGGGCACGATGAGCCAAACTATACCTATATGAAAGATGGTAAAAAGCTACTTTCTGAACTGGCTGCCTTAAGCCCAACGCCCGTTCACATGCGGGTGCACAACCTGCTTACCACCGGCGATGGTACACCAGCCCTTAAATGGGGATCGACCAATGCCTATACAGAAGATGCCTACGGCAAACCAGTTTACGACTGGCACCTTGTCGACAGCATTTTTGATACTTATATTAAACGCGGCATGAAACCGTACGCGCAGATAGGTTTTATGCCTGAGGCGCTGTCAACACATCCGCAGCCTTACCGGCATCACTGGGAACCGGGCAAAAACTACGGCGAGATCTACACCGGCTGGGCTTACCCGCCCAATGATTATAATAAATGGGAAGAGCTGATCTATCAATGGGTAAAACATGAGGTAGCAAGGTATGGAAAAAAGGAGGTGGAAAGCTGGTATTGGGAAGTATGGAATGAACCAAACATTGATTACTGGAAAGGTACCATGCCCGAATTTTTTAAAATGTATGATTATGCGGCCCAGGGTGCAAGACGCGCTTTACCAACCGTAAAAATAGGCGGACCGGAAATAGCGGGAGGTTCAAGCAGCAGCGGAATGAAATTTCTTAAGGCTTTTATTGAACATTGTATAAGCGGTACCAATTATGCAACAGGTAAAACCGGATCGCCGTTGGATGTGATCTCGTTTCACGCCAAGGGGAACCCCTCGGTGGTTGATGGTCACGTACGGATGAATATGGCCCCGCAGATCCGCGATATACGGGAAGGGTTTAAGATAGTGGCCTCATACTCACAAACAAAAAATATTCCCATCGTAATCGGCGAATCCGACCCGGAAGGTTGCGCAGCTTGTGGCATGGCTACTAATCCGTCAAATGCTTACCGGAACGGTACCATGTATTCCAGCTACACCGCGGCTACTTTTGCGCGTAAATACTTGCTGGCCGATTCACTGAAGGTAAACTTTATGGGTGCGGTATCATGGTCATTCGAGTTTGAAGATCAGCCTTGGTTTTACGGTTTTCGGGATCTGGCTACTAATGGTGTTGATAAGCCGGTGCTAAATGTATTCAGAATGTTTGGGATGATGAAAGGCAAACGGGTAGCGGTTAAGGGCAGCCAGATGTTCAGCGTTAAGGCTGTTGCAGATTCCAGCGTTCGTGGTTCACATACCGATATTGGCGCACTGGCAGCAAAAGATAAACGCGCGGCCACGGTAATGATCTGGAATTATCATGACGATGATATACAAGACGAGGGTAGCCCGGTAACGGTCACTATAAATGATTTGCCGGTAAAGGCGGTAAAGCTTACCCAATACCGCATAGATCAGCAGCATAGTAATTCCTACGAAGTTTGGAAAAAGATGGGTTCGCCACAAAAGCCCACAGCCGCGCAGATCAGCGAATTGGAACGTGCCGGTCAACTGGAGATGATGGATAAACCGGTTACAGTTCCCGTAAAAGCGGGACAATTGCAAACCCAAATTACTTTACCCCGGCAGGGAGTGGCTTTGTTAAAGTTAGATTGGTAGTCTGCCTTACATTATGCGCTGCATGTGATAGTAAGAGTGCCCTAAAAGCTCTTTTTCCTGTACTATGCTAAATCCTAATCCTGCATATAGTTTTTCGGCACCATTATTTTCTTTGCTTACGAGCAAACCTACGATTGTATACCCTTCCGCAGCGGCCTTTTGGCACAGGGCTGCTATTAGCTTTTTGCCGATGCCTTTACCTTGTTGGTGAGGGTAAACACCCAGGCAGTCTATATAATATTCGCCGGGCTGGGTTTCGTCCTCTGGGTGGATAGCGGTGCCATAAGTCAATTTGATGTATTGCAGAAATGGTTTTCGGAGGTCATCCAGCGTTGCGCCGTCGTAAGCGGTTATCATTCCGCAGATACCGGTTTCATCTTCATAAACCAGTGCGTTTTGGTAACTATATTGGTTTGCCTGCAAACCCGCGAATTTTTCAAATACATGAATAGCTTCGGCTGTATCATTGCTGTTGATGAACTTTGCCGCCAGGTCGCCCATGGCAAGCACAATAAGCAAGGCAAGGTGGCGAGCATCTGACGGAGTTGCTTGTCGGATCATGTATGAATTTGAGAATCTGATTGCAAATTTAATACAATAAAAATAGTCAGGATATCATCGTCAGGCCAAATTTATTGGCAGTATCAATGTAGCTATAGTGCCTGATTTTCCAGGTGCGTTTATTTCCTTTATTTCAAAAGATGCTTTTGTGTCGCCGTTTAGTCCGTTCATTGCGGCTATACGCTCCCTGATACTTTTTAACGCCAGCGATTGTTGTTTAAGGATGTGTTTGCTTTGGTTTTGTGTGGCCGCGCTAAATCCTATGCCATTATCGGTTACGGTAAAACGGATAGAATCATCTTGTTTGGAAAGTTCGATGGTTACAAGTCCATCATCTTTCTGGTAGTTGCGCAAGCCGTGGTGTATGGCATTCTCTATCAAAGGCTGCACCAGCATAGGCGGAATAAGCAGGCCATTCAGATCGACATCATTGTTGCAAATGAAGTTAAAGGCAAATTGGTTATTAAAACGCATGGCCTCTACTTCTGCATATAATTTAAGCGCCTTCCATTCCCGGGCTGCCGAAACCAGGCTTTGGGTAGAGTTTTCAAGGATCAACCGGCAAAGGCCCGCGAATTTTTGGATCATTACACTGGCCGTACGCGCATTGTTTTCCATGATATATGATTCAATGGAGTTAAGGGCATTGAATATAAAATGTGGGTTCATCTGCGCGCGAATGGCCCGCAGCTCGCTTTCAATAAGTTTCTGTTTAAATAAGGCTTCATTACGGATAAACGCAATCCTTCTTCTCACTAAAAATATAATAACAGCAATGATGACCAATATGCACAATAACTCAAACACAGCTGTTTCATACCAATGTGGCAACACGGTTATGGTAAGCTTTTCTTCCTTGCTGAAAACGTTATCGTTATTGCTGCCTTTGATAAACAGGGTATAAGTGCCGTTTGGCAGGCTGCCCAAAGCTATATTTCCATTTTTTACTTGCTGCCATTGGGTAGTTGAACCTACTTTATAGTAATAATTATTTTCCTGCGGGGCGGTATAGTTGGTAATGGCGAAGTGGATGCTCACAATTTTTGTTCCAGGTGCCAGCGTAATACTTTTTTCGTTGTTGCTGGTCGAAACGCTTGTCCTGTTACCATCTGCAGATATGCTAAGTAATATAACTTTAGGTATGGCGGTATTGGTTATGATGTTGTAGGGGTTAAACCGGGTTACAAAACCGCTAAAACCAACCAGAAAATTCCCTTCGCTATCCCTTTCAAAAAAACCGTGCCCTTCATACTGAAACGGCAAACCGTTATTTACATTGAAAAATGTGAACGCTTTTTTTCTGTCGTATTTTATAATACCCTGCTGCGATGGAATCCATAAGTTGCCGAGGGTATCAATCATAATCCGTTTCAGGTAATTCTCGGGCAGGCCCGATTTGGAGTTTATCAGCAGGCCATCGTCGCTGCTTTTTTTTATTTTGATAAGCCCCGCGTCCGAAACCGCCCATATCACGTTTTCCTTGTCTTCGGTTATATCTGTTATCCAGCCTACAGGTACCACTTTACCGTCGTTCTTTTTGATGATGATCTTTTTAAACACATCTTTTGAGGGGACATAGCAGCTGATCCCACCAGTTGCGCCAACCCATAGCACGCCATCCTTAGCTAAAAAGCAGGAAAAAACGGTGCCGTCGATAGTTTTACCATCGGGTTTATACTGCTTTAAAAACACGCCGCGTTCGGGGTCAAAAACGTACAGGCCATTTTGCCTGGCCCTTATCCAGAACAAACCATCGGTACGTTTATATATTTTTGAAATGGTCAGGTTATCTTTATTAGCGGCATCTAATCCCGGCGGGAAATAAAATTTGTAGCTGTTCCCACTTTGTTTTACCAGGCCCGAATCAGTACTGAACCACAGGTTGCTTTTATCGTCCTTATAAATGCTATTTATTGATTTGCTGAGCGCGCTGGTTGAGTTTTCAGGCACCTGTAAAATATGTTTAAGCAAACGCCAGTTTTTATCAAACACATACACGCCTTTGGCGTAATAGCTGGTCAGGTAAAATTTACCGTCGGCCTCCAGCATATTATTGGGCAAGCCGAACAGTTTGGGATTGTTTAATTGCAGCTGCTGGTACAGCGGCAGGTTTTCAAAATTCTGCAGGTTAGGGTCTATAATGTTGATGCCATTATCTGTTGATAGCCACAGCCGGTTTTGCCTGTCTTTAGTAATTTGATATACATAAAAGGCATGTAACGACGAGGTGTTTAAATTGTCAAAACCGTACTCCCTTATCTGCCCACTTTTCAGATCTATAAGCCCCAACCCGCCGCTGGCACCAATGCAAAGCCAGTTATTATTGTTGTCATCCCGCCATTCGGCAATATCATTTACCTTCCCATCAGGCGCATTTGAGAGCTTGCTGATCACCTGTTGGTACAAGCTTTGCTGCGGAATGAATTTTTTAAGGCCACCCTTTAATTGCCCTAAATAAATAGTGCCGTCGGCAGTTTGGTGAAAAGCGAGGTTCAGATCTGCGGCGTGTTGGTTATATAGTACCAGTTTATGCGCCCGCTCATCAATGAGGTACATACCAAACGCACTGAGCGCCCATAACTGGTGTTTAGTATCTTCTCTTATCAGGTTAAAATAATTGTAAACGTGCTCTGCGTCCGGGCCAATTATAGGCGGCGCATTATAGGTGGTGAATTGGTTATTTTTGTAATCAAACAGTTGTACGCCGTTCCCGGTGGCAATCCATAAGCGGCCCTTGCTGTCAAAGTAGGGGATGCATTTTTCGTTGGTGGCTAAGCTGTTTTTATCGGTAGCGCTATGTATGTAATTAACGGCTTTGCCTGTATTTGGATTAAACCGGGATAAACCGCCTATTGTGCTCACCCATAATTGGTGCTCGGGATCGGCGGTGACATAATTGAGTGCGTCATTGCAAATAGAGGTACTGTCATCTTCAATATGGTGGTAAACCTCAAAACCGGTACCATCGTAGCGGTTTAGCCCCTTTGAGGTGGCTATCCACATAATGCCGTTATTATCTTCGTAAATACATTTTACGGCATTGGTGCTAAGGCCGTCTTTTACGGTAAGCTGGTTGAATTTTATATCAGGAAAAACTTGACCGGCAGCGCGAAACCCGCACAACATCAAAATAAAGCAAGCAAGCCAAGTTTTCATACGCAAATGCCGGGTGGATATCACATGTAATTTACCCACTATAACAAAGTAAAGCAATAATTTGCCTATATCTTATGGCGTATACTCATTAATGACGGTTGTTCGCTCATTAAATTGGAGGTTTTAAACTTTGGGCACCCTGAAGGATGTTTAAAAAGCCTCGTTCAATCCCAAAAAGAAGCCTCTTGAGCCATATTTACCCCAGGCATAATCAAGGCATAAGTTGGTACGCGTAGCTTTGTTAAACAGCACACGTAAGCCGCCGCCGCCGCCTGGCTGCCATACCTGGAAAAGTTTGGTACCTAAGTCGTCATTAGCGGTTTGCATACTGAAGAAAGCTACCCCGCTCAGGAATTTGTTATTCAGGATAGGGAAACGGTATTCAATTTCCGAATCGTTGTATTGTGTTCCTTTAAAATAGGTGGCTACGTAACCGCGCCCACTGCGGAAACTCCCATCCCTGCCTGTTCCGGGTAATTCAAGATAGGGCAAGGTACCGCTCAATAAATATGATCCCCAGTTCCAAATCGCTATAACATGCTCTGGATGACTGCTCGACAGGCTAAAATACTTTCTGAAATCGGTAGTGAACTGCACAGCGCTTTTGGTACTGCCTATCCAGGTTTGGTTAACCCTAAAACCAGCATCGGCATAAATACCTTTGTAAGCCCGGTTCTGGTTATCACGGGTGGTATACTGCACGTTAAAAAGAAATCCGTTTGCACTGTAGCTATCGCCCTTAAATCCGTTGCGCTCGTTGTAAATATTATAGGGGGTGAGCTTGCCCGATGTATCGGCCCGGTCTTCGATCTTTTTGCGGATATCAAGCGATAATCCTGCCCCAACAAAAAGGTTTTTCTCCACTTCCTTATACACCTTTTCCCTGAAATTGAAATATAAGGAATGCAGGGCGCGGCCTTTACGCTCGGGGTTGGTGAGTACATGATCTTCTTCGGTATCATTTACTCCGCGACCAATCCCGATACCATAATCTGGCGATACAGTTTTGGCGACTATAATACTTCCCTGTAAATTCCATTTGTTGCCGGGGGTGTATATATTATGGTTGATGTAAAAATAGATGATCCCCTTGGTGGTAATAGAAGCCGATGTTGCGGCGACAGATAGGAGGGTAGTAGGATCGCTACCCAATTTCCGACCGGCTACGGCCTTAATACCTATTTGAGAGCCTATGGTTGGGTTAGAAGCAATATTGGGGATAACGGTGATACCCGATGACGTTTTTTTTATGGAATCGGGTTTTTTGTTTGGATGGAAAACTGCATTAAACAGGTTGCCAATATCATACTGTTTGCTAAAATTATCATTATGCTTTTGGAGTTTTATGGCCGCAGCGCGTGCAGAATCAGCTTTAACGGAATCGGCATGAGTTTTTTCCTGGCTGAAGGCAAAAGTATTAGCTCCAACAAAAATGGCCAATAATAAAGTCTTCAATAATATAGAACATCTGGTACTATAAGCGCTATTTTGCAATGTGTGATATGATAAATGTTTAAAATTCAATTTCTTATACAGGTAATTTTCCGCTAACATAACGAAACCAAATTTTAAACCAAGAGATACGTAAAATGTTTTACAGCTGCTTATTCATGATAGTTGTGTGATAATAGTGATGTGTGTACAAGGGGGCGATTTAAACTTAGTTGTCAGTCACTTACATAAATTTCTCAGATCACGCAGGAAGCCACTTCTATGCTATTCATCGCCAAACTGATGTTGATTGTTGTTATTTATTTTTAAAGTTCTTGATTAGAAAATAAATTGAGGTTACAAAAACAATTATGTAAACAATTGCTAGCCATGGTTTCTCAAATTTTAAATTTTCAAAATCAAATTGCTTAAATAATGTTACACCTAAAATGATTGCTATAATGCTCAAAGTAAATGAGGGTGTCTTGTTCCTTTCCATATTTTTCAATGTTTTATTATCAAGTCAATTGACGTTCCCAAAAGAATTGCAGTTACCATAAATGTTATCATTCCTAAGATATAAGAAGCAGATGCTTTGATAAAGTTTACAGTTTTTTTCTTGTCAAAAAACTGCCCTATAGCCCATGTGCAATAACCAAATCCAATTATGCCCGCAACACTCATCAAGTTAAAATGAGTTATCCCTTGAATAATTGCAAAAACAGAAAAAATCAACATGCCCATTCCCATCACAAAACACAATAGAATTAATATTTCAAAAAAATTGTAGCTGTACCTATTAAAAAAAAGTTTTAGCCAAAAGGCAATAAAAGTGCCCATGATTATATTGGCATAACCATAATGGTTTTGAACCCAGTTGAAGATTATGCTTAGGGTAGTTTTTTTCGTCTCTCTATAATCAAGGTACCCTTGTTCGATATGAAAAAAATGATCGATTATTGTATAGGTGAATGAAGTGATAATGATAAATAGAATTGGTTTAATTAGCCTGCTACGGTTATCGGCAATAAACACGTTGATGTTTTGTCCGGGCCTGATCAACAACTCTTTTACGGTATATAAGATTCCTTTATCGAAATGTAAAACATGCTGAATTTCGTGTAGGACATAATGCCAGTCAACCCTTTTAATTTGCACGGGTAGGCCACAATTACAACAAAAGTTGCCGTTGACCATATTACTGCAGTTTTTGCAATTAGTCATATTACTAAGTATAAAGGTTAGAGATCTGCAGGCCTTTCTGAACTTCGCGATCTTAATTCATCATTTACCGATTTTAATGAAATGAAGATGGGTAGCCAGGTGATTGGCAGCACCAATGCCGGAATAAATAAAACAAATTTGGCTTTAAGAAAGTATAAGACGAAAGCAACGAGGACACCCAATATAATTAATGCTATCAAGACACTCTTTAATGTTGTTTCTCTCTTAGTCAATTCCGCTAAACTTAATTCGGATTGTTTTTTCATAATACAAAAGTTGTTTTCGTACAAAAGTGGGCACAAAAACATTCTCAAAGACTACACTTTAGTGTAAATTTGGCCTTAAGTTATTCGGCAAATGACAAATAGTGTTAATTCAAGCCTGCTTACCAAGAATAGGCTCGGGAAAATATCAAAAGAAGATTATAATCAACAACAAGATTATCTGGAAGTCGTAAAGTCTTTTGCCAGGCTAACCTACGAAAGCTTATATGTGATTGATTATGAAAAGATGAATTTTGAGTATGTTTCGGAAAATCCTTTATTCTTATGTGGGCATTCACCTGAGGAAGTGTTGAATATGGGATATGGGTTCTATTTTAAGAATGTTCCCGAAAACGATTTGGAATTGTTGAATCTGATTAATGAGGCAGGATTTGATTTCTTTGAAAAATTGCCCGGGAATGAGAAAAAAATGTATAGCATAACTTATGACTTTCACTTGGTTAATAAGGATGGCAAGCATGTTCTCATCAATCACAAGCTTACTCCGTTATTTTTGACAAACGATAAAAAAATGTGGAAAGCGATCTGCATCGTTTCTATTTCGCATCATAAAAAGGCAGGTAACATTTGTATTCATAAACAAGGCACAGACGAAACCTGGGAACTAAGTATAGAAAATAATGTTTGGCGTAAATATGAGAAACCTAAACTCACGAAAAGAGAGGTAGAGATATTGCGGCTGCATGCACAAGGATTAACAATTGACCAAATTGCAGAAAAAATATTTGTTGCCTCTGATACGGTTAAGTATTACAGAAGACGCATTTTTGAGCGTTTAGGTGTAAATAATATCGTAGAAGCACTTTCATACGCTGTTAACAACAAGATTGTTTAATTAACATGCTCTAAGTCTCATTTCCTTCATCAACTCTGAATGACCTCGAAAGGTTTGAACCATTTAAGTAAACAATACTTCCCGCTTTTCGCGTAAACCTGCCAATGGCTTATTGGCTAAAATTTGCAAAGCATTGGCCAAGTTTTATGTGTGATTATTGCATGCTGTTGGGTAATTTTAGTTATCACTAATAATCGCCACCTATGCTCATAAAATATCAAACCGGTAAACTCGTATGTGCCGTTCTCATTGCTACAGGGATGCTTTTTACCAACAAAATTGCCTTTGCCCAGCAAGGTTCTCCGGCCGGTGCGCTGATCACCAATTTCGATTCGCTGATGATAACGGCTCCGCCTGCAGCATTGGGGCTCAATCCTTTTTATAAAAAATATGCTGATGCTTATGGTATCCCTGTTGTATCGTCAGAAAAAGTGCCCAATACTGCATTACTTGTTGCGCGGGATGTGATCAATTATATGCTGCTTAACCGGCCGGATATACGGAAGGAATTAGTGAGGCGAAGGTCGCGCTTGTTAATTATGGCACAAACCGAAATGGAAACAGATCTGCCAGAACGCAGCGACTGGAAAAAGCCAACACGCGACGATAGGAGGCTTACCCCCGGCGAACGCGAGAAGTACGACAAACCCGGTGGCATCGCCTCCATGACCGATAAACAATACTGGAATAACCGGGCTCGGGGCATGGGCGGTAACATTACATCATGCGCCGAAGAAAATATCCTCGGCTATCCCGGCACAAAATATTACGGCGAAAATATCCTGGTGCACGAGTTTAGTCACAATATTATGAGTGCCATGAGCGCAGCAGATCCTGCTTTATTGCAGGAGATTGAAGCAGCCTACAAAGCCGCCAAGGAAAAAGGTATGTATAAAGGCGAGTACGCCATTAATACCGTTGCCGAATATTGGGCCGAAAGTACGCAATGGTGGTTTTTCTCCAACTTTGAATTTAACGATGGTACGGTAAAAGTGCAATCGGCCGAGGATATTAAAACTTACGACCCTGCCATGTACAGCATCCTGGCCCGGGTTTATGCTGGAAACCACATCCCGGCCGATGTTTATTACGGAAGAAATATCAAAAAGTAGCTTAGTTGTAAAACAATAAAGCCTCGCTGTAATTATACGGCGAGGCTTTGTTATATATTGAATGTAGTTATTTAATAGGTTGCACTTTAAAGTCTTCAAAAGTAACATCAAAATGTTGTTTGCCGGGTGCGGCGGCAACCATGCCTATCATGGCTTTCACCTTTGGCGGGAAATAGGCCAGGCGCAGCATGTCAAATTTTATACCATCGAACGAGTATTTTATCTCTACAAAATCTCTTTGGCGTTTTAGTTTTAGCCACACTGATTTAGGGCTGTCATGTCGTGGTACTACCGACCAATCAGATACTTCGCGGGTAACAACAGCGCTTACGTTTTGAACGCCGTCTACATATTCAATCCCGGTTTTTATCCAGTTTTTGTTATCGATCCTTATCATCAGGCCGGCCTGGTGAAACAACTCTTTGTAAGCGCCCGTGATTTTTACACTGGCCTCAAAGTCGCTGGTTTGTTCTGTAAAATAGAAAGGGCCATTGTCCCTGATAAAACCGTAATGCGTTATCCGCCAGTAATCCGTACCGGGGTCTACGGTCATTTTTAATGATTGACCTTCAACGGCCGACTTAACCGGTTTACTGTACCATTTCATTGTTTTTAAATTTTGAGCAAACCCCACTGAACAAGCCAGTGTAAATACAAATAGCAGGATAGATTTTTTCATACGGTAAAACTATTAATTTTATGATAGTAAGGTTATAGATAAACCGAATTTCGGCGCTGATATTTCATTGGCCTTGTTGTTTATCTGTCATTTATTATTCGCCGTTAGCAAGTATATAATATATATTGATGCTGATTAAACCAATAGGCTGGTTTTGTATCAAATCTTAAAAACCTGTCATGAAAAAAATCTTACTCCTGCTTTTATTCTTCGTTACGGCTAAAAGCTCCTATGCCCAATTTGATCAGAATCCCAGGGATACTTATTTCACCTTTTCATTAGGCGCCGGTATCCCGGTGGTTGATAATAGTGCCTTTGACAGGTGGACACAGCTTAACTACAATAAAAAATATAATAACAACGTGAGCGGCAATGCTGATATTGGAGTGGTTTATAAAAAGTTTAACGCGGGTATACGCGTTGCAGCCGGCTCAGGCGATTTTGTTACCTACAGTTTTTATGCAGGGCGGAAACTGACAGCTGATCAAAGTCCCCTGGTGTCGTTTCTTAATTTTGAAGTTGGAGGGCAAAGTGTTGTTAGTAAAACGCTTGCACCAGTAAATTATGAGCTATCGCCAGATGAGTTGGGCAAGGATATGCAGTTGAATTATAACGCCACATTTATAGGTTTATACAGTAAAAACTACCTGAGCCACCTGGGTATTAATATCGGAAAGAAAAAACGTGTAGCTATAACGCCGGGTTTTTACATCGGCCTTGAGTACCGGGTAGGTGGTGGTACCTGGAAGTACGGCTATTTGCAGGATAATGGGTCGGACACGTACTATTATGAAGATGGCTCATCCTACACAACCACAAACACAAAGTTTGTAGGAAATAAGGTTTACGATGTTCCCAAACTGGCCAATAAATTTATGAGCGGTGGTGTATTTTTATCTATAACCGCTTTTTAGGAGCGATTCCTATTTAAACAGTTAAATAAAAAGAGCAGCTATGGCCAATAGCAGCGCCACTGTCATGATCAGTGAGCCGAGTTTTAAAAACGTCCAGGTACTTATAGTTTGATTTTCGCGTCGTAAAGCCACCAGCCATAAAATGGTTGCCAGCGAACCCGTGACAGATAAATTTGGCCCCAGATCTACACCTATCAGCACTGCGCTTTTTATAGTTTCGTTTATATGGCCTGCCTGTATCACGTTTCCGGCAATTAATCCCGCTGGCAGGTTATTCAACAGGTTGCAGGCGAACGCTACGATTAATCCGCTGCCCCAAACTGTTGCACTGGTAGATGTTGCCGCGCTATTGTGCAGTATGACGGTAAGCGTTTCAATTAATCCGGTTTTTTGCAATGCGGCTACAATGATAAATAATCCTGCAACAAGCGGCAGTACCGACCATGAAACTCCCTTTACAACTATCCATGGATTTTTTTTGGCCCGCAAAATAACAATGGCCGATGTTAGCACACCCGTAATGGCCGTTGGCAACCCCAATTGAATGTCTAACCCCGACGATACCAACAGGATAACAGCCGTTATTAAAATGCCGATAATGGCTGTTTTTCCGCCCTGTGATAGTTTGGGAATGGCAATATCACTTTCAATTTTTTGGTTGAGTGCCCTGCGCTGCGTAAAGCGGAGCAATACATATGTAACCACAATTGCAGCTATAGATGGCAGGATATATTGCGGAAGCCATTTTAATAGTGGCGGCATGTGGCTGCCATATATAACCAGGTTTGCCGGGTTTGAAATTGGCAAAACAAATGAAGCCGCATTAGCAATAAACGCGCAGATGAGTAAATAAGGGAGTGGCTTTTCAACCTTGGCTGCTTTTACAGCCGCGGCTACTGCGGGTGTAAGTACAACGGCTGTGGCATCATTTGATAAAAAAGTAGTTACCACAACACCAACCAAATAAATGAGCAGAAATAGCCTGTTGGCCGAGCCTTTTGCCATTTTTGTGGCATGTGCCGCCAGCCAGTCGAAAAGTTTTTCTTCGCGTGCTGTTTCGGCAAGCAGCATCATCCCGGTTAAAAACAGATAAACATCCAGCCCGTTGGTGATCCCGGTTAGGGCGTCGGCAGGCGAAATAAGTTTGAATATAAGTAACACCACGGCACCCGTTACCGCATAAATAGCTTCGGTTACTTTAAACGGGCGAATAATGACACCGGCAATAGCTAAAAAAGATATAACCCAAATGGCAATATGGAACATATTAGATGCTTTCTTTCAACCAAAGCTTTGCCGTTTTGTATAATGATGGAATTGCTGCCATTTTCATACGTTGGGCAATTAGTGGTTTTGCAGCAAATATAATATTATGCCGATAAGCGTTCCGAAATCACGTGCAGTATCTTAAATAATCCTGACGGGCGGGTTTGTTAAATCCCTTTCCTGGTATGGAAAGGGATTAACTGCAAATGTTATTAAATAAGCCTTTTAATGAGGGTTTCCCATTGGGCGGCTATTTTTTGGGTTTGTTTCAGGTTTTGCTCATTATCTACATACTGTTTATAAAAAACGATCTGATTAACAGTATGTCCGTCTTTATTGCGAAGTTGTAGTTGCAGCAATTGCACGGCCTTGCCCTGTTTTTTTTCCTGCAGCCAGCAGTTACTGATCTCTTTCAGGTTGATAAGTACGGCTTCGGTCGGGTTAAACGGAATTTGTGCAATCATCTTTTTATCCTGATCCAAAGCCAGCGCAAAAGAATCCAGGTGATCGGTAACTGAAAAAAACAGTTGGTGAGTTGCCTGAACGTTAGTTAACTCATCGTTGATCCTTTTCTTTTTTTGAAGGCGGGCATTACGCACAGCCACGTAAACAGGTATAAATATAATAGTAAGCAGAACGCCAATAATAAGGCCGTTCTCTGCAGCATCGTTCATGTTGTAAAAATTAATGGTAAATAAATTGCGCTGTTGCGCCTGTAATAATTCGGTACAGAAATCTATTTACCTGAAGAAATGCGCGGGGAAAAGCAGTTTTCGGAAATGAAGCACACGGTAAAACGTGCCAGTACGGGTTTGCAGGAATAAGTTATGGCAGTGGGTAGCAAAATTAAGCTGCCAGCCGGCAAGGTCTGCAACCCATAGCGGTTTTGCAAAGCCGTAGTCGGGCATTTCAACTACCGTACGCTGGTGCCCGATCTTTATCTTCGACAGGTCATGTGCATATGATGTAACGCTTACCTGCTGCTTGTTGCCGGTATTTTCGGGCACAGTAGCATAAGCTCCCGGATCAATAGCCGTAAACAGGAAAAGAATTAAAAGAAGCTTTACCAGCGCCTTATGCATAGTGCAAAGATAGTATATCGCGGGCTATTTATGGATATTATCAGGGAGATAGGTAATAGTACTGGTGATTTAAAAGCTTTTACTTTTCCTTATCAGCGGCAGCACGCCAAATGTTATGATGCTATGGGCAACCAATGAAACCGCGAAAGTCACCACCAAAATCATTCCTTTTCTTAACGGTGTACTAAAATAATCAAGAAAGCCAGATTGATTTGTACCGCTGTAAAGCAGGGCCGCTATAAATATAACCCCACCCGTAAGCCATAAAGTTAAATGCGAATAAAAATAACGTGAAGTGGCAAATTTGGTCCCGGTAAACGAAGCGATGAGGAGAACTACATGAGCAATAAAAAGCAAAAGAACTGCTGCAATTAATAGATTAAACATATAGGTTGTAAAAAAGATACTTTAAAAATATATAAAATATCCATATCTCGATAAAAGAAATCAAAAAAAACCTTCCCGGGTTAACAGGAAGGTTTGGAGCGAAAGACGAGATTCGAACTCGCGACCCCGACCTTGGCAAGGTCGTGCTCTACCAACTGAGCTACTTTCGCGTTGGTATTTGTAAAAAGCAAAAGCCAATCATCAGATTGGCTTTGTGCCTGCAAATATATAATTTCCGACCGTTTCATAGAAACCCTTCGGCTGCTTATTTATCTATCTGCTTAAAATCAGGGTTTTAAAATTTTACGGGACTGCGTTATTGCAGCACTTTTACGTTATCAGGAGGGATATAAACGTTATTTGTTTGCTCCTTTAAAAAGTAGTATTTCATAATAGGCCCCGAGATGATCATGGTTACTACGGTCATCACCACCAATCCTTCAAACACGGGTTCGCTAATGATCTTTGCCTGCAGGGCAAGCAAACCTAAAACAATTTCCTGCGAACCCCTTGCGTTCATCCCGAAGGCTACTGCGATGGATTCGTTCTTATTCATGCCGCTCATAGCGCTGCCAATACCTGCACCTAATAGCTTTGCAATACAGGCAATAAACAGTATAATTGCTACCACCTCCAGATTAAAGTTTGCGATGAAATTAAGCCTTAATCCAACCGAAGCAAAAAACAATGGGGCCAGTACGTTAATGGTAAACTGATGCAAAACGTGTTTGTGCTTTTCCGTGAAATATTCCGAATCGTTAATACCAATACCCACCAAAAAAGCACCAAACACACCCCGAACGCCAAGACTTTCGGTAACACAGGCGCTTATAAGGCAAAGGCAAACAGCCATGGTTATCACCCTGCCTTGTTTATGACTTTTACCGGCAAAAGCCAATAATTTATGAATTAACCAACGCCCGCCGGTGAGCATAAAAATGGCGTAAAGCACAACTATTGTTACCGACCAAAATGACGCTTCTTCCTTGCCTACGTTCATGAGCTGGATGATGACGGAAAATAAGATCCAACCCAAAAAATCATCAACCATGGCGGCTGTGAGCACAATATTGCCTATCCGTGTATTTAAAATATCCAGATCGAGCAATATTTTGGTGATTACCGAGAGTGCCGTAATAGACAAGGCAGTACCAAAGAACAGCGAAGTAACCAACTGGTTATTAAAGCCATTTGCAAAATGACTTTGAAACAGGAACCACACGGTGGCAAAACCAATAGCAAAAGGGAAAATGATGCCCGTAAGGCTAATGCTGATAGCCTGTTTACCATTCTCGCGGATCTGTTTTAAATCAACCTCAAATCCGGCTATGAACATCAACAATATAATGCCAATATTGGCTATACCGTCAAACGCTTCAAAAGCATGCGGGGTTGATAGAAAGATGCCTTTAAACAGATCTGGAAAAACAAGTCCCAACAAGGTGGGGCCAACAATAATACCCGCGAAAATTTCGCCAATAATAGCAGGTAGCTTATACCGGCGGCATAGTTCGCCAAGCAGGCGGGCCGGTACCAGGATGATTAAAAGAATAATTAAGAAATGTACAATTTCTGCCGAGCTGAGTTTAGAAACCATGATAATTTAAATGTTATTGAACTCCCTCTTTTACTTCGATCCTTAATTGGTGGGTATTAAAAACATGCGAATAGGGTTGAACGCTTTTTGTTAAAAACACACTGCCGCCAATTATGCTGTGGTGGCCAATTAGTGTTCGCCCGCCTAATATGGTGCTGCGGGCATAAATAATCACATTGTCCTCTACTGTTGGATGTCGTTTGGTTTCGGAAAGCTCCTTGCTCACCTGGGATGCACCCAATGTAACACCTTGATAAATAGTAACATATTTGCCTATAATGGTGGTGGCCCCAATTACAATCCCGGTTCCGTGATCTATACAAAACGGTACGCCAATGGTAGCTTTGGGGTGAATATCAACCCCAGTTTTTCCGTGGGCGTGTTCGCTCAGAATGCGTGGCAATATGGGTATAGCGGCTTGCGTTAGCTTATTTGCTATGCGATAAACCGCTATGGCATAAAAACCGGGGTACGATACGATAACCTCATGCACACTTGTCGCGGCCGGGTCTTTATCGTATATCAGGGACGCATCAAGCCGCAGATTTTGATAAATTTCGTCCAGCGAATCGTAAAACAGGTTAACAGCTTTTTGAATGTCGATATCGCGCGAATCCAGGTAGCTCAATAAAATATTCTCCAGGTCGATCTGATTTTTTTTCAGGTGCCCGCCATAGATAGATAATTTATTGGAGCGGTTGTTCGGAAACAAAAATTCAAATAAATCAGACAGCCAACCCACGCAATCGCGGATAGACGGTGTAGCTTCCCACTCGGCCCTATGAGTTTGATAGAGCAGCTCTATAAAGCTGTCGAATTTATCATCTTTCATGTAAAGGCTTATCTTTTAAGGCTATGAAGCGTATTTACCAGTAAGTCGATCTCGGCGCAGGTATTATAAAATGCCAGCGAAGGCCTCACGGTACTCTCTACCCCAAACCGCCGTAAAATAGGCTGGGCACAATGATGCCCGGAACGTACAGCAATACCTTGTTGGTTTAATGCCGCGCCAACATCCTCGGTTTTGTAACCATCAAGTACGAATGATAGTACACTTGCCTTTTCCGGCGCTGTGCCTATAAGGCGTATACCTTTAACCTCCTTTAAAAGTTGGGTTGCATATACCAACAGGTAATGCTCATATTGTGCAATAAGCGGCATGCCCAACCTGGTTACGTAGTCAATAGCCGCGCCAAGGCCTACGGCATCGGCAATATTACCGGTACCGGCCTCAAATCTGCCTGGGGCATCATGGTATTGGGTGTGTTCAAAGGTTACATCTTTGATCATATTACCACCTCCCTGCCAGGGCTGGGTTTCATTAAGGAGATATTCCTTGCCATATAAAACACCGATACCAGTTGGTCCGAATACTTTATGACCCGAGAATACGAACCAGTCAGCATCCAGGGCCCGTACGTCAACCGGCATATGCGATACCGATTGTGCACCATCAACCAGCACTTTTGCACCGGCCAAATGGGCCAGCTGTACAATTTGCGCGGCCGGGGTAACAGTACCCAATGCGTTTGATACCTGGGTAAATGAAACCAGTTTGGTTCTTGGGCCAAGCAGTTTTACATACTCGTCAATAAGTACCTGTCCGTCATCATCTACCGGGATAACCTTTATTTTCAGGCTTTTTTTAGCCGCCAGTTGCTGCCACGGAACGATGTTGGCATGGTGCTCCAGATGGCTCACAATAATTTCATCGCCTGCGTTTAGGTTTTGATCGCCCCAGCTTTTAGCCACCAGGTTAATGGCTTCGGTTGCGCCCCTCACAAAAATAATTTCGTTAATGGAGCCGGCATTTAAAAATTGTTGTACTTTTTTACGGGCCCCTTCATAAGCATCGGTAGCACGCGCCGCCAACTCATGCGCTGCGCGATGGATGTTGGAGTTTTCGTGCTTGTAAAAATAACTGATACGATCGATAACCTGTTTAGGCTTTTGAGTTGTAGCAGCATTATCCAGCCATACCAGTTGTTTTCCGTTTACCTGCTCCTGTAATATCGGGAAATCACGCCTTATAATATTTACATCGAATGGCGGGGTTATGATACCGCTTATCCCAGCTTTGGATGGTTGGGCCTTATCGGCTTTTACGGCGGGTAAACCATGGGTATCGTTTAAAAAATAAAACGGTACCGCTGTAGTTGTGGGCGCACCATTGAAAATGCCTGACGATCCAGGTGCCGACGTGCTGATCTGCTCCAGCACTTTTTTAAGCTCGGTATCGAAATGCTGATCCTGCTGATAAGGCAGATGAAACAGATCTTGCGGAGCAGCAGATAACTGCTCAACCCCAAAGTTTTGCCTGAGCAAAACATCAGGAATAAGGTCTGTTTTCTTCAGATAAGATTCATAATCGCCATTTAGCTGCACTGGCAACTGACCACCAAAAGCAGGCTGACTATATCCCGTTGCCGGGGATAATGAGGGCGACTGGCTACTCAAATTAGGATCGGCAAAACTCGTTTGCGGATCCTGCAAGTTTACAGCATTACCCTGGTTTACCGCAGATGGTGATATACCGCCGCCGCCAATTGTGCTCGGCGGTGCCTGTTGAGCAGGGGCATTGACCGGCGCACTCGTATTAAACAAACTAATATCCGGCGCTATCGAAAATATATCTGCACCTTTTTGTGAAGGCAGTTCACTTAAAAAGCCACCCGGCCCGGCTTTAAACAGCTGGTTTGCCAGTGCTTCAAGCTCTTGCGGGCTGGGCAAGTTATCGTTATTAATATTTGTACTCATGGTAATTACCTAAATCAACATCTTCTAAAACAGCAATAGCGTCATCAACCAAAACAGCCAGTGAGCAATACAGCGACACTAAGTACGATGCAATGGCTTTGTTGTTGATGCCCATAAAGCGCACCGATAAACCAGGTGACTGCTCGCCGGGAAGTCCTGGTTGGTATAAACCAACCACACCCTGGCGGCTTTCGCCCGTGCGTATTAAAATGATCTTAGATTTATTGTTTACGATAGGTAATTTGTCAGACGGAATTAGCGGGATACCACGCCAGGTTATAAACTGCGAACCAAAAAGTGATACTGTTGGCGGTGGTACACCACGGCGGGTACACTCCCTGCCAAAGGCTGCTATAGCCAGCGGGTGCAGCAGGAAAAATCCCGGCTCTTTCCAAACTTTGGTTATCAGTTCGTCCAAATCATCCGGGGTAGGGGGGCCAAGCCTTGTTTTGATTTTTTGCGATGGGGCTATGCTGCTCAGTAAACCATATTCGGTATTATTGATAAGTTCGCTTTCCTGTCTTTCCTTAACAATTTCAATAGTAAGGCGCAGTTGCTCGCTGATCTGGTTGTAAGGCTTGCTGTATAGGTCTGATACGCGGGTATGCACATCAAGAACCGTGTTTACGGCGCTTAAATTGTACTCGCGCGGGTTTTCTTCGTAATCAACAAAGGTTGATGGCAGCTCGCGTTCATCGCGGTTTGAGCAGTCAACTTCAACATTGTTTGCATCCACCACTTTGTTTAACCTGTACACGCCAGACTCAACCGGAATCCAGTTCAGTAAATGGGTTAACCAGCGGGGCGTAATGGTTGATAATTGCGGAACGGTGCGGGTTGCTACCGCCAGCTGCCGGGCGGCTACGTCGCCAAGGGCGGTTTGTTTTGGTTTTTGATCGGGCATTTTAGTAGTAGTTGGTTTATGCTTAAATTATGTTTGATTTTAAATTTTGACAATGGTTTTACAAGTATAGTATATTAAAACTATAGATTTTATATACTAATCGATTTTATCGAAAATAATGCAGGGCTAATCCTGATTATTTAAAATCGGAATATTTTACTGACAGGAGATTGCGGGATTTTAACAGGTTAACGCTTAGGCAATAGTATTACGAATGTATACTTTAGCCATAACTTTATCTCTAAAGAAAGCTTTGAGAGTATTTAGTTTTCCAGTGCGTGCAAGGTAACCGATAAATAGAGCTATTAACATGATATCTTATTTAACGATGCCTGCAAAGCGTTGATAAAAAGCGGTCGGGCTATCGGCTGTTTTAGGCTCGTACTTACCCGCTATAATGGGTATATAGATAACGCGACGACGGCTTTCCTCACCAATTACCGTTGATTGTGCCACACGGTGCCATAGGCGACCATCATGTATGGTAAGGTCACCGGCTGTAGGAGTAATGGCAACCTCGTTTTCATCTGTATCGTGATCAAGAAAATATTTTTTGCGGAAAAGCATTTGGTAAAGGTTTTGCTGATGTGTGCCGGGCAAGATCCGCAGGCCGCCATTTTCTGACTTTAAAGTGCTCAGGTGAATGCCAACATTAAGCATTGGGTTTAACCTCGATCCGTGGAAGATATCGCGCAGGCCATCCGTGTGCCAGCCCATTTTGGTGAAACTGCTTTCGGGGCCGTTTACGTAGTGGTTAAATACCATTCCGTCCTTTTCATCGGTGCCCAAACGTGCGCCATCACCTATCAGGTTAAGTAAAGTGTTGAACCTGGGATCATTCGTAAATTCATTAAGCGTGGGGTGATGCTGGTTAATGAACGCAAAGCGCTGCACGATAGGCGAGCCATTCAAATCCTTACCGTATTTTACGGGTACGCCATTTACCTTTTCAACCTTGTTTGTAATCCAGTTTTCCTGAACCTGTTCAGATGCTTCAATGATATCTGCCACGGTTTCGGGCTTAATAAAATTGGTAAAGTGTATAAAACCATGCTGGTTAAAAAAGTGCTGTTGTTCGGGAGTAATTGTTTCGCCTAAGGTGAATTTTTGATATGAGGTTGCCATAAAAATGTACTGATTAACTTGGTGGAATAAAAGGTTGAAAAAATGGTAACCGTTTATAAACGGTTTTGGAAAAGTGGGTTAGCTCCCGGAGAAATTAACAACAACAGCTGCACATGACCCTTTGGCAAAAGGGCATTCGCATGGTAAGTGCAAATGATATGTGGCGTTGATTATTCAATGTATATTAAATCTATCTTTTTAGTAGATATTACAAATGTATGTAAACTTTGCAATCAAACAAATTTTTGTGAAAATATTTTTAGTGCTTGTAAAGTCCGGCCGTAATACGCTCAATAAAAGCTTTGGGGCTATGTATTGCAGCAACTGCCGAAAGTTTGTTTAAAAAGCCCGGTACAATTTCTGCCTTCTTTTTAAACATACCACGCAGACCAATGGCGGCAACATCATTGGCGGCCATGTTAAATTTGGCGGCCAGCTCTGCCAGGGCATCCATCCCGGCGGCGTGTGCAAAGCCGGTATCAGTAGGACCGGGGCAAAGGCAGCTTACCGATATCGTGGAATCCTTTAATTCAAACCGTAAAGCCCTACTAAATGATAACACAAATGCTTTTGTGGCCGCATAAATTGCCAGCGTAGGTACAGCCTGGTAAGCCGCCGTGCTGGATACATTTAGTATATATGCCTGCTGCTGCAATTTTAAAACGGGCAAAAGATAATGAGAAAGTTCAACTACGGCGTTTATATTAACCTTTACCATATCCATTTGTTGTGTTGCATCAAGCGCATCAAAATTGCCCCAAAGGCCATAGCCGGCGTTGTTTACCAATATGGTCAATGGTACATTCAGCTTTTTTACCCAGCCGGCCACATCGCCGGCGGCACCTGCTTTTGAAAGATCGACCGGCAGGTATTCAACGTTTACAGCATGTTCGGCTTTTAGTAAGGTGGATAAGGACTGTAGTTCGCTTTCGGTACGGGCCACCAATAATAAATTATAGCCTTTTTGCGCCAGCTGCAACGCCACCGACCTACCAATCCCTTTACTGGCGCCTGTTATTAAGGCATACTCTTTCATTTTATAATAGCTAATGGATTGGATAAAAAACGCATAATGGCGCAAGTTAAAAAATAAATACTACTAAATTTGTAGACTATTTAAAATCTTATTACGTTTGTACCGTATGAAAAACGTAGTTCTTCATTTTCATCCCATATACCATTGTTGTTGCTGTTAACCATACCGCAGTAGTATTTTGTAATAAATTCCATTTTCAATTTAATTTACCTGTTTTATGATTGCCCCCCGTACGGCGCTTTCCATAAAGGCGCTTATAATTATAAGTTACGTTTTATATAGTTTACCGGCAACTGCGCAGCTATCGGCAGCCGTGCGTTATAAGTTACCTGTATCAGATACATCGGCCCGTGCCAGCAGTTACTACAACGATGCTGACTTTGCCGAGAATAGCCTGCCAGCCTCAAATCATATGAGTAAGGACGAGGCTTCCCGCGAAGAAAGTATGGAAGCACAATTGGATACCAAGGTTGGTCGGACACGGCTCATGGGGTATTTAAAAGAAATTTCGGCTAATAATTCCCAGGTTAATTATAATGAGGCAAAGGTTAAAATATACTACCGCCTTGCCAATGTTTTTGCCCGCCTGCGCCTGTATCCGTTAGCTATGAAATGCTTTTTTAAAACCATGGCCAACAGTAATAACCAACCGGCCGATTCAAAGAATACTATACCCGCAGATACCGCCGAACGGGATGTGACTGTTAACCCTGGCTATTTATCCATCAACACTACGGATGATTCTGTTTTTGTTAACGACCCTACCCCTCCTAATAAAAAAGCCAAAAAGAGTAAAGCCATAACCTATCAGCGTATTGTTAATACTTTTAATGATGGAAAAAAGGCAGTGGCTTATGCTTTGCTTTTTCATGTAAAGCAGCCGGTTCCGGGTAAACCCAAGGTTTTTGTTTGGGCCAACACCGGGCATACTTTTATAACGTTGATTAAATATAATTCCGATTCAAGTTCGGTTTCAATTTCTTTTGGCTTTTATCCTAAAAAGGATAACCTGTTTTCTGCAACGCCCTGGGATCCTACCTGTACAGGTACCTTTAAAAATGATAACGCGCACGAATGGGATGAGGTAGTAGGGAAGTTTATATCCGCAAGAAAGTTTAACAGGATCCTAAAACTCACCAAGGATTACGATGGTCTTGAATATCAGCTTTCAAAAAACAACTGTACCGATTTTGCCATTAAAGCCGCCTCATATGCCGGTTTCGGAATTACCAATACTGCAGGTTCATGGCCGTTAGGGCATGGAAATACCCCGGCTATTACAGGGCAAAGCATCATTCAGGGTGGAGTGTACGATGCTCATAATCAGCGAGATTTGTTTATTAATTATGAAGAATCATTAAATAGAAAATAAAATACTATTAAATCCATAGGAATTATAGAATATAATATATATTTGCATCATACAAGTTCTTTACTGCTTATCCGGATAGGGGAGAAAAAAAGATTTATCCTCCTTATCAAATTCAGATAAGTTTTAATTAACATTACAAACCGAAGTCACTCACAATGAAAAAAATTATACTTACCGCATTATCAATTGTATTAAGTACTGCGGCGTTTTCGCAAATACATGCTCCTGTAAAATGGTCATACGCCGCTAAAAAAGTTGGCAAGGATCAGGCCATTGTATTTGTGAAGGCTACCATTGAAAAAGGCTGGCATATATATTCACAGCATGCAGCCGATGACAGTCAGCTGAAAACATCCTTAACGTTTAATAAAGATAATAACTATACACTGATAGGCAATACAACTGAGCCAAAGCCACAAACCAAGTTTGAACCGGCAATTAAAGCCAACGTTGGATATTTTGAGCAATCGGTTATATTTCAGCAAAAAGTAAAATTAAACTCGGCAGCTGCAACTGTTAATGGCACCGTTAATTATCTTGTTTGCGACAGCAAGCAATGTTTACCGCCAGAAGAAGTTGAATTTAAAATTCCAGTAAAGTAATATACTATATAACAAAACCTTTATACAGTTCAATAGCCACCAATTGAACCGTTTTTAAAAGCGAACACCTTATGAATCCGAAATCAGATCTATTCACTATAGCCCGCAAACAGAATGGTGGCACCCTTTTCTGTTGTTATTGTCATTGTTAAAAACGCTGCTACAATTCAGGTATTAATAAATCTTAACTAAGATATACATCCTGGCTGTACTAAGTGCGTTGCTTTGCTATGGTGGTAAAACAGGCGTGTGCTGTACAGTCCAGGATGTTTATCGGTTTACAAGATAAGAAATAATCAAAAGCATCTTTAATTAAAAATATACTACTAAATCTATAGATATAATTGTATATATCAAATTTATTACTATCTTTACACCATTCTAATTAACCCCACCATTAATTAGTTGATTTATAAAGAATAAGGGAGAGGAAGCTCGATGATCTTATAGCAACTTTTCAGTGATCTGGAATAAGTGCTAAACTTTTTTCAAAGGCAATAAGGCTTTTGAAATATAAATTAACTAACAGTCATGAATTCATTACATCATCAACAGCCGCAGGCGCTATCCGCAACCATCAACCGATGTTGTTGTATGGCACAATGTGCTTTCTGGTTTTAGCGCCGGTATTCCGAAAATTTTATAACTGATTTTTCAAAGGCTCATTAAGCCTTATTGGATAGTTCATGCCCAAATTTTCTCATCAAATCAATTAACAATAACTAAAACTTATACTAAAATGAAAATTTCAAATTACTTAACCAAGGCAAAGTTGCTTTCTGCCGGCTTGCTGCTCAGTGGTGTTAGTGTTTTATCGGCCCATGAAGGCCCAAAACCTAAGTTTATAAAAGAAGGCAGATGGCGCGGTGTATTCACCGTAAGCGAATCGGAAGTACCATTTAATTTCGAACTTAAAGGTAAAGATGCGGAGCACGCTGTATTTACCCTTATAAACGGCAGTCGCCGCGATAATTTCCATGTTAAGCTTATCGGTAAAGATTCGGTTTATGTAAAAATGAATACCTATGATGCAGCGCTGGTTGCCAAAATTAACGATGATAATACTATAACTGGTGAATACCGCAGCCTGGTGCCGGGTTTTCGTGGTAATTCATTACCCTTCACAGCCGAATATGGCAAAACCTACCGCTTTGTTGAGCCCGACAAAAATGTGGCCCCAACTGCTAATTTAAGCGGTAAATGGGAAATTAAAACCTATAGTAAAGATGCGGTACCGGCCTCTATAGCTATACTAAAACAAAACGGCAACAAACTTACAGGCGTGGTAATGACCGTAGTTGGCGATACCCGCGAACTGGAAGGAACGGTACAGGGCGATCAGTTTGCATTAAGCGGTTTCACCGGGCCAAGTCCGTTTATTATAAAGGGAAAAATTAATGCCGATGGTTCTATCAGCGGCGAAGAAGGTTTCGGGATCTACAAAAACCTGAAGTTTGATGCCGCCAAAAATGAGCGCGTAGAATTGCCCGATCCGTATAAACTTACCTTCCTGAAAGATGGCTACAAAAAGCTTGATTTTTCTTTCCCTGGTATCGACGGTAAACAGGTTTCTTTAAGTGACGATAAATATAAAGGCAAAGTAGTTATAGTAGAGATCATTGGTACCTGGTGCCCTAACTGTACAGATCAAACCGTGTTTCTTTCGCCGTGGTTCAACAAAAATCATCAGCGCGGCGTTGAGGCCATTGCCCTGGGTTTTGAGCAGAAGGATAGCCTGGAGTATGCTAAATACACGCTTGGTAAGCTTAAAGAAAAATATGCCATCAATTACGATATCGCTTTTGGCGGTCTGGCCGATAAAAAACTGGTATCGCAAAAGCTGCCTGCGCTTAATAAGTTCATTGCTTTCCCTACCACTATCATTATCGACAGAAAAGGCGATGTAAGGGAAATTTATACCGGCTACACAGGTACAGTTACCGGCAAATACCACGAAGATTACGAAAAGAAATTTAACAAATTATTGGATGAACTTATAGCCGAGCCTGCTCCAGAAACAGCCGCTATTGCCCAACCAGCTACACACCAGGGAAACTAATAACTGATCTTATAAACTACAAAAATGAAAACCATCAACTTAATTACCTCATTCAAATGCCTGTCTGTAGGCTTGTTGTTTAGCGGTGCAGCGGCGCTGGCTGCCGATAAAAATCCGCCGATAAAGTTTATTAAAGAAGGCGTTTGGCGCGGTGTATTCACCGTGGCCGAAACCAAGGTGCCATTTAATTTTGAGCTTAAAGGTAAGGACGCCCAACACGCTGTATTTACCTTGCTTAATGGCAGCCGCCGCGACAATTTTCACGTACAGCAAATAGGTAAAGATTCGGTATTTATAAAAATGAATACCTACGATGCTGCATTGGTTGCCAAGGTAGAAGAAGATGGAACCCTAAGCGGCGAATACCGCAGCCTGGTACCCGGTTTCCGCGGAAACTCATTGCCTTTTATTGCAGAGTATGGTAAAAGCTACCGTTTTGTTGAACCGGGAAAAGATGTGGCCCCCGCCGCAAACCTAACCGGTAAATGGGAACTGAAAGTTTATTCAAAAGACCAGGTGCCCAATAAAATTGCAGTATTAAAGCAAACAGGCAATAAGCTTACCGGCGTAATTATGCAGGTAACCGGCGATAGCCGCGAGTTGGAAGGCACCGTACAGGGCGATGAGTTTGAGCTTTCTGGTTTTACCGGTCCAAGCCCTAAGATCTACAAAGGAAAGATCAATGCGGATGGTACGCTGAGTGGTGAAATTGGACAGGGTATTTATGACAATACCAAGTTTGATGCCGTTAAGGATGATAAGGCCGAACTGCCTGATCCGTACAAGTTGACCTACCTGAAAGAGGGCTACAAAAAGCTTGATTTCACGTTCCCCGATCTTACCGGCAAGTCTGTTTCCCTGAGCGATAGTAAGTATAAAGGCAAGGTAACCATCATTGAAATTGTTGGTACCTGGTGCCCTAACTGTACAGATCAAACCGTGTTTCTTTCACCCTGGTTCAATAAAAATCATAACCGCGGTGTAGAAGCCATTGCTATTGGCTTTGAACAAAAGGACAGTTTAAAATACGCCCAGTATACTTTAGGCAAGCTGAAAGAAAAATACAATATCCAGTATGATATTTTATTTGGCGGCCTTGCCGATAAAAAACTGGTATCGCAAAAACTACCTGCCTTAAACAAGTTTGTAGCGTTCCCTACCACTATTATTATTGATAGGAAAGGCGATGTGCGGGAAATTTATACAGGCTATACCGGCACCGTAACAGGCAAATACTACGCAGATTATGAAAAGAAGTTTAACAAACTACTGGATGAACTGATAGCCGAACCTGCACCAGCTAACGAGGCAAATGCTGCCAATACCAATAACGAAATACTAAAAGGAAAATAAATCACTAAACTAAACCGATCCCGGCAGGGGGTAACAGCTTTGCCGGGTTTATTAAAAATCAATTAAACAGTAAACCCACCATGACAAAATTATCAGGCGCTGTATTATTTACAGCATTCGTATCGTTAACAGCGTTCACACCATCGGCTATAAAAAGCGTTAAGCTTACAAAAGGGAAAGCCAATACCATTAAAACGGTAGAAACCCACAAGAAATTTAAAGTTGCCACCTTTAAGGTTGATAACGAAAGCAGTAAACTTACCTGGGCGGCAAAAAAAGCAACCGGCGATCATAACGGCGAAGTAAAAGTGAGCAACGGTAATTTTTCAGTTGAAGGCAGCGCGCTTAAAGGCGGCAGTTTCGATATCGACCTCAACACCATTACCGATGCCGATCTTACCGACCAGGCCTCGAACGACAAACTGGTAAGCACGCTTAAAAGCGAAACGTTTTTCAATACCGAAAAATTTCCAAAAGCAAGTTTTGCCATTACCTCGGCCACAAAAACAAGCGGAAACCAATATGATGTGAAAGGCAAATTAACCATTAAGGGTATCACCAATGATGTAAGCTTCCCGGCCACTGTAACTGTTGCCGGCAAAAAGCTGGTTGCCAATGCAAAGATCACCGTTGATCGTACAAAATATGACATCAAATTCCGCTCAAAAAACTTTTTTGAAAACCTGGGCGATAAGGTGATCTACGACGATTTTGATATTAACGTAAACCTTAATGCTAACGCGCAATAAGGCTTTTACTTCCATCAATTAAAATTTTATTTAACAAACAAGGGCCGCCGGTTTAGGCGGACGGCCATTGTTTTGCCAAAAAAGCATTTGAGAATTTTGTATGGTTGGTTCCCAGGGATCATGAGCTGGGGTGTATTGGGCACCCCGGCAAAGATCCCACATTAACCTGTAAAGTATAGCTAAATGCATAATGTTATGAAAAAAGGAAATATACTTTTGGTTATTGTAGCTATCAGCACGCTGATAGGTTTTATGAGTTTTGTGGGCACAAAAGATGATGTGCAAACCAAAGAGCAATTGGGCGAGAAACTTTTTTTTGACCCCATACTGTCTGTCGATAACACCATCAGCTGCTCATCATGCCATAAGCCGGAATTTGCATTTGCAGATACCGCTACCTTCAGCATAGGTATAAAAGGCAATCTTACATCAAGAAATTCACCGGGACTAACTAATCTATCTGGCCGGCCGCACTTGTTTTGGGACGGACGCGCCTCATCGCTTGAGGAACAGGCATTGGGGCCAATTACATCGGCTACAGAAATGGGGCTTCCTATTGAGGATGCCGTAAAAAAATTAAACGCAAATAAATACTACGCTGATGCATTTCAAAAAATATTTAAATCAACACCCACCAAAGATAATTTGTTGAAGGCCATAGCCTCATTTGAGCGCACGCTGGAAACATCAAACAGTCCTTATGACCGCTATATCAACGGCGATGATAATGCGCTATCAGCCGCCGCTGCGCGGGGGCGGTTACTGTTTATAGGTAAAGCTAATTGCAACAACTGCCACTCGGGCGAGGATTTTACCGCCGACAGGTTTAAAAGTATTGGCTTATATAACGGTAAAGATCTGAATGATCCCGGTCGTTCCGCTATCACCAAAAATAAAACTGAAGACGGTGAATTTAAAATACCAAGCCTGCGCAATGTGGCTGTTACAGCGCCATATATGCACAACGGAAAATTTAAAACGCTGAAAAGTGTGGTTGAATACTACAATAACCCATCGGCAGTGGTAAAGGATGGCATAAACCGCGATCTGTCGCTTGATAAGCCGCTAAACTTAAACGACGGTGAGATAGGCGATATTGTGGAGTTTTTAAAAGCCCTTACTGATGATCGTTTCAAGCAAAAGCTCGCATCAAACTAAAATAATCCCCCTATTAAATAATTAATTAACCAAACAGCAAACGATGGTACCTGATGGCAGTATTAATACTGCTACAGCCACCGCTTTGCTTGTTTTAAACTATTGCAACATGAAGAAAATTGTACTCTTGCTTATATTTTTCGGCCTGGCATACGGGCAAAATGTATTAGCGCAAAAACGAACGGTAAGCGGTATAGTTACCGGCGCCGATGATAATAAACCAATTCCCGGTGTATCCATAACCGTAAAAGGACTAAACCAGGGCGCGGTTACCAAAGCCGACGGTTCATTTGATATTGTGATAAGGAATGGTAAATACCTGGTATTCTCATTTATTGGCTATGAAACCCAGGAGGTAGAGATTGATGGAATAAAACAATTTAGCATCAGCCTGAAACCCGCCGGGAATAACCTGAACGAAGTGCAGATAGTAGGCTCACGCAACGCTAACCGCACCAAACTTAACTCGGCAGTTGCAGTCGATGTAATTGATATCAAACCACTGCTTGAGTCATCGCCACAAGTAAGTGTAACGCAGATCCTGCAGTATATTTCGCCATCGTTCCACTCGGTTAACGGCAGTAATGCGGGCGATGCGGGTTCGGCTTTAAGCCTGGCCCAGCTGCGCGGCTTAGGTCCCGACCAGGTTTTGGTATTGGTAAACGGTAAACGCAGGCACAAAAGTGCCAACGTAAATTACGGTGGCTTGGGTAATGGTTCTACCGGTTACGATCTGAATTCCATCCCCACAGGATCAATTGACAGGATAGAGATCCTGCGCGATGGCGCGGCGGCGCAGTATGGATCTGATGCTATTGCGGGGGTAATCAACATTGTGCTAAAGAAAAAAACAGATGACCTTGCGGTATCAACCTCGGGTAGTACCCGCAGGCGTGGCGACGGTGCAGTTACCCGTACCAGCGCCAACTATGGTGTAGGTTTTGGCAACAGTGGCGGCTATGTGAATGTAACAACGGAATATGCTACCCAGGCTGTTGCCTTACCATCTGGTAAAGCTGATGCCGGTTTGTACAATGGCCCTATTTACGGTGGCGGTGCCAATACCCGCGGGTACGATGCCATTTATACCAAAGAAATTGATGATGCCATACTGAAAAGCCGTGGTATCGACCGTCACTTTTTTGACCAGCGTGCCAGCGGCTCAAATGCAGGACAAGACGCATTACTGTTTTTTAACGCCGGATTACCGCTAAAAAACTCAGCCGAACTTTATTCCTTTGGTGGTATCAGCAGCCGTAACTCGCAATTTACGGCCACTTACCGCTTACCCGGCTGGACTTCAAGAAACAATAACTTTATTTACCCCGATGGATTTTTACCTGCCATGGAAAATAACATAGTTGATGAGTCATTGGCTATAGGTATAAGAGGTAAAGTAGGCGACTGGAATGTAGATTTCTCGAACGTGTTTGGCAAAAACATATTTGGTAACCGGGTTGATAATTCACTAAATGCAAGCTTAGGTTTAAAAAGCCCGACAAGTTTTGATGCAGGCAGCTACAATGCCAGCCAAAATACTACCGCCCTTGATTTCAACCGCTATTTTGGAAAGGTTTTAAAGGGGCTTAACGTTGCCTTTGGTGCCCAGCACCGGGTTGAGGGCTTCCAAATCAAAGCCGGCGAAGAGGCATCGTATTCTAAAGCAGATCAGCGTACTATTGTTGATATAGATACCACTACGGGCGGTATTCCATACCTGTCAAACGGAGGCGTTACCTCCTTGAACGGACTTTCGGCAGGTTCGCAGATCCACCTTGGTTTCAGGCCCGAGAATGCGGTTAATGTAAACCGTTCCGTAACTGCCGGTTACATTGATGCAGAGCTGAATATAACCAAAGAGTGGCTGGTATCCGGTGCCGGTCGCGCAGAATATTTTTCTGATTTCGGCAACGTATTTACCTGGAAAGCAGCTACCCGGTATAGTTTTGCCCCCTGGTTAAACCTCCGCGGATCAGCTAATACAGGCTTTAGGGCACCCGATCTGGCACAGTCATATTACACCTCTATATCAACCACGTTTCAGCAGGGCAGGGGCGTTGATATTCTAACCGCATCAAACCAAAGCGCAGCTGCAAGGGCATTGGGTATCCCTAAGTTATCGCCCGAAAAATCAAAGGGATATACTTTGGGTTTAACATCGGCCCCGGGCAGTAACGTGGAGCTGACTGTTGATGCTTACCTCATTAATATCAGTAACAGGGTGGGTAACACGGGTAACTTTACAGCTACGGATGCCAATTTACCTGCCGACGTGAAAAGCCTGTTTCAGCAAACCGGTGCTGCGCAAGCCAACTTTTTTTACAATGAATTTAGCACACGTACTAAAGGGATAGAATTTACCGGCAGCTACAAAGTATTACTTAATAAGGGCAACATCAACTTCCTGTTTGGCGGCAACTTCGAAAAAAACGAAGTAACCAAAGTAAATACACCTAAAGGACTGGAAAAATATACCAACGTGATTTTAAGTCCGGGTGAAAAGGCAAGGGTAACTACAAATATCCCTGCCCAAAAGGTTAACCTGCAAGGTATATATAGTGTAGATAAATTTACCTTTTTGCTACGTACTGTGTACTTTGGTAAGGTAACAACAGCATCGTTACTAAGCGCCGCCGATCCGCTTAATCCCGTATATTTTTACCAGAACCTGAAACCAATTTACGTGACAGATATTTCTGTAGGTTACAGGTTTACCCCAAAACTACAGGGTACTGTTGGTGTAAACAATGTATTTAACGTATTGGGCGATTATACCGATCCATCAATAGCAGGCTTACGGAATCCTACAGTTGTCGGCATCCAAAACGGAAGTGCGGGCATTCAGCCATTTATTAAACTATCAGCTCACTTATAACAGATCAGTATATCATGAACACTATAAATCATAAAAAATACGGGCAAACACTAAAAAAGGTGGTTGTGCCAAAACTTAATAAACCTTGGTTATTACTTGGCGCGGTGTTGCTATTTGCATCATCCTGCAAAAAAACCGACTATTTAAATATTAACGCTGCCGACAGGCCTGGTTTAGCGGCACATATAAGTTTTGTAAATGCCCGCCCCGTAAGTGCAAATATCCAGTTTTGGGTGTACACCACGCAGGTAACCAAAACGGCCTTAGCCATTAACACAAAAAGCGATTACCTGGATACCCAATTTGGCGACGTGCAGATAAACTTTACCGAAGGTACCAACACCTCGTACAAAGCATCGCGCCAGTTTGGTAATAGTGCTACGTTTAGCTCTTCGGGCGGACCTAACGGACCGATTGCAAATTACTACCACACGGTTTTTGCAGTAAAAAACACCAAAGCCACCGCCGATTCGCTTATCCTTTTCTATGACGATCTTTCGGCGCCGGCAGCGGGTAAAGCCAAAGTAAGGTTCGTGAACCTTGCGCCTGGTACACCCAATGTTGATTTTGGTGTAGCCGGTCAAACTGCCCTGTTCACCAATACCGCTTATGGCAGGGCAGGTGGTTCTATTTTATCCGGTACGGGCGCAAATACATGGTCGCTTGGGCCGTTTGTTTCGGTTGATGCAGGTGCGGTGAACTTTTCCGTTACGAAAACTTCAGATCATGCCGCGCTTACTATCTCAAATGATAAGCTGACTAATGTAACCCTTGCTGCCGGTAAAATATATACCATTTACATTAATGGCACGCCTGGTAGCACTGCTGTTGGCGCCACTATAATTACCCATAATTAATTAAAAATATAGCACAGATGTAAGTGATTTAATAGATGTGCTTACTAAGCTGTCCCGGTTAAATCCGGGCAGCTTATTTATTAAAACAGAAAATATCATGAAAAATAACAGTCGCAGAAAATTCATTGAAAATACTTTAAAGGCAACTGCTGCAGTAGCAGTTGCAGGTCCGGCTATATTTGCCGCAAACAAAGCTCAGGCCAATACACCCATCTCAAGCGAAATAACAGCCGATGAAATACTGAAGTTTACGCAGGTGCCGCTTGGTTTCGAGTATAACGCGCTTGAACCTTACATAGACGCGCAGACCAACGAAATTCATTACACCAAACACCACACGGCCTATATTAAAAACGTAAACGACGCAATAACAGCCGAAAAGTTAACCTACACAACCGAGAAAGATTTTTTTGACCATGCCTCTCAACTATCGCCCAAAGCACGTAACAACGGCGGCGGTGCATGGAACCATAATTTTTTCTGGCAAAGCTTAACACCCAAACCTGCTGCACCCGCGGGTAAGATCAAGGATACTATCAACGTGTCCTTTGGTTCGCTGGATCAGTTTAAGGAACAGTTTGCGCAGGCCGCGCTTGGCCGCTTTGGATCGGGCTGGGTTTGGCTGGTTAATGTTAACGGTAAGCTTATTATAACATCAACTGCCAACCAGGATAACCCATTATTTGATAACGCTGCGGTAAAAGGTACGCCGCTGCTGGCCCTTGATGTTTGGGAGCATGCCTATTACCTTAAATATCAAAACAAAAGGAACGAATACGTTGCCGGCTGGTGGAATGTGGTAAACTGGGACCAGGTTAACAAAAGGCTGGGGTAATGAGTAATAACACAACTGAATTTGCCGCGCCCAACTGGAAAACGCCGCAAAAGGTGCTGTTGCGCACATTTACCATTTATGCGGCAGTAACCATCATTCCGCTTATCCCATCATTTTATCAGCAGGATTTTGATGCCGGGTTTTCGGTAGTTAACTATCCCTGGCGATGGCTGGATGTGATAAGCCAGAACAATCCCTGGTTTTTTAGCAGCCAGGGCGGTAAAAATTATTTCGGCTGGTTTATTACACTGGTTGTTTGCCTTATTGCCGGCACTATATGGACGTTTGCTGAAAAGCAGGTAGATAAAAACAAAAACGTATTGGAGGGTACCCGGAACGATAATAAGTTATATGACCTGTTCTTTGTATTGGTACGGTACCAGGTGGCGCTAAGAATGTCGTGGTTTGCCATAGCAAAGGTTTTTCCGGTACAGATGCCTTTTCCTACAATTAGCCAGTTGAATACCAACCTTGGCGATTTTACGGCGGGCAAGCTGTATTGGCTCACCACCGGCGTATCGCCATTTTTTGAAGTGTTTGCTGGTGTTTTTGAGCTTACAGCTACCGTATTGATCCTTTTTAGGCGCACTACAACATTGGGCGCGCTAATGATGATAGCCATATTGCTGCCAATATGGTTTGTGAACATTGGCTACGATGCGGGCGTTGAACTGGCCAGCCTGCACCTGCTGCTTTTATCATTATTGCTTTTAGCTAAAGATGCCGATAGATTCTGGGCTTTGCTTATCCAGCATCAGCAGGCCGCTATCAGTTATATAAAGCCACCTGCTTTTTCGCAGCAGTGGAAAAAACAGGCACGTTTGGTATTTAAAATAGCGTTCATTTTTGTATTCATCGTATACCGTGGTTATCATTACGAACACCTCTACGCCGCAGGTAAAACCTTCAAATTGCCGTTGGACGATGGTATAAAAAGCTTTATCGGTTTTTATAAAGTAAACGACTTTAAACTTAACGGGCAATCGATCCCTTACAGTCCAAATGATTCTGTTCGCTGGCAGAATGTGGTGTTCGAGAAATTTAATACCATCAGTATAAAAGTTCAAAAGCCATTTAAGCTGAACACCCAAAACAAGATCCGCACTACCGAATACTACGGAAACATTGGAAGGTTGTTTTATGGATATGAGGCAGATACGGTTAAAAAAACGCTGTTGCTGAAAAACCGGGCCGATACGACAGAAAAAGTGGTATTAAGCTACCAAATTCCTTTCCCCGGTAAATTTATTTTAAAAGGATTGAACGAACGACGGGATTCTATCTATATCGAACTTAACAAAGTAGATAAGCAATATCCGCTTGCGTTAAAAAGAAACAGCAAGGCTGCGGATTGATGATTAATTGCTTCGTTCAGCGTAGTTCACTTCCTCCAAAGCTCCCGTTGTTAATATCATCGGGAGCTTTGGTTTTAATGTTATTTGAGTTGTAAAAACCATGATTTTCGAAGTTTAATGACATAGCATTTAAAATAAAGGGACTGTCATGCTGAGCTTGTCGAAGCATAGTGGGCAAAGGCATCTACGCGCGACCCTTCGACAAGCTCAGGGTGACAGCCCTTTAACATCGAATATATATGGAGAGGAAATATTTAGAATAATTAAGTGTTGAAGATGCTTAAAATGAAATAGTTACTGTTGGCAGATTGTCATTAATTTAGTCTTTATACTCTACTAACTTTGTAGACTACTTAAAATATTTACTTTTGCAGCAAATTAACAAGCGCATATTTCTGAAACAGCGTAAAAGCGTGTATGATCGAATTAAAAAACATCACCAAAACATTTACCAAAAAGAGCAGTAGCGTAACAGCATTGGCTAACGTGTCGTTGCTTGTGCCCCAGGGAAAAATCTTAGGTGTGATAGGTGCTTCGGGGGCGGGGAAGAGCACACTCATCCGCTGCGTAAACTTATTGGAAAAACCTACAAGCGGGGAGGTGATAGTAAACGGGCAAAATTTGACAACACTTTCTCCATCGGCGCTGGCTAAGGCCAGGCGGCAGATAGGTATGATCTTTCAGCATTTTAATTTGCTTTCGTCAAGAACGGTTTTCGACAACATCGCTTTCCCGCTGGAATTGGATCATACGCCCAAAGCAGAGATCCGGGAACGGGTAAACGAACTTTTGATGCTGGTTGGCCTTGAAGATAAGGCAAGTGACTATCCGGCAAACCTCTCCGGCGGACAAAAGCAAAGGGTTGCCATAGCAAGAACACTGGCCAGCAACCCTAAAGTGCTTTTATGTGATGAAGCCACAAGCGCCCTTGATCCGGCTACAACCCGGTCTATCCTTGCCTTGCTAAAGGATATTAACCAGCGTTTTAACATCACAATTTTGCTTATTACTCACGAAATGAATGTGGTTAAGGCCGTTTGCGATGAGGTAGCCGTAATTAGCGAGGGTAAACTTATTGAACGCGGTACGGTTAGTGAAGTGTTTTCGCATCCTGAAACCAGCCTGGCCAAACAATTCATTGCCTCATCATTACACGCAACCTTGCCGGTTGAATATAGCCAGCGTTTGTCTGAAATTGCCGAAGGGCTGAAACACCCTGTTATAAAATTACAGTTTACCGGTCTTTCGGCAGAAGCCACTGTGCTGTCTGAAGCGAGCAGGCTTTTTAATGTGGATAACAATATCATCAGCGCCCAAATGGATTATACAGGCGGGGTTAAATACGGAATAATGCTTATAGAAGTAACCGGTACGCCGGAGAATACAGCGCAATCATTAACTTATTATAATAGTAAACATATTGATGTGGAGGTACTGGGCTATGTCTGAACCAATGATATGGATGATAGTTAACGGGTTGCTGGAAACCATAATTATGACCTTTGTTGCCGGCTTTTTCGGCTTTGTAATAGGGTTACCCACTGGTATACTGCTTTTCATGACCCGCAAAGGCCAGGTGTCAGAAAATCGGTTGGTTAACAGTTTGGTTTCTGTTGTTGTCAATGTATTTCGTTCTATCCCATTTATTATTTTAATTGTGTGGATGATACCTTTTACCCGGGCATTGGTTGGCACCTCCATTGGTGTACAGGCCGCACTTGTGCCTTTAAGTATTGGTGCTGCACCTTTTATTGCGCGCATGGTTGAAAATAGCCTCGTTGAAATTCCAAATGGTTTGATTGAGGCGGCAAGGGCCATGGGGGCCAGACCACTGCAAATAGTTTTTAAAGTGTTGATACCCGAAGCGTTGCCATCAATTATCAGTGCCGCGTCAATTACATTGATCACATTGGTAGGCTATTCTGCTATGGGTGGTGCGGTTGGTGCAGGCGGCCTTGGGCAAATTGGTTACCAGTATGGCTACGTGGGGTATGATATTGTTGTTATGAACACGGTATTGGTTTTATTGGTAACCCTGGTATTCCTTATTCAAATTTCGGGCGAGTTTATTGCCAAAAAAGTAGATCACAGAAAATAATTAATTAAAATATATGAACATTAAGCAATTCATCAGTATAGCAATAATTTCTACCAGCCTGATCGCCTGCGGCAGAAAAACGACGACAAATAATACCAACCACATTAAAGTAGGTGTTGAGTCTGGTCCGGAATTTAAGGTTGCCGAGGCTGCGAAAAAAGTAGCCAAAGAAAAATATGGCCTTGATGTGGAACTGGTGCAGTTTAATGATTACGTGATGCCTAATGAGGCATTGAACCAGGGCGATATCGACCTTAACGTTTTTCAGAACAGGCCCTATTTAGATGTTCAGGTAAAACAACGGGGCTATAAATTTGCGGTTTTGGGCGATACTTTTGTTTATCCCCTTGCAGGATATTCACGGAAAATAAAAAGTATGGATCAGCTGGTAAATGGCAGTACGATTATTATCCCGAATGATCCTACCAATAGCGGTCGTTCTTTATTATTGCTGCAAAAAGCAGGTTTAATTAAATTAAAAGATGGGGTAGGGTTGTTGCCAACGGTTAATGATATAGTTGGTAATCCAAAAAGCCTGAAGATCCTTGAACTGGAGGCCCCGCAACTGCCGCGTTCGCTTGACGATCAGCACGTAACCATCGCCATTATAAATAATACGTTTGCAGGACCTGCCGGTTTGGTGGCCAAACGCGATGGTCTGTTCGTTGAAGACGGAAAATCACCTTACGTAAACATCATCGTATCACGTGAAGACAACAAAGCGCAGGATAACGTTGGCAAGTTTGTAAAGGCCTACCAATCGCCAGAAGTGGCACAAGCTGCCGAAATTGCCTTTAAAGGTGGTGCTATCAAAGGCTGGTAATTAAAATACCAATCAGAAAAATATATAAAAGGGATTCGCAACCCGCGAATCCCTTGCGAAAGCAAATTTAATCACCCCTCCCGCTCCTTATTCGTCCAAGGAATTCGCTGCCCTTTTTTCGTGCTTGCGCCTTTCTTTTTAATCGGTTAAGGCAATCTTCATTTTGTTTTGATACCGATAGTTTGATGTTTTTTTATCTTTAATATTGTATTACGATTAGTCAAAATCGGATGGAATTATTATTACATAAAAGGACGGAATAAACAGCTCAGTTAAAACTAAAGCAATAAATAATTACGGTTATGTCAAATATTAATCTTGTTATTGAAGAAAGAGCAGCCAGTATCGGTAATTTTATGGTTGGCCGCCTGCTGCCATTCCGTGAAAAAAGAATGGTTGGTCCTTTTATTTTTATTGACCACATGGGACCGGTAAAACTTGTAGAACGCCAAAGCTTTGATGTGCTGCCGCATCCGCACATCGGTCTTTCTACACTTACCTTTTTATTTGAAGGCAGTATAATGCACCGGGATACGTTGGGAAATATTGTGGAGGTAAAACCGGGTGCTGTAAATTGGATGACCGCCGGTAAGGGAATAGTGCATTCTGAACGGATCCCTGAATATATACACCATGCCGATCAGCTGATGCATGGTTTGCAGATCTGGGTGGCATTGCCAAAGGAACTGGAACAAATGGAGCCTGAGTTTTTTCATGTTGATGGAGCGCAGTTGCCGGCATGGACATCCGGTGATCTGCAATTTAAGCTAATAGCAGGCGAAGCATTTGGTTATAGATCTCCTGTTCCGGTTTACAGTAAGCTGTTTATGATAGAAATTAGCAGCAAAACAACGCAAGCGGTTAATATTAGTCATGAACTTTATGGCGAAGCAGGATTGTACATACTTAAAGGTAATATTGAAAGCGAAGGGAATACTTATCATTCCAAGCAGTTACTGGTAGCCAAAGAAAGTGCCCTGTGTACGTTTACCATACAAGCCGACAGCACCATCTACCTGTTTGGCGGGGAGCCTTTTGCCGAAGAACGATTTATTGATTGGAATTTTGTTGCCACCAACAAGGAACTTATTAACGCCGCTAAACAAAAATGGATAGCACAAACATTTGATAAGATAAAAGGCGACGACACAGAATTTGTACCTTATCCAACATTTAATAAAAAATAATCATGGCAGCAGTTAAAGCAAGTATCGGCACCGAACTTTACAAGATCGAAATTAAATCGGCAACAGGGAACATAATTATTGCCGATGAACCCATTGAAAAAGGTGGGCAGGATAAAGGCTTTTCGCCCAAAGAACTGCTTGTATCGGCACTGGGGGCTTGCACCTGCGCTACAGTGCGTATGTATGCCGATCGTAAAGTTTGGAGCCTTGAAAATGTAAATGCAGAAATTGAGCTTAGTGAAGAAAACGGACAAACTAAATTTATTCGGAAACTGCAATTTACAGGCACGCTTAACGACGAACAACGGGCCAGGCTATTAGCCGTTGCAAATGGCTGTCCCGTTCATAAAATATTAACCAATTCCATTGTTATTGAAACAGTGTTGGTATAATTAAAAGCAGCTTTAATCATATCTAAAAGGTGCTTATTGATTGTCTGGTTTCAACAATAACCATTACTGCTCAATTAATTGTAAACAATTTTACAAAAGCCAGGTAAGTTAAAATAGTATAACAATCAATACACATGAGCGCCAATACAATTAAACAAGAACAATGGCCAGAATTGACATTTGAAAACTGGAAAGATACAATTGCTACATTGCACCTATGGACGCAGATTGTTGGCAAGATACGGCTGAAACAAATGCCCTGGTTAAACCATTCCTGGCATGTTACCTTGTATGTTGCGGCAATGGCTTAACTACGGGCAGCGTTCCATATCCTGGCGGAGTGTTCCAGATTGATTTTGATTTTATAAATCACCTGCTGCATATTACTACCAGCGCCGGAGGTATTGAAAAAATTAACCTTTATCCGCGTAGCGTAGCTGATTTTTATAGAGAACTATTTGAAAAACTCAGGAGTGCAGATATAGATGCTTGTATTAGTGCCGGGCCAAATGAAGTTGATCCGGCTATACCATTTGAGGAGGATGAAACGCACCGGTCATATGATACCGCGAGGGTGCGCGATTTTTATAAGGCATTGGTTAAAATTCATAACGTATTTACCAAATTCAGGGCAAGGTTTACGGGTAAATGTAGCCCTGTACACTTTTTTTGGGGATCTTTTGATATAGCGGTAACTCGGTTTTCGGGCCGGCCGGCACCATTGTTTACCGGCCAAGTGCCAAATATTCCCTTGCCAGTTATGCAGGAAGCTTATTCGCACGAGGTAAGTTCATGCGGGTTTTGGCCCGGAAATGAGCAGTTTCCGCATCCGGCATTTTACTCGTATTGCTATCCCTCAAATGCGGAGTTTGGTAAGCAGCCGGTTGAACCCAATGAAGCATTTTTTAGCGGCGACATGGGCGAATTTATATTGTTATATGAGTCGGTTCAGCGTTCAGACAGGCCTGAGCATACCCTAATGCAATTTCTGCAGTCAACTTATCGAGCCGCAGCCACTACGGGCGGATGGGACAAAAAAACGTTAGAATGTGATTTCTCTATGTTTGAAAAATAGGGTTTAGATTTCAACAAAGAGCACAAGAACATACCTTTGTGCTTTTTTATTCTACTAATTCTTGTGATCAGTAGTATCTGCAGTAAATGTCAATTGGCGCTTAATCAGAATATTGCCATAACAAAAGTATCATACAGCGTTGCTCATTGAATTATTATGATCTTCGGTTAATGGAAGCCAGCTTTCGTCTTTGCTTTGGTGAACCGAAACCAGTTCAATGCGATTGATGCCATCTCTCATTTCCCATTCCGTTTGGTCGCCGTCAGAATAACCCAGCAACGCAATCGCTAACGGGTCCGATAGTGATATCCGGTTCATTTTGGCTTTATCGGGATTGTTAACCACAATATGAACGCTGTAGGTTTGCATCTTATCTATATTTCTTACCAACACTTTTGATCCGGCACAAGCTACATTTAGCGGCAAATTGTCTTTACTAACAATTCTTGCACTATTTAATTCATTGAAAAGTTTTCTTTTATTAAAGGCAGAAATTCCAAGGGTAAAATAGTATTTCATCAACAACTTAAAATCATTGATGGTTAATGTAAGCTGAAAAAACTTTTTCATGATAAAATAATTAATAAATATAACTACATGTGGCTGTCATCTGGCGGGTTATGCAGCAGGCTTAAACAATGGAGTGTTGAGCTAACCGGTTTACTTTCAAAATTTCAAACTCCTGCATGCCATTAGGCATTTCCCATTGTATCCGGGCCCCCTTTCGGTAACCGAGTAAGGCAATAGCAATAGGCGCAAAAATCGATATCTTGTTTTTTTTAATGTCGGCAGCCAAAGGCAACACAATCTGGAATATGAAACTTTGCTTACCAACAACTTCCTGTACCTGTACCACGGCGTTGAGGCATATGGCATCTTCGGGTAGTTCATCCTCTGCTACAACCTGTGCAGATTCCAGTTCTGTTAAAAGTTTCCTTTTATTAAAGTCCGTGAGGTCTGAATTTTTAAGGTGTTTTTTTAATAAGTCAAGCTCTCCTTGTGTTATGGTTAATTGCTCAGTTTTCATGTTTGCTAAATTTAATCTGTAAAAAGTATATATTTAATGACCATGCCCCCGGTTTTAGTTGAGGTTTACATATAATGGATGGGGTACTGCGGAATCAGTTTGAAATATCAATTCTTCCAGTGTTTTGGTTTCCAGTCCGTTTATTTTCCTAAAAAAATCGGCCGGATTAACTTCCGAAAGCTTTTCATACCAACATAGCTCCATTAAATTTCTTGCAGCTGCTAATGTATTTCGGTGAAAATTAGCAATCCTGGTACTTTGAACATCCTGCCTGGTCTTTAACCAATCAGTAGGCGAACCGGTAGCCATTAGCGTATCGCTGGCATTGAAACAAGCGTCGGCCCCTAATGCAATGGCTCTTAATAAATCATACTCGGTTACAATAACACCTGCTGCAACTATTTTAGTTGATAAGCAGAAATGTTTAACCATCTTCCGGGCAGTTGCAATAGACTCAAAAAAAGCCTGCTGAAATATCCCAGTGTTTTGAAGCATCGTGATTCCGGAGGACAATCCCTCTATGGTTATAAAATCCAAATGTACTCCTGTGGTGATCATGCCTGTTCCTAAAAAGCTTAATATGTTTTTCCCGGGATTTTGTAAATGGATGCCTATAGGTTTGCCCTGAGATAGTGCCCGTAAACTTTTCACGAAAGAAAATATAGTAAAAGCGGTTAAACCCCGTTTTGTTACCGGAAGGTCTTCCAACAGAAACTTTACTTCAATCATTTTAACATAGGGTTTCAATGCTATAGTTCTGATAAGCGTTTCATTTAACGAGCGATCGTTATTTCGTAAAGAACAATCATCATGTCTGATATACCAAACCAGGTCACTACCTCCCCGTATCAAGTGAGAACTTAGCCCGTCTTCGCCGGTATTAACAGCACAATTGCGGATGTTGGCTCCCTGGGACAGGGCATGCACGTATTTTTTTGACAATTGTTTTTGATTTAGCCTTCCAAAGTTCAGAATGCTTAAACTGTAGGGTTGGCGGCATTGCCCACTGCCAATCTCTACTCTGAAGTCTTCACTTTGCAGGTTTATGAAACTATTGTTTACTTGCAAATACTCAAAGCCAGGGTCGCTGGAGCACAATAAATTATTCTGAATAATCTCCGTTAATTGATTTCTGGACCGTAAGGTCACTATCTCCCGTTGTTTTTGGTTAAGTAAATTCTTTGAAGTATCTCTCGGGAAAAATACGCCCTGGAGTTTTGGTGGCATAAACCCCAGGAAATTTTTAAGCATAACCCGGTATGGATAATTTTTAAGTATACCACTCTTTTTCCTGAATTGCTCATGCATATAAAATTGGAAAACAGACAGCAGGATGCCGCATACGATCAACAGGTGATTAGTTGCTATGATTCCTGCAATAATCACATAGATGTTTAAAATAAAAAAAAGCGCAAAAAACAAACCTGTTACAGATTTAAACCTGAAGTTTTTCATAAGAAATAATAAAATAAGACAGTAAAAAACGAGCGTTTTAAGACTGGCCCCAGACCCAATATGGCCGGGGCTTATTTTACAAAGTCTTTTGAAGTGGTTTGGGCGTAATAGCCGAAATGAAAATGTACAGGTACAGACAAACCATACACGGTAAATGCTACCTGCAATTTATTGCAAAGCAATTTGAAGAAATGATAAAAAGATTTTTGAAAATTGAGCATATATTAAGCTTACGACAATAAAACAAGAGTTTTAAAACCGGCCCCATAACCATTTTGGCTGGGGCTTACTTAATAAAGTCTTTACTGCTTTGAAGAAAGGCGTATTCTAAATTGTAATTAAACCCAACGGTACAACAAAACACAAAACTCCCTAATTGCAAGTTGTTTGCAATGGGGGTTAAATGCGTGTGGTATATTGTTTTGTTAGTGATCATTTAATTACAATCAAAATAGTACAACAAATAAATAAACTTTTCTTTATAATTTATTCGAAGTTATAATCAAATCAAACGTTGAAAAAGTCATTATATTTCAAACATATGCCATTTAATTTTCAAAAGCAAGAATAAGTGGTGTAAAAACTCATTGCTTATTAAGCAATGTATAATAATCAATTCCCTAAATTATTCTGTTTTTTATTGCAAAACTAACCAGCGCTATGGCATTGGGCAAATTAGTTTTCTCCTGCATATTTTTGCGGTGCGTTAAAATTGTATGTTCGCTAACGAATAATTTCTTTGCAATTTCTTTACTGCTTAATCCTTCTGCCATCCATTGTAAAACGTCTTTTTCGCGTTTGGTGAACAGCTTATCCTCTTCGTTTAAGTAGTAATATTTATGGCAAACCAATTCATTGCTCACAATACCTTCTGTATCTACCTTATCAACAGTTTGCCTGATGATACCATTATCTATAAAATTGCTGGTATTAATTAGTATGCCCATGCTAAACAGCGGGTTTCCGGCCGTGTCTGATATAAAACTACTTCGCTGCAAAAAGCCTTCATATTTTCCGTTTTTATTTTTTACGCTGCCGTTATAGGAAAATATATAGTTTTTGTGTTCTTCGGGTTTGATGCCTTTAAGTATTTGAAGCCTGTCTGGAAATATTTCCTTGTCAAAAAGTCTTAAATGGTCTGGTTGATAAATGTCGAGCGTATGGCTTATTCCTCCAGTTAAAAAGGCCTCAGCTTTATACCCCGCAAAGTTTTCAGACATATTAATATATTTACCCACCCTGTAATCAAGCAGATAAACAAATGGTACACTTTGCCTGAAAAATTGCTGCGTTAATCCATTGGAATTAATAAAGCTGTCAAAACCGGTTATACTAAGCTGCTCGTGTTGCAATGTTTGGTCTTTAAGCTCGTCCAAATAGTTTAACCATGAATTTTCACTCTTGTGAATAACCTTTGTCATAAGATATAAGGATCAATAAATGTCTTTAAATTATTAATAATTAATTACTTAGTCAAGTATTTATTAATATAAATCACTTTTTGCTTTACCATAAAAATGGTTGTAAAGGTGTAAGCTATAATGTTATGGCGACTTCAACTGTTTAGGGAAATATAGTTAAGTAAAATATACCCATTTTTGGGTATTCCTATATCGCTAACCTAATATTAAGTTTGTTTTAATTAATATGAAAATATGAAAAAAATATTACTTATCGTTTTTGCCTTGGTTGTTGCTATATCCTCTTGTAAAAAAGACAAACAGGCACCTCAAAATCAAGAGCGTACTCCAGCAATATTAATTAATGATATTACCACAAAACTGGCCGGAGCAGATAGTATAAGCAACTTTACAGATCTGTTGAAAAAAATATCGCTTAGCAGTGATGATGCCAGTCAAGGCCTTACGGTATTTGCATCGCTCAACGCTAACCTTACTTTACAGGATCAGTCAATTAAAGCATCGCCGCGGCTTGTTGTTTCTGCTACACAAAATGGCTTGTCTGCAGCCACCTCAACGGCTACATCTGTAATTACCGAGGCCGGATTAAAAGATCAGATTGTAAAAGGAATATTTAACCTTGCCGATTTGACAAATGGAAAAGTGCTTACAGCACTTAGCGGTAAACAACTTAAAATAACCCGTCTGGCAGATACTGTTTGGATTAATGGTGTTAAGATCAGCAAACAAATTGTAGGCACAAATAACGAGGTTGTTTTTACAATAAAAACAGCCTTAAGTGGCACTTCAACAGGAGATGAGCTGCAAACTACCACCCTGGAAATTACCGTGTGGGACGGAAGTAAATGGACTGCAGCAGCACCAAAAGGAGTAGTTGCGGCAGGAGCCATTGTAAAACTTTACCGCACACAGCAAAACTATGCCGATGATAGCCCTGCGGCCTACCAGGTTTTAAGTAATACAGATGGTACGGCAACATTTAAATCTATAACCCCGGGAACCTATTATATTGCTGTAAACCTGGATGATAAGAGTAATGTCTTTAGCAAATCCTCCCAAAAGGTTAACGGAATATATTTGGGTTTCGCTGATGCAGGCATCTTTCAATCTGCTGCTGATATCAGCGGCTATGCTGCTCAAACCGGTGCTGCTGTAGGAGATTTTAAATGGCTTGATGCTAACCAGGACGGAAAAATTGACGATAATGACAAAATGGGAATACCTTATGAGAAGGGAATTGCCGTTGATGGTATACTGAAGAAAACCGAAGTTACGATAGGGTATGCCGATAATGCCCAACATCAGCCACTAACAGAACAGGAATACACAACTGCATTTCAGCAGGCAACGCTTAATGTTTCTACATGGCATAACAATATGGCCATTCTTGACGGACTATTAAGCCATGACGCTGTTATTGATTCTATACCGGCTGCATATTCGGGATTGTATCAGCCTATAGGCAATTTTGCATTTAATCCCTCAACCGCAATAATTACCCAGAATTGGCAGCAGGGTTACCAGTATATAAGCACCTTAAATACATTAGAACAACGGGCACCCGCCACGCTGAGCAACCGTGCTGAGCAGATAGCCCGTTTACGCGCCATCAGGGCTTACATTTATCTGCAATTGTATACCTATTTTGGTAGCATTCCACTTATTCAAAATGGTGAAGTGGCCCCCAATCTTACAAACCCCAGCAAACTGGCAGTGTACAGTTACATCACCGCAGAATTTACTGCTGCGGCTGCTGCATTACCACAAACAACCACGAATGTAGCCGATTTGAATGCTTTAGCAGTTAAAGGCCTGCTTGCCAAAGCAGCCTTAGTTGAAAAAGATTACGCAAAGGTGGTTGATTATACCAACACAATATTAAATAGTGGCCAATATTTACTGGCAACCAACAGCGGAAAATTCTCTGCAGGAAACAAAGAAACTATTTGGGATAATTCCGGAAGCATAGATGCCAACGTTAAAGGTTATTTTTATAATCGGGAAACCCTGCCTTTCCTTCGGCTTGCCGAAGTATACCTGATGAATGCCGAAGCCAACCTGGCCCTCAATAATTCGCTCAAGGCACAAGCCGACGTTACCCTGTTGCTACAACGATCAGGAGGTTCCTTTAGCGTTTTTAACATGAACACTATACAATCGGTACGGTTAACGGAGATGAGACGGGAGGGCGGTTCTTTTCCTTGTTTAATCAGGTGGGGAATTGCGGGTTCGAGCTTGGGTTCTAAAGGCTTTTCATCACCTAAAAATAATTACTTACCTATACCTATACAGGTTCTTAACCAAAACCCGGGAATTATACAAAATGTTGCCTATTAATATCGCTTGCATCAACAGCTATAATGTAAAATTGAATAATACATTATAGCTGTTGGTGTTTATAATTATACTTCACTCAGGTTAAAACAATCCCCCGCATATGCTGCCAATAGCGTGTTGAAGTTTTCAGGGCTATCAATATTTACCAGATGGCCTGCGTTGGTAATTTTAAAAATTTCATTCTTCCATAAATTTAATTGCGCCCCGTCTAAATAATCGGGATTAACAATTTCTTCATTCTTACCGAAAATTAATAGTAATGGTTTTTTAGTGTGCTGTAATAATGCGATTTCATCACTAAAATTTTGTGCTGCTATGTTGTTAGCTAAAACAGATCTGAATTGAGGATCTGTGCGATAATAGTCTTCAACAAATACATTAGCATCAATTTCATTATCGTTATACAAAACCTCTGCCGCATATTTTCTTACGTCCACGTCGGCAGCCTGCCCGGTGAATACAACAAAAACATGAGTATCCGGCAATACGAAGTCTTGCACTGTAATATTATTTCCGGCTACGCAACTGCTGGCAAGTACTATGCCTGCTGGGTTTAAATCATAAGCCAGTGCTTCGGCTAATATATTAGTACCCAGGGACAGCCCTGCCAACAGATAGGGATGCTCGCCAGCTAATATTTTAATGGCACTTGCCATAAGTGATCCTAACCCATGAAATGTATAATCTGCCGCTGGTGTTTGTGAAATATCAGAACCGCCATGACCTGGTAAATCAATAGCTATTAACCTGTAATTATTTAGTAAGTCACTATCCAACTGCTTTTGCCAGGAACGCGACGAAACTGAGTTGCCATGAATGAAAAATATTGTTTTTTTCGATTGATGATTTTTTTCGAAATATGCAAGTTTCAGCGGACCGATGGTAATGAACTTTTGCTGCATTTTTTTAAGCCTTAATAAGCCGGTTTATATCAATTAACAAGTTTTTAATCGGCTCAATATAACAGATAAATGAGGAAGAAGCATAAAAAAAGAAAAATGGATGCCCGCAATCTTTTAATATCGAATTTGCTTTTTGCATCCTGTGGCCGACTTTGCTTGTTTCCAACGCTCATCATCTTAAATAACGAATGAATTATTACCTCCTTTGAGATCATATCTTTTAGCTTTCCAAACTAATATTCCCGATGTTTCTTGCGGCAGGTTGATATTTATTTTCCACCTGTTATTTTTCAAAGCGTAGGCTACCGAAATGTTTCCATTAGGGTGAGGGATTGAGCCGCTTATTTTAGTTATTGTTCCTAAATGTGGTTCTACCTTTATTTTACCGAATCCTGGCGCATAGCTATCAATTCCCAATACAGTTCTGAAAAATTCAATGTTGGGGCTGGCACCCCAGGCGTGACAATCCGACCGGGAGGTGTTAATGTCAGAATACTCGGCCCAAGTGGTAAGTCCCATTGCCATATTCTCACGGTAAATGCCCAGCCAACTTATGTAATCATTCCCTAAGCCAGCTTTTACCAATGCCTGGTTCAAATAATATTTAAAATAAACCGAGCATTGGGTTAGGCTCTTATCGTTAAGTAACCCTTTGGCTACGGACTGCATATCTGTACTGCTCACCATGCCTGTAAGTATGGCCAGCGAATTTACATGCTGGGAGTAGCCGTTTTTTTCTTTTGTATCGGCATATAGTTTTTTAGCCGGGTCCCAGTACTTACGCCTGATAGTAGTTTTCAACTGGGCAATCTTTTTGTTGTATAGGTTGGCATAATCGTGCAGTCCAATTTGGGCTTCCATATCTGCAGCCCACTGGTATGCCCATAATAGCTGCAAATCATAAATTGCCGCGCTGCCGTCCTTGCCTTTAACCTCGCCCCACATATTACCGGCCCAGTCAACAAATGCCCAGTATGGTGTGTCTTTTAAAGAACCATCGGCCTGTTGGTATTTGCTGAAAAAATCCAATACGCCACGTTCGCCAAGTAGCTTATTTCTGATAAAAGCGTTATCGCCACGATACATCCAGTAATCATGCAGCATGCCTATGTACCATAACGAAAATGGAGAAATAACCTGTGTGCCATTTGACGGGTAGCAACTGGCAGTTACGCCCTCGGGTAAGCGCGAATGGTCCATCTGGTTGAGCGCATTACGCGCAAGCCTGTCGTCACTGGTGTTATAGTAGGATACTACTGCTTGTATGCGGGTGTCGCCAATATATTGCAACTGTTCATAGTATGGGCAATCCGTATAAGTTTCCCATGCGTTTAGCCGCGCTGTACGCCAGCCTATATCAAGCATTTGGGTTATCTCTGCATTGTCTGTATTCATTACCGCGGTGCGTTTAAAAGGATAGCCGGTGAAAGTACCGTATAGATCATCTATCACCAGCGGCTCATCTTTTGTTTTTATGAATACCTTAATGTAACGATAGGTGCGAAAGTTTAACGTTGTGAAAGATTGCCCTTTACTGCCATCGGCAACCAGACTGTCTATTCGCCCTACAAATTCTTTTCCCTCGACGTCATTCCGGTTGCCTTTGATAACGCCTTTACTCCCTTTTTTATAAAGTGATTCGGCATAACCCAGTGAGATGCCCGCATCCTTGCCGCCACTGAAATTTAACGTTACATATGCATTTGTTTCAAACGTTTGATCAAGTAATAAAGACACTGTAGTGTTTGGCGGGATGGTTAAAGATGTTTTTTTCTCCGGAAACCCCGGCGGTATGGTTATACCAACTGCGCTGCGCAGTTTAAGAAGGCGTTGGTAGGTCATTTCCCTTGCCGGCAAACTGGATGGTACTAATGCCCAGTCTATACCCCATGCTGTACCTTTGAGTTTTCCGTCGGATAGTTTATTAGCACTTGGCCAGGCGGTGTCATCAAAGTCTTTGGTTGTCCAGGATCCCTTAACTGTTTTGTTCATATCAACCATTTCTCCTTTGCTGGCGGCAAAGAAATATCCCGGAATTGGTTGGTGTCCCACGTCTTGAATTCCTTTCCAGCTATCGTTGGTGTTTAATACATCCTCTGCTGGCGAATTGCCCTGTAAAATAAAACCCGTGCGTACGCTGATCTGCGCAGCAGGGCTGTATTGTGCTTCATTCCACACAAGTGCAGCTACTGAGTTTTTTCCTGCAGCGAGGTAAGGGGCGAGATCTACAGTTTCATAATTCCAATAATAAGTATCGCCGCGTGCCGGGCCTAAAGATACCAGGGCGCCATTAATGTACAGTTTGTACTTGTTATCGGCCGATAGATGAACAATAAAAGTTGTAGGTCTGGCAGTTAGCTCAATGTTTTTTCGAAAATAATAAACACCATAGTTTTTTCCGTTATCGCCCTGGGCTGCTATCCATTGCGCATTCCAGGGTCTTTGCAAGGGTGAAATGCCTGCGGATTGAGAACGAACAGATTTGGCCGCCGTTAATCCTAAAGCAACTACTACTATAATAGTAAAGAAGTGTTTCATCAGTGGTTTAAATTGATTAAGCAATAATAGAAATAAAATATGTAAATCGATTTAGCAAAAGAAAATAATTTAACAATGAACGTTACTATAACTTCCAATTTGATGACTAAATTGAAAAATTGATTGTTTGTCTTAGATTTGACAAAATGCCAAGAATGAGCAGATATAAAGAAGCAAAACATTCTGATGCCATGTAAACAGCAAAAAAGGATAAAAATGAATACAAAACAAAAAGCGCGAACGGCTATCCATTGCCTTGCAATTTTTCTGAATTTAATCAGCATCACAGCACATGCGCAAAACGCCCATTATGACGCTGTACTTGTAGCAACTCCTCCCATGGGCTGGATGACCTGGAATTATTTTGGTGATAAAATCAACGAAAAGGATATTAAAGAGATGGCTGATGCAATGGTTAGTTCTGGCATGTTGGATGCGGGCTACCATTACTTGATGATTGACGACGGATGGCAGGGCGGCCGCGACAGTAAGAATGAGATGATCCCCGATCCGGTTAAGTTTCCTTCGGGGATAAAAGCGCTTGCTGCTTATGTTCATTCCAAAGGCATTAAATTGGGTGTTTATTCTGATGCAGCCCAGCTTACCTGTGGCGGATATACAGCCAGCCTGAATTTTGAAGAACAGGATGCGAAAACCTTTGCATCATGGGATGTAGACTATTTAAAGTATGATTATTGCGGAGCTCCGAGTGACTCAATCACGGCTAAAGCCAGATACAAAAAAATGGCAGATGCGTTGCACAATAGTGGAAGGGAGATTGTATTTGGTATCTGTGAATGGGGCGACCGCAAACCCTGGCTCTGGGCAAAAAATGCAGGCGGGCAATTATGGCGCATATCGGCAGATATTCGTGATAAGTGGAAAACTGATAAGCCTTGGACTGACCAACGTGAACTTCACACAATAGGGGCTGGGGTATTGGATATTGTAGATGTTAACGCTGATCTGGCACCATTTGCCGGTCCGGGTGGCTGGAACGATCTGGATATGCTGGTTATAGGCCTGAATGGAAGAAAAGGCCCTTCAGGAGATTTAGGCGGAACAGGTTGTTCACCAACCGAATATCAAAGCCAGATGAGTTTATGGAGCATAATGAATGCCCCTTTAATTGCAACAAATGATTTACGCACAATGGATGATGCAACAAAACGTATTCTTTTAAATAAGGAAGTTATTGCAATAAATCAGGACCCGCTTGGAAAGCAGGCAGAACGTAAGGTCAAAAACCGAGATTGGAATGTGTTCATGAAGCCACTTAAAAACGGAGATTATGCAGTGGCCATCTTAAATCGTAATAGCAGCGAAAAAGCATTTTCGATCGACTGGAAGGAATTAGGTTTAAATGGATCTTATACAATAAATGATCTTTGGCTCAAAAAAGATATAGGCAAGGGGAAAAAGTGGGCCGGGAAGTTACAAAGTCATGAAACTAAACTGTTCCGTTTGAAAAAAGTTAGTTGATAATCCGAGTTCAGATTTTTGGCGCCTAATCCAATCCTAAAGACAATATAATACAAAGCCCCAAAATCGGAGATTTTAGGGCTTTGTATTATATCGGTATTAAAATAGAAAATTATATCGGGATGATTATGAATATCGGTTTACAATCGCTTTGATATTCAAGTATTCATAGCGGATATCGATCGCTTGATATCGAATAAATAATGTTATTCTCCTTTTGGACGAAGGAGCCGGTGGCACCCGGGTTGAGTGTTCCGCTAAGAATGAACCTGTTTATATATTTTGAAAATTTAGTTGCTCCCTCGAAATTTAGATGGCCAAAATCAGCGAAATCATTATTTTTTAATGGGAAATCATTAAAATCCAAAAATCTTACATCGTTGAAATAGCGCTTCCTGATTAGCTCAAACTCGGCCTCATTAGCTCTGTACTCATACAACTGATGCTGCGGGCTCCTGATTAAAAAAACGCTTTTGTGCATGCTGTAGCAGTAATCAATTATTTTTCTCAAATATTGCAGATTGGTAATTGAAACTGTTGTTTTCTTTGGCGAAAACTTAACTGTTTTGCCTGTCACATCACTTGCAGGTAATTGCCTCGAACCATCTATTTTGAAATATCCGCCTGTTTTTCCGGTGTAATCATAATTAAAAGTAAGTACTTTAATGAGGTTAATACGGGCGGTTATACCTATGCAATTCATAAAATATTTTGAATTGTGCTTAGCTAACAGTTCAAGATCAGAGGGGGCCATAAAAGATGCATACTGTGGGAGCATATTTGACATATAGGTATAGCCCCAGGTCCAGTCATCCATTTTTGTGTCAATCTGGTTGTTTGAAAATTCTATAATTACAGTTGTTATTTGAGGATTTTGCGGCAGATACTTTTTAACTTTTTGGAAGGTATAAAAATAAGACTCGGCAGAATGTGACAGGTTGGTAAGGTTTGATATAAGGGTATCGTTGTATGCACACTCAGCGTGTGAGTGACCAAAAAGTGCAATAGTGTTATTTTTTTTTATGCTGAATTTCGAAAATCTGTTTACCAAATAACCCGGAATTAGGGTAATAGCCGCCATGAGCAGGCAGCTCATAGCGGTAAATAATAGGGTTTTAATTAAAAAGTGGCGCATCACTTAAAATTGGAAATAAATAAATTGCTGTTCTTTCCCTGTGAATAGAAATATCACTACAACCAACATATAGTAAAAACCCAATCTGTATCCTCTTTTTCTTAGCCATGTTAATTTTTCTATAGCATACTGGTTTTCTCTGCCTTGCCATTCAACTATTATAAATATCATGATTAGCATGATCACTTCAAGTAATTGAGCCTTATTAACATCCAATTGGGGTATGGAGAATAGTGAAAGTGAAAAGATCTGACGCAGGTATTTAAAGGCTTGTGTAACACTATCAGCCCTGAAAAATATCCAGGCCACTAATACCTGCAAAAATGTCGCTATCATCTGAGCTAACTCGGTAATTGTTGGCAGGGCTCTACCTTTTGCTACAATTTCCAGATGGTTTCTGTTTGTTTTTAGCAGAACAGCAGGCAGGATCAATAAGGCATTTAAAAGCCCCCAGATAATAAATGTCCAGTTTGCGCCATGCCAAAAGCCGCTAACCAAAAAAATTATTAAAGTATTCCGTATTTTGAACCAGGTGCCTGTTTTGCTGCCACCAAGTGGTATATATAGATAATCCCTAAACCATGATGATAAGGAGATATGCCACCTTCTCCAAAATTCGGCCATATCTCTTGAAAAATATGGAAACGCAAAGTTTCGTAATAATTCAAATCCAAAAAGTCGTGATATACCTAATGCCATATCTGAATATCCAGAGAAATCGCAATAGATTTGAAAAGCAAAAAATATAGCACCTAAAACCAGGGTACTGCCCGTGTAGTTTGCGCTGTTTGCAAATATCATATTGGCATAGTCGGCGCATTGATCGGCAATTACGGCTTTTTTAAAAAGTCCCCATAATATTTGTCTTAAACCATCAACTGCTTTTAAGTAATCAAATTGTCGTGCTTTTTTTACCTGCGGTAAAAGATGCGTTGCGCGTTCTATAGGGCCAGCCACTAAAAGAGGGAAAAAGCTCACAAATAATGAATAGTCAATGAAGTTTCGTTCTGAGCTGATGCGGTTTTTATAAATATCAATAACATATGACAAACCATGAAATGTATAAAAAGAGATGCCAACGGGTAGTATCACATGTAGCGTGAACGGGCTTAAGTATATACCCCAGGCTTTGAATAAATCAGCAAATGATGTGGCAAAAAAATTGTAGTATTTAAAAATGCCTAAAAAGCCCAGATTTATAGATACGCTTAACCAAAGCCAAAAGGTTTTTATGCGTTGTACTTTTGCCTTGGACATTTGCAGCCCGGTAAAATAATCTAATAGTGTAGAAAAAATCAATAGCAGCAGAAATCGCCAATCCCAACATGCGTAAAAGAAATAACTTGCGCCGAGGAGCATTAGATTTTGCTGCTTAAGGTTGCGGTTAAGCACAAACCAGTAAACCACAAAAACTACGATCAGGAACATTCCGAACGCGAAAGAATTGAAAAGCATGTGATAATTGTTTTTATGAAACAGTTAAAGCCGGGCGGCTTAATGATATTCTATAAATACCGTGACATGAAATTAGGTATAGTATGAAGCTACGATATAAATGCTTATTATTTTGTAGCAGCCATTTTAAATATATACTTGATATAACCACTGGTTTTATCAGGATTAAAATCAGTAGCTTATATAATTATGCAAAATTAATTGTGGCGTTAACTATTCTATTTTTATTGAATTACTATTACGTAAAGTTTCGTTGAATTTTTCAAGTAGCTTTATGTATTTATCCATCCAATAATATATGGCATCAAGGGGAGGCTCCTTTGCTTGCTGGTTTTCCAGGTCTTTTTCGACACCCGAAGAGTTTAGCCTCATGGCAAATTCGTTTGGAAATTCCACTGAAAAATCATGTTCTATAACAATCCCAATCTGACAAATAATGTCGAAACTAAGCCTTTTGGTATTGAACCAGTTGTATAAGGTTCTGCGGCTGACCTGGAGTTTTCGGGCGATTTCGCTTATTCCCATGTGATCACGTCTAACAATTCGCTCTACAACTTCTCCATAATGTAAATCTTGAGTTTCCAGAATACCAATAGATCTTTGATCATTACTGATATACGAACTAATAGGATAATAAACTTTGCTGTGCATGAGATCAATTATTTTATTAATTTTTAAGGCATATGTTAAATAGATTATAAAAAATTGCAGGGTAATTATTGAGATTTACGATTGTAAATAGTCAATTGGGTTTTTTGGTTCATTATATAGATTTAGGTTGTTTTTTATTTGAAAGCTATAACATGGTTTGGGGGTTGCTTTACAAAATAAATATATATATACTTATTGCGTTATTCAACCTATAGAAGGTCAAATTATACCTGTAAAAGACGCTAACTTTCACTGTTTAAGCTTAATAGGTTAAAATAGTAAACTTTTGATCTGTAAAATGCTAAGTATAATTGATATGTAAATTAGCAAATATCAAGTATGTATTTAATGCAAAATCTTGAATCTTTGAGATTTGTGTCGGGTAAAGATATTTTGAGATTAATCTTTTATTGGGCAATTATAACGACTAAACCGAATGCTCAGACCGGTGAAACAGGGGTAATGTCCTGAAATGTTCCTGATATTCTTTTGCACTCATCATCAAAAAAGTCGGGGTATCCAATAATTCTTATTCTTTTTGAATTACCTTTTGCCGTTATCATATCAACTTCTATGTTAAAGGGGGTGCCGTATTTAAATGCTTCTTTTAATACTTTTTTACTGAGGATTTGGCTTCTCCCTTGTTTAAAGAACATGAGTACTGCTTTTACTTCGGGTACAAAGTATTCTGGTACTTCAAGGATGCTTTGTATAACGTTATCCCATTGTATTGTATTTGTAAACTGGTCTTTTGTCCAGGTGCCGGTTTTTGAAAGCGTGCTTGCGTTTTTCAATATTTTGGCGGCCAGCTTGTTGTCTTTTTCAATATCTTTAATTTTAGAAATATCTTCAGTATGTACAAATAATCCGCCTACGGCACCTGATGTAGTAAACCATGGATGGATATTCCACTTTAGCCAGCAGTTTGTACCATTGTTCTTTTTTAAGAATAAGCCATCACACTGCTGTATATGGCCCTTTAAACAATAAAGATGTAGTTTTTCGCATTTCTTTTTTGTAGCCGGCCAAACGTCATATAAACATTCTCCAATAAAATCAATGTTTTCGAGCTGGTACTCTATAATCCATTTTTTTGAAGCTGCAATAAATTGCATTTGGGTATTAAACATGGCAATAGTTATAGGTGCCTGTTCAATAAGCATTTTATAATGCTCGTTATTATCTTTTTGCGTGTTGTTGACCTCATTACCTGCCAGTTTTTCCGCTAAATATTTATGATAGCATGCTGAAAAATTTGATGGATTAGAAAAATTAAGCATTACTGCCATTTGGTTTTTATTGCAGCGTTTCTCAGTAATGTATTTATCTGCTATTTCCATTTGCAGAAACCGGTAATAGGAAAAAATTGTTCGTCCAAAGGTTTGTTTAAAATCCCGTTTTAATTTAGACTCTGATACAAAATGCTTTCTTGCAAGCACAGAGATACTTGGAAATGCAGTGAATACATTATCGTTTAAAGATTTAGTGACATTTTCAAGTAACCGGTTGCTTTGAGTTAAAAATTCGGGTAGTTTTTTTACCCTTGTTTCATCATCAATGGGTTGGGTATTTAACGGGCTTATATCCGTCATATGTGCATAAAATCCTTTTACTTCACCTTCAACATAGTGGGGATGATAAGTAACCCGCATGTTTTTAGCTTTGCCCGAGTACAAATGAATTACCTGGTCAAAAACCTGTATTTTACCTGCTAATGCGCCATTAATATAGGGAAGCTGTGCTTCAAATAAAGATCCTAAAATATCTGAAAGATATGATTTATTGATCATATGGTATGGCGTTACCGCAAACCAATCGGCCGTAGCTTTATTGGCATACCGGCAAAGCAGGTTTTTATCCCAATAAGCAAGCATAGCCTCAGTGTGCTCCGTTACGTTTAACGCTATCTCAAAAAAATCAGAGTTCGGATCAAAGGACATTGGATTTCCTCTTAAAATAATACTCATCGGCTTTATCAACTTTAAGGCGGATGAGTTTTAGGTTAGTTTGCTTAAAACTGCAAATTTTTATTGATAATTTATAAGATAAATCATATAAATTAAAAAAGATGCTCAGTTTGCCATCTGCTTGTCAATCAGCTTTATATCTAACTTTTCATATTGCGAATTGTTGCTTATGTAATCGGGCAGTATGGTTTTCATTTTTGATACCATCAAATCAACCTCGTTATGTACGTTAAGATCTAAAAGATCCTTTATTAAATTGTTGATCTTAACGTAACTAACCGGAATGTTTTTTGAGATTTTAATATCCTTATTATAAGTTGGTATTACCTCTTCCTCTGCGTTTAGCAGCTCTTCATATAACTTTTCGCCGGGGCGTAAACCGGTGTAAATAATTTGTATATCCTTCCCCGGAACAAGGCCTGCCATTTTTATCATATTCGCCGCTAAATCGGCTATTTTCACGGGCTCGCCCATATCAAATAAAAATATCTCACTACCCTTACCCATTACGGCGGCTTCAAGCACCAGTTGTACAGCTTCGGGAATTGTCATAAAATATCTTGTGATATCCGGATGGGTAACCGTAACTGGCCCACCTTTTTCAATTTGTGCCTTAAAGCGTGGGATCACAGAACCATTTGAACCGAGAACGTTGCCAAAACGGGTTGTTATAAACCTGGTTTTATTAACTGAGGATGGGCTGGCGTTAAAGAAAAGCTCTTCTACTAATAAGTTATTTAAAGATTGAATATACATTTCGGCAATACGTTTTGAAGCTCCCATGATGTTTGTAGGACGCACTGCTTTATCTGTTGAAATCATTACAAATTTTTCAACGTTAAATTCAATTGAAACATCGGCTAAGTTTTTTGTGCCCCATACATTGGTTAAAATAGCCTCTGTTGGGTTATTCTCCATCATGGGCACATGCTTGTAAGCCGCTGCATGAAATACTATTTGAGGCCTGTATAAATTAAACAGTGTTTTTATACGCCCCGTGTTTTGAATATCGGCAATAAATATCCGGGTGCGGTTGCCGTACAAGCCATCTTCAATTTCCATTTGAATATCGTGTAAAGGTGTTTCAGCCCTGTCACACAATACAACAAACTCGGGGTTATACATTAACACTTGCCTAACCAGTTCAGAACCTATTGAACCCGCGGCACCCGTGATCAATATTCGTTTACCCCTAATTTCGTCTAAAATATGTTCATTACATATCTTTATAGGTTTTCGTTCAAGTAAGTCTTCTATTTTTAGATCTTTAAATTGGTTTAAATTGGGTTTGCCGTTGATCCATTGGTCTGATGAAGGTACAACAATTACCTTTATGCCAACTTCAATGCATTTTTCAACAGCCTTCCTTTTGCCGTCGGTTTTTATATCTTCAGATGTTATGAGCAATGATTTTATAGCATAACGGTCTTTTAACATATCAATTGATTTGATAGGATAAACCCGTTTTTGTTCAATATACTTTGATATCTTATCAACCCCGGTGTCAATAAACCCCTGTACATTTAGCATAAATCCTTTTTGTGCTTCCAGCGCGTTTTTAATCAGGATAGAAGGTTCGGCCGAGCCGTATATTAAAACATTTTCCTTAACAACATTATAGCCAGGGGCTTCCAGGAATTTAAAAACATCCTTTATTATAATGCGCAGGCACATGAGCATAGATGAGGTGATAAAGAAGTTGATCAGCAGCACATCCATCATTCCGTTAATATTTATTTTTAGATAAAAAGCAAAAAATAAATAATAGAATAACAGGAACGTTACGTTACTTGCCAGCACGGTTATTAAAATCCGCATCATATCTTTTGTATTGGAATATCTGATAATGCACGTATGTATTTTCATTATCAAAAAAACCAAAACGGCGTTCCCACAGTAAATTATCATGTAATAAAGACTGGTGGGGTCAAACTGGAGCCGGTTTTTAAAATATAGTGATGACCATAACGATAACAAAACCACCATAAGGTCAATCACCAGGATTAGCCATCTTGAATGGAATTTATCCTGGAACAATAAATTTTTCAGGTATATCATAGCTGTTTATTTAAAATTATCGTCTAAGCGTATCTGTACAGCGGAAAAAAATCCACCTCGGTATTTTCTTCAATCCCCTTATCCTGCAAAAGCTTTCGATATACCTCTGGATTGACAATATATCTCCATGTTTTAAAATCCAAATGAAGATCAGAGAAAGCAGATTTCCACTCAAAAAGCTTATCGTTTTTAAACCCGAGCCCGCCGCCGAGGTTGTAATATTTCATGCCTTTTTCTCTGCCGATTTGAGTTATGTAGTCGGCCAAAAATTTGGTTGGGCTATGATGTAAATATTCTGCACGGGTACCAACCAAATGAGCCTGGATAATGCCATTTGTGAATGTTACTATAGTACTGGCAATTGAAACGTCGTTATAATAAACAGTTAATATACGTGCTTCATATTCAGACGTGTTTAGTATTTCTGAAAAGTAATTTTCATTAAACATGTAGTAGCTGGTGGCGCCTACGCGTTTCATGTTATCGGTATAGATTTCAACAAAGGTTTTCATGCCGGCAGCATTAGTTTCATCCACTATTGTGAATCCTTTACGCCAGGCATGTTTGATTGCATCCATGGTTGATTGTCTGTACTTTTTGCGCTGCTCATCTATCGTAACAGATAAATCAAGAACCACAGTTTTTCCGTTTTCGTGAATGCCACCAAATTTTTCAAGTAATTTTTGTTGCTTGTAAAACGGGTGCAGCCGCACAAAAACAGAAACATACTTTTCATTTATCAAAAAGTTGTTGAAAGCTGTTTTAAAGTTCTCCATCATTACCTCGTCTATTTCACCAAACTTTTTGTTTGAAAACGGTCCGGAAAAACCATATACACAAGTGAGGTCGCTATAATCTGATACGGGAATTTTGCGGCGAAGTAACGGGAAGCCAATGTAGGTTTCTGCTTGCTCATATATAAACAGAACGGGCGTGCCGGCTGTTTCAAGTGAGTGATAATGCCAGGTATGATAAAAATCATATTCGGCGGCATTACCAACATAGGAAATCCATTCCTCTTTATTGGGAAGGGTAAAAATCTTAACCATAGCGCAAGAATTAAAACTTAAGAAATTATGACTGTTGATTTTGAAGGGAAACAAATTTGCTTTTACTGATATTCATAGTAATCAAGTCATTGTGTTTACCCGTAATTTCAAATCCGGCTTTTTCATAAATGGTTATAGCGGATATATTGGCCGGGTGTACTTTTAAATAGATTACCTCCAGTTCTTTAATTAAAAAACCATACCTGATCATTTGCACTGTGGCCTGGTAACCAATTCCCTTACCCCAGTAAAGTTTGTTGCCGATAAACAAATGCAGTTCAGCATCATGATCAGTAACATCCAGCAGTTGGATATTGCCTATATAAGTATTGAGTTCTTTAACGCAAATTGCAAATCTGAGCTGATCTGTTTTGGCTAATTTTTCTCGTAACCAGGCTGTTTCTATTTCCGAACTGATGTAATGTGTAGGTTTATAACCTGTATATGTCCATATTACCGGGTCATTGCGCCATGCGTATGATATGGAGGCATCTTCTATTACAAGGGGCCGTATGTAAACTGAAATGGTCATAAAAATAGTCTTAGCGTGTTTAACATATAAAACATGTCCTGAAGGTCATAACGCTGATCTATAGGTAATGGAACCAGACATCTGGCCAGGTAATTTTCGGTTGTGTTTTTTTTCGTCCATTTAAATACATTGGGCCAATAGGTGGCAACGTATATTTTTTTCTGAATCAAATGAACCTTTAAATGTCTGTCATTATTTAAAAAAGGATAAACCATTGGTACGGTATCATCATCGGTAGCTTCAAACTTGAGTAAGTTAAATTCGGCAAGGTGCTTATGCAGAAAATTAAAGTTTCGTTGCCGTACAAATGCACATTCATTATAATTAACGCTTGAAAGTATTTTTCTGGTTAATAAGGACATAGACCGGATCTCATTATTTTCCAAATCCCTATTGTTGTTGATGTAGTCGGAATAGCCGGCTTCTACGCCAGCGTCTACACTTTTTATGAGGTGCGAAAACCGGTGTACAGATGAATCTACGGGTAGCTTTTTAGCAAGCTGTCTTTTAATGTTCAGGTATGCCCCGTCTGAAACCCCAAAAAACTTACGGCATGAATAAAATGTATCAATCCCGGCAAGCGGTTCTGAAAAAAAAGCTTGCGAATTATCGATTATAAGGTTTTTGATTTTACTGCTAAGCTCCAATACTTTTGCTTGTTTTATACCAAAATAGTTGGTGTATAAAAAGCAGGCATCGGGTTCAATTTCAAAATCAATAATTGGGTTTAATTGGTCATCAATAGTGTAAAACTGATATTTAAGACCAAGTTTGACTATCGGCTCCAGTAAAACCTCACAAGTAAAGTAAGGTATGTAAATTTTGTTGTACCGTTTTTGAATCAGGATATATTCTAACGCATTACGCCCTGTGTTCAAATGAACCAAATCGGGATAGTACTCATTTCCTTGAGGTAGTTCCAGTTCTAAATACCCACCTATGGATTTCAAAGCGGCTTTGTTTTTTTGCATAGCTGTAAAATTTAATGTGAGAAAAAGTTGTTATCCCTGGTCGCTTTTGTACATTCTTAGATGAATGGGTTGGTAATATTCATCGAGGCTTTCAGGAATGCGTGAATTATACCCCAATACTTGCCGTTGGTTGGCGCTGAGGTTGTCAATAAAATCATAACCCAATACACGTGGGTAATCCATTTGTGGTTTAACAAAGGGGCGGGTAAATCCCATAGTTAATGCTCTGCGTGGCTTCGCGGTTGTGTTTTCGCCTGCTGCATGCCATATATTTGAATCGAACAGAATAATACTGCCTTTTGATGTTACAGCTCTGTCGGCATTTTGATAGAAATAGGATTCATCGGGCTTAATGGCCATTTTATGCGAGCCGGATAGAAAATAGGTAGCACCGTTCTCCATTGTAAAATCGTCAAGCGTTACTATCATTTGCACCAGAAATTTGGTGTCGGGCATAAAAGTACGTACATCACGGTGCATATTACTCAGGTACGGGTGTTCTTGCCGGTAATGAATTACGGCATTGATGCCGTTTAGGATATAATTGCCACCCAAAAAGTAAGTTATTTCATCGTTGCAATACATGTTTTCTATAAAAGGAAGACTAAAGTTGTCTTTTTCCAGGAGATGATGCAGTGTTCCGGCCATATTGGCACTTATGCCATTTTTTTCCTGAATTGCCCGGCGTTTAATATATCCTTCTGCCAAATCATAGTTAATGGTTGCAACAAATTCACTATCTAAAGCATTTTCAAAAATAACCCATCCATAATCCCGCATAGCAACCCGAAAGTCCTCAAAAGATCTCTCCCCATAGTTTAATCTATTTTTCATGTGTTATAGTATTGATTTAGTCATCTGTTAGGTTCATTATCTGCATCATCCGGGCATTAACCTTGTGTACATCAAATTTTTCTTGTGCCAGCGCAAGGCCATTAAGCCCGAAATTGATTATAGCCTTATTGTTATTAATAAAATATTCCATTTTGCATACAAGTTCGGCAGTGTTTTTAATGGGGATTAAAAAACCGTTGGCATTGGGCAACGTTTCAACTGTTTCCCGGCAACCAACAGAATCACAGGTAATAATGGGGCGGCCTATGGCCATGGCTTCAAGAAGGCAACGTGGAATGCCTTCGCCGTAATACGATGGCAGTACCACAACGGATGATCCTCTTATGTAAGGCCTTACGTCATCAACGGCCCCCAGGTACTTTATAACGCTTTTATGCTTTATCTCAGTAAATAAGTTGGGCGATATGGCATCAATATTGTCGTCGTAAGCACCAATAAGTTTAAAAGTTATATCAGGGTGTTTTAAAAACACAGTTTGCGCAGCTTCAAAATACTCGCGGATCCCTTTGGCATTAATTAACCGGGACACCATAATAAAACTTATATTATCAATATCGGGCGCAGTAGGAGCGTAGTGGCTCAAGTCAACCCCCGAGCCATTAACAACTGCCGTTTGATGCTGCGGAGATATTATCTTGGATTTTAGCAGCGTTTGCAGATCATCTTTATTTTGAAATATAATAGATAAGCCAGGAGTATTCCTCAAGCTAATACGGAGTAAGCTACGTGTGATTTTGCTTATTACCGATGTATTGCCCGTCACAAAGTTATAGCCCAGCCCGGAAAGCATCGGCGTTATTTTAGGCACGCCATTTAATTTTGCAACAAGCGTTCCGTATATGACCGGCTTAAGAGTATACGGAAAAAAAACATCCGGTTTTATTTGCCTTATAAGCCTATAAAGTTTAAGTGCATATTGCAAATCGGCCAAAACAGATACATTACTGCCGTTTAAATTATTCTCAAATACAATTATTTTGAGCGATGCAAGTTTTGAACGCAGTTCGCACGGTATTGGAGGTGTAAAAACATACACAGTATGTTTTTTTTGCATCAACTCAATTAAGTTAGATCTGAAGTCAATCAACGATTTGACTGAATCGCAGGCAATCAATACTTTTTTGCTTGTCATAATTATATAATAAGCAACTGGCTATAGCGCGGGGTTAATTAGGATTATCCAGGTGACTTGTATGCTCGGATAATCAAACATAGTTGTGCCGAGTGATAGTTGATTAAATTTTCGGGGATACCAACCAGTGCGATCTCTGGATGCCGGTAGGGAGTATAACAAGCATTATTGAACAAGTACTGTCCCGGCTGTTATATTTTTAATATGATAAAACTTTTTATACCAGGCTATAAAACGCTCTACCCCGGTATGTACAGAAACCTGCGGTTTATAGTTTAGCATTTCATTTAAATTGGAAACATCGGCACAGGTTTCGGCAACATCGCCATCCTGCATGGGCTTAAATGTTTTGATTGCTTTTTTGTTTACCTGAATTTCAATTTCACTAACAAAATCAAGCAGGCTTACAGGGGCACCTCTGCCAATATTAAAAACCCTGAATGGAGCCGTAGAGGTAGCTGGATCGGGTTTTTTAGCATCCCACAGATAGTTAACTTCTGCAGGCTGATCAATAACGTGTGTAATTCCGTCAACAATGTCATCTATGTAGGTGAAATCGCGCAGCATATTCCCGTTATTAAAAACCTCGATAGGTTTGCCCTCTAAAATAGCTTTTGTGAAAATGAATAAAGCCATATCCGGCCGGCCCCATGGCCCGTAAACAGTAAAAAAACGTAAACCCGTGGTGCGGAGATTAAATAAATGGCTATAGGTATGTGCCATCATTTCATTGGCTTTTTTTGAAGCTGCATATAATGAAACTGGATGGTCGGCAATATCATGTTCGCTGAAAGGCATTTTTTTGTTTAACCCATAAACGCTTGACGAACTGGCGTATACAAGGTGATTGATTTTAAAATGCCTGCAGCATTCCAGGATGTTTAAAAAACCCTTTACGTTTGAATCGATGTACACATCGGGGTTGGTAAGGCTGTAGCGTACCCCCGCCTGTGCGGCCAGGTTACACACGGCATCAAACTGGTAGGTTTGGAAGTGTTGCTCCAGGTTTTGCTTATCTGTTATATCCAGTTTTATAAAAGTATAGTTTGGATGCTTTACACTGCAAACAGGTTTGTTATAAGCCAGGTCTGATACTTTTATTCCTGCATCCAACAATCGGGCATGTTTTAATTTTACATCATAGTAATCGTTAATGTTGTCTATACCCACAACAGTGTCGCCGCGTTTTAGTAGTTTTTGGGCTAAGTGATAGCCAATAAATCCCGCAGTGCCGGTGATTAAAATTTTCATAAAAAAGTGAAATTAGGTTTAAACAGAATGCCTCAACAGAAAAGGCTGTTAATTAATTGGTTGGTAGCGCAAGCGCCTGACAGGTATGGGAAATACCTGTATGAATAGAAATAATGGCAGGAAACGGAAATTATGCGTATTTACTTCAGGGTATAGGTATATTTTCGTCCGTTTTTAAGTGGGTCGCTATTATCTGAAGTTGAAAAATACAATGTGTTGCCCCAATGGCTAAATTGTCCCAGCCCAAAACTGCGGATATCATGATGATTGGAATGGGCTGGCCCCAGTTCAACGCCATTTTCAAACAACTTAAGCTTTGAAATAGTTGGCAACGCATTTGAATCGCCTATATCAGTTAAATCGTAGCCTATTTTATAGCTAAAGCCGCTGTCACTTCTTAAACCTATCAGATTTATTGATTTAATGGATTCGTCTTGTGTGGTAACATTTGTGGTCGTTGGTACTTTTGGCGCCGGCTGATCACCTTTTTTACAGCTATTGAAAAATATACAGGTGGTTGTTAGTATTGCAAACAACGCAACGTTTCGGATGGATTTACTTGTTGTTTTCATAAAAATATTAATTAATTAAAGTTATTGCACTATCATATTTGGATTGCGGATTGGTTATTTCAGCGCACTCAATATAGATTTGATGAAAACTTCAGGGGTACGGTCTTCTATATATTGCAGAATTTGATCTTTATTATCAGCAACGGTAATAAGTGCTGTATTAATGGTAGTTGCTAACGAGTTTACGTTATCAGCTTCGGCCAGGTAAATACCGGGGATCTCGTCAATATCGCCAGCGCAGTTAGTGCTGATCACGATGGGGTTAAGGATCAGCATCTGTAATAACACATTCGGGAACCCCTCTTTTATTGATGATACAACACAGGCTTTTGCCCGCTTAAAATATGGCATTGGATTGGCAACCCAGCCTCTTAATATAACCCTTTCCGCTAATTTCAAATCACTGATAAGTTTTTCAAGGATGGTTTGTTCTGGCCCTTCACCCAATATCAAAAGTTGTAGGTTGGGGTATGTATTTTTAATTTCATTGAAGGCCATTATCAGTATTTGAAATCCTTTTTCAGGTATCAAACGTCCGGCTGCACAAATAAATTCGGTATGAGTATCCTCAGCAGGCAGCGCAATCTCCGCAGTGATTAAAATTTGTTCAATATCAACCGGATTTTTCTGAACAATTACTTTTCGCCCGTTTATATAAGGGAGGTGATGGGTAAAGTAGCGACGCATGCTGGCGGTTTGGCATACAACCAGGTTCACCCCGGGGTAACCAAGCCGGTATGCCAACTGATAGCTCCATTTTTTTAAACCGTTATACCTTGTTAAAACAGACGAGCATTCTCTTACTATAAGTTTTGATTTTAAATAACCAATTCGTTTTAAAAAGCCCAGGTAAGCATTTAAATAAGGGTGGGTACTAAAAATGATGTAGCCTGTACGATAATGGCCTAATGCTTTTATTAAGTTGCAAAAACCCCTAAGTATACTTTGTGTACTCACATAGTCAACATGCAGGCCAGCGGGTATATTTAAGCCGCCCGTGTCAACCTTTTTTAAAAACAGCAGGGCGGCATTGCTGGCATGGGCGGCCTGCAGTAATACATTTTCGGCCCCGTTTGCTTTGTTGGTAATTGAAATAAAAAGTAGTTTAGGCTGAGTACTTGGCATTAGTTAGGCTTATTGATGTTTTTGAGTTTCCTGATTACTTTTTTTAAAGGCCCCAAAGCGCTAAATACTTTGCGTTTACCGTCAACTATCAGCAAGCCATCTTCAAAGTTTATGGTGTGCAATCCTTCGTCATAAGGCGATTGCGGTAGTAACTCAAAAGCGGTGTGATATTGGAAGTCTGTTTCAGTGATGGTGGTTATTTCATTGATCATCACCGACCCTCCATAGCATTTTTTAGGATTTTGACTCGGCATATAAAGTTTTTGGCCAACGATGAACAACCTACCTGCCGACCGGCTTACATTTGAAGCCACGTTGATCGGGTTTTGTTGATGTGCCGCAAATGGCATATTGAGCTCGTCTGCATAAAATAAATACAGCAAACCATGCTGCCCAGAGATACTGGTAAACAGCCAGTATTTGTTGTTATAATGTATAATTGAACTGTCAACAAAAGCCTGTCCATCCAAAAGTATCCTGATCTTTTTAAATTTATTAGGGTTACTCATATCAATCTGGTACAGTGCAACCTGTTTAGCCGATGCGGTTTCGGGGATACAGTATAGCTGATCGCTATCAGTAAACATATAAGGATAGGAGAGGTGAATGTCGTTTTTCATGATGCCATTTACTTTTTTCTTGTTTTTAAAATGCATGTCATCGGTCATCATGATTTCTCCTTTGCCCTTCCAAAAATTAAGCTCTTCATAATAAAGGTGCAGGCGCCCATTTATATTTGCGGTAAAAGGGTCGGCTGCATAATCTGCTGTATCTTCTGATAACCAGTTGATCTTTCCGTTTAATTGCTGGGTGTGGATAAAGTTTTCAGGCGATTGTGATATATAACCTATATTCCATTTATCATAACAGAAGAGTTTATGAAAAATTAAATTTAGTGCAGAGATAAGATCTTTCATACGCGGAATATTTTTTTTAGAAGTGACAGGAATGTTAGTGAGATAGGTACATAGTCGGTTTCCTGTAGCAGGGTACCACCAAAACTATCTTTGAACTTATTGATTTTTAAAAGCTCTGTATCTTTAGTGTCATGGGCATAACCGCCCAGGTCGTATATTTTAAACCCCAGCTGCTTAAAAAAACAGATATCATCAAAATGTAGTAGGCGGTTTGCCCTGCCGGCCACAGCCTTTAACTGGGTGTCGTTTTCATTTCTGAACAACGATGCCGAATGCAAAAGCCTTACTCTTTGTAAGGCATTGTCGCGAATGTAGGCATGCATCACAATGTCCTGACCTTGGTGTACAGCTTTGGTAATGAATAAGTGGGGTTTGTATTTATAAAAATCTTTATTGAGTTTTTTGAGGCCCTTTGTGAGCGCGAATGAGTTGTAAAATTCAATAAACGGTTTAATGCCGGTGCCCATTATACTTGTTACACCATCTTTTGCTGCCCTGCGTATTTCGTAAGCGGTGTTTTTATCAAAGTTGGCTTCAATTGCAGTTACCGGTGCGCTTATATCAATTACTTTTGTAAAAAAAGCTTCTTTACGGTATCCGGCAACTGTATCGCAGCTTTTACTTTGTTTGTAGTATTTCAAAAGGCATCCCCACAAATTGGGTTTTGCCGCAAACCATACAACCGTATAAGGCACTATTCGCATAGCCCTGCTGCTAATCTGGATCATAAACTTTTTTGTATTTAAGCTACCTGGTATGTTGATACAGCTTTCAAATTTTGATTTTTTAACCATTGGCTAAACACCAGTAGTTTCCATATTTGTGATGCCCTGTTCCATTTGCCGCTCATGTGCTCGTTTATCATTGCATACGATTTTTGCACATTGATACCAGGAATATTCTGTAATTCGCTAATTGACAGGTGATCCATCACATGATCCCTCAACTCGTTTTTAAACCAATGATTGAGGGGCATACTAAAACCAGATTTTGGCCTGTCAAATAATTGCGCCGGGGCATGTTGATATAAAATGTCTTTCAGGATCTTTTTTTGTACACCAGATTTAAACTTGTAACTATCCGGGAGGGTTTGCGCAAAAGTCACTACCCGGTGGTCCATAAGTGGTGCCCTGGCTTCTAATGAAAATGCCATGGTACCACGATCAACTTTGGTATTTATATCACCATTTAAATAGGTTTTTGTATCAAAGGCCGATAGCTTTTGGAGTATGCTCATTGACTTTGACGACCAGATATCCATAAAAGGTACCTGGAGGCCAATGTTTGGGTTGTTAAGCCAGGAATATTCTAACCCGCCAAGTGTAAGGCCGTAAAGCGAACTTATTTTTGAATTACAAATGCCCAATGCTATTAACTTATGGCGGTAGTTAGGCGATATCCGGATAACATCTGCAATTTTTTTGCGTACAGCCAGTGGGCATTTAAACAGCTGGTCAACCATGTTAAACCATTTATAGCGGCTGTATCCTAAAAAACTCTCGTCACCACCATCTCCGCTTAAAACCACGGTGACATGTTTTTTGGTGTGTTTGCTTAATAGCAAGGTAGGGATAGCGCTTGGATCGGCAAATGGTTCATCATAGTATTGACCAAAATGTTCAATGAGCTCAATACCTTCTTCTTTGTTGCATGTAATAGTATGATGATCTGTTTGCAAATGCGCTGCGATTTTTTGAGCAAATACACTTTCATCAAAACCTTTTTCGTTGAATTTTATGCAAAAGGTTTTTACATTTTTATAGCTTTTGGCGGCTAATGCAGCCACAAGCGAAGAATCAATGCCACCTGAAAGGTATACACCTAAAGGCACATCGGCATGCAGCCGTATATCTACCGCGTTGCTAATTAATCGGGTTAAATCTGTTTGGGCCTCTGCGTATGATCCTTTATATAGTTCGATGCGGCCTAAATCCAGATCCCAATATTTTTTTGAAGTAAAATTGCCGGTATTACAATCGAAACGAAATGAATGCCCGGCTTCGAGTTTTTTGATCTCGTTCCATGCTGTTTTTGGTTCGGGAACATATCCCCAAATAAAATACTCGTTAATGGCCAGTTCATCAATAGTTACATCCCTGCCTATACATATTTGTGATGGCTGACTGGCAAACTCAAAATCATAGCCACTGTGAGCATAATAAAACGGTTTTTTGCCAAGTCTGTCGCGTGCGCCAAAAAATTGCCGGGTTTGGGTATCATAAATTACAAAGGCAAACATGCCGTTGAAATGGTTAACACAATTATCGCGGTATTCCATAAAGGCAGCCGCTATTACTTCGGTGTCCGAATCGGTTGTAAACCGGTAACCCATTGCTACAAGTTTTATTCTTAATGACCTGTAGTTATAAATTTCGCCGTTGAATACTATTTTAAGATGATGGTAATTAAAAGGCTGGTTAGACCGATGATCTAAATCAACAATAGCCAGGCGGTTATGACCTAAAATAACCGGACCGGTACGCTCAAAGCCCGAATAGTCGGGCCCTCTGAAATTTGTCCTTGCCAGTTTTTGAAATATGATCTCATCTTCATATTTCACTGTTGATCCATATATTCCGCACATATATAAAAAGGCTATAGGTGAATTGTTTGTTTATTTTGAAAGCAGGATTTCGTATGCCCGGCCTATTTTATTGAGCCCAAAGCGTTCAATTATATCTGCCTTAATATTGCGATGCTGCCAAGTTTGATTGCACGCACGGATAATTTGTTTACGTAGGTTGCAAAGGTCATTTTGTTCGGCTATAAAGCCGTTAAAACCTTCCTTTATAAGTTCATTAACCCCTCCAACCCGAAAAGTAACAACCGGCACCCCAACAGATAGCGATTCAAGTATTACATTGGGGAAGCCTTCGGTAAAGGAGCTTAAAACCAGTACGTTATGTTTGGATATTACTTCGGTTACATTATTAATCTCGCCGATAAATGTTATCCGGTTTTTAATACCTGTAGTATCTGCTTCGGCTTTAAGCTTGTTCATTAGTGGCCCATCGCCGGCAATGGTTAAAACATAGTTTTGCGGCAAGGCCTTCATTACTTCCAGCAGGCGGAATAATCCTTTCTCTTTTATTAACCGGCTAACTGCTATTAACCTTTTTAAGCCGGAAATTTGATATTGAGGCCTTAAAACTTCTGTTGTAATAACCGGGTTATGGATCACTATCAGCTTACCAAGATCGATGTTATAAAGTTTGGCGATAGCTTGCCGCATCTCTTCTGACTGGCAAACAATTGAATTAAACCTCACAAATAAAAACCTGGAAAAGTAGTTGTAAAAACGAGCTTTCAACCCATAAAACTCCTTCATTTGTTGAGGGTTGTTAGATCCCCGAGCTATAAGGTGAGGTATTTTAACAAAAATGGACACAAGCGCTACCAGGATATTGATGTGATCGGTTGTTGAAAAAACGGCATATGGTTTTTCGTCCCGAATTAAATTGCGTAGTTTAAAAAATGACCGTGAGGCTTTTATGGTATTAAGGTTTACAAATTTAATACCCGCTATTTTTGTTGAGAAATGACATTCGTTTCCGTTTAAGAGGACAACCGTAACCTCATAGTCCGCGTTATTAAAATATTGGGACAGCAACCAGTAAACCCGTTCGGAGCCACCGGCGCCAAGCGAACTGATAATCAGGAAGATTTTCTTTGTAATCATAAACTAAAAATTGCGTGCAGATTTCAGATGTTGTCAACTAAGCCATTGATAATTGGTCTTGTGGCTGATTTTCAATTAGTTTATCATGGTGTAACACGGCAAAATAAAGGAATATGGTGGGGCCATCAACACTCATTAACCACCCGTTGTGTGATAGGGCATTCAACGATATGGCTAAGAAAGAAAAAAATAACGCCACGTAAATTGCTATGCCTTTGTATTGTACGTTTTTGATGGTTTGCCAAAACAGGCGAATGGGTTTGTAATATATGCCCGCAAGTAAACCCAAACCTACAAATGGGCCAAGCAGGGTAATAAACATCAGATACGAATTATGCGATGACAGACCAAAGGTAAACAGCGGGTTTCTGTAGGTTACTTCATCCCATGTTTTGCCGTAAAATATGAGTCCAAAGGGATAGTCGGCATAAATTTTCAGGTTTTCGGCAGCCATGTTTGCCCTGTTATAATCATTGGCCTCTTTAGCCTGGTTTTTAGATAAGATGTTGTTTTTGGTATCCAGGTTGTCTTTTATCACATAGTTGTACAGTCCAAAACATATAATTACCGTAGCTGCAACCAGCAAAATTGCTTTATAACGGTAATAGATAAATAGAAACAGGGTTACGGCAGTGCCAAAACTTATCAATGCCGATCTGTTCATGCCAAGATATATACAGATAATGCATGCTGATAAAACGATGATCCTGATTATTAGATATTGCTTGCAGGTACAGGCTGCAATAAATATAAAGGTAGTAACTGCAGCAACTTGATATCCAAAAGTAAATTGGGCAACAGCTACGCCCGATGGGCTTTGCTTTACCTGTTCTCCAAGCAATGTACTCCTTATGGGGTCAATTGTAGCCTGAAGGTTGTGATCCAATACCATGATTAACATGGAGAATATCAACAGGGAGAAAAACAGGAATACTGATGTATAATAGCGCAGTTTACTTGAACCAATGAAATAATTGAAATATAAAGAACAAACTATAATAGTAATTAATGTAGCAAAAAAGCCCCGGTAATCATCCAGGCCAACTACCTGGTATAAAAACACACCAATTATGAAAATTACCAGTTCATTGTAGTAGCTAAAACGCAAAATTGGTTTCTGCACAAAAAACAACAATAACAGGCAAAAAATTATGGGTGCAGGAATTCTTAAAGTATCTGTCATGAAGATGCAAAAAGCAAGCGTGTACAGATAGAATAACATTACACCAAAGCAAAGGCACTTTTTAAGCAACATAGCTACGTTTTACAGGTACTACTGAAAAATTCTTTTCAATGTGAATAATATTATTTTAACATCCATCAAAAGGTTATGGTTGTCAATGTATTCAAGATTTTTGTTGATTTTGGATGGCACGATGCTCTTGATGTACATATCCTCGGGATTGTCGCTGCCCGCCAATAGCTCGTTTTCGTCAAAGTATTTGATAGAAGCCCAATCTGTTACGCCAGGTTTTACGGTTAGCACCCTCAATTGGGCAGGAGTGTACATGTTTACATATTTTCTTACTTCGGGCCGGGGGCCAACAAGGCTCATGTCGCCTTTTAGTACGTTTAGCAATTGAGGTAGTTCATCAAGCTTGTATTTTCTGAGCCAATATCCAACCCTTGTTATCCGGTAATCTTTATTGCCTATTGTTAGTAAGCCCGCATTGTCTGAGTTTATATACATGGTTCTGAATTTGAAGAGTTTAAATTCGTTACCATGTTTCCCTACCCGTATTTGTTTATAAAATACGCCCCCGCTTGAATTAAGTTTAACAGCTATAGCTATTAACAGAAATACGGGCAGTGACATTATGAGGGCAATCAGCGCCAGGGCAATATCAAAAAGTCGTTTAACGGCCATGGTATTTATAATTCAATTTCTTCAAGCTCCTTAAAGTTATCCAGCTGCAGTACCTTGTTAACTGAGTTTATTACGGTTTTGATTATGAAAATCAACTCTCCATCGGTAAGCTGCGGGTAAATGGGAAGCGATATTTCGTTTGCATAAAGTGCATAAGCCGATGGATATTTGCCGATTTCATAACCCAGATCTTTGAAAAGTGTTAACATGGGCAGGGGAGTAAAGTGTACATTAACAGTTATCTCGCTGCTCATAATGCTGTCTATGATCTGGTCGCGCTGGGCTTCAGATATTCCTTTGATCCGCAGGGCAAATAAATGGTATGATGATTCCCGGTTATCCCGTTTCAGGGCCGGTTCTATAAACCAATCCATTTCTTTAAAAATTTCGCAATAAATGGATGCTATGCGTTTGCGCAGCGGGAGCAGTTTTGCATGGTATGTTTTAAGCTGCCCGATACCTATTGCCGCACATATATCAGGCATATTTATCTTGAGCCCCATAAACAGTATATCATATTTCCAGCCACCTCCATTGCTTTTGGTAAAGGCATCTTTGCTTTGGCCGTTAAGGGTATATAATTTTAAGTACCGGTATTCGTTATTGGCGTCGAAAGCCGGGGGGAGATTTATACAAATACAACCACCTTCGGCGGTTGTGATGTTTTTTACCGCATGAAAGGAAAAAATGGAAACATCACTATATTTTGATGCCGGTAATTCATCTATCGTTGCCCCGATAGAGTGGGCCGCATCGGCAATTAACAGAATCCGGTTTAAAGCCTTTTGTTTCGCAGTTTCAGCAATAAATAACTTTTTAATTTCCGGGGTGTTAATGATGGCCTTTAACTCCTTGTAATTACAGGGCCAGCCGGCTATATCAACCGCAATAATGGCTTTGGTTTTAGGAGTTATAGCTTTAAGTACGGCTGTTGTTGAAATACAACAATCGTCATCAACGTCAACCATTACCGGCGTAGCTCCGCAATGCAGTACGCTTAAAGCGGTAGCACAATAGGTATAGGCCGGAATGATAACCTCATCGCCTTCTTTTATGCCAAACCATTTTAACATCAGTATAGCGCCAGACGTCCAGGAGTTTACACAAACAGCGGCGTCTGAAGCCGTAAGTTGCTTCATTTGATGTTCAAGTATTGCCACTTTTGGCCCCGTGGTTATCCAGCCAGAGTTAAGCGTGTCCATAACCTCATCTATAACAAGCTGATCAATGTAAGGTGGTGCGAAAGAGATTTTCATTTCAGGCCGGGATAATGTAAATTTCAAACAGGGATTTTTTCCATGAACGCGATTGTTTTTTGAGCATAATCGCGCGCTAATCTTTTATAAATAGAATACTTTTCTGTAATGGCATCTACCCAGGTATAGTCAGAAAACTTAATATTGCTTAGTGTTATAAAAAGGTGATGGTTTTTCTCGATAAAAATTTCAAGTTCTTCAAATGCTTTAGCAGAGCAGCTTTCAGGATGGTAATTGAATGTCCAGGTATGTTTTGTTTTTTGTTCAACTTCTGAAAGCTGCACAGGGATCCAGTTGAAGCCAAACCGCATATAAGGTGATCTCAATAATCCGTCGCTAATTATCTTAATGTTGGTATATTCATTTAAAGCTAACAGCGTATTACGATCAAAAGTGTGGGCCGGTGCAATAAAAACAGCCGGGTTTATATCTTCCCGTCTGAAGATTTCAGCTGCATTTTTTATTTTTTCTTTTTGGGTTTGAATAGGAACCCCGGCAAATTCTGATCGTTTGTTCATTTTCAACAAACCCGAGTTTCTGTTTATATAATAATGATCAAACCCGTGCATTCCTATAATGTAGTTTTTGTTTTGCAGCTTACGCACCAATTGCCAGTAATAAGGATTAAAAGAACCACAGGCCTCAAGCTTAGGATCCTTATTGGCGGGTATAACAGCAATTATTGGTTTTATGTCAAACCTATCGAACAGATAGAAAAAGCGTTCCCATTTCCAAAGGTTATTTGTGGGGCACAAATCATCCAGACGAATTAAATATTGTAACATATTAATAAGTTGAAAAGTTCACAAAGCTGGTTGGTTGTTGGCAAATTGAGTTGCAAACCTCGATGTAGCAGCATGTTTTTTGATGAGTGTTTCCCATTCTCCGAGTATCTTGTCTGGATGGTTGGTTTGCAAAATTGAACGGGCATTATTTCCAATTTCATTTTTCAAAGCCGGTTTATTGACCAAATGCAACATGGCAAGGGTTAAACCGCTAATGGGTTCGTTGTTTACCAATATGCCGTTTTCTCTGTCGTTAATGATCTCTGCCGGTCCAAAATCGCAGTTTAAGGCTATAGATGGACAGCCAAAGCTCATGGCCTCAACCAAAGCATTGGGATATCCCTCGTTGCGCGATGGTAATACAAACATCTCTGCCTGGCTGTAATAGTCCTGAAGATTATTCTTGCTGCCGGGCATCAGCACTTTTTCTCTTAATCCAAGATTAAATACCTGACAAACCAGGTTTGCACGCTCTTCGCCATCACCAATTATAATAAGATCAATGTCATTGAACCCTGCTTTGGCGTAAGCTTCAATAAGCATGTCAAAACCTTTTACGTAAGCCAAACGGCCAACCCCTAAAATAAATCTCCGGTCATGTACCCGCTGATTTGATAGGGGTTGAAAAACGGTAACGGCATTTGTGATTCGTTGAATATTGTTGAGCTTTTTAAATGTTTTATTTCTAAGCAGGCAATCTTCCACTCCCTTTGCGCTAACAACCACGGCTGCTGATCTTTTGTATAGTTTAGCCGCCAATTGCCTGTGCAAATAATTAAACCGGATAACGCTCCTCTCTGGCGATGTGCGTTCAGAAACAATATAGGGCACGTGCGTTAATGAACATGTTATGCCTGCCCATATATTTGCCGATGTGATAAATGATAAAGTACATACCGGTTTTTCTGTTCGTAACAGCTTTATTAGTTTATAAAAAGTTTCGGCAATATGATAGGCCCTATGTGTGAACCTGCTTTTTTGCCGGTCTGTTAAACAAATTACTTTAACATTATTTTCGATCACGTAAGCTGGAGGATCGTTGTTTAACGAAATAATTACCGACTGAAAATCTTTTTTGCTAAAGTAGTTGGCCAGTGATATAATAACCCTTTCGGCTCCGCCCCCTTTAAGGGAAGGAATAATGAAAAATAAAACAGGTTTTAAAATGGGGGCGGGTTGTATTTTCATTGCTGTTATTAATTCCTGGGTGCTTAAAGCAGGTATTTTAATGTATTGTAGGCTTTACGAAACCGTTTGTTTTGTAATTCAAATACGAGGTAGCGTTTGATGTAAAGCAGCAGTAGCTTTTTTTTACCGATGGCCGGGTAAGTAAAGTTTTTGATGATTAAATTGAAATCACTTATAACCCTTTCCATTCGCACTTTAGCATTGATCATGCTCCAAATACCGCCTTCATGATTGCGGTAACAACTCATTACTTCGGGTATTACATAAATTTTACCGCCGGTATGCTGGGTGGCCGATAGCTTAAACATTTTGTCGCCGGCAAAACAATCAAAAAACCAGGGAGTAAAAAACAGCCGGTGAGTTTCTGAAATGTTGCGGTAAAGTACAGTTGCTGTTTTTGTTTCTTCCTGCTTGCCGGCCAGTAGGTCAACATAAGTGTGTACCAGGGGCGTTGGATTGGGATGAACATATAGCGTTTTATTAGTGGAGTTTATTAGCTTGTGATAGTGACAACAAATAATAAAATCGGGGTTGTTTTCTAAAAATGTTACCTGCTTTTGTAATTTATGTTCATCTATCCAGTAATCATCCCCTTCGCAAAGTGCTATGTATTTGCCACTGCACTGGGTAATACAGTTAATAAGGTTTTTATGGGTACCTAAATTGGTAGGAGAGGCTATAAGCTTTATTCTGCCCGGGTACGTATCTGAATATAGCTTAATGACTGCTTGTGTTTTATCTGTTGAGCAATCATCACCTATGATGATCTCATAGTTGAAGTTTGCCTCCTGCATCAAAAAGCTCTGGATAGCTTCGGCAATAAAGTTTTCATGATTGTAAGTAATACAACATATACTTACCATTACCTGCTCATTATTCATACTGTTCCATTTAAACTCGCAGTTGTTATGTTTATCTCCGATTCAATTTTATCGGTAACAAGTTTGCCAAAATGTTTCGGCTTGAAATCATTGTCGAAATTTTGTGCACGAAGTAGTAACCGGCAAATAAGATCAAGATCTGAAAGCGAAAGCGTATGATACAAAGGCAGGCAGATCACTCTTGAAGCTATGGAATCGCAAACAGGCATTGGCTGGTGTTTTACATATGGCAATGATGATAGCGAAGGGTAAAAATATCGCCTGCAATATATCTGGGCTAATTCAAGCTTTGCTTTGCTTTGGTGCATCAAGGCTTCAGTTTTAAAAATTACAGGGAAATATGCATAATTATAGTTCTCATCATTTTCAAGTTTTTGAAACTGCACATCAAGGTTACCCAAGCGTATCATATATTGCTCATATAAATACTTTCTCTTTTTAAGTATGTCATCAACATGGCGCAGGTTGCATAATCCCATTGCTGCATGAAATTCGCTGTTTTTTGCGTTGATGCCCTGTTCGGAGAAGGTATCAACTCCAGAGTATCCAAAATTGCGCATCAGCGCCATAGTTCTCAAAAGGTCAGGATCCTGGGTAAACACAGCACCACCTTCAATAGTATGATATAACTTAGTTGAGTGAAAACTGGTTACGCTGATATCACCGTATTCAAACACCGACCGGTTTTGGTAAAATGTGCCAAAGCAATGTGCAGCATCATAAATAACCCTGAGTTTGTACTTATCGGCAATAGTTTGTATAGCTTCAATATCACAAGGGTTACCAAATACGTGCGTGGCCAATATTGCCGAGGTTAGCGGTGTAATTGCAGCTTCGATTTTAGCGGCATCGATGTTCAGCGTTTCGGGATCAATATCTACAAATACCGGTTCGCAGCCCTGCCATACGATGCTGCTTGTAGTAGCAACAAATGAAAAAGGTGTTGTGATGATCTCTCCGCTTAAATTAAGTGCTTTAATAGCCAGCTGTAATGCTGTAGTTCCGTTTGAAACAAAAAGCATATGGCTAATACCCAGGTATTGTTTTAATTTTAACTCAAGTGTATTTACAAGCGGACCATTATTTGTCAGCCATTGTCTTTCCCAGATAGTTTTAACATACGCCCTGAATTCTTTTTCGGCAGGGAGAAAGGGTTTGGTTACAGGTATCATCTTTTTAGAATTAAGTGGTTAAAATCTTTAATAGCAGAAATATTTATTAACAGGCTGGCACCATAATAAACCGGAATGAATATTATGAATAGTATGCTGATTTGCATAGTTGGAATGAAAAAATCATTAATTAGCAGCCTGTCAAGAAAATAGCAGCAAAGCCCGATGCCGGCGGCCAGTGATACAGTGGGCAAAATATCTTTTATCTGCTCCGTTACAGGGTAAGCAATTAATCGCCCGCTGTAAATAGAGTTAATATAGTAGGCAATTATGTTAAAAAACAATTGAAAATATAAGAGTCCGTAGATACCGAAAGGGATAAAAAGCAGGATCCCTATCACGCTTAAAACCTTTTTAATCGCCTCTAATTTTAAAAACAACGCGCTTTTTCCCATTACTTTTAAAACATTGAGGTTATATGAATGAAGCGGATACATAATGCCGCTTATGCATAGCAATTGAAAAAACGGAACAGCTGGCAGCCATTTATCAGTTAATATGATGTGGAATAATGGCCTGGCAATTACGCTCAGGAATATCAGTACGGGTGCATTCCAAAATATAACTTGCTGCATAAGCCGTTTATACACGTTTTTTAATTGTACCGGATCATGTGAAATCTCTGCAAACATTGGATACGTAACCTTATTTATTGCTGCCGATATGTTGCTGATAGGCAATTGACTAATAGAATCGGCACGGCTGTAGTAACCGAGCTGTGCAACCGAAAAGTATTTGCCAATTATGATGAGGTATATATTTTGGTAAATGGTATCAATTAAACCCGATATAGTCATTTTGTAACCAAAGTAAATATGCTTTTTAAAGCACGCCTTATCAAATACGAGTGCCGGCATCCAGTTTGAGCTTATCCAGTGCATGGCTGTTGATAAAAAAGATGTGCATAAGCCCATCCAAACCAGGCTCCATACGCCGTAACCTAATTTTGCAAGCACAATGCCCAATATTCCGCCTCCAATAGCCGCCGGGAGTTGAATATTGGTTTGTTTTTTAAACTTCATTTCTTTAATCAATAAAGTGCTTTGCACCCCAAAAAATGCGTTTATAATTAAAATAATACCGTAAACGCGTACTATAGCTGTTAACAATGGTTGGTTATAAAAAGCCGAGATTAACGGGGCTGATAAAAACAGTAATAGGTATAAAATAGAGCTGCCAATAATATTAAAATAAAATACGGTTGAATAGTCGCGCTGATCGGCATCGGTTGTACGGATCAATGACGCGGTAAGGCCGCTATCCAACAAACTATTCCCCACCGAAATGAAAATTGATAACATAGCTATGAGCCCAAATTGTGATGGCTCCAGTATGCGTGCCAGGAATATGGATATGCCAATGCTTATCAGTTTTGAGCTTAATTGCTGCCACAGCGACCATAATATGCCAGATACGGCTCTTTGTTTATAACTCATTATTTTTAAAGCCGGGCGTTAACAACATTGTCTGGAAAAAGGGCCTTCAAATCATAAAGTACGGCGTGGGGCTTGCACAGCGCTTTTACATTCATGTCTTTAAATTCATTGTGGGCAACGGCAAGTAAAACGCCATCATAGGTCCTGGTTTTAGATTCACCATTTTCACAAATTATACCGTAGGTGCGCTTAGCTTGTGCCGCATTGGCCCAGGGATCATGAATGTGTACTTTTACTTTATATTCTTCCAGTCGTCGTACAATATCTATTACGCGGGTGTTTCTAACATCAGGGCAGTTTTCTTTAAAAGTGAAACCAAGTATCAGTACTTCGCTTTCAATTAAAGAGGTGCCGCGGCAAATCATCTGTTTAATAAACTGATCTGCCACATAAGCTCCCATCGAGTCATTTATGCGCCTGCCAGCCAAAATTATCTCAGGATGATAACCCACCTCCTGGGCCTTTTGGGCAAGATAGTAGGGATCTACCCCGATGCAATGCCCGCCAACAAGACCTGGTCTGAAGTTTAAGAAATTCCATTTTGTACCGGCGGCTTCCAGTACTTTGTGTGTATCAATGCCCAGTTTATTAAAAATCATTGCCAGTTCATTCACAAATGCAATGTTTATATCGCGCTGCGCATTCTCTATAACTTTTGCTGCTTCGGCAACTTTTATGGAATGAGCTTTGAATGTGCCCGCGGTAATGATAGAACTATAAAGCTTATCTATAGTTTCGGCTGTTTCGGGGGTTGAGCCTGATGTGATTTTACGGATCTTTGAAACGGTATGCAATTTATCTCCAGGATTGATCCGCTCCGGCGAATAGCCCACAAAAAAATCAATATTATATTTAAGCTGCGATACCTTTTCCAAAATAGGCGCGCATTCATCTTCAGTTACCCCAGGGTAAACGGTTGATTCGTAAATTACGATATCCTTCTTTTTCAGAACTTTACCCAAAAGTTTGCTGGCGTTAAGTAATGGAGAAAGATCTGGCCGGTTGTTTTTATCAACAGGGGTAGGCACTGTTACAATGTATATAGAGCACTGCCTTAATTTTTCTGTTTCGTTGGTAACATACAAGCCGGTTTGTGTTGTACAAACAGGGGTGAGTACTGCATTCAGCTGTTCCGTTTCAATCTCCAATGTATGGTCAACCCCCAATTTGAGCTGATTAATGCGATCTACATTGATATCAAAACCTATAACCTTGTATTTTTTTGCAAATTCAACTGCCAGGGGCAGCCCAACATAACCAAGACCTATGATGCCTATTTTAGGTTGAAATTTTTCAATTTTCATGATTTTCGCTGATATTATTAATTGATAAGTTTTGGATTGCAACACGCGTTACTAACGCACAATTGATGGTATCGAAAACCATTAAAATGTTTTTACCCTGTATTTGCAGTACTTTGCCCATTTGGTTTACAAGTGGGCCTTCCTTTATTTTAACTGTATCGCCAATGTTGATATTACACATGCTTACAATTTCAATATCCCTGTAATTAATAAGGTAAGTTCTTATTTCCTCTATTACATTATCTCTTACTACGGCGGGTTTCCCCATGTAATAAACAAAACCAAGTACACCCAGTATATACAGTGCTCTTGATTGCTCGTAAACATCAACATGTACAAATACATAGGAACTAAACAGGGGCACACTGATTTCTTTTTTTCTGTCTGACCATTGATTAACTACCTCTCTGACAGGGCAATATGATTCAATGTCATGTTGCTTTAAAAGTCTGTCTACCTTTTTTTCCCATCGGGGCTTTGTGTATAAAACAAGCCATTTTTTTTCACGATAGTTTGCCATGCGAACTGCTGATGCGCTTAATTGGGTTTCCATAAAATGAATAAAGTTGAGTCGGGGGGGATTGCTGAAGGCTTAGTATAGCTTCGCCAATTCACTCACATAATGTAGAGATGCCTTTTTTTAAGGATTGTTTTTGACAAAATTATTAACCCGGTTTAACCCGGTAATTGGTTTATAACAAGGGCAACTTGTGTAGCTTGTGGCTCCGCCACTCCACTCACATGGCCCGCAATAAATAAAAAGATAGAACAAAATATTAGCCCGGTTTAACCCGGTAATTGGTTTATAACAGCAGCAACTTGTATTGCTTGTGGCTCCGCCATTCCACTCACATGGCCTGCCGGTAAAAAATAATACAGCTGAACTAAGAGCTTATAACAAATAATTATTTAACCTAAGGTTACGGCAAAAAACGAGGCTATCAACTACCATAAGCTGATGCATATCCATAGCTTCCATAGGCATAAGCCGGCCGGTTTTCTTTTTTTGCATCGTTAAACACCACCATAACGTTATTTAATTTATCATTATCGTAAATATCCTTTAGTATACTTAGCTGCTCTGTATTGGTATAATTATACCTCACCATATAAATACTCAACTCGGCATATTTGGCCAGGCTAAAAGCATCTGCAACGGCTCCAACCGGCGATGTATCAAGTACTATGTAGTCAAACTGGGTTTTGCACCAGTTAAAAAGCAAATCAAGCCGTTTATCAGATAGCAGCTCGGCCGGATTTATGGCCTTGGTGCCGCTTCCCATCACAAACAGGTTCCCCGATTCGCCATAAGGCTGGACACAATCAGCCGGAGAATTAGTGTTGCCCGTTAAAAAGTCATTAATACCCAGGGTTTGCTCCATGTTGATAGATTTAAGCAAATCGGGTTTACGCAGATCAAACTCCATGATCAGTACTTGTTTTTTGAGCATGGAAAGCGTTAAGCCCAGGTTGATACTGAAAAAGGTTTTGCCTTCGCCTTTCATTGATGACGTAACCAACATGGTTTTGTGCTGAATTCCCTGGTTTAGAAATCCTATATTACTACGGATATACCTGAACAATTCTGAAATGTTGGTGTTGCTTCCATTGGATATTACTACCGGGCTTTGATTTTCATAGTTATGGCACAATTCGCCTAATATTTTTACTCCCTTTATGTTCAATAAGCTTGACTGATCCTTAATTTTCAGGCTCAGTTTCCTTTTTAAGAAGATGAATAGTCCGGGGATAAACAAACCGGCTATAATGCCAAACAAATACATAAGCTGTTGCTTGGGGAATTCAGCTACCGGGTTAGCCGCTGGCTTATCAATTAGCTGCGACGACGGAATTGTTGCCGACAGCGATAAAGCGGTTTCTTCTCTTTTTTGCAACAGGTACTGGTATAAATTAGTTTTTACCCCCTGTTCCCGGCTTCGTTGTAAAAGTCCGCGCTCAAGTGACGGAACAGAACGGATGCGTGAGTCATATTGAGCGGAGTTTTGCTTAAGCAATTTATGACCGATAGAAAACCCATTTTTGATATTGTTCAGGTTTTCCCTGATATTTAATCGCAGATTGGCTATTTGGTTGCTCAGCTCCTGAACCAGCGGGTTGGCCAGGTTTGCGCTGCTAAGCATGCGGTTTCTTTCCAGCTGAAGGTCATTGAAACGGCTAACCAGGGTATTTAATACCGGATCTTTCAATCCCATAGTGCTTGGTACTGCATTATATTGGTTAGCCGAGTTACTTAAATAAGTTTCGATGGATTTTACAATGCCCAATTGAATATTTGACTCTTCAAGTAACTGATCATACTCGGCCGATTTTGTTAAATTTACCTGTGTACTGGCTCCAATCTCCACGGCTCCCCTTTGTTGCTTAAAGGTTTCTATATCACCTTCAGTGTATGATAAATCCTGCTCCAAAGCATGCAGCCTTTTATCAATAAACAATATGGTATTTACCGCGGTAACATTCTTTTTAACAACATTTTCTGCGTTGTAAGTAGATATGATATTGTTAAGAATGTCTATCCCTCTTTCCGGTACAGCGTCAACAAGGCTTAGGGTTAAGGTGTTTGATTCTTTAACAACAGGATTTACCTGTAATAAACCAGCGCTGTAAGCTGCTGCCAGCCTGGTGAGGCTTTTAAACTGAATTAATGTAGGCTGCTCATAGCTTGCGCTGGCCGGGCCTTTTGCTACCTTAAATGAGTAATCGCTATGGTTAATCATTTGGTTATAGTAATATATCCATGTTTGGTTTCCGTCTATAAGCAAAAATTTATTTTGCGTATAGGCCTGGATGTACAATTTTTTTAGATATGCGCTATTGCCGATTCTTTTTATGGTAACAATAAAAGGCCGCTCGGCATTATAAAGTTCTTTTGTTTTATAACCGCTTTCATCAAAGTATGCGGTTTCCATGTTGAGTTTTTTAAATACGCTATAAATGAGATCTTTTGATCGTAGCACTTCAATTTCGTTGTCTACTGTTTTTGTTTCCTGGAACATATTCAGATCACTGAATGCGGTAGCTTTTAAAATACCATTGCCGTTTTTATCGTCGGGTATAAGGAGGGTACTGGTTACCTTATACAATGGGGTAACATAGTTTAAATAAGCCCAAACTGTAGTTAAACAGATAACCATACTTACTAAAAATAAATACCAGCCGCTTACATAGGGCATAATAGTTGCCCTAAGCTGATTACTTGGTAATGGTTCTTTTAAAATGAAGTTGGTATCCATATGGCTACTGTTTTGATATCTCTAAAACTATGTTCTATCTTTTCAAAAGCACTGCTGCTAATACGGCTAAGGCAGAAATAGATGCTATGACCACTGGCAACATTCGCGTATTCTGACTATACTCAACTGCTTTTGATTTATCAGGTTCCACGTAAACAATATCGTTTTGTTTAAGGTTGAAATAAGGTGAATCCATTGCTTCAACGTTATTGAGGTTAAGCCGGTTCATGGTTTTGCGCCCGTTTTCGTTACGGATTACCAAAACATTATCCCTTCGTCCATAAACCGTCATATCGCCGGCCATGCCCAATGCCTCAAGCAAGTTCACATTTTCATTAGTTATTATAAATGTTGATGGTTTGTTAACCTCACCTATTACGCTTATTTTGAAGTTTAAAAGCTGAATATCAACCACAGGGTTTTTAACAAACGCAGATAGCTTTTTTGATATGTCGGCCTGTGCGTCTTCAATGGTTAGTCCTTCAATTTTGTAATCGCCTATAAGCGGCAAATTGACCATTCCTTTTTCATTCACTTTATACCCGCTCTGATTTGACTGGTTGTTTGCTCCTGCAGTTTTATTACTATTGAACAGAAGGTTTGATTCGGGATTTGAACTATTAACTGTTACACTTAAAATATCTTTTTGATGAATAATTACCGTGCCAGGTATATTGTTATTTACAGCACCGGAGTTTGCCATGTTACTGAAATATACCAGATCACGGCTTCCGGCACAACCGGTTACTAATAGCAACGCTGAAAGGATACTGTATAGGTTAATTTTTTTCATCATTAATAGTTTAGGAGTTGGGAAACTATTTTGAACGGTTTGGTTTATAGATCAAATTTATCTATTTGGGCATTGATAGTATACGGTTTTGGGCGATTGTCGTTTTTTTGTAAACATGTAACATTGTCTTCACAGTATTTGTAAAGACTTGAGGTAGAGGCGTGTAAAAGCTGTAAAAAGATGCTGTAAAGCATGTGTCTGCGGCATCATTATTTTTGAAAAGTGACGTTAATTAAAAAAACAAAAACAAAAAAAGCCGGAAGAAAAATCTTCCGACTTTGACTGATTTGTACCCTATTATTTATCCTATTTAATAATCCGGCCTTTCACCGTTATTCTACAGTAACCGATTTGGCCAGGTTGCGTGGTTGGTCAACGTTACAGCCACGCTTTACGGCTATATGATAGGCGAGCAGTTGTAATGGAATAGTTGCCAGCAAGGGTAAAAAAGCTTCGTCGGCATCAGGTATTTCAATACAATGATCGGCCATGTTTTTTACTTTGGTATCACCCTGGGTTACAATAGCTATTACTATTCCCTTTCGGGCTTTAACCTCCTGTATATTGCTGATAACTTTTTCATAGGATGAGTTTTTTGTAGCAATGAATATTACTGGCATCTGCTCATCTATTAACGCAATGGGGCCGTGTTTCATTTCGGCAGCGGGATAACCTTCTGCATGAATATAGGAGATCTCTTTTAATTTCAAGGCTCCTTCCAAAGCAATGGGAAAGCCAAAGCCCCGGCCGAGGAAAAGGCAATTTGTCGCGTTTTTTATTTTTGAGGCAATTTGCTCAATCAGTTCATTATCCTGAAGAAGCGTTTGTATTTTATCGGGTATGGCATCAAGCCCCGTTAGCAAGTCGATGAGTTTAGCTGGCGGTAATGTTTTCTTGTGCTGTGCTATAAATAAAGCTATTAAAGTTAAAACGGTTACCTGGGCTGTAAAAGCCTTGGTTGATGCTACGCCTATTTCTGGTCCGGCATGTGTGTAAACCCCCGCATCAGTTATTCGCGGAATTGATGCACCAACAACATTGCAGATGCCCAAAATAGTTGCTCCTCTTTCTTTAGCTATCTCAATAGCGGCCATGGTATCGGCTGTTTCGCCTGATTGTGATACTGCGATCACAACATCTTTATCGCTAATTATGGGATTGCGATACCTGAACTCAGATGCATATTCAACCTCTACTTTAACGCGCCCATATTCTTCAATAAGATATTCGCCTGTTAAACCCGCATGCCATGAGGTTCCGCAGGCTATGATGATTATTCGTTCTGCATTTTTTAGTTTGTCGGTATATTGTTTAATGCCGCCCAGCTCTACCTTTCCCTCAAGAGGAAATATGCGGCCGCGCATACAATCTCTTATTGAACGTGGCTGCTCAAATATCTCCTTCATCATAAAATGTTCAAAGCCACCTTTTTCCAATGATTCAAGCTTTAGTTCCAGTTCCTGTATCAATGGGGTTTGTACTACATTATTTAATTTCTTTATTAAAAGCTGGTTATGTTTTATTAATGCTATTTCGTTGTCTTGTAAATACACAACGTTTTTAGTGTATTCAATAATAGGGGTAGCATCTGAAGCAATAAAATATTCGTCTTGGCCAACTCCAATAACCATGGGGCTTCCTTTGCGGGCAGCTACCAGCTGGTTGGGGTTTTCCCGGTCTAAAATAACAATGGCATACGCACCAATTACCGTATTTAAAGCAAGGCGAACGGCTTCTAACAAATCTGTTTGTTCAATATTTTGAATTTCCTCAATTAAGTGAATCAAAACCTCGGTATCAGTTTCACTTTTAAATGTGTGCCCCCTTGCAAGAAGTTCTTCTTTAAGGATCAGATAATTTTCAATGATGCCATTATGAATAATATGTAAACGGTTATCATTTGAACTATGCGGATGCGAATTTGCATCAGACGGCGCACCGTGTGTGGCCCACCTGGTATGCCCTATAGCAACATGGCCGCTTTTGTCCTTGTCCGCAGTTTCTGCTTCAAGGCAGGCCACTTTTCCTGCTTTTTTATGTACACTGAAACCTGCACTATTTATAATAGCAATACCGGCGCTGTCATAACCGCGATATTCTAATCTTTTAAGGCCATTCAGCACAATAGGCCAGGCCTCTCTTGATCCGATGTAACCAACAATTCCGCACATGTTTTTGGGGCTTTAATGATAAATTAAGTTTAGATGTTACTTTGTTTAGTAAAGTTATTTGATTGATAATCAATAAAATAAGCTTTTGCTTAATTGCCCGGATATTGTAAATATGGCTATTGTTTACACATTTAAACTGTGAAAGGATGTCAATTGCTTTACAGCTATTTGTTAGGTGGTTAAATTAGTAAAGTTGATTATCAGCCGGTAGCGTCATAACGGTTGTTCTTAAACCTGTAAACTGCGGCGTATGGTGTTGTAAAGTTTGTTTCGTGATTTTACACAATGATATACGATTGAAAGGGTACTATTTTATATCGTTTTATTTTCAGGTAGGTTTAGTTAACCAAAAAGCCTGACAATGATATTCAATTCGTTTACTTTTCTTCTTTTTTTTCCAATAGTAACGGTTTTATATTTCCTGTTACCTCACAAATTAAGATGGTTGCTGCTGCTTGGAGCAAGCTGCTATTTTTATATGTTTTTTAAAGCAATTTATATACTCATCCTGTTTTTTACAATAATTATTGATTATACCGCCGGGATTTATCTTGAAAAAGTTAAGGAACCTAAAAAGAAAAAACTTTTATTGATACTAAGCCTTACGGCAAACATTGGGGTGCTGGCCGTATTCAAATATTTTAATTTTTTTAACAATAATTTATCTGGCCTGCTGGAATGGTGGGGATATACTAATCCAATTCCGTTTTTGCAGATATTGCTTCCGATAGGCTTGTCATTTCACACTTTTCAGGCCATGAGTTACACCATTGAGGTGTATAGGGGCAATCAAAAAGCCGAGCATCATTTTGGTATTTATGCCTTATATGTTATGTTTTATCCGCAATTGGTTGCAGGTCCTATTGAAAGGCCCCAAAACCTGCTGCCACAGTTTAAAAGCGAACATCGTTTTAATGCCCTGGACGTTTCCGAAGGATTGAAAAGAATGTTGATCGGCTTTTTTAAAAAGGTTGTTGTTGCCGATAGGTTATCTATTTATGTGAAAACCGTTTTTAATAATTATCCTGAACACGGATCGGTCACAATAATGCTGGCTTTTTTATTTTTTGCCGTACAGATCTACTGCGACTTTTCGGGCTATTCGGATATTGCCATAGGCAGTGCCAGGGTTATGGGCTTTAAACTGATGGAGAATTTCAGGCGGCCTTATTTTGCAAAAAGTATAAACGAGTTTTGGAGCAGGTGGCATATTTCCCTTTCAACATGGTTTAAAGATTACGTGTATATCCCGTTGGGCGGTAGCCGGGTTAGCAAAGGGCGGCTGTATTTAAATTTATTTGCAGTGTTTATGATAAGCGGCCTGTGGCATGGCGCCAATTGGACATTCATTGTTTGGGGTGCTTTACATGGTTTTTACCTGATCTGCGGAATGGTAACTCAAAAATGGAGGGCAGCAATTGCAAATAAAATAGGTTTAGGTGCCGGAATATTTGCCAATTTTTTGAATATATCTTTCACAATATTTCTGGTTACTATTAGCTGGGTATTTTTCAGAGCCGTGTCGTTAGGGCAGGCCTGGGATTTGCTCAAAGGGGTTTTTATTTATAAACCGGGATTTTTCATAGGCGAACCTTCCTATTTTCTATATGATCTTATGGCCATAGCCGCTTTGTTTTTTTACGAATTAAAGCAGGAGTACAACATTCATTCATTGCGGTTTCTGCACAGTGAAAGGTTAGTGGTACGCATGGCTTCGTATATGGCATTAGTTTTTTTAATCCTGTTGTTTGGCGTTTTTGACGGGGGACAATTCATTTATTTCCAGTTTTAAATTATTATGCAATTTGTAAGAAAAATCAACACTCAATTTTTTATCAGGCTGTTATTAATGATACTGGCCTTTATAGCCGTTGATCAGGCAGCAGGTGCTTTCATTTATTATTTTTTTACACGCCAGGTTTCGGGCGAGTTTGCCGTTGCTAATCATGTAGTTTATAACTTAAATGAAGATGTATTGATTTTAGGCAGTTCAAGGGCCTCACATCACTATAACTCATCACATATAAAGGATGGTTTGAAATTAAGTTGTTTTAACGGCGGAAGAGATGGCGAAGGGATTTTATACAGCACCGGGATATTTGAACTGGCATTGCAGCGCCACATCCCTAAAGTTGTTATTTTAGATGTTAACAGTGATGTGTTAACTGAAAAGGAGGATGAAAAGAATAAGCTTTCAATTTTACTCCCTTATTTAAAACAATCGGATGTTGTTGCAAACATGATTGTAAAGAAAGGGAAGTTAGAGTTGTTAAAAAGCAATCTGCAAACTTATCGTTATAACGGCCAGCTGTTTTCCATATTTCAGCATCACTTTTTATCGTCAGGAAACACCGTTATGGGTTTTAACCCTTTGGATAACAAAATGGATGCTGGCAGGTCTTTTAGCCGGAGTTCTTCACTGAAACCATATGCAGACAATATATCTGCCGATAATGTAGATGCCCTGAATTTATTTATAACAGAATGTAAGCGGCAAAAAATCCAGCTTTTTGTTTTTGTATCTCCCCGGTATAATGATGATACCAAACTAAACTCTTATTTAAAACTAAAAAGTATTTGTAATAGCAACGAGGTTGTTTTTCATGATTTTACCAATGATGTATTTTTTAAAAATGCAGCGTACTATTCAGACAGGGCGCATCTAAACAGCAGGGGAGCCGATTTGTATACCGACACCATTGTGGCTTTTATGAAAAAAAGGTTAACTCCTGCAGTTAACGGTCAATACTTAAGTGAAAACGAAACTCAGGCAGATGAGAATTAATATTGCATTGCAATCGGCATCAATAAAAAATAAAGGCCGCTTTTATGAATAATCATAAAAGCGGCCTTTTACTTAAGTTTTGTGAATAATTTAATTGACTGTTTTAACACCAGCTCCCGCTGTTACTACCGCCGGCACGTTTGCCGCAGCATCAAGAAGTGAACTATAAGCGTATGACGGTACCCAGGTTGATAAAGCTGTGGTAATATTGTTGGCACCGCAATTTGAATAAACGTTAGTTGAGATCCCGCTAAAATAACCTACAGGGTCACCATCTAAATTAGTAGTAAGCGGTTTTTTACAGTTTGAGAAATACTCATTATCTGTCCTTACCATACCACCGTATCTCGCGCCTATAGAGTATCCATCATTGTTCAAGTGATAGTTGTTGTACATATGGATACTTCCAAATACCAAAGTTGGTTCCCTTTCACCTATATTATACCAGTAATTGTGGTGCAGGGTAACGTGTAATTTGCCTGTGTTGGCTGCAACAGCATCGCTTGTTACCGAACCAATAAGTAATGATAAATTGGTGTCATGGAATTTATTCCATGAAATGGTTACGTAGTCAGAACCTTCGGCAACACCAATATCTTTACCCCAATAATCCCAGCCATGGGTGCGGTCGGTCGAAAAATCGCAATGGTCTATCCAAACGTGGTGCGATTGAAATTTAACATATACACCACATTCTGTAACATAGTTTTTAAAGGTAACATTTTGAATGATGATGTTGCTAACGGTGAACAGATACAGATTCATACCCTGTAAAACTGCGCCGGTTTTACCTATAATGGTGGTGTTTGAACCAACATAAACAGGATCTAATCCGGCTCCTTTTATTGTACCGGTAACATATACAATTTTAGCCGAAGAGCCTGCTACGGCCGCTTTAAAAGCAGCCAGGGTACTTACTGTTACAGTAGTACCGCCTCTGCCGCCGATTGTTGTTCCGCTAACAGCAGCATATCCGGTTAATACTGTACTTAAAGCAGAACCTGTGGCTGGTGTTGTTACTGGCGCAGTAGGGGTTGTTGTACCGCTGCTTGCTGTGCTGGTAAGGGTGTAAGTATACTTTCTTCCATTTGTAATCGGGCTGCTATTGTCAGAAGTTGAGAAGTACAATCCGTTACTCCAGTGACTGAAAGCACCTTTACCAATGTCTCTGATGTCACTATGAACAGCATGGGCAGGACCTAACGCAACACCGTTTTCATAAACTTTAAGTGTTGATACGGTTGGTTGCGTATTTGAATCACCGTCTACCGGAATAGGGCTGATTTTGTAAGAATAGCCTTCATCTTGCCGAATCGAAGATGCATCCATTGAGTAAACCGTAGGGGCAACAGCTGTGGTTGCAAAACTTGCCTGGGTTGATAAAGCATTAGTTGGGGTTGTTACTGTTGTGTCTGCACTTTTTGAGCAACTACCGATGAGGAAAAGCGTACTCAATGCCAAACTGCCAAAAGTCATTTTTTTTAGGGATTTTGTTTTTTGCATGTTATAATTTTTAATTAAGGTCACGAAACGCGGTCTTATATTAAAAATTACCGTTAATTTTTACTTAAAGATATATACCAAAAGCATAGATAGTTCAAAAACGCTTGTAATGTTGTTTAAACGTATAAAAAAGTGTGAATCTGTAAAACATATAGTTGTAAAGGGTTGCACACTTTGTGACATTCAAATGACTAATTTGCTTTTTAGGAAACTTTTCTCGTGTATCCTATTTATGTTGCAAATGCTAAATTTAACACTTCGTATTGATGATCATTCCAATATTCTTCGTGTTTAATTTGTTGTAGGACAACGATAAGAAACGACTAATCTTAGAGAAATTAGATAGCTTCATTTTTATATTAATAAAAATGAAGCTATCTAACCTAATATCATGACAGATAATGACCATCGTCATTATTCTCTCCCGGCGTTTTTCCCAGCTTTACAGCAACAAATAAATACTCAACTCATGAAAACCTTACTTGTTGCTACAGACTTTTCGGCAAATGCCAGGCATGCTGCTGAATATGGATATAGTTTGGCAAAACAGATAAAAGCCAATATCGTATTGTGTAATGCGGTAATCGTACCGGCAGAAGTACCCCAATCGGGAATGGTTGCTTGGCCTATGTATGAATCTGATGAATTATTGACGGATAGTTCTAATGAACTTGAAAAATTAAAAAAACATCTCGAAAAAACTGACCATGGTCATGACTTTAAACCTGCCATCAGTTTTAAAAATGGCCCGGGCACTGTTACCGATGTAGTGCAAAGCTATGTAAGCAACAGTAAGGTTGATTTGGTTGTAATGGGAACACACGGTAGCAGCGGGCTAAGCCAGTTTCTGTTGGGTAACCACAGTAGTAATATGATCAATAATACCACCAAGCCACTAATGCTCATCTCGCCCGAAACACAGGTTTTGCCTGTAAAAAAAATCGCCTTCGCTACAGACTTTACACATCCCGAAAGTGATTTGGAATGTTTATATCACCTCATTCCGCTGGCTAAATTGCTGGGCGCGGAGATATTGTTAACTCATATTTATAACGAGCAAACACAATCGCCAGCATTAGAAAAAGCAATTAAACACTTTATGACCGAAGTTTCTAACAAAGCCAATTACCCGCATATATATTACCGAAGCATAAAAAACAGCCATATGGAAACCGGCCTGGGCTGGTTATGCGAACACGGGCAGGTGGATATGCTGGTAATGGTTCACCGTCCGCATAGTTTCTTTTATAAGTTGCTGAAAAGTAGTCATTGCGAGAAAATGGCCGGACATATAGCGGTGCCCTTACTGGTGTTCCCTGCTGCTGAATAGTTAAAGCCAAGTTTGTTTTATCACAAAAAAAGACACCTTTATTAGGTGTCTTTTTTTGTGATAGTTAGTTGATAAGAAGTGTTAAATAAGCGTGCCGTCCAATTTATGTTCTGCTACTCCCAGCTCTGCATAAAGCGTTTGCATCAAGGCCGATGTCTGGTCAGGTAATTCGTTAAAAAGTTGTTTGTAATAGGCTATACCGCTTATCAGCTGCTCTTTAAATTTGCCAAACTGCTTTGCTTTTTTATCTGTAAGCTCCTTCAGGTGTTTTTGCAGGTCGGTTTGTAAGTAATCGATATACAAGTTTAATTCTTTGATAAACATGTGCGGCCTTTTAACCTGGGCCAGCAAATCAAGTTTGCCGTAAATGTGTTTTACCATTTCATCCAGCGAATAGGTACGGTTAAAGTAGGCAAGGTTGGGGCCGGGGCAAACTGCCACCGCTTTGTTTTCTTTGGGCTTGCTGATATTATATTTAATGTAGGCCGACGAACACAAACCTTCGCAAAGGCATATTTTTTCGGTTACTGAATCATATTGCTCCTGATATTCCTCAGGAGCAAGGTTCGATGTTTGTAATTGGTTGATCTTTAATCGCTGATATTCCCTGGATGCCGTGCAAATGGGTTGCACTGTAAATTCGGTATTGGTACACAGATATTTTTTTGTGCAGGGACTGCCCGGCCTGCCGGCTTCAATTCGCGCTAATCTTTGGTTTTCGCTACTGGCCTGTTTAAAGTTATTGAATAATATACCCAAGGGCGATGAGGCACTCAGGTAATAATCTGATTCCTGGGCTCCTGCTAATTGCAGCAGTGTTTCTTCGTCTACATTGGTTGTTTCGGGAACCAAAAGGAAGGGGCTACCCCAGCCTGTAGCATCTAACTGATAATGTTTTATTAAAAACTCGTTTTCTGCAGCTGTCCCTATACCTCCCTGTACGCTCAGTTTTTGTTTTGGAGCATTAGCGGAAATGATACCTTTTTGAAGAAGAGCCGTTTGATATAGCTGAAATAATTCGGCGATCATACCGCCTCGTTTTTGTTTAAACTCTTCCAGTATCGGCCCTAACAAATAACCTTCGGTTGCAAAGGCATGCCCGCCGCAGTTTAGCCCTGATTCTACCCGGAATTCGGATACCCATAAACCCTTCTTCGCCAAAAATTTAGCCTGAATCAACGCCGACCGGAAATCGCTTACTTTTAAAATGATCTTTTTCTGCAGATCTCCGTTTTTGTCAGGAAAGAAAGCATCAAAAGTTTCCAGGTAACTATACAATTTAGGGTTCATCCCGGCAGATAAGATAACTGATGAGCGGAGGTTGCTGTTTGCAAACCCACGCAGGGCTGCCTGGGCATCTGTATTTTCATCGCCCATATAGTCTCCATTTGCGCTAAAATTCATCTTGTCGACTTTAGACATGATGTTCACATCGATGGCGCCCTTTGTCATCATTCGCCGCAATATATGCTGAAACAGGGCTTTGTTTTCACCTTCGGGATAATCCATCATCAGTTCGTAACCTGCTTTTAGCTGTGAGCTATCCGGCAATAATTCAAAATAACGGCAAATATCGCTGCCAATTTCAAATGGCTGGCTGCGCAGGTAATCAAATTGTTCATTAACCAAACTATGCAGCAGGTTAAGGTAAGCGGTGATGCGTTTGGCGCGGTAATCTGCGGCTGTTTTGGAAATCGGCATAAATGGTCTTTCATTTTCTAACGAATGATATTCGCGCATGCGTTCTATCAATTCGTCATCTACAATGGATAGTACGGAAGATATACCGTAGCGGGCAACTTTAAGCGGGGTATCAATAGAATAACCCAAACCTAAAACAGGGATATGAAAAGTATGGCTCATAAATAATTTTAATTGACGGACCTGCTTTTATCGGCTGGTGCCGTTGCCAAAGCTATGTGGTATCCCGGTTTCTAAAACTGACGAAGATCACATTCTGAAGTATTGATGGTCACGCTTTGATGGGCAATAAACCGGCAGCTTTGGATATTAAAATCCGAAAGATGACCGAAAGCAAGACCATGGAAAAAGTTGCCTGCTACCATTGCGGCGACGATTGTTTAACAACAGCTTATGTTGTTGAGGAAAAAAGCTTTTGTTGTAATGGCTGTAAAACCGTTTTCGAGATACTATCCGCCAGTAAAATGGCTAACTATTATAGCTATAATGACCATCCGGGTGCCACAAGGGCACGTACAGACAAGCGCTTTGATTATTTAAGTTCAGCAGATATTGTAAACGAGCTTGTTGATTATACCGATGCCCAGATCACCATAGTTACCTTTTTTATCCCGCATATTCATTGCAGTTCATGCCTTTGGCTGCTGGAGCAGTTGAACAGCATTAATCCCGCTATTCACTATAGCCGGGTTGATTTTTTGAAAAAGCAGTTGAATATCCGGTTTGATCAGCAAAGGATCAGCTTACAGCAGGTGGTGGAACTATTATATGATGTAGGCTACGAACCGCTCATTAGCCTGCAGGATATCATAAAAAAACAAAACGGACTGAACAAAGATAACCTTGTGCAAAAGATTGCCGTTGCAGGTTTTTGTTTCGGCAACGTAATGCTGTTAAGCTTTCCCGAGTATTTTGGCATTGCTGAATACGAGAGTACATTTAAGCACTTTTTTGGCTGGTTAAATATCCTGTTTTGCCTGCCTGTTGTTTTTTATAGTGGCCAGGGATACTTTGTAGCGGCCTGGCAAAATTTAAGGAAAAAGATATTTGGGATAGATTTTCCTTTAGCCTTAGGTATTGGTGTTTTGTTTATTCGTACTTGTGTTGAAGTGATCACCTACACCGGAGCGGGCTTTGCCGATACCCTTTGCGGCCTGGTTTTCTTTTTACTGGTTGGCAGGTTTGTACAGCAGAAAACATATCACCATATTTCATTTGAGCGCGATTACCGGTCGTTTTTTCCGGTAGCGATACATATTCTTGAGGATGGTATAGATAAGCCCGTTCCGCTTTCGCAATTAAAAACAGGTCACCGCGTACTCATCCGCCATAATGAGATCATCCCTGCCGATGCTATCTTGTTAAAAGGAGAAGCATTGATTGACTTCAGTTTTGTAACCGGAGAGAGTATACCCGTAAAAAAGACGCTGGGTGAAGTGATTTACGCGGGAGGCCGTCAAACCGGTGAAGCGATTGAATTAGAAGTAGTGAAGCCCGTATACCAAAGCTACCTTACACAGTTGTGGAATAACGAGGCCTTTACCCGGCAAAAAGATAACCGGATGCAAACCTTTAATGAAAAGGTAAGCCGGTATTTTACCATTGTATTACTAACAATCGCTTTTGGCTCCCTGCTTTTTTGGTTACCAACAGATGTAAGACGGGGATTTGCGGCTTTCACGGCCGTGTTAATAGTAGCCTGCCCCTGCGCACTGGCTTTAAGTACCCCCTTTACCATGTCGGCAGCGCTTTCTGTGTTTGATCGTAATCTATTTTATTTAAAAAACGTGGCAGTGGTTGAGCAATTGGCGGCCATTGATACCATTGTGTTCGATAAAACCGGCACCATTACCACCGGTAACAGCAAGGAAATAAAAATTGACGGGCTTTTATCAACGAAAGAACAATTGCTTATTTATAGCACCTGTATCAATTCAACACATCCCTTAAGCCGGATGATCTGCCAGTATTTAGGAACCCAGCAACGACTGGAGATAACGCGATATGCAGAGATCCCTAACCTGGGGATACTGGCAACTATTGATGGGCATCGTATACGGATAGGCAGTTCCAAACTGGTTTTGGGTTATAAAGAAATTGACGACCAGGTTAGTAAAGTTTACCTGATGATGGATGAAGAAGTACTCGGCTTTTTTGAATTTACACACCGTTATCGCGAGGGAATGGAAAATATCGCAAAGCTTGATGTTTCTTATCAAACCTATTTACTTTCCGGCGATCAGGATCATGAACGTATGGAGTTATCCCGGTTTTTCAAAAGAGATACAACCATGCATTTTAACCAATCGCCACAGCAAAAACTGGATTTTGTACAGGCGCTGCAACAGGATGGCAGGCAGGTAATGATGATGGGTGACGGGCTTAACGATGCCGGGGCTTTAAAGCAAAGCAACCTTGGTATTGCTGTAACCGACGACGTGAATAACTTTTCGCCCGGTAGCGATGCCATTATGGATGGTCGGTCGTTTCATAAGCTGCCGGCATTTCTGCGGTTTTCTAAGGATACCATCAACATTATCCGTTTTTCATTTTTGATCTCGCTTACCTATAATTTTATCGGACTTAGTTACGCTGTAACAGGTAAACTTTCGCCATTAACAGCTGCCATTTTGATGCCTTTAAGTACGGTAACCATTATCTCTTTCACCAGCCTGGCAACACACTTCGCGGCCAGGAAAAGAAAACTAGCATGAGCATTATCTACTTTTTAATAGGGTGCAGCGTATTACTTGCACTGCTTTTTTTAGCAGCCTTTTTTTGGGCACAGCGCAGCGGCCAAAACGATGACCTGTATACTCCATCAATGCGCATCCTGCTTGATGATGAAGAAGACCCGCCCGCAGAAAAGTGACCGTTATCACTTATCAGCACAACATGTGTCATTCCTCAAAAGTTCAGCTCCATCTAATTTTACCATATCATAAAAACACATTATGCAGCCCGAAAAATTTTACTACGACAATAAGATAGTCCGCAATTTTGGCATTGCTACCGTTCTCTGGGGGATCATCGGCATGACGGTAGGCCTCATCATCGCCATACAATTGTATGCCCCCGGCATGAATATGAATAACCAGTACACCACTTATGGCCGCATTCGCCCGTTGCATACCAACGCGGTGATCTTTGCATTTGTGGGTAATGCCATTTTTATGGGTGTTTACTATTCATTGCAGCGGTTACTAAAAGCCCGTATGTACAGCGATTGGCTCAGCAAGATCCATTTTTGGGGCTGGCAACTGATCATTGTATCCGCAGTTATAACGCTGCCATTAGGCTTCACCACCTCTCACGAATACGCCGAGTTGGAATGGCCTATTGATATCGCCATCACGCTTATCTGGGTGGTATTTGGTATAAACATGTTCGGTACGATATTTAAACGCCGGGAACGACACCTGTATGTAGCCATCTGGTTTTACATCGCCACATTTGTTACCATAGCGGTTTTGCACATCGTTAACTCCATGGAGCTACCCATATCAGCCTGGAAAAGTTACTATATCTATGCAGGTGTGCAGGATGCATTGGTACAATGGTGGTACGGGCATAACGCGGTAGCTTTTTTCCTCACTACGCCTTACCTGGGAATGATGTATTACTTTCTGCCTAAAATGGCCAACCGGCCTATCTACTCCTACAAGCTAAGTATCCTGCACTTTTGGGCGCTTATATTTATCTATATCTGGGCCGGTCCGCACCATTTGTTGTATACTACCTTACCGGGCTGGGCGCAATCGTTAGGTATAGCGTTTTCCATTATGCTTATCGCGCCAAGCTGGGGCGGTATGATCAATGGTTTGTTAACCCTGCGCGGCGCCTGGGATAAAGTGCGTGATGATGTGGTACTGAAATTTATGGTGGTTGGCTTAACCGCCTACGGTATGGCCACTTTTGAAGGCCCTATGTTATCCCTGAAACAGGTAAACGGCTTTGCCCACTTTAGCGATTGGATCATTGCCCATGTACACGTTGGCGCCCTGGGCTGGAACGGTTTTTTAACTTTCGCTATCCTTTACTGGGTAATCCCCCGCATCTATAAAACAGAATTGTTCTCCAAAAAACTATCGGCCTTCCATTTTTGGATAGGTACGCTGGGGATATTATTTTATGCGATACCTATGTACTGGGCAGGGTTTACCCAAAGTCTGATGCTTAAAGAGTTTACACCTGAAGGTATGCTCAAATATCCTAACTTTTTAGAAACTACCCTGCAAATCTTGCCCATGCACATGATGCGTTCTGCAGGCGGGGCCATGTACCTGTTGGGTGTTATTGTAATGGCCTATAACCTGGCCCGCACCATGATGCAGGGTAGTTTGGTTGCGAATGAAGCCGCGCAAGCAATGCCATTGGCACCCGCAAACACAGTAGTGAAGGAAAAAAGCTGGCACCGCACACTGGAGCGTAAACCTATTCAAATGATGATAGCAGCTTTGCTGGTGATCCTGGTGGGCACATTTATAGAACTGATGCCAACACTTACGGTTAAATCCAACATTCCAACTATCGCCAGCGTGAAACCATACAGGCCGCTGGAATTGCAGGGACGGGATATTTATATTAGGGAGGGTTGCGTTAATTGCCACTCACAAACGGTAAGACCATTCCGGTCAGAAACTGAGCGGTATGGTGAATACAGCAAGGCCGGTGAATTTGTATACGATCACCCGTTTTTATGGGGATCAAAACGTACCGGGCCCGATTTGGCGAGGGAAGGCGAAAAGTACGGCAATGCCTGGCATTATAACCACCTGATGGATCCAAGACTTATGTCGCCGGGTAGTATTATGCCTAATTATGATTGGCTGATCTCTCAAACGCTGGATACCACAACCACCCGGTCAAAAATTAATGCCATGCGTACGCTGGGCGTGCCTTATGCACTCGGTTACGAAAACATAGCTAACCAGGATCTGGATAAACAAGCCAATGAGATTTCTGATAACCTGGCTAAAGACCATATTAAGGTAAAAAGCAATAAAGAGATCATAGCCATCATCGCCTACCTGCAACGGTTAGGGGTAGATATTAAAGCAAATAAAACCGGTAATAAATAATCCTATCATGTTTAAACAATTCACAGAAAACATCACCGCTAATCAGGGATACCTGCTTTTTTCCCTGGGTATCTTCTTTGTATTTTTTGTAGTAGTAACCATTATGCTTGTAAGGCTGCGTAAGGAGCATGTAGCGCACATGAGCGATATGCCCCTGCATGATGGAATCCAGGAACCTAAAAAACATAAGGAGTTATGAAGTACTGCCGTATAATTTTAATGTTTTGCCTTATAACCATAACCGGTACAGCATCGGCCGATAACCTTATTGCCGGCGATGTGCAGAATTACCTTGCCTATGGTGCTATCGTATCAATGCTTTTGCTTATTGTAATTGCCCTGCTGGTGCTTGTGCGTACGTTCAATGTACTTACAAAGGTGGTACTGAAATCTGAAGGGTATACTGATGCTCAGATACAGGCCCAATTGCATCCACCTAAAAAAGCAAAAAAGCCGAAAGGGGAGGTGTGGAACAAGCTGCTTTCGCTGAGGCCAATGGCAGAGGAAAAAGAATTGCTCATTGAACATGATTATGACGGCATTCAGGAACTGGATAACCCGATTCCCGGGTGGTTTATGTACCTGTTTTATGCCACTATCATTTTCGCGGGGGGATATCTGCTCAATTACCATGTGTTTCATACCGGGCAATTACAATATGAAGAGTACAAAACCGAGATGGCGCAGGCAGATATAGCTAAAAAGCTATACCTGAGTAAATCAGCCAACCAGGTTGATGAAAATACGGTGAAACTGGTAACCGATCCGGAGATATTAAAAGCCGGTCAGGTGATCTTTACGCAAAACTGCAAACCTTGTCATGGAGAACACGCAGAGGGTAACGTAGGGCCAAACCTAACAGACGATTTCTGGCTGCATGGCGGCAAGATCAATGATCTCTTTAAAACCATTAAATATGGCGTGCAGTCCAAGGGGATGCCTACCTGGGAAAAGCAATTATCACCAAAGCAAATAGCTGATGTGGCTAATTATATAAAATCCCTGCATGATACCCACCCGGCCGGTGCTAAGGAACCACAAGGTGTTAAAGATGTGGCAGATGACAAGCTTGCCTCAACCAAATAAAACTATGGACGGATTACTGGCGGGAAAAGAAACAGGTGAAAGGAAGTGGATGTATCCGCTGCTGCGTAAGGGCGTTTTATACAAATGGCGCAGTTGGGTTAGTTACTTTTACCTTATCATATTTTTTGCCGGACCGTTTATACGCATTAATGGCCAACCTTTGCTGCTGCTGAACTTTATGGAAAGGCAGTTTGTAATTGCCGGGCAGGTTTTTTGGCCGCAGGATATTTTCCTGTTCGTGCTGGCTACATTGGTTTTCCTTGTTTGTGTGGTGCTGTTCACTATTGTTTTTGGTCGTGTGTTTTGCGGGTGGATCTGTCCGCAAACCATTTTTATGGAGATGGTTTTCAGGAAGATAGAGTTTTGGATAGAAGGCGATGCAGGCAAGCGCAAAGCGCTGGATGCAAAACCCTGGGATAAGGAAAAAGTAATAAAGAAAACGGGCAAGCACCTGTTGTTCCTGTTTTTTTCCTTCCTTATTGCCAATACCTTTTTAGCATACTTGATTGGGAGCGAAGGGTTGTTAAAGATCGTTACCGAACCGGTGATCCTGCATTGGTCGGGTTTTATAAGTATCTGGGTGTTTACCATCATCTTTTATTTGGTATACAGCCAGGTGCGCGAGCTGGTGTGTACAGTAATATGCCCTTACGGGCGCTTGCAAGGTGTATTGCTTGATCAAAATACTTTAGTGGTTGCTTATGATAATTTACGCGGAGAACCACGTGGAAAATTATCCAGAGATACGGAACTTAACGCCTCGAAAGGGGATTGCGTGGATTGCGGTTTATGTGTATCCGTTTGTCCTACAGGCATAGATATCCGTAACGGTACACAAATGGAATGTATCAATTGTACCGCCTGTATTGATGTGTGCAATGAGGTAATGATCAAAATTAAAAAGCCGGTTAACCTGGTTGGTTTTTATTCTGAGAATATGATCCAAAATAAGGTGAAACCATCATTTACCGGAAGGATGAAGGCTTACACCGTTGTTATCACGCTGTTAATTACCATATTGTGCTATTTTATATTTAGCCGCAGCGATCTGGATATGACGGTGATGCGCGGCGCAGGAATGCTATACCAGGAACAACCGGGCGGCTATGTAAGCAACATATACAATGCAGAGATTATTAATAAAACCAAGACTAATAAACTCATCACCATACAGCCGGTTGATCCTGCCGTTAAAGTGAAATACATACAGGCACCTGGTGCCATTATTGGGGGTACAGCCGTAAAAACTGTCTTCTTTTTATTGATCCCGGCAAGCCATATTCATGAAGCAAAAACGATGGTAGGCTTACAGCTTATTCAAAATCATAAGGTTATGCAAACGGTAGAAACCACGTTTGTAGGGCCTGTAAACAATTAATCATATGAACTGGGGAAAAGGAATTGTAGGCGGAATGGTGCTTTTTATGCTGTTTATCATTAGTATGTGTGTATACATGTTTAGGGTACCCGAAGATGGATACGACCATCAGTATTATGAAAAGGGCCTCAATTTTGATAAGGATTTTAATAAAGAGCAGCAGGTTCAACGGGATCATGCCCGTCCTTTAATTGAAGTTTCAGGGAAAACGGTAAGCATCACTTTTATGAAATCCGCAGCGGGTACCATCAAGTTTGTAAGACCGGCAAGCGAAGCATTAGATAATGTTATTAAATTGGATAGCACAAGTGGACAGCGCATCGATATTCCCGTTCAGCGTTTGGCAACCGGCCGCTGGCAACTGGTATTAAATTGGGAAAGCGGTCATAAAGCATATTTATACCAGCAGGAGATCTACATCAAATGAGTAGCAACAGCATCGCTTTCTTTATCGGCCTGTTTGGCAGCGTGCATTGCATCGGCATGTGCGGTCCGCTTGCGTTGGCTATTCCGTCTTTCCAAACCAAATGGTGGTTTATAGTAAGCGATAAATTGCTCTATAATGTAGGTCGCGTGATCACTTATTCGTTTTTGGGATTGTTGGTTGGCTTTTTGGGTAAACAACTTTGGCTTGCCGGTTTACAGCAGGGGGTAAGTCTTTTAAGCGGCATGTTTATTATTATGGCGGGTTTGTCGCGGTTGTTTAAAATAAGGTTTTCAAAAAAAGCGGGCATATCTAAATTGATGTTACCTTTTATGCAATTATTGAACTACGCGCTTCAGCATAAAGCAGGCCATTTATTGGTTGGCGTTCTGAATGGGTTCTTACCTTGCGGCTTTGTTTACCTGGCATTAGTTGGCGCAATAAATACAACATCACCTATATCGGCCGCGCAATATATGTTTTGGTTTGGCATGGGTACCTTCCCGCTGATGCTGCTGGCTACAGTTAGTGCTGGCTTTGTTGGTCCGGTAATTCGCCGTCGCATAAACCGTACAATGCCGTACCTAATGGTTTGCCTGGGATTTTGGTTCATCCTGCGCGGGTTAAATTTAAATATCCCATACCTGAGTCCGAGCGTACAGTCGTCGGGCATTGGTGTTTGTCATTAATAAATCTCAATTTATATGTTAAGGCACCTGGGAACCAAACGAACTTACGGGCATAATGTTAAACTGGCTTCCTTGCTGGGCTTAACAGCCGGATTTGTTAATGCTGCCGGCTTTTTAGGTTTCGCGGTTTTAACCACCAATGTTACCGGTCATGCGGCGCTGTTTGCCGAGCGTATTGCTTTGCAGGATTGGAAAGCCGCCAGGGTAATTGCGCTTTGGATGTTTTTGTTTTTAGCTGGGGCATTTATCTCCGGCCTTATTGTTTCCCGCATCGGTAGAAATCAACGCTTCTCTTACGTGGTTCCTATTTTAATTGAGATAGTCATATTGCTTGCGGTAGCCCTTTTTGGTTATAGATATAACTATAGCCTGGTAGCCAAGGAGGTTTTTGCCGGTAGTTTACTTTTTGCTATGGGCTTGCAAAATTCGCTGGTGTCTATGGTTTCGGGCTCAGTCGTCAGAACAACACATCTTACGGGTACCTTTACAGATCTGGGGATAGAACTGGCGCAATTCCTTCAAAAAAACTCAGACGATCATGCTGCCCTGGTATCCCGGATCAAGCTGCGCGCGGTAATTATTTTCTTTTTTATGTGCGGCGCTTTGGGCGGGGCTTACCTGTTTCGTTTGATGAGGTTTTATGCGTTTTTGATACCAGTATGCTTATTGATTTATGCCTTAATATACGATGTTTTCCGGATAGCTGTTAAGCGCTATTACCAGCAATTACATCATCCGCTTAAGGGCTAAAAGTGACGAAGATCACTTTTTAGATAGATGCCCATCATGGCCTAAAACGTTGTCCTTAATCATCTTTGATGTATTAAAACATATCAATTATGGCAACTTTAAAATTAACCTCCCCAACCTGGGAAGTAACAACATCTAATCAAATCAACAATACAACTTTATGGAGCAAATGGCTGGCAATAGCCGATGGTCAGGCTGGTAACAAGACCGGCTGGTTCCTGTTTTCATTAGTACTACAGGGTGTGCTTTTTTTACCCATCCCGGCAGTTTTAATGTATTATTATGATGCACCAATTGCTGTATTGGGCGTTACAATGATTTTATTTTTCGCCAATATCATTGCGGGTATGGGTGGTTCAGGTATCAGAACGGTACTATCTTTCTTTGTAGCAAGCGTGCTCGTTCATGTTATCATGCTGGCCATATTCATTATATAAATAAAAATACATCTCTAACAAAAACATATGCTCCCTAAAAAAATGAAAGCTGCCGTGATCCATGAATTTGGACAAGCGCTGCACATAGAAGAAATGCCGGTGAAAGAACCCGGCGAAAACCAAATTGTAGTGAAGGTAATAGCCTGCGGCGTATGCCATACCGATCTGCATGCCTGCCAGGGCGACTGGCCTGCCAAACCTAAACTGCCGCTGATACCGGGGCATGAAGCCTTGGGTTATGTGGTTGCCTTAGGCCGCGGCGTTAAAAATGTAAAAGAGGGAGATATTGTAGGTGTACCCTGGCTGTTTAGCGCCTGCGGTTGCTGTGAGTTTTGCATCACCGGTTGGGAAACATTATGCGATACGCAACAGAACGGCGGTTATAGTGTTGATGGCGGTTTTGCAGAGTATGTTACCGCAGATGCAAGATATGTGGCGCACTTTCCGGCTAATATCAACTTTACCCAAATGGCGCCCATCATTTGTGCCGGTGTTACGGTGTATAAAGGCATCAAAGAAACAGAGGCTAAACCGGGTGAATGGATAGCTATATCTGGCATTGGTGGCTTAGGGCACCTCGCTGTTCAATATGCCAAGGCGATGGGTTTGCACGTAGCCGCCATTGACATTGCCGATGATAAATTAAACCTGGCTAAAAGCTTAGGAGCCGACTTAACTGTTAACGCTTTAGAAAAAGATCCGGGTGAGTTTTTAAAGAAGGAAACCGGCGGCATGCATGGCGTATTGGTAACGGCAGTTTCGCCTATTGCTTTTAAACAAGGGATCTCGGCATTAAGGCGCAAAGGTACTATTGCCCTGAATGGCTTGCCAAAAGGGAGTTTCGATCTGCCGATATTTGATACTGTTATCAACAGGTACACGGTCCGCGGTTCAATAGTTGGTACAAGGAAAGATATGCAGGAGGCAATTGAATTTGCGCTGGACGGGAAGGTAAAAGCAACTGTTCACACCGCCAAACTGGAAGATATCAACTCGGTGTTTGATGAAATGAAGAAAGGGGAGATTGAAGGGCGCGTGGTATTGGAAATAGCTAAGCCTAATTAATTACAACAATTATATATGATGAGATGAGGAGAACCTAACAAGTTCTCCTTTCTTTTTTAGATAGCCATGCTAAACAACTGTGTAGCAGGTTTATCAGCCCATAACCTTGCATCAAATGCCATACTGATGTTTCTTAAAAAGCCTTTGCCTAAGGGAGTTACTTTAAGTCCCCATGAATTAAGCTCAATTAATCCGTCGTCGGCCAAAGGCTGTAAGCGATCTATACCGGCAAACAGGGAAACGCAGGGCTCCAGGTGATGATTCCATGTGGTTTCGCCTTTACACATGATGTTTTGGATGTGTTTACGGATCACCAGGTCATCGGCAGTAAGCAGGTGTCCTTTAAATACGGGCAATGCTCCTTGTTTTGCAAGCTCCAGGTATTCTTCAACATTTTTCACATTCTGGGCAAAAGCATACCCCGAATCGCTAATGGCCGATACCCCAAGTCCTATCAATAGTTGCGTGTGCTGATTGGTGTACCCCATGAAATTACGATACAGGGTGCCGTTTTTAAGGGCGGTGAACAGCTCGTCGCCCGGCAATGCAAAATGGTCCATACCTATCTCTGAATAGCCGTAACCATTCAACAAAGCACGACCGGTTTCATGTAATTTTTTCTTAGCATCGGCATTAGGCAAGTCGTTTTCTGTAAAACTGCGCTGACCCGGTTTTATCCAGGGTACGTGTGCATAACTGTAAAAAGCAATCCTATCGGGCATCAACTCGGCTACCTGTTGTATGGTGGCGGCCAAACCCTGCAAGGTTTGTAATGGAAGGCCGTAAATGAGATCATAATTAACAGATGTATAACCAATGCGGCGTGCTTGCTGGGTAACCACCTGCACCTGCGCAAAGCTTTGGTGCCGGTTAATTATGAATTGAACCGCCGGGTCAAAGTCCTGGATGCCCAAGCTTAATCGCCTGAACCCGAGGTCATACAATACCTGCAAATGATCAACCGTGGTATTGGCCGGATGCGCCTCAAAGCTAAATGCCGCATCGGGGTGAATATCTGCATGAAGAAGTATGGCACTAATCAGCGTTTTTAAGTTATCCGCATTAAAAAACGTTGGCGTACCGCCGCCAAGGTGAAGCTCGCGGATGACTGGTTTTTTACCGAAAATATTTTTATACATAGCCCACTCCAACAGCAGCGCCTTTATGTATGGTTCTTCAACGCGGTGGTTTTTAGTGATGCGGGTATTGCAGCCGCAATAGGTACATAAGCTTTCGCAAAAAGGCAAATGAATATAAATGCTGATCCCTTCTGAATCATTACTTTCATTGATCGACCGTTTAACAGTATACTGCCATTCATCAATATCGAAAGCGGCAGTGTCCCAATAGGGCATTGTTGGGTAACTGGTATAACGGGGCAATGCCACGTTGTATTTCGCGGCAAGGTTAATGTTTTCAGGAACGGGCATGGTTTTAGTTTTTAAATGATGTCTTTAACGGCCCTGCAATCTTTCTGACAAATGCAGGCTTTACCTACGCATTTATTTGATTGCCATAGATCAAGGTTTTTGATGGTTTGATCGGCTATTTCCTGCAGGGCTTCTTTGGTTAAATAGGCTTGGTGCGGTGTTACCAATACGTTAGGGTAATTTAACAAGCTGTGCAGCAACGGGTCTTTTACTAAATCATCCTCATGGTCCTCAAAAAACAGTCCCTTTTCAAATTCATAAACATCAAGACCTAAGTATCCTATTTTTCCGGTTTTTAGCGCTGCCAATACATCTGTTGTTCTGATGAGCGCACCCCTTGAGGTATTAATAAGCATAACACCGCTTTTCATCCGGTCAATAGTTTCTCTTTTTATGAGGTGTTTTGTGGCCGGGGTTAATGGTAAGTGAAGCGAGATGATATCGGCAGTAATGATAAGTTCATCAAAGGGAACCGATTTTACATACGGTATATCGCCCTGGTATGCAGGATCGTGAGTTATAACCATACAACCCAGGCCATAAAATATTTTTGCAACAGCTTTACCTGTATTACCAAGGCCTATAAGGCCAACTGTTTTGCCCGAAAAGTTAAAACCGATAAGTTCATCATTCCTGAAATCGAAGCTGTGACTATGCTCATCTGCGGTAATTAAATGGCGATTTAAGGCAAAAGCCAGGGCAATTGCGTGTTCGGCAATAGCCTGGGGCGAGTAGGAGGGTACGTTGGCGAGTTTGATACCAAATTTATCAGCGGCCTCTTTATCTATATGGTCCGTACCGGTAGATCGGGTTACGATGTATTTTACGCCCGATTTTGCCAGTTTTTCAATAACTACTGCCGATACATCATCATTGGTAAACACAATCACAGCATCCTTACCATCTGCATATATCGCAGTATCCGGGCTCAGTGCGTTGGATATCAGCGTGATGTCGTGCTTTTTTTCGTTGGCTTTAGCCAGGTACTCTTTTTCAAAAGGTTTGATACTATAAGCTACCGCTTTCATCCTATTCTGTTTTATTAAACAAAATTAGCACTTGGGTGCTGTCCTATGTATGTTCAGTATCAGTCAAAAATATGATGCTGGTCAGTTTTTTATTTTTTTTCGGCCAAATTTGATCCAGTATGATAATTGTGCCGCATTTTTTACTATTGGGGGCTTCAAATACCTTATAGCCTGTCAGTTGCAGGATTTTAGTTTTGCTGATAGTATGAGGAATGAAATAGTGAATAAGGTGCCATGTTGTTGATTGATCCTCATTTGTCTTTAGTCACTTTTGTCATCAATAGCTTGTTGTTAAAATATGTTAAATAGCCTGTTCTTCATGTTAACTACAGATTCTGTAGGTAATATTGATCTATGTTTAAACAGCAGGTTTAATCGATACAAAATAGGCGTTAATCTATACTCCATTATAAAGTCGGGATTATAACTGCAAATTCATAAGGTATTTAAACTAAGGGATTAATCCCCCTTCAGTAATTATTAATTGTAATAATTGATTAAGATGAAACTATTGGTGATCACGTTTTTAGTACTGCTTAATTCCCCGTTAAGCTGGCTTGGCGATTTTAACAAGGCGCAAACCGAGGCACATCAGTCGCACAAATTAATATTGATCAACTTTTCGGGATCAGACTGGTGTGGTCCATGTATCAGATTACGAAAGGAGATCCTGGAATCGACCACTTTTGAAAATTATGCTGCCGGCCATCTATTGCTGGTAAGGGCAGACTTCCCCCGGCAGAAAAAAAATCAATTAAGTAAAGAGCAGGTAAAACTTAACGAAACATTAGCCGACAAGTATAATGCCGATGGCAAATTTCCATTTACACTGCTGGTAGATGAACGCGGGAAAATTTTAAAACAATGGGATGGTTTTCCGGATGAAACTCCCGAAAAATTTGTGGAGCAAATCAATCAGTTTACTAATGGTACAAACTAAAAACGAAACCGCCAGTCTTGCGCTTTACAAACGCAGCTTACGTTTAATGGGCAACCGTTTTGAGCTAAGTGTAGTTGCCGGCGATGAGCAATGGGCTAACGAATGTATTGATGCAGGAATAGTCGAAATACAACGTATTGAAACGCTGCTCACAACTTTTAACAATGAAAGTGAAACCAACCAAGTAAATAATAGTGCCGGAATAACTCCTGTACAGGTTAGCAAGGAAACCTTTGAATTGATAAAACGATCTGTAATGATATCAAATATTACACAGGGCGCTTTTGATATAACTTATGGTTCCATTGATAAAGGGCTGTGGAACTTTGATGGAAAAATGACCAAACTCCCCGATCCTGGTACAGCTAAAAGCATGGTAGGCCTTATAAATTACCGTAACATTATCCTAAACGAACAGAATTTAACTGTTTTTTTAAAAGAGCGGGGTATGCGCATAGGTTTTGGTGGTATTGGAAAGGGTTACGCTGCAGAAAGAGCCAAACAGGTAATGAAAGATAAGGGGGTGCTGAATGGCGTGGTAAATGCATCAGGTGATCTTACTGCCTGGGGAAGTCAGCCCGACGGGAAAAAATGGTCAGTTGGGGTTGCCAACCCCGATGCATCACATCAAATATTTTCTTACCTCGCCATATCAGATCTTGCTGTAGCCACATCTGGCAACTACGAAAAGTTTGTGATAATTGATGGTAAACGTTATTCGCACACCATTAATCCGCGTACGGGTATGCCGGTATCCGGTATTAAAAGTGTAACCATTATTGCTACCAATGCCGAAATAGCCGACGCCATGGCAACCCCTGTTACCATTATGGGGGTTTATGCGGGGCTGGATCTGATAAACCAAATGAAAGATATTGAAGCCATTATTATTGATGATAACGATAACTTATATACCTCAAATAACATAAATATCACTTAATACCCCTAATTATAATGACCACTAAATTAATTAAAACCGCCGGCTATTTTCTGCTTGCCGCATCGCTCACCTCATGTGTGCAGCTAAAAGAGTACCAGAAAAACCGGATCAACGATTCTGAAATGGCGTTAAGCAACCGTAAGGTTGAAAGGAACGAATTAAACTTCCAATCCTACCGGGAAGGGGCATCTGGTGCTAATGCAGGCAAAACAGGTGGTGGCTGCGGCTGCAATTAATATTAATTCAGATGCTTTAATTTCATGAAGAAAATATATTTATCCGTATTGGGCTTTGCCTTGATATGTCGTATGCAAGTGTATGCGCAAACAGCTAAAGACAGCATAGGTCGTCTTAACCCTGGTTTTAGCCTGGCAACAACCGCCGCGCAGGATACCAATGCATACCGGCCACGCAGGTTAAGGGTTGATGAAGTTAACTTTGTATCAAGCTACTACAAACAGGATGGCAATCACTCGGCTGTAACCGGTGGCATCGGCACCGAAAAGGTCACGGATATTGCAAACGGGATTGATCTGAAACTGGTTTGGTTTGGCAATACACTAAATAAAAATACGCTTTCGGTAGGGCTGGGTTTTGATCATCATACCTCTGCTTCGGCGGCCTATGTTTCACAAACAGGTGCCTCCAATACCGGTGGTAGCCGGGTTTACCCCTCACTGGACTGGACGGTTGAAAATACAAAAAAGGGAACGAGTTTTGGTATTGGCTCCTATTATTCCGGCGAATACAATTACCAGTCGTTGGGTGCCGATCTTCACTTTTCAGCTAAAACCACCAATAGGATGGGCGAATTCGGAGTGAAAGTGCAGGGCTATTTTGACCAGGTAAAACTGATATATCCTTCAGAGTTTATACCCCAGTCAACCACTACGGTTACTACTGTTACAACGGCAAGTGGCAACTCGTCAACCTCTCAAGGCGGTGGTAAAGCCAAAATTCCATCAAGTCCGCGTAACACCTACAGCGCGTCTTTTTCTTACTCGCAAATTGTAACATCAAGATTGCAGATCATGTTTTTGGCCGATGTAGTTACCCAGCATGGCTTCTTGAGTTTGCCATTTCACCGGGTATATTTTTCAAACGGCAAGGATACTATAGAAAGACTGCCATCATCCCGGTTTAAACTGCCTTTGGGCTTCAGGGCTAACTACTTCCTGGGCGATAACGTGATCTTGCGCTCCTACTATCGCTACTATACTGACAACTGGGGCACAAAATCAAATACCGCCAATCTGGAGATAGCTTATAAGGTAACACCATTCTTTTCAATTTCGCCCTTTTACAGGTATTATACACAAACCGCTGCCAAATATTTTGCCCCATATGAGCAAAACAGTGCATCGCAAACATACTTTACAAGCAATTATGAATATGCAAAATTCAATAGCCAGTTTTTTGGGGCGGGTATAAGACTGGCACCACCAAAGGGAGTGTTAGGTTGGCAAAGTTTGCATGAGGTAGAAATAAGATACGGACACTATAAGCAAGATACAGGGTTATCGTCGGATGTGGTATCGCTTAGCCTTGGATTTAAATAGATATATTTATTAAAACTAAGTTTTATGCACAAAGAACATCATGTTACCAGTTCAGAGATCATCAGGGATGTTGTAATAGGAATGTCTGACGGTTTAACGGTCCCTTTTGCGCTTGCAGCCGGTTTAAGTGGCGCGGTAAGTTCTTCTGCACTTATAGTAACCGCAGGCATAGCAGAAATTGTTGCCGGCTCAATTGCAATGGGACTTGGTGGTTTTTTGGCCGGCCGAACCGAGGTTGATCATTACAATTCCGAACTTAAACGGGAATATAACGAAGTTGAGCAGGTGCCGGAACAGGAGAAAGCTGAGGTTAAAGAAGTTTTTGCAGGCTTTGGCCTATCTGTAGGTTTACAGGACCAAATAGCCGACGAGTTATCAAAAGATAAAAAGAAATGGGTTGATTTTATGATGAAGTACGAGTTGGGATTAGAGGAGCCTAATCCCAACCGTGCTACAAAAAGCGCTTTTACTATAGGTGTATCATACATTGTTGGCGGTATTATACCTTTGTCGCCCTATCTTATTATCCATACAGCGCAGGAGGCTTTGTATTACTCATGCGGGGTAACATTAATTTGCTTGTTTATTTTCGGCTACTTTAAAAGCAAGCTTACCGGCCAGCCGGCTTTAAGCGGCGCGTTTAAAGTTGTTGTTATTGGTGCTTTAGCTGCCGGGGCCGCATTTGGAATGGCAAAGCTTATCAATGGTGGTTAATAAGCTATGCAGAACCACTATTACCGCCGTTGATCATATCGGATACAATGCCTTTGCCACCATCCTTGCGTTCGGCTAAAATTACGCCGGCAATATGTACCACTATAAAAGCTATAATGAGGTACATACAAAAACCGTGAACCTCCTTTACACTGTGCCTTATCGATTTAAATTGCGCCAAAGCATCCTCAAAAGCCAGGAATAATCCGGTTAATACCATGATGGTTAGCAAAAAGTAAAAAACTCCATAAATTGCCTTTACAGTAAGTTCATGCCTTACAGCTTCGCGGTTCTTTTTTGTGATTTGAAATTGGGTGTAAGCACTTTTAAGCTTGCGCATAAATTTTTGATCGGCCAATTGAAAAAATTCCAATATCAACCTAAATAAAAGTAACCCGGCCAAAGCATAACCAAAATATATATGTACCGCCCAAACACTATCGCCTAAACCATGCGCCACTGCACCGGCCTGTTGATCGGTAATGGTTGCACCGGCTTTTTGAAGTTCGCTTTTTACAATTTCACTTGCCTGGCGACTATCGGTAATGGTTGAATTGATAAGCACTGTAATAAGCGAGCCGCTTATTACCACAAGATTTATCCAGTGCCACAAACGCAGCGAAGCTGAATATTTTTTTCTTTTCCCAGGATGTTGTACATCCTCACTAACTGGTTCAATTGCTGACATAAAATTAAAATTTAAGATCCTGCTTTACCTGACTGTATCTTCTGAATTACAAATTTGGCATCCTGGTTTTTAGTCATGGGCTAAGTTTGTTTAAAGCTACAGGATAAATTTGAAGCAATACTGAAGATAAAAAAGCTTCAGATTTACTTCAGATTATTAGTTTAGATTTGGTAAAAGGCTAAAAATTGAAGTTCCTGATCATTGAAGACGAGCAAGTCTTACGCGAAAGCATCCTATCATACTTGAATACCGATGGTAATATTTGTGAAAGCTGTTCAAACCTGGCCGACTCATTAACCAGATTGGCCGACTATAATTACGATTGCGTAATTCTTGATATTGGACTGCCCGATGGGGATGGCTTTACCGTGCTTCAATATTTAAGATCTGCGTTAAAATCCGAAGCGGTCATCATTATTTCGGCCCGAAATTCATTGGATGATAAATTAAAAGGGCTCAATATTGGTGCCGATGACTACCTTACCAAGCCTTTTCACCTTGCCGAACTTAAGGCAAGGCTGGCAGCCGTGTACAGGCGTAAAACCGCTAATAGCAACAATTACCTTGTATTTAACGAAGTAGTAATTGATCTCTCTGGCCGAACTGTTGATATTAATAACGGCACGGTAATTTTAACCCGAAAAGAGTATGATATGTTACTATATTTTATAGCCAATAAAGGGCGGGTTATTTCCAAAAATGCTATTGCCGAACATTTATGGGGAGACGAAATGGATATGAACGATAATTTCGACTTTATTTACACCCACATCAAAAATTTGCGGAAAAAAATGATGGACGCCGGGTGTAAAGACTATCTAAAATCGATATACGGAATTGGCTATAAATTTTTAGCAGAATGAAATTATCTACCCACTACAACAAAGCCAGCGTGGTTATATCGGTATCTGTTTTAGTGGTTGGCGCTATCGTTTATTTTTTTACCATCAATTATATTTCACAAAAACAGTTTGACAGTGATTTAGGAGAGGAAGTTTCTGAAGTATTGGAGTATATCAATTTTCACCACCAATTGCCCAAACCAACTGATTTTGATGAAGATCAGACAAGTTTTGTAAAAACAGATCACACGCACTTCGATACCCGTTTTTTTGATACGGTTTACACGGCGTCAAAAAATAAAATAGAGGATGGCCGGGCCGTAGAAGCCATGATTCCGTTTAATAACCAGCACTATAAAATGGTTATTGTCATTTCAAAAGAAAGTACTCAATACCTGGTACAAATTATCACGATAATCACATTAGGTTTAATGGCAACATTGCTGTTGGTTATTTTTTTAACCAACAGGTATATTTTAAGTGATTTATGGCAACCGTTTTACAATACCTTAAGTGAGATCAAGCTATTTAATGTATCCGACTCATCAAAATTTAAATCGACAGATAGTAAGGTAGATGAATTTAAAGAGTTGAATGTGGCAGTGCAGGAAATGTCTGGAAGGGCAAAAAATGATTTTCAAAATCTTAAGCATTTTACAGAAAATGCATCCCATGAGATGTTAACGCCACTTGCTGTTATAACCACCAAGCTGGATATCTTAATTCAGGACGAGAACCTAACAGATACGCAATTAAATCATATCCGTGATATTTATTCGTCCATCAACAAATCAACCCGTTTAAATCAGTCTTTATTGCTGTTGATTAAAATAGATAACCATTTGATAAATGATGAGGAGCTTATAAATTTGAAAGGCTTTTTGATATCAAAGGCCATGCAGTTTCAGGAATTGATGCGTGGGCAAAATATCGATTTAAGCTACAAGCTCATCGAAAAACAAGTTAGCGCAAGCAAGTATCTTTTAGATATATTGCTTAACAATTTGCTTAGCAACGCCATTAAGCATAATCACCCAGGCGGGAAGATTAATATAACCCTTTACAACAATCAACTCATCATAAAAAATACAGGTAAGCTTATGCCCTTAGCCGGTGATGTTATTTTTGACCGCTTTTATAAAGGCAGCGATTCGCAAGGTACAGGTCTTGGGCTTACCCTTGTTAAAAACATCTGTCAATATCATCAGTATGATGTTTCTTACGCATACGCAGTTGGCCGGCATGCTTTCACCATAACCTTTGAAAGTTAATCACTGTAACTTGGATGTCGAACCAGCAAAAAACAGAGCAGGAGATATCTTAAACTTTCTTTTTAGACTAAATCTCAAAAAGGTACAAGAAGTATTTGCGGAAAAATAGAACCGTTACTGTGAGCGGTATAACTATTTGACTAATAGTATTTTAAGGTCATAAAAAAAGGAAACAACGACCATGTGTTGTTTCCTTAAGTACCCGACGTTACAACTATCCAAACGTTTTTTGGAGGATATTCAACTTCTGTGGCGTTTAATCGCATAAAATCAGATACTTGGTGAGAAAGATATCCGGACGTTTCCTAATTAAAGATGATAAAGGGTGCGGTGAAAACGCCGACCACCGGCTGAAGGTATCAGGAAAAACCTTATTATTGGAGTTAGTTCATCATGCCAAATCATATGAAATCCAGTTTCCTAAAAAAGCATTTTACATTTGTATTTTTTATTGTATTTCTACTTTTTTCATTTAAAGCAAGTGCTCAGAAGGTAAGGCCAATTAAGTCCGATCAGGGAGAAGTTGTAACAATGCATTCCGACATTCTTAAAGAAGATCGAAGAATACTGATCTACGCACCGAAAGATTCTGCCAATTCAGAGAAAAAATATCCGGTGATCTATGTTCTGGATGCCGACAATCATTTCGCCCAAATGGTAGAATATTCTAAATACCTCAGCCGGCAAGATGTATTTGTTATTCCTCCACTGATCGTTGTAGGAATAACAAATACGGACCGTAACCGTGACCTTACTCCATCTCACAGCAATGTTGATTATTTTGGAAAATCGGATACGACTGCTAATTCCCCGTATAAGAACAGCGGAGGAAATGAGCATTTTTTTCAATTCATTCAGAAAGAACTCATGCCCTATGTTAGTTCAAATTACAAAACTCAACCTTACCGCATTTTTGCTGGACACTCATTCGGAGCTCTGACAACCATTAATTGCCTGATCAATTATCCGGATATGTTCGACGCATACATTGCCGTGAGCCCATCCTTCTGGTGGGATCAGAAATTCCTTCTGAAACTCGCGGATAAAAAATTAAAAGCAGGGTCAACCTTATCGAAGACGCTTTTTTTTAGCGATGGCAATGAAGATTCTTCTTCACCTGGATCACCGTTTCATACGGATGTTTTAAAGTTTGATTCCTTGCTCAAAAAGCGAAACATCAAAGGTTTAGATTTCGAATATATGACCTATCCGGCTGAGAGTCATATGACTGTGCCTATTAAGTCATACTATGACGGACTTCGATTTATCTATCACCAATGGCAGCTCCCTCCGGTAAGTGATGAAAAGCTCAATCCGGAAATTGTTATGAAACATTATAAAGGACTATCGCAAAAGTTTGGGTATCTGATTTTGCCTGACGAAGCATATTTCAACGACTTGGCACAATGGTTAGTAAAAAAACCAGCAACCCTAAACAATGGAATTAAGCTACTGGAAATGAATACAGTGAATTACCCATCTTCTTCAAGAGCCTTCACGGCTCTGGGTGCAGCCTACGTGGTGAAAGGAGAAAAGCAAAACGCTATCGCTTCGTACAAAAAGGCTAGCGAATTGAATCCTACGTCAAATGAAATTAAATCGCGTTTGAAGGAGTTGCAGAAATAATATATTAAGCCTTCTGCGAATTGTGAAAGGTTAAACATCGCTAAATTAACGCCTTCGCCAGATGACGGCATAATATACGTAACATCGCCCAGCAAAGGAATATCAGCATGTGCCTTCCAACTTTGGTTTAACAGTATGCATTACTGTGGGCGGGTCATCCTCGGCAAATCTGCATGTTCAATCGTTTCCAGCCAAAGCGGCGACCAACCCGAGAACTCCGTAATAAACCAAGCGCGTAAAAAAGATCAACTCATAACATATGACTAAACCGATTGCGTGCGAGAAGCGCTTTGGTAATCAAGTAATATACAATTGCAACAAATTTGTTATGTGTTAATAATAATAGATTAACACTAAATTAATTTTACTGTGCAAAGCCGAAGTTAATTTTGCCAGCAAAAGCTAACTATCGCTTTGTATGGGATTTAAAAATTTACCGGACCACTTATTGATTCAAAAATGCAGGGAAGGTAATTCGAAAGCCTTTGATCAATTATTTTTCCGTTATTTTTCCAGGTTATATAAATATACAATACATCATACAGGTAATGAACAGCTTGCCGAGGAGTTGGTGATGGACCTCATGTTATGGATCTGGAATAAAAAAGAAACGATAGAAGTAAAAGGCGATCTGTCTTCCTATCTTTTCAAGGCCATCAAAAATGCCATATACAATCATTTTCGGAAAATTGAGCTTGATACTATACCTATTGACCTGATAATTGTTGATCCGCCAGCATACGATAATATTGATGACCAGATTGCCGCCCGCGAACTGGAGGAAGAATACCAATTGAGTTTAACCATGCTTACCCCGCAGCGCCGCAAAGTTTTTGAGCTTAGCCGCGAGCAGGATATGACATATGCCGAAATAGCCGGTCATCTCAACCTGTCTGTTAAAACAGTAGAAGCTCACGTATCGGCATCTCTGCAATTTATGCGCAAACGCTTTAAAAACTATGCAGATCTCGTTACTTTGATCGTTGTTTTAAATCTTTTGAAATAATTTTCTCTTTGATTTTCAGGTTGATATAATTAATCTCAATCTTTTTTTAAAATCGGTTAAGGGTGTACGCCTGTTTTATGTGCATTGTATATGAACAGCACAGATATGCAGCAACCCATAAGCAAAGATTTAATAAAAAGATATTTAAAAGGCAATTGTACCCTCCGCGAACGCGCCCTGGTTAAGGAACTGATGCGCAACGGAGAAGCTAAAGTCTTATTTGATGAGGTTTTGGATGAACATCCTATTGATGATTATGCAAAAACCGATGGTAAACAGCTTGAGGTTTGGGCCAAAAAATTCCATGAACATCTAAATGCTTCAGGAAACGATAACGTAAAACCTATAGGCAACCGCGCATGGTTAAAATATGCTGCGGTGCTCTCATTTTTAATGCTGACAATTGGCAGTTATATTTTGCTTCATAAACGTAACACTGCCGATACGCTGATAGCTATGCAGCAAACCGTTAACCCAAACGGCAAACTGGTTCAAATTAAACTGAGCGACAATACCACAGTAATGTTAAACGCCGCCAGTAAGTTAAAATATCCCACCCATTTTAATGGCAAAACAAGGGAAGTTTACCTTGAGGGTGAAGCTTTTTTTGATGTTGCACATGATACTCAACATCCATTTATAGTACATACATCACAACTAAAAGTAAATGTATTGGGTACCTCATTTAATGTTAAAGATTATAGTGCCGAGAAAGAAATTGCCATAACCGTTGCCACTGGTAAGGTAGGTGTAATAACCAATGGGTACAGCGGCAAAACATATATGTTATTGCCAGGACAACAATTGCATTACAGCATTGCCAATCAATTTATCAGCCAAAACAAAGTTGATTTGAATGAGGTAGCCGCATGGCAGTCAGGCATGCTTATTTATCATAATGAAACGCTCGAAAATATCAGCCGCCAGATGGAACGCTGGTATGATGTGAAATTCAATTTTAAAAATGAAGCGGTTCGCCACATGCGTTTTAGCCTTAAACAAAAAAACGACCGGCTGGAAAACGTGATGCGGACATTAAAATTTGCGGGAGGCATTCGTTACTCCATTGCGGGAAAAACGGTGAGCATCTGGTAAAAGCACATGCCCTGCGTTATTTATACTAACAAATTTAATTACCCAAAACAGATGCTATGAAATAGAGATACTTCCCAACCTTCAACGCGATGTTAAAATTAAGAGACAGGGGGATTCGAGCACCCCTGCCTCAGTAAGCTTTAACAATCCATTATTTTCTTACCACAACAGACATTAAAAAAAGCTATGCACAATTCTACAAAAAGAAGTGTAATTAAACTATTATTTTTTATGACGAGGTTAACCTTCCTGGTGATCATAGTCAGCCTGACTTTAACAGGGGTTATTTTTGCGACCGGTGTAAAGTCACAAAGTTTAAATGACTACAGGGTTTCTGTAAATTTTAAGGATGCCGGTATTGAAGAAATCTTAAACAGTTTTGAAAAACAATCGCCTTTTACGTTTACCTATGCAGCAAGCTTAAGCAAAACGGCGCCGATTACCATCAACATTCAGAACAAAACCTTATTGGAAGCTTTACGGATATTGAGAAATACCGCAAAGCTGGAATTTAAACAGGTTAATTCAACAATAACGGTGGGCAGTTTACCAATCCCCCCGCCGCCAGGCGTCATAGAAGGCACCATCTATGACGCCACAACCAAAGAAACACTTATTGGGGCAATTGTTACTGCAGACGGGCGGTCATATCCAACCGATGGTAACGGGCATTATAAAATTTCCCTTGCAGCCGGCACTTATGATCTGGTGATCAAATACATTGGATATGAAACCAAAAAGATGCCTGGCATAAATGTAATACAGGGATCAACAACCTCTTTAAATATCCTGCTTAAACCTTCGGCTACGGCGTTGGGCGAGGTTAGGGTAGAAGCCCGGAGGCGCTCGGCCAGTGAAGCATTGCTGCTGAACGATCGCAAGAATTCGGCTATCGTATCCGATGGTATTTCGGCACAGAACATCGAAAAAACAGCCAGTATAACCACTACTCAAGCACTGCAAAGGGTAACCGGCGTTACCATAACCGATGATAAATATGTTGCTGTAAGGGGCCTTGGCGACCGCAGCGTTATAGCGGAGTTGAATGGCGCACGCCTATCATCAGCTAATCCGGATCGCAGTTCGGTACCGCTTGATTTGGTACCTGCAGCCCTGTTGGATAATATCAACGTTTACAAAACCCTGAGCCCTGATAGGCCAGCCGATGCCTCGGCCGGTTTGATTGAACTGAAAACCAAATCTATCCCCGAATCGCTGGTGCTGGAGTTTACAGCGCAATCCGGCTTTAATTCAACCATTGGCTTAGGCGGGCAATACAATAGCTTTTATAACAGCGACCTTGGGTTTTTAGGGGGGAATGTAAGTAAGCATAACCTAAGTAAGGATTTTACAAACCTCGGTAAGCAGTATCCGGGCGGCCTTGTACAAATCCAAAATCTATTTATTCAAAGCCGTAACAACCCTACACTTGCTGCCGAGGCATTTCGCGTAAGCAAGATCATGCAGAGTTTTGACCCGGTGTTAACAACACAGTATAAGAAGGCCGATCCTAACCAGGTATATACCATATCATTTGGTAATTCTTATAAAATTTTCCACGGGCATACGCTGGGCGTTGTGCTCAGTGCAAATTATTATCAGCGTACTACTGACATTTACAACGGCGAGCGAAACCAATACAGTTTATTTCAGGGTGTGGTTACCGGTTCGCCTACTATTTATAGCGCACTTCATATTCCTAATTTTATTACGCCGAATTACCCCCGTTTAGGGAATTATTTAAGCTACAAGGAAAATACAGGTACTCAAACGCTAAATTATGGCGGCCTGGTGGGGCTAACTTATCAATTCAACAAGCGTAACGAGATACAGGCGCAGTATTTAGGTAGCCGCGGCGCCGAATCGCAGGGCAGTAACCTGACCGGGGCATGGCAAAATACGGGTTTAAATTTTCCGGTTTACAATACCATTAACCAGCTGCGCACTACCTACCGCACTTTTAATACCTTCAATTTGCAGGGAGAGCACAAGTTTTTGGATAAGGTATGGTCGCCAAAGTTGGGCTATAATTTAAGTACATCAAAAAGCACCCAAACAGACCCGGATTTTCGTTCAACAGATGTTGCTGATTACAGGACGCAGCGATTTCAGGATCCTAACGGAGTGGGTATAGGATCAGACACTTATACTTTTGTGAGTGGTTTGGTACATGGCGTCGGCAACGATGTTAGCAACATTATAGTAGCCGACCCTAACGGGCGCCAGTACCGCAAACTTGATGAAACTAATTATAACGCCAAAGCAGATTTGAGTCAGCCCTTTAAAATAGGAAAGCTGGATCAGTTATTAAAATTCGGTTTCAACTATCTGAAGAGAGACAGGGATTATACCGAACAGGTGTTGGGCTTGCCAGGCTCAAATTTAGGTGGTGGCGGGGCACAATTGCTTAATAATGCCAAGGGTAATTTGAATCAATTGATATCGCCAAGTAATATAGGCCTCCTTGATCCTGCTCAGTACGATAGTGAAGGCCAGCCAAGAGTTGGCGGTTTCTTATATCAAACCAAGAAATCGCCTAACAATTACACGGGCACCTATGAAACCCGTGCTTTTTATGGAATGCTGGATGCACATGTTATGGACGGACTTCGCATAACCGGCGGTGTGCGTTTTGAATCGACCGATATCAGGGCGCATGTTGATACCGCCGGGGTATTTGTGCCGCAAAACCTGAACGTGCTTACCGGTTTGCCAAATGCATCGGTAAAATACAGTACAAACCAACCCAATACCGCCTATACGCAAAACTATAAGCCTTATTATTCAGTCAATTTAACCTACTCAAAAATCAAAGACATGAATTTCAGGCTGGCCTACAGTACATCACTGGCTCGCCCCGAACTACGTGAGCTAACCAATATTTTTGAGTTCGATCCATTCCAGTTCGCGGTAGTTGGCGGTAACCCCAACCTCATCAATCAATTAACAAAAAGTGCCGATTTCAGGTGGGAGTGGTTTACCGGCCCCGGCGAAGTATTATCAGCGTCGGTATTTACAAAAAATATTCATAATTCTTTAGAAAAAGTATTCAGTTACCAGTCGCAGGGTAACCTGTCAACCGCGCCGGAGTTTCCTTTGATAATATACCAGAATGACCCTAACGTGGGTAAAGTATACGGTGTGGAACTGGAGGCACGCCGCGACCTGGGCAAAATATTTGATCCACTTAAATACCTGTTCATCGGTGCTAATTTATTGCTGGACGAAAGTACCATCGACAAAAATCCGGCGCGTTTGGATGCCTCGCGTATTAACGACAGACGTTCGCCTGCAACAAGTCCCGTATTTGAGCAGGCACCTTATTCCATCAACACTTACCTTGATTATGCCAACACCGCAAGTGGTACCAATATAACCGCCAGCTTCAACATGGTTGGTGCAAGGCTGATACAAGTACAGTTGGATGGTACTCCCGATATATACGACAGGCCTACACCTACACTCGACCTGGTGTTCAGCCAGAAATTTGGGAAACAATGGATAGTAAAAGGCTTTGCCAAAAATATTTTTGATCCACCTTATAAAGAGGTTTATACCAACCCCGGCAACAATGGTAAATACTACGGTAACGAATACATCTACCGCATGTACCACAAAGGTGCCGAGTTTTCATTAGGACTTACCTACAAATTATTCTAAAATGAGTATGAAAAAAATACTAATTCATCAGCCAGCATACCATTGTGTTTTATTGCTGGTGCTGCTTGTCCTGTTGACATGCAGTTGTAAAAAGGAAAAAATAAGCAACACTATTCCTTTACAAAATGCAGGTAATCAATCTGCTTCAAGCATTCGTATGTTCAATTTTAGCGGCTATCCGGCAAATATGACCGTTAATAATATACCGCTTACATCTTACTCAAACGGCAATACCGGGCAGGGAACGCCACTGGGTTTGTCTGTATTTCCAACAGGAATGTGGGAAGCCGGAGATGACGGCAGCCCGTTTACATTACCCAATAGCTTATTGAACAAGGATGGAAAAGCGCATTTTATTTTGGGCGGAGGACTTGGTGGAGCATCGGCTATTGATACCACCATAGTAAATAATGTGGCGCATCCGCAGGATTACTATCTGCTGCTAAACGGACAGTTTAGGGTAATAGACCGTAACAATCTGCCACCGACAAATCCCAAAAACTTTAGGATAAGGATCATCAACCTGGGGGCGACCACTGACCCCTATGGCTTAAATGGCCCGGTTTCCCTTACCTATTCCGATGGCAGTCAGGTCGATCCGGCCTTAAATAACATCGCGCTGAACGCATCTTCCGGATATGTGGATATACCTTACGGCACTTATCAGTTTAAGCTTTTTGCATCAGATGGTGCGGGTATAAAAGCAAACCGGCAACTGGCAGAATTGCCAACTATAGTCCGTTTAGATCCCTGTGCGCCAAATGTCATTCAACCCCAGGAAGGCCTTACCCCAAGGGTACGAACTTTTAAACCCGGCGGCGTTTATAGTTTGGTGATTACCCCAAATCTGATGAATTATATAGGTTGTGATACTTACCCGGCAATTACCTATGCAAATTCATATCGTGTAATCACCGAGCTTGACCCCGGTGTAAATAGCACCTACGCCCGCATGCAGGCTGTCAATGCTATACCTGGCAAGCAAATAACCATTAAAGTGGATGGGGGCGCATTGGGAGGCCAACAGCCTTACATTGGCTCAGTTACGGCAGTTGCGGCTCAGCAATCAACTTATCAGATTTTTGTGCAAGGGAACCATCACATACAAGCCATCGACCAGAATGGTACTGTTTTAGCCGAAGGAGATCTCAAGCTGTACCCATATGATAATTATACCATATGGGCTTATAACAAGTCCGATGGCAAGCCAGCCGTTTTATTTGAGTCTAATGACATGTCGGGATCTATTTACAACAGCTCTTATGCTCCAAACCCGCAAACTGGAGTCGTCCCTGATGATGGCACAAACGGTATTCCGCGCAGGGGGCAATATTTTTACGCGCTGGAATCGCGGTTTCTTAACCTGAGCCCCGATCTGCCTTATGCAACATTTACTAACGATCATCAGTTGTTTTTACCGGAGGGTAACTTTCAGAATGGCGATACCATGCGTTATTACAGCGCATATGTAAACCTCGCGTCAGGTATAATGCCTGCAAACAACAGCTCCATTATTTACACTTTACAACCTGTAACAGGGGGTAAGGTAGGGGTATATGCAGAGTTTAACTACCTCCCCAAATATATCAGGGCCTACCAGTCGAGCCCGGGTAACCTGCCCGAAATACCGGGCACCCTGTTGGTTAACGTAGCACCGGTTGATGTATTGCAAACCTTTGTTTCAAACCAAAATTTATACTCAACGCCTAAATATAAAGTAGCGGAAACGGGTATATACACCGTGGCTTTGGTAGGGAAAACCGCAAGTGGTGCCCAAGCCGCTGAAAAAGCCAGGATCGTTGTAATTAAACACAATAAATAGGCATAACATGAAACTATATAGATCAATATTTTTTTTATTGCTGTTTAGCCTTGGCACGGCCGGCTGCAAGAAATATGCGCTCGCCCCGCTAGTGAAGGATCCGGCCTACATCCGGGTATTTAATAATCTTACCAGTACTATTGATGCGCTGCATAACCAGCAGGCTACGCCATTTTTAACATTTTTGATGGACCCCAAAACCGATGCGGCAGGTGTACCCAACGATGCCGACATTATAGGCGACTATTTGGGCACCAGGCAAATTTTTAGCCTGTCATATCCTATTAATGAGGCAAACAGCTCAACAGGTAATGGCACCCTGGGGAATTTTACCCATCCGCCAACAGTGAATTTAACACCTGTAAATTACGAGTATCCGGGCAACGCGCATGTGCAGGTTGCCCCGGTTATCAACGGGCTCGATCTTTCTGCGTGGGCACAGATCCCATCCGGCAAGCACCGCATCATGTTTATTGTGCGCCCGCAAAGTAATCCCGGTTTTAAAGACCTGTCGGAAACGCAGAGGAGCAGCATTTTGGTAGATACTACAATAACCTTTGAGAAAGGAGAAGTGTACACGCTGGAGGTAGTATCGCACGACCTTGATAATGGTAAGTACGGGCTTTATATCCGCCATGAACAGTTCACCCACCAGGCATTTGATCCTGGTAAACTTTATGTAGGCTTTGTCAATCTATCGGGTAAAGCAACCAGCGATATGGTGCACGGCCTGAAAAAATACATGGGCGACAAGATAAATATCACCGCCACTTACAATATTTTTAATGACGCCGCATCAGCAGGAGGAGGGCAAAACGCACCCGGGGCCAATTACGATTTTTACCCGGGGTATAACAATACCGTGTTAACCACCCTCACCACCAAAATGGATGCCGCGATAGATTACAAGCCGCTGCCTTTTTTGTCGCAGGATGCGTTTTTCTATCAGGGCTTGCCCAGGATTTATGCTGATATAACAGGCCATGTATTTGTTAACCCGCTTGGCACGCTGCCGTATTTTAATTTTCAGCTTTTTAATGCTGATGACCCGCATCTGGACCCTTTTAGCGGCCAGTTTTTCTTTATAGACTGCGGCCAGGACCCCGCCATATTTAACAGCTATGTTACAAGTAGCAGTACCCCACAGCTTAACCTTATAGTTAATACAGGCAATGGTTTTCATGCGTATTCTACCTTAAATATCATGGAGATTGTTTATGACCGGGTTTACCTGATGCAGATACAAAGAGGATTTAACGAGTTACCTAACAACTAAACAAATCATGAAAAACAATAAATATTTCCTGATAGCGATAGCATGGCTGCTGATCTTACAAACAGCATGTGTTAAAGCGCCGGATGCGGTGCCGCAAGCCCAAAAGGATGACCGGTCGCTGCTAACCATTATAAAAAATAATTATGCCTTCAGCATGTTTTACACCGCTTTACAGCGCACCGGTTTGGATAAAACGCTACAGGGTAAGGGGCCCTATACCATATTGGTGCCGGATAACAATGCGTTTGTCAGTTCAGGCATCGGTGCCGACAGCCTTTCAAAAATAGATACTGCTACGCTTAAAAAGCTCATTAGCTATCATATCATCCCAATGAGCGTGAAATATGCAGGCATTCCGCAAACTATTGATTCGCCTTATCCAACCGTGGCGGGCCCGGTAGTTTATCTTTCGGTACCCTTAAATTCAGCTTCAGCGCCCTCCGGATCCGTTATAACTCCGTTGCATATCAATGGGGTGGTGGTAAATAAAACAGATATCGCAGCCGCCAACGGGTACATAATAGCTTTAAGCAGGGTATTGAATTATCCTGCTGCCTCAGTAAAAGCATACTTACTAAATAGCCCCAAGTACAGTTATTTTACCCAGGCACTAAAGCAGTTCGGCTTACTGGATAAGCTTGATGGCGCAGGTCCGTTTGTGGTTATGGCGCCTGATAATAACGCTTTTATCAATAATGGCATAGACAAAACAATGCTTGCCGCTATAGATACACTCAGGTATAAAAAGTTTTTATTCAGCGCCTATATCCTGTCGCCCTACCGGTTCTTTCTATCTGATTTTACTAAGGATGCACAGCCGCCTAACCTCTACAACCCCGTTATTTTCACACCGGATTATGCGATTACGATTTTTACGCCCTTTGGCGGCAGCAGTGCTGCGTACGGTATTAAATCATTAGACTACCAAACTATTGAAGCGAAATTCGATAACCCGCCATATTATGGCAACTCCTACATCTATGGTCCGCAAGCCAATATCGCCGATCCTGACCACCTGGCCGCCAACGGAGTTGTTCACGGGCTTGATGGCATGGTCATTATACCCGATAGTGTAAAAAATCATAAATAATTATTTCATCATACATATGAAGACTAACATAAGATATTTTCAGCCGATAGCCTTCCTGGCGGCTGGTTTGATTATAATGCTAAGTGCCTGTTTAAAGAAATCGGATGAGATACCTGTATCTGGTCCCGCAATACCTTTTCAAGGACAGGATTTGGTAAAAACGCTGAGCAGCCAGGCTTCATTGCATTTGTTCAATCTGGCTGTTAACCGGCTTTCGCTGGCAGCAAGTATCAATGCAAACAGCAGCTACACTATTTTTGCACCAACAGATTCGGCTATGAAAGCCAATGGTTTGGATTCGGCCGGGATAGTTAAACTAAATATCGATTCCCTTCGCCAGTTGATCAGTTACCAGATAGGTTTGGGCACTTTCGATGATAACCTGTTATCCAATAACATAACCACGCTGCAAATATTAACGCTTAGGCGGCAATCAACTATGTTGCCCAGCGGCGCAATATCAACGGTATCAGCGCCATTATATGTTAAAGAAACCGGTAAATTATATTTTAATGGTGTGCCGGTAAACAAAACTGCTCCCGCCATACCCGCTTACAACGGTTATATTTACCCTGTTTCGGGTTTCATGGCAAGGCTGTCTGCGCGTACCATAACTGACATTATCAGTACAGACCCCGACCTGAGTATGTTTAACCAGGCAGTAGCAATTGCCGACAGCGTATTCATTGCCAATGCCGGGTTAAATATTGGTGACCTGCCTACGTTATTTACCACACTCCCAACAGCAGGGCGACCGCAATTATTACCCACCGTATTTGCACCTACAAATAAGGCGTTTAATGATGCCGGTTTTCATACTGCGGATGACCTGCGTAATTTTGCCTCGCGCTATCCGCCAACATTGGATTTTAACGACTTTGCTACCATTACTTATTCATCGTTGGACAGCTTGCTGGGCCGCCACATCCTTTTTAACGACATCAATCCACCCTATAACGTAAGGGTGCTTTATAACGATTTGCTTGGCCCGCTGATGAATAACGGTGTATATAATACTTACGTAGGCGGTTTTACTTCAAGTCAATTAGGGATACCGGGAGAGCCATCGGCGTTGAAATTTAAAACCCCATTAATCTTTTCTGCTAAAAACGGTATCGCTTATGTTAAGTGGACCAACGATCCAAAATTGCCACAGGTGGCGATACCGCTGGATGCTAACCCATTACACCCGGTGAACAACTATGTTGCATCCAACGGCGCGGTGTATAAAATAGACAAGCTTTTTTATCCTATAGTAAATAATTAATTCCCTTGAACGATGATAATCAACCTACATAAAATACCTGTCTGGTTAAAAGCGGCTGTTTGTTTAATACTGCTTGTTATAACCATAGCCGGCTGTAAAAAAGACACGCCACAGGCATCAAACCAAACATTGGATGGCAGTACTATCAAGTTTGTATTGAACGATAATTTTACTTTCGGTGTGGTTTACGCTGCACTTACCAGTGTTAGCTTGCAGGATAGCCTTGCAAAACCCGGTCCCTATACCTTTTTGGCACCGAATAATGATGCTTACGCTTTGATCCATGTTGCCTATCCGGCTACAATGTACAGTTTCGCTTACGTTCCGCCGGCAGTTATGCTAAACACCATGCGCTATAATACCCTGGATGGAAGAATATCATTTAAAAATATCCCGTTAACCGAGAATAAACCTTATAAAACGCATACCGGCGGTAATATTTATGTTAGCAAATACCTTGATGGTACTGATACGGTTACCACTATTAATGGTGTAAAACTAACCAGCATGGATAACCCGGCTTCTAATGGTTTTATACAGGTGATGCCGAAGGTGATGAACCCGGAGATATACCCCAATGCGGTGGCTTATCTTCATAGTGATACTACGCTTAGCTTATTTGCCGCTGCCCTGCAACGTTCGGGGCTCGACAAGTCGTTACTGCAGGGCAATGATGTATACACATTGTTAGCGCCATCAAACAACGCATTTCAGCGATCCGGGAAATTGGGCACAAATTTAGGAGTAAGCACGTTAGATAGCATATTGATGGCCGATCCGGTAAAACTTGCCAACCTGCTAAAATACCATACCATTAAGGGCCGGTATTTTGATGGTGATCTTTTCCGGTATGCCAAAACCAATCCCACGGGGATAGCTACATTGAACACCGGCAAGGTGATCATAGGCGGAGATCCGGGCGGATTTCATACCATTACCTTTTTAGGCAACGGTAACCAAGGTATCCCGTCGGGCATCGCAGTGCCTTTATCCTATAATCCCGTTACTAATAATGTTAACATACCCTGTGGAAACGCCGTGGTACACATCATTAACCAGCTACTCATCCCATAAAGAATTTATCATGGAAATAAAATTCAACTATCTTAAAAAAATGAACATAAACAGGCAACGGGTTATGTTGATGATGGCGTTTTTGCTCCCGCTGTTCTTCTTTGCATCATGCAAAAAAGAACAAACCGGAACAACAAACAAAGCCAAACTTTCAGTTTTTCAATATATCGGCCAAAATAACCAACTAAGTCTTTACCAGGCCGCTTTAAAAAGAGCGGGGATGTACAATGCGGAAACATTTAGCAATGGTGGTCCGTTTACTGTTTTTGTCCCGGTTGATTCTGCTTTCATCGGCGCGGGCCTTACGCTCGATAGTATTAACAAGTACGACCCGCAAGCTCTGGCCATGGCCTTAAAATACGGAATTGTTTATGGCAAGATCAGCAGTGGCAGCCTGGTTGGTTTTTATGCAGAAGATGTGAGCGCGTTAGACTCACTCTATAAACCCAACCTTGTAAAAAATTATTACGGTGTATTTTTTAACGGAGTACCACTTGTCCCCGGCGGTAGTATCGATTTGAACGATGGTGTGGTGCAGGAATTACAAAAGGTAGCGCTACCACCAGCAGGCTCACTGCTTGATATTATTAAAAAAACGCCAAACCTTACACTTTTGGCTGCTGCTATTAAAGTATCAAATCTCGAAAACAAGTACGCTACAATTGGTGTAAATTCAACTTATTGGGCTTTACTTGCGCCTACCGATGATGCTTTTAAAAAATTTGGCTATCCTGATGTGGCATCCATCAACGCCGATCCGTCAAAACTACCATTGATTTTGCAGGCAAACACGTTAGGTTCGGCACAAAAGCTGTTTACATCATCGTTTCTGGGTGGTTATGCTATTGGTGGCAAGGGTTTTTATGTAGAGGCCGATGGGTTTACCCTCATATCTGTAGGAAACACAACGCCAATCCATATTATTCATGGTAATATAGTAGCTACCAATGGAGTGTTACATGTGGTGGACCAGGTACCTGCACCATTCGGTTTTTAACAAACACAATACGGTAGTTTAAAAAAGCCGCTTGTCAGCAATAAGATCAATATTAAAAAATGAAAAAGATATACACTATGAAATACTTCATACAGGCATGCCTTTGCTTTATAATTTGCATTGCAGGTCAAAACATACATGCCCAGGAAACGAGTGGTGGTTTGCGTGGCCAGGTATTAGATGCCTCCAACCAGCCCCTGCCGGGGGGAACAGTAACGGCGGTGCATACAGCATCGGGTACGAAATACAGCACGGCCACTGACAAAAACGGGAGGTATAACCTGCCAGGTTTACGGGTAGGAGGACCTTACACGATAGAAGTAAAATTCCTGAGCATGAACACGGAAACCAGGACGATTGAGCAGATTAGCCTGGGCGACCCGCTGACGCTGAACTTTATTTTAACCGACAATACTAAAACGTTGAGCGAGGTAGTAGTAAAGGGTACAAAAAGCGGCCCGAAAGCGAATAACTATGGCGCAGGGCAAAACATCTCCCGCGACCAGATCAAGAATCAGCCCACCATTAGCCGGAGTATAACGGATATCACTAAAATGGTGCCGCAGGGTTCCAAGGATAACTCCTTTGCCGGTACCAACTTCAGGTATAACAACGTAACGATAGATGGTGCAATCAATAACGACGCGATTGGCTTCAGTCCCTCGGCAGGGGGGCAAACGGGTTCCTCGGGCATGCCGGGCTCATCTACCCGTACCAACCCCGTATCGCTGGACGCGATAGAAGCTATCCAGGTGTATATCGCGCCTTACGATGTAAAGATCGGTAACTTTACAGGGGGAAGTATCAATGCGGTAAGCCGTTCAGGTACTAACGAAGTACACGGCTCTGTTTACGGTTTCGGAAGAAACGCCAGTTTGGTTGGTCCGGATAACACCGGAACGGAGCTTAACAAAAAACTACCATCGGCCTTTCATGATTACCAGACCGGTTTCCGTTTAGGCTTTCCGCTGATCAAGAACAAGCTGTTCTTTTTCACCAATGAGGAGATAACCCGCAGGCAAGATCCAGTACTGGAAGTTGCAGGCAGCCCGGCCACCGCCGGTATTCTGAGCGCTGCTGACGCGCAGAAGATTATCGATTACTCGATCAAAAATTACAACTTCGATCCGGGCACGGCAGGTCAGTATAACTCCAGTTCCAACTCCATCAAATTCTTTAATCGTTTGGACTGGAACATCGACGACAAAAGCCAGCTGGCCATCCGTAACAACTATATCCGCTCGGATGCGATCAATATGGAGCGTGACCAGTTCGATTTTCGTTTCGGCAGCATCGCCTATAGACAGAACAATAACCAGAACTCCACGGTTGCCGAACTGAAAACAAGGTTCAGAAATAATTTTTCCAACAGCGCAGTAGTAGGTTATACCACCATTCATGATTACCGCACCCCAACCAGCGACCCATCGTTCCCGCAGGTACAGATTGTGGGTAATACCCCCGGCTCCACCATTTTTTTTGGTACAGACCGTGAGGCTTCCATCTTCAACATGAAGCAAAATACCATAGAGATCACTGATAACCTGGTATGGAACTTAGGCAAACATACGCTTACGGTTGGTACACATAACGAACTGTACAAGATCAATTACGGCTTTGTGAATGCCTGGAACGGTAGGGTAACCTATCAAAGCATCGGCGATTTTCTGAACAACAACCCCGAGCGGGTACAGGGGAGCTATAACTACACGGATAACAGCAGGAATTATATCCTGGCTAATCCCGGTGCTAAGTTTAATATCAACTTTTACAGCGCTTATATACAGGATGAAATACAGATATCTGACAGGTTCAGGTTTATACCCGGCATCAGGTTTGATTACCAGGATGTACCAACAAAGCAAGTATTAAGTGATAAAACACGTAACGCTTTTACCGATCCGTACTTTGGTACCAGCTATACTTATACACCGCTAAACCAGATCAGCGGGAATTACCTTGGTAAGGTTCAGGCCTCGCCCCGGGTGGGTTTCCGTTTTGATGCCTATAACGATCAAACATTGGTGCTGCGTGGCGGTTTAGGTATGTTTACTTCACGCATACCATTTGCATGGCTGGGTTATGCTTTTTATAATAACGGCAATACTTATGGCTCTTATGATCAAAAAACGGATGGTAACCCGCCTTATGTTTTCAATGGCAACCCGCTTAAACATCAGCCAGGAACCGGTATAGGCGGCTTTGCAGGTCAAAATGGCCAGGTCATAAACGAAGTTAACGCCGGTAAAACACAGGTAGATGCCGTTGATAACAATTTTACCATGCCAAAGGTATTGAGAGGCAGCTTGGCGTTGGACTACAAGGATCAGGCAGGCTTTAAATACACGGTAGAAGGAATCTATACAAAAACTATAAAAGATGTAATTTTCAGGCAAGTAAACTTAACCGATAACCCAACATATTTTGCTTATGATACCGCTGCTACGCAAAGGAAACAGCCAATTTTTCCGGGACAAAACCCGCGAAATCCACAGTTTGCCAATGCCTATGAAATGAGTAATACCTCGCAGGGTTACCGGTATAGCATTACCGGGCAGATAGCCAGGAACTTTGACAACGGCTTCGGTTTTTCAGCGGCCTATACTTATGGTAAATCCAAAGACGTATCCAATGGGATAAGGAATTCTTTTGAATCTAACTGGCAATTAAACCAGGCACTGAACCCGAATAACCCGCAGTTGGCCAACTCTAATTTCGACATCCGCAACCGGATCGTGGTAAGCGCCAATTACCGTAAAGCATGGAATAAAATGTGGGTAAGTAATTTCTCTTTATTTGTTACTGCACAATCAGGCAGCCCATATACCTATGGATTTGTAAACTATACCCCACAGAATACGCCGCAACAAATAGGATTGGCTTATATCCCGGCAAGGGGCGAATCGGCCAACTTCTTCGCGGCCACTTCAACGCAGACGGTGCAGCAGCAGGCAGACGCATTTGACAGCTTCATTGATCATGACAAATACCTGAGCACGCGCAGAGGTACATTTACCGAACGTAACGCGGCAAGAACACCCTGGAACAATAATGCCGATTTCCACTTCGCGCAGGATATCAACTTTAACACGGATAAGGACGCTTCAAAACTACAGACTCTTACCATCAGTGTAGACATTATGAACCTGACGAATCTGGTAGATAAGAACTGGGGTAAAGTATATTTTTCACCAAATACTTATAACTCCACATCAAGCGTAGGATTGATACCCTATATTCCTGCCCGGTCATCACAGGGCTATCCCCTGTACCAGTTTGTAAACCCGGGCGTGCCATATTCTGTTGATCCGCTGGCCTCAAGATGGCAGATGCAGTTAGGAGCAAGATATACCTTTTAAAGCTTAAACACTTATATACTTTATCACAGTAAACCAGGGCGGGAACTGAAAAGCCTGCCCTTTTTATTCTGCTTGATCCGTTTTAATTTGGGTGGGCGAATCGTTTGGAATTTTCTTTAAAGTGAAAATAACTCACTGATAATCATTTGGTTATTAAAAAAGTGCTCAGGGTGGGAATTGAATTGTTTATGTAAGTTATTGATTTTAAATATGTTGAAAAGTTTAAAATAGGCTATTCAATGAATCGTTCAATAAACACATATCGACCGTTGCCAATAACGTTACAACGATAATATAGCAATTAACCGGCTATGACGTTATTCTATTAAAACCATGCCCGCCCAGTTATAAGGCGGGTTATTTTTCCTGATGCCAAGCTGTGCCGATTTAAATGCCTGATAAATAGATGTGCCATTGCTTAACTTTTGTGGATAAAATGATTTGGTTAGCTGTATGGTTTCGGGCAGGGGTAAACTCCATAAGCTTAGTAGCATATTTTGTACACCGGCCAGCTTAAAGCCCCGTTGTAAACCAAAAACACCCTCGGCCCCTTTAATATCGCCAAGCGCCGTTTCACAGGCAGCAAGCACCACCAGTTCGGTATTGCTTAAATCAAGGCCGGCAATTTCATAGGCTGTAACTATACCGTCTTCTTTACCCTCAATGGGTGCGCTACCGCTCCAAACCCGGTTTGCATTGGCCATGATTATACCACTCCTGAACATCGGGTTATCGGCAACCGTTGATTGCGTTTCGGCAGAATCCTGAATGGTATTATCCGCCGACTTTGCAAAGCCGTGCGTAGCTATGTATAACAACCGCGGCGATTTACCGCTCAGTTGCTTCAGGCTTTCTTCTGTAGCGTTGAGGCCTGTAATAAGCCGTGTACTTTCTTTTTCTGATTTATACAGATCATTTAGTGAATTAACCTCGTCAAGGGTGCCGGGTAAAGCAGGCCAAAAGCTTCCTGAACCTTCTTTTACACCGTAATTTATAGCTGCGTATAGCACGGCAGTTGGCTTATTATAGGTTGAGGTAGACTTCTTTTGCTCGGCAAGTTGTCTTATGCTGTTAAACTGTCGTATTTCATATTTATCAATAAAATAATTATCCTTATCGGCCGGCAATGCATTAAAGTTTATACGGCAAAGCAAGCCCGTTGGGGCAATTACAATTTTGTTGCTCCCATTTAAAAACGGCCTAATGGGGCCCCATACTAACTTATACAACTCGTCGCTTTTTCTGCCGGTTATTTTATTACTGCCCGGGGTTAGTCCATCACCATAAAACGAGGTTATAAATTGCTTCGATGAGGTTTTTGCCGCCGATAATAGCACCGTTAATTTTCTTTCTTCGCAAAGCGGAACAAACCGGGGAGTCGCCGCACCTGGGGCGATAACGAATGCGCCGTACCAGGTAGAATCCGTCCATCTTTTACGGTAATATTTAAAGCGTACAAACTCAATGGCAACTTCATCGGTGGTTAATTTATTCTGGATCTGTTTGAAATCGATTCTGTTGTTTTGACGGTAACTGGCAAATGAGCCCGATAGCTGGTTAATTTGTTTTTCCTGTTCATTGGCAATACTGCCCAGGCTATCAATAATATGACTTACCCTTGCCGATGCAGGCCTGCTGTACTGCCATGCAATAGCCGACCGGTTACTGCGCCAATCGCGAAGCAGACGCTGTAATTGTGGGTTGCCGTTTTTGCGAATACTTTCAAACAGCTTTTGCTCATCATTTAAAACAAGGCCCTTTAGTTGTAACTGCTGATTGTAGGTTTGCCGCACAAACTCGGCAGACGGATCACGATCTGTAAGCAGGAGGGAGGCGGAGAGATCAAACGCGGAGATCTGATTGTTGAGCAACGCCATTTTTTCCTGCTCACTTAAAAAGCCAAAGTTATCTGTTATGCTGTTCATAACTGGGGCCATTATCTCGGTAAAATACTGTTCGGCTAAATGAAAGCGGTTGGTGCTTTCATATAGTTGGGCAAGTTCAATTACCCGGCCCATATGTTCGGGGTATTTTTCGGCCAGTGTTTTTTTATCATACGCCAATGCCTGTTTCAAAACATCTTCGGCGCCTGTATAATTTCCTCGTAACCTATACAGCTGCCCCAGTTTTTGCAGTGCGCCCAAATAGTGCTGCGACCTTATCATTTTATCATAAGGCGGTTGTTTGGCATATTTTATAATTTTTTGATATTGTGCCTCGGCTTGCGTAGGTTTTCCCATGGCGATATAGGCTTCGGCCAGGCAATTAATTAAAAGCGGGTTGGTTGAACCCGCAAACTTTTTACATGCCTCTGTAATATCATCAACTAAAGTATCATAATCTGCAGTTCGGTTGGTTTCTTTATAAAGTTGTGCTAAAAGTACTTTATTCTGGATGTAAAAAATATCTACTCCCCCTTGTCTTTCGTTTACATTAACCAATTGTTTCATGTTTTCTGATAGCAGCTTAGGTTGGCCCATTTTATCCAAAGCCTGGGATAGCTGTGGGGTCATTATCGACTTGATTATGTCTACATTCGGGTCAACGGCATTGGGTTCCCTATCGTCAACCGCTATAGCTTGTACCATGAGGGCCTCGGCACCTGCGTAGTTCTTCTTTTTTTTATATATGGAAAACAGTCTTTGTACTTCATCCCATGACGCGCTAAGGTCAATTCCATTTCGGTAACCGTCAAACGTTACCAATCCTTGTCTTAACAAATCAAGATCGGCAGCAGCTGGCGGCGTATTGCTGGGGGGATTATCCATAGAACGTATATACGTCTTTATCATTGCATTGAGCATATTGACACCCATAGCATTACTATCAGCTCCAGCCTTTTGCTTTGAAAATTCCTCCCATTGTTCTTCTAATTGCCGTTCCTGTTCTGCGTTATCTGGTTTGGTTTCGGCCATCTCTTTAAGAAGGTTCTCTATAAGAACGTTTGACCCCGGTGCCGCTTTCTCTCCTTTTTTTTTCGCTTTACTATTTGCTGTCAAGCTTTTTTTTAAATCTTCCCTATAATAGGAAGCACTCATTTTATACATATTGCGCATGTAGGTCTTATACTGTTCCTTTTTACTGTAGTGTTTGGCGGTGCCGTATTCAGAAAAAACCAACTCTTCCAGCAATTTTTCGGCACCTTCATCATTGCCCATTTTTTCATATAATTTCGCAAGCTGGAATAAAAAAGTCAGGTGCATGTGAATGTTTTCCAAACCCCTATCCCCGGCTAAAGCTCGTTTTAACAATAATTCCGATTTTGAAAAGTTGCCTACAAGTTCATACGTCACGGCCAAATTGCCCAATTCGTGTAGGTAATTCACTTTTTTTGTCGAATCTCTGTCGCTAATAGCCTTAAGCGAATCGACCCTTTTTGTAAGGATAGGGATAACTTCGTTGAATTTTCCCTGGTATTGTAATCTTACGACTTTAAACATGCTACCCAGGGCCCGTAGCTCCGCTTTTTCTTTTGGGTCGAAATCCTGCCCGTTGTTTTGTGCAAACGCGGTATAGCCTGGGCATAGCAATAGCATCATTAAAAAAAGCTTTTGGATTTTCATGGTGTTAATTGATGGATAGGGGGGGATTACTGCTATTAAATATTTATTTCAAATTTGTAAGAGGTGCCATTACCACTGCTAACATTCATTTGCGCGCCAAGCTGCCTTGTCATTAAATTTACCAGTTTAAGGCCAAATGATACCTCATCTTTTTTGTGAACGTGCGGTATTCCTTTGCCGTTGTCATACAGACTGAGTAATATTTTTGATTTTCCCGATTTTTGTATCCCCAGATAAATTTCGCCGGGCTTATCGTCAAAGGCATATTTAAAGGCGTTTGTTGCCAGCTCATTTACTATAAGGCCAATAGCCACAGCCTTATCTGCCTCCAACATCAGCGGACTTATCTCTATTTTAAGCTCAACGTTTTTTGCCTTATCGCCGCCAAAAGATGCCTTTACATGATGTAGTAATTTGGTTAAATACTCCTCCATTTCTATTTGTGTGGTGCTATGGTCATGATACAGCTTATGATGGATAAGGTTCATGGAAGTGAGCCTTGTTTCATTCTCACGCAGCGCGGCTTTTGATTGTTCGTCGCTAAGGCTTTCAATTTGCATGGTGAATAACCCACTCAGGATCTGTAAGTTATTTTTTACCCTATGGTGTAAATCCTTCATCAGCGTTTGAATACGCTGGTTAGCCTTGTTCTTAATACGAAAGCTATTATAAGCTATTACAAAAAACATAAACAACAATACCGCAGCTATGATCAGCACTATGATAGATAGCTTTTGCTGCTTAACTATTTTATTTTGCAGCGTGTTTTGACGATTAAGCGCGGCAATGTTATTCTCCTTTTGCGTGGTTTGGTATTTTATCTCCAGCTCAGAAATGGCCCTGCTTTTTTCAATGCTGAATAAGCTGTCCTTAAGGGCGCCTTTCTTATTATCATACAGCAGCGCGTTTTTATAATCATTAATTTGAGTGAAGATGCTAAACTTTACAGCGTAGGCGTTCATCAATAATTCGGGCAGTTTTAATTGGCGGGCAGCGTTCTCGGTAAGGTTAACAGTTGTTAGGGCCGGCTTGTATTTTTTTGTGCCAGGTAAATGTTGGCCAAATCTAAATTACCGCGGGCTGCATCCTCCTTCATGTTATAGTTAGCAGCAATTTTTAACGACCGGGCAATGTAGGCTTCGGCCTTTTTTAAATTGCCTTTCATTTTTAACGAGTTGCCCAGGTTTTGCAGCGTGAGCACCAGTATGCTGGAGTCTTTTTCATTACGGCGCATGGCCAGGCATTTTGAAAGATAGTATATGGCCGAGTCGGGCTGGTTATCCTGCGTAAAAGCAAATCCCAGGTTGTTTAATGATTGCGCCGTTAAAACTTTATCGCCAATTTTTTGGCGTAGCGCCAAAGCTTTACGGTAGTAGTCCTCACTTTTTTTAAACTCGCTGAGCGACGAAAAGCAAGCCCCCATTGAATTGTATGTGGCCGATAGATCCAACGTATCTTTTAGCTGATGAAAAATATTGGCCGATTGCAGAAAATAGCCATTAGCAGCCTCAAACCGGGAAAGCCTTATTTGGCAAATACCTATATTAACGTAAGTATTGCCAATTCTTTTTTGCAGCTTATTTTTTTTATAGTACGTAACCGCTTGCTGATAATTGGCAATAGCCCGGTTATAATTATTGTTAACATGGTCAATTGCGCCCGTTAATACCAAAAAATCGCCGGCAAGAGAATCAATACCATTTGCTTTGGCTACTGATAATCCTTTTTGCGAAAAGATGCGGGCGTTTTTAAAATCCTGAATGCCCCAATAAAAAAAAGTAATAGTGTTAATACAGGCGAGTTGTTGCCGGGGAAGTTGCTCTTTTGCGGCCAGCAGGTATGCCTCTTGCGCAAATGCTATCCCCTGCTGCGGGTTGTGTTTATAGGCATCCGAAGCTTTTTTTTGTAACGAATCAATCCGCACGCTTGCGTTTTGCGCTACGGCCTTGGGTATAAAACACAGTAAAAATAACAATAAACATCCGAATGAATTAATTAAGGTGCCGGGTTTGCGGGGGATAGTCATATTTGCCTTTAATGTACTTATTATTAGTAACGTTATCCAAATAAAAAGGCTGTAAACCTTTCAATTTACAGCCTGTGATGTGTTTTTATTATGGCTTAGTTGGCGGCGGCGGGGGAGGGGGCAATTGGGGAGGCAATTCGGGCCCGCCATCCATTATTTTTTGTGTTTTTTGTGCCGCTGGTTTAACATCATCTTTTGTACAACTTGCAAATACTGTTACTGCATACATAGCTATTATAGCCATGCCTAATTTTACTGGTTTCATAGTAATTCCTTTTAGCTTTTAGGTAAAAAGGAGAGCAGAGGTCTTTTCGGGAATAAGGGCGCTGTCTACCCTGCTATGTCCACCCGAACCCTGAAAAGACCTTAAGAACGATACAATCTTCGCGCTGACTGTGATGGTAAAATTAGGGCGCTGTAAATGAAACAGATACAGGCGTAGTGCGAACGCACTGCAAAAAAATGCGTACGCATTTTATATTTGTAATTGATTATGAGTTAGTTATGTTGGTATTTGAAATCTGCATCTGCTGGCAAATAAAAACGCTTTATAATGAGAGTTATAAAGTGGTTAAAAAAACGCGTAAAAATGGATTAACCCGTAGGGACAGCTTTGGCAAGCGTTGGGGTCAGAGAAAAGTATCTGGTTATTTTTTATTAAGGTACTGTAGGATAGCCTGGGGTTCAACAGGTTTTACATCATTTGTTCCGGGTTCAATTTGGGCAAAATAAGCAGTGCCGGGTTTGCCTTCTTTTACGTATTTTATTTTTACCCAGGGCGCATCATCACCAAACATAGCATGTGTAGCTACTTTTGTTAAAAATTCGGGTTTTATAAATAAACTCGTCTCGTCGCCTTCGAAAATAAAATCGCCATTGGCGTAAAAACGAATGATACCGTTATCGGGGTTTCTCAAAATAGCAAACCGGCCAAATGGGGCGGATGTGTACAAAACCGGGATGCTTACCGGTTCGGCTATGGTAACAATTGGGCCTTGGTCGTCCGCCGGTCGTTCTTGTTTTGTGGGTTTAACTACGCTGTCGAATTTTTTGTTAAATGACTTATAATCTTTTACCCCTATGTACATAAAAAGCGGGGTGATCTTGTGTTCAAATCCAATGATCATTTCCGGGCTTTTATCAACGAATTTTAATATACGGTTATAACTGTCGCGCAGGTAATTCTGGTAGTCGATCCAATCATTTGCAATTAAACTTGCGGCAATCTGTTCATTAGCCTGCAATTTATCCATCAATTCAAAAGCCCACTTGCTTTTCTTGATCTTCCCATCATTCGGCAACCCGGCTTTCTCAAAACTTTTTTTAAAAAGTGTGTAAGCGGCCAAAGCAGAAAGCGGAATATTGATGGTTTTTTTCATATTTTTAAGCGGATGACAACTAAGATTTTAAAGTTAGTTTTTTTGGCTCTTTTCACGATAGCTATACCCTCATTTGCGCAAAAAAAAATTGATGCCGATAGCCTGGTAATAAGCAGGTATAACAAATGGCTCAAAACATTTCAGTTAGATCAGTTGGTTAGCGCCGCAGAATTTAAAACGGTTAAGTCATGGCCAGCCAACGAAGATGACTCCACCAAAAAAGCAAACGGAACAATTGCAAAGATGCTGGTGTTAAAACCCGCGGACAAATATTCTGACGCGCAAGATTTGGCAACCGCCTGGAACTACGTAAGCGAAGGCTTGAAAAATAAAGGAATAAATTTGCAGGAGCTGATGCTAACCAAACTGGCAAGCTATGCCGAACTGCCGCTTAGCCGGGTAAAAATAATTGAGCATACCGATACCCTTGGTGTTTTTTCACTGAACATTTATTTCGATGGGAAAATTAAAAACAACAATAAGATAAATGTGATCATGGGTGGCGAGTTAACCATCGACTATGATTTTGATGCATCGCCAATAAACTCGATATTAAGTAACAGTTATAGTTTAAAGCGGCCGGTTGCCGGGCTTAGCAAATACCTACCCATATTTAACACCTATTTTAAACAGTATAAACATAAAAACGACGCCAATATTGATGTAAGAACAATGAATAGCGGCAACCATATTTTAGAGTTTAAAATAATTAATGTGGTTGGCCAGATAACCGGCAATTACAATGAAATTATTAAAATTACCATAACTAAGGATAGCGATGATAGGGGTGGAACAAAAATTGGCTACTCGGCTACTGTTTTATATGCCGGGGGGGTATTCCGCGCACCGGATAATGAAGGCGATTATACTGATGCAGCCAATGAGCCCTCGCTTAGCGCCGGCTTAAAAAAGTATAATAAACTGTTAGACGATACTTTTAGACAAATATTCCATGCCGGTTTTTAACGAAGCATCATTAAAAATCCGGCTTGTTAAAATAGGTTTAACAAGCCGGATAACAATTGTTTTAAGCGTTTTTTTACTTACTAAAATAGGCGGCTTCAGTCTTACTACGTTTAGGGAGCTTTTATACATAGTGCTGCCGCTTAGCTGTTTGTATATAACCGTTTTTGTACGGTTTATTAAAAGTAACCTTTATCGTTACCAACAAAAGGGTCAAAAGCTAACCGCCCGTTATATTAACTTTAGCTATTATGGCCTGCTGGCGCTAAACGTTGCTGAAATTTTGCTGATGTGTGGTGAAGCCTTTTTCAGTATGCCAGATCTTAAAAACTTTTTCCTGTATATCGTATCAATTGAATTTGCCTCGGGCATATTTGCGGGTTTGTATATCGTTGACTTGTTTAGTAACAAAGGCAACCCGTAACGGACTGCCTTTGTTTAGTTTTTAAAGCTTAAAGGCAACACCAATATTCAGGAACGATAAACTTTGATAGCCCAGTTCGGCATAAATGCCCGTTTTAGGATTAAAAAAGTATTTGCCGCCTGCAAAAGCGCCAAGTCCTATAGCACTGCCCGCGCTGCCGCTGCTGGAGTAAGGACCTTCTGTTGCGCTTACGTGCACAATAACATATCCCAAACTCGCGCCGCCATAAACGTCAACCCGGTTATCATCAATATCCAGCGCATCGTTTAAGTGATATGATCCGCGGGCACCAATGTAAAGCGCGCTTTCTTTAAAACTATAGCCCGAACCAAAGTAGCTAAAACTGGCTTTTGAGCTTGCATAGGAGAGTTGGCCACCCACGCTTATCTCGTCGGTTATGCCCTTTTCGTATGAAATGGTTGGGTTAACCGGCAACGACGATGAATAGCCCGACCCAAAGAAAGGGCTGCCCAACCCAATACCAATGTTCAATAAGTTATCGCCCTTGTTGTAGACAGCAGTAGTTTGTTGCTGCGCGTACGTGACTGAACTAATTGCACCGAATAATAACAATAAAAGGAAACGTTTTTTCATGATTTTAAATAAAGTTTAGGTTGAAATATTTTTTGATCTGCAGGAGATAACTTACTTTGTTTTGAGTTCTATTTTGCCATTGCCAAAGCCGGTAACTTCGTACTTACTGCCTATGTTTTTGTTAAGCGCGGTTAAAAACTCGTCGGCTGTACCTGTGTGGCTTACCGTGTAGGTGGCAACACCATCGGCCAGGGCTTTTTCCATAGATTTGTAACCTGGTATGCGGCTTAGTATGGCGGTCATGTTGTTAAATGAATTAAAATTGGCATTGTTCAACGTTATTTCGGTTTCATTAGCAGCCGATGAATTGTTTTCGCCTGCGCTTGGATCTGGCAACTCCAGGATATCCTTCTTAGATGCCAAAAACTCAACTGCCTGTATGATGCCCTGTTCGCAGGCATTTTCTACTGCCGGGTCGCTTTTTTGGCTGCTCACCACATTGGCCCCAAATAATCCGAATGACATACCGCGACCTGCCTTGGCCTCTACATTTATTGATTTGGAGAATAAAACCTCCCGTGTTTCGGGGTTTACCATTTTTATAATAAAACCTATTTTGGCCTTATTTGAGCCTACACTTAAAAGCGTGATACCCAGGCCAGTGCTTTTAACGCTGTATTCGGTTACTTCCCCTGTAATAACCACCTGGGCACCAAGTTGCTTCCCTTTTTTAGCTGCTGATTTTTTATTAGCAAATCTGCCTTCGCCGCGCCTTATTTCGTCGTCCATATCTAAGGTATCCTTCAGACTTTCCAAAACACGATAGCAGTTAACCTGCTGCAAGGCGTTGGTTAGCATGGTAGCCAGGCCGCCGCCAAATTCATAAGGCGCGTTGCTTGTAGTTACCGAAAACCGGGGTACAGTTACCCTAAGCCGCTTGGCCATAGGAATATCTTTACATTGCTCCTTAATTTGCTCAAAGGTTACCTTTGCATTTTTTTGCGCTGCCGCAAACTCAATACTAACCAGCGTTAGTAAAATGGTTAAAAATGTTTTCATATATATTTTTTTGTTTACTAACTGCGTTAATTCCGTTTTAAAATATCGGCAAGGGTATTGCCGGAGAATTTATTGTTGGTTAAGGTCACGCTTCGGCCGGCGCGGTAATTTATGCCGTACCCGCCGCTGTTAGATATAGTACAGTTTGTAACCTTTCCGCCACCTGTGAGTGCGCTGCCGCAGTTGCCACCAAAGTTCAGTGCGGCCTTCGTATTACCAGAACAATATGTGTCAGACTTTATAGAACCGGCCCCATCGAATAAACAGTTATTAAATTCAATTTGCGGGTCGGAGTTATCAAGCTCAATTCCAAACCAGTACCCTTTTATATTAGCCTCGTAGCCGGTAAATTTAATAGGCGCGGCAGCTGTTCCGTTAGCTATAATTGTACCCCCGTTATCCAAATAACCTAAATAAAAACCGGCATCTTTTGTAAATTGAAATGCAACGCCCGAGTTAATGGTCATCTTTTGATTTAATTCGGTAACCTGCTCAATAACATAAGGGATGCCGATGTTTTGAACAGTTATGTTATTGAGAAGCAGCCTGCCGGTTACCTCAATAAACTTTTGGGTGTTGTTTTTATAAGAGCTTGCAGCATCCAGACTGCCGGCTTCACCAATTTTAATTTTAAGGGCTGATTTGGTATTGTCGGTAAATGTATTGTTTGCAAATTCACTGAATATACTGATACCGTAAGCATACCCGTTTTCGTAATCCCATATTCCATAACCCTCGTTATTAATGAAGCTGCAGTTTTTTACAGATACCTGCATAGGGCTGTTATTAGAGTTGTCAAGCAATACTCCGGCGGCATATTGCCCTGCCCCCGCATCGCGTACGGTTACGTATTCCCATTGGTTGCTAATGTTCTTTGAGTTTACCTGGATGCCTGTCCATGAACCGGCCTTGGCCGTTTTACCCTCCAGGATTATTGGTTTGTCTTTAGTACCAACCATTTTAAGACCGCCTCCTACTATCGAGCCTCCTACAACTGTAATACCGGCACCTTCACCGTCAAACTGAATGGTTACGCCAGGCTTAATTGTAAGTACTTTATAGTTAGATATATTGATGTTGCATTTAATAATATAATCAACACCATCGCCCCTGTCTTCCAGTACTGCCGGTACGTTGGCGCAGTCAATAACCTGTGTTACTGCTTTTGCAATGGTTACGGTTACTTTATACACTTGTGTGCTGCCATCCTCGGCGGTTACGGTGTAGTTTACATCTTTGCTGAAATCCTGCGGCACGTTGGTATTTGGCGATACCGTTGCTTTGGCCGATATGGAAATTGCCGGTGTAAGCGCAGTAACATCTGTGCCTGCGGGCGCGGTAAAGCTTATTGTTGTACCGGTTATAACGCCGGTTATAGCCAGGCCCGAACCGCTTAATTTAAAAGCGGTTATATTTTTGTCGGATGATTTAATCTGTGTTGGAACAGGATCTGCCTTATGACCCGAACCGCATGAATTGATGATAAATAGAACCGTAAATGCCAGTACGGTATAGATACTTACTCTTGCCCACTTCATAGTTGTTGAATTTGTATGCGTTTTACTTTAATTTTTAATTAATTACAGGGTTGGTGTTTCGGTTAATATTAAACCGCTGTTAAACACATAATAAAGTTAAATTTTAGGGCACAGCTACAGGGACGAAGTTTGCCAGCGGCAATTAATTCCTTGTGAAAGTGTGTAATTATGGGCTGAAGGAAAAGGATATTTTTTTTGTTGTTTTAAAAGTAAATAGCTTACTTAACCACCTAATTATTAAATTTTTTGATTACCCATGGAAAAAGTGAAGGTTCTGATAGTAGAAGACGAACTTATAATTGCCGAGTCGTTAAAAATAATGCTGGAGAACATGGGCTATGAGGTGCCTGCCATTTTCATTTCGGGCAAAACTACACTCGAAAATTTTAAGCCGGGCTTTGCCGATATCATTATTATGGATATACACCTGGCCGAGAATACCAACGGTATAGACACCTCTATAGAGATAAGAAAAATAAGTACCGCGCCTATTATTTACATTACCGACGATAGGGACGAATACACAAGAAAAAAGGCCATCTATGAGTCAAACACGGTGCAATACATAACCAAACCGTTTACAAAGCTTGATATTTCAATAGCTATTGATTTGGCCTTAAAGGCTATGAAGGGACATGATCTTGCCCTTAAGAAAAACAGCGACTCATCATTCCTGATCAACGAAAGCATTTTTGTTAAAGATGTGCAGGGTTTCAAAAAAATAATGATAACCGATATCATGTTCCTTAAAGCCGACGGAAGTTACTGTAAGCTTTTTCATAGGGGAAGAAAAAAGGGCAACGAGACAGTTATGGAGGAGATTATGTTCAGCGAAAATTTGAGCTACCTGGAAGAGAAACTTCTTTTTGCTAAAAACCTGGTGCGTATTCACCGCTCATTTATCATTAACATTCATAATGTTAAAAAAATCCAGGAAAACAGGCTTTGGATTGAGGATGTGGAGATTCCAGTAGGGAAAACCTATAAAAACGAAATACGCGACAGGTTTAGGTTTATTTAATAGCGAGATAGCCTATATAAAAAAGAGATGTTTTAATAACATAGGGTTTGGTAAATATCATCTTTACCACCAAGCTGGCTTTGTACAGCCGCATTGTAGTTTGTGGTATTGGCGCTTCTTTCATTAATAGGGTACTGATACCTGGTTGGGATGGTAGTACCATTGTTGGTATTACCCGCGCCAATGCTCAATACAGGGATGCCTGTTCTGCGCTATTGGTAGTATGCTTCTAAGCCAGAGTTACGTGCAAATGCAAGATACTTTTGGGTTAGTATCTGTTTTCAGCCATCGGCATTATTACCGGCATATTTAACAGCAGTCTGTTTATAATAATCGTCGTACTTAAAGGTTGTACCAGCCTGGCATATTCCTGGAGGTCTGAAGCGGGGCGGAATTTTCCGCCCCGCTTAGTTAGTAGAATTATGAAAATTATAGTCCAGATGCAGATCCAAATCATCAAATTATTTACTTGTGCAATCCCTTTTTCTTAAGGTAGCTCAATAGTTCCTTTGGTCTATCTGTTTGTATAATAGTTGCGCCATGTTCAATCAGCCAATCCGAACCTAACCAACTTGCTTAACAAAAATTGGGGTAAAGTATATTTTTCACCAAACACTTTTAATTCAACCGCCAGTGTGGGGTTAACGCCGCAATTATTCCCGCCGCAGCAAAATTTGGGTAATTACCCTGTATATCGTTTTGCCGACCCTGGTAAGCCATATGCTATAGATTATTTTGCGAGCAGGTGGCAAATGCAGGTAGGAGTACGATATACATTTTAAGGAACTGAAAATTAGACGGGGCATCAACGAAACGAGGCGTGAGCATTTGTTTGATGCCCCGCTTATCGGAATATTAAATTATTATACTATTAATTTTAAGGGCTATAGCGGCTTTTTTATCAACAAAAAAGACGCTATAATTAACTCAATTTAATTTGTGGCTTTTTGATATTTGCAGGGTTTTAGCCGGAAAGTTAAAAATGTAAAGTGTTGAAATGTAGCTAATTATGAGAAATTGATCGTAAAAAAAAGAGGGTTCGATTCCTTTAGGGATTGTTAAAAACAAAAATAACTCGCTGATTATCAGCGAGTTATTTAGCAAGTACTCAGAGCGGGAATCGAACCCGCACTCCGTTTACGGGAACAGGATTTTAAGTCCTGCGTGTCTACCAGTTCCACCATCTGAGCAGGTGATTAACCTTTTAAAAATAAAACCCTTCTTTTGATGGAAGGGCTTTGAGCGAAAGACGAGATTCGAACTCGCGACCCCGACCTTGGCAAGGTCGTGCTCTACCAACTGAGCTACTTTCGCGTTGGTATTTTCCTGCTTGGAGTTGCTTTGGCCTTAACCGTTTGCTTATCTCGTTTGCGGGAGTGCAAATATAGACAGAATTGGATGTTCTGCAAGGAAAATTTTTACTTTTTTTAAAATAGTTTATAAGTCGCTGTTTTTCAGAATATCAGCAACAAGGTCGGCCTCGTATCCGCGCCCCATTGCGTACTGTTGTAGCTTGTACCGGCGTTTAATGGCATTTTTTTCGGATAATGTTACTGCTTTCTTTTCAATTACACGGGTAAGGGCGGCCATATAATCGTCGGCATCAATAGTAAGGAGAGCTTTTTTTATCAGTACATCGGGCACGCGTTTAAACTTAAGGCCTTGTTTTATTTTGATTTTACCCCATGCTTTTTGCCCAAATTTGCCTTTGGTGTAGGCCTTTGCAAAACGATCTTCATTTAAAAAATTACCCTGAATCAGTTCGCTGATGATCTGCTCCACAGCCTCAGGCCATAAACCCCATTCGTACAGCTTATCGCGCACCTCCTGCTGGCTCCGTTCCTGGTAGGCGCAATAGTGCTCGGCTTTTGCCAGCGCCACCTTTGGGTCGGTAATTTTAATTGTTTTGGGGCTATCCATTTAAAACCAAAATTCGTTAAAAATTCTTCTATTGTTAAGATAATATAGCAAATTCGTACCATGCTTAGCAACCACTACTCTATAACTAAAGTAAAGCAAATAATTAATGCCGATGGCAACATTGTAAAGGAATGCACCATCAGCACGCTTTTTACCGATAGCCGCCGTATAAGTAACGCCGCCAATGGTTTGTTTTTTGCCTTAAGCGGCAGGCGCAACGGGCACGAGTTTGTTGCCGAAGCCTATGCCGCCGGCATCCGCAATTTTGTGGTTGCGCACGGGCCGGAATTTAACCTGCCCGAAGCCAATTTTTTACGCGTTGCCGATCCACTGGCGGCTTTGCAGGCGTTGGCAGCTTATCACCGTAGCCAGTTTAATTTGCAGGTGATAGGCATAACCGGCAGCAACGGCAAAACAATAGTTAAGGAGTGGCTGTACCAGTTATTGGCAGCCGATAAAAACATTGTGCGTAACCCTAAAAGCTATAATTCGCAAATTGGTGTGCCGCTATCGGTATGGCAAATAAACGGCCGTAATGATCTGGGCATCTTCGAGGCCGGGATCTCGACCGTAAACGAAATGGATAAGCTGGAAGCCATTATAAAGCCGCAGATAGGGGTGCTTACCCATATGGGCACAGCGCATGACGAGGGTTTTGATAATCCGCGGCAAAAACTGCTGGAAAAGCTGCAATTGTTCAGGAACAGTAAAAAGCTGATCTATAACTACGATCAGCTAATAGATTATAAAAAAGACATCCCCGTAAAAGACACCTTTACCTGGAGCCGCAAATTTAACCAGGCCGATCTGTACGTTTTCAGCGAAACGGTGATCGCCAAAAACTATTACCTGCGGGCCAATTACCAAAAAAAGGAGATAGAGTGCCTGATTCCTTTTTCTGATCAGGCGTCTATAGAAAACGCCATTACCTGCTGGGCTACCATGCTGGCGCTGGGTTATAGTGCCGTTGAGGCCGATAAGCGGATAGAACGGCTTACCCCCGTAAGCATGCGCCTGGAACTAAAAACCGGGGTAAACGAATGCTCGGTTATTGACGACTCTTATAACTCCGATCTGCAATCGCTGGAGATAGCGCTGAATTTTTTAAATCAGCAAAATCAGCATCAGAAAAAAACGCTGATCCTGTCAGATATTTTTCAGTCGGGCTTGCAGCAGGATGTATTGTACCGTCAGGTGGCCGATATGGTTGCCTCAAAAAATGTCGACAAGTTTATTGGGGTAGGGGAAGCTTTGCTGGCGCATCAGCAATATTTTAAGGTGGCCGAGCAGTACTTTTTTACCGATACGGCAACTATGCTGCAACAGCTAAAGCAGCTTAATTTTAAAGAAGAAACCATCCTGATCAAAGGTTCACGCAGTTTTGAGTTCGAGCGGATCAGCAAGGCGCTGGCACAAAAGGCGCATGAAACGGTAATGGAGATTAACCTCAATACGCTGTTAAATAACCTCAACTTTTATAAATCAAAACTAAAGCCGGGCGTAAAAGTTATGGCCATGGTAAAGGCATTTAGCTATGGCAGCGGCACCTTTGAAGTAGCCAATATGCTGCAATACAACAAGGTTGATTACCTGGCGGTGGCTTATATTGATGAAGGAGTTGCCCTGCGGCAGGCGGGTATTAACCTGCCCATCATGATCCTTAATTCCGAAGCATCGGCGTTTGATAAACTAACCGAGTATAAGCTGGAACCGGTGATCTACAGTTTTGGCTTGCTGGACGATTTTGTGAGTTATACGCAGGATAGGGGCATTGCCAATTATCCTGTACACCTTAAAATTGATACCGGGATGCACCGCCTGGGGTTTGAGAATTATGAGATAGAAACCCTTTGCGATATGCTGGAAGAAAACAGGTACGTGCGTATCCAGTCCGTTTTTTCACACCTGGCTGCAAGCGAGGCCAAAAAGCATGATGAATTTACCAAAACACAGATAAAGCGCTTCGAAAAAGCAGCAAAAGAGATAGAAAAAACACTGGGTTATAAAGTGATCAAACACTTGTGTAATACGGCGGGCATTATCCGCTGGCCGGCAGCACAATATGACATGGTGCGGCTGGGGATTGGTTTGTATGGCATCGATTCGGCGGTGCCGATTACCGAAAACGCGCTGCAGCCCATTGCCAGTTTAAAAACCAGTGTAGCCCAGGTTAAAAAAATCAGCGCTGGCGATACCATAAGTTATAGCCGAAGCGGCAAGTTATCGAAAGATGGTAAGATAGCTACCGTACGTATTGGCTATGCCGATGGCTACCTGCGCGCCTTTGGTAACGGTATTGGCAAAATGTTAATAAAAGGAACCCTGGTACCAACCGTGGGCAACATTACCATGGATATGTGCATGCTTGACATAAGCGGACTTGATGTACGCGAAGGCGACGAAGTAATAGTTTTTGACGAGCAGCACCAGCGCATTGAAGAACTGGCAGCACAAATTGGTACTATCCCCTATGAAATATTAACTAATATTTCGCAAAGGGTAAAAAGGGTGTATTTTTATGAGTAGATGTTATATGGCTAAAAACGCCAAACATATCATCGCTCTCCGAATAAACTAAAAGTTATTCATCTTAAAGACATTTAAACTAATGGGCAATAATAAATAGTGTTTATGGGTTATTAAAGGGTAATTTACCTGTTTACCGTTGCTAAACGTTTTTATTATGTCGAATATTAACAGTCATGCCCACCGGGATATTCATTGCCCATCGTGTTCAACAGTGTCGCATCACCGGATACCGAGAGGCGAAATTATAAAAGTGATTTTCTTTTGGCTGCCGCTTCACAGGTATATGTGCTACAACTGCATGAGCAAATTTTATGTAAGAAGTTAAGCCAGCATTATAACTCCAATGCGCTATTTTGGGATTGCTTTTCCAGCGGATAGGGGCACCTTTTACTTTTATTTCCGTCCTGATTTAAAAGAGTGTACTTTTACCCATAGAAATTTTCGTTGTCAATGAACAGGTTTGCAGGAGCTTTATTCAGGTATTTTATAAAGGGGATGTTGGTGGTGATACCTATTGGCGCGGCCATTTTCCTGATGTACTGGGCGGTTTCTACTGTTGATAAAGCCCTGAACCTGAGTGATGTGCTTTGGGTTGATAAAAATGGAAAGCACCTTTATATTCCGGGCCTTGGTATCCTGAATGTGATTGTGGTAATCATGATAGTGGGGATACTGGTTACCACTGTAGTTACCGAACCTATTAAGCGTTGGTTTAAACGCTGGTTTAACCGCCTGCCCATTTTTGCGTTCCTGTATTCATCTATAAAAGACCTTACCGAAGCATTTGTGGGCGAAGAAAAGAAATTCAATGAGCCTGTATTGGTTGAGGTAAACGAATTTGGGATGAAAAAAATAGGCTTCCTGGTACAAAAGGATTTGGCTATGCTCAATTTACCCGGCGAGGTTGCTGTATATTTCCCTTATTCCTATTCATTTGCCGGGCAGGTGATAATTATTGATGCCAGCAAAGTAAAACCCATCGACAAGAGCGCTGCCGACGTAATGAAGTTTGTAATATCGGGCGGCGTTAGCGGGTTAGAATAAAACATAAAACGTAGAGACGCAATATTTTGCGTCTCCCTCATGCAGATTAACTATGCAGGGTATAAGACGCAAATACGCGCCTCTACATAAAAAGGTTCTACATTAAAATGCGCGGTCTGGCAAGTTCGAATCTCCCGGCTCAACAACCTTTTTGTCTTTGATCAACGATCCTTTTTTAAAGCTCTTTATCGCCATAAACATACTGACGAGCATTATTGCTGCGGCCAATATATAAGGCGCACCGGGGAAATAACTATGCGTATTACGATGCGTGAACAGGTGAAATACCGAACTCATTAACAGCGGGCCTATAATCACGGCCAAACTTGTTAAACTGGCCAGCGAACCCTGCAATTCGCCCTGCTCCTTGGGCGATACGGTTCCGGTGATCAACCCCTGCAAAGCCGGACCGGAAATACCACCCAAACAATACGGGATCATATACAAATACATCATCCAACCGTGGTTTACAAAGGCAATAAGTGTTAAGCCTATGGCGTAAAAAAGCAGACCGGCTACAATGTTTTTCTCTTGCCCGTATTTAGGTATAGTTATGCGGATCAGCCCGCCCTGTATGGCTACCAATACCACGCCTATAAAAATGCCCAGGCTGCTGATGCTGCTCAATGTCCAGTTAAATTTTTCTATCAGGAAAAAGGATAGTACATATTCTACTGCCTTTTGGGCCACGTAAACCAAGCCAAACACACCTACCAAACCTGCTAAGGCGGGATATTTCCCGAGGTTTTTTAGAGAGCTGATAGGGTTTGCCTTTTTCCACTCAAAAGGGCGGCGGTTTTCTGGTGCCAGCGATTCGGGTAGTACAAAGAAGCCGTAAATGGCGTTTATTAGCGCGAATGCCGCTGCGGCCATAAAGGGAAATTTTACGTTAAGATCGCCAAGGTAGCCGCCTATGCCTATCCCAATAATAAAACCCAGGCCCGATGCCACACCAATCAGCCCGAAGTTTGCGGCCCTGTTATCGCCGGTGCTTACATCGGCAATATAGGCTGTAGCTGTGGACGTGCTTGCGCCGGTAATACCGGCTATTATGCGGCCCACAAAAAGCCAGCCCACAGTAGGGGCAAAGGCCATAAATATATAATCGATACCAAAACCAAAAAGCGAAGTAAGCAATACTGGTCGCCGGCCGTACCTGTCGCTAAGGTTACCCACTACGGATGAAAACAGGAACTGCATAGATGCGTAGGTAAAAGTAAGGTAACCGCTGTATTGGGTAGCGGTACTTACGTCAACTCCCGCCAGGGTTTGCAGCAGCTTTGGCATTACGGGAATAATTACGCCCAGGCCCAGCACATCAATAAAAAGGGTTACAAATATAAAACCCAGCGCGGCCGAGTGCTTTTTTTTAGGCGTATCGTTCATTAAATGGTTAAGCGTTATTTATAATAAAAAGTTTTAAGGCGGATATAATAAATCAGTTACATAAACTTAATTTATTTCGCAGATGTAAGATTTTTGCCTTTTTTAAAACTTCTGATGGCCAGTAGTGCCGCCATAAGCATCAATATAGCACCTAAGATGAATGGTGCTCCGGGCAAATAAATGTGGTTTTTGGAATTTGTAAAAAAGTAAAACAAAGATGTCATTATCCAGGGGCCAAAAATTGAGCTGAGACTCATTAAGCTTGTGAGGCCGCCCTGAAGTTCACCCTGCTCATTAGCAGGTACCTGGTTGGTCATTAAGCCTTGCAAAGCCGGACCAGCAATTCCGCCCAGTGCATAAGGTACCATAAATGCAAACATCATCCATGTTTGATTTGCAAAAGCAAATAATATAAGTCCGATGCTGTAAAGTAACAGACCCATCCAGATGCTGCGTTCCAAACCGAATTTGGGCAAGGTTATTCTTATCAATAGTCCTTGAACAATGGCTATCATTAGCCCAATAAAAGCCAATGAACTACCAACTAAAAACTCGTTCCAGTTAAATTTCAGGATGGTATAAAATGTCCATACGCTTTGTACCGATTGAACCGCAAGGTATACGAGAAACAAAGACACGGCTAAGCCAATTACAGACGGATATTTTTTTAATTGTAATAGCGATCCCAGTGGGTTTGCCCTCTTTAATTCAAAAGGACGGCGGTGATCCACTGAGAGTGATTCGGGCAGGATAAAATAGCCGTAAGCCGCGTTTAATAAAGCTAATCCTGCCGCGGCAAAAAATGGATAATGTGTATTCCATTGGCCCAACACCCCGCCCAAGAAAGGGCCGATAATAAAGCCTATTCCAAATGCCACGCCAATCATTCCAAAGTTTTGTGCACGTTTCTCGGGCGCGCTGATATCGGCAATGTAGGCAGATGCCGTGGTGAAGCTTGCACCGGTGATGCCCGCTATAACACGGCCAACAAACAACCAGCCTATAGATGGGGCAAAAGCAAGGAAAAGATAATCTATGCCGAAACCTAATAGCGAACTTAACAATATCGGCCGACGGCCATATTTATCGCTAAGATTGCCAATTACCGGCGAAAATAGGAATTGCATTACCGAATATGCCAATAACATTAACCCCGAATAGAGCGATGCCTCCCGAAGTGTACCATGTATGAGGCCCTTTATCAGGTCGGGCATTACGGGTATAATTATACCAAAGCCAATAACATCTATCAGCATCGTTACAAAAATAAAGCCTAATGCAGCCTGTGGTTTAAGTTTGGCAGGTTGATCCATAGTGCAAAGTAAAATTATTAACCTTAAATATTAAAAATATTTGTATTTATAGTATCTTGTACTTAATTTAACTAAAATTTTAGTTGCCTAATGAAAAATCACAAAATCCTGTTGCTGTTGCCGGCGTTGCTGGCCATGCAAACCGCTTTCGCGCAAAGCAGCCACCTCACATTATCTGATAATTATCCTGCCGCTGCAGAAAAAATAAAACTTAAGTACGATACCGTGGGCACACCATTGGGTGGCAAAAAGGACATTAGCGCACAGGTTTATTTTCTCGATGGAAAGGAAAACCCGGCTGCAGATGTTACCCTGAAACAACAAGGTGCCGTGCTTACAGGCGATTTTACCGTGCCTGCCACTGCGAAGGCCTTTTTTGTAAAGGTTTTCAGTGGGGATGATGTTGATAGTAATAACGAAAATGGCTATATTTTTTATGTTTATAAAGATCAAAAGCCTGTTCCTAATGCTTACGAGGCCAAAGCTTATATCTTGGCGAGCGGCGTAGGTACCAACCTTGCCAAAATAAAAACCGTTACAGATCCGGCATTCGACCTGTTCAAACAGGAAGAAGAGGTATATCCGCAGGGCGAAAAACTGTACCGCCTTAATTATTACTATATGTTATCAAGTAAAAAAGATGCAGCTACGGTGGCAATGTTTGATAACAAGGTAAGAGCGCTTGCAAAAAGCGATAATGAAAAAGACCTGGTGCTGGCCATAAACATGCTCGCCTGGCGTAAAAATAAAAAAGATGCCGATTCATTGCTGGCTGTGATAAAAACACGTTTCCCTAAGGGCGAGTCTGCACAAAGCGACGATGAAATGGCAATTTACAGGGAAAGCGACCTTGGGAAAAAAGATTCGCTTTACAAGGCCTTAATTGTAAAATATCCGGCCTTGGCTAATGATAAAAGCTCACTGCTTGATTATGTAAGGGTACAAATAGCATCTGGTTTTTTAGAAAAAGGTAATACTGCCGCTTTTAACACTTATCTGCCATTGATAAAAAACAAATCAACCCTGGCTTATAATTTTAACAATGCCGCTTATGAACTGGCTAAGAAAGGTGAGAGTTTGGATGTGGCCGAAAACATGTCGAAACAATCGTTAGATATAGTTTCTGAAAATATAAAAAAGCCGGTTGGCGCTGCATTTAGCTCACCAAAATCATCAGCAAAAAACAGCCAAAGTGCTTATGATACGTATGCCGATACTTACGCGTTTATATTATACAAACAAAAGAAGTATGCCGAAGCGTACAAATATGCAAAACCATTGTTTCCCCGTTTTAAGGACGAGGCCGAAACCGCCGAGCATTATGTACTTATTCTGAACGCGCTTGGTAAATATGCCGATGCAAAACCCATTACAGAAGATTTGATAAAAGCCGGTAAAGAATCGCCGGTTTTGGTTGACGAATTAAAAAAGACCTACGTTGGCACCAACGGTAACGAAACAGGCTATGAACCATACCTGGCCAATCTAATGCAGATTTCCAAAGCCAAAAAGCGCGAAGAACTAACCAAACAAATGATAAACGAGCCTGCGGTGGCCTTTGCATTAAAAGATTTCGACGGTAATTCTGTTTCATTAGAGGGCCTTAAGGGTAAAACTGTAATTGTTGACTTTTGGGCTACCTGGTGCGGCCCTTGTAAAGCATCATTCCCGGGTATGCAACTGGCCGTAAATAAATACAAGGACGATCCCGAAGTGAAATTCCTGTTTGTGGATACATGGGAAAACGGCGATAATTTTGCAGATGGTGTTAAAAAGTTTATTGCCGATAATAAATATACCTTCCATGTACTGTTTGATGAAAAAGGTACCGATGGCAGGCAATCAAAAGTGGTATCGCAATTTGGCGTTACCGGCATCCCAACCAAATTTATCCTCGATAAAAACGGAAATATAAGGTTTAAGGTAGTAGGCTACAGCGGCTCAACCAACGGCGTATTTAACGAAGTTAGCACCATGATAGATCTGCTTAAAGACCCAACTGCTACCACTGCGGTAGCAGCAACAGAGGGCAAAAAATAATATCAACCAATTATAAAAACAAAAAATGCCGCCCGAAAGGAGTGGCATTTTTTTGTTTATGGAAAGTGATGAGTTTATTTATTAAAATATTTGAATTTATAATATTTGTTACCTATATTAACTAAAAATTTAGTTATCGATGAAATATTTTAAATCCCTATTGCTGGTTTTGCTATCCGTACAAACCGCTTTTGCACAAAGCAGCCATTTAACATTGTCTGATACCTATCCCTCTGCAACGGAAAAAATAAATATCAAATATGATACCGTAGGTACAGTATTGGGCGGTAAAAAAGATATTGCTGCATATATTTATTTTCTCGGCGATGACAGCCTCACTCCGGCCGATGTTGCAATAAAGGCAAATGGTAGGTTACTTACAGGTCATTTCACCATTCCTGCCGGCGCAAAAGCATTTATAGTGAAATTATTTAGTGGTGATATCATTGATGATAACAATGAAAAGGGATATTTATATAAAGTTTACAGCAACAAAAAGCCTGTTGCGGGTGCTTATGCTATGGAAGCTTCGGTGGCTAATGGCATAGCTATTAATATAGCTAAAATAAAGGAGGATAGAAGCCGTGCCATAGCATTATATGAACAGGAATTTGCGGCATATCCGGAGAGCAAAAAGCAATTTGAAATTGATTATTATAAAACGCTGTATATCTCTAAAAAACCGGAGTATAAAGCAATGATAGATCAAAAAATTGAAGAGTGGTCAAAAAGTAATGTTGAGTTGGAAATGCAAGCTGCTTGCAGTTTAATGGCAGCCTCCGGAATGAATGAGCGTTCAGTGGCATTAAATAAAAGTTTAATAAGTAAGTTTCCGTATAGTTTAAATTCTATAATTGAGGTTTATTCAACGGCCCAAAATCTGACGGATTCCTCGTTTTACGCTCTTGTAAAGCGGTTTAGTTTAGTAAAGGAAGCTCGGATTTACAGTGATAATTTAGCGGCAATAAAGGCCGGCGAACAACTTAAAAAGGATAGCATAGATAATTATAAAAAATATGCGGCTGTGGTATCTGATAAATCCGTGCTGGCGCCCGATTTAAATGCCTTTGCTTATGATTTGGCCAAATCCGGTAAGCGCTTACCTTACGCCGAACAATTGTCTAAGCAATCATTGGCAATTCTGCAGCAGCAAATTGATCATCCCAAACCAACGCAATATCGCTCGCCAAACCGCATTAAGCAGATAAAGCAGGCCGAATACGATATTTATGCAGATACTTACGCGTTTATACTTTATAAAATGGGAAGAGTTGCAGAGGCACTAACCTATGAGCAGTCTATTTATGAACATGGCAATAAGGATAAGCCTGAGATTACTGAACATTACTTACTAATATTAGCGGCAAACGACAAATACGCCGAAATTTTAACCGTTGCTAAAAATGCCATAATAACCAATAAAAGTACCGATGCAATCAACGCAGCAATAAAAACTGCCTATGTTAAAGTTCATGGTAATTTAAACGGGTTTGATGATTTAACAGCATCAATGGCAAGCGCCGCAAAGCAAAACCGGGAAAGCGGGATGAGGCAGCAAATGACAAATAACCCGGCACCTTCGTTTGTACTAAAAGATATGGAGGGTAACACCATATCGCTGCAAAGTTTAAAGGGTAAAATTATAATAGTTGATTTTTGGGCCACCTGGTGCGGGCCTTGTAAAAGATCATTCCCCGGTATGCAGAGGTCTGTAAATAAATATAAAGATGATGCGAATGTGAAATTTCTGTTTATTGATACATGGGAAACTGGCGATACCTATGCAGACGCAGTAAAAACATTTATTGCGGACAATAAATATAGTTTTCAGGTGCTTTTAGACGAAAAAGGTGACGATGGAAAGCAGTCGAAAGTGGTAACACAGTTTGGCGTTACAGGTATCCCAACCAAGTTTGTTATCGATAAAAATGGAAATATCCGGTTTACCCATATTGGCTATAACGAAAACTTTGAGCAGGAACTGGATACTATGATAGACGTTTTAAAGAGCTCCGAAGTAGACAAGGCATCGCCTAAAGCAATTATGTAAATTAAAAAGGGCCTCATAAAAAGCGAGTGTATAAAATATATACAGTCGCTTTTTATATGAATCGTATTAAAAATTCGGCTTCAATACATATTTGTTGTAGAAACGGGTAATGTGCTCTACGGCTTCTTCGGCGGTGTCAACCACGCGGTAAAGGTTAAGGTCATCCGGGTTGATGTTGTGCTGATCGTTCAGCATTTTTTCTTCTACCCAGTTAAACAGGCCTTTCCAGTAATCAACCCCAACAAAAATGATGGGGAAACGAGCAATTTTACCGGTTTGAATAAGCGTCATGGCTTCAAAAGATTCGTCCATAGTGCCAAAGCCACCCGGCAAAATAATAAAGCCCTGCGAGTACTTCATGAACATTACTTTGCGGATGAAGAAGTAATCAAATTCCAGGATCTTATCCCTGTCGATATATTTATTGTGAAATTGCTCAAAAGGCAGCTCGATGTTTAAACCTACCGATTTACCACCGGCTTCGTAAGCACCTTTATTGGCCGCTTCCATAATACCCGGGCCACCGCCGGATATTACACCGTAGCCATGCTCGGTAAGCAAGCGCGCGGTATGCTCGGCCAGTTCATAGTATTTATTATCATTATGGGTACGTGCCGATCCGAAGATGGATACGCAAGGGCCAATTTTGGCCAGTTTTTCAAAGCCGTCAACAAATTCGGCCATTATTTTAAAGATCTGCCAGGAATCGGTTACCTTAATTTCCTGCCAGTTTTTGTTTTCAAATGCTAATCTGATTTTTTCTTCTCCGGTCATATCTTTTCTAAAGTATTATTAACTATAACGCTGCTAATTTGTTTTTTGATGTGGAGGTAAGCAGCAAGCCAACAAAAGTAATTAATCCGTTAACAATAATGAGTTCGTTGCTGAACACGTAGCCCCCCAAAAGCGTTGCCGAATGAATGCTCAAAAAGTAACAAACCGCGGGTGATATCAGGCAAATAAATGGCACCAGTTTATCCCTAACTTGCCTGTTGCCCACAAATAGCCCAAACGAATACAAGCCCAGCAAAGGTCCGTAAGTGTAGGATGCCACAGAAAATATGGCGCTTACTACAGCATCGTTATTAATGGCGTTGAATATAATAATGGTGAGGAACATTAAGCCCGAAAAGGCTATGTGAACGGCATGGCGCGTGCCTACCTTTTTCTTGCTATTAAGATCGGTACTTTTGTTAAAGTTCAAAAAATCAACACAAAATGAAGTGGTAAGTGCCGTAAGTGCCGAATCCGTGGTGGCAAATGTGGCAGCAGTGAGGCCCAGCATAAACACCATAGCCGGCACTATGCCCAGGTATTTTAGGGCGATGGTAGGGTACAGGTAGTCGGTTTTATCAACATGGATACCGTATTTATTGGCGTACATCCATAATAAAGCGCCTACACTCAGGAAAAATATATTGATAACCACAAACACCGCCGTAAAGCTGAACATGTTTTTTTGCGCTTCGCCAATGTTTTTAAGGCTCAGGTTTTTCTGCATCAGATCCTGATCAAGCCCGGTCATGCCAACGGTGATAAACAAGCCGCCCAAAAAGGCCTTGGTGAAGTGAAACTTGCTGACCATGAAATCATTAAAGAAAAAGATCTTGGCGTAACTGCTGTTCTTGATAGCGTCGGCGGCTTCAAAAATGCTCATATCAAGGCTCCGGCAAATAAAATATATCGACAGGAAAACGGATGCTACGAGGAAAAACGTTTGCAAACTATCGGTAATAATAATGGTTTTTAGTCCCCCCTTAAATGTGTACGACCATATCAACAATAAACAAATGAGCACCGTTACGGCAAAAGGGATATGGTAGCTATCAAAAATGAACTTCTGCAATACGATAACCACCAAATAAAGCCTGAAAGCCGAGCCGATAACCCTGCTGATGAGGAAGATACCCGCCGCGGTTTTGTAGCTCCAGGTGCCTAAAGCCTGTTCAATATAGCTATAAATGGATGTTAATTTAAGCCGATAATATAGTGGTAATAACACTGTTGCTATGATAATAAAACCAGCTGCGTTACCCAGCACAAATTGAAAATATGAAAACTGATCGCCGGAAGGTGCACCCACTTTACCGGGCACCGATATAAACGTAACCCCGCTTAATGCCGTACCAATCATCCCGAAGGCTACCAAATACCATTTAGAGTTGCGATTGGCCACAAAAAAGGTATCATTATCTGATGCCTTGCGCGATGTAAGCCACGATATAATCAGCAAAACCAAAAAGTAACCGATAATAAATGAAAGTAATACTCCTGGCGACATAGGATTTTATTTAGTCCGGAAGTCGGGGAAGTCCGAAAGTCCGTAAGTTTTTTAAAGGTGCTTATAATATGTAAAATACGCAAATTGATGAATTATGTAGAATTGAAAAATATAGTATCACACTTTGTCATCCTGAGCGGAGCGAAGGATCTATTATGCGATTTGCATAGTTTGAATTGCATGGTTACGAATAGATCCTTCGCTCCGCTCAGGATGACAAAGAGTTTAAAACAGTATCCTGTTAGTTTTTTAATAAATCCCCGCTTTTGCACATCCCCACTATTCATTAACTTCGCACAATGAATTTTTCGTCGAAGTTGCTGGAGAATGCTGTTGCGGAGTTTGCTAAGTTGCCGGGTGTGGGTCAAAAAACTGCCCTGCGCTTGGTTTTGCACCTGCTTAACCAGGACAAGCAGGAAGTAGAGCGCTTTAGTACCACCATCAGTAAGCTGCGCAACGAAATACAGTTTTGCGCTGTTTGTCATAACATCTCCGATAGTTCAAAATGCGAGATCTGTACCTCGCACAAACGCGATCATAGTCTTATTTGCGTGGTTGAAGATACCCGCGATGTAATGGCTATTGAAAATACCAACCAATATAACGGTGTATATCATGTGTTAGGTGGCTTAATATCGCCAATGGATGGTGTTGGACCGTCGGACTTACAGGTAGATACCCTGGTAGAGCGGTTAAAGTTAAATGAAACAAAAGAGATTATTTTTGCCCTTAGCGCTACCATGGAGGGCGATACCACGTTATTCTACCTACACAAAAGAGTAAAAAATTTCAATATCCCTGTATCAACCATTGCTCGTGGCATAGCTTTTGGTGGTGAGTTGGAGTACGTTGATGAGATCACCCTCGGGCGGTCCATTGCTACACGTGTTCCGTATGAAAACTCATTGTCAAAGTAAGGTATGAAGCTCTCGGTTATCATTGTAAATTACAACACCTGTGATATGCTCAGGATTGCGCTCAATTCAGTGATAAGAGCCGCTTTGGGCATTAATTACGAGGTTTTTGTGGTTGACAATGCCTCTACAGATAAGTCGGTAGAGATGTTGAGGGTTGAGTTTCCTGATATTAAGGTAATCACCAGCCCTACCAATGAGGGAATAGCCAGGGCTTATAACCATGCCATAAAGCTTACAACCGGAGAGTATATTTTAATGGTCAGTGCGGATACAATTACAGGCAAAAAAACAATTGAGAAGTCGCTGGCTTTTATGGATATGCATACCGATGCCGGGGGATTAGGCGTACGCATGATAACTCCCGACGGCCGTTTCCTGGAAGAATCAAAACATGGCTTTACCAAACCCTGGGCAATCTTTTTTAAACTAACCGGGCTTGCTAAATATTTTTCCAAATCGCGCCTTACCGATGTGCAGCGTAAGGACTGGGTAGAGGAGTTTCAAACTTCAGAATCTGACGTGCTGAACGGTGCCTTTATGCTGATGCGCAAGGAAGCCATAAACAAAGTGGGCCTCATAGATGAGCGTTTTCATACTTATGGCTACGATATTGACCTTAGCTACCGCATAAGGCTGGCCGGATACAAAAACTACTACTTCCCCAAAACATATATCATTAATTTCAATATACAGGGCAAGCCTAAATTAAGCTGGTTATACATTAAGGAATTTTATGGTGCGATGATTATCTTCGCCACCAAATATTTATTTAAGGTGCCCGAAATAAAGATGGAGGGCATGCCGCAGCTATTCCCGTCCACGTATGAAGTTAAAGGATAAAATTATTGTTATAACCGGCGCCTCCTCTGGCATCGGTAAATCACTTGCTAACGAATGTGCCAAACGCGGCGCCAATGTTGTATTGGCGGCCCGCCAATATGTAACCCTTTGCGAAATTACCCAGCAGTTGGAAAGTCGTTACCAGGTAAAGGCCTTAGCTATTCAATGCGACGTTACTATAGAAGAAGATTGCGCCCAACTTATTAAACAAACACTTACCACCTTCGGCCGTATTGATGTGCTTATCAATAATGCAGGCATTAGTATGCGGGCACTGTTTAAAGATGTGGATTTGAAAGTGTTGAAATCACTCATGGATGTGAACTTTTGGGGAACTGTATACTGCACCAAATATGCCCTGCCCGAAATTACCAAAACCAAGGGCAGCATAGTTGGGGTATCGTCTATTGCGGGTTATAAAGGTTTGCCTGGTCGTGCAGGCTATTCGGCATCAAAATTTGCAATGAATGGCTTTTTGGATGCCCTGCGGGTAGAGAACCTTAAAACTGGTGTACATATCCTTACCGCCTGCCCGGGCTTCACCACTTCAAACATCAGGAATACGGCTTTGAATAAAGAAGGCGTATCACAAAGGGAAAGCACCCTCGAAGAAAATAAAATGATGAGCAGCGACGAGGTAGCCGCCATTATTGTTGATGGCATAGAAAACCGGAGCCGCACCCTTATCATGACCTTGCAAGGGAAGCTAACCGTGTTACTCAGCAAGTTATTACCCGCATTTTTGGATAAAATGGTTTATAATGTATTTGCTAAGGAACGGGATCCGTTGTTGAAGTAGTCATTAAGTCATTGAAAAAGCTTGAGCGACTTAGGGTGTATTGCTAATCGACTACATTTTGTTTAAATTTGATATCAGCATGGAGAAAAATAAACTAACGCTTAGCGAGGCCGAAATAGAACTTATAAAAGAGGGTCTGAGGCGCACCTATAAAGAGCGGTTTGAAATGGCTACGCGCTTATTTAAAGCCCAGCAAACCATGAATAAGGCGTCCATATCACATAAACCTTTTATCAGCAAGTAATTTGTGGATGTTTTTGACGAGGATATCTTAAATTTTTGGAAAGCGCTTCAGGATTATGATGTGCAATATATTATGATTGGGGGGTATGCTATAAACCTTCATGGTTACCAGCGTTTTACCGGTGATTTAGATATTTGGTTAAAGGATACTGTTGCAAACCGCAAGCAACTACGCAAAACATTTATCGATTGCAATATGGGTGATTATCCTATGATTGAAAACATGCAATTTGTTGTCGGCTGGACAGATTTTCACTTGAATAACAATTTTCGCCTTGATATTCTTACAGAAATGAAGGGATTGGAAGATTATACCTTTGATGAGTGTTTGTCCATGGCTTCAATAGCAGAAATTGAAGGAGTACGCATCCCTTTTCTACATATTAATCAGCTAATCAAAAATAAACAAGTCATTAACAGGCCAAAAGATCAGATAGATGTTATCGCACTTGAGCAAATACGCAAATTGAGGGATGAGTTGTAACGGAATGTTGAACCAAATCTTTAACGTTTAATCAAACTCATTTACCCCACCATCTCATAATCACTTATCTTACTCAAATCCAAAACTACCTGCCCGCCTGTATTTCTGTCAAAAACAGGTTTGAATTTGGCGCCCCATACCACGTCAGAGTATATATAGGATGTGCGTGAGTGTATGGTTTGTGAAAAGGTATCATCGAAGGTTTTAAGCATAACCGACAGACTGGCCTGTGTTTTTTCCAATTCTTCCTGAGTCATGTCTTTTAGGGGGCTGTTTTCATCAAGGGGATGTACAACGGTCCAGTTAAGGGTGAGGATACTTACAGATTTACGTTCCAGTTCCAGTGGGAAAAACTTGCGGATCGCCTTGCCGTTCACTTCTTCGTTGTAGCCAAAAACAACCTCCATTTCCAGGTCAATCAATATATTGCGCCTTAAATTAGCCAGGCGGAACATTAAGCCCCAGCCATTGCCGCGGTAGGGAGCAACCAGCACTTTTTCGCTATATAAAATTTTGGCCGATGGACGCGAGAAACGCCCATAAAGCAAACCCGTTGCCAGCGCAAAGGCCAGTAAACCCATCATGGATTCAATGGCGGCCACGCTGTTGGCTATCATCCCCCGCGGACTGATGTGCCCATAACCAACGGTAGATATGGTTTGAGCCGAAAAAAAGAAGGCATCCATAAACCTGTCGAACCCGGTATTGCCGCTTTTACCGTCAAGTACGTCGGGACCAAGCGAAACGTATAAGCATGCGAAAAGGATATTTACAATAAAGTACCCGGTAAAAACTATCACCCAAAACTTTCGCCAGCTCATGGTAATAAGCGAGTGGTAGTTATTTGAGGTGCTGAAAAAAGGCAACCCGGTACGCTTTACGTTAATGGAGCCATCCTTATTGATCACCGGCTGGCTTTTCATCACCGGCTGTGTACCAAAGCCCAGATCATCCTCGGGATTTATTTTTTCTTTATGTATGGCCATGCTGCCTAATTATTGATTTAGTGAATTACTGAATTATTGATTTGAGTTGCAAATACGCTATTTTCATAATTCAGTAAAGCAATATATTGATGTCGTTTAATTAGTGAATTACTGAATTATTGATTTGAGTTGCAAATGCGCTATTTTCATAATTCAGTAAAGCAATATATTGATGTTAATAGTTCATTACAAAGATTCATTAATTTTTAATTCAATAATTCAGTGAATCAATAATTCGATAATTCAAATTTATCTGTTTGTTTTTATAAAAACTATTTCCATATTTGTGGCACAAATGAAAATGAACACATTAAACAATAACTGGTGGTGGCTTAACGAGATATCGTAAGGCAATTCCGTTTTTGTTTTTTTCAAAATAATATTCAGAAGGGTTGCCAATACGGTAACCCTTTTTTTGTGGCCAGGCCCCCCGACCCCCTAAAGGGGGAGGGTTAAAACAAAATGGCTCAATGATAAATTAACAATTTAAAAAAGTACCCCCTTTAGGGGGCCAGGGGGCATGAAACAGATATTAAACCATCTTTTTGAACACAAAACATTCAGCAGGCAGCAGTCTAAAGAAATTTTGATGAACATAGCGCAGGGAAAATACAACAACTCGCAAATGGCAGCATTTATGACGGCCTATTGTATGCGCAGTATCACTGTTGATGAACTGGAAGGTTTCCGCGATGCGATGCTGGAGCTTTGCCTGCCCATCGACCTGCAAACCGGCGAACTTATTGATCTTTGCGGCACCGGCGGCGATGGCAAGGATACTTTCAATATATCAACCCTTGCGTCGTTTGTGGTTGCGGGTGCGGGTTACAAGGTGGCCAAGCATGGTAACTACGGCGTATCATCGGGCTGCGGATCATCAAACGTGATGGAGCACCTCGGTTACCATTTTACTAACGATACGGATACGCTGAGAAGGGGGATAGACCAGGCCAATATTTGCTTTTTACATGCGCCCTTGTTTCACCCTGCCATGAAAACCGTTGCACCCATCCGCAGGGAACTGGGCGTTAAAACGTTTTTTAATATGCTGGGGCCACTGGTTAATCCCGCCAAACCAGAGAATCAGCTGGTAGGGGTATTTAACCTGGAACTGGCAAGGGTTTATGCCTACCTGTACCAAAAATCTACCACTAAATATACTATAGTAAATGCGCTGGAGGGCTATGATGAAATTTCGCTTACCTGCGATTTCAAAACATTTTCTGCCGAAGGTGAAAAGATAAATACAGTTGAAGGTTTGGGGTTTGAAAAGCTGAACCCATCAGAAATTACCGGCGGCGATACCGTTGCGGCATCGGCAAAAATATTTACCGATGTTTTAAACGGCGATGGTACTTTTGCGCAAAACAATGTAGTGCTGTCAAACGCGGCGCTGGCTATTAAAACAATCGGCCCCGAGAAATCTTTTGCCGATTGTTATTACGAAGCCGAAGAGGCCCTCATAAATAAAAAGGCATTGGACAGTTTTAACGTTTTATTACAAAACTAAAATGGTTATTAAAGTGTGCGGCCTAAAACAGCCCGATAATATTAAAGCCGTAGCCGCCCTAAAGCCGGACTATATGGGCTTTATTTGTTACGGCCCATCGCCACGCTATATTAATGCCCTACCGGCTGATGCACTGGAAACCATCCCGGCTAATATTCATAAAACCGGGGTTTTTGTGAACGAAACCGCAGATAACATAACCCTGCTGATCAGTAAATATGGTTTTGATACCATACAGCTGCACGGCGACGAAAGCCCGGAATTTTGCGAGGCGTTTAAAGGGCAGGTAACGGTTTTTAAAGCATTTGGAGTTAATAATGATTTTGACTTTACTAAGTTGAATGATTACGTGAACAAAGCAGACTATTTTCTGTTCGATACCAAAACCGCAGGTTACGGCGGCTCGGGCCAAACGTTTGACTGGGGTATTTTAAATAATTACCAGTTGGATGTACCCTTCTTTTTATCGGGCGGTATAAGTCTGGATAATTTGGACGAAGTAAAGCAGATAACACACCCTCAGTTTTATGGGGTTGATTTAAACAGCCGTTTTGAAACAGAACCGGGCATAAAAAGCATACAGAAACTGGAACAAGCATTTGACATCATCAAAAAACAATATAACAGATGAAATACGGAGTTAACGAGCATGGTTATTACGGCGATTTTGGCGGCGCCTACATCCCCGAAATGCTGTATCCAAACGTTGAGGAATTACGACAAAAATATATCAGCATCATTAACGATCCCGACTTTAAGGCCGAATTTGATGATCTGCTAAAGAATTACGTTGGCCGCCCATCGCCGTTGTACCATGCAAAAAGGTATTCGGAAAAATATGGCGCCAATATATTTTTCAAGCGCGAGGACCTGAACCATACTGGCTCGCACAAGATAAATAATGCCATTGGGCAAATACTTTTGGCAAAGCGATTAGGAAAAAAACGCATCATTGCCGAAACCGGTGCCGGGCAGCATGGTGTTGCCACTGCCACGGTTTGCGCCCTTATGGGTATTGAATGCGTGGTTTACATGGGCGAAATTGACATGGCCCGCCAGGCACCCAACGTATCGCGCATGAAAATGCTTGGTGCTACGGTAAGGCCCGCATCATCTGGCAGTAAAACGCTCAAGGATGCCACTAACGAGGCCCTGCGCGATTGGATAGGCAACCCGGTTGATACACATTACATCATCGGTTCGGTAGTTGGGCCGTATCCATATCCCGATATGGTAGCGCGTTTCCAATCCATCATATCCGAAGAAACTAAAAAACAATTGGTTGAGCATACCGGGAAACAATTGCCCGAGTATGTGCTGGCCTGCGTAGGCGGCGGCAGTAATGCTATGGGCATGTTCTACCATTTTTTGGATGATGAGGATGTAAAACTGGTTGCTGTTGAAGCTGCCGGCAAAGGTGTTGATAGCGGCGAATCTGCAGCTACTACATTTTTGGGGCAAGAGGGTGTATTGCACGGCAGTCGTACCATACTGATGCAAACACCAGACGGGCAGGTTGTTGAGCCTTATTCCATTTCGGCAGGGTTAGATTATCCTGGTATTGGTCCGCAGCACGCGCACCTGTACAAGATAAACCGTGCCCAATACGTAAGCGTTACTGATGATGAAGCGATGAAGGCAGGCTTGCTTTGCTCGCAGATGGAGGGTATTATCCCCGCAATTGAATCATCGCACGCACTGGCTCAACTGGAGAAAATGACCTTCAAACCCGATGATAACGTAGTGATCTGCCTTTCGGGCAGGGGCGATAAGGATTTGGATACGTATATAAAATATTTCGGCTACTAAATAAAAGTTCATGGTTCATGGATAATTGTTCATGGATCATTGCAAAAAATAAATAACACAGGATTGCTACTATGAACAATGAACCATTAACCATGAACAGTTCAAACCGCTTAAACCAGCTATTCGCAACAAAAAAGGATAATCTTTTATCCATATACTATACGGCGGGATACCCGGCCTTGAATACCGCCGTTGATATTGCCGAGGCTTTGGAAAAAGCCGGTGCCGATTTCCTGGAGATAGGTTTCCCATATTCAGATCCTGTTGCTGATGGGCCAACCATTCAGCATAGCTCAGAGCAAGCTTTGGAAAATGGCATGACCCTTAACCTGCTGTTTGAAGAGCTGGAGCAATTGCGCAAGCGTGTAACCATCCCTATTTTACTGATGGGTTATTTTAACCCGATACTGCAATACGGCATTGAGCGTTTTTGCAAAAAAGCTGCCGAACTCGGCGTAGATGGCGTTATAGTACCCGATTTGCCGATGTATGAGTACGAAGCGCTGTACGCCAACTACTTTATTGACAACAACCTGAGTAATATATTCCTGGTTACCCCGCAAACCTCTAACGACCGTATTCGCAAGATTGATGAATTGAGCAATAGCTTTATTTACCTGCTTTCGTCGTCGTCCATAACCGGTGGCAGTTTGCAAATGACCAATAATATTGAGGATTACTACAAGCGCATTAAAGGCATGGAGCTTAAAAATCCAACTATTATAGGTTTCGGAATTTCTGATAATAATACCTTCAAACAGGCCTGCGCTTACGCCAACGGTGCAATTGTGGGCAGTAAATTTGTGAAATTACTGGCCGAAGATGGCTATATGGAGAAAATTCCAGCATTTATTAAAGGGATAAGGCCTTGATAGGAAAGGGACAAAGGATTTTGTGACAAAAGATAAAAGATTCTTATTTGTACATTTTAAGTCCTTAATCCTTTGTCCAAAAATCTTTAATCCCTTTTTAATTAATTACAAATACATTTCCAGATCGCCTTTACCTTCGCGGATAATTTCAAAGTCGCCGTTAGTGCAGTCAACTACCGTTGAGGCTATATTGTCGCCGTAGCCGCCATCAATAACCATATCAACCAGGTTTTCGTATTTCTCGTAAATCAGTTCCGGATCAGTTGAATATTCAATGATCTCGTCATCATCCTTAATAGATGTTGACAGTATGGGGTTACCCAAAGCCTTTACAATTTCACGGGCAATATCATTGTCCGGCACCCTTATACCTACCGTTTTTTTGTTGGAGCTCAGGAGCTTGGGCGCCATGTGGCTGGCATTGAATATAAAGGTGAACGGCCCCGGCAATGCCTTTTTCAACACCCGGAAAGTGGTGTTGTCAATAGGTTTAATATAATCAGAAATGTGACTGAGATCATAGCAGATAAAGGAAAAATTGGCCTTTTCGGGTTTAATGTTCCTGATCTTGCAGATGGCTTCAATGGCCCGGTGATTGGTGATGTCGCAGCCAAGTCCGTAAACGGTATCGGTAGGGTAAATGATCAATCCGCCCTTGCGTAAAACCTCCACCACCTGTTCAATGGCTTTCGGGTTCGGATTTTCGGGATAAATTTTAATGAGCATAATATATGTAAGGCATTGGCTTCTAATAATTTGAATATTGAAAAGTCTGCACTTGTTCTAAGTAAAAGTATTCTGTTATTAAACCGTTAATGTGGTTTACTGTTTTGTTTCGGTAAATATATAAACTACTTTTTGCCCCTTCCTAACCACAACAAAGTATTAATAAGCAACTGATTTTGAATATCGTTGTCAAACGTATGCGATAGGGTTTTATTCGTACCGCCATCATAATCCATATCATTATGGCCCATGTTAAAATACACCATGCGGTAATTTTTGTTGGTCCACACAACGGGATAGTAGCCGCTATGCCATATTTCTTCGGGTTTGGGGCCGTTACCCAGCGGGAAACTGGTTGAATCTATCGACAGTAATATTTTTATATCCGGGTTTTTGCGCAGATCGTGCTCCCAGCGGTACCATTCGTTAGGCTGCGATTTAAAGGTAACCGGCAATCCTTTGGTAACCGGATGTTTGGCGTCCTCTACCCGCAATATGGCCGAGGTTGGGTGCCAGGTATTGCTAACATATTGGCCCGAACCCAGGAACTCGTTATGAAACCAATCCCAATTCTGCGGATAATCCGACGGCGTAAGCGCGAAAGCCGAGAAATGGAAACCCATCCATGCGCCGCCCTTTTTCATGTATTGCTCAAACGCCTGCCTTTGGGCGGGAACATCGGGCCGGGTATCTAAAAATAGCACCACCTGGTATTTCGCCAAAAATTTGGCATTCATATTATTCCAGTTACTGGTAGAATCATAGGTGAAATTATATTTACGGCCCAACTCGGGGAAGCGTTTGTTGGCCTCGTGCACAAAACTGATGTGGGCTTTGTCTTCCCGGCCGGTATAAAATGCTATCACCTTAAATGGTTTATTACCCTGCGCGTTCAGCCTGTTAAAACTTAATAATAACATACAGCCGGTAATGGAAAACACGATAAATTTGAGGCGATTATTGCTGATACTCATGGTTATAATAGGTTTGGTGCGACTATAAAACTACGTGATTTTTACCGAATGTGCATTTTTAATGGGTTTTATTATCCTCAACAAAAAAACAGCCGCTGCATTGCTGCAAGCGGCTGCGCCTAAGTTATAATCCCTTAATTAAATAACTTATTATCGTTGTCGGCACTGTTTTTTGTAGCGCCAATGTGCTTATTGGTTTAGGTATGTCAAAGATAAAAGGCGGCGATGTGATAACCGGCAGGGATATTACGCAATCGCTATGCGGAATTTACGGAAATTGTACTCGTGGTTGCTATACGGTTTAAGCGATGCACCCGTTGTAATAGTTGTAAATTGTACCTACTTTCAACCTTAATGAATAAGCCTTTTAACACCCGTTATATTTTACCAAAATTGTTGCTGCCGTTGCTTTTATGTACGGCAAGTATGGCCGGTGCGCAGCAGTTTGGTGGTAACCCGCCATCTATTAAATGGAAACAGGTTAATATACCGGCGGCCAGGGTTATTTTCCCTGCTGGGATGGATTCTACAGGTGTTGAGGTGGCTAATATCATCCGGCAAATGAATGGGCTGGTAAAGGCAACCATAGGCAATAAACAGCGGCAGGTGAGTATAGTGCTGCAAAACCAAACTACTATTGCTAATGGCTATGTAGGTTTAGCCCCTTTCCGCAGTGAGTTTTATTTAACACCCGATCAAAATAGTCTTGAACTGGGCAGCCTCCCCTGGCCGCAGCAATTGGCCATTCACGAGTTTAGGCATGTGCAGCAGTATAATAATTTTAATGTGGGGCTGTCGCGTGTTTTGCGGGTGCTTTTTGGCGAGGGCGGACAGGCTTTGGGGAACGACCTATCTGTACCCAACTGGTTTTTTGAGGGCGATGCCGTTTATAACGAAACCCATGTAAGCGAGCAGGGCAGGGGGCGCATCCCATTCTTTTTTAACGAGTACAGGGCGCTTTGGGCAGGCGATAAGAATTATAGCTTTATGAAGCTGCGTAACGGCTCATACAGGGATTATGTACCTGACCACTACCCGCTTGGCTATATGCTGGTGGCTTATGGCAGGCAAAAGTATGGCGACGATATATGGCGAAGCATTACCCATGATGCCGCAGCCTTTAGCGGTGGGTTTTATCCTTTTCAAAGGGCTGTAAAGAAATATACCGGCGAAGATTTTAAAACCTATCGCAATGAAGCGCTTGACCATTTTAAAAAAGAATTTAATGACGATGTAAATAAAACGGCCACCAAACACTTTGATGCCGACAGGGAGTACCCAGCCTATGTGCATGACAGTACCCTCATTTACATGAAAAGTACCTATAACCACATCCCGGCATTCTTTATAAAAACCGGTGATAAAGAACGACGGATCAGCACCCGTTCCTCCTCGCTTGATAGTTATTTTGCCTATAATAATGGCAAGGTAGTTTATGCCAGCTATCGCCCGGATGCACGCTGGGGCTATCGTGATTACAGCGAATTGATGTTGCTGGATATTAATACAGGGCAGGAGCATCGCATTACCCGTAAAACAAAATACTTTTCGCCGGCCTTTAATGCCGATGGCAGCAAAATAATAACCGTACAGGTTGGTCCAACAGGTAAAAGCGAACTACATATTTTAAATACCGACGGTAAAGGCGCCGTTAATGTGATCCCTAACCCCGATAAGCTGTTTTACACCTATCCCAAGTTTTACGGCAACGATGAGGTAATATCGGCAGTAAGGAATACCGAGGGCAAAATGTCACTGGCGCTCATTGCTGTTAAAACGGGACAAGCCCGCTACCTGTTGCCTTTTACCTATAAGCCCATTGGTTTTACAGCAATTAAGGGCGATACCGTCTATTTTACAGGTATCTCCGGTAATAACGAACGACTTTTTGCGCTATTTATAAATACCAATAAATTTTATGAACTGCTGCCGACAGGTAATAACGACGGTGTTGGCAGTTATCAGCCTGCTTTGGGCAGCCATAAACTGGCCTGGGTAGGCTTTAGCGCTACCGGTTATAAAATAAATGAGGCCGATAATAAGAATCTGAAATGGATTGATGCCAACTATGCAAGTCCGCTGCCCAATATGGGGATTACGGCCCTGGCCAAAGATTCATCGGCGGATATGCTGGCAACCGTGGTTGATAAAGCATTACCCGTTACCAGTTACTCAAAGGCACATGGATTGTTCAACTTTCATAGCCTGATCCCCAATATCAGCGATCCTAATTATTCGTTTGCGATATCGGGAGAGAATGTGCTGAATACTTTTCAATCCGAACTTTCTTTTGATTATAACACCAACGAGCATTACAAACAGTTTAGTTTCGATGCCATTTATGGCGCGCTGTTCCCCTACATAGATGCCGGGGTTGATTACACGCTGGACAGGCGCCAGTTTTTCCGGGGTAACTACGTGTACTGGAATGAAACCAAACTGCATGGCGGTTTGGAAGTCCCGCTGAGTTTCTCAGCAGGGAAGCACTCCACGGGGTTAACCTTCGGCAGCGATTTTTACTATAACCGCATCAGTTTTCAGCCGAGTACCTTTGTTAAAACCACTGATAGGAGCATTACCTATCTCAATAATTATATCGCCTTCAGTAACCAAACGCAACAGGCCCGGCAAGATATCTATCCGCAACTGGCGCAAAGCATCAGCCTTAATTATAAATCGACGGTTACGGGTGGCAGTGCTACGCAGTTACTGGCAACGGGTACGTTTTATTTCCCCGGTTTGTTTACCAGCCACAGCTTTGTAATTAATGTGGCCCATCAGCAAAAAGGCAAGGACAATGTGGTTGGTTTCTCCAATGATTTCCCGTTCAGCAAAGGCTACAGCGCCGAAAGTTTGGATGAGATGAACAAAGTTGGCTTTAATTATCACTTCCCTATAGCTTATCCCGACGCCGGTTTTGGCAACATCGTTTACCTGATGCGCTTACGCGGAAACCTGTTTTTTGACTATACCCGCGCAACTGCCGACAAGTTTTTTGCCGATGGCAGCAACTTTAAACAAAACTTCCGCTCCGCAGGCGGAGGCCTCTTTTTCGATACCAAATGGTTCAACCAAAACAGCATATCCTTCGGCGTAAGGTACAGCCGCCTGCTTGATGACGATATTTTCGGCGGCACAGGCCGTAACAGGATTGAATTGGTGTTACCGGTGACGTTCTTTTAGGGAGTAAGGACTTTGGGAGCAAGGAGAGTAAGGACTTTTGGAACAAGGAGTAAGGACAAAAATACGTCATTACGAGGGAGGAACGACGAAGCAATCTCTACGGAAGCAAAGCAGTTATGCAAATCCGCCTTGCATAGCTTAGAGATTGAAAAGACTAAATTTTATAAAAGTTTGTCATTTCGATAGAGCAAACGCGGGTAAAAGTGCGAGGGGGCGAAAGAGAAATCTTCTGCTGGATACAGAGCCACATTACATTTTGTAGAAGATTTTTCGCTACGCTCAAGAGATAAGTTTCTCCTCGTACTTCGTATCGAAATGACAAATTTTAGTTTTCCCAATACTCCCGTTATACTTAGGATTGCTTCGTTTATCGCAAAGATGTGGCTTATTCCTTTCTCCTTGCTCCCAAAAGTCCTTCTTCCAAAAATCAGCTATTAGCCAGCCTTATCAATTCGCGTACCCTGCCGGCATCGCTAACGTCTATGGCGTATTCATCGCCAGGCGTATCACTCATCAGGATGTAGTCGTTATGATACTCCATTTTGCTTTTTATCAGCACCCGGGCCGATGAATGTACTTCGGTTACGCCGGTAAAATGTACCAGGTCGGCAACGTTGGTTTCGGTTACACCTGCTCCGGGCATGATACTTATACGGCCCCCGGCTTTTTCCACGAGGTGGTTAATAATGCTTGCGCCTTCCATTGCAGTGCTTTTACCACCCGAGGTAAGGATACGTTCGCATCCCATGTCAATGATCTCCTCAAGGGCCTTATATTGATCGGCACACATATCAAATGCACGGTGAAAGGTAACGCCAAGGCCCCATTGTTTGGCCAGCCTAACCATTTCGGTGCAGCGTTCAATATCTATACTGCCATCGGCCTTGAGTACGCCTATTACTACGCCATCGCAGCCGGCCTCAATGCAGTAGCGGATATCGGCACACATGATCTGGTATTCCAGGTCGGTATATAAAAAATCGCCTCCGCGGGGCCTTATCAGCACATACAATTTAATATGCAGCAGGTTGCGGGCCATCAATATCTGTCCGTGCGATGGGGTAGTGCCCCCTTCCTTTAAATTTTCACAAAGTTCAACACGTACCGCCCCACCTTCCTGCGCGGCCAGTGCCGAGGTAACAGAATTGGCACAAACTTCAAGGGAAACGCCGGGGCCATTGCCGTTTTGCACTGCTGTTGTCAGAGGTTCGGTCATCTTAATTTTTTTCTGTTTCCGGTTACCCGGATCGGAGTTCGTTTTTCTTAAAAATTTAAGTATCAAGTACTACTAACTCCCAGTAGCGTGATAGGTTTTTATTTTGTAAACTAATGCTATTCCTAAAATCTCTATTTCTTCTGCTTCATTAGTTCACTTGTTCATTAGTGTTTTATGGCGAAAATCTTCGATACTAAATGCTGATCTTACAACCTGCAAAGACCAATGAACTAATGAACAAGTGAACCAATAAACCTACTTCGCAGGGTAAAAGCTTTTTCCTTTAATTAAAAGATCCTGTTGCTGGGCGTTGCAAACCGCAAACGAGAACCCGGGTTGTATGGCATAAGCGCCGTATTCGCCTTTTTTGTTGATGGCTAAAAAGCCAACTTGTATGTTTTTAGCTGTATCGGGTTTCTTTTTAATGATACGATGAACGGCCTCTTTACAAGCTTTCTCCGGCGACATACCCTGCCGCATCAGTTCCACCACCAAAAAGCTGCCCACATTGCGGATCACCTCTTCGCCTACACCTGTTGATGTGGCGCCGCCTACTTCGTTATCAACATATAACCCCGCGCCAATAATTGGACTGTCGCCAACGCGACCATGCAGTTTAAAGGCCATGCCGCTGGTAGTACAAGCACCGGAGATATTACCTTTGGCATCAATAGCCAGCATCCCAATGGTATCGTGATTGTACTCGTTGCCGGGTTTGTGGCCGTTCTCGATATTCATAACCGGACTGTATTTGGCCGTTTTAAGCCATTCTTTCCATATTTTTTCAGACTCGGGGGTAAGCAATTTTTCTTTTTTCATGCCCTGTTCAACGGCAAACTGGGTTGCACCCTCGCCAACAAGCATCACGTGCGGGGTTTTTTCCATTACCAGTCGTGCTACCGAAATAGGGTGAGCTATATCTTCCATAGCGGCAACAGAGCCGCAGTTGCCAAATTCATCCATAATGCAGGCATCCAGGGTAACATGCCCATCGCGGTCTGGCAAGCCATGACGGCCAACCGTATGATTGGTGATATCCAGGGCCTCGGGTATTTTAGCGCCAGCCTCCAATGCATCAAGTGCGCGGCCGCCTGCTTCAAGGGTTTTCCAGGCCTCTTTATTGGCCATTATCCCAAAATCCCAGGTTGATATTACAATTGGCAGTTTAGCATCGGGTATTGCTGATACCGTTTTTGCCACGGCAGAATTGGAAAGCGCTGCCAGTGAAGCACCTGCAGCTGATAGTTTGATGAACTTACGGCGGTTATACATACCGCTAATATATAAAAAACAGGTAAAATAGCTTCACCTAAACTGCGGAGCAACCATGAGCGCAAAAAGGCAATTAACAGCGAATAATCCTCTCCAAAGGAGAGGACTATTGAATTGTATTGTTGGAAATTGTTTTTCTTACCTTTTTCCTGGGAACTAAAGTGTGTACACATCTTAATTATGTGAGTAACGTTTTTTGGCTAAAGCCAACGGCAATGAACAAAAGCCAGATATTCAAATTCATTGCCGTCCCATTTATGGGACGGGTAAATAAAAACGACAAGGGGCTTTAGCCAAACAATTAGCAATGCTGACAAACGTGTATACAGGGGGTATTCAATCGGAGAGAGCCGGGAGCTTACTCAAAATCCTGCTGGCAGTTAAAACAATGCCAGGCTTTGCGGGCGTAAAAAGGAAAAATAGAAAGTAAAAGCGAAATTATAAAGGTAAACCAATGCACCTTTTTTTCGGTGGCGGCGCCATAGCGCACATTGGTTGAGCCGCAAAAGGGGCATATTACCGCGTGGTGGGTTTCTTCATCAATTTCTACATGGTCCTGGTCGTGCAGGTCGCCTTCGGCGGCCAGTATCTCGCGGCATTTTTCAAGGTCGCGTTCAAAAACCTTTAGTTTAACACCGCCTATAGCCTGGTTATATATCGGGTTAAGGGTGCTCATGTATTCGTCTTCAATAAAACAGGAAATGCCGTTATCCTCCAGTTTGGTGCGTATAATGTGCGCCAGCATAACATCGTAATAGGTTTCAAATGTTATGATCTTCTCTTCGGGTTCTTTGGCCATATAGGTAAATAAAATAATACTACAAAGGTAAGCCCTTTTTTGTTTAATTTGAGGTTATGAACCGCATCGACCGCATATCGGCTATTTTGATCCAGTTGCAATCGCGCAGGGTAGTAAAAGCCGGTGATATTGCCGAACGCTTTAACATTAGCCTGCGCACCGTATACCGGGATATCCGCACGTTAGAAGAGGCCGGCATCCCGCTTATTGGCGAGGCCGGTGTAGGTTATTCCATTGTAGATGGTTACCGTTTGCCGCCCGTAATGTTTACCCGCGAAGAGGCCACCGCCTTTTTAACGGCCGAAAAGTTTGTGGAGAAGCTTACGGATGCTACCACAATAGCGCAATATCAATCGGCCATGTACAAGGTTAGGGCGATATTAAAAACCTCCGAGAAAGATGCGCTGGAAAATCTGGATGGCAGCATTGAGGTAATGAAGAGTCATGGCCAGAAACGGACAGGCAATAACGATCATATCCAAACCATACTGGATAGCATTGTACACAAAAAAGTTTTGACCATTGAATATTTTGCAGGTCACAGCCGGGAATTTACCAGGCGTGATGTTGAGCCGGTAGGCGTGGTTTTTCTCGACAGCTTCTGGCACCTGATAGCCTATTGCCGTTTACGCAGCGATTACCGCGATTTCAGGATAGACCGCATCCACAAACTAACCGTAACTGATACTACTTATAACAACAGCAAGCACCCAACCCTTAAAGCCTACATTGATCAAACTGTTAAGGAAAAACACCTGGAACTGGTGGTTATAAAGGTTGATAAGGAAATTTACAGTTATCTTGATTATCAGAAATATTACAGTGGTTTTGTGTCTGAAAAAACCATCGGCAACAAAATTGAAATGACCTTTTTAACCATGAGTATAGAGGGTTTTGCCCGCTGGTATATGATGTTTGGCGATAGGGCCGAGATTATTAAACCCGATGCCTTGAAAGATAAGGTTGCCTCCATAATTACCGCCATAAGCCAAAAAAATCTGCAGGAAAGCAACCTCTACTGACATACTGTTGTCACTACCCATTAATTACTTTGTTTCATAATAAATGTACCACCGTTTTGTGGTCATGTTTTTGCTGGTAATTAATTGAAAAAGTCATGAAATATTGGATAACCGTAGTGTCAAAAGATCACATAACCCGGGGCATAGCCGGCGGGTTTATGCAGGCTAATCATGGTAAACAAGGTCCGCTTACCCGTATGGCCACCGGCGATTGGGTGATCATTTATTCGCCAAGGCAAAGTATGAGCGGTAACGAGCCATTGCAGGCTTTCACCGCAATAGGGCAGGTTGCACGTGATGAGATCTATCAGCATAAAATGAGTGATGATTTTATTCCCTTCCGCCGCGATATCACTTATTACAAATGTGCCGAAACACCTATTGTTCCCTTGGTAGAAAAGCTTAGTTTTTTGCCTAATAAAAAGCAATGGGGTTATCCTTTCCGTTTCGGTTTTTTTGAGTTGCCCGGCCATGATTTTGAGCTGATAAAACAACAGATGATAAAGGATGAACTAATACCTGTAAAACAATAATAAACCAACAATTATGGAAAAGCTGACAGTAAACACCCAGGTAAAATTTAAAGCCCCGATTGCCAAAGTGTGGCAGGGGTTAACAGATCCTGCTATGGTAAAGGCGTACTTTTTTGGCACCGATTTAAAAACCAACTGGAGGGTAGGGGAGCCCATAACCTTTAGCGGCGAGTGGGATGGCCATAAATATGAAGACAAAGGAACCATCCTGAATATAGATCCGGGCAGGTATGTAAAGTACAGCTATTGGAGCAGTATGAGCGGTACCGAAGACAAGCCCGAAAACTATGCCAATGTAAGTTACAACCTCACCGAGAATAATGGCGAAACAACCCTAACCCTTACGCAGGACAATGTAAAAAACCAGGAAGCCAAAGAACATTCAGAGCAAAACTGGCAGGGTATTTTCGGTGAACTGAAAAAGTTGATTGAGTAACCCGATAGTATACAGTAAGTTTATATAACTGGTATAATAAATTGATTAAAAGTTAATTATATATCGGTATAACAAATAGTGATAGCTTTAATTATGGAAAAAATAGAATTGGAAGGCTTCTTTTTGCTGGGAATCTCTGTACGAACGACCAACGAGAACGGGCAATCGGCAAAGGATATTGGCGAGCTTTGGGAGCGCTTTATGGGAGATAACGTGCTTGAGCAAATAACCGGCCGGATGAGCGACGATATATACTGTGTTTATACCGATTACGAAAGCGATCACACGCGCCCGTATACCGCGGTGCTGGGTTGTAAGGTAAAGAGCCTTGATAACGCACCAGAGGGCCTTATAGGCCTTGTGGTGTTTGCTACAAGTTACGTTAAGTATGTAGCCAAAGGCCGCCTGCCCGATTGTGTTGCCGAAACCTGGCAGCACGTTTGGAACAACACCCTAAACCGTACCTACATTGCCGACTTTGACGTATGGGGTGCAAAGGCACAAAACCCCGAGGATGCCGAGGTGGAGATATATGTGGGGATTGCGTGATCCGGAGCTGAGCAATGGACAAAATGTTGTCATCCGATAGAGCAAGTGCGAGGAGAGAGCTGGGAAGCGAAAGAGAAATCTTCTACGGTATGTAATGCGCAAATAGCATATCGTAGAAGATTTCTCACTCGTACCTCGTATCGAAATGACAACCTTTTTTTATTCTTCCTGGCATATGATCAAGCGATAGCAGTAGCATAAAAAAGGCCCCATAATCATAAATTATGGGGCCTTTTACGTTACAGAAAATTCTGTATTTTTAAATTTTTAAAATCATTACCTGTTAAAATTCAGACGTTTGCCGGTTTTACCTTCAATTAAACTTCCGTTAGCATAAGCCACATTGCCCGATATTAGGGTATATGCAATTTGGGAGCGAAAGGTAGTGCCTTCAAACGGACTCCAGCCGCATTTGTACAGAATATTGGTGCGGTTCACGTTCCAGGGTTTGTTCAAATTTACCAGTACCAGATCGGCCCAGTAGCCTTCACGGATGAAGCCGCGCTTATCTATCTGGAAACAGGTAGCCACGTTATGCGCCATCTTTTCGGCAATTTGTTCAAGGCTTATTTTGCCGTGGTGGTAAAGCTCCAGCATGGCCGGTAATGCGTGCTGAACCAACGGACCGCCCGATGGTGCCTGCAGGTAGGGTTGCCCCTTTTCTTCCAGCGTATGCGGGGCATGGTCGGTAGCTATCACATCAATGTGTCCGTCAAGTACGGCGCGTAAAACAGCGTCGCGGTCGTCGGCGGTTTTAACGGCGGGGTTCCACTTTATGAAGTTGCCTTTTGTTTCGTAATCAGCATCGGAAAACCACAGGTGGTGCACGCAGGCTTCGGCGGTAATGCGTTTATCTTTCAGTGGTGTTTTATTGTCGAAAAGGTGTGGTTCAATCGCGGTTGATATATGCAGGATATGCAGGCGTGTATTGTGCTTTTTTGCCAGCTCAACCGCCAATGACGACGACAGGTAGCAGGCTTCGGCACTTCGTATTTTGGGGTGCAGCTGTACGGGGATGTTTTCGCCAAGCAGTTGTTTGTAATGTTCCAGGTTGGCCTTTATGGTAGCCTCATCCTCGCAGTGCACGGCAATAAGCATTGGCGATTGTGCAAAGAGGTTATCCAGCGTACGCGGATTATCAACCAGCATATTACCGGTAGATGATCCCATGAACACTTTAATGCCGCAAACATTGGCGGTATCGGTACGCAGCACCTGGTCAAGGTTATCGTTAGACGCGCCCATGAAAAAAGAGTAGTTGGCCAGCGAGTTGCGTGATGCTATCTCATATTTATCTTCAAGTAATTGCTGGGTTAAAGTATTGGGTACAGTGTTGGGCATCTCCATAAATGAAGTGATCCCCCCTGCCACTGCCGCGCGCGATTCGGTATAAATTTCGGCTTTGTGGGTAAGTCCCGGTTCGCGGAAGTGCACCTGGTCGTCAATACAGCCGGGCAGTAAGTGCAGGCCTTCGGCGTTAATAACCTCATCGGCATGGGCATCAATCTGCGCATCTATGCGTTCAATAAAGCCGTCCTTTACCAATACATCGGCAACGTATTGCTTGTTTTCGTTAACTATCGTAGCTGATTTTATGAGAATTGTAGCCATAGGTATTTTGATTTCGGATTGCTGATTTCGATTTCGGAGTTGGTGATATGGCAAATTTATAATTTAAATGATTATTAACTTGCGTTATTGCGATGCCACAATGAATAATTTAACAAGTCAGGACACCGTCACTAACCCCGCAAAATAATAAAGGCGATCAACCGAAGGTTGATCGCCTTTATCCAAAAGTCCTTTATCCAAAAGTCCTTTATCCAAAAGTCCTTTATCCAAAAGTCCTTTATCCAAAAGTCCTTTATCCAAAAGTCCTTTATCCAAAAGTCCTTTATCCAAAAGTCCTTTATCCAAAAGTCCTTTATCCAAAAGTCCTTTATCCAAAAGTCCTTTGTCTCCCCCAATTATTTCTTTCCCCAATAATAGTTCAGCCCGAAACCTATATTGGTGTTCAAGCCAAAGTTAAAGGAGTTGCTTTTGGTTTGATAATCATGCGTGTAGGCCACGTTACCGAAACCAAGATTTACAGCCAGTTTTGGGGTGGCAAAGAAAACGATATTAGGGTTGCCGCCTATAGCCAGCGAGCCCGATTTAAAGTTGCTGACATCATGAGCGGTAGTTGCGCCAAACTGCGGAAAAATTCCTACCCTGTCGTTCAGCATCCAGTAGTAACGGAAGTGGATGCCTAAGGATACGGCATCGGTATGGTACTTGTTGATTTTGGTAAAATTATCGGTCGGGGTGGTGTTGGAGTAATAGTTTGATGTTTCGGTGCCTGAGGTACGTGCGTAACCCGGCTGGATCCCTACCGACCATTTATCTGACATAAAAAAACCAAAATCGGGATTAAACTGGATAGAGGTGATCTTGTTATTGGTGTAAACCGTGGTGCCGGTAGTAAAGCCAATGTTGTTGGTATAACCGTAACCATCGTAGTTATAGTTGAGGCTACCGCCCACATATTTCTGCCCTTTACCAATTTGTGCGTTTGCTGCAAATGCAGCTGTAACTAAGAAAAATAAAATAAGTAAGTGTTTTTTCATGCCGGAAATATAAGGACTTTGATGCGTTTGGACAAAAGACTGTGGGATATTTGGACTATAAGACTTTGGGATGGTTAGAATAATTAAAGATGGCGATAGTATCCCGGCAATAAATAAACTTCCGAGGTGCCAATAGTTCAAACAAACCTGTGATCTTAATAATTTCCAAATCAACACTCCAATATCCTAAAGCCCTATAGTCTCATAGTCCCAAGTCCTAAAGTCTCCAAGTCCAAATATCCCACAGTCTTTTGTCACAAAGTAACTTTGAATATCCTACTTCAACAAAAAGCCTATCTTTGCGGCATGGGTGTAACTTTTGAAGAATTTAATTTTAACCGGCAAATTTTAAACGCGATAGCCGATGCCGGTTATACCGAAGCTACGCCTATACAGCAAAAAGCCATTCCGCCTATTATGAACGGGCAGGATGTAATGGGTATAGCGCAAACAGGTACCGGTAAAACGGCAGCCTATGTATTGCCTATTCTCATGAAACTTAAATATGCGCAGGGCGATAATCCGCGCGCGCTCATTGTGTCGCCTACGCGCGAACTGGCCATGCAAATAGAGGAAAACGTAAAGACCTTTGCCGCTAATACCGATTTACGGGTGGTGGTGCTTTACGGCGGCCTGGGCCCAAAAACGCAAATAGAACAAATTAACAAAGGGGTTGACATTATTGTGGCTACCCCTGGTCGTTTCCTGGATATTTACCTGGCTGGCCATATAGTTACCAAAACACTACAGGTATTGGTGCTGGACGAGGCCGATAAAATGATGGATATGGGCTTTATGCCCCAGATAAACCGCATCCTGGAGATAGTGCCCGTTAAAAGGCAAAATCTGCTGTTTTCGGCTACCATGAGCGAGAAGATCCACGAACTTTCAAACAACTTTTTGGAGTTTCCTACCATTATAGAGGTTAGTCCGCAGGCTACACCGGCGCAAACGGTTAACCAGCAATTATACTTTGTACCCAATACCAAAACAAAAATTAACCTGCTCAGGAAATTGCTTGACCTGGAAGGCAACATTACCAAGCTCATGATCTTTTGCAAAACCCGTGTAGCAGCAGATGATGTTTACAAGTTTTTGCAGCGTAAATACGGCGAAGGCGGTGTGAAAGTGCTGCATGCCAACAAGGGGCAAAATACCCGCATCAATTCCATCAATTCGTTTAAAAACGATGAGGTAAAAATATTGGTGGCAACAGATGTAGCCAGCCGTGGTATTGATGTGAGCGATGTAAGCCATGTTATAAACTTTGATGTGCCCGTGGTTATTGAAGATTACGTGCACAGGATAGGCAGAACCGGCCGTGCGTTACAGCATGGCGAGGCTATTACCTTTTGCGGTCCGGCCGAAGTATATTACCTAAGGAAGATAGAAAAGCTTATCAAGCAAACCATCCCCGTATCTGCCCTGCCCGATGATGTGTTTATTGAGGAAACCGGTTACGATGAGCGCCAGGAACAAAACAAAGAGATCGATTTACAAAAACGTAAGGACGATCCTGATTTTAAAGGAGCCTTCCACGAAAAGAAAAGCGCCAACCAGCACAAAAAATTCGACGTAGCCAAGGCCAAGGTTAAATACGGCAAGGCCTATAAAGTGGCTACCGGCAAAAATAAAACATCGCGCAAAAAGCGTTAATAAACCAGTTAAACCAAGTATCTTTTTATAAATGAAACTCCGTATTACGCCCCTGAACTTTGCATCTGCCTTTTTTTTGGTGGTTGCGGCTTATATCTGGATCTATGGCGCGGGCATAGCGGGCCGTCCGCTGGAAAACTGGAGCGGCACCATCGGCTGGATCTTTTTACTGTTTGCATTCGTGACGTTTTTTCTCGACCTTATATTCCGTAACTTTTTTGCCGAACTTAAAAAATTATGGCTCATAGAGCTATGCTTCATAGCCCTGGTTGTTATCATATTTTTACTTGTTAAATAATTCAATACTTAATTTAAAATGAAGACTGCTGAAATAAAGCTCACCGTTACGCTCGACGATAATAATGTTCCCGAAACCATCATGTGGGAATCAACCGATGCTGCCAACAAGGAAGCATTACCCGTAAAATCATTTATGCTGGCCCTTTGGGATCAGAGCTATAAAAATACCCTGCGTATTGATCTTTGGACAAAAGATATGCCGGTTGACGAAATGAAACGTTTCTTTTACGAAACTCTGCAAACCATGGGCGACAGCTTTTTACGCGCCACCGGCGAAACCGCCATCGTTGAAGACCTGCGCGACTACTGTGCCCACTTTGCCGATAAAATGGAGATTAAACAATAAAAAAAGTATCAAGTAGTTTGCGATTAGTATCAAGTAGTTAGTATCAAGTATCATGACTATTTTTTATTTTAAGCCGATTGTCCTTGTAAACATTTAAAGGTACTTGCTACTTGATACTAACTACTTGATACTAAATATTATGCGCCTTAGTTCAATTTTATCTTTTTTAGGGTTTGCGCTGATTTTTGGGGGTACGTATTGCCCTTTGCTGCGCCCCTTCCACTTATTTAACTGGAATGTATACCAAATGAACCAGCCCTACGGTTTGGTGCTGCTGCTGGTTGCCGTTGTGGGTATTTTAGCCTCGTTTCTTAACCAGCGTAAACTGGTGCGCATTACTGCCTGGATCTCGCTGGTGCTGGTAGTTATGCTGTTGATTGCCGCCATTTTAAAAGTGCAGTTTGCTTTTAGCTTTATACCTTTTCATAAGGTTGATGCGTTTTTAGCCAGGCAAATTAAATTTAAGTGGGGATGGTATGTGCTGTTTGCCGGCGCTATACTGGCTTTGGCCGGCGCGCTGAACAACAAGCCTAAAAGTATAATAACCGCTCCCGAAACGGTTTAAACTACTCCTAAAATGTTTATTGCTTGAGCAATATGCTAAACAGATTTTTTTTAAACATATTTGTATCAGATAAATAACGGTTCTACATGTTGAAATTTTCCTTTCGCCAGCAGGTATTAGCAGGCTTTGTTGTATCAATCATACTTGTATTAGTGGTTGGTATACTATCGTACAAAAGCATCAATCAGTTGGAGGACGATACCAAATGGGTTGATCATACCCAAAAGGTTATTAAAACCTCTACCAATTTACTGCAGTTGATGATTGATGCCGAAACAGGCATGCGCGGTTATGGTGCAACAAACAATAAAGTATTTCTTGATCCGTATACGACGGCGGTTCCGCGCGTACATAACGATATTCAGGATCTTAGGGAAATGGTTGTTGATAACCCTGTTCAAATAAAACGTATTGATTCAATAACTATATTAGTTAATGACCAGCTTGGCATCTTAAAAAACAACATTGATACCCGCGAGGCAAAAGGCCTTGATTATATGGTGCAAAACCATATGTTTTTGGATGGCAAGCAAAATATGGACGAAATAAGGAAACTTGTTGCCCATATTATTGAAGATGAAAACGGTTTGCTTGCCAAACGTAAAGAAGCATCGCAGGCGGCATCAGCAACCGCCATTGAAACTATTATTGGCGGTTCTGTTGTATTCCTTATCATTATCTTGTGGTTATTCTTCTATATTCAGAAAACTTTTGATAACCAGAAAAAAATTGAGGCCGAAATTAAAGTTGCCAATATTGAGCTGGCAGAAGTATTGGCCGAAAACGAAGCCAAAAACTGGCTGCTTACGGGTACCGGTGCTCTTAACGAAAAAATGCAGGGTCAGCAAAGCGAAAAGGAATTATCAAGAAATATACTTGCCGAGGTTTGCTCTTACACCAAAGCTGCAGCCGGTACATTGTACCTTTATGATGATACCCACCAGCGACTTGACCTTTATGCATCGTTCGCGTTTCACAACCCCGATTTTTTAAAGAAAACCGTTAAGTTATCTGAAGGATGGCTTGGACAGGTGGCCGAGGACAAAAAAGCCGCGGTTATAAAAGGCCGTCTTAACGACAGGTTGGAACTGGAATCATCGATAGTAAAAGAAGATCTGGCCGAAAGCTTTATCATTCCTTTCTTCTTCGACAAAAAACTGAAGGGTGTAATGGAAGTTGCCTTTAGCGGTACACTGGCCGATCGCGAAAAAAATTACATCGTAGCTGTTGCCAATGATATTGGTATAGCGGTTAACACTTCACAGGCACGCACCATAATGCATGACCTGTTTGAAGAAACCCAGCAACAGGCCGAAGAACTGGAAGCACAGCAGGAAGAAATGCGCGTTACCAACGAAGAGCTGATGAACAAAACAGAAATGTTGCAGGCATCAGAAGAAGAGTTGCGCGTACAACAGGAAGAACTGCGTACCATTAACGCCGAACTGGAAGAAAAAGCCAGCTTGCTTGAAGAAAAAAACCAGGCTATTGAGCAGGCCCGCGAAGCCATCAACATAAAAGTTAATGAGCTGGAAACAACCGGCAAATACAAATCGGAGTTTTTGGCCAATATGAGTCACGAGCTGCGCACGCCGCTTAACAGTATCCTGGTACTGGCCCGCATATTAAAAGATAACAAACCGCTTAACCTTTCAGAAGATCAGATCAAATACGCCAGTGTAATATTTAACGCCGGTAACGATCTGCTTACGCTCATCAACGATATCCTCGACCTTTCAAAAATTGAATCGGGCAAGCTGGATATGCAAAATGAGAATATCAAGGTTTCCGAAATTTTAGGCGACATGGAAATGTTGTTTGCCGAGGTGGCCGGTAACAAAAAAATAAACTTTACCACCAGCGTTGCCAAAAATGCACCGCAAACGGTATTTACAGATAAAGTACGCGTTGAGCAGGTGGTGAAAAATCTGCTGTCGAATGCGTTTAAGTTTACGCCCGAGCATGGTTCCATATCCATCAATGTATCGTTGGGTAAAAAAGAACAGACACTTGATCTTGCCATTAAAGATTCGGGAATCGGCATCCCGGCCGAGAAGCAGCGCATCATATTTGAAGCGTTTCAGCAGGCCGATGGTTCAACCAGCCGCAAATACGGCGGTACAGGTTTAGGCTTGTCTATAAGCCGTGAGCTTGCTTTCTTATTGGGTGGCAGCATCAGCCTTAGCAGCGAACCTGGTTTGGGCAGCGAGTTTGTGCTCACCATTCCTTTTGAGGCCAAAATAGTGCCGGTTGTTGAAGAAGAAGTTTTACCAACAGCCCAAACCTTCCGCGCCGAAACTACCTTCCTTAAAACTGCCAAACCGGCTACCCGCGAAGACAACCGCGAGCCATTGGTAGTGATAGTGGAGGATGATAAGAATTTTGCCAATATTTTGCAAGATTACGCCCGCGATCATGGTTATAAATCAATTATGGTGTACGAAGGTACCCGAGCCGTTGAAACCATTAAAGAGGCTAAACCCGATGCCGTAATTCTGGATATTATGCTGCCGGGCAAAGATGGCTGGCAGATATTGAAAGAGCTAAAGGCCGATGAAGAAATTATGCATATCCCGGTTCACCTGATGTCGGCAGGGGAGGCAGCGGCCAACCGTGTGCGTAAAGAGGGGGCCATCAGCTTCCTTAAAAAACCTATCAATACCGAAACACTTGATAAGCTGTTTGCCGATATTATGCTGCAAAGCGGTACCAAGTTTACACAAATACTATTGGTGGAAGACCACAGGGCCCAAAGCCAGGCATTAAAAGATATGATGCAGGGGCAGGGTATAACGGTTGACCAAGCCTTTGATGGCGAATCGGCATTCAGGATGCTGCATGAAAATGAATACCAGTGCGTGATCCTTGATCTTAACCTGCCCGATATTTCGGGGCTTGACCTGCTGGACAAGATAAAAGAGGTTGAACGCTTTATATCATTGCCGGTAATTGTAAATACAGCTATGGAGCTGGATAAAACCTCGGTTAACAGGCTAATGCAATACGCCAACGCCATGGTGGTTAAAACCAACAAATCTGCCGATAGGCTTATTGATGAGGTAAACCTGTTCCTGAACAAGATCAGCGAAACCGCAGGTAGTCCGCAACTTGCATCGGCATCTATTTCAAAACCCAAGGCACCATCCAAAGGCAAGGGAGCCATTAAAGGTAAAAAGGTACTCATTGTTGACGACGATATGCGTAACATTTTTGCCCTCAGCAGTGCCCTGCAAAGTTACGACCTGGTTGTTGAGATAGCCAACGATGGTGAAGAAGCGATTGCCAAGCTGGAAGAGGTAAGTGATATTGATATAGTGCTCATGGACATCATGATGCCTAAGATGGACGGATACGAAGCCACAAGATATATACGCAAGCAAAACAAATGGGCCAAGTTGCCTGTAATAGCTTTAACCGCTAAAGCAATGAAAGACGACCGCGAAAAGTGCATAGCCGCCGGGGCAAACGATTATATCACAAAACCGGTTGATATGGACAGGCTTATTTCACTAATGCAGTTGTGGCTTGAAAGCTAATTTATGACCGATACTTCCGTTATTATATCATCTATACAGGTAACCGAACTTATTGACCTTGTAAAAAAAGTTCATGGTTTTGATTTCTCTGGTTATACAAAGGCCTCGTTAAAAAGGCGCATCACCAGGATCATGCAGCTTAAAAAGCTGAGTTTTTATGACCTGAAGCACATACTGGTTAACGATCCGCATTTTTTCCAGGAGTTTTTGGAAGAGATTACGGTTAACGTTACCGAAATGTTTCGCGATCCAACTTTTTACAAGGCATTGGATGCCCAGGTGGTACCCTACCTGTCAACCTATCAGCATTCAAAGATCTGGTGCGCGGGTTGTTCCACCGGCGAAGAAGTGTATTCGCTGGCTATAGTGCTGCGGGAAGCCGGCCTGAGCAAAAAGTCATTTATATACGGTACCGATATTAATACCGAGGTGCTGAAAGAGGCCCGCAAAGGAATTTATAGTCTGCGTAACATAAAAAGCTATGCCGAAAATTATTCGTTTACCGGTTTAAAAGGTTCCATAACAGATCATTTCACCATTTTGTACGATGCTGCAACCATTCATAATGAGCTGAAGCAAAATACGCTGTTTTCTGTGCATAACCTGGTTTCAGATAATGTGTTTAACGAGTTTCAGCTTATAAGCTGCCGTAACGTGTTCATTTACTTTGAAACCGAACTGCAGGAACGCATATTGGAATTATTTTATAAAAGCTTGTGCCCACTGGGGTATTTATGCCTGGGTAGCAAAGAAACTATTCGCTCAGATTCTTTTAAGAAAAAGTTTAAGGTGATCAATCAAAAAGAAAATATCTATCAAAAAATTGGCTCTTGATAAAACCGTTATAGAACGCTGGCACGCTGCCGACATAGTTTTGTTCGGAGGTTCTGCCGGGTCTTTTAAACTGCTTTTTCAGATCGTTAAAATTTTGCCGGCTGATCTTAACAAAACAGTAATTATAGTAATTCACCGGAAAAAGAACTTTTTTAGCGAAATTGAAAAACTGTTTGCAGAAAACAGCCGTATGTTAATGCGCGAAATTGCTGATAAAGATATTCTTAAAACGAATACTATTTTTATAGCACCGGCAAATTACCATACATTAATTGAAAAGGACGGTACCTTTGCGTTAGATGTATCTGAGGCGGTTTGGTATTCAAAGCCATCAATTGATGTAACCTTTGAAAGTGCCGCCGAAGTTTATGGAGCACGTTGCCTGGCTATTTTATTATCTGGTGCAAACCAGGATGGTGCCGAGGGTTTGCTTAAATTACGAAATAGTGGCGCCACTACAATTGCCCAGGACCCGGATGATGCGGAAATGGGTGAAATGCCGAGATCGGCTGTTGACATTGGAGCTGCTGAATATGTATTGCAAACGGAAGAGATATTTAAACTATTAAACACAAAGAGTGATTCACCACACATTAATTAATATTACATGACCCCTGTAAATATTCTTATTGTTGATGATAGAGAAGAGAACATAATAGCACTTGAGGCATTATTAGCGCGCGATGATATCCGCATTTTTTCAACAACATCGCCCAACGAAGCGCTTAAAATAGCCTGGGAAACACATATAGCAATAGCATTAGTTGACGTTCAGATGCCCGAAATGGATGGCTTTGAACTGGTTGAAATGCTAAAATCAAACCCGCGTACTAAAGATATCATGGTAATTTTTGTTACCGCTATATCAAAAGAAACCAAATATGCCGTTAAGGGTCTTGGCACGGGTGCTGTTGATTATCTGTACAAACCGCTTGATCCGTATATAACATCGGCCAAGGTTGATTCATTTGTGCAGCTGGCCCGCACACAGGCCGAACTTAAATCAAAAAGCGACGAGCTGCAGAACTATGCTATCGTAGTTAAAAACTCTGCAGATATAATTTGCTCTGTTGATGCGCAAACCCTGCGCATTGAAAACATAAACCCGGCTATTGAAGGTATCATGGGCTTTAAGCCTGCCGAATTGCTGGGCAAAAGCATTGTTAACCTAGCTATTGATGAGCATAGACCGCTGTTCAGAAAAAAACTGGGTGAGATAATCAAGGATAACCTGACGTTTGCGGTTTTTGAGTTCAGGTTTGAAACATTTGATAAAAACATTATTTGGGTTGAGTGCCGTGCATCATACCGCAACAAAACCATATTTCTGAATATCAGTGATATCTCACCGCAAAAAAGTTACCAGGAACAACTGATAAAGTCAAAAGAAAATGCCGAGTACAGCAAAAAGGTTAAGGAAACTTTTTTGGCCAACATGAGCCATGAGCTTCGTACACCCATAAACGGTATTATTGGTATCACCAACCTGCTGCTTAAAACCGATGTTGATGAACAGCAAAGGGGGATGCTTGATCTGCTGGATACCTCATCGAAATCATTGTTGGGGGTGATAAACGATGTGCTTGATATTTCAAAGATAGAGGCCGGCAAGTTTAACATCATCCGCAGTGCAAATAATGTGCATGATATCATCAAATCGGTATTTGACCTGCTTAAGTTCAGGGCCGATGAAAGCAACATTGAATTTTTTCTGGATGTAGACCCCGATGTGCCGCAAAACCTCATGGTTGATTCATTAAGGCTTAACCAGATCTTGATGAACCTGCTTAGCAATGCCATTAAATTTACCGAACGTGGCTATGTAAAGCTTAGGGTAACCGTACTGCAAAGACATAGCGACAAGGTTAAGATAAAATATAGTGTAGAGGATACAGGCATAGGCATCCCTACGGACCGGCTCACTAAAATTTTTGAATCATTTGAGCAGGCCGAAGATGACACGGTGAGCAAATATGGCGGTACCGGTTTGGGCCTTACCATTGTAAAAAAGCTGGCCGAACTTAAAGGCGGCGAACTTACGGTAAGTAGCCAGATAGGTAAGGGCAGTATCTTTAGCTTTATAAACTGGCATACTATTGCTCTTAAACCGGCAGAAAAAGCTGGTCCAAAGCCCGAGAAGGCCCTTACACCTTTTGCAGGTGTAAGTATATTGGTGGCCGAGGATAACATGGTGAACCAGTTTATGCTATCGAAAATACTAAAGGACTGGAAGGTTGATGTGGATATGGTTGACAATGGCCGTAAGGCACTTGATAGGCTTGCAGCCAAGCATTACGATATGATATTGATGGATACCCACATGCCCGAAATGAACGGCTACCAGGCTGCCAAAACCATCAGGGTTGATTTTGAAGAACCCAAAAGGAGTATCCCCATTATTTCATTATCGGCAGCATCATTTGGGCACGAACAGCAGGAAGCCTTAACCGCAGGTATGAACGATGTACTGGCGAAACCGTTTCAGCCATACCAGTTACATGAAAAAATAACGGCGTTGTTAAATTCGCCTGTTAATACTTCAAAAGTTTAGTTTCGTTTGTCCAACACCCATTACGCGGGCCTCGTGTTCAAGGAGCCATTGTTTGCGCCACAGGCCGCCCGCATAGCCGGTTAAACTACCGTCGGACCCAATAATGCGGTGGCAAGGTACTACCACCCATAAATTATTTTTACCATTTGCCGATGCAATAGCCCTTATAGCCAAAGGGCTTTTCATTTTGTTTGATTGCTGCGCGTAGCTAATGGTTTTCCCGTAACCCACTTCCATTAAACATTCCCAAACCTGCTGCTGAAATACCGTACCCGGTTGTTTAATGGGGAAGTCGAATATTTTTCTTTCGCCAGTAAAATACTCCTGCAGCTGCTTAATAGCCATTTGTAACAGCGGGGTAGCAGGGGGCGTAATTTCCGGTTCCTCATCCAATATAGATACCGCCGAGATAAAATCATCATCTTCGGTAATACGGGCAACGCCAAGCGGGGTACGGTAATATGCTGTAGGCATGGTTTATAGTTAGATACAAATATTGCTATTTAGTTGGGATAAATGCAAGGGTTATGTCTGCGCGCGAACACACCCCTGCCATCCCGCATTCCAAGGCTCTCCTCTTAAGGGTAATAGCCCATGAGTAGACAGAGATATCATAAATAAGTTTGATAGGCTACATGCCGGCCCCTTCGGGGCTACGTGTTTATAGTTTAATATAATATAGGCTTGGCTCCGTAGGTGCCTCCTTATTTAACAGGAAGCTCCTATGGAGCTATTGATACCCATAAAATACCTATAAACACGATACTCCTACGGAGTTAGAAAATCTGCTTACGTTTTTATGGCTTGGGCTATTACTCTCTCAAGGGGGGAATTGAAGGATGAATCAAATAAAAACAAGAGCATAGGGCCAGGTGCGATTCCCCTCTCGAGAGGAGTGGAGGGGTGTGTTTCTTTGCTTTGCCTGATCGCGAACACACCCCTGCCATCCCGCATCCCATCGCTCGCCCCTCTCGAGAGGGGAATTAAAACACTCACCCGTCATCGATATGCAGAGCCGGTAAGCGGTGTCTTCCACGCCCGCCCCCTCCAACTTAAATACAAATTATTACCTTTGCCGGCATGAAGCTCATTAATGAAACCTGGTATCTCCTTAAAAAAGAAATTTTGCTGGAGTGGCGGTCTAAATATGCTTTTAACGGGGTTCTGCTGTATGTGGTATCTACTGTGTTTGTATGCTACATAGCCTTTAACCTTACGCCTGGTTTTACCAGCAGCACCGGCTACTCTGTAGTATGGAATGTACTGTTCTGGATAATTATGCTGTTTGCATCGGTTAATGCTATTGCCAAAAGCTTTATGCAGGAAAGTAAAAGCCGGTTGCTTTATTACTATTCCATTGCCAGTCCGCAGGCTATTATTATTTCAAAAACTATTTACAATGTGCTGCTCATGTCATTGCTGAGCATGCTGGCTTTGCTGGTATACATGGTGTTCTTCAAAAATAAACTCGGCGACCCGCTTTTTTACTTTTTAGCGGTACTGCTGGGCAGTATCAGCTTCTCCACGGTGTTCACTATGATCTCGGCCATTGCTTCAAAGGCGGGTAATAACGGCACGCTTATGGCTATCCTTAGCTTCCCGGTTATTATACCTGTTATACTGGTGCTTATCCGCCTTAGCAAAAGTGCTATGGATGGTATAGACAGGAGCCTTAGCCTGCAAAATTTTGGTGCCCTGGCTGCTATCAATGTTATTGTTATTGCTACCTCTCTGTTGCTTTTCCCTTTTCTTTGGCGCGACTAAATTATTGAAAATCAATATATTATAGCCACTTTAGAATCATTTTAAACTTAATTTGGATTAAGTCTAAATTACTTATTACTTTTGTCGCCAAATAATCACTTGGCAATGCATGGCAAAACCCTTACTTTAATTATAGCTTCTTTCTTCATATCCGGTACCTTACTGGCACAGCAGCCCAATAATTCAACTGCCGAAGATTCGCTCAATAACAACACCGCAAAAAGCAGCATCTTAACAAATACCACCATCGGCGGTTATGGCAATGCTTTTTATCAATACAATTCAAAACAAAAAACAGCCAAGGTTGATCTTGAACGTTTTGTGTTGTTTATTGGTCACAAATTCAGCGACAAGATCTCTTTCTTCTCTGAAATGGAACTGGAGGATGCCAAAGTTAATGGCGGCGAACCAGGCGGCGAGATCACCATTGAGCAGGCTTACCTGAAATTTAACCTTAACCCCAACCAATACATTGTTGCAGGTTTGTTTTTACCACGTATAGGTATCTTAAACGAAAATCACCTGCCCACCACCTTTAACGGTAATGAACGTAACTATGTAGAGACGCTGGTAATACCTGCAACCTGGCGCGAGCTTGGTGTTGGTTTATACGGCCGTTTTAATAACCTGCCTATTAATTACTCGGTAGGTATTATGAATGGTTTAAGCGCCGCAGGCTTTACCCATGGTTCGGGTATTGTTGACGGTCGTTTTGAGGGCCGTAATGCTACCGGTACCAACCTTGCTGTAACCGGCGCGCTGCAATTTTACCAGGGTGGCTTGAAAGCACAGGTATCCGGTTATTACGGTGGTACGGTAGGCATCCGTAAAACAGAGGCCGATAGCCTTGGCTTAAACTCCGGCGTATTTGGTACTCCTGTTGCCATGGGCGAAGGTGATATCCAATACAACGCGCAAGGCTTTTCTGTAAAAATATTAGGTACTGTTGCAACCATACCCGATGCCGATAAGATAAACAGGGCGTATGCCAGCAACACACCAAAAACACTATATGGTGCTTATGCGGAGATTGGTTACGATTTGCTTTACCGCAAAAATTACGGACAAACAAACCCGGCCCAGCTTATTGTTTTTGTACGCGATGAAAAGCTCGACCTTAATTCGGGCATCCCATCAAACGGTATTACCGATCAAACGCTTAATAAAAACTTTGTGGTAGCGGGATTTACCTACCTGCCGCTGCGCAACGTAGCGGTTAAGGCCGATGTAAGGCTGGCACATTCCGGCGAACAAAATCCGGCACTTATTATTAATCCAAGTCCGGTTGCTTTGCCATACCAAACAAATAATACATTGGTAAACCTTGGTGTAGGATACTCATTTTAACAAGTTTAATATGGACAGAAGGAAATTTATACAACAGTCGTGCTCATTATGTGTAGCTGTTGGCGCGGGTATGGTGGTAGTAAGTTCGCTGGAATCATGCGCTACACTGCCAGCCTACAAAACCGCCATTGTAAATAACACAGTATCGGTTCCCGAAGCCTTGTTTGCCACCAGTGCTTTCCAGCTTGTTCAGCCCAAAAATCAGTATTACAACATCGGCCTTAAAAAAGAAACCAATGGTACCTATACGGCCCTGCTGCTAAAATGTACCCATGCCGATAACCAGCTTACTCCAACAGGTAACGGTTTTAAATGCGATTTGCACGGAAGCACCTTTAGCAACGAAGGCAAGGTAACCACCGGCCCGGCCGAACGTCCGCTGAAAAAATACACAACAGAAGTTGTATCAAACCAAATAATCATCCACTTAAGTTAATACCTATGAAAAACATCCTACTCGCATTAACTTGCATAGCAGTGCTTGGCTTTAGCAGCTGTAGTAAAAACAATGGAAATAATAATACCCTTACACCTGTAGATGAAGGACAGGTGATAAACGATTTTGTTGATGTGGTTGCCAACCCCAATTACATAGAGATAAATGCAAAAGCGGTTTTATTACAAACAGCTGTTACCGCGTTAATAGCTACCCCAACTACAGCTAACCTTGTTGCAGCGCAAAATGCCTGGAAAGATACCCGTAAGCCATGGGAGTCATGTGAAGGCTTTTTGTTTGGCCCGGTTGAAGATAAGGACTATGACCCAACTATGGATAGCTGGCCTTTAAACAAGCAGGATGTTGATGGTTTATTAGCCAGTGGCAGCCCCCTTAGTGTTGGCGAGTTTGATAAGTTTGATGGTACCGCAAAAGGTTTCCATGCCATTGAGTACATTATTTTTGGTGTAGGAGGCACTAAAAAAGCAACAGATATTACTGCCCGCGAAAAAATATTCCTGGCATCAGCAACAGAAAGCCTGGTTAACACCACTCTTGAATTGCGTAATAGCTGGGCTACCAGTAGCGGCAAATACGGTGATACTGTTAAAACTGCCGGTAACGGCGTATTGCCATTTAAAAAACGTAAAGATCTGTTTAAGGTAATAGCTGGTGCAATGGCAGATATTTGCGGCGAAGTTGGTACATCAAAAATGGAAGAGCCTTATGCACAACGTGATAGCTCTTTAGATGAGTCATCATACTCACATAACTCAACTACCGATTTTAAAAACAACATCAGCGGTATTCTTAACGTGTATACCTGCACCTATAATGGTGTAAAAGGCAGTGCCAGCTTAAGCGCATTGGTTGCTTCAAAAAATGCATCACTTGATGCTAAAATAAAAAGCCAATACAATGCCGTACTTGCCCAGTTTGCTACTATTACACATAGTTATGAAAAAGCAATTTACGACCAGCGCGATCAGATTAAAAACACACAAGACGCTATTGCCGCTTTGGAAACTACGCTGACTGTTGATCTGAACGCTTTTATTGAAGCAAATATTAAAGACTAATTATACAAGTGAAAAAATTAAGGGTAGTTGGCATTTTGGCCTTATTGGTATTTGTATTAAGCAGATGCCAAAAGGCCGCCGAATTTCCGGCAGATAAGTACGATGAGCGCTTATCTGGCGGGATAGCCACGGTGTTTGATATTACATCACATTCGTTTAGCAATATGTTCCCGGGGCTATCTGCCTATGACCAGGAAGTGCATGGCTTTGGCGATGCCGCTTTCAGCAAAATATTTGTTACCGCGCCCGCCCCTGTAAACAGCGGTTTGGGCACTATCTTTAACAACAACTCCTGTATTTCATGTCACCATAATGATGGTATTGGCTTACCTACCGCCGGCGACGCACGTTCGTCATTGCTGGTACGCATCAGCTTGCCGGGTACAGATGCGCATGGTGGTCCTGTTGCGGTGCCGGGTTATGGTTTGCAGCTGCAGGATAAGGCCGTTTTTGGTAAAGTACCCGAATGTAAAATAAACATTGCCTATACCAATACTACCTACAGTTTTGCCGATGGCGAAACTTATGCGCTGCGCTCACCTACCTATACACTAAGTAATCTTTATGCCGATATGCCTTCGGGCTACATGCTTTCACCAAGATTGGCCCCGCCAATGTTTGGTTTAGGATTACTGGAAGCCGTACCAGAAAGTGAGATTTTAGCCCTTGCCGATCCTAATGATGCCAATGGCGATGGTATAAAAGGCAAGGCCAACTATGTTTGGGATGCCGCTACGCAATCTCGTCAGTTAGGCAGATTTGGGTGGAAGGCTAATACCGCATCTATACTTACACAGGTAGCTGCTGCCTATAACCAGGATATCGGGATCACCAGCAGAATCTTCCCGGTTGAAAGCAGCTTTGGCCAATTGCAATACGATGGTTTAAAAGATGACCCCGAATTACCGGATAGTACGCTTAACGCCGTGCGGTTTTATGCCGCCACGCTTGCCGTACCTGCCCGTCGTGATGTTACCGATGCCGATACAAAACGTGGCGAAATGCTTTTTAAACAAGCTAAATGTGTAAGCTGCCATGTTCAAACCCTTACTACTGGTGTAAATGTGGCCTTTGCGCCGTTATCAAACCAGGTAATACACCCTTATACCGATATGCTGGTGCACAACATGGGCGCAGGCCTTGCCGATAACCGCCCCGACTTTTTAGCCGGCGGACAGGATTGGCGTACCGCATCACTCTGGGGAATAGGTTTATTTGAAACGGTAAACAGCCCCGGCTATTACCTGCACGATGGCAGGGCCCGCAACATAACAGAAGCAATTATGTGGCACGGCGGAGAAGCCGAAGCTTCAAAAACATACTTCGCCAACCTGCCCAAAGCCGACAGGGACCTGGTGCTGAAGTTTTTGAGAAGCTTGTAAAGGGGGATTTTAGGACAAAATATTTCCGCGCGTCATTGCGGGATACGAAGCAATCTCTACGAAAGCAGATCGGACTTTTATAGTTGCCCTGTATAGCTTAGGGATTGCTTCGTGCCTTACAGCAATGACGTTTTTATTGGGGGATAACTCAAACTCCCGCGAGGTTAGCGCAGCGTAACTCGTGGGTTGCATGGTTAAAGCCTCCGGCTTTATTCAGCTGAAAGCTGAACCCATGTTAACCACGAGCTAAAAGCTCGCGGCAGCAAGAAACTATACTATTGCCCCATCTTTTCTTTTAAAACTTCCAGCAGTTCGTTAAAACCAGCATCGCCAAGTTCCTGGCGGCTAATGGTAAACATGGTTGCCACGGGCTCCTTAAGGGTTAACAATATGGTATCTTTAACTACAGATACAGGTTTAAAAAGGTGCCATTTAAGCCGGAACAGCTTCTCGTTATCTTTGTATTCAACACCGTCGTCATTAAAAATATAGGTGCAATCCATGGCTTCTTTCTCAAACCTGTTGCCGGCTTTATTGGCTATTTTTAAATGTCTTGCGCGTCGTTCAAACAGGCCTGCCCATCTCATGCACATATAAAATAGCAGGCCTCCGCCTAAAAGCTGACATATCGGGAATTCTCCCTTGGTTTCAAGCTTTACGCCCATTATTAAACAAAATAGTGCCACTACGGTATAAATTGTAAACGACAGATAATGCTTTTTGGCCGATAACTCCCAAAGGTTTCTCTGGCTTGCCATAAACAGTGTGCGGTTAAATGGGATGTGGATTATTTTTTCCTGCATAAACTAATGACGTGATAAAGTGCGATAAGATACATTAATTAAGCAATGTCGTAAAAAGAAATTGTAACTGGCGGTGGTTGTAAACTACGCAATCGGCTCTGCTACCGGTTGGACTCACCCCGGCTACACTTCGCTGGCCGACCCTCTTCAGCTTCACTGAAAAGAAGGTGAGGAAGCTTTTGGTGTTAATGAACTCAACAGTAATTTCAAACTCTGCAATCCCTCTTTCCGCCGAAGGCGAAGAGAGGGTGACCGAGCGTAGCGATGGTCGGGTGAGTCCTCTGCGGTCAGTTTACAAAAAGCAATCCCGGCGCGCCATCACCCGAACCTCGCAACTGAATCCCCACCACACCAATCAGATCACCGACATTGTAACTTAATTATATCATTTAATAAATACTTTAGTAATTCATGTGGCGTTCATAAAAAATGTGTTTTTTAGCAACTTGAAATTTATTTGAGTATTTTTATTTGATGCGGTCGTACTGGTTATTGTTACTTTTTGTTTTAAGTCCGTTTATGGTATTGGCGCAGGCCAATATTACCGGCAAGGTAGTGCGTGCCGAAGGTAAAGCCCCCATTGCCAATGCCAGCGTGTTTTTAAGTAACGCCACCTACGGTACATCAACCTATCAGGATGGTACCTTTACCCTGGCCAACGTTAAACCGGGGCAATACGAGCTGGTGGTGACCATAGTTGGCTATGAAGATTTTTCGCAAACTATTCAAGTAGGTCATGATCCCATCAAAATAAACATTGAACTTGCACAAAAGGTACTCATGCTGCGCGAGGTAGTAATTAGCAGCGCCGCCGACTGGAAACGCAACTACGAACAATTTAAACGTGAGTTTATTGGCACTACCGAAAACTCCAAACTTTGCAGGGTGGTTAACCCGCATGTTTTAAATCTTATTTACCATAGCCGCAAGCTACAGCTGGAGGCATCTGGCGATGAGTTTTTGGTTGTGGAAAACCGGGCCCTGGGTTATCGAACCAAATTTTTACTAAAGGAATTTGTGAGCGATGGTATTGAGCATACCATCAGGTATGCAGGTAAGGCACTTTTTGAGCAATTGCCGGGTACTGTTGAGCAAAAAAAGATCTGGAAATTGAAGCGTGAGGAATCATATTATGGTTCGGCGCAGCATTTTTACCGGTCGTTATATAAAGATAAGCTAACCCAGGAAGGTTTTGAGGTGCATGATTATACCCGCTACCTCAATAAAGAACGCCCATCGGACGAGGTGATCCAGCAGAAAATAAAGTTTTTTAGCCGTACCAACCGCGATTCCCTGATGCGTTGGTACAAACTGGCCAACCTAACAAAATGGTACCAGGAAAACCTGGTGCGCTTGCCGTATCAAGGATTCGAGATATTGCGCAGCACGGCACAGTCGGGCATTTATGCCATTACAGCCCCGCATTATTTATATGTGGTGTATACCAAAAAGCACGAGGAAACGGAATTTAAAGATATTTATCGTCCGCTGGATATGGAAAACTTCGAAACCAGCGTAGTTACGCTGTACAAGGGTTACTTTTTGTTTGATATGAACGGGATAGTAATATCAAACCCAAGTCCGCTTTATGAAGGCACATGGTCCAAAGCCAAACTGGCCGATCTGCTGCCGGTTGATTACGAGCCGGGGGATTAATCATTTGGTCATTCACTTTGTTGTCATTAAGTCATTCCGCTGCGCTGTCATTGGTTCATTTCACTGCGCTGTCATTGGTAATTGTTTTGGTATATCGCTTTACGAATGACCTAATGACCAATGACAGCGCAGTGTAATGACCAAATTAAATGACATAATGACTAATGACATAATGACCAAATTGCCTACCTTTGGCCGCATAAATCATATGAAACTTATTAATCAAATTTGGAGCTGGATTTTTGCTGCCGGACTTACCTTTTACAGGTTTTTACAACGCCAAATGACCAAGTTGTGGTGGAAGGTACTGGTAGTGATCCTTATTTTTTACACCCTTATAGCCGGATTTTTACTGGGCGTACCCGCCAAGGCAATCCTTAACGAAACCATCCGTAACCTGTATTTCCACGTACCTATGTGGATGGCCATGCTGTCGGTGTTTGTGATGTCGGTTTTTTATAGCATAAAATACCTGTACAAAGGCGATCAGAAAGACGATATGGCCGCTGTAGAATGTGTAAACACAGGCCTGTTTTTTTATGCGCTCGGTCTGCTAACCGGTATGCTTTGGGCAAGGTTTACCTGGGGCGAGTTCTGGAGCGGCGATCCTAAGCAAAACAGCGCTGCCATTGCCTTTTTGCTGTATTGTGCCTACGTGGTGCTGCGTAACTCCATTGATGAGGAACAAAAGAGCGCCAAAATTGCGGCCATCTACAATATCTTCGCTTTCCCTATCATGATAGTGCTGATATTTGTTTTACCGCGGATGACAGATTCATTGCACCCCGGCAGCGGCGGTAATCCGGCGTTTGGTAAATATGATCTGGATGGCCGTATGCGTGCCGTGTTTTACCCGGCTATGCTGGGCTGGAGTTTTTTAGCCGTATGGATAGCAACTATCCGCTACCGCATCCGTTTAATTGAGTATAAAAAGAACGATATAAATTAATGAAGAAGGTTACAGTTTTACTTTTACTGGTAATGAGTTTTGTAAGCGCGTTTGCGCAGCAAACGCAGGCACCTGTTGATATGGCCGAAGAGCTGTACAAGTCTGGCAAAATATACGTTGTGGTGCTTACAATAGCCATTATTTTTGCTGGACTGGCTATTTACCTGTTCTCGATAGACCGTCGATTAAAAAAAATCGAAAAAGAAAAGTAGTCTAAAAAATTTACCTATGTTGTTTAAACATAGTTTTTGAGCCATTGTAATAAGGTGTAAGGATAACACTAACGATAAAATATTTGCAATATTGATAAAAATAGTACCAAATTTGCACACTTTTTTAAGAGTTTAATATTTATACATTAATTATGGCTACGAATATTTTAGTTGCTGACGAGGATACCCATTTTTTTGGCGACGTATGTAAAAACTTTGATTACGCCGCGCAGTTTACAAAACATGATGCCGGTTTATTAGACCAGATTAAATCATGTAACAGCGTTTACCGCTTCCGTTTCCCGATACGCAGGGGCAATGGTTTTGAGGTTATTGACGCCTGGCGTGTAGAGCACTCGCACCACCAATCGCCAACCAAGGGCGGTATCCGCTACAGCGAAATGGTGAACGAGGACGAGGTAATGGCACTTGCTGCCCTCATGACCTACAAATGCGCCATTGTAAATGTACCCTTTGGTGGCGCAAAAGGCGGCATCAAAATTAACCCTAAAAACTACACCGTAAGCGAGCTGGAAAACATTACCCGCCGTTATACTGTAGAACTGATCAAGAAAAATTTCATTGGCCCCAGCATTGACGTACCCGCACCGGATTACGGCAGCGGCGAACGCGAAATGAGCTGGATTGCCGATACCTATGCCACCATGAACCCTGGTCAGCTGGATGCTATGGGAGCAGTAACAGGCAAGCCAATTGCATTACACGGTATCGCGGGCAGGAGAGAGGCCACCGGCCGTGGTGTGGCAATTGCCATACGCGAGTGTGTGAGCTTTGGCGAGGATATGCAAAAAATAGGCCTGTTGCCAGGTTTGGCCGGCAAAAAGGTTATTGTACAAGGTTTAGGTAACGTGGGTTACTATTCGGCGAAGTTTTTGGCCGAGTTTGGCGCGCTGATAGTGGGCTTGTGCGAGTTTGAAGGTGCTATTTATAACGAAGACGGTTTGGATATAGAAGCCGTTTTTCAGCACCGTAAAGCAACCGGATCTATCCTTGGTTATGCAGGTGCCAAAAAGGAATTTAAAAATACTATGGAAGGCCTGGAGCAGCCATGTGATATCCTGGTGCCCGCTGCGTTAGAAAATCAGATAACAGAAGACAACATCCGCAACATACAGGCAAAGATTATTGCCGAAGGTGCAAACGGACCAACATCGCCAGAAGCCGAAGCTATATTTTATGCCAATGGCGGCATCATCATTCCCGATATGTATGCCAATGCGGGTGGTGTAACGGTATCATACTTCGAGTGGTTGAAAAACCTTAGCCACGTGGCTTTCGGCAGAATGAACCGCAGGTTTGAAGAAAACTCAAACCTTAACCTGGTAAACATGGTTGAAGGCATCACCGGTACCTCATTAACGCCAATGCAGCGTTCAACCATCATTAAAGGTGCCTCTGAGCTTGAACTGGTAAACTCTGGATTAGAGGATACGATGATACGCTCGTACCATGAGATAAGGGAAACTTACAAAAGCAACCCGGCTATTGGTACCCTGCGCAGTGCCGCAATGGTAGGCGCCATCAACAAAATAGCGGTATCATACCAAAACTTAGGCATCTGGCCGTAAGGATTAGGTCATTGCTCATTGGTCATTGCGCTTCGCTGTCATTGGGTCATGGCCTTATAATCTTATGTCATTGCTGCGAGAACGAAGCAATTAATAAATTTTGTCATTCTGAGCATAGCGAAGAATCTATTAAGCGATATATAAGTCTGCGAATAGATTCTTCGTACCTCAGAATGACAAAGTGGATAAAGCTATTGCTTCCTACGTCGCAATGACAAACATTATAAAAAGAGGTAAGCCTAAAAAGCTTACCTCTTTTTGTTACCCTTCTCCCTCAACCTTTTATAAAAAGGAACACCAACAATACCCTCAGCCGGTTTAACTTTCACCGTATCGTTAATCCCGCTGTATGCTGCAGGAATCCATTCGGGTTTAATTATTGGTTTGGTGTTCATGCTTAAAAGCTTTTATTGAATATAGCAATTTTCCATTCCGGCGTCAACCTTAAGTATTTTTATTTAATGTTAACGATTGTTAACAGATAAGTATAGTTGCTTTACGCACAATTACTTTTACTTTAAGCAATCAATAATCATGAAAAGGAAACTTAAGGTAGTATTAGTTTTAATAGCTTTATCGTTAACTGGCATCATTGTATTTCAGGTTTACTGGAGTTTTAATGCCTTTAAGGTAAACAAGCAACAATTTGATAGCGATATTAACATCGTTATGCAGCGGGCCCTGGATAGCTGTAAAAAAGACTATTTCGATTCGATAAGGGTAGTGATGGTAAAGCGCCTGTCGGCCAAAGGTTTTTTTATTAAAATAGATACCGCGCACGAGGCGGATACTGTACATAAGCAATTGAGTATTACGTTTGGTAGTAAATTAGGTTTTTTACCATTTCAAATGACCAGTAATGTGTATGACTTTTACAGACAAAAGCTACCGCGTAACGCAACCAGGGCCGAAGTGCTTACCGAAGCATCGTTTTATGTGCCACAACTGATGGGTAACCTGGTGTCTATATTAGGCTCAGATGATATATCGGCAAACATGAACGTGTTGGATGCCTTTTTAAAAGCCCATAGCAACGAGCCAAGCGACAGCGTAATGGCCCACAATAAAATAATTGAAAGCGGTATCTATGAAATGCCTCCAAATTATCGTCAGGCTGATAGCATTAAACTACATAAATACTATGCTGCCGAACTTCGTAAAATGCATCCGCATACCAGGTTTGAGCTGGTGTTTTCAACTAAGCCGATACCCGCCAAGCCTGCCGATCCGCACCATGCAGATGAACTGCGCTATAGCGAAACTAACGAACAGCCCTACGATTATCATAGCTTTGTGTTCGTTGACAATACTATTTTTGATCATTTATATGTACGGGCTATCTTCAGAAATCCGCAGTTTGGTATTTTAAACGAGATGGTAAAAGTGCTGGTACTATCCGGGCTGCTTATTTTGTTCACCATATTTTGTTTTTACTACATCATCCGTACCATCGTTCACCAAAAAAGGCTGACTGAACTAAAGGACGATTTCATTAACAACATGACGCATGAACTTAAAACCCCCATAGCCACTATTACTGTTGCAATTGAGGGGCTACAAAAATACAACGCCCTTAACGATCCCGAAAAAACACAGCGCTATTTGCAAACATCGCGCAACGAACTTACCCGCCTTAATGACCTGGTGAGCAAAGTATTGAACATAGCCGCCTTTGATAATAAAGAGATCAGTTTGGTTAAAGAAGCTATAAAGATTGATGATCTGCTGAATGAGCTTATATCTGCAGAGAAATTAAAAACAGATAAGGAAATCAGCATCACCTATACCAATAAAAATAACATCGATGTTATTGATGCAGATAGACTGCATTTCAGGAACGTACTGGGTAATATTTTAGATAATGCCGTTAAATATTCAACAGAACCGGTAGTTATCACTATCGATCTGACAAAAAGCGGCGGCAACGCGGTATTTAGCATTAAGGATAATGGTATTGGTATTTCGCAGGCTCATATTAAACATATATTTGGTAAGTTTTACAGAGTGCCCGCCGGTAATGTGCATAACGTAAAAGGTACCGGACTGGGCCTAAACTATGTTAAATATATTGTAGAGGCACATGGCGGCAATGTTACCGTAAAAAGTGAAGTGAATGCCGGCACCGAATTTACAGTAACCATACCTTTAACAAATGGATAAAATACGCGTATTACTGGCCGAAGACGAGCTTTCTCTTGCGCACATAGTGCGCGAAAGCCTGGAGGTAAGCAATTTTGAGGTGATACTTTGTGCCAATGGCGAGCAGGCCCTGCAAAAGTACAAAGCCAATAAGCCCCATATTTTAGCGCTTGATGTAATGATGCCCAAAATGGATGGCTTCGAGGTAGCCCGGCAGGTACGCTTAATAGATAAAATAACGCCCATTATTTTCCTTACTGCCCGTTCGCAGCCAAAGGATGTAGTTGCCGGGTTTGAGCATGGTGCCAATGATTACCTCAAAAAACCCTTCAGTGTTGAGGAATTGATTGTGCGGATGCGGGTATTGCTGAGTGATAACCGCCTGCTGGTGGCGCCAAAAGCAAAACCGGTAAATGAAAATTACCAGATAGGGAGCATCGTTTTCAATTCATCTAAAAACAATATACAACAAGGTATAAATATCACACAGCTAACAGCCCGCGAAAGCGATATCCTGAAAATGCTATGTGCAGACCAGTATCAGGTTATTAACCGTAAGGCCCTGCTCCAAACCATCTGGGGCGATGACAGCTTTTTTAATGCCCGCAGTTTGGATGTGTTTATCACCAAGCTACGCCGCCACCTCGCTATTGATCCCAACATCCAGATCATTAATATACGCGGGGTAGGGTATAAGCTGGTTTGGTGAATGGGGAGCCCGCGACTGTTAAGACTTACGAAGTTTTTAAAACTTCGTAAGTCTCTAAAGAGGTGTCATGCTGAGCCTGTCGAAGCATAGTGGGCAAAGGCCTCTGCGCGCGACCTTTCGACAAGCTCAAGGTGACAGCCCCTTTAACCTTTCGCCTTTTCCCTTTTACCTTCCCTGTCAATAATGATTCTAAATAAGATATATGGCTTGTAATAAACATTATTAGCGGTTCGTTTTGTATTTTTGCAATTCTATTTATAATTTATAAACCGCAGATGAAAAAAAGTTCAATTTTTGGTCTTGTAGTTATAGCCATTGCTATAGCGGTTATCATTAGTGTTTACTCTAATACAAGTACATACGGCTCTTTTAACGATGCTGAGAAAACCAGCAGCGAGCTGCATATTATTGGTCATCTTAATAAATCAAAAGAGTTGGTTTATGATGCCACTAAGGATGCCAATTACTTTGCGTTTTACATGAAGGATAATAAAGGCGAGGAGCGCAAGGTTGTTTTTACCGGTACAAAGCCCGAAGATTTTGAGCGGAGCGAGCAATTGGTGCTAACCGGCAATATGGTAGGCAGCGAATTTCATGCCTCCAAAATTTTGATGAAATGCCCGTCGAAATATACGCAGGACAAGTTAGAAGTTACAGAAGTTAAGGCTAAACAAGCCAGTTTATAGTTAGTATCAGGTAGTTAGTATCAAGTATCAAGATTTTTTTACTGGTTTTAAATGCCGCATTTAACAAGTCGTGATACTTGATACTGACTACTTGATACTAATCACTCTAATCTAATTATGGATACAGTTTTTAAAGGCGAACACCTTTTACCGGGGCATATTGGCCAGTTTTTTATCGTTCTTTCTTTTGGCGCAGCCCTTTTATCATTTATCAGCTACTATTTTGCCACTACCGATGATGCTTTAAAACCCAACAGCAGCTGGCATAAACTGGGCCGTATAGGTTTTTACCTCAACTCATTATCTATTTTGGGTATGGGCACCTGCCTGTTTTATGTAATATACAACCATTACTTCGAGTACCATTACGCCTGGGCCTATACCTCGCGCTCCTTACCTGTTTACTATATAGTATCTGGTTTCTGGAACGGACAGGAGGGCGGCTTTCTGCTGTGGACCTTTTGGCAGGCTGTATTAGGTAACGTGCTCATCTGGAGGGCTAAATCATGGGAACGCCCGGTAATGACGGTTGTAGCCTTTTCGCAAGTGGTGCTTGGTACAATGGTACTTGGTGTAGAGATATTTGGTATAAGAATAGGTAGTTCGCCATTTTTATTGCTCAGGAACGCGCTTGATTACCCTATCTTCTCTAATGCTAATTATCTTTCTTTTATAAAAGACGGGCAGGGCATGAACCCCACCCTTCAAAACTATTGGATGGTGATTCACCCGCCAACTCTGTTCCTTGGTTTTGCATCTATGGTGGTTCCATTTGCCTACGCCGTAGCGGGGCTTTGGCAAAAGAGATATAAGGAGTGGGTAGCTCAGGCTATACCATACGCCTTGTTTGCCTGTATGATATTGGGTACAGGTGTTATCATGGGTTCGTTTTGGGCTTATGAGTCGCTTAATTTTGGCGGTTTCTGGGCCTGGGATCCGGTAGAGAATGCTTCTATTTTCCCGTGGATCACGATGGTTGCTGCCGTACACGTACTTATTGTTTATAAAAACACAGGCCACTCTTACTTTACAGCCACATTTTTAGTGCTGATAACTTTTGTGATGGTTTGGTATACCTCATTCCTATCGCGCAGCGGTATTTTGGGCGATACTTCGGTACACTCCTTTACCGATAATGGAATGTTTTGGCAATTGGTTCTTGGCGTTTTAATATTCCTGGTACTCTCTGTAGTGCTGTTAGTGAAAAGGTGGAAAGAACTGCCAATTACTAAAAAAGATGAAGAAACCTACTCGCGCGAGTTTTGGATGTTTGTAGGCTCGGTATTTTTGGGCTTATCCTGCTTCCATTTATTGGTAGTAACATCGGTGCCCGTTTGGAATGCCATGTTTGGCACCAAGATAGCGCCGCCATCAGATATTATTAAGCATTACAATGTAATCCAGTCGTCGTTTGCGTTTGTGGTTACCTTACTTACCGGCTTTACCCAGTTTTTAAAATACAAAAAAACAGATGTAACCCGCTTTTTCCTTACCACGGGTATCTACCTGCTTTTTGCTGCCTTAATAACCGCGCTTATTGTTTATGTAACCGGCATTTACAAAATGAACGTGGTATTTATATTGGTGATGTGGGGTTCGGCTTATTCGGTTATTGCCAATGGTAAGGTACTGGCCGATGCATTTAAGGGCAAGTTTAAACTTGCTGGTTCGGCAGTTGCGCATATCGGTTTTGGTTTCCTGATGATAGGGGCTTTGATAGCCGCGGGTACCAGCAAAGTGATTTCCATAAACAATACCGGCGAAGGTTTTTCACCGGAGTTTGCCAAAGAACAAAATCCACGTGAAAATATATTGGTATACCTGAATGAGCCTGTAAAAATGGGCGACTATCTGGTAAGCTACATAGGCGATTCCATCTCCAGTCCAAATCACTATTTTAAGGTTGATTATAAAAAAATAGGTGCCGACGGTAAAGTAGAAAATGAGTTTGTGCTGAAACCAAAAGCATTGATCAGCCGCGGGCAAATGTCTGCATCGCCAGATACCAAACATTATTTATTTCACGATATGTATACGCATATCACCATGTTTTATCCCGCGCCGCTTGCCGATGGCGAAGAGGCTAACAATGCCGGCGCGCATGACGAGGGTAACGACGATAAAAACTACGATGCCCCTGTAAGCCATGAGGTTGCACCGGGCGATACCATCAGATATCGTGATGGCTATATTTTGGTTAAAGGTCTTAATAAAGAAGCCAAGGTAGAGAACATTACCGTTACTGCCAGCGATGTAGTAATTGGCGCCAACCTTGAAATAGTATCGCATGGTAAAAAGTACGAGTCGGTACCTATTTACATGATACGCAATGGTAATGTGTTTGATTTTGCCCGCAAGGTTGATGATGCAGGTTTAAAACTGCGTTTCAGCAAGGTTCTTCCGGAGAAAAAGAAGGTAGAGATAATGGTATATCAGCAGCCCGAAAGCAAAAAGAAATTCATTGTAATGAAAGCCATTCAGTTTCCTTATATCAACTTCTTTTGGGCCGGTACAATCATTATGGTTATCGGGTTCTTCCTGTCGATACTTCGCCGGAAAAAGGAACTTAAAGCCGTTTAAAATACGCTGTGGATAATCAATACCCAGCGCATCAAAGCAATGTTTTAAATGATGGTTTCGCCATTGTTAATGATGTTTATACCGATGCCGAATGTGAAGGCATCCTCGCTATAATAGCCGGGGCCGATCACTCGAACCCGGCTTTTCGCAAAACCGACGATCTGTTTGCCATACGGCAGTTTTTAAAGGAATTACCGCAGGTAGTTCCTTTAGTTTTTAACAGCAATTTAAAAACGCTTATCAGTACGTTGTTTGGCAGCAGCTACTTTGCCGTAAAATCCATTTACTTTGATAAGCCCGAACTTAGTAACTGGTTTGTAGCCTGGCACCAGGATTTAACTATCGCCGTGGACAAAAAGGCCGAACAACCCGGCTACGGCCCCTGGACGATAAAGCAAAACAGTTTTGGCGTACAGCCACCGCTTGCCATCCTGCAAAACAACTTTACCATCCGCATACACCTCGACGATACCGACCAGAATAACGGTGCCCTCAAAGTGATCCCCGAATCGCACAAAAAAGACATCTATCGCCCCGATACCATCGACTGGAATACCGAAACAGAAGCCACCTGCAACGTAAAAGCCGGCGGCATTATGATTATGCGCCCTCTGCTCATGCACGCCTCAAACCGCACCGTTAACAACAAAAAACGCCGCGTTATCCATATTGAATTTAGCAAGGATGATTTACCTGATGGATTGGGTTGGGCGGAGAAATTGGGAGTGTAGGGCGCAGATTACTCACCCGACCATCGCTGCGCTTGGTCCCCCTCTCTTCGCCTTCGGCGGAAAGAGGGGGATGTTTAAAGTTTTATGTTAGAAAAAAAGAAAGAAAATATCTTCATGCCTTTGCGCTCGTTTGTAACGAGTGCTTAAAGTGTTTTTGCGTCTGCGACGCTTCTTCGCGATACAATCGCGTGACTGTGTTAAGCACTCGTTACAAACGAGCGCAAGTACCGAGTTAAGAGGTATATATAGAGGTGAAAAAATGTCTTCACCCTCTTTCCAGCAAAGCTGAAGAGAGGGTAGGCCAGCGAAGCGTAGCCGGGGTGAGTCCACAAATAGGCAGAGCCGATTGTAATAGCTTAGAGATTGCTTCGTGCCTCGCAATGACTTGATTTCATCAAACTTATCGCTTAATACTATCCAATGGCGATTTCCATTTGGATTCATCTGCTGCTCCATAGGAAATGCCCACACTTACAAAAAAATTACTGAGCATATCGTATTTTTGCCTGCACTCAACGCCTACGTTTATCTTATATGATGGTGATTCAGAACGATGGCAGTTGAAGCAGATATCCAGGTGATCGATCACGTTGTCGTTTTTGTCAAGAAATATGATGGAATTACGCGGATCGAAACAAGCGGCATGGCCAATGATCGTGTAGTTCTTCATACCCGTATATTCATAGTTAAAAAGGATATTGGTGAGGTTGTTGATCTGGGTAGGGTTCAACGTTTTTACGCCGAAAAGAGTTGAATAATCAATCCGGCGGTTGTTAATTATAAGTCCTTTATAAAAATTATCTTCCCTCGCGCTGCGTATCGGTTGAGGTTTACCGTCTAATACAATATCAGGATTAGGCTCACCGCCGCCAAAGTATGATACCGCTAATATTTTTGCGGCTACAGCAAACGGGTACATTTTTAAACGCTGCGCCGCAGTGTATTGATTGGTAAAGTGGCAGTTGTCAAAATAAGGTTTATAACCCTTTAAGGAGCTTCTGGGGTAAACAGTATCATCATGAACAGTCTTCTTTTTTGCTTTATGCAGTTTAATTGTATCTTGTACAAGTGCGTGATCCCTGGTGTTTGCATAGCAACCAAGCTTAATCATAAAAAACAGGCATGAAAAAAGGATAGCTTTCATGGCGATAATTTAGGAAGATTTTACCCTTCCTTCAAAAACGAAAGAATCTTAGCGTTTACCGTGTCGGGTTTTTCGAGGTAGGGGAGATGACCTGCGTCGGCTACCGGGAAAAAGTCGACTTTTAGTACGCTGCGGATAGAATCGCTAAAGCGGATGGGAACGGTTTTATCATCCTTACCCCATATCAGCAAAACAGGTTTATTGGCGCTGTTCAGGCAGGCATTGCTTTGGCGGCCATTACTTTGATAATCATATAAGGTAGATACCAGCGCGTTGCGGAACCCTTTGTATTGCATTTGCGGTAAGTAGCGATCAACCCAACCGGCGTGTTGTTTAGGATATTTAAAATCATCAAGCTGTCCGTTTGCACGTGCGTTTGAGTTTACGGCTTCGTTATAAAGGGTAAAACATTTAGGGGCTACGGGTTTTTCATTGCCATATCCGGGGTCAATAAGTATCACCTTGTTTATGAGGTTGGGATGGGTGCAGGTAAAGTTGGTAATTATTTCGCCACCGAAGGATATGCCGGCCAGGTTTACCTTACCCTGCAACTTTAGCCGGGTAATAAGCTCCAGTAACTGATTGTTATAAAGTTCTTTATCGTAAACAACCTCCGGCCTGTCTGAATAACCGCGACCGTAGGTGTCATATCTTAATACCTGGTAACCCTGTTTAACAAGGTATTCATAAGTGCCATCCCATATATAATATGGCACGCTAAAGCCATGCACAAGTATCACCACCTCGCCATTTTTTGGACCACTAAGCTCATAATGGGTAACTCCCTGGCTTAATTTTATAAATTTGCCAGCTATGGTTGCCCTGTCGGCATCAGTTAATGTTTTTTTCTCTTTATTATTATATTTATAAAAACCATATAATATTAATGAGGCTGCTCCAGCAAGAAATATTATAATTATTATGCTTACTTTGAGTATTTTCATGGCGTATTAGATGATGCTTACTAAAATACAGAAATATGTAATCGGTAGTTTGTGGTAAATCACTTTAATTGTAAAAATCTTATGCACATAACAATAATAGGATCTGGCAATGTTGCAACCCACCTGGCGGCGGCATTTAAAAACGCCGGGCACCGCATAGTGCAGGTATATAGTCCTGATATACAGCACGCAAGCTTGCTGGCCTATCATGTTGGTGCCGAAGCGATAGATAACCTTGCCCATATCAACCCCGATACCGGCATGTTTATAATATCGGTAAAAGACGATGCCATAGCCCATGTAGCGAAAAACCTGGCTATATATCAAAAGTTAATAGTACATACATCTGGCGCTACCGGTTTAGATACGCTTTTGGCATATACCGGTAAAGCAGGGGTACTTTATCCGCTGCAAACATTCAGCAAAAGCCGCGAACTTGATTTTTTCACCGTTCCGCTTTGTATTGAGGCTGCTGATGAAGTTATATATACTGATATACAGCAGCTTGCAGCAACCGTTAGCAACAATGTTTACAGCATTAACTCGGCCGGACGAAAAATATTGCATCTTGCCGCCGTGTTTGCCTGTAATTTTCCAAATTATTTGTATTCGGCTGCACAACAGCTACTTGCGGGGCATAATATGGACTTTAATATGCTGCGTCCGCTTATCCTGGAAACGGCCCAAAAAGTACAGGAACACCTGCCTGCCGATGTGCAAACCGGCCCTGCCGTACGTAACGATCAGCAAACGATGAACAATCACCTGCAAATGTTGAATGATACTCCTCAATTAAAGGAGCTATATGAGCTGTTAAGTCAGGGTATTATCAAAAACAATGTTGATGGGCACGGGGCTAAGTAATTTTGTTACTTTTGCTTAAATGAATATTTTTAAATTAAAGATAAATTTTGAGGAAAAGGGGCACGAAACCATTGAGTTGCCTATAGCCGAGGGAGAATCTGTATTAGACGTTTGCCTGGAGAATGGCATTGAGTTACAGCATAATTGCGGCGGCGTTTGCGGATGCAGCACCTGCCATGTTTACGTAAACAAAGGGATGGATAACATCCAGGAAATAGCTGATAAAGAAGAAGATTTTATTGACAGGGCGGTTAATCCGCGTATAAACTCGCGTTTGGGCTGCCAGTGTGTAGTTATAGACGGGGATATTGAAGTTACCCTGCCCGATCAAAATCAGTTCCTGGGCCATTAAGCCGGTTTTACGCCCGGCGCTGCTGCGTTACGCGTAAAATTAGTGATGATATTAACCATACAATAAACGTACTGCGTAAAACATATTACGCGCAACCTGATAAAATGAGCGACAATAAATTTGCCCTGCCAATTCACTGGAATGATTACGAAGATATTGCCATTGAGCTTTACGAGAAGTTTGGTGCCGATTTCGACGAATCAAAAATATACCGCATCCGCTTTACCGAACTTTTGGAATGGGTGTTAACGCTGCCAAACTTTGCCGGTACCAAAGCCGAATCAAACGAAGGTCACTTGGAGCAGATCCAGTCGGCCTGGGTTTATGAGTGGCGGGATAATCAATAGCCAGCAGTTTTCAGTTGGCGGTTTGCATGATTTGCAAAGCCGTTATAATTGAAGCCGGGCTTACTGTAAATTCAATAATTCATTAATTCAACAACTACTCTGGTGGAATCGTTCCTGAATAAATTAAAAGATATTACCACGTTTATTTTTGATGTGGATGGCGTGCTTACCGATGGTTCTGTTTTTGTGACCGATAGCGGCGAGCAAAGCCGGGCCTTTAATATTAAGGATGGTTATGCCCTACAGCTGGCCGTTAAATGCGGTTATAATGTTTGCGCAATATCTGGCAGCAGATCAAAAAGTGCTATTTACAGGTTAAACAGTTTGGGGATTCAGGATGTATATATGGGTACACATACCAAATCGCAAAGGTTTAAGGTTTACCTGGAGGAGAAGGCCATTATTGCCACCAATGTGTTGTACATGGGCGATGATATTCCCGATCTGGAAGTGATGAAGCTGGCCGGCTTACCGGTTTGCCCTGCCGATGCCGTTGAAGAAATTAAGGCCGTAAGTGCCTACGTATCGCCCTATGGCGGTGGCAAAGGCTGCGCACGCGATATCATCGAAAAAGTACTCAAAGTGCAGGATAAGTGGATGAGCGAGCAGGCGTATAGCTGGTAGGTTTTTAAAGTCAAAAGTAAAAATTAAAAAGTCAAAAGGGTTTTGTGCTACCTTGAGATCTTTTATCCAATAGTCATTTGTCCTTAATCTAAAAATCCTTCGTCCTTTATCTAAAAGTCCCATGAATATTCCCAAGATCATCCTCGCATCAAAATCGCCACGCAGGCAGGAGTTGTTAAGGCTGATGGATCTGGATTTTGAAGTTGTGCTAAAGGAAGTTGATGAATCATATCCTGACGGACTTACCCCGCAGGAGGTTGCCGTTTACATTGCCCGCAAAAAGGCCGAAGCATTTGACCAGACTATCAATGATGAAGTAGTGCTCACTGCCGATACCATTGTTTGTATCGACGGGCTCATCCTCGGCAAACCCGAAACGCCCGCCCACGCCATTGAAATGCTGCAAATGCTGTCGGGCAAGGTACATTTGGTTGTTACGGGTGTTTGCCTGTTGCATAATGGTAAATACAATACATTTTTTGATGTATCCGAGGTGTTTTTTAGGCAGCTAAGCCTGGAGGAGATCACCAGTTACGTAACCGAGTATAGTCCGCTTGATAAGGCCGGCTCGTACGGTATTCAGGAGCGGATAGGCTTAATAGGTATTGTGCGCATAAATGGCTCATACACAAACGTTGTAGGGCTGCCCACCGAAAAATTATACGCGCAATTAATTAATTTAAAATAAATAATATTTAAATTAAACCTTTCGTTGTTTAGTAGTCTAACACTTAAATATAAGGGAGTTAAATCGTCATGAAAAGAACTATTAACCTTGGGCTGGTAATTTTGCTGGTATCGGCCCTATCTGCTTGCAGCAGCTACAATTATTATACCGCAGCACGTAATAAAACCGATCTTTCAGGATACCGTACTTTTGCCTGGTTACCTCCTAACCTGCAAAACGACCATGCCGGCGCAGTGCTTAAAAAAGAAGTGGCAGACGAGCGTGTTAAAGACGCCGCAATTACCGCGCTACAAACCAAAGGCCTTAAACTGCAGGAACGCGAGCCCGATTTGTTGGTGAGCTATTCAACAGTAACCGGTCGTGGTGTTAAAACAGAATTTTATCCTACCTACTACGGCGGCCTTTATGGTGGCTGGGGCGGCTGGGGTTGGGGCGGTGGCTACGGCGGCTGGGGTTACCGGTCGTTTTACGGCGGTGGCTATGGTGGCTGGGGTTTCCCTTACTACGGTGGCGGTACCTATGCCCGTGTACCCTATAAAGAAGGTACCCTTATCATTGATATAATTGACCGTAACACCCGTAAACTGGTATGGCGCGGCTTTGGCGTAGGCGAATTGCATAACCCCAAACAAACTATCAAAGAACTTCCTAAAGTTGTTGCCGGCGTGTTAGAGCAGTTTCAACTAAACCAAACAAGTACTAATTCAAAGAAAGTATAAGCTATTTTATACTGATAGCATAAATAAGAAAATCCCTTTGGGCCTAAAGCTCAAAGGGATTTTTATTTGGTAGTATACGGTTATGGCACTTGCAAGGCCAATGTTGTTAATAAATGATATAAGCAGCTTTATAGCTAATGTGTTATAGCTTAAGCCTGTAATGTTAAGCCTGCAATGCTTTTTGCTTGCGTTGTAAATGAATAACAGCAGCAATAAGGGCAGCGGCTACAAGTACAATAACCCAGGTATCCAACGGGCAATTCGGATCATCCGGATCGCAGGGCAGAGGATCGCTACCACCCGGATCGGCCATAACTGTTACAATATTTAATAGAACAACGCTTAAAGTAGCAAATAAATAAAGACTGATTTTTTTCATGTTAACCGTATATATCATCACCCACACTTACAATTTCGAGAACTTTTTAGTAGCATAATAACTGCCATCGGCATTGCTTACCTCAAGTACATATCCTCCACGTAAAAGGTTACTCACATCCTGGCTTATTGTGCCGCCGGCATTTGCCTTTGAGTTGCTTACTACACGGCCATCCACATTATAAATTTTTATGGATAGCTTTCCTTGTGTTACGTTGTTAAGTCTTAGCTTAATGATATCAACAGAAGGGTTAGGATACAAATCAAAGTTAGCAATTAAATTATCATTTCCGGGAGGCTGATAGCCAATGATCACAATTTTAGATAACGCGCTTGGATCAAGCCCTACGGTTTGTACCAAACGATATTGGTTTGTACCGTTTGCGGGTTTAATATCCGTCATGGTATAACTGCCAGATCCGTCGGATGCTAAAGAATCAATGGTGATGAAAGTTTTACCGCCGTCGGTGCTGCGCTGCAGGGCAAACATGGTGTAAGTACCCTCATGTTCGGTTTTCCAGTTAAGTACAACCGAACCTGTTTTTTTAGCGCCGTTAAAGCCAAGCAGGTTATATTGTACGCCGCTTTTATGTTTTACAAGTTCAAAACGGGTTGCGCCAAAGGTTTGCGCGTTGCCTCTTTGCAGGTTAAAGTTGTAGGTATCATTGGCCGATAGATCAAGCGAATCTTTCATGAAATGATCTACCAGGTATAAAACATAACGGCCGTCAATTGCCGATGCGCCGGTAAATTTCAACTTATACAAACCGTCGGTTTTTCCCTCTACATATAAAGGAATACTTTTAATGGTATCAATGGCCCCCATGGTATTAATGATACATGGTCTGCTATCGGCGGTGTAACTTGCTAAAAACGTTGTTTGCGAAAGCCCGCTGCGGTAAATAGCATCTTCCTGATCATTAAATTTATTGTTACCGGCATTGCTTTTATCGCCAAACTGAATTACCGTTTCATTCATGTTATCAGAATCAAGCGATAAAGTTATGTGTACAATTGATGGTTCGGCAACAGCTGGTGCAACTGCGGCATCTGTAGTTATTGCTGCCAGGGTTGGTACATCCATAGCACCCTTGTTGGCCATTGCAAGCACCTGCGGTGTATGCGCTTTAAAGGTAGTTGGTAACCCATTGCCGCCGGTACTGCCGTTAACGTTTATATTGGTCACTTTAGCGGCTTCTGTAAACTGCAGGGTGGTGGTATTATTGGATTTTCCCTGGATCATAAAACCCTGCCCGGCCAGCACATAGCGGCCTACACCGTTGTTTAATAAACTTGCCGACGTGTATTGAGTAGCCGCACCTCGCGAATAAACACCAAATACCCCGCTGTTATTCAGCATATAAACGAAATTGTTATTTGGATTCGTAACAGTAATTTTATCGAGATCGATGGTTGAGGCGTAGGGATTACCTACCAGGTGTAGCCCATCGTTAGCTGATGCAGGCGTAGAAGTGTTATATTTAAATACAGCATCAGTTGCAGTGGGCGTTACATATACAATATGGCCGCTTACGGTTTGCACCGAGCTTTCTGCAGGGAAATTAACGGTAATGTTGCCTTGGTTAGGTACGCCTGTCCAGTTTAAGGTAGTATTTTCGGGTACTGCCGTAGTGGTGGTTTTATTAATGCCGTTAACCCCTGTTGGGCTTCTGTTACCCCTGAAAAAGAATAAAAAGCCGTTTCCAACGGGTAAAAGCTCATTTATGGTAGATATACCTTTATAATCGCTATTTGCAATTACCTGGTTTATTGGGTCTGTAGCTTTTTCGAAGTAATACAAAACCGACGGATTTCCGGATAATGACATATCAAATCCATTGGTTGGAGGGGTAACGCTATTATATGCCGTACCAGATGCACCATAGCCGGTAATAGGTGTGGTTTTTTGCAGGTCGGTAAACCCGTATGCTTGTTGTGAGTTGATAGTTGCTGTTTGGTGTACCGGAGAGGAAAGTAAACGGTAGCCCCTGCGTGCGATAAGCCCACCCGTCATATAGCGGTTTACATTTACGTTGCCGGTTATTGTGCCTGCCGTAAGCTTATCTATAGAACCGGAGTAAGTAGCGTCGGAGAGAATAGTTAAATTTCCACCTGCTGCAAGGGTAGTGGATGCCGTTACCTGTAATAAGCCCGAACTTGATAAATTAAAAGTTCCGGCACTTAACGTCTTGGTACCGCCACCGGTAAATAAAACATTGTTAAAGGTAATAGGGTTTGCAACAGTAGTAAGTGTGGTGCCAAACACACCTGTGTAACCAAATGTTACCAAACCACTACCTGAAGTTATAGTGCCGGCATTATTAGTAAACTGATACCCGTTAAAGGTAAGGGGGCCGCTTCCGAGTGTCATGGTTCCGCCTGCATTATTAAATTGTGGGCCGTTAACGGTTATGTTTGAGGCTCCTTGTAATAATGTGCCACCAGCACCTTGCATACTGCCAGTAATTGTTACAGTTGGAGCATAGGTACTGAAGTTGATAATGGGAGATGTTGATGTTCCGGATGTTGTAAGATCACCTGCAACCGTTAATGTTCCGCCTGCCGCAAGCCCAATGGTTTTTGTTCCCGAGCCCGAAAAGGTTAAGTTTTGGTACATAGCGGGGGCTGTAGTAATAGATGAATTATATACGGTTTGGCTTGCGCCGTTATAATTAACAGTACTTATGCCGGTACCTGCCGAAACTACATTATAAAAATCGATGCTGGCGTAAGCGGCATTGGCGATATTTAAGGCGGTAGGGTTTGACAAGTTCAAAGTGGCTGAGGTACTGCCGGATAGATCAATTGAAAAAGTATCAGTGGGAGAGCCAAATAAAGCCACGTTTTGATTAGTAGTAACTATTTGACCATTAATATTCATGGTACCGCCAGCTAACGAAAAATACGGACTCGCATCTGCTACGCCAAAAATAAAAATACTAGCGCTTGTTGAATTTAAAATCAAATCGGAACCAAGTGTTAAATTTGCGACAGTTGAAATAACTTTTGTTACGAAATTGCCGCCGAAATTAGGAGTTGTATTGTCGCCAACTTGCAATGTGCCACACGAGATGTTACCAGTACCTGCAAGTGTGGTTGTGGTAGCGCCACCAGCTCTATGGTTTTGAGTAATGCTCGTTCCAACTGTTAAAGATACACCTGTACCAGTCACCGTTAAGGTTGTAGCCGAGGATGTTTTGGCAACGCCAAATATTATTGAGTTACATAACCTGTTATCGGTTACTGTTGGATTTGATATAAATGATGTGGCAGATTGGCCGTTATTACTTCCAGAACCGGTTATTGTTGATGTAGAAACGCCGATTCTAACCGCGTCGTATTGTCCGGGAACTACAGTTGGTGTATTACCGTTAACACGCCAGTTTTGAGTCACGTTCCATGTAGCACTCTGTTCACCTGTCCAATCGTAGGTTTGACTGCCATAAAAAGTTTGACTACAAGCGCCTCCTGATACTCCGTTTACATAGCTATTTGTAATAATACACCCGCTATGTGTTTTACATACATTGCTGTTTGGGTTTGGCGTGTCGTTGTAACAAATGTTAAAGGCTGTAGGTTTATGATCTTTAAAACTACTTACAAAGGTTACTACTACGTAGTAATTTTTAGCCGTGGAAATTTGATAGCCATTGGCAAAATCCAATACTATTTTTGTTCCTTGGTTTTGCACAGTGATATTTGCGGCAGCTGCATTTGTGCTGGCATCAAAAAGTTGTATAGTGCTTATGTAGCCAGCTGTGAAATTTTCGCCACCTAAAGGAAAGCTCACATCCAAAATCAGCTCGTGCATATCCGTAGGGCCTGTTGCTGACAAGGTAAAGCCAAATAAATTATACGCAGTATTAGCAGAAACTGTAGTGCCTGTATAAATCCCTGTATTATAATTGGCTATCGTTAAAATAGGTGACTGAAGATTTAAAGCCTGCCCTACAACGGAAGACGCTGTTCCTGTTATTACACTGCCACTGTTGGTTAAATCTGCATAGGTAAGTTGCTCTGTGGAGGGAAGGTCATTTACTATTGCGTTAAAATTAGCTACGATAAAGTAGTTAACGCTGCCGCCATTAGCTGCTATGGCTTGCGTAAAACCTGAGATAACTAAAGTATTTGATGAGGCATTATTGGTTGTGCTTACGGTTACCTTGCCAACGGGTGCAGCGTAATTGGAATTAGTAATTGAATAAAGTGTTAATCCTGTAAAATATTGATCCAGCGGCTTGCCGCCTGGCGAACCACCAACTGCAAACCTGAATGTTGTTATACTTGCTGCTGTAGTACCACTGTTGGTTACATTAAAGCCATACAATACAACCCCTGTAGTTCCATACGCGATATTGCCACTTGATACACCATTTGTTGATGCATTGTTAAGGCCTGTAATTGTTAATGATACGGCCGCTTTTGCATAGTTTGATGCAATTAATAAGCACGCAATCAAACAAAATTTATGTAGCAGTGTTTTCAAAATGAATAAGTTTAATAGGGGTTTACAATAATGGTGCTAATGAAATTTAAGCGCCTAAAAATACCCAAAATTCTAATAATCACCGCATTTACGTAATAATCTGCTAAAAAGTTGGCCTTTAGATTGAAAATTTTGTAAATAAAGTATTCCTTAAAGTTGTATGATTGTTACCCAATTTGGGGAAATATTTCCTTATGTGAAAGTTTGTAAACTGTTTGAAATTAATAGGAAAAAAAAGCCGTAGGTAGTAGCCTGGTATTAACTATTAGGCACGGCCAAATCTTTATTTATTTAAACAAACTTTGGCTGAAATTTTTTGAAATAAAGTGTCGTTTTCGGCTCTTATTTTACAAATTTTGCCAAATCGGGATGTATGAAAATTGATTATGCATGATTTTCGGCAATCGGAAATTTAAAGAATGACTTTTTCGACGTTAAAAAAATGAAAATCCAGCTCCCCAAAAACAAGGTTTCAAACCAAAATATTTCGGCACCGGATTTCAAAAATTGAGTTTCGGCGACTGACGACACCAGACGACGCACTGACGATTGCTGACGACACACTGACGGTTGCTGACGATGTACTGACGGCTACTGACGAAAGGTGACTAAACCACTTTTCCCTTGTCAAGCTGTAATACTTTATCAACACTGTCTGGAATTTCGTGCTGGTAATGGGTTACGTAAATAAGGGTAACGTTGCTTAGTTTGCAAAGGGTGTCAATCACGTTTTTAAAGTGCAGTTGCTGATGATCGTCCATCCCCTGGCAAGGTTCATCAAAGATTAATAGCGATGGGTTTTTTATTAAAGCCCTGGCCAACAGGCATAAACGTTGCGCACTGGCGGGTACATTTTTTAATAAGGTGCGGGAGTATTGGTCTATCTCGAATGTTTTCATCCAGCGCAGTGCTATAGCCGCGCGGTCGGCATTGCTCGGTCTGAATAGTCCCAATGTATCGTAATAGCCTGATTCTATGACCTGTAGACAACTATTGTCTGTAGGGAAGTACTGGTGCAGCTCGGGCGATACAAATCCTATCTTCTTTTTTATGTCCCAGATGCTTTCGCCGGTACCCCTTTTCTTGTCAAACAGCACAATATCGTTGGCATAAGCCTGCGGATTATCGCCATTAATTAAACTCAGCAGGGTAGATTTTCCCGCACCATTTGGGCCAAGTAATGCCCAGCGGTCGCCGGGTTTAACGTCCCAGTTTACATTGTCAAGAATTACTTTTTCGCCATACTGAATGTGTACATTATTCATCTTAACTATCTGATTATAAATAGCTGGTGATTTGTTTGTGTTCAGTAAAGCACTAAGTTCGGCGTTATCAATATGGTCGGTAATGTCTTGTTTAAAGAGGCTTGGGTTAAAGCTGGCTTTTGTTGATTGTTCAATAATATTGCCCTTGTCCAACACCGCAATATTGGTTATTGCATCCGGAATTTCATGCACCGATGTAGCCATAATAATACTGATGCCCGAGGCTGTGATCTGCGCTATAATGCCGTTAAATTCCTGCCTGGTTTTTACATCGAGCCCGGTAAGCGGGTTATCCAATAGTAGTAAAACGGGATTTTTGAGCAGGGCGGCAGCCAGCATTAAGCGTTTGGTTTCGCCGTTGGATAGTTTTATTAACTGCTTGTTGCGCAGTTGGTTAAGGTTCAATAAATCAAGAGTTTTGGTCAGGGTCCAGGATATATCAGTGCGCGGTATAGCTTTAATTTCACTCAGGTAATTATCAACCGTCAAGGCATCTTCTGAATCGGACGAGTTGTAACGCTGTTGATAATAAAAATCAGATGTATTGGATAGATTACGAAAATGGTGTTTCGGTTCAACCAAGGCAATCAGTTTATTGTTGATGCCGATGCTTTTATTATCTGATATTGAGTTGTTTATGTTTTGTCCGAAGTTGTAGGTAAGGCTTCCGCCCGTAATATTAAAACGCCCGGCTATGGTTTGCAGCAGCGCGCTTTTGCCCGATCCGCTTTGGCCTATCAAGGCCCAGTTTTGTCCATTGTTGATGGTAAATGTGAGGTTTTTAAGCAGTGTATTGTTCAGGTACCTCACTGTGGCATCATTTATTGAAAAAAGTATATCACTCATATTTGTTAGCACAGGCGGTAAAATTAATGATCTCTGCCTTAACCTGCATAGTTATTTTCTCTTTCGTTCGATATGCACTGTATAAAACGCTATACAATCTGCCTCCCCAAAAAAGCTCCATTTTGGTCAATCCGGCCCTAAAACAAGATAAAATTCTGTATAAAAGCCATTTTTTAAATAGGACTGATTATTGTATTTATTGGTTCGAAGGGAAAAATAACCCCCTTCCATACATCTACCATAAACACATAATTATGAAAAACGCACATTTGTTATTAATCGCTCTGGCCATGTTTGCTCTTAGTGGCTGTTCCGTTATCGGAGGTATTTTTAAGGCAGGGGCCGTAGTTGGGGTAATTGCCGTTGTTGTAGTTATTTTAGTCATTATCTGGCTGATATCGTTGTTCCGCGGGAAACAATAAGTTTTATATTGATTTACTATTTAGATAATTAATTATTTAAAAATTAAACAATTTAATTATTGATAGGTTGTATTGATATAATCTAACTGAAAAATGGAAAACACACAAGCAACAGCAGAAGTATTGAATGATCTGGTACAGATCAACAATGACCGTATTGAAGGCTATACCCGCGCCTTGCATGATTTAAAAGATGGTGAAACTGATTTAAGGGCACTGTTTTTAAGTTTAATTGACGATAGTCGCCGCTATAAAGCGGAATTGGGTAAAGAGGTAGAAGTGTTAGGTAAAGACATTGAAACAAGTACTACCGTAAGCGGTAAAATTCACCGTGCCTGGTTGGATGTTAAGGCCGCATTTACCTCACACAATACTCATGATATTTTGGAGGAGTGCGAATTTGGAGAAGATGCAACCGTAAAGGCCTACAAAATGGCACTCGACGAAAAAAGCTTACCCGCCTTTTTACGCGAGCTGATTACCAATGAGCAAAACGAGATACTTGATGCACATGATGAGATCAAAGCATTACGCGACAGTGTTCATCACGACTAATCTATTCAAATAGAGCTACATAAAAAAGGGAGCGGATACTTATCCACTCCCTTTTTTATGTTCATTTTTATTATTTATCTTCTGGATCCATCGTTATTGATTCAACCTGCCAGCTGGTTTTTTCAGACCAATCTCCCTTGATGTAATGCATCTTTATTATCCAATTTGATTTTATGGTTTTTCCGGATGTGGTTATAAACTTAATAACCGATTGCAGCTGATAGCTATTGGTTGCCGTATCAATAACCGGTTTATAACTATTTTCGGGGAAATTAGCAGTAGTTGGCTGTTTAAGTTTGTCTTTTACAAATACTTTGGCTGTTTCAAAAGCTTCACGAGCGGTAGGCTTGCGGTTAAGGTGTACCGTGCTGTTTTTACTGATACCCAGTATAACAACAATAAAGGCAATGGCAAATACAATAGCGTAAATTGTTGCCGTGCGGATGTGTGGGTGGCGGTGCCAGCCCAGTGTTTTTCGTTCTTCCTCGCTAAGGGCTTTCCAATCTGAGTGTTTCATGTGTAGTGTATAGCACATAAAACAATGAATAGTCGAATTGTTTTACCGGGTAAACTATATATAAACAAAAAACGCTCCCGGAAACCGGCAGCGTTCTTTGTTTTACTAAAAAAGTAAGATTACATTTTTTTAGTAGTAGTGTCTTTTTTAGCTGAATCAACTTTAGCTGAATCTTTAGCAGCGTTCATTTTAGCAGCAGTATCCATTTTAGCTGAGTCCATTTTAGCTGAATCCATTTTTGCTGAATCTGCAGCAGCTGAAGAACCAGCACCTTTACAAGCTGCAAATGAAGTAGCGATAGCTAAGGCAACTAAGCCTAATTTGAATGAATTTTTCATGTTTAATTTTTTAATAAGTGATTTAATAGTTTTTATGTTAATACCCAAAACAAAAAAAGGTAACCCATAATTTTAAAAGAAAAATTACAGATTACCTTTTTAATTAAAAAAAACTAAAAAATCAATAAGAAGAAGCTTAAGATTATACTTAAGCTGTCTTTTTATTAGTTTTAAAATTATTTCTTAGTTGAGTCTTTTTTTACTGAATCAACTTTAGCTGCGCCAACTTTTGCAGCTGAATCAACTGTAGTAGCAGAATCAGTTTTAGCTGAATCAACTTTAGCTGAATCAATTTTAGATGAATCACCACCTTCAGATTTTTTAGCACCACCACAAGCTGAGATAGAAACAGCGATAACTAAAGCTAATAAACCGGTTTTGAATGCATTTTTCATTTTAAGAGAGTTTTAAATGTTAATTTTTTGATCGTTTTCATAGCTTAATACCGTTTACTTAAAAAGGTAACCCACTAAATTTTAAAAAAAATTAATTCCCATAGATTTTATAGTTTTTATAGCTATCCGGAATGTTTTGACGGCAGTTGTTTTTATTGCAGTTTTGCCGCTTATTATTTAAAAGCGGGGTTACCTTGTTAAATTTGGCGTATTAACGGTAGTGTTATAATTTGGTGTATATTGGGTTCAAACATCAAAACCTTAGCCGGTATTTGACAATTTATTTAAGGCGAATGTTTTTTTTAATAAAAATGGGTTACATTTTCGCATAAACAGTATTAAGAGTGAATAAAGAGTTAAAGGCTTCGGCACCAACAGATAGCGAGATAGTTCTTGGTATACTTAATAATTCGGAAATAGTACTGAAAAGGTTATATACCACCTATTTTCCGATGATATTGCAGTTAATTATCAATAACAACGGAAATGAGGATGATGCCAAGGATATTTACCAGGAAGCGATAATTGTTCTTTATAACAAGATCAAATCTGGCGAGTTTGAATTAAGCAGTAAGCTTAAGACTTACATTTATTCGGTTTGCCGCAGGCTTTGGCTTAAAAGGCTGAGCCAGATGAACAGGTACGGAGGGGATATCAGAGATTTTGAAGACCACCTGCCCGTCGATGAGGAACTTGATACACATAATGACAGGGATATACAGTTTACTAAAATGGAAAGTGCGCTCCAGTTATTAGGCGAACCCTGCAAAACCATTATGGAAGATTTTTACATACATAACAGATCTATGCAGGATATCTGTGAACGTTTTGGTTATACCAATGCCGATAATGCCAAAACGCAAAAATATAAATGCCTGCAAAGGCTGAAAAAATTGTTTTTTCAGCAGAAATAACGAGTAAAGCGATGAGTGATAACCTGATTTTGGAATTAATTGAACAGTACCTTAACGGCGATATGATGCCAGAGGAACGTGTGCAATTTGAGTTGCTTCGTAAAAAAGATGCAAGTGTTGACAGTAAAGTGGTAGAGCATAAGTTGTTCATTGGTTTAATGAAGCAGTACGGTGAGCGCATAGAGCTTGAAAAACGCTTAAACGCCATTCATGACGAAATTGACGTACACACGCTTAAAGAGGAATTGATGATTCACCCTAACTGGATAGTTAGCATGTGGAGGCACCATCATTCAAAAATATCGGTTGCGGCTTCTATAGCCATATTCGCTATATTAAGCACATTGTTTTTTACAGGTAAGCTTAATAACCATGATTCGAGCCTTGTACAGTTACGCGATGAAGTAAGTCGCATCAAAACCAAAACAGATAATCTGGATAAAAAAACAAATAGTTTTATAAATCAAGCCCATGTAAAGCCTAAAATTACCAATCCTGGTAGTTTCAGGGGAACTGGTTTTGCTTTATCGTCAAACGGTTATATTGCAACTAACTATCATGTAATAAATAACGCCGATTCCATTTATGTTCAAAATGCAAACGGTGAATCGTTCCATGCGAAGGTTGTTTATACAGAGCCGCAATATGATCTGGCCATTTTGCAGATCAATGATGCATCCTTTAAAGATTTGGGTAATGTACCTTACAATTTTAAAAGATCATTCAGCGATTTAGGCGAGGGGGTTTACACATTTGGCTATCCTGGCGGCGAAGAAGTTTACGGACCCGGTTCGTTAACAGCATCCACCGGTTATTCTGGCGATACTACCGAATACCAGGTTTCTATTCCGGTTAATCCTGGTAATAGCGGCGGCCCGCTGATTGATGATAAAGGGAATATTATTGGCGTAATAAGTGCCAAACAAACCCAGGTGGCAGGTGCTGCTTTCGCAAAAAAATCTGCCTATCTATTAAAAACTATTCAAAATATCCCATCAGATTCTTTGAGTAAATCATTAACCTTAAGTACCAAAAACACACTGGCCGGTTTAAGCCGTCCGCAGCAGTTAAAAAAGCTGAAGAATTATGTGTTTATGGTTAAGGTTTATTAACCAAGCCAAACCAATAAAAATTAATAATTGAAAAGGAGATACCGTAAGGTGTCTCTTTTTTTGTTTGAATGGATTTGTTTTGTCTTGCTGAACGTAGTGAAGTATCTATTTTATATGAGCGTAGTCTGCAAATAGATCCTTCGTTCCTACCCATGACATATTATTAGGTAGGGAGCCTGTCACCCTGAGCTTGTCGAAGGGGCGCGCGTAGAGGCCTTTGCCCGCTATGCTTCGACAGGCTCAGCAGGACAGCCCTTTTCTGATAATTTCCCATGTCATTTCCCCCTTCAGAGACCGCCGGTTTTTAAAACTCAGGGTGACAATAGGAATATTACCTATCCACCTCTCCTAAAACAAAGTCAATAGAACCTACGATAGCAATTAAATCGGCTATCAGTACCCCTTTGGAAATCTCGGGTAATACAGAAAGGTTATTGAAACTCGGTCCGCGTGATTTTACACGTACGGGAATTTCAGATTTACCATCGGCAACAAAATAAAAGCCCAACTCGCCTTTGGCGCCTTCGCAGCGTACATAGTAATCCTGAGCTTTGGGAATAGTTTTACGGGGCATTTTAGCCCGCGGATCGAAATCGGCGGTGCGTTTAAGCTCTTTTTGCAGGCGGTCAAGGCATTGTTCAACCATGCGGATGGATTGTTCTATTTCATCAACCCTAACCTTGTAGCGGTCCCAGCAATCGCCAACAGCACCCATGAGGCCGGTACCCACCGGAATTTCAAAATCAAGCTCGGGGTATGCCGAGTAGTTATCTATCCGGCGGAGGTCCCACTTAAGACCCGATGCCCGCAACATAGGGCCCGATACACCGTAATTTATGGCCACATCAAGCGGCAGTACGCCTACATTGGCCGTACGCGATATAAATACCTGGTTGTCGGTAAGGAGTTGATTAAGCTCCACCATTTTGAGTTTAAAGTACTCCACAAAATCGCGGCAGCGTTCTTCAAAGCCTACGGGCAGGTCATAAAACAAACCGCCAACCCATATATAGTTGTACAGCATACGCGAGCCCGAAGCCCACTCCAGCATACCCATTATATGCTCACGATCTCTAAAACACCACAGGAAAGGGGTAAAGGCGCCAATATCAATACCATAAGTACCAATGGCTATCAGATGCGAGGCTATGCGGTTAAGCTCACAAACCAGCACCCTGATGTATTCAACACGTTTGGGGATGTCCTTATCAATGCCCATCATGCGTTCAACACCCATTACAAAGGCGTGGCTGTTGTTCATGGAGGCCAGGTAGTCCATCCTGTCGGTAAAGGGAATAGTTTGCTGATAGGTCAGCGATTCTGCATGTTTTTCAAAACAGCGGTGCAGGTAACCAATATGGGGGATAACTTCTTTTACTATCTCGCCATCGGTAATTAATTCCAAACGTAAAACGCCGTGGGTTGACGGATGCTGGGGGCCCATATTGAGCACCATATCTTCAACACTGGCATCAGCAATTTTTTTATTGTAATTAAGTAGGGCTTCTTCGTATTTAGGATTAGTGATCACCAATTTCGCTTTCAGTTTAATTTAATATCGCTTCCATCTTCATGAAAGCGAATACCAAAAATCAGCTTTTTTTTTCACTTATCAGACTAATTTTCTGTAAAATTAAAGGAGCGCGCAGCCTTATTTAACGCCCGAGGTATCGTTCATTTTACTGAGTTGCGTGGCCAGCCAGGCGTAGCCATACATGGCAACCGCCTTTAACTTGCTGTCGCGCTTTTTAAATGTCCATACATCCTTCATAAATTCCTTGTGGTTTTTACCGTTAAGGGTATCAAACGCAACCGAAATTGTAGGTGTAAGCGAATAAGCCGTATGCCAGGTACCAAAAGGAATAAACAAGGTTTCGCCGGGGCCAACTACAAAGTTTATGGGGGTAGCATCTTTAAATTTGGGGTGCTTTTCGTAATCGGGTTCAAAAACATTAAGTTCTGAGCGCCACGGATCATCCAGACGGGGATAAAGCAGGTCGTCCTGTCCGCGTGGGAAAACGGTGAACCGTTTTTGGCCATAAAGCTGGGTTATCCAGGCGTTAAGGTGATAATAGTCGATATGCATATACGGGAACTTGCCGCCCGGGCCACCAATAAACAACTCGGTGGCACCGCCCCATTTGCCAACGCTGAACATTTTATTTTTAAGCCAGTTTGGAGATGCATAGTTCAGATCCAGTGGATCTAAAAGGGGCATCAGTTCTGGAATGGTGGCCGGAATGTCAAATATAATGGGATAAACAGCCGGCTTTTCCTCGGTGCTTGCCTCTACCATGTCCATCGCCTGCTTCATGGTAATAGTTTGCCCCCGAACATCGGTTTCCCTCTCGGGATAATTTTCCCTGAACCAATCCGGACTGAACAAGCCATTTGCCTTCCAAACTTTAGCTGCATTGGTAAAAACCAGCGGTATTCCCGGTTTATAATGCTCTTCTATAAATTCTTCGTAGGTAATGTTATCTCTTCTTATAATGTCCATGACGAGCAAATTAGGTTCATACAATCTTAATAAAAAGATTTAATTATTTAGCTGTTAATTGCTGAATGCCGATTGTTTATTATCGGGCCTGTTGCATGGTTTTTTACGAGAAAAATAGGATGGAAGTTGTGCCGGAGTATAGCCAAAAAGCACCAAAAACCTAATCTATCTTAATGCCTTTATAATATTCGGCAGCCTGGTAATCTTTTCTTAATGGAAACCCTTCCCAGTCATCGGGCAGCAGGATGCGGCGCAAATCGGGATGGCCTTCAAAATAAATACCCAGCAGATCGTAAGTTTCGCGTTCGTGCCAGTCGGCAGTGCGATAAACGCTGGTGATACTTTTAAACTCGGGCAGGTCGGCGCTTTCGCGGTCATGAGGTTTGCTTACTTTAAGCGTAAGCTGGGTTTTGTAGGGGATAGAGGCCAGGTGATAAACCACGCCATACCTGTTATCCTCATCATTATAATGCACACCACTCAGGCTCGAAAGAAAATCGAAATATGTTTTTGGATTGTTCCTTAGTTCCAGGCATACAGCCGCAATATCATCCGGGTTGATAAGTAGGGCGGGTTGCAGCCCGCCGGTTTCTTCGCCGGTAATTACGGCCTCACCAAATTTTTCGGTAAGTAATAATTTGATATCGTTAAACATCATGGGGCTAAACGTACTTTTTTCCAGGTTTTTTTATCGGTTTTTTTAAACAGGATGCGATCATGCAGGCGGCTTGGTCTTCCCTGCCAAAACTCCACAAGTTGCGGATTTAAAATATAACCGCCCCAGAATGATGGTTTTGGTACATCCTTACCTTCGTATTCAGCTTCCAGTTCGTTCCATTTTTTTTCCAGCTCGTCGCGTCCTTCAATTTCCTGGCTCTGCGGCGATACCACGGCGCCAATCTGACTGCCTTTAGGGCGCGAATGAAAATATCTTTCAGAATCGTGCTTGCTCAGCTTTTCAATGGTGCCTTCAATGCGTACCTGGCGTTCCAGTTCGCCCCAAAAAAAAGTAATGGCCCCTTGTGGGTTTTTGGTTATCTCTTTGCCCTTGCGGCTTAAATAGTTGGTGTAAAATATAAACCCGCCCTGGTTAAAGCCTTTAAGCAACACAATACGTGCCGATGGCTTACCACTTGGCGATGCGGTGGCCAGCGTCATGGCGTTTGGCTCGTGCAATTTTGCGGCTAAAGCTTCGTTAAACCATTGTTCAAACTGGCTTATAGGGTCGGCTTTGGTGGTATTTTCTAATAGGGTGGCGGCAGAATAATCCTGCCTTAAATTTTGTAATTCCTGCTGATTCATTTCATGCAAACTTACTAATTAATTATACCGTATATAATGATACAAATCATTTTCATAAATGAACATATATTTGCTATGCTTGTTGTGCTAATTAAAATAAACCTATATGCTTAGTCCTATATCGGCTGCCGCGGGGCATTTGTTAATTTCAGAACCCTTTATGATGGATCCGAACTTTAAAAGATCGGTTATCATCCTTACAGAATATTCTGCCGATGGGGCTATGGGGTTTATTTTAAACCATCAGGGCGAATACCTACTGGGCGATGTACTGCCGGATGTTTCCTACTCTGAAATGCCCGTTTATGAAGGCGGACCGGTTGCCAAAAACACTTTGCATTTTATACACCGTTGTCCCGAAAAAATTGAAGGCGGCATCGAAATAGCCAATGGCGTATTTTGGGGCGGCGATTTTGAGCAGGTAAAACAATTGGTGAGCAATTACCAACTGGATGATACCGAAATAAAGTTTTTTGCCGGATACTCTGGCTGGACACCCAAACAGCTCGACGATGAAATAATTGCCGACAGCTGGATAGTGGCCGATAATTTTAAAGCCGAAACCCTTTTTACCAACGACGAACAAAACCTCTGGAAAGAGGTGGTCATCAGCCTCGGCCAGCGCTACGCGCATATTGCCAATTTCCCCGAGAACCCGGCTTTGAATTGAGTTTGCAGTTTGTGGTGGGCAGTTTGCAGTGAAAAACCTGCACTTGATAATCTTACTGCCAACTGGCCACAATCAACTGCAAACCGGAACTTACGATTCCATTTCAGCAGCTGATGATTCAACAGCTACTTTCAATCTTTCTTTAAAGTCGATAAGGTTTTGAACCAGGTACTCATCGGCGGTAGATAGGATTTGCGCCGCAAGTATCCCTGCATTTTTAGCGGCGTTTAATGCCACTGTGGCAACCGGTATACCGTTTGGCATTTGTAATATCGATAGGATAGAATCCCAGCCATCAATAGAGTTACTTGATTTTACGGGTACGCCAATAACTGGCAAGTGTGTTAATGAAGCCACCATGCCTGGTAAATGCGCGGCGCCGCCGGCGCCGGCAATAATAACCTTTATGCCACGATCGGCAGCGGCACGGGCATAGCTGAACATCCTGTCGGGTGTGCGATGCGCAGAAACTACCGTGATCTCAAAATCAACACCTAATTCTTTTAAAACATCGGCTGCATCCTGCATAACATGCAAATCAGATTTACTGCCCATGATGATGGCTACTTTTGGTTGGTTATTGGGGTTCATAGTTGTTTTTTAAATTCGTTTAACAATTGTTGTTTTTGCGAAAAATCACAAATAGACATGGTTTTTACTAACTCAATAAACTTTTGCTCGTCAAAGTTTTTAAGGTTCGCCAAGGGGATATTGTAATCTCCGAGTCCTAATTTTTTACTTAGTTTATTTGATCTGTCCCCCAAGTTATTAATAGCTTCTCTGTCAAGATTTAAACAAATAAATTTCTGTTTAGAGGTTGGTATACCTTGGGGGCTTCTGTTTTGGTAAGCGATCAAAAAAGCATCTTTTATTGACTCCCATGTCACAAAGCCTTTGTTTTTCTTGTCATTAAAGATGCCATAGGTTTGCCTATTAAATATCCCTTGTTCATTTAATATCATTTCGGCTCTTCTATCCAATAAATTAAATACGCCCATCAACATTGCCAATCCAAAAAAGCATATGGAAAACCAACTAAACCAAACAGACATTACATGATTTTTTTTCAGAAGATCAATTATGCTGAGCACTACAAATGGCGAAGATAATAGTAATAATCTTATGGCTTTCCACCAGGATTTATAAATCTTTATTTCAGGCATAAAACCATCATCTATGAACCATGAACTTCCCTAACTCACTACCTTCAGCGTTTTTTGCACAAACCTTGCCTTTTCTATTGCTTTTTCTCTGTCGGCATCCACAATAGTTACGTGTCCCATTTTGCGGAACGGTTTTGTTAAAGCCTTGCCATACAGATGAACGTAAACACCGGGTACTTTCAGCACTTTCTCTATGCCTTTATAAATAGCCGGGCCTTCGTAACCTGCTTCGCCTAAAACGTTTACCATAATGGCATTGTTAAGACAGGCGGTATCGCCCAAAGGTTGATTAAATATGGCCCTTAAATGCTGCTCAAACTGCGATACCACATTACCCTCAATAGTTTGGTGGCCGCTATTGTGCGGGCGCGGGGCAAGCTCGTTAACCAATATCTTTCCGTGTTTGTCCAAAAACATTTCTACAGCCAGTATGCCTACAATTTTAAGGCTTTCGGCTATCTTTTTGGCTATTTGCTCGGCTTGTTCGTGTATTTCAAATGGGAGGGTAGATGGCGAGATCAAAAACTCCACCAAATTAGCCTGCGGATTAAATTCCATTTCTACCATCGGGAAGGTAGTAACTTCGCCGTTTTCGTTGCGGGCAACAATAACGCCCAATTCCTTTTCAAAATCTATCCATTGTTCAATGAGGCTGGGCTCTTTAAAGGCACCTTTCAGATAGCTTTCATCAATAACCTTGTAAACGCCTTTGCCATCGTAACCATCCCTGCGTAGTTTTTGTATGTAGGGGAAGGGGATATAACTTTGTTGTAGTTGCTGCGGCGATGAAATGATCTGAAAATCGGCAGTTGGGATATCGTTTTCTTTAAAGAATTGCTTTTGCAAACCCTTATCCTGTATGAGCCTTATAATGCGCGATTGGGGGTAAACCAGCACGCCTTCTTTTTCAAGTTGTTCAAGGGCATCAACGTTTACCTTCTCAATTTCGATGGTAAGGAGGTCTACATTTTTACCGAAGTTGTAAACAGTTTCATAATCGCCCAGTGAGCCTACAGTAAACTCATCGCAGAGTTTGCGGCATGGTGCCTCACGATCCGGGTCAAGAACTTTAACCGTAACATTGTAATTTATAGCTTGTTGTATCAGCATGCGACCTAACTGACCGCCGCCAAGGATACCCAATTTCAAATCTCCGTAAAATGCTTTCATGTTGATGTTGCAAGTTTACCTGAAATCTTTGAAAAAGCCATGAACTGCTTGCACAATGACCAACTATGAGCGCTTTTTTACCAGCAAATAATAAAACACCGAGTGTACGATGATAAATATTGCCCCAGTAAGCAGGTAAACAACTTTTTCTACAGGTTGCAGTGGCATATTAAAAGACGTTACCATGAACGCTATCGACCCGGCAAAATACAGCGGAACCCTGATCACCAGGTTATTCCAATACAATGGGTTTGCCAGAAACAATACAGGCAGTGTCATTACAAATATGATGATGTTTAAAAATGCTATCCCCTCAAAAATTTTAGGCAGCGCGGTATTGTAATCCAGTCCTTTTTGAGTAACTGCATAATAGACACTGTTTGCAGCTATAGATAGTATAAGCGAGAACAGGAATGTTTTAAAAAGCTGTTTGGCGAGCGATTTCATTGTGTGATTTTTAATGTAAATGTGAACATGTTTACCGTATGTTGGTTAATAATGCAAATAAATAAATCAAATAGCGTAAAGCTTTAATATTAGTGTCACAATTGCAGCCATAAATGCTCTTCAGCAATTGGTGCGCTATAAAAACTTTACCTTTGCGCCGTTTTTTACATAATAATACACTACATGAAAACCAAAATAGCAGTTGCCAATGGCGATGGTATCGGCCCAGAAATAATGGCGGCGGTACTCCGTATTTTTGAAGCTAATGATGTACAGCTTGAATATGAATTTGTAGAAATGGGTAAATCGTATTTTGATGCGGGCCACTCTACCGGCATGACAGCGCAGGCTAAAGAAACCATCGAAACATTAGGCCTTCTGTTTAAAGGCCCTATGGAAACCCCAAAAGGCAAGGGTGTTAAAAGTATAAACGTTACCGCCCGCAAGGTGTGGAACACGTACGCCAACCAGCGCGATTTTCGTACCTTGAATGGTGTTGAAACTGTTTTTTCAAAGGCAGGCATCCCTATTAACCTTACTATTATCCGCGAAAACATTGAAGATACCTACGGCGGCATCGAGCATTTGCTTACTTATGATGTAGCGGTCGGCAGGCGTATTATCACCCGCCCGGGATCTGAACAGGTAATTCGTTATGCGTTTGAAATGGCTCGTAGGAAAGGTTTGAAAAAACTGGCCTGCGGTCATAAAGCCAACATCATGAAGCTTACCGATGGTTTGTTTTTAGAGGTTTTTCAGGAAGTAGCCAAAGAATACCCGGATATTGAAGCATCGGATATTATTGTTGATGACCTGTGTATGAAGCTGGTAACCCGTCCGCAAACTTTTGAGGCTATTGTGTTAACCAATCTGCAGGGCGATATCGTATCTGACCTGTGCGCAGGCTTAGTAGGCGGACTTGGCTTTGCACCATCGGCCAATATTGGCGATAATATTTCCATTTTTGAGGCTGTACACGGTACCGCCCCGGATATTGCGGGCAAAGGTATTGCCAATCCTACAGCATTATTGCTTTCGGGTATCTCCATGCTGCGTTTCCTCGGTTTCTCTAAAAATGCAGCTGATATTGAGAACGCGTTGCTGTATACCTTAGAGCAAGGCGTACACACCGGTGATTTCGGTGATAAAGCTATTCCATCATCAAATACAAATGCCTTTACTGATGCTATTATTGCCAATTTGGGCAGGGTTCCCGTTGGTGGAAGCGTATACGCAAACCCCGATTTTGAGGCGCAGGCCATTCGTATTCAGCCTTCAAAAAACAAGCTTACCGTTACCAAAAACATCAAGGAAGAAATGATTGGTGTGGATATTTTTGTGGAATCAAACGTACAGCCGAATGAGTTGGCTGCTATCGCAAAAAATAGTCTGACCGATAATTTCGACCTGGTAATGATCTCTAACCGTGGTACGCAGGTTTGGCCTACCGGCTCCATTTACACCGAACTGGTGAACGAATACCGTGTACGTTTTGAAAAGAAAGCAGGCAGGGACATCAGCCAAAAAGAACTCCTGCACATTGCAGCCGATTTTTCCGAACGTGTAAAAGTTTGCTCTGTTGAGTTCCTGATGAACTTCGACGGAAAAATAGGATATACTTTGGCGCAGGGGCAATAAGCCTAACCCAACCCTCTCCAAAGGAGAGGGCTTTAAACAAGAAAGGTTGCCTTTATGGGCAGCCTTTCTTGTTTAAAGCCTGTCATTCTGAACGATAGTGAAGAATCTATTATACGTAATGTAAGTCCACGAATAGATTCTTCGCTACGCTCAGAATGACAAAGGGTAACCTTTTATCTCGCCATTAACTTTTCACTTATAGCCCAAAGCCTGTCACGGCAATCGGCGTTTTGGGCTGTTGATGATGTTTTGGCTACCTTTTTCTTTTTAAAATAACTCCCATTATGCTTTTCAAGTCGTGCTGCGGTGGCCAGGAATATGGAGGTTTCGGCACCTTGCTCGGCGGTTATCATGAATGGTTGGGCCAGCCACATTATTATTTTTTCGATGCCTTTTAAACCCGTGCTAAAGCTGGTAGCAACCAAGCCGGGGTGTAATGAAAAGGCCAGTATCCCTTTATCACCATATTTTTGAGCAAGCGACTGGGCAAAATAAATGTTGAATAATTTATTCATGCCGTAAGCCTTAAACGGACTGTAGCCTTGTTCAAATTGCAAGTCATCAAATTTAGGTTTGCCCATCCGGTGCGCTTCGGAGCTTACGTTGATGATGCGCGCCTGCCCTTTAAGCAGGAGTGGCATAAGGCTTTCCGTAAGCAAAAAATGACCGAGGTGATTTGTGGTAAACGTCATTTCCAAACCGTTTTGCGTAGTTTGCCTTTCGGCGAAGATTCCCCCGGCGTTATTGATAAGTACCGTTATAGAAAAAAGCTTTGAGTTAAGTTCGGCAGCGGCATCACGCACGCTTTGCAGGTTGGTAAGGTCGCATTTTACAATAAAAATTTCCTTATTGCCGGTTGTGGTAATGATGTGCTCTTTAAGCCGGTCGCCTTTAATGGTATTGCGCACCAATAAATAAAGCGCGTGCCCTTGTTTGGCTAATGCTAAAGCGGTTTCCTGTCCGATGCCTGATGTAGCACCTGTAATAATAGTGGTTTTTACTGCCATAGCCGCCGTTTTCCTTTGAATGTAGGATTTGTGCGCCTAAGATAGGATTGTTTTATTAAACTTTGGGTTTAGCAGTTGAGGAGTAGTAAAGTGAGCTATTACTGCTTTGCCGGTTGATTATGAGCGTGTTGTACAGCATTAAAATAATCTATCAGCTTACCTATACTGCGTAAATTATATTTGTGCTCTTTTATTTTATCCACTACATCGGGTTCATCGCCCATTATCTCCACCATAATATCTTCAAAATTCTCATCGGTAATACGCTTCAGGTCTACGGCGTTTTCGCCGTAGTAAAACGTTGTTTTTGAGCTGCCGCCACCGCCGCCATTCCCGCCGCCTAATGAAATACCTAAGCCGCCGCCAAGTCCGCCGCCGTAGCCGCCGCTGCCATAACCGGCAGATACCCCGGGTGAAAAGCGCACACCCTTACCGCCGCCGCCCTTACCGCCTTTAGCCATATAAAGCTTTAAAGGCGCATCCAAAACCACGTTAACAAAGTCGGTTTCTTCTTTGGTCCATGTTTCGTTACGGGGTGGGTGGGCTACTACAAAGCTGTCTTTACCGGCCACAAATGAGGTGATGTCGCTGGCGCTTAATTTATACGGATTTGCTTTTTCGTCCTCTTTAAATTCAATAAAACCTTCATCTTTAATAGGGCCTTTGCCGCCCGGATAAACATTTATAAAACCGGTTGTGCGGTTACCTTTTACATCGGTAAAATTACCCGGTTGCCATTTTTGCGATTTTGCTGATACAAAACTCAGCATAAAAAATAAAATGATTAAAATTGAGCGCATAAGTGATTAAAATACAAAGAACGTAATTTTTATAAATTTAATATGACAACTGTTGATTTACGCAGCGATACCGTAACCAAACCAACACCCGCCATGCTGGAGGCCATGTGGAGCGCCAAAGTTGGCGATGATGTGTTTGGCGAGGATGAAACCATTAATCAGCTTGAACAAAAAACAGCCGCGATTTTTGGTATGGAAGCAGGTCTGTTTTGTCCGTCCGGCACCATGACCAATCAAATTGCCATTAAATGTTTTACCCAGCCGCTTGATGAACTTATTGCCGACCAAACCGCACACGTTTATCGTTACGAGGGCGGGGGCATAGCCTTCAATTCGGGCGTATCAACACGGTTGCTGAACGGTTACCGGGGCATCATTACTGCCGAAATGATTGAGCCGGAGATAAATGCCGAAAATATCCACTACCCGCATACCAGTTTGGTTGTGCTGGAAAATACTGTAAACAAAGGCGGCGGTAGCTGCTACACCCTAAACGACATTAAGCCTATTGCCCAACTATGCCAGGACAAAGGGCTGAAGCTGCACCTTGACGGTGCTCGGATATTTAATGCTCTTGCCCACACCGGTGATAAGGCTATTGACTATGGCACTTATTTCGATGGTATTTCGGTTTGTTTATCAAAGGGATTGGGTGCACCTGTTGGTTCGGTTTTATTGGCGGATAAAGAAACTATTAAATATGCACGCCGTATTCGTAAAGTGCTGGGTGGTGGTATGCGGCAGGCCGGTTTCCTGGCGGCGGCGGGGATTTACGCGCTTGACCATCATGTAGGCCGCTTAAAGATAGACCATGCCCATGCCCGCATCCTCGGCGAAGAATTGGGTAAACTACCATGGGTAAGCAATGTACTTCCTACAGAAACTAATATTGTGCTTTTTGATACTGTTGAGCCTGCAAACGCCGTACTTGCAAAGCTGGCCGAAAAAGGTATTAAAGCCCTTGACACCGGCAAACACCGCATCCGTTTTGTGCTGCATTTAGATGTGCATCCCGAGCAGGTGGAGTATGTGGTTGAGGTGTTGAAAGAGCTATAGTGTTAAATATAAGAGCTATAGTGTTAAATATAACAATGTCATCCTGAGCGTAGCGAAGGATTTATTCTTGAACTTTGCGGTGCGTATAACAAATCCTTCGTACCTCAGGATGACAAAGGTGTAATCCTACTTAGGCACCCTATCAGCAGATTGGCGTTCAACCATCCAGCCGGGATATTCTTTGGGGAGGTCGCTTACTTCATCTATTTTTTGGAGGTCATCGGTGCTTAGTTCCACGTCGATAGATTTTAGGTTGTCATTAAGTTGATCGATGTTTTTAGCGCCTATGATCGTGCTGGTAATCCCCTTTTGCAGCCTCACCCAAGCCAGTGCTATCTGCGCAGCCGATACATTTTTCTGCTTGCCAATTTCGCTTATTACATCAACTATATCGTAGGCTTTATCCTTATTTATCGGTGGAAAATCAAACGTATCCCTGCGTGATCCTTCCGACTTTTGATTATCACGGGTATACTTGCCCGAAATAAAACCACCTGCCAGCGGGCTCCAGGGCATAACGGCCAGGTTTTGGTCTTCGGCAACTGGTAACAGTTCGCGCTCAATATCCCTGCCTGCTAAAGAGTAAAAATATTGCAGACCAACAAATTTATTCCAGCCATTTTTTTCGGCAATGCCTGCGGCTTTCATTACCATCCACGCAGGCCAGTTACAGCAGGCAAGGTAACGCACCTTGCCGCTCAATACAATATCATTTAACGAGCGCATGATCTCTTCTACCGGGGTTTTAAGATCAACACCGTGAACATATAGCACATCTATATGATCTAACTGCAAACGCTTTAAACTATCATCTACCGAATTGAAAATATGATAGCGGGACAAGCCTGTATTATTTGGCCCATCCGCCATGCGGCCGCGTACCTTGGTGGCAATGATCAGTTCCTCGCGGTTAAGGCCCAGGTCAATAATTGATTGGCCCAGCAACGTTTCCGATTCACCAAAAGAGTATACATTGGCGGTATCAATAAAGTTAATACCCGAGTCAACCACCGTTTTCATCAGTTCATTAACGCCATCCTGTTTTATTTGTCCTATGGCCTCCCAGTAACCCTTGCCGCCAAAGGTCATGGTGCCAAAGCAAATTTCGGAAACCAGCAAGCCGGTATTTCCTAAAAAATTGTATTTCATAAGTTTGATGTTGTTTAGGTGAAGTTAGGGATAAGTAGCGGCGGCTGTCAACTCGTTAAAGTCAGGTTTGGGTAAAAGTATGGTTACAATGTTTGTTAAGTTTTATTGCCTTTTACAATTAAAACTTAATTAACCAGCCCTTGTTATTATGCCATGAATCGCCTCCTGAAAAAACTCGAAAAAATTGGCCGTGACCCTAAGATCACTGCTAAAGCTGTTGGTTTGCGTTATGTGTCTGATTCATCGTCGGGGTATACGCGCAAAAAATCGGGTAAGGGATGGAGTTATTATGATGCCGATGGTGTGCTGGTAAAGGATAAGGAATTGATAAGCAGGTTCAATGGCCTGGTGATTCCACCCGCTTATACCAATGTATGGATCTCGCCCTATGATAACGGGCACCTGCAATTTACCGGTACCGATGTTGCCGGGCGTAAGCAATACCGTTACCATGCACACTGGAACCAAATCCGCAACCAATCAAAATATCATCGCCTGCAAACATTTGCGGCATACTTGCCCGCTATACGTGCGCAAGTCGATAAAGACCTCACCCGCCATAATCTCGACCATGAAAAAGTTGTTGCCCTTGTGGTGAGGCTAATGGAGCTTACGAGTATTAGGGTAGGCAACGAATCGTACAAGAAACTTTACGGTTCCTTCGGTTTAACCACGTTGCAAAACAGACATATTAAAATAGAAGGCTCAAATATTAAGTTTGAATTTAAAGGCAAAAAGGGCGTATTTCATAAAGTGGCGCTGCAAAGCAGGCGGCTGGCCAAACTGGTGAAACAATGCCGCGATATCCCCGGGAAAGAACTTTTTCAATACTATAATGAGGCTGGCGAACGCTGCAGTATTGGCTCGGGCGATATCAATAATTACCTGAAAGAAATTACTGGTGAAGACTTTACTGCTAAAGACTTCCGTACTTGGAGCGGCAGTGTGAGCGCACTGTATGCTTTTAAGGAAGCTGGAGAATTTAACAGCGTTACAGAATGCCGCAAAAAGATAGTAAGCGTTTTAGATGAGGTTGCCGTTAACCTGGGTAATACCCGTACGGTTTGTAAAAAGTACTACGTGCATCCCTCGGTAATAAAAAGTTATGAGGAGGGTACGATATTCAAATACATCAGCAAGCTGGATGAGGACAGCGATGTAAAAGCGGCTGAACTTAACATAGCAGAAAAGGCCCTGATAAAACTCCTTGAAACAGAAAAACTGGCCGAAGCCAGTTAGTTTGGTTGTATTAATTAATTAAGCACTGATCACGTGAGTGGTTTGATTAAGTTCTTTACTATCTGGAATTTTGGATTAACAACAGAATTTAGTTTATCAGCCTAACCAACCACTCACGCAATGTTTACTGTTTTTTGGTGATTATATAGATAGAACCGGATCCTTTCCTTTTGCCGACTTTATTGGCTGTTGAATCTTTTTTCACAGAAACACTTTCTATCATATCCGGGTCTAAATTTTTAAACTCATCTCTGGTAGATGCTTTCCCGTTTATATAAACAGTCGGATCGGTTTGGAGGCTGTCGCGGGTTATGTAAATAAAATTTGACCCCTGGCCGTTAACTTTCGCAATTGGCGATCTTCTACCGTCAACAACTATAGCCTGCAAATTAGATCTTTTAATTGTTGTTACTCCTGTTACCCTGCCCTTTAAACCCGAAATAGCAACTGCAGAATCTGTTTTGTAGAGATAGGTAGCAGATGTCGTTGTCATTGGCCTGCCTGTTACCACAATTTGATTTAATGAACCCTTTAAAGGATGTCCTTTTATGGTTCTGAGTTGAGCAAACGCCAAGGGCCTATTATCTAATTTCTCTTTAAGCACTTTGCCCTCCGGAGAATCTTTAGTTATGATAATTGCCGCCCTTACATTATCTGCTAATTTTTCGTGGATAAATGGTTCCGCCTCATCACTATTCAAAATATACACATCAGATATATTGGTGGGTTTAATGTTTTTTGCGTCGTTCTTTTTACCATTAACATAAACTACTGTCGAATCTTTACTTACAAACATGAAAGGTATAGATAAAGCGTTGTCGGTAACAGTTACCTTGCTGATGGTATCAATTTTTAATTTAGCGGGAATGGACTTAGCAGCGGGCAGATCTTTCCCGGTTATAGTAATATTTTTAATTACCTTTCTTGGAACTATTCCAGCTTTCACCTCTGTTAAAATTTTAGTTACACCAACAGCTTTACTTACGTTATCTGAAATTATTGCAAGCGATTTATAAACCTTGCTCTTTTTAACAAAATCGGCTTTGGATACACTGAATATTAGCAGCATGCCAATAACTGCGGGTACCAAAAAAGCGTACCGGGTGAGATTTAATTTTGAAGATCTTTTAGCATTCATCATGATGATACGTTTTTTTATGGTTGAGATATTGAAATGATTAACTATGCTGGGTTGCGTATTACTAAAACTTACCGATACCAGGCTATATTGATAAGCTTTACTGTCCATGCCCTTATTCAGGATTTTTTGGTCGGTTATAAATTCAATGTTTTCGCGGATTGCCTTTTTCATGAGCCAAATACCGGGGTTAAACCAATAGAAGATACTGCTGAACTCAGCCAGTAAAATATCTGCCGTATGCCAGTCATTTACGTGTACCTGCTCGTGCAGCAAAATTGCTTTCAGGTCGGCAGGTTCATGGTTGGCGGGATTTACAAAAATGCTTTGCCAAAAAGAGAACGGCGCGGCATCCTTATTCATCACTCTTACTTTGTGATTGTTGATAGTAGCCGGTTGCGAGCCCTTGTACAGCCTGAACAGCGAAAACAGCTGTACCGCAAACCTGATGGCTAATAATAAGGCGCCTACCCAGAAAACCATTTCGGCCCAGCGCCAGTAATCGGGCTGGCTCAGCGGTTTTACAAGGTTTTGAACCGGGACTGATTGCCAGTTGAACGCTACATGCTGCACCGGTTTGGCAAGTGCCTCGTGCCGCTGCACAAAGGCCGAAAAATCAATCAAGGGATAAATACTGGCAAAAACAATGGCAACCAGCAGGTAAACCCTGTTAAGCGTGTAAAAGGTTAGGGGTCTTAATATGAGGTAGTAGCCCGCGCAAAATAACAGCAGGGCAATATTTACTTTAAGCAAAAAAACAAACAATGCTGGCATAATGGGTAAGGTTTATTGTTTTTCGATGAGTTTAATGATCTCCTGTAAATCGGTGGCGCTTATCTTTTTTTCGTTGGCAAAAAAAGTTACCAGGTCTTTATAGGAATTTTGAAAATAATCGCTTACAAAGCCGCTCATAAAGCGTTTTTTATATTCTTCTTCCTGTATAGCCGGAATGTAACGAAGCGAGTTGCCCATCTTTTCGCTCTTTAAAAAATCTTTACGTTCCAGGTTCTTTATCGTTGATGCCAGGGTAGTGTAGGGGGGCTTGGGTTCTTCCAGCTGATCTAAAAAATCCTTTATAAAACCCGAGCCGCATTGCCACACTGCCTGCATTGCTTCTTCTTCCTGTTTTGATAATTTTTCCATTGCGATTACGATTGTTTCGTAAATCTACGAATAGTTCGTAATAAACCAAATTTATTTTAACTATTTTTTTAGGTGATGGGATTTTATAGGGTGTTTACCCAGAAATTATATCGATGATTTTATCCTACACGCATGAAAATCAGATAATTCCTTAATCTGTTTAATCAAGGTTCAGGTAGCTAAATAGAAAACTGATCTGTTTGAGAAGTGTAATAGAAGTATTTTTGGAGTACCAGCAGCGAGATCAGATCTTCCTGCGGTTTGTTTTTAAACTGCTTTGCAAACGCATTGGCATTGTGCACAATGGTTTGCGCCGCTTGCGGGTGACTGATATAATAATCCAGTTTTTCAGCCAGATCTGAGTAGTCATCGGCAATCAAAATATAATGATGATCGGGGATGAGCCGGCCTTCCATAAACCAGGTTTCGTATTTTGGCCTGGGCATTACCGCTATGGAATTTGATGACATGATCCATTTTAAATTGGTGGCTACGTCGTTCCCTTCCAGGCTCAGGATAAATTTGTAAGTCAGGTGGTCGCTTATCTTTATCTTGGGTTTTAGCCACTTGGTATTGCCGCCTGTTTTGTTCACCTGACCCAGGTTGCATAGCGGGTTATCAAAATACATTTCCATAAACCGCATCCGGTGCGGCTGACTCATTACACCCCGGCCAATGAGCATATCTTTTTTATCCTCAAACTTTACCGGGTCATTAATGAATAAAAAGTGCCGCTTTTTATCCAGCTTTAGCAAAACAGCGTTGGCATTATCGCCCTCAATCGGTCTGCTTTTTTGCAGGGCAGGCGCATTGGCCACATGGGTTATATCGCCAAACAGGAAACTGGCCTTTAAGCTTTTTTTGAAATAGCGGATGTATTCAAAAGTATCAAAGTGATAGGCCTTGGGCTTTTTAAATACGGGCAGATCCTTCAGCATAATAGCATCCTGCCCCAGGGGCGATTGCTTCTTTAGCTTATTGTAATAATTTACCCGGTCGGCAATGTACGTCTTGTCGTATTTTTTTAGGGCAGCGAGTTTAGTGTTTAACAGCGCCTCATGCAGAAACGTGGGAATCAGCTGCCGCAAAAAGTTTTTGGCATAGTAAGGCAGCTTGTTCCTTTTAATTTCTATTCCTGTTTTGCTAAACATCATTAATTGCGCCGCGGTTTATTGGCAAAAGTATTAATTGGATACGATATAATGAGGTTATAAATTTTGCGCTATCACAAAACCACTTGCCCATGCCCATTGAAAATTATAACCACCCAGCCAGCCCGTAACATCAACACATTCGCCGCCAAAAAACAGGCCGGGGACTTTCTTAGCTTCAAGGGTTTTTGACGATAGCTCATTGGTAGATACGCCGCCCCGCATAACCTCGGCTTTGTCATAACCTTTATCGCCTGCCGGTTTTACCTTAAATTCGTGAATTAGGGTGCTGATGTCCTCCATCTCGGTTTTGGTGAGGGATGCCAGGTTTTTCTCTACGGGCAGTTTATCGCTCAAAGCCTCGGCAAATTTGCGGGTGTAAAGGCCTGCCAGGTAAGCCAGCAGCATTTTTTTACCATTAGTTTCCTTTTCCTGCTGAATAAGGTCGGCAATGTTTTGGTTGGGTAGTAGGTCGATATAAATAGATTCGCCCGGTTTCCAGTAACTCGAAATTTGCAGTATCGCCGGACCGCTCAAACCCCAATGGGTAAATAATATATTCTCTTCAAAGCTTATCCTGTCATTCCAAACGCGACAAAATATACTGTTACCGCTTAGTTGCTCGTACCAGGGCTGGTCTTTACCGGTAATGGTAAGCGGCACAAGGGCAGGGGCGGTGTCGGTAATTTTCATATCAAATTTACGTGCGGTACGCAAGCCGAAATCGGTAGCGCCCATCTTGGGGATAGGCAGACCACCCGCCGCAATCACCACGCTTTGTGCGCTTACGTACTCCTGTTTGCCGTCTATTTCAAACCTAACGGTAAAGCCATCGTCAATTTTTTCTACTGTTTTTACTTCGGCATTACACCAAATTTCCTGGCCCAGATCGGCACATAAGTTGGTAAAAACCTCCACTACATCCTTTGCTTTATCGCTCACAGGGAATAATTGTCCCAGCGTTTTTTCTTTTCCTTCGATGCCGTAAGTTTCAAAAAAGCTGATGGTATCGTCAACCGTCCACTGCGAAAAGGCTGATTTACAGAAGTGTTGATTTTGCGAAATGAATTGCTGGTCGGTTGCATACAGGTTGGTATAATTGCATCTGCCGCCACCGCTTATCAGTATTTTGGCACCAACTTTATCATTTTTTTCAAGGATTAGGGTACGCTTGCCTAAAAAGCCCGCTTGCACGGCACACATGAGTCCGCACGCTCCCCCGCCAATTATTATTGCATCAAAATCTGTTTGTTTTGTTAAATTTGTAGTCATGACCGAGGTTTCGCAAATATCAGAATTTGGAAAGATACTCATCTTTCTGCTCACCGGAATAATAATGGTGTGCGTGATATTTTTTTTCAACAGGCTGTTGGCCCCCAATAACCCCAATTACGAAAAGCTAACTTCCTATGAATGTGGCGAAGAACCTACGGGAAACGCCTGGCTGCCCTTTAATACCCGCTTTTACGTTATAGCACTCATTTTTTTACTGTTTGATGTAGAGATGGTATTTATTTTCCCTTGGGCAACGGTATTTGGCAATCATGAACTATTGGCGCAGGATGCCCGTTGGGGTTGGTTGTCGCTTACAGAAATGTTTGTGTTTTTAGGCGTCCTCATATTAGGCCTTGTTTACGTGTGGCGTAAAGGCGATCTGGAATGGATAAAAGGCAAGCCAACCGTACCAACTACCGATGTAAATATCCCGGCATCGTTTTATGAGCAGTTAAACCTGGAGCAGGGTAAATTTGTAGTAAAGCCGTTTAACATAGGCAATGAGCCAATTGCCCAACCGGTTGCTGCAGAAGCTCCGGCCGAGGCAGCCCCCATCAGGAAACCCATGTTTAAACCCACCTTTAAAAAGCCAGCGAATGAGTAGTGATATAACCAGCGAAAGCGGCGGCGTAGTAGTAACAAAAATGAACGATCTGATGAACTGGGCTCGCCTGTCGTCTTTATGGCCCTTAAGTTTTGGAATTGCCTGCTGTGCTATTGAAATGATGGGTTCCATGGCATCTACTTATGATCTCGACCGTTTTGGGGTGTTCCCAAGGCCATCTGCCCGTCAGGCCGATGTTATTATTATAGCTGGCACCGTAACCTTTAAAATGGCCGAACGCATTAAACGCCTTTACGAGCAAATGCCCGAGCCTAAATACGTTATTTCTATGGGATCATGCTCCAACTGCGGCGGCCCATACTGGCAGCATGGCTACCACGTAGTAAAGGGGGTAGACAGGGTGATTCCCGTTGATGTATACGTACAAGGCTGCCCCCCACGCCCAGAAGCACTGATAGGTGCGATTTTAGAACTGCAAAAGAAAATTGAAGGTGAGCATTTGATAAAGGGGTGAGCTTTTTGCTTTTGCCTTTCACAACTGGAAAAATAAGATTTGTCATGCTGAGCGTAGTGAAGCATCTATATTGAACTATGCAATTCTACGAATAGATCCTTCGTACCTCAGGATGACAAAGGGATAAATTTGCTTCACTTTACTCACTCCTCATCTTTCATAAAAATACTAAATTAGCCCCAATAACGCTACATCTATGCCAGTAAAAAATACCACTCCTCAAAAAAACAGTTTGCTGCTTAATGTACTTGGGCTGGGTTTGCTTACCGGCACGCTTGATGCCCTGGCGGCCCTCATCTGGAATTTGATACTCAACTATAAAAATCAAGCGGTTGATTATAAATTAGGGATGGAGATCATTTTCCGGTTTATTGCAAGCGGTGCTTTTGGCGGGCAGGCGGCATTTGCCGGTGGTAAAGAAATGATAATAGCCGGCGCGGTGTTTCATTACATCATCGCTTTTGTTTTTTCGGCCGTGTTTTACCTCGCTTATCCTTTTTGTAATAAATACCTTAACAGCAAATATCTTGTGGCAGTGGCGTATGGATTAACAGCCTGGATAATCATGAACCTGATGGTGATCCCGGTAAGTAAAATTGGTTTCCACCCCATTAAGCTCCAGGTAATTTTGATTGGTATCCTCATACTCATCATTTGTATAGGCTTACCAATAGCACTCATTACCAACAAGCAATTAAAAACCGGCAGATTTTCGGGCCTCAAATAAATTGCCTATAAAAAAGAAAGGCCCCGCATTTTAATGCAGCGCCTTTCTTTTGGGATTTAAGATTTAAACAGATTTTCTTATTACTGCGGCATCAACACGCCGTTAAGGCCATGAACAACCCCGTTGCTGGCCATGGTATCAAATGATATTACCTGTGCTGCGTTTCCTTTGGCATCTACTATCTGCAATTCACTTTTATCATTTACAGACAGGTTAAGCGTTTCGCCATCAACCGTTTTTAATGCTGCCTTGCCCTTACCAACGGTAAGCGCCTTTATAATGTCGGCCTTGGTGTATTTACCGGCTACCACATGATATTTTAAAAGCTTGGCCAGTTTGGCATGATCTTTCATTAAATCGTCCATTGCAGGTTTTGGCACCTTGCTAAAGGCCACATCATTTGGTGCAAATATGGTGTATGGGCCTGGGCCTTTTAAGGTAGCATCCAGCTCGGCAGATTTTACAGCCAAGGCAAGTGGTGCAAATGTTGTGCTTGAATTAAGCACGCCAACCAAATCACCAGATCCGCTCGGTGTTGTTGGCGTTGCGGCGGTACCGGTTGTAGTAGTTGTTTTGGTAGCGGTATCGCGTTTAGTAGTATCTGTTTGGGCTATCGCTTTGTTTGATAGAAACCCGATAGTTAATGTTGTTAGGGCAATTAAAACTGACTTTTTCATGTTCATCTTTCTTTTGATCTTATTCATAAATAAATGTAAATAAGTAGTAGTCTAATCTTATAGTATTTCCTTAAAAGTTAATTAATTACCTGTTTTGCTATGTTGTTATAACTAATAATTACAATTATGGTTTTTAAATAGTGAAAACAGGTAGTTAAACAATTAATAAACAGGAAGAAAGAAATGCCGAAAATCGTGTCGATGATGGTAATTTATCATGGAGATTATGCTTTTAGACAGGCCTATTGTATCCAAAAAATTACGCTATAAATTCCAAATTAACAGTTGGAACATTTAAAGTTAATACATATCTTAGATGACTTAAATATGACAATTATGTTTATTAACAAAAAAATATTAGTTACAGTTGGCCTGCTTTCGGTAGTAGTGTTTGGCGCCATGACCTCAATAACACCAAAACCTGCCGACGAAGGTTTTAAAAATCTGAAGGTATTACCCAAAAACATCACCGGCGATCAATTGCATGAGGTGATGGAGGAGTGGGAGCACTCGTTAGGCGTACACTGTAATTTTTGCCATGTTCGCGACGAAGCAGCCAAAAAAATGGATTGGGCAAGTGATGCAAAACCAGAAAAAGAAGCAGCCCGCGATATGTTTAAAATGATGAACAAAATTAACCAGAAGTATTTTCATGCCAAAAAAGACTCATTGGGTATGATCATGCATTCGGGGGTTAATTGCAATACCTGCCACCGTGGTACCGCTCATCCAGAAGTTGTTGTTCCTGAAGGAAAACGTCCGGGTGGTCCTGGTCAGGGCCCGGGCCCGGGTGCTGCACCTGGTCAGCCTGCTCCGGCTGGTGCGCCAGATAAAAAAGAGTAGTTTTAATAAAAGTAAAGTATAAAAACGCTGCTAATTAAAAATTAGTGGCGTTTTTTCGTTATAGGTTAAAAAATTAAGTGAAAAAGGGGTGTTGGTAAGGGTGAAAATAGCTTTTTTATTAATTAATAACTTAATGTTCATGATTAATTCATCAATTATGCCTACTTTTAATTGATTTAAGTCCCCTAATTAAATTTGCTTGCTATGACAGCTGAAATTGAAGCCCCTTCCGGCATAAGAAGTATAGATACAAGGAAAAGTGCAGCGAGAGCTGAATCTACCTGCCGTACTTGTAAAAATGATATGTCACGTGTAAAAAGAGGATATCTTGTAAAAACCTTTTTTTCTTGGTTACCTCTAAAAAGATACGCCTGCTACAACTGCCTCACCAAAACATATAAATGGAGCAGAACTAAATAATTTGCTGCTTATATCCGTTAATCGCGGTGTTTAATTGTTTTTCGTGGTGTAATATTTCCAAATCTTAATAGCTAAATCAGTTACATTTGTTTTATGCAAAAAATACTGGTAGCCAATCGCGGCGAAATAGCATTAAGGGTCATGCGCTCTGCGCGGGAAATGGGTATTAAAACCGTTGCGGTTTACTCCGATGCCGATCGTAATGCTTTGCACGTGCGTTATGCCGATGAGGCTGTACATATTGGTGCAGCGCCCTCAAATCAATCTTATCTCGTTGGCGAAAAAATTATAGCTGCCTGCCTTAAAACAGGCGCGCAGGGTATTCACCCGGGTTATGGTTTTTTAAGCGAAAATGCCGCCTTTGCAAGAATGGTTGCCGATGCCGGATTGATTCTTATTGGTCCATCGGCACAGGCTATGGAGGTGATGGGTAATAAGCTATCGGCCAAAGCCGCGGCCATGAAGTATAATATACCCATGGTTCCCGGTACCGAAGAAGCCATTACCGATATTGCAGAAGCTAAAAGACGTGCGGTAGAGGTTGGTTTTCCTATACTCATAAAAGCCGCTGCAGGCGGTGGTGGTAAGGGTATGCGTATAGTTGATGGCGAAGCTGATTTTGAAGAGCAAATGCAATTAGCCGTATCCGAAGCTACATCGGCCTTTGGTGATGGCTCTGTTTTTATTGAACGCTACGTATCATCGCCCCGCCACATCGAAATTCAGGTTCTGGGCGATACCCACGGCAATATAGTACACCTTTTTGAACGTGATTGCTCAGTACAGCGCCGCCATCAAAAGGTAATTGAAGAGGCACCCTCCAAGGTACTTACCCCGCAAATTCGTGAGCAAATGGGTAAATGTGCGGTGGATGTTGCGAGGTCTGTAAATTACACCGGTGCGGGTACAGTGGAGTTTATTATGGATGATAACCTCAATTTCTATTTTTTAGAGATGAATACCCGCCTGCAGGTAGAGCACCCGGTTACAGAACTGATCACCGGTATCGACCTGGTAAAAGAACAGATCCGTATTGCACGCGGCGAAGCGATCAGCTTTAAACAGGAAGACCTGCAAATTCGCGGTCATGCTATAGAGTTAAGGGTTTATGCAGAAGACCCTGCTAATAATTTCCTGCCGGATATTGGTACACTCCAAACCTATATAACCCCAAAAGGTGCAGGCGTAAGAGTTGATGATGGTTTTGAGCAAGGCATGGAGATCCCCATTTATTACGACCCCATGATTGCCAAGCTGATAACCTATGGTAAAGACAGAACCGAGGCCATTGAACGCATGGTACGCGCTATTGACGAGTATAAAATTACCGGTATTACCACCACCCTTGCTTTCGGCAGGTTTGTAATGGAGCACGAGGCCTTTACATCTGGCAATTTTGATACGCATTTTGTTAAAAAATATTTTACCCCCGACGTATTGCAAACCGGGAACGAGCAGGAGGCCGGTATCGCCGCCATATTAATGGAGCAACTGCTGGGCCAAAAAAATATCACGGCAACCTCAATTGCTGCTACAGAAACAAGTAATTGGGTAAAAAACAGGAGCAGGTTATAGAATCTATAATAGCTCAGTAAGCTCCTCAAAACTATCAATGGTGGCAACCATACCATCGGGCACAACGCCAAAACCATAGCTGGCAAAAATAAACGGAACGCCGGCTTTACTTGCAGCGCTGTAATCACCCATGGTATCGCCTATGTAAACCGGGTTTTTAAGCTGATGGTCGGCAACAATATCTTTTATATTATCGGCTTTCGGATTGCCTTTGGTACCGTAGCATTGGTGACCCAAAAAATAGCTGTGCATATTGTTTAGATCTAAAAATACTTCGATATAACCGCTTTGGCAGTTACTCACAATATATAGCTTGTATTTGGCTTGCAGGTATTTAAGTGTTTCTTCCAGTTTCGGATAAAGCTCACCACCTTTTTTATAAAGTATTTCCAGTTCGCTTATGGCACAAAGTGATTGTACTTCTTTCCGTTGAGCAGTATCAAGGTTGGGGAATAGCTTGTCGAAAATGGCATCATAGGTCATGCCGGTTATGGAACGTACACGTTCAACAGTCATTACCTCATCAATATAATCAACCTGGTTAAGGGCGGCCTGCCAGGCGAGGGCTACATTACCGGTACTATCCCAAAGAGTACCGTCGAGGTCAAAAATTATACTGTCGAATTTGTTTTTTAATGAGCTATCCATAGTGGCGGCAAAAGTAAGGGTTTATTTTTTTGCCGGGGATGTGAGACTGATTTATTTTATATTTGACTGTTATTCTGATCTTATATTAGATTGTCATCCTGAGGAACGAAGGATCTAATCGTCGATAAGCAGAGCGCATAACAGATCCTTCGTTCCTCAGGATGACAGTTCGGAAATTGACGGAGGTAATTTGTCACCCCTCCCTCACAAATTGCCTGTTTTAAATAAAAAGCTCAATTATTGGTTAAATTTGATGATACCAATCAGGAAAGAGATCTATATTGAATACCAACCGCCCGCCAAAAAATACCATCAGCACTAAAATAACATTAAAGGAGCGCTTTGATGCGCTGCGTAACCTGCCCGCATTTTTCAAACTGGTATGGCAAACCAACCGCTGGATGACGGTGGTAAGCGCCTTGCTGCGCATTGTGCGTTCGGCCATGCCGCTGGGTTTACTATATGTAGGTAAACTAATTATTGATAAGGTAGTTACCATAAGTCACGCGCCGGTTAAGGATCTGGAACCATTATGGCAACTAGTTGCAATTGAGTTTGCACTGGCCATATTTACAGATGCGCTAAGCCGTGCCATTACACTTATGGATAGCCTGCTTGGTGATCTGTTCAGCAACTATACATCGGTGAAAATAATGGCGCATGCCGCCACGCTTGATCTCGACCAGTTTGAGGATTCGGTATTTTATGATAAGCTGGAAAGGGCAAGGCAGCAAACCATAGGGCGTACCATACTGCTGTCGCAGGTAATGAGTCAGGTGCAGGATTTGATTACAATGGGTTTCCTGGCTGTTGGGCTAATGGCTTTTAATCCCTGGCTTATTGTGCTGCTGCTGATAGCCATAATCCCGGCTTTTTTGGGCGAATCGTACTTTAATGATAAAAGTTATGCGCTTACCCGTGGCCAAACGCCCGAGCGTCGCGAGCTTGATTATATCCGTTACCTGGGTGCCAGCGATGAAACCGCCAAAGAAGTAAAGATCTTCGACCTGTCGGGCTTTATTATCGATCGCTTTAAGGTTTTATCAAATAAATTTTATGCAGATAATAAACGGCTGGCTGTAAAACGATCATTATGGGGAACGTTTTTCGCTATGCTGGGCAGTATTGGCTATTACGCCGCATACGTGGTTATCATTGTGAGAACGGTTAATGGCAGCGTAACTATTGGCGAACTGGCTTTCCTTGCCGGTTCATTCAGGCAGTTGCGTACTTTACTGGAGGGGATACTGACGCGGTTTACCGCCGTATCACAAGGCGCCATTTATCTACGAGATTTTTTTGAGTTTTTTGAGATAGTACCTAAAATTAAACTGGCCGCCAACGCATTGCCATTCCCCAAGGTTATAAAAGAGGGCTTTACCTTTGAGGATGTTGGTTTCCGATACCTTAATTCCGAGCGGTGGGCTAATCGTCACCTGAGCTTTACCCTTTACCCCGGCGAAAAGCTGGCCTTGGTGGGAGAGAACGGTGCAGGCAAAACTACGCTGGTAAAGCTACTCTCGCGCTTATATGACCCCACCGAAGGACGCATATTGCTTGATGGCGTAGATTTGCGGGAATACGACCTGGCAAGTTTGCGCATGAATGTTGGTATTATATTTCAGGATTACCTGCGTTACCAGATGAGTTTTGCACAAAATATAGCCGTAGGGAAGATCAGCGAACAGGATAACAGGCCGTTGATTGAAAACTCGGCCAAACAAAGCCTGGCTGATGTGCTGGCTGCCAAACTTCCCGGTGCGTATGACCAGCAATTAGGTAAACGTTTTGCCGACGGTGTTGAACTATCGGGCGGCGAATGGCAAAAGGTGGCCCTTGCGCGTGCCTACATGCGCGATGCGCAACTGCTTATTCTTGACGAACCCACATCGGCATTAGATGCCCGGGCAGAGTATAATGTGTTTGAGCGCTTTGCCGAACTTACAAAAGGCCGTTCGGCGGTATTGATCTCGCACCGTTTTAGTACCGTGCGCATGGCCGATAGAATTTTGGTGCTTGAAAAAGGAGAGCTTATTGAAATAGGTAGCCACGAAGAGCTATTGCTGAAAGGCGGCCGTTACGCCGAGTTATTTGATTTGCAGGCAATGGGCTACCGGTAAATACCGCCACGATTTCAGTACGTTATTTGCCCATGCAAAGCCTTAATTTTCTTTAACGATATTGCATATTTATAGGGTGCTTTCCTTTAAAAATGGAAAATAAAAGACGATTTTCCTAAAAACTGCGTAAAAATACGTATGCTTTTCAGTGGTATCCCTTATTGCATTTATTATTTCATGGCTTATCTTTGTTTAACATTTTACTTAAACCAAACCTTATATAATACCCCAAGCCTATGAAACTTTTTTATCATTTTTTAATTTTCGTTTTTGTATCACTCGTTTTGCTGGCGTGTGCAAACGTTTTTAACTCAGATGGTAGAATGGATGATACCAATATTGAACCATCAACATCAGAAAACAGTAAGAATATTAAGCAACCCAATGATTCTGTAGCCGAGGCTGGCAAGAGCAGTCGGGCCATGCTTACCAGTTTCAAATACAACAATCTTTTTGATAATAGCCAAGTAGCCGAAAAGGATTGTAGCTGCAAAAAACATCGTAACCCTATAAATGATTTACAGATGGCCATCTTGCATTTTAATCAAAACCAACAACAGTTTTAATAAGATAGTTTTTAGTAGTTAGTTAATTTTTTAGTTAGGGAACAGTTGCAAGCAGTCGTTACAGAAATGTAACGGCTGTCTTGTTTTTTAATGGGTATTATCTATAGGGAAAATGACCGAAAGTAAACATTACGGTTAAAAAGGGAATAGTTAATAAAAAAAAGGCTTTCGCTAATTGCCTGTCGTCGGCATTGCCAATTATAAATACGTTATACAGGTCTTTTTTTAGGTTGTTAAATGCATTTTTCATATCTCAAAAAATAGATGTTCATTAATTGTGTTTCTTGTAAATATGACCTTGAAAAAAGCGCATGGTTTAACCCAAACATAAAAAGTACATTAACAAAATAGTTATGATGAGCCTTAAAAAACAAATGCCCGCAGCAAACCTGCGGGCATTTGTTTTGAAGAAAGATGCCTGATTTAATTAATGATCCTTACTCATTTCCGGCACGTAATGCAGGCCAGGGGTAAGCCAATGCAGCAACAATACCCTTGAATATCTGAAGTTAAAAGGGGCAAGTAATACCACAACACCCAGTATAATGCCACAATAAACCCAGGGGTTATGGCTGCCGGTTAATACGCTTATGGCTACGGCAAGGGTAACCATTTCGGCAACGTTAAAGGCATAGCTAACAAACATGGCTACATAAAAATAACCGGGTTCGCGCTCAAAACTTAGATTACAGTGTGAGCAGGTTTTATTCATTTCCTGCCCGTGAAAACCATACATGCTATTGGCAAACATATCGCCGCGGCGGCAACGCGGGCATTTGGCATGTACTATGGCGGGCCAGGCAGCTAATTTATAATTTGTATTTTCCATGATCGTTTTGGTTAGGAGTTTAATATTTTTTTACGGAAATCTTCGGGGTTCATTCCTGCCGATTTTTTAAAGAATTTGGTAAAGTAGGAGTTATCGCTAAAGTTGAGTTTAAAGGCAATATCTGTAATGCTAAGTTTGGGGTTGGTAAGTAAACGTTTAGCCTCAAGTAAAGTGCGGTTGCGGATAACTTCGCCGGCCGGCATCCCCAGCAGATCTTTACAAACCGCGTTAAGGTGATTGGGAGTGATGTATAACAAAGCCGCATAATCCTTGGGGAGTTTAATATCGGCATAGTGCTGTTCAATCAACACCTGGAAGTTTTTAATAAGCGTTTGGTTATAAGATAATTTACCCACCTGCTGCGGCGTTGCATTCAACCCATTTATACCGATGAATAATTGCAGCATCAGCAGCCTCACCATATCGCTGCCTTGTGGGGCTGGTTGGGTAATTTCGGTAAGTATGGCTTCAAATAATTGTTTGGCTGTCGCGAAGCTTTCGTTTGGCAAATTCACAACGGCATCATTCAGATTGCCGCTAAAAAACGAGAACCCATCCAGGTAACCCGGCTGCAGTACAAATGATTGTATAAAATTTGCCGAAAAGTTGATGATATAGCCATCGGTAAACCCATCAAAATGCCAGGAGTGTACCTGCCCGGGAATCATAAAATAAATTTGACCGGGGTTTACATCAAAGCTTTCAAAATCTATGGTATGGGTACCGGCTCCATGCGTAAACAACACCAGGTGGTAAAAGGAGTGCCGGTGCGGAAAGAAAAGGTTTTTATGCGCTTCCAGATAGGGAGCAAACCGGCTCACCAATAAGTCGTCCTGCCTAACGTCAGACAGGGAACAGATATCGTATACTGGAATGCTTTGTATCATACCACAAAACTACACACAATACCCCGCTTGTAATGGTACTATGTGTAGTTTGTATGGTACTATTTACTTATTTTTAATTTTTATGCTGATTATATTAAGCCAAATTTTGTGGCTGTCATGGTAAAAAATGCTTAGTTATTCATGAGTTTCTAAAGAACATTAATAGGCGCTTGCGGTATTCAATGTTTCAATTGCATAGGCGCTTAGTGATAGTGTTGCCGCTTTTGTAAATTCGGCAAGTTGTTTGGTATTGGTGGCGCTAACAATGGGTGCCGTAATGCTTGGCCTTGCAATAAGCCAGGCAAGTGAAACTGCAGCTGGCGTGCTGTTATATTCTGCAGCTACGCTATCAAGGGCTTTTAAAATGGCCTTGCCTCTGTCATTAAGGTATTTTTTTACCATTGGGCCACGACTACTGCCCGCAAGGTCGGCTTCGGAGCGGTATTTGCCGCTTAAAAAGCCACTTGCCAGCGAAAAGTAACTGATTACGCCCAGTTTTTGTTTACTTACAAAAGGCTCAAAGGTGGTTTCATATTTTTCCCTGTCGAACAAATTATACTCGGGCTGCAGCGTCTGGTAACTTGGAAAACCTTTTTCACTGCTCACTTTTAATGACTCATGAATACGCTCTACAGAAAAATTTGATGCACCTATCGCCCTCACTTTGCCTTCTTTTATCAATTGGGCGTAAGCACTCAGGGTTTCTTCAACCGGGGTTTCAGCGTCGTCATAATGAGATTGATAGAGGTCAACATAATCGGTCTGTAACCGCTGCAGTGAATCTTCCGCGGCTTTAATGATGTATTCTTTTTTCAGCCCTTTTTTATTGGCAGCCAGTTCGGCGCCAACTTTGGTGGCAATTAGTACCTTATCGCGTTTGCCGCTTTGTTTAAGCCATTTGCCAATCTCCGTTTCAGATTCGCCGCCTTTGTTGCCCGGCACCCATACAGAGTAGGCGTCGGCAGTATCAATGGCATTAAAACCGGCATCTAAAAATGCATCCAATAAAAGTGCTGTATCGGCTCCTTTAACTGTCCATCCGAAAACGTTGCCGCCAAAAAACAGTGGCGCTGTTTTTAAGCCGGAAGTACCTAATTCACGTTGTTCCATACTGTAAATAATTAAAACTATGTATAAATAAAAAGAGCCCAGGGCACTATTTGTTTGTCAGGATATTGAAATAATCGCCAATAAACTTAAAAAGGCCGGTAATGGTGTTATACGCATATTTTTAAGGTGCTATATGCACATTTTTATTTGCGTGGCGGCCCCACATTTGGTTAAAAATATATCACAATGAAAAACAAATTTTTAGTGGCCTGCATAATATGTTTATTATCGGCCAGCAGCATGTACGCATATACAGGTCCTGGCGATAATGCCGCTTATAACTCAGTTATCCGCGATTTTATAGAAAGCCACATGACCTCCAATTACAAAAAACTAAATAAGGTGCTTGATGAAAATTCAACCTATAAAATTCCGCACGGCCAGGAAGTGCTTGTCCAAAGCAAAGAGGAATTGGTTGGTCAGATGAAAAAAGATGGTGGTTTGGTGCAAAACTGCACGTCAAATTATGAGGTGCTTGCCAAAAGTGATGCTATGGTAATTGCCCGTGTTGATTTTAGGTACGATACCAACATTCAGCACAATTACCTGATACTTGAAAAGGATAAAAACCTGGAGTGGAAAATTACCCAGGTTTGCAAAATATTTGATGACGTTGCTATCCCTCAAAGTAAAGAACTGGCAACCGCGAAGAACTAAATTTTTTGACTGATTAATAAAGAATGATGTGTGACAGTCCTTTCTGCCGGCTGGCAGAGGGATTTTTTGCTAATACCCTTTACCGCTACTCTAATTAATCACCCTTTTAGGGTGATTTTTTTTGTTTTAAATAGCTTTATTTTGAATGTAAATTGCATTAGGCTGCAAAAAATTAATTTGATATTAATTGACTAAGACTTTTTTATTTCGGGTTGTTGCATTGGTGTGCGTGGTATACTTGGGTTTTATAGGTGCACGGCCGGCTTATGCACAAAAATATACGTTTGCCCATTATGATATCGAGGACGGGCTTATCCAGTCGCAGGTAAACAGGTTTTCTATGGATGCCGATCACCGGTTGTGGATGGGCACGTTTGGCGGTGCCTGCCGTTTTGATGGTAAGGAATTTATCGGCTATTCGCGCCAAAACGGACTACCCAATAACTTTGTAGGCGCCGTACTTAATGATAGGGAAGGCCGCAACTGGTTTGGTACGCTTGGCGGCCTGGCGATGCTGCAAAACGGAAAAATCACCCTTTATAACCCCGATATTACCTTAAAGCGAAATGTAGTAACCAATATAGTGCAGGATGCAGCCGGCACTGTTTGGGTGGTAATTGGCGAAACATTATTTAAGATCAATGGCCAAAAACTACAGCATGTGGTTATTGCCGATAATGCCATCGTTACTAATCTTACTTTAAACAGCGCCGGCAGGGTTTACGCTGCGGTTTTTAAACAAGGGATCTACTGCTTTAACGGCAGATCATGGAATGTTTGCATCCGCCTTAGCGGTAATTACCAGGAGTTGCCCATACGGCGCATGATGTTTGACAGAGTTGATAAACAGAAACTTTATCTGCTTACCTGGTTTGGTATGTTCACCGTTAAAGGCGATGTGGTAACGTCATTGCCCGAAGAGCAAGCCGCCCTCATAAAAGGGCAATTACTAAGCTTTGCGCAGGATGCCGATAATAATTTGTGGATAGGTACCGATAATGGCGCTTATTGTATTTGCAGCGATGGTGTTACGCATTATAGCTCCCAAAACGGGCTAACCGATAATTCCATAGCCGATATTTACCTGGATGCCGATAATAACCTTTGGCTGGGTAGCCTTGGCAATGGAGTTTTCAGGTTTGAGGGTAACAAGTTTTTAACTTTTGATGGTTCGCAGGGATTGCACGATGCCAAAATTGTGATGGGCATAACCCTTGATTGGAATAACGACGTTTTACTTGGTGCCGAAGGCGGCGGCCTTATCCGTTACGACGGTAAAAAACTGTTCGACGTTAAAACGCCGGTATCGCCTAAATACTTCAAGGGTATCCAATGCCTGTACACCGATAAAAATAAAACGGTTTGGATAGGCACCGCGCTAACCGGCCTTTGGCAGTATAACAGCAACGGCTTTAAGCAAATAAAAGGCAGTCCGTTTATTTCATTTAATGGTATTACCAGCGATAGTAAGGGCACACTTTGGATGGCAAGCTCCCAGGGTTGTTTTTATTACGAAAACGGCCTTTTGAAACAATTGGAGGGGGTACCCACATTTACCACATCCATTGTAATAACCGGGCACGATTCCTTATTTGTGGGTACGCAAAACGGCATTGTGCTGGTAGTTAATAAAAAGGTGATGAATACCTACAACCAAAAATTCCTGAAAAATACCACCATCCTTTGTATGATCAATTACAAAGGGATGATGCTGGTAGGTACCGACGACAGGGGCCTTTTTAGCTGGGACCTTAATACCGGTGCTTTAAAAAACTATACCATAAATGATGGCCTTAAATCCAACTCCATATACAGCCTTGTGGCCGATGATCGCGAAAAACTATGGATAGGCACCGGTCGCGGCGTTAATCGCATGAGTTATAAGACCAGCGGTAAAAAGTTTGAAATCATAGACAACATCGGTACCAAGGAACAGGTCATGGAATCGAATCAAAATGCTATTGTTTATAAAGACCATAAAGTTTGGGTAGGTACCACCAAGGCAGTAATGGTGTATAACACAAAGGTGCGGATGCAGCCATCTCCGCCGCCGCATATCATTATTGAAACGGTAAAGCTAATGCCGCAGATAAATAACAATGCTGATACAAATATTACCTATTTGAATAATGGCGTACAGCTTAACCATACCCAAAATCACCTGTCCATTTCATTTTTGGGAGTGTATTTAAAAAATCCGGATGGGGTGTCATACCGTTATAAACTGGTTGGGCTTGATAGTACTTTTTGCGCACCTGTAAAAAATAATGTGGTCGATTATCCGTCGTTGCCGCCGGGGAAATATACCTTCCAGGTAAAGGCCATCAGTCCCGATGGTAAGGTATCGGTAAATACGGCCAGTTTCGGGTTTTGCATTTCGTCGCCATTTTATAAAACCTTTATTTTCCAGGCATCGGTAATTTTATTTTTTATGCTGATAGGTTTTGGCGTGCAGCGCTTTTTGCATGCGCTTAAAATACAGCGGCAAAATGCCATTGAGGTTATGAAACAGGATGAAAAAATAAAGATCCGCCAGCAAACGGCCGAAGATTTTCATGACGACCTGGGCAATAAACTTACCCGCATTTCCATCCTGTCGGAAATTTTGAATGCCAAGATAGACAAGGATAAAGCAGATCAGCGCGGCCTTGTTGAGCAGATAAAACAAAACGCGGCTGCCCTATACAATGGCACCAAAGATATTTTGTGGGCGCTTGACCCCAAGAGCGATAACCTGTATGAAACGCTGGTACATATTAAGGAGATAGGTATTGAGCTTTTTCAGGATATGCCGGTTAACTTTAAGTTTGAAGGTATCGACCAAAACCTGCGGCAGATAAAGTTACCCATGGAGTACAGCCGTAACATCACCATGATATTTAAAGAGCTGCTGAATAACTCTCTTAAACATGCCGAAGCCGCCGAAGTGATCATCCAGTTAGTTTATACCGATAAAAATGAGATTAGCCTATATTTTACCGATAATGGCAAAGGTTTCGATGAGCAAAAACATGGTAGAGGGCATGGCATAAATAATATAAAGGCCAGGGCAAAACGCATTAACGCCGGTTTGGTAATTTTTTCGGAAGAGGGTAAGGGAACCAACGTTGAGCTTAAGTTTAAAAAGAATGGATTAGTTTAATTTAACAGGAGTATGAACCGTAATATAAGGATAACGATTATTGAAGACGATGAAACCATAAGAAATGGTTACGCATACCTTATAGATGCTACCGAAGGGTACGATGTTGTAAGTACTTATGTTTCATTTGATGAGGCCGCCAAAAAAATAGCTGCAGACCATCCTGATGTTATTTTGCTGGATATTGAGCTGCCGGGTGTTAACGGTATTGACGCCATTCCCAAACTTAAAAAGTTGCTGCCGCAATGCTTTGTACTTATCTTAACCGTATACGAATCAGAAAAGCTTATATTTAACGCGCTGGCCAACGGTGCATCCGGCTATCTAACCAAAAATACGCCCTCGGCAAAAATTGTAGAATCTATTAAGGAGGTTAAAGAGGGCGGTGGACCAATGAGCATCAATATTGCCAAGCTGGTTATAAAGTCGTTTCAAAAAAACCAGGAATCGCCGCTTTCCAAACGCGAAACGCAGATCCTGGAACTTATTGGCGAGGGAAAAAGCCGCAGCCAGATAGCCAGGGATCTTTTTATTGATCTTGAAACGGTACGCAGCCACATCAAAAACATCTACATAAAATTGGATGTAAATTCCCGGGCTGATGCTATAAAAATGGCCAAGCAAAACAAACTTATCTGATAAACTATCTAAAAGTGCAAGTTATTCATTGCAGTTGACTTTAGTCAACGGTTATGATAATATTATTGCGGGCTTTAGCCCAATTGTCCAAGTAAAATTTAGGCTAAAGCCCTCTTTTTCCAGTCTATATTCCGTTGACTGAAGTCAACGGCAATGAATTGTAGGATACTTAAATTAGCTAAATCAAATTTATGTAACTTCTGATAAACGGCTCATTATTGGCTTATCTGTAATATCTTACAGGTAATATTTATTTTACTAATAATTAATAAATCCCCCTATTTGGGGGATACGCCCGCCTTGCCAACAACCTACCTTTGAATTGTATAGCAGTTTTTGACTGACCGGCAGCTATATCCCCACGCTAAAACATCACGCCCTCATTTACATAAAGCGGGGCTGATCTTTTAAAACATTAGCATAATTTAAGCACACCATGAAATTGAAATATATCCCTGTTTTTACAGATGATATGGACGCGTTAATAAGTTTTTACAGCGAGAAATTGGGATTTACAGTGGCCGGCAAGATGGCATTTATAGAAGGCTGGGAAGGAACAGTGCTGGAAGCCGATAATTTACCCGATGCTGCAATTGTAGTAACAGCGGGCAATACCACCAACAATAAAGCCTGTATTATACTAAGTACCGATGATTGCCTGGCCGATTATCATTTATATAAATCAAAAGGGCTGTTTTTTTGCACCGCGCCCCGCTACCTGCCCGCAGGTATGCAGGCCGAGTTTTTAGATCCGGCGGGCAACCTGTTTGTTTTACTGGAAGAAAGAAATTATAACGAATTATAGATCTTGAAACGATGGACTATTCAAAAACCTTACGTAACAACAATAAAATATATAGCCGCACCGGCAGCCAGCGGCAAAGTCAGCAGCATGCGGCAGATTTTAGTATGCGTTTTGTTTTAAGCGGCAACGAGCGTTATGATATAGGTCACAGAAACCTGTCTATTTACCCCGATTCATTTTTGTTGCTCAATAGCGGCACCCAATACTCAAGCGATACAGATTCAAGCGAACCGGTTCAATCTTTCCATATCAATTTCGACAGGCAGTTTTTGCAGGATTTCAGGGATTGTATTACCATGAAGGATAGTAAGCTGCTGGCCCGGCAAGGCACAGCTGCAAAGCCCGACCAGGAATATAACGAAACCATTTACCCCTTTCGCGGCGATATAAGGTATAATGTGCATCACCTGAAACACCACCTTGATAATGGTATACAGGACGAGATGCTGATAAACGAATACCTGCACCATTGCCTTATTAACTATTACAGCATTTATAACGAAGAGGTTTTAACCAAGGTTGATAAGCTGGGCTTTTTAAACAAAGGTACCCGGCTTGAAATTTTACGCAGGCTTAATATGGCAAAGGAATACCTGTACAGCAACTTTAACCAAAACATAAGCCTGGATGACCTGGCCGACCATGCCTGCCTTTCGGTTAATCATTTACTGCGCACCTTTAAACAGGCATTTAACCAAACTCCGCACCAGTTTTTAATACAATTACGGCTGCAACGGGCACAACTGCTGTTAAAAAGTACAAAATACCCCATTAACGAGGTGGTTAACCTTATAGGCTTTGAATGCCCAAGCTCATTTATAAGGCTGTTTAAAACGCATTATAAAATTACACCTTTAAAATACCGCCAAACAGCCTGATGCGGCAATCCCTGCCGTTGTTTTATCATCCTTTGGTCAACTAAAATTTGTGCCGAAGCTGGGATATGTCAAAGTCATTAAAATGGTGATTATCGCACATCCGGCGAAAATAGCATGTGTTAATATTGTGTTACATATAAAATATTGCCTGTAAAGGGTATTTATTTAATTAACTATTAAAAACATGCACATGCCTATTACACCACCCACGTAGCCAATTGGCTCATTATTATCCGGGAGAAAACAAATACCTACAGATACAGCGTTGACTGCCACCCCTTATCATTTTGGCGCGTATCATACTTAGTTACAAAGTACTACCTGTACTCCATATCCCCCGGTAAATCAGAACCAAATCAATTTCATGGCGCAGCTGCCATGATCATCTTTTCAAAACAATTTATACACAACACAATGCAGAAAAAATTACTTATTCTTTTTCTCTTCGGGTTATTTGCCATTAGCAACGTATTTGCCCAGGACAGGAAAATTACCGGTAAAGTAACTGGTGCGAATGACGGGCAAACGCTTCCTGGCGTTAGCGTGAGGATTAAGGGAAGTACCGGCGGTACTCAAACAGATATTAACGGGATCTACACCATCAATATTCCGGCTAATGCTACAACACTGATATTCTCCTATATCGGTTTTATAAATAGTGAGGTTGTTATCGGCAGCAAAACACAAATAGATGTGGCGCTGACTCAGGATGACAAACAACTTACAGAAGTGGTGGTTACCGGTTATCAAACCAAAGTGAAAACATCGGTATCGTCATCACTATCGGTAGTTAGCGGTAAAGAAATAGCCGATAAGCCGGTACCCAGCATAGATAACCTTTTACAAGGTAAAGCGGCAGGCGTACAGGTAACTACAGAAAATGGCCGCCCCGGCGCCAACGCTTATATCCGCATCCGCGGTACAGGGTCGGTAAATGCCGGTCAGCAGCCATTATTGGTGGTAGATGGTGTGCAGGTACCCGATGATGTGGCTCCGCAGTTTTACACTACCCTAAACGCGAATGATATAAAGAACATTACCGTTTTAAAAGATGCGGCATCGGTATCATTATACGGTGCGCGTGGCTCAAATGGTGTGGTTTTAATAACCACAAAAAACGGTTCCGAATCTGAAAGCCGTGTTACTTACAGTTTTCAGTATGGTACCAATAAAAAACTGGCCGATAACTTTACGCTGATGTCGCCTGCTCAAAAGTTAAAGTACGAGTACGATCTTGGTTATGAAAACCCCGATTTTACACTTTACCTGAGCAATAATGGCCTGGGTGATAAAACCCTGTTTGACATTACCAGCGCCCAAAGGCAAGCCGGCTGGAATGCGCTCATCAAACAATCACACAATTGGATGGATGATATTTTGCGCAGCGGCCGTATTATGCAGCACCAGGTAACCATTAGCGGGCACGAAAAGAAAACCAACTATTATGTTTCGTTCCAGAAATATGATCAGGCAGGTATCACCATCGGGTCAGATCTTAACCGTTATACCGGTAAGATCAATTTAAGTACCGAAGTAAAACCCTGGTTCAGTATCAGCAATAATTTAAGCCTTGGCCAAAGAAGCACAAATGAGCTGCGCGATATTTATAATGCGCAAAACCCCTTTGTTGCCATGTATAGCTATAACCCATATGAGCCTATTTTTAACAAAGATGGTTCGTATAACATAACCAGCCAATCGTTAAACGTTATTGAGGCGCTTAAAAATAATCCCGAAAATCAGAAATATCTGGATGGTTACAATACCACCACGCTTGATCTGCATCCTATAAAGGGATTAAACGTATCCAGCCAGTTTGGTATGACCTATAATGATTACAAGCGCGATTACTTTGTAAAACCCGGATCAATACTTGACGGCTACATTGCCGACCCAACCGCACCCGGCGAAAAAACAGACAATGGATCGACAGAGTTTAGTTACGATTGGGTAAACAAAGCGATATATAAGTTTAGCGTTGGTGAAGATCATCACTTTAGCGCACTTGCTGTACAGGAGTTTCAAAAAGATCAGTTTAGCAGCTATAGCCTGAGTAAAAAGGGTTTTGCCTCCGGCGATCTGGGTACGCAGGATAATGGCGCGGCCAATGATGGTACCAATAGCACTTCAAAAGCTGTATGGACAATAGCATCGTTATTGGGCGAACTGGATTATAATTATAAGGAAAAGTATTACGTAACGGGCAGCTACCGCCGGGATGGTTCATCAAGGTTTGGGGCCGATAATAAATATGGTAATTTTTACTCGGCAAGTGCTTCGTGGCTGCTAAACCAGGAAGATTTTCTGAAAGGGATCAGCTGGATCAACGTATTGAAATTACGCGGATCAATAGGTAGCGCGGGTAACTTTAGTGGTATTGGTAACTACCAGTCGTTAGGCTTGTTCAGGTATGGTAAATATAATAACCAGCTTACGGCAGTGCCTTCGCAGGTACCCAATTCCGATCTGACCTGGGAAAAGAAGCTGAAGCGTGATATTGGTGTCGACTTTGAACTGTTTGACGGCAGAATCACCGGTGCTTTTGATTATTATAACGAAAATACCACCGCTTTACTGTTTAATGTTCCCCTATCGCAAACCACGGGCTTTACAAACGTAGTGCGGAATGTAGGCGCGATGACCAACAAGGGTATCGACATGGCTTTAAGCGTTGATGTAGTTAGGTATAAAGGCTTCAAATGGAATGTTTACGGTAACATCAACTACAACAAAAACAATGTTACCGAACTTTACAACGGCTCAACAGAAATTGACGATTTGAATGGCCTTGGCGTTGTAAAACCGGGTTATCCTATAAATACCTTTAAACTGGTAAGGTATGCAGGTGTAAATTCGGCTACAGGCGCAGCGCAGTACTATGATAAAACCGGCAAAATAACCGAGGAATATTCAAGTGATGATGCCGTAATACTTAAAGATAAAAGTCCTAATCCTAAATTCTTTGGTGGTTTTGGTACTAATTTAAGCTACAAGGGCATTGAGCTATCCGGCGATTTTACCTATACGCTGGGTAACTACGTGTTTAACTACAATAAAGAAACCTTAGTATCATGGGGCGGTGGTGTTTACACAGCGCAGGCGACTGATGCGTTAAACTACTGGAAAAAACCAGGCGATAAAAACGTACTGCCTAAGCCCGATGCCAACGCTACTACTTATGATACCGACCTGTATCTGCAAAAAGCATCATACATAAGGTTAAAGAACGTTACGCTGGCTTACACCATACCAAAAAATATAACCCAAAAAGTGCATGTACAGGGATTGAGGGTATTTATTACCGGCGAAAACCTGCTTACCATTAACCCCAATCATTTCTTTGGCGATCCTGAGGTGGGTATTGGCAGCGCAGAAAGTTTTGCCACCACTATACCAGGGCAGGCAACTTTATTTAGCTATCCAAACACACGCCAGCTTACATTTGGTGTCGACGTAACCTTTTAATAACCATTAATACAGAAACAGAAATGAAAAAGATATATATATACGCATCAATTGCATTGCTGGGTTTGGGTATAAGCAGTTGTAAAAAGGAGCTTACGCAAAACCCTTATAACGCCGTAAACAGCGAAGACGCTTTTAAAACCCCCGATGATTTTAGCAATGCTTTAAGAGGAGCCTACGCGGCGTACCGCAGTACTACCAATTTTGCGGTGTACTATGGCGGTCAGGATGGCGGCGCTATGGCCAGCACGCCAGATATTTTGGCCGATAACCTTATCCTTAACCAGCAGGGCCGTAAATCGCAGCAAACGTTTTTTGATTTCAAATACCAGCCCAACAATACCTGGGACTTGTGGGGAAATGCTTATGCCGTTATTCTGCGCGCTAATTTCATCCTCGCTAACATTGATCATTTAGGTGCAGGCGACTTTAAAAACAACATACAGGGCGAAGCTTTGGCCGTTAGGGCATTGGCACATTTCGATTTGCTGAGAACCTATGCCAAATCATACACGTCGGCAACGGATGCTGATCTTGGGGTGCCTTACGTAACCTCTACAGATCCAAATGCATTACCTGCAAGAGATCCTGATAAAAAATGTTATGATCTTGTTGTGGCCGATTTTGAAAAAGCAGCCACACTTATTGGTGCCGATAATGGCGTTGGCCGTATGGATAAAGCGGCTGTTGAGGGGCTGCTATCAAGAGTGTACTTGTACATGGGCCAATGGCAAAAAGTGGTTGATGCAGCTACATCGGCTATCAACACCGCGCCCGATGCTAATAAACTGGCAGATACGGTTGAGTTTCCAAAGATCTGGCTGGATGCCTCGGAGCGGGATGTACTGTTCAAAGTAAAAATACTGGATGGTGATAATGTGCAAATTGGCGTAGGCTACGAGCAGGCAAGTCCGGCTGGTGTAAAAGCGGAGTACAGTCCCGATTATGCTTTAACACTATTGTATACCACTACGGATACACGTAAAAGGTCATACATTGGGCAAACTGTGTTAAATACGGTTAAATACAATTACATTAAAAAGTATTTCGGTCGGGCGGCAGGTGCAGCCAACGTGGTTGATTTTAAAGTGATAAGGATGGGCGAGGTATACCTTAACCGTGCCGAGGCTTATTACAACCTTACAAAACCGGCCGATGCCCTTGCCGATTTAAATACACTTCGCGCAAACCGCTACAGCGATGACACACCCGGCGCCGAAACCGGACAGGCTTTGTATAACGCCATACAACTGCAGCGCAGGCTTGAACTTGCTTTTGAAGGCGCAAGGTTTTTCGATATCAAACGCTTGAACCTGCCTGTTCAACGGTCGTCATTTGGCGATAAGGCGGATGGATCTGGTATTGCGGCTTCGGTAAAAACAGTGCCTGCAAACAGCAAATTGTTTGAGCTGCCAATACCACTGGCCGAAACAAATGCCAATAAAAATATCAAACAAAACGATTATTAAACGAGGATAATAAGCATTTGCAAATGCAGCAAGGGCCGTTTTTAGTTTAAACGGCCCTTGCTGTTTGTTAACATTATCCGTTTTATGCACACTGTAATAAAGGGTGATTTTCACACATAATGATTTTGGGTAACGGTTTATGTTTGCATCAACCAGATATTTGTTAATTATTTGGTCAGTTAATAGTTAATTAAAAAAGTCAGTAACGCGAGGCTACTGACTTTTTTTTGTGCGCTGGTTTTTAAAGCGGGATTTATCCGTGTTCAAAATATGCGAAAATCACCTTTTTTAAAACGTGTGTAACGTTTGTGTTTTTCCTCCGTCATTATTTGTAAATCTATTAACCAATGAAAACATTTACTATTCTGGCCGTAACCGGCGGATTATACCTAAGCTCGCTTTACCTAAACAAACCTCTCAACGATAATCAGTCAAGAAATACCATCTCCAGACATTGCACAGCAAAATGCTGCAAAGACAAGTGTTCAAAACCGGTAGTCAAAAATGGAGGCGATAATGCAGAAACTGCAAATCCGGCTATGGGGATGCTTTTACAAATGGCAAGCTGCACGTTTCAGGCTATAGTTTCCTGGAATCCGCTGGCCTGAAGTTATTAACAGCCAGTCTATTGCAAAATATTATCGGTGATCTTGGCTATATCGTAGCTTATTTTGTTGATAAAGCCCAACTGCTCTTTCAGCAGGGTATCAACGGCAGATGGTTCGGTTTTTTCGGTATCGTTAGAGGTTTTGCCAACGTTAAACTCAATATTTGCGCCATGCAGCTTTTTATTGCTTTCGTTAAGTACGGCTATACTGCGTTTAATGAGTTTAAGAGCTTCGGGGTGGGGGCGCTGGGTTTCATTTTGCGTTAAGCCGGATGCTATGGTGGCTATGTATGATGATAAGATGTGGTTAAGCACCACAAACTTATGCACATCCTTTACATTACGCTGTTTGCTTTTAGGCTCAGATGTCATCCTTTCAAACGTGGCCGATAAGTTGGCCGATTTTACATAAACCTCTTTACGGGCCAGTTTATAGGAAGTTAAACTGGTTACTTTGGCTGATATATTATCGGCAATGGTAAGCAGGTAGTTAATGTTGGCCACAATTACTTCGCGCAGGGTTTGTTCAATTTGCTCAAACTCCCATGTAGGGAAAATAATGTAGCTGGCTATAAATGCTATCGATGATCCTATAACCGTATCCACAATACGTTCCTGCGCTACGTTTAATAAGCCCACGCCCAGAAATTTAAAAAGGATAAGCACATAAGGCGTCATGAAAATTACGCTTACTACGTAATTTAACCGCTGAAAGCTATAGGCACCTATCATAAACACCATCAGAAAAATGAATTGCGCGGTAGTATCAGGTATAAAGTTTAATATTAAAATACCAATTGCCCCGCCGCCTATGGTGCCTATAAGCCTTTGGTAATTTCGCTGTTTAGAGAGGCTAAAGCCCGGTTTAAGAATCACAATAATGGTCAATAGTACCCAATAACTGTGGTGGCCCAATGCAATAAATTTGGCGGTTGTAAAACCTATAAGGCAAACCAAAGATACCCGCAAAGCATGTTTAAAAGTGCTGGAGCCAAAGGTAAGGTTATCAAAAAAGATGTGCGGCGCGTAATCCTGGTGGGTTACAAATTGCGTATACTCCACATCACCGCGCAGCTCGGTTGATTTTTGCACGCCTTTACGGTTATAGTAGTTATAAACATTGGTGATGCTTTCGCCCAGGTTGCGCAGGTTAATGAGGATCTTTTTAAGCACCATATTGCTGCTTTCATTTTGATTGCCTATAGCATCAATCTTCAATTTCAGCTTTTCCAGTTCGGTATTAAAATCCATCAAATGACGGTGCCGGGTGTTTGATAACACCAGATAGGCAATATCGTCGAGTTCATCGGCCATGTGGTGCAGGATGCGGGCAATTTCGGTCAGCACGCCTGTACTCATGAATTTTTCGCGTATTTCGCTGTAATCATAATGAGTTATCATTATTTGCTCATACATATCCACCAAGTCAACAAAGGTGAGTACCAATATCCTGCTGGCCGCAGTTGATTCGCGCACCATTATGCGGCTTTTAAACAGCAGCTCGCGTACGGCATCCTGGTGCTGGCTTACCTGTATCTGCTGCGATACCAGCTTGCGGTAATTATCGTCTATATTGGTTTCGGCAACATAAAAATCGGCCTTTATCCGAAGGAAACGGGCAATATCGGCCACGTTTTCACCCAGTGTTTGCTGCGCCGCGCGGTAGGGGCGAATGCCGAAAAATACCAGGCTAAATAGCATATACCATATACCACCTGCTAAAATTTGCAGGCTGTACACCAGCACTTCAGATGGCGGCGTAGCCTTGTCCATCATGAAGATCATAATAAGCAGTGATGACGTACCAATTGATGCCGCCCTGTTGCCATACACAATAAACATGCTGAACAGGAAGGAAAATACCGTGATCTCCAGCCCAAGCGTAAATACATTCAAGCGTGCAAAACTGGTAACAACCGCTACAATAAAAAGGCAAAGGTTGCCAATGGCCATGGCATTGCGCTTATGTAATACCGGCCCCGGGTTATCTATAACACAAATGCAAAGTGCACCAAGCGACAGGGTAAGGCCCAAGTCAAACTTGTTAAACTCCATTAGCAGCAGCGAGGGCAGCAGTATCCCTGCAGATATGCGCAAGCCATCAGAAAAATACTGGCTATAAAAAAAGCTGTTGATCTCCCTGGTGTTAATTTTCATCAATATTGTTTGTTTTTTTTAAAGCGATGATGCTATCATGAGCAATTATTTATTGCCTGTTGCCCATGATGGTTCCATCGGTGTTTTTGTATGTTAAACCTATTAAAGCAATTATAAACAATTTAGCTATTTATGGTTTTTTACTAAATATAATTTATGGGCCTTAATTGGGTGTTCAAATTTACAAAAATTAAATTATTTAGGCTTATTTTAATGAATATGGCATTAATACCATATAACTGTTATAAATTATTTACTTTTTGCTGAAAATTAATTTAAGATATTTAAATTCACCCCCGGTATTGTATCTTTTGCGTGCCCATCAATTTAACCTTCAACTTATTTGTACCACCATGTCGTTAAATTTAAAACTCAGTCAAAGAGAAACAACTTTTAATAGCGAAGTTGTAACCCGTTTTGAGTTGTATAACAGTTTATTTCAAACACTGCCGTTTTACCAGGTAAAAGATACGGGTATTTTGTTGCCTTTCTTTAGTTCGCATTGCGAAAAGGGAGCGGCCATGAATGCTTCGCCAACAGATATTATTGAAACCTTTTTTAAGAAGTACGTACCGGATATTGATCACCGGGAGCAGATAAACCGCATGTTCAGGTTTATTCAGTACATTGAGCGGCAGGTGGTATTATTTGATGCTATTGAAGATTCATCGTTTAATAAACTGGGTAAGTTTGATGATTCGGGCACGCTGCAAAGCCTGCTGCAACAAGCTGCCATAAGCGATGAAACCCGCAAAAACATCAGCGAGAAACTAAAGGATTTTTCGTTGAGGCTGGTGCTTACCGCGCATCCAACCCAATTTTACCCAGGCACCGTACTGGGCATCATGACAGATCTTATCGAAGCTGTAAAGGTTAACGATATTACCAGTATTGATGTACTACTGCAGCAATTGGGTAAAACACCTTTCTTTAACAAAACATCGCCAACACCGGTTGATGAGGCCATTAGCCTTTCGTGGTTTTTGGAAAATATATTTTACTACGCCGTATCGGGCATACAGGCCAAGCTGGAGGAAGAATTTGACATTGATGCCAGCAGTCAACTCCTTGAAATGGGCTTTTGGCCGGGCGGCGACAGGGACGGAAACCCCAACGTAACCACCGAATCAACAAAAGCGGTGGCCAGCTATTTAAGGCAGCGTTTATTCCGTTGTTATTACCGCGATTTCAGGAACCTTAAACGCCGTATCACTTTCCGTGGGGTTGAAAAACCAATGGCCAAGCTGGAGAAACTCATCTACAAAAATGCCAATGAACATGGCGATCCGAAAGATATCCAGGCCGAATTACTGAGCCTGCTGCAAACTGTTAAACAAACTATAATTACCGACCATGATAGTTTGTTTGTTGATATTGTGGAAGACCTGATGCAAAAGGTGCGCCTGTTTGGCTGCTACTTTGCCACGCTGGATATACGGCAGGACAGCCGCATTTTGCGCAGTGTGTTTGACTACGTAACCGAGCGTACCGAAACCGGCATCCCCGCAGGTTATAATGATACCGAAGAAACAGATAAACTAAAAAATATAGCCTTTAACGAGGTTGACTTTAAACGCCCGGATGATGCAGACGATATGACCAGCGATACGCTGGATACCATTCGTCTGATGAAGCAAATTCAGCATAGCAATGGCGAAAAGGCCTGCCAGCGTTTTATCATCAGCAATTGCCAGCGCGCATCTGATATTTTGCAGCTTATCGACCTGTTTTTATGGAGCGGCTGGAAAAAAGAAAGCCTGAGTGTTGATTTTATGCCATTGTTTGAAACCGTGAATGACCTAACCCGTGCCGGCGAGATCATGGAGCAGTTATATACTCACCCATACTACGCCGAACACCTTAAACTACGCGGCAACAGGCAAACCATTATGCTGGGTTTCTCAGATAGTACCAAAGATGGTGGTTATCTGATGGCCAATTGGTCGATATACAAAGCTAAGGTTGAACTTACTGCCATGGCCCGCAAATACGGCGTAAGCCTGGCGTTTTTTGATGGCAGGGGAGGCCCACCGGCACGCGGCGGCGGTAAAACCCACCGTTTTTATGCCTCAATGGGTAACGAGATAGCCAATGAGCATATCCAACTAACTATACAGGGTCAAACCGTAAGCTCGCAATACGGCTCGGTAGAAACTGCCCGTTTTAATATGGAGCAGCTGATTAATGCCGGTATCATATCGTCATTACACCCTAACCGTAACGATTTGCTGGATAACAGGCATAAAAAGCTGATCTCAGAAATGGCCGAAGTAAGCCACAAGCTGTTTTTAGCGCTTCGTGCGCACCCGTTATTTGTGGAGTACCTGGAAAAATTCAGTCCGCTTAAATTATTGTCGCGTATTAACATCAGTAGCAGGCCAACCAAACGTAATGCAGGTGCACCACTTAAACTGGAAGATCTGCGTGCCATTAGCTTTGTAACCTCTTGGAGCCAGCTTAAACAAAGCATCCCTGGTTTTTACGGCGTTGGCACGGCATTAAAACTAATGAAGGATGAGGGCAACTGGGCCGAGATCCAGGAGCTTTACCAAACATCGGGTTTCTTTAAAACCATGCTGGATAACTGTATGATGTCGATGTCGAAATCGGATTTCAGGGTTACCGCTTATCTGGAAAAAGACGAAAAATTCGGTGATTTCTGGAAGATGCTGAAAAACGAATTTGAGCTTACCCGCACCATGCTGCTGGAGCTAACCGGCAGTGCTGTACTAATGGAAGAATACCCGGTTGAACGCCGCTCTATCGCCATTCGCGAAAAAATTGTACTGCCGCTGGTAATTATTCAGCACTACGCCCTGCAATGCCTCAACAACAGCCAGGACGCCGAGCTGATTGAAATATACGACAAGCTGGTTATCCGTACCGTTTACGGTATAGTGAACGCCGGCAGGAATTTGGCGTAAAAGCCCCACCCAACCCTCCCCTGAAGGGGAGGGCTTAAAAAGGGATTAACTGAAGCTGTAACAGGTTTAGTTAATCCCTTTTTTTGTTTATATCCAAACGTATTTTGTTTTTAAGTGGGGGGCTGTCAGTCTGAGCCTGTCGAAGACTCGTGTGTGAAGGCCTTTACCCGCTATCCTTCGACAGGCTCAGGATGACAGACCCTTTATGTATATATAAACTTGTCATTGCTGTAACGAAGCAATCCCACAGGACGGGCGGACGAACCTTCAGACGAGATTGCCACGTTATCGCTCGCAATGACAAAAGTCGTATTGAGGGTTTTAAACATATGAAATTAACCTCACTGCAACATCTGCACATTTGAAATTTAAAATGCGCACATCTTTACAGCGCCGGCTGCATTCCCGTAGCAATGCCTATCCTGTTCCAGGCGTTTATATTGATAATAGCCATCATTATTTGAGCAAGGTAGTGCTCATCAAACAAACTGGCAGCTTTGGCGTAGGTTTCGTTTGATACATGGTTTTGTATCAGGGTAACTTCTTCGGTTAAGGCCAGTATCACCTGTTCTTCCTCGGTGAAAAAAGGAGTTTCGCGCCAGGCGTTAAGGGCGTAAATACGTTGCTCGGTTTCGCCGGCTTTGCGGGCATCTTTGGTGTGCATATCAATACAGTAGGCACAGCCATTTACCTGCGATGCGCGGATCTTTATTAACTCGCGGTGGGTTTTTGTTAAGCTGCTGCTGGCAATGTAATGATCTAACCCTAACATAACTTTTAATGCTTCGGGTTCTAATTTGGTGATGCTAATTCTGGTTTCCATTTTCTTTATCTTTTGTTTTGATAACACAAAGATGGGGGTAAACCAAGGCCAAAAAAATGAATCACGATTAAGAAAACACAGGAGCGGTTAAGTTTTTTTCGCGCGTATTTTGCTCATAAACTGCGGCGTAAACCCCAGGTATGATGCCAGCATATATTGCGGTACGCGCTGTAAAAAGCCGGGGAATAGGCTGCTGAAATGCCAGTAGCGCTCTTCCTCGGTCATGCTGTAAATAAACTCAATACGTTTTTGGGCGGCAGTAAAAGCCCTTAATTGCACAATTCTAAAGTAACGTTCCAATTGCGGCACAGCTATAAAAAGTTCTTCAAGTTTGGTTTTTGTAATGCTGATAACTTCCGAATTTTCAACCGCCTGGATGGCATATTTGGATGGCTTGCCGCTTTCCAGGCTGTCATGATCGGTTATCCACCAGTTCTCTATCGCAAATTGGGTTATCTGCTCGTTTAGCTTTTTGTTGATGAAATACAGGCGCAGGCAGCCCTTGCTTACAAAATACAGCTCTTTACAAACATGGTCGGGCTCCAGCAAAAAAGTTTTCTTTTTCAGGGTTTTTACCGATACAGCCGCGTTGATAACGTCTACATCGGCGGCAGATAAGTCAACGAATTTTTTGATATGGTCTGTAAGTGGCAATGGCATGGTGAATGTTTGCATTGATGCAATTTACAGATTTTGTCTGAACCGGGGTTAAGCGGATTAATGGATTTGATGGATTTTGAAAGGGCGTAGTGTAAACTTACCAAGGCTACAACTCACCCGGTCTACGCTTCGCTGGACCACCCTCTCTTCACCTGCGGTGGAAAGAGGGGAAGTAAGGTAGGCTACCCCTCTTTACGGCAAAGCCGTAGAGAGGGTGACAAGCGCAGCGATGTCGGGTGAGTCGAATAGCCACAATGACAATGTAATTCTCCCTTGTCCATTATCATAAAATCTGTCCGATATCGATCACTTTTCTAAAATAATAAAATCATAAATAATTGATTATAAATATTTTGATATTGGTACACCTATTGCAAAACCCTAAGCAAAATGTGCTAAAATGGACAAAGAAATTACGCTCGAAGTATCATCGCAAAAAAGGAAGAAAGGAGTGGTAGTAGTTATCATCACTATCGCGGTTTTGCTTGTTGCGGTGCTGATGTTAAGGGGGGCGATTAAATCATCGGTAAAAAGATCAGAGGTTACCACCGCCGTTGTTGAAACCGGGAATATAGAAAATACCATAAATGCTACCGGCGAAGTTTTGCCCGAGTTTGAAGAGATCATCACCAGTCCTATAAATGCCTCTATAAAAAGTGCCGTTATGGATGCCGGGAATAAAGTAAAGCCGGGGCAATCGATATTAACGCTGGATAAGTCGGCCACGCAAACCGAGTTTGAGAAACTGAATTTTACGCTGGAATCTAAGCGCAACGAAATCAGTAAATTAAAGCTTGATCTGGGTAAAAGTTTTTATGATATCCAAAGTAACAATGATATTAAACAGCTGCGCATCAGCAACCTGGCCGATGCCGTTGAAAGCGCCAAGCGCCTCTTTAAAGCAGGCGGCGGTACCCGCGAAGGTATTGAACAAGCCGAATTGAACCTGAAAGTAGCCCAATTAGAGAAGAAACAGCTGGAAAACGAGATTAAAAACAAGCAAAAAACCATGCAGATAGAGATCAAAGAGGCCGAGATAGCCGCGGCTATCCAGGTGAATGATCTTAACGAATTGCAGCGCAAACTTAAACTGGCCAATGTGTTGGCTACCCGTGCAGGCGTTATCACCTATGTAAATAAAAACATCGGTGCCACTATTCACGAGGGCGAAACCCTTGCCCGTATTGCCGATCTGGGCAGCTTTAAGGTATCAGGCAGTATATCTGATAACTCAATGGACGATCTGCATGCGGGCATCCCGGTTATCATCCGTATTAATGATACCCAACTACGCGGCCATGTAACCAATGTATCGCCGGCTGTGCAAAACAGTACCATTTCTTTTGACATTCAGTTGGATGACAGGGCCAATAAGCAGCTGCGACCTAACATGAAAGTTGATGTATTCCTGATAACGGCCACGCACAATAAGGTAATGCGGGTAGCCAACGGACCTGCATTTAAAGGCCCCACCCTGCAAGATATTTTTGTGCTTAACGGAGGTAAGGCCGAGAAACGCACCGTGCACATCGGTCTTACCAATTTTGATTACGTGGAGATACAGGACGGCGTTAAACCCGGCGATGTGGTAATAACATCAGACATGAGCGAATATAAAAACTCAAAGGAAGTAACGGTTAATTAATCGGCTTACCCAACCCTCTGCAAAATAGAGGACTTTAAAGGAACTGAAATGAAATTTTTATACATCATCTTATTATTAACCATTAACGTAAGCGCGTTTGCCAGCAGCGGGGGCGATACTCTGCGGCTTACGCTGCAGCAGGTGGTAGAGATGGCCAAAGCCAATTCCATAGCGGCCAAGCAGGCTGCCACGGTGCGCGAAACCAAGTATTGGGAGTACCGCACCTACAAATCAAACTATCAGCCGCAGCTGGCACTGAGCGGGATATTACCAGGGTATACCAAAACATTTACCCAAGTGCAGCAGCCCGATGGTACCATCCAGTTTCAGCCTGTTCATAACGATAACTCGTCGCTGGCGCTTAACTTTAGTCAGAGTATTACGGCTACCGGGGGGACAATTTACGGGACTACGCAGCTGCAGCGTTTTGATGATTTCGACAGGCATACTATTTTGTACAATGGCATCCCGTACGGTATTGGCTATACCCAGCCGCTGTTTCAGTTTAACAGCTTAAAGTGGGACAAACGCATCGAGCCTTTAAAATACAACGAAAGCAAACAGGCTTATATTGAGGCGCAGGAAAAGATCGCCATTGATGTTGAAGGATTTTTCTTTGACCTGCTGCTGGCCCAGGTTAACCTTAAAATTGCCGAAACCAATTATGCCAACACGCAAAAGATCATGAATATTGCCAATACCAAGTTTGAGTTGGGTAAGGTATCAAAAAATGAGATCTTGCAATTGCAGCTGGAGCAGATCAATGCGCAAAAGGCTGTTGGCACAGCCAAACGCGATATGGAGATTGCTACCCTAAACCTGCGCAGTTATACCGGCCAGGAAGACGATAACAAGATTGTGCTGGTGGTGCCCGAAAACATCAGCCAGATGACCGTATCGTCAGACAAGGTACTGGCCGAGGCCTTCGCCAACCGGTCAGACGCTATTGCATTTTTGCGCCGTGTTGCCGAGGCGCAGCGTGATGTAGCCAAGGCAAAGGGGCAAAGCGGTTTAACGGCTTCTATTAATGCAAACCTGGGTTACTCCAATACAGCAACCAGTATTCCGGGTGTTTATAAAAATCCGCAAAACCAACAGGTGTTGCAGGTGGAGCTATCGGTACCGATATTGGATTGGGGGCGTTCAAAATCACGTACCAAAACGGCGCAGGCCAACCAGCAATTTACCGAGTACGCAGTAGAGCAGGATAAGCAAACGTTTAAACAGCAAATAGTTACCCAGGTATCGCTTTTTAATGTAATGAAGGAGCAATTGGTATATACCGCTAAAGCCGACAGCATCGCATCCGAAAAATACCAGATTGCCCGCGAGCGCTATGTACTTGGCGACCTGAGCATCACCGACCTCGGCATTGCTTTCCGCGAAAACGACCAGGCCAAGCGTGATTATGTAGCTTCGCTCCGCGATTTCTGGGGCGCCTACTACCAGCTGCGCTACCTGTCGTTATATGATTTCGAAACAAACAGCAAAATCACTTATAAGTAAATTCAAAATTAAAAAGCCTCACCTAAATCCTCTCCAAAGGAGAGGACTTTGATAAGCAAAGTTTTAAATAATCAATAATTCACTAAATAAAAGCCTCACCTAAATCCTCTCCAAAGGAGAGGACTTTGATAAGCAAAGTTTTAAATAATCACTAAATAGATAAATCACCAATTCACTAAATCAATAATTCAAAACTAAACATATGATCCGTTTACAAAATATCGAAAAAGTGTACCGTACAGACACTATAGAAACACTGGCCTTAAACAGCGTAACGCTTGATGTTGCCAAGGGCGAATTTTTATCCATTATGGGCCCGTCGGGCTGCGGCAAAAGTACCCTGCTTAATATTATGGGCCTGCTTGATGCGCCATCACGGGGCATGATTCAGATTGCCGATAAAAAGACCGATAACCTGAGCGATAAACAACTGGCGCAATTTCGTAATAAAACGCTGGGCTTTATCTTCCAAAGCTATCACCTTATCAATGATCTGCAGGTATTGGATAATGTAGAACTGCCCTTGCTATACCGCGATACCACCGCCAAGGAACGCCGTATGCTGGCTACCGAAGCGCTGGAAAAAGTTGGTCTTTCCAACAGGATCAAGCATTTTCCTACCCAGCTTTCGGGCGGGCAAAGGCAACGTGTTGCCATAGCGAGAGCCATTGTGGGCAAGCCCGATATTATCCTGGCTGATGAGCCTACCGGTAACCTGGACAGTGCCATGGGTAACGAAATTATGGATATCCTCATTAACCTTAACCGTAACGAGGGCACCACCATAGTAATGGTTACGCACGATGAGAATATGGCCCATAAAACCCACCGGCTGGTGCGTTTATTTGATGGTTCGCAGGTACAGTAATTAAACCGCTAAAAGATTAAATATCATGCTAAAAAATTATTTTAAAATAGCCATAGCGGTATTAAGGCGCAGAAAGTTCTTCACCTTTATAAGCCTGTTTGGCATAAGTTTTACGCTTACCATTTTACTGGTGCTTACCGCCTTTATTGATAAGGTAGTTGGCGACAGCTATCCCGACCGCAAACGCGACCGCTCCTTATATATTTCCCGAATGACGGAGGTTATGCAGCAGGATGGCACCAGCTCGGGCCCGGTGTCCTTTTACTTCCTGGATCACTTTGTGGGCAGTTTAAAAATACCAGCTGCACTTGCCATATCCTCGGGCTTTAGCGGTACCAATACCTATGTAAACAATAAAAAGATTGCCGTTAGCTACAAGTACACCAATGCTGCCTACTGGGATGTAATGGAGTATGATTTTATAGAGGGCAAGGCTTTTAATAAACAGCAAATTGATAATGCCGATAAGGTTGCCGTGATATCTGAAGATATGAAGAACCAGTACTTTGGCGATATCCCATCAGTGGTAGGCAAATATATCGAAGCTGATAACGTAAAGTACAGGGTAACCGGCGTTGTTAAAAACGTGCCCATTACCAGCTATATGCTGTTTAGTGATATTTATCTGCCCTATACCGTTGCTAAAACCGATTTTAGGAAGGATAAAGGTTACCGGGGCGGCTTTTTTGGTGTGTTGCTGGCAAAATCAACAGGCGATGTAAGCCGGATGCAAAGCGAGTTTAATGCTATGGTCCGCAGGCTGCCTATGGAAAGCAAGGATTATAAAAAGATCTACTGCCATGCCGATCCCTACATTGTAAGCTATGTTGATACCGGCGACGAAAAACGATCTGGGGTAATGCTGGTGCTATCCATAATAGGCATATTTACGTTGCTGGTGATGTTGCTGCCAACACTAAACCTGGTAAATATTAATATTACCCGTATTATGGAGCGCTCGTCAGAAATTGGGGTTCGCAAGGCATTCGGGGCATCATCACGTACGCTGGTTTACCAGTTCATTGTCGAAAATATTATCCTCACTTTGTTGGGTGGGTTTATTGGGGTGATATTGTCAATCATCGCCCTCCATTTTTTGAACAGCCTTAACCTTATCCCCAACCTGGTATTGTCTATCAATTTTACGGTATTGGCCATTGGGTTGCTGGTGTGTTTAATATTTGGTTTGCTATCGGGCGTTTACCCGGCCTGGCGCATGTCTAAACTGAATGTGGTAACGGCTTTAAAGTCGCAATAATTATAAATCTATTTAAATCAAGATATTATGTTTAAGCATTTATTTAAACTCATCTGGAATAAAAAGAAGCAGAACTTTTTATTGATGTCTGAGATGTTTTTCTCCTTCCTTGTGCTCTTTGCTGTGTTTACCCTGCTGGTATTCTATTATCAGAATTATAAAAAGCCCATGGGTTTTGATTATAAGGACGTATGGGTAGTAAGCTATAATAACTCCCTCAAAACAAAAAATACCGATTCGGTAAACGCCTATTACCAAACCATGCGCAAAAATATAACCGCCATGCCCGAGGTTAACGACATTAGTTTTTGCAGCGATAATATTCCCTTTTCATCAAACCACTGGACAGAAGGCGTCACCTACAAAAAAGTTGAAACAGATGGCGTTAACTGGTTTACCGTTGATGCTAATTATAAAAACACGCTAAACGTAAAATTGCTGGAGGGCAGGTGGTTTGAAAAAAGCGATGTTGTATCAAAATACAAACCGGTTTTAATAAACAGCGATCTGAAGGAGAAGTTGTTTGGCGCAGAACCAGGTACCGGAAAAATCCTCGACCGTGGCGATAAGGGCAAAGACAAGGTTAAAGTGATAGGCGTAATACAAAGCCTTAAATTGGGAGGCGATTATGCCAAACCGGCGATAGCGTTATATAACCTGGCAGATACAGGATCATACCATTGGCTTGGTAAAATCATGATAAAGGTATCGCCAACAAAAGCAAATGCCGCGTTTGAGGCCCGGCTGTATAAACTGCTGGCCAATTACATGAAGGATTCGAACGTGGAGATTGAACACATGGTAAACAAACGCACCGAGGTTAATTACTTTACGCTGGTGCCCATGATTGTATTGTTAACAGTGGGCGGTTTTTTGGTAATTAACGTGGCGCTGGGCTTGTTTGGCGTATTATGGTACAACATAAACAAACGCCGCGGCGAAATTGGACTGCGCAGGGCGGTAGGGGCTACAGGTAGTTCGGTATCAAACCAGCTCATTACTGAGTCCATGATCCTGGCTACGTTGTCGTTAATTATCGGTACCTTCTTCGCCATACAATTTCCGTTGTTAAATGTGTTTGATATGCCGGCCGGGATTTATTTAACGGCTATATTACTTTCAATAATATTCATTTATCTGCTGGTATTTTTATGTTCTTTGTACCCCGGCAAACAAGCAGCGGCTATTTATCCGGCGGTGGCTTTACACGAAGAATAATAATTACGATATTAACCTGCAAATATGATATTGGTTATTGACGATGATCTGGCGGTACGTACCTCGCTTATGCTGTTGCTTAAAAGCGAGAGTTACGACGCTGTATCTACAGAAAATCCCGGCGAGGCGCTCAAGATCGTAAAGAAAAATAATCCCGAGCTTATTATCCTCGACCTTAATTTTTCTATCGATACCTCAGGCAAAGAGGGGATGGACCTGCTGGAGAAAATAAAACAGCACAACATTGCCACGCCGGTGATATTAATTACCGGCTGGGGCAGTATTGAGCTGGCTGTAAAAGGTATGAAACTGGGTGCCAATGATTTTATCAACAAACCCTGGAATAATGAGCACCTTATCCAATCGGTAAAAACACTGCTTGATCTGCAGGATAAAAAAACCGAGCACCGTACCCGTAAACAGCTGGATAAAACCTACAATTTTCAGCACATTATTGGCGAAGACGCCAAAATGCTGAACATCCTGGAAACCATTGGCCGTGTAGCCACCACCGATGCATCCATATTAATTATGGGCGAAAGCGGTACGGGTAAGGAACTTATTGCCGAGGCCATTCATCAGAACAGCCTGCGCCGCAATAAGCCGTTTATCAAGGTTAATTTGGGCGGCATTTCTACCTCGTTATTTGAGAGCGAAATGTTTGGCCACATCCGTGGGGCTTTTACCGATGCGAGGTTTGATAGGATGGGGCGCTTTGAAATGTCAAACAAAGGCACCATTTTTTTAGATGAAATAGGCGATCTGGATGCCAGCAGCCAGGTAAAACTGCTGCGTGTTTTGCAGGATAGGACCTACGAGGTGCTGGGCAGCAGTCGCACAAAAACAGTTGATGTACGCGTAGTTTGCGCCACCAACAAAAACCTCAACGAAATGGTTAGCCGTGGCACCTTCCGGGAAGATCTGCTGTATCGCATCAACCTCATAACCGTATACCTGCCCGCCCTGCGTGACAGGCCGAAGGATATCCCTTTGCTGGTAGATTTTTTTATCAATAACTTAAAGGAAATTTATAACCGGCCAAAATTATCCGTAGCTCCGGCCGGTATGAAATGGCTGCAGCAATTACCACTGCCCGGTAACATAAGGCAGTTAAAAAACCTGGTGGAACGATCTATATTAGTAAGCAAAAACGATGAACTGGGCATTGATGATTTCCGGTCGCAATTGGAGCTATCGCCGGTTAAAAAAGGTAATATGCAGCTGCCCGGCGTGGGTACTTTAACGCTGGAAGAGGTGGAGGTAGAAATGATAAAGCGCGCAATGGATCATCATAAAAATAAAATAAGCAGGGCCGCCGCCGCGCTTGGCCTTACCCGCAGCGCGCTATACCGGCGGCTTGATAAGTACCAGATCCCATACGATGAAACTGAGGACTAAATATGTTTTATTTGTTGTAATACTGCACCTGCTTACCCTGGTGCTCACCTACTATATTTTTAAGGAGAACAAAGTTTATTTCATAGCGTCTGAGGTGTTTGTCATTATTTCGGTAGTGGTGGCTGTGCAGTTGTATCGGCAGTTAATAAACCCCTTAAAATTGCTGATGCAAGGCGTTGATGCCATAAAGGACAAGGATTTTAACGTTAAGTTTTTACCCACGGGCAAGCATGAGATTGATGCGCTGATTGATGTTTATAACCAAATGATGGACGAACTAAGAACCGAACGCACCCGGCAGGAGCAGCAGCACTTTTTCCTGGAAAAACTTATCCATACCTCGCCAACGGGTATCATCATCCTTGATTTTGACGATCGTATACAGCAGGTAAATCCCAAAGCGCTGCAATTGCTGGCCATTACCGAAGAACAGCTGAAAGGCAATTCCATTTATGAATTACGGCACCCGCTTATTGAACAGATAAGGGTTTTAAAATCGGGCGAAACGGCCGTGGTAAAACTCGATGGGGTAAGTTCGTTTAAACTGCAAAAATCCCACTTTGTTGATAGGGGCTTCTCGCGGCATTTTATTATGATAGAAGACCTTACCGCCGAGATCCTGGCAGCCGAGAAAAAGGTATACGGCAAGGTGATAAGAATGATGGCACACGAGGTAAATAATACCATTGGTCCGGTAAATTCCATCATGCAATCGGCCATGAAAACCGATGATCTTTGGGCCAGTCATGAACACGATGTTTTAAAAGATGCCCTGCAGATAGCAATGGACAGGAACCAAAACCTCAACCTGTTCATGCGTAACTTTGCCGATCTGGTTAAACTGCCGCCGGTAAATAAACAACCCATTGTACTACAAAATACCATCACCTCGGTTGCTACGTTAATGGCCATCAAGGCAGAGGAAAAGAACGTGAAATTTGAATTTAACCTGCCCGAGGCTGCCATTAAAATAAAGGCTGACGAGCAACAATTGGAGCAGGCACTTATTAATATTGTAAAAAACGCCATAGAAGCCATTGCCGACGGCGGTACGGTAAAATTTACCATTATCCCCCGCGAAAAAAAGCTCATTATCACAGATAGCGGCAAAGGCATTACGCCCGAGCAAAATGCCAACCTGTTCTCGCCATTTTTCAGCACCAAGAAAGATGGGCAAGGCATAGGGCTCACTCTCGTTCGCGAGATTCTGTTAAACCACAGCTTTGAATTTAGCCTCAAAACAGTTGCCGAAGGCCAAACAGAATTTGCGGTGTTGTTTGGGTAGTAAGTGAATCTTCTCTGTAGAGACGCATAATTGCGTCTCTCATCACGCAGGTGTTTAAAAGATGAAATTTTATAAAAGATTGTCATTTCGAGAGAGCAGGGGCGGGCAAAAGCGTGGCGCGAAAGAGAAATCTTCTGTGGAATACAAGACTTCAATGCATATCGTATAAGATTTCTCACTCGTACCTCGTATCGAAATGACAATTTTTTAGTGTTCTCAACGGTATAAACACACATTAAAAAAAACATTTAAACAATTTTTGTTTAAATGTCTAAATTTTATATTTTTGCATCGTTAAAGTTGTTTCTCATATGTCGGCCATCATTTCTACCAAAGAAGATTTAATGCAGCAGCAGATCCTGGCGGCTGCCAAACGCCTGTTCCAGGTGTATGGCCTGGCTAAGGTAACTATGGATGATGTAGCAAAAGCAATCGGCAAGGGCAGGAGCTCACTTTATTACTACTATAAAAGCAAGGACGAAATTTTTGACGCCGTTATAAAGATAGAGATCCGGGAAATGCTGGCAGCGATGACCCATGCCGTTAACGAGGCATCAGGTGCTGAACAAAAGCTTTATGCCTTCTTCTTAACAAAATTGGAAGTACTGCGTGAAAAAAGAGCTTTTTTCAAAATGGTCGACGCAGGTATGGATGCTGATGCCTTATCTCAATTCCAAAAAACGAAAATTGTTCATCATAACCTTATCATTCGGCTGGAAAGTGCTTTACTTGGCCAGGTACTCACGGACGGCATGAACAACGGCGAATTGCGTAAAGTAGAAGCTTCTGAATTAGAAATGCTTATCCTGGTTTTGCTTAGCAGCCTGCGCGGATTAAAACGTGAAATGGAACTGGAAGATAATGCTGAAAAAGTTTTGCCTGCAGTAGATATGTTTACCCGTATGGCTATGTACGGCCTGAAATAATATTTTTTTTAATCCTTTTTCGACAAAATGACAAAAAACGTCTAAAAGAAGAATATGAAGAGCGAACCAACCGAACACACTTTCCGGGCATTCCGCAACCGGAACTATGCTTTGTTTTTTGCCGGGCAGTCTGTTTCCCAAATTGGTACCTGGATGCAGCGAACGGCCGTTATCTGGGTTATCTACTCGCTTACACACTCGGCCGCCATGATCGGTTTTGCTGTTTTTGCACAACAGTTTCCGGCATTTTTATTTTCGTTGTTCGGCGGTGTAATTGCCGACCGGTACGCCCGGTACAAAATACTGCTGGTTACCCAAACTGCATCCATGATACAAGCTATATTGCTGGCGGTACTCATTTTAACTAACCATTATGTTATTTGGGAAATACTAACGCTTAGCGCCTTATTAGGTACTATCAATGCCTTCGATGTACCTGCCCGCCAGCCAATGGTACATGAAATGGTGAATGATAAGGCCGATCTGGCAAACGCCATCTCACTCAATTCGGCTATGGTAAACATGGCCAGGCTTATCGGTCCGGCTTTATCAGGGATGGTGTTGCAGCAATTTGGTGCAGGTGTTTGCTTCGTTATTAATGCGGTGAGTTTTATAGCGGTCATCTTCTCGCTGCTGTTGATGAAGTTTCCAGACTTTCAGCCGCCTATCGTTAAGAAAAAGGTTACCTCCGAATTGGCAGAGGGCTTAAAGTATCTGAAACAAACCCCCGTTATTAGTATGCTTATCGTGCTTATGCTCTGTTTAAGCCTGCTGATTTTGCCTTACGATACCATGGAAGCTGTTTTTGCCAAAGTTATTTTTAAAGGTGATGCAGCCACCTATGGTTATATCACTGGTTGTATTGGGCTGGGGGCCCTTATTGGCAGTTTCTTATTGGCTTCAGCAAAAAAAGGGATCAATTTAAGGATGGTATTGTTATTGAGCATTGCCATATTAGGTATAGGGCTCATCTTGTTTTCACGAATGAGCTATTTTGCCTGGGCCTTACCGTGTGCAGTGATATTGGGACTGGGGTCTATCACGCCCATGTCAACCAGTATTACCATCATTCAAATGGAGGCAGCTACACATATGCGCGGCAGGGTAATGAGTTTCGTAGCTATGGCCTATTTCGGCATGTTGCCGCTGGGTAGTTTACTAATTGGCAATACCTCTCAGCGAATAGGCGCCCCGCTTACTATGCTTTGCCAGGGCGTAACAGCACTTATTATTGCCGCCTGCTTTTTTGTGTTTTTAAGGAGTGACTGCGGAGAATTAAAAGAAAAAAATCATTCAACTATTTAACCACTAAACTACTTACTATGCAATGGTATCATTATTTCGGCGGTTTTTGGGCGGGCATGTTCCTCGCCAATTTCGTTCCGCATTTTATAAAAGGCATCGCAGGCGATCCTTTTCCTACACCTTTTGCCAAACCGCCGGGGAAAGGCCTGTCCTCTCCGCTGGTGAACGTATCGTGGGCGCTGTTCAATTTAGTAGCGGGCTACCTGCTTTTCCGGTTTGGTAAAGTATCTGCTGATAACTGCCTGTCCGTCCTTATCTGCTTTGTTGGCTTTACTTGTATAAGCATTTTCGGCGCGATGAACTTTGTGCATAAGCACAAAGCTTAATCAGAAAACTAATGAATCATCAATAAAATAAATTAACAAAATGGAACAGCAAAATAACACTGCCCTTTTAATTATGGATATGCAGGCGGGGATTTCGGCCATGCTGCCCGGCGCGGCAACTATCCTTAACAATGCAGCAAAAGCTATCGCTAAAGCGCGCAACCAGAAAATTCCGGTTATCTACGTAGTGGTTGGTTTTAGGCAGGGTGCGCCGGAAATCAGCCTGAACAATAAAAGCTTCGCTGCCAGTAAGGAACGGTTAACAAGCGTTAACATGGCCGAGTTTATGAAAGTTCATGAAGATGTAAAACCGCAAGCCAATGAAGTTGTGGTTACCAAGCGGCGTTACAGCGCATTTGCAGGCAGCGATCTGGAGGTTATTTTACGGGCTTACGGGGTTCAGCATTTGGTGCTTACCGGCGTAACTACCAGCGGGGTAGTTTTATCTACCCTGCGGGAAGCCGCCGATAAGGATTACCGCTTAACCGTACTGGCTGATTGCTGCGCAGACCGCGATGAGGAAGTGCACCGCGTACTAATTACCAAAATTTTTCCGCCCCAGGCCGATGTGCTGACGGTTGAGGAATGGCTTACTGTGTAAATATTAGTGCGCCCCTCGCCCATGCCTGGTGCTTCCATAATACTGAAAAGCACCAGGTATGTTTGAAATTAATGCTTGCCAAAATGCTATAAAAGAGATTGTAGTTTTATAATTTTACAAAAATTTCTATTACCTGAAACCTTTTAGTAATGTTGTAAAACCAATTTTCACACTTTATGCAAAGGCGACATTTCCTTAAACTTTCTGCAACTACAACCGCCGCTGTTTTATTCAGCAGGCTTACCTATGCTACTTCAACACATTCAACCGCCATTAACGCACCAGACGAGGTTTGGGCGCAATCTGGCGATGAATGGTTTAAACTCAAAGGCAGCAACGGGTCGTCGTTTGTTTATAAAGATATTTCGGTGGTTATAAAAACAAACGGAAATGCAAAGGGAGTGTATGTAATGTCGCCAACGCAGCAGTTAAACGCGGTGCGCATTAAGTGGAAACACAATACATCGCCGCAGGCAAAATTCCTGGGTGATCATTGGGAACGCTCATACGGCGATCTGCAATGGAAAACCGACACTGCGGGCGTTAAAAACCCCTGGTATTTAATTATCAGCGACGGTAAGCAAACCGGCTGTTTCGGTGTAAAAACTGGCACAAACAGTATTTGCTGGTGGGCTTTAAGTGCCGATAGCCTGGAGCTTAATTTAGATACCCACTCTGGCGGTAATGGTGTACTGCTTGGCACGCGCCAACTACATGCTGCTGATATTATAACGCATGAAAGCAAAAACGGCGAACCTGCCTTTAAGGTTACCCACCGCTTTTGCGGTATGATGTGTGAAAAACCGCGCCTGCCCAAGCAACCCATTTACGGTATTAACGATTGGTATTTTGCCTACGGAAATAACTCAGCCGAGCTGATCAGGAAAACAACCGGCATGATGGCCGAACTGGTTACCGATACAAACAACCGCCCGTTTTCGGTTATGGATGCGGGCTGGGCCACCTATTCGCCGCTGCTGCCTGGTGACGGCGGCTGGAACGATGATTTCTCCAAACCCAACGATAAGTTTAAGGATATGAAACTCCTGGGCGATGAGATAAAACAAATGGGGATGCGCCCCGGTTTGTGGATGCGCCCGCTTTGCGCCAAACATGATGAAAAAGCATCTCTAGTGGCACCAAAGATTCCCGGCAGGGACGATCCACGGAACCCGGTGCTTGATCCAACCATCCCCGAAAATATTGAACGTATAAAACATAATTACGCCGTTTACCAGCAATGGGGCTATGAAATGGTGAAACATGATTTTAGTACCTATGATATTACCGGTCGCTGGGGTTTTGATATGAAGGGCAGCATAACATCGCCCGGATGGAATTTTCAGGACAGGAGCAAAACCACTGCCGAGATCATCAATAATCTGTACGCCGCCATTCGTGAGGCTGCAGGTAGTATGTATGTAATTGGCTGTAATACCATGAGCCACCTTAGCGCCGGTGTGTTTGAACTTTGCCGCATAGGCGATGATACCAGCGGACACGAGTGGGAGCGTACCCGTAAAATGGGCGTTAACACACTGGCATTCCGCCTGCCGCAGCATAATACTTTTTACGCCGTTGATGGCGATTGCGTTGGTTTAACTAAGGATATAGCCTGGGAAAAAAATAAACAATGGCTGCAATTATTGGCCGAAAGCGGTGCCCCGTTATTTATATCGGCACAGCCCGAAGCATTAGGCGCCGAGCAAAAGGTAGCCGTAAAACAAGCCTTCGCCAATGCTGCCCGTGTGCAGCCATTAGGTGAGCCATTAGACTGGATGAGCAACATGCTACCCACAAAATGGAAGCTGAATAACAGGGAAGTAGATTTTAATTGGGCCTGATACGTATTTTTTAAACAATGGAATTATTACCTTGTTCAACATTTACGTTGAACAAGGATAATTTGCCATGAAAAAAATACTGCTTTATCTCCCTATACTTTTTATACTCTCGTGCGGTCATGATCCGGCGCAGCAGTCAGAAAATAAAAAACTGAATAGCCTGGCTGTTGAATACGTACGGCTTGGCCTGAGCATAGGGCAGTATGATACAGATTTTGTTGATGCCTATTACGGTCCCGATTCGTTGAAGCCAAAACTTGCTGCTGCCAAGGAGTTTCCGAAGGATAGCCTGCTGGCCAGTACCAACAGTTTAATGAACGAGCTGAAGGTTATTTCAACCACATCGCAAATAGATACCAATAAAATAAGGGCCGATTGGATGATCAACCAACTGGTTGCTTTTGGTCGCCGTATAAGGATCTTTTCGGGCGAAGAGCGGTCGTTTGACGAGGAGTCGAAAGAGCTTTTTGGCGTTGCCGCCCCGGTTTATACCGAAGATTTTTTTAAAGCACAGATTGCCCTGCTGGATACCCTGTTGCCGGGCAAAGGCCGCGTGAGCGAACGTTTCCAGAAACTGGCCAATAAATTCATCATCCCCAAAGATAAACTCGACCCGGTAATTAAGGCCGCCATTGCCGAAGCGCGTAAACGTACCCTGAGCCATTACACCCTGCCCGCCGGTGAGGCATTTACGCTGGAGTATGTTACCAATAAACCCTGGAGCGGCTATAACTGGTACAAAGGCAATTACAAAAGCACCGTACAAATAAATACCGACCTGAAAATTTTTATTGACAGGGCTATTGATGTGGGCAGCCATGAAAGCTATCCGGGTCACCATGTATATAATATGCTGCTGGAGAAAAATCTGTATCGCGATAAGGGTTGGGTAGAGATCTCTATGTATCCGCTGTTTAGTCCGCAAAGTTTAATTGCCGAAGGAAGTGCCAATTACGGTATCGAAGTAGCTTTCCCCGGCGATGATAAAGTGAAATTTGCCAAAAACGTGCTGCTGCCACTTGCCGGGTTGGATACTGCTGGTATTGATGTATATTTTAAAGCCCTGGCGATAAAAGGAACCCTCAACTACGCCCGCAATGAGGCCGCCAGGGGATTGATAAACAATACCATGTCGCGCGATAAGGCAACTACCTATCTCACTAAATACTGTTTGATGAACGACGAAACGGCGGCAAAATCCCTCAGCTTTATAAAAAAATATCGCAGCTACGTTATCAACTATAATTATGGGTTGGATATGGTAAAAAATTACATTGAAAAAAATGGGGGTACAGCCAAAGCACCAGCAAAACGCTGGGAACTGTTTGGCAGACTGTTAAGCAGCGAGGTAACAACAGAGCAGTTGCTGAAAAAGTAAAAATCATTAAATTGCTTACCTAAACAAAAACTATGGCAATTGGAAAAGGCAGGATAGAGGCTTTCAGCGATGGGGTTATCGCAATTATTATTACCATAATGGTGTTGGAAATGAAGGTGCCGCATGGCGATACCCTTGCATCGTTAAAGCCGCTGATACCTGTTTTTTTGAGCTATGTACTGAGCTTTATTTATGTAGGTATTTATTGGAACAACCACCATCATTTAATGCAGGCCGTTCGGTCAGTAAACGGGGCAACGCTGTGGGCCAATCTGCACCTGCTTTTCTGGCTTTCGCTGATCCCTTTTGTTACCGGCTGGATGGGCGAAAATCATTTTACCCAATGGCCGGTAATATGTTACGGTGTAGTGCTTATTATGAACGGTATAGCCTACAACCTGCTGGCCAGGATCCTTATCCGTCATCATGGCGAGCACTCGGTACTGGCCGAGGCTTATGGCAGCGATTGGAAAGGGAGAAGCTCTATAATAATTTATGCCGTTGCCATTGGTTTATCATGGTATAGCGCTATGGTCGCCTTCGCTTTGTACGTTATTGTAGCTGGTATGTGGTTTATTCCCGATAAAAGGATTGAAAATAAGCTTAGTAACGATAATTCCTAAAATTTAATTATAAGGCTAAACATCTAATTAATAATATTTTTTATTTGTCCCAAAAAACATAATTAGTTTAAAAAGTATAAACTTTTTTGCAAGTTTGGAGTTTGTAACTAAAACGTTATAGATTATTCCAGTAATGTTTAGCAACCGATAAACCAATTATTTGCCACTACTATACTATTTGCGACCTATGTTTGAAATTGCTCAAAATCAGGAGAGCGAACTGCTTTTAAAATCAGCTGCTGATCGTAATGAAAAGGAACTGCTTTTGAAGGTGGCATCGGGGGATGAATATGCCTTTCGCCAACTTTTTACTGTGCATCACCAGCAATTGGGTGTTCATATTTTGCGTGTAACCCGCTCTGCAGAACTGGCCGAAGAAGTAGTACAGGATGTTTTTTTAAAGATTTGGATGACCCGCGAGGCGCTTGCCGGGGTTGATGATTTTAAAGCCTATTTGTTTGTGATCTCAAAAAATCACGCGTTAAATTGTTTAAAAAAGCTGGCCAAGGAGCGCATAAAAGTTAAAAATTTAGAAGAAGATAATATCAGGTACATGCTTAACCCTGATATGAACGATACCAATTTGTATTATAATCTGCTGGATGAGGCCATTGACCACCTGCCGCCTCAGCAGCAAAAGGTTTACCTGCTTAGCAGGCACAATCGCCTTAAATACGCCGAAATAGCCACCCAGCTAAAACTATCGCGCGAAACCGTAAAGAAATATCTTCAAAAAGCTACCACCTCTATAACCGATTATGTTAAAGAACATTTGATAGCTTTGGTGGCTATTTTATTAATGCTGAAAACTTTTTTTATTTTTTTAAAAAACTGATAGCCCCTTTTTTATCCTCGTGGTTGTCTTATGTGTAGGTTGTCCTAAAAACCTCATTTTACCAATTATAAATTTTATGAATTAACAATTACCTCCTATGAGTGCATTGAATACAAGGCTATTTTACCTTTTCAATACCTATTATAATGAAACGGCTACACCGCAGGAACGCGATGAGTTATTTCAGATCATTACGTCATCGGCAAATGATGCGGAGTTAACTGCACTTATACACGAGGCCTGGAACAGTCTTGAAATAAATGAGCCGCTTTTTGATCCTACAAAAAGCCTGGATATGCTCAACAATATCCTTTTAAATAAAGCTGCTAACGATGGCTCAGCTAAAATACGCCCCCCGGATAATAACAGGCTGTGGTTAAAAATAGGTGTTGCCGCCGCCCTTATGGTTTTTACAGGTATTGGCGCATATTTAATAGCAAACCGGCAACAGCAGCAGCTCAATAAAAACAACGTGGCCCGCGTTAGCCACACCCATGATGTTTTGCCAGGCGGTAATAAGGCGGTGCTAACGCTTGCCAATGGTAAAACCATAACCCTTAACAGTGCTCAAAACGGTGTTTTAGCGCAGCAGGGTGGTGCCAGCGTGTATAAAACACGTAACGGACAGCTGGTTTATGGGGGCGGGCAAAATGATGCGCAGGAGCAGGCTACGGCTATGAACAAGGTATCAACCCCGCGCGGCGGGCAATACCAGCTGGTGCTGAGCGATGGCAGTAAAGTTTGGCTTAACGCGGCATCATCGCTTAGTTTCCCGGCGGTTTTTATGGGTAAAACAAGGGATGTGGAGATAACCGGCGAAGCTTATTTTGAAGTTGCTAAAAATCCAAACAAACCATTCAGGGTTAAAACAAACAATACAACAGTTGAAGTTTTAGGTACCCATTTTAATATAAACGCCTACACCGACGAAGAATCAATAAAAACCACCCTGCTGGAAGGCTCGGTAAAAATAAGTAACAGCAAGTACGCCAGTGTTTTAAAGCCGGGGCAGCAGGCATCGCTTACGCAAACCGGTCAGATAAAGGTTATTGACGATCCCGAAGCGGAATACGCCATTGCCTGGAAGAACGGCGTTTTTGAATTCAAGGATGCGGGTATTGAAACCATTATGCGCCAGGCGGCCCGCTGGTACGATGTTGATGTAAGCTACCAGGGTACCATACCCACCAGGGAGTTTAACGGCAGTATCTCACGCAATGTAAAAGCATCAGAATTAATGGGGATGCTGAAATACGCCGGCGTGAATTTTAAAATTGAAGATAAACACATTACGGTAATACCTTAATGGCAGCATAAAATACTTACATATACCAAACAATAATTAACCAATTGTAAACACTAAACAACCCCATGATGAAAAAAATACGAAAAATAAGTTAACCCCCGGGAGTAAGGTCCATGATAGCGAAAACACTTTTGTGCTGCTTTAATGCACGCTGAAAAGCAAAAACATCGCATAAAAAAACCGGGAAGTATTCGAAGTACTTTCCCGGCATAAGTATCTGGGCCCCAAAAAAATGCAATCGACGAATTGAAAGTTAATGTTTAACCCAAACTCTACAAACTTATGAATTTTAATTCTAAGGCTACGCCTTTGGTATGGCCCCAATTAAGCAAAATAATTTTAGCTATGAAGCTAACAGCTATTATTTTGATAGCGGCTCTTACCCAGGTGAGCGCCAAAACCTATAGTCAGGTAGTAACCCTGCATCAAAAAAACGCCACGGTACAAAAAGTTCTTAAAGCAATTGAAAAGCAAACCGGCTATCATTTTTTATATGATAAGCGGGATGTTGGAAAAGTTGGCGGTATTAATATTGAAGTTGAAGGCGTTTCGCTATCGCAGGCGCTTGACCAATGTTTTAAGGATCAGCCTTTAACCTACAAAATTTTCCAGGAAACAATTGTAGTTAAAAAGAAGGATACCGAACAGGTAAAACCGGTTGCCGATATTAAGGTATCGGGTACAGTATCTGACGCCAAAGGCCCCTTGCCGGGCGTAAGCGTTAGGATAAAAGGCACCCAAATTGGCACCCAAACCGATGTGAGCGGTAAATACACTTTAAACGCACCCGATAACGGAACGCTGGTATTTAGCTTTGTTGGTTATACTACTCAGGAAGTTGCAGTAGCCGGCAAAACCACCCTCGATGTAATAATTACCGAAGCGCCAAAAGCCTTAAGCGAGGTGGTAGTTGTTGGTTACGGTACTGCTAAACGGGTTGACCTTACCGGCTCTGTTGGCAGTGTAAGCGGCAAGCAATTGCAGGACAGGCCGCAAACTAACCTGGAGCAGGAATTATCCGGTAAAATTGCCGGCGTAAACGTATCAACCAACTCGGGCGCGCCGGGTGGTGCTACCAAGATCCGCATTCGTGGTTATAGCTCCATAAACACCAATACCGACCCTTTATATGTGGTGGATGGTGTTGTTTGGACAGAAGGCGGTAACTCTATAAACCCTAACGATATTGAAACGATAGACGTTTTAAAGGATGCATCATCAACAGCCATTTATGGTACACGCGGTGCCAACGGGGTAATATTGGTTACTACCAAAAGAGGTAAAAAGGGCGGAATCGTTAGTTATGATGCTTATGTATCTATTAATCATATGGCTAAAGAAATTCCGGTACTTAACTCGGCACAATTTATGGCCATTGAAGATCAGTCATACGCCAATATCAAAAAATATGACGCGGTTGGTTGGGCATCAGGCAAATATGCCGATCAGGATCCTGTTAAATTACGCACAGCCCTGATAGGTAAATTATTTGATCAAAACCTGAAGCCGTTGTATGATGTGGATTGGCAAAAAGCTTCAACCCGTACCTCGGTTAGCCAAAACCATAACCTTGCATTTACCGGTGGCTCTGATGATATTAACTACGGTTTGTTCCTGAACTATGCCGATGATGAAGGTATTATATTAAACAGTTACCTTAAACGTTATAACGTACGTTTAACCTTTGATAATCAGATTAAACCCTGGTTAAAGGTTGGTGCTACGTTAAATTACAATACCCAGGATAAACGTACCGCCGATGATGGTGCAGGTGGTAACAACATCCCCCGTATGTTGATTGAAATGGTGCCTTTCATCCCCATCAAATATCCTGATGGATCATACGGAAAACGTACCGATTATCCGAATTTAGAAGGTGGCGATAACCCGGTAGCGCAGGCTAACGAAGTAGTCTCGTTATACAAAACCCGTGTTTTCAGCGGTAACGGTTATGCCAACATAACCATATTTCCAGGGCTTGATTTTAGGAGTGTGCTTGGTGTAACTACATCTGCAAACTATGACCCGCATTTTCAAAGCGGTTTAGTAGGCGGCCCAACTGCCGATCAAAAGTACAGCTCAGCATCCATAGATGAAGCAAACAATACATACTGGCAATGGGATAACTATGCAACTTATAATAAGGTATTCAATAAAGTACATACATTAAATGTTGTTGCGGGTTATGAAAAAACTGCTTTCCAGCAAACTGGTGTTTATGCCAATACGGGCAGCCTGGCTGATAATTATTATCAGTTTTATAATTTAAGTGCAGGTTCAATACCGGCAATACCTCAATCAAATTATCTGGCTTATCAGTTTGAGTCTATTTTTGGCCGTATTAATTATGGCTATGATAATAAATACTTATTAACGGTAACCGGCCGCCGTGATGGTTCATCGCGTTTTGGTACCAATGTGAAAAACGGATTTTTCCCATCGGCTGCTATCGCGTGGAGGGCATCACAGGAAGATTTCTTAAAGGATAACAAAACCATATCTGATTTAAAATTCAGGCTGAGCTATGGTAACCGGTAACTCCGAAATTGGCTCATATCAGTCGCAGGCGCAAATAAATACAGTGAATTACGTATTTGGCGGCGCCCAGGCTATCGGAACGCAGCAAATCACGATTGGTAATGAAGATTTATCATGGGAAAAAACATCTGAGTATGATTTTGGTGTTTCATTTGGCTTGTTCAATAATCGTGTTACGGTAGATGCCGATGCGTATCTGAAAAAAACCAAGGCACTTTTACTTGATGCACCATTGCCAGAATCAAGCGGTTTTAAAAGTGTTTACAAAAACACAGGTAAATTAGAGAATAAAGGTATTGAGTTAACCATTAACACAGTTAACGTAAAAAGCGAAAACTTTAGCTGGAACACTTCATTCAATATTTCATTCCTGAAAAACAAAGTATTGCAATTGGGGGCATCCAATGATGATATCTTCCTTAATCCAACCTTCCTTTCTCAATTTAACCTTATGCGTGTAGGTTTACCTGCAGGCAGCTTTTATGGCTACAAAGTTTTGGGTACCTGGGGAACATCAGAAGCTGCAAAGGCTGCCACTTATGGCTTATTCCCCGGCGACTTAAAGATCCAGGATACAAATAACGACGGGAAAGTTACATCGGCCGATAAGGTGGTGTTAGGTAAATCAACCCCAGATGGTTACGGTACATTTTCCAATACATTCCGTTATAAAGCAGTAGACTTGGCTGTAGATCTTCAGTTTAACTACGGTAACCAGATCATGAACTTAACCCGGCACTCAGGACAGGATCGTACAGGTCAGGCCAACAGCTATGCTACCGTGTTAAATGCCTGGACACCCACTAATCAAAATACCAGCATTGCCGAAAGCAGACCTGCGTATGTAGGTTACCAAACCGAAATTTATTCTACAAAGGTTGAAAACGGTAATTTTATACGTGGCCGCGCTGTAACGCTTGGATATAATTTCCCTGAGTCAATTACCAAAAAGTTAAAGTTAAATAGGTTAAGGATATATGCCCAGGCGCAAAATCTGTTTGTAATTACAAAATATACCGGGTATGATCCAGAAGTTTCAACCTATAATAACAATACAGCTATTACGCAAGGTACACAGGGTCATAATAACACCAGTAACTTCACACAGGGTATTCAGTTTTATGATTATCCAAAACCCCGAACTTTCTTATTTGGCTTAAATGTTAGTTTATAATTTAAACGTTAAAACATACTATTATGAAGTTTAATTTAAAAAAATATCGAATTAGTTACTCACTACTAATTCTTACCATAGTATTAGGCAGCTGCAACAAAGATCTTGTTGAAAAAAACAAGGGTAATTTTGTAAAAAGCACCTATTTTACCTCTCCTTCCCAAGCCCGTACATTTGTTAATGGTATTTACCAAAAGCTTTATATGTTTCAAAACGGCGATGCTTATGGCGAAAGTCCGTTTATAACCATTGAGCTTTTTGCGGGTCATGCTACCTCTCTTGGGCAGAGCGTTAATAACGGTAATGTTATAAAAAACGTTACCGATGCTGTTAACCCAGGCTTTGAAACCGTATGGTCAAATAGTTACACTGCTATTTCAAATGCTAATATTGCACTTGAAAGCATTGCGCCAATAGTAATGCCAGATGCCGACAAAAAGAAATTATTAGGCGAGGCGTATTTTTTAAGGGCGTTCTTTTACTATCACCTGGTAAGGTTATACGGCGATGTGCCTTTAATAACAACTCCGGTTACCATTAGCAGCCCTGATCTTTACCCTTCACGTACAGCTGCGGCTGCAGTATATGATCAGATTATCAGCGATCTTAAAGCTGCCGAAACATCGGGCTTACCAGACAAAGATGAAACCGGCCATGTATCTTTAGGTGCAGTACGTACATTATTGGCAAGCGTTTATTTAACTACCGCCGGTTTTCCGTTAAATAAAACTGAAAATTACGCATTGGCAGCTGCTGAGGTTGCACCGGTTTTAACAAGTTATTCGTTATTTACCGATTATGCTTTTTTGCATGATAATGCACACAAAAATCAAACGGAACTTATTTTTCAATCAAATTACCTGGTTGGTGTTGCTACAAATGCAATTCCGCAGCTAACAATCCCTTTTAACTTACTTGTAGGTGCATACGGCGATCACCTGGGTGCAATGATCCCTACAGATGCTTTCTTTAAAAGTTATGAAGCCGGTGATTTGCGTACCGAAGAACGACAGTTTTATTTTTCAAGCTATCCTAAAGACAAAGACCCTGGAACCATAATACAATTTGGTGAACATGCACTTTATAAATATTTCCATGTGGAAAGCGCATTGGGCAGCGGAATAAGTGATGAAAACTGGACGTTTTTACGCCTGCCCGAAGCTATGCTGATATATGCCGAAGCTACAAATGAAGTGAGTGGCCCAACACAGGCATCTTATGACCAGATAAACCTGATCAGGACACGCGCTCATTTGGATCCCTTGAAAAACTTAACAAAGGATCAGTTCAGGATTGCTATCTGGAAAGAGCGCTATCATGAACTTGCTTATGAAAACAAAGCCTATTTTGATATTCAGCGCACACATAAAATTTATGATGTAATCAACAATACATTTGGTGATGCTACCACAACTAAAAATGAGCAGAATGTGACCATGAAAGCTCAGTACTATTTATGGCCTATCCCTCAGCGTGAAATAAGCACAAATACTAAACTAACCCAAAATCCCGATTGGAATTAATGGTTAAAATAATGAAACGTAAAAGACCGGCAATACCAGCCGGTCTTTTATATTTACAGCTAAATAGTAATTTCAACAAAATTTAAATACCGCATGAAAAAACGTATTACCATCATCTCCTCGCTTTTTTTAGCTGTAACCGCTGCATTTGCCCAACAGGTAAATAAAGTGACCGATCCGGTTGAATATATAAACCCGCTAATGGGTACCGATTCCCATTACGATCTGTCAAACGGTAACACTTATCCGGCCATTGCACTGCCCTGGGGCATGAATTTCTGGACACCCCAAACCGGTGTAATGGGCGACGGATGGGCCTACACTTATGATGCCCACAAGATCCGCGGCTTTAAGCAAACTCACCAGCCATCTCCCTGGATGAATGATTACGGGCAATTTGCCATTATGCCGGTAACGCATAACCTGAAAGTAACACAAAACGGTCGCGCCAGCTGGTTTTCACATAAGGCTGAAATTGCCAAGCCATACTACTACAGCGTTTACCTGGCCGACCATGACGTAACTACCGAAATTACGCCTACCGAACGTGCGGCACAGTTCCGGTTTACCTATCCTAAAACCGATAGCTCGTTTATAGTGATAGACGCGTTGAACAAAGGCTCGTATGTGAAGATCATCCCCGGCGAAAAAAAGATTGTAGGTTACTCTACCAAATATGCCCGTGGTCCGCTTAAAAACTTTAAGAACTACTTTGTAATTTATGTGGATAAGCCAATTACCCTGGCCCAAACCTTCAGCGACTCTACCCTGGCCGATGGTCTTGAACTAAAGGCCGAACATGCCAGTGCCGTAGTTGGCTTTAGCACAACAGCAGGGGAGAAGGTACACCTTAGGGTTGCCTCATCCTTCATCAGCATTGAACAGGCCGAACTTAACCTTAAAAGAGAAGTAGGCAATGATAGCTTTGATGCCACTGCTCAAAAAGCAAAAACAGTTTGGAACAAAACCCTGAGCCGTTTAACGGTAGAAGGCGGAACCATTGATCAAACCCGCACATTTTACTCCTGCCTTTACCGCATGGTTTTCTTCCCCAATAAACTATATGAGATAGATGAAAAGGGCAACATTGTGCATTACAGCGCATCGACAGGTAAAGTATTCCCCGGCTACAAATTTGCAGGTACGGGCTTTTGGGATACCTTCCGCGCATTGTACCCATTCCTGAACCTCGTTTATCCGTCCATTAATAAAGAGATGCAGGAAGGCCTTATAAATGATTATAAAGAAGGTGGCTGGCTGCCCGAGTGGTCAAGCCCGGGTTATTCTGCCGTAATGATCGGTAATAACTCGGCATCTGTAGTGTCCGAAGCTTATTTAAAAGGCGGCAGGGGATACGATATCAATACACTTTACGAAGCGTTGGTACATGGTGCCAATAACGAAGGCCCCGCTGCTACCGGCCGTAAAGGTGTTGAATATTACAACAAATTGGGTTATGTACCTTACGATGTTAAGATTAACGAAAACGCCGCCCGTACGCTCGAATATGCTTATGACGATTTTACAATTTACAAATTAGGCAAAGCGCTGGGCAAACCTGCATCCGAAACCGATGTATACAAAACTCGGAGTATGAATTATAAAAACCTGTTTGATCCATCAACCGGGTTAATGCGTGGCAAAAATAAAGATGGCTCGTTTGAAACGCCGTTTAGTCCGTTTAAATGGGGCGATGCCTTTACCGAGGGTAATAGCTGGCATTATAGCTGGAGTGTTTTCCACGATATGCAGGGCTTAATTAACCTTATGGGCGGTAAACAAAAATTTGTTGCCAAGCTGGATTCGGTATGGAGCCTGCCGCCAATTTTTGATGATAGCTACTATGGCGGCGTAATTCACGAGATCCGCGAAATGCAGATAGTGAACATGGGCCAGTATGCACACGGCAATCAGCCTATACAGCACATGATTTACCTGTACAACTACGCCGGTCAGCCATGGAAAACCCAATATCATGTTCGTGATGTAATGAACAAGCTATACAAAGCCACACCAGATGGGTACTGCGGCGATGAGGATAACGGCCAAACATCTGCTTGGTACGTGTTTTCGGCGATGGGCTTTTACCCGGTAACCCCGGCCAGCGACCAGTATGTGCTTGGCGCGCCGCTATTCAAAAAAATAACCTTGAATTTAGAGAGCGGTAAAAAAGTGGTGATAAACGCAGCCAACAACAGCTTTGCCAACAAATACATCAACACCATGACGGTTAACGGCAAACCTTATGATTTAACCTGGTTAAGCCATAGCGCGTTAAAAAGCGGTGCGGTCATCAACTTTAACATGAGTGCCCAGCCCAATAAAACCAGGGGCGTAAAGGATGCGGATGTGCCGTATTCATTATCAAATGAAAAATAGGTTTCCATGAAAAAACTGGTAAAAATTACCATTGCACTACTGGCGTTCATGAACGCCAGTAGTGCAATTTATGGGCAAAAACGGGTGTATACCGTAGCTAATGCACATGCCCATAATGATTATGCAAACTCGGTGCCGTTTTATTATGCCTACGAAAAGGGCTTTGCATCGGTTGAGGCCGATGTTTTTGTGGTAGATGGCAAGCTGATGGTGGCCCATAACCTCAAAGAGATAGTTGCCAAACGCTCGCTCAAGATCATGTATACCGATCCGTTGGCCGTAAAGCTGGCTAAGGATTTAAATCGTCATATTATTTTACTGATAGATATTAAGCAGGATTACCACAACACCATTCCACTGGTTATTAGGGAACTTAAGCCTTTAATGAAATACGCATCTGCCAAAGGCATGCCGGGCAGGCTAAAGGTGATCATGACGGGAGCTGTACCGCCCGCCGCCGAGCTTAATAATTACCCCAAATGGCTGCAGTTTGATGTAAATCATTTAGCAGGCTTTACCCCGAAACAGTGGGAACGTGTTGGCTTATTAAGCTTTAGGTTTAGCAACTACACCAAATGGATTGGCAACGGCCCAATGCCGCCTGCAGACTATAAACGGGTAGCCAGCCTGGTTGATAGTGTACATGCCGCCAAAAAGCCCATCCGTTTTTGGGAAACCACTGATAATGAGATCACCTGGCAAACCCTCGAACGCCTGGATGTTGATTTTATTGGCACCGATGAGGTTAAGGAGTTTAGCGAGTTTTTGAATAAAAAATAATGGTAATATCAGTGCCACTCTTCGTGGTACACAAACTTGGGCATTTGCCATTTGTAGCGGATAGACAGTAAACGCAACGCAAGGCCAATAACTCCGGCCAAAACAATGGCAACACCTGCGCTGCCGCCCGCATATTCGATACCCAGGTAAACAGCCCCGGTAACTATAGATGCGCTGGCATAGATCTCCTTATGAAAAAGTAGCGGAATGTCATTACACAATACATCGCGCAGCACACCGCCCGCGCAGCCCGTTATCATACCGCTTAATAATACAATGGTAGTCGGCAGGTTTATTTGCTGAGCTATCTGGCAGCCTATAATGGTAAATACCACCAGGCCCAAAGCATCAAGGTAAAGGAAAAGCTTTTTTAGTTTGGTCATGATGGACGCTATAAATGCGGCCAGGATAGCTGCACCGGCGGTGATCAGCAAATACTCGGGATGTTCAACCCAGCTCATGGGGTAGTGGTTAAACAGTATATTACGTACCGTGCCGCCACCCAATGCGGTAACCCAGGCAATTATACAAACGCCAACCCAATCCATATCTCGCCTGCCGGCAGATAACGCAGCCGTCATAGCTTCGGCAATAATGGCAATAATGTAAAGAATGTGCAGCATAGGTACCGGTTAGGTTTGTTTGCCAAAGATAATGATTTGGGGAATATTTATTTTGAAGTTTAGAAAGTGGGGGCATGTGCTATACTGCAGTCGCTCGGCTTCGTTGAAGGTAGCATTGAATTATATAAATTTTGTCATTTCGATAGAGCACGCTTGGGGAAGCGCATGGGGCGCGAAAGAGAAATCTTCTGCGGATGCAAAGTTGCAATGCATATCATAGAAGATTTCTCGCTCGTACCTCGCATCGAAATGACATTTTTTTTATTTCTTTCACCGCAGTCGCTCGGCTCCAGCCGAGTGACGATTATTTCGCGGCGTCCCGCCGCCGTGATTATTTTGATTGTGCAGCTCGCAGGCCGGAGGCCTGTTGATAGTTGTCACTCGGCAGGAGCCCACAGGTGTTGGGAAGACAAAAATGTTGTCATTTCGATGCGAGGTACGAGCGAGAAATCTTATTCGCCACGCATTGGAGCTTTGTATTCCGCAGAAGATTTCTCTTTCGCGCCGCGCTTTTTCCCGCCTTGGCTCTATCGAAATGACAATTTTTTTATAAAATTCAGTCTTCCCAACACCTGTGGGCAGGAGCCGAGCGACCGCGTGGGGTGGAGGGGTGTGTTTCTCGGGTTTGCATATCCAACCCAAGAAACCTAACTCTCCCCCTCCATCCATTTTTTACCGGTGCTAAATCTGCTTATCAGCATGGCGGCGACGGTATCGCCGGTGGCGTTCAGGAGGGTGGCCATGGGATCTACCAATGTACCGATGATCATGGCCGGGGGCAGGGCCTCGGGCGGGAAGCCGTAGGCGGATATAAAAAGCAGCTCGCCAATGTAGCCGCCGTTGGGGATGCCGCCTTCAACCAGGCTTACCAGTACCGTCATGGCCAGGGCTATGGCTATGGTTTCGGCGCTGTTAAAGCTTTTGCCGAACAGGGCAAACACCACGGCCATTTTTACAATGGATGAAATACTGGAGCCATCCTTATGCAGCGTAGCCCCAAGCGGGATGGTTACATTGGCAATAACGTCAGAGATTCCCATCTTTTTAGCGGCATCTAAATTGGCAGGTATCGTAGCTATGCTGCTGCAGGTGCCAACCGCCGTTGCCGATGGTATGATGTTGTTTTTCCAGTATTTTTTTATCCCCTTTAGGCCCCCGGCTATAAAAGCATATACGCTGAACAGCACCACAAAATAAAATGCGCCTACACCATAATATAATGCCATTGACCGTGCATACCCGCCAAACAACTGCGGTCCGAACACACCTACCTGGTAGGCGAAATAGGCACCCAAACCAATTGGTCCTAATTTCATGATCAGGATAAAGATGTTTTTAAAAACCTCGTTGCCGCCATGTAAAAAGCTCGCAAATGCCGCCCCTTTCGGGCCCGACCGCAATGTGGCAAAACCTGTTAATACCGAAAATATGATCATAGCCAGCATGCTCTTTCTCGATAGCAGCTCGTAAAATTCGCTGGTGGTAAACAGGTGCGTAAGCTGATCGCCTATTGGTTTTTTAATAATGGCCTCGGTAACAGGGCTGGCCACAAGGTGCTGATGTACGGGGAAGATCCACACGGCCACAATAGTTATTACGGCAGCCACCAGTACCGTACCCACAAAAACCAGCGACGTAATGCCAAGCAGTCGCCCTAGTTTATTAGAGGCATCCAGCGCCGCAATGGCCGATGATATGGCAAAGAAAACAAGCGGTACCACGGCGGTAAACAGCAGGTTAAGGAAAATATCGCCAATGGGTTTTATAACTTCTACCTTGCTGCCCAAAAATAGTCCGGCTATGCTGCCTGCTATAATACCGGCCATTAAAAAAATGATACCCTTGTAACTTTTAAACCAGCTGTTCATGTAGCTAATATAGTCGTTTTGCTACGTGATACCTAAAAGGGGAGAGTTTGCAATATGGGTTTTTACCGGCCAAACAATTTAATATATTAGCAACCATATTTTTAGGGCGATGCAAATTGAACAGGCCAGGGAATTTATACTGGATAAGATAAAAAGGGAACTCCCGGCATGTTTTCATTACCACAATGCCGATCATGCTGTTGATGTATACACCGCCGCGGGCCAAATTGCCAGGGCCGAGGGAATAGAAGCGCACGATACCGCCTTGCTGCTTACAGCAGCCTTGTTCCACGATTCGGGTTTTATTACGGGGCAGGTGGATCATGAACTAAACTCCTGCAAAATAGCGCGACAGTATTTGCCTGCTTTTGGTTACAGTGCCGATGATATCGACCAGATCTGTACCATTATTATGGCCACAAAAATGCCGCAGAACCCGCAAACCAGGCTCGGCGAAATTATTTGTGATGCCGATTTGGATTATTTGGGCCGAAATGATTTTTTTATACTTAGTAAAAGGCTATTTTCGGAACTTGTAATAACCGACCACCTGGAAACCGAACTGGAATGGGATAAGCTACAGGTGGTATTTTTGGAAAAGCATCATTATTTTACCAAAACGGCTATAAGTTTAAGGGCGGCGGCTAAGCAACAGCACTTGCTGGTTATTAAACAAAAAGCTACAATTTAATATACAATTCATGACAAAACCAGAGCATAGTTTATCTGAAATAATTAAGGATATTGTTACCGTAATTATAGGGATTTTATTTTGCGGCTTTGCCTTAAAAGGGTTCTTGGTACCCAACAAGTTTTTCGATGGCGGTGTAACCGGTATCTCCCTGCTTATTCACGAAATATACCATAAGAACATAGCCTTTGTAATTATTGCGGCCAATATTCCTTTTGTTATTTTGGGAGCGTTCCAGGTTAATAAATCCTTTGCCTTAAAAACATTTGTGTGCGTAATTGCGCTGGGTATCTGTTTGCTATATGTGCCTTACCCTGTTATCACTTCCGATAAGCTTTTGGTATCCATATTTGGCGGGGTGTTCATGGGGCTGGGGGTAGGCCTTTCCATCCGTGGCGGCTGCGCACTGGATGGTATCGAGATTTTGGCGCTATACACGCTAAAAAGAAGTAGTTTTACCATCAGCGAAATTATATTAGGGATAAATATCATCATATTCCTGATAGCTGCCTTTGAACTTGGGCTGCCTACCGCATTATATTCTATCCTTACTTACTACACTGCGTCGCGCACCATCAGCTTTGTGATTGATGGATTGGAGGAATATACGGCAGTAAACATCATATCGGGCAAAAGCGATATCATCAAAGAGAGACTGGTGATGGAACTTGGGCGTGGTATTACAGTTTACAAAGGCGAACGCGGTTTCCTGAAAGAGAGTTTTGATGTTAGCCACCCGGTTGATATTATTTTTACGGTGATAACACGTTTGGAGGTGCGGAGGTTGAAAAATTTGGTACACAGCATCGATCCCAAAGCTTTCGTATTTACCAACAGCATCAAAGAAGCCGCCGGCGGCGTGCTCAAAAAACGCGTCCGCGAACATTGATAATAAGTTAAAAGTCAAAATTAAAAAGTCAAAATACTATTCTTATAAGAAGTCGTATTCGGAGCTTTTCCATTTTTTGACTTTTTAATTTTGACTTTAAGAAACTACTTCGTATATCTCCACAGGTTTAGCCTTGTTTTTAAGGCTCACTTCGCCAATTTTATTGAAGGCAAACGATTCTTTGGCCTTGTGGTAAACCTCTTCTGTTACAATGATCTGGTTTGCTTGCGCTACGCCCTGTAAGCGTTGTGCAAGGTTAACGGCGTCGCCTATAACCGTGTAATCCAATCGTTTAAGTGACGCTGAGCCAATGTTCCCCGAGATCATTTCTCCTGAATTTATACCGATGGAAACTTCGGGTTTAAATGTTTTATCGCCGTAAACTATCTCCTCGGCGGCGTGCATTTTTTCACGCACGGCCAGGGCGGCATCGATAGCCCGGTCGAGATGGTACTCCCCGCGAAAAACGGCCATGATGGCATCGCCCATAAACTTGTCAATATGACCACTTTGCGCTATAATTTCCTTCACCATCAGGTCGAAAAGTTTGTTGATAAGGCCCACCACCGTGTTTGCCGGTACGTGCTCGCTGATGGCGGTAAAGCTGCATATATCAATGAACAGCACGGTAGCATCAACGGTTTCGTTGCTAAGCAGGCTGGTTTCAAACTCCTTATGTGTCATGAAGTTAAGAACGTTTTCATCCACATACATGCGCAGTATATTGTTCTCCTTTATGGCCTGCAAGGTTTTTTTAAGTTCGATAACATGCAGCAGCGTTTTTTCAATAGTAATATCCAGGTCTTCAAAGTTTACCGGCTTCACCACAAAATCAAAGGCCCCACGGTTCATAGCCGTACGGATGTTATCCATATCGCTATAGGCAGATACCATTACGGCCTTGAGGATAGGATTGGCTTCGGGCAGCTTGGTAAGCAGGGTAAGGCCATCCATTTCTGGCATATTAATGTCGCTTAGTACAACATCAATGTCAGGTTCTTCTGCAAGCTTAATGAGTGCTTCAAAACCATTGTGGGCAAATACAAAATCATATGCCTTTTCCCGTATCTTTTTTCTGAATTTTTGTTTTATCAAAAGCTCCAGATCCGATTCATCATCAACCACCAGTATCTTGGCCATTATTGTTCTAAATGTTTAAGTTTTTCTTTAAGATTGTTAAAATCAAGGGGTTTTGTTAAAAAATCATCGGCACCTAACTCCATCGACCGCTGATAATTTTCGTCATCGCCGTAAGCCGTTATCATCATTACCACCGGGGGCGGTTTTTCATAGGTGTGCCTTATATTGTCAAGCAGTTCTAACCCGCTCATGCCGGGCATATTAATGTCTGACAGGATGAGAATCACCTGCGAATGATGATCGGCCAGGAAAGCCATCGCTTCCTCGCCCGATAGCGCAAAATCAAGCTCAACCTCACCGCTTTTTATTTCTTTTCTAAAACGTTGTATAAATAAGGGCTGTACATCGGCCTCATCATCAACAACAAGTATTTTCATGGTTTTCAATATTACCCAAAGTTAGTTTTTGTATTTGTTTATGCAGATATCCGGCTGTAAATTCGGCCCAAACCTGGTATTTTTATGAATTTGATAAATTTGGTATGGTGATAATAAACCTCGCAAATTCACCTTCGGCGGTTTCTACTTTTAATTCGCCCCCATGTGCCTTGGTAATAATATCATAACTCATAGATAAACCCAAGCCGGTTCCCTGTCCGGTAGGCTTGGTTGTAAAAAAAGGCTGGTATATTTTATCCAGTACTTTTTGAGGGATACCCATACCATTGTCGCTCACCGTAATCTCAACAGAACCAGCGCCGGTAGGGCCGGCAACTTTCTTGGTAACTACTGTTACCGTAGGCTCATAACCATTAATGTTTAGCTTTTTCTTTTCGGCAACGGAGTAAAACGAGTTGTTAAACAGGTTAAGGAGTACCCTGCCCAAATCCTGAGGAATGGCGTTTATTTTGCCAATGTTGGCATCAAAACTGGTTTTCATACCAGCATTAAAGAGCTTGTCTTTAGCACGTAATCCGTGGTAACTGAGGCGCAGGTATTCATCGGCCAGGGCATTAACATCGGTAGGTTCTTTTTTGCCTGTTGTAGTGCGCGAATGCTGCAGCATCCCTTTTACAATGGCATCTGCACGTTTACCGTGTTGATTTATCTTGGTAAGGTTTTGCGTAATATCATTAATAATATCACCCGCCTCTTCCTTAACGTCATCGGGGAGTTTGCTTAGTATTTCTTCCTTGAGCTCGTCAAGCAGTTCAATACTTACCTCGCTAAAGTTGTTTACAAAATTGAGTGGATTTTGAATTTCGTGGGCGATACCTGCTGTAAGCTCACCCAGCGAAGCCATTTTTTCTGACTGGATAAGCTGGGCCTGTGTGCTTTTAAGTTCAGATATGGCCTGTTGTAATTCTTCGGTTTGATGTGTAAGCTGGGCGGTACGTTGTTTAACCTCGCTTTCCAGGTTTACCTTCATGGCGGCCATCATGCGGTTCTGCTCCTGTTCGTCGAACCGTTTTTTGCGTTCGGTTTCCAGTGCCTTACTTTGCTTACGCGTAATAAGGTACATAGCGCCGAACCATAAAATAGTACACCAGTAAATATTTTCAATAAGATCCTGATGGTTGTCGTAAAAAGTTGGGAATACATTTTCTAACAGATCCGATATAAACGCTATAGCTATATAAGGAATCATTGCGGTAACAATGGTGCGGTTTGGTTTAAAATCTTCAATATAATAGGGGAGCGCTGCAAGGCTAAATACCAGCAGGTGTCCCAGCCACAACCCCAGGTGCTCAAAAAACGAATTATTACGAGCGGTAAAGTCTACACAGACCAGCGCAACGGCACCATAAACGGCAACCATCATATATTTTGCCAGCTCGGTTTTACGCGGATCCGGTGCTTGTAAGTCAAAGCGCATACTATCCGCCTTTACGGTTTTACGTAATTGAGTAGCTAAAAAAATCGCGACAAAGGGTTCTAAAGCAATATGCATATGATGTGTTACTCGGTTGTTGTGGTGATAAATGTTATTCGAAACAATTTAAAACTAATATTTTATTTACACTAATTGCAATTTAATAAATTGTAACGTGTTTATAGCCTCGTAAACAGTTGTAATTATATAAGCAGGCTGTTCTTTTTGTATGAACTAGGGGTTTGCCCGGTAATGTTTTTAAAGATGCGCGAAAAGTACGACAGGTTCTCGAACCCGGTTTCGGTAGCGATATCATAAAAGGGCAAATTGGTTGTAGTAAGCAGCAATTGAGCCCGTTCAATTCGTTTGGATTGGATGTAGGTAAGTGGCCGTTCGCCTGTACTTTCATAAAATAACCTCGAAAAATAGTCGGCGTTATGATTAGCCCTGGTAGCCAGATCGGTCACGGTAATGGTTTGCTGCAAGTTGGTTTGTATATAATTTATTGCATCAGATATTTTGGAATTAATAACGCCCTTATCTTCTGTTAAAAATATCCCCGATACCATAAACCTCGAGATGAGTTGCAACAGCAGGCCGCAGGTTTCCATATATGCAGAAGCAGGCATCAGCTCATTAAGTTCATCAAACCCTTTTAATATGGGGCGTTTTTCATAAACTTTGGGGTTGTATGATGCCTTTAAGGTACGATTAGGATTCAATTGCAGTATCTTTTTTACACAGACAATTACATCATCGGTAGCCTTTATGCTCAGGAGCCTTCTGTTTGATGAAAAAAGGGATGCCCCATCTGCAGATTGCTCTGCAAACGTGATGTAGTACTGACTCAAATAATTATCGCAGTAATAACTGCAGGTTGTAAAGCTGGGAATAAGGTATAAAAAACCTTCTTCTAATTTAACAGTGCTGTTGGTGTTGTACAACTTGCCTTCGCCACCATCAATATAATACAGGCGGTAAAAAGTGCTGGTTACATTTTTATAGTTCCAGGTTTTGTTCAACTGCACATAGTCGGTATTCAGCAGGGCAAAAGTTGATCGTAAAATGCTTTTGTTCATAACTATAAGGTGATGCAAGTTAAATATAAACTGATACACTTGTTACTATAAAAGTCGGTTTTGTACAAACTTATGTTGTGTTTGTGAAACTTTTGCTCAATTCCCCAGCGTAGATTTATCATAATTATAAACACCAATTATTTACTTCATGCGAAGGCTTATATTTATACTGCTTAGTGCTGTATTGCTGCTTGCCGGTATCTTTTACTATTCAACGGCCGTTGATTTACCACCCGATGTAAAGGAGGCATACAACGCATTGCCCGGCTCGCTGGATTATAATATAGATGTAAAGCCTATTCTGTCCGACAAATGTTTTGCCTGCCATGGCCCCGATAAGGCCAAACAAAAAGCGGGTTTAAGGCTGGATATTGCACAGTTTGCTTACGCAGCTTTACCCGACGATAAAGGCAAAGTAGCCATTGATCCGGGTAATTTAGACGGGAGCGAGTTTTTTCACCGCATTTTGTCAAATGATCCAAAATACATGATGCCCTCGCCCGAATCGCATCATACGCTTACGGCGCAGGAAAAAGCTATACTTATAAAATGGATAAAAGACGGCGCCGTTTACAAACCGCACTGGGCCTTTGTAAAACCCGTAAAGCCAGATGTGCCCGATGCTGATGGAACTATAAATAACCCGATAGATAATTTTATCCTCGCCAAGCTAAAACAACAAAAGCTACAGCCATCAAAAGAGGCAGATAAGGAACTGCTGCTGCGCCGGGTTACGCTCGATTTAACAGGTTTGCCGCCAACCATAAAAGAAATTGACGACTTTTTAAAGGACAATTCTCCAAATGCTTACGAAAAGCAGGTAGATCGTTTGTTGGCATCTCCGCATTATGGAGAAAAAATGGCGGTGGATTGGCTGGATGTTGCCCGTTATGCCGATTCGCACGGGTATACGGTGGATAGGATCAGGGATATGTCGCCGTATCGCGATTGGGTGATCAAGGCTTTCAATACCAATTTTAGTTACGATAAATTTATTCAATGGCAACTGGCCGGCGATCTGATGCCGCACCCCACGCGCGATATGATTATCGCCACCGCTTTTAACCGCAACCACCAGCAAAATATGGAAGGGGGGATAATTGAAGAAGAGTTTCAAACCGAATATGTTATAGATCGTACCAACACCTTTGGTAATGCTATGCTGGGGATGTCTGTAGGTTGTGCCAAATGCCATGACCATAAGTTCGACCCGATATCGCAAAAGAACTATTACGAGTTATTTAGCTTTTTTAATAACGTGAAGGAAGCTGGGCAAATTTCTTATGATGATGCCCTGCCAACGCCAACCTTATTGCTGCCCACCAAACAAAAAGAACAAGTACTGCAGTACATCAACAACAACATAAAAACCGAACAGCAAACCCTTGCCCAAACAGAAATTAAAGCCACCGCTGGCTTTGATAAATGGATAAATGAGGGAGGTTATAAAAAACTTGTTGCCGATAAGATTCCCGGTAACGGCTTACAGGCTTATTATACGTTTGATAACGGAAGTTTAGCCAACAAAGTAAACCCCAAAGATATAGCCGTAATGAAGCGCGAAACCGGGCAGCCCGGCGATAATGCCGTGTTTGAAAATAAGGGAAATGGTAAAGCCATAGTGCTTAACGGCGATACCTGGCTTGATTTGAACCAGGCGGGCATTTTCAGGCGATCACAACCCTTTAGTGTGGGCATTTGGGTAAATATTCCCAAACAACTTGCCGAGGGGGTTATTTTTCATAAAAGCAGTGCCGAGCGGTTATATAATTTTAAAGGATATCACCTATATCTCAGAAATAATAAACTGGAGCTTAATATGGCACATACAGGCCCCTCAAATGCCATAACAAGGGTAAGTATTGATGATGTTCCGCGCGATAAATGGATTCAGCTTACGGCTACTTATGATGGCTCATCCAAAGCAGCAGGATTTAAGTTATACATGGATGGTACGGAAATGCGAATGGAAACCACTATGGACGCGCTGACTAAAGATATTTTGTTTAATGGAGGCGGGCCTGGTCTGCAAATTGGTGCATGGTGGCGTGGGCGTGGTTTTAAGGATGGTAAGGTAGATGATATTACCGTTTATAACCGCACACTAACGCCGTTTGAGGTTAAAACACTGGCTCAAAAAGCGGCATGGTCGCAAATTGCGGTTAAGGCTAAGGCGCTGTTATCTCCTGAGGATAAGAACAGTTTAAAGGCTTATTATCTCTCGGCAGTTGATCCGGATGTGCAATCAGAAGAACAAAAGTTAACAGCCCTGCGTACCCAGTTATCTGATTCGACAGAGAATATTGAGGAGTTAATGGTGATGCGTGAAATGGCCAAGCCTAAAAAAACATTCCTGCTTAAACGCGGCAATTATGATATGCCAGGCCAGCAGGTTTACCCGACCACGCCCGAGGCTATTTTACCTTTTGATAAACATCTGCCTAAAAACAGGTACGGATTGGCGCAATGGGTAACAAACCCCAATAATCCTTTGGCAGCGAGGGTTGCCGTGAATCGTTTCTGGCAGAACTTTTTTGGCACAGGCATAGTGAAAACAGCCGAGGATTTTGGTAATCAGGGCGAAATGCCAAGTCATCCTGAACTGCTGGACTGGCTGGCTACTACCTTTATCGAATCGGGCTGGAATGTGAAACAGCTAAACAAAATGATCGTTATGTCGGCTACTTACCGGCAGGATTCTCGCGCGAGTAAGGAGGCTGTAGAAAAAGATGTAGAGAACCGCTTTCTGTCGCATGGTCCCGCATACCGGATGCAGGCCGAAATGATCCGCGATAACGCGCTGCTGGCCAGTGGTCTACTGAATACGCAGATTGGCGGCAAAAGTGTGAAACCTTATCAGCCCGAGGGACTTTGGGAAATTAACAATACCAGCTACACACCGGATACGGGCAAAGCTGTTTACAGGCGCAGCTTGTATGTTATCATCAAGCGGTCGGTGCCTAATCCAACATTATCAACCTTTGATGCAACGGCGCGTAATTATTGCACCATGCGCAGGCAAAAAACCAACACGCCATTGCAAGCGCTGGTAACCCTTAATGATCCAACCTTTATAGAGGCAGCCAAGGTAATGGGCGAGCAAATGACACGATCACATGACAGCCGTGCGGCCATAGTTACCACTTATCGCAAACTTACCGGACGCCAGCCGGGGGCCAACGAGGTAAGTCTGCTGCTCACCCTGCAGCAAACCGAGTTCAAAAAATTCAGGGCGCATCCCGAAAAGCAAACCGGCTGGCTCAACACCGGCCAATATAAAATAGATAAAACATTGGATAGTTCCATGATAGCTGCCAATACGGTGGTTGCCAGCACTATTCTTAATTCCGACGCATCATTAACCAAAAGATAAATTTGTATGGCAGATTTTCACCATGATGAGGAGTTCAGACTTCATACACCCGAATTTAATGAGCTCAATAAAAAGCTCGACCGCCGCGAGTTTTTAACCAAAACTTCGCTTGGTATTGGCGCTTTGGCTGTGGGTTCATTGTTTGGCAATAGCCTGTTCGGTAGTTCCCCAAAGACCTCGGCGGCATCAACCGGCGATTTGGAGGCAGATATTTTAAGGGCGTTACCGCACTTTGCACCCAAGGCAAAAAGGGTAGTGTATTTGTTTCAAAGCGGTGGGCCATCGCAATTTGAAACATTTGACTATAAACCTATGCTGGCAAATATGATGGGCCAAAACCTGCCCGATTCTGTTCGTAAGGGACAACGCCTTACCGGTATGAGTGCCAATCAAAGCGCGCTGCCTATGGTGCCATCTTTCTGCAAGTTTAACCAGCATGGCGAAAGCCGCACCTGGATGAGCGAGTTAATGCCATTTACGGCAGAAGTCGTCGACGAGCTTTGCATCATAAAATCAATGCATTCCGAGGCTATAAACCATGATCCTGCTATTACCTTTTTTCAAACGGGTAACCAATTGCCGGGCAGGCCGTCCATAGGATCGTGGATCAGTTACGGCCTGGGATCCGATAACAATAACCTGCCAACTTTTATTGTGCTGGTTTCCAAAAACGGACAAAAAGATCAACCACTGTATGCCCGTTTATGGGGTAATGGCTTCCTGCCATCCAAGCACCAGGGCGTACAATTCAGGGCGGGGAAAGATCCGGTACTGTTTCTGAATAACCCCGATGGGTATGACGGTAAGGACAGGAAGGAGATGTTGGAATACCTGTCTAAACTAAACCAAATGCAAAACGCCGCCTATGGCGACCCGGAGGTAGATGCCCGCATAGCCCAGTATGAAATGGCCTATCGTATGCAAACCTCCGTGCCCGAAGTAATGAGTACCGCCGATGAGCCTAACGAGATCTTTGAAATGTACGGCCCCGATAGCCGCGATTCAGGAACCTACGCAGCCAACTGTTTATTGGCGCGCAAACTGCTGGAAAAAGATGTAAAGTTTGTACAGTTGTACCACCAGGGCTGGGATCAGCATAGCGGTTTGCCATCGGGTATAGCAACGCAATGCAAGGCTACAGATCAGGCCACTGCGGCCCTCATTAAAGATTTAAAACAACGGGGATTATTGGAAGATACCCTGGTTATATGGGGTGGCGAGTTCGGTCGTACGGTGTACTCGCAAGGTAAACTTACCGCCAATGATTACGGCCGCGACCATCACCCGCGCTGTTTTACCATGTGGATGGCCGGGGCCGGGGTAAAGCCCGGCATAACCTACGGCGAAACTGATGATTTTAGCTATAATATAGTAAAAGATCCGGTGCATGTGCATGATTTTCAGGCAACGCTGTTACACCTTATGGGGATAGATCATGAAAGGCTTACCTATAAATTTCAGGGCAGGCGTTTCCGGCTTACCGATGTGGAAGGAAAAGTGGTAAAAGATATATTGACTTAGTATTTTAGTATCAAGTAGTTAGTATCAAGTATCAAGACAGTTAGAACCCAGTAGATTTATTTGTATGTACATATTCAAAAAAAAATCTGATATTAGATTTGAGATATCAGTGTCTTGATACTTGATACTAACTACTTGATACCAACCAATCACAACCAAATTATAATTTATGAAAAATTCGAGAAGGGATTTTATAAAGAACGCTACTGTTGCATCTGCCCTGGTTGCAGCCGCGCCGGGTAAAAGCTTTGCTATTTTACACAAAGATTTAAAGGAAGATGATCAGGTTATTGGTCATGGTGGCTTTACCTACAAAGCCGATAAAGGCTGGGCCAAGATTAGCGTAAATACCAACCCGCTGGCCAATTGCCACGAAATGGTGCAGGACAGCAAGGGCCGCCTTATAATGCTTGGCGATCATACCCATAATAACATCCTTATTTTTGATAAGTCGGGCAAATTACTTGATTACTGGGGTACGGCTTTGCCCGGCGGGCATGGTTTAAGCATCAGTAAAGAGGGGGGAGAGGATTTTCTGTTGCTAACGGATTGCGGCTGGGCGCAAGACCGTACGGGAAATAATTACGGTCAATCGGGCCAGGTACTAAAAACTACGGTTGATGGAAAGCTAATATTCGCTATAGGGCATCCCCGCACCATTGGCGTTTACAAAGATGATGAACCATTTAAACCAACCGAAACAGCGGTAGCACCTAACGGTGATATTTACGTAGCGGATGGTTATGGATCTGACTATATTATCCAATACAACAGCAAAGGGCAGTACATCCGTCATTTCGGCGGGCATCATAACGATAATAAAGATCATAATTTGGTTAACGCGCACGGCGTATCTATAGATAACCGCGATAAAAATAATCCCAAGCTTATCTGTACCTCGCGCGAGGAAAATTGCTTTAAGGTATTTACGCTCGATGGTAAATTTATCAAACGGATTGATATGCCCGGCATGTACGTATGTCGCGCCGTTATTAACGATCAAAATATATATGCAGGCGTTTGCTGGTCAAAAGATGCGTCTGGTAACCGCTTTGATTATTCGGGCTTTTTAACCGTGCTTGATGCCAATGATAGGGTAGTATCAAACCCCGGTGGTGCCGCGCCGGTATACAAAGGTGGTGTTTTGCAGCCAACACTGCAGGCACATAATCCCGTTTTTCAGCACGGTCATGATGTATGTGTCGACGAGGATAAAAACGTTTACGTGTGCCAGTGGAACGCCTACCACACGGCCCCAGTGAAATTAACGCGTGTATGATATTAGGTAACATTACAACTTTCTCGGGCCATTTACATCCGCTTATTGTGCACCTGCCTATTGGCTTTATACTGCTGGCGGCGGTTTTTGATGTTTTATCCTACAAAAAAAAGTATGAAAATTTAAAACCAGCGGTATCTATAACATTACTTATCGGGTTTATTTCGGCATTGCTGGCGTGTTTGTTCGGTTATATATTATCCTTATCGGGCGATTATGATAAAGCTGTTTTAACACACCACAAACTTTCTGGGATAACACTCGCAGTAATTTCGGGTGTGCTGTATTATATCTCTACAGATAAAGCTAAACGAGAAGTACGCATCCCCGGGAAACTGTTTTCGGTGTTGCTTATTGGGCTTATAGCATTGATGAGTTATAGTGGTCATCAAGGAGCAAGCCTTACGCATGGTAATGATTATCTTACTATGCGCACATTAACACAGCAGGTGCGTGAAAAACCTGCCAGCGTTCAAAGTGCCATGATATTTGAAGATGTAGTGGCACCTATCCTCCAAAAAAAATGCGCGCAATGCCACCAGAATGGTAAACTGAAAGGCAATTTTTCGGTAGAAAACCTGCAAACGCTGTTAAAGGGCGGTAAAAACGGGCCAGCCATTGTGCCCGGGAAATTAACAGAAAGCGAGCTGTATAAACGTATAACGCTTGATCCCGATCATAAGGATTATATGCCTGCCGATGGCAAGCCGCCACTCACCAAAACCGAGGTACAGATCATCAAATGGTGGATAGCAGAAGCGGGAGCCGCAGAGGGCAAAACTATGGCCCAGCTAAAAAATACCGATTCTATAAAAACACAGGTTAGTACTTATTTAGGTCTAAATAACGTAGCTACGTCAAGCGGCGATGATAATGGATTTACACAAGCTATCAACCCCGATATTCCGCTACAGGCAGATACATTGCTGATTGCCCGTTTGCGGGGAAAAGGGCTAATGGTGCGGCTAATGCTGAAAAAACCGGTAATGCTGGATATTACGCTGCCTGCCAATTCGGGTGTTAAAATGCCGGCCATAAAGAACGACCTGATGTCGCTGGCTAAAAACATCATCTGGCTAAATCTATCTGGCAATAATTTTACAGATAATGATTTAACTATCTTGAAATCATTTACCAACCTCGAAAAACTACGGATTGAGAACAACCCTGTAACCGATGGCGTAAGTGGTAATATTGCTGCTTTGAAACACCTCGAAGCCGTGAATCTAAATGAAACAAAAATAACTGATGCAGGAATAGTTAATATTAAAAAAAATACGGGAATTAAAAGAATTTATACCTGGGGTAGAGCTGCTAAGTGAAATAATTAGCATATATTGTTCATGTTTGATGTATTAAATATCATATATACCTTATCATGACCAATAAAGCGAAATTCTGCCTTGCGCTATCTGTTGTAATTATAATAAGTTTTAAAGTTTTCAAGTCCGCTGCGCAAACCGCCCCCACCGGGGGTATAGATAATGTGTTATCCGCAGTTGCAAACAGGCAGATTGCCGAAGCTAAGGAATCTGTTTACCTGCAATTTGATAAGCCATACTACTCTGCCGGTGATACCATCTGGTATAAAGCTTACGTATTTGATGCGGCAAGTCTGGGTTCAACTACAAAAAGCGGTTTATTGCATATCAATATCAGCAATGAAAAAGGAGAGATTGTTAAAAACTTCGTCCTCCCGCTGATAATTGGATTAGGCTGGGGCAATATTCCGCTCGATGAACACCTCATGCCGCCCGGTACCTATACTATTCGCGCGTATACCAACTGGATGCGCAATTACAGCGATGAACCTGCATTTACGCAAACATTTTACATCAACGGTAAAACAGATAATGCATGGCTGGTAAAGGCTGTTGTAGCTATAAATGGGAAAAAAGATAGCGCAGCACTTAATCTGTCGTTCAATAACTTAAATGCCGAACCCGTAAGGGTACAAAGTATGCGGTTAAGAATAAGCAGCGGGGGTAAATATTTGGCCGGCGGCAAGGTGCAAACGCGGGTAGATGGCTTGCTGGGTATTAGTTTCCCGCTACCAATTAAGGCAATAGGCAAGCAGGTGTTGCTTAGCATTACTGAGGATAGCAAGGAAATTACAAAACAGCAAATAATTATGCCGCTTGCTGTAAACCGCGCAGCCAATACTGACGTACAATTTATGCCCGAAGGCGGTAACCTGGTTGAGGGCATAAACGGTAACATAGGCTTTAAAGCCACCGGCGAAGATGGCAGCAGCGTGCCGGTATCAGGCGAAATTATAGACAGATCGGGCGCGGTTATTACCACCTTTAAAACCCGCTTTAACGGGATGGGGAATTTTCAGTTTAAACCCTTGCCTGGTGAAACCTACACGGCAAGTATAAATTTTCCCGGTGGCCTTAAAAAAAGCTATCCGATACCGGACGTAAAACCTCTTGGTACGGTATTTAATGTTGTAAATCCAAAGGATACGGTTGCGCTATTAGCAACAATTAATGCAAGTTCACAAGGCGGCATATACTATATTATAGGGCAGGGCAGAGGCTTGGCAAGTTACGGGGCAATAATTCGTTTAACAGGAAAAGATCGTACCATAAAAATACCTAAAAATATATTTCCAACAGGGATAGCGCGCATTTCCCTGCTCGATCAAAACAGGAAGCTGCTTAACGAAAGGCTGGTATATATTGATCATCAGGATCGTTTGAAGATTAATGTTACAACCAATAAACAAACATACGGCAAGCGCGATAGTGTGGCTTTACAGTTTAATGTAACAGATGAAGCAAACAATCCGGTTAAAGGTAGCTTTTCGGTTGCAGTAACGGATAACGGACAGGTAAAAACAGACAGCATTAGCCAGGGCAATATAATTACCCGCATGTTAATTACCGCAGGTGTAAAAGGCGATATTGAAACGCCCGGGCACTATCTGCAGCAAACCCCCGAAGCATGGGCCGACCTCGACCTGCTGCTATATACCCAGGGATGGACGGCATATGATTGGGATGGTTTATTTACCCCGGCTAAAGAACCTAAATTTAAAGCCGAAACCCAATTTGAAGTAAGTGGTAAAGTAACCAACGTTTTTGGTAAAGCTGTGGCTGGCACACGAGTAAGTTTATTTGGTCCGCGCCCATTGATATTTAAAGACACACTTACCGACGCTAAGGGCAGGTTCACTTTTAGCAATTTTCCACGGATCGATACGCCAATTTTTAATATCCGTACGGTAAACAAAAATGGCAAGGCCTTTAATGTGGGTGTAGAAATGGATGTAACACCACCGCCTGTTTTTGCGCAAACCCAACGGGTACTAATGCCATGGAATGCCAATTCAGATACCGTGATGATAAATAGTGCCGTTAACAAAAAACTAACTGATAAAGAAGAAATGGCATTACTTACAAACGGCGGTAAAATGCTTAATGAAGTGAAAATAAAAGGTGTAAAATCTGTAAAGGGATCGCATAACCTTAACCCATTGAATGGTGCGGAGCAAGTATTAGACGAAAATGATATGATAAAGGCCGGCAATATGAGCCTTGTAAAGTTTTTGCAAACAAAAATTAACAGCTTAACTTATGATCCGTTCAGGGGCTTCAGGATACATAATAAGCGTGTCCATTTTATTTTTGATGGTATTAATCTGGAGGATGGTTTATATGATACCGAGCAAAAAAAAATTTTAGCGCAACTGGATCAGCAATTTCTTTTAAGTGAGAATGACAGCAAAATTCAACAGCAAAATATTTACATAGAAAGTCTTATAGACGCATTTACAGCCGAGGACATAGTTGGCGTAGAGGTAATGACATCCATGAAAAATTCTATGCTGTACAATTCAAAATATAATCCGGGAGATCCTGTTGATTATGTACGTGGCGGTCCTGCCTACGTAGAAATTACAACACGGGGCAAGCGCGGTCCGTATAATAAGGTAAGTATAGGTATGGCATTATTTAGAGGTGCGCCCTTAGCATGGCCCCGGCAGCATTTTTACAGCCCTAAATATTTCAAAAAACAAAATATGGCTACAACCACAGATCGCCGTTCCACCATTTTTTGGGAGCCTAATTTAGTTACCGGGCCCGATGGTAAGGCGACGCTATCATTTTACACATCAGACATAGCTGGCATATACACAATTGTTATGGAAGGCGCAGATATGAGTGGCAGTATTGGTACTATTACCCAAACTTTAAAGGTTAATTGATGTGCTTTTGACAGTCATCATTGTCAATTTCGTTGAATAGTATGCCAATATTCATAAGTTTTGATTTGCCATATTTACGGGTTGTTACATGAAATTAAATTTTCATGGGTTTTGTTAAGCTCTCACAAATAATTTAAATAGAACAAATCATTAGTATGAAAAAGAAAGTAATACCTTTTTTACTTTGTGCACTTATTATCAGCACACTTAATTTACAAGCCCAAAGCATATCAAAAGTAGTGCGCCCGTATTCTGAACTGCAGCAGCAGTTTGTTGATCTGCGCTTTGGTATGTTCATCCACTTTAATATAGGCACTTTTGAAAATGCCGATTGGCCCGATCCGGAAACACCCGCATCTGATTTTAACCCTAAAAAGCTTGATTGTACCCAATGGGCAAAGGCTGCAAAATCAGCCAATATGACCTACGGATGCCTTACCACCAAGCACCACAGCGGTTTTTGCATCTGGGATACCAAAACTACCGACTATAATGTAATGCATAGTCCGCTGAAAAGGGATGTAGTAAAAGAGTATACCAAAGCATTTCGCGATCAGGGTTTGAAGGTGATGCTGTACTATTCTATATTAGATACACACCACAGATTGCGCCCAAACCAAATCAAGCCTAAACATATTGAAATGGTTAAAAAGCAAATTACTGAGCTTTTAACCAACTATGGCCCTATTGAAGCCCTTATTATTGATGGCTGGGATGCCCCATGGTCAAGGATCTCTTATGACGATATTCCTTTTGAAGAAGTTTACAAGCTGGTAAAATCTTTGCAGCCAAATTGCCTGCTGATGGATTTAAATGGCGCCAAATACCCAGGCGAAGGTTTATATTATACTGATATAAAAACTTACGAAATGGGTGCAGGTCAGCGTATTTCTAAAGAAACCAACAAAATGCCTGCACTGGCTTGTTTGCCAATTAACAGCGCATGGTTCTGGAAAACAGATTTTCCAACTACACCGATCCGCGATGTTAACAAGCTGGTTAATGATGTTTTGATCCCGTTGAATAATGCCAACTGTAACTTTATCCTTAACGCAGCACCAAACCGCGATGGTTTAATTGATGATAATGCCCTTGCTGGCCTAAAACAAATTGGCGAAATGTGGAAAAACGCTGGTCCGGTGGCTAAACTTGCCGAAACCGGGGCGCCTATAATTTCGCATAACCTGGCCAAACACGCGCCATCAAACTCAAGCTGGAGCGATGATTCAAATATTATGGATTTTGCTAACGACGATGATTTTGGATCGTCGTGGCAGTCAAACCCGGCCGTTAAACAGCCTTGGTATGAAGTGGATTTAAAACCTGGTCAGCCGTTTAACGCAATTGTAATTGCCGAGCAAAAATCCAACATCAAAAAATACAAACTTGAGTACTATGACGGCTCTGCCTGGAAAGTTATTTTTGAAGGCGAGAATGATAACCGCGTAAAAGTTAACCGCTTTAACCAGGTAAAAGGCGATAAAGTGCGTATGTCTATAGAAACCTATAACGAAACACCGTCTATCGCAGAATTTCAGGTTTACAACGAAACAAAGTAAACTTCAGAGGGATTTTTAAATAGAAAAGGGGCAAAGCTTAACCAGCTTTGCCCCTTTTTCTTATGTTATTCACTCCATCGCATCATTGCGAGGTACGAAGCAATCTTCTAACTTATCTGGCGTGGGCTGGAAGCTATAAGTGTTCGAAACAAATAAAAAGGGTGTCATTTCGACGAGGTACGAGGAGAAATCTTCTGCGAAATGCAAGGGGACTCAGTAATTCGTTGAAGATTTCCTTGCCCCTCACACACAATTCCCATGCAAGCTCGTCGAAATGACAACCTTTTTATAAATCTCTAAGGTTTCGAACACTTATAGCTTTCAGCTAATAGGCTGGAAGCTTAATTCTTTATTACTTCACCGGCCTATCGTTAATCGCTGTTCCCCAGTTCATGTTTGGTTTATTTCCCATCACAAACTCAAGCACACCGCCATCAGTAATATCTTTTTGGGTGATATACGTGTGTGTGTAAACCTTACCATTTAGCTTTGCCGATTGTATATAAATGTTTTCGGCAGTACGGTTAGGGGCCAGCACCGTAAAAGTTTTAATTGGCGATAACCGCATCACCGATTTTTTCATAGCGGGGGCACCTATCACATAAACGCCACTAGCCGGGTTAACCGGGTAAAAGCCCATAGCACTAAATACATACCAGGCCGACATTTGTCCGCAATCTTCGTTGCCGGCATAGCCTGATGATGAGGTATTATACAGTTCGCTCATGATCTTGGCTACATAAAATTGTGTTTTCCAGGGTTGGCCGGCATAATTATAAAGGTAGGTGATATGATGGCTCGGCTCGTTGCCATGGGCATACTGGCCTATAAAACCCGACGCATTGCCATTAACCTCGCCGGGTTTACTGGTCAACGTGAAAAAAGTATCCAGTTTGGCGGTAAACTTTTTATCGCCGCCGGTAAGGCTAATCAACCCCTTTACATCCTGAGGAACGTACCAGTTGTACTGCCAGGCATTGCCTTCGGTATAGGGGTTACCGCCATTGCCACCATATTGCAGCGGGTTAAATGGTGTTTGCCATTTAGCATCAGTATCTTTCGCCCTAAAAAAACCGCTTTGAATATCGTACAGGTTTTTAAAGTTTTGAGATCGCTGCATAAAATGCTGATAATCGGCAGTTTTACTGAGCTTTTTGGCTAACTGAGCCACGCACCAATCGTCATAGGCCATTTCTAACGTAAGGGATACCGATTGCGATTGTATGTTTTCTGGTATGTAACGGTATTTTTCCCATGCCTTAAACGGCGAGCCGGGATGATTGGTAATGGATGAGTTTTTTACAGCCTCGTAAGCCTTATTAATGTCGATGCCCGGCGTGCCCTTAAGCACCGCATCAACCACAACTGGGATAGCATGGTTCCCTATCATACAATAATTTTCTTGTCCCCATAGCTGCCATATAGGGAGGTAGCCATAGGTATTGTACTGGCTTATCATGCTGTTTACAAAACCGGCAGTGCGTTCGGGTTGTACCAGGGTGTAAAGTGGATGTGCCGCCCGGTAGGTATCCCATAACGAGAATGTACTGTAAAATCCGCCTTTTGTATTATGAACGGTGTAATCAATAGCGGTGTAATCGCCGTTTACATCGGCATAATTATTGGGCTGAATAAAGGTGTGATAAAGGCAGGTATAAAAAATTTCCTTTTGTTCAGCGGTGCCTTCAACCTTAATTTTTTCCAGTTCTTTTTCCCATTTGCTATCGGCCTGGGTTACGGTTTGGTAAAAATTCCAATTGGGGATCTCGGTATCGAGGTTTAGTTTGGCATTTTGAGTGCTAACGGTTGATAGCGCTATTTTAGCAAGTACCGGCTTCCCGTCGGCAACATCAAAATCAAATATTGCCCTAAGATCGGTGCCGTTCAGCAGCTTTTGGTCGAAGTTTTGGGTACCGCCGTTAACAAGATCGTTGCTTTTAATGGTTTTATTGAACTCTGCATAAAAGTAAACTTTGCGCAACTTAGCCCAGCCGGTTATTACACGGAAACCTTCTACCGCGTGATCGTTTACCATTTTAAACTGCGCGGCAATAACCTGGCAGCCAAAGTTTGGTTTTTTAAGCGAGTGGTTAAGATCTATCACCACTTTGGCCTTACTGTTTTTAGGGAAGGTATACCTATGGAACCCAGCGTGTGCCGTAGCGGTAAGTTCTACATTAATATCATGGTCATCCAGTTTTACCTGGTAGTAACCCGCCCTTGCCGATTCATTGGCATGGGAAAAACGTGAACCGTAGCCACTGCCCACTTGTTTGGCATCACCTGCACGAGTTTTTTCATCGCCGGTATAAGGCATAAATAAAATATCAAACAGATCGGGCGCGCCAGTACCGCTCAAGTGGGTATGGCTGAAACCTGCAATAAAACTGTCGTTATGGTCATATCCGCAGGCCGCGTCCCATTCTGGTTCATCGCGCGTATCCGGACTGAGCTGTACCATACCAAACGGTACTGTAGCACCCGGATAGTTATTGCCAGATAAGCTGCCTTTTACAGCCCCGGTACCTATAAAAGGATTTACATAGGAGGTGAGTTTTTTACTTGTTTGCGCCGAAGCTGTTAGTTGTGCCGAAAGGGAAATACAAAAGGCGGCGATAACGCCCGTGGTTTTAATTATGCGAGTACGATGGTTCAATTTATTGGTTTTTAATTCAATAAAAATAACACCGTAAAGCCTGCCCCGAAATAGATTAAACGCCGAATAGGATGGACAAAAAGATAAAATTAGCCGGTGTTTTTAGCTGAAACCCTGTATTGCTCTGGCGATGAGCCAATATATTTTTTAAAGATGCGAGAAAAGTAGTACGGATCGTCGTAACCCAATTCGCCAGCCACGGCCTTTATTTTATCGGCATTGGCATACAGCAGCTGGCAGGCCTTCTGCATTTTTAAATGGATGAAATAATCAATTGGCGGCATCCCTGTTGCCTTGCGAAAAAGATTTGAAAAATGCGAAACCGAAAGATTGTGCTGCGCGGCCATATCTTCAACCGTGAGTTTTTTGATAAGGTTGCTGCGCATATTGTTAATCGTTTTCGTGATAATATCGCCGTTATCTTCCTTGTCGTTTTGAATGTGGCGCTGTGGAAATAAAAATATAGCTACCAAATGATACAGGCAAAAACTGGCACTACACAAATTTTCGATACTATAGCCCATCTCCAGGGTTTGATAGATATTTTGCCATATCTCCAGCGCCTTTTCGGTAAATGGGATATTTGTAGGTCCGTCGGTAATGCTCAGGTTTAATGATTTATTAACCAGGTTAATATTATCACCGGTATAATGCACCCAATAAATGGTCCACGGATCTTCCTGATCGGCCCAGTAACGCATATATTTATCCGTAGCGGGCAGTATAATAAATTGGTTGGGGTTTACTTCGTATCGTTTATTATCTAATATATAATGGCCTTTTCCTTGCAGACAGTATATCAAAATATTGTCTTCACAGCCTTTCCTGCGTTCACGGTAATGAAAGGCGGCTTTCGGAAAATATCCAATCTGAGTTATATAAATAGGGAAGAGTTCGGGATTTTTATCCTTGGCATCCTTTAACACTTTTGGAGGTATGCTCATAAGCTTTTCCCCTGTAAAGCCATCGCGTCTTTTAAAGCCGTTACTCATGAAAAATAATAATTGGTTTTTTAATGGAATATTACATTAAAAATTTGGTCGAAATGTAATACCTGCATGCTATTATAGAGAAAAAAAATTGCATCTACAATCATTTTTGGCCTATTGCAAATGTTGCATAACATTATGCCAATATTGCATATTTTTTGATTTATTTTAATTGAATAGTCCATTAAAATAGATGTTTTGGCTATTATAATCTATAAAAAAGGAACTTACATTTGGTTGCCCTGCTGTTTTAAAGCTTAGCCAATTAGTATGTGCAGGTCAACACCTATCGGTTTATATATTTACCGAACAATAAATGTTATGATGACAGGAAAATTTCTTAAAATTGGAGCTTCAAATACACCAATTGTAGCTGCCGGGAAATTGTAAGGACTCATAAACCAATTTACCAACAGCCTTTTAATAATAAACCCAATATGATAAAAAAATTAATTTGTGTTACCGTTTTGGCAATGGAGGCCTTGTTTGCGGTAAAAGCGCAGCAAGGGCCCGGGCTAAAGCAACCCAGCCTTGTAATATGGAATGACAAACCGGCCAAACAATGGATGACAGAGGCTTATCCCATGGGAAACGGCCGCTTTGGCGGAATGGTATTTGGAGGTATCGCGCAGGAGCATATTCAGTTTAATGAAATAAGCCTGTGGACAGGCGATGAAGAAGAAACCGGTGCTTACCAGGCCTTTGGTGATCTGTTTATAAATTTTGATGGGAAAGATACCAGTGCCACCATTCCCGCAAACTATCGCAGGCAGTTAGATATCAGCAAAGCGGTTGAGCAAATTACTTATACCGATGCTGGTACTACCTACAAACGCGAGTATTTTTGCAGTTTTCCGGATAAAGTGATGGTGCTGCATTTTGCGGCTGATAAAAAAGCGGCATATTCTGCAATAATCAAACTGAAAGATGCGCACAGCACTTTGGCTACAGGCAATGGTAATATCTTACAAATTGAAGGCAAGCTGGATAACGGTTTGGCCTATAATGGCAGCATCAAGGTAAAAATAGAAGGCGGATCGGCCGTTGTTGAACCCGACGGCAAGGGCGGTTTACAGCTCCATATAAAAAATGCCGATGGCTTTACCGTATTGTTGGCTGCAGCCACAAACTACAGCAATAAGCGCTCGCAAAACTGGCGCGGCGAAGCACCGGCTATTAAAGTAAAAGCGAGTTTAGCGACAGCTACTGCCAAAACATATCAGCAATTATTAACGGCGCATTTAAGTGATTATCAAAATTTGTTTGGCCGGGTTGCTTTAAACCTGGGCGTAACCCCTGCGCAAACGGCCGAATTGCCAACTTATAAGCGCTTGGTTAATTATAAGAAAGAGGCCGATCCGCAGTTGGAGGCTTTACTTTTCCAGTTTGGCAGGTATTTGCTGATCAGTTCATCGCGTAAAGGCGGACTGCCGGCCAACTTGCAAGGCCTTTGGAACGAAAGCAATAATCCGCCATGGCGATCAGATTATCACTCCAACATCAACATACAAATGAATTACTGGCTGGCCGAGCCAACCAATCTTTCTGAATGCCATATCCCGTACCTGGATTATATCAACAGTATGCGCGAGGTAAAAAAGGTAAGCACACAAAAACAATATCCCGGCGTACGCGGCTGGACGGTTAAAACCGAGAACGGCGTTTATGGTGGCGGCAGCTTTTTGTGGAATACGCCCGGCAGCGCATGGTACATGCAGGGTATTTGGGAGCACTATGCCTTCACAAAAGATAAGGAATACCTTAAAAGCTTTGGCTATCCTATTATAAAAGAAATAGTTGAGTTTTGGGACGATCATTTAAAACACCGCCCCGATGGAACGCTGGTATCGCCACTGGGCTGGTCGCCGGAGCATGGGCCAACCGAAGATGGGGTAACTTATGATCAGGCTATAATTTATGACCTGTTTACCAATTACATAGAATCTGCAGATATTTTGGGCGTCGATAAAGCCTATCGGAATCATGTTGCCGATATGCGCGAGCATCTCCTTAAACCTAAAATTGGTAAATGGGGCCAGTTACAGGAATGGGAAACAGATCGTGATGATCCAAAGGATACCCATCGCCATTCGTCAAATCTGTTTGGCTTGCATCCCGGCAGGCAAATAAGCACCATAAAAACTCCTGAGCTGGCACAAGCTGCCAAAGTGAGCTTGGAAGGGCGTGGTGATGTGTCAACCGGTTGGTCAATGGCCTGGAAAATGAATTTTTGGGCACGCCTGCAGGATGGCGACCATGCTCACAAGATCATACAGAACTTTATTACGCTTGTGGGTGGTTCTGGTGTTGATTATAATCAGGGTGGGGGCTTGTACTCCAACCTTTTCTGCGCACACCCGCCGTTTCAGATAGATGGCAACTTTGGCTACGCAGCAGGTGTTGCCGAAATGTTGGTACAGAGCCAAACCGACGAAATTCAACTGTTACCGGCTTTGCCAACCGCATGGTCTACGGGTAGCGTACAAGGTCTTCGCGCCCGCGGAGATTTTGAAATTGCCGATATGCAATGGAAAAATGGCAAGGTTGTAAAACTAACTATCAAATCATTAGCTGGTGGTGTGTGCAGCCTGCGTTTGCCCAATGCTTTAAATGCAAGTAGCGGTTTAGTGAAATTCACAAGCGTTGCTAACGATTTTAAATGCAGCTTTAATACCAAAGCCGGTATACTTTACACGTTTGCAGCACCGGCTAAGTAAATTTTTAAATCATTTTACCTCCATATCATTAATGTTACAGATGATATGGAGGCTCTTATTTTACGGTTTATTTGTATCGGGGTTTTAAATTGACGGCTTATAAGCAGATGAGAGCGCTTTTAAGCGATTAATCCAATTGAAATGCCAAATGATGAAATAGATAAAGTATTCAGATTTGCTTTATAAGTATATTGTCCATCTACAAAAAAGATTTATCCATTTTTCGAAATACAATTACCCGATACATTTACCATAACCAATAATAACGAACACAACACCATGCCGAAACAAATTCATCAACATTTATGGCCATGCTTTGCGCTTGTTAAAAATGACCTATTTTGTGTGTATACCACCTTATATCTTCATTTATAAAATTCTTTTATATCAATGACAAAATTTAAAGTTTTAATCATATTTATATTATTCGCCGGTAGTATTTTGCGGGTATATGCACAGGATAAAAACACTCTTTGGAATGGTTTTGAAAAGGTAAAGTTAACGATTGCCGGTCATGACGCTTATTTTGTAAAGCCTGCTCATCCGCTGCCTGGTAACCCCTGGGTTTGGCGTACCTCATTTCCTGATTGGCATACCGAAATTGATAAGGTTTTATTGGATAAAGGGTTTTATGTAGCTTTTTTAAATGTAGATAACCAATATGGCAGCCCCGATGCCATGCAGGTTTATGATAAATTTTATGCTCAGTTAACGGGTAAACAAGGTTTTGCAGCCAAAGCGGCCTTTGAGGCAGTGAGCAGGGGAGGCTTGTATGCCTATGCCTGGGCCAAACGTAACCCGGATAAGGTTACCTGTATTTATGCCGAAACACCGGTTTGCGATATTAAAAGCTGGCCGGGCGGTAAATTAAAAAGCCCCGGCGATACGGCAGAATGGAGCCATTTTAAACAAGTATATCGCTTTACCGAACAACAGGCGCGTGATTATAACGATAACCCAATCGATAACCTCGAAGGGCTTGCATCGTTCCGTGTGCCGGTGCTGCATACCATCGGGCTCGATGATAAATTAGCCCCGCCACAGGAAAATACTTATATATTGGCACAGCGGTATTTGGCGCTGGGTGGTCCGGTGAGTATCCACCCTATAACGCAGGGGCCAATGGAATTGCAGGGTCACCATTTTACGGTAGATCGTCCTGAGTATTATGCCGATTTTATCTATAATAATTCATATCCGATACAAAAAATACTGCCTTACACCAATTATATTAAAACAGCAGGCGGCTTAAACAATTTCTACTATGCTGTCACCGTAAAAAAGAAAGCAACCGTATCCTTTCTGGGTGGCTCTATTACTTTTAATCCCGGCTGGCGCGATAAGGTTTGTAAGTATTTAAAGGAAACCTATCCCGAAACCGACTTTCATTTTATCGCAGCAGGCATACCTTCATTAGGCAGCTTGCCGCATGCTTTTCGCCTGCAGAGGGATGTGCTCGACTCTGGCAAAACCGATCTGCTTTTTGTTGAGGCAGCTGTGAACGACCGGGGTACCGACAGTACCACGCAAGTACGCTCTTTAGAAGGAATTGTAAGGCATGCAAAACTCAACAACCCCATGATGGATGTGATTTTCATGGCTTTCGTTGATCCGCAAAAAATAGAAAATTATGCCAAAGGCAAGGTATCGCCCGAGTTACTGAACCATCAGTTGGTGGCTACTCATTATAACCTGCCCTATGTAAACCTCGCCCTGGAAGTAAACGATAAGATAAAAAACAAGGAATTAACCTGGGATGATGATTTTAAAGATATCCACCCCTGGTATCACGGGCAGGAGATCTATTTTGAAACTATAAAAGCATTGTTACAGGCTACTACAGCTGACAGTTATAAAACACCGTTTAAAACATCCTTGCCCAAGCCAATTGATCCGGCACGGTTAGAGAACGGTAAATATTACGATATCACCAAAGCCAAATTAGACAAAGGATGGTCGATAGATGAAAACTGGAACCCGAAGGATGGTCTATCTACCCGTCCTGGTTTTGTTGATGTACCTATCCTCAGCTCAACCACACCCGGCGCCGAGTTAACCCTGCCCTTTAAAGGTACTGCGGTAGGCATAGCGGTAGTGGCTGGCAAGGATGCAGGTATTATTTCCTATTCGGTTGATAACGGGCAGTATAAAGACCTGGACCTGTTCACCGAGTTTAGCAGCTGGCTGCATCTTGGCGTGTACCATTTGCTGGGGTCGGGTTTAAGTGATGGTAACCATACCCTCAAAATTAAAATAAGCGACAATAAAAATAGCGGGAGTAAAGGCAATGCCTGCCGCATAGTTCATTTTTTGGTAAACAGTAAATAGAATCCCAATTCAATAAAACTATATGATGAAAAGAAAAATAGGGCTTGTAATAACCCTGGTACTGGGCACATGTATGGCCATGGCGCAGAATAAAGCGACAACCGCCGATATTAAAACTCCCAAAGCGGTAATGGATCAGTTTATGGACAAACGTTTTGGTATGTTCATTCACTTTGGCCCGGTAACCCAGCGCGGTACAGAAATTGGCTGGAGCCGTAACGACCAGGTTGCCGAGGCTGATTACGATAACTTGTATCATGAATTTAATCCGCAGTTATTTAATGCCGATGAATGGGTAAAGGCCGCAAAGGACGCGGGCATGAAATACCTTACCATTACTGCTAAACACCACGATGGCTTTTTACTTTGGCCAAGTGCTTTTTCTGATTATAATATTTCAAAATCGCCATTTAAAAGAGATTTGGTTGGCGAACTGGCTAAGGCCTGCAAAAAACAAGGCATAACTTTTTGTATTTACATGACTGTGCTTGATTGGCACGACCAGGATTATCCTATAGACAACCCGCATCACCCCGAACTGAATGCCAGAACCGGCAACATGACGGCCTTTAAAACCCGTATGAAAAATGAGTTAAAGGAAGTAATAACCAAATACCATCCATTTATGCTTTGGTTTGATGGTTACTGGGAAAAACCCTGGACACAGCAAGACGGTAAAGAAATTTATGACTACATAAAAAGTGTAGATGTTAATGTGGTAGTAAACAATCGCCTCGGAAAAATAAGCGACAAACTTGGCGGCGATGCCGTGGGCGATTACTTAACCCCCGAGCAAACCATAGGCAAATTAAACATGGATGAGCCCTGGGAAAGCTGCATCACCATTTGCAACCAATGGGCATGGAAACCAAACGACACCATGAAATCGCTTAAACAGTGCATCCAAACTCTTGTAACTACAGCATCCGGTAACGGAAACCTGTTGTTTAACGTTGGTCCGGCTATGGATGGCCACATGGAAGCAAGACAGGTTACTCGTCTTAAAGAAATGGGCTCATGGCTTAAACAAAACGGCGAAGCTATTTACGGTACAAAGGGTGGCCCTTATATGCCTAACGAGATTTATGCATCAACCCGTAAAGGAAATAAGATCTATATCAACGTTTTTCAGCGTAAGGATACTACCTTGAATATCCCTTTGCTGCCTAATAGCAAAATTCTTAAATCGTACTTTTTAAATGGTGATGCGGTTGTAATTAAATCCGACAGTAAAGGCTACAGGATTCCGCTGCCGGCAACCCTGCCCAATGAAAATTGTACCGTGATAGTGCTGGAACTTGACGGGAACGCTGTTGATATCCCTGTAATAAAATCTTAATAATTTCTTTTGATGAAACGATATTTTATATCTGCTACTACCGTATTACTGCTGCTCTCTACTCTTGGCTTTGCCCAAAAGCAGCAATTAAAGTTGCACTACACTAAACCCGCCTTAAGATGGGAAGAAACCCTGCCATTGGGTAACGGACGGCTTGGGATGATGCCCGACGGCGGTGTAACGAATGAAAAAATAGTACTTAACGATATTACACTATGGTCGGGCTCACCACAGGATGCCAATAATTATGATGCCTATAAAAAGCTACCCGAGATTCGTGAACTGCTGTTAGCCGGGAAAAATGTGGAAGCGCAGGCTTTGATAGATAAAGACTTTGTGTGTAAAGGCCCTGGCTCTGGCGGTGCCCAATGGGGTTGTTTCCAAACCCTTGGTGATCTTAACCTGAAGTTTGATTACCAGGGTGCTGATGCTGCTGAAGTAAAGTTTGATAGCTATGAGCGTGAATTATCGCTTGATAATGCCATAGCCAAAAGCAGCTATAAAGTAAACGGCATAACCTACACGCGTGAATACTTTACCAGTTTTGATGATGATGTGGATGTGATCAGGTTTACTTCCGATAAGCCCGGGATGCTGAACTTTAGCGTCAATTTATCGCGCCCGGAAAGGGCAACCACCACTACCATTGGCAATACCCTGCAAATGGAAGGCAGGCTGAATAACGGTACGGATGGTAACGGAATGCAATATATTGCGAACGTAAAGGCTAAGCTAACAGGCGGCTCGATAACCAATACTGCCAATAGTTTGGTAGTGAAAAATGCCACCGAGGTTATTCTTTACGTATCGGCCACTACCGATTTTAAAAGTCCAGGTTTTAAGGCAAAAATGGAACAGAACTTAGTAGCTGCCCTTAAAAAGCCATACGCTTTGCAAAAACAGCAGCACATAGCAAAGTTTCAAAAACTGTTTAAACGCGTTGATATTAATTTAGGAGATGATGGCAAGGCAAGTAGCCAAACAACAGATGAACGACTGATCAGTTTCCATAAAGATCCAAATAGTGATAAAGGATTACCGGTGCTGTTCTTCCAGTTCGGCAGGTATTTAAGTATCTGTAGCACAAGGGTTGGGTTGTTGCCGCCAAATTTGCAGGGTTTATGGGCCAACGAGGTGCATACCCCCTGGAACGGAGATTATCACCTTGATGTGAACGTGCAGATGAACCATTTCCCGGTTGAAGTAGCTAACCTGTCTGAACTTAACTTGCCGCTGGTAGAGTTAGTTCGTGGGATGGTGAAAAATGGCGAGCGTACGGCCAAAGCGTATTACAACGCCGATGGCTGGGTGGCCCACGTAATTACCAACGTTTGGGGCTGGACAGAACCCGGCGAAAGTGCCTCATGGGGCGTAACCAAAGCCGGATCTGGCTGGTTGTGCAGTAATATATGGGATCATTACGCTTTTACCAATGATAAGGCTTATCTGAAAAGCATTTATCCTATACTAAAAGGATCGGCAGCATTTTATAATAGTATCCTTGTAAAAGATCCTAAAAGTGGTTATATGGTGACAGTGCCATCTTCATCGCCAGAAAATAGTTTCATGATGCCCGATGGTAGCGGTCGCCATGCCAGTATCTGCATAGGAGCTACTATTGATAACCAGATCATGCGCGAGCTGTTTACCAACGTAATTACCGCGTCAGAAACATTGGGTATAGACGCAGCTTTCCGCAAACAATTACAAAAGAGGCTAACCGAAATCCCACCTGCCGGTATCATCAGCAAGGATGGCCGCATCCAGGAGTGGCTGGAAGATTATGAAGAAACCGAGCCACAGCATAGACATATTTCTAACCTTTACGGCGTTTATCCCGCATCAGAGATTACGGCAGATGGTACGCCTGAATTGGCGGCTGCCGCAAAGAAAAGCCTCGATGTGCGCGGCGATGATGGGCCAAGCTGGTCGATCGCCTATAAACAACTGGCATGGGCAAGGCTGCATGAGGGCAACAGAGCTTACAAGCTGTTTACTGAGATCATGAAACCTGCAACAAGTACAGGTATCAATTACGGCGCCGGTGGGGGGATTTATCCCAACCTGTTATCCGCCGGTCCGCCGTTTCAGATAGACGGTAACTTTGGTACAACAGCCGGTATTGCCGAAATGCTGATCCAAAGCCACGAAGGTTATATTAATCTGCTCCCCGCCATTCCCGATAGCTGGAAAGCATCAGGCGAAGTAAAAGGCTTAAGGGCGCGTGGTAACTTTACGGTGAGTTTTAAATGGAAAGATGGTAAAGTGACCAGCTATCAGGTAACGTCCACTACGCCGCGTAAAGTGAAAGTGAAAATTAACGGAGTTATAAAATCAGTTATGGCTCAAAAGGCTTAATTATATAAAAGAATAAAATACCTATCAATGAATTGTTTGATAAAGGATCTCTTAAGTTGGTGGTGGCGATGCAGCTGTTATTTGTAACAGTTGCATCGGCGCAAAAAACAGCCGACAAAAATATAGTTACCATACCATTTGGCGGCAATAGTTATATTGCTTACAACCTTAAAACAGGATTATACGATGTTTACCGCGGCAAAATCGCAACGTTTAGCAATGTTAGTATAGCAGTTAAGGACAACGGGAAAATAGTAACTTCCAAAGATTATTCGTTAAGGGAGTACAATAAATCGGGCATATTTGATGGCTTTGGAAAAGGTATCGAATATATTATCACCCTCAATGGTAACAATCTTACCAAAACGGCGCAGGTGTTTTATACCTATCCGGGTAAAGAATACTTTATAACGCAGGTTTGGCTGGTTGGTAAGGGTGTAAGCACCAATTCTATTACACCGTTTGTAGGCAATATTCCGGCAGTTACCGGTGATGTGCGCAGCGTTTTTGTTCCGTTTGATAATGATACGTTCATCCGTTACAATGCCAAACCATTTACTGCCCCTTTTACAAATATGAGCGCCGAGGTGGGTACGGTGTATGACAATAATACCCGCAATGGTTACATTGTCGGTTCTGTTGAACACGAGATTTGGAAAACAGGCATACGCACAACGGCCTCTAAAGAAAGCGGTAATACCATCACAGCCTGGGCCGGATACACGGATGAAAACGTAACCCGTGACCATATAGAACATGGGTACGTAAAGGGTAATATTGTAAAATCGCCCGAGATTTTTGTTGGTTATTTTGATGATTGGCGCACCGGTATGGAAGAATATGCCAGGGCCAACCGTTTTGCCGAAACTCCTTATGTTTTTAACTGGACTAAACCTACACCCGTTGGCTGGAATAGCTGGGGCGTAATGCAGGAGAAACTTAGCTATGAGAAAGCAACGAAAGTGGCCGATTTTTTTGCTGATAGCCTCAAAAATTTCCGCACCGGCGGTACAGCGTTTATCGATCTGGATTCGTACTGGGATTTTATGCTGAAAGGTGGCTTGGAAGGTGACTACAGCAAACTAAAACAATTTGCCGATTACTGCAAAAGTAAAGGCCTGCAGCCCGGCGTTTACTGGGCACCATTTACCGATTGGGGATGGAAAGGCGGGCCAGACCGCAAGGTAGCCGGCACCAAATATACCTACGGCGAAACATGGACAAAAGTAGGCGACAACTACCACGATATTGATGGCGCACGTGCCGTTGACCCAACCCATCCGGCCACGCTGGAGCATATCGATCTGGTGATCGGAAAGCTAAAAGAATGCGGTTTTAAAATGATCAAGATAGATTTTTTGGGCCACGCCGCTGCCGAATCCACCCATTTTTATGATACCACTATAACTACCGGGATGCAGGCTTATCGTAAAGGAATGGAGCATTTGGTGGATAAGCTGGGCGATCAGATGCTGATATATGCAGCCATTTCGCCAAGTTTGGCTACGGGCAGGTATGTGAACACGCGTCGCATTGCCTGCGATGCTTTTAAAAGTATCCACGATACACAGTACACTTTAAATAGTGTTACTTACGGCTGGTGGCAAACCTATTTATACAATTTTGTTGATGCCGATCACGTGGTGTTAAACGATGAAAGCGAAGGTGCTAACAGGGCACGTATGCTTTCGGCCATAATCACCGGCACATTCATCACCGGCGATGATTTCTCGACACATGGGCAATGGAGCGGTCGTGCTATAGCATGGTATCAAAACCCGGAGGTATTGAAAGTGATCCAAAACGGCAAAGCATTCAGGCCGGTTGATGGCAATACCGGCGAAAACGCATCTGAAATGTTTACCCAAAAAATAGGTAACAGTATCTATATTGCTGTATTTAATTACAGTAAGGATGCTAAAACCTATACTCTTGACGAGAAACGTTTAGGGCTTGGCTCCATTAAATTATATAAAATTCATGAGTTGTTGCATGGAAATACCGTCAATATGACAACTAATTTTAAATTTGCAGGCAGCGACGCCGCTTTATACAAATTAGACCCTAAATAAAACCAAAATCATACAGTGAGAAGAACGCAAAAAACACTTGTAATTCCTGTTTGCCTTACATTGGCAAGTCTGTTATCAATGGCGGCTAAAACTTACGCCCAAACGGTAACTATCCCGGTAGAAACGCAGAATAACGCGCTGGTACTGCAAACCGATGCCGATAAAAACCTCAAGATGGTTTACTTCGGTACAAAGCTTACCAACACGGGCGAATACGCACAAATTTTGCCGATGTACAAACAGGCCGATGACTCGGGTATTCTGAACTCGGCCTACACGCCGTCTGGTTCTGCCAACCTTGCCGAGCCTGCCATAACTGTTACCCATGCCGATGGTAATAAATCATTAAACTTGGTTTACGTAAGTCACCAGGTTACTAAAATTGATGATGATGTTACCTTGTTAACGGTTAAACTTAAAGATCCGGCTTATCCGTTTGAAGTAACGCTGTACTATAAAACCTATTTTAAGGAAGATGTTACCGAACAATGGTCGGTAATAAAACATAATGAGAAGGGGATAGTAACCCTTAATAAGTTCGCTTCGGCCAACCTGAACCTTAAGGGCAACGGTTTTTGGCTTAAACAATATCACGGCAACTGGGCCGAGGAAATGCAGCCTGAAGAAGCCCGTTTAACTCATGGTATTAAAACTCTCGACAGTAAACTGGGTACCCGTGCCAATTTGTATGAGCCATCTATGTTTATGGTATCTATGGATAAACCGGCTACCGAAGATGAAGGTAAAGTGATGCTGGGCTCGCTGGAATGGTCTGGCAATTTCAAGATAGACCTGGAGCTTGATGTAGCCAATAATTTAAGGGTGATTGCCGGTATAAACAATGCCGCGTCAGAATATCACCTTAAACCTGCCGAAGAATTTACAACACCGGCTTTTGTTTATACCTACTCAGATCATGGTAAAGGTGATGCCAGCCGTAAACTACAGCGCTGGGCACGCAAATACAAAATTGTTGATGGCCAGGGCGAAAGACTAACCCTGCTTAACAACTGGGAAACCACCTATTTTGATTTTAACGAAAGTAAACTGGCGCAACTGCTTAAAGACACCAAAAAGCTGGGTGTTGACATGTTTTTACTGGATGACGGATGGTTTGGAAACAGCCATCCCCGTAATGGTGATAATGCCGGTCTTGGCGATTGGCAGGAAAACAAGCAAAAGCTGCCGAATGGCATCAGTTCGCTGGTAAAAGAAGCGCAGGCCAATGGCGTAAAATTTGGTATTTGGATTGAACCTGAAATGGTTAATCCGGCAAGTGACCTGTATGTGAAACATCCGGATTGGGTTATCAAACAACCAAACCGTCCGGAGAAATATTTCCGTAACCAGTTGGTGCTTGATCTTTCTAACCCGCAGGTGCAGGATTTTGTTTATGGTGTGGTTGATAACCTGTTCACCAAAAATCCTGATCTGGCTTATATAAAATGGGATTGTAATGCAGTAATTTATAACGCCTATTCATCTTACTTAAAAAAGGATCAGTCGCATTTATATGTTGATTATGTGAAAGGTTTATACAAAGTGCTTGAACGTGTAAGGGCTAAATATCCAAAAGTGCCATTAATGCTATGCTCTGGTGGCGGTGGTCGTGTTGATTATGGCGCGCTTAAATACTTTACCGAGTTTTGGCCAAGCGATAATACCGAGCCTTTGGAGCGCGTATTTTTGCAATGGGAGTATTCTTACTTTTACCCGGCAATAACCAGCTCAAACCACGTTACCGATTGGGGTAAACAACCTATAAAATTCCGTGTGGATGTGGCTATGATGGGTAAATTAGGTTTCGATATCGTAGTAAGCAAACTGAGCGAGCAGGACCTGAACTATGTTCATGATGCGCTTAAAAGTTATGATTATCTGAAAGAAGCTATCTGGCATGGCGATCAATACCGTCTGCAAAGCCCCTGGGATAACGATGCAGCATCCATAATGTATGTTAACGATGCCAAATCAAAAGCGGTAGTGTTTAACTATTTGGTAAATAACCGTTACGGAGCCGGAACCAAGGTGCCTATTGTTTTAAAAGGCCTCGATCCGCAGAAAAAATACAGTGTTAAGGAAATCAATGTTTACCCGGGAACAAATTCGTCCTTAGGTAAGGATCTTACATTTACCGGCAACTTTTTAATGACGGTTGGTATTAACCCCGATGTTAATAGCGGCCGTGCCAGCGTTGTTTTACAGCTTGATGAAGTGAAATAAAACTGACTTACTTCTATATTAAAAGTCCTGGAACTTAATTGTTTCAGGACTTTTTGCATTAAAGCTAAAACGGTTTAAATAGAATGGGACAAATATTAGTATGAATCACAACATGTTAACAGTACCTTAACGAAGGTTAACCGGTAAGTAACAAGAATATTATGTAACATACCTGCAACAGTTTTAAATAAGCCGTTGTTGGTGTGTATTTTAGCCCGTGGGTTAACAGTACCCATGCAGCCCTGCATTGCTGCTACATCGGCCTTATCATGAAGAAAATTTTACTCCTGTTATTTATTACTTTAATTGCAACTTACACCTACGCTCAAAATCGGAGAGGGGGCGGTGGTAATGGCGGTCAGCGCCAGCCGCGCGAATCCCGTATACCCGGTGGAGCACTGCCATTCAGGGAAGTTATTGGCGTTGTGCAGGACAGTGCCGGTAACAAAATGGAGGGAGCCACTATAAAGCTTAAAACGGCTAAAGATAGCCTGATCACAAACTCTGTTGACAAAGGGAAATTTACTTTCAAAGGTGTAACATCGGCCACATTTGTACTTACAGTAAGCAATGTAGGTTTTGAAACCGTTGTGCGGAGTATGCAGTTAAGCGAAACTTCCCGGAGCCTGGAGCTTGATCCCGTGATTTTAAAGGTACAATCAAATATGCTTGGCGAGGTAACCATCAATGGCGCGCCAAGTGTTGTGTATAAAACAGATACTGTGCAGTACCGGGCTGCCGATTATAAAGTGCGCCCCAATTCATCGGTTGATGAAGTGCTGAAGAAAATGGAAGGATTTGAGGTTGGTACCGATGGAACAGTAACCCATCAGGGTAAGCCGCTAACCAAAATAAGGTTAAATGGTAAGGATTATATAGGAGGTGATTTAACGCAGGCTATTAAAAATCTACCGGCAGATATCATTGATAAAATTCAGGTAATTGATGATTACGGCGACCAGGCCAAACGTACTGGTATTAAAGAAGGTGATCCGCAAAAGGTGCTCAATATAACTACCCGTGCCGACCGCTCGGTAGGTAACATTGCTCGTGTAAACGGCGGAATAGGTAACAATGACAGGTATGACGGTCGTGTTTATTTACAAAGATTAAGCGGTAACGAGGTAATAGCTGTTTTAGGCGGGATAAATAACACAGTAAATGGTGTAGGTGGTGGGGGTAGCAGCGGCGGAAACACACAAACCGGTGGTCCGCGATTAAATTACCGTAATGATTTCGGAAAGAAGATAAAGATTAATGCCAGTTATGGCTATAATTTCAGGAATGTTACATCGGTGAGCGAAAGTAACGGATACAGGCTGGATAGCCTTGGCCGTACAGATTTTGTGCGCAGCAGTAACCGATTGAGTAAAAATAAAACGCATAATTTCAACTTCGATCTGGAGTATGAAATTGATAGTGCCGATTACCTGAAGGTATCGCCAAATTACAGCTATAATAGCGCTGTAAACTCAAGTACCTCAACCAATCTTCAAACTGGTTTAATACACCAGGATATCAGGGGAGGTAACAGCAGCGGTAACACAACCCCGGCATACGGAGCCGCTGTATTTTATCAGCACATCTTTAAAAAGCCGCACCGTAACGCTTCTATCTGGATGAGTTATAACCACTCGGATAATGAGCAGGATAACGAGCAAAATAATAATATACGATATTACATCGATAGCAATTCAACCACCCGCGATTCGTTGGTACACCGGTATATCAGCCGCAGCAATATCAGTAAAAGCTTTAGCACGCACCTGACTTATGTAGAGCCTTTTAACCTCGAATCGCAACTGGAGTTTAGCGCACAGATGAATAGCCGTAGCTATGATAACCAGGCTTATACCAGCAATATTGATTCGGCAGGTAGAAATCACCTTGTCGATTCATTAAGCAACGTGTATCAATATTCGTTTACAGAGTTTAGGTTTGGGGCTAACTACCGCATCAATAAAACAAAGTATAACATATCATTAGGAGTTACCGCCGTGCCAACAGTACTGGACGGTTCAAAGGCAAGCTTGGGAAATGTAGCCACGCACCGTACCAATTTTAACTTGATCCCTATTGCGCGTTTCGAGTACGTGTGGTCAAAAGAACAGCGGTTTTCAATAAACTACTCCGGAAACCCGTCGGAACCAAGCTTTAACCAGATCCAGCCGGTGCGTGATGAATCTAACCCGCAAAACCCGGTTATTGGTAACCCTAACTTGAAGCCGGCTTTTAATCATAACATAAACGCGCAGTACAATAATTATATCATTGATTCAAAGTTCAATTTATCGGGCAACGTATATGCAAGCTTTATTCAAAATCAGATAGCAAATAACGATCGTTTGATACCTGACGCTTATGGTACGCTGAAAAACGAAACCAGCTTTGTGAATATTGCCGGTAATCATTATTATGGTGGTAATTACAATGTATCAAAACAATTGGATGATCGTAAATATAACCTGTCATTAAACGGAAGCATCAACTATGGCCATAGTGTAAGAATGAATCGCGACCTGGCATATATTGTTACCAACTGGCACTATAATGAGCGTTTTGGGCCGCGTATAAATCCTAACGAATCCATAGAGTTTAACCCATATGTGTCATTTGATGTAAATAAAACATTTTCAACCCTGCCAACATCCACAAATACCAATGTGCAAACAACAGCCCTCGCAGTTGATGGTAAATTTTACTTTATGGAGGGGAAAACCTTCACCTTTGGTTATAATGCGAGTAAAAATTATGTAAGGGGATTGCCCAGTAATATAACCCGCAATCCGTTGGTTATTAACGCCTACATTGAACAGAATTTTTTCCGGAAAAAGAATTTTACCTTAACGTTTCAGGTGTTTGATATTTTAAAGCAAAACAACTTTGTTAACCAGGTTAATAACGGAAACGGGGTAACCAATACGCTTACAAACGCGCTCAGCCGCTACTTTATGTTTAGTGCGAAAGTATATCTGCAAAAATGGAGCGGCGCCCCATCCAAACACGGCAAGTTCATGAAACGAATGGGTGATGGAAGCTTTATAGAGTAAAGACTTCCATCGTTATTTATTATAGGGGTAGGGGTTAAATCTTTATCAATTCTCTTTTGAGTGCAGCAATAACGAGTCCTGTTCTTGATTTGGTTTCAAACTTTTGAAAGAGCGCTTCGCGGTAATTATCAATGGTATGCGGACTAAGGTTCATTAAGTCGGCAATCTGCTTGTAGGTAAGATCAGAGCAGCAAAGCTCAAGGAACTTCAGTTCGTTATTGTTCACCTCGATGCCTGAAGTTTTTACAGGCTGATTATCCTGGATGTTACGTAAAAGCTTACCGCTAACCAGTTCATTAATGAAAAAGGATTGCCTGGCAATGCTGGTAATGGCACTTACGAGGTCGGCAGCTTTTGATTGTTTAAGCATGTAGCCGCCGGCGCCGGCTTTAAGCATACCAATAATGGGCTTATCTTC
>NZ_FNAI01000035.1 GCF_900101875.1 Mucilaginibacter pineti
CGATATATTTTCCGGTAACCGGCGGCTTATTCTTGGACATAAACAAAGTTAGATGTTATGCAGTGAATACACAAATGACTTAAATGCAAAAGCAGCGCTGCATTTGAATACCTTTTTATAATGCTGTATCTTTATTGTATAAATGGCCTTTTAAAATAAAATGAGAATATAAAACATGGACAACCCATGACTGAACCAATTACCATAGAACAGTATCATGAAGCCTATTACCAGATCAGGCAATATGAGTTTCAGCAAATGCCGCCGGGCAGGTCTTTGATACGACTGCTTTATGTGGTAGATGTGCCGCCATCGCTGCGTCATGGGATCGAAGGTCTTTTGTCTTATTGCATCTCCAAAAAAATCATCCCTTTTCCATCCGTAAGGGATGTAAGCGATGTGTATTTTACCGCCTATTTTGCTCCCGAAGATTTAGATACAGCTTACAGTTGGTGGGGGCGTAGCCTTGGCACAAAATCTGTTGATACACTGGCCAGGGCATTTAAAAAGAGTAACTGTATCTTCGGGCAAACTATTGCCACACCCCTACCAATGCCCGGTCTAATTCGTGAATACCAACGCCGCGACCAGGAATCGGCTTTGCCCGCCCTGCCTACGGATATGCAGCGCTTTTATTTGTCACAGCAACCGTTAGAACCGGATAAATTAGAAATACGGGCAACACCATCGATTATCAGCCAGGGCCAATATGAAGAAGCGATAAATCGCTATCATGAATATCATGCACAAGGCAAGGGCGAGGGCAGGCCAATATTGGCATTACTGCGGGATGTCGATGCCCCTATGCGGCTTTACAATGGTGTGCAGGGTATTCTACAACACTACATCCGCGAAAAACTGATACCTTACAGTTATTCCGGCGATGTGACCGATGTGTTTTTTGCCGCTTATTTCACCGGCGAAGATTTGCTTGGATTGCGGAATTTCGGCGTTAAAGCCTTGTTGGAATTTAAAAAGATCATGGCGCAAAATGGCTGTCCGTTCAAGTAATGCTGCAATTTACAAGTAAAGCTATTCCATGTCTTTATAATCCATCAACACCGGTAATGCTACTTTTAATGCAGCGGCCAATCTCACCATAGACAACAGGTCAACATCTACTGTACCGGCTTCATAATTTTTAATTTCCTCATTGGTGAGATCACAAAGAAGAGCCATCTTTTTGCGGGATATTTTCTTAGCCGTTCTCAATCCTTTGAGGTGCTTACCAAACTTAACAAGTGATGGATTTGGAAGATTTGTCATAATACGTGTTTGATGGGGAATAATGCGCTGCCACATATTCTGCAACATTTGCTACTATTCCGATATCAGGGTTATCCCGGCCTTATTAGCCTTATATTCAATTTTCTCTTTAAGCCCGTAATAGCTCCAGTTACGCAAAAGAAATTCATCTTCCTTAGCCACTTCTTCTTTTTGCTCCTGGTTAATCAGTAATAATGTGGCCGCCTGGTGTTTTACACAAAGGTCTATAAGTCTTCGGCTATATACATGTAGTTTATAATCAACATATTTTTTTTCGTGATCTTTGTATGCTTCAACCGATTTTAATTTTCTCTTTCGGCCTTGGCCCGACCGATTGAAGGTTGAGCCGATCTGTAAGCGGCGGCGGGCGTTCTGCAAGGCAATCCTGCGGTGCAGAAATTCCTCTTTACTGCCGATCCTATAGTCAGACCTGCCGATCTTTAAGGTGATGGGAAATTCAAGCGATAAACTGGCTTCGGCTATAACAGAGCTATCTAATTGATTTGCTTCCTTGTCCATCTGAAACGAGGCAAGTAAAAATATTTTACCCTTATCCAGCTTTAGTGCGCAGCTACTTATTTTTAAATTACCTGCAATTGCCCTTTTTAATAAAACGCTTTTATCTGTTCTATCTTTTCCTAAATACGTCCTGAACGGGATTTGAAATAAAGTGAGTTGGTATTCCCTCCCTTTTTCCATGGGAATGAACTTTAATTGCTTGGCAGAAAAAGGCAACGGGATATCGCGTTTGTAATTCCTAAGTGATTTTTCGCCCTTCCAATAGGCAACACGTTCATTATTATAATTGGAAACCAAAGTGTGATTAAGACAGGATATGAAATCCATCGGTATCTCGCCCTTAAAATATTTTGATAAAAGCTGATAGGTAGTGTTGGCTTTCGAGGTTGTTAAGATGCCATCCTCATCCTTTTTAATATCAGCCAGCTTAACTTTTACCTCATCGGTGATATAAATAAACTCTTTGATCTGTTCCTGGACATAATGGTGCGTAAAGATATAGTTGGCCGCCCTGAAACATATCCATTGCCAATCATACAATTTGGTAAAGCAATCTTTACGAAAGGCTGCATCATCACTGTTAAGCAGCAATTGTATCTTTCTGGTCAGAATTATATGCTTGTTTTCCATAACGTTGAATTGGCGGTTGGTTTTTATTATTGGGAACTTTCTTGATTGCTTTAAAAGCTTTTACGAAAACAGTTTGAACATATCCCTGTGATAATCCAAGTTCTGAGGCAATTTCCTCAAAACTAAAATTCAGGTCATATCTTAAGTTTAAAATATTTGCCTGTTCCTCATTCAATTCTCCCTCATATAAAAATTTGCTCGTTTTGGTAAGATTGAGCTTCTTTGTGTTTATGATAATATCCTTTAAATTTTTAAGGGTATCTTCTACCTTACGGGCTATCTCATAATCCGATATGCCGCCTAAATGCCATGCAATCCGGTCATAGCTGAAAGAATATTGCAGGCATAATTTGATAAACAATTGTTGGTTGGCGCTAAGATTTGGCAGTACGCTTTCGACCTCCTGCCATTGCTCTGCTCTTAGTTGATCCAATTCCTCCTGATAAGTTATATCTGTCAAATCGATTTCGTCCTGCGGCTCATTGGCTCCCATAAAATCCTGATAATTCTCTATATCGTCTAATTTGATGAGGCCGCGATGAAATTTTGCAGATGATTTTTTATAGAAATCGTTACATCCGCATTTGACCTGCTTTCCTAAGAATGTTATTATTTCATTTGCACTATTCATTTTTGAACGCAACAACCAAAGCTTTAAAAATGCTTCATGGGCAATGCTACTGGCTGCCACGTCATCCTTTACACGCTTAAAGGCCCAATAATTTATTACCGGATATAGCCGGTTATAAAAGTGTTTCAACCCGGATTCCTTTCCGCTTTTTAAGAGATCAATAAAATGCAAATCAAGTGTTATCTTTACAGATGCTTTTAGAACCATCGCATTTGAATTATATTTGAAAGTGTATCTTAGCAGATAATGCCATCAAGAGCAAGCTATACAAATTTAGTAGGTGACGAAATTTTGATGGTACTACTAATAGTATATAAAAGACATACTTTTAGTATATATTGATCATAGTAAATTGAAAAAATGAGCGCTGTTGCAGGAAAAATTAAAAGATTACGTACGCGAAGCGGACTTACACAGGAACAGATGGCCGAACGGATACATCTTACTTTAGGAGCCTGGCAGAAAATCGAAAATGGTATTACCAGAATTGATATTGAACGCTTAACCCAAATAGCGGAAGTGTTGGAAACATCGCTTGCTGACATTATCAATGGAGACGAGGGAATTTTCGTCCATCAGGAAATTGGAAAAAACGAAAATATTTACAATAAGGAAGTTACAGTAAACAACCATATTTCTGATAGTGAAAGAGAGTTATTTATTAAAATCATCGCTGACAAAGACAAAGAAATTGATTTTTTGAGAGGCTTGCTTAATGATAAGAAGTCAAGCAACTAAACATTTTTAAGTATTCGATTAAATTATAACAGGCTGAAAACCCTTTACTACTGTTGTATAAAATTTCAAAAAAACGACTTCTTTACAATAGACACTTAAAGAACGAACGTTCTAACGGATTTACAATAGAGCCCAGTTGTATATACTTCTAAATTTTGTATGTGATACTCAATCTGTTGGTTAGACTTGCGGTTTCGTTAGTTGTATACAACTTAAAAAAGCTGCTCTTTTACGGTTCATTAATATTTCACCAACAATGGATCGTTGTCTATCGTATAAAGATATTTCAAAACAAGGCTTCCATTTTCCAGCGTAACTTCCCGAGTTGTATATATCTTTCAAATTGTGGGCAGTCACAACTTTTTAATTAACTGTTTAACTGTTGTGTATATACCTTTCAAATTATGATCAGTCACAATTGAGCCACAAAAAGGGCAATAGCAATCCTGATTGTATATACCTTTCAATATTGTTCGATTTCTCGATAACTATTAACGTTGTATATGTCTTTCAAAAAAGTAACCCTTAAAATATCATTAATAAAAATGAAAGTATTTAGTGAGTGTTTTTAAAACCTCACCCTACGGTTGTACAAGCAACCTCCCTATAAGTTAAAGAACTGATTTCTTCCTGATAATGAAAGATGAAGTTACAAAACAGAATTTAACATAGTTATATACTTTTAATATACATTTTATATACTATTAGTATACATTGAATTGAGTAATGATATTGTTAATTCGCCATAGAGTTACTAAATTGGTATTTGGAATGGCTGCTATCAATTATGCTTCAGAAATGTACGGCAACGGGAAAAGTTATCATTTCTTCCTATCTGGAAGCCCGTTTACTTATGTACAGTTTAAAATGGAATTATAAACGGCATAAAGATATAAATGGCAAGCGTATCAAGCACCGCCAGGGCAGGCCGGAACAAAAGCGAGCTTATTTCTGTCCGTATTGCAATGGCTATCATCTAACGAAATGGAAAGCCAACGAATTTAATGCCTATTCAGAAAGGTTGATTAGTGGCGACTTGTCATGATCCTTTCTAAAATCCAACAATTCTTTAGGTTCGATCTCCAAAGCCTTTGCAAGTTGCAAAATGGTCAACAAAGTAACGTTGACCTTACCGCTTTCAAAATGCTTAATATCCGCATAATCCAAATTACAAAGCAATGCCATTTTCCTGAAAGATAGCTTTTTAGACAGCCTTAATGATTTAAGATGTTTTCCAAATTGTATTAAATGTTCCCTGTCTGTTTCGCTAACCATTTCTTCTATTAAATGATTAGGAAAAATGGAATAATATAGGCTTAAAAGTGTTGGTGAATTAACCAACGTTTTTTACATTTGATGAATGCTTGCGCCAATAGTCAAACCACAACATCACTTTTCCAAATTAAATGCGGGATGATGGCGCTTAAGCAAAAAATAATATTTAAAAACTTATTTGTTTAAAAATATACTTATTTTTAAACGTCCTAATTCCTTACACGTTATATGAGAAAATTTGCAGCCCTCATACTCTTTAATTGCATTCTTTGCTTTAATGCTTATTCACAAGCTGATAAGCAATATTATGTAACGGCATACAAGGAGCAATTACAAATGCTTACAGGGCAAAAGCCGGTCAGTTTTAAACGATCTGTATTCCTTACGGAAAACGCCTTTTATTCAAATAAGCTAAGCTATCAGGCATTCTGTCAGGATGTGTCTAATATCAGCGTGCAGCTTAAAGCTATGATAAAAGCCAAAGGAATAGGGAAATATAAGACAGCTCCAAATTGGGCAACGTTCTATTTTATGACTGATACTATTCCAGCCAATAACTTTAGACCCTTTACTTATGACTTTGAGGATTTTACAGGCAGTAAAGATTGGTCAAAGATGTTTGTTACCAAGTTACTTAAGACACATAGCGGTAATTGTCATTCCCTGCCTTATTTGTATAAAATACTCTGTGAGGAAATAGGCGGCACTGCATATTTGGCGTTTGCCCCAAACCATTGTTATATTAAACACATGGGCGAAAACGGTCAATGGACAAATAAAATGGTCGATTTAAATGGCATGGACGGTGAAGTTTCAGGCAGCGGAACGAAAAAAGACCCTTATGTTATTAAAGCAAACTATTATTATGTAAATGGGAGCCTGTCCGATAAACAGGTAACGGCATTGAATGACGGAGTAGCATCTTATAATAAAATGGGCGGCAAAGATGGCGTTGAAATCAAAAATGCTGATGGTACAAAATCCTATGTAAAATACAGTTTGAGCGCATCCGGCGTTAAAGATGCACAGGCCGCTAAAGATGCTGCTTATGGTGATAAGTTTACAGATAAAGGTGGCACTGAAAGATTTTTTGGGAACATTGTCGGCGAAGGTGCTTCAGGCTCCGGTGGGGATTATGGGTCAGCTACAAATAGAAATGTGAACTTCAATAACGCAAACATTAAAGATGGAATAGATAACAAGGGTATGAATGAATCACGCTTACTGGAAGGAATAGTTATTCACGAAATTGGCCATAATCTTGGTGGTGAGCATTCGGACGGTACATCTACCATGTCGCAAATTACTACAAACAATATCGTCAGGGACATTGGGCCGTCAAGTTCTTATATAAGCTATCCAGGTACATCAAAGGACTTTACAAAAATCATCTTTGACAGACGAGACACCCGGATGCAAGACCCTAATGCGAGAGTACTTCAGCCCGGACTTTATACCAAACAATAGTAATAGCAACTATGAAAAATAAATGGGCTTTATTATCGACCTTAATCTTTTGCATTTGCATATTTTGCGATGTTAATGGGCAAACACCCACTTCATCTGTCACAGTAATTCGCGGATACGTTGTCATGCAGTTTGACAAACAGGATGTATTAAATCATTTTACAACGAAAAGTCAAAAGTCAATTCCAATTGATAGCTATAAACAAACGTTTTTCCTTCCGTTTGGAAAAGCCACTTTAGATATAAACACAGATTCTTTAAATATTTTACATCATGATAATATCGTTTTTTTGCCATCAAAGGAAACGAACGAGCTTATAACTGAATTTTGCAAAGACAAAGCCTATCTTATAAAAAATGATTTTCCCACTTACAAAGGGGATGCTACTTATTTCGAGGTTAAAGGGAAATCCAATGAAAAATACCTTTATAAATATTACTTCATAGAATGTAAGGCAATCAGGGCGACAATCCCCAATACTTCTAAAAATGCTTTTAAACTCAATATTCTTTATAATAAATCAACAGCTAATTTAGAATGTAATTTTGTTTTTGATACCGTGGTTTTACAGCCGATAGATGCCGTTAATAGCAAAAATATTCGACCTTTTGATGTTACTCAAAAGATTGCGCCACATGAAGCGGGACATATTTTGCCTAAAAACTGATCACTTAAACATCATAGGCTCACTTAATATAAATAGCTCCCTTCTTTAAAGTATCAATCTGCTTTGTGGTGATCACAAAATATTGATTATCTGCATCAATGAGGGTCAGAACTGAATAGCCGGGTTTCCAGTTACCAATTCCAAAAACCTTGATCGGCTTGGGATGCCTGGCTATGATCAGTGAGTTATCAATAACAGGCTTTGATACGGAACAACTACAAAGGAATAATAAAAGGATCAAACCTGTTTTTTTTATCATTGATGATTTTTAAATTATATGATTAGCCCGCTTTTTTCGATCCATTCCTTTAAGGCTGCTAATTCATTTGTCAATCTTTTCTTTGTAAATATCTTGAAAATTTTGTTGCGTTCTTTTAATTCAAGCATATATAAATGTCTTAGGAATGTTCCGTGATTTTTTTCTTCCAGAAAGTATTCAGACCTTCCTTTAATGTTATCCCCTGTAAAATCTATAGCTAAAAAGGTATCCACCTGAAATTCGGTAATCGTTAACTGGTATTGCCGTAGTTCTCTTTTTATAGTGAGGATCGTTCCCTTACCGTATTTTTTAATAGTGCG
>NZ_FNAI01000008.1 GCF_900101875.1 Mucilaginibacter pineti
AAACTTATAAGTTATGCCGTATGACCGCACCGGAAAGTGGCCTAAATAACCAGCCAGTCTATCCGGTGCGGCATAATCATTCACGCGGCATTATGGCCGTTATGCCGATATCGGCATAAGGGGCACTGGAGTGGTCACGAAACGCGTTTGAACCGGGATCTCAGTAACCGTTACGGCAGTCCCGGCTATGCCAAAGAAGAATTACGCGCCGAGATTGCTTCGCTGATGCTGGGCAGCGAACTGAACATCGGGCATAATTTCGGCCAGCATGCGGCTTACGTAGAGAGCTGGATCAAAGTACTCAAAGACGATCCCGGCGAATTATTCAAAGCTTCTGCCGATGCACAGCACATCACAGACTACCTGATGGACTTTGAAAGAAAAAGGGCGCTTGCTTTGGAGTCAGCCCAAGTCAACGACGACAGGCTGATGAGCGGCGACAGGATCGCCTATAACGGAACCGTTTATCACGTATTGGACGATACAATTCATAAAGCCTGCCATATACAGGATTTAAATACCGGCGCTAAAACCAAACTGAAGGTGCAGGACGGCTTATACGCTTCGTTACTTCAGGTCAGGAATAATCCGCAGGAATTGGGCAGGGAGGATGAACTGACCATAGCAACCGAACAGGTATTTCAGGCACGCGGTTATGAATAAGCTTTTATGGATAGTTTTATGCTGTCTGCCGCTGCGGCATCTGTCCCTCACTTCAGGTTACGGGCTTCGGGTCCACCCCGTTACGGGTTTGGTACGCTTTCATGCAGGTATCGACCTGCGTGCCAGGCAGGACACCGTGTTTGCGGTGATGCCCGGCCGAGTGGATTTCGTGGGCTATGATTCCCTAACCGGCGTGCATATCCGGTTGATCAGTGGCGACTTTGCCATTTTGTATGGCCATCTGTCGCAGGTCTTTGTGCTGGCGGGTGATTCGGTGAATGCCTGTATGCCTTTGGGTGTTACGGGTTCATCAGGCCGGGTTACCGGTGAGCATTTACACTTCAGTATTTCTTTGAGACAGGTTCCTGTCAACCCGCTGCTTTTTCTGCGGGGCTTAACGAACAATCAATTAACAAATTAAATAAGGAAAAACCATGAGTACACCTTTTAAACCCCTGTCCGAACAGATCACGAACAAGATGATCGCGGACCTGAAAGCCGGAACATCCATCTTTCAACGGCCAAACAACAGTTTGAATTCGGCGTTGCCGTTCAACCTCGAAAGCGGGCACCGCTACGCCGGGCCGTCGGCGTTAATTCTTTTAATGCAGAAACGGGACGACCCGCGCTGGGGCACGTCCAACCAGGCCAACCGTAACCATACGGCGGTGGTGAAAGGCGCGACCGGTACGCTGATCCAGTTTATGTCCAATTATGAGTACCAGAAAATGGTGGACGCTGCGGGCGAACCGGTGCTGAAAGAGAACGGCAAGCAGCGTACCGAGCGTATCAGGCTGGAAGAACCCAAACAGGTAGATGCCTGGCTGTTCAACGGCGAGCAACTGCGCAATATCCAAAAATGGGAAAAGGAGCCAAACATCCTTTCACCTGCCGAACGCGCGCAGCTCATTTTGGATAACAGCAAAGCCGTGATCGAGCATGGCGGCGACGATATGTTTTATGACCGCCAGCTGGATGCCATCATTATACCGGAACAGGAACAGTTCCCAAGCCCGGAACAGTATTATGCGGAGGCGCTGCACCAACTGGCGCACCGGGTAAATGCCCGGGAAGCGCTTGACCGCCCGCAGCTCGGCAACGATCCGGGTGGTATGATCAGCGAGGAATTGCGCACCAATTTAGCATCGTTGTTTTTAAGCAAGGAACTGAATTTGCCTTATGACCTGAATGACCATGTGGGCTATGTGCAAAGCTGGTCGCTCATGCTGAAACAAGACCCCTCCGAACTGTTTAAAGCAGCCTCGGATGCGCAGCAGATCGTAGACAAGGTTTTAGGCTATGAACAGCAGATCGAGGAAAAGCAGGAAGCTGAACAAGGCGAGCAGGCAGATAATGCTATGGACACCGCTGCCGAAATTGATCAGCCAAAGATCGACCCGACCAAACTCAACGAAGGCGAAGTGATACCGCATAACGGCACCGAGTTTAAGGTCATCAAGGTGCAGAAAAACAATGTTTACCAGATGCAGGATTTGGGCAGTGAACAAAAATTTAAGATGAGCGCCAAAGACGGACTTTTTAAGGAATTGCTTGATGCGCGTAACAACTCGCAGGAAATGGGCCTTGACCGTGGCGCGTCCGCCGAAGAAGCTGCTTATCATGAAACCGAGGCCGTAGAACAATACCTGGATGAACAGTTCCAGATCGAAAGGTAATCGCTATGCTAAGACAACAATTTAAACGGGAGGAACTCCCGATGGAGGAACTCCAGAAGCTGGGGCTGGCGGACTGGAACGTTTTGCATATCGATGATGACGACCTGGCGGCATTGCTGGCAGGGCGGCGCACGGATATGCTGCGTTTGGAAAACCTGGAACAGCAGGGTTTGCATATCCCGGCTTTGGATGCCAAGCTGTCTTTGCGGCGCAATGAGGATGGCAAGGTAGAACTATTGGCGCATCCCATTTATAAATATGCCGAGGGGCCGGAATACCTGACCGATATCGAAAAGGAGAGCCTGGAAAAGGGCGAAGCGGTGAATGTGGTCAAAACCATCAGTGACGGCGAAGGCGACAAACGTGAAGTACTGGTCGAATTTGATAACGAGACCAATGAGTTTATTGAAGTCGATACGGGCAAGATCTTTCCGCCCGATGAAATTAACGGGATTCCCCTGACCAAAGAACAAAAGAAAAATTACCGGAAAGGCAAGGAAGTAGAAACCGAGGATGGTACGACCATTCAGTATTCCGCGCAGGATAAACACGCGATCCGCGCCAACCGTTTGGCCCTGATCGCCTCGATATTGATCGACGGTGGTGTTTCTTATGTCCTGTTTAAAGGCTTGAATGCCCTGTTTAACAAGAAACAGGAGGCCGCGCCGGGTAAGAACTTTAATCAGGCTTTGGAAAAACTTAAAGAGGCTGAAGCGAAACGCGTTGCGCCGGATATTAAGGCTGACAAGGGCGAGGACGAGGAAATTTCCGAATCGATCAGCCGCTGATGCATCCTTATTTTACGCGCTTAGCGATCAGGCCGGAAGTACAAAGGTTCTTCCGGCCTTTTTACCAGGTGGATGCTATCGGTAACCCCCTGTTTGCTTATGGTGCAGAAAGCGAACATTTCGGTTTTGCTTTTCATAAGGTGCCAGTAACGGATAGCGTTTGGCTGGCCGGTAACCTGCAATTTCCGCAAGTCCGGCTGGTTATCCTGTCCGCTTCGGCACTCGACGCCGTTTCCTGGCTGAACAAAAAACTGCCTGCCTTTCCGCAGACCGAAAATATACTGTTTGTGAGCTTGGGCGCGGGTGTCAGCGATGTACAGTCGTTGTGGCTGCGGGAGCATTTCGCGGGTAAATCTTTTCGACTGCTATTTGGTAATGATCTGTTGGGACGCATGGCTGATCTGAAGCTGGCGGCTGCTATTCGTGGCTGGCCTTTGTCGGTGTTCCTGGCTGAAAAAGAACAGGTTGTTGTTAACTTTCGTTCCCGGCAATTTTCTTTCGGCCAGGAACACTTCAGTCTTTTTGCCTTCGAAAAGGCTGCGGGTGTACGCTTTGGTATGGCCACCGACAAGCCAAAATCATTTAACACATTTTTTGACGAGCTGAAGGCCAGGGCCGGACTGCTGGCCTGATTAATCTTAATTTTTATGGAATCTTTGATAGTTGATGAGCCGCAGGTGATCACGATCCGGCCTGCGCGTGTTTTTGCTTTTGTGCATGTCATGGCTTTTATGCTGTGCAGCCTGGGCTTTTTACTACTGGCCTGGCGCTTTTGGCCGGGGCTGGTCTGGATCAGCTTATTGTCCGCCCTGTTCGGGCTTTACCGCTTTTGGTTTATCCGCTGCGTTTGCTATACCATCACGCCGGAGATCATCCGCATTCGCCGGGGCATCTTTTTCAAGCGTACCGACCAGCTAGAATTATTTAGGGTCAAGGACTATATTTTGACCCAGCCGTTCTTATTACAAGTCTGTGGTTTGATGAACCTGACGCTGAAAAGCACCGACCCGGAGAATCCGGTCATCTGGCTGCGGGGCATTCCCGCCTCCGACCTGGTGGATACGCTGCGCGGCTATGTGCAGCAAGCCCGGCTGAACAACAAAATTTACGAAATTAATTAAACTTTTTCCTTCAAAATCAGTCAAATAACTAATTAATTTAGTATATTTAAGGTATAAAACACGAGGGTATTTCAACCAATTTGCCCGAGGTTGCTTAGCAAGAGATCCGATCATTTGATAGTAATGAAAACATTTGTTTATCTGGTATTTACCTGTTTTATTTCTACCGGCGCTTTTATGGGGGTCCTGTATTCCAAAACTCCGCTGCTGCTTTACGCCGTTGGCTTTGGCATCTGGGCACTTTTCCTGTGGGGGCTTAACCGCCGCATGAAAAAAAATGAGCTGCGCCGCAGCATGGAGCGACAGTTCCAGGACTATATGCGTTACCAGCTGCGTAAGCCCGCACGCTGAAAACTAATTTAATACCGACCCGCTGTGACCACAGCGGGTTTTGTTTTACCCCTAATTTATTGCTATGCCCAACTGGTGTTCCAATAGCGTGGTGTTCTCGGCAGACGAGGCCACGCTGGAAAAGATCCGCAATATGTTTGCGGACATTCAGCAAAAACAGGAATCAACCGGGCTTTACCAGTTGCCCTCATTCGCCAAATCCGATAAGGGCGTGATAACCGATATCGTGATCAGCCAGGACCGCTTTGAATTTGAAACACGCGGGGAGCCTAACCTGGAGCTGATGATCGAAACAGCGCAATTTTACGGGGCTTCCTTCGTCAGCAGGTTTGCCGAAATGAGCAATGGCATTTATGGTGAGGCGAGCTTCGCCGGCAGCACGCTCCGGCTGGTTACCCTCGATCAGCAGGACTTTATGGCGCTCCGCTATGACCCTGCGCAAAAGAGTTATCCCTGGGGCGGCAATGTTTTTTGAATATAAAGGCGACCTGCTGGATCATATCCTCGACCAAAAGATTGCCACCATCCCGGACTGGCCAACCAACCTGCGTCAGCCTGAAAACGGTACCGGGCCAGGTACGGAAGTGTGACCGATATTAAACCTTTTTCTGTAGTTTTGTCTTATTATACGCGGGCAAATCTGCCCGCATTGTGATAAGGTTTCCTCTAAAAATAACATCAATTATAGGGTCTTCAATTTTCATATCATAGTAACCGGCTAACTTTTGCTTTTAGTCATGTCAGGTTAAATTAATTGAAAACTTTCTGTCACCCGCCCGCTGTTAATCCGCCTTCAGGCTCTTGCCCGGATTAGCCAGCGCAGCCTGGATGGTTTGGTAACTAACGGTTAATAAAGCTATGCCTATTGTACCGGCTGCCGTTAATATAAATATCCACCAGGAAAAAGCCGTCCTGTAATTATAGTGCTGGAGCCATTGTTCCATAAAAAGGTAGGACAGGGGCATGGCAATCAGCAAGGAAATGAGAACCAACCGGATAAAATCTTTAGACAGCATTGCCCACAGCGCCGGGACTGTTGCCCCTAAAACTTTACGTACTCCGATCTCTTTTTTACGCTGCTCAGCCATAAAGGAGGCCATGCCGAAAAGGCCGAGGCAGCTGATCAGGATAGCGAGGAAAGAAAAACAGCTGGCCAGCTTTCCAACTCTTTCCTCATTGTCAAAGTTTTTGGCGAAATCTTCACTCACAAAATTATAAGAAAAGGGTGACGAAGCATCGTACTCCTTGAATATGGCGGCTATTTTAGTTAAAGCGGTGTGTGCGCTAACCGATGGGTTGATCCGCAGCAGCATATTGGATAAATGTCCTTTGCGCAGGTAAAAGAACATCGGTTTAGCCTGGTCATAGGGCGACCCGGTCACCAGGTCTTTAACAATGCCGACAATAGTATAAGTGCCGTTACCCTTCCAGCGGATCGTCTCACCCACCGGTTCTTTCAGTCCCATATAAGCCGCGGCCGTTTCATTGACAATAAAGCTGGTGGAATCGCTGAGAAAAGTGGACGACAGGTCGTGGCCGCGTTCAACTTTCCAGCCTATGGTTTGCCCGAACTCGGGAGTAATAGCGACACTGGTAAATTCCTCCTGAAGGGCTGGGCTTTTGCCGCGCCAATCGAGGCCGCTTTGGGTGACATACGTTTGCGTAACAGGCGTTTCCGATTCGGCAACCGCGGATACCATGCCGGAACTGATGAGGTCATTCCTCACGGCCTGGTATTGTTTATTGATCTCATCGGTTTGCAGCGGTATGGTGATCAGGCCATTGCGGGAATAGCCAACTGGCCGGTCTTTCGCAAATTCGACTTGGCGGAATATCACGATCGTGCCGATGATCAGCATTACCGAAGCAGTGAATTGCAGGACAACCAGCATCTTGCGCGGCAGCATAGCCAGCCGCCCGGTACGAAAAGTGCCCTTCAGTACTTTCACAGGCTGGAAAGAAGATAAGTAGATCGCAGGATAGCTGCCGGCAATTAGTGCGGTGAACACACAAAAACTGATGCTGCAAAGCCAGAAATAAATGTTTGTCCAGGGAATGCCGAGTTGCTTGCCTGCAATGCCGTTGAAGAACGGCAGGCTAAGCAGTACCAGCGCCAGCCCAAGCACAAAAGCCAGCAGTGCGGTCAGCAGCGACTCGGTATAGAACTGGATGATCAACTGGCTGCGCAGCGAGCCGATTGCCTTCCGGATGCCTACCTCCATCGCCCGTTTTTCCGAGCGGGCAGTGCTCAGGTTCATAAAGTTAATACAGGCCAGCAGCAGGACGAAAGTACCGATGATCCCGAAGAGCCAGACATACTGGATACGGCCACCGGTGTTCACCCCGTTTTTGAACTCTGAATATAAATGCCATTTGGCCATAGGATGCAGGAAGACCATGGGGTTGGAATGCACATCCGCCGTCTTACTGTTCCGGATCGCATTGAGCTTTACATCCTTAATCTTTTGAGAAACCGCCGACATGTCCGCGCCATCTGCCAACTGTACAAAGGTCTGGAACATGCTGGAGCCCCAGGGATTGGTAAAACGGGTATCATAATGCTGGCTTTGCACCAGTAAGCGCCAGGGTGCGATAAACTTAAGGTCAGCAAAATAGGAATTGGAAGTCAGGTCTTCGTAAACGCCGGCTACTTTTACTGTCAGGTCATGGTCAATGCGCAGGGTCTTATTCATGGCCTCTCCTTTACCGAAAACAGCCAGCGCGGCCGAACGTGAAAGCAGGATCGAAGAAGGATCGTTTAGACCGGCGCGACTTCCTTCGGCCATTTGTAAAGACAACATGTCCGTAATACCGGGGTCCATAAAATTACCATTCTGCTTCAGGTTATTTTCGCCAAAGGATAATACATGCGGCCAGGTACCGGATGCCATGACGACATGTTTAAAGTCGCTGCCATAATTACTCCGCAAGGCCTGTCCCGTTGGATAGGCCTGTGTATTCCAGGTTTCCGTTTGGTTGTTGCTGGTATGATTTTGCATGACCATGGCAATGCGGTCGTAATTCGGGATACTTCTATCGAAGCTCAGTTCGCTCCATATCCATAGACCGATGATCAGGCTGACCGACATGCCAAGGGCGAGGCCTCCGATATTGATAAACGATGTAAATTTCCTGGTGATCAGGGTTCTCCAGGCGATTTTCAAATAATTCTTAAACATAAAGCTGCGGGTTAGTTTTGTATAAGACCAGTTTGTAGCGGTCTTGTGACGCAAAATTATCGCAACGGGGCGGTTAAAAGGTCTCAAAGTGTAAGTTGGGCGCTCTTTTTCCAACGCTCGTTTATATTCCGCCGGGCTTAACCCTGTCATCTCCCGGAAGATCCGGTTAAAGGTAGATTTGGAATTGAATCCGGCGTCCAGCGCAATGCCGATAAGGGTCAGCCGGTCATAGGCTGGGTCCTGCATTTTTTGAACGACATCCGAAACGCGATACGCATTGATGAAATCGTTAAAGTTTTTCTTCAGCGCTGAATTGATGATCCGGGATAGTTCGTTTTGATTTATATTAAGTGTTTGTGCCAGCGAGCGTAAGCTGAGATCCGGATCGCGGTAATACAGGCGTGCCTGCATGGCCTCTTTAAGCCAGATGCCTTTTTGTTTCAGTTCCGCCGGCAGCAATAGCCTTGTGGATTGCACATTAACCGGTACTTCTGTGTTCAGCCTGGAAAACGCCGCCGCAGCGATCCGGATCATCATGACTGCAGATAGGAGATACAACGGATAAGAAGCTTCGTGACCCAGTTGGTCGTGGAAAAAAAAATAATTTATTAGGGTAAATGGCAACCATAACAGCCACGACAGACCCAGGCTGATAAGCATGCGTCGCAGCCACCGTAATTCATAACGGTACCGGTCACTTAATTCATTAAATTTCAGATGTCGGTAATACCGGTCAATCAGCCTGTTTGCTGCCCACAGGTAGCTCATGACGAAAAGCGAGGCCAGTAATTGAAAGATGAAATTAAACTGATCAAGTAAAACGTGCAAGCTAAGTGAAAGCACAAACGGACAAAAAAGAAGCAGATCTTTGCGGCGGAACTTATATCCCGTCCGGGTTAGTTTTAGTACATAAAAATAAATAAACGGCGCTACCGCCAGTACATATTGCATCGGCAGCCGACTCCAATTTGTTAAGTAATTATCGGGCAAAATGTCAATTCCTAAAATCAGTATCATCCACAACACCATAGTGGTTAAAGCAAGGGCAAGAAACAGATAGGCTGACCGGTTGGGCTTTTTAGCACACCACAACTGCACGCACTGGGTAGCCCCGACAAATATCGTTCCCAGGCAAGCCAGGTCATACAGGTTGATATGTAAGATGTATGCGTTCAAAGTAAATAGGCTGCTTCAATAGCCATTCCAAATTTATAAATGTTTGATTACCAGTAAGCTAGTAGAAGCCGATATAACTCGTGTAATAAAATCGAACATTCGGGTGTCCGCTTTTGATTAGCTACATGGCCTCCGTTGATTATCTTTGAACTACATTTTTGTGAGACCGGGTGTTTTTCAAATCATAACACTTAAGTTGGGGTTCCCGGCAGCGATTGCTTGGGAACCCTGTTTTTTACAACCCTTTTGAACGCTTTTTACGATGTTAACCTGGTGCGCCAACCGCCTGACCTTCTCGGGCGATCAAAAAAAACTTGCCGTGTGCTTTCCCTGTTCGGCGGGATGGCGAAAAAAGGGCAAAAAAAAATGCTTGGCCAGCTTCCCGCGTTCTTGCCAAAGGAACACAAACACTTTTATAATATCCGCATTGAAGGCAGCGACATCCTTTTGATACCAAATACATGCCCGATCATTCCGTGTTAATACTGATCGCAGATCACTTCGGGCTGGATTACCGAAACCAATACCACGAACCGGGCATGCTCCTGCACGGCGAAACCAACTATCAGCACAGCAAACTGGAGGATATTTATTTAGACGGCTATGATATGGATCGCTACAGGTTCGAGGGAGAACGGTTCTGGTACCAAAATGCGCCCTATAAAACAGAGGAAGAAGTCATCGACTTGCTGGTCGCTAACAAGAAGGCGGCCCTGGCTGCCGGGCAGTTCGTGCAGGAGGCTTATACCGAGAATTTCTTTGTCACCAAAAGCCAGCTCAGCCGCGAAGAAGTAGCTGCGCTATATAATGATCCGCCCGAGGGCGAATTGCTGCTGCCATTAGCGGAACTCAAGAATTTCGAGGCGGCCAAGGCTATCTTCGATTCCTGGTCCGAAGAAAATGTGATCCTAATGGAAAATTATTGTATGCAGGAATTCCAGCACTTGCCCCGGCTAAACTATAGCCAGGAGCAATATATTGCGTTGAGGTTTCTTGACCACCTGCTTACCGGGTGGCGTCAGCAACACCGGATCGACTATGAGGATCATCCATTCCTGACCCGGCCTGGTGACGGGCCGGATGAAACCAACCTGGGGCGCTAAGCGCCCCATTTACCACTTATTACCGTCGATCTCCCCGCTATTATCCCGGTATTCCCGGCGCAGCTTTCGAAAATTACCGCTCGAATCCTTCCCTCTTTCTTCCGCTTCCTTCACAGTGATCTTCCTGCCATAAATTTCCTTTTCATTCAAAGCCGAGATCGCGGCTTTTGCCTGATCATTCACCGGCATCTCCACAAATCCCCAGCCTTTTCTTTTCCCATCTTCATCCATCTTTAGCATGACACTATGTACCTGGCCGAACTGGGTCAGCATTTGTTTGAGTTCAGCTTCCGAAAGCTTGTGCGGCAGGTTCGCAATAAATAGTTTCATCGGTTTAAAATAGTGAAAAGTTTCGAAAGCTAAAAGATCATTTTGATCACCTTAGCGATCCCGTCCAGCAGGAGATCCAGGTCTTGCTTTTCCGGCTCACGGCCCTTGGCCGCATAACACAGCCGGACGATCTCCGCCAGTCCTTCCATATAACGCCAGGTATGAAAATCATAGACCTCCGCTTTTTTTAGCGCTTCGTTGGTTTCGCTGATCCCCGGATTCTTTTTGAGCCTGACTTGGTGGATACGCGCCAGCTGGCTAAGATGTTTGCCCAACACGACGCCCGCTAATATGCCCGCCGCGCGATATTGTTTATTGCGCGCCAGTTGCGCCGCCGCCGAAAGTTCGGCATCCAGCAGATCGGCCTGCAAATGCAATTGCAGGTCGTACAACGTGCTTTCAAAAGTGATCTTTACGGCATCTAGGATCTGCATTTGCTGCTGCATCATCGGAATGGCGGCATCCGGGCCGACGATGACCTTTTTATCAAAGCCTGCCGTAATGGTCACATTACGCAGGTAGTCTTCGATGACGTAATTTTCCGGCCTGACTTCCTTGCGCGTTTTCGGTGTTTCATAGAGCCGGGCGAAATCGGCAACCCGGTCCGGCAATAGCAGGCGAAGGAAGGTTAGGGCTTCGGAATACCAGGCTTGGTACTCATGGGCAAATGACGGCAGCTTTTTTTGAAAGGCCGTGTAATCCTGTTTTAACACCTGGGTAACATGCGCCGCCGTCTTTTGCGGGAACTGTTCGTTCTGCATCGCGTTAAAAAGGCCGACACCCTGTGCGCTCAAACGCTTCAGGTCGGCGGAAAATTGATCAAAACCGGTTTTCATGCGGGCGCAAAACTAAGCGAACGGCCCGGTTTTTCCAATTGATTTTGATCAAACGGCTGGTCAGTATCGATGATCATTCATAGCGTTCCTGGCCTGCCGTATAATAAGTTTTTCGTTTGGCGATTTCGGCGACGAGGATTTCTTCTCCTTTTGGCGTCAGCTTGTGTTTGGGCAGGTGGATTTTCAAAAAATCGCGCTCCTTTTCCGTGATCGTATCCGGGAAGTTATGGCGGATATGTGCTTCGGCATCGCTTAAGACCTCGGGTATCGCTTTGGTCAGTACGTTTAGCTGCTTTTGGGGTATTTTATTGGCTATGGAAAACGGCGAAATATTCGCGGCGTACAGGATTTCATCTACATAGGCGTTGCCGATTCCCTGGACGATCTTCCCTTCCTGCAGCACGGTTTTGATGGGTTTGGAGATCTTTTTAAGCGCTGTTTCGAGGTAATTATTTGGCAGCTCCATGGCATCGGGAACTTTTGATATTTCCGGGTCGAGGGTTAAGATAACGGCTTTTTGCCAGTCGGTGATGGCGAGCCCGGTGCCGCCAGCAAACTCCAGGGTGGCAACGGTAAATTTATTTTCGTTTTCACCCTCGTACCAGTACATCGATCCGTACAGCATCAATTGAACGCTGAGGATGTGCGTTTCGCCAAAGACAAAGTATAATTGCTTGCCTATACGGTTGATGGCGGTCAAGGTTTGTCCTTCCAAAGCCGACTTGAAATCGGCTTCCGGCAGCTTTAGCCTCCGGTGGACCAAAATGTTGATACTGGCCAGTTTTTTGCCAACCAGCCGCTTCGCCAGGTTGGTGCAGAAGATATTTAGATCCGGGATTTCAGGCATGGCTTTATTATTGATAGTTGCTCTCTATTCTTAACCGATTTCGCCGGGGATAGTTTCAGGTATTGACTTTCACTGTTTGACCGGTTAAAGTAACAAAAGCGCAACAGCGAATCCTGGCGGGGAACCGCGGATGTTTGCAGGCGCGTAAGGTTTAAAAAGTCTATCTTCCATTTCTTGTATTTGTGGGGATTGATTAATTTTAGCCTATGGAGGAGCCGTTCGTTATCGAGTATGAAGGAAAAACTGCAAAGGTCAGTGAGCACCATTTGCAGGATATGCGCGTCTTCCGGATCATTTTCAACGGCACGCGCAAGCCACTAACCATCACCGTTGCCGAAAAACCGGGGCGCAAGAAATGGTGGACTTCCGTGCCGCAGGGCCGCCAGAAAGAGGCCGAAGAAGTTGGCAGGCTAATTGCGGACTATATCCGGGCAAAACGAAAGGAGCAGCAATAGGATGTGTTATTACAATGGACAAAAAGTAACCCGGGCGGAATTCATCAAGCTCAAGGATCTGGAAAGAGCGGTCAGCAAATATGACTTTCTGGACAAAGGGGCGATCAGCGGCTTTACCGATACGCAAGTCGCCGTGGTCGTTGCCACGCCGGATAAGACCAATTTTGATATCGTGCAAATGGAATGGGGATATATCCCGAACTACCTGCGCAACCGCGAGGAAGTGGTGCGAATGCGGCAGGGCTACAAGGATGAAAAGGGCGAATGGGTCGAAGGCCAGCCGCAGCTCAACGCCAAAGCAGAGAACCTTTTTGTCAGCGAACGCAGCGGCGGCAGGTCCATGTTCTACGATGCGGCTAAACACCGGCGCTGCCTGATCCTGTCGACCGGTTATTTTGAATGGCGGCATATTTACAAAAAACATAAAAAGACGGGCAAGCGCTTAAAAACGCGGGATAAATATCCCTATTATGTGAGCCTGCCGGAACATGAATATTTTTTCACCGCGGCTATCTGGAATCCCTGGACGGATCAGGATACCGGCGAAATGGTGAACAGTGTAGCCATGGTAACCGCTATTGGCAATCGGCTGGCGATGTGGGTGCATAATTCCAAACGACGAATGCCCACTATTTTGAACGATGATCTGGCCTGGCGCTGGATTTCCAGAGACCTGAGTAAAGAAGAAATATTGGAAATTGCGGCGACCCAGTATCCTTACGAGCAAATGGACGCCTGCCCGGTAGCCAGCGATTTCTTAGCCAGGCTTGATCCTTCGGAGCCATTTGCCCATGCCAAACTTCCGGCAATCGATTTGTCTATCGAACCCACAGACGAACACCAGGAAGAAGTTGCGGAGGTGTCGCAGCAAGCTTGTTTGTTTTAGCTTTTCGAATTACCTGAAATTCCGGCTTTTTGGAAAAGGCTTTTTCAAGTCCTCGGCGCTCAGCGTATTTTCGAAATAAGCATCGGCATAGGGGTCAACCTTTTTCGCCGCTGTCGAATTTTTAAGCTGCCGTGCCTCCGCCGCCTTATCCTGCGTGAGCTGCCCGACCAGCCGGGAGTAGTCGTAACATCTGGTCACGATCAGGTGCGTGCTGCCGCCTTCCTGCTGTACCCGCCCCTCCACGCAAAGCACATCAGAATAAAGAATCTCTTTGGTAAACTTCTTAAAATTCTGTTTAAAGACCACCAGGTTGCAGGTGTCATCCTCATCCTCTAAAGTGATAAAACATACGCCCTTTGCAGTCCCCGGCCGCTGGCAGAACAGCATGATCCCGGCCAGACGGACATAAGTCCCGTTCGCTACGCCTTTGACCTGCCGGGTGGTCAGGGCGCGCAGCTTTTGCAATTGCGGGCGAAGGAAGCGGAGCGGGTGCGCCTTGATGGACAGGCCGGTGGTCGCATAGTCCTGTAGCACATGCTCGGAAAGCTGCATAAAGGGCAATTGCAGCTGCGGCTCAAAAGCGCTGTTGGAGGCCTGGCCGGCAAACAAACCGATGGGCCGGTCTTTGAGGGCTTCGGCTTCCCATAACGCCTGCCTCCGGTCGAGGCCGATGGAACGGAAAGCATCGGCTTTAGCCAGCAGGACAATTCCGGCCTGTGACACACCGGCTTCCGCCAGCTGCTCCATGCGGGTAAAGGCCTGCGTCCGGGGCGCTGTCAGGAAATGGCTGTCTTCTTCCCGCAAGCCCTTGACCTGGCGCAAGCCGAGGCGCAGCGCACAGAATTTGCCTTTCGTTTCTTCCAGCGTATAATCCCATTCGGAATGGTTGATGTCGATGTTACGCAGGGAAACGCCGTGCTTGTAAGCATCGCTCACCAGCTGCGCGGGCTGGTAAAAACCCATCGGCTGACTGTTGAGGATGGCGGCGGCGAAGACATCCGGATAATAGCATTTGATCCAGCAGGAAACATAGACCAGGTGGGCGAAGCTGATGGCATGGCTTTCCGGGAAACCGTAGCTGCCAAATCCCTCCAGCTGCTTAAAGATCCTTTCAGCGAATTCGCGGCTGTAGCCGCGGGCGGTCATACCGCCGATCAGCTTATGCTCAAACTTGCTGACCAGGCCGTTGAACTTAAAGGTCGCCATACTGCGGCGCAAAAGATCGGCTTCGGTCGGCGTAAAGCCGGCCGCGACAATGGCCAGTTCCATCGCCTGCTCCTGGAAAAGCGGGATGCCCAGCGTGCGTTCCAGTATCGCTTTGATCTCGTCGGATTCATAGGTAACCGGTTCAAGGCCCTGCCTGCGCTTGATATATGGATGCACCATATCACCTTGTATCGGGCCGGGTCGGACCAGCGCTACCTGGATGGCCAGGTCGTAAAAGTTTTTAGGCCTGAGCTGTGGTGCCATGACCATCTGCGCGCGGCTTTCCACCTGGAAGGTTCCGGCAGTATCAGCAGCAGTTACCATTTCAAAAACCTTCGGGTCATCCTGCGGGATATTCGCCAGCGTCAGGTCAAGCCCATGGTGCTTTTTGGCGAGGTCAAAGGCTTTGCGGATGGCGGTCAGCATGCCGAGCGAAAGCAGGTCAACCTTCATAAAACCGAGCGCGTCGATATCATCCTTGTTCCACTCGATATTCGTCCGGTTGATCATGCGCGCATGGAAGACCGGGCACAGGTCGCTGAGTTTACCCTGCGTAATCACGAATCCACCCGTGTGCTGGCCAAGCTGGCGCGGGAAGCCGATGAGCTGGCCCGTCAGCTGGATCACTTTCCGCAAGTGCCGTTCTTTCGGGTTCAGTCCGAGCTTAATGATCGTCTCTTCATCGATATGCTCATCCGCCAGTTCCCCGAAAGCTTTGGATAGTTTTTTAACCGTATCTACCTGTAAACCCATAGCCCTGCCCACATCCTGGATCGCGCCCTTGCTTTGCAATACGGTTACGGTCGGTAGGATGGCCGCACGGTCACGGCCAAAACGTCTGAATACATACTGCATGACTTCTTCCCGGCGCTCATGCTCAAAGTCCACATCAATATCCGGTGGTTCGGGCCGGTCATCCGACATAAAACGCGAGAACAGGAGCCGGTACTTCATCGGATTGACCGGGGTGATGCCCAGGCAATAGCACATCGCCGAATTCGCCGCCGAGCCGCGGCCCTGGCAAAGGATCTTTTGGGAACGTGCCCAGGCCACGTAATCATGTACTGTCAGAAAATATTTGGCATGACCGCGTCTTTTGACAAAGTCCAGCTCGAAAAGGAGCTGCTTCTCTAATTTGGGCGCCAGCTTTTCGCCAAAGAATTCATGCGCGCCTTTAAAGGTGACCTCGGCCAGGTAATCATCGGCGGTCATCCCTTCAGGCACCAGCTCATCGGGATATTCGTATTGTAAGCTCTTTAAATCGAAGTGGCAGGCATCTGCTATCTTTTGGGTGTTGGCTATAGCTTCAGGATAAGCATGGAACAAGCGCTCCATCTCTTTGGCTTCTTTCAGGTAACGCTCCGCATTCTGGTGCAGCAGGTAACCTGCGTTAAAAATGGTACGCTTCGCCCTGACGCAGGTCAGCACGTCCTGCAGTTCGCGACGCGACGGATCATGATAATGAACGTTATTGGTGGCCACCAGCGGTACAGCCAGTTCCGACAGCAGGAAGAGGCGTTTCGCGTCGCCGTCTGCAAAGGTGCGGGAGGCTGCGATATACAGGTCTTTAAGATGGTGACGGTATTCGGCTACCTCGTTTTTAATTTTTTGGGCAGCTCAAAATCGGCAGTGATCTTTTCCGGCGGGATGATGACAAAGATGCTGCCTTCCGCATATTCGTAAACGTCCTGCTTATGGAGAAAGCATTTTTCTTTTTCAGCCCGCAGGTTGCCTAAAGTGAGCAGGCCGGACAGCCGCGAGTAAGCGGCCTGGTCGGTGGGATAAGCCAGCAGGCTCGGTCCGTCCAGCAGGTCGAGCCGGACGGCCGGAATAAACTTAATGCCGCGGTCTTTGGCGACCACATAGGCACGGACGACACCGGCAAAGGTATTGCGGTCAGTGAGCGCAATAGCGGTGTAGCCGAGATCAGCCGCCGTATCGACGAGTTCCTCCGGGTGGCTGCCGCCGAGCCGGAAGCTGAAGTTGCTCGTGACCTGCAGCTCCTCGTAACTCATGGGAAATATCCGTGAATGAACCAGCGCCGCGTTTGGCCGGGCAAGTCGTTTGGCGTGCCGAACAGCCAGTAACGCATGCCTTCTTCGTCCTCGGCCACATAGTAATCCCGGTAGCCGCCATCCTCGATCCACCATTCATGACTGATCCTTTCCGGATCATCCGCATTCACAATGATATGCCGCTCATGACGGTAGACAAATTGCCGGGGCGCGTAATCAGGGGTCAGCGCCATCGCTTCGATGGGTTCCGGCGGCTCCAGCAATTGCACCGGGCGGATACTTTCTTCCGGCCAGTCGCTTTCCGGCGTCTGCGTCAGGTCAGCCGTGTTTCCGGCGGCACGTTCCGGCCAGTGGTGCTCCTGCGGCAGGTAGCGGTGTGTCTGATCTTTACCGACACGGGCGGCCACATTATCGAGCAGCTCAGCCACCTGTTCGCTGTCCACTGCCGGTTTGCCGTTCCAGAGCAGGTTCTGCTTGTCGCTAGCGGGTTCTGTTTTCGGAGCGTCCAAAATAAATAGCTCAATACCCAGGCCGGGCGCTACCTGGTCAAACTGCAAAGCGAACAGCTTAAAGATATGATCGGTGGGCTGGCTGGGATGATTGGTGCCGATGCTGAGTTGCCCCGACTTGCCGTCGATGCGGCAATAGGTCAGCACCGCGCTGCGCAAACCAAGCCCTTCACCATATAGCCGTTTGCACAGCGTATCGATCAGCGCATGAACAGTCGTTTCGATGACTTCGCGGGTACGGATCGGTTCCAGTAAAGCGACCCGTTCGGAATACGGGACTGGCTCTTTCAGCGGCAGCAGGAATTCCGCTTCCTGGCCGAGCGCCTGGTACAAGCGCAGCACCATATTGCCGCCGAAGCGGCGCTTTAAAACGGATTTGGGCATATGGATAAAGCTGCCGACCTGGTAAAAACCGAGTTCCCGCAGTTTGATCAACAGGTCAAGGCCCAAACGTAATGACCCAGGCGGCAAGGGCATCAGCGCATTGCGTTGCCCGCCCACCGGTACGATCAGGCCGCTTTCGGCGCAGCGCGCCACGGCCCAGGCGCAGCCGATGGTATCGGCCATGGAGGGACGGATGGTATAACCCAAAGCGTGTAAACGGCTGACCATATCTTTCAGAAATTCGGTCTCGCCGCCTTTCAGATGTGTGCAGCCGGTGACATCCAGCAGTAGACCATCCGGCGGGTCGACCATGACCAGCGGGGTATAGCGCAGGCACCATTCGGCCAGGCCTTTCAGCAATTTGATGTTCCGTCCGGGCTTGTTTTCAAAAAGCTGGATGCCCGGTGCGAGCACACGGGCATCGGCCGCAGCAATGCCCGGCTTCACCCCGTACTGCTCGGCCTGAGCGTTCATGGCCATGACCAGCATACGCCCGTGATCCGGCTCGGTAAAAGCCACGGGCAATTCGCGGAGCGAATGAAGGCGGATGGCCTCGCGGTCGGTCAGTAAATATTTGAACCATATGGATACAAAGCGCTTAGGCATAACGTTGCGCTTTTTCCGTCATCACTTCTTCCACCACCTGCGTAAACTGCCGGTCTTTCCATTCCATCGCCCAGGAACCGGGCTGCCCGTTCTTGACTTTCAATAGTTCCACCTGCCAGCGGGGAAAGCCCACGCCCGGCATCCCCGGCCGCAGCTTGCTGCGCAGCGGCTTCACCGTCCAGCGGGCGGTGCAGGCCGTGGTATTGAGCACCTTCACATCTTTCCGCAAAATAAATCCCGTCACCTGGCTTTGCTCGATCGCCAGCTGCAAGCGGCGCGATTCCATAAAACTCAGCAGCCTGGTTTCGCAGATCACCGCCGCGATACCATTACACTTCAGCGCTTCTTCCGTCACCCAGAGCACATCCTTTTCACGCACCACATCCACAAAAATGATCCGGTCGGGATTGATACCGAAACGTTTAAGCGCCGGCGGGTAGATCCGGCGCGTATAGCTCACCCAGACACACACGCCGCCCTTAGCCAGCAAGGTCTGTATAATGCCGGCAATAAAGCCGCCAATAGCAGCGGTAAATTCGGGCCGCGTGCTGATAAATTCATGCAGCGCGCCGGTCGGAAACACCTGGTTGGGAAAAGCGTTTTCGATCGGTCCCAGGCCAAAGGATTGCCTTTCCTCCGGCGCTACCGGGCGGAAACCTTCCCAGCCCAGCAGGTCCTGGCGCAGTTTATCGATCATTTCTTGTTTGGTCGCTGTCATGTCCCTTGGTTTTAAAGATCAAAATTGAATTCCGGAAAGCGGATGCCCGCCTCCCGGTTATACTGGCGGATCGCCGCAGCGATGGTGTTCAGTTCGCTGGTCGTAAACAGTTCATCATCCGTTTCGGGGTAGGCCTGTCGCGGCTGCCCGATATAATGGATGAGCTCGTAATAATTTTCCACGTCGGCCACGGTTTGCAGCGGTTGCGGGTCTTCATATTCGACGTTCACGTAGATGATCGAACGCCGCTCACCGGCAGTCACATCATAACGGCAAAAGCCGTCCACATCCGCAAAGTTTTGCAGCTGCTCGACCAGCAACGCGCACATTTTATTTCCTAATTCGATTTCGACACTATACGGCACCATATGACCTCCATTTTTGGGACTATAAAGTTATGCTAATATTTTTAGCATTTTCTTTATCTTTTTTACAAATTTTTACTCACATTGTTTTCATGACAAATAACTGTTTCCCGATATCCCTAAAACGATCAAGGCCAGGACCGAAAGATGGGTGCGTATCTTCCCGGACGCAGGAGACGGTTACAGGCTCTATGACCCGCTATTTGAACGGGAACTTGGCCGCATTTTGTTTGATGCAGCGGATAACTGGATCTATGATGGCGAGTTGCTCACCATCGAGGAACAGGAAGAACTGGCCGGCGCGATCACCGTCACCAGAAAGAAATGGACGAACTACTCAAAAACTTATGAAGAAGAACATTGATTATGAGCTGAGCGTAGCCGAAAAGCGGGCGCTCAAAGACCGCAAGGTCAGCCAAAAAATGCTGCGCGATTACGCGCCGGACGAGATCGCGGCTTTGCTGAACGCCTCGCCGCAACGCGCTAAAGAACTGGCTGCGCTGGCGGAATTCCAAAGCATTCCTTCGCTGGGCATCGGCTTTGCCAAAGAACTGATGGCGCAGGGCTACTTTTCCCTGGAGCAACTCAAGGGCAAATCCGCCATAGAACTTTTTGATGCCTTCGAAAAACACTGCGGCTGCTGGGCTGATCCCTGCGTGGAGGATTCTTACCGCCTGCTGGTCCATTATATCGAAAACCGCGATGACAATAAGCGCTGGTGGAACTTCACGGCCGAGCGCAAAGCCTACCGCGCCGAGCATGGCTTTCCCGCCGACCGGCCGCTGACCGCCTGGTACGAGACCGGGCAGTTCCCCAAAATGCAGGCTTTTAAGGAGGTAGCAAAATGACCGAACAACTATGTTTTTTTCCCGAAGCCGGCCAAAGCAAGGGGCTGCCCAAGAAACTACTGGCGTATACGCCCGGCCTGCTCGATACAGCCACGAGTGACCGCCTGCTGCAACAATTTATCCGGGAAACGCCCTGGAAGCAAACCACGCAAAAGCTGTGGGACAAGGAATACCTGACCCCGCGGCTGACCTGCTGGTATGGTGAAACGGAACGCATTGCCGGTACGCTCCCCTGGACACCCGAACTGCAAATGATCCGGGAGCTGGTGGAACCACTGGCCGGCGTCCGCTTCAACAGCGTCCTATTGAATTATTACCGCGACGGCAACGATTCGGTGGCCTGGCACAGCGACAAGGAAAGCATCATGGGCAGCCAGCCAACCATCGCTTCCGTGAGTTTCGGGCAAGTACGCAGCTTCGATATCCGTAAAAAGACCGATCACAGCGAGCATTATTCGGTAAGGCTGGAACACGGCTCCTTCCTGCTGATGAAAAGCGGCCTGCAGGAGCATTGGGAACACCGCATCGCTAAGTCTATCAAAGCGACGAAGCCGCGCATCAACCTGACTTTTAGGCTGGTACTTTAGGATTTTAAAATAATTTGTTATCTTGCCTGCCTAATGACCACCAACCAATTATATAGCAGAATCTATAACGCGATAACTATCGTGGTGGCTGTCATTATTATTATTCCGATTTCCCCGGGAGTATCCTGATTGCCCTTTAATTAAGCCATCATATACGAGCCTCCCGGAAACCCCGGGAGGCTTTTTTTATTTCAAACCAATCATGAAAAAGCCAGCAACCTCCGAAAACCAGTTTATTTTCTCTATCCATGCCGAAGACAAAAAGGGTCTGATTGGCCAATTGCTCATGCACTTTAACCGCAGCAGCTATGATGTGCAAAGCCTGAATGTCGCCCGCACGGACATCAGCGACCTGGTGCTGATCACTTTAGAAGCGTGTGTCCCGGAAGCGGTCATCGAACCTTTCCGCCATAAACTCCAAAAGATCGTGGAAGTATACGCGGTTAACTTTTGCCCGGCTAACGATGGCCTCAGGAAAGTTGGTTTCTACCGCCTGGCCAAACCGGCGCTGGACGCCAGGCTGTGGGAACTCATGAACAAATTCGGCGCTACGCTAAGCAGCATAGCCGAGCACAGCCTGGTGATCTCCAAAACAGGCTCGGATAAAGACCTGGCTGAGTTGTATGCGCTGCTGGAAGGGCCGCATTTACTGGGGTTCTGTAAGAGCGGGCTGATCCGGGAAGAGAGCCTGGTGCCGTTTGATGCGCTTTAAGCTAATGCTTGAACGAACAACAAAGCCGCGCTATTAAACGGCCCGGAACATCCGGGCCGCATAAATCATTTTTCAGGCTAAAAACAATTACACCTCGCGCAGCTGAAAATAACGGTTACTCGCTCCGTAAGCTTTTGACCGGGTTGACTAACGTCACTTTAATGATCTGAAAGCTGACCGTGACCAGCGCGATCAAGATGATCGCAGCGCCGGAAAGTGCGAAGACCCACCAGGACAGCGGCGCCCGGTAGGCAAAGCCTTGCAGCCAGCCGTGCGTCACCAGCCAGGCCAATGGCAGGGCAATAGCGATCGCGATGCCGATCAGCGTCATAAATTCAGCGGACAGCAGCGCAAACAAGGAACCGGTACCCGCACCGAGCACCTTGCGGATACCGATCTCTTTAACACGCTGTTCGGCGGTAAACATCGCCAGGCCTAAAAGGCCCAGGCAGGATATAAAGATCGCCAGCCCGGCGAAAATATCGGCTAACCTGTTGATGACCTGTTCATTTTGATAAAGCAGCTGGTATTGCTGGTCGACAAAATAAATGACCGGTGGAAAGGCAGGGTTTAATGCTTTGCTCAGGTTTTCAATTTGGGTAAGCGCTGCCGCTGTTTTGCCGGGCTGGGTTCGCACCAAGACCACGCCGGACGGGTCATTTTCACCGGCGGCCAGCACCATCGGTCCGATCGCTTCATGGAGCGAATGAAAATGAAAGTCTTTAACCACGCCGACGATCGTTCCCCGCTTTCCCATATAGGCGAATGGCTGACCGATAGGCTCTTTGTAGCCCGTTAATTTGATCGCCGTTTCATTCAGGATATAGCTTGAACTATCAGACGGGTAGGCTTTGGAAAATTCACGTCCTGCCACCAAGGTCAGCTTCATGGTCCTGAAATAATCATAGCCAATAAACGCACGGGTAAACATGATGTTGGAGGTGCTGTCATGACCGGTCCAGTTTACCGCTGGGCTGCTGCCATAAATGTCAACCGGCGCAGAGCTCACGCGGCTGACGGCCAATATGCCGGGCTTATTTAATAGTTCATTCTTGAAAACTTCGTATTGGGAGGAGAGCTGTCCTTCCATCGGCAGGTAGACCACGTTCTCGCGGTCGTAGCCCAGGTCTTTGGAGGCCAGGTAATTCATTTGCCGCGAAACGATGATGGTGCCGGTGATCAGCACCACCGACAACACGAACTGGAATACGACCAAGCCCTTCCGGAAGAAAAGGGTGCCGGTATCCAATTTCACGGCGCTCTTTAAAACTTTAATGGGTTTGAAAGCTGATAAAAAGAAGGCCGGGTAACTCCCGGCGACGAGGCCCGTGACAAGCGTGACACCGGCAGTAATCAGCCAAAACCCGGGCTGTGCAAATGGCAGGGCCAGCTGCTTTTGGGTGATCTGGTTAAACCCGGGTAATAACAACCATTCTAATACCAGCGCGAAGACCACGGCGATCAGGGTGACCAATAAAGATTCCGTCATGAACTGTCCGATCAGCGAACCGCGCAAGGCACCTGCCACTTTGCGGACACCCACCTCTTTTGCCCGTTTAACCGAACGCGCGGTGGACAGGTTCATAAAGTTGATACAGGCGATCAACAGGATAAAAACAGCTATCAGGCTAAACAGGTGTACATATTCAATACGCCCGCCTGCGGGTTTGCCGCTGGCCAGGTCATTATGCAGGTAAGCCTCGGCATAAGGCTGCAAAGCGATATCGGCATACCAGTTCGCCGTGCTACGGTTAATATGGTAATAGAGGTCAAAGACATGCGCGATCTTGGCGTTGACAGCGGCAACATTTGCCTGCGGCCGTAGCATGACATAGGCCTGTGGCCCGGTGTTCCCCATCTCCCTCGCCCAGGGATTGTTATGCAGGAAAGTATCCCAGTTGGTCAGGAAATCAAAGGACTGTGATGCGTTTTTAGGCAGGTTCTCAAAAACGGCGGTGATCTTAAAATCCCGTTGATTTTGATAACGGATCGTCTTTCCAATGGCTTGCGCAGGATTGCCATAAAATATTTCTGCCATGTGCCTGGAAATGGCAATGGCATCCGGCGAATTCAGTGCCGTCTGCGCTGAACCGGCCAGCAGCGGATAGCTGAACATTTTAAAGAAATCGGCTTCGGCCGAATTACCGTTCATCTTGACGACTTTGTCGCCCACCTGGAAAGCGCTGTTTTCGCCGAAGCCGATATTGGTCGCATATTCAATATCCGGGAACGCCCTTTTCAGTTCATCGGCCAGGACACCGGGCAGTTCATAAGAACCGGAGGGTACATGGTGATCGTAATTGGTTTTATACACCTTGAACAAACGGCTGCTGTTCTGGAAAAATCCGTCGACGCTGTATTCATTTTGCACCCATAGCAAAATCAGCAAACTACAGGCCAGGCCGACGGCCAGCCCTGAAATATTAATAATGCTTTGCGATTTGTGTCGGAGTAAACCGCGCCAGGCGGTCTTGATGTAATTCTTTATCATAAAACTGCGTTTGATATTTAAACGCAATGATAGCGGCTCCAGGCGCTGCGGAAGGCCCGGATTATAACTTGGGCGCTGTTTAGTCAACTCACTTTTGTACTCGGCAGCGCTTTTCCCGGTCACTTCTCTAAAGACCCGGTTGAAGGTCGTCTTGGAATTGAAGCCTGATTCGTAGGCGATCCCCAGCAGGGTGAGCTGGTCATAAGCGGACTGCTTCATTTTCCGCACTACTTCCTGTACCCGCAATTCACCAATAAAATCGTTGAAGTTCTTTTTGAGGCCCAGGTTGATGATGCGCGATAATTCGTGTAGCGGCAGGGTCAGTTGAGCGGCCAGCGATGGCAGGGTCAGGTCGGGATCTTCGTATAAACGCCGCTCCTTTACCGTTCGCTTCAGCCACCGGCCTTTTTCACGCAGGTCGTCGGGTATCCGGTTTGGCTGCGGCATGGCGATAATTGTCCCAGGCTTTACAAGCACCTGCGCTGCGATAACGACCAATACCGCGGCGGAAGCTACCGCGAAAGCATCGCTGCATAACCACAACAAAACGCTGACAGCAAACAAATACAAAAATGTTTGCAGCAGCCGGAACCTGGACCGGGCCCTGTCCATCAATACGGGCTGCATGCGCTCGTAAGCTTGCTGTATGAGCCGGTAAGCCAGATACAAATAAACGAGAATAGCAACAGTTACCAGCCATGCGGGCAGCAGCGGGTTGATTAATACCACGCTGAAATGAACCCAGTCTTTGCTGCGAAAAAGCTGCTCCGGCCACACGATGTTGCGGGTAAAAAAATAGAGCAAGGACCCCAATGCCAATGAAAAGTCCACCGGTAAGGCTGCCAAATGCAGGGCCATGACCACCAGGGCCAGGCTCAACCATAGGGCAGCAGCCGGCGCTTGCTTCCTGGCGAATACTAATAATATGGACAGGGTAATCGCACAACAAATTGCCGCCAGCCGAAGCAGGTCATTAGCGGCGATATGAAAGATGAAGGAATGCAATGGGCTTTACAAGTCAATTTTTGTTCCAAACCTATAAATAATTGACCGATAATGACTTAATTAAACGAGATTTTCAGACTGTAACAGAAACGAACGTCTGTATGTACGGTTTTAGTGCTGCGCTCGGATGCGTTTAAGAATTTCCGATTCCAATGCAGCATCCGGCAAATCGCCGCCGGTGATTTCCCAATCTTCTTCCATCATTTCAATTTCAGCTGCAAAACCGCCATTAACAAAAACCAGGAAGCGGCCCTCGTCGGGCATCAGCTGGATGTATTTACGCTCGTTAAACCGGTCATAGGTTAAACTCAATTCCGTATCCGGATCATTGCCCCGCAAAAAGGTGGGTTGGTTATCCTGTAATAGTTCGACCACCTGTAAGACTTCCGCTTCACTTAAAGCGGTCCCGCTGTATTTCCATTCGAAAGCCGTACTGCCCTGGAAATGCAGCTCGCCCAAAAAGCCCGGATGTTCCGCGCCCTCCAGCTCGACATATTCGAGGTATTTGTCCAGCCTTTCTTCAAAGTCATCGCCTTCCTCAGCCGGGTAGCCTTCGTATAAGCGATAGGCTGATGTAGCCACATACACATTGCCCTCCTGGCGGTAGACCGGGAAAATATCCAATGGCTGTACAAGGCCACCATCGCGAATAATCTGTAGCAGTGCGGGATTGTTAAGCATACGTTTCAGTTAACAAAGAATCAGGAACTTTGGTTTTCATGGCAGTGGGCATCAAGCGCGTAGAAAGAAACAATTTTTCAGGATACAGCTAATTCATAGTAAAACAAAATTCAAAGGCTCAGTGGATAACCAGGCTAAGACCGGCGGTGTATTTTCCCGTCCCGGCTGATAGCATAGCAGGTTCAAATTGCAGCACCGATAATTCCCGGGGGTGCTTTCCCAAATGATATGACCGGTTAAGCCGCACCGAACTGACCGGCGCGTCAATCGCGCTATAAAGGTAAGCGGCAAACAGGGGCGCGAGCAATGCGGCAGTTACCCCATTTTCGGGATGCGTTCTGGAACTGTGATAAATCTCAGCTGCACCCAGGGACAGCACCGTCGTTCCGAAAACGATAGCCCCTTTGCCGTATTCTTTGTTATAAACCTGGCCAAGACCGGGAATATACACCGATAACAGGCAAGACAGCACCGGGCTTCGGCGGTGAATATTTTGATAACGCGCAGGAACGGCCAGCGTATCGGAGGTCATCTGCTGCTGGGCATAGGCATTGGCCAATACCATAAATAAGCTAAGGGTCAGGAGGATTTTTTTCATAAACCGAAGATAATTAATTCGTTGAAGTAAAGTAGATGACTTGCCAGCCAATATTGCCTGACTTCTCAGAAGTTCGAAGATATCTGGGACTTTGGCTTACCTGATCAGGAAGCGCTGCCCAAACGGATCGGGTCATAGCGCTTGCATTCTTTGAGCACGATATGACTTTCTACATGCGCCACGTTGGGCATGCTGCAGATGCGGCTCATCAGGAATTCAAAATAAGCCTGCGGACTGGCGGCATTGATATGCAAGATAAAGTTCCAGCTGCCCGAAACATGAAGGCAAAATTCCACCGCATCCAGCGTATAATGCGTGGCCACAACCGGCGAACAGGCGCCTGCTGATACAGACCAGCACGTTTCAGCGTACCCTGCAACAGCCGCTCTTCCTGTTCAGGCTGGGGTAATTCCTCAGCCGACAGTTTTTGCCTGGAGGCTTCCGCGCGGTACCAGTTATCCAACCAGTTCCGTTCGTCGGGCGTAGCCGTTCCGTTATTGTAACGGGCAATAAGTGCTTTGATGTCCTGTTCGTCCATGACCCTGTTTAGCGTTTGTATATATAAAACAGGTGATGCGGGCGTTTGGGAGTAGATGGAATTAAAATAAAATTAACGGGAATTTAACAAAAATACCTAAGTATCTGAAATCAATCGCTATTTGACCAATTAAATAATTGCGATGCTGATGATAACGCTATGGAGCTATCTTAGTAAACTACAGGACGAATTGCTAATTTTGTAGTGCCAGCTTAAAAAAGCGCTTATGACTCGTCTCCGTCTCTTTCAGGTTTTATTCCTTTTGTTATATCTTTCGTTCGCAAAGCCGTTTGCAGCCAGCGGCCAGATCGACCCGTTACCTGTTCGGAATGATACAGCGGTACATATCCCTAATGATAATGCCAAGCAAATGCTTGAACAACTGGTGAACAGTAAGCCTTAGCGAAAACGGCTGCCATGCATTCGGGCGGGCCAGTAAAAGTAAAAAACGACAGTTTTAAAAGCGTACAGGCGCTGTATCACAAACGGACAACAAAAATTAGGTTTTAGAGATTAATATATTGATTGTTAATGAGTATAATAATGGCACCGCAATTGAAGCTTGTCGATATTAACCAGAACGATCATTTTTATTGTCAACCGCCATGTGGAAAAACTACTTTAAGACTGCCTATCGTACGCTTTTCCGTAACAAGAATTACACCTTTTTAAATATGGCCGGGCTCGGTGTCGGCGTTGCCGTATTCCTGGTGATCTTTATGATCATCAGTTTCGAGACGGGCTATGATGGTTTCCATACGCAGAAGGACCGGATCTTCCGGGTGCTGACCGTTTCGCCGGCGGCCTCGGGTGACCCGGCGATGGGTTCAGGTGTCCCGGCGCCTTTGCCGGATGCGCTGCGGGCGGAGATACCGGGTTTAAAAGTGACCGACATCAGCGGTTATACCCAGGTGCCGGCTTTATCGCTGCAAGCCGGCGGGCAGGTGGAAAAGAACCTGAAAACGGACGTGTTCTTTGCCGACCCGGCCTTTTTTGAAATTTTTGATTTTAAATGGCTGGCGGGTGATGCCAAAGCTACGCTGAACGATCCGAGCTCCATGGCCATGACTAAAAGTACGGCGGCCTTGTACTTCGGTGACTGGAAGCGCGCGCTGGGTAAAACCATGAAGATCGCGAATGATTTTACGTTAACGGTAAGCGGTATCGTGGAGGATGTGCCCGGGCAGACCGATTTCCAGTTAAAGCTGATCCTGCCGGCACGGCTTTTAAAACATGCTGTAGCTACAGACTGGACCTCTATTACAGGCCACCAGCAATGCTATGTATTATTGCCGGCGGGCATGACCGTAACCGGGGTGGACCGGCAACTGACCGCATTTTCGCGCAAGTTTCGTAAGCCGGATGACAAGACGACGCAGGTCTTGCAGCCGTTGGCCGCGGTGCATTACGACGCGCAAAATGCCTATGCGGGCGTGAGCAATTTTTCCGGTAAGCAGATCTCGGGCCAGCGGGTGGACATGCTGTGGCTGATCGCGTCGTTCATCCTCATCATTGCCTGTGTCAACTTTGTTAACCTGGCCACTGCCCAGGCCGTGAACCGCAGCAAAGAGATCGGCGTATGTAAGGTAATGGGCAGTAACCGCGGCCAGCTTCGGGTACAGTTCCTGACCGAAACATTTTTGCTGGTTGCCGGTGCTATCATTTTAGCGGTTGCATTGGTAGGCTTTACGGCGGAAGAGATCGGCCGCATCATTCATATCCCGCTTTCCCTGCTCAAAGTCCCGCTGTCTGTTTTGCTGCCTTTTCTTTCGGCAGTTACGGTTGTGGTAACCCTATTAGCCGGAGCCTATCCGGCGGTGATCCTGTCAGGTTTTAATCCCATCACGGCGCTGAAAAACAAGGTTGCGCAGAAAAGCGGTAAAGGCTTGTCATTGCGCCCCATGCTGGTGGTGCTGCAGTTCGTGATCGCGCAGGGTCTGATCATTGCCTGTTTCATTTTTGTCAGGCAGCTAAGCTATTTCGAAAATGGCGCCATGGGTTTTGAAAAGAACGCCATAATCAATGTGAGCTTTTTACCCGACAGCGCCCGCAACAGCAAACTGGATTATTTGCGGAACACCTTACTGACGGTTAAAGGGGTCAAAAGCGTGAGCTTCAGCAGTAGTTCGCCTGCCGAAGAAGACAGCTGGTGGACTCCGGTCGGCTTTGACCACGGCGCAAAGGAAACCCCTTTCTCCTCGGTATTAAAATCCATCGATGCGAGCTACCTCGATACCTACCATCTACAGCTCGTAGCCGGCCGGAATGTACAGGCGGCTACACCGGAAAGGGAATTTCTGGTGAACGAGACTTTCGTCAGGCAACTGGGTTTCAAAAAGCCGGAAGATGCCCTTAATAAAGAAATCAACTTATGGAAGGGTTATACCAAAGGACTGGTCGTTGGTGTGGTCAAAGATTTTCATTCCGCCTCCTTCAAAGAAAGCATCGCGCCGGTTTTCTTTTTGAACCACCCGAACCGCTATAACAATGCCGGGCTGAAGTTAGCGACCAATGATATGCCGGCTACGATCAAAGCGGTCGCAGCCCTGTTTGCCAAGGCTTACCCCGAGTCCCCGTTCGAATACCAGTTTCTCAGCGACAAGATCGCCGGATTTTACCAGCAGGAAAGGCAGTTATCGAACCTGTTCGAGCTGTTTGCCGGTATCGCCATCTTTTTAAGCTGTCTCGGGCTGTACGGCCTGGCTTCCTTTATGGCTACGCAAAGGGTGAAAGAGATCGGTATCCGCAAGGTACTGGGCGCAACCGCATCGCATATCATTTACCTGTTCTCGCGGGAGTTTGTCCTCTTGGTCTTAATCGCCTTTGCCATCGCCAGCCCGCTGGCCTGGTACTTTATGCACCAATGGGTACAGCAGTATACTTACCACGTCAACCTCAGCGCCTGGATCTTCCTGGCCGGTGGCGCCGGTTCGGTGCTCATTGCTTTAGCGACTATCAGCTTTAAAGCGCTGGCCGCATCACTGGTCAACCCGGTGAAAAGTTTGAAGAGCGAGTGATCCGGAGATTGAGGAAAACTATTTGTAACGTATCTTGCTGTACCGCGTCTTTTATTAACATCAATTGCGCTATGAAACTTTTATGGACATTATTACTTACCATTTGTTTCGCTAACGGTTTTGCCCAGGTGCGTGACCACCGCATAGCTGATGAGCTGAAGGACACATTTGTGTCCAAGTACAATCATAACGACCTGAAAGGCATCTACCAGTTAACGGACACCGCCTTTTCCAACCATATTACCGAAAGCCAATTAACGGGATTTCTGCGGGGCAACCGTAATTCGGGTAATATCCTGAAAGATTCCCTGCTTGGCGAATTGAACGGTAAGTTTACCTACCTGCTGATAGCGGAGTCGCGGGATCTGCGCCTGAACCTGGAAGTGACAGCCGCCAGGAAGATCAGCGGTTTTGGCATGTCCAATGCACCGCTGGTTTTGCTGGAAAAGCCCAAAGCGGTTAACAGCAGTAACCCCATGAAAACACCGCTTGACCTGTCGGTGGACAGCGCGGCGCGGGAATATTACCGCAACCCGAACGCGCAAGGGGTGGCCATCGGTTTTATCCAAAATGGCAGGCGCTATGCCTATTTTTATGGGGAGCTCAGCCCGGATCATTTACTGGAGATCGGTTCGATCACCAAAACTTTCACCGGCACTTTACTCGCCCAAGCCGTACTGGACAAAAAAGTGGCGCTGAGCGATGACATCCGCAAATATCTTACAGGCGATTATCCTAATTTAGCCTATAATGGCACGCCCATCACCTTACAGGATCTGGCCAATCATACGTCCCGCTTGCCCGAACTGCCTGACGACATCGGTACGCAGCCGGGGTTTAATCCGCTGGCACCGGAAAAGGACTACGACTCCGTATTGTTCTATGCTGCGCTGCACCGGGTAAAGCTGGACACCCTGCCCGGTTACAAGTATAATTATTCCAATTTCGGCATTTCGTTGCTAGGCCATATCCTGGAGCGGGTGTATGGTCAGTCCTATGCCAGCCTATTAAAAAAATATATCACCGGGCCATTCGCGATGAAGCATACCTTTTATGAGCTGAATGCGCAACAACAAAATAGGATGGCGATCCCGCATGGAGAGAATGGGCGCAGGATACCATTCCAGGAAGAAGGGATGTTCGGGCCTGCCGGTGACATCCATGCCACGCTGGGTGATATGCTCATTTACCTGGACCAGCAAATCAGGGAGACCGCGCCTGCCGTAAAATTAAGCCACCAGCCTACCGCGGGAAATGTCGGCCTGGCCTGGGGTGTCCGCCATACGGGCACTTACCGCGACATCCAGCACAACGGCAGCACCATCGGGTTTACCGCGCACCTGTCCGCCTTCCCGGAACTGAACAGCGGCTGCGTGATCCTGACCAACAGCAAAGCCAATTTGCGAAAATTGATCTATGCCATCCAGCAGATCGCCCGGCGAAAGACCTTATAAATGTCAAAAATCGTCGCTTACCTGCATTCGTGTTGAGCGCTAAACCAATCTATAGAATGATCATTTAATTCAAATGTTTGTTTAAAAATGCGACTAGAGCATGTACAACCGGTTTTGTATCAAACAGCGCACCGCCATGCGGCGCTTTCTTAATGATAAGGAGTTTAGCCTTTACCGCATGTGCTTTGAGCGAATCCCTTAAACATACAGATTGACGGATATCCATTAATTCATCCTTAGTACCGTGAAGGATCAAAAATGGCGGATCAGCGCTATCTATATAATTTAGGGGGGTCGCCAGTTTAACCAAATCCGGTTTGCTGGTCATGGCGCCTCCAAATAAAAGCCCGGGTCCGCTTTTGGGGCTTGTAAATTCTGAGTCAGGCCTGAGGTAAAAATTTGACAGGCCAAAATAGTCAATCACGACCCTGATGCTGAAATTTGGCTTTTGATGTGCAGGAAAAAATCGGGTATGAAGTTGTTGTTGGATAAACCAACTAAGGCAGCCAAATGGCCGCCGGCTGAAAATCCAATGACCGCAATTCGCCTTCGGTCTAAATGATACCTGCCGGCATTATCATAAATGTACCCGCTGGCCTGGTTACAATCAATGATTTGCGCAGGAAATATAGCTTCGGTACTAAAACGGTAATTGATGTCAACGATCGCATAGCCGTTTTTGACCAGGGCTTTCAACGTATTGGGCATATAATGCATATCCCCTTGTTTATTACCGGCCCGCCAGCCACCGCTGTGCAGCCATACTAAAACAGGGTGCTTGCCAGTTCCCGGCAGCATAAAAATATCCAGCTTATGCTTTTCCAGCGTGTCGTGTGCGTAAGAGATGTTCAACATGGCTTGGGTTCCCGCTGGAAAGAATCGGAGCGCCCCGGAGTTTTGGCTATGTCCAGTTAACGAAAAAAGAATAAAAAAACAGATCAGCAGCAGGCGTTTACTCATCAGCGAACAGATTGACTTCCAAAAATAGCATAGTGACGGTTCGCCTGCAACAGGAATCGAATGATTATTCCTTTTATCATTAATCGAAGTTAAATGAGCAGACATCGCCGATCTATGGATCTTCGTTCGCCACCAAAAATTGGTATAAGATCGCAGCCGGAAAAATGAGCAGCTGATGTAAGAGCCTATCGCATGAATAAGATAATCGCGATGCTCAGGCCGGCATCGTGCAGCCTGGGCTTCAGCACCTTCAGCGCGTTCTGCACCTGTTTCTTTACGGTATGCTCCGAGATATCCAGACGCTCGGCGATCTCTTTATGCGACAGGTCGCTTTTGCGGCTCAGCTCAAAGATCTCGCGCATTTTTGGCGGCAGCGCTGCGAGCTCGCGGTCCAGCAATTCGGCGCATTCCTTTTCATCGATCAGGGTCAGCGTAGCGAGGTCTTCCTCGTTGAGGTATTTGGCGATCGCGCCCAGGTAATTCTGACGGGTTTTCTGCTGCTCGATGAGATTGAATACCCGGTTCCGGGCATTAACGTAGAGATAGCCTTTGAGGTTAGCCGCATCCTTCAGCCCCTGGCGCTTGAGCCACAGGCTGCTAAAAATTTCCTGCACGGCGTCTTCAGCGGCTGGTCGGTCGCGCAGCATTTTGTAGACATGCGCGTAGATCAGGCTCCAGTAACGGCGGTAGATCTCGGTGAACGCAGCCTGGTCATCACCCTTTAGCAGGGCGACCCGTTCAGCATCCGATGAGTTTTTATACACGGCCATGACGGGGAGATCATTACATTAAAGTTATGCAATATTTTATCAATGTTAAAGAAAATATTTTGATCTGCAAGAGTGGAGGGCTAAAAACCAAGCCCTTAACTTAATGTAAGTATAGCTTTCCTGCGTCTTATCCGAAAATGAAACTTTAGTTTTTGGTACATTAGTGACAATTTATGCATGAAGATGGAAGATATACAAGCCGCTTTTAAGCGTTTGCCTTTGCTGATCGGACCGGATGGTTATGCGCCTGGGGTCAACGAGCCGGTGTTGCTTTATCGCGGCGATCTGAGCTTGCAGCTGGAAACCGGAACCTTGCCCGTCGATGGCGAAGTCTTTTTTAGCTGGCGGCCACGTCCCGGCGTACGTTTCCGCGGCGCAATTGACCGCTATACCCTGGACTTTGATGTCAAAAACATAGACCTCCCCGGTAAGCGGACAACCCATGGCCAGGCCATGATCACTCATATCGGTGGTGCCGACGGCAGCGTGACGGGGGTAATCAATAATCCCTTTATTTTTAAAGTGCAGGAAAGCGCCGGCCGGCTGTCGTAACGCTGCGGCAGCCAGGCATATTCTTCCTTATATTGATCCACATGATAGGAGGAGCAGTCCTCCCAGGCCAGGCCATCCCTGCTCCAGGCCCGGATCAGGCAAGGGTAACAGCGCCTGCCGTTCAGAAAAGTCAGGAACAGTCCCAGGTCACTGATCAGCTTGCGCGAACGGTCATAATCGAATACACCCGTTTTTGAGATCGCTTCCCCCTTGTGGAGCGATCTCTGGCAAAGTTTCACCCGGCAGACCAGTGACCCGGCTGCGCAGGAATGCCTCGACCTGCTGATCCACTGGTACGTAGAAGCTAACAATAACAGCGGTTTTGCGGAAGGCGCGATCGTCTTCATGCAGAATGCCTTCGAGCTGCTTTACAACTGGCAGATCGGACCGTCGCCCAAAGGGCAGAAAGTAGATGCTGCCGGCAAACTGCGGGCCCTGCTTAACCGGGCCAGCATACCGACGCAGGTCCCGACGGCCTACCAGCGGATCACGGCTGACCTGAAAGCCAAGGGCATTCACGTAGCGGACCTGCCGGAACTTTTTACGCGCGTCCGGAACACAATCGTACATTCCGACAACAATAAGCGTAAAACATTGCGGGCCATTTCCTCCATGGACAGGTTTCACATCCGTCACCTGGGGCTGTACTGCCTGGAACTGCTGATCCTGTTTGAACTGGATTATCGCGGAAAGATCGCCAACCGGATTTCGCTGAATAAATTCGTGGGCGGCAATGAAGAAACGGTACCCTGGGTCTAAAGCGGTTGGTCGATCGGCCCGAAGTGTCCGGCGTTGATCAGGGAGCGGAAAACGGCGGTGTTCTTGCCCAGCTCATCCTTCCCGCGGCCTTTGACCAGGGCTACGTATTCCGCAAAAGAGATGTGCTGTTCATAATAAGCGAAGGGTCCGCCGTGCTTTTCATAGCTCTTTTTCTTGCCGCGGAGATAGCGCTGGTAGGCATCCACCAGGTCCAGCAGATTGGACGGTGCCGCCTTCAAAAACGCAAATTGTTCGAGCAGCGTATTGATGCCGATCATCGTGAGCGGCTTGACATGGAATGTCAGGGCTTCGGCTGCGCTTAATTGTTCGCTGAATACAGACTGTACTTCCGCATTAACGCCTACCATGTCCAGCGCCTGGTCGGAATAGATGATCAGCGGGTAAACGTTCAGCTTTTGCAGGTTGCCTAATTTCAGGCGGTTCAATATGGCGGGGCCGGCCGTTTCGAGCAGGCGCAGTTGCCTGATCAGTTGATAGGCGCCTTTTGCGCCGCCCTTCGTATCCTTGGGTTTCGCATAGTTATCCAGGATAAATGCTTTAAATCCCTCCACGTCGAATGTCTCGCCCGTCTTCGGGTTCAGGTCAGCCATTTTCACCTCTACGATGATCAGGTCCTTCTGGTTGGGGCGGATCCAGAAGTCTTCGAATGGCGGTTCGCCAGCAACTACGTGATGCCTGCGGTCAAACAGCGCTTTGAGCATATTACCCACCAGGAACTCCTCGAAAAATTCCTTGCCCATTTTTGAACGGAAAAGGCCGAACGTTTTTTGAATGTCCCTGCCGGTGTTCAGCCCGGAATATTGAAAGATGCACCAGAACAAGCCCTGGTCCAGGATGTAACGGAAATAACTGAAGTCGATCACGGCGATATGCTCGTCATCCACCGCGTAAAAGGGCCGCGGGATGAGGTCGAAATGGATGGACATCTCGTCCCTGGACTGCGTTTTGTCGTAACTGAAAATTTCGAGGGCCTGCGGCGGGATCTCGCTGCGATGGAAAATATATTGACCGGTATGCTCTTCACCGAGCACCCGCTGCATGAGCTCCATGAAGGTCTTGGCGAAATTCCACAGGTTGCCCAGTCCCAGGCGCTGCTGAAAGGAACTGATGATCTTTTTGCGTTCATCGCTGCTGCCGAAAAATTGCTGCACCAACAGGAATTTGATCGGCGCGGTATAGAATAAGGCGTTGAAATCCCGGATATAGTTCTGCTGCCGGAGCGCGATCTCCCAAAGCCCTTCGCGTGTTTCCAGACCCGTGCCTTCGGTGTGATAGATCAAATGATTGTAAATGAGGATCGTATTGAACAGATCCTTGTTGAATGCTTTGAGGTCGGTCGTCACCGCTTCTGCGGCACGGTAATGCGTCAGGCTTTCCCGGATCAGGTAGGCGATCGACTGCACCGCAAAGATAACCTGGTGCTCATGCGACAGGAGTCGGTCGACCACCTGTTCGTAGTCGGGCTGCCTGTCACCCGGCTTGAGAAAAACATGCCGGAAGATCTGGATGGATTGCGTCCGGGCATCCGTCTCCTGGAAGAGGATCACGTTGATCTTGGACAGGTAAAGCACGATCAGATCTGTCGGATAGGGATAAAGGAAGCTAAACGGATCTGCCGGCAGCGGCAGCCCGTAAGCGGTGGTATAGTCGGCAACAGCGATGGGTTTCATAGTTTACCAATTCTTCAAGTCCTCGTCTTTTTCCCACTCGATATCCCGCGCCACGTTAGCGCGTATCTCCAGGAGGACTTCCCGTACCGGGGCCGCTAACTCCAGCGTTTCCAATGCTTCATCCAGCATTGCCTGTTTGCTGACGTCCTGCGGAAAGGGCCCGGCGCCCACCTTTCTCCGGGAACCGAAGTTGCCGTAAAAACCGTCATTGAAAATAGCACGGATATCCGGCAGCGTGCAGCCGGGCAGCGCAGCAAGTGCATTGCCGATAGTGGCCGCGAGGCGTAAATAAGCACTATCCTGTATCCGTAAGGCCCGCAAGCACATCGCTATCCCGGTCAGGTAGCGCTCGTCGCCCGCGTGCTCCGCCACAGCCGCCAGCAGTTTATCCCGCAGGCTATCGGGCACCGGACCGTGGGGCTGCAGTACCTTGAGCATGTCGGCGTAGGTCAGCTGTTCTGCGTCGCTCAATCGGGCGAACCAATCGATCAGCGCCACATATTGGTCCTCCCGTACGCCGGCGTCGGTTTCCGGGTTGTAATATTTGAGATTCTGGTAAGAGCGGATCAGTTCATCGCGCCCGGCGAAGGCTTTGAACTTGGCCCGGAGGAAATCAAGCAGCGCCTCGAAACCGAACCGGTCCTCCAGGAATTTTAGCGCTGCGTGCAGAAAGGTCTCCAGCGGCAGGTCTATGCAGTGCTGGTAGAGCAGGTCCCTTAACTGATCAGCATGCGCCTTGGTCAGGGCTTTATCCCCGAACAAATGGTAGAGCAGGTTTTCGTGTTCGCTGCCGTCTTTGTCCAAATCGATCAGGCGGCCGATCAGGGCGATCGTTTTCTCCGCGTTGACAGGCAGGTAGTCGCCAACGTTGTAGATCAGGTTGCCGATGGCGGTCATGTTGCCTTCATCCAGGACCTGGTCGAAATAGTCGAAATCCTCTTCACTGTAAAGTGATTTATCGGCCTGTCGCGCATAGGTAAGCACCCAGATCGCGTTAGCACGCGCGGCGGGCGTGTCACGCGCCCAAAGCGTATCGACGATACGGTAGTAAAGATCCGGCTCCCTGATCCCCGCCTTGGCCAGCATCAGTATGGTTTCCAGGGCATCAGGATGATGGGTTTCTACATAAGCCAGCAAGGCCAGCGCCTGATCAGGTTCCTCTTCCAGCAAATACTGCAGGATTAGACGGAAATTTTCACCGGCCGGCTCGCCGGGCGCCCGGCGGCTCGTGATCAAGTGCTCAAAAAAACCTTCCCAACTGCCGAGTTCTGATACCGATGTCGCCAGGAAGTCTTTGACCTGCGCCTTCGCCGCGAAGTAATCGGAGTCCAAGAACAACTGTAAACGTTCCGCGTAGTTCGCTGTACGGGTCAGTTCAGCCAGCAAACGTTCCTGTTCTTCGCGGTATTCGGGTTTAACGTCCGAACGTTCCAGGTGCTGCAGCTGGCGCAGGAGTTTATTTTTTTGGGCAGCGAATACCGGGTCACCTATGACGGAATGAAGGAAGGCCAGGCTTTGCGCCAGGTCGGCCGTGACCTCCATCGGCTTGGGATGGTCTTTCTTGGGAATGCGCATAAAGTTCAGCTGGCGCGTCATATGCGTAAGGATCTGCGCCTTAGTTTCCTCAGCGGATTTGGGGTATAGGGTGACCATGTCCCGAAAGGCCTGCGTGCGGATGGCGTCGATGATCGCGTTGCGCGGCACAACGGCGTGACCGTAGCTATAGGCGCCGGTATGTTGCTCGTAATGCGTTTCTAAGGTAATCTCCGGGTTCAGCAGGATCGAAAAGCCACTCAGGGCCAGTTCCTGCTGCGTTGGGTCCAGGTGATCGGCAGCAACAAGCGCTGTTAGTTTACGGCCCAGGAATTGCTGCCGTTCGCAGGGCTGCGGCGGTGCATAGTTGAACTCGCGGAAATCATATTCCTTGTAACGGAAGGCCGCCCGAAGCATGGACGGGTCGCCGGGCTTGCTGTAACCCAACACGACCTGGTAGTTGTGCTCCAGCGCTGCCTCACCATGCGTGTTCAGCATCGCGATCGCACAAAGCCGCTCCAGATTTTCAAAGACGCTTTTCAGGCTCATTCCGCCCCAGATATCGTTGGCCGCCGGTTGTTCGACCCCTTGAAATGCGGGCGACAGGCGGGCCAGGACTTCGATTGCCAGCTCCGGTCTTTTATAAGCAAACGACAGCAGTACCTCCAGCCCTTCATTCAGGCTGCGGTATTCACCCGCCCGGGCAGCGGTCTCCATATCCCGGATCAGTTCAGCGAGCATCGCGTTCAGCTGAGTTTCCACCCGGCCTTCTACCTGCAATAACATGAGGTTTTTGATGATCCGTTCGCGGAAAGGTGCCAGCTGCGGATTTTTGAGCAAAGCGGCCACCCTGGAAAGGGAATTGGTGATAATGACATCACTGTAAGGATCAGGCTGTATTGCGATGCGCAGGGAAGGGCTGACAAAACCAGCGCTCCTGAGCTCATCGATGATGATCTCCGTCTCTTCCGCATCGACCTGGTTGACAGTTCCCAACAAAGAAAGCTCATCCCCGGTATCGCTCACCGGGCCGCACAAACTGATCAGCTGTATCGTTTTATAGATCTTCTCGCGGTCGATATAAGTTTTTTTGGAAATATCGGCTACCGTCTGATCGGTCAGTTCAGTAACGAACTGGGCGAAGTTAAAATCGGCGGCCAGGGCTTGCGGATCGGCACCGTCGGCCACACGCTGGCAAATGGACAGGATCACGGCCGGGACGCCCCGGGCCTGCTCGGTGAAACGCACGATAAATTCATCGCGCATCCCGAAAAGCTGGGCGCGAAACATGGCTTTGGTCTCTTCGTAGGATAAACGCTCAAGCCGATGTATAGCGATATCGCGGCCGTGGGTCGGCAACTGCCGTAAGGTTTCATCCAGCAAGGCTTTACGCACCGTCAGCAACAGTTTCGCTTTGGGCAGCCGGGATACAACATCGACCAAACTACGCAGCATCGCCGGATCTTTATGGGCGTCATCCAGCAGGAGGATAAAGATCTTATCGCCGGTCAGCGTCTCTGCCAGAGCCGCCGGGTTGAAATTCAATTCATCGACCACGAAAGCTTCCTTGCCTGCGTCACCGTCTACGTGCCGGATAAAATATTCGATACAGAGCCGGGTTTTGCCGTAGCCGCCTTCTGCGGCGACCGCGAGTACTTTTTGCGCCGGGTCCTCCACGAACGCCCGGAGCACTTCCACATCCCCTTGGCGGCCGATAAAAGGATTATGGAACTGGAAGGTCAGCTGGTCATTGGCGGTATTCAGCTGTTTACCGAAGGCGATGCGGTAAGGCAGCAGCGGATCATTAAAGGTCGGCAGCGCGGTAACCTCGCCATATTCTGATTCGAGGAAGGCGGCGATCTCGGCCAATTGCGTGACATCACATTGCTGTTCAATCAGCAGGCGCAACTGACCGATGTTGATCAGCCGGTTGCTGATCGGGAAAATAACCGAAGGCGCCGGATCCAAGGTTAATTTTGCGACCTCATCCTGGATATACTGGTCCACATCGGCCTGGGACTTGGTGGTCTGGTAGCCCATATCGATCACCAGGTGGTACAGCTCCGGAAACTGCTCGTAAAGCCGGTGGGCTACATAGCGCGAAAGGGTATGAGTGATCTTGCCAAAGCCTTTTTGGGAGGTGACCTGGATCGCAATGCCCTTGTCCGCATCGCCGACATCCACCGCAGGATAGTTCAGCTGCTCGAATTCCAGCCTTTTGAAATCAGCCCGAAAAATGATGTTTAAGATGGGAATAAAGAAACGCTCTGCGTGACGGTTGATATCGAAATTATTCGCCTTATTCTCCAGTTCCACCTGGTAGACGAAATAAGCGAGGTATTTGCTGATCTTATAGAGATAGGTTTGACTGAGCATGATTTAACGGTTGATGGATAAAGATAAGGTGCGCCGGCCTTATCTTAGCCTTATATTTGTAACTATGCTGATCTATCTCGATCTTAACGTGATACAGGACATCAAACAAGCGGGCGGTGAGGAGCTGTTAATGCGCATCAAGCAAGATCAGCAGCGCAATGTCTATTGCTTTTCCGAAGCGCACCTCTACGACCTCAGCCGCGACCAGACGGACCACAAATATACGGATATGGAGCTGATTGCCGAAGTTGCGGGCGATCACTGTATTTATTTCGAGGGTGATCGTGTCCGGTTCGATTATGAAACGCCGCGTGAATATTTCGGCCGATTTGACTGGAGTACGGTTTCCGCCGCCTGGCAAAGTCTGCCGGACGAAGCAAATTTGCTCTTCGACGTCTTCAAACTAATGCCTTTAAACTTTACAGCAGCACTGCATGACCTAACGCTGCCGGAAGATATGCCGGACGTTTTCAAAGACCTTTTAACGCAAACGGTAACCTACTATGATTTTTTTGCGGCTTTCATGGATTACACCGTGGAATTGTCGGAGAAACAAAAGTCATTCCGGGCCCTCCTGCAGTATTTGCGCAGCCAGGACCTGCTCATCAATTATTATGAATATTTCGGCTTAAAGGGTTACGACGGTACCCGGATCACCGATCAGGCCGCATTCCTGGAGAGTTATTCCGCTTTTTGCGCCAAGAATGTTCCTAAAATGACTGTTTATCAATCGTTTATACGCATGTACTATTGCCTGGAATTTCTGGGTTTGGTGAAGGGCAAAGCGGACAAACAAAAAATGATGAACCTGGCTAACGATGGCCGGCATGCGTTTTTTGGCGGTTATTGCGATATCGTCGTTTCTAAGGATGAAGATTTCCGGAACAAGGCAAAGTTTATGTATGAGGCCTGTGGTATTCACCCCTGGGTGATCGGTCCGGATGAATTTCGCGATTGGATTACTGCCGGGCCGCCCAATGACGATACGCTCGGTGAGCTGTACCAGCTGATCGGGAAAGTCGGTGAACTGGAATGCATCGATGAGCATGAGACTGATGATACCCGCTACACTACGTTCGCACTGCCAAGGTTATTTTACGATTATTTCGGCTTGCTGACCTTTGGAGAGAACGAGGGTAAATATTTCTTTTACCTGACTGCCGAAAAATTGCGCTTCAACCGAGGCACCTGGACGCCACAGATCAGTGTACCGGTCGGCTTGCTGCTCAAAGAATTGGGCATGGATCTCCAGGGTAAAGGCGAGTTTCAGCGAAGCGAGGTCACGGCGTCAGGCTGGCCGGGCCGTGCCTGGCTGTATGGCAATTCGATCGTGGAGCTGATCTGCGAGCAGGATCTTTACCTGAAATTCAATCCCGTTAACGATATCCCTGCCGCCGATAAAGTTTGAATACAATTGTTCGATTTAATAGGGCTTGCAGCAGTTCGTGCCAATTGCCTATTTTTGCCCCATGAACATCAAGATCGGGATCCTGGACGACTACCAGTCGGTGGCTTTGACCATGGCAGACTGGAGCGTCGTGCAGCAACAGGCTGAAGTAACCGTATTTACGGAGCATATCGCAGCCGAAGACGTGCTGGCCGAACGCTTGCAGCCGTTTCAAGTGCTTTGCGTGATGCGCGAGCGCACGCCGCTGACGCGGGCACTGCTCAGCCGATTGCCGAACTTAAAACTGATCGTCTCGACCGCGCAGCGGAACGCATCATTGGATACGGCGGCTTGCACCGAGCTCGGCATTGAAGTGGCCATGACCAGCTATGTAGAAAGCGGGGCGCCCGAACTGACCTGGGCTTTATTGCTGGCGCTGGCACGCAACCTGGCGGCCGAGGCGGGCAATGTGCGCTCGGGCGGCTGGCAGACCACGGTCGGTGCCGACCTGCAGGGCAAAACGCTCGGTATTGTGGGCCTGGGCCGCATCGGCACCAAGCTGGCGACCTATGCCAAAGCTTTCGGCATGAAAGTGATCGCCTGGAGCGAAAACCTGACGGAAGAACGGGCGCACCGCGCCGGAGCCGAACTGGTCAGCAAGGAATACCTTTTCAGGAGCGCCGATTTCGTGACGCTGCACCTTGTCCTGAGCGACCGCACGCGCGGCATTGTTGGTGCCAGGGAACTGGAACTGATGAAGCCAGCCGCATTTCTGGTCAATACTTCACGCGGGCCGCTGGTGGACGAGGCGGCGCTGCTAACCGTTCTGCAAACCCGCCGTATCGCCGGCGCCGCATTGGATGTATATGATACCGAGCCGTTGCCGGCCGATCATTCCTTCCGGAAATTGCCCAACGTACTGGCTACGCCGCACATCGGCTACGTCACGGAGCAGACCTACCGCGTATTCTATGGGGATACGGTCAAAGTGATCGAAAAATGGCTGGCTGGTCAACCTACAAATTAAATTGTAATACCAATATGTCAGACCCTCCTAACCATCCCGATCATGCCGGCCTGGAAGCATTTCAAGCTTCCCTCAGGCAAACTGCTGCCAATACCTTCCGGCGGTTCATGCAGGAACTGGAAGCCGAGTCCGACCGCGGGGCGGCTATCTTTGCCGGGACATTTTTTGAATGTACCTTGAAGCTTTTGCTGGAAGAATTGCTGAACAAAGTAAAGTCAACCAGGAGCCTGCTGGAGGACGCCAATGGCGGCTTATATACCTTCAGCGCAAAGATTAACATCTGCTATAGCCTGGGTTATATCACTTTAGCCGAATACCAGGCGCTCAACGTGCTGAAAAAGATCAGGAACCAGTTCGCCCACAATTTCGAATACCGGTTCTCTTTCGAAGATGAGCGGATCGCCGCCCAGTGCGTGTCTTTGAAACAGGAGCTCAACGCTTTGAAAGGCAAAGATTTTGAAACGTCCCGGGCTATGTTTATCGAAGCAGTTAAGGAATTGCATCAAAAACTGTTCGACCGGCGTTATGAGGTCATTACCTTCTCGGCACCGGCCTTTAAGATCGAGCACTATTTGGATGATCCGCAGGCTTTCCAGAAACTCACACAAGAACAACAGGCGCTGGAAGAAGCGAAGTGGATGCTGGAGCATGAGAGCAAATGGGCGGACAAACAACGCCGTGCAATCCGACGCAACCAGGCTGCTGACAAAGCAGACAGCGGAAAACCGGGTGAGCAGGTTACCGGCAATTAAACTTCACATGCGCGATATACGGCACCAGCCGGTCCAGGTTACTGAAGGCTTCATGTTTGGTAATGCGGTTAGCGGCCGGATCATAATGCCGTTCCACGTAATAATTCGGCAATGAAAAGAGCTGCACGATACAGTCGCCGGCTTTGCGGTCAGCCAGGAAATGCCCATCTATGGCTTTCGCCTGCTGCTCGGTTTCGCTAAGCGCGTTGAAATGTTGCGGTGTCGGCATAGTCAAAAATAAGCTTATTCTTTTTCATCTGTCGGTATTTCTTCCGGGTGATGTTCAAAATGGACACGTGCCTGTTTAAGGCCGGTCGCGATGGCTTCCCCTTCGTTGTGCGTGGTCTTCAATACCTCATTAGCGATCTCGACCGCTTTGTCGCGCAGGTATTTGGGCTGGTTCTTATAAGATAGCGGGTAATCGCCGTTATACCAGGGCATGGTTCCTCCTTTTCCAATATGAACAATTAAAATGCGATCTGGTTCGCAGAATTAGGCGGTCAGAAAATAATGCTGCAGGAGCATGATCGTCTTCGCATCGCGGAAGCCGCCGGCTAATAATTTTTCTTTCGCCTCGCTAAAGCTCAGCTGAACCAGTTCGATGTCCTCACCTTCTGACTCCAGGCCGCCGCCTTTGCCGTGCTCGCCCCGGCAATCGCAATCGGCGATGAACAGGTAGAGATACTCGGTGATGCCGCCGGCGGAGGAATAAGCCGCGCCGATCCGCCTCAGGCTGCTGATCAGGTACCCGGTCTCTTCTACCACCTCCCGGCGCGCTGCCTGCTCGGGCGTTTCGCCCTCATCGATCAGGCCGGCGCAAGTCTCGACCAGGTAACCGCTGTCATTGCCGTTCAGGAAGGTTGCCAGCCGGAACTGCCGGGTCAGGATAAATTTTTCCTGCGCACGATCTGCTAATAGCACCGCGACCGCATCCGGGCGGTAATAGATCTCGTTCTTTTGCTCGTGCAGCTTGCCCTCCAGGTCAGGCTTCTGGTAGGTCACTTCCTCCAGCAGGTAAGTTTTATGGGATAGCGTTTCCTTATCGAGTATTTGTATGCTGGCCATGATCTTAAATTTTAGTCCATCGTTTAGTGAGTTCGCCTCCTGCACCCATCACCGGGTCGTTTTCCGGGACAGGTAGGGCAGCAATATTTTTATCGGTCTTCGGGCGTTCGCCTGGTTTGCCATAATTCATATCGTAATCCCGGTCGTCCGGGTAAGCGCCGACCACGCCGACGGCGTCTTCTTCGTCCAGATTCTTGTGGGCCACACCAGCCGGTATGACCAGCACGTCGCCTTTCTCAAGCAGGAGTTTGGGCCCTTTGTCGCCGCCCAGCTGGATGGTCGCCTGGCCGGAATAAATGCCCAGCACCTCGTGGGTGATGCTATGGTAATGGTGATAGGTGAAAATGCCCGCATCCCAACTGTTCGACCAGCCGTGCTTTTTAAACAGCTGGCTAACATGGATGGCGGGGAATAGTAGAGGGATGTCGAGCGCGCTTTTATAGAGCAGCGCCGGCAGGTGGTTGCCGGGAAACGTGCCGTCGTCTTTGATCAGAATTTCTTGAACCATAGCCTGATGTTATTCTTTTTAAACCCTCGCAAGATGATATGGTTTGCAAACGAATGGTTGGTTTATTTCGATCGCGGCCAGCGCGGTCGCTTCGACGGGGCTTGTTGCTGCGCCTGCTTCTTCTCTTCCGCTAGCCGGACGCTTAGCTGCCGACCGCCCAGCTGGCTGCCATTGAGGGCAGCGATAGCACGGCTGGCCCCGGCGCTATCGGTCATGGTCACAAAGCCATAGCATTTGCTTTCGCCGGTTTGCTGGTCGGTAACAATGGTAACGGTGTTGACGGTGCCATGGATACTGAACAGTTCCAGCAAGCCGATCTGGGATAGGTCTTTCGGAAAGCCAACGATGAATAACTTTGCCATTGGCCTAAATATACAGTTTTAACCAATCAGGCGACCTGGGTAAACTCATAAAAATCCTGGAGCACATCGAAAGGCTCGCGGTAGTGAAAACCGCATTTGGCTAACAGCTTACTGGCCGCGTAATTGCGCCGGTTGACCACGGCCGCAACTTTCGGTATGCCCTGCGCTTCCAGCGCCTGCAGGATCTTTGGCAGCAGCTTGCTCATCAGGGTTTTACCTTTGTATTCAGCCTTGAGATAAAACTCGATAAAGAAGGGATAGTAGCCGAGCCGGTAATGTTCACGCGCGACCGCAGGCGGGATGATGTCCACGATGCCGGCGAGCCGGCCCGAACTTTTATCCGTGATCAAATGGATCACATTGCGACCGGAGTGGGCGCTCAGAATGGCGGCTTTTAACCATTGTTCAGCTTCGGCTAAATGATTCAGCTTCTTTTCCGGGATAAAATGTAACGTTTCTGCATCGGAAAATAGCTCAAACACCTCGGTTATCAGGTCCCGGTAGCGCAGCAGTTCGGCGGCATCAATGGGGTTCAGCCGCAGCTGGCGGGTTTCGAGGTAGAGCGGATCAAGCATGGGCGGCAAATTTAAGCAACCGCGCCGTTTATTTCGCCCACAAATCAAAATTGGCTCAGCGTTTTTTTGCTGCCCGCGCGCGCCGGATCAGCGCTTGTTTCTGCGCTTCGGTCACCTGCGGGTTCGGGTCCAAAAATTCGGCGAGGAACTCCTCGACATGACCGAGCTGGTCAGGGTGTTTATGCAACAAACCGACCAGCTCGCCTGTTTCATTCGCAGACGCCTGCCCGGAGATAAACAGCTCCAGCAGCAACCAGATGCGCTCTTCCATCATGCTTCTATTGATTTACTGGTTGCGGATGCTTTTGACCGGGTTGGTTAAGGCTGCTTTAACCGTTTGGGTCGCGGAGGTCAGGATGGCCAGCAGGAACATGCCGGCGCCGCTGCCGATAAATACCCACCAGCTGAGGCTGGTCCGGTCGGCAAAGCTTTGCATCCATTGCTGCATGGCCAGCCAGGCCAGCGGTGTCGCTATTACAAAGGCCAGTACGATGAGCCAGCTAAGTTCGGAGGATAACAGCACGACCATTTGCGCGACCGAAGCGCCCATGACCTTGCGGATGCCGATCTCTTTCTGGCGCTGGTTGGCGGTGTAGATCGTGAGGCCGAGCAGGCCCAGGCAACTGATCAGGATAGTAAACCCGGTGGCCCAGTTCAGTAATTTAGCGGTGTTTTGTTCGCTGGTGTAGAGCTGGGCGATGCTTTCGTCAAAAAACTGGAAGCTGAAATCTTCGCCGGGGTAAACGTCTTTATAAGCGGCCTGGATTTGGCTGATGGCGGATTGCCAGTTACCGGGCTTTAAAGCAATATGAAAAGTGCCGTTAAAATAGAGATTGGTGCTGGTCAGAATGACCAGGGGGATGATCGGCGCATGGATGGATTCCTGGTGAAAGTCAGCCACGACACCAACGATCTGCGTCTGCGGTTTGCCCAGGAAGCCGGCCAGTGATTTGCCGATGGCCTCGTCCGGATCTTTAAAGCCCAGGCTTCGCGCGAGGTTTTGGTTGATCAATACGGTATTGACAGTATCCTGCGGCTGCAGGTTACGCCCGGCCAGCAGCGGGATATGGTAAACCTTGATATAGTTCTGGTCGCCGAACTTTTCACCGATCTTATCGACCCTGATCTCGTTTTTACCGTCACGGTAAGTAGCGGAGGCCGAATGCGGATCATTGGACATCGGCGCATCCCTTCCGGCACTGACCTGTTCTACCTGCGGCATCGCGCTCAGCTTATCCAGGAAGAGTTTTACTTTGCTGTTCTGCCGGTCCTTCCAGGGCGAATTGACGATCAGGATAGCCTCTTTTTTAAAACCCAGGTCTTTGTGCAGCGCATAGTAAATTTGTTTACTCACCAATAGGGTCGCCATGATGAAAAACTGCGCGATCACGAACTGGGCAACGGTCAGCGATTTTCGCAGAGTGGTGCTGCGGGTCTGCCCGCCGCTTTGTACCTGGCTCCTTAACACCGACACCGGGTTAAAAGCGGATAAGATCATCGCCGGGTAGAAACCGGCAGCCAGTGCCACGATAATGGCTAAGAGCAACAGGAACAAGAGGACGCCCGGCTGTAACAGCAAGCTTGCATTGATCCCGGCAGGGATAAAGTTCGCGAAGGCCTGCAACAGCAAAGGTGTCAATGCCGCTGATAGTATAACGGTGATCAGCGTCAGGAAAAATGTTTCGATAATGAACTGCGCGATCAGCTGGCTCCTGCGGCTGCCCATCGTCTTGCGGATGCCGATCTCTTTGGCACGCTTGACCGAAGCGGCGGTACTTAAGTTGATGAAATTGATGCAGCCCATCAATAACAGGAACAAAGCGATCGCGCCTAATTCATACAGCGTGGTTTTATTGGCCGTCCGGCCATTACCGTAAGTGCCATAATTGGCATTGAAATGCAGGTCGTTTAACGGCTGGAAGTAAAACGACTGCTGGCTGTTTTGCCCGGCGGCCGGCGGGTAATGGCTTTTGTACAGCTGGTTCAGTTGCAGGCTCACTTTTTCAGCTGAACTGCCTTCCGGCAGCCGGACGAAAAATTGCTGCTCCGGCGTAATGCTTTGGAAAGCGTTGACCAGGACCTGCGCCTTTAGGGCGGGTGTAACCGCTACCGTCGGAAACGAAATAAAGTCGTGGAAGGTCAGGTCCGTGTTCCCGGTGATGTCCGCAACCACACCGCTCACCGTTGTCCTAAGCGAATCGTACTGCACGGTCCGGCCGAGCATGTCGCCATATTTCAGCGACGGAAAATATTTTTTGGCCTGTAAGGCGGTCAGCACGACCTGGTTAGGCCGGGACAAGGCCTGACCGGCATTGCCGGCCAGCCAATGATAGGTGAACAAGCGGAAATAGCCGCCATCGGTCAGGATCACATTATCCTGGGCTTTGAGGTCAGTGGCGGTTTGCCCCGTCGGAATGGTCACATGAGGCTGGTAGAGTGTAAACAGCCGGGCGCTGGCATTGATTTGGCTTAACTGGTCCTTGGTCAATTCAATGGCCGCCCCGGGTAATCCCGCGTTGTAGCTCTGCTGGCCGGCACTGCTGAAGGTAGTGACCACGCGGTAGATGCGGTCGCGGTCTTTATGAAAACGGTCAAAGCTGAAATCAAAATGAATGATCAGGTAGATGACCAGCGCGGCGGTCGTGCCGACGGACAAGCTCACGACATTGATCAGCGTAGATAATTTGTTGCTTCTGAAATTGCGGAAGGCGATCTTTAAAAAGTTCCTAAACATAAAACGGCGATTTGGATGCCGCAATGTTAGCGCTAATCCTGGCCGCTGAGGTCTCAATTTATAACTTGGGAGTTCTTTGGGCTGTTCGGCCTTGTATTCCGCGGGACTTTTACCGGTCATTTGCTTAAAGATGCGGTGGAAGGTGCTTTTGGAATTAAAGCCGCAGGCGTAGGCGATGCCGGTTAAGTTGACGTGACCGAAAGCAGGGTCCTGCATTTTTTGGGTGACCTCGGCGACGCGGTATCCATTGATAAAATCATTAAAGCTTTTTTTCAGGCCCTGGTTAATGATCCGTGACAATTCATGCGTGGTTAGCAGCAGCTTTTCTGCGAGTGTGTTTAGCGTCAATTCCGGATCAAGGTGATATTGCCCGGTTTGCATGGCCCTTTTCAGCCAGGCGCTTTTTCGCTGTAAGTCCGACCTCTTCAACGTGTCGGGCGCTATCAGGGTCACCGGAACGATAACCGGTTTGATGATCGCCAAAGCCGCCATGCGGATCAGCATCGCGGCTAACAGGAAATCATAAGGCGCAGACGTTAACTGATCCCGGTAAAACAGCGCATTGATCAGGAAATAAGCCAGCGACAGTATAGTCAGTATGCCTAAACCGGCCAGCGAAACCTGGACGCTTTTCAACTGCGCACGGAAACGATCACCTTCCTGAAATTTTTGATGATCGTAAAACCGGATGATCCTTCGATGGGACAGGTAAACATAAATAACGACAGCACAGCAGCTAAATGCGGGATTGATATTCAGGCCGGCAATTGCCAGGATGAATGCGATCAGCGCAGGAACAAAATGAAGCAGATCCTTGTGGCTCGTTTGCCGATCCGGCGTCGCCAGCTGTCGGACATAAAAATAAAGCAACGGCCCCAGCGCCAGGGAAAATTGTAATGGCCCTAAGGGTAGCAGGCTGGTGCACAGCACGACCAGCGCCAGTCCCAGAAAAAGGTTGGCCTTTTGCTCCGGTCCTTTGATCAGCCATAACAGCAAAGCAAAAGCCAGCCCGGTAAAAACCGCGCCGGACAGCAGCATCGCATACAGGTTGATCACAAAAGGATATCCGTTCATAACGCTTAAAGGCAGCAAGGCTTATTCCAAATTCTTAATACTTTAAAGATTAGTCTTTTAGCTTGCCTCCATGATCAGCAAATGTAACGAAACCGAACAAGGTGTACGAATTCAGCACGGAGGAAACAAAACGCTGGTCAAGGGGTTGTCCATGTATGGAAAATTATGCGATCACGGTCAGCAAGGATAAGAAAGAACATCATTTCGAAGTGGGCGAATACGCGCACCACGAGGATGACAAGTGCAAATACCGGGTCTATGAGAATGGCAATTACGTCGCCAGCTTTACGCCAGACAGTCATGACTTTTTGCAGATCTGCCAGAACCCGGGAGAAATTGACGAAGAAGTACTGCATTTACTGGCCGACAAGATCGAGGCGCATCACCCGCATGGGGTAAACGATAACATTAGAAAACTGAAATTATGAGAAGCATCTGGACCGGTTCGATCGGCTTTGGGCTGGTAAGTATCCCCATCAAATTATATTCGGCCGTGCAGGAAACACGCCTCGATCTGGACATGCTGGACAGCCGTGACCACGCGCATATCAAATTCCAGCGGGTGAATGAAAACACCAAAAAGGAAGTACCTTACGATAAGATCGTCAAAGGCTATAAATACGATGATGAGTATGTGATCATCGAGGAAGCCGATTTTGAAGCCGCCGCGCCGGAAAAAACCAAGGTCATTGAGATCGAGAACTTCGTGGACCTGGCAGCGGTCAACCCGATGTATTACGAAAGTTCTTACTATACGGCACCGGCCACCAAGAAAAATAAAGCCTATGCCTTGCTGCTGTCCGCCTTAAAGAAGTCGGGTAAGGCGGGCCTCGCCCGGTTTGTGCTGCGCAGCACCGAAAGTTTGTGTATCGTGCACCCGGTCGAAAACGACCTGGTGATCACCCGCATCCGTTTTGCCCAGCAGATCCGCGAACAAAGCGAGCTGGAACTGGATGAAAAGATCGAAGTAAGCGATAAGGAGCTGAAAATGGGGCTGGCGCTGATCGATCAGTATACCGAGCCAATGGACCTGGCGAAATACAAAGACGAGTACCATAACGAGTTATTGAAGATCATCGAGCAGAAAGCCAAAGGTAAACGCCCGACCATCAAAAAACTGAAACCAAAAGCTGCCAAGAGCGATGATCTCTACGATCAGTTGATGAGCAGTCTGAAAGTAAAGAAAGGTGCCTGATATGATCAGCCCCTTACAAACCACGATCCCGCAGCCCGACGGCAGCGACCGCCACGTGATCATCGAGCCCGTGCTTGAAAAAGACAGCGAAGGCCGTTTTGGCTCGACCGGTGTTTATAAAGTTTTCAAAGACGCGTTCGGTGATGAAACCCATTTGTTCACCGAACCGCTGGAAAGCGAGGCGCCGGCAGATGACCTGCCGGATGAACAGAACCCCGATTACCTGGGCAAATTTGTTTTTGAGAACCGCGAACTGCAGCATTTTGAGGGACAGGTGCTGAGCCTGGCGGAACAGGCCTACCTGGCTGTATTTATCGAAAGCTACCAGGAACCGGATATTTAAGCGCCTATTTTTTGACCAGCTCGATCTGGTCGGGCGCTACCTTCAATGCCTCGGCCACCAGGCGCCAGCGCTCTTTTATATCAGCGAGGGGCATTGTCCGGCATATTTCCACCCAATTATGCCGCGATAAGCCATAAGTGATGTAATCGTCACAGATTTCATGGTGATCGGGATAGTCCAGCCAGGTCGTTATGCGCTTGTAATATACTTTTTGCATGTCAGCAAAATTAAAGATTTTGCAAAGACAAATTACGCTCCCATCCATTTTTGAATGGCTACCTTTGTCCTTCAACAAACTTATTTGTCATGAGCGAACTTCCATCTTGCCCGGTCTGCCATTCTCCCTACACCTACGCCCAGGAAAGCTTATTGGTCTGCCCGGAGTGCGGGCATGAATGGAGTCTTGCTGAAGAAGCAGCGGATGACCAGGGCTTTGTAGTGAAGGACAGTAACGGCAATATCCTGCAGGATGGCGATACGGTGGTAACCATCAAAAACCTGCCGGTAAAAGGCACCTCGCAATCCATCAAAGCCGGCACCAAAGTCAAAAACATCCGGTTGGTAAACAGCAACCACAATATCGACTGCAAGATCGAAGGATTCGGCGCGATGGCGCTCAAATCTGAATTTGTGAAAAAAGCTTAAAACGCCATTCGCTTTACACCCGAACACGGCTTTCTTCCAGGCACCGAACAATAACAGGCCGGTCTTGTTATCTTTTTATGAAAAATCCATTTGAAAAAGAAGACCACACAGGACTGTATGTCGGGATCGCGATCGGCGCGGCTGCCGGTATTGCCTTAGGCTGGCTTTACCTGACCGATAAAGGCGCGCAGTACCGCCGGCAGATCAGCCGGACCGTGAAAGAAGGTGCCAGTGACCTCGCAGCAACTATTATTGATAAAAAGACCATCATTCCGAAGCCGCTGGCCAAAGCAGGGACCGACGCGGTCATTAAAGACTAAAAATATGAAAAAAGGTAAAGCATGGATCGGCGTGGCGGCTGCGGCGGGTACTGCGGGCATCGCCTACGCGCTTTGGCCGAAAAAGAAAGTGCCGGCTAGCGCGATCGTGGATCCATTCAATAAAGAAATGTACCTAGGTAAATGGAACGAAGTCGCCCGTTTGCCCAATCTGATCGAAAAAGACCTGCGTGACCTCACTGAGGAATATACACAGAACGAGGACGGAACGATCCAGGTGGTTACCCGCGCCTTTAATCCGATCAAGAACAAACCTGTCGAAGCGACCGGCACGATCAAATTCAGGGGCGCCGAAACCCGTGGTCAGCTGGAGGTCGCTTATTACCTGCCGATCTACCTGGATTACAATGTGCTGGACATCGACGACAACTACCAGTACGCCCTGGTCTCCGGCAACAGTATGAATTACCTCTGGCTGCTCTCCCGCGAAAGTAGTATGCCCGAAGAAATGAAACAGCGTTTTTTGCAAAAGGCCACGGCGCTTGGTTTTGACATCAGCCGGCTGGAATGGATGGACTACTGATCCTTAGCCAATAATTAATGGAGTTATTTGTGATCATCGCGCTGCTTGTCATCATCAGCGCCATTTATTCCTATATCAATGCCCGCTTTATCAAGTTGCCGGGTACGGTTGGTATCGTGACCGTCGCTATCGTGGGGTCTGTACTGACCATTATCGCCGACAAGCTTGATCCGGCCATCGGCAAGCAGCTGAGCGTGGTGGCCAAACATATCAACTTTTCGTCCACCTTACTTAATATCCTGCTGGGTTTTTTATTATTCGCCGGTTCCTTCAATGCCAATACCCGGCGCCTGAAGCGGGAATTGCGGCCGGTGTTTGTACTCAGTACGCTGAGCGTGCTGCTTTCGGCAGCGATATTCGGGGCGATATTCTATTATTTGACGGGCTTTTTCCATATCCGGATACCTTTTAGCTATTGCCTGCTGTTCGGCGCGCTGATCTCGCCGACCGATCCCGTGTCGGTCGGCAACATCATTAAAAATTCCAAACTACCTTCCAACCTGTCCACCATCATCGCCGGCGAATCGCTGTTCAATGACGGCGTGGGACTGGTCCTGTTTATTACAATACTGGAGGTCATCCGTTCGGGCGATGACAAGATCGATATCGCGAAAACCCTTTTGTTATTTGCCCGGGAGGTGTTCGGCGGCATCGCTTTGGGTGTCATTCTCGGGATGCTGGGGCACCGGCTGATGAAAACGGTCACGGACTTTCAGACCATCGTACTGATCTCGCTGTCGCTGGTCATGGGGATCTCGCTCATCGGCGCGTACTGGGGTTTGTCCATACCGCTGGCCGCGGTGTCTGCAGGGCTGTTCGTCGGCGATAATACCATCAATATTGACGACAAGGAACGCTCGCACGAAGCGCTGGAAAAATTCTGGCAGCTGATGGACGAAATGCTGAACACGATCCTGTTTGTAATGATCGGCCTGCAGATGGTCAACCTGCCTTACTTAGCCAATTACTGGCTGACGGGCAGCCTGGCCATTCTCCTGATCCTGGTCGCCCGCTGGCTAAGCATCTTTTTGCCGCTGACCTTTTTACGCCGGACACTGGACGTCAATTATAGCAGCATCAACATTCTGACCTGGGCCGGAGTACGCGGCGGTATCTCGATTGCCCTGGCATTGTCGCTGCCTACAAGTCCATACCGCCACATCATTTTATCCGCCTGTTACTTTATCGTGATCTTTTCGATCATTGTACAAGGCCTGACCTTAAACCGGGTCATTAAAGCGGGGTTAAAAACGGAAAAATAACCGGTGCTGCCTGCTGTACGTGTAAGAAATCAGAAGTCGGTTTTCTTTACCTGGTCATGAAATTTCAGGTACAACGGCAAAGCTGCTGAACCATACCAGCTGTAACATTCCGTTTCCAGCAGGCCCGCGCGTATCGCCGGGTCTGTTTTGAGGAGCTTTATGGCCTCATCCGTTGTTTTTACGTTCAGGATAAAGATGCCTTCGTACCGGCGGGTATTTTTGGCCAGCGGTCCTGCGGCTACCAATTGGCCCGCGGCGGCGAGTTTATCGATATTAGCCATATGGCCTTGAAAGAGGCTGTCGCCGCGGACCTTGCTGACCTTGGTCTTGCCGGTTTTCAGCATGACCAGCACATATTTTTTCATGCCGTATTGGTCGGCGCCGAGCGAATCAGCCAGCCGCTGGTTAAAGGCATGCTGCGCCGAAGCGATCGTACCCGTGGCGAGCAGCAACAAAGTAAGGATCAATGGTTTCATGTAAAGCTTTTGCCTAAGATAGCGAATAAACTTATTTGTTATCCAAACAACCCTGGGTTGTATTTGTAGCTATTTAATAAAAGAACGTTCCGTTGAAAAAGATAGCCGATCCTAAGAAAATAGTACTCGTTGACGATGACTCAGATATCCGGGATATCATGACCTTCATACTGGAATCCGAAGGTTATACCGTTATCGGTTTAGATAAGGGGCTTCGTGCCCTGGAAACCATCACCGAAGTTCGCCCGGATCTGGTATTGCTGGATGCCATGCTCGGCGATATGGATGGCCGCGATATTTGCAAATCACTAAAACAGCAGGCGGTGACCCGCGCCATACCGGTTGTCATCGTTTCCGCTTCCCACGGCTGGCATACCGCGCACGAAAAAAAATGCGGCGCAGATAATTATCTTCCCAAGCCATTTGATATCGCAGACCTGGTGAGCCAGGTTAAGCAGTATGCAGCGTAACTTGTAAGCCCAGCCCATCTCTAACTATTCATTCGTTTTATCAGAGATATCTTTAACGATCTGATCGAGTTCCGCTGTACTATTTTTGAGCATAGTGCAAAGCTGGTCTACCTTTTTGTCCGCCAGTTCTTCCGCGATCAGGCCGGCCAGGCCGATGATATTAGCCAAGGGCTTGCGCACAAGATGGGATTGGATGAACCCGATCTCGTCCAGTTGGGTATGCGCCGAATCCAGCTTGCTTCGCGTGTCCACGAACTCCGTGATATTATAGCCGATGCAGAAAATGCCTTCCGGCTGACCCTGCGCATCAAAGAAGGCCTGCATTTCCCATTGAGTGGTGACAAAACCGCCGCGGCCGTCATGTTTTCTTAAGGTTGCCGAAAACAACTGTCCTGGCGCGGTAAAGCATTGCATACCCACCTGCTCACAGATCACGATATCGGCCGGGTGCAGCGTGATGCTGAAATGTTTGCCCAGTAAAGTACCATTGGTAAAATCAAAATTGCGGTCGTAATTTTTGCTGACGTAGGAATAGCAACTGTCCATGCCGATAGCAATGGTATAGAAAAAGGAGGAGTCTTTCAGGAACTCGTTGATCTGCTGGTATCGAACCATAATTTAGCCTTTAATTATCATTAAAGAACATGACCGGCCGGATTAGGTTTTACCGCGTTTTACCGGCGCGCAACAATAAGCGCTGAGACTTGTTGAACAGGTATGAAAAATCCATTTGAAAAAGATAACCACACGACGTTGATCGTGGCTGTATCTGTGCTTGCTGTAGCGGCCGGCGCCGCTGCATTTTTGTTTCTTACCGATAGCGGTAAGGATACGCGCAAAAGCCTGAAGAAGCAAATCAAAAAGATCGCCAAAGATGCCGCAGTCGAAGCGATCCACAAAAAAACCAAGATCGCTAAAAAGACAGTGCAAGCGGTCGCTGACCATGTGGTGAAATAAACGGTGAAGATCGCCACCTATAATATCAATGGCATTAACGGCCGTATCGTCAATGTGCTGCGCTGGCTGCAGGAAGCCGAGCCCGATGTGGTTTGCTTACAAGAATTGAAATGCGAGGATAACCGTTTCCCAAAAAAAGCGCTGCTCGAAGCCGGTTATCACGCTATCTGGCAGGGCCAGCAAAGCTGGAACGGCGTAGCGATCCTTTCGCGGTACGGCGAGATACAAGAAACACGGCGCGGTCTGCCAGGGGATGCGGAGGATAAGCATAGCCGCTATATCGAAGCTTTTATCAATGGTGTGGTGATCGGCTGTCTGTACCTGCCCAACGGTAATCCCTGGCCGGGATCGAAATTCGATTATAAGCTGCGCTGGATGGAGCGCCTGCAAAGTCATGCAGATAAGCTGCTAACCTTCGGCTTGCCGGGGGCGCTGGTCGGCGATTATAATGTTATGCCAACGGAACTGGATACTTATAAGCCCGTCAAATATTTGAAAAATGCCTTGTTTCGCCCGGAGAGCCGGGAGTCTTTTAAGCGGCTGGTCGATTCCGGCTGGACGGATGCGATCCGCAAGCTGTATCCGGATGAACACATTTATACGTTTTGGGATTATCTCCATAATGCCTACGGCCGCGATGCCGGCCTGCGGCTGGATCACTTTTTATTAAACGGTATTTTGGAACCCCGATTAATCGCTGCGGGCGTAGACAAACAGGTACGCGGCTGGGAGCATTCCAGCGATCACGGGCCGGCCTGGATCGAGCTGGCCGACTTGACCGGCGTCTGATCGGGTTTCAAGCCGAACAGGCGGCGCAATGCGGGAAGGATATTTACCCGCATTAAGTATTTGGCCATAAAGGCTATTTTTTTTGGCTTGTCGCTACCGAACATGGCCAGTATGTCCTGCAGGGCTTTCGGGCTGTGCATCCACTGCGTATTGAATAAAGTTTCCTGACCAACTTTGGCGAAACGGGTAAACATTTATTTTTCGTAGTTAAGCATCACCCGAGCCGTTGACCCGGATGTCTTCGATATGATAATAAAGATCCTGGACCTTGCCGAGCGTTTCCTGGTGGCTGCGCATAGCAGCAGGGAGCATGCTTTTCCTGTTAATCGTTAATATTTTATAGCGCCTGGTCACATCTTCCGGTTTGAAATCGGCATATTTTATTTTTAGATAATAATTATTATTGTCCTTGGTAAGCTCGAAACCGATGGCCTTGGCCGTATCTACTTTTATAAGGTCTGGCATGACCAGCCATCCCGCGCCGCCGCCGAATATCAAATAATTAATGCGGTCTGCATCGGGCACCGAAGTAAAGGTTTTATGGTTATGATCAATCAGATAGCCCAAATGGCCATCATAAATTTTTTCATGGTAATCCCCGTCCAATGCGGCCCGGAATTGGAAGCCCAAAACACTATCGTTTGCATCAGGCTTCATAAAGACGTTCCCGCTCATACTGCGAATATCTCCGGTCATTAATGTATCTGTCCGTTTGATGGTGTAAACCGCCCATCGTGTATTTTTTTGTGCGTTTTTTACAGCGGCAACAAGCGCTGCAGGGGTTTGGGCTGCGGCGCTCATGCAAATAAATGCAGCAGCGATAATTATGATCGTTTTTTTCATATCGGATTTGTAAGTTAATATTTTAAAGCGGCTCCAAGTACCGGGTCATCATGGAGTTGAAGGTAAGCCATAAGGTCTCAAAGCTTTTTTCATGCAATGAGAGCGTCGAGTCAGCGGGCATGGTTGCCGGGTTCTGTGCCTTAGCACTCAAGGTAAAAACCAGGAAAAGAAAACTGAGTCTTTTGATCATTTCAAACAAGTTTTGTTATGGTTCAACCGGGTACTGCTGATGATACCTTGTAGCTGCCTGGTAAATATTCGCCGCTTCCAGCATTTTGCCTTCACCAAATAGCTGGCCGTTAAATGTAATGCTGGTCCGGTATTTCGGACCTATTTTACCGTTCGGAACGACGATGGCCGGGTTTCCGGTCAGGCTGCTGAGGGTGAGGTTGGTAGTGAAGCAGGGCGACATATACAGGTCAAGGCCTTTTAACTTTTCATACCATTGCTGAATGAGCATGGTCCTTGCCCGGTTGGCGTTGATGTATTCGGCCGCCGAGGCGAACTGCGCGCCGCGCAAGGTGTATGCCCAATTGCGCTTTTCCTGGCGGGTTAGTTTATCTACGTCTTTATTGATCACCAGGTTTTGAAATGCTGCACCGGCCTCGATACCGAGAATAAAGCCCATTTCATTAATGGGCAGGTCAGGGTATCGTATCGGCACTAGGGTTGCGCCAAGCTTTTGCAATGTTGCAAGTGTGACGGAATCATTGTCGTGGTTGTCATACTTATCATCAAAATCGGCTTTGATGTAACCAATGCGGAATCCTTTGAGCGTTTTCATGTCGCCGTTATAATTAAACGGTGCGGCAATAGTGCTCAGGTCACGCGGATCGGTGCCCTTGATCACATTGAATACGATGGCGGCGTCTTCGGCGTTACGGGTGATCGGGCCGAGTTTATCCATGCTCCAACTAAGTGCCATCGCACCATATTTGCTAACGCGGCCGAATGAGGGCCTTAATCCGGTCACCCCGCATTCGGCCGCGGGGTTAATGATCGAGCCTTGTGTTTCTGAGCCAATGGCAAAGGGTAGGCAACCCATGCTTACCGCCGAAGCCGAACCGGCAGATGAACCGCTGGATCCCCTGCTGATATTCCAAGGATTTTTAGTTCTGCCGCCAAACCAGATATCCCCTGTAGCCAGTTCACCCATGGACGTTTTAGCAATCAGAATAGCCCCGGCATTTTCGAGTTTAGTGATCACAGCAGCGTCAATAGGAATGATCCTTTCTCGATAAATGGGCGCACCATATGTAGTAGGGTATTCATGCTGGGCCAGCAGGTCTTTAGCGCCAAAAGGGATGCCATGCAATAAACCTTTGTAATGGCCCTGTTTAATTTCTGCATCAGCTTTAGCGGCTTGTTTCAGGGCATGCTCTTCTGTAAACGTTACGACAAAGCGAAGTTTATCGTCAAACTTTTTTAGTCGGCGGATGTAAAATTTCGTGAGCTCAAGAGAACTGATCTGCTTTGTTTTAATCAGTGATGCCAGTTGCATGATGCTATAAAATGCAAGGCTGTCGGGATTTGCCGGTAATCTCGTGACGAGCGCTTTGCCGGGGAGAAAACTGTTTACTTTGTCCGGAAAGTTAAAGCCAACTGGTACCGGATTAAAAATCAGGGCTGGAACTGTACTCGCGGGCATATCGATCCTGCGCAGGGCCTGGTAAGTACTGCGGTAAAAGCTAAGGCTTCCTAAAATGGAATCGGCTTGCGCCTCGTTAATATCAATGCCGATCAATTGTTTGGCGCTGCCAACCATTTCTTTCGTGATTGGCGCGTTCTCCAGTTTCAACGCTGCAAAAGAACCCAGAAAGAATATGCCTGAAAGGGCACCAATTTGTATTGTCCGTCTAATGTATTTTTTTGTTTTCATCGGGTCCCGGTAGCTTTGGCGGTTGCCAGGTTCATTTCTTTGATCACTTCTCTGATGGCGTTATCATCGGCCCACTGCATCTTCATATCATTGATGGCTTTCCAGTAATATTGCCTGCCTTCTTCTGTTTTGCCAGTTTTGATCAGGAATTGGCCTGCTTTGCGTGCTGCATCAGCGGATAGCTGCCAGAACTCAAAGCCTTTAGCATCGGCCAGCTGCCGGTAATATTGCAGGGCGCGTTTTGGATCTTCCTGCGCTTCATAGTACCGGGCAAGGTCGGTTATTACATAAGGCTGAATATGCTTTTGAGCGCTATAGCCGTCCGCCATTTGGTCAATCAGTACGCGATTTTCCTGCAAGTCGGTGAGCAGGTAGGTCAGGCCGGGGTCGTATTGTTTAAAGCGTTCCGGATTTGTTTTAGCCAGACCATTAATCAATTGCTGCGCTTCAGCCTTTCTGCCGGCATAACGCAAGAACAGGGCTTTACCGATGAATTCCTCGGGCTGTAATAATTGTTGTGCTGCCTTGTCTTTCTCAAAAACATAATAACGGAGGAAAGCGGCGGCCAGTGGAGATTCCCAGATTCCGCCGGAGCCTAAACGCAACGCGTAGGAAGGGCCGTTGGCATTTGACAAAAAGATGAAGGTGTAACCTGATTCGGGTACACGGATAAATAACGCAGCGTAATTCTCCGCCTGTCCGTAATGCCAATGGATTTTTTTGCCGGCAAAAGCTTCGGAAAACCAGCCCATACCATAAGGGCTCAGCGTGCCATCGTTTAATTTCGTAGGGATGGTAATCTTATCGTAACTCGCTTGGGTGATGAGGGTATGGTTATCGTAACTGTTGGTATATTTTACCAGGTCATCAATCGTTGACAATAAGCCGCCCGACGGGAATGCTCGTGTCCAACGGGCATAATACCCGGTATCCGCGGTAAAATTTTTGGTTTGCTGATCATATAAATAGGGCGTGGCGATATGCCTGAAAAGACTATCAGTACGGTTTTTCGGAAAACCGAAAATCGTATGTTTCATACCGAGTGGATTTAAAACCCTTTTCTGTAGCTCTAATTTATAAGCATCGGTTTCCGGACTATGGTTACCCGCTTTTTCAAAAATCCCGTAGAGATAATTAAAGCGGGAGCCGTTATAAACGAAAGAGCTGCCGGGGCCATCCTCGGATGTCTGGGACAAGAAGTGTTTTATTTTTGCGTTTGGATCAATATTGTATGGCCAGCCGAAGCCGATATCGACGTAGCGGTAGTTCAGTATGTAATCCTCAAGACTGACGAGATGCTCCTGCTCATACTGCATCACAAGGTTTGCGGTCATCGTTTTGGTGACCGATGCGATCATAAAAAGGTCGTCGCTTCTTACCGGTGTTTTCTTTTCAAGGTTGGCGTAACCATCCATCTGCCGGTAAACCACTTTGCCGTCTTTCACTACGGCAAGACTGTAGCCGGGTAAACGCAAGACCTCAGCCAGTTCCTTAACCCGCCTGGCAAAAGCTGCATTTTGTGCAAAGGTATTTTGGGTAAACGCAAAAAAGCATAAAATCAGAACACGTATTTTCATCGGGGAATATTTAGAATATTAGGTACGGTTATAAGACACCTCCAATAGCGTTAATGTTGCGCATGTGAACCTTCGTTTGCAGGACATTAAGGGCATTTGGCAGGCAAATGCACAGCCATTATCTGATCTTTTTATAAACCATGCGGGCCTGCCGGTTCAGGATACAAAGTTGCTCCTTGCTGTTAATTATAAATTCGGCATCAACAGGCTCCCATGCTCTGACATAAAACTTTGTATCGGAGGCCGCTTTCATTTCGATGAAGCGATCCGGTCTTGGTTTGAGGATGAGGTGCCCTTTTTCCACCAGCACTTCAACCGTATCATATGGCCCGGCGTACTTTCCGGCGTAAGTATTCAATATTTTTTGTTTCACCTTTACAGGCTGGTAGAGAAACTTCCGTTGGTTCAACAGCCAGGTATAAAACTTCGGGTTGTTATATGTGGTATCCCAACTATTATGGTTGGCCTGAGGGTACAGCGTGAGTCGGACGTTGGAACAAAACCGCCTGAGAATATCTACCATTTCGATACTCCGCTTTGGGGGAGCAACATCATCCTTGAACCCGTGAAAAGCCCATACAGCCATATTCCTTAAGCGAAAGAGATTAGCCGTGTCACGGCCTCCTGCAATAGGTGCTATGGCGGCGAAAAGTTCAGGGTATTTTATGGCCATACTCCATGTACCAGCGCCGCCCATGCTGATGCCTGTCAAATATATACGGTTGGTATCTACCCGGTAGCTTTGTTTGGTCCTTTGCAGAAGCCGGTACAATTCGTCCTCATTCCATCCCAAATTGTCAGTTTGTGGAGATATCAAAATGAAAGGGAACTCCTTACCCTGCGCCACAAGTTTGGGCAAACCATTTCCTTTAACCCTTTCCAGATCGCTACCACTTTCTCCCGATCCGTGCAGGTACATCACCAAGGGAAATTGTTTATCAATTTGCTCTTTATAGCCTTCCGGCAGGTACAGCAGGTAGTCGGTTTCCCTGACAAGCTTTTCATGGCTTTGCTGGGCAAACGCTGAAAAAGCTAAAAAGAGCGGCATAGAAATGCTAAGTAGTGTTTTAATCATAAGTTTTTCGGTCTCATGTAAATTTGAATCGGCCGGAAGATGCAGGTAAAATTAAGCCGTTTGAAAATCACCTTGCAGGACGAAAATGCGATTTGGCAGGCAAAAAGATAATAATGGCCCGTTACCTTACTACTTTGTCTGTCTTTCAGGTTTCTTTGCACTCGACGGCTCTGTTATTGTCTTTAAATCATCTAAATATTTATGAAAAGAAAAGAATTGATTGCTCCCAAGATTGGAATATTTTGTTGCTTGTTATTTCTTGTCGTTGCTGTGGGCTTAGGTTTCGGATGCCGAAAAACATCGAAAGGAGATGCTTGTGATGGCATGCTTAGCGAAAGCACACCTGTTCAGATGGCGGTGATTTTCCTTGATGGCAAAACTGGTGAAAACGTATTGCTTTCTAAAAACATTAATCCCGCTACTGTAATGATAACACAATCTCCTGATAATGCAAATGCCATACATGGCATGATGATCAATCAGCCGGGATCACCTTTTCACGGCGCGCTGTTATTTAACGTTGCGGATACTGAAATGGGTGACTTCAGTTATAAGATCGATATAGGTTTTGATCGTGCAATATTGTCCTATACCAATCAGAAATTGAAAAGCGATAACCCCTGCAAGCCTTATTATATCAATTTAAGTAACCCGGTGATCACCGGTCATCCATTTACGATTTTGAGGCTGGGATCGCGGTTGCTTTTTAAAATTATGCTTTAATTCTGATCACATTCGCAGGAGAAAAATGGGATTTGGCAGATAAACATCCGGCGATCGTCTAAATACCTATGCTTTCGTAGGTTAAGCCGCTTTCTTTGTACGATGGAGCAATCATATATATTGGAAACACGTGCGCTGGGCCACCGATTTACAGACGGCGCAGCCGTATTAAACGATATCTGCCTTCAAGTACCCGAAAGATCGGTGTACGGGTTTCTTGGCGCAAACGGCGCAGGAAAAACAACCACGTTGCGCCTGGTACTTGGCCTGTTGGAAAAGCAACAGGGAGAGATTCTTCTGTTCGGCCAGCCATTCGGCCGTAATCGATTGCAGGCGCTGCAAAGAATTGGTGCGATGATCGAATCACCTTCACTATACGGCCATTTAACAGCAACGGAAAACTTGTTGGTGCTGCAAAAAATTTATGGTTGCCCGAAAGAAAGGATCGCATTGGTGCTGGAAATGGTCGGGCTGAGCGCAACAGGTAGCAAAAAAGCTGCCCGATTTTCTTTGGGAATGAAGCAGCGGCTGAGTATTGCGATGGCTTTGTTGCACGAACCGTCACTTTTGATCCTGGACGAGCCTACGAACGGGCTCGACCCCAATGGTATGATTGAAGTGCGTGAACTGCTGCTTTCGCTAAACCGAAAGCATGGTATTACAATCGTGATCTCCAGCCACCTGTTGGGGGAGATCGAAAAAATGGTGAGCCATGTGGGTATTATCCATAGCGGCAGCTTATTGTTCCAGGGGACGCTCGCCGAATTACAACAGCAGCGCAGTGCCGGTGGCCGGCTTAGCCTTTATACCGATGACCAGTCAAAAACGACCAGCGTGCTTCGGGCGATGAACATACAGGCGACGTTTGATGGCGGTAAGTTTACCATGCCTATGCCTCAGCAGGAAATGATTGCCGCCCTTGCTAAAGAACTAATAGGTTCCGGCGTAAGCTTATATGAACTCAGCCCGGCGGGCAATGACCTGGAGGCAATCTTTATGGATATGATCACACATTAAAAATATTTTATGATTCAGTTTGTACAAAGTTTTGAAAGCGAATGGCTGAAGCGCAAGCGTAGCCTCGCGTCCTGGCTGGTGATCTGCGGCGCGTTTTTTACGCCGCTGGTCATTACTGTCGCGAAGATTGTCCGGCATGGTGCGCTGGCCGCTTCCAGCCGTCTCCCAAATTATTGGGAGGCGCTCTGGAAGAGTTCCTGGGAGTCTATGGCCATTTTTTTGTTGCCGCTCGGTGCTATCCTGGCGAGCAGCCTAATCACGCAGCTGGAATTCAAAAACAACACTTGGAAACTATTACACACGACACCGCAGCGTTATGGAGTGATATTTTTAGCGAAGCTGTCGGTGATCCTGGTCATGATGCTGCAATTTTTAATCTTATTTAACATAGGTATTTATTTATCCGGCGTACTGCCAGGATTACTGTTTGGCGTAAGTTATCCTGCTGAACCAATCCCGGTGACATACTTCATGACAGAGAACGGTCGGTATTTCCTGGCATGCCTGCCTATAATCGCACTTCAATACCTCATCAGTTTGCAGTTTAAGAACTTTCTCGTGCCGGTAGGCATTGGCCTGGTGCTCTGGATCTTGTCGGTAGCAGTGCTAAGCTGGCCGTACGGGCACTGGATTCCCTATACTTATTGCAGTTTCAATTACTTAAAGGATGGACCGAAATTCACACACGCTTTCCCCCTGATCACCTTCGCACTTGGGTATTTTCTATTGTTTACGGTAACGGCATATATTTTATACCTTCAACGAAAAGAAAAGGGGTGATGAAAAAAACGGCTGTTTTACTGATTCATTCAGGATATTGGTTATTGTTCGGCACGTTGCTGCTTACATTTTTTTTCTTTGTTGTATTCGTTCCGGCGCATACGCACTTACCTGATTCAGCCCATCATAACGATAGCCTGCTTTCCTGGCTGCGTTTAATGTTTGGTTTCGCGGTCGTGCCCGGTTTATGCTCTTTTTATAGCTGTTATACTTTTCTATTTGGCCGGCTTTTAAGCAAGCAGAAATTTGTCCTTTTTCTTGGCGGTAGTTTTCTCTGCGCTTTAACAGGGTCGCTTATCGGCGCAGGACTGGAATCCCTGCCTTTTATGTTTGGACGAAGTTATCTTTTCAATGATGGTTACGCATCAGCTGTTATGGTGATCCTAATCATGACGGTTGTCGCATGGATCAACGGCATGATGGGGGCAGTTATTAAAGGCTGCCTTACCTGGTACCGCGATATTCGCTTAAAAGAAGAATTACACCGCAAAAACATCGAAACCGAACTGGCACTGGTCAAATCGCAGATCGACCCGCATTTTCTGTTTAATACGATCAATAATATTGATGTATTGATCAGCAGGGATGCTGCTGCGGCATCTGTCTACCTGAATAAATTATCGGGTATCATGCGTTTCCTCCTGTACGAAACCAAGAGTGAACACATCAGTCTGGAGCGCGAGCTCGATCATTTGCAGCAGTACATCGATCTGCAGCGGATCAGGACAAGCAATGCGGATTATGTTGATTTCGAGGTTAGCGGGATGTACACAGGACAATCCATCGCCCCCATGGTCTTGCTGCCTTTTATCGAAAATGCCTTTAAGCACACGGAAGCCCGTAAAACAGATAGCCGGATCAGTATCTCTCTGCAATTGAGTAAAGAGCAGCTCACCTTTATATGTACGAATTCTTTGTACGCTGTTAAAAAGCCCCGCGACGTAAATTGTGGCCTCGGAAATGAACTCATCCGAAAGCGGCTGGATCTGCTTTATCCTGCGGCGCATACGCTTTCAATCAGTGAGGAATTCGGCCTCTACCGCGTTAAACTTGAGCTACAATTATGAGATACATTATTATAGAGGATGAGCCTTTGGCCGCGGCCAGGGTGAGAGAGTTTGCTGATAAGCTAACTTACCTGACATTTTGCGGCGTATTTGAAAATGCGTTTTCCGCGATGGCTTACCTGAAGAATAACGCAGTGAGCCTGATTTTCCTGGACATCAATATCGGGCAGGTCTCTGGTATTCAGTTCCTGGAAATGGCCAAACCTGATTGTGAAGTAATCATTCTGACGGCTTACCAGGAATATGCACTAAAGGGATTCGAGATGCAGGTGGCTGATTATTTGCTAAAGCCTTTTACATTTGAGCGCTTTTGCCAGGCAACCGAAAGGGTGCGCGGCTTGCAAGAGAAACCGGAGTTGGAAAAGGCATTTATTTTCGTCAAAACCCAATACCGGCTGGAAAAAGTAATGCTAAGCGAGCTATTGTATGTTGAGGGCGCAAGGGATTACCGGAGGCTGCATATAGGCAAACAGGAATTAATGACGCTCGAAACTTTCGGGGAACTACAAGAGAAACTTCCCGGGTCAAGGTTTATCCGCGTCCACAAATCCTACCTGGTGGCATTAGATAAGATCCATTCGCTGGAACGGGACTTTATTCGGATCAACAATGAGATGATCCCAGTATCTGCAACCTATAGAAAAGTACTGCTTGAAAAGATAAAATAATATCAAGGTGACTTACGAGCGCTTAAAATTCATTTTTGACACTTACTTTGCCGGTGGCCTTATTGAGCCAGAGGCTCAGGAGTTGATGGCTTATATCAACAACTCGGCAGATGCGGAACTAGAAGCGATTTTAAAGCAAAACTGGGAAAATCCGGATATAATAGCCGTCTTTACAAAAGATCAAAGTGAACGGATCTTAAAAAGAATATTAAACAAACCCAAACCAAAGTAAACAGAGGGTAATATAGTCCTTTCCATCGCGGTTTCATCGGAATACGGGTTCAATGGCTTACATTTACCATAATGGATGAAGATGGGCGTATATTTTTGGGACTTGCCCGCTCTGTAAAGATCGTGGACGGCTGTCATGTGATACCGACTACTTATACCGCAGAAAAAGAATTGGAAGAATGGCATTGCCACGAGGAAGCCAGCGTCAGCTTGTTGCTTAAAGGCACCCATGATGAATACTTATATGGCAAACACTTTAAACGCATTCCCGGCGACCTTAAGTTTATCCCCGCAGGTGAATTCCATCGATGTGACCGTTACGAATCTGGCACGCTCAAGATTAATATTTCTCTCAGGCCGGGCCTTGTAAACGCCATCGGTGCCGATCACCTTGACAATTTGTTCGCAACAAAAGTGGATCTGAAATTTAGTTTGATCAAACTTTACCATGAACTGGAAGACAGCAGTAATTATGCGGAGGCTTCGGCGCAGATGCTTTTGACAGGTTTGCTTTATCCGCAGCGCAAAAAAAATCAAAAGGTCCCTCTATGGGTAAACCGGCTGAAAGAACTTTTGCAGGATGAATGGTCTAACGATATTGATCTCGACGGACTTTCCAGGGAGGTAGGTGTGCATCCCGTTACAATTTCCCGCTATTTTCGAAATATTTTTCCAGCACATTAAGCGAATATATGCGCAAAATAAAGATCGAACATTCTTTGGCTTTATTGAACGACGGCAGCATACCGCTGAACGAGGTCGCTTATCGCTGCGGTTTTGCTGATCACGCACATTTCACCCGTACTTTTAAAGCCGTCACCGGTTACCTGCCCAAACAATTCCGGAAGATTTAAACAGGTTAATCCTGTTCTATTTAGTGTCGTCTGGTCTGTTTACCTTGCCACATGATCATCTTAATTATGTTCCGAACCCGAAATTTCCCTTTAGTTATTATACTTATAAGCCTTTACTTGACCGGTAAGGCGCAAACTTTTGACCCTTTCGATGGCCATGGCGCAGAATTCACAGTAAAGTTGGAGCGTTATTTCCCTTCTCCCGGTGTGGAACAAGCTGGGCGGAAGCGACTAGCGGATAGCGTCCATATCTTCATTAAGGGAAAGCCATGGACGTTAAGTAACGTGGGCGTCCGATTAAATGCCTGTGAAAAATTCCTGGTTTCCCTAAACCGCCATTACGCTTATTTCCAGCTCTTAGCTTATAAAAATAAGCTGGACACGACTGCGCGTTCCGCCAAACAACACATCAGTGAACTGATCGATGCGTTGGATACCCGTACTAATCAGGAGCTGCGAAGACCGCGGTTCGCCTCGTTAGCAAAAAAGAATGGTTATCCTTATCAGTACCTCATCAGGCAGGTAATGCTGAAAGCGGCCCATGAGCTAAGTCCGGCCGATGTGGCGGTAGCGGCTCAACTGAACGATCCCTTTCTGGAACGGTTGACTACGCGCTATGATAACCTGATGGACGCCATCAGCCCAGTTCCGGGCCGAGGTGCTATAATGCAAAATAAAGATCCGTCTGTGCGAGCGAGCGGTATGCGGAAGTTTTACAGCGTGTATGACCAGCACGCGGAGATACTGGCGGCTACGCTGATCGATATTACCGCCCAAAGTAATGCTTACGCGAAACTGCGGGTTTTTAAAAGCGCGCCGGAAGCAGTGTACGCCCGCCGCCTGCAATTGCCGGAAGACAGTGTGCGGTCCATGCTGAAACACATGACGGCACTTAACAGCGTTTTAAAGGCTTATCAGCAAGTTCAGGCAGATCAGGTAAAATTAAAGTACGGTCTGGATACGGCACACAGTTGGGATATGAACCTGCCATCGGGTTACAGCTTTAAGCCAATGACATATGCAGAAGTCAGGAAATTAATTGATCAGGCTTTTAAGCCTTTGGGAAAGGCCTACCAGCGTTCCTTCGCCTGGCTGTTGGAACCGGCCAATGGCGCTTTGGACATCGCCGCCGGGCCTAACCGCATCACTGAAAATACTTCGGTCGGTTATCCTGGCGTACCCACCACCCTGTATATGAAAAGCTATCAGGGCATGCTTGGGGATATCCTGCGGTTGTCACACGAAGGCGGCCACGCGATCCATGCCCAAATGATGAGCGAACACCTTTCGGTTCCCTCTTATTCGTCAGGCCCCGGCTTTCTTTTCGAAGCTTATGCTATGCTTAACGAATTGCTGGTGCTGGATGCACTTAAAAAGCAGGCGGCGACAACGGAGGCCAAAGCCTTTTATACCAAAGCCTTGCTGGATAAACTATCGTTGGAAATATTTACAGCGGCAGAAGAAGGCAGCTTCGAACAGGCGCTTTATGACGGAACTGCGGCCGGCCGTGTTCGCGACCGGAAAGATGTAGACAGCCTGTACAGCGGGATCATGCAGCAATATGATCTTTTCTTTACCTCAGAACCTGAACGTAAAAGCGAGTGGATTAATAAACGCCTGCTGTTCGATGATCCCTTGTACAATATTAATTACTTGTATGCGATGCTGCTGTCCTGCCGGCTTTACCAGCAGGCACATGACGATCCGGCTGACTTTGCTCGTCGCTATGGAGAATTGCTAAAGAATGGCTTCGATGCATCGGCCAATGACCTGATTAAAAAATATATGGACTTTGGCTTGGAAAATGAATCACTGCTTCAAAGTACCATCATGTTGATGCAAGCGCAGACCGATGAGCTAAAGGGTTATTATCAAATCCTTAAAAGGACTAGGTAGCAAATACAGAAAATGGCGTGTTCCATACCTAGAAACAGCTGTAAAGACTAATTGTGCGGTATCGCTAATACAAGTTACTATATTCGTTTTTTAAATGCTGATCATGTTTAAATCCAGGTTTTTTTGTTTGTTGTTGTTTTGCTTTTGCCAAGTGGCTTGCCCGTTGTACGCACAGTCGGTTCGGCCAAAATCGAAATCATTTGCCGGGTTAACGAGTGCTATCGAGCAACAATATGGAGGCGTACATAGTATTCTAATGGCTAAAAGCGGGAAAATGCTTTACGAGCATTACTTCAACGGCTTTGGGGCCGACTCCTTGCATGATACCCGCTCTTCATTTAAGTCTATTACCAGTTTGCTGATCGGAATCGCCATCGACAGGGGGTTGATCAAGAATGTAAACGAAAAGGTTTCGAATTTCTTCCCCAAAGAAAAATCGTTTGCAACCGACACATTAAAAAGAAGGTTGACCATAAAGGACCTGCTGGAAATGCGATCAGGCTTTGACTGCGACGAATGGAATGATGGGAAAGATTGCGAAACCGAGATGACTAAAACCGCTGATTGGGTAAAATTCAGCCTGGCTCTACCCATGAAAAACGCACCGGGAAAAGTTTGGGCGTATACCTCCTGCGATCCGATGATCATTAGCGGAATTATAAAAAAGGTTTCAGGAATGAGCATTATGGATTTCGCCGCCAGGTATTTGTTCACCCCTATGGGTATTACTAATTATCGCTGGACCGTTGACCCGGAAGGTCAAGGTATGACGGCGGGCTCATTTTATATCCTGCCGTCGGATATGGCGAAGATCGGCAGCTTAGTACTGAATAATGGTCGCTGGAAAGGTAAGCAGGTTGTATCAAAGCGTTGGATTTTGGTATCGACTAAAGCGACAATACCAATACCTGACTTTTCTTTTGTGAGAATTAGCAGGTCAAAGAATGCCATACCGCAACCTACGTTTTACGGATTTTATTGGTACAATGAGAATTTAACCCTCAATGGCCAAAACTTCCCCATGGTGATTGCCTCGGGCAACGGCGGACAGTATATCATTGTCATTAAGAAACTGGACATGGTTGTTGTTTTCACGCAAGGAAATTTTGGAACCTGGAAGGCAAAGCAGGCATTCGATATCCTGGCGAAATTTATCATCCCTTCGATTGGCAATGGCAGCCGAGCTAATTGAGCGAAACAAAGGTGGGCGTCGCTCGCGAGTAAGACCTGGCAGGTCCTCGAATGTGACTATTTTATCTATGGCATAATAGGCAAAGGTCTTCCTTCCGAAGGATACCGGGTTTGAAGTTTTACTGGACCTTTGGCCGCAAAACGCTCTACTATCTTTCTGGCCGCTGCCGGCGTTTTACCCAGGTTTGCAACCAACTTTTCTTTGAGTTCATCGCCTAATAAATGCTGTTATGCCTGGAAAGAGCGTAAGCAAGTGTTTATCTGGATTTAGTTGATTTAATTTTGACACACTGCCCTTATATTATTTTAATTTCTACACGTATATAACTTGCTATATAAAGCTAATGATAATTATTAATGTATTTCTGTTCATTATACTTGTTTGTTCATGATTCATGAACACTACTATTGTTGAACATGAAAGAAGCAGAAATTCTAAATCATGCCATCAGCAACTTCAAACTGATTACCGGAGTTAAAAACTACAGCATCAGAAGACCGCAAGACAGCGCTTCTCTTGAAGCCAGAATTAAGATAACGCTGGCTAAATGAAAAAGCAGGAAACGTATTCATTTGGTTTTGTACATTTACACAATGCTGGCTTTAACGAAAGGAAAATATTTGGGGGCAGTAAGCCGTAACGTCGCTGCTAACGGGGTATTGATTGGCATGACCGAATACCAGGCCGGGCATGATTTCAGCCCGATGCATTACCATGAAAACCCCCATTTAAGCCTGGTGCTCAAGGGCACGATGTCGGTTCGCCGTAAGGGTTTTGGTGAAACCGTTCAGGCGGTGGAATCCTGCTCATTTATGCGTGCAGGGGAAGTCCATCAAAACTTCCTGCATAGCGCGTATGGACGAAATATGAACCTGGAATTGGAGCCTGAATTCTTTCGCACTTACGATATCAACGAATCACAGGTGACGCCGCAGTTGGTTAAAGATCACCCGGAATCTACGCTTTTAATGCTGCGGTTGTATAAGGAACTGATGATCGGCGATGACTCGCTCAGCGACCAGGTCCACATAATGTTATTGTCCCTGGCAGACGACTGGCAGCATAGCAGCCGCAGTCAGGCTCCGCACTGGGTTGGCCAGGTGCGTGAACTGCTGCATGACAACTGGAATAAAACGGTGACACTGCTAGACATGGCTCAGGCTGCGAACGTCCACCCGGTAACCGTATCCAGGTACTTTACACGCTATTTCGGTACCGGTTTCGGTGCATACCGCCGCAAGCTAAAAGTGGAGCGCGCGGCGGCAATGATCAGTTCATCCGGGCGCTCTTTAACGGAGGTCAGCTTTGCCTGTGGTTTTTATGATCAGAGCCATTTTATACGGGCCTTTAAATCACTGACACATATGTTGCCTTATGAATTGCGCAGCGTGTAATTTCCCGCGCTAATTCTGTCCTATTTGATAACAATTTATCCGGTTAATTTTGCGCTATGAAAAGATTTCTGATCGTGCTCATGCTAGTCCCGGTGATAACCAGGGCGCAGCAGCTGCCGGATTCACTAATTAGTAAGATAGACGTTGTACTTTCCCGTTGGAAAAGTACCGGGCCGGGCTGCGCAGTGTCCGTGGTTATGGGCGATCACATTGTTTATAGCAAGGGATTTGGCCTGGCGAATGTAGAATATAATATCCCCGTCACACCGGAAACGGTGTTTACCCTGGCCTCGGTATCCAAAGAGTTCACCGGCTATGCTATAACCCTGCTGGTTAAGCAAGGAAAAGTATCCCTTGATGATGATATCCGCAAATACCTGCCCTGGCTGTCTGAATTCAAACACAAAATTACCGTAGCGAACCTGCTACACCACACCAGCGGCTTACGTGACCATCTGTACCTGTTAAATTTCACTGGTTTTCCAATGGATGGTATCCTTACCCAGGAATACGCGCTGAACATCATCAAAAAGGAAAAGACCCTGGACTTTTTACCGGGAGAAAAATTCTATTACTGCAATGCCAATTACGTTCTGCTGGCGGAGATCATTGAGCGAGCGAGCGGGAAAAGTTTTGCTGCTTTCGCAGATTCCGCGATTTTTAGGCCACTGGGCATGCACCATACGAGGATCCAGCAGAATCCCTTCGAGGTCATCAAAGATCACGCGGCATCATATAGTGATGATCAGGGGCATGTCACCACTTTTCCATTAATTCATTATGAACATGGTGACGGTGGCGTTTTGAGTTCTGCAAACGACCTGGCTAAATGGACTGGGAACTTTTATCGCCCCAAAGCTGGGAACTTGTCGGATATAGCTAACTATACTGCGCTGGGGCAGCTCAACAATGGTAAGCGCACGGAATACGGCTCGGGTGTTTTTGCCAATATCCATCGGGGACAAAAGCGGCTGATGCATAAGGGCGGTATAGCAGGTTACAAAAATTTTATAGCTGTATATCCGGAATTGAAGATCGGTATTGTTGTGCTCACCAATGCCGATGACGGGCCGAAAACAACGGCAACGATGGAAGATCTGGCTGCCCTGCTGGTTCCTGAAGGAAAACTGACTGATCCCGCGCAGGAGCCATTGATACCAGTAGCGATGATAGATAGTGCTGCAGTTAAGACATTTACTGGTGAATACGTGGCCCATAACGGTGAAAAGATCCATTTCAAATGGAAGAAAGGCAAGCTTTTCTTAGACGGTATTTCGCTTAGCCCGGCAAAAGGGAACGTATGGTACGCAGAAAATTACCCCGCCATACGCTATCGTTTCGGCGGCGCTGTAAATCCCTTACAGGTAGAAACCCCGGGGCCAAATCCTCCGGTCGGCTATCATAAAATAAAGACAAGCCCCAAAGCACTATCCGCTTTGAAGGCTTATTGCGGGACTTATACGACAGATGAAGTTGATTATTCCTTTACGATAAGCATAAAGAAAGGAAAGTTGGTATTAACAAATCACCGCCACGGACAGACTCCTGTTACGCTTTATGGTGCGGATGACCTTTATCCCGGGTTTTATTTTATCGATCACCTCGTCGCCGTGCGGAATAAAAAGGGATACCTTACCGGGCTCGAACTGGCGCAGGGCGTTACATCAGGTTTGATCTTTCACAAAGCAACCGTCAAATAGATCCGGGAGCTGCGCTATCAATTGCTTGTCAGACTTTCAAAAATAAAACTCCTGAGTTCATCTATAGTATTAAAGCTTTGCCGATAAGCCTCTTTAAGCCATAGCAGGTATTCCTTGTCCACACAGCAAACATATTCCCTGGCCTGCATCAGCTGGAGCATATCAATATAGAATTTGATGTTCGGCGCGAATACTTCTTTCATGTTCCTGATGCGGAAAAGTACTTTATTCGGGGCCAGTGGAAAGATCATATCGTCCAGAAAAGGCTCGGTGTTTTCCGGATGGCGCAAAATGACCGGGTTGTCGCCGCAAATGGATGGAAAAGTCCCCGGAAAGGTTTTAACCGTTGCCGTCCATTTGCAATCCAACAGGTTCCAGTAAGTCGTTGCGGGTATAACATTCCTGAGCCGTTGGAAATAGGATGGATCGGCCCTGACAGCGTCTGCAAATTTCTCTGGATCAAGCGGCCGCATAGTCTTTTTATCGATGACGGCGACGCCAAGCTGGTTCAGTTGATGGATATCGGTTGTAGCATTGATGACATCGCGCTGCGAAGGTACCCGCCAGAACAATTCACCCGCGAAATAATTCAGCAACACAGCATCCTGTTGATCCAGGCCGAAGCCCTGGTCGACCGCCTTGATCTTGTCCAGTATCCGGGCATAACGACTTTCCATCCCGCTGTAAAGTTCCTCCAGATAGTCCTCCGGAACCCCGTCATTGTTGATCGTATTATTATCGGGCAAAAAGAAATGGCTGGCGGGCGAAAAGTACTGACCGTTCTTTTTGAACGCGCTTTGCCTGACTGTCCAGATCATAAATTGGCCCTGCGCGTTAGTAAAAGCTTTGAGGTAAAACTGCGGCAGGTAGTGATGCTTAGCCATGTAAAAAATAATCAACAAGTTCTGTCCATTCTTCCTCCAGCGAGACCTCCGGACGCCGCCGGCCGGCCCTTCGGTACCAATAATCGGCATTTCCTGTGTCCCCTTCCTTCCGGTGCAGGTAAGCATGTACCCAGGCTGATTCCTGGTCACTGAGCTGATCGACCTGGTGATGGGCAAAATCCCAGTTGCCTTTCGCATCATACCAAAGACTTTTCAACTGTACGGCAAGCCCGGTTTCAGGTTTGCTATTACTTAAAATCGTTTTAAATTCAGTTAGCGTTTGCATGCTATAGATCATTCAATTTTTTCTTTTCCTCATCCGAAAACTCGACATGCTTCGATAAGTCTTTCACCATTTTACGAGCAAATACTGCGCCCTTATCGTTACTTTTCATTACATCATCATCGCCAAGATCGGCATCCGGACCATAAATGGCCTGTTTCAGGTCCCGTCGCTGGTGGATTTCTTTGACTTTATCATCCACTTTCTCAACCATAGAATGATCAGGTGTACCGTTTTCGGCAAGGTCTTTAAAATCCTTGTAAGGTTGCAGGTTTACTTTCATTACCTTTTGCATAACCTCTCCCCATTGCAGGAGTTCTTCTACACTATAATCCGGGTTATTCTTTTTCGCCATGTATTGCACCATAGCCAGGTACTGCTCCGGCGAACCGCTGAAGCGTCGTCCAAGTCCCAGCAGCTTGCTGATAAAAGACAGGAATCCCATAGGCGTAAATGTTGATTAGTATAAAATTAGGAAATTTTTTTCTGCCTTTTTTTGGGAAGCTGCCGATGCCATCGGCATCGCGCTTTCCGCTGTATCTTTTTTTCCTGAAAAAGGATGCCGCTGCAATCGCTGTTTCGGCCATGCCTACCATTAGGTTTGCTATCGCGCACCAAAACGAAGGCTGCACAGCAAGCGCCAGCCCGCCGTTACCACTACACTGCCCAAACCGGTCCGTACCGCTGCGCTATACCAGCCGATTTTACGCGCCCACCGGCAGGCAGGCCCTTGCTTTTTCCCCTTCATCAACGGTTTGCTTATTGTATGATTAAACAAGCTTTCCTAACCATTTGAGTTTTTTAATAGCAAAGATAAAGCCCTTTGCGCAGCCGTCAAGGGTTTATGAAACCCGGCACCAGCCGGGCCCTTGACAGCCGCGCACCGTGCTTTTAAAATCCTTGCATTAAAAAACTAAAATGTAATGTTATGGAAAGCCTGGTATTAAATCTTCAATCAAAAAATCAAATCAAAGATTACATCGTAGATAATTACCTTATTCGATATGAGGCAGATATTTTCAACGAAATGTTGTCGGCCATAGAAAATGGGGCACAGGAACATCTTGATTGGTTCCGTAGTTTTGGTGATAGCTTGAGAGCGATTGCCATGAATTTGCACGCCTACCGCAAAGGTTTAGAGTTCGGCTTTACCGAAATTGCTTTTGACAAATATGGTTGGTTTAAGCGTCCGCAATGGCTTGACACCGAAGAACACGCTTTCGGCGATACGCGCCGCTACGGCAACCACAGCACTTTTACCATAGGACATGGGCCAAATGGGCTTTGGACTTATGCGATGAGTTATAGTTTTGGATGCGCCGGTGGCGGATACACGCTATCGGTTTATGATAAGAAATTCAACCACCGTGACCAGGCTTTTACTGCCGCATTAAATGATTTGAAAATGAAAATGACATCGAGAGTTGGTAGTACCGATACCACTAATGATAAACAACCAATAATATTGGCAACGCTTCGTGATATTGAAAAAGTAAAGATTGCTATGGTGCAATTATCATTGTTCTGATCATACTCAGATTGTTGCCAACCTTATAAACTAGCTTATAGGGAGTTATTAGCAAGATATAATTCTTTTAAATAATGGTGCCCGAGTATTACCAATTGGTTGATAATACCGTTTGCTGCATCCTTTTCGCCTGAATCGTAAAGCATCGTAAGCATTTTTTTCAAGACATCAGGCTGATAATGCGCGGTGTAATCCAGCTCACCGGCAATAATTGCGACAAATTTTTTCGAATCCGTATCTTCGTTTAGCCGGGTTAACTGTTTAATCATAAACTGGCCTCTGCCATATGTCGGATCTACAGATAATGTATTTATAATAAGCTTTGTGGTTTCTTGATCCAGTTTCGAAAGTACGGTAACAAAACGGATGATCCCTTTTAATGGTTCGCTGTCGCCCTCTGAACTTGTTCCGCTAAATAATTTCAATAAGTGTTTCCAGATTCGAATGATTTTATTTGTCAGTGCCTGGCGTTCCGTAGCTTCGAGGGCTACAATTGACGCAATCTGTGTATTCAAGAATTGCACCAGGGACGGTGTATACTGATTGGGATAACGGTTGATTAGTTTATACAGAAAGGTTTCTTTGTAATCGATATCATAATTCCAAAAGTAATAAGCTACAAAATGCCGTAGCAAGCCTTGGTGATAGTGTAGATCAATTAGGTTGTCATCCAGTGCCCGTTGATAATGCGGTTGCATGATCGGGTAAAAATCACCGGAGATTGGTTTGCCGAAAGCAACACCGGCCATAAAAGCCAACCATGGCAATTTTGGTAGTTGTTGATGAGCGACGATTTGAATTCGAAGCCACGAATCATCAAGGAACATAAATTGAGATAAATACATTCCCTGTAACGTGTAACCGTCTAAAACTTCCCGTCTTAAATTTTTTTCAAATGCTATTTTAAGCGCAGGTTCCCAATTTGAGCCGCCCACTGGGGCATTCCGATCTCTTGCCTCCTTCAACGCACAGTCGAGGATAGATCGCATTACCTTGCCTTGGGTGTGGTTCAAAGAATGCATTACAAAATCCGGTACCGCTTCAGTGCCGACGTTAGGACTGGGTTTTAAATCATTTGCAATGGTTATAACTATTTCTTTTGCTGCAAGAAGACCGTCGTCATCGAAGCCACCAACTTCCGCCCGTGTACCTTCTGAAATCAAATAGGCGACTTGCCCAAAAACCCAATCCTGGCTTGCCCGCGTTTCATGGGCAGTACCAAGTGAATCGTTTATAAAATCCTCACTTTTGATGTATTGGAGGCAGAAATGAAGTACCGGCAACCAATCAAATAAATGATTCGTTTTTAAAGCGTTTGTGAACCCCCAGATAATGTGGTATACATAGAAATAATCAACTCCTAAGAGTTTGTGCAATTCATGGATGAAATGCTCGGGGCATTGCTTTACTGCTTCTTGCAATTTTTCACCGAGGCCTTCAACCGTTGGATCTTCCCAGCGATCGCGGTCGCGGAAAGTCAATAGCATGTCCAAGAGGTCATCAATACTTAGCGCTAAAATTTCCTCGGGTGTATATGGTGATACCGAGCCGACTCTTACCAATACCTTGCCTTCTTCTGCATAATCTTTATCCGGTGTAATCTGCGCGGACAACGTTTCGAAACTTTCATTAAAAGCAATGTTCGACTTTAATCCTTGCAACCAACGGTGCCTCCATGCTTCAGGTGTTTGACCATTATGTCTTTCGCCGACCGGACCTTGCCGGATAATTTCTTTTAAATTAACAACGTCGGTTTCATCTAATTGCTCGCTGACGGATTCCAGTAGTTGGTAAAGCTCTTTATGATACAAGTGCTCTGAAAAGATTTGATGTTCATCAGTAGTACCGCTTATCTCCCAAAAGACCGTCTTCAAAGCGGACCAGTTCTTTGAGAAAACATAGAATAATATACGTTTAAAGAAAGGCAACTGGAAACGATTTTCCATCGCAAACATTCGTAATACGGGCAACGCTTCTGCTGATTTTTCTATTGCAAGATAAGATAACCATTCGACAAGGATATAGCTGAAAGTATGTAGCAGAGCATAACCACTTTCCGTTTCTTCTTCCAGGTCGCGGATGCCATAAAAACCCATAATGGATTCGAGATCATGCGTAAGAGTAAACTCAGCGTGCTCTATCGCCGCGGTTACCTCCGTTCCGGTTAAACCGGCGTCGCTGAAAAATTTCGTAAAATATAATTTCGGCCATAACGGGCCTTCGTCTGCATATTTTTCAACAACTCCATCCTGAAGATAATCCTCATTTTCATCAAACAGCACGACCTTTAAATTGCTTGATATGGGTATTAGGGAAAGATGATAGGTTTTATCATCTTGTTTAATGTCAAAATGCCGATGATGATCCCGTAATAAGATATTAACCTGGTCAGCCAATAGGTTTAGCGCGGATGTGCCAAGATATTGATTGACTTTTTCGAGGACTTTTAATTCCACAAAAGCGTTTTGCAGGTTATAAAGGTCGTAGGCCGTTTCATAGGTTCTGGTATCCTGCCGGTCAGCAGGATGATCCAAGATGGAAATGGCAAAAAGTTGGGTAAATATCATCAATGCCTTTTGGGTATCGTCTGGCTTACCGGTTAGAAATTTTGGGAGGAGATTTTCGGCGATTTCAGCAGTTTGAAGGCCTGTATCGAACTGGCTTTTTACCCACACGTGTTGAAATTCTATTAATTCAACGGGAATACGTTTGTTGGGAAGTTTGGACAAGATGCTTATCAGACGGTACCAGGAAATATAATTATCAACTGGTTTTTCTGAAGCGTTAATGATGATTGCTATAATTTCATCTATATAGTTTTGCGCATCACCATCGGCGATTTTTTGCGCAACTTTCTCGAGATAATCCAACGCTTCCCAACGGGGCGTGCTGAAGCCATTCTTCACTTTCACTGGCTGCGGATTTTTTTCCGGGGCAAAGTGACCATTGGATTTTAAATATTCAAACCATCCCATTTTCTGCCAGTTTTCTTAAAAAATATTTTTCATAGCCTTCATGTTGATTGAAGAGATAGCTCAACAAATGCTGATCTAATGCTGTTGGGGAACTCTTCGAGGCAATACGGTCGAGTTCTACGCAATTTGTTACGAAATCAGAATCAGGAATATCGATATCTTCATCATGAACTTTTCGCACCTTGGCGATCTTAGCTTTCTCATCCTGTTCCTTTTTTAGTTTCAGATAATCGAGGAAACTCGGCAGTAATTTTCGAAGCGTGCCGTCAAATAGCTTTCGGGCAAAATTCTTTTTATCGTTATCAAAGAAAATGTACTGTAAGCCTAAGCTGTTAAATTCGGGCTCCAGCAATTCATGTAAATGGTATCTATTTTTCGTGTCGCTAAAATCTTTATAATTAATGGTCGTGAAAATACAAGGCACGCCGACTTTATGCTTTAAGTGTTCAGTTAGGCTCAACAAATTGATCGTGTCACGATAACTATCCCCGGTATGATTAGGGGGTAAGCACTCTAAATTTCGCCTGGCCGCTTTAACGTATATATTTTCGTTTTCAACTGCAACCTCAGCCACAGATTTGAATAAAAAATCCAGCCTAGCTATGCGGTTATCTAAAGCTGATTCCACCAGGTCTGGCGAATAAATGGTATCGATTGGGGTTGTCGATGTGAATATTTCCGCTGAGTCTTTACTGATTGCTTTCAGCGCTTGCAGCAGGGTGCTTTTACTATTAACCTTATGCCGGTCCCATTCCCGTATCATATTTTGTGTCGTAATACAAGTCAGGTACTTATTATCCAGCCAATAAAAAAGTTCATCGAAATGGTTATACGGCGGATGGGTATCCACTTTCAGCAATTCTAACCAGACGCAGGTATCAATAGCGATATACATCATGTTGCTGAAAATATAAACAATGTAAATGAAAAAAACGAATAAATCCGGTATGTTCACCAATAGGGAGGATCAATCGCGGAACCAATTGTTTCTTGGCGCGAATGCTGTGTTGAATTTTTCGACCAGCATCTTGGCGAGGACTAAGCATCAGCAAAAAGATGTTTTTCGGTCCTGGCCATTACTTCTTCCATGTGCCCGAAATCGCAATACTTAGTAAAGCTGTTGATAAAACGGGTAAGTTTTATATCGTTTGCATCCACATCCGACTTTTGCAAATCTACATCAAAACCGAGAAGCGTATGAATACTGTAACGGGGTTGACCGTTTGGCCAGTTTACTTGCAAATGCGCCAGTGCATGCATCGTATTAAGTTCAATTTGGACGACGATTACATATCGTTTAATAATTTCTTTATTGACATATGGAATTCGGATCGTCAGGAATTCGCCATTTAATGGTTTTTCACCGGTGACATGATCCAACGCCCGTTTGAAATCACGAAGTTTTGATTTTGGTGTATCAGCCTGAAGGCTTTTTTTTGGGAATATTGAATGCACAATCTTCGAATCCCGGTAGAGTATCAGCACAAAATCTTTAGGTTCGTTCCCTGAGCGGGTAAAACGTTCCGATTTGCCGGTATACTTTATGAATAATGCCGCGTCGGGATGTTCTTTAGTGTCTATAATACTTTGCGCATAGACATCATCAGCTATTTGCCTCCAGTCAAAAATAGGAATACCAGAAGATTGGAAACGACTTGGATCGCCTAAAGCGCCATCGCCAAAGTAAAGATCGTTTGAATAATAACCATGCCTGCTCATTATATGCGCCCAGCCTGTATCCTGGTTGCCATGAATGTGAATTAAGCCACCATTCGAAATAGACAGGATTCCAAACCAATGCTTCTTAATAGAGGCCAAAACACCCATTTGCCAGATCGGGTCTTTAGCTTGCTCAATTATCCATTGGACGAGTTCAGGTGTTAGATATTGTTTTTGCGGCATAAGTACAACCTATTAATTATTTGCTACTTCAATTAGTTGATTTACGCTGAAGCTGTGATAGCCAAGATTGGAAAGCTGCTGTTCCAATAAATTCCTTCGCTTTACGGAGTCTTCGGCTATCTGCTTTGCCATTCTCGATAGCCAAAACATATCCTCTTGCAGGATTAAGTGCTTTAAGTCGTCGGGACAAACCGGTTCCTCCTTCAATATCTTCGTTTCAGCGGCAAGAGCAGTTTGTCTTCGTAAATCGTCAAATCGCGCTGTAAGATCACCTCTTGCTCCCTCAACGCGTTCTTGTCTTCCATCTCGCTCTTTTTCAAGTCCACCGATAATTTCTTTTTCTGCTGCTTCAAGTCGCTCATGATAGCTTCGCTGGCTGTGTTGCTTTCTGATAAGTTCTGCTGGTGCATTTGTAATATCTGCGCGTAATCGCTCGATAGCTGCTCTTTCAATTGCAATAGCTCGTTCCACTCGTTCTTGCTCACTTCCAATTGATTCGAGTTCTCTTCCAAATTGTTCATCCAATCGATCTCGTGCTGCTTTGTGCTCTCGGTCAGCATCGTCTTGTAGTTGTTCAATTGTTTTTCCTGTTCCGCCAAGCGCGATTTCTTCCTGCCGGATGTTTGCATCAAGTAATGCTTTCTCTTCTCTAATTCGCTGTTTTGTTGACTGATATCTTTCGTCCAGGCGTTGATAACGTCCGTTAAGTCCTGCTTTTGTAGTTCTAAATTGAACTCGTCTTGCTTCAATTTCATCCAGCTCTCCGCGATTTGTTGTTTCAGCATCGCTTCGGTAGCGTTCTTCAAAAACAATCCGTTGTTCGCCAGCTCGCTTGATTGCGAGTTCAGTTCTTCCGATAGCTGTAACAACTGCTCGTTCTGCCGTGCGGTACGGTTCTGATTCCAAACATCGGCCAAGTGCTCGTATGAGATTGTTAACTTGTACCTTTCGGCAGTCGTAACTTTCTTCAGAAAGTCTATCCGGGTCTCCATCAATTGCAGGTATTCCATCTCCAAGATCGGTGGGTACTGAAAAATAAGCGATTTGTTGTTCATCATCGTGGTATAACCATTTGGCGCGGTCGCCCTTTTTTTGAGAAATTTCTATTGCCTCGGCAGATTGCTTTGGTATTGTTAGATTGATCGTATTAACCCGCAGCCGTTTTAATCCGGCAAATTCATTTACGGTTAACTTTTTTCTTTTACCTAATTGAATAAATAGTATAGGCTCATCGTTTTCGTCATAAAATACTATATCGGCCTTAAATAACAATTCTTCCTGTGGCCCATCATATCTAAAATCTGATTTTATGTTGCCATTGTGATCTTCAAAAAAATATTTATTTTTTTCAACACGGCTCGCGGCAATGACAGTTCCCGGCAATAGAAACAGCGCCAACCCGGCCTCACCTTTAGGGGGATATTTGTAAACCGGAGGCACCCTGATTTCTTTATTGAGCTCCAGTGTCGTGGCGGCAAGCTTTCGCCTATAATCCTCATCTTTAAAAGTGCATTTATCACCGGGTTTGATAAATTTTGCATCGTGCCGGAAATAAGGTCGATAATTTTGGACTTTGGGTAATACGGCTTGCATCTCGCGCTGGCAACCTATACACTTATAACCTTTTCGGCCGCGTTGAGTAACTTCAGAGATATGTATATCTCTATCCAATGTCACACTGTGCGCGTAATCATGGTGGGCGTCTGGCTCGGCAACTGGAAAAGCAGGCATGGAATAAAATTTAAAAAGTTATGTAAATTTACATAACTTTTATTTGAATATCCCAGTAATTATTTTCATTTTTGTTACACCATGGATGAAAACCAATTTCTTAACGAATTCTACAAAATGCTTTCCCCGGTTGACCTGTGGGAAGGTGAAACCAATTCAATTAAGGAAATTTTCGATGCTCGGCTTACACGACACGGCATCACGATTAACCAGGCAGAAAAAATGCTGAACATGCAAAAACGCACCCTGGAGGGCATATTGGATGGGTCAGCCAAACGAGTTGATGTAATTAATTTATTGAAGCTTGGGCAGTTCTTAGGGCTGCAAATGGACGCGTTATTAAAATTATTCCTTAATGATATGCCACAGGAAATGGTAGGCGAATTGGAAGATGCGAAAAAGAAATCTTATATCCTGTCGACGTTTGACATCAAAAGCCTGGCGAAATCAGGCTTTTTGACAACGAAAACAGATTTTGATCAAATAGAAAAACGTATTGTTACTTATTTCGGACTAAAATCCATTTTTCAATATTCAAATAAGCAAATCATTCCTGCATTTAGCAAAACAAAGAAAAGTGAAAGTAGCCTCATGCGCGAATTTTGGGTAAGGTCGGCTTACGCGCATTTCGATTGCCTGAAAAATCCTAATCTTTATGATAAGATGAAACTGGTAGACCTTATTGCTAAGATCAAACCGTATAGCATGAACGTAACAACAGGGCTTCGGACAGTAACCCAGGCGTTGTATAACATAGGAGTTAGCGTAATCTATCAACCGCATTTACAGACTACACAGGTCAGAGGCGCAACCTTCATCATTAACGGCAAACCTTGTATTGTTCTGACCGATCTTAACAAACGATATGCGACCATTTGGTTCGCCTTACTGCATGAATTGCACCACGTAATTTTCGATTTTGACGAAATCGAACGTAATGTTTTTCATTTAACCGGTGAAGCCGATCTTTTTTTGCTACAGGAAGACAAAGCTGATGAGTTTGCCCGTGATTACTTTTTACCTGCTGAGCGTTCCAGGTTTATTTACAAATATATCGACAGCCCTTTAGTAGTGGCCAACTTTGCAAGGGAGCACCAGATCCATCCTTCCATGATATATAATTTTTATTGCTGGGATATGGATGCGACAGGGAAAGGAAGCTTCTGGGCTAAATACAAACATACTGAGGCCGACGTAAAGCTGGCCTTAAAGGATATCAATATCGATCCATTTGATAAGGAGCGTGTTGAAGATACCGTAAACTATTTAAAGGAAAACATTTTTAATATTTAATTACTATGGCCGAAGAAGAGAACAAACCGGAACAGCGCAAAAAAACTGAAAAAGAATTAGCAGACGAACTGCTTAAGCAGAATATCCTGGCAGCGTCTGATCGGGTCAAAGGCGAACAGCTGATTATTTCACAAGCAGGTGACCTGGAAAGACAAAGAGAAATTCTTCAAACGGCCCTAAGTAATATTGATGATCCTGAGAAGAAATTTGACCTTTATTACAAAGGTATTAACAGGTTACTGCGTGCGCATTTACCTAAGGGCCCTTCTAACAAAGCTGCGCGAGATTTCATCTATGAAGAAAAAAACACGTTTCTGACCCGTGGGAAAAGAATCAAAAAAAATGGTACTCGCGGCGGTGATGGCCGGATGACTTATAACACCGATGCCGACGAAATGCTTCAGATCATTATGGAATGGATTATGGAAAACGGCACAATGGTAGAGCTCTTCAACAAACTTCGTGATCTGAATATTAGTAAAGGTTATGGAACGAGATCTTTTTAACGACGCCCTACCAGGCTGACGTAAATCAAAACTGATATGTTAAGCAATTCGTGGAGTAGTTACTTGACATATCAGTAAGTTTATTTGAATCGAAAATAATAGCAATTGTTTCATCAACTTGGGTTAACCCCTTATTCGTTTACCTGGCTGAAAAAAAACGCTACTGGATAACCCCGAAACACTATAAATTGAAATTGTTGTTTAATCATTTTTATTCATTGCTGAGGTGTAATAGGCAGCCAATGAAACTACTTCCCAAACCTCCCGTTCACGTTCGTCTTCCAATTGGGTATGATCGTATTCAATAAAGGAACTCAAAAACTGAGATGTAATATATAGGCAATCAGCAAGCAATTTAAATTTTATGAGTTCGTTGCTTGCCGGCCATTCTTTTTTGTTCTCAAAACGCATTTGTGCATATTTTATACTAAAACCTTCCGAATGGGCAAAGGCTGACGCATATGAATAATAGTGAGTCGCAAAATTAGTCGGGAGAGGAGAAGTTTTAATGGCTGCTGTAAAATTCATATAACTTAAATAATCTTTTTTACCTGCTTTTACAGCCTGGACATTTTTGCGTAATTGTTCAGGTGCCAATTCATACTCGCTATTTTTTTCCAGCATATCGATCAGGTCGTCTACTTCTGGTTTAAAATCTATTATAGGTCCGGGACTAATAGCCTTTTTAAATACTTCTTCACGCTGCTTCCTGAATTGTAGTATAGATGATAACTCATACAAATTAAAATAAAGCTGCTGCTGCACCAGGTTCTCTGAACATTCATTGTACAACCTGAAATACACAAGATAACTTTCTAATAAACTCCTAACCATAATATTAGCGGTTGCATCGTCAAAAAACACATTGCCGTTTATATCAAATACACCATCAAGAATTTTTATCAAATTGATTACCCTTAACCTATAATTGCTTACAATAATATACCTCGTATTCGTGTGCGCTATCTGAAAATTTTCAGCCGATGAAGGTGCAACTTTAACAGCTTGTAATGCGCAGTCAAAAAGCAAAGCAGAAATTCTGTCAATATGCTTTATCAAAGTAGTGGAAGATGGCCGTTCATTTTTGTTTTTAGGAAATTCCTGTTCCATAAACTTTTGATAGTCAAAACCATTGGTTCCGTTGTCCTTTTCCATTTTATCAGTAAAATTGCGTTAATTACTTAAAAGTTTAAAGATATGGAAAAATGGAAACCTCAAAATATGCAACTGAGAAGTGCAGTTATAAGTAAGGTATTAAGGCTGGAGCAGACATCGAGCAGCGCGCTTCGGGCGATTTTTCGCATGTTTAAGCAGGACAGTAAGACATTGGGCAATAGTTCCAGCGCACTGCCATTTAAGTCAAAAATAGACCTGCTTTATGATCTAGAAGAACTAAGTAAAACTGAATATGCCCATTCACTGAAATTAATGGAAATAAGAAACCAGTTCGCCCATAACCCAAATGCCGTTTCTTTCGAGAGTTTTAAAGAGATCAATAATGATATCATAAATTACCTACTGCGGAATTGTCCGGGAGATTTGGAAAAAGAAGATGTTGAAACAAAGCTCGTTGGTGCATTCAACCACTTATTTCAAATAACGGCAGGAAAACTCATGATTATCGAAGTTGAATACAGCGGGGGCATTCGCAAACAAATACGGCAACATGTTAATGATATAATTGTTAAAAATATCGATCACATCTGGAAACAAGCCATGGAAAAAAAGAAGATGCAGCCTAAACCAATATATCAAATTTTTCAAACCATTGACGACGATGAATTGGATAGTTTTTATAACTCCTTCAGAATTGCCATGTATGAATTTAGTTCGGCAGAACTGGCAAAGATAGATATTGAAAAAGGTGAAGTTTTTAAAGTTAAGGAAACCATAGAAGAGCAAATAGAACAAAAAAAACTATTATAAGCAGAAAATGAAAAACTAGTTCTTCATTTCAGATTGAACAAGCAAATAGTTGCTCGTTCAAATACGCCAGCAGATAGAAGCCTAACAGGTTTGCGTGCTTCCAATTTCACCTTAATATTCTCCCATTTGTTATCACAAAAATGTGTGCCTAATGCTCTTCCTAAGTTCGTGGACTGGTATGAGACTTTGCAGCCGGAAATAGTCCAATTGTGCTAAATCAATTTGTAAGAGATTGGCTGATCATACGCACCAACACGCCATTTTCAGCTGCTCCCAGCGTTATGATATTTACCGGAATGCCATCATTCTCCAGTTTGCGCATAAAGAATTTTGCCTGGACAGGATCATGCGTTGCCATAATGATTTGGAAATCATAATCGGCGACGAAATCGCGCAATAAATCAAATACCGCCGAGGCATGCACTAGGTCATGATGCTGGGTCGGGTCATCCAATAAGAGCGTTTTCCAAGGTGTCCAATGATATTTATGCGCCATCGCCAGTAAAAAGGTAAGTTGCAGATCGGTGATCTGGGCTTCACTGGCAACATGGGAAACCAACACGTCGCTTTCATGAAGCTGCACATTCACACTGGCATGGGATTTTTTATAATGACCGTAACTATCGAGCGCGGTCGAAGAAAACCTTGGCTCTACAATAATACGCTTAAGCAAGCTTTGCCAAAGCGGGTTTACGGACCGCAGCCGTTCATAAACGATTTGCAGCTCATCGTTCAGCTTGGCTGATAATTCGTTGAGTATTTCAATGTTCGAACGTACCCAGGCTAGTTTTTGCCTTGCTTTTGATAAGCGTTCTTCGAGTCCAGCCTGATAAATAGCTTCTGAAACCGCCCCCCGGGTCGCCTCGATATCCTGTTCAATCTTCAACTCCTCTTCAATGACCTGAAGCCTGCTCAGCTCCTGGTCGACTTCGTTTAATGTGGTGAGCTGCCGTTCCGATGCGTTCATCCGGACATCGGCATTTTGAATAACCGTGCTCAAGTTTTCAGCGTTTACTTCACCGGTAAGTTTGGCATTTGTCCACCTGCTGCGCAGCTCGCTCAGCCTTCCCGTAGCCGCCGAGACCTCCATTTCTATCGTTTGGACCGCGTCACGCGCTGCTTTGATATCAGCTTGCAAGTTAACCAGGCGACGCTGCAGTTCCGAAACAGCACGCTCACTTTCGGCTTGTTCTTTTTCATTAAAGAGAATTAAGCCGGTAAGTTCATCTGCGTTTACCCAGTCGGCAGTATCTTCTACGGCTTTATTCCTGGACAATAACGCGTCGTTGAGCGCAATACTCAGCTGGTTGAGCTCCTCCAGCAGCTTAAGGACGCGTTCGTTGACCTTTATCAATTGCTCCGAAAGTATGACCAAGGTATCTTCATCCGAAGGCATTGTTTGTGCACCGGTTTCTGCTTCCAATTGCTGACGGGTTTGAGCTATCCCGTCCCGAAGTTGCTTAAGCAGGTCCACTATTGCTGTCGGCGTGACTGCATCGGGGAAATAGGTCGTATATTTGGCCTGTACCTGCTCGTTTAGCGATGCCAGCTTCAGTTCCGTTGTTAAAATCGCTTCTTTTTGTTGCTGTACAGCGGTCTCTGCAGCTAACCGCTCCATTTCGGCACGCCTCAGGTTTCCGGTTGCTTGATGCACCAGCGCTGTCAGCGCACTGATTCCGGGATCATCTTCATTGACTTTAACCAGCATTCGGCGCTGCAATTCTTCAGGAAGATATACGGCGGCACAAACCGGGCAATCGCCGCGGTCTTGGGGGTACTTGCTGGCAATTAGCGCCAATGCCTGTTTTATCACGTCATTGGCTGCGGTCAGGGATTTTAAGGCAGTTTCCGATTGCGCTAACGCTGCCCGGACATTGTTCTCGGCTGTTAAAGCCGATGCTGCGTTTGTTTCCGCCTCCCGCAAAACATCTTGCTGATCCGGCAGGGTGAAATTGGTAACCGTATCTCTGGAAGCGCCTAAGCTGTTGATCGTCTTTTGAGCATCTTCCATTTGGGCGAGCGAACGTTCCTGCCCGGCAATTACTTCTCTGCGGCGTTCGATGGCTTGCCAAAAAGCTTTCCGTTGCTCGGCTGCATCGATCTGGTTGTTTAAGGAATCCTGTTGCTGTGTCGCTGCAAGCAGTTCTTCCTTTTTTAAGTTAGCCAGCTGTTCAAGCGATTTTACCTGCTCGTCAAGAAATTGCCGCTGGTTTATTACTTTTTTACGTTCAAGTAAACGAAAGTTCTCATTTTGCTTAATATCCTTGGCGACCCGCAAGGATTTAAGATCGGATTCTGCCTGCGTCGCCTGTGTAAGGTATTGTTCCAATTGCAGCTGCTTTTGCTGTAGCTCCTGTCTCAGCCGCGCTATTTCTTTTGTTAATTCCTGATGAGAATCCGGTAACGGCACAAGTGCTTGTAACTCGTTCAAGCGGTCTTTAAGCGCATTGATAAACGACTGCAGCGCGGTGCGCATTTCCCCGCCCATAATTTTTAGTGCAAGTAACTGGTCAGTTTTACGAACAGGAAAATCCGGCAAAGTCACAGCGATGCCGTTTAGCTGGGTTAATAGATCAGCTTTAGCCGTCAGCGTATTGACCGGTGCGATAGCGCGATCATTTCGTTTACCAAGCAGCGTTTGCCAGTTAGTCCACAGGAGGTTGATCTCGTCGAAGTCGCGTTGGGCCTGCTGTAGTTCCGCACCTGCGGCCCTTTTTGCCGCAGGGATTAATTGATTGACCTCGGTAGCTTCCCTTCCGATCGACAAATGATCAAGCTGACTTCCGCCGTCGGTCCCGTGGGCATTTACAAACCAATTATTGCCCTGCTGATTAAGGAAATGTGTCAGCTGTAATAAAAAAGGCAGGTCCTGTTTTTCTACATTTCCAAAAAGTTCCTCATGATTGCCGCTTAGTATCGGAGCATTGCCTTTTGTTAGCGACACCTCGCAAAAATGATCATCCTCGAAATCCAGGCGGACCTGTGCAAGACTTTCCTTGTCGCGAATAATAGGGTCGACACTATTTCCTAACCGGCGGATCCCACCTGTCAGTGCCAGTTCAATAGCTTCGAATAAGGCGGTTTTACCCGTTCCATTGGGCGCCAGTAAAATTGTAACACCCTTTGCCAGGCTAATTTCCACATTTTCACCGAATCGGCGAATGTTGGAAAGCTTAATTTTCTGCAGATGTTTCATCGGTTGTCAACATATCATTTTGAGAAATTTCACTAAAAAGCGCATCGACTAGCGCTGCACCTGTTTCGCCGGATAACAGGGCATCACGCCAATGAACCTGTCGCGCTACCGAGAAATGCGCTAATCGTGCCCCGGTCTGCTGAATGGCGGTATTCAGGGGGTCGACGATCTCTGTTTCCAGCGTATGGTCGGTAAGGGATGAAAGGAACGTTCTGTTCATCAAGTCGGTGATCTGTTCACCAGGCCGGAGAATATATTTACGGCAGAATTGCTCTCTTGTTTCAATACTGGTACAGAAATCCATGGAGACCTCGCTACCGGTAACTGCGCCTATAAAATACAGATCGGCAGATTCCGGGTCAAGCAGATCATCTTTGATCGCAGCGATCCAACTGAACGACTGCTGCAAGCCGGAAGGCTCGGGAACTAATGCGATGGCGATCGTTTTCCAGTGGTCTGTCTTATTGCTCAGCCGTTTTAAACGAAGGACGGCCCGGTCAGCGCCATCGACCGGGTAACAGTCCAGCCATGGTTGTATTTCTGCATCGTCAGTTCTTAACCGGTATCTGCCGGCCGCTTTTTCGCCGATCGCTTGTATTACGGCCAGCGCCGTTAAATTTTCGTTCATGGCGCAATATTGTTAAGTTGCTCTTTTTGTGTTTCGTTAATTTTTGCCACGATCGCCGGCAAATAGGTACGCAGCATAGCGAGATCGCCTTTTCTCAGCGCTTCTTTGATCTTGCCGGAATGCGTGAGGATCATCGGCTGGTGCCCGTCCGCCAATGTATACGAGGGTTCTTGCCCGTCACTGAGGCTTGAACCGGTGATCTCGGAAATACTGCTCTCCACCGCGGACAGTATCAGTAGCTTAAAGGGTTCCCGGCCAATTAACACCTCTATCCCTTCGTCCGCTAAATTTCTTAAAGTATGATTATCATCAGCAGGGCCGCTCCACACTTGGATGGCGCGCGTCCCGACTGTCGTCCCGCTCAATTTTTGCCATCCCTCGTCATTGGCCGACACGGCAACCGCGACGGCCAGAAGCAGAATGATGCCTTTGGAAACCAATAGCGCGGTCTTTGGCCCGTGACGCAGTGAACCGGCGATTGCTTTTCCTTCGGCGTGAGGAACCAGCATTTGGCGGCAAAAACCCGTCCTGACAGTGGTATCGGCATCCAGCGCGGCAAGCCAGCATTGCCATCGCGCTTCCATCGCGGTTCTAAGTTCACCAGCCGGTATGACCAGCAATTTGTCACTGATCTTATTTTTGATAACCGCCCAGGTCAGATCATCCATCTGCTGGTCAAGCGACCGGCCTTCACTGTCCGCATCACCGGAATTGGGAATCTCGCGAATATCCGCCGGCGCTTGTCTCGCACCGAGTTCGATAAGCGGTAAGGTGCGGCAGTCTTCTTCATCTTTGCCTAAGGTTCCGCCTATGAGAGCAAGCGTTCGCTCACGCCAGAGGGCCAGATCATGGATATAAGCCACAGAAGTGCCCGGCATATGCAGGATAAGTCGCCGCAATGCGGACGGTAATGGTTCGTGACGGGGAGACTGGCAATGGAGTTTCAATTCACTTGGTTTTTGTTCGTTCCAGGTCTCTATTACTACCTTTTCTGCCCGTTCGATATGGCCGAAGTCAGGGTCACAGATGCCACCAACGTCCCATCCCAAGCCCTTGTTGATATACTGTGCCCATAACTTTAGTTCCGGAAGCCAAAACGGGCGAAGTTCACCAAGCAGCGGTCTTGGTGTTATTTGGCTCGTATATGTGGAATTTTCAGTAATGAAGCTATTGATTTCTTTCCGTACTTTCTCCGGATCATTAAAACAAAAGGCCAGTGTTTCCTCCGCGCGGCGGTTAATGCTGCTTTCAGTACCTACGAATTCAACCTTCAGGTGCCGGAATACTTTGAGGATATGGTCCCAATCCGAAAAGCCGCACCAGGTGTTCAGCCATAAAAAAATATTTCGTGTAGGGGTATGTACAGCCTCCGCCTGTGTCAGCGATGCCGCTGTTGTCGAAGCGCTGATGCTATTGCTAAATTCATAAAGCTGACGCACCTCGAGGCCGCGTTTAATCAAAACCTCCGGAGCTGGCAATTCAATACGGAACTTCCGTTTGGGCGTCACTGTGGCCGGATCATGGGTAGCCGACCAGGTTGCCAGGCTTGCCAGTGAATCATCTAGTGGCGACAAATTACGTAATTTGCCTGTATTATCGCCTCTCGAAACCAAGTCGGTATTACGGTCGCACGCATAATCGCTGAACTCCGTGAAGTTTCGCTTAATCTGGATATGCTCCAATGACTGATCCTCATGCAAAAGAATCAAATCATCCCATGCCGGGATATCACCCTGTTCGCAGCCGATCATCAGCACATGCGGTTTGCCAAGCGCGAACTTGACAACCATGCCTGCTACTTTTTCTGCAGCAACGCAAATTTCGTAGGCGTCAGAGAGTTTTAATTGTAATTTTTTTAACACCTAAGTTTAATTTGGTTCGGGTCAATAAAAATACGCATATACAATGACAATATCCAATAACTTGTCACTGATAACAGTTTTCTACTGTCGACGTCAGCGCGATTTCGTGTTTACAAAGCCCATCTTATCATAAATCTAACGCTGAAAGCCGTCACGGAGTTTACCCGATAAACTTCAAGAACCGGGCTTTTGCCTCAATAATTTTTCTACTTATTTTGATTTAAATTATATTGATTCTTTCTTATATTTGAGTAACAAACGTTCTGAAACAACAGCAAATTGATATAAAAAATTCGGTATACTTCGCGGTACACTATTTGAATTTGATTTTATAAAGTACTGAATATAAGGCATTTATCTAAAGATATTGGAATCCCAGCGGGATCACAGGTGGCCTTCGAAAGAAGGCCATTTTTGTTTAAATACCCTTCTAAACCGCTAAAAAGCGGGAATTTCAATACAAGTAAGACTATCCAAATGCAAGCTAATCGGTCGCCTATTCGGTCGCCTGTTGTTTTTGCTGATATTAGGCGACCGAATGTCATTTAGTTCACCTTGTATCTACTTGATTTTCAATTTAAAGGACCATTGTTTCACTTAAAAAATGTGGTTATGAAAGTAAATGAAAATCTTTCCATTCTGTTCTATTTAAACCGCCCTAAGATGACAAAAGAGGGTCTGGTTCCTATTTATGTGCGTATTACTGTGGACGGTAAAAAGGATGAATTTTCCTCCGGTAAGAAGATCGATCCTGATTGCTGGGATGCGAAAACGGGCGCGAATAAAGACTGTCCCGATCAAAAGGCGATCAACAGCTACCTTACCAAAACAAAAGCCGGTATCGAAAAATGCTATAACCTGCTGGAATCCTCACAGGCTGTAATCACAGGCAGCATGGTGAAGGAAGCGTATATGCCAAAAGCAGTCGTTAGAAAGACTTTGATGCAGGCATTTAAACTGCACAATACGGAATTTGCCGAACGGGTAAGTAAGAAAAAAGGCAAAGATGGTACGCTGGCCAGGTATGAGCGCCTTGAAAAAAAGGTAGCTGTTTTCCTAAAAAAGAAATATAAGCTTAATGACCTTGCGCTGGACGACATACAAATGGCACTGGCTACTAATTTTTATCACCACATGATCATGGACGATATTGGCGAAAATACCGCCATGAAATATGTAAAGACCTTAAAGCAGATCATTGACCGCGCGATCGATGAAGGCTGGATCAAACACAATGCAATCAATGGGTTCAAGTGTACCTATGTGCAACCAGACAGGGAATGCCTGGAAGCGCACGAAATTCAAAAGATTTACAAAAAGAAGATTGCTATCAGGCGGCTTGAAGAAGTGCGGGACGTTTATATTTTCTGCTGTTTTACCGGCTATGCTTATGAAACCACGTATAACCTGGAACCTGAAAATATCTTTACAGGTGTGGATGGTAAATTATGGATCACCAAAGACCGTTCAAAAACAGGTTCAGAGGAAACAGTACCGCTAATGCCAATTCCACTAGCCATCATCAAAAAGTATAAAGATCATCCTTATTGCGTTGCCAATGGAAAGCTATTGCCTGTGAACAGCAATTACCGTTACAATGTGTATTTGAAGGAGCTGGCTGACATCTGTGGTATTACTAAAGAACTGACCACGCATACGGCCAGGCATACTTTTGCCACGACAGTAACACTTGAAAATGATGTGCCGCTGGAAACGGTCGGCAAGATGCTGGGACATAAAGACCTGCGCAGCACGCAGATCTATGCGCGGATTACCAAGCGGAAGATCAGTAATAATATGAAGGCGCTGAGTGATAAGATCTTTACGGATAAAGGCGCGTATAAATCAGCATCTTAAATGGTAAAGTTAAATTATGTCAACTACCGAGCATTCCTCGGTAGTTGATACGATAAATAAAACAATAAGTGATCTGTATAAATGCATGATAATCATTGAGGCAAAAAGTCTCCGATTTAACAAAATTAATTACTTTTAAAGTTTACTTATTTGGTAAACTTTATGTATATTTGAGAAGCAATGTATGTAAAAGCAAGCGATACGGGCGAAGAAGTTCGGGTCTCTATTACTAAGATAGATGCCAAAGAAATTGCCCTGATTAACAAGAGTAAGAGATTTGATTTTAACTGGAATAAAGAAAAGGCGAACAGTGTGTACAAATTGACCGGAGAAGGCATACAAGAACCGTTGGGGTTGATTTCACTCATTGAAAGACCGGATGATCTTGCAATGGAGATACGTCTGATTGCCGTTTCTAAAGACAATAAAGGAAAAGAGCGGAAGTATGAACGAATCGCGGGATGTATGATTGCGTTTGCCTGCAAAGAGGCTTTTACAGTGGGGTATCAAGGATTTATCTGTTTAAAGCCAAAAACGCTGATCAGTGATCATTATAAAGAAAAATACAATTTGATTTCAACGAAGTTATTTCTTATTTCCGAAGGGAAAAATTCATTGGATTTAATTCATAAGTACTATCAAGATGGAAAAGAAAAATAAAAAATATCAGGTTATTGACATTTCAAAATTCAGCGACGATGAACTGGCTGACGCTTTTATTTTTTCACAAGATAATAAGCCTGTAACTGAGGAAGATAAGCAGGCAGATAAGGAATTTTGGGCAAACCGTCGCAAGGAATTTGAAAACCGCTCACCAAGAGAAAAAATATTTTCAAAGTTGTTACAGCTAAAATTTCAGTTAGAGGATTATATAGGTAGTAACGACTATAAGGAATCGCTTAATTTTGGATATTTTCTCAATGAATATGTTAGCAGACAAGATAAAAAAGACAAGGAATTTGCCAGTGAGGTTGATGTTACACCAGCAGTACTAAGTCAATATATCAATAACCACAGGAAGCCAAAAGATGAGTTTGTCATTAGATTAGAGTTGCATTCTAATGGAATGATTCCGGCATTAAGCTGGTTTAAACTGGTTCAAAAGGATAAGGAGCATGAAATTAAAACCAATTCTGATTGGAGACGTGACGAGAGTAAACATGTAAAAAATCGTATCGAGATGTTATACTGATATTCTGTCTCAGTTAGGTTTACGTTCGGGATTCAATGGATATTACAAGTCGTTATCATATTATTTAAAATCTATTGCAGTAAGGGTGCCCCCAAAGGGGGCCGCGCCCGAATTTTTAAGATTTAAAGGTGTTTTTACATCTTTATCAAGATGAGTATTGCGCCAGCTACCACCATTAATAGCCCACAAATATTTATCAGCGCCTCCAGCGATTTACAGATGATCCCTTTAAAATAGCTGGAATATATTTGCAACCCCGCTAAATTTCTGCGGTTAAACCGCAGGTAACCGACGATATAACGGATCAATAAACCGATAGCTAAAAGCAAAAGGCCGTTTGTGTCTATATGTGATAGCATAGTTTTTTGAAATTTAAAAGGGGACGAAACCGTCCCCTTTAATGAACTTATTAGCGTTTTAAATACTGCCTGCCTGTGCCTGCGTTTCTTTTAACTACTTCGGCGCCATACTTTGCCCTGATTTCATCCAGGCTTTTTTTGCCACCGTTTTTAACTTTGTATTCCCCTGTTCGGAAATACCAGGCTAACTTTTTAGATGCAAAATAATACCCTGCTGATTTAAGGGTGTCCTTATGTACCCTTGTACCACCCGTTACCCAAACCCAGTTGCCGACCAGTTCGATAGTAATGCCTTCCAAATGGATGATTTTTTCTATAGCTTCCCTATATTCTTCGGAAAATCGGATTTCTTCTTCGGCCTCTTCGGCTGTAAATTTGCCATCGTTTTTAATGGCTGTTGCGCAGGCTCTTGAGTAAGCGACATTTATCTGTTGCATGGTTTCATTATCACCCCCAAGGTCAGGGTGATATTGTTTTGCTAATTTCTTATACAGGGCTTTAACCTCGTCCAGTGTCCTGCATTCTTTAAACCACTGCATAAGCTTAACCTTTAACAGAGGTTCGGTTCACCTTTGGATTGCGTACCCTTGACAGTAAAATCTCTGTTTCCAGTATCTTAACTTTTGGGGTGTCCTTCAAGGTAACCAGTGAACTGCTTTCTATTTCGCTTACCATATCGGCTAAGCTGTCATGGTGCGTGTGTACCGACACACGGACCATTATAAACATTGTTTCGTATCTCATGGCTTTAGCGGTAATCGTTAACGAACTGGACGAATTGCTGGTAAAAGGTATCGGGATTATCTTCTTTGAAGTTTTCGGCGTAACCCTCGTAATAGATGCCGTTCAGGTATTCTATAAATGCGTCTAACATGGTGATGATTTTTAAAATGGTTAATGAAAAAAACCGCCCCTGCTACCTGCAAGGGCGATACTGGTTTTTAGGCTGGAAATACAATTTTGGCTTCCAGTTCTTTTCTTTTGGCTTCGCAAGCCTCAAAAATGAACTGCGCCACCATACGGATCAGGTTGGGCGTGTTGGTGACAAACTTTCTCCCTTTGTCATCTTCAATAATCAGTTTGCAACCCTGATACGGGTTTGCTTCCAGTTCGTCCGCTTCTGCGGCCTGCGCTATCTCGAATCTTTCCAGTTCTGCAATACGGCCTAACAGGTTGATGCGCTGAACGCTGATGCGGTGCAAATCACCTAGTGCCTTTAGTTTATCATCCAGTTTTAATTCGGGCTTTTGGGGTTCTCCCGCTGGTTTAAAGGATTCGTGCGACGTCTCTGGGGAATTTGCGGTCTTAATGCCAGCAGTTTCGGTTTTCTCTCCCTGCGGAGTTTGGACAGGCTTTTCATCTTTTGCAGGTTCATTTTTTGCGTCTTTTAGGTTCAGGTTTGGACGGATGGTTGATTTTGCTACTTCGGTAGTTTTAGCGATTGTACCTTGTACTGCGCCGTTTGCATTTTGATTTGTTTTCATTTTTTTGTTTTTAATGTTTAAAAAATCTGTTAATCCTTTTCCCGCTGATTTCCACTAAAGTTTATTTTCAAAAGAAAAGGGAAAAAGAAAGCACCCAGAAGGCGCACCCAAAAAGCAAAAGGAAACGGAATAATTGGAGGGGACCCTCTGGGGAGGAAACCGCTTATGCCGTAGTCTTTTGCAATTGGCAATAGCTATCCCATGAGGTGCGCAACTTCGCGTCCTTTTTCCCATTTCGCCTGAAAATGACGAGTTGCCAAAATGATTTACAATCTCACGTGCGGGATAAAAAGCAGGTGTACCGGGAGGTACGATGGTACTTCTGCTGCGCGGATGGAAATGCGGGTGAAAGGGCTGGCGTTTTTCTCACCAGGCATGAACCGGCATTTGCAGTTTGGGTTTTTTAATGATTTCAGAGATCGCCGGAAAGAGTTTCTTTTAAGCCATACCTCTGACAAGGATGGTTTTGAATAGCGGTGAAGTGGCTGAACTGAACTACTGCTAATCTTCAAGTAAAAATATATACTTTTGTACCGGATCAGCAGTTGCCCAAGGGGTGGCTCTGGTAAAGAATTTTATTGAAAAAAATTGCGTTTGCAATCCTCGCTAAAGAAAACTGGTAATTTTTAAATGCACGGGGAGCGTTTTCCGCATCATGCGAATGGTGGGGCGGCTCGTTTCGTGCATGGGTATACCAGTACCTCTTTAGCGGACGGGTTTGCCTCACCATTTGTATTTTACTATGAAAATTGAAAACATCATTGTTAAGAACTTCACTACGATCTGTGCCAGTGAAGAAATGCATGAAGTAGCCGAATGGCTAAAGGATCAATCCTTTCTGGCTGTCGCCGATGAAGATTCTAAGGTGATCGGTATCATTACGATGAAAGATGTGCCTTACCCGCCTTTCAGGTTGGTACTGGACAGCGAGTTCATCAAACCGCACTTAAGTCCTGAAAATACAGTTATCGAGGCTTTTGAGTTGATGCAGCAATCCGTAACAGATCATCTTCCTGTTTTTGAAAATGAAACTTTTGTGGGTGCGGTTCGGCTGATCGACGTGGGCAGGGAGATGATCGCTATGCTACAACATCCAAAGCAGCCGGAAGCAGAACTAATCAATAAATTAAGCAATGCCTTAACGAATATGCAAGGACTAATTTCGCTGCTTGCGGATTTGGACCATCGCAAAGATTATAGGGAAATCCTGAGCAGGTATGACCAGAGTTGCAGGGAAGCATTTTCGGTATTGCATGATAAGAGGTAAGGAGAAACTAATGATGTAAAAAAAGGCAAGCTATGTAGAAAGCTTGCCCTTAAATTGAAATATTCAATTCAATAGTTTTACGCCATGATCAGGTTACTGTTTTTGCCCCAGGTGATCAGAAGTGCTACTGCTGAGCGTATATCCAGGTCTTTGACCTTGCCCTGCGCTAAAGCTTTGTCCTGGTTATTGCCATCGTATAACCGCCAGTCCTGCCAGGTTACCTGAAGGTTTAAGTTGGTCTCTACATCATCATATTTATAGGAACCGGTATATCGGCTTTTGGCAGGAAGCCTTTCCGTTTCCGGTGTATTGTCGGGGTAAAATGTAAAGCCGATCAATTCCAGGTTATCCCGCAAATCGCCGTCAGCAGTATAGATGAGGTTGTAAAGATCAAGCACTTGTTTTAATTCCGCCGATTTGTATTTAAGTTCGGGATTCCAGAAATCTTTTAATGCGTAGCCGGTATGATAACAAAGCACTTTTAACTCACTAAGGAACTTCATACGAAACGCATTTGGCTTTTTGTCAATGGTTCTGGCTGCCTGTGTGAAGTTCATGTTATGCGTTATGTACAGTGCGATATGGTTCAGTTCTTCCATAATATTTGGTTAATTGATGTTTATGATAAGTTTGATCTATAACGCATTTTGGATAATCAAAGTATTGCCTTTCTTATGCTCCTAAGTAATGACCAGCTAAAAAATAGCATTTACTAAGTGTTAGATTGAGCTTTAAGGTAGTTCAGGTGTTCGTCGATCTCGTAATCATCTTTTGGTATTGTTTCACCGGTAATGCAGGTAAAGCAGTAGTGACCGGCATCGGCGCCGCCGACTACCCAAATGGGATTGCCGCAACTGCATTTTTTGCCTGAAAGGGCAACGCTGAGGGTTTCGCGGATGCGTTCTTCTACCTCCTGTTTTTTTTCGGAAGGGTTATTAGCGACATACAGGTAAATATAGGCTCTAACGGATATGGGTTCAAACATGGATTTAATTTGTGGTATAAAGATAATCAGCTTAAGCTGACTATAAAAAATCAGGCTAATTTATAAACAGTACAGCCAGCGAACGCTGGCTGTACTGTTTTGGGTTATCCCCGTCAGACAGGCGTATTGCTGGCGGCCAAACGCTCCCGTTAACGCCGCTTCCTCTTCCGCCTGTTTATCTTAAGCGGCTTTCATTTTTTGCCCCTTGCTTTGCTTTTTTCCGGTTTCTCCCTCAGTAGCTTTTTGGGATTGGCGCTTGGTTTGTTTCGGACTTTGCTGCTCTTTTACTGTTTCTGCTTTCTTTTCGGACTGCTGCTTTTTGAAATGCAGATTTAAGCCAAGGTTTTTATGCTCGACCGGCTGCATGCGCTCGTTAAAGATGCGCAGCCCTTTGACCGGATCAGGGGTGATATAATACTTGCCTGGGTTTTGCTCGGTGTCGATCTGTACCTGCTGCAAATTGCCCCGGTCAAGGGATTTAATCAAGTTTGCTTTTTGCTGCGCGTCCTGCATTTCCCGGATCGGTACTTTGGCCAAAGTGTCTTCCAGCTTATAGCCGTAGGAATCTGAATAGCGGATGTACTTGTGATTATCCTTATCGTCTTTTTTGTCAAAATCCAGCTTTAAGCGGGCGTGGTATTTTTCCTGCTCCTTGTTTAGCATTTCCTTGTACACAAAGCGGCCTTCCAATAGATTAAAGGCTTCCTTCGCGGTAATGCCTTTACTGTTTTTGATGTAAAAGGTTTGAGAACGGTCTTCCTCCGGGTTACCGTTTTTCAGGGTAGCATCATAACGGTTCAGGAAATAGCGGTCGGTCTGTTCAGACTTTTTAAAATGCAGGTTATAATCGACTGAGTTTGCAAAATGGGCATGATTGGTGCCGATGCTGAACTCGTTTTTGCCTTGGCTGATCTGATCGGTCATATCCTTACTCACCTTTTCCTCAAAGCCGAGATATTTGACGTTATTGCTTAAGAATTCTATATTTTCGTTGTTCATGATCTTGAATTTAGTGGATAAATGATTTACTGGTTCGGTCTGTTATTGCGCAGCAGTACGGGGTAACCGGCATGCAGCTTTACCTTGATGCGTTTTACTTTTTTACTAAACAATCCTTTTGCGGCCTGGATGCCTGCCCCGGCTGCCTGGGTGCCGATGGACTGATCCATTGATAATAACTGAATACTTTGCAAAGCATCGGAGGCGCCGCCACCTGCGGCTTCAAGCAGTTCCGCATCCGGTGCATCGATGCCTTCCATCGCGTCACGCTGGTCGTAAACCGACAGATCGACCGGGACAATGGAAGTGCCTAAACGGATGTTTTTAATGTTCAGCATCAGTCGCTGGTTGGTGATCTGGCAGGTACCGAACAGCAATAGTCCTTTTGGGATCTGCTGGCCTTTGAGCGACATGCTGTCCAGCAAACGGATCTTTACGACTGCGCCCTGCACCACTTTCTGGTCGCCTTCAATGGCCGCAGGAATGGCGTGGTAGGTGCTATCAGGTTTTGCCGGAACCGATGCCACCTTATTTTTTACTAATTTCGGGTTTTGTATCTCCTGGATCTTTTGCAGTACGCCTGCCAATTGCTCCATTTCAGGATCAGCTTCTTTGCCGGAACCCATGGTTTTTATCAGCTTTTCCAGCCGCTCGACTTCCGCGCTGCCACTGTCTTTGTAAGCGCTATACTTATGGGGATCAGCGGGGCTGCCATAACTTTGAGGTTTGTTCAGTTCCTCGGAAATGCGGCTCAGCCTTTCGCTGATCTGCTGCTCCTGTTTGTCCGCTGGGTTTTCAGTGCTAAAATGCAGCCCGCTAAAATTATTGTCATCGTTTCTCAGCGAATCTTTAACCGCCTGGTCATAAATGCTCATCTTATCGGCATTCTTTTCTTCAGCTATTTCAGCGCCGGGCAGTGTGGTATTCAAACCTTTGCTTTGCACGACCGCAGTTTTAGGATCGCCTTTACCGCCATCCATTGCTTTAAAGGCCATTGTCAGGAATGGCAGGATTAATAATGGCAATACCAATAGGAATTTGCGGTGGCGCAGTTGCTGCGCGTTTAATTGTTGTGTTCTCATGATGTTTCTATTTTTTTTGTTAGTAAATGGAATGGCAGATCAGGTACAGGCAATAGCTGCCAAAGAGCAGGCAAAACGCGGTCAGCGCGATCATTTGCTGCCTGCGGTTAAACCGACCTGCAAATTTGCTTAGGCGATCTGCAAGCATGCGCTGCCTGCGGACAAAGCTGGCAGCGATCCGGTTTGCCGTTTTGTTAGCAGCGTTGGTGCTGCTTGTTTTTTGTTTCTTGCTAAACATGGTTATTCCCCCTTTTTAATTTGGTCGCTATTCAAAATGGTTTCCCATTGCTGGATCAAAAAGCCATGCGGATTATTGTCACTGCGTGCCACATTGCGCAGATAACCCTGGGTCACCAAACTTCGGGTTGTTTTTGCGGTAGCCCGGATCAGGCGCTGTGTGGCATAACAGCGGAAATGGTAGGGATATTGGTTAATGTCAAGCTGCACGCTGTCAATGGTAATTTCCTGGCTGATGTTGCCGGAAACCAGGCTGGCATAATACCCGCTTTCCCGCAGGTCATCGTACTGGGCTTTTGCCGAATGATCGGCCAGATACAATGCCTTACTGACATTGGCAGTGATGAGCTTATCATCTGGGTCAAGGTTAAAGAACAGCTGGTGGAAAGTACCGATATGGTCTTTGGCCTCAACCGGGATATTTTCCCGTCGTCCCGCTGTGAGCGCTTCCAGCGCCTTGCCATTGGATAAAATGTAAATGCGGTTTTGCGCACTGTCAGCGGCCCTGAAACTTTGGTAAATCGCAAAGCAGGAAATGGCGGCGCAGCACAGGATCAGCACCAGGCTAAATGCCCTGATGTGCTTAAAAGCGGTGTCGATGTTTTTGAGTTGTGAAAACATGATTTTTCTTGTTTAAATGAATGATTAATTGCCGGAGAGCTTATTTTTCTGGTAGTCGTTATTGCTACCGAAATAGCCACCTGAGGCTCCGTTTTCCGCCATACCCAATTGTATTTTCTGCATGTTCGGGTTGATTGCATCCCGCACCATACCGGCCCCACCGGAAGCGGCGGCAGTGGTGGCATGAGAAGTCGTACTGACCAGGGTATTGACCTTTTGCAACAGGCCGTTTCCGCCACCGGCATGAACGATGTAATTGGCAACACTGGGTACGGTAAAATAACCCATGATGCCGATCACCATATAAATGAGATACGCCGTATCGGTGGCCGAAAAGAACGTATCACCAGCCTGCTGGACCTGGGAAATATCCAAACGGAGCATGTTTTCCTGGATTTTTCCTAGGATGGATCCAAATATATTGGCTACAGGCAGCCACAGGAAAATATTGACGTAGCGGGCGATCCAGACGGTTAAGGTATGGGAAAAGCCGTCGTAGACGGATAGCCCGAACACCAAAGGTCCCAATATCGCCAGTACGATCAGATAAAAGGTACGGATGGTGTTGATACAAAGGGCTGCCGCTTCATAGAGCACCTGAAGGACTTCACTCATCCATTGCTTGATGTTGTTGCGAAATGCGTAGCTCTGTTTGTCCATCCAGAATTTTACGTCGTTTCCGATACTTTCAAATGTACCTTCCTTGCTGCCGTCCTGGTCTTCTGGATGCGTGTACTTATACCAGGCTGCGCGGTCACCCTGCCCATCGTCGCCGACGTACATTTGGTAAGTCTCTGACTTTTTGATCGCGTCCTCTTTCTTTTTTAATAGCGCCGCAATCGCACGATTAGAATCAGTCACCATGCCGCCGGTGGCGTCGGAGATGGGTTGCAAGATTCCGTTCATCAGCGCAATAACCGAAGGGAACAGCAGGATCGCAAGGCCGATGCCGAACGGCCTGAGCAGCGGGTAAAAGTCGATGGGTTCGGCAGCTGCCAAATGCCGCCATACCCTGGAAGCGATGTACCATAAGGCGCCAAACCCGGCAATGCCACGGGCAACGCCAATCAGCCTGCCGCAAAGCGGCAGCATTTCTTTGTACACATTATCCAGCACCGATTGCAGGCTATGCACATCGGTGGCTACGCCCTGCGCCTGGGAAAATAAGGGAAAAGCGATCCCTGTCAGCACGAGGATCGTGCTTATCATTAATTTTGTTTTCATCTGTCTTATATTGTTTTTAACGGTGATGAAGCTATCATGATTAATTTGTTGCTATATGCTTTTGATAATCATGATGGTTTCATGATGTTTTGAATTAATTGATCTGGTAGAGCTGTTTACTTCGATTCAGGTTTTCGAGTTCCTTTATTCGCTGGATAGCGAGTACGGCGGTCTTTTTATTAAAGTCCCGTAAAAAGACCAGCTTATCCTGCATGCCTTCAAAGATGCGGTCAATGGCGGTCAGTCTCTCTTCATCGCTCATGCGCAGCTTGCCTGAAGTGATGACCAGCGTAAGTTCATCTAAGTGCCGCAGGCTTTGGCTAAATAGCTGGCTGTATACTGCATCCAGGTATTTGATTTCCTGCATTGAAAAGCTGCCTGCCTCCCTGAACTGGTTGTATGCTGTCTTATACGATTTTAATAGATCAGACTGCATTTTTAAAATGTCCGCTACCTTATGGTATTTGCGCACTTCAGGACTGACCAGCATGAGCCCGTTTAAAAAAGTCTCATGCAAAGAGAAATTTCCCTGCGATACGTTTTTGACCAGGTTATAACCGGTCGTCAGCGTCTGGTACCCGCGTTTCATATCGCTCAGGATGGCCTTAAACTGGGTCAATTTTTCGGCGTTCAGTAAAAGCTGCTGCACCTCGAAAGACTGGGCGCGGCTGCGCCCGGCAAAACCGAGCAGCAAAAGCGCCAGGACAATTAATTTATTTATCGGTTTCATAATACTGCTTTAAGTGATCAATGGAATTAGTTTCTGTTTTTCGCTGCTGAACCAGCATTTTTACCTGCTGAGAAAAGTGACGGCTGAAATCAAGCTTGTCCTGCATAGCGACTGTCAGTTTTTCCAAGCGCCCCAACCGCTCATCGTCGGTCATTTCCGCTTTGCCGGGAGTTATGACAATTTCCAGTTCTTCCAGGTCATCGCCGCATTCGCGCAGGAGATTGTCCCTTACCGTTTTAATATAAGCTTTGTGGTCATCGGGCAATTGTAACCCGCCAATCCCTGCAAAAAGCGACTGGATACGTGCAGCGTTTTCCAGGATCTCACTAGCTCCGGGACTGTTACGGATGGCAGGATTAACTGCTTTCAGCGAAGCAAAGTATAACTGGTGTAAACCAAATTCCCCATTTTTAAAGCTGTGGACAATAGACAGGCCATCGCCCGCTATCTCATATCCTTTTTTAAGGTAGCCAGCATAGAGCTGCAAAGCGGCGATCTGGGTATACAGGTATTTTTTCTGCGTGCTTTTCTGGCGCAGCCATTCGCCCCAGGTCTGGGCAAAAAGCGGGCTACAGGAAAAGCTGAGCATCAGGCAAACGATGCCTGCTGTCCCTAGTTTAATTGGCGATCCCATACAAGCGGCTGATCTGGCGTGTATCTTCAATGGATTTGGCCCTGGCATAAACCAGCATCACGTTACTGGCATTAAACTTTTTCAGGTCGTTATAGTTGCCTTCGATGCGCTCAGCCGCCTGCTCGATCAGTTCCAGTCTTTTGCCGTCCGACATCTGCACTTTAAAGGAATTGATGACCAGCAACAGCTGATCCAGGTTTTTTACACTTTCTTCCAGTATGCCGGAATAGACCTGACCCATATAACCAACCTCCCGCAGGGTGAAATGCTCATCCTGGCGGAACAAGGAAAAAGCGCTTTTATATTCGCTGACGATATGCGCCTGTTTGAGGGTGATCTCGCGGATGCGCTGGTAATAAGCGATGGCCGCTTTTACTTTATTTAGTTCCTCGAAATACTTGCCGTACAGTTCGCGCTGCTTCTCTGACCAATCGGCAATCTCGGTGAGCTTGAATTTAGAGAGCTGGTTTTCTAATACCTTCTGCGCGTTTTGCAGCCAGATGGTTTCGTTCTGCATGCGCTGGATCTTCAGGTCTACCGCCTTGATCACTTTTTTTACGCCCGCTTTAATCACTTCCACAATGGCGATCTGGGCATCGGCTTTTTCGGCCGAGAAACTTACCAGCAGCACAATCAGGCTGACCGGCATTACTATTTTACAATAGTTTTTCATCATCTTCAATTTAGCTTCTGCCTGACCTGCTCTCTTAATGGAGAGCAGGAAATTGGCTTAAGCGGTTAATCAATCTTGTTAAATCTCGCGGTTTGCAGCTTCAAAAAGCCGCTGTCCGGGGAAAAGTGGAGCACAAAGCCAAAGGCGTTATCGCTGATCTCTTTTCGCTGGGGGTCATAAATCCCCTGCCAGTGGGTTCGCTTGAGTTTTAGCGGCAATAGCTTACCGTCCCTTTTGGACTGCACGCCGATACTCCGGCTGACCTGGTAACGGTCTTCACCGTCGGCAATGATGGTCAGCGTGTCGCTGGCTTTCCCGTATTTGCCATCAGTTTCGCTGACGTAGGTGCCGGGAATGAAATTTTCGGTCTGCTTGTTTTTACAGCCCAAAAGCAGGGTGCCGCTAAGCAGCAGCATTAAAAGGATTGTTTTCATGATTTTCTGATTTTTTATTTATGGATTGAAGATTGCTTGTTTTTGGAGAACGTTCAGAACGCTCACCAGAACGCTCTCTGGATTCGGCGGCCAGCGCAATAATACCCTGTTGCATACTGCCATGTTCAATGGCGGCCTGTTGCACCCGGACACGTTCGCGGCCCTCGGTGGTAAACGCCAAATATTCCTCCGCGCATAACTCGTTTTTGTACACCTTCATCACCTGCCCGCCGATGTCTACAAAGATCTCCCGGTTGTCCTTGTTAACAGAAAGCAGGATGGTCTTTGCTTTATCGGACAACCCCAGGGTATCCTGTAACTTATCAAACTTGTGCATGAACTTGCGCATATCCATCATGATCTTGATGTCGGCGTTGTTGATGATGGCATCTTTAATGATGGGCGAGCTGATCAGATCGTCCAGTTCCTGGGTGACGACAACAGGCACCCCATTGAACTTTCGGATGGTTTTAAAGGCGTATTGCAGGAACCCCGCCATACCGGAGTTCGCGATCGCCTTCCAGGCCTCATCCACAGTTAATACCTTGCGGATCCCTTTGAGCTTGCGCATTTTAGAAAGGAACATTTCCATTACAATGAGCGTTACCACCGGAAATAAAATGGGATGCTCCTTGATCTGGTCGAGTTCTATCACTACAAACCGCTGACCCAAAAGGTCCAGGTTCTCGCGGGCATTGAGCAGGTAATCAAATTCCCCGCCTTTATAATACGGCCGCAGGACATATAAAAAGCTGCCCATATCAAAATCGATGTCACGGACCTTATGTGCTTTTAATACTTCGGTATACTCATTTTCCAGGTACTCATAGAAAGTATCAAAGCAGGGGAACAGTTCTGTGCGTTCAGCAAGGTGCCGGTAATAACCCGATAACGCATTGGATAGCGCCACATATTCACTGCGGATCAGCGCCTGGTCTTCCTGCTTCCACAGGGTTACCAGCAAAGCTTTCAGGCTTTCTTTCTTTTCGGTGTCCAGGGTTTGACCTTCGGGTAAATAGAAAGGATTGAACTGGATGGGGTTAGATTCCTCGTAGGTAAAGTAATAGCCGCCGACCAGTTCGCAAAGCCCTTTATAGCTGCCGCCAATGTCTACCGTTACGCAGTGCGCTCCCTGGTCATAAAGGGTACGCAGGATATGATTTACCGTCATCGACTTACCGCCGCCCGAAGTCCCGCAGACCAGCATGCCCATATTGGAAGTGATGCCTTTTTCGCGCGGCGCGTCAAACAGGTCAGCATAGACCGGCTTACCGCTCAGGCGGTCACAAAATCGGATGCCGCTTTCCGGCGGATCGCTGCTGTAATTGCTTTCCAAGTTCAGAAAGCAGGTTGCCTGTTCTAAAAAGGTATCAAAGCTGTCATTCATCGGGAAATCTGCGGCGTTGCCCGGAATGCCCGACCACCAGATTTGTCCCGCGCCGTCGCTTTCCTGCTTTGCCGTAGCGCCGATCTGCGCCATCGCTGAACTGACCTGGTTGCGTATCTCCTGCAAGCGTTCCCGGTCGTCGGTCCAGGCAATAACGTTAAAATGCGCTTTTACCGGCAGCCTTGCCTGGCTGATCGCCTCATTTAAAAAGTCATTGGTCGCATCCCTTGCAATGGCGTTTTCCCTGCTATAAGCAGAAAGCGATTGCAGCCGTCTTTTTTTAGCTTCGAGCCCTTTCAGCGTTTTCTGCGCGTCTTCAATAAAGATGTACTGGTTATAGGTATGATCACAGTCCAAAAGCAGACCCAAGCCCGAAGTAAAACCCACCGAAAAGCGGGTACGGTCAGTGCTGTATTTACCATAATCGATCCGGCTGCCGCAAAGCGCAGGCAAATCTTCTGCGTCACCCAGGGTAAAAAGCTGGCCGATCTGGTCGCCAACTTGTAAACGTTCTTTCAGGTGTACGTCCTTAATTACCGGTCTTTCGCCAGCGCCCAGATTAAAGCAGTAGGATTCCAGCAAGCCCGCCTGATCCGCAGTTCCGGCAAGTTCATCGCCCGATAGTTTACGCAAACCGATCAGCCCGCTGTCAGAAAGTATGCGCTCAAACTGACCGGTCTTTTCTAAAAAGGCAGGGAACAGTTTGGCATCGGTGAGTTGCTTTGGGACAATGCTTTTTCGCATCAGCCCGGAAAGGGCGCTGCTGCAAGCCTTGCGGTCTTCGGCTTTTTTGGTCAATAGGATATAACAGACATGATCCAGGTACTGCCTGCCGCTAAAATGACGCTCGGCGGCATCCGCCAAAAAGCTTTGCTCAGTACCACTACCTGCATACTTCTGCCTGGTATACACATCTTTTTTATGAAAGATGCTGTGTTTGGGCAATACCCTGATCGCCCTAATAAAGCTTTGGTGAAAAGTTTCGTAATCAGCGCCCGAAAGTGTAAATATATCGGGCAGCGACACCTGGTAAACGACGGTAATGTCGCCCCAGGCAGATATAAGCGCATCATGCTGCACCTTATAGATCGGGAATATTTTAGCGATCGGTGTCATAAATCCTCCTTTAGTTTGGTGAATAGTTTACGCGAGCGGAAATACAGGTATCCCGGCATCCGTTGTTTGGCCATTTTTTTCATCAGGCCGTACTGCCCGTAGCGGTGGCTCATCCGGACTACGCCGATATACAGGCCGCCGCCTGATGCGCCGATGATGACCAGGCAAGCCCAGGTGTTCACCCCGCAGAGGTACAGTACCGCAAAGAGCAGGAACAATAGGACTAAACCTGCAGCGAGGTAGCCGATGTACTGGGCGCGGAGCCCCTTGAACTCCAGGCTCCGGCCCACGCCTTTGTTAATTTGATAGACGCTGCTCATATCCCAAAAAATGATTGTAAGACCGTTGCCACTACCACCAGGAAAATACAGCTGCCAAACCAGCTTGCTGCTACCTTGCCGGTATCGCCATCGCCGGAATTCCATTTTTGGTAAACTTTCGTAGCGCCGATCAGCCCCAAAACTGCGCCAATGGCATACATCAAATTACAGCCCGTAGCGAAATATCCCTTGACTTTGTTGGTTGCTTCGGCGATCCCGGCATTCCCATCCTGAGAAAAAACCGAAGTACTCCAAAGCATTAAAAAGCCCAATACTGCCAGCATTCCCTGGCCGATACGCTGGCTGAAACTTTGCTTTTCGCTAAAGCTTTCCTGCAAATCGGCAGGCGTAATTTCAAAATCGAATTTCTCCATGCATTGCGCCAATATAAAAGCGCAAAGGCTGTCGCGGTATTCGGGCTCTGCTTTGTCGATGTAGATCGCCACCAAAGAAAGCAGACCGTCTTTGGTTTCCCCGGCTGCCGCCGCATAACTGATCAGCTCTTTGGTTTCCTCACGAAGCCGGTCATAATCTGCGGCCTTTTCTTCCAGCGTGGTCTGTACTTTCATCGGCACTTTTGCGGCTGGGGCGGCAACCTCGGGTTCTTCTTCATCACCTGCAAATTCCAGTTCGTCGGAACCTGCGATGTCTGTTCCTTCAGCATCGGGTGATATACTTCCCATCAGGCTGCCACCATGCAAGGGGATGATCTTCGGGTCACGGTCAGCGCGGTTTAAGCCACGCTTTAATAATCCTGAAAGCTCCGGGCGATAATAACGCAGCAGTACATAAACATAATACAGGACGGTAAGGGTAAGGATTGCGGCAGCATATTGCGGCCAGGAAATAGATGATAACATAGTGTTTTGTGTTTCCCTGCCGCTCCATTGCGACAGTGGTACAAAACTGGCCGGAAAGTCCCGCCGGACTAACCGACCATACCCGTGTAGGATACCCTGTTTTTGAAAAACACTGCTTTTCATAGCTAAAAACACGGTTTATTCATTCATCCGGTCAATGAGCGATTGTTTGACCTTATCGGTAAACAGGGTCTGGTTCGCCCGCTCGCTCAAATCATTATAAGTGCCGTAGAAATTCTTGACCGTGGTGTGGTACACCTTTTCCTGGTAATGAATAAAGGCAGCCATCACGACCTTACCATGGTTGACCGCTTTGGAGGTGATCAGCCCGTAACAATGTTCCACAAAAGCCGCCTGGTTCTCGGTCCAGGTATAGATCTCTTCGCCCAGCATTTCCAGAAAACTTCCGTCTTCTTTTTTGTTGATCCGCTCGATGCGGCGTTCCAGATAGTTCAGGGTCATTTCATTGGACAGCACCTGCGCCAGTTTGCTGTCATGGCTGGTATTGAAGCATTCGTCAAAATCCACCAGATTTTCATGCGGGCAAAGGCAAACATCAAACATGCCCCGTATATAATATTTATCATCCAGGTGAGAACTTTCCCGGCGTACATAATCATAGAAACTTAAGTTCGAGGAGAAATAATGGGTCAGCCTTTCCAGTTCATTCAGGTAATGACCTGTCAGCGCCTCCCCGCCGGGCGGCCTGCGCCCTTCAATATCCAGGATGGCCTGGTGAAAAAGCAGTTGCGCCTTGAAGCGCGGCTTGACCGTTTTGAAAAAACACATTTCATCGGCGGGCGTTTTTGGTTCATTGCGCAGGAAATACTTTTTCAGCCGCTTCATATATTCGTAGCACAGTGCCACGGCCTGCTGCAGCCACTTTACCCGGTCTTCATCACTTCGGCTCAGCTCAATGAGTTTTGCGCTAAGCTCTTCATACATGGCATCATAAGGTTTTGTATACATATAACCTTTCTTGTTCTAATCAGCGTCCTGCTGCTCTGCGCCATCGCGGCGGAGATACCAACAGCAGAAACAATAAGTAGCTTTTTTCCATAGGCGACAATATTAAGAGAACGTGAGAGCGTGAGAGCGTTAACGGGGGAGGCAAATATGCGCTTGCCCCGAATCCCCGTCAATAAGTCATACGCCCTTAATTTCCGGCTGGGTAAATTGCCCTAACACACCTTACAGCGCAGTAAAAAGGATGTTTACCAGCTCCGTTCGCGTCTTAGCACCCGTTTTCAGGTGCAGGTTCTGCAGGTTATTGCCTACAGTTTTTTCCGCAATAAAAAGCTTTTCGCCGATCTCTTTATTGGTCATTCCCAGCTTGATGTATTGCAGAATATCCCGCTCCCTGGGGGTAATGTCAAATTTCAGGCAATTCGCCTCAAAGATCTCAGCAGCCGTAAGTTTCAATAGGATAATGGTCCGGTCTTTTTCGTCCCGCTGCTGCCGTCTTTCCCGCACCGAACGGGCGGCTAAAATGGCCGTAATGACTAAAAAGCCGGTATTGGTAGTCAACACTTCGGTTAACTGGCTCACCCTGAAATAACCAAAAGGGATCATACAGATCCAGGGTAGCACCGCGATATAGGTCAGGTACATTTCCAGTCGTTCGGATTCCAGGTTCCCACGGTAGCGTTCACCAATGGCCTTAAAGGCATACCAGAAAAAAGCAACCCCATAAAGCGCCGGCGCGATCAGCCCCCAGCGTATCGAAAAATCAATATCTTCAGACAGGTGGTATTCGGCGACAAAAAAGATGAAATACGGTAAGGCCAGAAAGAACAGCATGCCTTTAAAAGCAAAGAATTTCAACTTTTTAAGCTCAAAAGCCGCATAAAAGTAATACGGCAGGTAAGCCGCAACGGCGAATCCGCTGCCCCAGGCGAGCATCATTTGCAGTTTGATGTGAATCCAGGATAGCGAAGGATCAGGAAAGAACCCGCCAAAGATGTTGTACAGGATCATCAGCACCAGCAGCCAGACATAAAGGAGGCCGCGCCGGTCTTTGGGAAAATACAGCCAGCTCATCAGCTGCGCCCCAAGTAAAAACAATTCCATAGCAGCCAGTAACCCAGTTACCGGGTGCATTTCTGTTCCAAAAAGCCGCATGAAGGAATGGGCGATTAGAACTTAGAAACAGTAGCAGAAAATTCCTTTTTCAGGAAAAAGAGTTTGTAGCCTAGGTCAAGGGTCGCATAGGTTTGGAAGCCGAAAGACTTGTACCAGGGAATATTTTTTAAAGTGGAGGTTTCCAGGATCACCGTCCGGTGCTGCTTTTCGCAGTAGGCGATCACCTCGGACAAAAGGCGCGAGCCGATCCCTTTGTGCTGGAACAGGGGGTTCACCCCGATAAACCATAGGTAAGCATTGTGACCGGAAAGCTGTAAGCTATGGATGGCTTTTTCACGTTTCATTACCGCTAATGCTTTTGAAATACCGGTACAGTTCCATACCAGTTCCAAATCTAACAGTAACGACAAAAAAGTCGTTTTCTTCTGCTCCGGGTAAAGCAATAAGGCGCAGGCATGCGCATCTTCAGAGATCAGCACCTCCCCAAATAGGGAACATACCTTTACCGCGTAGTTCATTAATGCGCTTCTGCGCAGCTGCTGGTCAGTGCCAGCAGTAACATAATTCACACTCAAATTGTCCGAAAAGGACTGGGCTAAAATCCCGGCAACCAAAGGCTGGTCTGCCGCATCTGCTTTTCTCATCATATAGGTATTCGTATTATAGGTATAATTGATTGGTAAGTTTTTAAGTCATAGGCGAAGTTTGTTTTTTGGTAAAATAAAAAGGCTGGTACCGGTCACCGGTACCAGCCCGTAATGATTAATTAACTATAGCTTTTTATTGGTAATTATTCCGGGAACTAGTTTTCCATCAGGCGTATTAAACTCAATGCCTAATAGTCTTGCAATCAAAGGTGCAATATCTACTGCACGGATTTCGTTGATCATCTTGCCTTTGTTTACTCCTGCGCCTGATGCGATAAATCCGGTGTGCATTTCTTTTATGTTCGGATCGTAGCCATGGTGTCCTCCGGTGGTTGGGAAAAAGACACCTTCCAGTGGATTATTTTGGATTAAGGTCCCTGGGCCGTGGTTGGTTACTTTGGCGGGGGCTAATGATCCGCTGAATACGGTGCCGGGTATGGCGGCGAGTGCCAGGATTGCGGAACTGTCTGCACCCATTTTATCGAGTTCTTTTCGGTCGATGATCCGGAAGAGTTTTCGTTTGTCTTTTGGAAGTTTATTTAAGGAGTCGGTTACGGCTTTTACTGTTGATGCGTCATTTGCTTTTGATGTTCCGGCACTTCTGTATAGAAAGCAGGAGCCGCCTGCGGCGATGAATTTGGCAGGCAGGGTTTTGATCAGCATGTTGGGACGGAATACGGTGTGGATGGTGCTGAAACCATGATCGCCAACGATGATGATGGTGGTGTTTTCGGCCATACCTGATCTGCGTACAGCTTCCATGATTACGCCGATGTTGTGATCAACGCCTGCAACGGCGAGTTTTACGCTGTCGGCATCTCTGCCGTGTTCGTGTTGCTGTCCGTCTGCCTGGGCAAAGTGAACCGCGAGAAAAGCGGGTTTTTTGGTTTTGAAGATGTAGGCTGCCATGCGTGCAGAATTGTCATCCATGCTGAATGCTTCTTCGTCCATGTTGAACTTGTCGAGCTTTCCGGTTGCGTTGAGTTCTATTTCTTCGATCAGGCCGGGGGTTGCATATTTCCTCGGTTCTGTAATTCGGTCCGGATAGGCATCTGACCAGATCTCGGGGATGTTATAAGTGATGTCTTTATCTACACTTACCGGCCACTCTACGGCAGAAGTGGTTAAGTTGCTTTTTTTGAGCACCTGCCAAAGGGTGGGTACTTTGATGGCAGAGGTAAACCAGTGCCAGTCGCCTTTGCTGCCCACTGGCTGGTTATAGTAGATTCCTGATCTTGCGGGGAATGCTCCGGTTACCATTGCGGTATGGGTTGGGTAGGTATAGCTGGGGAATACGCTGAGCATATGGTCTGCTGAGGTCCCGGTTTTTACCAGGGCTTGTAAGTTGACCGCGTTCCAGCTTGGGTCGTTGTAGAATTCTGGCCTGAATCCGTCGATGGATAGTAGGATGACGTGTTTGCTTTCCTGTGCCATTGTGGAAAACGAGAATAGCGTTACGAGCAAAAATTGGAGAAATGTTTTGTTCATCAGTTTGTATTTGGATTAATAAGTTAGTTTAGCTTGCCGAGATTAGTCAGCACAAGCAAAATGTTCCAAATATCCAACCATCCGGGAATTTAAGATGGTTGGATATTTAAAAAAGTGGTGGATTTCAAAAGGCAAGGTTGCATAACTATTTAATAGGAACTTCGAAATTGACAGTCTCGGGATTTAGACATTTTTTGTCTGTACAAGCCATGAACTCCACGCTGCATTTTATTACTAGATTTGACCGTTTAAATTTTATTTTTTGCAGAAAAGTTACCTCATCTTCAAAAGTGAAAACATTCATATCATAGACTTGTTCCCTTTTCGTTATTGGAGTAGGTTCAACGACATTTCCTTTCAATAAATAATTATCTGCAGGTGAAAAGTAGATTCTTGTATTGAAAGGACCTCCTTTCGCCTGTTTAGTTGAATAAATATGCCATCCTTTTTCAATAGTTCCTTTAATAAAAACAATAGCTTCCTTATCGCCTATAATTTTTGAAGCAAAAGACCATTTTACGGGTCTATCTATTTGGGCATTGATAACATTGAAAAAAAATACCAAAAGTATTGTAGTAAAGAACATCTTTTTCATAAGTTCTTGGTTAATAAAATAACTGGCAGCTCTCTTTTCTCTTTAAATACTATGATATTGTATTTTCTTAAAATAGAGTTTATGTATTTAAGATCATTCCACATGTTTGGAGGCGGAAGATCAGGTATTCCTGAAATCTCTCCTTTAAAACCTGTTTCATCAACTAGCGGGTGTACATATCGTGATGAATTTTTATTAGTAAATAGTATGCTTTTATCAGCGTTAAGATTTCGAATGAAAACTTGGAATGGTGTTTTGTTTGAATCGTTTTCTATAATTGGTAGAACCGGGCTTGAATTATTTATGCGTCTTATTACAAAACAATCGATATTCCTTTTGACAATGGAACTATTAAGATTAAAAAAACCATCCAAATCATTCTTCATATTGCTGTAGAATATGCTATATGAAGTATCTAATGATACCTTCTCATAACAGAATAGTCGTTCTTTGATATTTTGGTCTAGGTTTTCAAATTTCACAATATCATTAAGCCTATACTTTACAGTGTCACTATACTCTTCAATTAATTGAGATCTATGGAAAATTTCATTACCTAGATATTGATTCTTGACAAATAATGCTTCGTAAATTCCAGCGAGGCTTTGATTTTTAATAATAATCCTTAGTTTATTATTTTTCAGATATACCCCCTGATGATTTGGATAAGTAGATATAGAATCGAATTTTGAAAAGTAACTATATTGAATTAAGTTATTGCCCCTATTATAGTCTTCGTCAATTTTCATTAATGAAAAGTTATTAGAATTGACGAGCGGGCTCATAATTCCAGCGTATTGTTTTAGATTAATTCTACCTGTTAATAAAAACTGCTTAACATCTTCTCTATTGATTTCTTCCGAAATGGATTGTATTATACCCTCATTATCAATCCAAACTTGATATGGCTCTCCTGGAAAAAATTTAGCCATTTCATCATCCTCCGTAGTCGTTGGCAATGACACGTTTCTCACGAATTTGTTATCTTTAAAGAAGTCGCTTACCCTTTTTGTATAATCTGGATTTTTGAACTTATTAACTAATAAAATCGTCAATTGATCTTTGTTTTCTTTTTGAATTGAATCCAATAGGGGTAGTCGTTCAATACAGGATTTACAAACTGTATTCCAGAAATCGAGAATGATTGGTTTGCCTCCGAATTCAGACAGAAGCTTTGCTTGTGACTTTTTATATTTAATTATATTCTTCAAATAAATATCAGGAATCTTTTCTCCTACTCTTAATGGTGAAGTTGGAACCCTTTGTGCAAATACTGAAAGGGAGCATATTATTAGCAAAGTGAACATAAGTTTGCTTATTTTCTCAATTGTCATATTCGTATTTTTAAGACACTGGCCAGTATTACTAACCAGTGTCTGGATTTAATTATAACCGGGATTCTGCAACAATGCTGTATTTACCAAAATCTGATTGGCAGGAATTGGATATAAGCCATCAGTAGTTTCCCAAGTTGTTGGTTTAATTGATTTCATTACAACATCTATTCTGTTCGTTCTTTTCAAATCGATCCATCTAAAGCCTTGTTCAACAAAAAACTCTACAGCCCGCTCTTTCTCAATAGCATCTAATGTCTGAATGTTTGAAAGTGTAGTAGGAAGGTTTGGAAGAGCTCCTGTAATACTGCTATCACGAGATCTAGCACGGATAATATTTATGTCAGATATAGCTCCAGTTAAGTTACCCTGCTGCGCTCTTGCTTCGGCGCGAACTAAGTACTGCTCAGCCAGTCTAAAAATAATAAGATATTCAGTTAAAGAAGTAAAACTTGATCCTTGCTTATACTTGAAAGGATAAAAGTAGTCTGTATCGTTCACTTTTAAAGTTCCGATCCATTCGGCTTTTCTTTTATCGCCTAGTTCGAACTTATTCATCAGTGCGGTTGAAATCGTAAAATTGGGGATGACAGTCGATGTAACAGATGGAACAAATATTGCGCCCTCTTCAGTATTAGTGTTGTTCCTACTTGGTTTAAATTGAAAAATAGCTTCGCTACTTCCAGCAAGAAAAACATCGTTTAAATTAGCAAGGACAAGCGAGTACATAGTAGAATTAATTATGCTTGTAGATGCGGTTTCTGCAAGCAAATATTGCTTTTGATACAAATAAAATCTGGCCAAAAGAGCTGTTGCAGTCCATTTATTTGCCCTGACACGTTCATTTGTAGGGTAGTTTTCTTGCAATAGGCTTTGTGCAGCTAAAAGATCAGCGAGAATACTTTCTTCCACCTCCTTAGAATTTGTCCGCGAAAGCTTTGCATTAACCCTATAATCAGAAGTGAGTACAAGCGGTACATCACCGAAATAATTAATTAAATAGAAATAAGTGAATGCTCTCAAAAATTTACATTCTCCAAGTAATTGATTTCTTAACGATTCCTTAACTAAAGTATTGGAAGTCAACCCCTCAATCGCAGAATTTATTCTGTAGATTGACTCGTAAGATTTCTGCCAAAAACTAAATTCTACTATTGTATTATTCGAAGAAATGCTATTGCGATAAAACTGAAGATATGTTGCATCGCTTCCATTGTATGTAAGTTCATCTGTCATCAGACTGCTGTTAACAGTATTGTTAACTGTTAACATCCATTGGAATGAAGCTATTCCTGAATAGATTCCTAGAACTGCTGACGTAGCGGAAGCATCATTTGCAAAAGCATTTTCTGATGATACTTTACCTTCAGGAGCTGGAATATCAATTAACTTATTGCAAGAAGATGTAACAATTAATAAGATTAAGGAGAGAACTTTGCATCCTGTAAAATATGCTTTGTTTCTATAGTTTTTCATAATAATAATATTAAAGTTTAATTTGTAAACCTGCGGTCAATGTTCTTAATAGTGGCAGCTGATAAGCGTACTGCACTTCAGGATCAGCACCTTTATAATGGGTTATAGTTAACAGGTTTTGCCCCTGCAAATAAAATCTAAGCGAATTGATTTTCCATTTTTTCAAAAGACTTCCAGAAAAGTCATACGATAAAGAAACATTTTTTAATCGCAGGTAACTCGCATCTGAATATCCAATATTTGAATTTTGGTAGGCTATAATGGTTGGTAAAGGGTAATCAGCATTTATTCTCGGAGCTAGTGCCTGATCGCCTATTTTATGCCATCGATCTAAAAATAATGTTGATGGATTGAACATTATACCTGGATATTGACTAGATGTTGACGTCGTGAAATAGTAATTCTTTCCTATTTGCTTTTTGAATTCGGCAAATGCATATAGCGAGAAATTCTTGTAAGAAAGCGTGGTACTTATACCCCCAAAATATCTTGGATCTAAGTTCCCTAGATATTGTGCATCCTTATAATCGGCTTCTCCATCGCCGTTTATATCCTCAACCAACATTTCTCCTGTATTAGGATCAATGCCTTGATACTTTGCCTTATAAATGAGATTTGTCGATTTTCCAACCACATAAGTGGTTTTATATGGTGAAGTTTCCAGTCCCGGAAAGGCTACAAGTTCATTTTTTATAAAGCTAATATTGAACGATGTAGTCCATTGAAATTTATTATTTTTTATGATAATCGAACTCAATTCAAACTCATAACCATTATTTGCGATAATTGCATCTAAATTCTGAAGGATATTTTCAAATCCTGTCTGTTGAGGTAAAGTATAGCTTACCAATTGATTTCCGCTTCTATTATCGAAGTATGTTACATTCAAAGAAATTCTATCTTTTAAAAATCCCAACTCAAGGGATGTCTCGAATTTTTTGTTTTTTTCCCAACGATAATCCGGATTATTTAATGCTGTCGGATTGATAGAGGTCATCGACTGATAAGAAGTTACAGGTGAGTATGTACTTAAGTACCTATAATTCCCAATTTGATCACTTCCAGTTATGCCGTAACTAGCTCGTATTTTCCCAAAACTAAGGAAGGGCAATAGATCGTTCTTTATTAAATCATCTGAAAATATATATGCTCCAGCTATAGATCCAAAATTACTGAATCTTTGGTCTGGCCCAAATCGACTTGATCCGTCACGGCGACCAGACAAATTGATAATCAAACGATCATCAAAATTATAATTTAACCTAGCAAAAACTGCTGCATATTTATATTTACTGGAGACATTATCTCTGGAATTCACGTTAGGGCTGGCACCTGAATTAATAGAACCAAGCAAAGCATCATTTGTATAACCCGAAGTCCTAATGGTATTTGCAATCTGATATTGATACTGCCAAGAACCTCCGACTAAAGTGCTAATTTTATGTTTGCCAAACATTTTCTTATAGTCTAACTGGGGCTCCACGATCATACCTTTATAATTCTGATTAGAAAAACCTGCAGAACCTGTTGTAGCGCCAGAATTCGGATCTAAAGATGATATTGGATTCTGAGTTTTTTCATCAGTATAATATCCATTATACCCAAGTGATGTCTTAAAAGTGATATCTTTTGTAAAGCTATAACCTGAGTCAAAATTTATTAAGTAGTTATCTGTTTTCAACTGGTAATTCTTTAGGAATTGTGCCAATGGATTAACAAACCCAACTCCTTTGTAAGACCAATTCAAGCTGCCGTCTGAATTCTTAAGATCTGGAGTATTAGGAGGAAGTGAAATACCATCAAGTGTACCGACAAATAGTCCATTATCGTTTAATGAATAGTTGAAGGCTAAATTGGAAAAGAATTTCCCATCTGTTGAAACGTGATTCAGTCGAGAACTAAACGACGCTCGCTCATTCTTTTTCTCTGTAGGATAAACCGTTCCGTCATGGCGAAATCCTCCGGAGATTCTAAACTGTGTGTTGCCAGACCCACCGGCCAGCGTTAGTTGCAAATCTGTTGTTTTTGCTCTTCCGCCGATCAAGAGTTTTTGAAAATTAGTATATTTATCTTGGTCATAAACCACTAAATCCTGTCCGTCGGATTCACTTGGTATAAGGTTAGCATTGTTGTAAGCCTCTTTTCGAAATGCAAGATACTGCTGGGTATTAAGGTATGGTTGCATTTTATTGACTTCGCTAAATCCCGAGTTTAGATTAACATCGAAAGTAGTTTTGTCAGTTTTTCCTCGTTTAGTTGTGATAAGTATTACGCCATTTGCGCCCCTGCTTCCATATATAGCCGTTGCATCCGCATCTTTTAATACTTCAATACTTTCAATGTCTTGCGGATTAATACTACTAAATGCGCTTAAACTTCCCTTACCTTCTGTGCCCTGTGAAGCTATGTTTGTAAAACTATTGATTATACCGTTGTTTGGTCCGAATGGCATTCCGTCAATTATATACAAAGGATCTGAATTATTTGTTATGGAATTCCTTCCTCTTAACTGCAGTCTTACGGTAGCTCCAGAATTTCCACTTGTTTGATTTACAAGCAGTCCCGGAATTTTTCCCTCAAGAGCAATGAGTGGGTTATTTACTGGTTGGTTTCCGATTTCTGCTGCTGTAACTTTTGACACATTCCCTGTAGACAAACGCTTTTTCTCTGTGTAGTAACCTTTGTTTACTGTTACCTCCTGCAAATCAGTCGTATTTGAAATCAAAGTGATAGCCCCTAAATCGGCTTTTGCCTGAACTTCTTTTACCTGATAACCAACATAAGAAATCAGCAATGTCGCAGTCTCATCAACACCGATCAATCCAAATTCGCCATTAGCGTTAGTTGTCGTAGATTGATTTTTACCTTTAACTTTTACACTCGCCCCTGGCAATGCATTCCCAGCAGAATCCACTACCTTTCCTCGCACATTAATTGCCTGAAATCGGGCCATGACTTTTTCGATGAAGGTGGGTTCGGCTTTTTTGGAAACAACAACTATGTTATCTTCCAAAGCAAAACTTACCGGCTGGTCTTTAAAAATCTGTGCCAACACCTCACTCAGCTCCATGTTTTTAACCGAAATGGTTACAGGTTTTGCGCCTTTCAATGTCTCGCCAGAAACAAAAAAAGCATACCCACTTTGTGCAGTTATTTTTTTAAAGACCTTAGCAATAGGCGTATTTTTTTCGGACAGAGAAATCTTCTGCGCGAAGCTGGTTGCGCTTACCTGCATGATACTAATCAAAATAAGGAAGGTGGTCAGCTTCATCATTAACAGTATTTTAGTGGAGATGTACTTTCGTTTTCGCAGCACATCTGTTTTTTGTGTAAAATTCTTATTCATTCGTCGTATTGTTTGTGACAAATACTTAACAGGCCAACGACAGCCCCTCCGTATTGAATTCTCATCAATATTGCCTAAGTTTGTTTGTCTGGTTTAAAGTTTAAAAAGTTCAACAGCTTATATTGAACATGATCCAGTCATCGGCCAGTTGTGTTCTAGCACACCTGGCTTTTTTTATCAGAATCATGGAAAGAAATTTCTACCTAACCATAAGCCTCCTTCCCTGAACTGTAAGTTTTACTGATTTTGATAACTGCATTACCTTGACCGTTTTATTTAAATCAAACGACCTTGGTATCCGGCCTGTAAAGGTTTCCTTGCTTAGCGTTCCTTCAAACACGACATCTACATCATACCAGCGGGAAATCTGTTCCATGACCGTTTTTATATCTGCATCTGTGAAGTCAAAATAGCCATTTTTCCAGGCTACTGTTTCATCCACATCTACCGCACTTACTTTGATTTCCGAACCTGTTACATTGGCCTGCTCACCGGGTTTTATGATCTTGGTATTGTTTCCGGCAACTACACGCACAGAGCCCTGAAGCAATGTCGTGCTCACGCTGCCGTCATAAGTATTGATGTTAAAATGTGTTCCCAAAACTTCGACATACTGACCGGCACCTTTAACCCTGAAAGGCTTTGAAGGATTATGGGCGATTTCAAAATAAACTTCGCCTCGGATTTCTACCTCGCGCGTGTCTCCTTTAAATGCAGAAGGGTAGGTGATCGATGAAGCTGCATTCAGCCAAACATTTGTACCATCTGAAAGGGTAAGTTGATAAGTTCCGCCACGTGGCGTAGTCATGGTGTTTATCAAAACCGAATTATCTTCACCGGCTTTTCCGTAAACAATTTTTCCATCAGCAGACTTATTGATCACTGTGTTACCCTGTGTGGCCAGTTGCCCATTTTTGGCGCCAGTTAAGTTGATGAGCTGGCCATTGGCTAAAGTCAATGTAGCTTTATTACTTCCTGCCGGAAAATTCCCGATTTCTATTAAAGCAGTTTCAGTTACATCCGCCTTCTTCTTATTCAAGAAATACAGACCTGCTGAAATGAAGACCAGCAAGGAAGCTGCAACGATGATACGCGGCCATAGACTAACTTGGCGTTTGAGCTGTAGCGGTTTTGCAGCAGTAAGTTCTATTTCCAGCTTTGCCTCAACCTTTAAAAATTGCTGTTGCTTGATTTGCCTACGGGAATCTTCATTTAGGATGTCGGTATATCCCGGATCATTCTCGAATTTGTCATACCAACCGATCAATTCCTGTAGTTCATTTTCAGAAATTTTGCCTTTGGTGAATTTTTCCAGTAAAGTATTGATGTATTGCTGTTCGTCCATTTTTTGTGACCTTATATAAGGGTATTTCAAAAAAAGACAGGCAGGTACTAGTCTGAAAGGAAATTAATTTTTAAGCTGTTGATTATCAGGTGAATAATTTATTACAGTTTTGCGGTTAAGCTAACGAAAACGCAGAATGCGATCAGATCTACCTGATGACCCTGTACTTCGTTTTTCAGAATACTGAGCGCTTTGGTGATGTGACGTTTTACGGTGTTAACAGAAATATTAAGTTTATCTGCAATATCCTGATGGGATAATTGTTCATACCTGCTCATGATGAATACCTCCCGGCATTTCTCAGGCATTTTTTCTGCAATCAGGTAGATCTTTTCTTTAAGTTCTTTCGCTTCCAGCAGTTCATCAGGCATAAAAGGCTGGATATTTTCCCTTGTCATCAAACCCGCCAAATCTTTTTGGTGCGATTGCTGTATGTGAAAAGTTCTGAACACCTGATTTCTCAATGCGGTTTTAAGATAGGCTTCTAAGGTAGATTTCGGATTAATCTCCCGTCTTCGCATAAAAAAACTTACAAACAAGTCCTGGACCAGCTCTTCAGCGCTTTCTCTTGACTTAAGCCGCTTAAAAGCTGCGTCAATTAAGATGTCCCAATAACGGGTATACAACTCAGAAAAAGCAGCGCGGTCGTCTTCCAGCCGGATCAAATCCAGTAAAATATCATCTGTCCAGGAAGCTGCGCTGTATTTTCCCATTTTGCAATTGCAATATAGCAATTCGGCAGCAAAGTTGTGTAATTGCCAGGGAATTACACCTTTAATTACTGTTATCTAATTCTGGCATTTGCATTAAGATCATGTTAAGCAGCCTCTTTATCTATGTTGCTGTCACCGCCCAATTCTGCAATTAATATTTCCTGAATATCCTGTTTGATCTGCAAATAGTTTGCATAAATGGTTTCCTGATCCACTTCTCTAACCTGTGGCAATGACTGAAAACCTGCTTCCTCGGTTTTTATTGCGTCGTGGTCATTCACGATCTCTGCATGGAACATTTTTAAACCGATCTTTTGGTCAGGGTTATCGGCAACAATACCCACAAATTCACCCGAGGACAGCGAGGCAATCCTGCTGGCGGGAATCGCCGAATCCAGTTGAGAAGAAGTGCTCACAGAAGTGTCGGAACTATTGACACTCCTAGATTGTTTTCCTGCAAGATCCTGCCAAACATTTCCGACAACTTTTTTGCGCTCTTGCAGCTATTTTTGTGCGGTAAAAAGGATGTTTACCAGCTCGGTTCGGGTCTTAGCGCCCGTTTTCAGGTGCAGGTTCTGCAAGTTATTGCCTACTGTTTTTTCCGCAATAAAAAGCTTTTCGCCGATCTCTTTATTGGTCATTCCCAGCTTGATGTATTGCAGAATATCCCGCTCCCTTGGGGTAATGTCAAATTTCAGGCAATTTGCCTCAAAGATCTCAGCGGCCGAAAGTTTTAATAGGCTAATGGTCAGGTCTTTTTCCTCGCGCTGCTGCCGTCTTTCGCGCACCGAACGGGCGGCTAAAATGGCCGTAATGATCAAAAAACCGGTATTGGTGGTCAGTACTTCGGTTAACTGGCTTACCCTGAAATAACCAAAAGGGATCATGCAGATCCAGGGCAGTACCGCGATATAGGTCAGGTACATTTCCAGCCGTTCGGATTCCAGGTTCCCACGGTAGCGTTCACCAATGGCCTTAAAGGCATACCAGAAAAAAGCAACCCCATAAAGCGCCGAGGCGATCAGCCCCCAGCGTATCGAAAAATCAATGTCTTCTGATAAGTGGTATTCCACGACAAAAAAGATCAGGTAAGGCAAGGCTAAAAAGAAGAGCATGCCCTTAAAAGCAAAGAATTTCAACTTTTTGAGCTCAAAAGCCGCATAAAAGTAATACGGCAGGTAAGCCGCAACGGCAAAGCCGCTGCCCCAGGCCAGCATCATTTGCAGCTTGATGTGAATCCAGGTAAGCGTTGGGTCTGGAAAGAACCCGCCAAAGATGTTATAGAGGATCATCAGCACCAGCAGCCAGACATAGAGCAGACCGCGCCGTTCTTTGGGGAAATACAGCCAGCTCATGAGCTGCGCCCCAAGTAAAAACAATTCCATAGCAGCCAGTAACCCAGTTACCGGGTGCATTTCTGTTCCAAAAAGCCGCATGAGAGATCGGCGATTAGAACTGAGAAACAGAAGATGAAAATTCCTTTTTCAGGAAAAAGAGTTTATAACCCAGATCAAGGGTCGCATAGGTTTGGAAGCCGAAAGACTTTATCCGACCAAATCTCAGGCACGTTATAAGTAATGTCTTTATCCACACTCACCGGCCATTCTACCGCCGAAGTAGTTTTACCACTTTTCTTTAATACCTGCCAAAGCGTAGGAACCTTGATCGCACTCGTAAACCAATGCCAGTCGCCTTTACTACCCACCGGCTGGTTGTAATAAATCCCAGACCTTGCAGGAAAAGCACCTGTTACCATAGCCGTATGGGTAGGATAGGTATAACTTGGGAATACACTTAACATATGGTTTGCGTAAGTACCTTGATTCATCAGTGCTTTCAGGTTCGGCGTTTGCCAGCTGGTATTCTGATACATTTCGGGACGGAAACCGTCGATGCTCATTACTATAACATGACTGGTCTTTTGTGCCTTTACTATAGAAAAATAAAGTAATGCGGCTAAGACTAAAAAAGTTTTTTTAATCATATTCGATTTATTTTACCGGGATATTAAACTCAACGGTTTCAGGAGGTAAACATTGATGGTCATTACAAACCATAAATTCCAATTTACCTGCGACAGCAAATTCCTTCACATTCTTTGTCACGATCTTTTGCTGGAATATGACTGATTTATTAAAATAGCTTACATCGACTTCAAAGGTGTTATCAAATTTAGTCATAGGGGGCGGCTCAGACACTTTACCAACAAGACTATAACCAGATGTAGCCGTAAATTTGAATGATGTTTTTTTAGGTCCACCATCTTTTTGATTTACAGAATAAATATGCCAACCATCTTCAATGTCCGCTTTTAGCATTATAACATATTCCTTGACATTTATACGTTTCGCGGCATAACTCCATTTCACAGGATGAAGGATCTGCGAAAATGTTAGATTGTTCATTGCTCCTAACATTACTATTGTAAGAACACAGTAATAAATAAAATTTTTAAATCGTCTCATTTAGATTTTTCTTAGTGATTATTATAATTTCAATTATTCCTTTTATTGATAGTCAGAAAATTTTTTAAACGCTCTTCTACAACTATCTTTACATTGTATTTCAGAAGCTGCTCGTTAACTTCAGCAAGGTCATTCCAATTTGCTAAAATATTTAAATCTACTTTTGTGTTCCTCAGCAATTTTGTTTCATCAATCACTTCATATTTTGGATTAAAACTTCCACTTATAAAATTTTCAAAAATTGCCCACCACGGAATATTGACAAAATGTCGAACATTTCCTTCCATAAAGGAATCTCTATCGCTTCCTTTTGAGATTAAACTCTCACCGTTGTTTGTTGATTTAATAACATAACATTTCACCATTTTTTTGGTTATCAGGGACGTTAGATTGAAAGAGTTGTCTATATCCAACAGCATACGTCTCTTGAAATTTACTATATTTGTATCACGTGATATGAGTTCGTAACAAAAGATATCTTTCTTATTGCTCCAATCTCCAGTAAGCTTCGCGAGTATTGATTCGTCACATTGTATCTGATTGGGGTAGAATTGCTTTGAATTAATCCTGTCATAGAGAGCAGATAAATTTCCGTTCGACATAGACATCATCAAACACCCAGAAAATCCTCCTTGTTTAACAATTCCTGGAGAACCAATGACAGCTCCCAATCCTTCCATATAGCCTCCTAAAAAAGAATAAAATTCAGTCGATTTTCCAGCGTTAAATTTATTATCGATAAAAACCATTGGCTGATATCCCAATTTATCTATTTCAATTTGCCTGGTATCATCCTTTAAAGGAAGATTGAGTTCTGCACCACTTATTAAACGTTGTATATTTTCTTCTGTTATCTGCTCGCCATCGGTTATAGCCTTTACTATTCCATTCCGATCTATCCACACCTGATGTGGTGCAGTTGTATGAGGAAATATTTTTGTCAGAATTGTATCCGAGGTGAGAGACGGTAGGGTTACATTCTTTACCTTATGGGTCTTTACAAAAAACGATTCAATTTCATTTTTAGGTTCAAAAGTGGTTAGTAAAACATTTAGTTTGTCAGAATACCTAGCTCTCATCGAATCCAAATGCGGCATTTCTGCAACGCAAACCCCACAATAGGTAAACCAAAAATCAATAATCAGAGGTTTTCCTTTGAAATCTTTTAAGTCAAGTCGACCATTTTTATATCTTATCACATCTTTAAAAACGAGGTATGGAAGTTTATCGCCAATTTTTAGAGGGACAATTTTTTGGGTCAATGCTTGCGATAGAGCTACTATTCCGTATAGAAAAAGAAATACGCACGCAATAAGAAATTTTAATTTCATATTAGTTTAATTGTTAAGTGTTTGAAAAAAATCGTGTCCATCTTGAGATCATAAATAAAGTTCGAATTATTATGATCTAACTTTTTTGTTGTAAATCATCAAGATGCAATCTGTCGTCGTGGTTTATTGATATCCTGGATTTTGGCTTAACGCCTTATTTGTTCTAATTGCAGAGATTGGTAGTGGGAAAAGCGTGCTATTTATATCAAAATTTGGTTTGATAGGTTTCAAAACCTGTAACGCTTCGTTTTTTCTTTTCAAGTCAAACCAACGGTTTCCATTTTCAGCAAATAATTCGACTCGTCTTTCCCGCGCTATGGCCGTAAGTAAATCAGCCTTACTGATAGCAGGATTGGTATTGGCAATTAGCGATAAACCGGCTCGTTGACGTAAAACATCTAAATCAGCTATTGCTGATGTTAAATTTCCTTGTTGGGCTTTTGCTTCTGCGTTCATTAAATACACTTCTGCTAATCGAAAGTACACTTCACCCTCTGAATCACCCCTTCCTCTTGTCTTATACTTATACGGATATGTATATATCTGAATCGGGCTTAAGTTTTGCACGTTTGTCCAATTAATGTACCTTTTATCACCAGATTCAAAAGCGCCAATTAAATTGGATGTTAGAACGTAGGGTGGAACGACTTTTTTTGAAGATGGCAGCAGATTATAGGCCTGGGTGGTTGTATAGAACATGTTGTTTGGAGCGATTTGCCAAATCGCTTCTGCGCTGCCCGTTAAAAATACATTATTTAGATTTTGCAAAATTTGGTACTTACCAGATGAAATAATTTCGGAAGCCTGTTTTTGTGATCCTGGCCAGTCGTTCTTTAGTAGGTATACTTTTGCTAATAATGCTTGGGCTGCATACCTATTGGCCCTTCCAACGACAATGTCTGAAGTCATCAAAGAAGAGGCAGTGTTCAAGTCTGCAACAATTTGATCAAATATCTTTGTAGTCGGAGTTCTGGACATGCTTGCATTTAATTCATAAGAAGTTGTTGTCTCAAGCGGGACATCTCCAAAAAACTGGGTAAGATTGAAATATAAATATGACCTGATTAGTAGCGCTTCACCTAATAATTGATTTTTGGTAGACAGTGTAAGACTATTAGATTTATTAAACCCTTCTGCGCAAGAATTTGCCATATATATACAGAAGTATGCCTTATCCCAAAGCGTTGTCAAAATTCCGTTGCTGGATAGAATATTATTGCTTTCTACTTGAATTATTTCGTTGTCTGTATCAGTAAAATGTAATTCATCAGATGAAAGGCCATTGTATATAGTGGGCCCCGAAGAGATTACGATTGGGGAAAATATCCCAGATATATTTGCGTATAGACCGTTTAGAGCTGCCTCAGCGTTTGCATTAGAAGTAAAAACAGCATTGCCTGTTATTGTATCTTTTGGTGGATCAACGTCTACTATTTTTTTACAAGAAGTATAAAGCGCTCCTAATGTGCCTAGGTATAAAATAAGCAGCGTTTGAGATTTTATATATTTTTTCATGATCAATAATTAATATTGTAAGTGGATACCAAGAACAAGAGTCGTAAAAAGTGGAGGTACGTTATAATTATGAGTTTCTGGATCTCCACCTTTATAGGAACTGATGGTTAACAAATTTTGTCCCTCAAAATATATTTTGCAACTTTTAAAGTGAAACCTCTCCAAAATACTTGGGTTCAATGAATACGAAAAGGATACGTTTCTTAATTTAATGTAGGATGCGTCAGCGGTTAAAGCTAAATCGGACTCTTGTAAATCGTTAACATTTTGACTTGGCAATGTACTGTAACGCTGATAGGTCTTACCTACATCGCCAGGATTTTGCCACCTGTCAAACACGTAGCTCAATTGATTAGTTAGTGTACCGGGCTGGTAATTTCCTTGTATAGCCCCAATAAAACTATTCTGGATTTGCTTTTTAAAATCGAAGAGGAAGCTTAAATTAAATCTTTTATAAGTAATATTATTACTTAAACCACCGTAAAATTTGGGGTCAGTCGTTCCAAGCACCTGGTAATCATCGACACTTATTGAACCGTCCCCGTTTGCATCTTGTAATTTATAAAGTCCAGTCGTCGGGTCTATGCCTAAATTTTTATATCCCAATATTACATTCACAGGCTGACCTATTTTAAATAGGTTAGTGTAACCAGATGACTCAAAATCGGGAAAACTCTTTAGTTTGTTTTTAGGGATACTTACATTGGCTGATATTACCCACGAAAATGCTTTCGTTTTAAAAGGCACGCCACTAAGTTCAAGTTCCGTTCCTGTGTTTTCAATTGTCGCTGGGAAGTTTCGTAAAATAGTGCCGAATCCGGTTTGAGTAGGAAGATTGTAAGGAATCAGTTGGTTAGATGAGGTGTTTTGGTAATAAGTTATGGAGGATGTGAGTTTGTTGTCAAAAAAGCCTAATTCAAGAGCAACTTCCGTTTTTTTGTCGCGCTCCCAAACGAAGTCAGGGTTATATAATCCTGATGGAACTAACGAGGTAGAGTTGTTATAAGGAAAGGGATACGCCGCCCAATTCTCCAAGTAATTATAATTACCAATCTGATCGTTACCAGACACACCAAAACTGCCTCTCAATTTTCCGTAAGTAAGAAAAGCCAATTTATCCTTAAAGATATTTTCATTACTAAATATCCAGGCTGCGCCGACAGATCCAAAATTATTAAATCTGCGCTCCGGGCTGAAACGACTGCTGCCATCCCTTCTGCCAGTGAGGTTTATAATGTACTTTTCTCTGAAATTGAAATTCATTCTACCGTAAAATCCTGCATATTTATAGTCACTATAGTTAGACGTTGCGAGGCTAATATATGGTGCGGCGCTCAGTGAACCGAGAAGGGCATCACTTGTATACCCGCCTCCTTTTATATAATTTCCTTTATTAACAATATTGTTGTACGTTCCACCAACTATAACATCCACTTTACCCCAGCTAAAAGACTTACCATATTCTATTTGTGGCTCTATTATTATACTGGTATATTTGCTATTCGTCCACGTAGCTTCACCCGTTGCGGAGGGATTGGTTACTGGATTTTGCGCTGTAATAGGCGCAGCTTGAGCTTCGTCAGAGATTAAAGCATTATAACCGAAACTTGTTCGCATCTCTAATCCAGGAAGTATTTTATAACCAATTTGGAAATTGCTTATCAGATTATTAGTGGTAATCTGATATTTATTTAAAAAATTTGCCATTGGGTTATCAAAAGGAACCCCGTTTTGTTGCCACACTAATTGCCCTGAAGCATCTTCAAGTGCAGGTAAATTTGGCGGCAAGTTTAAAAAAACACCAAAAGATGGGCTAAATGAGTTATTAGCATCGATTGTATAATTCGTCGAAAGACTATAATTAAACTTGCCGTCAAGGGATCTATGAGTAATAGCCACGCTACCCCCGCCTTTTTTTTCGGCAACATCTGTAGGCAGAACTGTGTTTTGGTAATTATATATACCGCTGATCAGATATTGTGTCTGTTGATCACCACCCGTTAAACTTGCATTTACATTGGTATTTTTAGCAGTTCCTCCCAATAGCCATTTTTGCCAATTCGTATATCTATTCTGATCCCATACAGTAAGATCTGGCGCGTACCCTGGATCACCAGGGATATTACTAGGTGTTAATCCATCGTTTTTAAATGCCTCTTTTCGCATCTCCAAATATTGGCTTGTACTCATCATTGGCACAAAATGTGTTACGGAACTCATGCCTGAGTAAACATCAGCGCTAAATGTAGTTTTACCAGCCTTTCCTTTTTTGGTCGTGATAAGTACAACGCCGTTTGCACCACGACTACCGTAAATTGCAGTAGCATCAGCATCCTTTAAAATTTCTATACTTTCAATATCCTGTAAGTTGACATTATTAAAGGGGCTTATCCCTGCCCCTGAATTTACGACACCTGTCAGTGAAAACTTAGGCGACTGCCCGCCTTGAGCGGCAAATCCCCCCAACAAGCCAACTCGGTCATTACCGTTGGCAAATGGAACACCGTCAATTATAAATAATGGATCTGAGCCATTAAAAAGCGAACCTACCCCCCTCAACTGGAGTTTGACTGCAGCGCCGGGCAAACCATTAGAAGGAGTGACTATTAGTCCCGGAATCCTGCCCTGTAAAGCCAAAAGAGGATTACTAACTGGCTGTTTTTCAATATCACTAGCATTGAGTACGCCAACAGACCCGGTTGATAACTCTTTCTTTTCGGTATAATAACCTTTATTGATTACAACTTCTTTTAAATTACTAATATTGGCTTTTAGGGAAATAGTAAGATTTTTTTCAGCTTTCACTTCCTGGGTTTCGAAACCAATGTAGGATATAACTAAAATTGAACCGTCGGGAATATTAGTTAAAATGAAACTCCCATTTTTATTTGTACTAGTGGATTCGTTTGTGCCTTTTACTTGAATTGTGGCACCAATAAGGGGCTGGCTACTTTCGTCTAAAACCTTTCCATGAATATCCATCGGTAGCGTAAACACCGTTTTGATTTTGTCCAAAGTTGATGCCTCCTTTTTTGAAACAACAATCGACTTATCCTCAATCGAATATTCCAAAGGTTGCCCATCAAAAATCTTGTTTAAAACAGTTTTAAGATCAGCATCTTTAACCTGAATAGTGATCGGCTTGGCACCTTTGAGCATGTTTCCTGAAAATAAAAAGTCATACCCACTTTGCTCACTGATCTTTATAAAGACCTTTGATAACGTAGTATTTCGTTCAGACAGGGAAATCTTCTGCGCTATGGCAGTTGCGCTCACCTGCATGATACCGATCAGAATTAAGAAAGTGGTCAGCTTCATAATCAATAGTATTTTATGGACCTGCCTGTGAAGCACGCCCGTTTTATGCGTATAATTTTTATACATTTGTTTGATTGGATTAAATAGTTTAAAATTAAGTTCACTGCTTAGATTGAACATGATCCTGTTACCGGCCAGTTGTGTACCACCACATCTGGCCTTTTTTATCTGATCATGATTTAAATGCGTTACATACTCACCATGATCCTCCTTCCTTCGAAAGTTAACTGAACATCGGATGATTTAACTATTTTTAATACCTGACTTATATTTCTGAAACGGGAGATACGTCCTGTAAATGTATCTTTGGAAATCGGGCCTACAAATTCCACGTCCACATCATACCAGCGCGAAATTTGCCGCATTAAGGTTTGAATGTCCGTATCTACGAAGTGGAAATAACCGTTTTTCCAGGCAACTGCTTCTTTCACGTCAGCATCTGTAACCACGAATCGATTTTTATTGAAAACAGACTGCTCGCCAGGTTTAATTAAAATCCGTTGATCCGATGATGATAAGGCAACAGAACCCTCTAATAAAGTAGTTTTGGTACTTGCCTCATTTTCATATGCATTAATATTAAAATGGGTACCCAATACTTCCACCATTTGATCTTTAGATTTGACCCTAAACGGTTTTGCTGCATTATGAGCCACCTGAAAATACACTTCTCCGGTTATCTCCACTTCCCGATTCTTGCCCGTAAAGGCAGCCGGATAAGTAATAGATGATGCTGCATTTAACCAGACGTCAGTTCCATCAGCAAGCGTTAGATGATATTGCCCGCCTCTTGGTGTAGACATGGTGTTGATCGCGATTGAAGCTTCGCCAGCTCCTGAACCATACACCACCTTACCATCAGCTGTTTTATTGATAACCGTATTGCCCTGTTTGGCAAGCTGACCATTCTTTGCATCGGTCAAAATAATCCTTCGACCACCTGATAAGGTAAGTATTGCTTTGTTACTGCCAGGCGCAAAATCTTCTTTCATTGCAGCAACCGACTGAACTGCGGGCGACGGATTGTCAAAAGCAAAGTATAATCCGGCAGAAAGAAATACAAGTATTGAAGCAGCTACTGCAACCCGTCGCCATAGTACTATACGCGATCTGCTGGATTTGTTAAATCCAAGTTCTTGTTCGATATGCTGATAGATGGTATCTTTCAACGCGCGTTCACTGGTAGCTAAATTTTCCGGGACGTGAAAGGTTCTTTCTGCCTGACGGCTATACCAGGTATCAAAGTCAAGTCGCTCTGCTTCTGTGGCAGTGCCTTGTTTAATCTTGATTGTTAGTTCTTCGATCTGTTCCCTGGTCAATTCTTTTTTCATTAAGGTATCTTTTACCCTAATAGTCAAGAAAATTTGATCTTATACCTAGTCGATCCCCAGAAATAATTAAGAAAAATGTAAAAAAAATTTAAAGGAGGCTTTAGAATAGCCTGTGCAGGGATTCGCCTAGTATAAATAGAGCTTTAGGAGTGCTGAGGTTTGTGCTAAGATCCTTGATGGCTTTGGTCAAATGGTTATTAACTGTTTTTTCAGAGATATTCAATTCTTCAGCAATTTGCCGATGTGTTTTGTTTTCCTCACGGCTCATTCTAAAAACCAGTTGGCATTTTTCCGGCAACAGATTCACCGATCTTTCCAAAGACGCAAAAAGTTCTTTTTCTAAAAGTTCTGTTTCTGCCGACGGACTATAAATTTCTATTTCATCCAGCGCTACATTTGTTTTACGATGACGCTTGTAGTAGGCACTGTTTAAAATGTTGATTACCCGGTATTTTACCGCAACGGCTAGGTAGGTATAAAGTGAATATTTTAGTTCCAGTGTTTGCCTGCGGCTCCATAAGCTACAAAAAATATCTTGAACACATTCTTTTGCTTCTTCTGCTGAATTAAGCGCATTAGCAGCCTGTAAAAATATTTTGTCCCAGTACCGGTCGTACAACTCAGAAAAAGCAGCGCGGTCGTCTTCCAGCCGGATCAAATCCAGTAAAATATCATCTGTCCAGGAAGCTGCGCTGTATTTTCCCATTTTGCAATTGCAATATAGCAATTCGGGAACAAAGTTGTGTAATTGCCAGGGATTTACACCTTTAATTACTGTTATCTAATTCTGGCATTTGCATTAAGATCATGTTAAGCCGCCTCTTTATCTATATTGCTGTCACCGCCCAATTCTGCAATTAATATTTCCTGAATATCCTGTTTGATCTGCAAATAGTTTGCATAAATGGTTTCCTGATCCACTTCTCTGACCTGTGGCAACGACTGAAAACCTGCTTCCTCGGTTTTTATTGCGTCATGGTCATTCACGATCTCTGCATGGAACATTTTTAAACCGATCTTTTGGTCAGGGTTATCGGCAACAATACCCACAAATTCACCCGAGGATAGCGAGGCAATCCTGCTGGCGGGAATCGCCGAATCCAGTTGAGAAGAAGTGCTCACAGAAGTGTCGGAGCTATTGACACTCCTAGATTGTTTTTCCTGCAAGATCCTTCCGAACATTTCCGACAGCTTTTTTGCGCTGTCGCCGGAAACCTGGCCACTGATGATATTACCTGATACACCGGCAATAATATTCGCCTGCTCCACACCATATTCTTTTTTTAATTGTTCTATGCTTTGTATGCCAATCGTACAACTGACCAAATTACTCCGGGCTGTGGTGATAGTTGGCACGAGGTCTGCCACCAGTGTCGGGTATTCATCGAAAACCAGGCTGCATTTCAGTTTGCCTTTTTGATTGACGAGTTTTAAAATGCGGTTGATATAGAGCGAAAGTACCGCGCCATAAGTTTGCAGCTTTTGGGGGTTATTTCCCAGGCAAACGATTTTGGGAGCCAATGGATTGTTGATGTCCAAAGTGAAATCATTACCGCTAAGCACGTAGTACAGCTTTGGAGAAACCAATCTTGCCAAATTGATCTTGGTATTGCCAATCTGACCTTCGAGCTGATCCCATGCTTCATTCCTCCAGGCGGAAACAAAAGGATTGATCAATGCTTCGATCTCGGGTTCCTGCTGTAATAAGGCAAACAAATCCTGGTAGTCTGTTAAGATCAGCTCAATCGCATGCGGCAGGGTGCAGTATTTACCGTCCTTATATCTGCGCAAAAACCAGATCACCGCCGTTACAAAATTGATACTCGATTCCACAAAGAAATCACCCTGCTTTTTTAGCCACTCGCGGTTAAGCCCCAGCATAACCGTTCTGGAGGATTCTGCCGCATCGGATATTTCCTGCATGCTTTCGGGATCAAGCGGGTTACAGCGGTGCATGAGGTCATCAAAATTAATCACGTAAAATGCGGGCTTGACGGTATAATTGCCTGCGTACTGCAACAGTTTATTGTAAGCCAGCGTGGTCAGGTCGCTGTATTTAAAATCATAGACCAGCATGGCAAAGCCCTTTTTTAAATGCTGATCAATTACATGCCGGATATAGAAGTAGGTTTTACCGGCACCGGCAGAACCTGAAAGTAATGTGCTCCTGAAGGGATTGATGTTATTCAGCCAGCCGTTCCTGACCTTGCCTTTTAACTGGTAGCGGGTGGGAAGGTTGATGCTGTATTCATTTTCTAGCAGCCGTTCTTCCTGCGGAAAGGTTTCGTTGTGGTGGTTAAAGATGTCTTTATTCAGGTTCAGCCGGATCAGCCTGGTAAGCAGGCTGCCACCGGACAGGGTTAACAAATAGCCCAGTGAAGTGAAACCCATATAAGCTGAGGCGATTACCTTGCTTTCACCTTTCAGGTAAAGCAAGATCCCGCTTCCCCAAAACAACAACAAGCCACTTAACAGGTAAATGATGATGGTAGATTTTAACAGCTTGTCATCTTTACGGCCTTTTACGCCCAATAAGGAAATGCCGAGTAATAGCAGCACCGCACCTTTAGTATATAGGGATGAGTTGAACAGAGCTGTCTTACCAAATGTCATTACTACCCGGTCTATAAGCGGCTGCGTCAATTGCCACTGTTTAAAAGCCCCGTAACATAGCATATAAAAATGGATCGCTAAGATGGCTAAGCTTAACAGCCTGGTCATGTCGATGATCTTGCGTAGTCCCTGTATATCTTCTCCTGTTTGCATAATTTTTGATTTTAACTGATGCGCATTCGTTTGCGCTTTTTACTTTTTTTCTTTAAGCCAATTGGTACCTGGCTGAACTCGTTGCCTGGTTTTAATAGTGCTTCCAACAGGTTTTCTTTCGGATGGGCATTGCTTTGTGCAAGAGCAGGACTAAATTTCTGTGCAGCTTTATGTCCTGCTGGCCTAATTGGCGTAGTTTTTTGTTTCGGTGTCTCTTTGATTTGCAGACCAGTGATCTTCAATCGTTCCTGTATTCCTTTAATACTATAGGCTTTACCCAGTTCGCTGCCATTCATAACCACCCGGTGCTTGTGGTCGGTAAAGGTTACCCCGTAAACCTGACCGTCTTTGTTGGTACGGTATAACACGGAAATGCCATCGGGTTTCAATGCCTTTCCAAGCGCCTGTAAGTCGTTTGGTTTGCTATTGACCGCCTTGTCTATGCTTAATTTTAAAGCGGCTTTATAGCGCAGCTTAAGCGCTTTGTTCTGCTCAAACTTCTTTTCCAGTTTAGCAAGCGTAGGACTGCCATAGATGGCGCTCGCTTTTACCGAAGCGCCAAGATATTTTCCCTGCTGATCGATGGCCAGGTAAACCAGGCCATTCCCTTTGAACATGCGGGTGGTTTCGCCGCCCCGGCTGGCGGTAACGCCAAAATCACGCAATGCCGCATTGTATTCGGCGAGAGAGCTGAACTTATATGTTTGCATGACCGCGCTGACAATATTGGTCATTGCCCTTTTGGTTTCTGATTTACCGTAGACCAGTTGTTCCGGTTTTAAACCGATGATCTGGTTAAAGGCTTCTTTTTGTTTGCGGCTTTCTGCCTGTACCAAGCCATATTCAATTTCTATTTCCTTGCGGGCGGTTTCCGACTGGTTCCTGCCGATATTATGAATGTCAATGCGGCTGCCATCTTCCTTAATATTGGTTGTCGCGATATGGATGTGCGGGTGCGCCGCATCCTCATGCTGATAGACCAGGTAGGGCTGGTCACCGAAACCGATCTTTTGCATGTAGACGGCCGCTAATTCGTTGAGCCTTTCTTTGCTGAATTTTTCGCTGGTATCAAAGTTTAAGGAAATGTGCAGGGCATTGGTACTAACGGCGCTGTTCTTTTCCATCAGCTTTTCAAAACGATGCAGCTTATGAAAAAAATTCAGGTCTTCCGGTTCCATGCCGTAACGGCTGGCACCGATGCACAGGGCTTTGCCTTCGGCAACTTTTTGCTCATTGTACATCAGGATGCCCCGAATACTTTTACCGCTTTTTATCTTTGCAACCATTTTTTAGCGAGCTGGGAAATAAGGGATAAAAGCACGCCTATCTTTGGTTCAATCTGATTAAACAGTTCGGCCACTTTTCCGGCATGGGTATTTTTTTCGTCGTCTGTTTTAGTGGCGTTGAGGTAGCGGGTGACCTGGTTGATATTGATGCCGATCCTACGGATTTCTTCCTTGATAGTTACCAGGTTTTCCATTGGTGCATCCATCGATGCGTCCTTATGAAAGTAGATCACTTCCTGACGGGAAAGGATGCGGCGCACGACTTCTCCGACCGTTCGGCAGTCGCTGTTCGCCCTGATTTTGTCCAGCTTTTTCCAGGCGTCTTCGGTGACCCTGAAAATGACCGGGTGCGTCAATATTTCTTCCTGCTGCGCTGCTTTTTTTCTGCCCATGTCGTTGTTATTATTTTCTGATCAGGTGCAAGTTTCGCAGCACCTGAATGCTAACCATAATGTATCGGAATGGAGGTGCAGGCGGCGTTTTCGTATACGAAAATACATCTAGCTATTTCCAAGAAACGGGAAATGCGTCTCCGAAGGTCGCCGCGCTGAACTCCTTTAATGCGTCAAATAATTGAATGATATTTTGATAATCTTGCCTGTCGTTTCAGGTGCTGCCGGTGGTCAAAAATCCAGTCGGCGGCCAGCACTTTCCAGTTGCGGATGTCGGCACCTGTGACGGTTTTCCATCGCTCGTTTTGGTAGTGCCGGTAAAATCTGTCAGCCTGTTCTGAGCAGCCTTGCTGGTCGAAATAAATAGCGACAAATTCCGGCTCAGGTGGCATAGAATATCCAAATCCAAATTGTTCCGCCTGGGATTTTACCTGCTTTGTTTTGGCGGATGTAGTCAACCGTTCCAGCCTTCGTTTTGCCCGTCTCATTACGCCACTCTCAGGTGTGTTTTATGCTGGCCGGATTCCATGAGCTGCATGATCTCCTGGTAGTCGTAATAGGTGATACCCCCGAGTTTTGTAAAAGGTATCGTGCCATTGTCCCGGAGGTATTGCAGCTTCCCCGCGGAGATGTCAAGCATCTTACGAACCTCGTGAGATTTGAGCCATTTCTTTGCGGGTTCTATGACACGCTGCTGCATCAGGATGGCGATGTCTTTTAGTAATGCCTCCTTAAATTCGATCAGATCGCCTTGGGTAAGTAGCTGATCGCGCTGGATGGTAGGTCTTTGTTGCTGGTTGTCTTTGAATGCTGTCATAATGGTATTTGTTTATGACAGCAAAGGTGGTGCGTCGTGCAAAGGAATGTACCCAAGTATAACCGAGTAGGATTTGACAAATGCGTTTTATACCACATTTAGCTATGAAAGATGGGATTGTATCGAATAATATTTACATTCGGCAGGATAATTCGTAAATTTATTTGGGAACTATATTAGAAAACAAGTATTCATGCATCCAGATGGTCTTATTCTAAAATTTGATAAAAATGCCTCTTCAGACCAGGCCGGGAAAGATATGGATGTGGTTGCCGGTGAAAAGGCCGTCATGAGCTTAAAGGAGTTCGAGCAGCTTTTTCACAAAAACCAGCAGTTTCTTTGCATGATTGCAGAAAAGATTGTTCGCGATGACGTAGTTGCCGAAGATTTGGTACAAGATTTTTTCATTAAGTTTTGGGAGTCTAAAGATCGTTTGCGGTACAAATTTTTTGAGGGCTTTGCCTACCGAAGTGTCAAAAATGCCAGCATTGATTATTTGAGAAGACAGCAGACCGCTGAGAAGCAATTGGCTTCAATGGCTGAACTGGAAAATTTAGCACTGGCGGACGAGGAAATCCCGGCACAGGATGCACGGATCAAAAGGATCTTAGAACTGCTAGATGCGCTTCCGGCTGAACGCAGGAGAATTTTTGAGTTGCACGTGCTGGATAACCGTTCCTATAAGGAGATTGCTGATGAACTCGGTATTTCCGTTAATACCGTTAAGACGCAGCTCAGGCGTGCTTACCTCACTTTACGTGAAAAGGCAATATTGGTATTGATTTTAAGCAGCTTGACAAAATTTTTGTAGCTGATATACAGACCATTACAAAATACTTCATCTTAAGCTAACAATTCTGTCACCCTAATTTAACACGTTTTGCGTCTTGGGGGTGATATGAATGAAAAGAATAAATCTATTGACTGGGACAAGCTGCTGGAAAGTTTACAGCAAGCCCAGCAGGAGGAAAAAAACTTAACGACCGCAGAACTGGAACTGTTGGACAAATTGAAGGCTATTAAGTCCGAATCTTTCGACCTGCTCAGTGGCTATAAAGATTATCACAGGCAGCAGCGCTGGCTGGAGTTAAAAGCCCATATTGCTGACGCTGAAAAACATGCTGACGAAAATACTCATACGGCAAGACCCCGCAGATTATGGATACGCATTGCTGCCGCTGCTTCTATCATACTTGTATCAGGCATAGGCTTTTATTTCTATCAGGGTTCTAAAACTCTAACAATTGATCAGGTGCAGCAACTGGCCAGTGATGTTGCTCCTGGTAAACAGGGTGCTACACTGACACTTGCAAACGGTAAGAAAATAAGATTAACTGAAGCCGCCAACGGTAAACTTGCCAGTCAATCTGGTGTAACCATCACAAAATCTGCCAACGGTCAATTGATCTACCAAATTGAAAACAGCAATGCAAACGAAAATCAGGTTAATACCCTTTCTACTACAAGTGGGGAAACTTATCAGGTACGTTTACCTGACGGTTCAGACGTTTGGTTAAATTCTGCATCCAGCCTAACCTATAAGGCTAGTCTTAATGAACAGGGAAAACGAATCGTAAACCTTACCGGTGAAGCCTATTTTCAGGTAGCTAAGGATAAAGCACATCCATTTATTGTTAAGACAAATAAGCAAGAGATTGAAGTTTTGGGAACACACTTCAATGTTAACAGCTACAACGATGAACCTGCGGTAGCTACAACTTTAGTAGAAGGATCAGTAAAAGTAACTTCAGGTAATAGCAAACAGACCATTAAACCCGGAGAACAGGCTAAAAGTAATGGCGGCGACATTAAAGTCAATGAAGTAGATATTGAAAATGTAACGGACTGGAAAGAGGGTGACTTTTACCTTAATCACGTCAATTTTAAAACAGCGATGCGCAAAATAGCCCGCTGGTATAATGTGGAAATAATCTATGACGCGTCAGTGCCTGCTGATATTGAATCAGGAGGATGGATTTCAAGAAATAACAAACTATCAGCCGTATTGGAATCAATTGAAACATCAGGTCTGGTACATTTCAAAGTTGAAGGCAATAAAATTTACGTATCAAAATAAACAAATCATCTCCTATGCATACCTCAATTAACAAAAGTATTCACCTAAAAACCATCAGGAAGATGATAAGATATTTACGACGATAAAGGATTGATAAAAAACAAACCAGAAGTGCTATCAACACCCCTGGTTGTCGTTTGGAACTCAATTAATCAAAAAATCAACTGTTTACCGCAGTATGCCGAACCGTGGAAAGTATGGGCAGACTGCTTAACCAAACCAAGAAACTAATGTACAGAAATTATACAAAGAAATTCGGTATACCCGACAGGCTATGCCATAAAATACTGCTGATTATGCGCCTAACCACCGTAATACTTATAGCATCACTTCTACAGGTAAGCGCAGCAACGTTCGGCCAGCGCATTACTATAAGCCAAAGAAACGTTCCCTTGGAATCCGTTCTTAAAGAAATCAGGAAACAAAGTGGTTATGACTTTTTTTACAATGGTAAGAACATTTCAAAAAAACAGGAAGTCAGCATCAACGTAACTAATGCAGAACTGGAAGATGCGCTCAACATCGCCTTTACCGGATTACAACTCGAGTACACAATAAAAGGCAAGATCATTACTATAAAAACGAAAGAAGAACCAACTTTTATGGATAATATCATAGCCCGATTTCAGGCGATTAATGTTCGGGGAAAAGTAGTTGACGAAAAGGGACAACCTCTTGTCGGCGCTTCTGTTTCGATAAAGGGTGGTAAGGGAACCACGACGGACAAAGATGGAGGTTTTGTTTTAACAAAAGTAGATGAAAAAGCTATATTAGTAATTTCTTTTATCGGTTATTTAACAAAAGAGGTTAATGCAAATGCTGATTTAAGTGGCATTCCTTTGGAGGTGAGCAATTCAAAATTAGATGAAGTGCAGGTGATTGCATACGGGACCACGTCAAAAAGGTTAAGTACCGGAAATACGACCACGATAAAAGCCGAAGATATTGAAAAACAACCGGTTGGCAATCCTTTGCTGGCCCTTCAGGGGCGAGTATCCGGTTTGTTCATCACCCAGGCGACGGGTTATGCCGGCTCAGGAGTTACTGTCCGTATCCAGGGACAAAATAGTATTGGTAACGGCAACGATCCACTGTACGTGATCGACGGGGTGCCTTTCAGTTCACAATTGCTGACGACCATGAATAATGTTGTCGGAAATTCAGGCCAGGGCAATGACCAGAATTTCCGGCCGCTGAACGGCAACCCGATGAATTATATTAATCCGAATGATATTGAATCGATCGATGTCCTGAAAGATGCAGACGCTACAGCCATCTACGGTTCAAGAGCAGCAAATGGAGCAATTCTAATTACCACTAAGAAAGGAAAAGCGGGCAAGCTTTCTCTAAATTTCAGTTTGGAAAGCGGACTGGGGGAAGTAGCTAGGAAAAACACCCTGCTGAACACCCAGCAATACACTGAAATGCGGCGGGAGGCTTTAAAAAACGACGGGCTTGAGCCGGATACGACCAGGGATTATGATTTGTTCGATAAATATGGCTGGAGTACGTCACGTAACACGGATTGGCAGGAAGAACTTATAGGGAATACAGCCAAATACAATAATTTTCAGACTACGATAAGCGGCGGCAGCAGTACGGTGCAGTACTTATTTGGCGGCACCTACCGCCGGGAGACTTCGGTCCTTCCGGTTGAATTTGCGAATCAGACCGGCGCCGTACATTTCAATGTGACGGCAAACTCCCTGAACAATAAGTTCAAGATGTCTATGACCGGTAATTATGTTGCCGGAAAGAATCAGCTGCCCAGCATTGATCTGTCGCAGTATACTTTGATGAGTCCCAATGCGCCTGCCTTGCGTAATCCGGACGGATCATTGAATTGGGCCCTGGATGCGGGCGGAGGTACGACCTGGGGTTATCTCGGTAACCCTCTTAGGAACCTTGAAAACAGGTACACCAATACGACCAGTAACCTAATCACCAATATGGTCTTAAGTTATAACCTGTTGGAGGGTCTGGACGTGAAAGCGAGCTTAGGCTACAATAAATTACAGAGTGATGAAGTTCAGCTCTATCCGATTTCCGGGCTACTTTACAGCGAGCAGCAGGATGGCAGAGGCGGGAATACGCTGGGCACCAATAAGAGCGATTACCTGATCATAGAGCCGCAGCTGACCTACCGGAGAAATTTTGGGCCGCTTAAAGTTGACCTGCTGCTGGGTTCAACAGTCCAGGAACAAAATACAAGTTCGCTCAGTATCGGGGGAAGCGGGTATACCAGCGACAGCAACTTGGATGATCTGAGTTCTGCTGCGACCATTAACTTTTTCTTTTCCGATAAGGCTGAATACCGTTACAATGCCATTTTCTCGCGCTTGAACCTAAACTATAATGATGAACTGATATTAAACCTGAATGCAAGACGGGACGGCAGTTCAAGGTTTGGCCCATCCAACCTGTATCATACCTTTGGAAGTATCGCGGGTGCCTGGTTATTCTCCAGCCGGGATTTCATCAAAGAGTCTTTGCCGTTTTTAAGTTTCGGAAAATTAAGCATGAGTTACGGGACTACGGGCAGCGACCAGATCCCGGGGTATTTGTACCTGGACCTGTTTTCCCCTACCTATAGAAATCCCTATAACGGGATCGCCGGTGTGCACAGTACAAGGCTGTACAACCCGGCTTTGCAATGGGAAGAAACCAAGAAACTTCGCTTTGGCATGGATTTAGGTTTTCTAGCAGACCGGGTGCTGCTGGCCCTTAATTATAGTATTAACAAATCATCCAATCAATTACTGAACTACAACCTTCCTGTCATTACCGGCTTTGGTTCGGTTTCCTCCAATTTTCCCGCGACGGTGAGAAATCGCAACATCGAGCTTTCCTTGACCAGTACGAACTTTAAAAATAATTCATTCACTTGGACCACAAACCTGAACCTCACGGTTCCAAAAAACAGGCTGGTGAAGTTTCCTGATATTGAAACTTCTTCCTACGCCCAGTTCCTGGTCATCGGTGAGCCCCTGAATGTCTTTAAAGCCTACAAATATGAAGGGGTTGATCCGGCTACCGGTGCCTACCAGTTCCGGGGGGCAGATGGGCAGCTGACTTCAAGTCCGAATGAGCGGACAGACCGGACTGAACTTATCCGCAGCGATCCCAAGATTTACGGTGGATTCGGAAACACATTCAGTTATAAATCTTGGTCACTAGATATCTTTTTCCAATTTGTAAAGCAGACTTCCAGAAATTTCAATTTCGGTTCCTATCCGGGTGCTTTTCCGCCGGGAAGCGGAAATCAACCGCTGGCGGTCCTGAACCGCTGGAAACAGGCAGGAGATGTTGCTGACATCCAAAGATATAACGCTGATTTCAGCTATGCTACAGGCAATTTCCTGGCACCTAATAGCGATAAAGGTTTTTCTGACGGTTCGTATGCCCGGTTAAAAAACGCCTCCTTAACTTGGACGGCCCCGCAGACCTGGCTGAATACCTTACGCCTGGCTAACCTGAAAATATTTGTACAGGGCCAGAACCTGCTGACGATTACGGGTTATTCCGGGCTTGACCCTGAAACCGCGAACCAGCTAAGCCTGCCGCCACTTAGGATGCTAACCGCCGGAATTAATGCTGCTTTTTAATTGCTAATTGACTAAAATTTAAAGTTATGACTAGTAAAAATATTATACTGAACCTAATTGCCCTTGCCCTGATCAATACGCAGGTGGCCTGCAAAAAGCAGTTGGAAGTGAATGTGCCAAGTTTTGCGAGCACGACGGAAAAATCCTTCGAGACTGATTCCAAAGCGGCAGCTGTCATGGCCGGAATCTATTCGGATCTGAGTAACAGTTCGGCTTTTGCGGTATCAATCGCTGCCGGACTATCCGCTGATGAGCTGATGCCATTTAAAACTCCAGGGGTCGCCACCATTAACCTTTATAGAAACAACTTGAATGGGCTGAATAGTGAAACGGTTGGGATCGATTTCTGGGCCCCTTTTTATCAGGTAATCTACTCCTGTAACACAGCGATCAGCGGGCTTGGTAAATCAATAACACTGAGCCCGGAGATCAGGAAAAGATTCCTCGCCGAAGCCAAATTTACAAGGGCTTTTGCTTATTTCTACCTGGTGAACCTGTACGGCGATGTGCCGCTGATCACAGAAACGGATTACGAGAAAAATCGCCTGATGACCAGGACTCCCCGGGAATCCGTTTACCAGCTCATCATATCAGACCTAAATGAAGCTGAGGCCGGCCTGGGCGAAGCCTACATGGATGGAACCCTCAAACAGCCGTCAAATGAGCGGACACGCCCGGTCAAATGGGCGGCTGCGGCGCTGCTCTCCAGGGTATATTTGTACCGTGCGAACTATGCTGAAGCTGAAGTTGAAGCGGGAAAAGTGATTGAACGTACTGGGCTTTATAGTTTCGCTGGTATGGCTGATGCGTTTTTGAAAAACAATTCCGAAGCCATTCTCCAATTGCAGCCTGTTGGCTTCGGGCAGAACACCAAAGACGCACAATGGCTGGTCATCCCTCCGGGCGGAGATGTTCAACCCTTTACCCTCGGCACGAGTCTAAACGAAGGCCTGATCAAAGAGTTTGAACCCGGAGACCTCAGGCGTACTAGCTGGATCGACTCGATCACGCTGGGAAGTGTTAAATCTTTTTATTCATTTAAGTATAAGGTTTACCAGGGCTATTCACCGGAGCTGACGGAGTACACAACTTTGATCCGCTTACCGGAGATGTATCTGATCCGCGCTGAGGCAAGGATCCAGCTGGGCAGGATCGGTGAGGGTATCGCAGACCTGAATCTAATCCGCCAGCGCGCGCGCGGGCCGCAAACCGCGCAGGTTTTAGACCCTTTGCCAGCTTTATCCGCAGATCTCTCGAAAGATGCTGCCCTGGCCGCCTGCATGCACGAGCGGAGGGTGGAACTGTTTACAGAATGGGGACACCGCTGGCTGGACTTGAAACGGACGGGCAAAGTTGACCAGGTAATGGGTATCGAAACACCGAAAAAAGGCGGTGTCTGGAAATCAACTGCGCAATATTATCCTTTAATAAACTCGGAGCTCAACCTTTCCCCGAATGTTAAACAAACCCCGGGGTATTAACTAGCTATATAAATCCAGATGCAGCCTGCTTGCCGGGCCGTACCTATTAAATAAAAATCATGAAAACGTTAAAAGCAATTAAAATATTGATGGGATTGTTTTGCCTGCTGCTGACGCAGCGGTCATTTGCACAGCAATCCGTATCTGCTGCAGATTCCCTGGACAGGTATTTCTTAAAACTCAGTGAGACAGAAAGATTCAAAAAGGAGAATCTAAAGGAAATTTCAATGCGGCTCGCTTCGCTGGAAGGCCCGGCTTTTCAATTTGTATTGGAAAACCAGGCGGAAATTGAGCAAGTTCTTGGCAAAAACACAGTTAAAAACAAGATCTCGGGTTTGATTCTGAAAGAAAAGATCCAGCCTCAGATCTGGAAAGATACCGCCCGCAAAATTCCTGTCAACGCAGTTCCGGCCTGGGAAACGATGCGTAAACAGCTTCAAAAGAAATATGGCCGGTCAAACGCTGACATGGCTGTCCTTTCTGCGAAATTTGAATTTTTTGATAAACAGAAGGACAGTAAAAACCTCGCGCTTGCGTTTATGGAAAACATTGACAGGAACGGTCTGGATACTTCCGGATTAAACAAGGTGTTTTTCAACAATCTGATGTTCCAGGTGATGCTGCCGAACCTGGAGAGTCCTGCACTGTTGCTTAAATGCGCAAACTGGATGCGTTTGGTCATCGACAGCAACCCTGTGATGTCCCCTGACCAGATTGACACTTATGCAAACCTGCTTTATAAGGCGAAACATGTTAAGGATGCGATGATCTGGGAAAAAAAGGCGATGGACCTGGCTCCGGATGTTGCGGCGTTTAGGGAAACGTACGAAAAAATGGCTAAAGGAATTCGGACATGGTGACAAGAAGTTTTGGTATCGGTTTGCTGCTTATTGGTTTGCTGACCCTGATAACAACGGCAAATGCTCAAAAACCGGTCATCGATACCAGTATAATCAAACATTATTCTGCCCTGGAGTGGAATGACATGACTGAAAATGGACGGTTTTTTGCCTACATAGTATCTAATCAGCCGGCAGGCAAGACGAGTTTAATCATATCCTCCACCGACCAGCGCTGGAAAAAAACGCTTGTCTTTCCAGAGCCGCCGCAGGTCAGCTTTAGCAGGAACAGCCGTTTTTTACTGATCCAGAATGCGGATACTCTTACACTACTGAAGACAGGAGGCGGTTCTAACCAGCAAATTAAGGGAATTTCCAGTTTCAGACTGACATTTCATAAGGGAGTGCAGTGGCTGGTTTACACGACAAAAGCTAATCGGGAACGCTTAATCTGCAGAAATCTGAACACACAGCAGTCCGTACAACTGGATGAGGTTAAAGATTTTGAGCTTAGTCCTTATTCCGATCATTTAATTGCCCATGTCGGTAAAGCAGAGAAAACAGTCTGCTACCAGATGAGTACGGAAAGCTCGCGGATGATCTCTCCGGGAAGAAATGCCGGAAATTACACTTGGCAAAAGTCTGGAAATGCGGTTATTTTTACGGAAAATACAGAGCGCAACTGCAAGTCTTTAACGCGGCTGATGCAATTTGACTGCCAAAATTCCCGCACATCTGTACTCATTCCAGATTTGAGCAAGCTATCCGCCATTCCATTTGAAGGCGTACGCGGACTCAGTGAAGAAGGTGACCTAGTACTGCTGAAGTACGAACAAAAGCCGACTCAGGTTGAGGAGGAAAACACGGATCATCCACAAATATTCAGTACTGGGGATTGGGATCTGACTGGGAAGCAGCCTGACCCTAGTGTTCGTAACGAGACTTACAGTTTTCATCTGCATCAAAAAAAAACGGTGCTAGTACAGCGTGGCCGGGAGGAGATCATCAGTTACGAATTTGGCCCTTTTATACTGATCAAGCGGGACCTTCCGCAATCTATGGCAGAGCGTGTTACTTATAGGAAAAGGGATTCCAGGTATTACCAGGTCTCCACGGCTACAGGGATGCAGAAAGAACTCAGTTTTTCCGGTGACATTTGGCCCGCTACGTCCCCCGGGGGCCGATACCTGAAAGGTTATCGAGACGACTGGCACTTGGTTTTGTATCATCTTTTCAATGGTAAAAAAATTGACCTGGACAGTATGATAAACGGCAGATCTGGAACGGTTCCTGTTAGTGGAAGTGTACTAAGGTTTCTGGCCTGGATGCCTGGTGACGAAGGGGTCCTGGTCGGTGATCAGCATGACCTTTGGAAGATAAACCTGGAAAAAAACAAGGCGACTAACCTGACCAGGGGCTTCGGAAAAAAGAAGAACACGGAATTCACTGTGCTGGAATCCCAGATTTGGGACGGGATTCTCCATTGCGAGGCAAACCGGCTCTTACTGAAAAGTAAAAACAATTTAACCGGGGACGAAGGATTCTATGCGATTGATTTCAGTTCCGGCTCGGTTCCTGAAAAGCTCTTCAGCGGAAGGTACCATTTCGCTGATCTCAGCATGATATTATCCCGACGCATCCAGAATTGGAAGGCAGGAAAAAAACAAAGTTTATATCCTATTGTCCGTGAATCTGCAGCAGATGCCCCCAATATGTTCCTGACCCGGGACTTTAAAACCTTTGAGGCTGTAAGCGATATCGCCCCCCATAAAAACTACAACTGGATGAGCAGCGAATTAATACATTGCAGGTCTGAAAAAGAAGGTGATATCAGCGCGGTCTTGTATAAACCGGAAGATTTTGACAGCACAAAAATATATCCTGTGATTATCTATTATTATGAACAGATGACCCAGGACCTGAATAATTTTCACCGGCCTGAGCTTTGTAACGGGGCCATCGATATTCCCTGGTTTGTCAGCCGGGGGTATGTGGTGTGTACACCGGATATCCTGAATACCAGGCACACACCAGGACAAACTGCCCTTAACAGTGTCATGGCTGCTTACCACCGATTGAAGAGGATGCCCGGAATTGATAGCAGCAGGATCGCTATCAGCGGCCATTCCTTCGGCGGATTTGAGACCAACTTCATCGTAACACATACCGGGGTATTTGCCGCAGCTTACTCCGGAGCCGGGCTGGATAACCTGATCAGTCATTACGGGACAGTTGAAGATGGGATACCCCGAGGTCAGAGTGATGAGTTAGCACAGGTTAACCTAGGAACAAATCCCTGGGCCAACCGCTCCGCTTATATTGAAAACTCCCCGATTTTCCATATCGGAGAGGTCAGCACCCCGATCCTGCTGATGCACAACAAAGGCGATTCCCGTGTTCCGCATGCCCAGTCGCTGGAGTTTTTTGTAGGCCTCCGGAGGTTACAAAAGAAAGCCTGGCTGCTGGATTATAAGGATGAGGGGCATACCATTGACCGCTACCAGAACCAGTTAGACTTTACCGGGAAGCTTACGCAATTTTTTGACCATTACCTCAAAGACAAGCCTGCCCCGGGTTGGATGACGGCCGGAGAAAGTAAACTTAAACCCACTCCATAAAATTAAATAACACACATTACAAATGAAAGCAAAAAATTCCCTACTTATAGCCACTGCTTTGGTATTTTCAATCCATAGCTTGGCCCAGCAGCCCACTTACAAGATCCAATCTGTCGCGATTCAAACACGTTGGGCGAAGGAGGTTTCACCTGCAAATGCATTGAAGGAATATCCTCGACCACAATTGGTAAGGTCTAATTGGACTAACCTGAATGGTCTATGGAATTACGCGATCACTTCAAAAGATGCTGGTAAACCTGCATCTTTTAAAGGACAAATTTTGGTGCCGTATCCTTTGGAATCCGCTTTGAGTGGCGTGAAGAAAGTATTGCTGCCAACACAAAATTTGTGGTATAAAAGGACGTTCGTTAAACCGGTTGCCACCACTGGTGAAAAGGTGGTCGTGAATTTTGGAGCGGTAGATTACCTAGCAACCGTGTATGTTAATGGCAAGGAAGTCGGCAGTCATGAAGGCGGTTACACCGAGTTTTCTTTTGACATTACCTCAGCGCTTAGAGATGGAGAAAATGAAATCGTGGTTAAAGTATTGGACCCATCGGATCAGGGCGTTGGTCCGCATGGTAAGCAAGTGCTAAACCCCGCTAATATTTATTATACACCAAGTTCAGGCATCTGGCAGACGATATGGATGGAGGTCGTTCCTGGCGATGCTATTTCATCATTGACGATTACTCCTGATATTGATAAGGGTGTAGTAAACGTGACTGTGAATTCGGCAGCCTCATCTCCGGTTTCCCTTTTCGTGGAGGGTAAAACCATTACCGGCAAGTCTAACTCGCCCATTGCAGTGCCTCTTGCTGATGCCAAGTTGTGGAGCCCTGGAAATCCTTACTTGTATCAATTCACTGCGACACTCGGATCAGATAAGGTATCTTCATATTTCGGGATGCGTAAGATCTCTGTCGCTAAAGATGCTGCCGGAGTAGACAGGATCATGCTAAATAACAAGCCCTATTACAATCTGGGTACACTCGACCAGGGATTCTGGCCGGATGGTTTGTATACTGCGCCAACTGATGAGGCTTTGGCTTTTGATATCAAGGCGATCAAAGCGATGGGTTTCAACACCATCAGAAAACACATCAAAGTAGAGCCCGCACGCTGGTATTATCATGCAGACAGACTGGGTATGCTGGTTTGGCAGGATATGGTGAATCCTAACCAGGGTTTGCCTGAAGGCAGTAAAGCTGCTTTTGAGAAAGGAAGTGCAGAAATATTGAAGCAACTGCACAACTACCCATCGATCACCACCTGGGTATTATTCAATGAAAAATGGGGACAGTACGATCAGGAACGTTTAACCAAATGGATCAAGACCACTGACACTTCAAGAATTGTCAACGGGCACTCCGGTGAATATTTATATGTGAACGAGCAACTTCGCTCACCTTCACCTGATGCATATATCAATGCAGATATAACGGATGTACATTCATATCCTGATCCAATGAATTCTATAAGAATGGATGGTAAAGCTCGAATTTGTGGAGAGTTTGGTGGTATCGGGGTGTTTATTCCGAATCACCAATGGCTCACTGGCTCTGCATGGGGTTATATTCAGGAGAAGCCCGCGGCGTTAATAGCAAAATACAGCATTATGAACCAACACCTGCAACTTTTTAAGAAAGAGGGTTTGTCTGGGTCAATTTATACCCAGCCGTTTGACGTGGAAGGGGAGCAAAATGGGTTGATGACTTACGACAGGGAAGTAATTAAAGTACCATTTGCTGACTTGAGAAAGATACATAGCACATTGAATCCTGACTTAGCTTCTCCAAACTGGCTTTCTATGGTCAAAGACGTGACCGCTATGGATGCGGACTTAACGGAGCCAGCACAACTGTACAGCAATCTGTTCCAGCAATATATTGCTGGTAAAAAAGATGCCCAATTTTTAAAGCAGCTGGCTATGATGGCCACCCAGGCTGGCGACAAAACAGGGGAAGCAAGAATCGGCAGGGAATACATCGCTACCATGAAAACACCGCTTAGTGATGATGATGTGAACTCTGTAGTACAGTTTACCAAAAGTTCTAAAGATGCTGGCTTTGCCTTGATGGTGAAGCAAGCCGATCAGTTTAAAAAAGTGCTTGGCGATCGCAAATACACTGTTGCTATGATGAATATGATCTACAAAGGTGATATGGAATCGATGATACAGCAAAAGAAAAGTTGGGACGAGATTGGTGCAATAGTAAAAACCTACGGTGCGCCCGGTGAAGAAATGCTGCTTCGTGCAAAAACCATTGATTTCTACAATACGCAAAATTGGGAGGGCTATGTAACTGTAGCTAAAAGCTACCTGGAGAAGTACGGTGCAAATTTAAATGAGAATGAAAAATCGATGTTTCAAAAGGCAATCGATGATCATCAATAGCAAATTAACAAGGGAAATTAATGCAAATAAATTTTGGTCAATTTAGTTAATAGTAGAATCGCAGTGCGCATGGATATGCGCCTGCGTTTTTTTTGTAAAGTGCCTATGAGATAAAAAATTACAAATAATCATTTACCTATTATACATCTATGTTAAGAAAAGCAATTGCAGCTGATAAACCTATCGTCAGCGAGATTTTAGTGAAGTCCTTTAGAGAGAATTTGAGTGTGAATTATATTACTGGTGGTTCGGCAAATCAGAAGCGCATTCGTTCGTTGATGAATTATGCCTTTGAGGTGTGTTTTTTATTTGGGGAGGTGCTAGTTTCTGAAGATGCGCAGGCCTGCGCATTACTGGTTAATCCCAAGCGTAAGAAAACAACTTTTAAATCGCTATTGCTTGACTTGGGTTTGGTCTGGAACTGTATTGGATTTTCCAAAGCTCTAGCGGTCATGAAGCGTGAAAAGCGAATACACCAATTACAGGTTTCCGGTCGTGTTGCTTACTTATGGTTTATTGGTGTGGAACCGGGTGCCCAGCATCAGGGCATTGGCTCCCGCTTATTGGACGAAGTAATCGCTTGTTGTGAAAAGCAAAACAGGATGGTAATCCTGGAAACTTCGACATTGAAGAATATTCCATGGTACGAGAAGTTTGGGTTTCGGGTTTATGGCCAGCTGGATTTTGGTTACCGGCTGTTTTTTATGAAGCGGGATTTGTTCTTAGATTTTCGCTCCTGATATTCTTAACCTTATCTATCATCTACTCCCTATCTACTTATGTTAGTGTTTAATTCTGAAATGCATCTGCTGACTTTTGTGTTTGTAGTGCTTGAAATGGGTATGCTGTTTTTTTACCAGCTGCCGCATTATTTATCTAAACCTGATGATACTTCACGCTTGTGGTATTTGATTCTTTTGGCTTTACTGGTCTTATATAATGTGACCGGCGGGTTATTTCCTGATCCGGAAATTCCAATCCCGATCATTGTGCAAAACATTATCGCTTATGGTTCGGGCTTTTTAATGGCATCTTACTTTCCTTATTTCTTTTATCGTGGTTTGGGTCTGGAAAAGCTCCGTTTCCATGCGCTTTTTGGCGTACCGATATTTTTGATATTACCTTATTTGTTCTTTTTTGGACTAGTGTATGCCATTAACGGCGATCTGGAATTTGCCATACACTGGGGAATGGTGATCCCTTTTATTTATTCGGTGGTGATTGTGGTCGCAATTTTAAATGCGATCCGGGCTAATTTTAATGAGCAGGAAGAAGATGGTTATTCCGTTACCAAAACAGAAGCTATTGCCTTGTACTGTGCGGTTGCTCCCTGGGTATGTATGACTCTATTTGCTTATTTCCATGTTTGTCAATGGATCGAGGTGTTGTGCACTAATCTTGGTTTTGTACTGATTACGATCATTTTTATCTCGCATTCGGTGAAACGCGATAAAATCAGAGAAAGGCTACTCAGAGTAAATGCAGAAATGTTTGATGTCCTTACCGTGGAAACTGAGGAGCTTTTCCTATTTAATTGCAGACTGTTTAAAATATCGGATAGGGAGGTGGAAATAATAAGACTGGTACAGGAAGGATTGACCAACAAAGAAATAGCAGACCGGATATTCAGATCGGAAAAAACTGTTGGAAATCATCTGATGAGAATTTATTCCAAAACCGGTGCAAAGACGCGTACCGCACTCATTAATATTCTGTTAAAAAAACAGGTATAATTCATTCATTTGGTCCTGGATTTGTTATCTTTGTATAGATAAGTTCTTTAAACAAATTTAAGTAAGTACAAAGTAAACAGGTCGCTTTTTCGGTCGCCTATTGCCTAAGTATATTCTTAACATATTGATATTTAAAAGGTTGTCTGCTGGTGTTCGAATCCCAGCGGGATCACTGAAAATCACCATAACGCCCTGTAGGTCAAACACTTACAGGGCTTTTTTTTGCCTTGGTAAAACATAGGTAAAACATTGTTTTACCAGTTTTTTAGCTATAAAATTAGCCTAAGGTTCCGATCCCCCGGGGACTCTGTGATGTTAGCTCGATTCATATCAAGTTATATCAAACTATTTACCCCTCCCAAAATCTTAATATTGGTCATTTCTGATTCATTCAAATCATATCAATTTGTATCATATTGTTCAGGCTAGTCAATATGCCACCCCTTTTGAACGTTATTTAAATTACCATTGCATTTATTCACTTAACTCAACTGTTATGACTTCGATAAAAATTTTCCCCAAAATGAATAAGATCAATAAGTATGGGCATGCGCCAATCTATTTGCGCTTAATAAAGAATCGCCGCATAAAATATCTGGCATTAGATATTCATATTGATCCCAAGGATTGGAATGAAGAAATTTGCAAATTAAATCCTGACGCCAACAACGCAGAACAGATCAATAGCTATCTGGAAATCAAAGAAGCCGAGGCGCAGAATACAGCGCTGGAAATGGAAATTAAATCGAACTTAGTAAGCTTATATAATATCAAAACAAAAATTAAAGGCGTAAAGCCTGTAGATTTTTTTGCTTTTTTCGAAAAAAGAATTCAGGAGCGTGACGAGGAACTTTCGATAGGATCTCTAAGGCGTTACAAAAGCGTTTTAAAAAAATTAAGGAACTTCAGTGGTAACGAGCAACTTTATTTTGACGAACTCAATGTACTATTCATCCGAAGGTTTCAAAATCACCTGACAGATGATTTGCATAACCATATCAATACCATTCAATCTAACCTAAAAGTTATCAGAGCTGTAATTACAGATGCTATCGCGGAGGAATTGATGCCCATTGAAAAAAATCCATTCAATAGGATAAAGATCAAATACCAGAAAACGTCGCGCGAGTTTTTACTAGACGATGAATTAGAAAGATTCGAAAAGTTAAAACTTGAAGAAGACACAAGTATATTTCACCACCGAAATATTTATGTATTTAGTGCTTACTCGGCTGGTATCAGAATTTCGGATCTGCTGACGCTGCGTTGGAAAAATTTTGATGGCAAACATCTTTTCTTTAATATAAGAAAAAACCAGGAAGATATAAGCATCAAACTTCCTAATAAGTCATTAGAAATCTTAAATTACTATAAATGTTTAGCTGAATCAAAAAATTGCGAGGCATTTATTGAACCTGAGAGTTTTATCTTTCCTTTATTGAAAATCGCACCTAATGAAACCGATAGGCTTACTATCCATAATGGGATTTCATCTGCAACAGCATATACCAATAAGAGCTTAAGACTTTTAGCCAAAAAAGCGAAAATCTGTAAGAATATATCTTTTCATACAGCAAGACATAGCTGGGCAGTACGGGCGTTACAAAAAGGGATGAGAATCGAATATGTCTCAAAATTAATGGGACATTCTTCCGTAACACATACGGAGGTTTATGCCAAAATTTTGAACCAAGAACTGGATAAAGCTATGGATGTGTTTAATGCTTCAATTGAAAAATTATGCTCACACTAACACACATTTTTATTTTTTGATGTATGCTATTAGCCAAAATATTTAACACCGTTGTTTTCCGCTAGTATTCTCAAATATCGCATAACTAATTTGTAATCGTTTTATTTCGGCGACTTACATCATACGAAATTTTACTACCACTTAAGTACTAAACGCCTAAAAAAAATAAATAATTACGTTTTCAATAGTCTTTCAAAACACCACTTTCATATATTTGATAAATGAAAGTGCATTTATTAGCAACCCCTAAACCAATATTCCAATCATATATCCCAACATTAAATGGCATACGGGCTATAGCAATCATAATGGTTGTCATGTCGCATCTTAGATTATCGGAGGACGGTTTTTACTATCGAATATTCAGCGGCGATTTAGGGGTTAATATTTTTTTTGTACTTAGTGGTTTCTTGATAACAACATTGTGCCTTAAAGAGAAAATAGCGACTGGTGATTTGTCGCTAAAAAAGTTTTATATGAGGAGGATATTAAGAATATTACCATTAGCATATTTCTTTTTAATAGTTGTTATCCTTTTAAATTTCATTTTTAATTTACAGATACCGGCTTTTCAATTTTTAGGGGCGGCTTTTTTCATACTAAACTTAAGCTACTTTAGGAGCCATGACTTAAAACCTGCTATAGGCCATTTTTGGTCGTTGGCCACTGAAGAACAATTTTATTTGATACTCCCGCCGCTTTTAAAGATTTCTCTTAAATGGTTCTGTATTGCTATTTTGTTCATCGTTTTTTTACTGCCAATTCTTTGTCTGTTACAGGAGCAATTTAGCCAAATTAACAAAGGTGTTTTATATGCTTTTACGCACATTTTAATCAAATTTCAGGGGATAGCTGTTGGATGCCTGTTTTCAATTACTATTTTCAGGTATAACAACATTATTGATATAACGAGAACATTTAAGTTAGTTTTTAACTGTTTAGCCATCATATTGATTTTCGCCTTACAATTTAACTTCTTTTACTCAATCAACGCTGTATTTGTTAATTTGTCCGTCTCCATACTTATCGCATATATAATTGTGAGTAACATCATGCCCGCAAAAGATTTCATTTTTTTATCATTAAATAATAAAGTTGTTTCTTATGTCGGCATTCTATCTTATAGTATTTATATATGGCAGCAATTATTTACAATGCATCAGCCGTGGGAGCATAGTTTTTCTTTGGGTGGGAGCAAATTGATAAACGTAATAGTTTTGGCCATTGTGGCTTACTGCTCTTATAATTTTCTTGAATTGAAATTTTTACTACTAAAAAAGAAATATTATACGACTCAAACAAATGTAAAATAGCAAAATCAAAAAAATCCAGAAGTAGGGAAAATTAAAACCATTTGTATTTATTTTTAAATTAATATCGATAAACCTGTTAAAACGAGCGATCAGACCATTCTTTTTAACCACAAATTTGACTCTGGGAGTAGGTCTCCATAAGTATATGGCGTCCCATTCACATTGAATGCAGAATACCCAAGATCGAGCATATAGCTCAAACATTCTTTTGCTGTATATTTAGTTCTATCTAAAATCGAAAAATCCACAAGTATGGAAAATTAAAACCACTTGTATGGTTTTTTGACTTTTTTTTAGACGCTGAATTTTAAATAAATCCCTTTTCAATCGCCTTTTTAAAATTAGATATCTAATGCCATTTTGGTCGCAAATAAGGCGTTATTATTTTTTGGCCATAGTTAAACACCTCGGCTTTTTGACCCACTTAAACAGCCTTCTTGAAGTACCGCTTACCCAAATTAATTGATGGTAATTCAATTAAATGCCACGATATAATGCTAATGGCCAAAACGATAGGCAGCGTTATAAAAATACTATAAATCGGATGCAAATTCGGAAAGTAAAACGCTATAATCTGCTGAATTAAAAAACCATAAATATAAACTCCATAAGAATAATCACCGGGTAACTTTACCTTTCTAAACCACTTCGTCGCACCTAAATAAATGACCCCATACATTATTACAGCGTATAATAACCAAGAGGTATGGAAACAACCCCATAAGGCTATAAACACTAATAGCAGCTTAACATCAATTAAAAGATATTTTCCAATAAAATAGCTTAAGCTGCCTACTATAAAAAATGGTAAGGGAGCGGGCATATAATCAGCCACATGGAAGATATTAAAGCCATACAGCAACAACATTGTCAAGTATGCTACAGTTATCAGTATCGGCCTTTTTAAAGCCGTCAACAGCCCTAAAATCAAAATTGATAAATAGCAAAACATTTCAATAGGCAGTGTCCACAAAGAGCCATTTACTGCGGATGGATAATAATTATCTTTAAAAACGCCCGGCAATTCAAATCGTAAGTGGTATAACAATACGCCATGTAATAAATAATCCCATGTAGATTTTTCCAAAAAGTACTGTCGTGGCGTATAGCCGGAAACGATAGGCCCAACAAAGAAAACAGTAAACAACAGGCAAACGATTAATGCGGGCCAAATCCTTAAAAGCCGCATTACAATAAACTTGAACGCATTTGAATTTATAAAGCTGGCAGTTATAAAAACCCCACTTAGATAGAAAAATATATATACAGCTAAGCTACCCGAAGCCTGTCTGAATTGCTGAAGCGGGCCTGTATCACTTTGGTCGGATTTGAAAAGATAATATGCGTGAAACACAATTACAGACAAAGAACAAATAAGCCTAATGAGATCAAAGTTATTGTTCTCTCTTTTTAGTACATGACTTAGATTTACTTTACTGATTTTAAAAAGCATAAAACAAACCTAATATAATTTTAATATGCTAAAGCAATAAATTGAAAAGCCTAATTAAGCAGTTAGCTCAATTAGGCTTTAAAGACACTTTAAACACTTTTTAAATCTAAGCCTGAACGGGCGATGCCGTGGCCAACCATACTCCGGCTGCATATTTTGTATATATAACAGCGCCTGCGGTAACAGCTCCGCAAATAACTCTAAAACCCAAAATTGCTGTTGGATAAGTACTCTCTAATGTCGCGGAACTCAATGCCGTTGTTGTGGCGTTAATTGCAAACGTAGAAACCACACTACCGTCACCCATTATTGACTGTACAGCACTACCGGGGCCGGTGGTAGTTAACTTCTTAGCTGCGTCAGTAAACAAAGGCTTAGATGCGGCCATTAAAGGTGCTTGAATATAGGTACCGGTAGCAATTAACGAAGCTCCCGTATAGTCGCCCGTGGCTCCACTAATGTCACCCCCCAATGCTACAGAACCTCCATTTGAAAAATCATTTTTAAATGAAATAGCTTGAGAGAAGGCGCCCGAACCACTGCCAATGCCAAACATCAAAACCTGCCCATTGACGAACTGAATAGCGGAGGCATAGCCATCTGCCATTCGTCTAAAGCCACTATTATAGTAGGCATTTTGAGTAAATAACCCATTGTTTAAGCTATACGGTTGACATAACAAACTGCCGCTTCTAAATGTAAAGTTACTTACGCTGAAATCGCTTCCTAAATCTAAACGACAAGCTGGTGTTGCAGTGCCTATACCTAAACGTGCATTTGCTTCATCATATGCAGCTGATATGCCTAAATTTATCATACCTTTTGCTCCACTCGCAGTAGAACTTAAGGTTAAATTGCCACCTGAATTTTTATCGCCCAATAAAGTCTGACCTCCGGCCTTACCAGTTAAGGCATCATTGGTTATAACATCAGAAGCATCTGTAAAACCCGTAGTAAAGGTCTTAGTACTAAAGCCTATCCAAACCGTTCCATTATAATAAAAAAATCCACCTACTTGCCTATCATAACAGGTACTTCCAGTGTTTATACCTGTTAAAGCCAATCTCTCAGCCGTTAAAAATGTGCCTAAATGAATAGAATTTTCTATTGTAAGTACTGTCTTGTTAATTACAGCATCATAATAACCTGTAATAACAGTCACCCCGTTAGGCAGCAAATTAACGCTCCGTGTACCTGTAAAGATAATTGGTGTGTTAGAGTTGTCCCAACCTATGGTGTGGCCTCCGGTGGCGTCCTGAACTAAATACAATCTAAACGAAGATGGATATACTTTAGCAAAAGCAATTGTAGCAGCTACAGTAACATTAAAAACTTGATTGATGCCTTGCGCCGGATCAAAAGTCATACCGTTGCCTGCGGGATTAACATATAATGTTTTTTGCCGATCTATATTTAAGTGATCGGTATTGAATATGGCAATGTTCTCATTTGCTTCATGGCCATACGTTTTATATTGATTACCAGAACCGATAGTGGTATAAGCACTGCCTATAAACATATTATAACCGCTATAAACACCTGCTAATAACGTACCCATAATTAAATTATAAAATACGTTGTTATCAATAACTACGTTGGTAGGAAACGTCACTTTATCGCCCATTTGGATGATATTCCATAATCCCAATCCCGTCCAATTCCCACCGGGTGTAAACTGATTACCATTGATTATAACCTCCGAAAAGTTTACCCCTGTATTTGGAATAATACCTATACCATATCCGTTAAAGTTTTCAAATGATGAATTAACGCACAAAAAGTCCACCGTGTTATCAGTAAGAAGGGCGCTGATACAATGTCGCGGGTTTGTGGCCAGGTTTGTAGTGTTAAATTTAATATTATTAACTTTCAACCCACCGCCAGAAGTCCATAGTATATGGTCAGTATTTGCATACTTACCAGCAAAAAACCATGAATTGCTGATATTTGCATCACCACCATCCGGCAACGCAACATCGCGTATTATTAAGTTCGTCGCTACAGCATCGTTAAACACGCAGGCATCAACATTCCATAGATACCCGTTTACTATTTCCTGGTTAATGTAGAAATTAGAAATAGTTACGTCCTGCTGTCTGAAGCTTACTGATTTGTTTAGCAAAAGACCACGGCCTGCAGTTGGCGTAGTTACACTTGTGTTCCAAAGCCCAATGTTTTTTATTTGGCACTGATTAGAGTTAATAACAAATAAATCTGATGTACCCGATGTCATCAAGATACAACTGGATGGTTTTGTCACTATTGTGCCAACCTCACCACCACCAAGGCCGCCGCAGCCAATTATGACAGTTGGTTTATCTATCGTTAAACTCCCAGACACCAAATATTGTCCGATTGGAAAATAGAGTACACCACCAGCCGCTGGAATATCAGCTATAGCAGCAAGTATTGCTGCTGTATCGTTTGTTAATCCATCGCCGATGGCGCCGTACCGTTTCACGTCAAACCATCCCAGATCAGTACCGCTACCTGTAGCACTTATGGTACCGTCAATTGCAATAGTTAAACCGGTTCCTTGTTTAACGCCACCTAATATAGCCGGGGTTGCAACTGGCAAAATATAGCCCGAACCGCTTGCACCTGGTGGGCCTTGCGGACCTGTATCTCCCTTTGGTCCTTGTGGCCCGGCAGGACCTACAGTGCCTGCGTGATCAACAATTTCCTGCTGCAAGCCATCACGCAGCAGTTTTACAAGTTCCCTGAGTTTTACGCCCTGAGTTTTATCTAAAGCAGAGTTGAAAGGTCCTGCCGATTTGATGACATCATCAATATAGGAATCATCTATTATTGCCATATTTTTATGAATTTATACCGTTTAGTTTTTATATCACTGGGGCCGGTAATTAACGAAGGATTGGGAATAATAATACCCTTCTTTATCTACCAGGCGGCTTGCCAGGTGGTGCCATCATAACAGAACAATTTGTGCACATCGGTATCCCAAACTGATAGGGCTTCAACTGGTGAGGTTATTGCCGTACGCTGTGCTGTTGTCATACGCGGCCAGGGAATAGAGCCCTGCGTGATGCTGTTTACCGAGTGCATTGAGGATGTTTCATGCGTGAATGGACCATCCTTTTGAAATACCCTATCGCCGTTGTTGTAGATTATTTGCGTTAAAATACCGCCTAAACGTTCCTTGATACCGCCAGCATCATTATTGATTTGTATCCAAAACGAACCTAGATAAGAAGTTCCTAAGGAAAGCGATAAGTCACTGGCATTATCCTGACTTTTGCTTCGGATGGTGTTTGCTACGGTGTCAATTACTATCCTTTCACCGTTAAAATAAGCCTTACCCGTAGATATCTCAACAAAAAAGTGCTCATACTTGTTAGTACCGTCCGAATGGTTTGATATAAAGCTCCACCCTCCGGCTGAGTTTTCAATCATAAATTTCATTTTCCCATCCGCAATGTCATTTACCTTGATATAATTACAGCTGTTTCTATCCGGCGCAGACAATATTCGGGAATCGGCATAAAGCACAACATCTTTAATCGGATCATAAACAGCAGGTGAATAGGTTGTTTCGCCTGCTGGCTTGTGTGCCCCTGTCTGTACCAAAGCACCATCCATTGATAATCGTTTGGTACGCTGCATATCCTGCAGAATAGTGGCAACCAGAACATTTCCTTCAGCATCAACAACCAGTAATTTATTACCGTCATCCACTGATACATTTGTACGCCTTATCTTTAAGGACTGTACCTCAGCCAGTTTGTCAATGATTAAACCCTGCCCATCTGATTTAAAAAGTGGGTTTATTACAGCGGCTATGGCTTTAGCAATCATGTAGTGCCCGGCATCATTGGGGTGGTGATAGTCTGCGTTAAACGACCCTACCGGCTTGAAATAAGCCGTCCTAAGCGGTGTCCATATATCAATATAAGTTGCACCAACCGAAGTGGCTGTATTTGACATTACGGTATTAAACTGAATAGCCAAAGGAGAAGGTGGGGAATCTAAACCTGAATTATATACGCCGGGTATACTTAACAGATACATTGCCGAATAGGGCCACCCTTTGCCATGTATATCTGTTATTAATTGCTGATAGGCGGGTGTAAAAGTTGCAACAGTGTCGTAACCGCCAGGTCCTGTACCCTCGCTGTCATTTGTGCCAAACTCTATAGTGATATATTGATGTATTACTGCATTGTAAGTTGGAATCAATGAGCGATCGAAACCGCCTGCGGTTCCACCGCTTCCCCCCAGGTTAACAGGATTAAGGCCCAACATGCCGGCTAATAAGCTAAAAAAACACTTATCTATACTTGATGCGGCATATTGTTGGGTAATACTGTCACCTATCCCTACTATTGACTTTTCAGCCGAAAGTAGAGCCGCGTTCGTCAAAGTTTTTGTTGCCGCATCGTATTGTAAACTGTCATTTTGTTCAATTGTTCCGTCTGATCGCCCGAAAGCTATCTGCTTAGGATTTAAGCCGCTCACACCGCCGCCTGAACCCGCCGGCCCCGGTGGGCCTTGCGGACCAGTATCGCCTTTTGGCCCCTGCGGCCCAGTCGGCCCCACTGCACCTGCATGTTCATCAATCTCCTGCTGAAGCCCATCGCGCAGTAGTTTTACAAGTTCACGGAGCTTTACGCCCTGAGTCTTATTTAAAGCAGCGTTAAAAGGCCCTGTAGACTTGATCACATCATCAATGTAGAAATCATCTATTATCGCCATATTGTTATCGTTTATGATTATTAACTATTTACTATCCCAGTGAAAGCTTAAATCGTGAATTCTTTATCGCTTAAACTGAACAGACCGGAAGCATTTTGCGCTTTTACTTTAAAACGGCTATAGACCGGGTTTCCGTCTTCATCAGGGCCAGGAAGCACTATTGGGAAATTCATTACGATATTATCCGGGTTTTCCTGCTGGTAGACAAGCTGCCAGTTCCCCTTGCTATTTTGCTGATAAAGAAAATATTTGCCCTTGTTGGCCGTTGCTTGCCATTGCAATTGGTGCAAGGCTGTATTGTAACTCAAGTCAGGCGCGTCTGGGTTAAATATATCGATAAGGTTTACCGCAATGACCTCCGATCCCTGGGACAGGATATTCTCCTCCTGTTCGAGTTCGTTGATGATCTGGCGGATAAAGACCAGCCTGTAATATACGGTTTCACCAAGTGGCACCACAGCCGAATCGGAAAAATCATCGGTCACGGTTAAGCCGCCTGTTAGCGGATCACTCAGCAGGGAAACATCCAGGAAATTATCCATGTTGCTCAGCAGTTCTGTTTTAACAGGATCTATCGTTCGGTATATCCTTACACCGGTAATCGTATCATAAGCGGGAAACGGCGAAAGTTTGAAAGTGACTGTTACCTTGCTATCACTCGCTCCCTCATTTAACCCGGTTACAAATGAACGGATGACGGGCGCTTCTCCCGGAAGAGTATTTAATACTGTAACCGGGCCTGCGAAATTACTCAACGCTCCGATCTCCAACCGGTTTGTAACTTCGGCAGCGGCATAGAAATAAAGAAAACGCGCGGAGCCCCTCAGATTATAGTCCGTAAACCTGATATAATAATTACTGGGCTTATTTACGGGATATTGCCTGATCATCGGAAACGGATCAAAGTCCGGAGCGCCCGGATCAAGTAAAATCCCGTTGAGGTCACGGATAACCGGCAGCTTATTCGCTGTTTGTTTACCCGTTTTTATATAGGCCAGCACTGGCACCTGCTCGGTTAAAGGGAGCAGCGTTGTATGGATGGCTTGTTCATAGTTGGCAACCAATCCTGAAGAACCGGGCGGAAGGTCAATACCGTTTTTATCTTTTTTCAGTTCAGGGATATCTGGAACCGGAAAACCATACAGGCCTCCTGAGTCATCACTGTTTGTTACCGGATATTGTTTAAAACTACCGGAACCGGGAGGATCGAATTGTAAATTCAGAAGGCCAAGATACCGATCGGCGAAAAAAGGATCTGTTTTAAACCCGGCCAACGCCTCCAAGATAGTTGTTACAGTAGCTGGCAGATAAAGGCTGAGTAAAACTAACTCATTATGGGTCCGGTAAAAGCTCCAGCCAAAAGGCTCGCGTCTCAACTGATCCACCCCTGCAGGTACCGGGATATCAAAGGTAAATGCAGCTTTACCAGTAGCATCCGGCCTTACCTTTAAACCCGCCGCCACCGGCGATTCAGGGGGCAAGGGCTGGAAAATATTAAGCGCCAGCAAGATGGCCGGCAACGAAACTGCTGATTGGTACGATGTTCCTTGCTCATCTTGTGCAAGGATTTGCAGGGCCAGCAGCGATTTTTTATCATTTATGCCTGGCGCCGGTAACAGTTTGTTACGATTAAGATAACCAGGTGAAGGTTCCGTCAGCAAATACCCACGGTATCCCGGGTGATAGTTCACCGTCATGATCCTTTGGGAGGTTTCCATTGAAAGAACCTGTCCTTCCACGTCAAGATAACCAGGGTCGTAGGCGAAGAGTATTAACGGCGAACTGCTCTTGATGGCAACTACACTTACTAATTTTTTTTCTGAAGGATCAGTCAACAGTGGCAGGAACACTTTACCGTTATACCATTCAACATAAGCCTCATGCGATCCGGCCGGTGAATTTAGCGAAGGATTTGCAGCATCATATGGCGGTACATGCTGGGGATGCGGCTGTAAAATAGTACCAGGATCGCAAAGTATCTGGTAGTATCCCGGCATGATAACATTATTAGCGTCTTTAGCAATGGTTACAGTGGCCTGTGCGTGTATCCCTCCTACCCAAAATTTGGATGGGTTGCCCTGTTCATCATAAACCGTTTCGATAACGGGTGCAACAGGGTTACTATGATCAATAAGTCCGATCCTGCGTTGTACAGGTAACCAGTTATCTGTATTGCCCAGGTTTTCCATTACAGTAAACCGGCTATCCTTTGATGGCGATACATAATAAGACCTGGTGCTGATGTTAGATGAGGTTGCAGGGTCACCATCAACTCGTTCTGTTACCCTTGTTTTTTCGACTGTTATCGCCAACACTGGTGGGCTACCCGGTCCGCTGGGCATGTTTAACGCGCCGGTAACCGTGTATTGCCCGTCAGCAGTCAGCAAAAGGCTTCCAGAAAACTTGGCCAGGTCCTCGTCCGCTATCAGCGGCTGCTGAACAATTCCGTTGACGAGGCTATAAGCGCCGGCCAACAACCGAACCGTAGACTCATCCACTTCTATTACAGCACGTATGATCCCTGATACCTGCAACGGCTCATCAGGTTTGAAAAACGCACCAACCTGGTTGCCCTTTATCACAGCATTCAGATAATCAGGGCTGCTTTCATCAAGACCGGTAACATCTGTAATATCTGTCCAATTAAACGTAACACGAGTGAAAGCTGTATCCATCCCCGGAAAGGCGGCTATTCTCCCGCTTAACCATTGTTGTTCCCGTTCTGACGTAAACACAAGGGTGCTTTCTTGCTGAACATATTGTACAGTAATATCAGTCGGCGGTTTGAGCTGGTTGTCTGGTGGGAATACGGTTGCATCGGTGGCAACGCTATCACTCAAAGCAGAAGCCCTGGCAAAAAGGTCAATACCATAAATAGCATAATAGTGAACGCCTGGATTTTTTTCCAAATGGATAAACAAACTGGCATCATTATCCATCAGGGGGACAGTTTCCGGAATAGCTGCACCATGCGCCGCCTGATACGCGCTGTTGTAGGCATAATACATTTTACCTGCCAGCTCACTATCTGTAATATAAGGCAGCACGTAATCTGTTTGCGTCGCGCTGCGGTATTCGATGCCGAAAAGTATAGGCGTAGTATGTAAACCGTGATCAAAAAGCGCGTTGCCTACATTTCCATTGAAAAACTCATTGTCGGTAATTTCCGCCTCCAACGGAGCTCTTCCGATATTGACCAGCCGTAAGTGGTTTAGCAGGCTGTAGCCCTGTTCATCGAACAGGCCTGGGCTTCCATTTGTTGTATCAGCTATCTGGTAACTTACAGGACGCATGAGCGGTTTCGCCGGCCGGCGAAGGTCAGCCTTACCGACTGGTATGCCCAGGTAATTCAGTTGGCTGACAGCCGAGCTGGCCGAAGACCTGTTGCGGTAGGTCATCCGGTAAACAAACTTCATTTCCGGATCAGCCATATCCGGGGTATCTATATAACCGAGGCCGAGCATGCGTGCAAAATGGTAATCTGTAGCTTGTATATTAAGCAGGTCGAGGTAACGAAAAGAAGTACCAGGATCATCCTCGCGTCCAGATAGGTTAACTGTCACCGTGGCTTCTTCCCCATCTTGGCTTTGGGTTAGGTAAGCTTGTACGGTATTCTTTACAGAGGGCTCTGTTTCCGTTGAGCTGAGCCATTTGTCATGATAATTGGCAACCTTTAAAGTCGTGCCATCACGGTATTGCGGCCAGCGCTGATCGATATCGACCCGACCCGGTTCCTCCAACTGGCGAAAGACAACTGTATCATCAAGTGAAAGCGCAAAACCGCCCCCGACATCGGTCCAGGCCTGTTCCGGTCTGCTTTTTAAAAAGTCGTCATAAGTTTCAAAACTAAAAGACTGAAGGTAACTATGACCATCCATCAATAGTCTTATACGCCGAATATTTTCATTGACATAGCTTTTCACGGAGTCGGTTCCGGCGATAGTTATCTCGTCACGAAGACAAGGGATTTCCCCTGTCGTTTCATCATCCGGTCTCGCCAAAGCCTCAAGCTTCAGCGTTGCCGAGCCGTTTGTATTGTTTTTAACTGCAAAGCTGAAGCCGAAAGCTGTTTTGTCCTGGATCAGGATCTCCAGCTCGCCGGTATAACCTTTCATAAAATCCAGTGGGTTTACCATTGGATCAATCAGTTTAAGTTGTTGCAGGTAAGCGACTGGGTTTTTAAAATAAACACTAACGATACTACTATACTTCCGATCGTCACGTACGATATTTAGTATATAGGTCCATTTTGCTGCTAATGCATTAATTGCTGGTTTATAGTTACCGAAATCAAGAAAAAAGACAATGGGTGCTGTGTAAGGTGTTCTGGAAATATACACGTAATCATCCGGCTGGTTAAAACCCGCCGCGGTATTCTGATTGTTGGTATAGCTGCCTTGCGGCAAATGGTTGTCACCCAGCTCCCCGTTTAGCAACCAGCGCAGCAGGATACCTTCTCCTATGCCGTTACTCCCATCAGCGCCGGCTGCCTGCAGGCGAATCTCAGGAGCGTTGTTGAAAAACGCCGGCGGTTTATCATTGCAGGGATAGAACCCGGCGGCGGCCAAGGATTCTTCCAGGGCGTAGAAAGCATCCATCACAGGAACAAATGCGGCGGCCAGGCTATCGATAACATCCTGCGGCAATTCTTCCTCCCTGTTGCAGAACACATCGAATATATTGAGGATAGTTTGAAACTGCGAGCCGAAACCATCACCCGAACCATCCAGATAGCCGGTCAGGAAATCCATTTTTGAAAAATCGAGATCGTCAAAATCCCCCGGAACCAGTAAGGCTGGATCATTGGCACCTTCGATTGTAGTTAATACACGGATCACCCTATTGTATAACTTTTTTAGCAGATCATGCTCAAACGTATTGAGCGTATCCAGCAGATCCTGTTCCCCGTTATAAAGCCCCGCTGCTTTTTCTGCATATATGGCAGAAAGACAAGAGGCCATAGCGCTATAATCGGCACAAAAAACATAGTTATTACTTGTTTCCGGCATATATGATTGATTTAAGGTAGATTTTCATTAGTACTTAGTTAACTATTTAAATACGTTGCCAGGTTAATTGCGCCTGTTTCCACGGCCGAAGTATCATAGGTTTCTCCATTGAACACTTTAGCTGTGAACGTAAAATCGGCGCTGCCTGCCGGAATATCCATCGCGGTGTTGGTAATAAACACAGCTGAAGTGTCCCTTGACTGAAAATAAATAAAATCAGTAGCCGGCAAACTGGAACTATCAGCTTTCGTCAGCACCAAGCCAACGGTACCCACCCTATCCTCGTCGGTCAGTTTCGGATCGTTCAAGGGTTCAGGCCCGGAAATAAGTATACCCAGCATCCGCCGGTGCGCGGGATCCCCCGGATCTGTATTCATCACGGGAATTACTGTGATCCTTTCCACCGGTTCCAGGTTCTTCAAAGCAAGTCCACCGAAAACGATGCGCTCAAAAAGCACCGCATACCGAAGTGTGTCGCCGGGATCGTTATCCGGGTCATTATCTATAAGCTTTTTCAATCGCTGGTCAATATCCATTCCGGTAAAAGCGACGTTCAGCGCCGATATCGCGTAACGTACAGGTGTGGCAGCGGCATCTATGATAACGCTCCTGACCTGTTCTTCAAAATCCTTGAATCTCGAGGTCTGGAAGCTGAAGCGATGCACTTCAAAACGCTGTTCTCCGTGTTCAGCCGTTGTATATACCGAAGTGAAAATAGCTGTGTAAAACTTGGCCGGGATCAGGTCAGTAAAAACGTAGACCGCCTGGCGGAGCTTTTTGTACAACGAAGCTGCCATATGGTTACAATCGTTACCTGCGGCTGCCTGATTGAAAAGAAAGATCAGCTGCTGGCTAAGCGGGAGCGTTTGGTAATTGTCCCACGTGATCTCCGTTTCCGTTTCCTGCCATTCCAATGATTCATGCAGCACGTGCTGGTAGGGGTCGATCAGGGTAGTTTCCAGCGCTGCGCCAACCGGGTTGAGACCCAAATAGGCATCCCAAGCTGCAAACATGGCATTCATGGATGACTCGGTGAAGAATAGCCTTATCCGTGCGCTGTTCCAGAACACCGGTTTACTCAGATCGTACCTGCCCAGCGCATCGGGGTATGAACGGTTATAATCGATATATAGTTTGATGCTGGCAAGTTTGAATTCTCCGGCACGGTCATCCAGTTCCAATTGGCGGTAAGCCTGGTTATGCTGTTGAAAATGTCCGGGGGGGCCCGCTGTTTTAAAACCAAAAGTATGAATGGTTTGATGCCCCTGCGCGTTATAACCGGGATAAGATACCGTATCGCTTGTTGTGATCCGGACAGCAAATATGGAATTCGGGCGCCAAACCGGTTGAATCGTCTGATTCAGCGTATTGCTCAGGATCTGCACTTCCTCGATAAACTGATTTTGAGGGGGCATAATATCTGTTCTTGCTTTTAATCCTGGGGTCAGGTAACTGAGGCTGTCCAGGAAGGTAGTACGGGTTTGTGTTTCAAATACACCTAGTTCCGCCGGAATATCTGTTTCTGCTTTTAACTGGCGGTCAAGATAAATCCTTATTTTTCCAGCTGTACGGTCTACAGTGACCGCGATATGTTTGTATTGCCTGCTTTTGACTATACCCGAGCCGCATGCTGTGGTATAACTATCTTTTACCTCTATCCCCCAGCTTGCGTTACCATTATAACAAGTTAGCCAAATGCTGTACCCCGGGATAGCTGCCGCGTTAGCATATGTCGCGTCGGGATTTGCCGGAGCCTGCTGACTCAGATGCAGCACAAAACCTTTACGGAGCTGTTCATCGTCGTCAGCGCTGATCTTGGATAAAAGTGTACATATACCTGTACTAAAAGGATCAAAAATAACGGTGCCAGCTATGGTAAAACTACCATTCTCCACTTTAAGCCCGGGTTGGAAAGGGATAACAACGGCATCCCCGGATGAAGTGTAATTGTAAATATTCAGGAGAGACAACTCGTTTTCAACACCTGAAACCCAGGCGCCGGGAAGCAGATCGGGACTGCCTGTCGTCCAGCCATTATAAAGGTCCCCTGTATCCTCCGCCGAGTCCAGTCGCCAGTTGCCTATGCGTCCATCGGAGATAATTTCGGATAATACTTCCTGTCCGGTCAGGCTGCGATTATATAACGAAATATTCATCAGTGAGCGTTCCTGTTCAATATCCCTGTTCTGCCCGTTCAGCCAATCATTATGATAAGCCTCGGGGAGGCGAAAATGCCCGCCGATCACCAGGTCTCCCACATAATCAGAAGGGCTGCGGCCATCCAGGGTGATCAGTATCCGGTCTACTTGTATTTCAGCATCGCCGAAGGATGCAAGAGCGGTTGCTTCACCGCTCGCGATGGTCTGTTTTTTCCGGCTGACGTAAATGCTGTTAAAACGGTTAAAAAACAAGGGGAGGTATATCGTCGACTGAAAGTCAATGGTCAGGTCGTGCCCGGTTTCCAGGAAGTTAAGGTCTACATCGCTTAATGCCTGCGGTAATGTGATGAGCAGGCTACCCCGCTGTCCCTTTAGAGAAAGACCGTTAGCCTGACTTCCCGCCGGTTTACTGATTGTGGCTGTTATAGTTGAGAAGAGCAGGCGCAATCCGTCATAAAATATAGATTGTCCTGCCGGATAGCCGCTATTTTCTTCCCCCGCCTTCCAGTCTATATTTGTTCTGTTCATGATGTGCTCATAACAGAACAGATCTTTTTGTTCAAAACCAAGCGAATCTATATCCGGCAAGGTGTTTTGGACCTTGCCGAGATAGCTGAACATGTCCTGCGACATCAGCCTGATCCTGTTGTATTTGTTTTTATCCGTGAACTGCCAGTATCCCGGCTTTAAGCTTCCCAATGCTATACCACCCGTTTCCTGATATGATGCGACGATCCCCGGTATGGCCTCATAGATATTATAAGGCTCCCATTGGCCGCCGCCGCCGGCTTTCCAGATAAATATTTCCGCATTATCAAGGGAAAATACGTGACTTACCTGTGGATTAACACCCTTCTGAGGTGGCAGTAATTCCGTATAACCGTCGGGCAGTTGGTTGGCATAGCCCCCAATTGTATTCCCCGGGCTAACAGGTTTCAAAAACTCTATATCAATATAACTATCCAGTGGTATGGTAACCGGATTCAATCCCTGGTTATCGTCCTCGAAACTATATTTCCAAGCGGTACTCCCGGGCACCGGCAACTGGCTGCCGCTTCCTGTAACATAATTGACAGTGAATGTCTCGCCGGTAAGCATGTGCACTGCCGCGGCCGGCGAGTAGCCCGTTGCCGGATCGGGTAACCCCAATACCCCAATAGGCTCAAGCAGCGGCCCCATGTTGTCGTTATGCGGCCCCAGGCGAAGCTCTATCCTCGCTCTGATCCGTTTGAAAATGACCTTGACACTGACCTCTAAATAGCCGATGATATTTAACGGATTTGGCGCTTCCACAGCCAGGCCAACGTTAAGCCCAAGGCTGATCTTAACGAAGAGCACTTTGAGGTAAGCGGACCCACCCATTTCTATATAGCCACCTACCTGGAAGGGCCGGAAACTCAGCTGGCCGCCCAGGTTTACATGGGCTTCAAAGCCCCCGCTTACCGGACCAGCACCCAGCCTGAAAGAGAAACCTGCCCCTGCCCCTGCGCGGATGCCTTGCGAAGATATCATCAGGTAGGCATAACCCTGTAGTATCGATAGTATTTTGGCCTGGATACGAGCACTGTCCGGCTGATCTTTTCCGAGGTTGACATACCACCCGGAGGCATTGTTAAAGAAAAATGCGATATCAAGCTCTCCTTTTAAGGAAAAGATAAAGCCGTCGTCTGGTATTTTATAATCTACCCCGAGGTTGGCGGTAAAGGATTGATCGCCAATGGCGATCAGCGCGCTGAACGGCGGGTCTTTTTCATCATCCAGGTTCAGCCGCGAACGCAGGATACCCGCCTGCCCCTGCAACAGGAAAACATCCGGTAAACCCAGCATAATGAACAGCTTGCTGGAGAATACAAAACCATCATCAAAAGTGGTTGCGATGGTGGCTCCCGCACCTACCGCGAAGCCGGGCTGGTCTGCAAACTTATTGATCTGTACACCTTTCTTGCCTGTTAAAGGATCTGGTGCCTTGTAATAATCCCACCAGGTAGCATCATCGCCCAGGCCTGCAGCCTTTTTAGAGGGCACATAATGCTGCCCGATTAAACCGCGGATACCATAAACACCAAGGCCGCCAAATAGTGGCGCCGGTGAAGGCAGTTCAAGCCCGATATCGACCAGGAAAGACGGTATAGCCGGGTTAAGACGCATACCCGCGCTGCCCGATAGATGAAGTTTAGGCATACTGAAAGACACGGCACCTGCATATTCGGTGCCGGCAACAGACCCGTTTTTGGTTGGCTGCTGTACATTGAGCAAGCCATGCAGAATGAATTGCGCTTTTTCTTTGGGTACATTGCCAGGGATAGTCATATCAATGACGATGCCATCTATACTAAAGAATTGGTCAAAGGGACCGTCATCTACAGAAAAGTAATATTTGATACCATTACCGGCTGCATTAACACCCGCGCGGCCCGTATTCAGCATGCCGTCAAAACCTACGCAAATGTAATCCCGGTCTACGCCGTTATGAATACGCTGGTAAGGAGATAGCGTAAGGTGGTCTACTTCCAGTTTTACAGGCCCTACTTTCAGACTAAAGGATTTTGGCACCTGCAATACACCGCCAACAAATTCAAGGTGGCCGTTTTCCCATATGCGGAGCTTGGTGATCTCGATATTCTTGGGCAGAAAATCTCCCAAAAACTCGTTTACTGCTATAAAACTAAGTAAACCCGACACTTCGAAATAAAACAGGTCATTTTCTTCGCCAAATTTCAGGCTGCGGATCTGTAGCTCGAATACCTGCGGCCAAATGATCTTGGCAAAATCGCCGGCAGGACGTGCGGTAATTGAAAAATCGCCATTATCTTTAATGAACGCTTCTATGCCGATTAACGCGTCTGTACCGTCGCTGTTTTTAAGTTTGGAAAAACTCAGTTCTCCTTGAATATCGCAGTAAGTGATGGCGTTTTGCCGGAACGTAAGGTCGAATTTGTCGAGCTTCACAGAAAAATCGCCAAATTTACGGTGGAGCAAGCCCTGGTCTACCAGTTTGATAGCACCGCTTACGCCGCCTGTACCAATCAGCAGGTTATCCGCCGTAATAGCTGCGCTGGCATGGCCGGGATCATCCTTACCGAAACGACCGAAAGTAATACCTGCGTGCTGAACATACAGACCTACAAAATCCGGCGCGTAACCTGCCGCATCTACCTCGGGTATATTGGTGTTGCGACTCAAATCTAACTTAGCGTTGGTAAAACTGATGATGAGCCCTGTATTACCTATCTGGTTAAATTCGGGTATCAGCGAACCGGCAATTTCGGCGTTATAACCAATCCCGGCATCGCTATCGGCATATAAACTGGCTTCTGCAAAACGGAATACCGATTTGGTGTTAGGGATGGGCAGCCCGGCCGCGGTAACCGGCTGTAGTACGGTTAACGGAAACTCGATACTCGCTGAGAGTGTTAAGGTTGCTTTAACATGCGGTGTTATCAGGTTGTGGACATAATCTTCAATACCACCGGGAACAATCAGGTTATAAAATTGCTGCAGGCGGCTTTTGCTCACCGCGGGCTCGGCATCGGCTATATACAGGATGAACATTAGCCCGGGTATACTCACAGTTATACTGGAGTTTGTGCTGATTAGCGTTGCAATTAAATTAACCGTCGGGGTTTGCCCGGCGGGTATACTTAAATGGGCAGCAGGGTATAAATCATTAATATCATCTATCAGCTGCTGATAAACAGAGGTGCCGGTGTTAACAGGCTTAACAAAATAATTTAAAGTGTGCGCGATAACCTGCGCGTCTGAAATTTTGAACACCTGCAGGCCCAGGTCAAAAAAATCCTGGGGGCTAAAGGAAAAGCCCGGCAGGTTAAACGATCTTAAAAAAGCCAGTACTCCCCACTGGTATTGCAGCGACACGGGGAACGAGGAGATCGCGCTATCGCCCTCCACATCCGGATTAAGAACAAAACGCAATCCAAAAGGCAGATCGATGCCGATGTTGCGGGCAACAATGTCCAGACTATAAAACGCGCCATCGCCCCGGTAGCTTTTGGAGAACTGCAGGTTTTTATAATGGATTTTATCCAACAAGCTATCCAGCCCGGTTTCTGCGAAATGTAAAAACTCCGGCAGATCATCCACCGTTATCAGCTCGGATAACCGGGGATAGTATCTTTGAGTTATGGGGGCGTTTGTTGGCATGGATTTAATTATTATGTTTACTAACTGCTTCTAATTCTATATGTCTTATTAATCAATATATGCAAGCCACTCCTGTAGAAGTTCCTTTAAATCGGACATGGGGATAGATAAAACATCATTAATGTTTACATTGGGGTACTCGTAGCCTATCGTCATATACTCAACAGGGTCAGATAGGTAGCCATCGCTGACATTAATATGCCTGCTTATGCAAGCATCAAGATCATAAATTAGTGCTTCACCATCAATTTTGTCAATACTACCGAGAAATGAGAGAACAGCATAGTCTCCAGGCGATGATTGGCATAAATTGTACTTCCTCCCATTTACTATTTTTGAGTAAAAAGTAAGCTGATATTTATCTTTTTGTGACATAATACTATTTTTTAATTAATGGGGGCTTTTATAGCAAATAATGAAATATAATTTGATTTTAGGTTCCCTTCAATATCAATACCTTGCGAGGAAACTGTAATTTCGAGTTTGGTCCCATCATAAAAAACTGATTCATACCTTTTTATTATAATAGGTAATTTATTTCCTTGATATTTAATAAGAGATGGTACGGTTTCAATCTCTGTTTTTCTTGAAAAACCGAATGCCATTTCTTCAATTGCATCCTGTTTTGTCCAAACTTCATCTAGTACAAAATGCCTCGTCTTCCTTGAAATTTTCAATCCGTTTAGAGTTTCTACATTTTCAGATAAAGGATTATATCTCCACAAATTACGATAATATGTGTGATCGTTTACCTTTGTAACAGTAGTTCGTAATGCAGTTGGAATAGTAGTGTTTATATTGGGATCATTAGGGACGATTTTCCAAAGTATGGGATCATCAAAATCAGTTGTTACATAAATGTATCGATGCCCTCCATTTGTTCCGTGCAAAAACCATAGATGATTGAATTCATTTGGCTCAAGATATTTGAATCTTTGGTAAGCAATTAAAAAATCGATATTCCCTCTCTCCTCTTTCAATTTTCTTATTTCGCTCCAATCATCCACTAATGTCCTGAAAGCTGAGCCACCAGAAGTTCCGTCTGGATTGAATATTTGATATTCATAAATATCATTCAGCCTATCCCACACTACGTTGTCATTCAAACCGAGAAAATCATAATTAAAGCTTAGTTGTTCTTCTTGGGTAAATGCATCGAATCTTGCTAAAATTGTATTTGTATTCGTAAGCGGCAAATTCGAAATCTTTGTTCGCATGGCGGCAATAATTGTATCCACCTCGCCAAAAGCTTTTACAGCATTAATAGCATCTACGGAGAGATGCGTTTCTATTTCAGCAGCCATTAAAGCTTCATATTCCGCATTTACTTTAATTGCGGCAAAAGTTACTTTTTGTTTTGCTAAAGGATGATAACCAATAGAGCCCAATAATACTGCTCCTAAAAAAATATTTAAATATGAAGTAAAATTTTTGAGGCGTGGGTCGGTTGCGGTATCGTTAACATAAATGGAGATGGCTAGCGCATTGCCTGCTGTGAACTGAACGGCATTATTGACGCCCTCTTTAGCTGTCCAGGCGAGCAACTCCGTTGAAGCAGGTAAATTTATTAGTTCACCATATTTAGATATCTGCATTAAATAACCCAGATCAGTAACTTCTCCTATCCCGGTAAAATTCAACGCCAGGTTAAAAAGTAGTTCCAGAACGGCATCCGCATCTTTAACATCTTGATAATCGTTGGCGTAATACAGGAAAAACAAAGGGAAGTAATTTGCGTTGGGCATTACAAGATCCAGATCTGTTTTAAATCCGGTAACGGCTACTGGTTGGTATAAATCATAGGTACCATACAATACGTTGAAGGTTTCACTGCTCTGATGTTCGTCGTGAATCTTGATCACTTCTATTTTATAGGCAATAATTTTATCACGATTTATACTATAATCAAAAGAGGTTGTGTATGAGATTAAATCTGCCGTGGCTGTAGTTTCAAACACAAAAAGTACAGATGCTGTATCGGCGTTATAATGTTCAATACCTGAATTGCTCATGTAATAAGATTCAGGGAATACATGGTTTCCGTTAGCCGGTAAATTATATGTGGGTGATTCGTAATAAGGATTATAAATAGATGTTTGCCATATTTTGTAGGAGAATTTTATAAAGTTTTTTCGATCATCAGGATTACCAAATATTCCTCCTATAATTCTGCCCGCTTTATTATCACCAATAATATTACCTAACTGGTTATCACCTAAGAAATTATAAATTACTTCAAAAAGCGTTTCATCCTTACTGAGGCCCCAATCGCCTATGCTGTTTAATTGCGCCAAAAAACTATCACATTGAGTTTCAATAAATGTAACAGACTCCACTAAATTTAGTATAAGCTTAGGGCTTACCCTGGCTATCCAACCGGCATCGCTCTGCTGTAAGTTGGAACCTGCGACAGGTAATATTACACCCATTGCTACGTTAAGCAAAGCGAAGCTTTTACTTTGTAAAATAGCCTGCGTAATGATATAAACTTTATCGTAAACGGAAAATACAGATAACCCCTGAGGGCTTAAGCAATTGGCCAGCCAAAATAATTTTGTTTTTTCGGACCCGGCAGCAATAACCAACTGATTGGCATAGGCCGAATTGTAAAAATTTGTAAGGTTGGTGTAATAGTCTGCCAAATCCTGTAAAGACGGCTGATTAAATATAGTACCTGTTCGCCACTCCAGGTTTTGAGTAGTTATATAATTGGTTAACTCCGTTGATTGATAAAATAAAGGAAAAACATCATTATTTATCCTGTAAATCTGTAAAGCGATAAGACTTAAATAATAGGCGCCCTGATCTTTATTTTCAGTAAAATCGGCACTGGTAATTAAACTTATATTTTTAGCGTAAAAATCGTTAGGGACAGAAGACAGGGGCAATTTTTCTGTTATAAGCTGATAGCCCGGCTGGAGTATGATGGTAAAATGACGATCGTCTAAAACGTTGGCATTAGGGTCAAAGTTCCAGGTATATTTGTTTAGGGTACAAAAATCAGTATAGGGTGCTACAATATTCAATTGTTGCACCCTTACGGTATCGTTTTTTACAGCACTGGTTATAAGGTTTAGGCTTAACTTAGCAGCCGTTAAGCCATTTATAGAAACCCCATCTTTTGCCAGATATTTCAAGAACACGGACTCATCATAGTAACCGTTATTGGCATTCGTGGTATTTATACCATCACTAATAAATCTATCTTTTAATACATGCGTGTATTTTATTTTATTGAAAGTAAAATTTGTAACAAAACCAGTTTTGTTATTAAAAGTAATATTTGACAGATTTGTGGTCTGCCTTACTTTTCCGTCAAAAAATATCGCTGCTTCTGCCATAATTATAAGGAAATTTCAAGGTCTAAGAATACTGATGTGATAGGTTCGTCCTTAACATAAGCAGCATATCCTTTTGAGAAAAAGCATTTTTTGTCAATGGTATAAACAATTATTGCTTCACTGGTAGACATTAACTTTAATTCCCCGGAAACCGTTTCCCCTATTAATACTACCTGATATTTTTCATAGGCTACGTTTTCGGTCGAAATAAGCTTATCTGTAAATAAATTAATAAACAACGGCCGCGGATTAGTCAGGCTATTTGCACTGATCAAACCTTTTAACAAGTCATTTTCCGCCTTGGTTAAGCCTAAAGTAATTTTTCCGGGAACGGAATTGTCTGTAGTTTTCAATAATAGCCCATTTACAAGTTGTGTACTATCCGTAAACGGCAACAAGTCATAATAAAACGGATCTGGTAACTGATAGGCTTTATTACCCAATACCCTTCCGGAAATTGACGGGGAAGACTTGGTATCTGCGGTAACCGTTCCCGCAATTGCTACAACATTATTCAAAATGTCAACAGCGTCGGTTATATAAGTCACCCTGCTTATTGTTGGATTAGTTGTATCCCCTGTGTCAATAGTGTCATTAATAATAGAAGTTTGAACTGCCGAAACACCGTATTGGGTATCATTATAATAATGATTAATGAGTTTTACCTTTTGGGATGATAAAGCAGAATATTGCGTATCCTCAGCTGCCTTAAGCAGTGGTGTAGCAGTAAGCAAATCAAATATATCATCAAAAAAGCTGGGTTGTGCAAGCACGTTAATTGTTGATCCTTGTTCGTCCGCTACCTGTGCTGAAATATAATCATACACCACACCCTGGTATAAGAGTATGTTAAATGTGGCTATGTTCAGCTTAGCGCCGCCTGGTCCTGTGGCCGGGTTAGCCAATATAATAACTTTGGTTAAAGCGCTGGGCGTTCCATCAGGATTATCGGGGAGCTGCAGGTTATCGGCATTGCAAAAATTATTGCTTTGGGCATTTTTAATTACGGCCGCCTGCCCATACAACATCGTATTTACATTATTATCGGTAACAAATTGCAGGTAAACAGGATTGCTGGTATTATTATGTGCCTGGGCATGATTATCGATGATTAAAGGCCAACCCGCTGTATCATAAGTACGCGGCGTGAGCGAAGTTTCTGCATACCCCCATAATAATGAATTATCATCCGTATCACTCATCCCATAATTTTCATAAAAATTATAAGATCGTGTGCGGTCGCTTTGAATGTACAGGTATAAATTATTCCGGGTGTAAAAACCCTGTAGCAGATCGGTATACACTTGTTCGCCTTTTTTTGTCGCGGCGGTACTGCCTGTTCTTACCTTAACGGATCCGCCGTCGTTGCTGTGAAAGCCATAATAGGCGGCTATATCTAAAAATTGAAATATTTGTTCCTTTATTTGCTTTTTCTTAAAATCGTTGGTTTCGGCAGTTACATCAATTATCTTTTCAAGCGCGCGGGCATAAGCCAGGTCAAAAACAAATTCATCATTGGGCTGCGGCAACTGGTAATCGCCGTAACTCAAAACCACATCTATTCCGCACTCGCCGCTCGCGAAGCTGCCTAATGACGCACCCTGCTGCATCAAGGGAAGTTCAAAGGCATTATCGGTATTTTCTGTTTCGGTGCCTGCGTCACCGGTGTAGCTTGTCAGTTTAAAAAACAGGCTGTCTAACATTAATGTATCGGTCTGGTGTGCAGGGTCAAAACCTACGTACTTAGCTAAAAACGGCGGAACGGACTGACCGGGGAACACCGTGTTATAAAAAGCAGCAAAGTTTGCATTTACCTTATTAATAAAATCGGATGTGGTACCGGAAGCCGTTAAAACATTATCACCATTAAAAAAATCCGATTTGTTTAGTCCACGGTAAATGAAGTATTTGATGTTTACGCCTTGTATCGGTTGTTTAAATGGCCGTAATACCAGGTTTACCTTATCGGTACTACCAGATTGGGGCTGGATACAAACAACACCGCTACAAATGGCGTAAGCCATAGCCGCACCGGTTATGGTAAATTTACTGGTGATCCTGAAACCATTCTCATTTTCGGGCACCGGCCCGAATGCTTGCGTCGCGGACTGCGTAAAAGATTGACTATCAATAAAAAAATAAGAATCCGGAGCGAATTTTGCAATGAAGTTACCAGCGTTATCAGCCATAATAGTTTTATATATTTATGTAAATCACTGCGGTCTGTGTTGATATATTGTATTTAAGCGAGGCGACTTTATATGTGTTGGCCGGTGTATGCGTAACGTTGTTCAACCGCGTGCTTATGGGGTATGCATCCGAAAAAACTTTCTGCCCGCCGGTGTTGACAAAATCGACACCGTCAAGTGACATTGTTCCGCCTTTATAGGTTTCCAGCTGAAAAGTAAAGTTCCCGGTTAACGGTGGATTGAACCAGGCAGCGTATAAACCAACCTCCACTATGCCGGTTAACGAAGGGAAGTCATTTAAAAACTTCCTGATCCCGATCAGGGCCGCTTCATATCCGGAAGTATCGGTGCCGTCTAAGCACCACCAGAGGTAAGCGGCCGATTGGGGAACGGTATTGGCGGGAATGGTGGCATTTTCCTGTCCGAAGCCAACATAATGGTTATTAAATACGTTATCAATATTTTCAAAACCAGCCATAATGTCAAGATCCGTGCCTGCGCCGGAAGTCCATTGGTACCGGGCAGTCATAAAATCAAGATCACCCAGTTCTATCACACTACGCACCGTATAATGTATGGCACGGGTAGGCACATCGTACACCAGCCTAATAATAGCAGTCAAATCTGCTTCTGTATAGCTGCCATTGGCTCCCGCAACCAACTCGCTGCTGAAATTTACGACACTGCTGAAATTGCCGCCGCCGAGCGTACCGGGTATATAAGTGCCGGGGCTGCCGGAAAGTGTCATTTCTGCAGCTGAGGTTTTAAGTGAGAAAGCCCCGGAAAGCGTTTGTGCCGCATTTTCTCTTCCCTTGATATAAAAGACGAAAGAAGTGCTTGAAGGATTATCAGCCCGTAGTTTTTCGATGTTAAATTCAAAACGCCAGTTCAGCGTGCTTTGACCAATCAGATCGGAAGCAAGCACCAAAGCATCGGCAGGGCTCGATAGTGCCGGAACAATGTTGGCGCCGGTATAAGCGGCCACATGATTGTCTGCTACCTCCGGGTTATCGACAAAGGCGATAACATCAAGCGAACTATTATTGAACAGGTCAATTGTGAGCACACCGGGGGCGATAGCCGTGTCAAGGATGGTAATCGCCTTATTGATCGGCCCCGACCATCCGCTGGCGGTAATTACCGCCGGGCGGCTTCCCAGGCCTGTTCCATTGCTCCCGGGTGTAAAAACGGTACCTGAAAATGTTCCGTCCGGACTGGAAAAGCTGTATTCATTGGTCAGGTCCTGTACCGAACTATCCGGTAAAGTGGCAATCACGCTGTAGATTGCGCTACTACCCTCATTAACGATAGCCGGACCTGAGATCACTAAGGAAACAGCTTTGCAGGTCTCAAATACAAACTCTTTAAGTCCGCTCCAGCCGTCCGGCGTCAATATACGCGCGCCAACAGTGTGCGCGCCGCATGTTACTTTACCTTCGATCTCCGAATTTTCCTGATTGAGGATGATATTGCCATTTAAATACCATTCGTAAGCCTTTACGGTTTGCTGATCTTCAACGCTGTCGAAAGAAAGCTGAAAATCAAATTTACGGCTCGCAAATATTGCGTTTCCGGTGAGCGAAAAAGGAAGATTATACAGGCATGAGGTATTCGACATTCGGCTTTAGGTTGATGTGTTATTCACTAACGTAATAATGTCCAATATAATATTAAGGTTTACTTTCATGGCGGTTGTTGATCTGGACAAACCTCACGCTATGCAAAAGATCAATGATTATCAGCAACATATAAAACCTGTGGACTCTGAATTCAATTTTAAAAAAGATACATCAGCCATTTTAGCAAATCATCTATTTATCAACCAAAAAAGATCAAAAATATGGATCAATTCGCTTTGGACAAGCCTGAATTCGGGACACGATGATGATACTGCTATTGAGATAGGCAACAAAAAAGTTAGCTGGGATTGGCTGATTGAACATGGCGCAACTATTATTCAGACAGATAGGCCAAGGGAACTATTGAGCTACCTTAAGAAAAAGGGATTGCACAAGTAAATAATTTGATGACCGGTTAAATAAAACGACAAATTATTGCTATAATCTGTTCATTCAGGTATAGTTTAATAACTTAAACTTATCATTAAGGCAATTTGGATTATTGACCTTTGCGCTTTATTTATGGCACTTGCAAGAGTTCTTTATACATGAATAAGATCAGTTAATTTAAAACCAGGAAAGCAAGAACACCTGGGTAGAATAAGCAAATAATGAATTACTAAGTAGGGCGCTGGTCGGCAGCATATGAGAGGTTCGATCCCTTTCCCTACATCACTTTTGCGAATAGATGTTTCAGACTTCCTGTTTAATTGCAGTTAAAACGTTTAGCGTTCAGATTCCGCAATTTTAGGAATATTTTTAATCCTGATAAACCTCTTTGATAATTTCGCCATCTCTTATAGAAGCAGGATCATCAAGCTGCGATCTGAGTACCAAAGCATTATTTTAATGATAAAAAATTTTAATCCGTCGGATATTATATTTACCAGTTACATAACAGAAATAATGCGTTTTTGCATTAAACTGCTTTTTCCTGACTGAAAAAAACAAAGTTCAACTACGTTAATTTAGCCCGAGTTAGGATAATATTGGTCGAAAAAAATACCGTCATAAATAAACCCTTTACCTCAATAATTTTGCTTTTATTTTGATTTGAATTATACTGATTTAATCGTTATATTTGAGAAACAAACGTTCTTAAACAGCATCAAATTGATCTAAAGAATTCGGTATACTGTTCGGTATACGTCTTAAATTTGATGACCTAAAATATTGATAACAAGTGCTTTATCCCGTTAAAACAGAGTCCCAGCGGGATCACAAGACAAACAAAAACTAACAGTAGTTTGTCAATATTAATCAAAAGGGCGCTTTAAAAGCGCCCTTTTTTTGTTTTAACCTTTTCCTTTCAAAAAACAAACAGGTCAATTCAAAGCAAGGTAATTCGCCGTCAAATTGTATATTTTATAAGTTATAGCGTCAGTCTTTTTCGAGCTTAATGGTTCTCACAGTAATAAGCAGAGCACTTGTGCTTGATGATAGTAGATTTTTATACAGCAATAGCGTTAATATATAAGTACAAGTTATCAATATCATAAGTTTCCTGCCACTTATCATCGTTAATTTTGATTGCCAGTAAATTAACTTACCTATCTTCCGGCCTCATACAAAGTTTATATGAAACAATGCTACCTATTCACTATCCTTCTCCTTTTTTTTGCATCCACGTTGTTTGCCTTCCAGAGTACAGCTGCAGAAAATGGAGTAACCTCAACCAAAGAAATATCGCCGGGCAAAACCCAATCAGACACAGCGGCAAAAACAATTTACTATCCTGACAAGGTGTGGATGGTGCCCGATAGTAATGATTATTCCAATAACAACAGCCCCTTTAGCAACCAAAGGATGGTTGAATCGGTAGATATAGCCATGTTTTGGGCAAAAGAATATGGCGATAACCCGATGAACTACACCGAGCCTATCAGGCGATTTAATCCTGCAACTGCTGTTAACGAGCTCGAACGCTTTTATATTTGCTATCGCGATACCTTAAAGTTTGTTACAAAAGGAAGCTCACTAACAGATAAGTATAAAATGCTTACCTACGTTTTTCACAGCACTACCGACGGCACCGCATACGGCGGTGGCATAGAAGACAAGGTGGGTGCGTTGTGGACACCGGCGGTAAGGATAAGTAAAAGCCCATACGGAGCGCTGGCGCATGAACTTGGCCATTCGTTCCAATTTATGGTACATGCCGATGGTGCGTGGGGCTTTACTTCGGCACCCAAAGGTAGCCACGGCCAGGCCATATTTGAAATGACATCTCAATACATGCTGTTTCAGAATTACCCAAGCTGGATGACCTTTGAAAATTATCATCTGGTAAGCTTTATGAAACAAACCCATCTGGCTTTTTTACACGAGGATAACCAGTATCATTCGCCTTATGTGTTGGAATATTGGTCGGACAAACGCGGCCGCGATTTTATAGGCAAACTATGGCGCGGCGCAATCAAAGGCGAAGACCCGGTAATGGCCTACAAACGCTTAACGGGACTAAACCAAACTAAATTCAACGACGAGATATTTGACGCGTACAGAAAGTTCATAACCTGGGACATGGATCGTATAGCCCAGGCGGCAAAACCCTATGCTAATCAGCATATGAGCACGTTAAACAGCATCGATGATGGCTGGTATCGCATTGCCGAAAGTAATTGCCCTCAAAATTATGGCTATAATGGTATTAAATTAAACGTACCAGCTGCCAAAACAAAGGTCACCCTGAACTTTAAAGGCGTTGCCGGAACTAACGGTTATCGCTCCATAAATATTGATAAAGCCGGATGGCGATATGGCTTTTTGGCGGTAAAAGAAGACGGCAGCAGGGTTTACGGTAAAGTATATTCAAAAGCGGATGGCGAGGCAAAGTTCACCGTACCAGAAAATACTGCTTATCTATGGCTTGTTGTAAGTGGCGCCCCTACCGAGCATTGGGAACACTTAACCGATGGCAAGACGAATAACGACGAAGAATGGCCTTACCAGATCAAATTATCAGGCACTACGTTGCACAGCTCTGTTATTAAATAATAAAGTAGCCTTATATGAAGATTGTAGAAACATCTTCATATAAGGCTACAATTAAAAACATTTATGATTCTTAAAATGCTGTTACATTACCCTGCCTGCCGGCTACTAAAGGATATTGCTTGGCCGACCTATCCAACACCACATAAATAGAATCCTTAAACTCGTTAACGCCACTTAAAATAATACGATCAACAGATGGCCTGCTGTAATGCAGTACTTGTCGCTCGTTAGGATAGTGGATATTCTTGTTTTGCAAATAGAGGATATGTTTAACCGTATCGGCTTTGTAGAAAAAATAACGTCTTTCGCCGGCCATCCCTCCAACTTCCCAGCGGGTAACCCCCAGGTCGCGGTTCTTTTTTTTCTTCAACAAGTTATCAGCCGTTTGCGAGTTAGCTTCATTGAGTTTCTTGTTTTTATTTTGAGTTACCCTTAATGGCGAATAGCCTATCATCCTATCAGCAATGGCACCACGGTTGGTTTTATAGCTGAGGGACGACCAGCTCTCGAACGTTGCATCCTGCCATCTTAGAGAGTCTTTTGGGTTATACGGGATCAGTTTGTTATTTAAGCGAAACTCTGTAACCTCATAATAACCCTTTGTACCCTGCAAACCCGGTGTACTGGGGATGTTGTAATTATTACCGTAAAAAAAGCCGTATCCCCATAAAGCCACGGTTAGGGGTACAAACAGGAAGTTAAAAACCGTTTGCACACCCGTTCTAAGTCGTTGCTGCCATTTTTCGGTAAGCACGGGGTAGTATTTGTATGGCTGTATAACGTCTTTTTCGTTAACGATCAACTGCCATATCTTGGGCAGATCATACCAGGTAATGAATATACCAATGATGGCGAAGTAAGCCGCCGGTACAGCCACACCCGCATCATAAGCGTGGTTGGCTATACAAATATTAAAGGTTACCACCGCGGCCAGCGCAGCTCCTAAAACAGCAGTTTTACGATGCAGCAGCAATAATCCGGGTATAAATTCAGCGAAGCCTAAAAAAACCGTATAACCGAAGGAAACCCCTACGTGCGACCAATACAGCTTTTTCTCGGCCATATCAATGAACGGCGTATTGAGCATACCAACTGTGGGATATACCATTTGCATAGGGAAGATCTTTTTACAGCCCCACCCTATCATACCGTAAGCCAGGCGGTAACGCGCCAAAACCCTGATCCAGTAATATAATTTATCATAGGTAAGGGTTTTCCTGTCTATCAGTGTCCAGATGCCGGCACCAACAATTGACCCGGCGAAAAGCAGGATAAGGTTAATATAATTAAGTATCCCGAATACCCCCTCTTCCGATTCTATGGTTATTATCTGCGGAGGCCAAAAGGCTACTATGGTTTGAAAATCGTTATAGGTTATTTTTGAAAATTTAAGCCCAAAAACATGCTGGTAAAAAGCCGAATAAAGCGGGATGCAAAGGAATAGCATATATAAAAACCCAACTCTAAAGGCTACCTTCTGATAAAGCGTCCAGGGTTGTTTTATAACTGGCTTCGCGGGCTTGCTCTTACTTTCTATATCCTGCGTGGCAGGGTTGATGATCAGATCAGACATGATATTTATTTTTAATGGTAAATATTAGGTTAAAGGCTAACCACCTTGCGGCGGCCTTCCATCATCATGTATTTTTTGTTTATCCTATCCAGCACTATATGTACAGAATCGCGGTTTTCATTAATACCCGCCAAAACTATGGTTGAATCATTTGGCCGGCTGTAGGTAAGGAAAAGCCGCTCGTTACGCTGGTTGATATTTTTATTTTGCAAGGCCAGGGTGTGCTTCACCGTATCGGCCTTATAATAAAAATAATGGCGACCGGCATGACCTGCCAGTTCATAATTTCTGTCGATATCTTTTTCATGTACGCCTTCTCCGCTTGAAAAATCAATTTTTACCGGGCGATTTACTTTGATGCTCAGTGTGGACCATTTTTCAAATACCACATCCTGCCAGCGGTTATGATCTGTTCTTGAATAAGGGATGGTATCTTTATTGAGTATAAACTGCTTTACATTGTAATAACCATAGGCTTTATTGAGCCCTGGTGTATGCGGAATTTTGTAAGGGTCGTTGTGGAAATTATCAAAGGTTTTCCAGGCAAACAAAACAAAGAAGAGTAAAAAGACAGACCGCAGCGCCGTACGGGTTTTTCTTAATCTGGTTCTGGAAAATACAGGCACCAGTTTATTGGCGAAAGCAGGCACTTCGCGCACCAGCATATCGTAAAGCCGTGGTATATCGTTCACGAATAAGAAGGCAGCTATCAGCACAATATAAGTACTCAGCACTAACTCCCCTACATCATAAAAACCGTTAACAACTGCTACATTACCAATAAAGCCAAATATGAGCCCCACGCCAAACGTTACCGTTTTACGGTTGAACAATAAAAACGCGGCCAATACTTCTACAAATCCTAAAAATGATTCATAATGCGGCGAAATACCCAACGTTTGGAAATAGATTTTCCAGGCAAAAAAATCACCGTAATTAGTAAGCAGGTTACTTAACGATGGATAAGGCATTTGCAGCGGAAAAAGCTTTATTAAACCGTAAGCTACCAACACAACTGCCAGCCGATATCGTACAATAACCCGCAGCCAGTAATACAACACATTGTATTCCTTACGCTTACCATCAACCCTTGACCAGACTACCGCTCCTACGAGCGATAGTAAAACTGCTATACCCCAATTAGCAAAACTCCCGATGCCATATTTGGGAAGGTTTTCCTGGCTGATAAACTGCACCTGATATTTGGTAAGTTTAAGCAGGTCATAAAAATTGAGGTGCAGCCAGTTGATGCCAAATAACGTTCGGTAAAACTTCCAATCGAGCGGTACGCTCAGTATGATCAGGAATATAAAAACAAACCGAAACACATTTCGTTCCCAGGGCTTCCATTCTTTGAAAACCTGGCCCGGTTGTACGATGCTCTTTAAACTCTCTTTAACAGACCGCAGCCAATCCCGCACCGACGACGGGGTTTTGTTAGCTATAAGTTCGCTCATATTGTGATTTATTAATGATTGTAACCGTTATTTTGTACCAGCGCCGGGTTCGCCAAAATTTCTGCGCCCGGTATTGGGAATATGTATTTATTGGCGTCGCTAAGGTTTAGCACCGCTGGTGCCCTCCCCGTACGTACCAAATCAAACCAACGATGAGGTTCCAGGGCAAATTCAACCTGGCGTTCATTTTCAATGGCTAAAAGAATCTCGTTTGATGTAGCTGCAGTGCTTTTTACAAGACCAGAGCGTAGCCTTACCGCGTCAAGATCATCCAGTGCACCGTTCAGATCGGGCGATACTTTTTTGACCCGGGCTTCGGCCCTTATCAAATACAGTTCGGCAGTTCGGATAACATAACCGGCCGAAATATTTGTGGGCGATATCCCGCCATATATAGCCGTACCCGTTTTAGTTGCCAAAATCTTACGTCCACCGCCAACCAGCGGATCATTTAAAAGGTTATACAATGATGCTTTGGGTTCCAACGCACGGTTGTTTCCGTTCCATAATGAGAATGCACCGTTTACGTCGGTAGTATTATAAGAAAGTTCCAGTACAGATTCTGTTGTGCCGGCCGCCAGCGCAAATGGTGTTATTAGTTTATAGCTGCTGTTATTTGCCAAAATACTATTCACGTCATTCTCGGCTTCCTGATATTTTTGCAGGTACAGGTTAAGCCTGGCCCTGAGCGCATAAACCGTGTATTTTGTAGCGCGGTTGCGCACCACGGTAGTTGGCAGCAAAGCTTCGGCTTTATTTAAATCGTCCAAAACCTGCGCGTAAACCTGCGCTTGCGTACTTTTCGCTGTCCCAACTTTATCTGAAACCTTGTTGGTGGGCGTCAGGAATATCGGCACGTTGCCAAATAATCTGGCCAGATCAAAGTAAGAGAGTGCTCTGATGAAATAACCTTCGCCCAAAAGCTGATCCTTAAGGGATTGCGTGAGATTTATATCCGTAACCAGCGGCACCTTAGCTATAACCTGATTTGCCCTGTTAATGGTGTTATAATTATTGCTCCAAAGGGTAAGCAACAACGGAATATCCGACCGCAGATCGTAGTTGATCACGTTCAGATCGGTTTGGGCATTGTTGATAGACCGAACATCGCCGCCCGATTGCAAAACGATATTTTGAAAGGTGGCGCTGTAATTTAAGCTGGCCAACCCACGGTATGCACCGCGCACGGCAGTTTGCGCCGATGCAGCATCGAAAATAGTATTCCCGTCGGATACCTGGTTGTACGGTGGTACGTCCAGGTATTTTTTGCAGGATTGCAAAGCGATAGAAATGAATATAGTAAATAATAAAAGTAGCTTTTTCATGATGTGTAGTATTAAAAAGTAACGTTTGCACCAAACTGGATACCTACAGGCTGCGGCGGCGTGGCCGTATCAATACCCTGCAGGTTGGCCACCCCACTGCCTGAAGATTCCGGATCAGGGCCGGTGTAGTGGGTAAACAGCAACAGGTTAGTACCCTGCACATAAACCCGCAGTCGCTCTATATTAAGTTTGTTGGTAAACGATTTGGGCAAAGTGTATCCCAGCACCAGCGTTTTAAGGCGAATGAAAGATCCATCCTCCAGGTAGCGGCTGTTTTGTTCAATATTGTAGTTATTGCCGACACTGGTTACACGTGGTGTATTGGTGATTTGGCCCGGAGTAGTCCAGCGGTCAAGCTGGCTCGCGAGTAGGGAGCGCGAGGCATCACGGGTACCTCCACCTTCAAGGATATATTTATTAAAGTTGAAAACACTGTTACCATACTGGTAGGAGAAAAACCCGCTCAGGTCAAAATCGCGGAAGGTAAAGGTGTTGGTGATACCACCGTAAAACTTAGGAAACAAGGTACCCAGCAGCATCCTATCGGCAGACGTAACGGAAGTGCCAGTTGTACCATCAGCATGTTGAAAAACAGCATTACCTGTTTGCGGATCTACATAAAGCTGTTTGTACAGCCAAAAGCTTTCCAATGGTGCACCCTGCACATCGCGCAGGTATTCGCGTGCTTCAAAAGTGATTGGGCTGGCCAGTTTCTCGGCCCTGTTTACATTGCGGGCAAAGTTAAAGTTGGTGGTCCATTCAAATTTATCAACCTTAATATTGGTTGATGTAATGCCAAGTTCAATACCCTTATTGCTGATTTCGCCGCCATTTGCCAGCGTACTTAAATACCCGGTAGATGTTGGCACCGGCAGGTTAAGCAAGGCATTTTTGGTGTATTTATAATAGCCCGTAATATCAATCAATAAGCGGTTCTTGAAAAGACCTATATCAAAACCGGCATTGTAGGTAGTAGTAGTTTCCCATTTCAAATCGGGATTGGCTAATTGAGCCGGTGCAGTACCTGCTTTTGAACCGCTTGTTAAGTTATCTGGATATTGTGCCGCGCCAGACCATAGGCCTTGTGCCGCGTAATCATTTAAACCATTCTGGTTACCGGCCTGGCCAACACTCGCCCTGAATTTAAGATCAGATATCGTGTTCACATCTTTCAGGAATGATTCTTCCTTCAAGCGCCATGCCGCACCAACAGCAGGGAAGTAACCCCATTTATTGTTAGCACCAAATTTGGATGAACCATCGGCACGGATAGATCCTTCGATAAAATATTTATCGTTTAAGCTGTAATTTACACGACCAAAAAATGAAGCGATAGTTGAGCGTGATTTATTTTCTGACGACGTGCGCGTAGCTGCCGCAGATATTTCACGGTAAGAGTTATTCGGGAACCCGTATCCTGTTGCACCTGTTGCATCTAAGGTGGTGGTCTGGATACTGTTACCTATCAATACGTTGATATTTTGGTTAGGGGTAATGTCTTTAATATAGGATAATGTTTGCTCGTTTTGGAATATGGTGTAATTGGTAAGTACCGAGTTTTTATAACCGCCGGGATAAGTGATACCGCCGGTTATGGTTTGGTCGTTAAAATACTCACCTTCTTTATAGTTATCATAATCCAACCCTACCGAGGTTTTGAATTTTAGACCGGGCAGTATTTTCACCTCCACAAATTGGTTGCCGATGTAACGGGTGCTGGTTGTGGATATGTCGGTTATGTCGGTATTAATAAGGTTCTCTACGTTTTCATACAGCGAGCCGCGGGCAAGTGTTCCGTCGGGGTTAAAAATGGGCAGGTAAGTAGGCGAATGCAGCGCAGCCAGTAAATGCCCGGCGGCTTGGCCTGCACCGTCGCGCACCTGTTGCCTGAACGAATGGTAAACGCCATTGCTGGAGCTGAATGTTATGTCCTTACTTAGCTTAACATCAAAGTTGAACTTAACGCTTGATCGTTTAAAATCGGCAGGTTTAAGGATGGATTGCTGATCGGTATAACCTGTACCAATGTAGTAACGAATCTTCCCGTTACCACCGGTAACACTAAAATCGTAATTCTGAACATTGGCAGTCTTGAACACCTGGCTTAACTTATCATAAGTTTGCTGATCCTCAGGATTACCACGACCGGCCACACCATTGATCACTTCACTGGCGGGGCGAAATGGCCTGTTGGCAAAGTTTTGATTCAATGCCGGGTTATCAATACCTGAGTTGATCCATTGTTCGTTTACTATCTCGGCATGTTCGGGGCCGGTGGTTAGTTTCCACAGGCGGCTTTTATCGGCCCACTGCAAGCCGTTATATACATTTAAATTAAACTTAGGTTTTTCAGAACCGTATTCGCCGCGTTTGGTGGTAACTAACACTACCCCATTTGATGCCCTTGAGCCATAAATGGCAATAGCACTTGCATCTTTAAGCACTTCGATACTTTCAATATCTGCCGGGTTTATATCCGCCAGGGGCGATGTTTTTTTACCGCCCAGATCTATGGTTGACAAGGAATTGTCATTGGCCACAATCCCGTCGATAACAAACAAGGGATCGTTACTGGCGTTGATAGATGCCGTTCCGCGTACAATTATACGCACACCCTCGCCTGGCATACCAGACATGGTATTTACCTGCACCCCTGCCGCCTTGCCCTGTATCTGGGCATCGAAACTTGCCACCGGGGTATTTTTAATTTCAGTTGCAGCAATTTTACTTACCGAACCAACAAGGCTTTTACGGGTTTGCGTGCCATAGCCTACCACAACCACATCGTTTAGCTGGTTAAGGCTGGCTTTAAGCTTAATTTCTACCGGGCTGCCGGTTGCTGTAAGCTCCTGTTTTTCAAAACCGGTGAAAGTAATCACCAGTATATAAGGGAATTTTTGGCCTGTTACAAAGCTAAAACGACCATCGGCATCTGCTGCTACTGAGTGGGTAGTACCTTTAATAGTAATTACAGCGCCGGGTAAAGGTTCGGTAGTAACCGCGTCCACTACCCTTCCATTTAGTTTGGAATTGATAATGGGATCTGTTTGGGCTTGTAGTGTAGAAGGTATAAAATAGGCGAGAAAAAGAAGTAAAAAGGTAATGGGAATCCGCGAGGATTTGGCATGGATAAATATTTCCATATATTTAACATGGTTAAGTGAATGATGAATTTGTTTGCTGAACTGGAATGAAGATCAGTGAGTGATTGCCGTTACAGAGCTGATCTTTCATTTGCATAACCGGCAAGGCTTCCTTGCCGGTTTGTTTTTTTTGAGGATTATTTTAACACATATTTTTTTCGTGAATTGACAATTGGTGGCTTTGCCTGATACGAAGGCTGATTGTTATAGCAGGCCTGCGGCCAGCTGCTTCATTTACAGAAGCTTGAAGATTTTATTGACAACAACATGCCATACAGACCTGCATAATTTGCGCTCTGTTCGCCGATTCGGGAAAAGCGGCGTTAGGGTTTATTGTGATAGTTTTCATGTTGCGCAGCAAACATAGAAATAATTATTTAATCTACAAAATCCATAGACTAACTAACATTAAATTTATTATGGAATTAGATAACGCTCCACGTCCAATATTTCCGTGAACCTATTCGCATAAATGAGAAGGCGGACATAACAGGACAGACAGGGACAGTCTGTTAATGCCATGTTAATATCTTAGTTATACCAATATAATCCTTTAACAGTGGAATTGAGTGATCTGGAACTGATCCTGCTTTGGCAGCGAGGTGAAAACAAGGCTTTTGAAGTGATCTACAAGCGCTACGCAACAAGGTTACTGGGCATCGCCATGCAAAAAACCGGCGATCGTGAGCTTTCTGAAGAGATCATACAGGATGTTTTTATGTGTATGTATAAGCAAAAAAACACTGTTAGTCAGCTTTCTTCTGTGATGGCCTACTTATATGTGCTGTTGAAAAACAGGATATTGGATGCTTACCGTCACCAATTGGTTCAGCGTAAGTATGAAGATCATCTTGCCTATACAGCTACTGAAGTTGATTACTCCACCATTTCCACTATTGAAACCCGCGATCTGGAAAAACAGCTGTGTATTGAAATTGAAAAACTGCCGCCTCAATGCCGTACCGTGTTTAAATTAAGCCGGCAACAATACCTTCCCAACAAGGAGATCGCAGCTTTATTAAAAATTTCAGAAAATACCGTTGAACAGCACATGCGAAAAGCCCTGAGATTGCTGCGCGGTTCGTTATTGGATTACGAAAAAAGCCTCGCTATTTTACTGTTCCTACATCTCCGCAAATAAATTCCCTCCATTCTTTAAAAAAAATTCAATGCCGGATAACGGTTGCGCCTTTGTTAAACGTCATTTAGTTAAATGCCGACGATTGGGTTAACCTTCTTATCGCAGCCGGCCACAATTAAACCGTTATAACAAAGATCATGGATAATAACAGACTACGCTACCTTTTAGCCCGTTACCGCGATTCGGCATGCAGCTCAGATGAACTTGCCGAGCTTAATGATTGGTTTCATGCTTTAAATTATGGTTCAAAAAGCTTTGAATTATGGGTGGAAGAAGCGGGCGGGGATAAGCAAATAGCTGAATCATTGTTTTCAAATTTTCAGCATAAAATAAAGTCCGAACGTAAGGTGATCTCTATGAGGAACGCCTTGATTGGCGTAGCTGCCTCAGTTCTTATTGTTATGACTATCGGGGTTCTTATTTTAAAGAAACAGGCTATCAAAAGCCCCCAACTGGCGCATTTAAAATCACAAAACAAGATCATGCCCGGCAAGAACAAAGCCTACCTTACACTTGCCGACGGATCGAAAATTGTACTTGATGACGCTTCAAAAGGCAAATTGGCAACCCAGGCAGGAATAACCATCACCAAGAAGGCTAATGGCTTAATTGTTTATAGTAACCAGCATATTGCTAACACGCAAACCGGGCAGCACAATTTATATAATACTATAGAAACACCACGCGGCGGGCAGTATCAAGTGCAGTTACCAGATGGCAGCAGCGTTTTACTTAATGCCGGTTCAAAACTACGGTATCCACTTAGGTTTGGCGACAAAGAACGACTGGTTGAGCTTACCGGCGAGGCTTATTTTGAAGTAGCGCATAATAAACGCCTACCATTTAAAGTACACACCGGCGATCAGGAGGTAAAGGTACTGGGTACGCATTTCAACATAAACGGGTACAATGATGATCCGGGCGTGCTCACTACTTTGGTAGAGGGAAGCGTAATGCTTAGCAAGCTTTCATCGGGCGGGTCGGTATTGCTTTCGCCGGGGCAACAGGGCAGCCTGTTAAAAAACCAACAGCAGATAAGCGTAAAACAAGTTAACGTGAAGCAGGTATTGGCATGGAAAAACGGTTACTTCATTTTTGACAACCAGGATATCACTACCGTAATGAAAATGCTGAGCAGGTGGTACGATGTTGATATAGAGTACAAAGTGGTTGATAAGACAGAGCGGTTCGGCGGTTCGTTTTCAAGGTATTCAAATATATCGGATATCCTGAGCAGCCTTCAAATTGTAGGAAAGGTGCGCTTCAAAATTGAGAATCATAAGATCATCGTATCAGAATAAAAAACCGATAGATATAGTAACAATTTAAGAAACATAAAACAGGTGGCAAACCAATAAAGAAAGGAGGCCTATAGCATAAACTCGACAAGCCAACCACACATATTACCAAAAACCAAGGACGTTGGAACCGCCCTTGGCTTGCCAGCCAAAGGCTGAGTCAGGTAATGAATTAAAGCTAACCAATAGATTTAAAATTAACCTAACACTCAAATGTATAAAAAAATTACTGAATTACTTTTCAGGAGGGACTCCTATGTATATTCCAAATTTTTATTAAAGATGAAGCTCACATTTTTACTACTTATTGTCTTTGTCCAGCTTAGGGCAGAAACTTTTGCGCAAAAAGTAAGCTTAAATCTTAAGAACGCCACTTTATCTGAACTTATTTCAGATATTAAAACTCAAACCAGTTATGATTTTTTGTATAATAACTTAACCATCAGGGATTATAAGCCCATTACTATTGACGTTAAGGATTTGGATCTTTTAAAAGTGCTTGACCTTTGTTTTAAAGGCCAGCCTTATGAATACACCATAAAAAACAACCTCATACTCATTACCCCAAAAAGGTTAAAACCTGTTGCTAAAAAAGAAGAGCAGGTAGTTGCGGTTCAAAAAGTTACCGGCTCGGTTAAGGATAGCACAACTAACCAAACGCTGATTGGGGTAGCGGTTCGTATAGAAGGTACTACCCTTGGCACCACTACCGATAACGACGGTAATTTTACCTTGAACGCGCCCGATGCCAACGCGGTATTGGTCTTTACGTACATAGGCTACAAAACACAACGGGTACCTTTAAATTCACGTACAACCCTTGATATAAGGCTGGCACAAGCAGACGCTAAACTAAGTGAAGTAGTGGTGGTTGGTTATGGTACCCGCGCCAAGGGTGCAGTTACAGGTGCTATTTCAACAGTGCATAGCGAAGTATTTGAAAACAGGCCGCTTAACAACAGTTTCGATGCGTTACAGGGAACCATTCCGGGTTTAACCATTACACGATCAAGCGGACAGCCGGGCAGTGCCAGCTATGGAATACAGGTACGCGGTTACTCGTCAATTAACGGTAACGCGCCATTTGTTTTGGTTGATGGTATTCCCGGCGATATTAATTTAATAAACCCGAATGACATTGCCGAAGTATCGGTACTAAAAGATGCCGCGGCGGCTATTTACGGTGCCCGTGCTGCCGATGGGGTAATCATTGTAACCACCAAAAAAGGAAAAAAAGGTACCCCTACTGTTGATTACGCCTCAAACGTTGGTATAAAAACGCCCGATTATTTAAGGAAGATCCAGAACACGCTTCAATATGCACAGTTTATGGATGAGGGACTTCGCAATGCGGGAATAACTGGCTTTCCGCAGGAAGTTTTCGACAAAATAAAAGCAAATGCAGCACCCGACCTTAATGGCGGCTGGAACTACGGTATAACAAGCTATCCGGGCTTTTACGGCTCTACCAACTGGAATAAAGAGATCTACAAAAACTCAACCCAGCAATTGCACAATGTATCTGTTTCGGGCGGCGGCGATAACAATAATTATCTTGTATCATTGGGTTATAACCGCGATAACGGCTCCATCCGTTTTGGAGAAAACCACTCAGAGCGTTATAACCTGCGCCTTAATTACGATTTCCGTTTAAGCAACAGCCTTAGTTTTGAAACAAGGACAAGCTTTGAGAACCAGGCCGTAGTTACCCCCACCATGCTGGGCAATGCTTTAACTAATGTAACCAGGCAATTCCCATACCAGCCGGTTTACAACTCGCTGGGCGAGTTTTATGGGTATCAAGGTTATGAAAACCCGGCACAGTCACTGGCGGAGGGCGGAAGCGAGCACACCAACCTATCGCGTTTAAATACCAATTTCAAGTTGGATTATACCATTATCGATGGCTTAAAGCTTACCGCCCAGGCAGCGTTTAAATTAAATTACAATAACGATAATGCCAACACCCCAACATTTACCCGTTATAACTATGTTGGCGCTATCCAGGATATCAGGAACAATCCAAACTCTGCCTATTTCGAGAATGATAAATCGCTGAACAAATTATACCAGGTTTACCTTGATTATAATAAGCAGCTTGACAAGGACCATAAAATTAACTTCACCGGCGGCGCATCACTTGAGCAAACCCGGAACGAAGGGCAAACTACTTATGGTTATAATTTCCCCAACAACGATATATTTACCCTCAACCTTGCCGATCGTACCAAAACTGCGTTTGCAAATTTCACAGGCAACTTAAATAACCAGGCACTGGGCTCCTACTTTGGCAGGTTAAGCTATTCGTTTAAAAATAAACTGATATTGGATATAACCGCCCGTGCAGATGGCAGCTCAAAATTCGCACCTGAAAAACGCTGGAGCTCTGTGTTCCCATCGGCAGCATTGGCATATAACCTGTCAGAAGAAAGCTTTATAAAATCATTAAATACTTTCGATCAGTTAAAGCTGAGGGCATCATGGGGCAAGGCCGGTAACCAGGAAATTGGCGCTTTAGGCTTATATGACTATATCCCCTTAATCTCCATAGGTGGCAATTATCCGCTGGGATCACCTAACGCGGGTCTTACCGGTGCAAATTCAAACCCTGCATCTACCAACAGAACATGGGAAACCATCGAAAATAAAAACATCGGTATCGATATCTCCACCTTCAGATCGAGGTTAACCTTCTCATTTGATTACTATAACAAAACCAATAACGACATGCTGGTGGCTATAGCTGTACCGGCCACTTTTGGAGGCAACCCTCCTACCTCTAATCAGGGTAAATTGGTTACCAAAGGTTTTGAAACATCCTTAACCTGGAAAGATCAGATAAACGATTTCAGGTACAGCGTTTCATTACAGCTGAGCGATAGTAAAAACAAACTGGTTGAACTGAAAAACAGCGACAGCTTTAGCGAAGGGCTAAACTTTGCAAGGCAGGGATATCCAATTTACTCTTACTTCGGTTACGTTTACGATGGCATCATCAAAACACAGGCACAGCTTGATGCATACAAACAACTTCAAGGCGTTCCTTCACGGATAGCCATTGGCGATGTAATGTATAAAGATGTGGATGGCGATGGCAAATTAACGGCCTTCGGCGATAAAACCAAAGGCCTATCTGGCGATCAGAAATATTTAGGCAACCTGATACCCAGGTACACCTATTCATCAAACATAAATGTAGGCTACAAACAGTTTGATTTGGGCGTGTTTCTGCAAGGTGTGGGTAAAAGAAATGTTCAGTATGAAGGCGCTATCAGCACCCCAAATACATTCTTCTGGCCATCACTTGAATATTACTCAGGCAAAACCTACAGTACCAGCAATCCCAACGCGCAGTACCCGAGATACCTGCCAGGCTCTGTTGGTTATGATGATATAAGAGGTTACGATTACCACACCTCTTCATTAACCGTTCAAAACGTGGCTTATCTGAGGTTTAAGGTGATAACCCTGGGGTATACTTTACCATCGGCAATTGCTGCTAAACTCAAAATGAAATCCTTGAAAATATATGCAAGCGGGCAGGACCTATTTACCATATCAAAGGGAACATTGGGCGGCAATTTCGACCCGGAAGATGGTTACCGTAACGAAGGTACCTACCCTTTCAACAAGGTTTATTCACTGGGCTTAAATGTTAAATTTTAAAAGAAAACAGTATGAAACTAAAATATTTCAACCATAAGTCAAACTTTGCCATAGGCATGTTCTTGTGCATTGCATTATGGAGCGGCTGTAAAAAAGACCTTAACCTGGTTTCGCAGGACAGCATTACCGATGCTACTTTTTATAAAACCCCAAGCGATTTTAAACTGGCGGCCAATAATCTTTATAACGGACTGGATAGGTTTGGATTTGAAGATACCGAATCAGATATCGCATTTAATTTCCCAAATTCGGTAAGTAACGGTAACCTGCAGCCCTCCGAAACATCTGATCAATGGAACAGCAGCTACGGTTATATCCGGTCGGCTAATAACATATTGGAAAAAGGTGCTACAAATACAGATGCAGAAGTTAAAAAGTACCTGGCAGAAGCTAAGTTTTTCAGGGCATGGTATTACTGGAAACTGTTGCGGATATACGGCGGCGTTCCCATAATTACCAAAGTGCTCACTACGGATGATCCCGCATTGTTTACCCCAAGATCATCCCGCGGAGAAACGGTAGACTTTATTTTAAAGGATCTTGATGAAGCCAAGAACGACTTACCTGTACAGTCGGATCTGTCTTCACCAGACATTGGCAGGATAACAAAAGGGGCTGCACTTTCATTAACAGCAAGAGTTGCCCTGTTTGAAGGAACGTGGGAAAAATTCAGGGGAGATGCGAACGCTACAAAATACCTCGACGCGGCTGTTACGGCATCTTCACAGGTAATCAGCAGCGGCACCTATGATTTATACACCGGCAGCGGCGCCCAAAGCTACAGGTACTTATTTTTAGAACCCGGCGACGATTCAAAAGAATCTATTTTAGACAGAAGGTACGCCAGAAACATCCTTGGGCATGATATGCCTTACGAATATGACGGTACCGGCTACAACCCTACCCGCAAAATGGTTGATCTGTACCTGGACAAGAATGGTTTGCCTATAACCAAAGCAGGCTCTACCTTTCATGGATACAGCACATTTACGTCTGAGTTTCAGGACCGCGACCCGAGAATGACGATGACCATGATTATACCGGGCACCTTAACTAACCGGGTATTTTTCCCGGTAACCAAAGTAGCCAACTGGCCAGACAAGCCACAGCGTAACTTCAACACCGGCTATATTTTATATAAATATATGTCTGAAGATCCCTTAGCCAATAATTCCGGGCAGAACGGTGATGCCAGTTTGTTTGACTACGATCGCCATTTGATCCGTTATGCAGAGGTATTGCTGATTTATGCCGAAGCCGTTTTTGAAAAGAATGGTAGCATTAGCGATAACGACTTAAATATGTCTATCAATAAGCTTCGGGATAGGGTAACCATGCCCCACCTCACCAACGCCTTTGTAACCACTAATGGCCTTAACATGCGCGACGAAATAAGACGTGAACGCACGGTTGAGTTAACACTGGAAGGTTTCAGGTACGATGACATCCGCCGATGGAAAACCGCCGAAACCGAATTGCCGCAGGATATTAAAGGGATTAAAATCACCGGAACAGATTGGGCAACCAGGGCGCCATACAGCGACCCGAGCTATAACAATAAGGTTGATGTAAACGGTTTCCTGATAGCTGAAACCAGCAGAAAATTTAATCCCGATAAGGATTATCTGCAACCATTGCCTACCAAAGAAGTTGCTTTTTATGCCGCAAGTGGTCATAAATTAGAGCAAAACCCAGGGTGGTAAAATAACCATTAAAAGAACAGGCGGCATGCCCCGCCTGTTCTTCATTAAATAACTATTAAAATTTATTAACTATTTTTATTGTTGTACCTGTTTACGGCACCTTAGCCATACTAAAACTGCACTTATGCATCAATTAAAAAAACTTGCACTCGTTAGCTTCATCTTGTCTTTCACCTACTGTTCTCACGCCCAGGATATCGCTAAGGGAAAGAAGCTTACTTTAATGGGTAATCGTTTTCTTACTTTCAACACGGTTATTCGGGTAAACCAAATAGAGGTAGCCCGCGACAGAAATGTTGGGGAAGATGAACGTCAACAACATACTCCCGGGCGGATTGTCGCATTCAGAAACGCGATTGAAGAAGGTTTTCCCGGATCGAGGATCACATGGTCGTTAAGTTGGCTTGCACTGCATGACACTACCGATAATTACAAGAAAATAAGACAATTGGTGGTTAGCTATCATTACAAATATGGCGACGATGTTACCTTTATCCCGGGCGCATATTTTGCCAATGCTTACAACACAACAGATCAGGTAAATAAAGACCTGCACGACGCTTTAATAAAAGTTAGTGAGCTGGTTGGCGGCGGATACCGGCCGTTAAGCATTGTAGCCGGTTTCTTATCGTCAAAAAACCAGCAATACCTTGCCGAAAAAGAAGGCATCCACGTATGTCAGGGAAATATATGGAGCCAGTTTAGCATTGACAACCAGGACGGCGATGGATCTGTATGTTACCCCTACTACCCTTCAAAAGAGCATTTTTGCAAACCGGCTCAAAACAAAAGTGATTTTATTGACTGCGTTAATTTAGACGGCTGGACCGTAGATTTCCTGGCAGGCAGAAGGCAGGGGTTTGCCGGTGGCTTTAACAGCCGTATGGGTGTTGGTCCTATAGAAACGCTCGGCCGTTACGGTAACGAGATCGGTTTAAAAGAAATGATGCATTCAACAGCCATACACTTTGACAATGGCTTTAAATTAAATGGATTTGGCTGGGTAACCAATTGCTGGGAGATTTCCCTCCCAATAGATGTATCTGCTTTAAAAGATTGGTTGGCGAGCATAAAAAAAGAATGGCCCAACGTAAAATTTATAACCCAGGGAGAATTTGGCCTACTATGGCGGGCCCATTATAAAAGCAATAACTTTAATTACCGGTTTGTTGAAAAAGGCTCGGGCATTGGCGGATCTGATGCCAACCTTGAAATAAAATGGTTTATGAATAAGGATTTTCGTTTAGCGTTATTGCACGACTGGAAAACCAATTCCGCAGAGCAAGTAATAGATTTTACACGGTATGATCTGCATACACAAGAGCCGGCAGAAATGACTCGTAAGTGGAGCTTACTGGGCGATATTAATCAAAAACAATCGCGCCCGCAGGATAAGCCCGTAGACTTTTCTCTACTGCCGCAAAAATCAAAAATTATAATAGGCAAGCAATACCCCAAATTACTGAAATAAGATATGATGCGGCTTTATTTCAGCCTCTGTTGATGACAAAGGTTGTCCGTATTTTTGAGTTCTAATAAATTAACCGTTAATTTTAAAAGCGCACTTTGGTGCGCTTTTTTGTTTAATACCCTTGCTATAAATCTATTTTCCCTATTTGCATTAAATTTAAAAACGCGTGCATTTTTTGACATTTTTTATTAGTTATAATCATAGTATTATGCTAAAATCGCTCAGTTTATTTACGTAGAAATTTTTCACTTTTACCGTCATTTTATAATTCTTATTTAACCTGCCATCTTATGAAAAAACTGTTAACTGTGCCGCCAGCCTTTAAACATTTTGGAGAGGAATACTTTGCCGGAGATAATTATTTTTTTAGCACCGACCCCAAGGAAGGCAAAGTTGGCTCAGGCGGAGGAACAGTAAATTTACTATATGAGGCCAGTAAACTGGAAAACACAAATGAAAAAATAGGCGATTGGCTGCCAAAAGAAAAAAGGCTGATCATACACGCCGGGGGCCAAAGCAGGCGCTTACCTGCTTATGCAGCTGTTGGTAAAGTATTTACACCGATGCCAATTTTCCGCTGGAAAAGAGGACAGCGAATTGATCAAACACTCATTGATTTGCAATTACCGTTGTATGAAAAAATCTTAAACAGCGCGCCAAAAAACCTAAATCACCTGGTTGCCAGTGGTGATGTTTTAATTCGTACCGAAGCATCATTGCCCCAAATACCCGATGCCGATGTAATATGCTTCGTGCTATCTGAACAGGCTGAGAAGGCATCGAATTTTGGCGTATTTTTCTCATCAAAAGATTCACCGCAGGAACTTGATTTCACCCTGCAAAAACCATCGGCGCAAAAGCTGCAGGAACTACAACCCGATTATCTTTTTTATATCGATGTAGGCATATGGCTGTTAAGCCCGAAAGCATTGGAGGTTATGTTTGAACGCAGCGGGTGGAATAAGGAAAGCAATTCTTTTACCAACGGCATACCTTCATTTTATGATATGTACACCGAGTTTGGGCAGGCCCTGGGTAAAAACCCTACGTTAAAAGATGATGCTATTAACCATTTAAAGGTGGCTATTATTCCGCTTCCTAAAGGTGAGTTTTATCATTTCGGCAATACTGCCGAGTTGATAGAATCAACCAACAGGTTACAAAACCTGGTAAAAGATCAGGAGAAAATATGGCATAATAAAATAAAGCCAAGTCCGGATCTTTTTACCCAAAATTCAATTACCAAAAACGACTTTACTAACCAAAATAATTCTATCTGGATAGAAAACAGTCACATTCCATCAACATGGAAACTGCGCAGCAAACACATTATAACAGGCGTACCTGAAAATAACTGGATACTTGATTTGCCCGAAGAAACCTGCCTTGATTTTATACCCGTTGGCAACAACAATGAATGGTGCATACGGGTGTATAGTTTTTATGCGCCCCAGTTACCCAAACGAGGCATCGCAATCGACAATCAAAATACTTATACCGACTGGTTTAATGAGCCAGTGTACCCAGTATTTAATGCAAATGATTTAAATGAATCGCTTGTTCAATACATCATCGACAACCCTAATGACTACGCAAATAAAGGCAACCGCTTAATATGCGCGGCCGATATTGCGAACGATGTAAATCTTCATCGCCAATATGCACAGCGTAATACCTTCTTAAAAAGCAACGTGCAAAGCATGGCTGCCAATTGGAAGCAATCCGTTTTTTATCAGCTCGACCTTAAAAACGCAGCTGAAATTTATAAAAGAGATGATCTGGCTCTTCCTCCTGCCTTACCAGAAAATGCACCTTTGCTAACCAGGCTTCATGATCAAATGTTCCGGAGTGAAGTTTCGGCTCCGAATGCCGAGTTAGCTTCTGCATATGAGGCTAAAGCATTTGGTTTACTTAGAGAAACAATTGTTGAAACCGCAAAAACAGAACTTGTTGAACCCCGATTGGATGTAATGTCAGATCAGATAGTATGGGGCCGCAGTCCTATAAGGCTTGATTTAGCCGGCGGATGGACAGATACCCCTCCCAATTGCCTTATCAACGGCGGTAAAGTTTTAAACCTGGCTGTCGAGCTTAATGGCCAGCCCCCATTGCAGGTATTCATAAAACCGTCAACAGAATATTCAATCACTTTACGCTCTATTGATCTGGGTGTTAAAGAGGATGTAACTACATTTGAACAGCTTAACGACTATAATGCCATAGGCTCGGCGTTTTGCATTCCTAAAGCGGCTTTGTGCCTTGCGGGCTTTAGTCCGGAGTTTTCGGCAACAAAATTCAATTCACTTAAAGATCAGCTTAAGGCATTTGGTATGGGAATAGAAATCTCTTTACTGGCAGCTATACCTAAAGGCTCGGGTCTTGGCACCAGCTCAATACTGGCAAGTACAGTATTAGGGACCTTAAGCAATTTTTGCAATTTAAAGTGGGACAAGTATACCATTTGCGACCGCACGTTGGTTTTAGAGCAAATGCTTACCTCCGGCGGTGGCTGGCAGGATCAGTACGGTGGAGTTTTTGGCGGCATTAAACTGCTGGAAAGCAAACCTGGGCTTTTCCAAAAACCTACGGTACGTTGGGCACCCGAGTTTATTTTGAATGGTCCGGCTGCAGGGTCGGTGCTGTTATATTATACAGGTATTACGCGGGTAGCTAAAAACATATTGGCAGAAATAGTTAAGGGCATGTTTTTGAATGGCAATAAATACCTGAGCATCCTGGAAGAAATGAATGACCATGCCGTTAAAACGTATGAGGCATTTCAATACGGCGATTTGCAGCAGGTGGCTATTGCCACGGGAATCAGCTGGCAGCTTAATCAAAATCTGGATAGCGGTACAAACACGGCAGAAACACAAGCTATCATTAACCTCATAAGCGATTACATTATCAGTTGCAAACTATTAGGCGCAGGGGGCGGCGGCTATATGCTGATCTTTGCCAAAGATTTGGAGGCAGCAGCCCGTATACGCAGTACACTTAACAGCAAGCCCTTAAACAACAGGGCCCGGTTTGTAGATTGGAGTATCTCGCCTCATGGATTCAAAGTTTCCAGAAGTTAGTCGTTTTTTAATAATTATGCTGCTATTTTTTGATGCTAACCTCTGTTATAGCGGTTCGGCGGGTTGCAGTATAAACTATACCATTTACCATTTCATAACCGGTAGAAACACTTTGCGAGTACCGTTTTAAAATAATCCTGGTATTGTTATCAATTAAAATAGATCCGTTAACGCGGCTATTTAAATTACCACCTAAAACCGATGTTTTATAGGTTAAGGTAGTGGTCCGGCTGTTTATGGCATAAATAGCATAATTAGTTTCTGTTAATGGTGTTGTACTTATCCACGAATATCCTTTTTTCAGATTCGGGTTTACCGGAAAATCAACCATAAATTGTAACGTGCTGCCGGCCGATAAATTCTCTGGCTGTATGCCAGCAAATGATAACAGCGTATCGCTTATCGCTGCAGAATGTCGTACACGTAATACTTCCCCTTTTTTATTTACCGAAACCGTTGCCTGAGAATTTATCATTTTTTGCAAACCTGTTTGAATAATTGAATTTGGATCGGCTGCCTTACTTGAATTGTATACCAAATTTTGATCCATGGCATTTACTGTATCGATAAGTTTATCGGTAGTAATTAAAAAGACAGCCCCTTTTTCAGAGGCATCGGTAACCTTGTAGGTTTTAAAAACGGTTGAAAACGAAGTAACATGCAGTGTTTGGCTACCGCGCTGCAGCACGCAGTTTGATTTTGTTAGTACTTGCCGTTGATACTCATCTCCTTTTTTAAATTTCACCTGCGCAAGGACAACCCCACCCGCAAAAGTTAGCAGCAAAATTAACATATATTTAAAAATGGTGGGCGTAGCGTTCATTTTGGTATTTCTTGTTACAATGCCTTTAAAATGAATATTGACATTATTACTGTTTGTGCTCATGATAAAGCCGGTCTTAACTTAATAATTGGGTGTTGATTTCTTAGCGGCTCTTCCGCGAGGTTTTACAGCCTTGGCCTTTACCGGTGTTATAAGCTTAAAGCTTGTATGCTCCTCAAGATCTGGAATGGCCCAAACAGGGAAATCATTACCGGATGGTATTGAGGGTGATGGTAAACTAAGCACATCTGGTAATAGAGGAACACTCCCCTTTACAGTCGTTTTTTGTGCAGAAGGCGAAGGTTCCTTTGGAAACACCGGCAATTCCGGCTCCGTAGGAATTGGCAAATCGGTAACTGCCGGTGTTAGTGCATCCTGGTAATTTTGTTTTGGCAAGGGAGGCGCGTCGGGTGTTTCGGGCGATGGAATTTCTGGCAGGTTATTACCTGCATCTGATATTGCTGGCTGGCCGGGCGGGTTTATCAAGGGCGGTGTTGTTGCTATTGCGGCCAAAACGGGCAATTGTACAGGAGGTGCAACCGGTAAAGCCACACCTTTAATATCGCTAAGGGTAAGCAAAATTGATTTGCCATTTTTTCCGGTGGCATTACCTTTTGCCGTGTTTCCTGGCAGTACGGGCGGTGGTACATTCCAATCCGACAGGTTGTTTTTTTGAGCCAGGGCCTGATTAAACCAACCGGCAGTAACTATCAAAGTAAGCATAAAGACTCGCAGCGGTTTACTCCGATCTTTTACCCGCTTTGTTTTTTGTAGTGTGTAAGAGGATTCCATTCAATAATTATCTTTTTATAGAAAGTGGATAGCTTATAACAAATGCCGAATTTGGCTTGTCTGATGAATATCTTGTTAAATTAGTTATACCAACACCAATGGCTAATGGGCTATCAAACGGTTTGATGCCAAATGAACAGCCTAAATTCATCCCAGACCATTCGATATTAAAGTTAACCTTTTTTAATAACTCGTAGGATGCGCTTCCAAATACGGCCGTTCCGTGTGTACCTTTGCCTGTTTTGATATCATCGGGGCTTTTGTTGTAAAAGCGCCCGGTCCCTATTCCAATTGTATAACTAAGTTTTGAACTACCTTCGGTTTTGGAGGGTAGCAATTGTATAGCATGGCTAAAGGCAAAATAAAAGGTTGAACCTGGCGCATCTGATTTATGTGGGCTTGCAAATAGCTGCAAAGTGCCTGCAGAAATGCTGCTACCTGTAAAAATTTGTCGGCTTATTACCAAATTTCCCGAGAAGTCACTTACTTTAGATACATCGGTTACGTTTATACTAACGGCAACATTAACTGCTTTTTGGGGATCGCCCACGCAAAAACCTCCAAAACTTATCAAGTCGGCTTTTTTTGCGTATGGTTGTGCATAATCGCCTCCTATCCCACCAAATATATAACTACCATAGCCTCCCCAGCCAGACGGTGTGGTTAAGTTTTGTAGTACTGAGTTTGGTAAAAGTTCATCCCTCGCATCCCTGGCTTTAAGCGGGGCCAATAATGAATCCGTCCGCTTTTGCAATTCATTTTCAAATGAGGTTTGCGCAAATGCACAATCCGAATACAGGATTATAGTAAAAAAAATCACTCCCCATATTTTTAATATCCAGCTCATTCTTTTAATGACATTAAGGCTTAGGTTTAATTGTGACAGATCGCTCCAAATTAATTATTTTTTATTGAAGGGCATAAACCGAATAGCTTAAAAACTCCATCGTTTAATATGATTTAAATACCCTTTCCTTCCTAAGCCGAATTTTTCTGATTATTTGTAAATCTAAGCTTTATAAAAGCTCCAAAAAATACCAACTGCTTGGTATTGCGTAACCTATTGGCACTACCTAAAATTGTACTATTAAACCTTAAGCAACTTAAGGCAGTCTAAAAAACAAATATCTACTTTTTACTAATTGCGTTACGGCATGGTAACGCGCATTTTTACCTAAAATAAAAACGAATATGGACATTTTAACTTACCTGATTTATAGCATTCCACTTATCTTCATCCTGTTATCGTGCAGGTATATGCTTATGTTTAAAAAGTTAATGGGCACGGGCAAGGTTTCCTATATTATTGGCGCAAAACAAAGGCAAAACCTATTTTTATTTTTAGCTATAGTATCATCAATACTAATATTTGCCGTTACAGAGTTTTAGTTTTATAAACCGATAAACTACTGGTTGTCAAGCCATTTTTTTGCTAATAAAGTTGAAACTCTTATCTTTAATGGGGAGTATACACCCGGATATGAAGTACCTCTTTCATTTTTTATTTTTTTTAGTCGCAATACCCTGTTTTGGTCAAAATGCCGATAGCTTAAAAAAAATAATTTCCGGCAACTCCCCTCCCCAGCAACGGCTAAACGCCATTGAACAATTCACAAGCCTTTTCCCGGCAAAAGATCCGGATGAAATTTTAACCGTAGCAAAAACTGGATTAAACCTCGCTGCCAAGCTCAACAATAAAGAAGCCACTGGCTTACTACTTGTAAATATTGGCAAAGCTTATCATCAAAAAGCAAATTATGATTCTACCGCTTATTTCTATGACAAAGCAGCGGGTATTCTTAGCGCCTTAAACAAAGAGGCCGTTTTGGCAAATGGCTACATCGAGCTGGCAAACTCATACCTCAAACTCAAGAACTACACTAAGGCAATTGAATTTTATGATACAGCAATCAAATACGCTCCTAAATCCGGATCTCGCAGTACGTTAATTATCGCTTTAAACGGACTTGGTACACTATATGAAAGCAAACATAATTATCGCGAAGCTTTAAATTATTTCAGGCAATCCTTTGATATCAGCGACTCGTTGAACCTGGTTCAAAAAGCAAAAGAAAACACATCAGAAGCGTACAGCCGTAATTTCATGAAGGATGTTATGGGCAACATAAAACAGAAAACAGCATCGGTACAGAATATTTTAAAAACCCTCGACACCAAAAAATCCCTGAACGATACGCTGGCACTTACCATCAACTATTTTAACCTGGGCGTATTATACAAGGGTAAAAAAATGTATCCTCAATCGTTGGATGCCTTACAAAACTGTTTGCAGTATGCAAGCAAAATAAACTATACCGATATGCAAAGCAGCGCAGTAAATGAGATGGCTGATCTGTATGAACGAATAGGAGATTACAGACAATCACTTAATTATTTAAAAAAGCGCTCGGCAATAAATGTGGGAATTAACAAAAACTCCAAAACTATTGATGAACTGCAAACTAAATACGAGATAACACAGCGGGAAGACCAAGTATTAAAGCAGCAGTTTGAAATTACCAAACGTAATTACTGGATGACCGGCATATTTGTTTTAATACTGCTGATGCTTTTAATGGGCTTAATTTATTATAAGCAAACACAGTTAAAACAACGCAATATTGCCATGCAGGCCATAATTGAAACCGAAGAAAACGAACGGCGACGAATTGCCCGCGATTTGCATGATAGCGTAAGCCAAACCATGAGCGCTGCCAAAATTAATTTAACCGTTATTGGCGGCGAATTACCTTTTGTAAATGAGGAGCAACGAAAACGATTTGAGAAAGCTATTAACCTGGTTGACAATGGCTTTAGGGAGGTAAGAACAATATCACACAACATGATGCCCTGGGCGCTTCATGAAACCGGCCTTGCCCAGGTAATTAAACAATTCATAGGCAATATTGAAAATGATACCATTGCTATAAATTTCTTCAGCAAAGGATTTGATGCGCCATTTGATGACACTACAGAAATTATATTGTACAGGGTATTACAGGAAAGCGTACATAACGTAATGAAACACGCAAACGCCAGCAGGATTGACATTTCTCTCATTAAGGATGAGCAGAATATCAGCCTGACAATTGAAGATAACGGCGAAGGTTTTGATATTACTAACCCCGAAATCCATAAGGGAATGGGATTTAATAACTTACGATCGCGGATTAATTTTTTAAAAGGGAAGGTTGAACTTGACTCACAAATAGGGAAAGGCACACTTGTATCGGTTTACGTGCCCATTATCAATAAAGCGTTATAAGTTATATTGCAGTATAAACTTAGTAAGCTCTACCGGGTTTTTCAAATTGAGCTTTTGCATAATGTTTTTTCTATGGGTTTCAACCGTGTAGATGCTAAGATTAAGATGATTGGCCATTTGTTGATTCGTAAAATTCTGTTTGATGAATTGCAGCAACTCGGTTTCCCTTTTGGTTAGTTGAAATTGTTTTAAAAAAACATCCGACTCATCAAACGTTGAATTTACAACAGCCTGTTTGTACGGAAACCATGACTGGCCCTGGCCTACCAAACGCATTACACTTAATAATTCACTCTTTTCGGCATTTTTGAAGATATAGCCATTTGCCCCGCCGGCTTTCGCTTTTTCAATAAGATGTTCTTCATTATAGGTAGAAAGCATGATTACTTTAATTTTAGGGTAATAGGCTTTTACCTTTTTAAGTACGTCGAAACCGTTAATCCCGGGCATATTTATATCAAGCAATATCATATCGGGTGTATTGGTATGCAGTAATCCCAATATTTCTTTTCCGTTGGCAGCCATATTCATCACTTCTATGTCCGGTTCATTTTGTAATAGCATACAAAGCCCATTTATAAATAACGTATGATCATCAACTATAATCACTGATAATTTTTCAGTTGCCATTTCCATTGAATTATTTATAAATTTATGCGTTATTCCCGAACCTAAAAATACCAACAACTTTGTATTGTGCACCCCATCACAACTACATAAAATTGTGCTGTTATAAAACCTGAGCATAATTATTATTAAACTAAAAGCCAGCATAATAAATATACCATGCTTAACCAATATGTTTATAAACCTACTAACCAAAAAAAACATGGAAGATATTATAGGAACACTTGTAATAATGCTATTTTGTATAATAGCGCTCGCCAGGGAAAAAACATCAGAAAATGTGGTAGTTCTGTCGAGAGCTAAAACTAATCCACTAATACCTGTTGAATTACAGGTGGAATCATCGGTAATAAGCGTTGCCGATATTTCTAAATTTTGTAAACCTACCCGCTTACAGGTGCGTGTTGGTAGCCGTAGTATTGTAGCAGATGTTAAGAATAATCTTTTACGAAAAGCGCCGACACGATTGGGGGTAGCTAAAATCAGGCTCCGCCACAACTTTGGCGAAGCTTAACTTTTTACCCGGTTTATGAATACTATTTTCCTTTATCCCAGTCAATTTTAAAAACGTAGGATTCGGATACTTTACCGCCGCTCACATTAAGATCTGCAGAGCTATAAAAATAGGCTGGTTTGCCTTTTAATATAAGTACCGCAGGCCGTTCCAATTTCCCCGTTGGGTCGCGCTCAAAATGCCCCGGAGTGCTTAATAGTTTTTTATGATCTTCTGGTGTACCCCAATAATCTAACAGCGTCCCCATAGCAATTTTTGAGTCGGCCAATTTAAAGTTCAATCCGGTTTTTGATTCCCACAGGCTAATATCGCCGTAAATACCCGTGTTTCCGCCAAGATTGTCTGTAGTTAACAAATAATATTTTCCATTGGCTTTAAACGCTTGTGCATCCTCTAAGTACGATACATTATCGGTAATTGGTTTATCACACATGGTGTATGGTCCCTCCAGCTTATTTGAAACCGCATAGCCGTATTTTGATTCCATTTGGCCGGGAGTTCCGGATTTAAAATAGATATAGTATTTTTTATCTATTTTCATAAAAGCAGGGTTATCTGTACCTATGTCTCCGCGATAGGTCCAATGGTGTGAATCATTTGACTCCTGTACTACGATTCCGCCATTGTTGCCTACAAATTTCCAGGGACCATTTAAATTATCAGCAACCATCATTCCTATGCGTTGCTTTGTTTCTTTCGATGGGTTTTGACAGATGTAAAGCAGAATATATTTTCCATCAACGTACTCCAGCCTGGGGTTGTGTGGTCCCCACATAGTTCGTTGATCCGGGAACATGGAGGACTTCATAATGGTACCCACATATTTAAATGGCCCTTCTGGTTTATCGCTTACAAAATGCGCAATTTCGGCATTAAGCCCCGTCCAGCCTTCCATCCCTTCTGCTGCCGGCCAGCGGCTACCAAAAATATGTATTTTGCCATCTTTGCCTTCAATTGGCGAAACACACCAGTTATACCAGGCAGGATCGCCGATGGCAACTCCAATTAATTTGGCCGATAAAGCCATATGAGAATACGGAACTTTGGTTGGCTTCCCCTTTGCAGTAGGCAGTTGCTTAAGCGTTGCGGTATCTTTGGTTTGGGCGCGTAAATAAAAAGCGGATAAAAACACCATTAAAAATGTAGCTGTAATTTTTAATGTCTGTTCATTTTTAGTTGTCATAGATTGATTAGCCTGGTTATGAATAAGTGTTGACCGTAAGTTTACATTGGAACTGCAAATTAGAGATTAGTACTGCGATATAAAATGGATAAAGCCTATCAAATAATGGACTATTCAATATATAGCCTGGGTTATGAAAGTAATTAGGCCTAAAAAATTATAGGAGTTAGCAAATGCTATGGTATAAAAAAACTCCCGGATAAATCCGGGAGTTTCCACACATCATTAATAGATACTCAAAAACTTAACCTACTGATTAAACACATCATAAAATAAAGAAATCTGTGATATATTGGTATAACGGGTTTCGCCATTTACATTATGTAAAACCCTTACACGGATATAACGCACCGGAGGCAAGTTGTTATCCAGGTCCACTTTAAAAGGGGCCATGCCGTCATCAGTTCTTTTAACTTCTTTTAACAGTGTCCAACCTTTTGCAACAGCTTCAGCCTTCCATCCCGGATCATTTGATTTTAAATTAGTTGCTGCATTGGTTATGTCTGCAATTCCCCATATTTCAAAGTCATCCGGGTTGTTACAGCAATTACGGCCAATTTCTTCTACCTGCTTCAATGACTTATACACTTTACCCATATCAAAGGTTAATGTTCTTGGCAGAACGTCATTTCCGTCGGCATGAAACAAGTGAGGGAAACCTTGTGGAGTAGTACTGCCATTCCAAAGCTGGTCAACATCGGTATCACCTTCATACGGCCCCATATCATTAGGTAAAGCCGACTTTTTAAATAATGATTTATCACATTGTGCATAACCAAGTATTGTTGGAAACACATCTATTTTGGGCGCAGTAAAAATATCAATTGAATTACGATCTGGAATATAAGTTGAATTGTAAGTAACCTGTGAACCTGATTGTAAGTCATGAATAGTCAGAACACTATCCGCGCTACTAAGTGCCACGGTAACATTTTGCCCGCTCCTGTTGGTGTAATTTATTTTGGTGCTAATATTAATTGTATCTGCTGTTTTAAAATTAAGAGTTACATCACCTAATGGACTTACAACATAAGGTATTTTTGCGTTATAAGGCCTATTCAATAAGGTAGAAACATAAATCGGGCCGTATGCCTTAACATTATTTACTTCTGTTGGTATCGAGGAATTTCCTTTTGCATCATATGAATATATTACAAAGCTGTAAACAAATTCCTGAAGCCCGTTAATAACGGTTTTGATACTATCCGTTTTAGTAGTAATGTTCATTACCTGCGAATCGGCTTTGTTATTCCAGTAGATTACATATTTAACAATACTTGGATCGGAACTTGATTTCCATTTTAAACCAACCCGCAAGTTTCCTGGTTGCGTTATTACCTGCCCAACCGCGCCGGTGTAAATGATCTCTTTATCACCCTGAAACTTCTTAAAATCCGTTTGACTTTTATTGCAACTGTATATTACAAATAGTAATAAACAGCTCAGCGTTATATATATGATATTTTTCATATTCTTATTTTAACTTTTCGCGTTTATAAATTGAACTATTACTCAGGTTTACCATAAAATGATAACTCAAGCACGTGGCAAAGCGTACCGCCTTCCCATGTTCTGGCCACAGATAAACGTATATATTTAACCGAAGGCGCATTAAACGGAATATTAAAGCCAACACCCAGGTTAAAGAAATCTTTATCACTTTGGTTTGGTGAAGTTGGCGGTAAACCAGATGGCGGAGGTGGCCAGCTGAAATTACCCATATTTGTCCAATCGCCTATTACCGTACCTACTGCGGCAGTAACCGGCAAAACAGCATCAGCAGGCTGATCTTTATTTGATCCCCAAAAGCTGAAATCTCTTGGATTACCGTGGCCGTATTCATAACCCTTTCTTCCCCAAATATTAAAGCGGCTTAACTTATAGGTTTTACCAACACCAAATGTACAGGTAAAAGGAGGTGTTGAATTAGAGTTGGTGTGCCAGCCCGGATCTGTAAGGAGGCCATCCCAAAGCTTATCAACTGTCCATCCGCCACCTTCATAAAGCGCATCGTCACTCGCTAAAGTATAAGTAAAGAATTTGCTTTTATCCAGTAACTCTTCATATAATGGGTTTAAATTTGCCTTTAGTGTATCAGATATATTTCCCCACTCATCGGTAACATATACACCAAAATCCCTGGCATCTGTACTAAAACCCCTGATAGAAAAGTCGATAGTATCGGCATTTGTAAAATGTTGTTCTTCAACCTCCATTGCTTTTGTTACGTCGCTAAAGGCTGTTACTATAATACCTACGTTCTTTTTAAGCGGGTTTAAAGCTTTTACATTAACACCACCAAAATCGGGTGCTATAGTGGCGGTTGGCCTCACTAATTCATAAACAGGTGTTCCAGGATGTACGGTAACCGTAACCGGATCAGACATTACTTCTGCACGGCTAACTACATAAAGCGTAACCTGGTAATCCTGTGATTGTGCAAAGCCATTTACCACTACGGTATCTTTATAATACGATGATTTGGTTTCTCTTGAAACTTTATCTCTGATGCTGTATTTAGCTAACACATAAAGGATGTTATCAGAATTGGGCAGGTCATAGATAATGTTTGCACCACCGTTAAAGTTTTCAACCTTAACATTGGTAATAATACCCGGTTTTGTTTTGTCTGTAGAAACGGGCGTATTACTAAAGCCGTCGTTTCGCTTACATGAAAACATACTTATCATTACAAGACTCATAAAAAGCAGTAACGAATATTTATTTATAATTTTCATAATTTTTCAATTATCTATTTGAATCTTTAAGTTACCAGTTTGGGTTTTGCACCAAATTGTCATTAATTGTAAGGTTATTCGTTTGTATAGGCCATATATAATTCCTGTTATTGAAAACAGGAGTTATAATAGTGTGCGGGCGATAATAATTTACAAACGAATCCTGAAACACATCCCATCCTTGCAATGGCCTGGTCATTACCGCTTGCAGTTCTTTCCAGCGGCGCAGATCCCAGCCTGCCTGGCCTTCGAAGGCAAGCTCAATACGGCGTTCCTGGTGAATGATCTGACGTAAGCCATCCTGAGTTGTAAACTTACCCGGATTTTTTGAATAGTTTGTCCACGCCTCAACAACACCTGGTAAACCAGCCCTTATTCTAACTTTATCAATGTAAGGAACAACTTCTGTATATGATTTTCCCTGCTCATTTAATGCTTCGGCATACAACAAGTACATACCCGAAAGCCTGATCATTGGCAAATGGAAACTAGACCAGGTCATGTTTGCATCAATATAAATGGTTAAATAGTTAACCAGTTTTTTGGGCCAGTAGCCGGTTTCATTTAAACGGATGCGATCTTTAGGACCTGCATATGAACTTGGGCCTTTAGCCTGTACATATAGCGCATTTTCGCCGTTTCCTAAAGTACCGTTACCATACCACACACCACCATCAAAAGCCATATCGGCATAAAATCTTGGTTCGCGGTTAAAATGCGCCTTTACGGTTTGATAACCATTGTGAATGTAAAATCTGTTATCAGCATCACCTACTCTTGATCCGTAACGGCCCGTATAGTCCCATGTATTATCTTCGTTTATTGGTACTCCTTTATCAGTATAAAAAAGTTCCTGCTGGCTAATTGGGGCGGCAATGGTGCCTTCTGCAACTAAATTACCGGCAGCACCTGCTGTTAGCCTTGGCATATAATATTCCTGGTTACCATAACCAAATTGGTAATTTAAAGCCCATATAAGCTCAGGATTAGTTTCCCATTTATCGGTAATGGTAGTTTGCAGGTTTAATACCTCTCTTAATGAATCGGTAAGGTTTGCAGGGATAGTAGCCACTAAATCGGTTTTAGCATGCAGCCTATAGCCATTTGACTCTGCATCCTTTATAGCATCTAAACACGCTGCAGCTGCCCTGTCCCATTTTGTAGCATCATACGCTGTAGTGAAAAGCGCCTGCCCATCTTTATTTTTCAGGTTGGAAAAATCAGGGTTGCCATTAAATAAGGGACTTGCAGCCGTCATCAATACTTCGGCTTTTAAACTACGTGCAATAGTTTGTGTTACGCGGCCCAGTTCCTGTGCCTGGTTTTGGATAACCGGCGGCAAACCTGGTATTGCTTCGTCCAGTAATCTAACTATGTAGTTTACTACAGAATCTGCCGGTGCTCTTTTTACTTTTACTTCTTCTGTTGATGCAGTGATTGGCAGGTTTACATCAATAATAGGTATTGGGCCATACATCCTGAACAGGTAGTAGTTGTAAAAAGCTTTTAAAAATTTGGTTTCAGCAATCCATCTTTCCTTTTCGCCCGGGGTAAGGTCAATAGGCTTATCAATGTTTTCAAGCATGGTATTACATTTCCTGATGGCCTTAAACATAGGCTGGCCACCGTTATTTCCATCCCAATAATTAAGTGTTGGGTTTGACGCGTTTTGTGTTCCGCGTACAAGGTTAAAGCCCTGCGGATCTACGCTGGAATTATCCTGAAGGTCATTAGGAAAAATAGTTTCTCCCGATATTACAAAACCTGGGTTATACTGCATAGTACCCAAACTTTGCATGGCATTATAGCAACCAAAAAGATAATTCTCGGCCTCGTTCCTGTTCCTGAAAGCGTAATCTATTGTACCAACGTTATCAGGCACAACGTCGAGGTACTTTTTGCATGATACGCCCGTCATCGCTAAAGCTATCATGCATAAATATTTGTAATATGATTTCATATTTTTAAAAGTAATCATCAGTTAATTTTATAAAGAAACGTTTAGTCCAAGGTTAAATACCTTCTGTATAGGATAGGCAAATCCATTGCCGCCCAATTCCGGATCCCATAATTTAAACGGACTCCAGGTAATCAGATTTAACCCATTGAAATAAATACGGGTTTTTTTCACACCTAAACTTTTAGCGATCTTGTCTGGCAGGGAATAACCAAACTCCACCGATTTTAACCTCAGAAAGCTTCCATCGCGCATCCACCAGGTACTTTGCTGCCTGTTGTTTTCAATTATGGCACCGTTAATACCTAACCTTGGATATAAGGCATATAAATTTTGATTATCCTCTGACCAGTGGTTATCGGCATAGGCCTGCAGCAATTGCGTATTGCCATTAAATTGATTATCAGGACTTTGAATAAAAGGACTTGTTCTTGCCGGATCAATAAAGAATGAAACTTTTGCCTGGCCCTGGAAAAATGCAGAAAGGTCGAAATTATGCCACCCCCCGCTTACTCCAAAACCATATACAATTTGCGGGATATTTGGATCGCCTAAAAATGTTTGGTCGGCACCATCAATTTTACCATCGCCGTTTAAATCGCGGTATTTTATATCGCCGCCTTGTGGTGCAAACCCGCCTGTGCTAAAGATTTGTGTTGGTGAGTTTTTTGCTTCCTCGTCATCAACAAATAAACGATCTGCAATATAGCCATAGGCGCGGTTAAGCGGCTGGCCGGTTAAAAGGCGATATTTTTCTGCATAATCTGGCTCTTCATATTGCACATATTTATTGGCAGTGTAAGTAAAGTTTGCTCTTGCAGAGAAAAAGCCATCCCTGCCTATGCTTGTTTTACCATCAAGTGATAAATCAATACCCTTTGATTGAACTTTACCAATATTGGCCGATATAGGCGCTTCTAAACCCATTGTTGTTGGTATGTTGCTACGGTTTTGTAACACATCATACTTATCGTTCTTATAAACCTCGGCAATTACATTAAAGTTCTTAAGAAAGGTAAACTCCAAACCTAAGTTAAGCTGTTTTGATTTTTCCCAGGTTACATCATCATTTTCATAGTTATTAATGGCAACCCCACCATGTGAGTAGGCGTTATCTGTACCAAAAGAAGCGCCGCCGCCACCATTCAGATTTACGTCAGAAACGTAGAAAAAACGACGGTTGCTGATCTGGTCATTACCTACCAAACCGTAACTTGCCCTTACTTTTACACGACTAAATACGTCATACAGATCGCCCCAGAACTTCTCTTCAGACACGATCCATGAACCACCGATAGTTGGGAAGAAACCAAACCTGTGCTGATCAGAGAAACGCTCGGTACCGTTATAACCAAAGTTAAACTCTAAAAAATATCTGTTTTTGTAGGAATAGGTTGCACGACCTGCAACAGTTTCATTACGGTAAGGTAACGAGTATTGCAAGGTATACTGATTCAGATCAGGATCTTTATTATTAGAAAAAATTTGCTGCTGCGCAGTGGCAATTAAAGCAGCGCTTATGGTATGATTTTTTGCAAAAGTGCGACTATAATCTAATACACCCTGTAGGTAAGTCTGTGTTTGCAAATTGTCTGATCCAATATCCCTGTTATAACCAAGATATTCCTGCGCCTGGCCGGGTTGAGAGTTTATCCAATTTAAGGTGTATTGATTACTTGCCTTATCATATGTTTTTACATTATAGTAATAAGGGCCGTATGACATATCCGACTGAAAATATGCATAACGGTTGGTACTAAAAATACCATGAAAATTTAAACCCTGGGTTACGAAATCTAAATTTTGATTTAACTCCAATTGCGCAAGCAATCTTGATTCATTTGAGTTTTTATGCCCTTTTAATAAATCGGCATATGGGTTACGAGTTTGTACAGAGTTGGCACTTGATCCCAAAACGTTACCGAAAAGAATGTGCTTCACATTCAAATTGGCAGAATCCGGTGCAAAATAAGCCGGGAACAAAACAGGGCTTGTATGTGTTGCTTCGTTATAAAGGTCTGTCGAAAAACCACCATCGGCAGTTTGAGGACCATTATATCCGCTAAATGTACCTGATAAACGAACAACCAACTCGGTTTTTTCAGTCACATTAATATTTACGTTTGACCGTAACTGGTAATTTGTAAATTTAACGTTATTGTTATTGTTGTTCCTGATATCTGTTCTTAATATACCATTATCATTACTGTATGAACCGGCAACATAATAGCGGGCAACACCGCCACCACCTTGTAAGCTAATATCACCACGTTGTGTATCGGTATGATCTTTAAACAACAATTTCATCCAGTCAACGGCAGGATAAACGTAAGGGTTACTTCCCGGGTCGCCCCTTAGTGCAGCTTCGGTATTTGCTATCTTATTAGCAGTGAACGGCACCGCAAGCAATGGGTTACGTGTAACAGTTGCCTCATTATAAAGCTTCATGTAAGTAATAGGATCTGCAAGCTGAAGGCTTTTGGCAGACTGTGATCTTGCGTTTTCAACCCTTACACTAATTTGTGCTTTACCAGCCTTACCCTCTTTAGTTTTAACCAGGATAACGCCGTTACCACCACGGGCACCGTATAAAGCTGTGGCACTCGCATCCTTCAATATCGAAAAACTTTCAATATCATCCACGTTTAACCTGGCAAGGTCATTTGCCGTTAACTCAACGTTATCTATCAAAATCAACGGGCTTTGTTTGTAACCAAATGTAGTTACCCCTCTGATAAAGAATTGGGAATTATCCTGACCTGGCTGACCGCTTGGCGTATAAGCAATAATACCCGCAACCTGCCCTGCTAATGCATTGGTAAGGTTACTTGCAGGTATTTTTAAATTTGCGGGCTTTACAGTGGTAACAGAGCCTACTATAGCCTCACGCGTTTGCTTGCGACTATAAGCGGTTACCACTACCTCATCGGCCTGGCTTCTTGATTCGCTTAATATAATTTTTACTACTTTTTGGTTGGTTATAGTAATGTGTTTTTCAAGATAACCTACATAAGTAATTTTTAAAACTGTACCGGGTTCAACGTCAAGTATAAACTTACCATTACCGTCAGTAACAGTAGTTTGGCCTTTTTTCTCTAAAGGCGCCACGTTAGCTCCAATTATTGCTACGCCAAGCGAATCGGTAACGGTACCTACTACGGTTACCTTTCCTGAGCTTTGCGCATTTGCATGATTAGCAAACCCCAACAACAAAAAAACCAGCATACAAGCGATGGTTAACAAGTTGTAAGGGATTTTCAACACTAAAAAGCGTTGATACACATTGTAAAATTTTCTCATAATTAATTATTGGTTTAAACTGGTTTTAAAATATATAAGAGGATATAATTTCTGGTTTATAAATATCCATGGCAAAAAAAGAAAATACAGCTCCGCAACGTCCTGTTATAAGGTCGTGTTTTTATAAGGTTACAAATGTTGGCTTTTACCAGACCGGTAGTTAACAATACCAATTTGCTTATTAATAAAGCAATCGTGTTAACCTTTTCACGGTCAAGGCTTTTTAGAACCTATCGGTGAGATAAAGTAATTTTTTTCGCATAGTCTATAATTTGTTTAGTATTAATTGGTTTAGTAAATCTATTATAGATGGAGGCCTTTTAAAATGGATAAATCTTTTTTCTTGATGGATTATACTGTTTATTTGTACATTTTTTTCAAGCTATATATCACCTATATTTTAACAATTCACTCATTCAGATGCGATAATTGTAAAATTGACAGTACCTAAATTATTTTAGTAAAAAACAATCGGCTTGTTTTGATGCAATTCCGTTAATATGTGGTAACGATGTAATAATGTATCATTTTTAACGACCGCCAAATTGTTCGTACTTACAATCTACACGAATGAGCTTTTGAATTTGCCGTTTTAATAGGTAGGTACCAATGCCATTAATTGGTATGAAACACCTGTTCCATATTTTGCCATTGTTGTTTCTGAGCCTTGGCTTCAGGAAGCGGGGTCTGAGTTGGGTCGGTTTCTTTCCACCAGCGCTGGGTTGTAGTGTCGGCTGCCATTTTTGCCATATCGCCTTTAAAATCGGTACCTACATATTCAAAATAGCTAAATAAAAAGTATTTACCTTCTATTTTTTGAATGTAGATAGAGTAGTTACGAATATTGCTTTCCTTTATTTTTTTTAATACGCCCGGCCATGCATTGGCATGTAGTTTCTTATAATACTCCATCTTCTCGGGCTTTAAACCGGTTACCATGCCAAACCGTTGAACCTTAGAAGAATCAGCAATAGCAGTAGTAACTTTTTTGCTTTCTGGCGATTTGGTGTTACATGCAGCAAAGCCGATACAGCAGGCAGACATGATTACGAGAAGCATTTTTATTGGACGCATAATATTTAACTTTAAAATTATCTGAAAATCCAAAACAGTACAACCATTATAAAAATCAACAATACCGAAAGCACCTTATAATTACCCAACCCACTCCAAGCCTTACCACGTAATGGCTCCCAGGGTGATTTCCAGTACAAGGTTGCACTTTCTGCTGTGTGGTGTACCGGGTACAGGAACGACAGGCCGATCTGCATAATTAAACAAACAACAAAAAGGTAAAAAGCCATCATCATAAAAGGTATTTGCCCTATAAAACTTGCCGGGGCAACTTTGCCTATAACAAAAACAGCAACACCTATAGCCGAACCAACCCACAAAGTATATTTAGCAGATAAAGCCGACGCTTTTTCCCAAAACACCCCTAATAAAAACACGCAGGTAATGGGTGGTGCAATGTGGGCAATGATATCATTTAGCCCGTTAAATATACTTTCGTAATTATTAAGCAGCGGAAGCAGCAGTAAGGATACTACCAACGATACGCCGGCAGCTATTTTACCTACACTTACCAATTTTTTGTCGGTTGCCGCTGGTTTATACCTTTTGTAAATATCATAGCTTACAATAGTTGATATGGAATTTAATGCACCGGAGATCTGACTCATTAAACCCGATAACAGCGCTGCTACTAATACCCCTATTAATCCCGGCGGGATCAGTTGGGTGATCATCAGTGTATAAATACCTTTACTGTTTACTACTTCTTTACCATCAACAACGCTTTTTAAGGCCGATATATCTAAATGGCCGCTATGCGCCAAAGTATAGGCAAACAAGCCGGGCATCACAAAAATGAATACCGGTAATATTTTTATAAACCCGCAAAATAGCGGCCCGACCCTTGCATGGTTCTCATCCTTAGCACCCAACACCCGCTGTACAATGGTTTGATCGGCACACCAATACCAGATACCCAGTACCGGATAACCCAGAAACACCGCGTACCAGGGCATACCACTGGAATCGCCATGCGGCCGTAGCATGGATAGTTTATTTAGCTCACCGGTATTCTTTAATACCTCAACCATCGGTTCCCAGCCACCCATTTTATGGTAGGCAGCAAAACTCATGATAATAGCACCGCCCAAAAGCACTACAGTTTGAATAGATTCGGTAACAACTACAGCCGTTAACCCCCCTACTACAGTGTAAATAGTAGTAATTACCGATATTACAATAACACTGGTATACATATCAACCCCAAACAAGGTATGTAACACAATACCACCAGCCAGTAACGAAAATGCAATATGGATAAGCACAGCAGATACTACTGAGATAATGGCAAGCCAATCCCTGCTGGCACGGTCGTAACGTTTTTCCAGAAAGTCGGGCAGGGTTGATACGCCAGATTTGATATAGAATGGGGCGAAGAACAACGCCAGCAGAATTAACGTAAACGCTGCCATCCACTCAAAATCGCCGTTAAGCAAACCGGTGTCGAAACCGCTTTGTGCAAGGCTTACCAAATGCACACAGGAAATGTTTGTAGCAAACAAAGCCAGGCCTATCATTGGCCAGCGCAGCTTTTTTCCGGCTAAAAAATATTCACCAGCCTCGTTGTTATTGTTTTTTGTTTTACGCTGATGACGAATACCCGACCACAAACCGATAATAAAAATTACCGCTATGTACAAGGCACTAATGATCAGATCGGGTGTGTGTATCATTTATGTTGAAAATACTAAATGCTAAAACTTTAAATCCTAAATAATAAATTCTAGATCCTAATTCTAACCTCTAAATCCTGATTTTTAAATTCTAAAACCCTAAGTGTTGAATTCAAATACTCTTGATTTAAGGGAATATTCATGTTATATTATTTATTGCAATGCTTTCAAATCGCAGCTGCTGCCGGGTTCCTGGGGTGTTATATATACGCCATTGCTTATTTTAACCGGGTTTACAAAGTGCTTTTGCAGGTGCGGGATGTGTTCTAAAAATAACGCCTCATGCCCTACCGATATGTGGTTAAACAATACCAGGTGCTGATGCAGTTGCCCCATATCGCCTACATGCGGAACCACGGGTATACCATACTTTTTACATAGCAAGCTTACCGTTATAAATTCACTAACCCCGCCTACCCTTACAGCATCAACCTGGATAAATGATGCACTGCCTGTTTGCAGGTAATTTTTAAAGATGATTTTATTAGGTACATGCTCGCCCAATGCAAGCTTTAAGGGTGCTATAGCATCGGCCAGTGTTTTATGTGCCAGCACATCATCCGGATGAGTTGGTTCTTCTATCCAATAAGGGTTCATCTCTTTCAAATCCTTACAGATAGCTATGGCCTGCGGCAGGTTCCATTGCTGGTTAGCATCAAGCATTACCTTCACACTATCTCCCGCTACTTCCCGTACAATATGCGCCCGGCGGATATCTCTTTCGGGATCGGCAGAACCTACTTTTAGTTTCATAGCTGTAAACCCTTCAGCCAATGCTATCTTGCAGTTTTCGCGCACCTTCTCGTCAGAGTAATTGAACCAGCCTATTGAAGTATCGTAGCCAGGATACCCTTGTTGCAGGATTGCTTCGCGTTGTGTTTTTGTTGCTTGCTGTACACTTAGCATCTGTATAGCCTGACTATGGGTAAGCTCATCCTCCAAATAAGAAAGATCCAACGTTGCAACAACTTGTTCGGGTGATAGGTCATTCAGCAGTTTCCAAAGCGGAACGCCGCGTTTTTTTGCCCAAAGATCATAACAAGCATTGGTTACCGAGGCCAGGGCCAGGTGCACCACGCCCTTATGAGGCCCAAGCCACCTGAACTGCTGGTCGTTTGAGAGTTGTTTAAACAATTCGCCAAAGTTGGCCATCGTATCCTCAATATCTCTACCTCTTAACTTTTCGGCATAATATTGGGCGGCTTTGCAAACAAGGTCGTTACCTTCACCAAGGGTAAAGGCAAAACCAACACCTGTTATGCCGCAATCATCAAATAAACGGGTTACCGCATAAGAATAAACCGGATCGGTATGTATGGCATCGCTTCCGGCCGCGCCATCAAGGGCGTACCGCATATCATCAACTTGTATATTTTTTATCATCTTATATCAGATCTGACTTTTCCTGGATAGTTTGATTGATCACCCTGCGATAGCCAAGCTCGGCTCCACCGGTTACAGGCAAAATGCAACCAGTAATAAAGCGTGCTTGTTCAGATATCAGGAACAGACAGGCATCGGCTACCACATCTCCCTCGGGGCAGTAGCCCAGCGCATGAATATCATCCAGATAGTTTTCTATTGAGGCCGCATCCGGCTGTTGCTGGCTCCATACCCTAAGCATTGGCGTCCAAACACCTGCTGGTGCTACGGCATTAACTCTTATACCATAGGGGGCATAATCCAAAGCCATTGATTTTGTTAGCGCACTTATAGCTCCTTTTGTGGCACTGTAAGCTGCATGTATCTCCTGCCCTATATCGCCAACAAGGCTGCCTGTATTCAGGATATTTCCCCTTGTTTTCTTCAACTCCTCTATCCCAAAACGGGTAGTGTTGTATACGCCTTTTACGTTCACATCAAAAAGGGCATTCCACTCCTCTTCGGTAGTGTCATGCACCGCTTTTGATGGATTAGATATACCGGCATTATTGTGAATAACATCTATCCTTCCAAAAAAAGCAACCGTTTCTGCAATGGCTTGTTTTATATCGGCCGCTACAGATACATCGGCTTTTAAATAGAGGATACCATCCCCGTACAACTTTGATTGAGCATCATTTATACTTTGGGTCGAATTTGAAATTATAGAAATTTTTGCTCCTGCGGCGCTGTATATTTTGGCGCACTCCAAGCCAATACCCTCCGTACCGCCGGTTAAAAAGACAACTTTATCACTTAATAGCATATATTTTGTAGTTGAAGTAAGGCGCAAAACCCTATAGCGCTTAAACTTTGGGTTTATACTGCCACAGATTTCACTTTTTAAAAATTAAGAACCCGGTTACATTGGTTATTGCGAACAAACCAAATGTAAGCGCCAAATTCATATATTATAATAGGGGATACTTTTATTTAAATGGATTATTCGCCTATTTGAACAGCACTAATTTAGTGAAAGCCAAATAATGTATTATATCATTAGCTGCGCACCCAAAATCGTTGTTTTTACAAATAGTTTTACCTATAATAGCACCGCCAATAAACCAAAATACACTTTTTTAACACCTGAAATTTTGCATACCCATGAAAGATAATAGCAAAAGACGTGATGGATTTGTGGGAGAAAAACTGATTAGTATACCCCAAAAAGTTATTAAAACAGCAAAAACAACTTATCCCGCGCTGCTGCAAAATTATGTTACGCACATAGGTTATTTTCCCAAGGCCTCCTTTCATTACCGGGAACGCCGCAAAGGATGCGAGGATAATATTTTGATTTACTGCCTGCAGGGGAAGGGCAATTTTATTGTTGACCAAACCCATTTTGAAATAAAATCTAACCAGTTTATAATGGTGCCGGCCACTGATAAATATATGCGTTACTGGGCCGACAGGACTGATCCGTGGACCATCTACTGGATCCATTTTACCGGCGAAAACATTGCCGAGTTTAATAAATCGCTTAAATTAAGTATCAGCAAAGGCCCGGTACAGGTTCCGTTTAATGAAAAGGCAATTGCTGTTTGGCAAAACATATATGAAACATTTGAGATGGGTTACAGTAATGAAAATATGATTAATGCGAGTTTTTTGATCTATCCTTTGTTATCCAGTTTCCTGTTTTACAAAAACAATATGGAATCGGGTGAGCAAAGCCATAGCAGGAATATCATTAGCGAAACGATTGCTTATATGCGTCAGCACATTAATGAAAAACTAACTGTCGAAAATCTGGCTAACCTAAATTTGTTGTCAGCGTCCTATTTTTCTAAATTTTTCAGCAACGCTGTTGGTATGCCCCCGATTGATTATTTTATCCATTTAAAAATGCAAAGGGCATGCTATTTAATAAAAACAGAGAATACCAAGATTAAAATAGTAGCCAGGGAGCTGGGTTACGAAGACCAATTTTACTTTTCACGACTGTTTAAAAGTCACATCGGTATATCGCCAAACGAATATAGATTATCTACAAAAAATGATGATTTTAAATTGAATTGATATTAGCTTAAACGCAAAAAGGCCTCTTCAATGAAGAGGCCTTTTTGCGTTTAATTTATTGCTTACAACATTGGGCTGGTTGGCCTGGTTGCTGTAAGTGGAGTGATTTTTTTGAACATCTTTGCACCATCACCCGTTAAGCGCAGGTAATAATCTGACGAACATTTTGTCCCGTCTTCATCCAATGATACAAAGCCGGAGTTTTTGGGTACAAAATCCTGACTTTCGGCAGTTTTTGCAATCTGGTTGCTCTCATTATATTCATCAAACATAGATATATAGATACCTTGAGCCCCAAGACGGGTCATGTTATAAAACTGCCTCCACATAAAGTCACCATGGGCACGTTGGTGTGCGCCAAGATCGCCGGGGAGTATACAAGGCTGGTAATCAATACCGTTAGCATTGCAATAAGCCTGATCGGCTTTGTTTGTATTCACGAAAAAACCGTCTGACTGATTGGCATTGCCAATGCGGCCCACCATCCATGGCGATAACATATCAAACTGTTTATAGGCACTTAAAAATTGCGGGCGCGAATCACTTTCCTGTTTCAGCCAGTTTGTGGGTACGCCACCTATAACGTATAAACCTTTACCTTGAAACCACTTGATCACAGCAACACAATCGTCTGCAGAAAAAGCATGGTTACTGTCATTAAAACCAAAACCCCAGATACACACCACAGGCTTACCGTTTTGTTTAGCATAAGCAGATGAAGAAGTATATACCGACATTTTATTTGTCCAGTCGGCTTCCATTTCGGTTTTCATATTTGTCCAGCCGCTTACATCATACATAATGTAAAACTTTACGCCATTGGCTTCAGCTGCTGTTTTTACTTTGGCCGCCATTGCATCGCGTACCGGGCCTTCTAATCCACTCGGATTAAAACGTTGCAATGCGGCGCCATCAATGCCATAATCTTTCATCCACTTAAACTGTGTATTAATCGTTTGATCTGTAAATGACGAAAACACATTGGCTGGCTGACCATTATTTAAGTTTTCATAATCTGTAGGAAAGGTGGTGGTATAATCACGCACATCCGGCCAGGCATGTATAGCGGTATTTGTTGGCGATGGTTTTTGCTCCCAGGTATTTGACCAATGCCAATACCTGTTAATTGGCGAGCCATCACCAATTGCGGCAAACCATCCCTGGTAACCAACTACCACTTTACCAACCACATCACCTACCGGCGATGGCGTATGGTCTATACCATCGCCGGGGGTTACGGGTACAACTGGATCTGTGCCCCCTGCGCCTGTATCTTTCTTTTTTGAACAGCCAAAAGCTATCCCGAACATCGTTATTATTAACAGCGACTTAAACGTTTTCCTCATCATAATTTTAGTGTTATCTGGTTATGTAACTATCTAATTTGTGTTATTATTTATTCCCCATTGCTTGTTTGGTTTTGGTCCCATTTGTAGCTCCAACTCGCCACCGGCTATTAACTGTGCATGACTAAACCAAGGTGTATCAAGTACCTGACCATTAAGCTTAGCGCTTTGGATATACTTATTTTGTACCGAGCAATCTTTGGCAACAAGTTTAAATTGTTTACCATTTGGCAAATCGATGGTTGTTTTTTCAAACAGCGGACTACCAATTGTGTAAACCGGGTTACCGGGCGTAAGCGGATAAAAACCCATTGACGAGAATACAACGAAAGCCGTCATACCGCCGCCATCTTCATCGCCAGGAATACCGAAGATGTTGTCTTTGTACCATACATCAAGCAAAAAACGAACACGCTTTTGAGTTTTCCATGGCGAACCGGTGTAGTTGTACAGGTAAGGAATATGGAAACTTGGTTCGTTACCCATAGAAAACTGACCTACTATACCTGTAACATCCGGAAATTTAGCCTGAAATTCGTACTTGCTCCGGCCCAAACCTTCGCGGAATAATTGGTCAAGCCTGCCTTCAAATTTTTCCTTGCCTCCCATCAAATTAATAAGACCGGGTATATCGTGCTGCACCTGCCACATGTACGTCCAGCCGTTGTTTTCATCGTAATAATCACGCCCCCCCATGCCACCATCAAATTTAGGGTCGATGTTAATGAAATCACCTTTGGCATCCTTTGGCATAAAGAACATTGTTTTACTATCCCAAAGATTTTTATAGTTCTGGCTTCTTTTGCTGAATTTTTCGAAGTCGGCGGTTTTGCCCAGTTTTTTGGCAAATTGCGCAAGTGCCCAATCATCATAACTGGCACCTAACGTTACCGCAACTGCCTGGCGTTTTTCAAACGACTCTACATTAGGATCGGTTTCCTTTTCACCGGGATGAAGGGCAGGAAAATATCCTTTGTCATAATAAAAATCTTCCAACGGGCCTTTGGGGCCATTTTTCCAGGGCAGCATAGTTGCCTGTGTAGCGTTTTTAACCATGCCCTCATAAGCTTTTAAAGTATCAAAGCCACGAATGCCTTTATTATAACCATCCGTAAACATTACCGTGGAGTGGAAAGCGTTCATACAGGCATGATCACCAAACAGGACAGGGAATGTTGGGACCCAGCCCCCCTGCTCATACATAGTTACGTAGGAGTTAAGGATATCACTTTCTTTGGCAGGATCAAGAATAGTACGCAATGGGTGATGTGCCAGGTAAGTATCCCAGGTCCAATCATCTACATAAAATGTGCGCTTACTTTCATGTACCTTTTTGTCGAAACCGCTATAGTATTTACCATCTTCAGAAATATCAACCGGTCTTTCATAACAACGGTACAGGGCCGAGTAAAAGCTGCGTTTTTGCGCTTCGGTGCCGCCGGTAACGTTTATCTGGCTCATTACCTTATACCATGCATCCTCGCCGGCTTGTTTAAGCTGATTGAAGGTGGTGCCGCTTAATTCATTACTGAAATTCTTTTTAGCCTGCTCTGCACTAACAAATGAAACCGCGTATCTAAACTCGATATTTTTTGAAGCGGACGGACCAAAACTTATATAAGCTTTTGCTGATGGATTTGCACCAACATTTCCCTTTTCGCTAAATACACCGTACAGGTATATTTTAATATCATCGTGATAAATTTCGTACCCGCTTATTTCCTTATCTGATGTGAATTTGATTTGCGCATTTTCATCATTATAAAAGTTGAACAGGATATTTTTCTCTGCCTTTTCGGGAAATTCAAAACGATAGATTGCCGTTTTTTTACCGGGCGTGTACTCTACTGTAATATCATCATCAACAAGATAGGTGGAATAATACCAGGGGCGGGTAACTTCCAGGTCATGATCATAGGTCATTTTTTGCTGGAAACTTGCCTCTGCTATCTTTTTCACAGATGGTTTCATGGAGAAGGCTTCGCCCAAACGGTGCGAAACGATGAGCAGTGGAAAACTGGAGATCTGATCATCAAGGTAATCCTTCCGTACCGGATACATCCGCATCATTTGGTTAGGCAATTGTACCGTTGGGCGTGTAGGCTCCAGTAACTGCCCAACGTTGCCTATCAACGGATCGACATATTTTAGGTTACCCTTCCCTGCGTTTTGCTGCGCCATAACAGGGATATATATGCAGCATGTTAACAAAAACAACAATACCGGCACTCGGTTTTTACATAGTTTAATCATACATTTTTAAAATACATCAGCATTTGATACTGACTTGTTCATTTAATTTTTTTTGCCTTTTGCAACCCAATAGCAACGGCGGTACAAGATACAGCCGCTATTTTAATTCTCTACTTTTTTTGGCCGTTAAGGTCTGTCTGTATCACTTTTCTTATGCTGCCATCGGCATTATAATAAAGTTTATTCACGCAGATAGACCGCAGCCAATCATTACCAGAAAGCGAGCTGTTATGATAAAACGCGTACCATTGTCCCTTATATTCGGTTATTGAGCCATGGTCGGTAAAGCTATCGGTTGGGTCAATGTAAACGCCGCGGTATGTCCAGGGACCTAATGGGTTACTGCTGGTGGCATAACGCATGCGGTTATGTTTACCCGCCTCGTTAAAATTATCAGCGTATGAAAGGTAATAAACGCCATCTTTTTTATGCACCCAACTGGCCTCATGAAAATCGGTAAGGCCTTGCATGGTTTGCATGGTGCCGTCAATTTCCATCATATTATCCTTTAGCCTGCCGCCTTTGCAGATATTGCCGCCGCCGTAATACAAATAAGCCTTGCCGTCGTCGTCAACAAATACACATGGATCTATCAGTGATTCTAACCCTTGAATATACCCTTGCGATTTAAAACCACTTGCCGGACTTTTGCTGGTAGCTACGCCAATTTTCCAGGTGTTGCCCCAATCGGTGCCGCTGGGATGTGGGAAATAAAAATAGTAGGTGCCATTTTTGTAAGCACAATCTGGCGCCCACATAAAGCCCCCTTCTTGCCGCCCCCAGGATACATCACTGGCTTGCAATATCTGCCCATGATCTGTCCAGTGTACCATATCATCGGTTGAGTATACGTGGTATTTGTCCATCAGATCACAACCGCGCGGCGGGTCGATATCATGCGAGGCGTATACATACAAACGGCCATCTGCCCACACATGCGCCGAAGGATCGGCGGTGTACATCCCGGTAACAAACGGATTTTTAAATCCATCTCCCTTATCGTCAACCGGTGGCGGTGTTACGTTGTTACTGTTACTCCCTCCTTTTTTTGAACAGCTGCCTATTGAAATAAGCAGGGTTAACAAAAGCAGGGCGTTAATTATTTTCTTACTCATAATTGGCTGGTTTATACCCTCTGTATTATTTTTTTATAGCCCCCGTTGGTATTACTTTTTGAATTGTACCATCGGCATTATAATACAGCTTATCTACACAAATAGATCTTAACCAATCCTGGTGAGATAATGAACTGTTATGGTAAAAGGCATACCATTGGCCTTTAAATTTTACTATTGAACCATGGTTGGTATAGCTATCTGTAGGGTCCATGTAGATGCCTTTATACGTCCACGGGCCCAAGGGATTTTTGCTGGTGGCATAGCGCATTTGATTGTGCTTACCGTTTACATCATGATTGTCTGAGTAAGACAGGTAGTAAACGCCGTCTTTTTTGTGTACCCAGCTGGCTTCATGGAAATCTTCAAGGCCTTCCATCTTTTGCATTTCGCCGTCAATTTCAACCATATTATTTTTCAACTTTCCTCCTTTACAGGTGCCACCCCCGCCATAATAAAAGTAAGCCTGCCCGTCATCATCAACAAAAACACAGGGATCTATCATAGATTCAAGCCCTTTAATATATCCTTGAGATTTAAAGCCGCTTGCCGGTTTTTTGCTGGTAGCCACGCCTATTTTCCAGGTCTTGTTCCATTCGGTACCGCTTGGGTGAGGGAAGTAGAAATAGTAAGTACCATTTTTATAGGCACAATCTGGTGCCCACATAAAACCGCCTTCTGGTCTGCCCCATTCAACCTGGCTGGCACGCAGTATTTCGCCATGATCTTTCCAGTGTACCATATCATCGGTAGAGTATACATGGTACTGGTCCATGAGGTCACAGCCGCGTGGCGGGGCAACATCATGAGATGGATATACATACAAACGGCCATCCTTCCAAACATGGGCCGATGGATCTGCAGTGTATATATCAGTTACAAATGGCTTACCTACATTTGTGGTATCGGCAGTTTTTTCCTGTGCTATTGATTGGGTGGCGGTAAACATCCCTGCACATAATGAGAGTGCGGCTATCTTAACCCTGATTTTTAAAAACCTATGTTTATTCATTTTGTAGTCGGTTTATTAAATAAGCAAGAAGAGAGAAGCCTCTCTCCCTGCTATATTTGTGTTTAAATTATGGTATAGGGTTTGGGTTGTATTTATTTTGATATGAAACGCAGGTCATCGATACCTGTAACCAGATCGCTGTGAGCTTTATCTGCTGTAAAGAAGAAGAGACGGAAGTGATTAATAGCCGTATAATCTGCTCCTCCATCGCTGGTTTTAATAGATTTATCAAAATCAAGCGTAATCTTGTTCCACCCGTTTTTCAAGTTAGGTATAAGCGGGGTTACATCCCATGCCGACTCATGATCATCAGATTTTCCGGAACTGGTTATTTCGATAGAACCATCCTGTTTAAGCAATGAAACATCAGATACATACCACCAAAACTGGAACCTTCCGGTACTTTCCGTAAAGGTGGTGTTAACAGGTGTGGGCACATCTTTTATGTACTGCATAAAATCATTGCCATTGGTAATGGTATTCTGAATAAAGCCAGCACCTTCTTTTTGACCTGGTGTTATAATCTTTACATCACCAACAGTTTGCCATCCATCGGCTTTATCGCAGTTGTCAAAAACAACATCAGGTGGCGGCGGCAAAGCGGCAACTCTGATATCATCGATGCCAAAGTTTTGATCTGTTGCCGCGTTTGCAGCAGTCCAGAAGAAAATTTTCACAAAATTCATGGCCGATAAATCAGGACCACCATCTCCAGACAGATATCCGTCTGTAAATTTCAGTTCTAAATGGTTCCAGCCATTTTTAAGTGTTGGGATAATCTTATCCATTCCCCAACCTACACGTTTATTGTCCGGATCAGCGGCGCTGCTAAATTGTATCTGGCCATCTACTTTAAGTAAGGAAACATCGGGCACATAAAACCAGAATTTTAATTCGCCTGTAGTTAAGGTTACTTTTGTATTAACAGGGGCCGGCAGGGTTTTAATAAACTGCATAAAATTTTGCCCTGTTTTAATTGTTCCCTGAATATAACCGGCTCCTTCTTTTTGGCCGGTTGCTACTACAACAGGATCTCCGCCCGCTACCTGCCAACCGTCTGCCTTATCGCAATTATCAATTACAACAGATGTATCAATTACCGGCGGCGTTGTTGTATCAACAGGCGGCGGTGGTTTAAGCATCGATATATCCCGTGACTGGTACTTTTCCTTTTTGCAGCTTGCTATCGCAAGCCCTATTGCTAAGATGGAACATACCATCATTACTTTAGTTAATCTCATTTCCTTTAAGTTTTTAAAGTTTACTAATTGGTTTAGTGACAATATTTTATTTATCTAAAAACATCTTTTACCGTAGCTTACCTGTTTGGCTTTGTTCTGCTGTAACCACTTTCGCCGTGAAACCACTTGGTTCCCTGCCCGGTTAACCATAGGTAATAATCAGAGGCCAACTCATCTTCAATTCCCACGAATTTCAGCCCTGCATCCCCATTTAAAGGAACATCTGCCTGACGCGCGGTTTTGTAAATGGCCGTACCCTCATCAATTTCATCAAACATGGCTACATATAATGATTTGGCTCCAACGTTTTTTGCACCTGCAATTTGCTGCCATAAAAAGTCGCCTTTGAGGCGGGGAATAGCATTGTAAATGGTAGGATCCTTGTGCATGTTGCCCCAGGTAAAACCCGGAAACACGAGGGGAACGTAATCAACCTTATTGGCCTTGCACCATTGTATATCATCATACACATTTTGCGCGTTGTAGCTTTTGGAATCAAACCGACCAACAGCCCAGGGCATTATGATATCTGATTTTTTTATGAGCGCTGCCAGTAAAGGTGATTTTTCGGTATCGTTACCCAACGTTCGCCAATAGTATGGCACACCAAGCATTACCGAAAATTTGTTGTTTGTTCCTTTAAGCTTATCTACTAATTTGCTAACATCGTCAATAGTATAACGCCTGTTATCATTAAAACCCACACCCCATAAAGTTACGAGCGGCTTGCCGTTGTGGTATAAATAGGTGGGGTTCTCTTTATTATCAGCCAGTTTAAAGGTGGTAAGCAACTCGTTCCAATCTTGCTCAACAAAGGCCACATCGGCGCTTGAGCAACCGCTTAAATCATACATTACGCTAATTGCCCGGCCGTATTTTTTGGCTGCTTTAAGGGCGTTTGCAAGTACTTTATTAAAATGTCTTTTACCCGATGGGTTTTTGATCTCACCTACAAAACGCTGCATGTGAACGCCATCAATGCCATAATCTTTCATCCATTTAAAATGCAGGTCGACACTTTCCTCATCATACGGACTGTATAAGTAGGCATCATCTCCGTTGGCAAATTTGAATGGCGATTTATACTTTTTGGTATATTCGGTAATGTTGGGCCAAAAATCAACATTGGTATTGCCGGGATAAAAGCCCCCATTGCCCTGGTAATGGTACCAGCCGCGATCTGAGCCATCTCCTTCGGCAGCAAACCAACCCTGGTAGCCGGCCATAACCAAATTAGTGTAGGATTTATACTTTAACCCCGTGGTGTCATAAACCATTCCCGGGTTGGTTACCGGTGGCTTATCTGGCGGTATTACATCGCCAGGTGCATCGCTTTTGGCACATGACCATATAGATGCTGTTGTTAAAAAAGTAAAAAGTATTGTCCTAAACATTTTCATCAGTACATTTTTTTAGATTATGGAAGAAAGTACAGAGGTATTACCCTGATGGTATCGCCTATAATACTCTCTTCAAAAGACATTAGCAGGCATATAAATCGATTTTGAATATGCCTGCTGCTGTTTTATTATTTTGGAACGTCGACCTGTATGATATCAGAGAAGTTATAGCTTTTATAACTATCATTTAACCGAACGCCTACCCGTACAAAAAATGTTCGGCCGGGTAGCATACCGGTCACATCAATTGACATCGTTTTTTGAGCGTCTGTTAAATCGGTATACTCCTTGTTTATCGATACTTTAAACGCGTCAGAAAAGTCTCTGATAGAAGCACCGGCACCTACCAGCCTGGTAGTATTTACAAATGGCTGAGCTTCTGTAATAGTTGGCAAACCAGCTGCTATTGGAGCAAAAATGTCATACTTTAAGGTTAACGTAGTACCATTAAGCGTGGCAGTAAAGTTTTTGATAACGATGTATGGCGTAACCGTAAAGTCATGCTGGGTACCTTTATCAATTTTTACTGTTACCGTATCATAAATTGGCCAGAAAGCTCCGCCGGTAGGTATGATTTTATAACTGCCCTTAAACAGCTTGGTATCCTCAAACGTGCCATCAAATTTACTGGGGATGGTTTGCGGACTGGTCCAGCCAATTTGCTGAAGCCTTATTTGAGTGCTGCCGCCTGAGGTAAGCAAATTGCCACCTTCGGAAGAAACCAGATTGCCCTGAAACGAGGCATTAGGACCGTCATAGTTATCTATTTTTGTACATGCAGTACTTGCCAGTATAGCTATGCCTATTAAAATTCTACTAATACTAATCAGTTTTTTCATCTCTTAAATTTTAAATTCTTAATAATTAGGATTATTAGGGAGTAAGTTAGGGTTCTTGCCAATTTCGCCACCCGGAATACCTTCATAATAAAACTGTTTCTGGAAAGTGTATTCCCGGTTAAATAATTCAGGTTCGGCAAGGAAAATGTATTTATTTTCGTTAAACACGTAATATGGCATCAGTCCTTTGAAATGCGCGCGGTCAAGCACCACATCTGCGGTACGCCATCTTTTTAAATCCCAGTAGTACTGGTTTTCAAAAGCAAGCTCCATGCGCCTTTCCCTGCGTACCAAGTCAAGCGTTAAAGCACCTGTAATGGGTTTGGCACCGGCACGATCCCTGATTTGGCCGATGCAAACTGCAGCATCGCCGGTGTTACCTAATTCAAATGCTGCTTCGGCACGGTTCAGCAATACTTCGGCGTAGCGCATGTCTATCCAAGGCTGCTCGCTTCTGTTCAGGTCAACTGTTGCCTGTGGTTTGTTATAATCAACGTATTTACGTACATAAAAACCTGTACGGGTTAGCTCATCGCCACCTGTCCACGGACCAGTAAAGCCAATAATCTGTTTGCCTTGATAAAGCGTTTTTGTATCGCCCGCAAGTATATACGAACGTGAGTTTGGCTGTTTGGCAACCTCAGCCGCAGCTGTACCGCTGAACGAAGGGTAAATACCCCGCTGCATATCAAAGGTTAGCCCTCTTAAAGTTGCACCCGGGAAATAAATAGTAGCCAATAACCTTGGCTCAAGCCCGTTCATCAGATCGGCGCGATCATTAAAACGTTTAGGTGTGCCATCGCCGTTGGTTACCGGCAGATCGCCCCAAAGGCTTACCAGATCTAAAGTTGGGTATGAGCGTGAAAGCGCATTGGCTGTAAAATAACGCGGCGACATGGTAGCATCCCAGCTATGAGCAGTATTGTTAGCAATAGAATACTGTTTTACGAAGATATTTTCTTTACTGTCGGCTTTCAAAAACAGATCAACATAGTTCTGTACCTTATCCGGATTTGCGTTATACAGCTCATAATGACCCTCAAGCAGTTTGGCGGCATCATAAGCGGCCTGAAAATAGGTATTTGCCTTGCTTTCAGGAATACCTACCAAACCCAGCGAACGTGCCTGGCCATCAACAAAGTTTGTTGAACCATATTTGGCAACACATGCCGCGTATAACATCGCCCTTGATTTTAAAGCTGCCGCTACATATTTGTTAGCTCTGCCTTTGTCGTTGGTTTCTCCCATCATCTGGTAACCCAGGTCAAGCTCTGCTCCAATAAAATCCCATACAGCCTCTTCCTTGTCGCGGTGTACCTGCAACTCAGATAGTGGAGCGCCGGGATCCTGGGCAACTTGAATAATTGGCACACCGCCATAGCGTTTAGCCATTGCATAATAGTAATAGGCCCTTAAAAAGTGAGCTTCCCCCAAAAGCGCGTCTACCTTTGCCTGGGTTAATACGGCTGTGTGTTTAGGCAGTTCGGCAATCAGTGTGTTAACGTTCCTGATATCGCCATATGGCCAGTAACCAAAGCCCCCTGCAATATCCATACCGCCAAAAGGACCTACTTCTTCACCTATAACCCCAGCCTCGTTATAAAAATTTTCCCAGTCGTTGCCTCCATGTTTAAAACCCAGGGGATCACCATTTCCGTCTGGCCGGTACTTGAAATCCTCGATAGGTAAATTTTGATAAATAGTTGCTAAAACTGATTTAACACCGGCCTCACTACTGTATATAACATCTGCTGTAAATATATTTTTTGGCGCAATATCTAACTTTTGGCACGATGTTACCGACGCGCCAACAGTGATAGAAAGTGCTATAATTATTTTATGTATACTTTTCATATTTCGATAATTTAAAAGGAAACGTTAGCTCCCAGATTAAAAGTCCTGTTCATTGGGTAAGTGTATCCGCTTATGCCGTCATTACCGTTACGGGGGCTTGGGCCCTGGTGCTCAGGATCGTAATTCTTTAATCCGGTAAAAGTTAACAGGTTGTAGCTATTTACATATACCCTAAGCTTTTTAATACCTATATTTTTTAATACCGCAGGAGATAACGAATACCCAAATTCAAGCGATTTTACACGCAGGTAACTCGCACTTTGTATAGCCTTTGTACCTTGCGCATCTGGCGAACCCATTGCAGGGTAAAATCCGGGTACCCATTGTGTATTAGGATCAAAAACATTTGCAGCCGGGTCAACTGTATGCCAGCTGTCAAGGAAACGGGTTAAGGCACTTCTATCATACATAAGCGGCGAAGCAAATTGTTCTCCGTATTGTACGTAAACACCTGCTGCACCTTGCAAAACCATATTCATATCAAACCCTTTATAGCTTAATCCAAGGGTAAGGCCATAATTATATAGCGGAATATCAGAAGTAGCAATAGGGTGATCATCTTTACCATCTATCACACCGTCGTTATTCCAATCTTTATAATAATAATCGCCGGGGATAGTATTGTTGTTACCGCCGCCTGTGTTTACACCATAATTGTAAATTTGGTTGTAGGTTGTAAATTGGCCCGCGTACTCTTTACCCCACCAAATGTTCTGGTAGCGGTTGGTTTGGTTTTCTTTCCAGTTTGAATACTCATTACCTGAGTTGCCACGTAAAACCTTCAAATTCTCTAAACGGGTGGTACCTATATTACCGGCAATGCTTACACCCACATCTCCAAATGTATTTCTGTAAGAAATGTTGAAATCTAAACCTTGTACTCTTTGGCTATTATAGTTGATCTGCGGTACGTCTGCACCTACAGTTCCTGGCAATGCCGTACTTGGTGTTGCTGCCAGGCCGGTTTCGTCACTTCTGAAAACTTCTATAGTACCATCTACTTTTCCGCCAAATAAACCAAAGTCTAAAGCAAGGTTGCTTTTGGTTAATACAGACCAGGTTAAGCCAGGGTTACCAAGTTTTGGAGTCGAGCCGTTTACTGCACTTGGGCCAAAAATATAGCTATTTATGGGATAAGTATATCCGGCAACATAGTTAAAAGCATTTCCACCATCGTTTCCTGTTTGGCCGTAAGAGGCTCTCAGTTTCAGGTTAGAAATGATATTGTCAGATACCAGATCATGGAAGAATTTTTCCTTGGTGATAACCCAACCTACTGATCCGCCGGGGAAAAAGCCCCATTGATCCGGTCCGGGTTGATATTTATTTGAACCATCCCTGCGGAATACAAATTCAAGCAGGTATTTTCCTTTATAATCATAGTTGAACCTTCCAATTACACTTCTGTAACCTACGTCCTGCAAGCCATTAATGTCCATACCGCCAGACATGTTTGAGTTTGGCAACCCCCCAAATAAGTATTCTACAGGGATCTCCACATCGCGGTGGGCATTAAAATTATCAGCAGTTTGATGGCTTTGCTCATAAGTGAACATTGCAGCTACATTATGATCATTAAAGAATGTATGCGCGTAGTTTAAAGTTAACTGGCTTGATGTGTTTAAATGGGTATAATAAGCACGGCTCACACCTGCAGGCAAGTTTACCTGGTTGGGTAAATATATATTGTTTGCTGCGTCATAAGTGTATAAGAAATATGACTTTTTAAGTTCATTATTATCGGCAACACCGTAATCAATGTTAAACAAAGCCTTTGCGGTAAGCCCTTGTATACCTGGTATGTCATACGTTAAATTTAACTGGCTGGTAACGGCTTTGTTCCTGTACCTTTTTGAGCCAACTTTATCAGCATCTGTCATGATCGCCGGGTTTTGATTATCTCCCCCTGGTATAAGGTTTGGGTACAGCGGATTATCATTGGCGTAAATCTGGTTTACAGGTTTCTGGTTCCAGGTATACTTATAAACAGTCCATTCATCGGTATAAGGCTGGTTTTTTTCATCCATCCAGGCGGATGTTAATACCTGCGCTTGTAAGCCTTTTGTTATTTTTGCAGTAACGTTTGAACGAAAGTTATACTTGTTGTAGTTTAAATCGCCGGTTTTAAAAACACCATCCTGCTTTAGGTAACCAAAGTTAAAAAAGTAGTTTAGCTTATCATTTCCACCGTCTATATTTAAGTTATGATTTAATTGATTAGCTGTTTTTCTGAAAACGAGGCCTATCCAGTCTGCAGCTTGGCGCTTGCCGTCAATCCAGGGTTTCATATCATTATATGAATACACCGGTGTAATATTTGATACAAAGTTATTGGCAAAATCACGTTTCGCTTTCTCATTGGTCAGCATCATGAAATCAACAGCGCCAACACCTTCTGGCATCCCTAAAAACGTCTGTACCGCATCGTTAAATGAGTAATTGATGTTCACTTTTCCGTTTTTACTGCCTTTTTTGGTAGTAATTAAAATGGCACCGCCGGCAGCCCGTATACCATAAATGGATGCTGCAGCATCTTTCAGTACAGATATGCTTTCAATTTCGTTAGGGTCCATACGGCCAATGGTTGATTGGTCGCCGCCAATTACACCATCAATTACAACTAATGGGGCACTTGTATATCCCCTGATGTTCAGGACGTTTGAATAAGAACCGGGCTCGGCTGTTGTTTGCAAAATACGTACACCCGGTATTTTACCGGTAAGCATATTAATCACACTCTCATTCTTTGTAGTGGTGATCTCTTTATTTTGAAGTGTTGCAATAGATCCTGTAATAGTTGCCCTTTTTTGAACACCGTAACCTACCACTACAACTTCATCTAAGTTTGACTGTAAGGAGGTAAGGGATATATTGATCTCGGTACGACCACCTATTTTTTCGATTACAGGCTTCATACCTATAAATTTAAAGGTAAGCTCGGTAGCGTTTGCCGGCGCGGCTATCTTGTATTCGCCCGATGTATTGGTAACTGCGACTACAGCGCCAGCCGTTACGGTAACACCCGGCAACGGTAGCCCGTCGTTTGTATCAGTTACTTTACCGCTAATGTTTACAGTTTGCTGGGCTAATAAACTGAGCGGATAAAGAAAAATTATAATAAGTAAGTATTTGAATATTTTCATATTGCTTCTCTTTTATGTTTAAGGTTTGATTAATTGGGTACCTGGTTAGGGTAGTAAACAGCGCGTTGCAGCACATACTTACGGCGGGTTAGTTTCGTAATGGTACATAGTTTTAAAGTTTGATTTATACATTCACCTACTTTGCCTGGTTAATGCTAAAAGACGGTGTGTATTGCGTTTATAATTTGATACAAGTAAACGATCAGATGACTAATAAAAAATTAATAAAACATTAATTTCAGCTATAAAAACGTTAAAATCATCGCTTTTATGAATTTTTTTGCAATCGATTGCGTAAAATTCATGTTAATTGAAAAAAAGCAGGCTATACCCGGTATTTGCAGAACAGAATAATGAAATTATTTACTGGCTATAAAATTTTAATTTGCCGGCAGGCATTTTAATAAGAGTTATAAAAACACATTGATGAGATAATCCGGAGGTGACGTTATTTAGGCTATTACTGCATTAAAATCCTTCGCAAACTCTTCGCCATAAATGGTCTTGTATTCCTTGCAAAATGAATCGAAAGCATTTTTAGCCAGTGAGTGTTTACCCAGCGATATCAATGATTTACATTTAAGCGTCATAGCTTCCTCATTCACCGGATCGAAATAGAAGATGTAGTTGGCCAGTTTTATTAAAAACTCCGGATCATCGGTAATATTTATAGAAGCCGCGTAATGCAGATAGGTGTCAATAATTTCGTTTGATATCTCTGATTTAAAGGTATCAAGCCATTCGTATTCCACATCGGCCAAAAAGTTACCACGCTGTATGATACGGGCCATATCTGAGATCTTTTGCTTATCCAGTTTTCGCTTATCCTTAACAATATCAAGGTAATGCTGATAGTCAACCTTAACAAGCTGGGTGTCCATATCAATTTTCCAATGGCCACTCTCTTTCGAGATCTGGCATGACTGCATTTTGTCGAGCACATTCTTAAGCTTGGCTATATTAACCGAGCGGTTATTACGCGCGCTTTCTGCCGATTTATCAAACCAAAGGATCTCCTTCAATTTCTCAGAGGTGATACCTCTCCCCCGCCTTATGGTATACAAAATAATTATAAGGAACAGCTCTTTTGTAAGCGGCGTTAAGTGTTTGGTAATATCGTTACCCTCACTGTCAAACAACTGCAAATCGCCAAACAAGTATATTTTGTTTCTCAAGTCAATAACTTCTTCCTCTTCATCAGCTATACTTTGAGCAAGTTCCTCGGCAGTAACGGGCGTTATTGCTTTTCGATTGGGCTGGTTGGACACTTCAACAGGATTTTTTGCCGTTTTCTTTCTGTAAAAAGCAACAAATGTGCCCAATATAAGTACCAAACCTATACCTATATATACAAGTGGCGAAATCCCGCTTTTGCTGGTACCAGCGGTAGCCCTAATATTAGCAATCGGCGGACTGTTAAGCGTATATATGTTCACCTTTGTCTGCCCTTTTTCATCCAGGAAAAGCGTTATGGCGATGAATTTTTTACTTTCGGGGCAATAGAACAGATCAGCAAATGAACTTATATCATGAAAGGTATACGGTATCTCATTGCCGAGTATCTTAAACTTAGGCTCTGTTAATGATCCTGAGATGAGCTGCAGGTTTGAATTGTATTTATGCTTTGGAAATATGAGTGCGTAGTACGAATTACTTTTTTTATCAATCACCATTGAATTAGCAAACACAAAATCTTCGCCCTTGATGTTAAGCTCATATATTTTTTTGAACGTGTGCGACGTTACATCAAAATAAATAAGATCATACAGATTTTTGGGATTAAGGATCTGCTGCCCGCTTGAGCTGCCGTAACCACCCATAATATAAGCGCCACCATCAGTAGCTCCCAGCGCAGCCAAGTAACGGGGTGTTAGGGCTTCGCCGCCAACTTTTACTTTTTGCCAACTTTTTGACTTGATATTGTATCGCTGTACATCGTTCCTGAACATGAACTGCCCGTATCCACCAATGATATACAGTGATGAATCTGCCGGGGAATAGAATTTATTGGTATGCCAGTAATTGGTTTCAAAGGCGCTGTTCTTGTGTTTTATATCCCATGCCTGCGTGCTAAAATCATAAGTGGCCACCTGCTTTTGTTCTACATTAATATTGAACAATTTTTTGAGGTTACTATTGTAGTAAGATTGGTTACCCCGAATAAGAAACTGATCGCCTGATTTGTAGCGGAACGAGGTAACCTTTGATAATGGTACCGAATAGCTTACCAACGAATCGGTACCTGTTATGTATATGGTTTCGCTTTCGGGGTTAAAGGCCACACTCGCCGCGCCATCAACTGTTAGGGTTTGCAAAGGCTGCCAATTGCAATGCAGCTTTTTTACCCAAAGCGGATTGACTACCGCTGCCATACTCCCATTTATCTCATCACGGATTTGGCTGCCATCTACTTCGTTTAGCTGCCATTTGTAACTGAGCTTTTGTCCCTCGGTAATTTCAATATTCCTGAGTTTCATTGGCGGCACGTCATTGGTTTTAAAATCCAGATAATCGTTTGAGCCAAACAGCATTTTAAAGCAATTATTTTTAGTCAGCTGCACATGCTGGCTGTAAACCACACCATCTACAGTAAGTGTAAGCAACTGGCTTTGCATATCAAACTTTATACGCAATCGCGTCCATCCGCTTACCAGTTTCTTTTCGTCAATGTTGAAGGAGATGTTGGAGAACTTTTCGCCGATGATGAATTTGAAATGTTTACCCTCCAGGCGCCGGTCGTACAGTAAATCAATATTTTGCTTATCGTTATTGATAAGCCTTACTATGTAACCAAAGTGATTTTCATGGTTTGGCAAAAAAGCGAAATCAAAAGAGAGCTCAAAGTTATCCTTAAAACATAAAGGCCCATCCGGACTAAGATCAAGCCCCGTACGTTTATCCTGCACCGTTTCATGCGACAGGAAACCTAACCCATATGATTGCGCGAATAAGCGTTGCGATGTAAAACAACTTAAAAGCAGTAAAAATATATAAAGCAGATTTTTCCTTGATCTCATTAGTAAGATGAACGGTTACCAAATTTGTGTGCATAAACGTTTGCCGATAACTTTATAGGGGTATTAACCCAAAAATTAACCGCTGTTTACGCAACGTATAGTTTATAATTGAAACAAATTTAGTGTAATGTAAGGTATCTAAGGCAATATATGTTATGCAGGCTGGTATTTTTTTGTCGTTTTTAACAAAAAAATACCAGCCCACGTGTTGTGGGTAACATAAAGCTTTAAATGTGCAGCGGCTAAATCCTTACAGCCTATTTTGTGAGTAGCGTATAGGTAACACCCCGCTGTGTAGGCAGGTCATAAACAAGTGTCTGTTTTATACCGGGTTGCTTTAGTATAGCCTGCGGCGATATAATGGGTTTGGCCACCGCTTCTATTTGATAAAACGGATTAGGATTACTGCCGTTGGAAGCTTTCAATTGAGCGCCTCCAGCCTGTTTTAATTGGTTAGGCACCCTTAAACGGCAGTTACCACCCAAGGTAGATTTGATAGAAACGCTTACAATTTTGCCATTTTCCCATACAAGTTTTACTATTTCAAAACCGCCGCGGGCTCGTAATCCGCTGATACTGCCATTTGCCCAAACGTCTGGCAATGCGGGCAGCAAATTCAGCGCGCCGTCATGACTTTGCATCAGCATTTCGGCAATACCTGCAGTACAGCCAAAGTTACCATCTATTTGAAAAGGTGGGTGTGCGTCGAAAAGGTTAATGTATGTTCCGCCGCCGCCTTCATTTACGCCCAAGGGCGAAAGCTGTTTTTTAATGAGTTCATAAGCATGATTACCATCTAAAAAGCGCGCCCATAAATTCACCTTCCAACCCATACTCCAGCCGGTTGATACATCGCCACGGTAAATAAGCGAGGTGCGGGCGGCATCAAACAATTCAGGTGTGTGGTATGGCGAAATCTGCTTGCCTGGGAACAACCCGAACAAATGTGATACGTGGCGGTGTTTATCTTTCGGATCATCCAGGTCTTCCAGCCATTCCTGTAACTGGTTATACTTACCAATTTGCATAGGCGGTAAGCGGTTACGGGTTGCCTTTAGCTTATCAATAAAAGCTTTATTCTCCCCAAGCGTTTCGGCGGCGCGAATTGTGTTGGATAACAGATCAAAAACTATCTGGTTATCCATAGTAGCGCCATAAGTAAACGAAGAGCCCTCATGTGATTTTGGCGAGTTCTCTGGCGACATCCCCGGCGATACAACCAGCCAATGATGTACCGGCTCCTCAATTAAAAAATCAAGATAAAACTGCGACGCTCCTTTTAATATGGGATATACCGATGTTAAGTATTGCTTATCGCCACCGTACATGTATTTTTCCCATAAATGCTGACTAAGCCATGCACCGCCCATTGGCCACATGCCGTAAAATATATCGTCAACCGGGCCGGTTATTCGCCATAGATCGGTATTGTGGTGAGTCATCCAGCCCCCGGCGCCGTACATCACTTTGGCAGTTTTGGCACCTGTTTGTGATAGTTCCCGCACCATTTGTATCAGCGGTAAATGCGTTTCTGGCAGGTTGGTATTCTCGGCCGGCCAGTAGTTCATTTCGGTATTAATGTTGATGGTGTATTTGCTATCCCAGGGCGGGTCCATCAAATCGTTCCAAATTCCTTGCAGGTTGGCCGGCTGTCCGCCCGGTTCTGATGCTGAAATAAGCAGGTAACGTCCGTAAGCAAAATATAGCGATACTAATTGTGGGTCGTTACCAGTTGCAAATGCTTTAAGTCGTTCATCGGTAGGCTTATCTGCCATTGCCGTACGACCTAAATTAAGCTTAACCCGATTGAAATATTTTTGATAAGCCGCTTTATGGGCCTGTAATAACGTAACATAAGGAATTTTCAACGCGTTTTGCAGGTAAGCATCCGCACGTTTAAAAGCATCTGCGCTGATATCGTGATAATTAACAAAATTGGTAGCTATAGAAATATATAGCGTTGCCGACGTAGCATTTTTTACAACTATACTGGTATCAGTCTTGATTACTGAACCGCCATCGGTTTTCAATTTCACCAGCGATTCAAAGTTCACCATTCCCTTTACGCCCTCATGATCTGTAGTAGTGCCCGAGAGTTGCAGCACATTACCCTCATTGGCCTTAATAACCGTTTTTTGTGGCGAGCCCATAGATGCCGAAAAGTTAAGCATAGCTGCTTTACTGGCCGTAAGCCGCACAATTATTACCTGGTTAGGGATGGACGAAAAAACTTCGCGGGTATACTTTACGCCATCGATTGTGTAAATGGTACGGGCAATGGCATCGTCAAGGTTTAGCTCACGATAGTAGTTCTCTGGCTGGGTGTGCCCCGGAAAATCAAGGTATAAATTACCCACCGGCTCATACATCATCCCATTGTTTTGTTTAGCCTGGATCTTTTTTGAAGCCAACGCCTGCGCAGCTTTATATTTGCCCTCAAAAAGCAGTTGCCTTACCTGCGGCAAGGCCTCCAAGGCATCTGGATTATTATTATCAGACGGACTGCCGCTCCAAACCGAGGTTTCGTTAAGCTTAATAACCTCACGACCGGGATTACCATAAACCATAGCCCCTAAGCGCCCGTTGCCTACAGGCAGGGCATTTGCCCAGGTATTGCCTGCCGGTTGGGTATACCAAAGCTTATTGTCAGTTTTGCTTTGAGCGTTTGCAATTACGGCAGGCGATATTAATAACAATAAAAATATGAGTTTGTAAAATTTGGTCATGTATTGGTTTGATAACTGGTTTTTCAAAAGGCAAGCAGCCTCTTGGGGTTTATGTAAGGTAAAGAAAATAAATTCCAATTAATAAACCATTAATAATGGATTAACCGATAACCTTTTTGCTTTAATTTAACGCAATCTATTAGTTTTACACCAAAAAAACCTGCTATGACCTTTGTAAAAACAATATTACTATCGGGAGTTGTGCTGTTGCTGGGCATTAGCTTTAATTATAAACCGGCAATACCTAAACATGACCCTGAACATGCACCCGAACTTGTGAAAGGTAATTTTGTTGATGATTACGGCATACGGTATACCATTAACGATACCTTGTGGATCCAACTACCGCACACCAAATTTCATATTATAAAGTGGAACACCAAAGAGCAGTATCTGCTGGCCCGCAACGACAATAAAAATCCCGGCGAAGGCGGCCTTTATACCCGTATAGATTATATGGCCTTCAATAAAATGAAACCCTGGTTATGGGGCTATTGCCTCAGCGTATACGATGCCAAAACCGATTCCATTGCCGAAGCCACCGCCAAGGCCAATCGCACGCATCCAAAAGAAGGGTGTAATGGGTATCCTTTTTCGAGGATGAAAAGAAGGTAAAAAAAACATGTGAACAACACACCTCTGCCATAACACAATGCGTTGCGTGCCCGATCAAAAACAATAGTCCATCAATTGAAATATGGGTAGCCCCTATGGGGCATAAACGATTTGATGTCTTTTTCTACAAACAGGTAGTCCCTCCAGGACATAAAAACTACCGTTTCTTATCAATATTAGATACACTTCTCTGTCCCGGAGGGACTACCTGTTTGTAGGATAATAGAAAAAAAGAATTTGTCCCCAGCGGGGACTACCCCTGTTCTTTTATTCTACAATGTATTTCAATAAGCTATTGTTCTCTCTCAAAGTGCGAAGGGGGGGGGGGTATTTTCTCCTACTAAACATTAGCCACCGGCAGTGCGAAGCCAAATTTACTACCCTCGCCAATGGCGCTTTCAACCCAGATGCGGCCGTTTTGGGCTTCAATAAAATCTTTGGAAATAGCAAGGCCCAGACCCGAGCCGGATTTGTTTTGCCCGTCCGTAGGTACCTGAAAATAACGGTCGAACAGGCGTTTTTGATATTGCTCATCTATACCCTTACCAAAATCCTTCACAGAAAATTCCACTTCGCCCCCGGCATTACTGATGCTGATGATCACCTTTGATTTTTCTGAACTGTACCGCAGCGCGTTCGACAGGAAGTTGACCAGCACCCAGGCTGTTTTCTCCACGTCGGCATTTACCACCGGCAAGCCTTCACTTTTCACAACCTCAAGCTTCACCCCTTTTTGCTTGGCCTGAAAACTTACCGATTCAATAGCATAATCGATGATCTGCTCTGGTTTAACAGGAATAAAATTGAGTTGGATATTCCCGGTTTCCACCTGCGATAGCTCAAGCAGCTCGCTTGTGATCTTTAGCAGGCGGTCGCTATCATCTTTTATATGTTCAAGCAGTTGCTGTTGCTCGGTGTTGATATGGCCCACACGCTCATCGCGCATTAATTTCAGGCTCATCTTTATAGATGATATAGGCGTTTTTAACTCATGCGATATGGTGGCTATAAAATTGGTCTTTGCTTCGTCGCGCTCTTTAAATTCGGTGATGTTGCGCAGAATATAAACCTTACCTGCCGGAATCCTGGCTTTATTTAAAGGCTGATCTGCATCTGTTACCAGGTTGGGTACGGCTATTTCCCTTGCCTCTAACTGAAAATGCGAATCTCTGCCGTCTACCACTATCTTAAATGGCTTGCCGGCCATTTCATCGGCAATTATTGATTTAAACAGATCGTTACCTTTAGCCATATCCTCTACCGAACGGCCTTCCATTTTATCATGACCAAGGTTAAGGATATTTTTGGCGGTTGTGTTAATAAATAACACCTCCCGGTTTTCATTTATACCGATAATGGCATCGTGCATTTGCTCAATAATGGTTTCGATCCGCAGTTTTTCCGACATGATTTTGGACAGGTTGCTATTTTCCCATTCATTAAGCCGGATGGCCATATCATTGAAGGCACCTGCAACTTCGGCAAACTCGTCGTTCTTATCAAAATGAATGCGTTGGCTGTAGTTCTTTTGACCAATTGCCCTAATCCCCGTTAATAACGTGTTAAGCGGATTTAAAATAAACCCGGGAAAGTTCACGCTAAAGCTAAACAACACCAAAAAAGTAAACGTACCCGCAAAACCTAAAAACAAGGTAGATTCATCAACGGAAGTATTTGCCCTGTCGTTTTTATGAACAATGGCCTTCATATTTATCGTTTCAACCTGGCGCAGGTACCGGCGGGTGGTGCGTTCGGCTATGGCCAGGTCGGCTAAACTGGCGGTTTTGTTTTGCAGCAAATTAAATGAAGCTTTAATACCTGCAACACCCGCCGCTTCACCCGGTTCTGTAATATTATGCTCTTCCTTGGCAAGCTGACCGTTAAACTTTTCAATAGCGGCGTTGCTTAATGGCAAACTGTTTTCATCAAGAATAGTACGCATTTCGCGGCAATAGCTTAGCGTTTCGTAGTTATCCTTTAAAATGATCTTAGCACTGTTTGAGATCTGGTTGATGTAGAATATGGATATCGCGCCGAAGAACAGCACCACGACAAACAGGAATCCAAATCCTAAGCGGAGTTTATTTTTTACTTTCATGACAGTATTACTAAATCAGTTTCTTTGGCCGCAATGTTCTTTAACAGTTCATTAAATACTGCGGTGCGTACAATCACCTGAAACAAACTCAGGTGGGGTTTGCCAATGCAAATAGTTGTTATCTCGCGCTCATCGGCAACCTGCATAATGGCTTGGGTTACGTTGTCGCTTTTTATCTTTATTACTTCGGCGCCCAGTTCGGTAGCCAGTTTAAAGTTATTAATTAAATACCGTTGCTTATCCAGTTTTATGCGGTCGAGGCTTTCACTGCTGCTTTGCACATACAGCACTATCCACGGCGAACGATAGTAGGATGCCAGCCTTGCCGTTTTGCGAATCACTATCTTGGCAGTTTCGGCATTGGATGATATACAGGCTAAAAAACGTTCGGGCCTCAGCTTTATTTGCTTGGGAACTTCTATATCTATCTTTCGCTCTAAATGGTGGGCAACCTCCTTGAGCGCTATCTCGCGCAGCTGAAGTATCTTATCGCTCTGGAAAAAGTTTTGCAGCGCCCGTTCTATTTTACTTTGGTCGTAAATTTTGCCCTCTTTTAAGCGGTCAATCAATTCATCGGCGGTAAGGTCGATATTCACGATCTCGTCGGCCAGTTCCAGTATCTTATCGGGGATGCGTTCGGTTATGGGTACACCGGTTATTTGTTCAATTTCTTCATTAAGGCTTTCCAGGTGCTGAATGTTCACCGCGGTAATTACGCTGATGCCAGCCTCCAGCAGATCAACCACATCCTGCCAGCGCTTACCATTTTTACTGCCTTCGATATTGCTATGGGCCAGTTCATCAACAATAACTACTTCGGGATGCCGGTTAAGGATGGTTTGAAGGTCCATCTCTTCCAATTCCTTGCCCTTGTAAAATATTTTACGACGATTGATAATGGGCAAGCCAGCCAGCAAGGCATGTGTTTCGGCACGATTATGGGTTTCAATATACCCTATTTGAATACCGATGCCATTGCGCTGCAGGGCATGGGCTTCCAACAGCATCCGGTAGCTTTTGCCCACACCGGCGCTCATCCCAATATAAATTTTGAGCTTACCCCGCCTGGACCGTTTTACAAGGTCGATAAAGGTTTTTACGGTACCGTCTTTACTATCGCTTTCCATGATCTTTTTAAACCCCTCTCCCTTTGAGGAGAAGGGTAATCTTAAGCTTCTATTACTTCAACGCGTCGAGCGCTACATTAAGTTTCAGTACATTAACTTTTGATGGACCAAACATACCCAACCAAGGTTTTTCTGTTTGACTTGCTACCAATGCTTCCACCTTTTGCTCATCTAACTTGCGGAATTGGGCAACCCTTTTTACCTGTATTTTGGCAGCTTCCGGCGAAATATCCGGATCAAGACCACTACCAGAGGCAGTTACCAAATCGGCAGGAATATCTGCACGTTTTAAGCCAGGGTGATATTTTAACAGCGTATCTATACGGCTGTTTACATCCTTCAAATAGTCGGGGTTGCTTGGGCCTTTGTTTGAGCCTGCAGAACCGGCTGCATTATAACCCACTGCTGATGGACGTCCCCAGAAATATTGCGGCTTATCAAACTTTTGACCTATGGCCGCATAACCAACCACTTTACCATTAACGATGATCTTTTCGCCATCGCCCTGGCCCTTTGAAAGCTTACCTGCAAAGGTAATAAGCACTGGATAGATAACGCATAATAAAACGGTGAGCACAACTGTCAATCTGATAGATTGAATGATATATTTTTTCATTTTCTTGAATTTTAAACTAAAACTGAAATAAGCAGGTCGATGATCTTTATGCCGATGAACGGCGCTATAACACCACCTAAACCATAAATAAGCAAGTTACGGCGTAATAAGGCGCTTGCTCCAATCGGCTTATATTCAACACCTTTTAAAGCGAGCGGGATAAGCATTGGAATAATGATGGCGTTAAATATTACTGCCGATAAAATAGCACTCTCGGGACTATGCAGGTGCATAATATTAATACTCTGCAATGCCGGGATAGATGCGATGAACAAGGCAGGAACAATGGCGAAATACTTAGCCACATCATTAGCTATTGAGAAGGTGGTAAGTGTACCGCGGGTTATCAGCAGTTGTTTACCTATCTCCACTATCTCAATAAGCTTGGTTGGGTCGTTATCCAGATCCACCATGTTACCGGCTTCTTTGGCTGCCTGGGTACCGCTGTTCATGGCTACGCCTACATCGGCCTGGGCAAGTGCAGGCGCATCATTTGTACCATCGCCCATCATAGCTACCAGTTTGCCAGCTGCCTGTTCGTTTTTGATGTATTTCATTTTATCCTCGGGGCGTGCCTCGGCAATAAAATCATCAACACCGGCCTTTTCGGCTATAAATTTGGCAGTAAGCGGGTTATCGCCGGTTACCATTACTGTTTTGATACCCATTTTACGCAGGCGTTCAAAACGTTCGGCAATACCGGGTTTAATGATGTCCTGTAACTCAACTACACCTAAAACCTGTTCGTTTTGGGCTACCACCAACGGCGTACCACCGTTTGATGCAATGATTTTCACCCTATCTTCTACCTCGCTGCTAAACTTGTTGCCAGCAGTAAGCGTCATATTCCGGATGGCATCAAAAGCACCTTTACGGATGCGGTTACCATCGGGTGTGTTGATACCGCTTGAACGGGTTTCGGCAGAGAATTTTATAAATGCCGATCCCTGCGGCGGAGTTAACGACAACCTTGTGCTCCCCTGCTGTGCTAACTCTATGATGGATTTACCTTCGGGGGTTTCATCCGCCAGCGAAGCTAATACGCAGGCCTTTACCAAGTCATCATCCTGTACACCAGGGGCAGCCCAAAACTGGGTGGCTTTACGGTTACCAATGGTAATGGTACCTGTTTTATCTAACAGCAATACGTCAATATCGCCGGCAGTTTCAACCGCTTTACCAGACTTTGTAATTACGTTTGCACGCAAGGCCCTGTCCATACCGGCAATGCCAATGGCGGATAACAGACCACCTATTGTAGTAGGTATTAAACAAACAAACAGGGAGATCAACGCTGCAATGGTTATAGGTGTGTGCGCATAATCAGCAAATGGCTTCAAGGTTACGCATACAATAATGAATACCAGGGTAAAGCTGGCCAATAGAATGGTCAAGGCTATCTCGTTTGGTGTTTTTTGGCGCGATGCACCTTCAACCAGCGCTATCATCTTATCCAGAAAGCTTTCGCCGGGCTGGGTGGTTACTACAACCTTTATCTGGTCTGACAGTACTTTTGTACCGCCCGTTACCGATGATTTATCGCCGCCCGCCTCACGGATAACCGGTGCAGATTCACCTGTGATGGCCGATTCATCTATAGTGGCCAAGCCTTCAATGATCTCTCCATCAGTAGGGATGGTATCGCCGGCCTCGCAGGTAAACACATCACCTTTAAGGAGCTGATTAGAAGACCGGGTAACAATCGAACCGTCTTCCAGCACAACTTTTGCCGGCGTATCCTCCCTTGTTTTGCGTAAGCTATCGGCCTGCGCCTTACCCCTTGCTTCGGCTATGGCCTCAGCAAAATTGGCAAACAGCAGGGTTAACAGCAGAACGATAAATATGGTAAGGTTATAACCAAATGAGCCCTGGCCGCTATGCAATAAACTGTAAAAAGTAACATATAACATTACCGCTGTGCCAACTTCTACCGTAAACATTACGGGGTTGCGCATCATGGTTTTAGGGTTAAGTTTAATGAACGACTCTTTTAGGGCTGTTTGCACTAAAGCAGGTTCAAATAATTTATTAGATCGAGTTTTCATTTTTTTATTTTAAAGCCCTCCCTTTTGGGGAGGGTTGGTTGGGGCTTTATTTAAGCATTGAAAAATACTCTGCTATAGGACCAAGGGCCAGTGCAGGGAAATATGATAACGCGTTAAGTACAAGGATAACGGCAAAGGTCATCATGCTGAAGGTCACGGTGTCAACTTTAAGTGTACCTGCCGACTCGGGGATGTACTTCTTTTGAGCAAGCAAACCTGCTATGGCAACCGGGCCAATTATGGGTAAAAACCTGCCTAAAATGATCACCAAACCGGTGAGTACATTCCAGAAGATGTTACCATCGCCAAGTCCCTCAAAGCCGGAGCCGTTGTTGGCGTTGGATGATGTATTTTCATACAGCATTTCGCTAAAGCCATGAAAACCGGGGTTGTTTAGCCATGTTGATGGTTTAACAGCCCAATCGGCATTGCCAAAATTGGTGAACACATAGCTTGCTATTGCTGTACCCGCCAATATTAAAAACGGACTAAGCAACGTAATTAAAGCGGCTATCTTCACTTCCCTTGCCTCTACCTTGTGGCCCAAAAATTCGGGGGTACGACCAACCATCAACCCGGATATAAATACGGCAATGATCACATAAATAAGGTAGTTCAACACACCTACACCGCATCCGCCGAAGAAGGAGTTTATCATCATGGCCAACAGCTGCCATAAGCCGGTAAGTGGCATGGTACTATCATGCATTCCGTTTACAGACCCGGTTGATACTACGGTGGTAAGCGTGCTCCAGTAAGCGGTAGCCATTGGACCTATCCTTACTTCCTTGCCTTCCATAGCGCCTGTGGTTTGGGCAATACCCATTTTGGCAATAGCCGGGTTACCGCCAAGTTCGCTGCTGATGGTTGGTATCATCAGCATCAGTGTACCCAATGCCATTACGCCAAATATCATCCAGCCTAATTTTTTGCGGCGGATAAAGTAACCGAATGCCAGTACCATTGCTATAGGGATGATCATTTGTGATACGATCTCGACAACGTTGGTAAGGTAATTAGGATTCTCAAGCGGGTGGGCCGAGTTGGCGCCAAACCAGCCGCCACCATTGGTACCCAGGTGCTTTATGGCTATCATTTGCGCTGCCGGTCCGCGGGAAACGTTTACGGTATCGCCTTGCAGGGATATGAATTTGTCTTTACCTGCATAACTGGCCGGTGTGCCATTAAAGGTTAATATAAGTGCTATAACTATTGCCAATGGCAACAGCAAACGGGTGATACCTTTTACAAAGTATGCCCAAAAGTTACCCAGATCGGTAGTGGTTTTATCACGGAAGGCTTTAAATACCGCTATTGCACAGGCTATACCTGTTGCTGCACTGCAAAAGTGCAGAAACATGAATATAAAATGCTGAATAAGGTAAGTAGCACCACTTTCGCCGCTATAGTGCTGCAGGTTACAATTGGCTACAAAGCTTAAGATAGTATTAAACGCCAAGTCAGCGCTCATGCCGGGATTGCCATCGGGGTTAAGCGGCAATTTATCCTGGTGCATTAATACAAAAAAGCCATATACAAGCCAAAAGGCGTTAATGGTCATCATTGCTTTTAAAAACTGTTTCCAGTTCATGGGTTCATTAGGGTTGATGCCCGATAGTTTATAAATGCCGCTTTCCAGCGGTTTCATAAAATCGGTCCATACCTTTTCGCCTGCAAACATTTTAGCCAGGTACTTGCCCAGCGGAATGCCGATGAGCAGCGTAATGATGAAGGAGGCTAAAATTCCAAATAGTTCCGTGTTCATTGCTTTTAATTAAAATTGTTCGGGTTTAAGCAGCACGTATATCATGTATACAAATACCGCGATTGAGATAATAAATAGTGCGATCATGATTTGTTAGATTTTTTCGAACCAGTCGATTGATTTAAAGAATACCCAGCAGCATATCAGAATGGCCAGGAATAAAACTATTGTTATCATTTTTATTTTGTTTTGACTACAATAGGCAAACGCAATACCATCGAAACAAACAACAAATTAAATACCTGATAAACAAATACTTACAATTAAAAACAGCATGCCAAAACTATCTATAAACAAAAAACCCTTCCAAAATGGAAGGGTCGGTTTTCAAAAGAACATTATCCGGCATAACTTACCGGGGGAACCTTTTTAAGGTGGAAGTTGTTTACCGGCGTTACCACCATCGGAATTTTCTCTATCCGGGTTTCGCTGGTATCTAACCCAAAGGCTTTGGCATCTGACTGGGCCAACCGTTTTATAGCGAAATAACTATTGAGGATAAAACCCTCTTTGGCGCTGAACTCATTTTCATACGAAAGGAACTTTTCTAATATCACAAACTGAAAATCGGCAGCAAGGTTATATTTTTTTAATGACGGGTAGCGGCTTGTAATATTCAGCTCGTCGTTAGCAACCATTTCCTGAACTACTTTTCTGAATAGCACATTAATACGCGGCTGAATACGGAAACCGAGCCTGAACTCTACTCTTATTACCTTATCATCTTCCAGTTCCTCCACGCTGTACTCCATGGTAAAAGGTTCATCGGTACGTTCAATATGGATAAACCAATAAACATTGGCCCGCTTGGGCTTCCGGCTAAATATGGAATAGATGATCTTCTGCTCTATCTGCCTGCTATTGTTGGCTTTAGTTAAGTAGATAAGGTGCGTTGCGAATTTTGATACCGATGTATCTTCGCTCAAGGCATTCAACACGGGTATCTGTTCTCTAAGATCAACAAAGTTGAGGAAGCGGTTATTGATCTTACGCGCCCTAAACCAGATATACATGGTAAATATCAGCCCAACTTCAAACCCAAGGAAAAACAAACGTTTAAGGATCTTAACAGCGTTGGCCACAAAGAAAGAAAACTCTACGCTGAGAAACATACACAGTATGATAGTCACCAGCCACAACGGCCAATGCTTTACATAGCGCATAAAATAGTACATGAGTATGGTGGTCATGAGCATGGCTATAGTAATAGAAAAACCATAAGCGGCCGTCATGGCTTCGGAAGTTTTAAAGTAAAGGCTCACGGCTATACAACCGAAACACAAGATCCAGTTAATGCTGGGGATATAAATTTGCCCCCGGATGTTGGACGGATATTTTATGGTGATACGCGGCCAGAAGTTCATGCTCACCGCCTCACTTATAAGCGTAAACGACCCGCTGATCAATGCCTGACTGGCAATAATAGTAGCCAGCGTGGCTATAATTACTACAGGGATAACAAAGCCATGTGGCACAATAGCAAAAAACGGGTTGATATCCTTAACGCTTAAAGGATTAGTTTGGCGCAATACCCATGCACCCTGCCCAAGGTAATTGAGCAGCAAGGTAGTTTTTACAAACATCCAGCTTACCTGGATATTTTTACGGCCGCAATGGCCCAGATCTGAATACAAAGCTTCGGCACCCGTAGTACAAAGGAAAACAGCGCCTAACAGCCAGAAACCTTTAGGATGGTCCATTAATAAATGGTAGCCGTACATAGGGTTGAATGCTTTAAAGATAACCGGGTAATGTGCTATTTGAATGCTGCCTAATACGCCCAGCATAATAAACCAAACCAGCATAACCGGCCCAAATGCCGCACCAACCACGTTTGTACCAAACTGCTGAATAAAGAACAACAGTAGCATAATAGCTATCACAATTATCAATACAACATCGTTACCGGGAGTGATGATCTTTGACAGTGCAGGTACCAGGTTTAAACCCTCAATGGCCGATGTTACAGAAATTGGCGGGGTTATTATACCATCGGCCAGCAATGTGCCTGCACCAATAATAGCCGGGATAGCCAGCCACTTACCATAACGCCGAACTAACGCGAATAGGGAGAAGATGCCTCCTTCGCCGCGGTTATCTGCCTGCAGAGTAATAAAAATGTACTTGAAGGTAGTTTGTAGGGTAAGTGTCCAAAAAACGCAGGATATGGCGCCAAGCACCATAAACTGGTCGGTGCGGCCACCTTCTTTTAATAGTGTTTGTAAGGTGTACAATGGCGATGTACCTATATCGCCAAAAATAATTCCGAGGGTGATCAACAAGCCACCCGCAGAAACTTTGCGAAGGTGGGGATTCATGATACGAAAGAAAAGTTTGTGATTTGTAAGCGGATGGGGTTAACCGTGTTAAGTGCCCGGCGGCACATTAAGCAAAAAGGGGTATAATTCATACCCCGCCGCCTGCAAACTCAATACCACAAAGCAAAAACGGCCTTAAACGACCGTAAAGGCACTTTTTAAATTATCACACTTTGAAAACCATGCCAAAATGAAAGGGTGGACTATCAAAATGGAAGGGCGTTTCTCAAAATGGTATGGTTTTTAGCCCAATTTATACTCATCGAGCTTGCGGTAAAGCGTGGTAAGACCGATGCCCAGCAAGCGGGCGGTTTCTGTTTTATTACCTTGCGCATGAATAAGTACCTTTTGAATATGCTGCCGTTCGATAGTTGCCAGATCAAGCGCGCTATGGTCAACGCTGCCTTGCCTGAACTCCAGGGGCAGCAGGTCTGCATCAAGGGTATCATCGTCGGCCAGGATCACCACGCGTTCAATAACATTTTTAAGTTCGCGGATGTTCCCTTTCCAATGATGGCGGTTAAGGAGGTTTAAAAATTCCGGCGTTAGCTTAGCCATACGCCTGCCGGCCTTGGCGGTAAACTCTTTAAGATAATAATTAGCCAGCAGCTCAACATCACCCTTACGATCATTAAGCGAAGGCAATGAAATACTGAATACCGATAAACGATAATAAAGATCAAGCCGGAAATGACCTGCTTCGGCCTCCTGCTGCAAATCGCGGTTAGTAGCAGCCAGTATGCGGATATTTACCTTGGTGGTTTGGGTATCACCTACTTTTATAAATGTTTTATTTTCCAGCACACGCAGCAGTTTGGCTTGCAGTTCGTGGCTCATCTCACCTATCTCATCTAAAAATATAGTGCCATGCTGGGCTTCTTCAAACAGTCCTTTTTTATCTTTTAAAGCCCCTGTAAACGCACCGGCTTTATAGCCAAATAGCTCGCTTTCCAATAACTCGGCAGAAAAGCTGCTGCAGTTTACCGCCACAAAGGGCATCAGCCTGCGCTGGCTTTCATAATGTATAGCCGAAGCAAAAACTTCTTTTCCTGTACCCGTTTCGCCTAAAAGCAATACGGTGGTATCTGTAGCGGCAACCTTGCGGGCAAGGGATACAGCCTCCAATATCGGTTTGGATGTGCCTATAATGCGGGCGAAACTATATTTATTGGTCACCTTTTTTTCCAACTCAAAAACACGCAGCTGTAAGGCGGCCTTTTCCATAGCCTGGCTTATCAGCGGGATGATCTTGTCGTTATCATCACCTTTAATGATATAGTTAAAAGCACCGTTTTTGATGGCCTTTACGCCATCGGCAATGGTGCCATAGGCGGTAAGGTTAATTACCTCTACATAAGGTTTCTTTTCTTTTATGGCGGTTACCAGGTCTACACCGTTTACATCGGGCAGCTTTACATCGCTTATCACCAACAGTACATCTTCCTGAATCAGCACCTTCAGCCCCTCCTTGCCGGTGGCGGCTTCCAGCACATTATAGCCCTCTAACCCAATAATGCGGGCAAGCAGACCGCTCAGTTTTTTTTCGTCGTCGATAATTAAAATGGTGTTCTGCATACTTAGCGGGATAAAATGCCGGGCATCTTTTATGCAATATTAGCGCTTATTTCTATCATAAGATAAAAAACAAAAGGCCGCTCATAAATTTTGAGCGGCCTTTCCTACAAACTTAAGTTTTACTTAGTTCTTGTGAATATCCAATTCGCTGATCAGGTTATTGGCACCTCCTAAAATATCCATACACCACAACACGTAGCGAATATCTACGCAGATGGTTCTTTTGTACTTTTTATCAAAGGCAATATCGCCGCTCATGGCTTCCCAGTTGCCGTCAAAGGCCAGGCCTATCAACTCGCCGTTACCATTTATAACCGGCGAACCTGAGTTGCCGCCCGTAATATCATCATTGGTAATAAAACAAACGGGTACTGTTCCGTTCATGCCGTACTGGCCAAATTGCTTATTGTTGTAGGCTGTGATCAAAGATTTAGGCAGATCGAACTCGTCATCGCCAGGCTTGTATTTCTTCATTACTTCGTCAAGGGTGGTTTGTACTTCAAAATGCTTCCCCTCTTTGGAGGTATAATCCTGCACGTTGCCATAGCTGATACGCATGGTTGAGTTAGCATCGGGATACATTAATTTATCCTGATTTTTCTCCAGCAGGGCTTTAAGATAGATCCTGTCCAGGCTGTCTTTACCTGCTTCAAAGTCACTTACTTTTTTGCCGAAAACTTTTTCAGAATACAGCCTCGGATGTACATTCCTGGCATACAAAAACGCCGGATCATTAAACATCGCATCGGCCGATGGGTTTTGCATAAAGGTTTTTAGCTTGGTAGAATCTATGATAGCGCTATTAGCCCAAAGATCATCGGCCAGTTTAGAGAACGTGCCCTCTACCGTTGGCGCCGGGTATTTGGCAATAATATCCTCAACAAACTGCGGGTGCTGATCCTTAGGCACATCGGCATAATAAGCGGCCATTATTTGCACAAAGATCTTTTTATCGGCAGATACGTTGTATGTTTTCAGGTAATTGTCAGTAGCTTCTTTAAGCTCTTTTTGGATCTGCTCTACAGCTTTGGGGTCGTTTTTATTTTGCTCCAACGCTCTTAAACCGCCAAAGGTGATCAGCGTATTAACTACAAAACCCGGGGCTAATAAGCCCTCTTCAATATAGGTGTTGTGCACAGCATAAGGATCATAGGCAGCATATAGCTTTTTATAGCCATCCATTAAACCTGCGTAGGCGGGCTTGTTTGCTGCCCACTTGGTAAATGCGGCCTCTTCTTTTTGCTTTTGATCGTAAATACCCAATTGCTTTAATTGCTCTGTTTGGCCGATGAAATATTTCCAGTAATTGGCTATTTCGGCATATTTTGAAGATAGTTTAAGGCGTGTATCTACACTTTTATTCATTTCTTCTTTCCATGCTTTAAGGCGGATATCGCGCAGCTTTACAATAACCGGGTTGGTTTCTTCGGTTGCTACTTTAACCCCGTTTGAGGTAAGGAACCTGTCAGTTTTACCAGGGTAACCGTATACCATAGCAAAATCACCATTTTTAACGCCTTTGATAGATACCGGCAAAAACTTTTTAGGCGTAAGCGGAACATTATCTGCCGAGTAAGCGGCGGGCTTTCCGTCTTTACCGCTATAAATACGGAAGATAGAGAAATCGCCGGTATGGCGTGGCCATTCCCAGTTGTCGGTATCGCCACCAAATTTACCTATTGATTGCGGCGGAGCGCCCACCAACCTTACATCGTTGTAAGTTTCATACAGGTATAAAAAGTATTGGTTACCATTAAAAAAATCCTTTACAGCACCTTCATAGGCGCCTCCGGCTGTTGCTTTCGCTATAATGGCATCGCTGGCTTCCTTTATTTTTTCGGCACGGTTGGCGTCGGTAGCACCTTTTAAGGCAGCGGTTATTTGAGGGGTAACATCCTCCATCCGCACCAAAAATTGCACAAAAAGTCCTGGGATAGCTTTTTCTTCCTGGTAGCTTTTAGCATAAAAACCGTTATCAAGAATATCATTTTGTGGGGTTGAATTTGCCGAGATAGACTCGTAACCGCAATGGTGATTGGTAAAAACCAGGCCTTTATTGGATACTACTTCCCCGGTACAAAATCCGCCTCCCAAGGAAACAATGGCATCTTTTATACTGGCTTTATTGATGTTGTACAAGTCTTCTGGGGTTAGTTTGAAGCCTTGTTTCTTCATCTGATCATAATTTTTGCCGATAAGCATCGGAATCCACATTCCCTCATCGGCCTTAACCGCCTCTGCAAACAGCAGCGGCAGCAACAGCATCACAAAAACCAATTTAAGTTTAGTCATATATTTATTTTATAATTTCGATAGTATGAAATACCCTGGGATATTTCGGTACAACAATACAATTTTTCATTGTAAGTTAATATGCCAAAAGTTTGTAAATAAACGGCGACTTTAATTATATGTTATACCTGCCGGCGGCATTACTTTGTACTAAGGTGGTTAAACTTATAAGTAAGCGTTAGCAGGAAATACCTTTTAAGCGTGTTATTTTGAATATCGTAAATGCTGTTATCGCCCGTGTAGCGGTATACGCTTACATTCTGATCAAAAATATCATAGGCGGTCAGTTTAACTTCGCCCCTGTCTTTTTTAAGCATTTGCAGGGCTACCGAACTGCTGATAACATTTATACTTTTTTGAATACCGCTGCTTACCTGCGAGTTATAAATAAAATCCTGCTTGGTTTCCCAGATGATTTTTGCCGGCCAGCGGATCACAATGTTGTTGTTAAGGTTAAAATTGCTGGTGTTTATCCGTTTATGATCGCCATAATCATAAAAAGTATGGGAAAGGTTATAGCCTCCACCTATATTAAGTTCAACCTTATCGTTCCAGTTAACACCTGCACCCTGGTTAAAATTATAGGAGGTGCTTTTTTGCCAGCCTTCTACACCGTTTAAAATATTCAAATTGCGGTTGTTGTTAATCCCCAAACGGGTATTGGCGTTTATTTGCCACTTGCCACGCTTCTTAAATTGCTTGTTTATACCAAGGGACCCGTAAAGCCTTTGTTGGCCATCGCGGTTAACAAAATTGGTTGACTGCGCCCCGTTGCCGGCTGCGGTTAATACCCGGGTAATACTGTTCTGTTCTGACGAGAAATTGCCATAGGCATAGATGTACAGCTGCGGGGCCTCGAAGTATTTATTAAAGTTTAAATCGAAATTATTGGTTGTTGATGGTTTTAACAGCGGGTTACCCGTTTGACTGTACAAGGGGCTGTAAACAATTGTTGTAGGCTGCAATGCCGATAGATAAGGCAAATTGGTATACCGGCTGAAGCTTGCAGAAACCGGGCCGGCCTCCACCCTGAAAGATGGCATATAAAACAGGTAGTTACTGTAAAGATTACCTGTAGTAAACTTATTTTCAACCTGTTGCCAGTTAAAACTCAATCCAGCAACAACCTGTATCTCTTTTGTGAATTTGTAGGTAATACCTGGTTTAACATCTTCTATCCACTGATTCCTTTTTAAATCGGTGCTTTGTGTGGGCAAAAATATATCATACAGGTTATTTACCTTATTTTTATCAAAAGTAAGGTTGCGCTCAACCGATTGATTGTAAGTACCAGATGTGGTGATATCCAGCGTTAGTTTTTTAGTGACAGGGTAACGGAAACTACCGCTTAAATTGCCCGAAAAACTTTTGTTATCGCTGCGCGAATACCGCCTTAATGTGTCTGATTTAAGGTTTGCCACATAGGAGTGCAGGTCATTATTACTATAACCCTCGCCCTGATTAGGGTTTACATCAAGACTATGACTAATGTTTAATGATTCGTCTTTTTTATTTTTAAACCGCTTGTTGAAATAAAAATCCTGGTGAATTTGTGCCGATGTACCGCTATTGCTTGAGGTATTGGTATTATCGCTAAGGTGTTGACCTAAGCCGTTAAAGCTATCTCCCGATGAACTGTTTGTGCCGTTATTTCTGTTGAAAACTATCCTGGGCGAGTAATGGAAAGTGCGCAAAGTATCCGGGTTCCAATCTACCAAACCAGTTATGGAGTGCGAATAGGTATTGGATTCGTTGGTATTTTTTCCTGAGTTTATTAAGGTGGTATCCTTTAAAAACTGCCGTCCTATTTGCGAGCTTTGGGAAAAGTTATTTTTTTGACTGTAGAAATAAAGCAGGTTAACTTTTAGTTTTTTGCCATAATCGGTATTTAAATTAAAACCGCCCGATGTGATCTTTTCTATCCCGCCACCCCAGTTTTGGCCACCTACAGATACTGTACCGTTGTATAAATTATCGCCCCCGCTACGGTTGAAACCACCCTGCGAATACAGTTCATTATTTGAAAACGCAGTACGGTTAAGGTTGTTACTAAGCCCGATTATACTTACCTGCAGGGTATCCCTAAACAGATTAAATAAACCACCGCTTTCATACCTCCCGCGTGTACCACCACCAGCAAATACCTTCCCGAAAACACTTTTCTTAATAGCCTTTTTTAGTTTAAGATTAATGATCTTGCCAACTTTTGAATCACTTATGAGGTGGTCGGGGTCATTTTCGCGGTCGTCATAAACCTGTACCGATGATACTATAGCGGCATCAAGGTTTTTGCTGGCAATTTTCATATCGCTGCCAAAAAACTGTTTGCCGTCAATTAACAACTTACTTACAGCCTTGCCGTTCATGGTTATGGAGCCATCACCGTTTACTTGTATACCGGGTATTTTCTTCAGCAGTTCCTCTACCACAGCATTTGGTCTGGTTTTAAATGCCTCGGCGGCAAACTCAATGGTATCCTTTTTCATGGTGATGGGCGGCCTATCGGCCCTGATAATCACCTCATCAAGCATTTTTTTACCCATCTCAACCTCGCCAAGGTCAACTATTTCATTTTTTTTGAGGGTGAATGTTTTAACAATGGGGCGGTAAGATGCAAAGGAAATAACCAGCTTTATTTTACGATCGGCAGGTAAGTTATTGAGTTCAAAGCTGCCCGTTTTTTTTGTTAAGGTATAGGCGATGAGCGCTGTATCTTTAACATTAACAAGCGCAACGGTGCCAAGCTCTAAAGGCTTTTTATCGGCAGAATCGATAAGCTTTCCTTTAATTATAGCGTGATTTTGGGCAAAAGAAAAGGTTACACTGAATAATAGTGAAATGAAAATAAGAATAAATTTCATGCAGGGTATAAGGGTGTGTGATAAAGGTATATATTAAGGTTTTCAGGCAGGGTTAACCTGGCAGGCTATGTCATAAATACAGGGTGATTTTCAGGCGTGGTTTGTTAATAAACTGTTTAGGCACAGGTATTATAATGAGATCAGCCAGTCATAGCCATCTCAAAAATATGTTCAATAATAATCTGCATCAATGGACAATATGGGTATCATAATGGATAATTTAACTAACATATAAACAAACATGATTATTAATAGATAAAGTTAACTAACGATTGGCGTATTATACCGTTAAATAATGTTAAATTATATGTGTATTGTCCATCAAATATTCACAATAATCCATTTCAAGTAGGCCTTTAAATACATAGTTTTAAAATTGTTTGGCCCTCGCGGGCGTTGATGTTCACCTGCACTTTAAACCAGTCGCCGGGTTTTAGTTTCAGGAATGGATTTTGTATCCATGATAGCCAGGGAAACAGCATCCCGATTGCCATTTTTAAAAGTTTTTTCTGTTTCATTATTTTGTTATTTGAAACAAAGGAGCAGAAATGGCGCGGTAGTATCAATGGTCATTGAGCAAGCGGCGGTTATCATTTATTATTTGGTAAAACAGGCCATTAGTACTAAGTCTTTAAAAACAAAACTTTTACGTTGAGTTAATTAACATTAAAAGTAAAACCAATTACTAACTGCAACATAACCTGTAAGTTGTATATTTATTGCCTCCCGAACCATGATTTTTTTTCGCTTATGGGTTATTTTTTGTTTAACCATGTTTACTGCCCTTACCGTACAGGCGCAGGTGGGCGATCCTATTTTTAAGGAAGATTTCGGATCGGGCACAGCGCAGATAGGACCTGAAATAAGCGACCCCAACTTTTATACCACCTATACCTACGTACCAACAACCCCGCAGGATGGCAGTTATACTATTGCCAACTCAACCAGCGGCATGTATACCGGTGCCTGGCTGGTAACCGGCGACCATACCGGCAACCCGGGCGGCTATATGATGGTTGCCGGGGCAAATGGCTCACCCGATGTATTTTACAAACGAACAGTAACAGGTTTATGCCCTAATACACAATACCAGTTTAGCGCCTATTTATTAAATTTAATGCAGTTTGATGGTATTAAGCCCAATGTAACTTTTACAGTAACTACCAGCCTCGGTACATTCACTAAAAACACCGGGTTTATAGATAATGGCCTGGGCTGGCAGCCGTATAGCATTACCTTTACCACCCCGCCAACCGGCGGCAATATTACGCTGCAAATGACTAACAGTTCAAGCAGTGGTTATGGAAATGATATAGCACTGGATGATATTACCTTTAGCCCTTATGGGCCTACCTTAAAACCGGGCATCAATAACTCGTCAGCACCCGTCAGTAGCTGCTCAGCCGCCGACAATACGTATCAGCTCGGCGTCACCATTGATCCGTCGGGCTTTCATTACACAGATCCGGCATACCAATGGCAGGTGGGTAACAGTACCGGATGGGCAGATATTCCCGGTGCTATAAATTCCACATACCAATTGCATCAGCCTACCGCAGCAGGGGTTTATCAATATAGATTGGTAAGTGCCGAAGCCGCAAACATAACCTCGGCACAATGCAGGGTTGCGTCGGCACCGGTTACGTTAACTATCAAATCTACCCCGATAGCACAGGCATCAGTTTCAGGGTTATCAACCATTTGCTATGGCGACAATATAAACCTCATGGCATCTGGTGGCGACACTTACAATTGGACGGGGCCAAATGAATTTACCACCAGCCAACAAAATCCAATCATCGGCAATGCCACCGAGGCCATGACCGGACAGTATAGGGTAATGGTAACCACGGCAGGCTGCCCCGCGTGGGCCACAGTGACGTTGCACATAAATCCAAAAGTAACGGTTGCAGCGGGGCCCAACAGACAAATCCTCCATGGGCAAAGTGTTCAGCTTAACGGCATGGCTACCGGCGAAGGCATTACTTACCACTGGACTCCCTCCCGGTACCTGAGCAACCCGGATATCCTCAACCCTATTGCTACTCCCGAAGCTGATATCACCTATACCCTCCACGTAATATCGGCAGCGCCATGCGCAATGGAAATAGATAGTATGGTTACCATAAGCGTATACGATAAAATTGTTGTCCCCAATACTTTCAGCCCCAATAATGATGGTGTTAACGATACCTGGAAAATTGCCGCGCTGGATACTTTTCCAAATTCCATAACGCAGGTATTTAGCAGGTACGGCACATTGGTTTTCGAAAGCAAGGGGTACCCCCGCCCCTGGGACGGTACCAGTAAGAATGGCAAACTTTCCACCGGAACCTATTTTTACCGCATCGACCTCAAAAACGGCAAGGTGTATTCGGGTTGGGTATTGCTGGTGGATTAGGCGCTATTAATTTGCTCTGCGTGGTCGTGACGACTACTCACCCCGCCGGCACTGCGTGCGACGGCCCTCTCTTCGCCTTCGCTGGAAAGAGGGCGGGGACATTTTTTATCCAACTTAAAAATCTCAAACCAAAGTCTTTCCCTCTTTCCGGCGAAGCCGAAGAGGGTGGCCGAGCGTAGCGATGGTCGGGTGAGTCCTCTGCGGCAAGCTACAATCGCACCTCAACAATGAACAGCAAATTCATCACTGAACAAACAGCACTATCTATAAAAACATGAACAAAAACGGCGTTGGGGTTTAAATTATATTTAGCTGGTAAAAACATCTAAATATATAAAACTCATGTATGCGATCTTTTCATTTGGTTGATTGGTTTAAGGATATACCCATTGCAAGAAAGTTGTATTTTACCATTGGCATAATGGCTTTTTTAATTGTGGTTGAGTTGTTTACGCTCAGCTTCGCGGTAAATTCCCTTTCGGCCATACGTACGCTGGTTGGTGGCGAGGGACTTTGGTCAAAGGCTCAAAAGGATGCTTTCTCTAATTTGCGACTGTATGCTTACTCGCATAACAATAAGGACTACCAGGCCTTTTTGCAGCACATAAAAGTACCTATGGGCGATGGAGTAGCCCGCAAGGCAATGGAACAGGAGCCATTCTATTATGACCAGGCCCGTAAAGGTTTCCTGGAAGGTCGTATCCACCCTGATGATATTGATGGCGTTATTAAATTGCTGCGCCGGTTTAACAAAATATCATACCTGCAAAACACCATTTATTATTGGAAAGAGGCCGAACGGATAATGATGAAGCTGATGCCGGTAAGCCAGCAATTACACGATAGGATAAACGACGGTGATATATCGGCAGAAGAAACTCAGTTTTACCTGGATTATATTGAGCAACTAAACACCCGGCTATCGCCCATTGAAGATAATTTTTCCTATAGCCTTGGCGAAGGTTCGCGCTGGTTTGAGCACCTTGTACTGGGTATGCTGATAACCCTTGCATTTACTATAGAACTAACCGGCATATTGATAACTATTTACGTTAGTCGTAATATGGAAAAAGGGGTAAATGCCATCATTAAAGGTGCCAGCATGGTATCAAAGGAAGCATTTGACACCCGGGTAACCGTATATTCGCGCGATGAGATCGGCATGTTGGCAATGGCTTTTAATCAAATGACCGATAAGCTGGAACAGACCATAAATGACCTAAAAGCGGCCGAAGTTAAGGCCAAAAGTGAACGCGACCGTGCCGAGGCATCTGAAAAAATAAAACAGACCTTCATTGCCAATATGAGCCATGAAGTTTTAACGCCCATGAACGCCATTATGGGCTTCGCATTGCTTATGGATGAATCGAAACTGAACGCCGAACAGCAGGAGTACAACAAGGCCATTATTAAATCGGGAGAGTTTTTGCAGATCCTGATCAACAATATCCTCGATCTCTCGAAAATTGAGGCCGGTAAAGTTGTCCTGGAAAAAAAGCCGATAAATATTCCCGAACTGGTACAAACCACAGCATCACTTATTAAGCCCGAAGCGGGCAAAAAATCGCTCGCCATAAGCTATCACACGGATAATAATATCCCCGACATGGTTTTGGGCGATGGGATACGTTTAAGCCAGATATTACTAAACCTTACCACCAATGCCGTTAAATACACCCAATGCGGCTCGGTACATATTGAGGCAAAAATCACCGATGAAACCGACGCGATAATTTGGATAGAATTTAGCATTAAAGATACCGGACCCGGCATCCCTATGCAAAAGCAGGAAAAGATCTTTGAAAGTTTTGACAGGATTGAGCAAAGTCACCGTTTAGGTGGTATTGGGCTTGGCTTAAGCATGGCCAAACATCTGGTTGATTTACAGGGTGGAAAAATTTTCATACAAACAAGTGACGCTTGCGGGTCCGACTTCAGGGTTTTACTGCCTTTTGATAAACATGCCACCATTGCCCCCAATAAGCCCCTGTTAATAGCGGGCGACATTAATATAAATGATTTAAAAAACACCCGCATTTTAGTGGCCGATGATAATCCGCTTAACCAGATGCTGGTGAGCAAGGTTTTGCAAAAGCGCGGCTACATGGTTGAACTGGCCGATAATGGTCAGATTGCTGTAGACAAGCTGATAGGTGCCAGCTTCGACGTTATTCTGATGGATTTGGATATGCCCGAACTTAACGGCTACGAGGCCACAACCGTTATTCGTAACCTTGATAATGACAAGCGCACCATTCCCATTATTGCCATAACAGCCCACGCCACACAAGAGGTTATGGAGAACTGTTTTGCCTGTGGCATGAATGATTTTATTGCCAAGCCTTTTGATGCCCAGGTATTGCACAAAAAAATAATGGCATTTTTAAGCCCGCAATCGGTGTCGTAGAGATGCAATATTTCATGTTTCTGCGGAGAACGACTTTATATCTCCTGTTTCTCAAATAATTCCACAACAGCACCTTCAATCATTAACCTGGAATGCTCATAGTGCAATTTTTTGTAGAATGCCCCCTTTTCTATCATGGCTACCAGGTTGCTTTTTTTAAGCAACAGCGTTACAATGTAAAATTTAGAGAGTTTGAATTTATGAGCATAAGCTATCTGATCAAAATAGTTAAATTCAATATCAATCTCTTCATATTGGTGGTTGGCCAGCAACATTTTGATTTTTAACCCATGGAACAGGGCACGCATAAAAGGGGTATAAACCTGGTTGCGGGCATGATATATTTTTAATACCGACCGGTAACAAGCCAGCATCTTAACCTTATCGTCCATAATAAAACAAGCGTCGGCAGCGGCTAAATTTAAAAAGAAGCTGTAGCTGCCCATTTGTCTTGTAAAATCCTTATAATTTCTTTTAAGCAGGTTAATAAAACGTAGTTGCTTAATAGGGTTACGACTTAACTGCAGCGTAAACGTGGCCAAAATGTAGGTGATATCATTAGTTACCGTATCGTTAAACCACTCGCCCGGGCCCGGTGGATCAAAGCAAAAACGGGTGATTTCGGCAAAGGCATCCTTTTTCACAATACCATATTTAAGGTAATTAAATATGGTATTGATAGACTTAACCGGATTTATCGGAAATTTAAAAATATCAATCTGCGAAATATTTTTGAGGCTCAGCAGGTGGGTTTCCAATGATTTCATATCCAGCCGGGTAATGGCTATTATGGATAAGCTGCAAAGTACCAGCATTTTTTTATCGTTGGGTAAATCAAACTTAAGCAAGGCAAGCAACGCCTTTTCGTAGGTTATATCAATATATTCCAGCCCGAAAAAGTAATAGAAAAGCTGATTATCAATATTTAACTTAAAATACTGGCGCGTAATAACTTTGTTATCGGCAGCGGCAAGTTCGCGGTCAAAAATATCGCCTATAAAGGTAATCAACTCTACCTTTTGATTAAGGGACAGATCTGTTTTGGTTATATAATTAAGACTATGCTGCTGCTCGGTTTTAAGCGAATACATCACTATCCACTTTATTACATTGAGTTTTACATCGCTGTTTGATATGAGGTTTACCTGTACCACCAAATTACTATTAAGGCGATTATTATTATCTGAAAGCAGCTTTTGGGCAAGCATATAATCTAAAAACTCGGGGCGCCCAAATTCAATACAGGTATTGTAAAGCAGTTCGTCGCTTTTGTTAAGTTCCGTTAAAAACCCCAGGCTTATCAACTCCTGATACACAACAGGATACTTATTAATTATAGCATTGGCATTTAAACGATTAACCTGGTATTGGCCTGTTTTTGAACTCATAACCTGTATTAACTCAAAAATGAGTGCAAGCCGCTCAACAGCATATTTATCAAGATAAATTTTATCAAGCACCAAGGCAGCAATCATATCATATTTTAAAAGGGCATCAACGTGGCTCAATAATTCGTCGCCTTTGCTTAGCTTATAATAAATTTGATAATATAAGGGATTGCTCATCATATCTATCAGCGCCGGGTGGATAAATGGCCTTTGTTCGTGGTTTATTTTATTGTGTAGCTCCTGAATTTCGTGCAGGTAAAAAAGCGGCACATTGATACCATTTTCAGGATCGCTTATGAAGCCGGTAAACCACTTTTGCGTGCCCGCATAAAAATGGTGCTTGTTGTTGAGCCATGTAGCCGAGGTCATGCTGAGCACCAACCGAAAGGAGTTGCTTAGCTCGTAAACAGACAAAATATCTACCAACTGGTTCACAATCAACTGAAACTGATCTGCCTTAAAAGCATGATCATCAAAACCATCAATAATTAAAAAGAATTTGCCTTCATCGTTCTCTTTATTGGTGAGCAAGGTTACGAGATCGTCTGTGCGGTCGAAACCTAACAGAGCCAACAGCCAAACGTAAATATCTTGCCCGCCAAGAAGTACCGATTGCAGCGTAGCTGTGCTAAACAGCAATATAATATCTTGCCGACCCGTTAACACGTTAAGTTCATGCCGTTCCTCAATCCAATGCAGCAGGGCAATTGTTTTGCCATAACCGGATGGCGCCATTATAGCCGTGGCAATATCATCTGAAGCAAGAAAGCCATCCATGTGGTCATTTATAAACTTACGTTTGATGGTTTTAATATATGGGATACCAGATCGCCCTTTTAAAGCGCGTAAGCTTAAGTGAGTTAATTTATAGGCATGTTCATTAAGGGTAAGCCAGCTCAATGTTTTGTCCGATTCGGCTTTGCTGTCATGATCTTTTATAAAATTGTCCCAGTTGCTATAACCGCAATACTGCAAAAGTGTATCAAGTGTAAACTGCGATGGCTTAAAATCGCTGTTGGCAAAGCCATAAACCCGTTTCAGAGTGGTTTCGCTCAGGCGGTTACGGGTTTTCTGAAAAATAAGTTCGCATAGCACTTTGCAGTCCGAAGGGCTCACGTGCTTTAAATTAGACGTGGTGAGCACCAATTTTTTCAATAACTGAAAATGATGTGACAGCATGCAGGATCGTTAAAAATCATAGGTTTAAGAAATGAACATTTCATTTAGGGGTAACCACACATCAATACATATATTATAATATTGACACCGGGTTGTAAACCAAATTTAAATGATATGGCATACAAATATTTACTATGAACAAAAGTGAACAGCACATGAAATTGTGAATAGGCCCCGCCAGGATACTTTTACAGCTAAAAAATGAATTTCAAACGAATGCAAACCTCCTATCCATTTCATTCAAAACAACGGGGCTAAGTCATTTTGTTCTGCCAACCAGCATCCAGCAAACCCATATTTATATTTATTAAATTGATTACCAATAAATTAACTATAAAACAAAGCTATATGTACATTTATGCAAAAACGCGGTCGACTTACAACGAAACCAAGTACCACCTATTCCTACGCAGATAAAACACGCTACCAAATTGGGGGTCTGTAACAAAAATGATTGATGCCAAAATGAATAAATGCCGTATAATTGGGGATAACAATTTTTTAATTACAAATTGCAATGAAAATTTTCCCCTATCATTTTATCCTGAGCTTATTTATTGCCCTTACCTGTGCCGGCAACATTAAAGCCGATACGCCGCCTGTAAAAAAAGCAAACAGTCACAAGGCCGATAAACCAGGCTTTACCAAAGCCGATGCTGATTTGGCCTACAAGGCGTTTAACCAGTATTTTTATAATCCTAAAACACGCATATATTGCAGCACCACCAAAAAAGACGGCGTAGCAGCCATTTGGGTGCAGGCCATTTACTGGGATATGGCTATGAACGTGTACGAGCGTACAAAAAAACCAGCCCAAATGGACTTCATAAAAGATATTTACCAGGGTAATTTTGAGCATTACGATAACTATAACTGGACCAACAAAAAGGTGTGGTTTATTTATGACGATATGATGTGGTGGATCATGTCATTAGCACGCGCGCATCAGCTTACGGGCAACAAGGTTTATCTTGAAAAGGCCATAGCCGGTTTTAACCACGTTTGGGAAGGCTCGCATGATCCAAAAGATGGCGGTATGTTTTGGGATTTTCAGCACAGCGGTAAAAACTCCTGCATCACCTACCCTACTATTATAGCCGCCGTACGCCTTTATAACATTACCGGCGATACTTCATACCTTAACAAAGCAAAATCTGTTTATGAATATGGCCGTAAAAACCTGTTTGATGCCAGCAGCGGCCGTTTGGCTGATAATAAGATAGGCGCACACCCCGGCTATTCAGATTATACTTATAACCAGGGCACAGCAATTGGAGCAGCCTACGCGCTTTATAAAGCTACTAAAGATGCCTCTTATCTTAACGATGCCAAACTTGCTGCCGATTATACCATGAACCACATGTGCAAAAACGGTATCCTGCCAACAGAAGGTGATTTCAATGAACAAGGCATTCTGAAAGCCATATTTGCCCAGTACATTATGGAACTGGTGAAAGACGGTAAACAAACCCAATACCTGCCCTGGATTCAGCAAAACGTAAACACCGGCTGGCAAAACCGCGATACTGCGCGCAACCTTACCTTCCGCAATTACGCAATCCCCTGCCCAACCGGCGATATACAATCATACGAGGGCAGCAGCATAGTTTATTTTATGCAGATAGTGCCGCCAACCAAAAAGTAAAAAAACTATTCTACATAAAAAAAGACCTGCTATTTAAAAATGGCAGGTCTTTTTTTGTGATTGTATTTTGCTTTTCTATTTCCTCAACAGGCTGTTTATGCTATCAATCGTTTCGTCATCGCCCGGCCGGCCGGCGTTGGCTTTTGCTACGGTTCCGTCTTTATTAACAAGTAAATAATAAGGGATGCCGGTTATCTTAAAGCTTTTTAACACGGCTTGCGATTGACTGTAATTCAGAAAGTAATTCTCCCCTTCGATATTTTTAGTACCAATAAGGCTTTTCCAGGTTTTATCATCCGGCGAACTGATGCACAAGTAAACAAATACAACATCCTTACCGGCCAATTTCTCGCGCAGCTTTTGCGAGTTTTCCATTTCGCCAAGGCAGGGCATACACCAGGTGGCCCACACATCTACATAAACTACTTTCCCTTTATATTTGGCTATCGCCCTTTTAAAAGGATCGGTACCCGTTAATTGCTTAGGGCTGTAAAGCACCGCTTTCGCTGGTAGCGTACTATTGTTTATTTTATCAATTTCCTGCTGATAGTAAGCTAAAAAATCATCTTTGATATAGCCGCTCCGTACGTTTTTAAGATAAGCGGATAGGTTGGGCTTAATAAAACCAATGTTGCCGTTAATTTGCTGATATAAAACCCTTGTTGCGTACAAATCCCTCAAAAACGGATCTTTAATGGTAAGCGCATAATCAAAACCGGGCAGGTTATGCGGCCTGTTTGCCATGTATTCATTTACATAGCGGGTGGCCACCTGATTTAGAAACCTGTTAATTTCATCTTCGGTGGGTTTATTAATGGTATCCAGTATCTTTTTGGCAAGCGCCTTGTCATCATCCTCCAGCTCGGGATGGTTTTGTACAATAAAGGTGGCAATATCCTTATTAAGAATGATAACGTCTGGTGCCTTTTTATCGGCAGCCCTACCCATTACCATAAAATAATGGTGCAAAAAGTCTTTATAAATATCGGTACCATACATGGCAGGATCATTAAGCTTAACCTTAAATTCCTTTAAATAATCATTTAGCCGCGGATCATTTACATTGTTAACGACCATAGCCCGCATAATAGCGTTGGCGGCGCTGTACCGCAAATTAAGCTCGGCCTGCTTTTTAACCATATTGCCTTCCACGGTATTAAACTTTCCTTTTCCAAGGGCTTTATCATTAGGGTTCTTGCCTGTTTTATCGTCAGGGCCAAAATATTTATTGTTAAACTCCAGGGCTAAAACCAATTGCTCGTTCAGGTACTTTTTCAGGTATGGGATTCCTTTTTTAATCAGCTCATCCGATTGATTACGCAAAGAATCATCCACACCGGAACGTTGGAGGCTGTTGTAATAGGCCAGCATCTGGTTATTAAATAAGGCCCCGTCTTTGGTAAAAATTATCTTCCGGTCCGAGTAATCGGCAGACATGTAGAAACTAAAATTTAGATGCTGGCCCGGGCTCACGTAAAAATCAAACTGGGTAACGCCCGCCTCCAGGTTTATTCCTTTTGGCAATTTTGCAGCCTGGCGTAACGATATTTCCTGGTAACCATTTATCGCGAAAACCACTTTAAAGTTACCCTGCGCATCCTTATTTATGGGGATAATCATGTCCTTATCTGTTGCCATATCGCTGTACTTAAACGAATACACGTCAATTAAGCCCGGGTTTTGCACCAGGTTATTAATGTTACCGGTAATGGTTACTTCTTTTTTTTGGGCAAAAGCATTAAGGCCAGGCAGTAATAAAATTAAAAACAGGAATGCAGAAGGTAATTTAAATTTAAGGTAGCAGGTTGTCATCAGGTTATAATAGGATGGCCAAATATAATATTGCCTCTTAATATTTCACTATAATTTATCTAACAAAAAACCGGCCTTAACTTTCGTTGAGGCCGGTTGTAATGCAGGGATATGGATAAAGGTTAAAAAGCAGGTTTGTCTTTTGTTAAAACGGAGATGCCGGCATCAATATACTGCCCTCCTTTTGTTTGCTTACAGTGTATGGCAATTACATTTTTTCCGTTGGCAACAAGGGCCTTCTGGCTTTCAGGACTCATGGCTATTACGCCATAGCCAGATGTAAAATCATCGCGCACCACGGCCTTTACGCCGTTGATATACACCTCGCAGTTTTCATCATGGTGCATGTACAGCACAAGATCGGTACGATTTATTTTGCTCAGGTCGCCCAGCGTAAATTCCTGGCGAATCCAAATGTTATTGGTGTTCCATACCGTTTTAACATTGGCGCCTGGCGTAAAGCTGGTACCAAAACCACCCTGGCCTGTTTTCCACGCGGCATCGTCAAACTTACCGTTAAACCAACCATTGGCAGGTTTATCAAAGGTATACTTCCAGTCGCGACCTTCTTTTTGAGACGATGGTAAAAGCTCTTTTAAATAAATGTGATCATTGATTGCCGCCACGTTTGATGCCCTGATCTTTTCAACCGCGCCTTTAACAATCTCGCGGTCGTAAGTAAGCAAGCCGTTCAGCTCTACCTCAACATCGGTGGTTTCGGTGTAAACTGCGGCACTTAAACCGTTGTTGGTTTTATACATAACCAGGTCTTTAGCGTAAGAATCATACAGGTTGGTGTAGTCCTTTTCGTTATCGATCATGATATAAGTAGGGCCCGATTTCCAGATGTGCTTAGGGAAAATATAGCCTATACCACCGTATTCGCCGCAGGCTAAAACCTGTGTGCTGCTGTTAGGTACACCCGGAGGCGGGTAACTGTGAATGTCAAGAAAATCGCCCACACCAAAGTGACCGCCGCCACTGGCCTGGTTAATTAAACGGCTGGGATCAAGCCTGTGTACCATATCAACCAAACCCGGCGTGTTGTGTTGTGCCTGCCCTTCGTTAAATACCACCCAGGTAACAATACTTGGCGTGTTATAATGTGTTTTTATCATACGCGTAAGCTCTGATGCAAAAGCGGCGGTATCAACAGGTGGCGTATGCTCGGTATACGAGTTTGGCGATGGCATATCCTGCCAAACCATAAGGCCCAGTTTATCGGCCCAGTAATACCAACGGTATGGCTCAACTTTGATGTGTTTGCGCACCATGTTAAAGCCAAAGTTTTTGATCATTTGCAAATCGTTTTTGATGGCAGCATCCGTTGGTGCGGTGTAGATACCATCTGGCCAAAAACCCTGGTCAAGCGGACCAATCTGGAAAAGGAACTTATTGTTCAGGTACAGCTTTTTGTAGCCATCCTCAACCCCAACAGAAATTTTGCGCATACCAAAATAGCTGGTTACCGCATCTACATTTTTACCATTTTTAGTAAGGGCGATATCCAGGTCATACAAAAAAGGTGAATCTGGCGACCATAATTTGGCATCCGGAACGGGCACCGTTATTTCTTCGTTGGCATTGCCAGTTGCGGTTTGCACAACCTTGCTGCCGTCTTTTACTTTAATAGTTACGGCATAACCGGCAGCATTGGCACCGGCATTTATTTTGATGTTAACTACCGATTTATCAATATCGGGCGTAATGGTAAAATCATTAATGTTGGTTACCGGAACGGGTTCCAGCCAAACGGTTTGCCAGATCCCTGTTGTTGAGGTATACATAATACCCTGCGGATGCAGGCTTTGCTTACCCCTCGGGAAGCCGGCATCGTCGGTTGGGTCAAATACCCTTACGGTAATTTCCTGCTCACCCGCGCCTTTTATGGCCGGTGTAATATCAAAGCTAAAAGGGTCATAACCGCCGGTATGTGTGCCCAGGCTTTTTCCGTTAACAAAAACTTCGGTTTCGTAATCAACCGCGCCAAAGTGCAGTAATACCTGCTGGCCTTTCCACGCCGCCGGAACAGTAAATTTACGGCGATACCAAAGCCTGTCGTGCTGTTCCATAACGCCCGACAATGCAGACTCAACCGGGAACGGAACCAGGATTGTTTTTGCCAGCTTGCCGGCAGGTACAGCCTCGCCCTTAGTGCCCGGCTGGTATTGCCAAACACCATTAAGGTTAAGCCAGTTGGCACGTACCATTTGCGGCCTCGGATACTCGGGCAATACGCTTTTGGGGTTAACATCCTTTGCAAAACGGGTCATTAAAACTGCCTTTTTGGGTTGCCATTCCTGGGCAAATAACAGAGAGGGTACAGCCACTAAGGCTATAGTGATGAGTTTTTTAAAATTCATAGTTCAGATAATACACCCCGGTTAGCAAATACAAGTCTGCGTGCTAACAAAGGATCATTGGTTTAACGCGAAATAAAAGTAATTTAAAATGCGATACCCTTTTTACCACCCTTAACAATTGATTTGTTTTGAAGAAAGGTTGATACGATTTGTTGAAGCACAATTAACACGGGCATGCAAACTAAACTTTAAATCAAAGTACTTATATTGCCCATGCCCAACTATTAAACATAGCCCGGCAAAATATCATGCTAAAAAAAGGAGAACATATTGAAGGCACACCGGCAGAATTGCAGGTGCTGTTAAATGACGACGCAGAAGCCAATGCTTTTTTTGAAAGCCTGTCCAGATCATACAAACAGGGTTACTGCGATTGGGTAGGATCTGCCAAGCAGGAAGATACCCGCAAGGTACGCGCGGATAAGGCGATGATCATGCTGCGCAACAAACAGAAAACCTTAAAAACATAAAAGTTCTGTTGATCAAGGTCATTAATCTGGACTGTTAAAAACGTCAGAATTGATGCGACATTATAGCATCATAGGAAACAAAAAATGCCTTCAATTATAATTAAAGGCATTTTTTGTTTTTAAGATATTAAATAATCCTCTTTAGCGTTCCCTCACATGGACTCGAACCACAATTGTCTGAACCAGAATCAGAAGTGCTACCATTACACCATAAGGGAATGAAGTGCAGCCTTACAATTGTTTAGCTGCGGGGCAAATATATCACCAATGATAATATCTTGCAACAATAAGTTGTCAGTTATTGGTTATATTATGGCAATGCAGCAACCGTTTGTTCCCTTATGGCGTCAAATATGCCTGGTTAAGCGTTTGCTTCGGCATGTTTTTTAAAGTTATTGAGAATGGCCTGCCAGCCGCCCTGCTGCATTTCAATAGGGTTTGTGGTTTCAGGGTCGAAGGTTTCGGTTATCTCCGTAACATCGCCATTGGCAACAAAATCAATCTTTACTTCGCGGCCATCGCCAAGTGCATATTCAATTACCTCGTTGTCCCGCACGTTGGTGTAAACACCTTCAAAATCAAAGCTGAAGCTGCCGTCTTTAGCGGCCATAGTTGTTTTAAATTTGCCGCCTGTACGCGGGTCGTTATCGGCAAAGGGTGCATGCCAATCGTCAGATGCGTTGCACCATTGGGTAATGTGTTCGGGCTTGGTCCAAAATTCCCAAACCTTTGCAATTGGTGCATTTACTGTGGCTTGTACTGTTATGGGTGTTTTACCTGCAGTTTCCATATTTGTTTTATTTAGTGATTTTCTTTTTGATAAAAGTAGGGCAATATTTTTAAACCACTAATGGCCAAATGCGACATTTTTAGGGCGAAAAGACCTACAACAAAAAAGCCTCCCCAATAAATCGGGAAGGCTTTTCAATAACGGAGTGTTTGCTTAGTCCTCGTTAACAAATGAGCGCAGCATCCAGGTATTTTTTTCATTGAATTGCATAAAGCGGTTCACCATATCGTTGGTACCATCGTCACCGGCTTCGGCGGTAATGTCCAGTATTTCCCTTTCTTTAGCAATAAGTGCGGCAAGGTCTGCAATAATAGCTTTCACCATCAGCGTATCTTTTAAACCAATAGTTTGTATCTCTTTTATCTCTGAAGTTTCAATATAATCTTTAAAAGTGCTGTACGGCGGTTTACCTAACGACAGGATCCTTTCGGCAAGCTCATCAATGGTAAGCAGTGCGGCGGTATATAATTCTTCAAACTTAAGGTGCAGGGTAAAAAAGCTTGGGCCTTTTACATTCCAGTGGCAGCCGCGTAGTTTTTGGTAATGAATGTGGTAGTTTGCAAGCAAGTCGTTAAGGTGGTCAACAACTGGTCTTACTTTGCCTTCTTCAAGGCTTATTTCTTTAGCGTTCATAGTAATAGTGATTTTAGTTTTTTAACAAATGCCTTGCAGCAATGTTTGGTAAATTTAAGCAGTCTTTAACTTAAATGAGCATATTTGCACACTTTATGACACAATTGCTACCTTTAATAACCGTACCTTTTCAGTGGCCCGTTTGGCGCATGGAAATTGACGATTTAAGCAATACCCTGCTCCTTGAAATAAGAAGTACTGAAGAAAAACAAGCCGCCTTTGGTTCGATAAACCTTACCGATGGAACGGTCAATTTTACCAACCTCACCACGCCCGAACGCTGGCTTACCGGTATAGAAACCACTTACAACGGCGTACTGCTTATACACAATTACCAATCAGCAAGCGGCCCTAATCATAAAGGCCTTATCGCTGTCGACAGTGCTACCGGCCAGCTGTTGTGGAGCGATTATACCCTTGCGTTCGACCACCTTACCATTAACGGTCCGGTGGTTTATAATGCGCAGCTTCAGCCTAAAAAATTATTGCTGGCCGATATTAAAACCGGGCAAACCATCAGAAGCTACCAACCCGTGCTTGATACCGAGGCAAGCAACAGCATCCTTGTTCCCGAGTTGCTGCCAGCGCAACTTTTAACCGGTATTATCCTACCCTACGAGCCTTATGCAAATACGGTGCATTACATGAACCACAATAATTTCAGAATTGTATCTTTGCACACGTTTTTAAAACAGGAGCTAAAACAACACTTGTATATATTTAACAACGATGGCGCAATTGTTTATCATGATTTGTTGAACACCGGTATACAAAAATTGCAGCCCGAAGCGTTTGTTATACATAAAAGCAACCTGATCTACCTCAAAAACAGATCAGAATTAATAGTATTGAACTTATAAATTACTGTATTATAGTTTATTATGAAATTAAAGATCGCATTATTGGTCACCCCCCTACTTACACTTTCCATATCCGTTTTTGCAACATCAGTTTCCAGGGACTCTATCGGAGTCGAAAACCAGAACGGCAAAAAAGTTATTCTTCACAAACTCGATCCAAAGGATAATTATTATTCAATCGGTCGCCGTTATAAAGTAAGCCCAAAGGATATCATCGCATTTAATAACAACGCCGCGCTAAAAATAGGCGGGATTATTAAAGTGCCAACCCAACTATCATTTGACGGACAGGCAGCACAAACAACAACACCCGTTACACAAACAAAACCGCAAGTACAGCCGCCGGTTACCCAACCCGTTACAAAGGCACCCGTGCAGGCACCGCCGGTACAAACCCCGGTTACACAGCCAAAACCACAGGTAGCAACGCCGGTTGTACAAGCACCACCGGTACAGCAACAACAGCCGACAACCAATACACCTGCTGCACCGGATAATATCACCAACGTACAGCAATACAAAGTATCGGCCGGCGAAACCCTTTTTTCGATAGCCAAACGCTTTAATACATCTGTTGATGATATTATTAAATTGAATGGTCTTACTACAAATGATCTTAAACCTGATCAGATCATTAAGGTACGCACCGGTATGCCGCCCGAAGACAGGCCGGTTGCCAAACAGGATGTGCTTAAACCAGACTCATCTGCAATGGCTGTTGACAGTGCCGACGCCAAATTTAAAGCCAACCGCTTTGGCTTATACGAAAAGAACGAAAAAGGGGTAGCCACCTGGATTGATGATACCAGCCTCGACCCTAAAAAAGAACTTGTTTTACACCGCACAGCGCCAATTGGCACGGTTATAAAAATAACCAACCCCATGAACAACCATACCACCTACGCCAAGGTTGTAGGCCGGTTTACGGATAGTGAAGCCACCAAGGATGTACTTATTGTAATGACTAAAAATACCGCCGACGCATTGGGCGCATTAGACAAACGTATCCACGTAATTATCAGCTACGGTAGTCCGAATGAATAAACCTTATATTATTGGTATTGCCGGAGGTAGCGGATCTGGCAAAACTTTTTTTTTGAAGTGTTTTCTGGAGCATTTTACTGCCGAAGAAGTTTGCCTTGTATCGCAGGATGATTACTACATTCCCGTGGCCCATAACATGACGCCAGAGGAAAATAAACTGTATAATTTCGATTTGCCATCTACTATTGATAACCTGCATTTTCAAGAGGATATTGGCAAACTGCTAAATAAAGAAACCATTCTTAAACCCGAATACACATTTAATAATCCTACAGCTATTCCCAAGATCCTGGAGATAAAACCCGCCCCTATTATGATAGTGGAAGGTTTGTTTATCCTGCATTTTAAGGAGATCTCCAAACTGCTGGATATGAAGGTATTTATTGATGCCGATGAAGATATTGCCCTGCAGCGACGCATTAAACGCGACCTGATAGAGCGCGGATATTCGTACGATGACGTGATGTACAAGTGGATAAACCATGTTGTACCTGCCTACAAAGAATTTCTACTGCCCTACAAAGATGAGTGCGACAAGGTTATCACCAACAACACCCACGTTGCAGATGATATCATAAGAGTAACAGAAGAAATTTCGACTGAATTGAGAAAGAAGCTTTTTTAATTTGAAAATTTGATGATGATTTCAAATTCAAATGATTTTTTGATTAGGATGATTAATTACCATGTTTAAATTCAAAATCTCTACTCATCTTCAAATTTTCAAATCACCAAATCTTCAAATTGAACTATTTTTCAAATCAAAATCTCCGGTATCTCTCCTTCAACTATCAGCTTACCAGCAGTTGCTTTAATTATTTCTTCTACAGATACGCCGGGGGCACGTTCCAGCAGTTTAAATCCGCCCTGAGGTAATACGTCAAATACACCAAGTTCGGTTACTATTTTTTTAACACAGTGAACGCCGGTTAGCGGTAACGAACATTGGGGCAGTAGTTTTGATTCGCCGGCCTTGTTAACGTGCTGCATGGCTACTATGATGTTTTCGGCAGATGCCACCAGGTCCATGGCGCCGCCCATGCCTTTAACCATTTTTCCGGGGATTTTCCAATTAGCTATGTCGCCGTTTTCAGATACTTCCATGGCGCCCAGGATAGTGAGGTTAACCTTACGCGCCCTGATCATCCCAAAACTCATAGCCGAGTCAAATATGGCCGAGCCGGGGAGCATGGTAATGGTTTGTTTGCCTGCGTTTATCACATCCGCATCCTCCTCCCCTTCAAACGGGAAAGGTCCCATACCAAGCAGTCCGTTTTCTGACTGCAGCACCACATCCATTGTTTCGGGAATGTAATTGGCCACCAGCGTAGGGATTCCTATCCCCAGGTTAACATAGTAACCATCCTTTATTTCCTTAGCTATTCGCTTTGCTATTCCTTGTTTGTCTAACATAACTTCTTTCGATTTAATAACGCCGACTATTCACTATGTCATTGCGAGCGATAGCGTGGCAATCCCATTTGCTAAGTGTACGCCCATCCTATGAGATTGCTTCGTACCTCGCAATGACAAATCTCTTATCTTTGTTCTTTTATCCTTGTTCCCTAATCCGTACCGTCCGCTGCTCAATCCTTTTTTCATAATTCTCGCCCTGAAAAATACGATGAACGTAGATGCCGGGGGTGTGAATATGGTCTGGGTCAAGTTCGCCGGGTTGTACCAATTCTTCTACTTCGGCAATGGTAATTTTACCAGCCATGGCCATTACCGGGTTAAAATTGCGGGCGGTTGATCGGTAAACAAGGTTACCCATAGTGTCGCCTTTCCAGGCTTTAACTATCGCGAAGTCGGCATCAAAAGCCATCTCCATTAAATAATCTTTACCGCTAAAATTGCGGATCTCTTTGCCTATAGCTACTTCGGTACCTACACCGGCGGGGGTAAATATGGCGGGCATTCCGTACCCCGCGGCCATGCAAAGGGTTGCCAACGTACCTTGGGGAATAAGCTCTACCTCCAGCTCGCCGCTAAGCAACTGGCGTTCAAACTCGGCATTTTCGCCCACGTATGAAGAGATCATTTTTTTAACCTGCCGCTGTTTCAGCATCAGGCCAATGCCAAAGTCGTCAACCCCGGCATTATTGGAGATACAGGTAAGCTCCTTTACGCCTTTTTTTACAAGGGCGGCAATACATTTTTCGGGTAAACCGCATAGTCCAAAGCCACCCAACATCAAGGTCATACCATCGGCAATATCGCGGATGGCCTCATCGGCACCACTAACTACTTTGTTCATGTTAAATAATTGGTTGATGTAAAATTAGTCAATTTTGGATTAAGGATGGGGAGGAAAGAGCAAGGATTGAAAGATAAAAGACAAGGGATGAAAGATTAAAGACAAAGAGCTAAAAGCACCGGACATTCACCCCCCCATCGCAAATTATCCTTTAAGTTAAATATTCAAAACAATTAGAAAAATTCATACTTATAATTTATACATCAATAATAATACATCTATGAAACTTGAAGATAATGAATTGCGTAACGATCAACATGATCAGCAGCAACCAGAGAACAATAAACCAACCGGCTACCGCGTAGACGACGACAATCTGGAAGAAAAAGACCTGCAACATGGCTTCCCAACTTCAAAAGATGATATGAAAGATCAAAACGCGCCGGGTATGGAAGGCCACCCTATGGGCGGCCATAATTTCGGCGAGAATAACCTTACCCCATCAGGGGATGACCCTGCAAATCCATCACAAACAGCGGGTTACACCAATGAGTATTTCCGACGTACACAGCCATCCGAAGAACACCCGGAGAACAATAATTTTAAAGATCCTAACCAACAAGGCCAATCAAACTATAGCGCCGCAACAGGCGCGGCACAAACAGGTAGATCTGACGAAAACAGCGGACAGGATACCGACAGCGAGGGCAACAAAACGCCCAACCCGCAAAACCAGCAACCCTACCAGGAAGGCACTGCCGATGACGACGGAAATAATAACAAAAAGCAGGAAAATATCCCCGGCCCAAACGAGGTGCCGGACCAGCAGAAAGTGGGGGAATAATTATTTGATGTGCAGATATGCAGATTACAAATGTGCAGATAAATAAAAAGAGCAGATGATGATTGATTTTTAGATCAACCTTCATCTGTTCTTTTATATAAATCAGGGTAATCCTGTATTCCTAAGAATAAAGGTTCAGACAATCTGCATATCTGAAATCTGCATATCGGCACATCAAGCGCTTACCAGCGTACCGTTTTATCCATAAACCCAATCAGATCATCGGCCATGGCTTGTTGCTCTTTGGTGCTGGGGTGACCATTAGTATTTTTGTAGGGGATCATGTGCGTGTAGATGGTTTTATCATTTAAACCCGCAACGGCTTTTTCAATATATCCCGGCCATGGCGAACCTGCTTTGGTGGCGTCCATAGCACCCAAGATACAAAGGATCTGAGCTTTGGGGTATTTTTTTCGGATGGTTTTTACAAAATCACGATACGCTTTAACTATCTGTTCTTCATCGGGTTTTTTAGTACCAAAGCGCTCCTTAAACTGCGGGTTATCGGTCATGTTCACTATCCACGAATCATTTTGAAACAGGTTGATAACAACCACATCGGGCGTGTATTTGCTAAAATCCCAAATACTGGTTGGGTCAGTAGCATCCAGCCGGTTGTACATTTCGGGCATAATAAGCGGAAACCAGCTTACCATAACACCTATGCCGCTTTTCGCGGTACAAACATAATCGGCATTGTAATGGCGGGCGGTAATGGCAGCATAGCTGATATAGCCATTTTCGTAAGGTGCGCTACCCCTGTCCTGTCCGGTGGTGTCTTCAACAGCATAGCCACAGGTAATGGAATTTCCAAAAAACTCAATCTTCCGTTTTTTTGCCGGCGAGGCCGGCAACACGGTAGCATCCTTTGCCAAAACAAACTGAAAAAAGGTGGTCTTGCCCATTTCCCACTCGGTACGTTTAAACAGCTCGATGCTATGCGGAGCGGCGGGTAAACCCTGGGCAAGCGTATAGTTTTTTTTCATATTCTCCAGATGGAGGGTGTTTATTACCTGGCCGTCCAATATCACGGTAAAATAATTATCGCCACGCTCATCCTGTAACACAGCCGATACACCGCTGCCATTAAAATTGAACTTTATCGATGAACCTGTCCAATACATTTCCGCAGCCTCATCTGTCATATTAATACGCCCCGTATAGCGGATGCGCGTATCCTTGCTTTTTAATACAAAACCCTGAGCGCAGCTATTTAATGATACAACTACAAAAAATAAAAACAGACCAAAGGAGTATAATTTACACATGTTTAAACAGGTTATCCCGATAAATTTATAAAACTTATACGGCTTTTTGAGAATTATAAGAAGGAAACTATTTTTCAGGATGCATGCTATGTGGAATTGCATACGGTTCGACTCACCCCGGCTCCGCTTCGCTGGCCGACCCTCTCTCCGGCTTCGCCGCAAAGAGGGTGAAAACTTTTTTTTCTACTACTTTTCTAATGATATCTTCTAAATAATACCAAACTATCCAGTACCCTCTTTGCGGCTTGCCGCAGAGAGGGTGGCCGAGCGCAGCGATGGTCGGGTGAGTAATCTGCGGCAAGTTTCCTAAAAGCAAATACCGCCCCACCTAATCCACCGGGGTACCAAACTGCAGCAGATACCCATTATAATCAAACACGGCAAACTCACGCATTCCGTAATCAAAAGTTTCAATAGGGTAGCAAATTACGGCGTGTTCCTTCAGTTCGTTCCAAAGCTCGTCAACCTTATCGGTACGGATGTAGAATGAACCCGTAAACTTGGGTACGGTAAAAGTGGTATGGTCATTAGGTAAGGCAAACATAATTTCAATATCGTCCCGGCTTACGGTAGCCCATCCCCAGTTTTCATCAAAGCCAACACAAGTAAAACCTAAGTTGTTTATGTAAAAATCAACGCTTTCCCGTACTTGACGGGTATATAACATGGGGGTGATACTCTTTAGGGTCATTTTATGCAATAATTTGGTTATTTCAAATATACATAAGTTATCCCATCTCCGCCCCTGTCGGCATGCTCATCTTCCATACGGTCTACCTGTTCATATTTTTTGAGGTATTGTCTTATCATTTTACGCAGGATGCCGTCGCCCTTGCCATGCAGAATTTTAAGGCTGTTGAAACCCATCATCAGCGCACGGTCAAAAAGCTTTTCTATCGAATGTAGGGCATCTTCAGTGCGCATACCACGTACGTCAATCTCCGGACTAAAGCTGGCAAAATCACTGGTGTGCGAATTCATGGTGCGCCGTATCTCTTTTGGCACTGCCGATTTACTAACCTTTACAACCCGTTTCTTTTTAGCTACCGTACGTAAATCGCCAATGGCAATCACCACGTTATCCTTTATCAGCTCAATTACCTGCCCTGTAGTTTCCGAATCAACCAGTTTTACCCAGTCGCCGGGTTTCAGCTCTTCATCGGCTGCTGCGGTTGGTTTTACCGGCTCGGGCTTAACAGTGTTCTTTTTAAGTTCAATGTTAAGATTTTCGCGCAGGTTGCGGGTAGTTTCCTTATCGGCATTGCTGCTTTTTATTTCAGATATGGTATTTTCCACCAGTTTATTGGCATTCAGGATAATATTTTTAGCCTGATCCTTAGCTTCGCGAATGAGTACTTTTTTGTTTTCCTCCAGGTAGCTTTTCAGCTTCTCGTTTTCGGCCTGCAGCTCGTTAACGCGGCGCTGCTGCTTATCCAGCTTTTGTTTGGTTTCAAAAATTTCACGTTTCTCGCGTTCCAGGTCAACCAGCAGGGTATCTACCTTTTTTTGTCCTTCGCTTATTTTATTTCTGGCGAGGTTAAGCACATTTTGAGGCAAGCCTATCTTTTGCGCTATTTCAAAAGCATAGGAGCTGCCCGGCTTACCAATTTCCAGCCGGTAAAGCGGTTTCATCTCCACGTTATTGAACAGCATAGAAGCGTTCTCTATCCCATCGGTATTACTGGCGAAGATCTTGAGGTTGGAGTAGTGCGTGGTAACCATCCCCTTCACCTTTTTATGGTTAAGCGATTCCAGCACGGCCTCGGCTATTGGTCCGCCAAACTGCGGATCGGTACCGGTACCAAATTCATCTATCAGTATCAGCGTTTTGCCGTTGGCATCTTCCACAAAAGCCTTCATTTTTGACAAGTGCGCGCTGTATGTACTCAAATCGCTTTCAATCGACTGGTCATCGCCAATATCAACAAAAACCTGTTTAAATACGCCAACCACACTGGCCTCCGCAGCGGGGATCAGCAAACCGGCCTGCACCATCATTTGCAGCAGGCCAACTGTTTTCATACAAACAGATTTACCGCCCGCATTTGGCCCCGATACCACGATAATACGCGTACCCTCATCAATATGTACATTCAATGGCACCACTGTTTTTTGCTCCTTTTTAAAATTGAGGAACAACAGCGGGTGCCGGGCATTAAATAGTTTAAGCTTTGGCTCATTAACCACCTGCGGCATTTCAGCCTCTACATCTATGGCAAACAGGGCTTTGGCGCGCACAAAATCCAGTTTGGTAAGCAGACTATGGTACGACAGTAAAAGCGGTGTGTATGGCCGCAGTTCATTAGTTAGGGCGGTTAATATTTTTACTATCTCGCGGCGGCGTTCAAACTCAAGGTCGCGTACGCGGTTGTTGAGGGTAAACACTTCCTCGGGCTCCATATAAACGGTTTGGCCCGATGCCGACTCGTCATGAATAAAGCCTTTAAGTTTACGTTTATTCTCAGCCAATAAGGGTATACAAAGGCGGCCGTCACGTATGGTCAGAGAGCCATCGGCCGTCCATCCGCTTGATGATGCGTTTTTGAAGATCTGATCTATCTTTCTCCTGGCTTCCTGCTCGGCTTTGGCAATGCCCGATGTAATTTCCTGCAGATCGCGGGATGCGTTTGGTCTTATTTTTCCTTTAGGATCAATAATGGCATCTATCTTTTTAAGAATGGCCTTTTCAATGGGTAAGTGTTCAAATAAAGCTTCAAGGTTGGGGTATAATCCTTCCCGTTCACTAAAATAACCTATTACCGCAAACACGGTTTGCAACGAAGCCTGCACCTGGTAAAATTCTTCCTCGCTCAAAAAAACGCCTTCGATACGGGCTTTATTGGCAAGAGTTTTTATATCGAAAAAGTGATGTATGGGGAGTGCGGCATCGTTAACCAGGATATTTTTGAACTCATTGGCCTGGTTTAAAAACTTGTAGATCTGGTCGAAATTGCTCATCACCTGAATCTTGTCAACCATTTGCTGACCCATTTCGCTAAGGCAATGCGCTTTTATTAATTCCTTTACCTCGGTAAACCCAAGCTTATCAACACTATTTTTTGGGTATAGCATGTAAACGTTTTAAATTTAATTTCCGGATCGAATCCATTCTTGAAGATATCCTTTGTCGTGCCGACACATTTCTGGCCGAATCCATCCGCTGGGCAGGTGTGAGCGGTTTGCGGCGCGATTTTAATGCCGAATCGGTTTTTAATGAATCGGCCTTGCGGGTGATGGCCCGTTCCTTAGCGCTTGCTACGTTTACGGAATCCGTAAGTTTTTTAAGTTTATTATCCACAGAATCATATATAGCATACAACTTGCCCGATTCATTGGCATAGTAATTCATGCTTTTCCTGAATTGGGCCGAATCTACATGGAACTTTTTTAAGGCTGCCTCATACTTGCCGTGCCCGTATTTATACAAACTGTCCGGCATTTGTACACTGCTGTACAATGAGCCGTCAATAAGGTGAATTTGCAGGAGCAAGCCTGTCATTACTTCGGGTTTTATGATCCCGCTTGGGGTGCCATTGCCTTTGCAGCCACACAAAAAAAGTGTTGCTGAAAAAAACAAGATTAAATATTTATGCATTCTGTAATTTAGCGGCTAATTAATTTGATTTGAAAATTTGAAAATTCGGCAATTTGAAAATACCTGTTTAAACCGGTGAACATTTTCAAATCTTCAAATTCTCAAATTTTCAGATTGATAACGCAAATTTACGGATAAATGAGCATTGCAGATAACATCAAAAGTTTAAAAAAAGAAACGGAAGCAAGTAAGGTATTATTATTGGCGGTATCAAAAACAAAACCCGCCGCCGACCTGCAGGAAGCTTACGACGCCGGGCAGCGTTTATTTGGCGAAAACACCGTGCAGGAGCTGGTTGAAAAACACGAACAACTACCTAAAGATATTGAGTGGCACCTAATAGGGCACCTGCAAAGCAACAAGGTAAAATACATCGCTCCTTTTGTTAGCATGATACAATCTGTTGATAGCATTAAGCTTTTGCAGGAGATAAATAAACATGCCGAAAAAGCAAACCGGGTGATTGACTGCCTGCTGCAAATTTACATTGCTGATGAAGAAACCAAATTTGGTTTGGGTTTTGACGAAGCTATTGAACTGCTTCGCAGCGATGAGTTTGCCACATTCCAACACATCCGCATACGCGGACTGATGGGCATTGCCACCAATACAGACAGCGAGAAGCAGATAAAAGACGAATATTACGAACTAAAGACCTTTTTTGACGGCATAAAGCAAAGCTATTTCAGAAAAGTGGATAGTTTTAACATTTTATCAATGGGCATGTCAAACGATTACAAACTGGCCATTGAACAGGGCAGCAACATGATCCGTGTAGGCAGTACCATTTTTGGCGGTCGGGTGGTGAAGCATTGGAAGAATAATTGATTTGGGAGGTCGGAGGTGTGAGATCAGATGAGTGTGTTTTTGAGCGAGGTGCGGGGATCGAGGTGCGACTTTTGGGATCGAGCACGAAGAACAAAGCGTTAAGCGAATGACAGCGTAGCGAAATGACTTAATGACGCGAAGCTAATGACTAATGACAGCATAGCTAATGACAGCGAAGCGAAATGACTTAATGACAAAATGACTAATTTAAGAATTGCTGTAAAAGAAGATTGCCCGCGCCTGATGGAACTGGTACATGAGCTGGCACTCTTTGAAAAATCTCCGGAGGAAGTTACCGTTACTTTAGATGAATTTATTGAGGCCGGTTTTGGTGCCAAACCCGTGTGGAAAGCTTTTGTGGCCGAAGTTGAGGGGGCAATAGTGGGTTTCGCGGTTTATTATATCCGATACTCTACATGGAAAGGCAGTCGCTTGTATTTGGAAGACCTGATCATTACCGAAGCCTATCGCGGCAAGGGATTAGGCAAGCTATTGTTCAACAGGCTTATACAGGAAGCCAAAGAACTTGGTTTTAGCGGTATGGTTTGGCAGGTACTCGACTGGAACGAACCCGCCATCAACTTTTATAATAAATACGAAGCCAATATTGAGGCCGGATGGCTTAACGCTTCGTTATCAAAAGAACAGCTTTTAAACTACTAACTATGAAAACCATATACAGGTTCAGTTTATTGTTCGCGGCAATGGCCACAGCATCGTCATGCCAGTGGGGTGTTGATACCAATAAAAAGGCAGAAACCGTCTTTAAGGACACGCTTGCTTACAGCTATAAAACCATTCACGAACGCGCTGCCGATTGCGGTGATAAACCCGACAGCACCTGTACGGTAGTAAAAGTTAGATACCCTGTTTTCAATAATCAGAAAACGCTGAACGATTCTGTTACCCGCAAGCTAACCAGTCTGTTTGCTATGGATGGCAAGCCCGACAGCAGTATTGAACTAATGGGCAAAAACTTTTTAAAAGCCTACACCGATTTCAGGAAGACAGATCCGCGGTCGGTAATGTTTTTTACGCTGGACAGCTATGCCAAAGTATTGATGCAAGATTCCAGCCTTACCACTTTACAACTTGGCGGTTACAGCTTCCAGGGCGGGGCACATGGCGCATCGGCTACGTTTTTTATTAACTGGGATACCAAAGGCAACAAAAGCATCGAACTGAAAGATATACTTACAGCTGGTTACCAGGATAAGTTAAACGCCGAGGCCGAGCGAAATTTCAGGAAGGATGAAAAACTCAAAGACACCTCCTCTTTAGCGCGCGATTACTTTTTCAAGGACAACAAATTCGCGCTGAACGATAACTTTGTTATCACGCCGCTGGGCTTAAAATTCGTATACAACCAGTACGAGATTAAGCCTTATGCTGCCGGCATAACCGAGCTGTTTATTCCCTTTACACAAATAAAATCATTACTACAGCCCGGTTCGGTTGTGGCTAAATACATTAAATAAATGCTTGTTTTTAAATTCGGAGGTGCATCAGTTAAGGATGCCGGTGGTATTATAAATTTAGCCAGTGTTGTAAAAAAATATAGCGATCAGCAATTACTTATTGTGGTATCGGCCATGGGTAAAACCACCAACGCGCTCGAAAGGCTTACCAAAGCTTATGTAGATCAGACAGATGATATGCACGATATTTTTAATGACATCAAAGAATATCACTATAATATCCTCTCCGAATTGTTCGAACCATCGCACGAGGTTTTTGACGATGTGGCCAATACTTTTGTTGAGATAGACTGGGCCATTGAAGATGAACCGCATGACAGCTACGATTTCATTTACGACCAGATCGTATCCATAGGCGAACTGGTATCAACCCGCATTGTAAGCGCTTATTTAAATAAAGACGGCATTAAAAGTCAATGGCTTGATGTACGCGGTTACATACATACCGATAACACCTACCGCGAAGGCATAGTGCAATGGGATAAAACCCGCGCCAGTATTGGCAAGGATATTCCCGCGCTGCTGGCTAAGGGCGCTGTAGTTACGCAGGGTTTTTTGGGTGGCACATCTGAGAATTTTACCACAACATTAGGTCGCGAAGGTTCCGATTACACGGCATCTATTTTTGCAGCTTGCCTGGGTGCCGAGTCGGTTACTACCTGGAAGGACGTTCCCGGTATCCTGAACGCCGATCCTAAGTTTTTTGCTGATACCGTAAAGTTTGATGAACTTTCCTATTCCGAAGCTATCGAGATGACCTATTACGGTGCCAGCGTTATCCACCCAAAAACCATAAAACCCCTGCAAAACGCCAAAATCCCCCTGCTTGTAAAACCCTTTACAGATCCAACCGCACCCGGCACGGTTATTAAGGAGGATGGCGTTAATAAATTTGAAAAACCGGTTATCATCTTAAAACAAAACCAGGTACTGCTATCGGTATCCACAAAGGATTATTCCTTTATATCCGAAGATCATTTAAGCGAGATCTTCCGCCTGTTTGCGCAAAGCCAGGTAAAGATTAATGTAATGCAAACATCAGCTCTTAGTTTTTCGGTTTGTTTTGATTTTTATGAAGAACGCTTTGAAAAACTGCTTGCCAACCTGCAACAGGATTTTAAAGTGAAATACAATAACGATTTAACCCTCATTACCATACGGCACTACGGCCAAAATTCAGTTGCCGAACTAACCGCAGGCAAAAAGGTGCTCTTAGAGCAGATCAGCAGGAATACAGCGCAGGTTGTGGTGAGGTAGGGTTTTGTTGGCGTTGATTTGCGTTGTGGCATTGCTTGTCGCATATCCGCTCTTGGCCGCGGGAGGGCCAGTTACTTTGTAGCCACAAAGTAACCAAACGGCTTTCACCAGAGAGGCTTCTTTGCCGCACAAGGCCCTTGCCCTGCAAATCAGTCAGAACCACGGGCTGCAATTATTTGCCCCAATTCACTGCCCCTTCTGCAAAACTTGCTATGCCCCCGCAACCACACGAGGCCACCATTGTTCTGCCCGCTTTCGTCCGAAGCTTATCTGCTGACGAGAAAAAGAAAAAATTGTTTGAACCTTGATTTTAGGGATTAAAGGATGGCCAGTATTTTTATCTATGGTACTCCAAAAGCACCCCACCCTCGTTAACCGTAAATCCGGCATCAGCAGCTTCAGATGCACAAGCCCAGCAAAAGCAGAAACTTTCATAGAAGCTGGTGCAGCCGGGAGTTTATTCACGGCCGTTTATTTTAGACGTTCATGAGATCGCTGCGCTAAGTTTCTTTGGTTACTTTCTTTTGCGGAAAAAGTACGGCGAAGACCTCTTGAGTTCCTTTAAAAACAAACAATCACGAAAAACGTGGCATCCACTGGCTTAGATATTGCACTGCCATTACTCATAAGCACAAATAATAAGCGCGAGAACTCATCCAAACGCTTAATCAACCACCAAAACCCCATCTGCCATAATCTCAATATCTTTTTTGGGCTGGGTGATCTTAGCTATTTCGTCTTTGCTTTTGCCGGCATCGGCGGCGTAATGTTGCAGGCGGGCTACTGATGTTTCTTTTACATTGGCTTTGCCCTCAACTACTACCGTTTTACCTACAATATTTTGCGGCATAAAGTAAGCATAGTCGGTAAATCTAATCATTACGGGGCTGGCATTCTCCCGGGCTATTTTCATGAAACAACCCTTCTTGGTACAAACCTCAACCACCTTACCGGTTACCCTGCCCTTATAAACCGAATCGGTATTTAGCGTTTTGTTTAAGGCCGTAACATCTATGGCTTTATCGGCAGTTATGGTTTTGCCATAGGTTACTCCCGGTGCTGCCGGGGTTATTTTATCTTGTGCAAACGTTATGGTAGTAAGCAGTAACGCGGCGATAAAAAAGGCAAGTGCTTTCATAGTTTTAATGTAATAAATGAAATATTTGTACCAAAAATAGTAAATAAAAAGTGGTTTAGGAGGTAAACAGCACGGTTTTGAGGGCGTTTTTAGGCACAGATAAGTTATATTTGGACATGAAGGGAATGAAGATATTTAAAGATTCAATAATGATAGGGCTGGGAATCATATCAGCTGCGTTTGGCCTCAAAGGCTTTTTATTATCGAGCCATTTTATTGATGGCGGGGTAACCGGTATCTCCATGCTGGTAGCTGATCTGTCGGCCATACCTATTTCCATACTTATATTTGTTATCAATGTGCCCTTCTTGTGGCTTGGCTACAAAAAACTGGGCTTATACTTCGCCATAAAAAGCACTATAGCTATCGGTCTTTTATCTGTGAGCCTTGTGTTCATTAACTTTCCGGATGTTACGCACGATAAACTGCTTACGGCCGTATTCGGTGGCGTATTTATTGGTACGGGCAGCGGTTTGGCTATTCGTGGCGGCGCAGTGCTTGATGGCACCGAGATTGCCGCTGTGCTGGTCAGCAAAAAAACACAATTACTAAAAGTGAGCGACTTTATCCTGTTACTAAACGTATTGATCTTTGGCCTCGCTGCCTTTTTCCTGGGCGTTGAACCGGCCATGTATTCTATCCTCACCTATATGGCAGCCGCCAAAATGATAGATTTTATTTTGAACGGTATTGAGCAATACTCGGGCATTACGGTTATCTCCCTGCATAGTGAAGCCATCCGCAGGGCAATTACGGTAACATTAGGGCGTGGTGTAACTATTTACCAGGGCAAAAGCGGTTATGGGAAGGATGGCCATATTAACGATCCGCGTGATATTGTTTTCACGGTGGCTACGCGGCTCGAGATCCCTTTGCTAAAACAAACCATTTTACGGATAGATCCCAAGGCATTTATTGTTCAACAAAGTATTGACGATACTACAGGCGGATTGCTAAAACGCAAAGGGCTGCATTAATAAAACCATTTGACACTTGGTATTTAGGTTAATCATATCTGGCGAAATATTTTTTTTGCGATATAATTATATATCATAAAAAACCGTTTATTTTCGCCCCCCTAATTAATATAACAGATATGAAAAAAACCTTTACCACAATTATTATTCTTTTAGGCGCTTACACTGCAACATTTGCGCAACAAAAAAAAGGCGATGTTGAGCTGGGTGTAAACACTGGTGTTAACTTCTCTACAGTTATTAACTCACAAGCCACCAACACAAACTACCACACTGGGTTTAACGCAGGCGTAGCTGCCGACTATTATTTTTCAGACAGGTGGAGCATCAAGGCAAAAGCCCTTTATGATCAAAAAGGCTGGAATAATGGATTTATTATTTCGGATCAATCAGGATCAAGTTCGGTATTAACTACAAATTTTAAGCTTAATTATATAAGTATACCCGTAATGGCTAACTGGCATTTTGGTAAAACCCGTAACTGGTATCTTAATTTTGGTCCGTATGTTGGTATACTAACCAGCGCTTCAGAAACGGCATCAAATACCGATTTAAAAGATTATTTGAACAGTACAGATTTTGGACTTGCGTTAGGCATTGGTGTTAAAATTCCGGTGTCAGAGAAAGTGAAAGTATTCTTCGAATATGACGGTCAGTCCGGCTTTACAGATATTGTTAAAAACAACCAGGGCACTTCCCTGCAAAATAACCGGGGCAGCTTAAATGTTGGTTTGAATTTCATTTTGAAATAGGCTAAAGGCTAAAGGCTAAAGGCTAAAGGCTAAAGGCTAAAGGCTAAAGGCTAAAGGCTAAAGGCTAAAGGCTAAAGGCTAAAGGCTAAAGGCTAAAGGCTAAAGGCTAAAGGCTAAAGGCTAAAAAACACAAAAAGCGGCTTGCGCCGCTTTTTGTGTTTTTTAGCAAACCTCGTTATTGCTGTTAGGTTTTCGGTGCTTTGCTTTTGGCTTTCAGCCTTCCGCTTTACAATACGCTTACTTTCTGCTTATGCTCGTCAATTGCTACAAATGTGAATGTGCCGGTGATGGCTTTTTCGCGGTTAAAGGAGTACATCTCTTCAATGTAAATTTCTACTTGTACTTTTAGGCTGGTATTGCCAATGTGCGATACTGTACCAATCAGTTCAATGATTGTACCTGCGGGAATAGGGCGGGTAAAGTCAATTCTGTCTGACGATACGGTTACCATTCTTTTACGGGTGAAACGGGTTGCTGTAATAAAGGCCACCTCGTCCATAAGGTGCATGGCGGTACCGCCAAAAAGGGTATCGTAGTGGTTGGTGGTATTGGGGAATACTGCCTTAAATATGCGTGTTTCGGATGCTTTGATCCTTTCGTCTATGGTCATTTGAATGAAGTTTGGGTGGATGGAACACAAAGGCCTGTCATGCTGAACTTGTAGAAGCATAGCGGGCACTTACCCAGCACGCACTCTTTCTATAAGCTCAGGGTGACAGGCCTGTAAATTAAAATGTATTAAATAGAGACTATCGCAGTTTGCCCCATTTTAAATACGTTGCGCCCCATGAAAAACCTGCGCCAAAGGCGGTAAGGATCATGTTGTCGTTGTATTTAAAATCGTTTTTAAAATCCCAAAGTACAAGCGGGATAGTTGCGGCAGTAGTATTTCCGTATCGTTCGATGTTTATTTTAACGCGATCGGCAGGCAAACCCAAATTATCGCCAACGGCATGTATAATACGATAGTTAGCCTGGTGAGGTATCAGCCAGTCAATATCGTTAATTACCATATCATTGCGCTTTAAAATATCGGTACAGGCTTCTGTCATTCCTTTAATGGCGGCTTTAAAAACAACCCGTCCATCCTGGAAAATAAAATGCTTGTTTTGTTCAACACTTTCTGTAGTAGCCGGTATTTTTGAACCACCACCAGGCACTAACAAATGTTCGCGACCGTGGCCATCGGTTTTAAATACACTATCTATCATACCAATATCCTCAGTAGTTTGCTCCAGCAAAACAGCGCCGGCACCATCGCCAAACAAGATACAGGTATTACGATCTTTATAATTTATGATAGCGCTGTTTTGATCGGCACCTACAACAATAACTTTTTTGTAGCGGTTACTCTCTACCAAACTGGCGCCCAAAGTAAAAGCATAAAGAAACCCGCTGCAGGCAGCGTTAACATCCGTAGCCCATGCATTGCTTAAACCAACCTTATCGCAAACTATGCTGGCGGTTGATAAAAGCAGGTGATCTGGCGTTGAAGTAGCAATAATTATACAGTCAATTTCGGCCGCAGAAATATTAGCAGTTTCCAATAAATTTTTCACTGCTGCAGCGGCCATATCTGATGTTGCCTGCATCGGGTCGGTTAAAATTCGCCTTTCCTTAATGCCGGTTCTTGAAACTATCCACTCGCTGTTAGTTTCAACCATCTTCTCTAAATCGCTGTTACTCAATATAGTATCCGGTACAAACCCTCCAACTCCTGTAATAACTGCGCTACTCTTTAATCTCATAAATACTCAAAAATCTGAAAAAACAGGCAAGTATACGGAAATTGCCTGTTTTTTCTTTGTCATGCTACTGTTGTTTCTACAACTAACTGCCTAAGTTGTTTCGCAGCTTGTACCATATTTACCAGCGCTACCTGTGTTTCGGGCCAGTGACGGGTCTTTAAACCGCAATCCGGATTAACCCAGATATTACCGGCCGGCAACAAATTTGCAGCCTTTTCAATGAGGCTCACCATCTCGGTAACAGTAGGTACGCGGGGCGAATGGATGTCATAAACACCGGGGCCAATTTCGTTTGGATATTTAAAATCAGCAAAGGCGCTTAGCAGGTCCATTTGCGAACGCGAAGTTTCAATGGTAATAACATCGGCATCCATATCGGCAATGTTGCCAATAATATCGTTGAACTCGCTGTAGCACATGTGCGTGTGAATTTGCGTTTCATCGCGCACGCCGCTGGCCGAAACCCGGAAGGCCCGCACCGCCCAATGCAGGTAAGCCGCCCAATCCTTTTTACGTAAGGGCAAACCTTCGCGTATGGCGGGTTCATCTATCTGGATAACTTTTATGCCTGCCTGCTCCAGTGCCACAACCTCATCGCGGATGGCCAGTGCTATCTGGTAGGTGGTTTCTGACCGCGGCTGATCGTCCCGTACAAACGACCATTGCAGTATAGTTACCGGGCCTGTAAGCATGCCTTTCATCAATTTATTGGTATTGGCCTGCGCAAAGCTGCTCCAGCGTACCGTCATATCTGCAGGGCGACTGATATCGCCATATATAACCGGGGGCTTTACGCAGCGGCTGCCATAACTTTGCACCCATCCGTTTTTGGTGAACAGGAAACCATCCAAACGTTCGCCAAAGTACTCTACCATGTCGTTACGTTCAAACTCGCCGTGCACCAGCACATCAAGGCCAATGTTTTCCTGCCAGCGTATGGCATCTATGGTGGCCTTCTCAATGGCTTCATCGTATTGGGCAGTAGTTAGTTCGCCTTTTTTAAGTCGTGCCCTTAGCGAGCGGATATCATCTGTTTGGGGGAATGAGCCTATGGTAGTTGTAGGGTACAGTGGGAGTTTAAAGCGCGCCTGCTGAATTTTTTGTCGCGCGGCAAATGAACTATCGCGTTGTGCATCTGTATCAGTTATGGCTTCGGTACGCTGCTTCACATCGTGCTTATGGATCAGTTTAGACAGGTTACGGCTTGATATAGCTTGAATATTAGCCTGTAGCAGTTCGTTATCGCCATCAATAATACTGGCCAGTTCATTAACCTCGTTCAGTTTCTGTTTGGCAAAAGCCATCCAGTTTTTTATTTCGGGGTTGATGGTAGTTTCCAGATCCAAATCAAAAGGTGTATGCAGCAGTGAGCAGCCAGGGGCCACCATCACCCTGTCTTTACCTAATGCGGTTATCGCCTTTTTAATATGCGATAAAGAGCGGATATAATCATTTTTCCAGATGTTGCGACCATCTACCACCCCCAGCGAAAGGCTTATCGACGCTGGCAATAAACTCAACACATGATCCAGTTGGTGCGGTGCACGTACCAGATCGATATGAAGTGCACTTACGGGCAGATTTACTGCCAGTTCGGTATTTTCATGCAGGCTTTCAAAATAGGTAGTAAGCAGCAGCTTAACGCCTTTACAGTTTTTGCTGATCTCTTTATAAGCATAAACGTAGGCCTCCTTTTCTTTTTGGGTCAAATCAAGCGCCAGATATGGTTCATCTATCTGCACCCATCCGGCACCGTAGCCTTTTAACCTGTTCAATACTTCAATATAAACAGGCACCAGTTTTTTGATCAGATCGATCCTGTCAAAACCTGCCTGTTTTTCTTTCCCTACTAACAGATAAGTTACCGGGCCAATTAGCACCGGCTTAGGCGTGTTTTGCAGGTGTTGTTTAGCAAGATTAAATTCGTCGAAGATTTTTTCGCTAAACAGGCGAAACTGCTGATCTTTTACAAACTCTGGTACAATGTAATGGTAGTTGGTATCAAACCATTTGGTCATTTCCATAGCGGTAATGTCCAAACCATCTCTTTGATAGCCGCGGGCCATTGCAAAATACAGGTCAATTTCGGTGTTGGCTTTGTTTTGGGTAAGCACTGGGGTGTAACGCTCAGGAATGTTACCCAGCATCAGCGAGGTATCCAGCACCTGGTCGTAAAAACTAAAGTCGTTACAGGGAATAAGATCGATACCGGCATCAGTTTGAATTTGCCAGTGTTGCAGCCGCAGCTTGCGGGCAACGGCAAACAGATCATCACGGCCATACTGACCAGACCAGTACAGTTCACTGGCTTTTTTGAGTTCACGGAGGGCGCCCACACGAGGGTACCCGAGATTGTTTTTGAGCATACGCATAAAACTTTTTTGGTTAAACATTAAATTGAATTAATGCTCCTTACGGTTTTCGGTATGCTTTCGGAGGAAATGGTAATTAAAGGTAAAAGCCTAACATGCAGGCACGCGAATGCCCGGACAGGTTATTCTTTTTCTTCGACTACTGCTTCAAAACGCGAAAGCATTGTCTTAATACATTGAGGCAAGTATCCTGGCTTATAACATTGTTGCCGTCCTTCTCGCCCCGGTTGGTTGGGACAATGGACTTGATAAAGGCAACAACCTTTTGTGTTACTTACAGTTGCGCGACAGCCCGTGATTTACACACGGTTCCTTATTAATCCCTGCCTTAAACAGGGAACCACATTGCAGAAAAAAAGTAAAGAACTTTATTGGGAGCGAATATAGGGAATAATCAGATATGCAGATGTGCAGATTTCAGATGTGCAGATTTTAAATGTGAAGGGGGGGCAACAAACGCAGATTACTTACCCGCCCATCGCTGCGCTCGGGCACCCTTTCTTCAGCTTCGCTGGAAAGAGGGTTTGCATAGTTAACGCTTCAAGAAATCGATAGAAAAACAAAACATGTTATCACCCTCTTTGCGGCGAAGCCGGAGAGAGGGTCGGCCAGCGAAGCGTAGCCGGGGTGAGTCGAAACAGCAAGCAGAGCCGATTTCCATCAGCCGCACACCACACCAACCACACCTCAGAAACCAGTAACTTATTTGACCTGCTTTTTACGGCTTGATCTGCTTTTTATGAAAGAATTTACCATTATACAAACCACACTACACGCTACCAACAGGTATACTAACATTACTGATTTTTGCATTTGTTTACAATTAGATTATAAATGTAACAGATGTGATACAAACAATGCAAGTGTTTTTGAAAATAATCATTTTACCGGTTTGGATGAAAAGTCAGCAATGGCTTATTTTATCGCTCCGCGTCAAATTTACTTTTTCAAAAACAGCAACGGCAAAGCACTGCCCGCGCCTAATACGGCTCCGGTTGCTACATCTGTAGGATAATGAACTCCAAGATACATGCGCGAATAACCTGTTGCCCCCGCCCATAAATAAGCCGGAGCAATCACATACCATTTTGGATAAGCTATCGATAAAGCCGTAGCCGTAGCAAACGAGGATGAACTATGGCCCGATGGAAAAGAATAGCCGCCGGGGCGGTAAACAGGCGTAATACTTATATTTTGAATAAAGGGCCTCGGCCGTTTTACTATTTGCTTAATAAGGGTTGTAAAACCATAAGATAGCAAAGTGCTGCTGGCAACATACAATGAATTTTGGCGCATCTCTTTATCATTGCTGATGATGCCGCCAACCAGCAAACCCGCGGGTACACCTACATTTCCATACATGAGGTTTTTGCTGATGAACATGAAAAAACCAGTTTGCTCGGGCGTGCGGTTATTTGCCAGATCAATCATGATTCTGTCGTCCAGCTGTTGCAGGCGCGCCTGGGCATGTGTTGAGAATGAGCAAAAACTGGTGGCTGCCTGTATAAAAAGGAGGAGTATTAAAAATTGGGTTCGAAGGATCTTTTTCATAGATGAACGCTGCCGGCAATAAAATCACAAGGTAAATATTATTTCATCAACTTGGGGCTTCATACAAATACAGAAGTTGTCATTCTGAGCGATAGCGAAGAATCTGATCGTCGATATGCAAGCCGCTCAGTAGATTCTTCGCTATCGCTCAGAATGACAAAGTATTATTAATTATAGTTCATTCATCTTCGCAATGATCTCATCAGCGGTGCCTATCTCTCCCAGCCTTGGTAAAATATATTTCAGGCTATTAATGTGCGCGTCCATAAATAAATCTGTCACGGCATCGCTGGCAAAGGCTATGTTATAACCGCGTTCGTTGGCCTGGCGGGCGGTGCTTTCAACACCAATACTGGTGGCAACGCCGGCGAGCACAATTTGGGTGATACCCCGTTTCTGCAACTCATCATGCAGGGCGGTTTCGTAAAATGCGCCCCAGGTTGTTTTAGTAATGCGGATATCATCTGCTTCAACAGCAATTTCGGGTGTTATGTCCAGCCAATCTGCTTTGGGGGCTGCGCCGCCTGTGGGGTTACTGTCCTTGCGTGTTTTTGATGCAGCCGAACCAATCGGATTAACATTTACAAGCACGACCGGCAAACCTGCCTTACGAAAAGCGGTTACCAATTTGGCCGACTTAGCTATCACCCCGGCAATTGGATGAGCAACGTTTAACTGCACGATCATCATCTGCAGATCTATAAGTACAAGGGCTGTGTTTTTATCAATAGTAGTTATCATATTAATGCGGTTTAATTAGATGTAAGTGTATTTATTGGTGAATGTTCCAACGTGAGCTCTGTTGCTTTTTTAAGCTTACTTTTCTTTAAGAAACGCAGGTGCAGCAGCCCGATGGAAAGCGCTACCAAACCCTCGCCCAAAACGGTATCGGGTACCCCTATGCGTTGCGATACAGCCCCTACTATTAATCCGCCAAGCGGTTGCATCCCAAAGAACGCCATAGCGTAAAAACTTATTACACGACCGCGCATGGCAGGATCTACCGTGGTTTGGATGAGGGTGTTGCTGATCGTTATCTGCGACATCATGCCGAAACCGGTAACCGCTGCGAAAAGCAGCGCCAGCGGGTAATTGTTCATATGCGAAAATATCACCAGTCCGGCACCAAATACCAGCGTGTTTATGGCGAGGATCTTCTTTAAATTATGCCCCGGCTTTAACGAAGCCAGGTAAATAGCCCCCGAAAATGCACCTAACCCTATCAGGCTGTCTATCACTCCAAAAGTGGATGCCGTACCCTTGAAAATATCCTTGGCATACACCGGTATCAATGTACTAAAGGGCAATACCAGCAGACTTATCATGGATAGCATGATGAGCACAAATTTAATAGATGGTGTATTTTTGATGTAAGTAAAACCTTCCTTCAGCTCAAAAAAGATATTGTGGGTATGCGGTTTCGATTCGGATTTAGGCAACTTCATCAGCAACAACGAACCTATTACCGCTATAAAGCTGGCTGCATTGGCGCCAAAACATACGGTATCTCCAAATTTCTCCAGCACCAAACCTGCAATACCCGGGCCTATTAAACGCGACAGGTTCACCATAGATGAATTAAGCGCCAGGGCATTTGGCAAATCTTCTTTACTGTTCACCATTTCGTAAACCAACGATTGCCGGGCTGGCACATCAAAGGCATTAATAACGCCCAGCAGCGCGCTCAGTGCAATAATTTCCCAAATAAAATAATGTCCGAAAAACACGAGCAAGGTAAGTAGCACTGCCTGTACCATAGATGCAGCCTGCGTAGCCAGCAGCAAGCGGTAGCGGTTATACCTGTCTGATACCACGCCGCCCAAAAACGATAACATAAACGATGGGAACAAGCTGGCAAAAAGTGAAACTCCCAGCATAAACTTGGAGTGCGTTTGTGAATAAACCACCCAGCTTACGGCGGTTTTCTGCATCCAGGTACCTACCAATGATATGGACTGACCTGCAAAGTATAGCCGGTAGTTACGGCTCTTAAAAGCGCTAAAAGTATTAATATTCATCACTCACTATCCCCTCTCCACGGGAAAAATCAATCAAAATTTACAATTTTTGTTAATGGCCCTATTACCTGCCTAAGCATTTCCTGCTCCTGGGCCGTGCAGGTAGCCTCAATGGCATCATTAAGCCAGGCGTTACGCTCGTTACGCACTTGGTACAACATCTGCCTGCCTGTTTCAGATAAGGTGATGATGGCCTTGCGTTTGTCCGTTTCAGAAATTCGCCGGTTTATTAAGCCGCGCTGCTGCAGGTTGCTTAATATTTGCGACATGCTTTGAGTGGTTATCTTTTCCATTGCAGCCAGCTCATTGGGCAGCAATTCCTGGTGCTGATCAAGCAGGGCAATGGTTGATCGTTCGGTTAACGACAGCTTATCGGCAGTTTGGGAATGCTTCCGCAATACCTTTATCAGCCTGGTTACTACGGTTCGCAGGTCGCCTGCCAGTTGAATATCTTTTTCTTGTGCCATATTGGTAAGTAAACTTGTAAGTTTACCTTACAAATATAGGAATTAAATTATCTACCTAATGTCATATCATGATTTAACGTGGTAACTGTTTATTTCTACTGTTCATACGTAATGCTTTCTTAAGGATTATAAATATCATTTTGTAAATTTGCTTATCGCCAGCCACCAATATTAAATAAAACGGTATCGCACATGAGCACCAAACATGATATAGCATCTATCAATGATATTAAGCTATTGGTTGATACTTTTTATACAAAGGTTGCTGAAGATGATATTTTAGCCCCGATATTTAACCAACGCCTCGGTAATAACTGGCTGCCCCACCTGGAAAAAATGTATACTTTTTGGCAAACCATACTATTAGAGGAGTATACCTACAATGGCAGGCCTTTTCCGCCTCATGCCAGGCTACCGGTTGATGAAACTCACTTTAATGAATGGTTAAGCTTATTTACAAAAACTGTAGATAACCTGTTTATTGGCGAAAAAGCCGATGAGGCAAAATGGAGGGCCGGGAAAATGGCCGAAATGTTTCAGCTTAAAATTGCCCATATTAAAAACAACCCCTTAAATATATTGTAAACATCAATTTGTAAGTTTGCAGTGTGCCGCCTCCTGTTAAAAAAACAACTATAAAAGCTAAAACACCTGTAAAACGCAAGCCTGCAGCTAAAAATAAAAAGGCCGCTGGTATACCTGTGCAATGGAAAATTGCGGGTGCCGGTTTGCTGCTTATCCTGTTATCGCCATTTTATTACGGATACATTTTACGAAGCGCAAGCGCAACCTGGCGGTGGATCCTGGATATTGGGCAGGATACCAACTACCGCACCTATAAAAGTTTCAATATCCGCATCCCATCTGGGTATACGGTGCATGGTATTGATGTATCATCGTATCAGGGCAAAATAAACTGGCAAAAGGTTAAGGCCATGAATGAGGATGGTGTTCATATTTCCTTCGCCTTTATAAAAGCAACCGAAGGGGTTTTAAGTATGGATCCTTATTTTCAGCGCAACTGGCGCGAGGCACCTAAAGCCGGAATTATTTGCGGCGCTTATCACTTTTTCTTACCGCAAAAAAGCGGCGTTTGGCAGGCGCGTTTCTTTTTACAAACGGTAAAGGTTGAAAAAGGCGACCTGCCCATGGTGGTGGATGTGGAACGATTATATGGCACCACACCTGCTAAAATGCGCGAGCAGCTGCTTTCTTTTATTAAACACATCACTTCAAAAACAGGTGTAAAACCTATTATTTATACCAACCTAAGCTTTTATGCCGATTACCTGCAGGGCTATTTTGATGATTATCCACTCTGGATAGCACATTACTACCAACCCCAGCTAAGGGTGGGCAGCAATACCAACTGGCAGTTTTGGCAAAACTCCGATAAGGCCCGTATCAATGGCATTAATATGAAGGTTGATTTTAACGTATTTAAAGGCGATAGCACCGAATTTTCCCGCCTGCTTATCCCATAAACAGTTTATTTGTTGCTGCTAAGTTCGGCTTTAGGTATTGTAAATTGATCTTTAGCCTTTATTTGTACAATAACCGGGTTGCCGTTACTGCTGCCTTTGGCAAAATATTGCTTCAGGTTATTTGGATATTGATTTTGGGCTTTGGCAGCTGTTGCAAACATCAGTTCGGCTTTTATGCTGGTATACACATAAGTGCCATCGCTGGTTAAAAAGTTACGATTGTAAAAATTGCCGCCGTTGTAAATGTCGGTTATCGGCAGGTTATAATTTGTGGCATCGGGATAAATATCTTTTATGGCAGCCAGCGCGTTAGTTTTAAGGTTGTATATATACGATATGCTGCCATTCGTGCCGGCTATCGAGCTGTTTAGCCTGAAAAATATATTGTTGCCAGTTTCGTAGGCGAAGGATACTTCGCGTATTTGTTTTTGATTGGCATTAAAGTAGGTATATCTATGGCCTTTAAGCGAGTCGACAGTTAAAACATCCTGCGGGAAAACGTACTCCTGGGGTAACACCAATTTATATTTTACATATGCACGCTGGCTGGTAAGTTCATAAATATTATATTCAAAAGGGCGGCAATACAATACGGCCTTACTACTGCCGATATCAAAAAATGGTCCGTGCCATGTGTAAATATCATCGCTGTTTTGAATGCTTGCCAGTTTCATGTTATAAGGCAAATACCCGGCATATTGCCTGCCTTTACTGTACAAACGGTATTCGTGATTAACAGTGTCCGGCAGGTATTGTTCGCTAACGCGATAATCAGCATAGCCTATGCGCCCGTTTGCAAAGTAATAAGGTGTGCCGATGCTTTTTTCTGGCTGCTCGCGTAGTTTTTTTCCGTCGAAATTATAGTAAATCTCTGTACGACCTTTTTTAACCATGATCTCGCGTTTTTGGCGGTTTACGCTAAAGGCGGTGGAAAACGAGGGCACTTCTATTTTACAATGAAACTTTCCGGTTTTATCAAAAAGCAGCACATGATTGGTCTTCTGTTCGTTAATAATAAAATACTTATCGGTAACTACCAGTTGATCTATAGTATTGAAACGGCTTTGAGCAATAGTTTGCAGCGGAATGTAATTTACCTCATCAAAAACCTGCTGCTTTGTAACATTGGTAACGCTGTTAGGGTCGATATAAATTTCCTGGGGATGGGTTGGTTCCTGCGCAGCGGCAGCAATGGAAATAAAAAACAAGCAGCCCATAATGGCGGCATTTTTCAGGTTAAGGTTACGCATCATAAAATGTGTTTATAGGTTTGGCAGATTTTTTTTGCGTGATAAATAAACTTACAATAGTAAGTTTATTTATCACGCACTTTTTTTGGACTACTTGGGATGCTGATGGTTTAATCGCCTTAAAAATTAAATCAGTTTATAATATTTACAGATCATAAGTCATTAATTTGCGGTCAAAAAAAAATGGGACAAATCAATTTATGATTTTGTCCCATTACAGGGTGATAAGGTTAAAAAGAGCGGTTAAAGCAAGTTTTACCGCTCTTTTCTACATTTAAACAAAAATGTTACTATTTCTTATTGGGCTGTTTTTGGTTAATAGACCATTCTGCCAGCTGGAAATCCCTGCTATTGTTATTTCCTTTAATTTTTATGCGGAACCACTGATACAGAACGTTATTGTTGAATTGCCATATCCTTCGCATAGTACGCTTAGGGAATACTTCATTATAGGTTTGACCTGTAGCAGGGTCATAGGTAGGGTTATTCTTGCTATCCAATTGAATCCACTTGATGCCATCTGCCGAACCTTCTACTACCCAGGCTTTGGGGTCACGATCATCACTGTCATTTGCCGATGTCATGGTATACGCACCGGCAAGTTTAGGCGTATCTAACTTAAAAGTCATTACCAGATCACCGGCAAATCCCGATTGGAAGAACTTGGTATTAGGATCACCATCTACGACTTTTAATGAGCCCTCGTTGGCATTTGGGCCACCACCGTTATCACGTGATACGCTAAGTGTACCGCCTACAGTTAAAAAGTAGTTAGGCCCAACTTTGCTCAGGTCATTATTAGGGTCAACCACGTTCAACAGGATCTCTTGCTGGGCCGAATAGCCCTGTGAATTTCTTGTTGTTAAGGTTACGTAATATTTACCCTCATATACATATTTATGAAACGGGTTTTGTTCAACAGAGGTACTATCGTCACCAAACTGCCAAAGTATATCCTTAGCATTTTGTAGTGTGCTGGTAAACTGATACTCCAAAAATTTTGTAGTATCGGGTTTGGTATAAGTAAAGTTAAGTACGGGTTTAGGCTCATCGGGCACTACAGCCACCGGCTTTGCATCCTTTTTACACCCAACTGCAAACATGGCTACCAAACTAAGTACCGGTAGTATATTAAAAAGTTTTTTCATTGTATAATTCATTTACAGTTAATAATTATTGAGCGGGAAACAGCTGACTTTGCGGCACAACACGACGACTAATGCCAACAGACGGAACCTCATACTCTAATATAGCGCGCTGGCCACCTACGTTTTCACGGTGATCGGCTTCAATGGTATAGTATTCGCCACGCTGCAATGTTATTTTTGCAAAACGGCTCGGTTGATCCCATGATGTTGTATAATCGTTTATAACCGCAACACCATTAATCCAAAGCCTGCTTCCATCATCCCATTGAGTTTGATAAAATATATATTCACCTCTTACCGGTGCAAGGAACTTGCCTGTCCAACGGGTTGAGAAATTATCATGACTTATGCCCGGGGTTGCATCCTGCCACTGACCATCGTTTTGCCAGTTAATATTAGGTTCTACACGTACAAGTGTAGGTTTTCTACCATCAAAATCAGCCAGCTGGTTATCACTAAAATATTCGGCTTTTAAACCTGTACCATTACCCGTTATATAAGAGTTATTGTCGAGATTAACATTAGGATCAACTACTACAATTATTTTATACTTGGTTGGATGAAGGATGTGTTTTGTTGGCGCGCTCAGGCTTATTACAAACGCAAATTTTTTGCCGGCAACAATGTTAGCGTCAAAAACTGGCCATCCTATTTTCAACCGTATATCGGCCGAGCTGGTATTTGAATTTATCCTTACGTTTGAATCAAGGAAAAACTCATTTGGTTTTAACGCTATGGCATTTGCAGGTAGTACATTACTTTGTATAAGTGAGGGTATGGTATCTGTATTTAATTTAACGCCTACGTTAAAAGCAGAGCCTGGTATGCCAGCAAGGTTAATAGTTAAAGGAATAGTTATCCCAGCAATATCCGCTACATAACCTTTTTGATAAACTACGTTGTCTACAGTATCGCCACCGTGGAAAATTGATAAGTAATGAATTTCTTCTGGTTTTATTAATTCTGCGGTATTTATAACGACAAGGATATTAGAGCTTCCTCCTTTTATTTCATTGCCTTTACCGGGACTGCTAAGCTTAAATGCAAAGGCAACAGTTTTACCATAGTTTTTTTCAATTGCCGATAACCTTATGGTAGCTATACCCGTGCCATTATCTGACCCGAAGGCTACGTTTATAACACTTGGGAAATCGATAGAACCTGCTGGTATTATTACTGCATCCTTTAAGGTTCCGTTTGCTATAAGCTGCGTTACGGTATCGCTGTTAAAGCTCACTCCAACCTGGAAAGCCTTGGTTGCAGGTGCCGATAACAATATCTTAAAAGGTACTTTTACCGTTTCATTATCCTTTGTAATGCCGTCTGTAACTATTCCATCGCCAGATATGCTGCGATCTGTAGTTTTTATCAGATCAACATTATCAAGTTTATTATGCTTGCAGGAAACACCTGCCAGGACCAAAGCCCCTAATAGCATGCAGTATATTCTTTTTTTCATCTTCAAATAATTTAGTCTGCTATAATTCAGTTTATTGATCAGTCCACACTCGGCCATCAAGCGCCCAACTCTGCTTGCTGGCAATTTTAAACCAGTTAATGATTTGCGATGGTATATCTGTTGTTTGCGGCACCAGTACAGCCAATGACTCGGCCGGTGGCGAACATATAAGGTCATTAAAATCTTCCCAAACGTAATTGCCTTTTAGTACAAAATCACGAGCTTGCGGACCAGCATCTCTGATGAAACCGCCTTGCCCGTCGGTACCTGGCCAGTAACCTGCTATAAAGCTATAATATGGGTGACTTTCGTCAATTGAAGTTTCGCAAGCGTAGTTAGCTATTGTGTTGTCAGGCACAGCTGTTTTAAAGAACCTGATATCGCTTACATACACATCAGGCACGCCGTGATCATGACCGTTCAGGAAACCAAGTTTAAGCGGGTTACCATTGCTGATACTGCCCGAGCCTGTAATTTCTAACTCGTTGTTGAACACGCCATCGGTATAAGTACGTATAAACCTATGTCCTGCACGTACTTCTCCTTTAACTGTTAAGTGCTCCCATCTGCCTTTTTGCAAATCGGCTCCACGGCATTGGTGATAATCACCATCGTTTGTGCCGCGCCATTCAAAGTACCAGTAATGATCTTCCAGGTAAATTACCCAACCTACAGTTGGGTGACCAGGTGACCACTCGCCACGTTTACCCAATATGCTTGGCCAGAAATAAGTATCCTGGGTCTTTTTCACTTTTAACTCAATTGTAAATGGCGTTTGCGTTGTATCTTTATCGCCGCCACCAAGGTTAAATACATCAGCTGTATCAATTTCAGCCCTTACATCCTGATCATGAAGCCTTACAGTACGGCCCAGGTACCTGTTACCCGTAAAAGGTTTGGTTATAATACGCTGTTTATAATTTTGGTTATAATAAATAATAAAGCTATTTGATTGTGTTTTGCTGAAAACGGTATTATCTAAATCAGTTGCGGTGTATTTACCACCTCTGCTTGAGCTTATAACAACCAGCCAATCTTCATCTTTATAAGTTGGGCGAGCCTGCAATGCAGCCATCATATCTCCTACATAAGTATCAAATTTTTCAATAGCTCCTTTGTACTGAGGTTTTGAATTGTCATATGCAGATGCTGCACCTGCCTTATCAACGTCGTTAAATTCCCCCACAACAAATGAGGCGGTATCGGTTTTAAGATTATTCACCACGGCTGCAGATACTTCGGCATCTGTAGTATAAAGTTCGCTTACATCGGTACCTCCGGTAAGGTTGTTCTTAAACACTGCAGATGATGCAAAACTTACGATTTTATTGTTCGGTTGGATTTCCTTTATCCGCTTGAAAATCACCGGGTAAGTTTGCAGGTTTGATTTCGAAAAATCAGTAGTAAGCACCTGGTGCTTTTCTTTTTTTACACCGGTTAACGTATTTGCCCAATTAGTAACATCGGCAGTTGAATCAATATCGCTTAATGCTACCCAGCTATAAATAGAGTGCGGCAATAATTTATCAATATTGGGTGTATTGGCGCTTAATACAGATGTACCTCTTGCGCCATCAACTATTAAATACAACACTTTTCGTTTACCGAAAGTTACAGTTGCAGTATCAGTGTTTTTATCGCCGGGTATTTTTCTGGCAAACTCCTTATTACATGACACTATTGATGTTATAATTACAGTAGTTATTATTGAACTTAACAATAACCGATACTTTTTTATCTTGCTCATCTTTGCTATTATAATTTGGTATTACTTACGGTTTCTGAATAACTACACGTATAATATTATTTTGTTCGATGTTATCGAAACGGTTAAAGCTGCCTATTAACAACCATGCACGCTTGCCATCGGCCGATTTGGTGTCAACCACATCATTAAGGTTGCCCGAGAAAGGCCCTGTTGCATTATAACCTGCCTCAAGTGAACCTGCCGAATTTAATACCATGAACCCGTTACGTGTAACGTTGCCGTACTTCTTGAAGTAACCGCTTACTACAATCAAACCATCATCTAACTGACGGCCAAACCCTGCCGACCCACCATCAAACCCTGCCGAAGCGAAGGTATTATCGAAGCTGCCATCTTCATTAAGCAATGCCATACCAAACGCGGGCTGACCATTATACTGCGTAAAACTGCCCGTGATAAAATATTTTTTTAACGTGGGGTTATATGTTAATGAGTATATACTATTATTAGCTCCCGAACCGGTGTTAAAGGAGGCATCTATACTGCCATTGGGATTTAAACGTACAAGGCGGTTGGCGGCCTTACCATCAAACGTGGTAAATGATCCGTAAAGCACCAGTTTTTCAAATTCAGGCGCATCGGTATGCATAATTGAGTTTATTGGACCATTTGCACCAGGCAACCCTTGTTTTGTAGTTGGATTGTACCTAAAATTAGAATCCAGTGAACCATCAGCGTTCAAACGCATGATCTGGCGAATTTCTGTACTGTCAATTATAACCGAATCGCGGGTAAAATTGTAAGTAGGTTTGCCATATCTTCTGCGTACATAGTACCTAAAGTTGCCGGTAGCCAGTATTTTACCTTGCTGTTTGTAAATAGCACTTATATAGTCATTAGCACCACCATTAAACCTTGGGAAAAATTTAAGCGTATCTCTTGAGGTATCCTTAGGTGTAATTTTTCTATATACCTTTATTCCAACAGTATCAATGGCTCCGTTATTATTAAGTGTTGTGATGTTGCTGATGTTTTCGGTCCGTTGATCGTAACCGCTAAAGCCACCCGCTATAACAAACTTAGTACCTAACTCAATTATTTTTGATAAACCTCCGTTGGCAGCTTTACCCGGTCTGAAAGTACGGTCAAGCTCACCATCAGATGATGTTCTTACAATTCTGTTGGTTGGTGTAACCAGGCCTTTATTATTATAATTATTAAAACCGCCAATTACTATATTACGACCATCAACCAGGTTATAAACCTGAGATACAAAGCCGTTGGCGCCTAATGTAGCCCTAAAAGATGGATCGATACTGATGTAGCCCGACACGGTAAACTGTGGCCCCAATACCAATTGGTCATCAATGCTTAATGATGTAATACCTGTACTGGCATTATTCGGCACTTTCACTGTAATTTCAGTTGCTGTGATTGATACTACAGTACCCTCTTCGCCATTGAACATAAACTTAACCTTATCCTTAAACGGCACAAGTCCTGTAGCCTTAAAAACAACGGTAGTGCCTACTATACCCGATGCAGGTACAGGTACAACAGCGCGATTCAGATCGACACCTAAAGGTTGTTTAGCGCCACTGTATGGATCCGGGAAGTCTGTTTGTGACTTTTTACAGCTTTGAACTGCAATTGCCGCCAAAGCAAGTATTATTATAAATTTAAATTTTCTCATGATTTAATTTCATTACAGTTAAACAGTTACAAACAATATTATTCTGGTTTAGGCCCTAAACCTGTGTTATAAACATCATTTATAAAGTTGCCTATATCATATCCAAAATAGTATTGCTGATCTTGCAACGCATGTACCACTCCGTTTGTAGGCTTAATATCTGAAGAAGCTATGTGATTGGTATAGTAATTATCATCGGGATGTGAAATATCCGGTATGTAGCTGTACTCTAATGTACGGGCACCAAGATATTGAACTCCGTTAACTGACGCATATGAAACACCAATATTAACAACTGAACCGCTGTAGGAATAATATAATGCTCCAGGATGTATGCTTCTCAAGCTTAAATCAATCTGTGGATAATCTTTTAGCTTGTTAATTCCTTTGAACATAAAGCTCTGGATGTATTTGCGCCATACGATAGGGCTTATTTGCGAAAGGCTTATAACTGTATCGCCCTTACCACCAAGACTATAGGTGTACAAGTACCAGTTTAGTGATCCTGGCGTATGCATATTTCCAATTGTTCTTTTTATAACACCGTCATCGGGTGCAAAAAAAGTAAAATCTGTTTTACGGAAATCATCTTCTAACCCGGCCAGTTTCACGATCTGGGCTATAGTGTCAAAGCGTACGGCCTTTGTTTCAAGGTAGTTAAGCATATCGCCGTTCCAGTTTGGATTGGCCAGCCCTCCATCGGTATAATATTGGTCGCGCTTGCAGGCGTTTAACACCAGCATTAAAGAGCAACAAACAAATATCAGCTTTTTAATATTTTTCATAATTATTATAATGCTATGTTAATTAGTTACCTCCGTTAGTCCAATAGGTATTCAGGACCATATACGGGTTATTATCTCTTGCTGATCCGTCTATAGGCCAGGTCCACGCACCACGGTTAAATTTATCAAGCGTTAGTACATTGTATGACCATTCGCTACTTAAAATTCTCTTGGTGCGCACCAGGTCAAAATACTGATGACCTTCACCCATCAGCTCGCGTGATCTTTCCAGGAAAATAGCATCCTTCAAATCCTGACCGCCACCACCTGTATACCCGTCTAATCCGGCCCTTAGCCTTACCTTGTTTAGCATGGCTATGGCTTCGTCATCGCTGTTACCGAGTTCGGCAAGTGCCTCGGCGGTAAGTAATATTTCACCTGCATACCTGAAAATCATGAATGTGTTATCAGGATTGTTATCTTCCTCGCCGGTTGAAAAGTTATTCTGAGCAAATTTCAGCATCATGAACTTTCCATTATCGGCATAAATATCTTCATTAAACCATATGGTAGCTCTTTTATCGCCGTTACCTGGATATAGTTTCTGCATATACTCACCGCGGAAGTAGGCGAAGCTAACCCTGTGGGTGTATTCTGGGCGTTTATACGGGTAGTGCAAGAACATATCAGAAATTGGTGCAACATTTAAATTCTGATCGCCGTAGTTAACGCTGCGGTAAAACTCAAACAAACTCTCTTCTGAACGGCCTTTGATTACTGTTGCCCATTCTTCAATAGGTAATAACCTGAATACATTACTTGCTACTAACTCCTTACCTAAATCGGCAGTTGCACTATAATATTTAGTAGCATTAGTTTTATCAAAACCAGCATTCCACATGTTCATGTTCATCATTAGCGCAATGATGCTACCACGGTTTGCACGTACACCCCTAAGTGCGGGATCTCCGAATGACCATGGTGCATCATTTTTTGATGCAGCTAAATCAACCAAACAGTTGTTTAATACTTTCACCATGTTTTCCCTTGGTAACGGTGTAGAGTGAAATGCATCTGTATAATAAGGTACATCACCGTATAGGCGTACCATAAAGAAGTAGCATAACGAACGGATAAAAACTGCTTCGGCTTTGTATTGTTTTTTCTTTGCATCGGTAAGGCCCGGAACCCCGTCCACCTTTGCTATTAAAATATTAGCACTTTGTATTACCTGGTAATAGCCCGTCCAATATGTTATACGTTCAAAGTGGTAAATACCTGTCCAATCGCCAGGGCCATAAATTGTTCTGAGCAAATCATTACGACCCAATACCTCAACGTATTCACGTGCTGTACCCAAGTCAGATTGTGCTTCGTGCATTACTTCACCTGAGCGATACTCACCTGTTGCGCCTATAAACTGTGTTTCGTTAACTTTTGCAAACACGCCTCTTGACATATCGTAGATGCTGGCAAGAACATCATCCTCTGATTGGAAGAAGTTGTTACCTGTAAGCTTGTCAATAGGTTGTATATTAAGAAACTTTTTGCATGAAGGCAATGTTAATGTGCCCACAATTGCTAAAATATAAATTACAATCTTTTTCATAATTCTAAGTTTTAATTACCTGTGTTCAACTCAATGTTAAAGCCTAAGTTGTATAAGCGAGGTACCGGATATCCGTTTGAAATATCACGACCCAGGCTGGTTACGTTTTCTGGGTTAGGCCCACTGTAACCTGAGAAGGTAACAAGGTTATTGGTTGAAAAATATACACGTACATTATTAAATCCAAACCTCCTCACAAAATTTTTCTCAAACGTGTATGAAAAAGTTACGTTATTAATTTTCAGGTATGATCCTTCTTCGGCCCAAAGTGTTTGATCGGGTCTTAAAGGTTGTATCTGGTTAAACCGGGCGTAGTCATACGGGGTTGGATATTTTGAAACATCACCCTGTGCTCTCCAGATATCCAGGTTGTTCAATGGCACAACGGCAAGCAATGAATATGGATCACGCATGATTGACAAACGATCTGAAAGCGCATTGTTTAAAACGGTACGTTTTGCCGTAAATGTTGTATAGATATTTAAACCGAATTTTTTATAGTTGATGTTGGTTGAAATACCACCTGTAACAAGCGGCTGCGAGTTTCCGGTGATTTCGTAATCCCTGTCATCCATTATATAATCGCCGTTCACATCCTTCCATCTCGGATCTCCGCCTAAAAACGGAATACCGCCGGTTTGATATTTTTTACCTGTTACAGGATCTACAGGCACATCGGTATCTCTTGAATATACACCTTCGTTAATATGCAGGTAGTTTGAAAGTGTGTTTCTGCCAACACGGTATACTATACGCTGCGGATAAGAACTGCCATCTATTTTGATAACCTGCCCATTATACTCTTGTGGTATCCTTAGCAAAACATCGCGGTTAATTGCGCCATTTGCAGACATGGTTAAGTTAAAATCTTTAGCTGTAACAAGTTTGCCGGTAATCATTAACTCATAACCATAATTGGCAATACCAACATCATTACTTGATATGGTGCCAAACCCTGTTGAGTTTGTTAACGGGCGATCAAACAACAGGTTATCAACCTTTTTATAATAGGTATCAAACACTACATATACTTTATCCTGCCATAAGCCCAAATCAAAACCAAAGTTCCATTGAGTGGTAGTTGTAGGTTTTAAATTCGGGTTAGGGATAAAGCCATAATCAATACCAATAGTAGGCGTGTTATTGTAGTTGCCATTTAGGTTATAAGTACCATAAATACTTTGCAATGTACCGCTTGGCACAATGTTTTGTCCCCAGGTTAACCTTAAACTACCGGTTGATAACCAACTTAGGTTATTAAAAAAGGTTTCCTTTTGAAAGTTATACCTTACACCTATAGCCGGGTTTTTAGAGTATGGATTTTCTAAACCGCTTGTTGAGGTACCATCAAGGCGGTACGATAACTCTGCTACGTATTTCTTTTTATAATCATAAGAAAGTGCTGCTGCAAATGAAGCACTGGTAGCGTTTTTGTAAGTTGAAAGTACACCACCACCACGTGAGTTATAAGAGTCAAAACCTAACGGGCCCTGGTATTGATCATTAGGTGTTCTTACCTGATTAATGATACCTTGTTGTGCACCTCTTTTGTAAATTTCATTAAAGGTGTTAACAAAGATGGTATGATCGCCATTTGATCCGAAAGATTTTGCGTAAGTTATAGCGTTACGGTTATACAATGTATAGTTACGACCAACATAATCATACACTTTGGCAAACTGCGCATTTGCAGCTGCAGGTGTGAATGTTGCTTCACCATCTGATGTATAATCATAGCTTAAACTTGATGTTATTGCAAAACCTGGTATAAACTCATACCGGCCTTCAACGTTTGAACGGATGTTTCTTGTACTGTTATCATCATTTGTTTTTAAAGCCGATATGATACCGCCTGATGACTGGTAAAATGATGGCGGAGGCAATAAGGTTGATGCCTGCCCGTTGGCAGCTACTCCTGACTGTAATAAACCTAAACCATCACCTTTTTGTTGTTTACCTAACGAACCATATATCGACCCAAAGAACCTGAATTTATCGTTCGGTTTAAGCTCTACGTTCATACTAAGGTTATACCTGTCGAAACCGGTATTTTTAATTACACCGTTCTCTGTACGTAAACCAAGATTGGCCTTATAGTTAAACCGTGGATCACCACCGTCTAAAGCAAGGTTATGTTCTGTGTTGTAAGTAGTTGCGTAAAAAATATCCTGCCAGTTTGTTGAGTTGTTCCAATAGGCATTCAAACTATCGGCAAGGAAAGGTGTGGCATCAATTCTGCGGATATCATTAATGCTTGTAGCATTAAGAATGATCTGTTGAAGTTTTGCCTGGCGCTCTGAATTACCACCAAGTGTTTCGCGCAGCTTTGGTGGTGCATTCACGAAAAAGTTACTGGTTAACCTTACGCGTGGTATTTTTGAATTACCACGTTTAGTACTGATGATGATTACACCATAAGCACCGCGTGAACCGTATAATGATGTTGCCTGTGCATCCTTCATTACTTGTATGCTTTCAATATCTTCCTGCGGAATCAGTGAAAGCGGGCTCACACCCGGGCCCTGGGTTTGAAAACCGAACTCGGCTGCCTTATCGGCATCCAAAGGCACTCCATCAATAATATACAGAGGTGATGTAGGCTGCAGGAACGAATCATTACCGCTACCGCTTATGCTTAGCGTAGATAAACCACGTAATTGCACAGATCCTCTGAAACCTGGCGCACCGGTATTGTTCTGGATATTTAAACCAGCAACCTTACCTTGCAGCAATTGCTCAACGTTTGATACCGGTATATCCTGGATTTCCTTACCACTTATAATAGTAGCAGAACCAGTGGTAGTTTCTTTAGTTCTTTTTTGGTAAGCTACGATAACAACGTCGGCAAGGGATTTTTGATCCTCGCTCATGGTCACTGTTATATTTTTTGCAACTGTACCAATTTTTTCTGTTTGTGTAACGTAACCTATAAAATTGAATTTAAGTGTTGAGTTAACCGGAACTGTAACCGAGAAATGCCCGTCTACACCTGATTGCGCAAGTGCTTTATAAGGTTTTTCTAAAACTATGGTTACTCCTGGAAATGCGGTTTTTGTGGTTTTATCCATAACTGTACCGCTTATAGTAACCGTTTGTGCCTGCGCTTTCAAGTTTAAACTGATAAGGCAAACAAAAAGTGCTGTATAAAAAAGTAATTTTCTTCTCATTATTGGTTGCTTTAAAAGTTACTTATTCGTCTTTAAATCTTGGATTATCTTTTCTGAAATGAAACACTATTTCCCAATCGCCGGCACGGTAAATACCAAAATTCAATCCTAATACCGTAGTTACCCTTTGCTGTCCAAATCCAGTTCTTGAGTATTTCAGTTCAATGTAAGCGTTTGAGCCTCCTGGCGCGTAAATAGTTGACAGGTTAACCAGCGGAATAGGATAAGCAACATCATATTGTACGTATTCCTTGGTTTTTACAAGATTAAAACCGTGTACAAGCCTTACCCATTCTGTTTCATTAAAAAGGGCAGGATCAATAGCTACAGAATCTTTATTCAATACTTTAAACCTTAATGAATGACCATTGCCGCCAGTAAACGGACGAATGTATACAAGCACGTTGTTACGATGGTAATTATCATTTCCCAAATCAATATCAGTACTATCGCCAACAACATTATCCATTCTTGATGGCCTTATATAATTGCGACTGAGCACATTATAAGGAGTTTCAGGAAATGGTGCAGGACCGCCTGTGTAAAGATTCATATCATCAGCCGGGTCATAAGGACGCTCACGCCAAGGACGTATCTGAAAATCCCTGATTAATCTTTCGCCGCCGGTATTTGTGATTTTAACATCAAAAAACCTTGTATCCTGCGGATAGTTGGTACTATCGGCAGGCCTTGGCGTAACTAAATCGTTGGTAGCAGATGGCCACATGATAAATTCACCCGATGAGCGGATCTCAAAAAGAGGATGTTCCTCTAAATGACGCTTCGCTTCAATCTCGGCCAAACTTTTTTCTGTACCGGTATAAGCCGCAGTCCAAACGTAGGTTTGTGCCTTTTGAAAAATATCCGTTACCGGTCTACCATCGCCATAACGCGCATTCACAATTTCAAAATGTATTGGCTGGGTTGAATTATCCCCATTAAACCCACCTATTAAGTTAGTGCGGCCTAATACGGGTTCCAATATCTTGTTGGCGAAGTTTACATTATTACTTAAATATTCTTTTTCCTTGGGCAAATTGAATATTTTTCTGCAGCTGCTTGTAATAACCGCAGCAAACAAGAGGAAGATAAATTCTTTTTTGATGGTTGATTGCATCTGTTTAATTAGTTTAAATTTTTTAAATTCCATTCTTATTTAGCTTGATTAATGGTCCACTCGGCTAACTGGAAAGTACCGCCATCCCTTAATTCAGTTATATTAATACGATAGAATTTGTATGCCGTCGTATTACTACATTTAAATACTTTGGTCTGGTATCTTTCTTCAAAGAAAAAGTTACTTCTTCTGTCAAGTTCATCCCAGTGTGTACCATCTTGTGAGCCTTCATAAGTCCAGGCACGCGGATCGCGTTCAGGAGCATCATTGGCCGATGTTAGCGTATATACACCTGACACCGCAGCGGTTTTTAATTCAAACTGCAACCATAAGTTACCTTGCAGGTTAACCAAAAACTTAGTATGGCTATCACCGTCTATCACCTTTTTAGATCCTTCACCATTATCGGCACCACCGTCGCTTTCATGCTGTACGGTTAATGTTCCGCCAATTAACGTCATTAAATTTGGTGGTGGCGGCACAAAGGTTAGGCGTGTTACAAATTCATCAAAACCAAATATGTGCGATGCGCTTACAACATGCACAAATCCATTGTTGGTTTGAATGTTGTTTGAACCAGTTGTGGTGGTTGACCAAAACCTTACAAACTTGCTTTTTTTGGTATTGCTGAATTCTATTACCTCCGGCCCGCCGCCTACATATCCTGATGCAGAAGCATGACTGATTTGTGCGTGCATTGGATAGCCATAACGAACAGCTGATAAATCAAGTCCGTCCTGTAGCCTTAATGAATCTGAAGGCACTTTACCCCTTATTATGTAATAAGACGTCATGGTATCAAGCTGTATCCCATCAATATTCGACAGGAACAACGGATCTTTATCTGATTGCCTTCTTAAGGTATTTAAGTTGTTCAACGCAAGCTGAAAACTTGGGTTTGTTACAGCAAATAGTGTAACAGTACTATCGATAAGGGTTTCCTTTAAACCAGTCCTGTCAATTACGGCAAGCAGTGAATCATACACTCCCGGCTTACTTTTCAAATATTCATAGATGTTACCTGCAAATTTTGAGCTGTTGCCGGCTGTATCATGAAAGCCTTTATCTTTTGTACAAGCCGATTGAAAAATTGCCAGTGCTACTAAAAGCATCAGGGTTCCTCTGTTTCTTATTGGATTTTTCATAATTATTTCGGATTATTTCCAGTAAGTATTTTGAGTTAATAAACTATTTTGAGAAAGTATTTTACGAGATACAGGCCAGTAGATACCGCCAGTGCTTATAAGGCGTAACATCTTCGGATCGTTCTGTTTTATTTTGGCGTAGCGTATTTTATCGTACCAGCGTTGGCCCTCTCCCATCAGCTCACGACGCCGTTCCTGAAATATCAAATCAATAGTTTCACCTTCAAGAGTTAGATCGGTGGTGCCCGCTGGTAACCTCCTAAATATCTCATCAGTTAGTTCTTGCATGGCACCGCTCTGATCGCCCAATACGGCTAATGCTTCGGCACGCAACAGAACCATATCTTCAAGCCTGGTTAAAATAATGGCACTATTGAAGTACCTGAAATTAGGATCATTATTACCGCCCTGTATTACTTTGATTTTGCTGAAGATTGGATATTTACCATTAAAATTGGTGAAGTATCTTTCATTACGCGGATTACCTAAAGTATCTATGTTAAAGCGGTCGTCATTAGGTATCGTAAAATAGGCCAGGATAGAATCTTTAGGAAGATATATATCCGGAACGCTTTTAGTTAAAACAGGTTCGGCAAGTGTAAGCTCCTCAATATGGCCCGTTGATGAACCATCAATGTGACCATAATCTGAGTTAAAGCCAAACATTTGGCGGGTGTTTTTATTATTGAAGAAACCATTGCCGTTTGTAAGATCGTCTGATCCTGTATAACCACCATTGCTTTTGCCATAATTATCTTCAACAAATTTTGCATAGGTTGCTACATCGGTATAATCGGCAGTCCAGGCACAAACATGAGCGAGCATTGCGTAAGCAGTATTTTTTGTAGCTAAAGCTCCACCCCAGCGGGTTGCATCCTCGTTATAATAATTACCTTGCTGCTGTAAATCGCCTCCACTGTATATAAAAGGCAAATCGCCCGCAGCCTTAAGCATTTCCTGCTTTACCCATGATAAAATTTTATCTTGATTTTCGCGTGGTTTGTTTTCAAACTGCCCATCGTGCGATGCTGTAATAAAAGGTACATCGCCCCATATCCTAACCATGTAGAAATAGGCAAATGCTCTTAAAAAACGGGCCTGCGCCAAATCCACCAGCAAATTGCCTTGTGTATAGCGTTTATCTTTCGCGGCAACATCAGGTGCTTTTTCTAAAAAGATATTGGCTGCGTTAACTATGGCGTAAAATCTGGTCCAGTTGCTTAAAGCCTCTAACGTTGGATAAGCAGCATTAAGATTGTTGCTTATAATTGCTTTTAAATCCTGTCTGTTTGGGCTCGAAAACTCACCTGATCTCACGTCGCCATAAATCCAGTGCCCGTCATTATCAGATAGCGCTGCACGTGTTAAGGCATAAACACCCAGTAATCCTGCGCGGGTGTCTTCAAGCGAGTTCCACATATTCTTCTCGCCTACTACCCTTACAGAATCTATGCTCAATGTTTTGTTACATCCGGTAATTACAACCATCGAAAACAGGAGTATGTATAGTATTTTTTTCATCTTGTTTTACTAAAAGATTTAGTTGGTTACTTGTTATGATTAAAAATCAACTTTTACACCTAATGTATAGGTACGTGGTATAGGCTGCCCATAACCAGTATCATAGCCGGTGTAGTCTACAAGTTCAGGATCCTGACCTGTATACTTGGTGAAAGTGAATACATTGTTAACCGCACCGTATACATATAACCTGCTTAGTTTAAAGTTTTTCTTTGCAAATTGAGTAAGATCATACCCAAGTGATATATACCGCACTTTTACAAATGATGCATTTTCTAAAAACAGATCCTGATCAATACGGTAAGGTATTACAGTGCTCCAAGGGTTATACAGTGGATATTTGCTGTAGTCGCCACGTTTTTCCCAAAAAGTAACCTCTTTTACCGAAGTAATGTTGCTATTGCCTTCTCTGTTGATAAAGTCAAAACGGTTAGCCATTTCCTGGTTCATCAAATCGCGGCCAAGATTAAAGTAAAGACCTACGCCTAAATCCCATTTACCATATTTGAAGTTGTTATCAAACCCGCCAGATGCAATTGGCAGCATGTGACCTTTTAGTACTTTATCCTTATCATCAATATTGTTATCGCCGTTTACATCTTTCCAACGCGGATCGCCTGCGTGCATGGCTATACCATTATATTTTAAACCAGCAGGTACTTCAGCTTCTGAATTGTAAATTCCTTCGTTTTGCAATACCCAATACTGATCAACCGGCTGGCCTACTTTCAGGTACCTGTCGCCAAGCGTAATTTCCTGCAAGCCGCGCGGTAATGATTTTAGGTGATTTTTATTGTAGTTAACATTAAGCGTTGAAGTCCATGACAAGCCATCCCGCGATTTTAAGATATCGCCCCTGATGGTTAAATCAACACCTGAGTTTACTACAGACATACCACTTTCTATAGATTGGGTATAACCGTACTCGGCAAAAGCCGGGATGCCAAGCAACATGTTCTTTTCGGTTTTAGAATAGTAATCTACCGAAAGATGAAGACGGTTTTTCAGCAAACCTGCATCAAGACCAATATCAAGCTGGTTTGAGTACGACCATGGAATACCATAACCAACCCAACCACTTTGATAAGGCCTGGTTAATACAGCAAACGCGTTATATCCCGGTACAGTTAAATTACCTGTGTAACCAACCGAAGCGGTGTATTGTGGCCCTTGTGCATAATTGTCATAAGCATTTAAACGGCCCATTCTGCCGGCGCTGGCTCTTAAGATAAGGTCATTAATACCGTTGCTGGTTTTAAAGAACTCGTTTTTAAGGCTCCATGCTGCAGAAAGTACCGGAGAATAGAACCAGCGGCTTGTTGGTTGTGCATTTGATGATCCATCTGCACGCATAATAGCCGATATAGTATATTTTTTATTGAAGGTATAATCTGCCTTACCATAAAAAGACACCAGGTTTTCTTGCGTTTTATCAAGAAAACGATAGGTTAACTCTCTTGGAAACGCAGTTGGGGTTAAGTAGTTACCGTTAGGTGAACCATCTCCGTTTGTAGGGTTTGAGTCAAGCAGGTTTATCTTGATATAATCATTTGACCCTTTATAGGCATAAGCATTATCATACTTATAAGTATCCCATTGGGTTGACTGACCCGCTTCGAAATGGAAATCACTCAGTTTATCTGCTGTGGTTAAATCATAAGTTGCCTTATTATTGATCATTACACGCTGGTTGTAGCCATAGTAGTTTGATGCATAGCTATTGCCCTGCAATAAAGTACGCGCATAAAACACATCGCGGTAACCTTCGTTATAATCAACTATAAAAGTTGTGTTAAATTTAAATCGACCAAGATCGATAGCTAAGCGGGCAAAACCATCAATAACGTTGGTTTTATTATCATCAAAGCCTTTTTTAAACTGATCAAGGTATTGACCGTAATAATCCTTATTGGGCGATGGTGGCGCGCTCAGATCCGGGAAGTAATTAATTTGCGTAAACCTGTCTCGTAGTGATTTATTACGCTGACGATCTAAACGGTTAGCATTTACGTTTGCCGTAAAAATAAGCCATGGCAACGGTTTCATGTTAATGTTAAACATAGCGCTGTAACGATCGATGCCTGTTCCGTCGGCAACGCCTTCATTTTTAGTGTTACCCAATGAAAAGCGAACGTTAGCTTTATCGGTACCGCCCGAAATACCAAAATTTACACCATATATTAAAGCGTTACGATAGTAAAGGTCAGACCAGTCTGATTTGCCGCTATAAGCATTATTAAGCGAGTCGCTTAAGTAAATTGGATAGTTTTCATCATCTGAATAACGACCGTTAGTAGTATACAGATCATAAAAACGTTGTCTGAAAGCATTTTCATACTTACCGTTAATAGTAGTAACGCCTGGCCTTTGTGCCAAACCTATATAGGTATTGAAGGAGATGCTACGCGCGCTAACAGGATGTTTAGATGTTAATACTATAACGCCATTAACTGCACGCGGACCATATATAGCCGATGCAGCAAGATCTTTTAATACTTCTATTGATGCGATGTTATTCATATCAATAGCTGCAAATATGTTTGTAGCAGGACCGGGCCTGTTATAATCATATTGCTGAATATCAAAAGCAAAAGGATGCTCTGTTATTAAAGGTATACCGTCAAGCACAACTAATGGCTGCGACATGTAAAGCTCCTTTTGGCTCAGCAGCGGCATAGGAGCACCTCTGATAAACATGTTTTGAATTGTGCCGGGCTCTCCGGATGGCTCCTGCACGTATAAACCGGCAGATTTACCTTTTAAAAGTTGCTGGAGTGAAATTCCAGGGAAGGTTGCAAGAGCGCCAGGATCAAGGTTAACGCTATCGGCAAGGCGGTTGTATACCGAGCGCATTTTTAAAACGTTAATACTCTCCTTTAGCAGGCTATCTTTGGCAACGGTGGTATCTCGCTTGCCTTTAATATGCCGTATTGAGTTTGAATAGGTCAGGTTGCCTTTTTTCCCTTCGTTTCCCTTCGCCAAGCCAGAAGACGTATTTATAACTAATAAATTAAAAAAAACAAGGCACAGCCATAAGTATCGCATAGTTAATCGATCTTTAGTTTGTATTGAATAAAAAAGTTGATTACAGGATTTGAGTTGTCATAAAAATAGCATAGCTATTTTACATGTCAGGAAGAGAATCCTTTAGTTAAAAGTGCAGCGTAAATTTTTTCTCATACTTAAATTAGGTTTAATCAGGTTAATTGGTCAAAAAAAGCGTCAGAAAAGCAGCTCAGAAAATCCATCTGATATTATCTGCAAATCGTTACTGTATATTTTGAATGAATTTTGATAAAAGGATTTATCGCACAGGCAAGCAGCATAGCTACGCAACCGGCTATATAATTGATCCTTAGGTAATAATGTAGTGTAAGTTTTTTTTCATACTAAATAATTTTAAGCAGGTTTATGTTAAGTAGTCAAAAAAAGTTTCAAATAAGCAGCTCAGAAAATTATCTGGTGGTCTCTACTAATTATTACTTATCTATAATTGGTTTTAACAAATATATATGAAGTAAAATGATTTATCAAAGTAAATTGTCAGTGTAACAATTTTTAATTTTTTTATATTAAAACGTTTTAGATTTTACAACATTAGCAATTATGTAGTTATAATAGTATCATTTTTTCATAAAAATTGATTAATTACAAGCATAGTACATTATAAATTATCTGCGGGCTTTTGCTTTTCATTAGGTTTACAACCGCCAAAAGCGCGCATAAATCATTTTAACAGCGTTTTGTAAAATATTTGTTATCACAAACGTTTGCAAATATTGCAGAGAGATAATTTATGGATAATGTTTTTTTTAGTGTCAATGCCACACTATTTAATACAAACCATTGGTATCATAAAGCAAAAAGGGCCTTAACTAACTTTAAACCGTGTATTTGGTAAACAAATGTCTTTTTATGAAGGAGGTATTTTAACCCTTCTGAAGGTAAACTGGTTAATAAATCCTGAAAAAATCCATCAATCTTATTATTTGGCTAATTTTTAACTTAAAACCAATTGTAGTTGCATTGTAAAAAAAAAGACACACCCAGTATACTGGTAAAATAAAACATAATATTTTAAGTTTGCTCGGTGTTAACTTTAAGCCAACCTGTAATACTCATTCGTGGTTGATGGGTAAGCAGTACTTCGTGCGTTAACTCATTGCTCTTAAAAAATACGCCTTTCCTGTTTTGTGGTGAGATATTTTGTAAGTGATCATGATGATGAATACACAGCTCGCCGCCATCTGCAATTACCCAATCCTTATTAAGGTAAATAATCATCGAATATTTGCGACTATCGTTATTACGAAACTGATCAAGATGTTTTTTGTAGAAACTCCCCTTTTCGTACAAGGTGTAATGAAACTCATAACCGGTGATGCCGGTATAGCAGGTTTGGTTTAAATAGCTCACAAAACTATCCATCAATTTAAAGAAGGCCTTTTCGCAAGGAGTATCATGGCCCCGGTCAAGCCAGCAGATCCTGTCGCCCCGTACAGTCAAATCCTGGGATATTACCGCATTATTTCCGGTACCGGCGGTATAAAGCATTTTATTGCCATAAAGCATAATCAAATTTGCTTTTAAATCGGCGGCGAGGGCATCGCTTAAAAAATTATCGGCAATGCCTACCTGCTGCGCTATAAAAGAATCAATGAGGCAATTAAATGGATCTTCCAAAAAAGGTGGGGGATTAACTCACCAGGCAACGCCTGGTTTTGGTGAAGGTAATCTATTTAACCGGGATGATTTACTTTTAATATAGCAGGTACCAGATCTGCCTCCTATGTATATTATATATTGTGCACTGGTGGCTTTGTTTCATTTAGGAGGTAAGACTTTACCAGTTTGGAAGCATGGCTGGCTTGAACTACTTTTTTTTGCGCTGAACTGTCCTGTACTATCGCGAAGGTTTTTGGTTCGGGCGCTAATCGTCTAATCCCTTTCCGTTAAGAATTTGCGGGATACTTTTTTCAACCCTGGCGTCCCGGGTTTTGGATTGTTTGGCGGCGACAAAATACAGTAGGTATGCTTTTTGCCGCCCCGGTGTTAAAGCATCAAAAGCCGTTTGCAGGGCAGGCATTGCATTTAATTTATTTTGAAACTCTTCGGCAACGGCAAATTCCTCAGTCTTTTTAAGTTCAACTTTTAAACCGGCTTTTTCTACTTCAATGGCTTCAAAGATATATGCCTTCAGTAAGGGTTCCATCTCCTGTATTTGCCCCGCATTGGTAAACCTCATCTGGCGGGCTGCCTGCACATTTGCCGTTTGTTGTATCAGCATACCTCCGGCATCATTTAGCAAGGCACCCTTAAAAAACAAAACCGCGCAGTATGCTTTAAATACGTGTATCAATACGATGTTGTTTTTTTGAAACGTGTAACACGGGCAGCCCCACTTCAATTCTTCGGTAAGCCCGCAATCAAGAACTATCATTCTTAATTGCACCAATTCCTGCTGCCACGTGGCTTTGTTAAAATAAAAATCAACCTTGGGGTTCATAGTTTCTCTTATTTAAATTATACCCTTAGCAAACCCCGGAAGCCCCTGGCTGCGTAATAGGATTCGGCCCCGTTGTGGTAAACGAAGATGGTATTGTAACGGCGGTCGCAAAAAATGGCACCGCCAAGTTTCCTGATATCAGCAGGTGTTTTCACCCAACTGGATGTTTTCAGGTCGAAATTGCCAAGCTGCTGCAATTCCCGGTATTGTTGTTCTGATAAAAGTTCAATACCCATATCGTGCGCCATTTCAATAGCGCTATTTTCGGGTTTATATTCTTTCCTGGCTTCCAGTGCCTCATGGTCGTAACAAATACTCCGGCGGCCTTTAGGACTTTCGGCCGAGCAATCATAGAAAACATATTCACCCGTCTTTGTATCATGGGCAACAACATCCGGCTCGCCGCCTGTTATTTCCATTTCATTGAGCGACCATAATTTTTCGGCATTGGTTTCCAGTCTGTTTTGCACCTTAACCCATTCAATACCCGTATGGCGATTTATATTTTTCGCAAAACGGGTCTTTAACACGCTGAGAAGTTCTTGACTTTGCGCTGATGGTAATTCAGGTTTCATACTATTCATACTTGTTTTTAAGCGTCTTTTGCAACGTATCGATCATAAAAATCACCCGCGCCTTTTGCGTCAATTCTCCCAACAATTACTGCTACCGAACTTTTACTTAATTCCACATTGGGTTGTAAATGGTAATGTTCTCTTCCACCTATGGGCAGGTCTGTTCTATTTTCTTGATTGAAGTCGGCTATTTTATTTAAAAGTTGGGCAAAAGATCTTATTCCTTCGGGGTCGCCGTGAATTAATACTTCCTGCCATTTTTCTATCTCACCTTCAAACTCATCTTCTCTATCTGCAACAAAAATGTCCAAATGACCTGTAATTTCTAATTCGTAATGTTTCTTTTTTACCATGCTAATATTGATTTTTAACTAACCGAAACGATCTTTCTATCCTCGGGCCGTAAATACCACGACAACACAGTGAAAATGGCCAATAAAGCCGGGGCAATTATTTGCACAGAAACATCATTACTGGCAATATGCGAAATTACCGCACCGCTCATCACAAAAAATATACCCGCATAGGCCCATTCCTTAAGCAATTTAAATTTAGGGATTAATATTGCAATTATGCCCAGTACCTTCCAAACGCCAATAAGCGAAATAAAGTAAACAGGATATCCCAAGGGTTTAAAACCTTCCACAACTCCTTTTACCTGCATGGCCTGTGCCAGGCCGCCAGAGAAAATACAAAAGGATAATATTGCAGTAATTATCCAATACCAAATTAGCTTTTTCTTTTCCATGATGTATTATTTTAGTTTGTTTACGATGGTTTGCAAGCGGTTGTGCGCCATATTAAGGCCCTGGGCAAATGGTAGTTGCAACATTTGGTTGCGCAGTTCAACAGATTTATATACTATGCGGATGCTGAGTTTGCTGGTATCCCCGGTAAGCTGCTCAAATTCCAGAAACTCCAGCTGAACAGCGAATGGGGTATTCTCCATTTCAAACGTCCGCGTGATCTGTTGATCGGGAACAAAATCGTGGATTGTTCCATTAGCCCGGAATACTACGTTTCCATTAGCATCGGATGTTTCAAACTGGTAACCGCCGTGTTTTTTATTTTCAAGCTTAAGCACTTTTGTCCCCATCCACTGCTCAACAATTTCGGGCTCTACGTAGGCTTTAAAAAGCAACTCTACCGGCAAATCAAATTCCCTCGTAATTATGAGGTACTGCTTGCCGTCTTCGGCGTCGATCTTTGTTTTTAGTTCCATAACAGGTTATTTTTTGGTTTGATAGTTTTTCATTACGGCTTCCAGTTTATTAAACCTATCATCCCACATCTGGCGGAACGGTTCAATAAAGTCGGCTACTTCTTTCATTTTTTTCGCGTTAATGTGGTAATGAATTTCCCTTCCGTTTTGTTGCTGGGCAAGCAATTCGCACTCGGTAAGTATTTGCAGGTGTTTGGAAATCGTTGGCCTGGCGGTATCAAAGTTTGTGGCTATTGCCCCTGCCGTCATGGCGTGCGAAGCAACCAACAGCAGTATAGCCCTCCGTGTTGGATCGGCAATGGCTTGAAATACATCTCGTCTTAAATTCATTATGTAGCTATTTGACTACAAATATATGTGTAGCTATTTAACTACGCAAATTTTAGAAGAAAAAAAAATTCAAGGTTGATATGGCGGGGAAATTAGGTGAACATCTGGAAACTCCATCTTATTAAAGAAATTCTACGGCTCCTGTATGCAGATCATAATAAGCGCCAACAATTTTGATATCTCCATGATCTGACATTTCTTTAAGAATAGGACTCTCAGATTTTATGGTTTGAATTGTATGACGAATATTGTTTTTTGCCACCAGTTCAACAAATGCTGGATTCTTACTGCTTTTTTCACCTGCAAAGCCAGATGAAAGTGCCACCGCAGGCTTGATTTTGTAAAGCATTGACGTAATATTTCCGAGTTTTACATCATCTATCGCTGATTTAATTGCCCCGCACGATTCATGACCAAGTACCAGGATTACTTTTGCTCCTGAAACCTTGCAAGCAAATTCCAAACTACCCAAAATATCCACATTAGAAAAATTTCCGGCAACCCTGGCCACAAAGATATCTCCAATCCCTCTATCAAATACGTCTTCAACCGGTATCCTGCTGTCCACACAGGAAAGGATCACGGCTTTCGGATATTGTCCTGCGGCTGCATCCCGTACCATTGCCGAATGATCACGCAAGGTAAGATCATTGCTAACAAACCTTTTATTACCATCCTTGAGTGCTTTAATGATAAGCTCAGGAGTCAGCGCTTTTTGTTCAGATACCGTCAGCACCCTTTCACGCAGTGGCTTTTTAGGAGTTTTGCTGCTGTCTGTTATTTCCTTTTTATTACCTGTTGGGTTGCCACATGAAAATGCTAAAAAGGATATTGTTATAGCTGCAAACTTAAATAATTGAACCTTTTTCATTAGGAATTGATTTTTAATAAAAATACATATTAAGATGAAAATCACGCAAATTCAACTCACCCTTTTCCCAAAAAATCATGTTTTAAAGTCCAAACATCTAAGCACCAAGGCAGGCGATATTTTTTAATAAAAAAGCCTCTCATTTTCATAAGAGGCTTTTCGGGCTATTCAAGGCACTGATTTGGAACCAGCTTATAGCTGATTTAAAGAAAACAGCGAAGATTTGAAGACGTTGATGGTATTAATCTCGAACGACTTTAATCCTGGAATTTCCAATCCACGGAACTATCAAAATTATTTTCCTTGAAACGATCCCGATCATAATTTCTCGCCTTTTTAAGTTAATCGTATTGTAAACTCCGAAAGTGCTAAAAGGTAATATTAGTTAGTAAGAAAGCCTCCTTTACCACGATAAAGATCCAGTTTCCCTTCAACTTCTATTTTTATTACCGACATATATTTATCTTGCTGAATTTCCGGAATGTCTATATATAGTAAACCTGGTACAGAGCTCCATGAGATCTTACCTACTATCTTGTAAGCCACGGGAATATTACTACCCAATATGGTGATCGTTTTTATTTTGTTTTTTAAGCCTTTTAGCAATACCGGAGCGCTTGTTTTAGCCGGCACAAAAAGATATACCGCTGTTGAGTCTTTTGAAATTGTGCTTGCACCATAATAATGTCCCTGAGGCAAACCAGCAAGTGTATTAAAAATTCCCTCTCCATTTTTTTTGTTCCATGCTCCTAATTCTTTAAGCACATTTACCTCCTCTTCGGGTAAAGTTCCATCAGCCTTGGGGCCAATATCCAGCAATAAATTCCCACCATAGCTTACCACATCTGTAAAAATGCTGATGATCTGATAAGATGTTTTGAAATTTTTATCTTGCGGTTGAAAACCCCAGTTATCATTAATGGTCATGCAAAGTTCCCACCACTTATAACCAGGCCTGGACACCGGAAAGTTTTGTTCAGGGGTGTCATAATCACCATAACCCTGTAAACGCCCGTTTATGATAGCATTATGATTATAAGTTAACAGCTTTTTTCTGATTTCAGGTGAATTCCATTCCTCTGCACTGTGTTCCCAATCCCCATCAAACCACCAAAGATCGGGGTTGTATTGCCTTGCAATTTCATCCAATTGCCCATTCATAAAAGTTAAATATTTTTCCCATCTGACAGGCTCCTTCTTCATTTGGTACTTGCTGCTATCTTTTAAAAAGCCCGGGTAATTTGCATTGCTCCAATCAATCAAAGAGAAATAAGCACCTACTTTTATACCTCGTTCTCGCAACGCTTCATAAAACGGTTTTAACAGGTCTGTTTTAGCAGGAGTTTTTTTTGCCACATTTAGCGAACCATATTTACTGTTCCATAGCGCAACACCATCATGATGTTTTGTGGTCATCACTGCATATTTGGCGCCACTTTCTTTAATCAAATCAGCCCAGTCTTTTGGGTTATACTTCGAAGCGGTGAATCCGTTCAACTGCTTCATGTAATCCTTGTATCCAATTTTTTTATTATAAAAGCTCCAGCTTTCATCAATCCCATTTACAGAATAGATGCCGTAATGAATAAAAATCCCCAGCTTGGCATCAGCAAACCATTCCATTTTGTTTTTGATCTCATCAACTGAAACCTTGTTTTGTGCTTGTGCAACGCTGTTGAACAGGATCACAAATAATATAAGTTGTATGTGGATTAGATTTTTAAACATTTTCAAATGTAATTATTCGGTTAAAAAACGGCAAACATCTTGCATGGAGAAATCTCCTTTGATTTATTTAAGCCCCTCGTATACAGTATTTTACAGCGACATTTTATTTAACTCATTGATTATCAACCGTTCATTAGTGTTCACGAGCGTTCATGGCGTTATGAACGTGAACACTTAGGGAATCACGCAAGCATTAGGCACAAAAAAAGCCTCTCATTTTCATGAGAGGCTTTCGGGTCGGTTATGGTACAGATTTCGAACCAGTTTATAGCTGATTTGCAGAAAATAGCTCAGATTTGAAGACGTTTATGGTACGGATTTCGAACCGGTTTATTGTTCTAATAAGGAAATTTCATGTTTGGATATATTCCTTTTAGTCTATTTATTTCATCCATCTTAATTTGATCGTTTGAGGTATCATAAATGTTATCTCTTCCAAAAAAAAGATGATCATGATGGAAATAAAACAGGCACCAATTTAGGGTACTATTAAAAACAACAGTGTCATTACTAAAAAACAAATCTGGCGCATACTTAACAACAATTTTCCATGTTGTGAGAATACAATCATCTCCTAATAAAAAAACTTCTTCCTTAAATGGTATTGCTCTATTATATAGCCACTTTTTGAGTCCATTCTCATTATCCATTTGCGTATAGTGCTCAACCGTTTTGAAGTTGTTCTTACTAAATGGGTTATCATTAGTAGCAATAAGTTTTGCCACCTTTAGAAATTCATATAAGAAATCAGTAGCAGTCTTATCAAGAAAAAAGATTTGATCTTTATGCGATACAGGCAGATTATCAAAATCTTCAGCATCACCAAATAAACTCCATCTATCGGGTCTTTTGATCTGATATTGTTTAAGATTTTCTACATCTATCATATCTAAAATTACAAATTATATTTTAGGGATAAGGTATAAAAGCAATTATACAAAAAACGCCTTCCATTTTCATGAAAGGCGCCTGGGTAAATGATGGGGCTCGAACCCACGACCCTCGGTACCACAAACCGATGCTCTAACCAACTGAGCTACATCTACCGTTTGGAGAGTGCAAAAATAGAAATCTTCGGCCTATTTGCAAACTCTTTTTAAAATTACATTCGGCTTACCTGTTTTATTTAGAACGATTTTAATTAATCATTAAATTTGTAACTATGGCCGAGCAATTAATTGAACTGAATGTGACGGGAATGCATTGTAACAATTGCGCCATGTCTGTCCATAAGCTCCTCGAAAAAAAGGGCTTACATAATATCCTCGTTGATTTTGCCAGCGAAGAGGTGAAATTTTCAACCGCCGACGACTCCAAACTTCCTGAAGTAATAAAGGGAATAGAAAATTTAGGATTTAAAGTTATTGACGATATAATACAGCATTCAACCGCGTTTTATGATAAGGTGGAGAATAAATTTTTCTTCTGCGCAGTGTTTACCGCCCCGCTTTTGCTGCATATGTTGTTCCCCTGGCATTTTTTACACCAGCCGTTGGTGCAGCTTTTACTTTGTTTGCCCGTATTTATTGTAGGCTGCCTGCACTTTGGTAAAAGCGCCTGGAGTTCGGTTAAAGGAGGCGTACCCAATATGGATGTACTGATATTTATCGGCTCTACTTCGGCATTTATATATAGCCTGGTGGGTACGCTCCAGAATTTAGGCGAGCAATACCAGTTTTATGAAACCTGCGCAACTATTATCACCCTTGTTTTATTGGGCAACGTATTTGAAAAACGTTCGGTTACCCAAACAACATCTGCAGTAAAGGATCTTATAAAGTTTCAGCAGGTTAATGCCAACCGCGTTATAAACGGCGGTGTAGAATTAATTAGTGCTAAGGATGTTCGTCCGGGTGATACGTTATTGGTTAACCAGGGCGATAAAATTCCGGTTGATGGCGAAATCCTATCAGGCAACGCCTCTGTTGATGAAGCCATGCTCACCGGCGAAAGTTTGCCTGTTGAAAAGCAAAAATATGATAAGGTGATAGGTGGTACTATATTGCTTAACGGCAATATCCACATGCTGGCTACCAAGGTAGGTTCCAATACCATCCTCTCACAAATCATCGAGTTAATGAAAAAAGCGCAGGCTGCAAAACCTCCGGTACAAAAACTGGGCGATAAAGTAGCTTCGATCTTTGTACCCGCAGTAATAGGCATAGCGCTAATTACTTTTGTAGTTACTTATTTTGCGAGCGCTGCAGGCCTGCAGCGCTCGCTGATGAACGCCATTGCCGTACTGGTAATATCATGCCCCTGCGCAATGGGTTTGGCTACCCCCACAGCCGTTATGGTAGGCTTAGGCAGGGCTGCCAAGAACGGCATCCTTATTAAAGGCGGAGATACCATAGAAGCAGTAGCCAACACCAAATATGTAGTGTTCGACAAAACGGGCACTTTAACCACTGGCAAGTTTGGCATCAATGAAATTAAGGCCGAACCGGGGAATGACATTGAACTGATCAGGGGTATTATTACTGCCATTGAAGAAAGATCAAGTCACCCCATTGCTAAATCGCTGGTCGCGGGTTTAAAGGGTTCAGCACAGAAAAAAGTTATCCTGAAGATAGCCAAAGAAGAAAAAGGCCTTGGTATGCGCGCCGAAGATGTGGAAGGCAACAATTACTTTCTTGGTACCGCTAAAAATAACACGGAAGATCATTTTAACCTTTCGCTGTATAAAAACCAAGCCCTGCTGGCGCAGATTGCTATTGACGACCAGATAAAACCGGAAACAGGTGAGCTAATCATCAAACTCCGTAAAATGGGAATTGTGCCTGTATTATTAAGCGGCGACAAAAAGAACCGCTGCCTTAAAGTGGCCAGCATGATTGGCATTACTGAGGTACACGCCGAAAAACTGCCCGATGAAAAGCTGAAGGTGATCGATATTTACAAGCAAAAAGGCAAAACCATAATGATTGGCGATGGCATAAACGATGCCCCTGCCCTAACCAAGGCCGACGTTGGCGTATCCATGAACGATGCCAGCCAGGTTGCCATACAATCGGCCAGTGTAGTATTGCTAAATACCGACCTCCATTCGGTAATTAAGTTTTTGCAGATCAGTAAACATACGCTCATTACCATAAAACAAAACTTGTTTTGGGCCTTCGCTTACAATATAGTGGCTATCCCCGTTGCCGCCTTTGGCTTTTTAAATCCAATGGTAGGCGCCTTTGCCATGGCTTTTTCTGATGTGGTGGTAATTGGAAACTCGCTGAGGCTGAAAAGAAAAAGGATTGATTGCCCCCCCCAGCCCCCTAAAGGGGGAGCTTTTTGATTAGCGTATCCGTAAAGCATTTTTATTTGTTCCCCCTTTAGGGGGTTAGGGGGATTACTATATTTGCATAATGATCGAGATTTTTACAGACGGTGCATCAAGCGGTAACCCGGGACCGGGTGGATATGGGGTAATTTTGCGTTCGGGCAGCCATTATAAGGAACTGGCCGAGGGCTTTCGCAAAACCACCAATAATCGCATGGAGCTGCTGGCTGTAATAAAAGGATTGGAAGCACTAAAAACGCCTAATCAACAGGTAATGATCTATTCCGATTCGAAATATGTGATTGATTCTATTGAGAAACGATGGGTAAACGGTTGGGTTTTAAAAGGCTTTGCCGGTAAAAAAAACAAGGATCTGTGGATGCGTTACTTAGAGATCAGTAAACTGCACAAAGTAAAATTTACCTGGGTGCGCGGCCACAACGGCCATCCCGAAAACGAACGCTGCGATGTACTTGCAGTAGCCGCCGGCAAGCAAAAACCATTACTTATAGATTCTGTTTTTGAAATGGAAAACGCCAAGGCGGGGCTTTTGTAATCTGAGGTGTGAGGTGTGAGGTGTGAGGTGTGAGGTGTGAGGTGTGAGGTGTGAGGTGTGAGGTGTGAGGTGTGAGGTGTGAGGTGTGAGGTG
>NZ_FNAI01000021.1 GCF_900101875.1 Mucilaginibacter pineti
CCTTGAACCCCGGAATAATCCTTAAAACAAAAACGGCCTCCGGTAATACCGGAGGCCGTTTCATTATAGGGTATGAATCTATTATTCGTTTATAGCTTTTACGCCTGGTAACTCTTTACCTTCCATATATTCTAACAGTGCGCCACCGCCGGTTGATACATAGCTTACTTCGTTGGTAAGGTTAAACTTGGCAACTGCTGCTGCAGAATCACCACCACCGATAAGGGAGAATGCACCGTTTTCTGTAGCTTTAACTACTGCTTCGGCAATGGCTTTGGTACCTACCAAAAATGTTTCCATTTCAAAAACACCCATTGGGCCGTTCCATAAAATGGTTTTTGATTCTTCAACTACTTTACTGAAGATCTTTACAGTTTCGGGACCGATATCCAAGCCCATCCAGCCGTCTGGAATTTCGCCGGTTTTGGCAACGCCGGTTTTGGCGCTATTTGAAAAATCATCAGCAATAACGTTATCAACTGGCAAGTAAAGTTTTACGCCTTTATCTTTTGCTTTTTGTTTAAGGCTAAGTGCAAGATCAAGCTTATCGGCTTCAACCAATGAGGTACCAATGTTACCGCCATCGGCTTTGGCAAATGTGTAAGCCATACCACCGCCAATGATCAGGTTATCTACCTTATCCAACAGTTTTTCAATGAGTTCAATTTTGTCTGATACCTTTGAACCACCCATAATAGCGGTGAAAGGCTTTGCAGCACCGTTCAGTATTTTTTCGGCATTGGCAAGTTCGGCAGCCATCAGGTAACCGAAGTATTTGGCATCCGGGAAAAACTGCGCTATGATAGCTGTTGAAGCGTGTGCGCGGTGAGCGGTACCAAAAGCATCATTCACATATATATCGCCTAATTTCGAAAGCTTTTCTGCAAATGCAACGTCGCCTTTTTCTTCTTCTTTGTAAAAACGAAGATTCTCTAATAAAAGCACTTCGCCATTACCTAAGTTTTTTGCTTTTTCAACAGCCTGCTCGCCAATGCAATCATCGGCAAACTCAACCTGCTGACCTAAAAGATCTGACAAATGAGGCACTACGTGTTTTAAAGAAAATTCTTCTGTCGGTCCGTTTTTTGGTCTGCCTAAGTGCGACATCAAAATAACTTTACCGCCATCCTTTAAAATCTTTTTTATGGTTGGTAAAGCAGCCGTCATCCGGTTATCGTCGGTAATGTTGTAATCCTTATCTAAAGGCACATTAAAATCAACCCTGATAAGGGCTTTTTTACCGGCAAAACTAATTTGATCTACTGTTTTCATATGATTGTATGGGTCATTTATAGTAAGGCGCGCAAATTCAGCATTTTATTCTAAATTCTTAACGAAAAAGTAAAAAAGGTGTTTGATTTTGGCAAAAACTTCAACTTAATTTAACATACATCACATGATGCGGTCCTATTCCGGGTACTTCAAATTCGGGCGATACTACTTCGAACCCGGTATTAAAATAAAACGGGATTGCCTTTTTGCGCGCGTTGCACCAAACGTAATTTGCCTTTTGACCGCGTAAATAAGTAAGTGCAAAGTTCACCAGTTGGTTGCCCAATCCCTGCCCCCGGTATTTTTCAGTAGTGGCCATGCCGCGTAACTGGTAACCCGTGCCTGTAAACTCGCCGTAACTTTGCGGGTGGAATGATGCCACACAGGCCAGTTCGTCATTTTTATAATAACCGAGGTGAAAAGCGCCCTCAATAGTATCTGTAGGGAAACGGCATTCATCTAATTTGAGCCGCCCCTCACGCAGTACTTCATTGCGAATGGGCAGCAAGTCTTCTACTTTAATAAATTTTATCATTTTTTTAACAAGGCCAGTTTTTCAACCAAATCGGCAAGGCGGCTGCTGTAACCCATTTCATTATCATACCAGCCTACTACTTTTACCAGCCCGCCTACTATTGAAGTAAGCTGTGCGTCAAAAATGCAGCTATGGGGGTTATCCAATATATCTGTTGATACGATGGGATCCTCGGTATACTCCAGTACATTTTTCATGGGGCCATCGGCAGCCTGTTTAAACGCCAGGTTAATTTGGGCAATGGTTGGTTGCTTTTTAAGGCTGCAGGTAAAATCTGTTAACGAGCCGTTAAGTACAGGCACACGGATACCTGCACCGCCCAACCGTCCTTCCAAATGCGGGAAGATAGCTGTTATCGCCTTAGCAGCACCTGTAGTTGTAGGTATAATGGAGGCCGATGCCGCACGTGCTCTGCGCAAATCCTTATGCGGCATATCATGCAGACTTTGATCGCCTGTCATGGAGTGTACGGTGGTAATGTAGCCATCGATAATACCCCAGTTTTCGTCAAGGATTTTTACCATTGCGGCTACGTTATTGGTGGTACAGGAAGCGTTTGATAATATGGGCGAACTCAGATCTACCTCATCATCATTTACCGCCAGTACCACCGTGGGCACATTTTTATCTGTAGATGGTGCCGAGATAATTACCTGTTTGGCACCTGCAGCAAGGTGTTTTTCGGCTCCTTCCCTTGAGGTGAATTTCCCGGTAGATTCTACCACCACATCGATATTCAACTCTTTCCAGGGCAGCGCAAGCGGATCGCGCTGGGCAAATACTTTTATCGGCTGCCCGTTTATGTACAGGTTGTCCGCGTCGAAATCAACCGTGCCCTTAAAGCCGCGGTGAACAGAATCGTACTTAAATAAATGGGCAAGTGTTTGGGTATCTGTAAGGTCATTTATGGCCACAACCTGTATACTGGGCCGGGTTAAAATACTCCTTAAAAAAATACGCCCTATACGGCCAAATCCATTTATAGCTATTTTCATTTTATGCTTTTATAAAGCACCAAAGTTAATGAAGATGGATGGGTAATTTGTAATACAAGAAACAGGATTTGTTTTTGCAGACAAGAATTAATTGAGATGATTTAGCTTTGGCTAAAGCCACTTAGCTTCTTATTTTAACCGCCCCATAAATGGGACGGCAATGAATTTTAAAACATTTTTTGTAGCTTATTCATTGCCGTTGGTTTTAACCAACGGATAAATTGACACAAAAGTTTGGCTTTAGCCTAAATGAAGTAACGCCCACTAAAATATCCTCTCCTTTGGAGAGGGGCGGGGTGGGGCCTTACGCCTGTTTATTTATCTCGGTCCAAAGCAGGTCTTTTAACCCGGTGAGGTTTCTTTGCGCTACTGATGATATAAATATAGATGGGATACCCTCCGGTACTTCCAGCTGCATTTCTGCCTGCAGTTCCTCGTCCAGCATATCAGATTTGGTTATGGCCAGTACGCGGGGTTTGTGAATAAGTTCGGGATTGTATTCCTGTAATTCGTGCAGCAGGATCTGGTATTCTTCTTTAATAGTGCGGGTAGTATCGGCAGGTACCATGAATAACAGTACCGAGTTACGCTCAATATGCCTCAAAAACCTGAAACCTAAACCTTTGCCCTGTGATGCACCCTCTATAATACCCGGGATATCGGCCATTACAAATGAGCGGTTATCGCGGTATGATACAATACCCAGGTTGGGTACCAATGTTGTAAACGCGTAATCGGCAATCTCGGGCTTGGCGGCTGATACTACCGAAAGCAGGGTTGATTTACCCGCGTTAGGGAATCCTACCAAACCAACGTCGGCCAGTATTTTTAATTCGAGGATATTCCAGTCTTCCTTGCCGTCTTCACCGGGTTGGGCAAAGCGTGGGGTTTGCTGGGTTGGCGTTTTAAAATGCCAGTTGCCTAAACCACCGCGACCACCGGGTGTTAAGATCTTTGTTTCGCCGTCCTGCGTAATTTCGAAGATCACTTCGCCGGTTTCGGCATTTTTTACGGTTGTACCAAGCGGCACTTCCAATATTTCATCTCTGCCGGTTTTACCGCTTCGCAATGAACTACCGCCCGAATCGCCGTCGCCGGCAATTACGTGTTTGCGGTATTTAAGGTGCAGCATGGTCCATAGCTGGGCATTACCCTTAACTATAACATGACCGCCACGACCACCATCGCCACCATCGGGACCGCCTTTTGAGGTTAAAATATCACGGTGTAAATGCGCAGAGCCCGCCCCTCCGTGGCCACTACGGCAACAGATCTTCACATAATCAACAAAATTGGAACCTTGCGACATAATTTTTTCTTTTTAGTCGGAAAAGTCAAATTAGTCGAAAAGTCCGAAAGTCAGTAAAGTCCGGAAGATAAGAATTTGATCTTCTTAACTTTCGGACTTTACTGACTTCCCGACTTTCGGACTTTCCCGACTTCCGGACTTATTTAATAACCTTCAATAACCTTACAAATCTGGGCGAATATCTCGTCTACCGATCCAACGCCATTGATACTTGTAAATTTATTTTGTTGCTGATAAAAACCAGCTACAGGAGCGGTTTTATCATTATATTCTTTAATTCGCTTGCGGATAACCTCGGGGTTGGCATCATCTGCCCTGCCCGATTGTAAACCACGCTGCAATAAGCGACGTTCCAGTTCATCATCATCAACCTCAAGGGCTATCATGCCAGATATGGCCGAACTTTTACTGGTAAGCAGCGTATCTAACGCTGCCGCCTGTACTACAGTACGCGGAAAACCATCAAAAATAAAACCTTTGGCATCTTTATTGGCATCAAGCTTATTGCTTATCATACCTATAACTACCTCATCAGGAACCAGTTTACCGTCATCCATCAACTTCTTTGCCTCTAACCCAAGTACTGTTCCCTGCGAAATTTCGCCGCGCAAAAGATCACCGGTTGAAAGGTGGATCAGATCGTATTTTTCAATAAGCTTTTGCGATTGAGTCCCTTTCCCTGCTCCGGGAGGACCAAACAATACCAGATTTAGCATGCTCTTAATAAATTAAAAGCCTTTCTGTAACAACACGGAAAGGCTTAGCGTTAGCGAGTACTTAAAGGATGAACCTTGGTACTTTAAAAGTGCACTTGAAGGGAGTCGAACCCCTAACCTCCTGATCCGTAGTCAGGTGCTCTATCCAATTGAGCTACAAGTGCTTTTTGAAACGGAATGCAAAGATAGAATTTAAAATTTCCGATGCAAAATTTTTATCAAATAACTTATGATATAATCACCAATGGGCTGATAATGAATATTTAATTAACAGGGCCAACCTGCTGCTTTGTTAATTAAATACTGAATTACAAGTACCCAGAAGATCAAATTCCCCATAAAAGGTTGTCATTTCGATAGAGCCGAGGCAGGAAAGTGCGTGGGTGCGATAGAGAAACTATCTCTTGAGCGATAGCGAAAAATCCTCTACGAAACACCAGGCACCGATTGCATATCGTCGAAGATTTCTCCTCGTACCTCGTCGAAATGACAATTTTTTACTTGCGCCCCCTATTTAACCACCTCGGCTATGGCCGCAAAATCTGGCAGTTCGCCTGCGTTTTCAAGTACTTCGGCATAAATAACGTTCTGCTCTTCGTCGATAACAAAGGCGGCGCGTTTTGAAACACCTTTTAAACCCATTACAAATTCCTGGTATAAGGCACCGTAAGCTGCCGATACTTCTTTATTAAAATCGCTCAGTAAATCAAACTGGTAATTGTTCTCTTCCTTAAACTTAGCCAGTGTAAATGGCGAGTCGACAGATATACCCAATATGGTGGCGTTTAAGCCATCATAATAACCAAAGCTATCGCGCATGGTGCAAAGCTGCGTGGTACATACGCCGGTAAAGGCTAAAGGAAAAAAGTGTATAACTACTTTACGCCCCTTAAAATCGCTCAAAGCAACACTTTTTAAGGCCGATGATACTAATGTAAACTGTGGTGCCGCCTGGCCAACTTGTAATGACATAATGTTGTGTGTTTTTGTACTTGCAAATGAACTCATTTTATGAAACAATGAATAACCCTTAATTTATTATGGTTTTTCTATGGCAATATTTTTTCAAACTAAATAATTAGTTATATCTTTATAGTCATGTTGGTCTTTAATGTATAACGGGTTATGATAAAAAATTTCATCAAAACAGCTTTTCGCAGTCTTTTAAAAAACAAAGGATTTACGTTTATAAACGTTGCAGGGCTTGCCTTGGGTTTAGCGGGTTGCCTGCTTATTGTATTTTATGTTGTTGATGAACTAAGTTATGACAGGTACAATACAAAGTTTGAAAGCATATACCGCGTAAACTCCGATTTAAAGTATGGTGGCGTAGTAACCTCTTTTGCTATAGTCGCCCCGCCCCTGGCCGATGCCTTAAAGCACAACTTTCCCGAAGTTGAAGAAGCGGTAAGAATATCGCCGGCTTTAAACATCCGCTTTAAAAACGGAAATGAGGAAATTGCAGAGGATAAAGTGATTTACTGCGACCCATCTATATTTGATGTATTTACATTACCAATGATAGATGGCGACCCTAAAACTGCTTTAAATGACCCTAACGCCATAGTAATTACCGAAGCCGCCGCAAAAAAATACTTTAACAAAACAAACGTTGCAGGGCAAACACTCACTATTAATAACGATAGCATCCCCCATAAAATAACGGGGGTAATAAAAAATATCCCTACCCAATCGCACTTTACGGCCGATTTCTTTTTGTCCATCTTATCCCAGGAATCAGCTAACGACAAAACATTTAACCACTTCAGCTTTAGCACCTATGTATTGCTTAAGCCCGGTGCTGATTATGAAAAACTGCAGGCAAAATTTCCAGAGCTGATGAGGCGGTCGCTTGGCAGCAGTATGAATATTGATAAGTTTGAAAAGAGTGGCAATTATATCAGGATAAATTTAACACCGCTTAAAGATATCCACCTGCAATCAAACCGGCAGCGCGAACTTAGCGCCAATGGTAATATCCAGTACGTTTACATTTTTTCGGCCATAGCATTGTTTATATTGGTACTGGCCTGCATAAATTTCATGAACTTATCTACAGCGCGGTCTGCCAACCGCGCAAGAGAGGTTGGGGTACGTAAGGTATTAGGCTCATCGCGCTGGTATCTTATAGCCCAGTTTATTTCCGAATCGCTCATGGTAACTTTTGTGGCTACGCTTGTTGCAGTATTGGCCGCCTGGCTATTGCTCCCCGTGTTTAATCAACTATCGGGCAAAAGCATGGCCATAAACCTGCAAACCTTTACCTGGCTTTCGCCCGCTGTATTGATCATTGTTGTGGTGGTGGGCGTGCTGTCTGGTTCATACCCGGCGTTCTTTCTATCGGCGTTTCAACCGGCAGATGTTTTAAAGGGTAAAATATCATCGGGTTTTAAAGGTGGCGTACTACGCAGTTTCCTGGTTGTTTTCCAGTTTTCTATATCCATATTTCTTATCATTGGCACCCTCGTTATCTACAATCAGCTTAAATACATCCAAAATAAAGACCTTGGCTTTAACCGCGACCAGCTGCTCATTGTAAAAAATGTAAATGCCTTAAATGATCCCAAAATCCTTAAACAAGAGATAAAACAATTGCCCGGCGTAGCCGATGCCACGCTTAGCGCCTACTATCCAACCAATGTGGTAAGGTTTCCAAATAGTGTTTCAAGCGATCAAAAAACAGGCTTACTAACCGAGTATTGGTCTGTTGATGAAGATTATTTGCATACAATGGGCATGCACCTGTCAATGGGCCGGTATTTTTCGGGTCAGTTTGCGTCAGATTCATCGGCAATGGTCATAAACCAGGCAGCGGCAAATATGCTGGGCTACACCAATGATGTTTTAAACAAGCCGCTTTACGCCGGCCAGGACAACAACAAGCGTACGTATCATATAATAGGCGTTGTAAAAGATTTTAACTACAGCTCGCTGAGGGATAACATAGGCCCCCTGGTAATGGTGATGAACCAGGATTGGCGAACTTCGCTTTGTATAAAGGTTAGCACAAAAAACCTCCCGGCATTTTTGGCACAGGCCCAGCATATATGGAAAACGCTGGCCCCTACCCAACAGTTTGAATATACCTTTATGGATGAGGACTTTGATGCCCTTTACCGCACCAAGCAGCGCATGGGGCAATTGTTTTTGATATTCACCACGCTGGCTATAGTAATTGCCTGCCTGGGTTTATTCGGACTGGCGGCCTACGCGGCCGAGCAGCGTAATAAGGAAATTGGGATCCGCAAGGTGTTGGGCGCAAGCGTATCGGCAATAGTAACCATGCTGTCTAAAGATTTTATAAAGCTGGTACTTATTTCATTTGCCATAGCGGCGCCGCTGGCCTGGTTTGCCATGTACAAGTGGCTGCAGGGTTTTGCCTACCGGCAGGAGATGCAATGGTGGATGCTGCCCGCTGCGGGTTTGGGTGCGGTGCTTATCGCCTTCGTCACTATCAGCTCCCAATCATTTAAAGCAGCCATTGCCAACCCTGTAGATAGTTTGAAAAACGAATGACGGTGATAACCCCCGACAGCCACAAGTTATTCAGAAGATTGGAATTTTATAAAAAGGTGGTCATTTCGACGAGCCTGCATAGGAATTGTGCATGAGGGGCAAAGAGAAATCTTCTACAGCACGTTTGGCTAGAATGCAAAGTTCGCATTGCATATCGTAGAAGATTTTTCGCTACGCTCAAGAGATAAGTTTCTCCTCGTACCTCGTTCGAAATGACAAAATTTTGATTCTTTAGAACCCAAACATAATCGCATTAATTAGGGTTACTATTGCTGATATTTACCCCATGAAAGCAATAGTAATAACCCATCCCGGCGAGCCTTCAGTTTTACAAATGGCCGAGCGGCCCCTACCAGTTTACGCTGCCGGTGAGGTATTGATAAAGGTGATGGCGGCAGGCGTAAACCGGCCGGATATAAAACAGCGCGAAGGTAAATATCCCCCGCCGCCCGGAGCACCGCAGGATATTCCCGGCCTGGAGATTGCAGGGGTTATTACCGCTGTTGGCGCCAACGTTACCCAATGGCAAGTTGGCGATAAGGTATGTGCCCTGATAGCAGGCGGCGGTTATGCCGAATACTGTAATGCGCCCGAAGCCCAATGCCTTCCGATACCAGATAACCTTTCTTTTATAGAAGCGGCCTCGCTCCCCGAAACCTTTTTTACGGTTTGGAGCAACGTATTTGACCGGGCCGGATTAAAGGGTAGCGAAACCCTGCTGGTCCACGGCGGATCGAGCGGCATTGGTGTTGCAGCCATACAAATGGCCCGGGCATTAGGCCACACTGTTTACGTTACGGCCGGTTCCGATGAAAAATGCAAGTTTTGCGAACAGCTTGGCGCGGCAAAGGCCATCAACTATAAAACAACACAGTTTGTTACTGTTATACAGGAACTTACCGCCGGTAAAGGTGTAGATGTGATACTGGATATGATAGGCGGCGACTACACACCCGCTAACATAAAGTCGCTGGCGGTAGAGGGACGGCTGGTGATGATCAACACCATGAAAGGCAAGGATGCCCAGGTTGACCTGGCGCAGGTAATGATGAAACGGCTGGTAATAACAGGATCAACCCTGCGGGCAAGAGATATTGGGTTTAAGGGCGAAATAGCAAAAAAACTAAAAGCAATTATATGGCCGCTGCTAAAATCCGGCGAAATAAAGCCTGTTATACATGCCGTATTCCCGGCCCGCGATGCGTCAAAAGCACATGAGCTGATGGAAAGCAGCACACATATTGGCAAAATAATGCTTGATTTTGAGCATGTTTAAAGCGAATTTTAACCCTCAGAAATTATCATGCAAAAATGTTGCTTTTGGTATTTAAATATTTCAATAGAAATCTTAACTTTGCGCCTCTGAAATAGCATCTTAGTAATTTTATACGTGAGATAACTATTAAAAAGGAAAATTCTTTAAAACACCAGGTTATATATGCCAAACATTGGAAAAATATCACGGATCATTGGTCCGGTAGTTGACGTAAGTTTCGCTGATGATGCTCATCTTCCCAAAATTTATGATGCGTTAGAGATCACGAAAGATAATGGCCAGAAAATCATTTTAGAAGTTCAACAGCATTTAGGTGAAGATCGTGTACGTGCGATTGCGATGGATTCAACAGACGGATTGCTACGCGGCATGAAGGTAGTGGATCTTGAATCGGCCATAAAAATGCCAATTGGCGAAAATATCAAAGGCCGTGTATTTAACGTAGTAGGTGATGCTATTGACGGTATAGCCAACTTAGATAAAACCAATGGTCGCCCTATCCACAATACTCCTCCCCGTTTCGAAGATTTATCTACCGAAACTGAAGTATTGTTCACCGGTATCAAAGTTATCGATTTGTTAGAGCCCTATGTAAAAGGTGGTAAAATTGGTTTGTTTGGTGGTGCTGGTGTTGGTAAAACAGTATTAATTCAAGAGCTGATCAACAACATCGCTAAAGCTTACGCCGGTTTATCGGTATTTGCTGGTGTTGGCGAGCGTACACGTGAAGGTAATGACCTTTTACGTGAGATGCTTGAAGCAGGCATTATAAAATATGGCGATGCATTTATGCATTCAATGGAAGAAGGCGGCTGGGATCTATCTAAAGTAGATACCGAAGTGATGAAAGATTCAAAAGCAACCTTCGTTTTCGGTCAGATGAACGAGCCTCCTGGTGCACGTGCGCGTGTAGCTTTATCAGGCTTAACCATTGCCGAATACTTCCGTGATGGTGATGAGGATGGTAAAGGACGTGATATCCTTTTCTTTATCGATAACATTTTCCGCTTTACACAAGCAGGTTCTGAAGTATCGGCGTTATTAGGTCGTATGCCATCTGCGGTAGGTTACCAACCAACACTGGCTACCGAAATGGGTACCATGCAAGAGCGTATTACCTCAACAAAACGTGGTTCAATTACATCTGTACAGGCCGTTTACGTACCTGCGGATGATTTAACTGACCCTGCACCGGCAACAACATTTGCCCACTTAGATGCTACAACTGTACTTTCACGTAAAATTGCCGAGTTAGGTATATACCCTGCTGTGGATCCTTTGGATTCTACATCACGTATCCTTAGTCCATCTATTTTAGGTGATGAGCACTACAATACAGCTCAGCGTGTTAAAGAAACTTTACAACGCTACAAAGAGCTGCAGGATATCATCGCGATCCTGGGTATGGACGAGTTATCTGAAGAAGATAAATTAGTTGTATCTCGTGCGCGCCGTGTTCAGCGTTTTCTTTCACAGCCTTTCCACGTGGCCGAGCAATTCACCGGTTTAAAAGGTGTATTGGTTGACATTAAAGAAACCATTAAAGGTTTCAACATGATCATGGATGGTGAAGTGGATGAGTATCCTGAAGGTGCATTCAACTTAGTTGGAAGCATTGAAGATGCTATTGAAAAAGGTAAAAAATTATTAGCAGAAGCTAATAATTAAGATATGAGATTTGAGATATGAGATTTGAGATTAAGCATTTCAAATTTCATATCTCATGTTTAAAAGAACAAGAGATATAGGATATAAGAGGTACAGACGTTTCGTCTCACATCTCATATCTCATATCTCACATCTAAAAACAAATGACATTAGAAATCCTTACTCCCGATAAAAAGATTTACGAAGGCGAGGCCTCATCGGTTACCGTTCCGGGTACTTTGGGATTATTTGAAATATTAAACCACCACGCCCCTATCATATCAACCCTACAGGATGGTAAGCTAACCGTACGTGGCGGCAACGCTGGTAAAGAAGAAGTTTTTTTGATTAAAGGCGGTGTTGTTGAAGTATTAAACAATAAGGTCATTATTCTTGCTGAAGGCATTCAGCACAAATAGTAGTACCCTTATTTTTCAAAAAAAAACGTCTGGGTATAACACCCGGACGTTTTTTTTTGCGCGTTTTTTTATAGTAGATTATTTCAGATTCAATGCCTCAGGCAGCATCAGCAAAAAAGGCAGCGCTTGTGAATAATCAAGGAGATCATATTCCAAGCCCAGCCTGATGTTGCTGTAATAAGTTTGATGCTGATCATAGTATAATTTTTCTGATTGAATAAACCATGCTTTTGCACCTAATTTTTGAGCTATGAACCATTTTTCAAGTAACCGTGCAGTCCTGCCATTACCATCTTCAAATGGGTGGATCTTAACAAATACAAGATGGATCTGCGCCGCAAAAAATAAAGTTTCCACCAAATTCAACTCCTCCGCTAACAGTGTGTCGATATCAGTATATAATTTACTCATCTCCTGCTCAACCAGGTTTGGCATACAGGCAACATATTCTATTTTACCATCGGGAGTGATAACAAACATTTTACCGGTTCTTAGCTGTCCGCGCCTTTCCTGTTGTAAAATGTGTTTGGTTAACAAGGTATGGGCAGCTTTGGTAGATACATAATTGAGCGCGGTTTGTTGAGCAAACTGATAGGCTTCATACAAATCATCAATCTTTTGGGTATAGTCTGGTAAAAATTTAACACCCAGCATTTTGTGTTTCATGAAAGAATCAAGCTCAATATGTTCGCCCTCAATTTTAGATGAAAATACAGCCGATACAGAAGTATAGAAACTAAAGTTATCTGCCGATAATTTACTTTCTTCTAATTGCTCAAATTTTTGCTGCAAAGCTTCAGCATCAGCTTTTTGTAAATAAGCATCCAGTAAATCGGTTGTTAAAATATCAAAATTCATTGTGCTGTACAGATAGTTCAATAAACTTAACAGTTGAGTTTTTTAACCCGACTGCCAAACTTTCGTAAAACTAATAAAAGATGCGGTTAAAGACGTCCTGATTTTAATACAAGCGGTATGGTCCGTCTTCAGATTTGCACATCAACAATTTGCACATCTGAACAAACTTTCGCGGGCAATTACCCAGTTTCAGGAAGAAAAACAGCAACTTACTATGCATGCATAAAATATGTACCGAATACCGTTTTGAACTTTGGTATAAATAACAAATTATTTTATATCTTTATATACAAATTAATCAATATATTATATTGATTAAATAATAAAATACAGAATATTATACTTTTTAAAAAAATTTACTTAAACTATTGTCATTCTTTATTGCTATATCTATCTTACAAATACCGATTATCAAAATCAGTTAAACCTGGATCAGCAACAAGAATATTTTAAAAATCAGTCTATCATACAACATAAAATGAGTTCATCATCAGATACTACAGCGGCTATAGAATTGAACAAGTACAGCAAAACCTTTACGCAGGATGAAACACAACCTGCTGCCAAGGCCATGTTATACGGAATAGGTCTTACTGACGACGATATGCGTAAAGCACAGGTTGGTGTGGCAAGCATGGGCTATGATGGCAATACCTGCAACATGCACCTGAATGATTTGGCCAAGCTGGTTAAACAAGGTATTTGGGATGAAGATATGGTAGGCCTGATATTTCATACCATTGGCGTAAGCGACGGCATGAGCAACGGTACCGAAGGTATGCGCTATTCATTAGTGAGCCGCGATATTATTGCCGATTCCATTGAGGCTGTTACCGGCGCCCAGTATTATGATGGTTTAATTACCCTGCCCGGTTGTGATAAAAATATGCCCGGTTCCATTATGGCTATGGGCCGTTTAAACCGCCCGTCAATTATGGTATACGGTGGTACTATTAAACCAGGTCACTGGAAAGGCGAAGACCTGAACATTGTATCGGCATTTGAGGCTTTGGGTAAAAAAATGGCTGGCACTATTGACGATGTGGACTTTATGGGCATCATTAAAAATGCTTGCCCAAGCGCGGGTGCCTGCGGTGGTGTTTATACAGCTAATACCATGGCTGCAGCTATTGAGGCATTAGGTATGAGCTTGCCTTATTCATCATCGAACCCAGCGTTAAGCGAAGATAAAAAAGCAGAGTGCCTTGCCGCAGGTAAAGCAATCAAGATATTATTAGAGAAGGATATTAAACCGTCAGACATCATGACCCGCGAGGCATTTGAAAATGCTATTGTAGTGATCATGGTATTGGGCGGTTCAACCAACGCGGTATTGCACCTTATTGCGATGGCAAAAAGCGTTGATGTTAAAGTAACCCAGGATGATTTCCAAACCGTAAGTAACCGCATCCCGGTATTGGCCGATATGAAGCCAAGCGGTAAATACATGATGGAAGACCTGCACAAGGTTGGCGGTGTTCCGGCTGTAATGAAGTATTGCCTTGCGCAAGGCTGGCTGAATGGCGATTGCCTTACCGTAACCGGTAAAACCATTGCCGAAAACTTAGCATCAGTTCCTGAAATAAACTTCGAAACACAAAAAATAATACTCCCGGCTGAAAACCCTATCAAGGCAACTGGTCACTTGCAAATATTATATGGAAACCTTGCCACTGGTGGCAGTGTAGCCAAAATTACCGGTAAAGAAGGTACCAGCTTTGAAGGTCCTGCACGCGTATTTGATGGTGAGTTTGAACTGATCCACGGTATACAAAGCGGTCGTGTAAAAAAGGGTGATGTTGTGGTTATCCGCAACGTAGGACCGAAAGGCGCCCCGGGCATGCCCGAAATGCTGAAACCAACATCAGCCATATTTGGTGCCGGACTGGGTAGCTCAGTGGCATTAATTACCGATGGCAGGTTCTCGGGTGGTACCCACGGCTTCGTCGTCGGTCATATCACGCCGGAAGCTTATGACGGCGGGGGTATTGCCTTTGTAAAGGATGATGACAGGATATTTATTGATGCGGTTAACCGTACCATTAATGTATTGATAAGCGATGAAGAATTTACTGCCCGCAAAGCAGCCTGGGTAAAACCGGCACTAAAGGCAACAAAAGGACTTTTATACAGATATGCCAAAACAGTAAGTTCCGCAGCCGAAGGTTGTGTAACTGATGAAATGCCATAGAAGGGTGAAAGGATAAAGGCGAAAGGTAAAAGGCCTGAATCAAAAAAGTTAAAAGACAAAAGATTAAAAAATCCGGATTCGAAAATCCGAATTCCGAAATAAAATAAAGATATGGAAGCTATACAAGAAATACTTACTGAATCAACTCCTAAGCAAACAGCAGTTGAAGTTTCAGGATCGGTAGCATTATTGGAGGCATTGTTAACCGAAGGTGTTGATACTATCTTCGGCTATCCGGGTGGCGCTATAATGCCCATTTACGATGCCTTGTTTGATTATAATGAAAAGCTAAACCATATTCTGGTCCGCCATGAGCAGGGTGGTATTCATGCTGGGCAGGGTTATGCACGCACCTCTGGTAAAGTAGGTGTAGTGTTTGCAACCAGTGGCCCCGGCGCAACCAACCTTGTTACCGGCCTTGCCGATGCACAGATAGACAGCACACCGTTAGTATGTATCACCGGCCAGGTTTTCGCGCACCTTTTAGGTACCGATGCTTTCCAGGAAACAGATGTAATAAACATCACCACCCCGGTAACCAAATGGAATTACCAGGTAACCGATGCTACAGAGATCCCTGAAGTGATTGCCAAAGCTTTCTACATAGCCAAAAGCGGTCGCCCGGGCCCAGTATTGATAGACATTACAAAAAACGCGCAGATCCAGTTATTTAACTATCAAGGCTACACCAAGTGTAACCATATCCGCAGTTACAGACCAAAACCAATAGTTCGCCCGCAATATATTGAGCAGGCAGCGGCGCTCATCAATGAAGCTAAAAAACCGTTTATCCTTTGGGGTCAGGGTGTTATTTTGGGTAGTGCCGAGCAGGAGTTTAAAACCTTTGTTGAAAAAAGTGGTATCCCCGCAGCATGGACCATCCTTGGTGCCGGCGCTATATCAACAGATCATCCTTTAAACGTAGGGATGCTGGGTATGCACGGCAACTACGGACCAAACGTATTAACCAACGAATGCGATGTGCTTATTGCAATCGGTATGCGTTTTGACGACAGGGTAACCGGTCGCCTTGATAAATACGCCAAACAGGCAAAAGTGATCCATTTGGACATTGACCCTGCCGAGATCGACAAGAACGTAAAATCAACCGTACCTGTTTGGGGCGATTGTAAGGAAACCCTGCCAATGCTTACTGCACTGGTTGAGAAAAAAGAACACACCGAGTGGTTAGCCAAATTCAACGACTATACCCGCCAGGAAGTTGAACAGGTAATTGAAAAAGAACTGAACCCAACCACGCCAGAAATGACGATGGGTGAGGTAATAAAACAACTGAACGAAATTACCAAAGGCGAAGCTGTTATAGTAACCGACGTAGGCCAGCACCAAATGGTAGCCTGCCGTTACGCTAAACTTAATAATACCCGCAGTAACATTACCAGTGGTGGTTTAGGCACTATGGGTTTTGCCTTACCGGCAGCAATCGGCGCTAAATTTGGTGCGCAGGACCGTACAGTTGTTGCCATTATTGGCGATGGCGGTTTCCAGATGACCTGCCAGGAAATGGGCACCATTATGCAAAGCGGTATTGATGTAAAGATCATTATCCTTAACAACCGCTTTTTGGGTATGGTAAGGCAATGGCAGGAGCTGTTTAACTCACGCCGTTACTCGTTCGTAGATATTCAAAGCCCCGATTTTGTGGCCCTGGCTGCTGCTTACCGCATCCCCGGCAAAATGATAGACGACCGTAAGGATCTTCCATCGGCATTAAATGAAATGCTGAACAATAAAGGATCATTCCTTTTAGAAGTAATGGTTACCAAAGAGAATAACGTATTCCCAATGGTACCGCAGGGATGCAGCGTTAGTGAGATCAGATTAAAATAACAGGCCTCTCCCAGCCTCTCCAAAGGAGAGGGCTTTAAAAAATAAAAGGTCAAATCCTCTCCTTTGGAGAGGATTTAGGTGAGGCAAAGAAAAAACTTTAACAATATCAGCTATGAGCGATCAGGATATAGAAAAACAGGAATTTAACATCACGGTTTATACTGAAAACCAAATTGGTCTTTTAAACCGAATTGCTATTATATTTACACGCCGGAAAATCAATATTGAAAGCCTGAATACTTCTCCGTCGGAGATTGACCGTATTCACCGTTTCAATATCGTGATCAACGAATCGGAGGACGTAGTACGTAAACTTACCCGCCAGATTGAAAAACAGGTAGAGGTGCTAAAAGTATATTACCACACCAATGAGGATGTGATTTGGCAGGAAATGGCATTATATAAAGTATCAACAGATGTAATTGCCGAGCGTGTAAGCGTTGAACGTTTACTACGTGAAAATGGCGCCCGTGTAGTAACATTGCGTAAAGATTATACCGTGTTTGAAACCACCGGTCACCGCGAGGAAACCGATAACCTGATAAGCATATTGCAGCCTTACGGCCTTATTGAATTTGTACGCAGCGCACGTGTAGCCATTATTAAAGATAGTGACGGCTTTAATAGCAAACTGCGCGAGTTTGAAAGACTTGAACCGGGCGAAGACGTTATTGAAAACGAATACCTCAACAAAGGACAAAAGGTATTCACCATGTAAGGTTAAGGCCGAAAGGAAAAAGGGTCAAAGGCGAAAGGTCAAAAACAATAACTTAATGACCAATGACACAATGACTAAATTAATAATCAAAATATAAACTTTAAATAAATCAGTGAAATCACCTAAACCGGTGAAATCACATATCATCAAACAAAATAAAACAATGGCAAAATTAAATTTCGGCGGTACCGAAGAAAATGTGGTTACCCGCGATGAGTTCCCTTTATCAAAAGCTCAGGAAGTACTGAAAGACGAAGTTGTAGCTGTAATTGGCTATGGCGTTCAAGGTCCGGGCCAGGCGTTAAACCAAAAAGACAATGGCATTAATGTAATTGTTGGTCAGCGTAAAGGCACCAAAACTTGGGATAAAGCTGTAAGCGATGGCTTTGTACCGGGCGAAACCCTTTTTGAAATTGAAGAAGCTCTTGAAAAAGGAACTGTAATTTGCTACTTATTAAGCGATGCAGCACAGATAGCTTTATGGCCAACCGTTAAAAAACACCTTACTCCGGGTAAAGCATTATACTTCTCTCACGGTTTTGGTATCACCTTTAACGAGCAAACAGGCATCGTTCCTCCTGCCGATGTTGATGTATTTTTGGTTGCACCTAAAGGTTCTGGTACTTCATTGCGCCGTATGTTCCTGCAAGGTCGCGGCTTAAACTCAAGCTACGCAATTTTCCAGGATGCTACAGGTAAAGCATTTGAGCGTGTTATTTCATTAGGTATTGCCGTAGGTAGCGGTTACCTTTTCGAAACTAACTTCAAAAAAGAAGTATTTAGTGATTTAACCGGCGAGCGTGGTACGCTGATGGGTTGTATCCAGGGTATTTTTGCAGCACAGTATGATGTACTGCGTGCCAATGGCCACTCTCCGTCTGAAGCATTCAACGAAACTGTTGAAGAGTTAACCCAATCATTAATGCCTTTAGTTGCAGAAAATGGTATGGACTGGATGTATGCCAATTGCTCAACCACAGCACAACGCGGCGCTTTGGATTGGTGGAAAAAATTCCGTGATGCTACTAAACCAGTATTTGAAGAATTATACAAAAGCGTTGCAACCGGCAAAGAATCTCAACGTTCTATCGACCTGAACAGCCAACCAGATTACCGCGAAAAATTAGATGCGGAATTAAAAGAATTACGCGAAAGCGAAATTTGGCAAGCAGGTAAAACTGTACGCAGCCTACGCCCTGAAAACCAGGTTGTAGAAGCGTAAGGCCTCACCCTACCCTCTACAAAGGAGAGGGTTTTGATGAAGCAAATTAAAAAACACAAAACCCTCTCTTTTCAGAGAGGGTTTTAATGGATAGAAATAATAAACATAAAAAGCAAAGTCCTCTCCTTTGGAGAGGATTTAGGTGAGGCTATGGGACAAACATTATTTGATAAAATTTGGGATGCGCACGTCGTCAGTAGCAACGAGGGTTTTCCTGATATTTTATACATCGACACACACTTCATACACGAGGTAACCAGTCCGCAGGCATTTGATGGTTTGCGTACCAGGGGTTTACCGGTTTTCAGGCCAAAACAAACAGTGGCCACCGCAGATCATAATGTTCCTACAATTGATCAGCACCTCCCAATCAAAGAAGAACTTTCCCGCTACCAGGTTGATATGCTTACCAAAAACTGTAAAGACTTTGGTATCGAGCTTTATGGTTTAGGTCACCCTTTTCAGGGTATAGTGCACGTTATTGGCCCCGAGCTGGGTATAACGCGCCCGGGCGGCACTTATGTTTGCGGCGATAGCCATACATCAACACACGGCGCCTTTGGTGCCATAGCGTTTGGTATAGGCACCTCACAGGTTGAGCAGGTAATGGCTACCCAGTGTTTGCTGCAATCTCGCCCAAAAAGAATGAAGATAGAAGTTAACGGCACTTTGCAAAAAGGCGTTGGCGCTAAAGATATTATCCTGTACATTATTGCCCAGATCAGCGCGGCAGGCGGTACAGGTTATGCCGTGGAGTATGCCGGCGATACCATCCGCTCGCTGAGCATGGAAGGCCGCATGACCATCTGTAACATGAGCATCGAAATGGGTGCCCGCTGCGGATTAATAGCTCCCGACGAAACAACAATTAACTACGTAAAAGGCCGTGAATTTGCCCCCAAAGGCGAAGAGTGGGACAAGGCAGTAGCTTACTGGCAAACACTGTACTCTGATGAGGATGCACAGTTTGATTCAGTTTTAAGCTTTAAAGCCGAAGATATTGAGCCAATGATCACCTACGGAACAAACCCCGGTATGGGCATTGGCGTTACACAACACGTTCCCGAAACTGCGTCATTTGAAGCAAAAGAACAGGGATCGTACAAAAAAGCCCTTGATTACATGGGCCTGCATGATGATGAAACACTGTTAGGCAAGCCTATTGATTATGTGTTCATCGGCAGCTGCACCAATAGCCGCATTGAAGATTTGCGTGAGGTTGCCCAGTTTGTAAAAGGCAAGCACAAGGCAGATAACGTAGTGGTTTGGGTAGTTCCCGGCTCAAAACAAGTGCAGGAACAAGCCATCCGCGAAGGATTGGACAAAATTTTTGATGCCGCAGGTTTCCCTTTAAGAGAGCCGGGCTGCAGCGCATGCCTGGGTATGAACGAAGACAAGATTCCGGCAGGCAAGTACTGCGTATCTACCTCCAATCGTAATTTCGAAGGCAGGCAAGGACCAAACTCCCGCACTTTCCTGGCCAGCCCGCTAACGGCTGCCGCAAGTGCAATTACCGGTAAGGTAACGGATATACGGGAGTTTTTGAAAGAGGGGGAATTGGTATAAATCAGATATGAGACGTGAGATATGAGATTTGAGACGAAATCTATAATCTTATATCTCTCGTCTAATCATTTCAAATCTATAATAGATGATACTCGAAGTAGCCATACTTAATGTGATCCCCGGTCAGGAAGATGCTTTTATCGAAGCGTTTTCAAAAGCCCAGCGCATCATATCAAAAATGGCAGGCTATATTTCACATAAATTAAAACGATGCGTGGAAAATGGCAGTCAGTTTATCCTGCTGGTTGAGTGGGAAAAACTCACCGACCATACAGAAGGCTTCAGAGGATCAAAAGAATACCAGGAATGGAAAAAGTTGTTACATCACTTTTACAACCCCTTCCCTACTGTTGAACATTATACTGATATCGAGTTGGGAGATGCAAATTCTCAAATCTCATATCTAACATCTCAAATCTAAAAAGATGAGTACTAAAATTTTCAAACATATACAAACCAGCGTGGTGCCTTTGCCTATCGAGAATATCGATACGGATCAGATCATCCCCGCTCGTTTTTTGAAGGCCACTACCCGCGATGGTTTTGGTAACAACCTATTCCGCGATTGGCGTTTTGACGGCGACGATAATCCTAAACAGGATTTCGTACTTAATAACCCTAATTACAGCGGTAAAATACTGGTTGCGGGTAAAAACTTCGGCTGCGGCAGTAGTCGTGAGCACGCTGCATGGGCAATTGCCGACTACGGCTTTGATGCCGTGGTAAGCAGCTTTTTTGCCGATATTTTTAAAGGCAATGCACTTAACAATGGCTTGCTGCCGGTGCAGGTTAGCGACGATTTCCTTAAAAAGATCTTCGACGCGGTTTATGCAGATGAGCACGCCGTTGTAGAAATCGACCTGGTAGATCAGTTCATTAAAATTGTTGCCACCGGCGAACAGGAAACATTTGAGGTTAACCCCTACAAAAAAGCCTGCATGACCAATGGTTATGATGATATAGACTACATCCTGAGCAAAAAGGAATTGGTTGAGGAATTTGAACAGGGAAGGTAAAAGGTTAAAGGCGAAAGGTAAAAGGTCATCCGGGAAACCAATGACATAATGACTAATGACACAATGACTAAAAAAATATTAGTAATACCCGGCGACGGGATAGGCCCCGAGGTTACCACCTGGGGTAAAGCTGTACTGGAAGCAATTGGTCAAAAATTTGGCCACGAGTTTACGTTCGACGAAGCCCTGATGGGTCACGCCGGTATTGAGGCTACAGGCAATCCCCTGCCCGATGAAACTTTAGAAAAAGCAAAAGCCAGTGATGCCATTTTATTTGGCGCCATTGGTCATATAAAATATGATAATGATCCATCGGCAAAGGTTAGGCCCGAGCAGGGATTGTTAAAGATCCGCAAGGAACTGGGGTTATATGCCAACCTGCGCCCTATCATGTTATTTGATGAGCTGCTGGATGCATCAAGCCTAAAACCGGAGATACTGAAAGGTACCGATATCCTGTTTTTCCGTGAGTTAACAGGTGATGTTTATTTCGGCGAAAAGAAACGCAGCGAAGACCGCAATACCGCGTCAGATCTGATGGTCTATTCACGTTACGAGGTAGAGCGTATCGCCATTAAAGCCTACGAAGCAGCAATGGTTCGCGGTAAAAGACTTTGTTCTGTTGATAAAGCAAACGTACTGGAATCATCACGCCTTTGGCGCGAGGTAGTTCAGGAAATTGCCAAACAATATCCTGAAGTTGAAACCGAGCACATGTTTATTGACAACGCCGCTATGCAGCTGGTTAAAAACCCTAAAAAGTTTGATGTGGTATTAACCGCCAATCTTTTCGGTGATATTTTAACAGATGAGGCATCCCAGATTGCGGGTTCAATGGGGATGCTGGCATCGGCATCAATTGGCGATGGTACAGGCTTTTTTGAGCCTATCCACGGTTCGGCGCATGATATTGCCGGGCAGGATAAAGCTAATCCACTGGCCTCTATCCTATCGGTAGCACTGATGCTGGAAATCAGTTTCGGACTAAAAGAAGAAGCCAAACTGATTACATCAGCAATAGATAAAACCTTGAAAGAAGGTTACCGCACCGGCGATATTGCCGATGCCAATACCGACAAAAGCAAAATTTTAGGCACCAAAGCAATGGGCCAAAAGGTGCTGGAATATTTGTAGGTGAAAGGTCAAAGGCGAAAGGTTAAAGGTAAACACCAATGACTTAATGACCAATGACACAATGACTGAAAGAAAAGGTCAAAGGCGAAAGGTTAAAGGTAAGCACCAATGACTTAATGACCAATGACTAAAAGTAGAAGAAAAAAGGTCAAAGGCGAAAGGTTAAAGGTAAACACCAATGACTTAATGACCAATGACATAATGACTGAAAATATGAAATGGAACGCTGATTTATACGACCAAAAGCACGCCTTTGTATTTCAATACGGCGAGGATGTGCTGCAATTACTGGATGCAAAACCCGGTGAATATATCCTTGATCTGGGTTGCGGTACTGGTCATTTAACGCAGCAGATCCAGAGTAAAGGAGCCAAAGTACGTGGCACCGATCTGTCGCCGGATATGATTGCGCAGGCAAAAGCTTTATACCCGGATATTGATTTCGCGGTTGAAGATGCTTCTGATTTCTTTACTAATGATGATAATAAATACGATGCCGTGTTCTCAAACGCTGCCCTTCATTGGGTAAAGTTTCAGAACGGTATGATGCGCAGCGTATACAATAGCCTTAAACATGGCGGTCGTTTTGTGGCCGAAATGGGCGGCAAAGGTAACGTGGCCCGTTTGATTGAGGCTATACAACTGGTGCTGCAAAATCATGGCTACCAGGTGCAGGCTGATAATAAGGTGTGGTTTTTTCCATCTACCGGCGAGTATGCCAAGATGCTGGAAGAACACGGTTTCAGGGTAACTTATACTGCCCATTATGATCGTAAAACACCACTGCAGGATGGCGACCAGGGCGTAGCAAAATGGGTAACCATGTTTGGCGCGCAATACCTGGAAGGCATCCCCGATGATGAAAAACAACAAATATTAACCGAAATAACCCAAAAACTTGAACCCTATTATAATGAAAACGGCCAATGGTACGCCGATTATAAAAGGCTAAGGTTTGTGGCAGTGAAAGAATAGATATGAGACGTGAGATTTGAGATATGAGATTTTTTCGGTATTTTAAATTTCGCGCTTATGCACTATAAAAACTAAAACAAAGATGGAAGATAGCGAGTGTCAAATCTCATATCTGACATCTCAAATCTAATTAAAAACTGATGATGGATAAGGGATCTCAAATCTCATATCTAACATCTCAAATCTAAAGAAAAGATTATGTTACACGATCCCAACCGCGTTTATGTATTTGATACCACGCTTCGCGACGGCGAGCAGGTACCGGGTTGCCAGCTTACAACCCCCGAAAAGATTGAGATAGCAAAGGAGCTGGAACTACTGGGCGTGGATATTATTGAGGCGGGTTTCCCCGTTTCAAGTCCGGGAGATTTTAACAGTGTGGTTGAAATTTCAAAGGCGGTAAAAAACCCCACCGTTTGCGCACTCACCCGTGCCAACAAAGGCGATATTGATGCCGCTATTGAATCATTGAAATACGCCAAACATCCGCGAATCCATACCGGTATTGGTTCGTCAGATATGCACATCAAGCATAAATTTAACAGCACCCGCGAGGAGATCCTCGAACGTGCCGTTGAAGCTGTAAAATATGCCAAACGTGCCGTTGAAGATATCGAATTTTATGCCGAAGATGCCGGTCGTGCCGATGTGGTATATTTAGCACAAATGGTTGAGGCTGTTATTGCAGCCGGTGCCACCGTGGTAAACATCCCCGATACCAATGGCTATTGCCTGCCAGACCAGTACGGCGCAAAGATCAAGTACCTTAAAGAAAACGTAAAGAACATTGATAAGGCTATTATCTCGGTACATTGCCATAATGACCTTGGCTTGGCTACCGCCAACTCCATTGCAGGTTTACAGAACGGTGCCCGCCAAATTGAAGGTACCATAAACGGTATCGGCGAACGCGCAGGCAATACCTCTATTGAGGAAGTAGTAATGATCCTGAAAACACACCAGGTTTTGGGCTTACATACCCAAATCGACTCTAAAAGGTTTTATGAACTTAGCCAGATGATTCGTACGCAAATGCGGATGCCGGTACAGCCAAATAAAGCTATCGTTGGCAGCAACGCCTTTGCACATAGCTCGGGTATTCACCAGGATGGTTTCCTTAAAATGCGTGAAAATTACGAGATCATTCGTCCTGAAGATGTAGGCTTTCCGAGCGCCACAATAGTGCTAACCGCGCGCAGCGGCAGGCACGCTCTGAAGTTCCACCTGGAACGTTTGGGCTATACTTTAGATAAAGAGGAACTTGCCCGTACTTACAACGACTTTTTAACGCTTGCTGATGTTAAGCTTGATATAAACGATGAAGACTTGCATGCCTTGATGGTTTACAAGTTGGTAAAGAATTAATAATGGAAACCGAAACTAAAAACCAGCTGGATTTTAACGCTGCGTATGACCGCATAAAGGATGTAGTTAAACGCACGCCGCTGGAATATAATGCAGGCCTGTCTGCCAGATACGAGTGCGAGATATACCTGAAACGCGAGGACTTGCAAATAGTACGCTCATACAAATTGCGTGGTGCTTATAACATGATAAGCCAGCTAACCGAAGAAGAACTAAGCCGTGGCGTAGTTTGCGCCAGCGCGGGCAACCATGCACAGGGTGTGGCATTCAGCTGTAATAAACTGGGTACCAAAGGCGTAATTTTTATGCCCGAAATTACCCCGAAACAAAAAGTTACTCAAACAGAAATGCACGGCCATGGCAGTGTTGAACTGGTTTTAACAGGCGATACCTTTGATGATTGCCTGATGGAAGCCCTTGCTTATACCGAGGCTCACCAGATGACATTTATCCCCCCGTTTGATAATTACCGTATTATTGAAGGCCAGGGAACTGTTGGCGTAGAGATTCTGCAGGACCTGCCAGATATTGAAGCCATTATTATGCCCATCGGCGGCGGCGGACTTGCAGCCGGCACAGGCAGCTACTTAAAACAAAACGTACCGGGCATTGACCTTATTGGTGTTGAACCAGAGGGTGCCCCTTCCATGCTGGAAGCCTTTGAACATGGTGGCCCTGTTACCTTGCCCGAGATCAACCGTTTTGTTGATGGCGCAGCTGTAAAGCGCGTAGGTAAGCTAACCTACCAGCTTTGCCAGGATGTGCTTGATGAAATGCTGCTGGTTCCCGAAGGTAAGGTTTGTACCACCATACTAAAGTTATACAACGAGGATGCCATTGTAGTTGAACCGGCGGGTGCATTATCTGTTGCGGTATTGGATGCATGCAGGGATAAAATAAAAGGCAAAAAGGTAGTATGCGTTATCAGCGGTGGTAACAACGATATTGCCCGCATGCAGGAGATCAAAGAAAAATCCCTGCTATATGAAGGTTTAAAACATTACTTTATTGTACGTTTTCCGCAGCGCCCGGGAGCTTTAAAGCTGTTCGTGAATAATGTGTTAGGTCCGCATGATGATATTACCCGGTTTGAGTTTATCAAAAAAACCGAGAAAGAAAACGGCCCTGCCCTTGTAGGTATCGAACTAAAATCGGCTGCAGATTATCCTGCCCTGCTTAAACGCATGGAGGCGCACCGCTTCAGCGTAATTGAACTGAATAAGGATCAAACATTGTTTGAATACCTGGTATAAATAATACTTGTAATAAAATTAATCAGCCTGTATTTTAAGCAAATACGGGCTTTTTTATTTTTCGGATAAACCATTTTATAGCCGGTAAGTCATATCTGCAAATAATAACTATTTAATAATAATAATAATTAACCATACAACAATTTTTACCTTCGCACAATTTCTCTATGAAAAAACTCAACATTTTTTACGCGCTTTTACTTTTATCTATACTTACATCCTGCAAAAAAGAACGCCCTGTAAAAGTGGACCCTCCCGGCCCCGTAATAGCTGCGGTAAGTGATTCCATTTCTTATACTGTGGATGGTAAAATTTACACATCTAACACCAAACCCTATAATCATTTAATAACGGGGAACCAACAGGTTGGCCAAAAGGTTGTTATGGATAATAATGGTACAGATTATAAAATTGTTGGCAATCCAGATTCGGTATTGTATTACCGGGAAAACGATATAGCCTCAACTGATGCCTACGTATACCTATCAGCTATAAAAAAATATAAAAAACAAGACATAAACAAGGCTTTTTTATACTATCCGGAGTTTGAGGATATGCTCAAATTATATACAGTTGGCACACACCCATATGCAGAAGATTTTGGCCGCGAAAACTCCCACGATGGCATAGCCATAGGTATGACAATCGATCACAAATCATACTTTTCTTATTCTACTCATGATTTGCACTACGTTAGCAAACTAAAGGCCGGCTTTCAAAAAGGCTCTACATTTGAGGTCATTAGTTTTACCAAAGCAACATCCGGAGGATATAACCTTGAAGCACGATTTACCGTGGTAGTAGCAGAAGACTTTACAGAAGATCAGAAAAAAGTGGAAAATGGTTATTTACGTTTACACCTGGATACAGATCCTTCCCTTTATCCATTATTTTAATCCCTGCGAAGAACATGGCAGACTTACGAAGTTTTAAAAACGTCGTAAGTCTTTAGCCGTATTGTCATTTCCCTCTATAACAAATTCAATGTAAAGGGCCTGTCCCCCCCTTGTCGAAAGTAATAGCCTATCAATAGACATTCTGAATATTAAAGAACATGGGTAGTCCCCGCTGGGGACAAATACACTTTTTTTCTATTAGGCTACAAACGGGTAATCCCTACGAGACATAAAAAACTACTGCTTCCTATCAATAGTGCAAATTATTTTATGTCCCGCAGGGATTACCTGTTTGTAGAAAAAAAAACATCAAGTAGATTATGCCCCGTAGGGGTTACCCATCTGTCTTTTCATGGGCTATTACTTTGTCGAAGGGTCGAAGCATAGCGGGTCTTTGCTCGCTATGCTTCGACAGGCTACCCATGACATAATAGAATATAAGAGTTTGTCATTGCTGTACGAAGCAAGCTCATAAAGCAAGTTCATCACCTGTCCTGTGAGATTGCTTCGTACCTCACAATGACATGGTGTATGATGTCATTCCCCTTCATATACCGCCGGTTTTTAAAACTCGGCAGACAGTCCTTCTCTACTTTTTTTATAACTCAGGACGACAAATTGTTATTGGTTTGCCTTTAATATTCCAGCCACTTCCCTACCCTTACGGCTACCTTGTCGCCTTCGGTATATTTACCGGGTTCTTCGTTGGTTACACGCAGTATAATGTCGTTATGCTCCAGTATTAAATCCTCATAAAAGCCTTTAAATAACACCTGTTTAACCGTCCAGCTTTTGGTTTTGGTAATGAGTTTTAGTTTGATCCATTCCGGGTATATCACTATATTATCTTTTGTAGCAGTAACTCCGCAAATACCGGCCTCAGCAGCCGTTAGTATGTTGCAGTTGCTTAGGAGCCTGGCCGTATAAAGGTTTTGGGGTGATTTATATAAAGTTTTGGGATGGCCGTGTTCTACAATCTCGCCATACTTTAGCACCACCAGTTCATCGGCCATGGAAAGTACTTCTGCCGGGTCGTGCGATACCATAACCACGGTAAGGCCGGTTTCCTTTACTATCTGCCTTATATCGTGCTGCAGGCCCTCTCTGAACGATGTATCAACCTGGTTAAAGGGCTCATCCAGCAGCAAAACCTGCGGACGCGTAATTATTGCCCTTGCAATAGCCACTCTTTGTTTTTCGCCTCCGCTTAAATCGGCCACGCGCTTATCGGCCATGGCGGCCATGTTAAGCTGTTTTAATACTTCACTTGTTTTTTGCTGTTTGGCGGCCAGATCATTTGCGGGCAGCATGGCGGCTACATTGTCCCAAACCTTGGCAAACAGGTTCAGGTCGTCAGTATGTTGGGTAACCATTTTCATGGCATCATGCCCGGGAATCAGTTTTTCTTCTGGGCCCCAAATGCGTTCGCCTTTAAACAGTACCGTTCCTTCATCGGGAGAAAGCAAGCCATAAAGCAAGCGTAATAAGGTGCTTTTCCCGCTGCCGCTTTCGCCAATAATGGCCGTTATTTTGCCGGGCTGTATAACAATATCTGTTTTTTTAACACCGGCCATGTGCTTACCGGGATATATTTTACTTACTGCAATAGCCTGCAAAAAAGGAGTATCTGACATCAGGGCAAAGATAGACCGTTGATTTGGTTGATTAAATGATTTCGCTGATTTTTTTGTAATCTGCGAAATCATCAAATCGTTGTCATTTCGATAGAGCAAGCGAAGGGCATGAGCGTGGCGCGAAAGAGAAATCTTCTGCAGAATATAAAGCTCCAATTACAGGGCGAATAAGATTTCTCCTCGTACCTCGTTCGAAATGACAATATTTTTATTTCTTGTCAACAATCCTGTCAGAAGCCGAATGTCAACCCGAAGGAGAAGTTCCGCAGCCCTTTTTGCTCGGGACTGTTTTCAAACATATCGGTAGCGTAATATTTGGCGTAGATCCCCATTATACCGTAGCCCATGCGCACAAAGCCGCCGGCACGTAGCCTGGTGAAATGATAATCGTCATCAAATTTCTGCTTGCCATTTTCTTCGCTTATTTGCTTTACACGACCGTTAAGTAATATGCCAATTTCGGGACCGGCAACCAGGCGGAAACAGTTGCCGTTATCATCCTCATGGCTACGGTAGTAAAATGAAAGCGGGATACGCAGGTAGCACGATGCAAACTTGTTTTTACTGTAGTGGATATCATCTTCGGTATAAGTTAGCACGGGGGCATTCCTTTGGATAGTGATATCTTTACGGAGACGGATATTTGTCCAGTCGAACCCGCCCGAAACATAGATCTTGAAGGAACTGTTGAACCTGTAGCCAAACTGTACCAGATCGAAACCAAAGTTGCTGGTTTTCCACTGGCGATAGCTTAAAAAATCGTTCTTGGGCGATAGCGTGAAACTGCCGTTATCAATCAGCGTGGCAAAACCCAGATCGATGCGCGAAAAGGTTACGCCGAATGAAAAACCCGGTGCTTTTGAAGCGTGATAAGCAGTATCATTTACATTTACTGAAGCCACATCGCCGCCAAAGCCAAGCTTTATATGCACACCTTTTTTAATATTGACACTATCTTTAGTAATAACTGTTTTAGTTGAATCTGTTGGAGTAGTTTGTGCAAACACATTGCTTGCCGCAACGCATACCAAAATGGTAAAAATTAAGCGTTTCATATTGCTGAAGTTATATATAGATTAGGATTTATTTGTCTTTATTTATTTTAATGATGCCAAGGTTTACACCGGTAATGGTAGCGTCCTCGCCATCGGTATTGCTAAATTGAATGATCTTTTTGTCGCGTTTATCAACGGCTGCTATTACCACGTTAAGTACATCACCAAAACTACGGATACGGCGTTTTTTTACAGGCGGCGCTTGTTTATTAACCGTTGGCAAAGTAGCAGTGGTTGTTACAGGCGGTGTAATACTGGCAAAAACAGGTGCATTATCTGTAGTTTGTTTTACCATGATGGGCGTACCGCTATCGGGCAAAACAGGGTTGGCAATATCATGGTTACGTTGCACGGCTGCCAATACAGGCTGATCGTCTGCCGTTGCAGGATTACTTTGCTGTTCAATTATTGTTGCCGGTTTGGCAGGTGCAATTACTTCGCTTTGTTTATGTTTCTTTATCACCGCCAGGTTATTCACAGGTGCTATAACCGCCCTTTGTTGTTTTTTGTTTTTAAGCGGATCAACCTTTGCTAAAACCGGCGCCGCGGTAGCCTGTACAGGTTTTACAATAGGCGGGGTTTTCACCAAAGCATTATCATTATTCTTGGCTGGATCAACCTTTACCTGTTTAGGCATAAACAGCACACCAATGGTTATCAGCAGCACTAAACCGGCCGCTATGCTCAAAAATGGCATCCATTTCCGTTTATTGTTACCGGCATCAAGCTTTTCGGTAATACCCATCCATACCCCTGCAGATGGTGCTATCTCATAATCTTCAAGTGCCGATTGAAATAGTTTATCCAGATCTTTATCCTGCATATCCATAACTTTTGCCCTCCATTTTTGCAATTTGTTCTTTTAAAATAGTGCGCGCCCTTGATAACTGCGACTTTGACGCCCCCTCACTAATCCCCATTATCCCTGAAATTTCCTTATGCGAGTAACCCTCCAAGGCGTAAAGGTTAAATACCATACGGTAACCCGGCGATAATTGCTGGATAAATCCCAGCAGTACCTTAGCATCCAGGTTAGATGATGCTATTGGGTTAACAGATGGTTCATTACCGGCCTCCTCCATATCAACCACCTGCATCATTTTGTGGTGCTTGCGGTAGTATTCAATAGAGGTATGTACCATAATACGCCTCACCCATCCTTCAAATGCCCCTTCGCCCCGGTAATCAGTTAGTTTTTGGAATACTTTTATAAAGCCATTCTGCAGAATATCTTCGGCCTCCATCCTGTCGGTAGCATAGCGCATACATACCCCCAGCATTTTACCGGCAAACTGTTTGTACAGTAATTCCTGTGCTTTTCGTTCACCCGCTTTGCAGCGTATGAACAGTTGATCAATAGTATATGTTGGCTCCAAAAGCATCATTTAAAGGTAAGATGAAAGCCGGGGCCAAATGGTTGCATGCGGTGCGAAATATTTTTATCGGTAAACTCAAAATGAATAAGCAAAGTAGGTATTTGTATCCGAGTTTGAATTATTGTATTGGGGATAGGATAATTATTAACCGCACCCTCGCGCGGGTTTAGCGAAGCGTAACCCGTGCGGCGCATGATATAAGCTTTCAGCTTATGGCGGCTGAAAGCCGCGCCATGCTATGTCACGGATTGGAAATCTGCGCCAGTAGGTAAATAAATTAACTGCTACTTCTTCTCCCTGAAACGCTTATAAATTTTCACCGCTATCATTAGTATTACGGCGAAGGCCACTAAGCCTACCACACCAAATATCCAGTTTAGAGCGCTTTTAAGTACTACCAGGAAAACTATGGCGAAAAGAAGTAAAGTAGCCAACTCATTCCAAAGCCGCAGTTGGGTAGACGACCATTTGAACACGCCTTTGGCCATTTGTTTCATTTTACTTTGGCAAATAAAATGGTAGATTATAAGGCCAACCACAAACAATAGCTTTATATGTAACCAGGGCTGTTTCCACCAATATGGGGCAAGGTGAAGCATGGTTGCGCCTGCAATAATTACCAGGTACATGGATGGTGTGGCGATGATCCACCATAGTTTACTTTCCATTACCTCAAACTGTTTGGATAATATGGTACGATCAGGTTCGGGCTTGTCCTGCGCTTCGGTGTGGTAAATAAAAAGGCGCACCATGTAAAACAGCCCCGCCATCCAGCAGACTACAAATATGATGTGTATGGCTAAAACGTATTGGTACATGACTTTTTATAACGTCATTGCGAGGTACGAAGCAATCTCAGACTATATGATGAGATTGCCACGCCTCGCTCGCAATGACATATTGTATTGCTAATTCCTGTATTCTTTTACTACCTCTATCGCGTACTTCACATTATCAAACGGGATATCGGGCATAATGCCGTGGCCCAGGTTAAAGATGAAGCCCGGCTCATCCTTCATCCTGTCGAACAGGCGGTAGATGCGGTCTTTTATTACCTTTTTATCAGCGTATAATATATGCGGATCAAGGTTACCCTGTACGGCTACACCGGCGGGTAAACGTTTCTTGATATCAAGCAAATCTACATTCCAGTCGATAGAAACCACATCCGGTTTGGCTTCGGCCATTAAGGGCGCAAAAACCGAACTACCTTTACAAAACGATATCACGGGGATATCCTTGCGGTTAAGCTTGCTGATGATCTGCTGTATGTAATAATGACTAAACTCCTTATAATCGTCCCAGCTCAAAGCCTGCGCCCAGCTGTCAAAGATCTGTACGGCGTTTACACCGGCAGCAATTTGCAGGTTCAGGTAATCAGCGGTAACAGTAGCAATTTTTGATAACAGCTGATGGGCCATTGCAGGCTCATTGTGCAGCATCAGTTTGGTTAGTTTAAAATCTTTTGATGATCCCCCCTCAACCAAATAGCTCATTACGGTGAAAGGAGCGCCGGCAAAACCAATAAGCGGGATGCTGCCGTTAAGGCGCTGCTGAATTACCTTTATAGCATCGGCAACGTATTGCAGCCTGTCGCCTACATCAGTTTGCAGGTTGTCCACATCTTTTTGGGTGCGCACCGGGTTGGCAAACTTAGGGCCAACGCCCTGGGTAAAGCTCAGGTCGCCGCCCATTGCTTCGCCGGTAACCAGGATATCCGAAAACAGGATAGCCCCGTCAATACCCAATAAATTAACAGGCAACATGGTAACATCGGCAGCAAGTTCGGGCGTTTTGCACATCTCCAGAAAGGAATATTTGTTTTTGATATCCCAATATTCCTTCATAAAACGGCCTGCCTGCCGCATCATCCATACCGGCGGGCGTTCTGTTTTTTCGGAAAATGCTGCCTTTATTAATAACGAATCTCTCATAATGTATAGAGAGCGGGGAGCGAAGAATAAGGTGCGGGTTTTTATCCTTTACTCCTTGTTCCTTGCTCCCAACTCTATTAGTGTTTTTTTAATTCATGATGAAGCTTGCTTATCGCATCCTTCATTTTGGCCGTAATTTTATCGGCGTGTTTTTCGGTAAGCTGCAGATAGGCTTTGGCCTTATCATAATTGCCATGCCTTATGCTGATGTTGGCCACGGTTACCAGCGAAGCCACATGCTCATTAACCGACCGCAGTGGATATAGTGCCGCTATTTCATAATGCCTTTCGGCAGCTTCAAAATCCTGCCGGTGTATGCAAATGCCGCCGTACATATATTCATAAAACCCGCGCCGCTTTTTGCTGAGCCACCCGGGTTTTATGATTTCTTTTAATGATGCTTCGGCTTTATCAAAATCCTTAATGTGGAAATATTTGGCCGCTACAACCAGGGTGCCCTGCTTAAAGTAATCCCAAATGAGCAATATGATCATCATTGCAGCTACTGCCGCCAGCTCATAAATGTGCAGGTACCACAACAGGCCCAGCGACAACAGGAAAACAAATGCAATAAATATGCGCACCCGGTTACTAAACATCCACTAATGCTGGTTATCGGTAAATTTATAGCCTACGCCACGTATAGAGTGAAAATAAACCGGGTTTTTAGGATCCGGTTCAAAGTACTTACGGAAGGTAAGGATAAAGTTATCGATGGTACGGGTTGATGGATATACATCATAGTTCCATACTGTTTCCAGGATTTGCTCGCGTGATACCGCATCATTCCTGCGCTCAATTAAAAGCTTAAGCAGCATGGTTTCCTTTTTGGTAAGCGGGGTGATAGATTCATCCTCATTCACCAACTCAAACGAGTTAAAGTGGATAGTTTTTTCGCCAATTTTGTAGCTGTTAAACTCTTTAAGGTCATCGCCTTTAAGGCTGCGTTTTACAAGGTTGTTCACCCTTAAAATCAGTTCTTCCAGGTTAAATGGCTTGGTTAAATAATCGTCGGCACCTTTTTTAAGACCGGCAATTTTATCCTCATTGGTATTCTTGGCGGTAAGAAACATAATAGGCACCTCGGTATTTTCCAGGCGGATGGTTTCAGCAACCACAAAACCGTCAATCTCGGGCATCATTACATCTAATATAACCAGGTTAAAACGCTCTTCTTTACATAATTGTAAAGCCTTTTTACCATTTTTTGCTGTCGAAACTTTATAACCTTCCAGCTCAAGGTTAAGTTTGATGGCTTCCAACAAATGTTCTTCGTCTTCGGCTAATAAAATTCTTTTTTTGTTAGGCATCATTGTTACAATTTAGGTTTATCCAAATACAACTTCAAAAACGCTGCCGGCAGGGCGGTTATCCCTAACCCTTATGCTGGCCTGGTGCTTGTCCAGCACCTCTTTAACTATATAAAGGCCCAGTCCGGTACCTTTTGTATTACGGGTATCCTCACTACCCACCCTGTAAAATTTGTCGAAAATACGTGTTTTTTCATTATCGGAGATTCCGATACCATGATCAGCAACTTCCAGAAACACTTTATCATCCTTTGAAAACAGTTTAACACCCACTGCCGAACATGGACTTGAATATTTAACCGCGTTTTCAATAAGGTTGGTTACTACAGAGGTAAGCGCAAACTTATCGCCGGTGATCTCTATCTTGGGTTCAATTTCGGCATCGATGATCTGCTGGTTGCAATCGCATTTGGTTATTTGCAGGCGGTTCACAATGCTATCAACCAATACCGAAAGGTTAAAACTGGCCTTAGGGAAGCTATACGAGCGGTTATCTATTTTAGATGCCAGCAGCATATTCTCTACCATATCATCCAGGCGTTCCACATCGTTAAGGGACTTGTCTATAAAGTCCAACACCTGCTCCCTGCTTAAATTACGCTTTTGAATAGTTTGCAGTAAAATTTTAATGGATGCCAACGGCGATTTAAGCTCATGCGTTACCGAGAGTAAAAAGTTTTTCTTTTGCTCCTGCAGCTTACGCTCTTTATTGATGGCTTTATGCAGGTTAATAGCACCAAACGTAAATACCAAAATAAACATAGAACCCTCGCAAAGCACCATACTAAGCGGGCGCGGATGCGGCGCTACCAGCATATACCCCCACCAAACCAGTTGGGCAACGGCATATATGATAAGCGAGTAAAAAATTACAAATGTCTTTTTCATGTTATCTGTTGTCGGGTTCCTGTTGCCAGTTGCCAGTTTTTAATTTATAAACCTTCAATGAAGCAGATAGTCAATTATTTATTACTGAACACCAGATCAAGGCTATCAAAAATAGCGCGTTTTGCTTTTTCAAGGTCTGTTTTGGTATGTGCCGATGATATAAAGCCAACCTCATAACCTGATGGACCAAGGTAAATACCCCTGTTGATCAGTTCGCGGTGAAACTTTTTAAACTTCTCCATACTTGCGGCGTCAATATCTTCGGCTTTACGAATATACTCTTTATCTGTAAAAGCAAACCAGAATATAGAACCGATACCAAACACCTTAAACTTATAGTTACGGGCCGTAGCAAAACGCTGGATAGCCTCGGTAAATTCTTCCGTTTTATTGTTCAGGTCGCGATAGAAACCCATGCGCAGCAATTCGCTCAATTGGGCAATACCCGCAGCCATTGCTACTGGGTTGCCCGAAAGCGTACCTGCCTGGTAAACCGAACCCTCCGGCGATACATGGCTCATGATTTGTGCCGATGAACCGTAGCAGCCAACAGGCAAACCACCGCCAATGATCTTACCATAGGTGATGATATCCGGCTTGATCTGATAATAACCGGCCGCGCCTTCAAAACCTACACGGAAACCAGAGATAACCTCATCAAAAATTAACAGGGTACCGTTTTGTGTACATATTTCGCGCAGGAATTGCAGGTATTCTTTTTCCTGTAGCAGCAAGCCGTTATTTGCCGGTACCGGCTCAATAATTATTGCTGCTATCTGATCTTTAAATTCTTCAAAGGCTTTTGTAAGCGCTTCTTTATCATTTAACGACACCACGATGGTTTCATCAGCAAAGGATTTTGGTACACCTGCCGACGATGTTTCGCCAAAAGTAACCAGGCCTGAACCTGCTTTTACCAGCAAGGCATCAACGTGGCCGTGGTAGCAGCCTTCAAATTTCAGGATCTTATCGCGCTTGGTATAACCCCTTGCCAGCCTGATGGCCGACATTACCGCTTCGGTACCGGAGCTTACAAAACGCAGCTTCTCAATAAATTTATTGTTTTTAAGGATGAGTTCGGCAAGGTCGTTTTCCAAAGCCGTTGGCGCACCGAAAGACATGCCGTTTTGCATTACCTCGGTTACCTTTTCGCGTACCTTGGCGTTGTTATGACCCAGGATAAGCGGTCCCCATGAGCAGCAAAAGTCAACAAACTCGTTGCCATCTGCATCCCAAATATGGCTGCCATCACCTTTTTGAATAAACAGCGGTGTACCATAAACAGACTTAAACGCCCGCACAGGCGAGTTTACCCCACCCGGGAAATACGTTTTAGCCTTTGCATACAAATCGGCAGATTTTTCCCTGCTGATGTCGGGCTTACCCGTAGTATTCACCGGCTCATTAGCCTCTCCCGAAAACATCTTTTTTATTGAATCTAACATTTTTACAAGTCAAAAATCAAAATTCAAAAGTCAAAAATTCAGTGCTTATTTTGAATTTTTACTTTTGAATTTTGACTTATTAAAGCCATTTATTTTCCAAAACTTCCTTGGCGTGATACGTTAATATCGCGGTTGCGCCTGCACGGCGGATGCTGGTGAGCACCTCTGTTGTGGCACGCTGCTCGTTGAGCCAGCCGCGTTGTGCAGCGGCTTTTAGCATGGCATACTCGCCGCTTACGTTGTAGGCTGCTACGGGCAGTTCGGTATTATCTTTTATCAGTTTTATAACATCTAAATAGGCCAGGGCGGGTTTTACCATTAAAAAATCGGCACCTTCCAGTTCATCTAAATTTGCTTCTATCAGTGCTTCGCGCTGGTTGGCGGGATTCATCTGGTAGGTTTTTTTATCGCCGAATTTAGGTGCCGAATTTAAGGCATCCCTGAACGGACCATAAAACGCGCTGGCGTACTTGGCCGAGTACGACATAATAGAAACGTCTGTAAAGCCGTTTTCGTCCAACACGCGGCGAATATATCCTACCCTGCCATCCATCATATCTGATGGGGCAATGATATCTGCACCGCATTGGGCATGGGCCAAAGCCATTTTGCCCAATACTTCCAGTGTTTCGTCGTTCAGGATCTCACCGTTTTTTACTATACCGTCATGACCATCGCTACTGTAGGGGTCCATTGCTACATCGGTAACAACGCAAGCCTCCGGAAAGTTCTTCTTCACTTCGCGAATGGCCCTTAAATACAGGCTTTCTTCGCGGTGACTTTCGGTTGCCATGGTATCCTTCAACGAATCATCGATGTTAGGGAACAGATCAAAAGAGTTTAAGCCAAGCTTCATGCAGCTTTCAATCTCGCGCAGCAAATTATCAATAGAATAACGGAAAATACCTGGCATTGACGCTACCTCCGTTTTCTGGAATGTACCATCAACAATAAACAGCGGGAAGATCAGGTTAGCCGCGCTAACATGCGTTTCCTGCACCATTTGGCGTATCACTTCACTTTTCCGGTTTCTACGTGGTCTTTGTAACATATCTTTAGTCCATAGACCATGGTCGATAGTCCATGGTTCTTATTGCATTGTTTTAAGTCTATGGACTATCGACCATCGACTATGGACTTACTAAAGTCCAAACACTGCCTCGGCCAGCCCAACTTCGTCGGGTGAGTAGGGCAGCGTGTATTTTACACCCATTTCATCAAATTTTTTGCCGGTTGATTTGCCTATGGCCACTACCTTTTGGTAGGGATCAAGCAGGTTATCGGCAAAATAAGCCTCCACGTTCGATGGACTGGTAAATACCAGTACATCGGCGCCGCTGGCTTCCACCTCTTCTTCCAGCACAGTTTCATAAACCGGCAGGTCGATGATCTTTGTATCGGCCGACAGGCCCTGTTGTATGCTGCGCATAGAGCCTTCGGCACCGGGGAACAGCACAATGGTGCCATTGGCCAGTTTGGCAAATTCTTCGGCAACCTCGGCGGTGTCGGTACCTTCGCCAACATAGTCGGTAAAGTAACCTTTGCGGCGTAGCATTTCTTCGCTTCCGCTGCCCATAACGCCAAATTTTACCTTTTTAGGAAACTGCGGATTGAGCTGAAAAAAGTATTCAACCGCGTTTTTACTAGAGAAAAACACCCAGTCGATATTTCTTAATATATAGGAATCAAGTTTGGTAATAACAGGAACAGTACGGATAAGCGAACGCGCCTCAATCTGGATGTTCCTGTTCTCCATCGATTTTTTAAAATAGCTTTGATCAGATAACTCGCGGGAGATAAAAACCTTTCCCGGAAATTTCCTATCCTTTGAAAACTTAGCTACAACCCTTTCGGCAAGGCCCTCGGTAGTGGCGGCTTCGATAAACAAACGGTCGGGAAATTCATCGCCCTCGTTTGCCTTTGAAGTAAACACCTGGAACATGCCCTCATCCCTGCGGCAATAACAGCCTAAAGGCAAATGACAGCCGCCGCCAAACAATTTAAGTACCGTACGTTCAACAGCCAGTTCCTCGGCTACATCGGCATGGTGCAGGGCCTGCAATGATTCAAACAGTTCCTGATCAACCTCACGGATCTGGATAGCCAGCGCGCCTTGTGCGGGGGCCGGGATCAGTTCGGCAGGGGTTAATTCCTCTACGTGAAATTCACTCAGGTCGATACCTAAACGGCTTACACCTGCTTTTGCCAGCATTATGGCATCATATTTTTCGTCGCGCAGCTTGCCTATACGGGTAGGTACATTGCCACGCAGATCGGTTATCTCCAGGTCTGGGCGATAAGCCAGCAGTTGTGCTTTGCGCCTGTTTGATGAAGTGCCCACAATAGCGCCGTATTTAACCGACAGCTTTTGGTGTACATCCACACAATCTTTCAATATCAGCAACAGTTCAGCGGGATCTTCCCGTTCTGAAACTGCTGCGATGATGAGTCCCGGAGGGTTTTCAGTCGGCAAATCTTTATGCGAGTGAACCGCGAGGTCAATAGTGCCGGCCAGTAATTCTTCTTCTAATTCCTTGGTAAAAAACCCTTTACCTTCCAGTTTATCAAAACTGAGGTTAAGTATACGGTCGCCCTGGGTTTTAATTATTTTAAGTTCGGCAGTAATGTTAATTGCGGCCAGGCTATCCTTAATAAAATTAGCCTGCCATAGGGCCAATTCGCTGCCCCGAGTTCCTATAATAAGTTTTCTGTCCAAAAGAATGCTTGTTTTCAACTGCAAATTTAATTTTTTATGCTGATGATAAGGTACATCAATTTCAGCAATTTTTTCTAATTGCAACAATATGACGGTTATGTGTTGTCTGATGAAGAATTTTCAGAATTTGGGGATTTTCAGAATTTGCTGGCGCGGGCTTAACGAAGTGTAGCCAGTGCCTCAGCATGGTTAAAGCTTTCAGCTTTAACATATAAAATTAATTTTTCAGTTTAAACATTTAAGCTGGAAGCTTAAATCATGGTATGTCACGAATTACGCTGCGCTAAACTCGCGCCAGCAATCAATCTTAAAAATCAATTCTCGTTGATCAATATATCCTTGGCCATGATCATGGGCACGCTGATATATTTTTTCTCCATGTAGTTGATCACCTTTTCCAGGATCTCGCGTGATTGCTCATCCAGTCCCTGCACCTCATCGGCAAAAACAGAATTGATGGCTGTATTGCGAATCTCTTTGATCTTTTCGGGTACCTGGCGCATGGCAACTTCAATGCGGCGCTGTTTAAGCTGCATTAAAAACTCACCAATGTTTTGGTCAATAATACCTTCGGCATGCACCAGCTCCTGGTAGCGTTCCTGCAGGTTACGTTTGGCAACCTCGTTAAGGGAATGTACTTCGATAAAGTTAACTGGGAATTGCTCCAACACTTCGGGAGCGGTATCATTAGGGATAGCCAGATCAACAATAGTTTTGCGGCTGGTATCGCCATTGAGCAACGATTTATAGATCTCGGTAGTGATGATAGGCTCAACTGCCGATGTGCAGGTAATGATCACATCAAAACCTTTGCTGTATGTTTTTAATGCTTCGAGGTCAAATGCTTCACCTTTTAAATCGGTAGCTAATTGCTGCGCCTTTGATACTGTACGGTTAAAAACCGCGAAGTTGGTGAATTTATGCTTTTGAAGATATTTGGAAATGTTGCGGTTGGTTTCGCCTGCGCCGATTATAAGGATGCGGGCATCGGTAGCGCAAAGATTAAGATCACGTAATTTTCGGTAAGCTAATGACACTACCGAAATTGGATTTTTAGAAATATTGGTATGGGTATAAACTTCTTTGGCTGTTTTAACAACGCAGTTCATCACCATGCGCAAGCCATCGCCGGTTAAACCAGCTGTTTTGCAGTGTTCGTATGCTTTACGTAATTGTGCAAGGATCTCTTTTTCGCCAACAATTAAACTCTCCAGCGAACATGAGGTACGCAGTAAGTGTACCATTGCTTCCTGGTCTTCATAAATAGAAGCGCCATCCATGAAAGTACTTAGGGAGTTTTCGCAAAGCTCGGTGTTAAATGCTTCTATGAAACGTTTGGCAAAATCTTTATCAACTACCTGGGGGGTAGTCATAACAAATTCAACACGGTTGCATGTGGCCAGATAAAATATCTCCGGTATCCCAAACTGAGTTTTAACCTGCTGTAGTTTTTCGGTCAGATTTTCCTGGCAAACAACCAATCTTCCTATTTCCTTCAGCTCAATCTGTTTGTGTGTAAAAGCAATAACCTTTAAATACTTCAAAGCAGTTTTAAATTTGACCCAACAAAAGTATCACTATAAATGTGATGCAATGTCAACACTTTGTCAAACAGGTGTATTTAGAATGGTTATAAATTAGCTGAAATAACTATAAAACCACATTAAAACTGCTTAAAACAATACTTAGCAAAATAATGTATATTAACCAATGCGTTTTATTAAAAGCACAAGTTTGGTTTTGCTGGTAGTTGGTTACACGCTTGCCGGTATTAATCATTTTTATAACCCGGTATCGTACTACCACATTATTCCGCATTATTTACCCTACCCTGTTCTGTTGAACATACTGGCCGGAGGTTTTGAAATTTTATTTGCGCTGCTGCTTATATTTCCCAAAACAAGGCCTTGGGCGGTTTATGGTATTATACTGATGCTGGCCGCCTTTTTACCTGTACACATTACCATGCTTATGAACGCGCCTTTAAAATTAGGTAACTTAACCGTAACACCACTTATTGCTTGGGTACGCTTAATTTTACAGCCGGTGCTAATGCTTTGGGCCTGGTGGCATAGAAATTGAATACACGGCGAAGAGGACTCACCCGGTCATCGCTTCGCTGGACCACCCTCTCTCTTCACCTGCGGTGGAAAGAGGGTTAAAAAAAGGTGGATTTGTATCTGCCAAATGAAAACCCCTCTCTGCGCTTCGCGCAGAGAGGGTGACAAGCGAAGCGATGTCGGGTGAGTAGTAGCCACAATGGATAAATTATAACACACAAAATTAAAATATGGATCTGCAAAGTGTTGAAATGCGTAACCTGGAAGTACAGGATTACCAGGAGCTAAAAAAGTCAATGAAATCGGCCTATATGGATATGGACGAGGATTACTGGGATGCTAACTCCATAAAAAAACTCATAAAGCTTTTCCCCGAAGGCCAGATCTGTATCACCGTGAATGATGTGGTAGTCGGCTGCGCGCTGGCTATTATGGTTGATTATCAAAAATTTGGCGATAACCATACCTACAAACAAATTACCGGCGACAGCACCTTTAAAACCCATACCGATAAAGGCGATGTGTTATACGGCATAGATGTATTCATCCACCCAAAATACCGTGGTCTGCGCCTGGCCCGCAGGTTATATGAAGCCCGCAAGGCCCTTTGCGAAAAACTGAACCTTAAAAGCATCATTGCCGGCGGCCGTATACCCAATTACCAGAAATACCAGAACGAGCTTACCCCGCGGCAGTATATCGACAAGGTAAAATATAAGGAGATCTATGATCCTACCCTGTCGTTTCAGCTGGCCAACGATTTTCACGTGCGCAAGGTGCTGCGCAATTATCTACCCGAGGATAGCCGCTCGAAAGGGTTTGCTACCCTCATTGAGTGGAACAATGTGTATTACGAAGAAATAAGCTCGGTTATCAATCAAAAAACTTCGGTGCGTATAGGTTTGGTGCAGTGGCAAATGCGCCCTTACAACAACATCAGCGAGCTGATGAAACATGCCGAGTATTTTGTTGATGCGGTGAGCGATTATCAATCTGATTTTATATTATTCCCCGAGCTGTTTGGCACCCCGCTGATGGCCGATTATAACCATATGGATTCGGCCAAGGCCATGCGCGAACTGGCCAAATATACCCAGCCCATTATTGAGGAGTTTTCAAAACTGGCGGTATCCTACAATGTGAACATTATAGCGGGCAGTATGCCTACCATTTTTGAGGATTCGCTGTACAATGTATCCTACCTGTTCAGGCGCAATGGCAGTATGGAGGAGGTTTACAAAATTCACCCCACCCCATCCGAGATCAGTTCATGGGGTATCCGCGGGGGCGACGAGGTAAAGGTTTTTGAAACCGACGCCGGCAAAATAGGCATCCTCATTTGTTATGATGTGGAGTTCCCGGAACTATCGCGCATTTTGGCCAGTCAGGATATGCAGATCCTGTTTGTACCTTTTTTAACTGATACACAAAACGGCTACAACCGCGTTAAGTTTTGCGCGCAGGCCCGCGCCGTGGAAAACGAATGTTACGTGGCCATTGCCGGTTGCGTGGGTAATTTGCCCAACGTAAACAACATGGGCATCAGCTATGCACAGTCGGCGGTATTTACACCATCGGATTTTGGTTTCCCAACCAACGGTATCCAAAGCGAAGCCACGCCTAACAGTGAAATGATAGTTATTGCCGATGTCGACCTGTCGTTATTAAACGAGTTACATGAGTATGGCAGTGTACAAAATTTAAAAGACAGGCGTACCGATTTGTATAATATCACTTTTAACGGGAAAAGGGTATAATTGTAATCATGATCAGAAAAGATAATTATACCCTATCCGGCGCAAAAGGCAGACCAATGCTTGTTGATGTTACTTATGACGATGCTATAAGGAATGCCCCCGTAGTGATCTTTGCGCATGGTTTTAAGGGCTTTAAGGATTGGGGTACACATAACCTGGTTGCCGAATATTTTGCCCACAATGGCTATAAATATCTAAAATTCAACTTTTCGCACAACGGAACCACGCCCGATAACCCGGTTGATTTTGCCGATCTGATGGCCTTCAGCGAGAACACTTTTTCTATTGAACTGGAAGACCTGGATACAATTATTGATTTCGCCTGCAGCGGATCGGGTATGGCGGTGGCCAGCGGGGTGTACCTCATTGGGCATAGCATGGGTGGCGGCATCAGCATTATTAAATCTGCCGAAGACAGCCGCATTCGTAAACTGGTTACCATGGCTTCCATCTCCAATTTTCATAATCTGTGGCCTAAACAATCTGAAGAACAATGGCGGCTGCAGGGCGTAATTTATATGCACAATTCACGCACCGGCCAGCAAATGCCGCTGAAATCAACAACGCTTATTGATTTGGACAGCAATCCGCTGCGGCTTGATATACTTGCACAGGCGGCACGCTTAACCCAACCCTGGCTGCTCATGCATGGTGATGCCGACCCAACCGTTCCGCTAAGTCACGCACAGGAATTACACAAAGCTCAACCCAATGCCGAGTTTGTGGTTTTCCCAGGTTTCGACCATACATTTGGCGGCTCGCATCCTTACGCAAACGACACGCTACCAGCCTCGCTCATTGCGTTTTGCGACAACACAATATCATTTTTGGGTAAATAAAAACCACCAATAACAATCTACCGTAACTTTTTGGTGTTAATAAACATCATAACTGATATATAGTGCTATAATTGTTTCTATGAGTTTAGAAGGATCACAAAAAAAAGGAAAAAAATATATAAATGTAATACCTACAGATGAGGCCGGCTTTGGCAAAATGATTCCCATTATGCGGGAATACATGAAAAACAAAGCCGAAAATGTACCCAAGAAAACATTGGGTCCGTTTAGCACCGATAAGTCTGTTTACCAAACCCCACCCGCAAGCGGTTTGCGCATTACCTGGGTAGGCCACTCCAGTATTTTAATTGAGATTGATGGCAAACGCATCCTTACCGACCCGGTTTGGGGCGAACGTGCTTCATTCTCGAAACTGATTGGCCCCAAGCGTTTTTTTGCGCCGCCTATAGCCCTTGCCGACCTGCCACCGCTGGATGCCATCATTATATCGCATGATCATTACGATCATTTTGATAAGGATACCATCAAGTTTTTTGCGGGTACTACCATTCCCTTTTATTGTTCGCTGGGAGTTGGCCCATACCTTGCCGAGTGGGGCATCGTTAAAAATTACATTAATGAAATGGATTGGGGCGATGCTGCCATGATTGGCGGCGATGTGGTGCTTACTGCTACCCCATCGAGGCATTTCTCTGGCAGGGGTGTTGTTAATCGCAATGAAACCTTATGGTCAAGCTTTGTGATAAAGGGGCCAAAACATAATATTTATTTCGGTGCCGATTCGGGCTGGTCGCCAAGTTTTGCGGAGATCGGTGAGGCTTTCGGGCCTTTTGATTTAACCATGCTGGAGGTTGGCGCCTACGGCAAATTCTGGCCCGATATTCACATGGGACCAGATCATGCTTCCAATGCTCACATCGCTCTTAAAGGCAAACTAATGATGCCCATTCACTACGGCACCTTTAGCCTGGCCCCGCATGCCTGGTATGAGCCCGTTGAAAGGCTGGAGAAATATGCCAAAGACAAAAAGATCACCCTCTTTTTACCCGAACCCGGCAAACCCACCGAAGTTAACGGCGGCTATAATTCAGAATGGTGGAAGAGGTTTAGGTAGGAACAATAAATATTTTATTTGTCATCCTGAGGCACGAAGGATCTGTTATACACAATGCAAATCCGCCAATAGATCCTTCTTGCCTCAGGATGACAAGTGCCTAAAAGGTCTATGCTTTTCGCCTTGCGCTCGTTTGTAACCACAGGTGTTGGGAAGACTGAATTTTATAAAAAGTTTGTCATTTCGATAGAGCCCGGGCGGGTAAAAGCGTGGCGCGAAGGAGAAATCTTATACGGAATGCAAAGCTCCAATAGCATAGCGCATAAGATTTCTCACTCGTTCCTCGTATCGAAATGACAACATTTTACTCTTCTCAACACCTGTGGTTTTTAACGAGTGCTTAAAACAGTTACGCGATTGCATCGCGTGAAGAAGCGTCGCAAACGCGAGCACTCGTTACAAACGAGCGCAAGGTAAAGCAGTATGACAGTCCCTCAGGATGACATACCGCAAAAAAGGCCATGCTTGCCGAATTACAGGTTTTGTTGTAACTTTTCGCCCCTTAATCATTCCAACAGAAAAGCAAAGAAATGCCCCAATCCTACATATTAGTTATCAATGGCAAACCCGAAGGGCCTTTTAGCATAGAGGACTTAAAATCCCTGCATGTTAAACCCGGCGACTTTATAAAAACGCCCAAAATGGACGATTATAAAGAAGCCCAGGAAATGGCCGAACTAAGGGAGCTTTTTGGTTTTGCAAAACCATCGCTGCTTATGCAATACTTCGGCAGCTTTGATCAGCGGTTGATGGCCTCGGCGCTGGATTGGTTTATTATTTTCGGCATATTTGTGGTTATTGCTTTTGTTGTAGTCATAGTTTTTATCAGCGATAAGGAAGTCCGCATTGTTACTACCATCAGCATATTGGGTTGCGTGCCATTGGTTAAAATAATTTACCACATAGTAATGGAAAGCTCGGCCAAACAGGCCACCTTCGGCAAGCAAATGCTCAGTATAAAAGTGGTGGATATGCAGGGCAACCGCATAACCGCCGGCACGGCTATAGCGCGTAACGTTTGTAAAATATTTTCGGTGTTAACCTTTTTCATCGGCTACTTACTGGCCTTTTTCAACAAAAAGCAGCAATGCCTGCATGATATGATGGCCGGTACGCTGGTGATTAAGGAAAGGTTGTTTTAAGATCAGTGCCCTCTTTCAACATACAGCTAAAATGTTTAAATTTGATTATGGAAACGCTAATTGTACATCCGCAAAATAAAGAGCAGTTAGATGCTTTGAAAACTTTCATGAAAGCATTTAAGATTTCTTTTGAGGAAGAAAAAACTGCCTATGATCCCGAATTTGTGGCCAAAATACAAGAAAGCAGGCGACAGGTAAAAAATGGCGAAACGCGTATCGTAAATATTGATGATCTGCGATAATTGAATTTACCAGACAAGCCGACATCGACCTTGATTACTTTAAAAAAAGTGGTAACAAACAAGCGATAAAGAAAATTAAAGAACTGCTTCAGGCTATTATCGATAACCCGTATAGCGGTATCGGCCAACCTGAACAATTAAAACACAGCCTATCTGGCACTTGGTCAAGGCGAATAAACAAAGAGCACCGACTCGTTTATGAAATTGACGACAATGTTGTTTTTATACTTTCGTTAAAAGGACATTATTAAATCTTATTTCACCCTTACCAACTTATACCTCAACTTATCCAAAACCAACTCGCTCGAATCGGCATTGGGTTTGGTATCATAAAGTTTTAGGGTATCCGCGTCAAATTTAAAGGAGTACGATTTGTGATTCTTACTATCGAAATCGAACCCTATCTCATCTAAATTATCCATTGCATCTGAGTTCAGATCTATATTGATGCCATACTTTGTAAATTTATAAAAGCCACTTACTTCCCCGTCAGCCTCAAAATTAACCCGGGATGTAGCGCCTGTGCTATCAGTAAACAAATAATTACCTGCTATAAGCCCTTTGTTAATTATATAGTCCAGTCCGTAGCCTAAATGCTCGTCTGGTTGTTTATGCAAAGCTCTTTTATAGTTTGTAGTTATTATCTGTTTGCTTTTCTCATCGGGCCAGTAGGTAGTTAAGATGGTATCACTGTTTTTTATAGAATATCCCAATTCGCCGGCGCCAAATAATATTCTTGAGCTATTACTACCGTATTTGAATTTAATTGTAAGCTCACTGCCATCATGATTTCCCCAACCCACCATTAACTTTATACTATCGCCCTTTATCTTAGCAGTGTTAATATAAAAAGTGGTCGCACCATTAGCTTCGTCCATGGCCGCCAAGGGCGATCGGGTTTTAATCACCTTATCTACATAATCACTTTTAACCCACACGCCTTGTACAATCGGCCCAAATTTTTCGATAATGGTTTTGGCATCTACCTGCGTTTGAGCAACGGTTAAGGAATCCTGTGCAGGTTGTTTAGTATTGCTTTTGCAGGAGATAAACAGCGAGATTACAAGTATTGGTAATAAGGTATTTTTCATTTATGGCCGATAAGGTTAGCAACCCCTAAATTATATATTTAAATCACATCATAAATTAACCGCCCGTTAATTTATGATTTACATACACTACAGATTAATCCCCAACATATTCATTAAATTTGCAGCTTATTAATTTCACCATTGCATGAATACTGATGCTGTTAAATTGCTGCAAGGCCGTTATTGTAATTCGTTAACCGAATATTCGCGCTTTGTTACCCGCGAGGTAAACATTGGCGATGTGCCTATGGGCGGCAATAACCCCATCCGCATACAAAGCATGACCACTACCGATACCATGGACACTATTGGTACCGTTGAGCAATCCATCCGTATGGTTGATGCCGGCTGCGAGTATGTGCGCATTACAGCACCCAGCATCAAAGAAGCTAAAAACCTGGCCGAAATTAAAAAACAACTGCGCGTACGTGGGTACAATGTGCCCCTTGTTGCAGATATTCACTTTACCCCTAACGCTGCCGAGGTGGCTGCCCGCATTGTTGAAAAGGTGCGTGTAAACCCCGGCAACTACGCCGATAAAAAGAAATTTGACCAGATTGATTATACCGACCTGGAATACCAGCGCGAACTTGACCGCATTTACCAGAAATTTGCCCCGCTTGTAAACATTTGCAAGGAGTACGGCACCGCTATGCGCATCGGCACCAATCACGGTTCGCTGAGCGACAGGATCATGAGCCGTTATGGCGATACCCCGCAGGGCATGGTAGAATCGGCCATGGAATTTATGCGCATGTGCGAAACGCTGAATTACTATAACTTGGTGATCAGCATGAAATCAAGCAATCCGCAAGTAATGGTACAGGCTTACCGTTTGCTGGTTGAAACCATGGTTGCCGAAGGCATGAACTATCCGCTGCACCTTGGCGTTACCGAAGCCGGCGACGGCGAGGATGGCCGCATAAAATCGGCAGTTGGAATTGGCACGCTGCTGGAAGATGGCCTGGGCGATACCGTGCGCGTTTCCCTAACCGAAGAACCCGAAGCCGAAGCACCCGTAGCTATTGAATTAGTGAAACGCTATTCTTTAAGGGAAAAGGCGAAAGGCGAAAGGTTAAAGGTGGAAAATGCAGACCTTTCACCTTTAACCTTTAACCTTTCGCCTGAACAACATAGTCCTTACGAATACAAAAAACGCCATACTTACGAGGCTAATGCTTTTATTGGCGGGCATATGGTGCCGAGGGTAGTAATCGATCTGTCGAAAAAGAACTTGAAAGACCCGGCTATTCTGGCCGATGCGGGATATCTTTATTCGGCCTTGCTTGATAAATATAATATGGCCGAGCAATCGGTTGATTTTGTTTACCTGGCCGATGAATTGCCGTCATTCACTTTCCCGGCCAATTTAAAACAGCTGTACAACTACAACACCTGGCAAAAACTGGCCGACAAGACCAACTGTCACCCCCTGTTTACTCTAACAGAATATACTGATCTCAATGCCGACCGTTCATCAACCCTTAACCTGGTGAGGTTACAGGCTACCGATCTGGAATCGGACGCGTTTGGCTTATTACCTTTCGATAATTCCCTTGTATTTGTACTGGAAACGGATGCCCTCAACGGCATGACAGATCAGCGCGGCTTCTTCTTTAAGTTAGAGGAATTTGGCTTGGAGGTACCTGTAATTGTACGAAGAAGTTATGAGTTTGAAAAAGACCATGGACTATGGACCATGGACCATGGACAAAATGCAACCGATACCACCACCAAATTACAACTCTACGCCGCTACCGATTTAGGCGCTTTATTGGTTGATGGTTTTGGCGATGGCATTTGGATTGATGCGCCCGAATTACCGGCTAATATTATTACCTCAACCGCATTTGGCATTTTGCAGGCTACCCGGTCGCGCATTTCCAAAACAGAATATATCAGCTGCCCAAGCTGTGGCCGTACGCTGTTCGATCTGATGGTTACCACGCAGATGATCCGTAGTCGCACCAGTCATTTAAAGGGCTTGAAAATCGGAATTATGGGCTGCATTGTAAATGGTCCCGGCGAAATGGCTGATGCTGATTATGGTTACGTAGGTTCGGGTACAGATAAGATCACTCTTTATCGCGGTAAAGAAGCCGTAAAGAAAAACATCAGCGCCGCCAACGCCCTCGATGAACTGATAGGCATCATTAAAGATGATGGTAACTGGATTGAGCAAGAGTAGCAGTTTCAGTACTTTTTTAAGGTTTAACTCTTTTTAACTAATAAAGGTATTTAATATCCATATCTTTAAATAGTTAACCTTATTAGCTATGAAACCTTTTCTTTTCGCAATGTGCCTCCTGTTATTATCTGCTGCCGGCAAATCACAGGAGGTAAATATCCCCAGCCTTTTAGTCAAAATAAATGAAAGCGTAAAAGGTGTTCAATCCGGCGAATACAAGCTGCATAACAACTCCATCAAATTAAACATAGGAGAAGATACCACCATAAGCCCGGGAAACATCTCCGATTATACATTTAAAAGCAACCCTGCCGATAAGCAGATAGGCTATAAAATTTCCGTATTAAATAGCTATGTGCAAAAGCTTTACAATGGCACATTACTATATGATAAATTTGAAAAAGAGCTTACCGTAACAGATTTTAATAAATATCCTGCCGAAATAAATAACCAGGATATGTTTTTCCCGCCATTTTTCAACGTGATCAATGATCTGTTGCAGGTAAAAAATAATAGCGACAAAATAACTTTCATCGGCTATGAATACCAGAACAACGAAAAATGCTATAAGTTACAGCTGCTTTTGAACGCGCCCTTGTTCCTTTATATCTCAACAAAAACATACCTCCCCATAAAGTTCACCTCTGTTTTAACAGATGTAAACCACGATGCCAAACGCATACGAACGTTTAATAACTGGATAACCGATATTAAACTGAATACCGCACCGGCCGACAGCCGGTTTGAGAAAACAGCACTCCCCGCCTATACTAAAGAAAAACAGTTTACCGGTACGCGCAACGAAGAAGTAAAACTGTTACCTATAGGCTCCGTAGCACCTGGTTGGGAACTCCCGGCTTTAAGCGGCGGTAATGTTAAGCTAAGTGATTTTAAAGGAAAAGTTGTGGTGATGGATTTTTGGTATAAAGCCTGCGTACCCTGCCAGGAGCAAATGATTGAGCTGGAAAAACTACATCAAAAATACGACGATAAAAAGGTTGTTTTTGTTGGTGTAAACACCATCGACGATCCAATTAAAAATAAGCTGCAACTGTTTGTTGATAAACGAAAGCTAAGTATGCTTACGGTTTATAACGGTAAAACAATCGAATCGTTATACAACAGTTATTCATCGCCTGTTTTGTACATCATAGGCAAAAGCGGCACCATACTTTACACGCTTGATGGCTATTCGCCAGATGTAAACAGCGAGGTAAGTAAAGTGCTCGATGCAAATTTGTAACACTATTCCTTAAGCTTTGGTAGCCGCAACTGGGTTATAGCAAAGTTCCCAGAGGTTATCTTCCGGATCTGTAAAAAAGCCATTGTAGCCGCCCCAGAAATTCTTGGCGGGCGCTTTGGTGATGTTGACTTTGGAGGCCGAAAGCACAATAAAACTACTATCCACCTCCCTTATCGATTCGAGGTTAATGGTTAAATAAAAACCTTTGCCTTTAGGGGCATCATTCAGTACGCCCGTGTATTCGGCAAATAACGCTTCGGTACAAAGGGTGAGCACCGTTGCATTTAGCTTAAGCATTATAACACTTTCGTTTTCAGTAAGTACCTCCCACCCCAGGGCATCGGTATAAAAATGTTTAAGCAGCGGTAAATCTTTGGCAACTATGGTAACAGCACTCAATAATTGTTTCATGCAGATAGTTGTACAAAACATGTACCAGCTTACATCGCGTTAAACTCCGCAAACATATTGGCAGCCTCGGCCAGGCTGTTGAGGTTCACGTAATCGCATACTTCGGCATATTCGGCCCAAAGCTGGTGTACTACCGGGTTGCTATGCGCCTGCTTAATGGCCTCGGCCGATAGCCACTCAAAAACCTCTACTATAGTACCATCTGCGGCTTTCATAATTATGGCCTCGCGATCGGTTACCAGGCCTTCGGCTTTCAGGCGAGGTACATGGGTTTTAGTAAGTGTTTTCAAGGCTTCGGCTTTGCCGGGCTTGGGTTTGTAGGCTACTATAACTATGCGTCCCATAAATATCAGGTTGAAATGATAAAGCAATTTACAATTTAAAAAACTCTTACAGCGCAACGGGGTTTGCTTTATATAAAAACTACAAAAATGGCAAAAAACGTTGCAGACCAATTGGTTGAAATGCTGGTGAACGCCGGTATTAAAAGGATATATGCCGTAACCGGCGATAGCTTAAACGAGGTGAACGATGCCGTAAGGCGCGAAGGAACCATACAATGGGTACACGTGCGCCATGAGGAGGCAGGTGCCTACGCCGCCGGTGCCGAAGCCCAGCTGAATGGCCTGGCCTGCTGCGCGGGCAGCAGCGGCCCCGGCCATGTGCATTTAATAAACGGCTTGTATGATGCCCACCGCTCGGGCGCACCGGTTATTGCCATAGCATCTACCATTGCCACGTTTGAGTTTGGTACGGGCTACTTTCAGGAAACCAATACCATTAAGCTGTTTGATGATTGCAGTTATTTTAACCAGATAGCCACCACCGCCAAACAATTGCCCCGCATGCTGCAAGCCGGCATCCAGAGTGCGCTGCACCAGAAAGGTGTGGCCGTAATAGGTTTACCCGGCGATGTAACCAAGATGGATGCCGAAGAAATAGATTCGGCGGTACAAAATTTTAACCCTATCCCGGTGATCAGGCCGTCGGATGCGGATATAAACAAGCTGGCAGACCTTATCAGTAACTATAATAAGATCACTATTTTTTGCGGTATAGGTGCTGCCGATGCGCATGACGAAGTGGTTGCCCTATCGCAAAGGCTGAATGCTGCGGTTGCCTACTCCTTCCGCGCTAAAATGGATATTCAGTATGAAAACCCCAATGAGGTTGGCATGACCGGCCTGCTTGGCCTGCCATCTGCCTATCACAGTATGCACGAAAGCGACCTGCTGATTTTGTTAGGTACAGATTTCCCCTACACGCCGTTTATGCCTACCGATTGCAAAATTGTACAGGTTGATACCAAACCCGAGCGTATCGGTCGGCGGGCTAAGGTTGATGTGGGTTTATGCGGATCTGTTAAGGACACCCTTACCGCCCTGCTGCCGCTCATCGCCCAAAAAGATGATGACAGCTTCCTGAAAGCTCAGCTAAAAGTTTATGCCGATGTAAAAGATAAAATGCAAACCTATGTTGACGATAGCGGCGAAACCGACAAGATCCACCCAGAATTTGTGGCCAGCGTATTGGATAAGCTGGCCACTGATGATGCCATATTTACGGTAGATACGGGCATGTCCTGCGTGTGGGGTTCCCGTTATATAAACGCCACAGGCAAGCGAAAAATGATAGGCTCTTTTAATCATGGCTCTATGGCTAATGCCATGCCGCAGGCTATCGGTGCCGCGCTGGCCCGCCCCGGCCAGCAGGTGATTGCACTTTGCGGCGATGGCGGCTTATCCATGATGCTTGGTGATCTGGCAACTATTGTTCAATACAAGCTGCCCGTTAAGATTGTTGTTTTCAATAACCGTTCGCTGGGCATGGTAAAGCTGGAAATGGAAGTAGCCGGCCTGCCCGATTGGCAAACAGATATGTACAATCCCGATTTTGCACTGGTAGCCCAGGCTATGGGTATAAAGGGTTTCACCGTAACCGAACCCAGCCAGGTTAAACAGGCCATAACCGATGCCTTAGCCTTTGACGGCCCCGCGCTGATAAACGTATTTACCGATCCTAACGCGCTGGCTATGCCTCCCAAAATTGAGTTTGAACAAGTAAAAGGCATGGCCGTATCCATGACCAAACTCATGCTCAACGGCCACATGGATGAAGTGCTGGATACCGTAAAAGCCAATTACAAGCATTTGAAGGATTTGCTGTAAAAGCTTATCCCCATTTGTATTTTCTTACTCCTGTCATTCTGAGGTACGAAGAATCTATTCTTGAACTTTGCATAATGGATACGCTATTCGCAGAACAGATGCTTCACTACGTTCAGCATGACAAAGTAAAACAGTCCAACAACAAAAAACCCGGCGGTTGCCGGGTTTTTTGCTTTTATTTTTTCCAAACGTTGTTGCTCGGGTTGTAATCGGGCAGTACGCTGTCTGGGTCGTAGGTTACAGATTCAATTTCTTCTGTTGATGGGTATTTGTAAACGAATGTTCCAAAACGTTCCCAAATTTCAACCGGCAATTTTACACGGTCGGTTTTGCCGCTTTTGGTTTTAATATCCAGGATAACCGGCATAGCCATTTTACCCAGGTTATCTAACGTGATCAGCGCACCTTTTGAAGCATCGTTATCAACATATTTAACATCGCTAACGGCTACATCCAAACGCCAGTCGTTCATGAACCAGCCTCTCCAAAACCATTGCAGGTTTTCGCCGGCGGCATTTTCAATGGTGCGGAAAAAGTCGTCAGGTGTAGGGTGTTTAAATGCCCACCTGTTAATATAAGTCTGGAAAGCAAAGTCAAAACGCTCAGGGCCTAAGATCTGCTCGCGCAGTAATACTAAACCAGCACTTGGTTTTGAATATAGTAAAGTACCGGTATTACCTTCTTTAAGGTTGGCCGGTTGGCTCATTATCGGCTCTAAACCCACTCTGGTAAAGTTGTCGCCAATTTTGTGCATATCGCCTGGCTTTTTGTAGTACTCACCGTCGTTAAAGTTTTTGGTAGATAGGGTATTAATAAAAGTATTGAAACCTTCGTCCATCCAGCCGTACATACGCTCGTTTGAGCCTACTATCATCGGGAACCAGGTGTGGCCAAACTCGTGGTCATTTACCCCCCAAAGGCTTCCCCTTGATGCTTTATATCCGCAAAAAACAATACCTGGATATTCCATACCACCAACTATACTGGCAACCGCGGTAGCCGCAGGGTAAGGATATTCAAACCATTTAGATGAGTTGTATTCGATTGATTTTTTTACGTATTCGGTTGAACGGCCCCATGCGCTGTTGCCATCGCTTTCTACAGGGTAGGCCGATATAGCGATTGATTTTTTACCGCTTGGCAAATCCATCTTGGCGGCATCAACAATAAACGCTGCCGATGATGACCATGAGGCATCACGTGCATTCTTTATTTTAAAGTGCCAGGTAAGCTCGGTTTTACCGGCCGGGCGAGATTTTGGATCGGTTACTTCGCTTGCGCTGCGGATAATTACCGTTTTTTCACTTTTCTCAGCTTCGGCCCAGCGTTTTTGTTGCTCCGGCGTATATACATCCTGCGGGTTCAATAACTCGCCAGATGCTACCACGATATGGTTTGCAGGGGCGGTAATGCTCAGGTCGAAATCGCCATATTCCAGGTAAAACTCACCCGGACCAGTGTATGGCAGGGTATTCCAGCCCATTACATCGTCATAAACGCACATGCGCGGGTACCATTGGGCTACAGCATACATTTTACCATTTTTGGTAACCTGGTAACCCATCCTGTCTGACCCATAGTTTGGCGATACGAATGAATACTCAATTTTAATTTTCACCTGGCCGCCGTTTGCAGTAACTTCCTTAGGCAGGAAAATTTGCATACGGGTATCATTGATCAGGTATTTAACGTCGGCAAAGTCGCCTTTACCGGCGGCATATTTTACCGATTTTATTTTATAACCTGCATCAAAAGTTTGACCACGGCCCCAGTTACGGCTGCCTGAAGGCGGCACTATGGCAGTACCACGAGAATCTGACTTAAATAAATTCTGATCCAGCTGCATCCACAAAAAGCCCAGGTTTTGCGGACTGTTATTGGTATAAGTTAACACTTCCGAACCGCTGATCTCGTCGGTTTGGTCGTTCAGTTTTGCTGCCAGGGCATAGTCGGCACGGTTTTGCCAGTATTTGGCACCGGGCTGGCCATCTGCCGCACGAAATTCTGTTCCGTTTTTGGTGTAGAACAAAGGGCCGAAAGTTTCATGATAATTGTAATCGGATGCTGGAGGGGTAGCAGGTGTGGTTTGCTGTGCGCTGCCAACACCAACTGCCAGCATAAAGGCCATGCTGAAACCGGCCGTCAGTTTTAAATTCATTCAGTTAATTTTTGAGTATACTAAGCAAGTATACTACAAAAAATTGTTTTGAATGTTCTTGGTAAAACGATTGTTACCGAAATATTAATTATTGAATTACCGCGTTTATTGAATTTGCATTTTCCATTCAATACACTATAAATCAGGTAGATTTAATTGATTTTAGCTGCAAAATATTATCCGGATGTAATAAATGGGATAAAATATGTCAATTAAAATTATGTTTAGTAAATTTGATTATGACCACCCTGACAGTTAACATACAAAACGAGAACGATCTGCCGCTTTTACAGGAGATATTGAACCGTTTTGGGTTGAGTTATACCGTTGATGTTGAGAAGGATTACGTTTTTTCTGAAAAAGATATTGCCGGGCTGCTCAAGTCAAAACAAGATTTTTTAGATGGCAAAACAACTGCCCGTAACTGGACAGATATAGAAGACGATCTGAACCGTGGCTACAATTAAGCTTTTAAAAAGAGCCGAACTTGAACTTATTGATGCTTGCGATTGGTATGAAAAGCAGCAAAAAGGGTTATCCGGTTACTTTAGACGTATGATTAAAAGCTCATTGACCTTAATAGGTTCAAACCCGGAGCTTTACTCAAAAAAATACAATACGGATCTGCATTTTACACCGATGAGCAAGTTCCCTTATGTAATTGTTTACTGGTACGATAGCCACTTGGATACCGTGTTTGTAACTTCAATTTTTCATACCAAAAGAAATCCTGAAGGTTTTGAAAGCAGCGGCGGCAATAAATAGCAGTATACCAACCGCACAAGTTCTACTTCCCTAGAAAATGATCGGCATAAACCTTTTCATCAAAGCCGAAGAAAAGGAAGTCGCCATCCTCAATTACCGGGCGTTTTATCATGCTGGTTTTTTGTTGTAAAAGCTGTAAGGCATCGGCGGTGGTTTTAACGCTTTCTTTAACGGCGGGATCCAGCTGTTTCCAGGTAAGGCCTTGTTTGTTCATGAATTTTTCGTAACCGGCTTTGCTATCCCACTCCTGTAGTTTATCGTTGCTTACGCCCAGCTTTTTAAAATCCTGAAAATCGTAATCAACCTTGTTGGTCTTTAGCCAGTCGAGCGCTTTTTTTACTGTGTTACAATTGGTAATTCCGTAAACTTTCATGGTGTAAATGTAAAGGCTTATTTGTTAAAACGTGTCATGGTAAGTTCAGTACCTATGGTGGCAAAACTTTTCACCATTTCAATGGAGCGATCAATTAATGCCGGCAATTCGGGCTGTTCGTCTTTATCAAAACCGCTCAGCACATAATCAACCTGGCGGCCTTTGGGATAGTTATCGCCAACGCCAAAACGCAGGCGGGCGTAGTTATTATTGCCAAGCGTGGCCTCAATATGTTTTAAGCCGTTATGCCCGGCGGCACTGCCTTTAGGCTTTAACCGCAACGTACCCAGGGGCAGGGCAATATCATCAACAATTACCAACACATTTTCAATGGGGATCTTCAAATCCTGCATCCAATGGTTTAAGGCCTTACCGCTAAGGTTCATAAAGGTGGTGGGCTTTATTAAATGCAGGGTGCGCCCTTTGAACGATACCTCGGTATAATAAGCCAGGCGCATGTTGTAAAACTTAGCGTTCTCCTGCTTTGCCAGCTCATCAAGCACCATAAAACCAATGTTATGCCTGGTATCAGCATACTCGGGCCCTATATTTCCTAAACCAACTATTAAGTATTTCATTTGTGGGGCAAAGATAAAAGACTTTTTTAGGGAGTAAAGACGAAAAGAGCAAGGATAAAGGACTTTTTAAGGAGTAGGGATAAAAGACTAAAGTATAGTGGCTGCAAAAGCACTGATTCGTTTTTGTAAGGATTGAATTTTAAGCAGCAAATCGGCATAATCTGCATCTACGCATAAATTGCACTTTTCAGCTATGATTAATTGTGTTTCCAATTCAAAAGCCGAACCTAAACTTATTGATAAAAAATGTGCAAAATCTTTTTCTGACTTTCGGGCGCCGATCCCTCAGCAATATTTGACGGTATCGAAACGGCTGCCCGGTATAACTGGCTTGAAATTCCAAATTTATGTTCATTCGGAAACTTCTGAGTTAGTTGATAAATGTCCCGGGATAACTCCACGGAGTCAATCCAAATTTTAAGCTGTCTGAAATTGTGTTTTAACATCAAGCGTAATATACATTGCAAATAAATCCTTTGTCTTTTATCCTTTCATCTTTTGTCAAAAAAAAACGCGCCGGGCAAAGCCTGGCGCGTTTTTTTTAAATCAGGGATAAATTATTTTTTACCTGAAGCAGCTTCCTGCTCTGCCTGACGTAATGCGCGTGAAGTAGTTACCGATACGATAGTATCTTCCTGGGCATTGGTAATAGTAAGGTTTGGAAGGTTAATTTCCGCAACTTTTACTGATTTACCTACTTCAAGGGCTTCAATACTTACTTCAATAGCATCTAAATGATCTTTAGGTAATGCTTTGATGCGCAGTTTCCTTAGTTTTTGAACTAATTTACCACCCACTTTAACACCTGGAGATGTACCGGTTAATTTAACTGGGATCTCGATAGCGATTGGCTTTTTCTCGTCAAGCAACAAAAAGTCGATGTGGATGATTTGTTCAGTTAAAGGGTGAAACTGAATATCTTTAATGATAGCCTGTGATTTAACACCTGCAACTTCAAGATCGATGAAATGAACAACCGGAGTATAAACTACGGCTCTCAAATCAGCTGCGGACACTGCAAAGTGGGTTTGAGTTGGCCCACCGTAAAGTACTGCAGGCACAAGGCCTTGATAACGCAGTTCTTTAGCGTCTCTTTTCCCTACGTTCTCTCTTGGAGAACCGCTAATAGCAATTGATTTCATTGTTTTTTATTTATTTATTGTTTAAGCCTCAACCAACCCTCTCCAAAGGAGAGGGCTAAATAAGGAGATCTTTATTCTATTTCACTAAACCCCGTTTATCCAACTCCTCTCCTTTGGAGAGGAGTTAGGTGAGGCTGCTCTTTAATCTACCCTGAACAACTGGCTTATTGAGCCATGTTCGTTTACGTTGCTTATTGCCTTTGCAAAAAGCTCGGCTGTTGATAGCACCCTTATTTTTTCGCTTTGATGTTTCAGCGGGATGGTATCGGTAACTATCAGTTCGGTTAAAGCCGAATTTTCGATGGTTTCATAGGCTTTACCAGATAATACCGGGTGTGTACAAACCGCGCGAACGCTGCGTGCACCACGCTCCATGATTAATCCGGCGGCTTTGGCCAGCGTACCTGCGGTATCGCAGATATCATCAATTAACACAATATCCTGGTCGGTAACATCGCCAATTAACGTCATCGATTCAATTTCGTTGGCGCGTTTACGGCGTTTATCGCAAATTACAACCTCGGCATTAAAAAACTTGGCGAAGCTGCGTGCCCTGTATGAACCGCCCATATCTGGCGAGGCAATGGTTAAATTACCTAAGCCCAGGCTTTTTATATACGGCACAAAAATGATAGAAGCATCGAGGTGATCAACCGGGATATCAAAAAATCCCTGTATCTGCGCCGCGTGCAAATCCATCGTCATGATGCGGTTAATACCGGCTGCCACCAATAAATTGGCTACCAGCTTGGCACTTATGGCAACACGGGGTTTATCTTTCCTGTCTTGCCGGGCCAATCCAAAATAAGGGATAACAGCGTTTACATAATGTGATGATGCACGGCGGGCGGCATCTGTCATCATTAATAACTCCATTAAATTATCGGTGGGTTGGTGGGTACTCTGGATCAGGAAAACATCGCATCCGCGTACCGACTCGTTAAAATGTGGCTGAAACTCGCCATCGCTAAAACGTGAAAGTACTACATCGCCCAATTCGCGACCGTAAGCATCAGCAATTTTTTTAGCCAGTGCTGTTGAGCCTGAGCCTGCAAATAATTTAACCGGATTAAATTGTAAAGGCATTTTTCTTGATTTTGAATTTCGGATGTTCGACTTCGGATTTAGTTAATTTTCAATCCCTTACCAAGGTAAGATAAAATTAACAGCTTCGTTAGCAACAGCCTAAAATACAATTCGGATTTCATTTTTTCTATCGAACCTAAATCCGAAATTGAAAATACGAAATCCGAAATCTTCTTGTTGCCCGACCAGGATTCGAACCTAGACAAACGGTACCAAAAACCGTCGTACTACCATTATACTATCAGGCAATCTCCTTTGGTTTGTTTTTACTCTCCGAAAAGGAATGCAAATATAAGACGATTTTTTAACTCTCAAAACAGAATTTAAAAAAAGTATTTAACAACCTGTTTTACACCCAAAAATGCGTTAAAAAGTGTTAATAAGGCGGTTTTGGTTTCCCCGTCGAGATAGTTTTTATTACTTTCGGCTATATTAAACCTTTTGCTATCGAAAATATCCTGACATGAACTACACTAAATTTAACAATATTTTTGGCTGGATAGCCTTTATCCTGGCTACCCTCACCTACATTTTAACCCTCGAACCATCATCGAGCTTTTGGGATTGCGGCGAGTTTATTGCCTGTATTTACCGCCTGCAAGTGGCTCACCAACCGGGTGCACCTTTGTTCACCATGATAGGCAAGGCCTTTACTTTGTTATCCATGGGCGATACTACCAAGGTGGCTTACTGGGCCAATATGGCATCGGCATTGGCCAGCGGGGCAACCATCATGTTTTTATTTTGGACGGTTACTGCCCTCGCAAAAAAAATACTTGTTAAAAAAGCGGAGGACCTTAATATCACCAACACTATTATTATAATAGGTTCGGGTTTGGTGGGCGCACTGGCCTACGCATGGTCAGATACTTTCTGGTTTTCGGCTGTTGAGTCTGAAGTTTATGCGCAATCGTCATTATGTACCGCTGTTGTATTTTGGGCCATACTAAAATGGGATGCCCACGCCGATGAACCCCATGCCGATAAATGGATAGTTTTTATTGCCTATGTAATGGGGCTTTCCATAGGTATCCACCTGTTAAACCTGCTGGTGATACCGGCAATTGCATTGGTAATTTATTTCCGCAGGGCTAAAAACGCTACTACAAAAGGTACCCTGCTGGCATTTTTTGCCGGCGTTGTTGCTGTAGCATTTGTGCTATGGGGTGTTATACAGTACACCGTTAAAGGTGCAGCCTTTTCCGATCTGCTTTTTGTGAACACCCTGGGCATGGGCTTTGGCAGTGGCGCAGTTGTGTTTTTTGCACTGCTTATTATTACTATAGTTGCTGCATTGTATTACACCATAAAGCCATCTAACCCGGTTATTATTGTTGCCTCGGTAAGCTTTTTATTAGTGCTGGGCATCAGCGCAGGTATAATTGGCATAGTTGCCGGCGTAGTTATTTTAGGCCTGCTGGAATATATTGTAAAAATACGCGAGAGACGTTTTGCCTTAAATACCTTCCTGGTTTGTTTACTGTTTATTTTGTTTGGATACAGCTCGTTTGTGATGATTGTGGTACGTGCCAAGGCCGATACCAACCTGAACAACAGCGACCCGGAAAACGCTTTCTCATTAAATAGCTACCTTAACCGCGATCAATACGGCGATACACCGCTGCTGTATGGTCAGTTCTTCGACTCTACCCCTACCGACCAAACCGAAGGTGCCAACATTTATCGCCGCGGCGAAACCAAATATGAGGTTGCCGGCAAAAAGCTAACTACCATTTACGACAGGAACACGATTTTCCCGCGCATGTTTAGCGAAAAAGCCGGCCATGCTCAGTTTTACCGCAGCTGGACTCACCTGGCCGAGGGCGAAAAACCTACGTTTGCAACCAATCTGGGCTTTTTTGCCACCTGGCAAATTAACCATATGTACACCCGTTACTTTTTATGGAACTTTGTTGGTCGTACCAATGACCTGGATCCTGCAAGTACCGGTTCTTCTATCGATGGCGACTGGATAAGCGGCTGGAATTTCAACAAACAGCTGCCAGCTTCCGTTACCGATAGTAAAAGCTATAACCGCCTGTTCTTTTTACCGCTTATTATTGGCTTATTTGGAATGTTCTTCCATTTTACCCGCGATCAAAAGAATGCCGGTGTTGTTGCCGTACTGTTTTTCTTTACCGGCCTGGCCATCGTGTTATATCTTAACCAGGACCCCAACCAGCCGCGCGAGCGTGATTATGCCTACGCCGGCTCCTTTTATGCCTTCGCCGTTTGGATAGGCCTTGGCGTAGTAGCCATTGCCGATGTATTGAGCAAAAAAATAAACGGTAAGGTAAGCGGCATTATTGCAACCGTGGTATGCCTGCTGGCCGCCCCTATATTAATGGCCAGCCAGGAGTGGGATGATCATGACCGCTCAACCAAGCTTACCCCGCATGATATGGCTTACAACTACCTCACTTCCTGCGCACCCAATGCCATTTTATTTACCTATGCCGATAATGATACCTACCCGCTTTGGTACATACAGGAGGTAGAGCATGTGCGCCCCGATGTACGTATCGTAAACTTAAGCCTGCTGGGTACCGATTGGTACATCCGCGGTATGAAAAACAAGATGAACGATTCGGAGCCTTTACCTATCAGCATGCCGTATAAAAAGTTTGAACCTGGCGTGCGCGATGTAATTTACTTTAACGATCAAAAAATACCGGGTTATACTGAGTTGAAGGATGTTTTTGACTTTATCACATCTGATGATAAGCAAACCATGGTTGAGTACAACAATGGCGAATTTGGTAATTACCTGCCAACCAAAAACTTCAGGATGACCATTAATGCCGATGAGGTTGTAAAAACCGGTTCGGTACCGGCTGCCCAAAAGGATAAAATTGCTCCCGAGATGGATTGGTCGTTCGAGGGAAAATATATTACCAAGGATAACTTGGCTATGATGGATATCGTGGCGCATAACAACTGGAAACGCCCTATTTACTTTGCCGTAACCGTGCCTAACGATAACATGATGGGCCTTGATAAGTATTTATATAACGAAGGTTTTGCCTACCGCCTGCTGCCGTTAAAGCCAGATACCAGCGTTGGCCCGGCTGATGCCGTTAATACAAGCCTCATGTACAATAACATGATAAACAAGTTTAAATGGGGTAATATGAAAACCGCCCGTTACCTTGATCGTGAATCAATGACGATGTTTTATCCGCTGGTAACACGGCTTTACTCCAGCCTGGCCGATAATCTGGAAAAAGAAGGTCATACTGCCGAGGCAAAGAACGTACTTAAAAAATACGACGAGGTGATGCCAAGCACTATAACATCAATGGAGATAGCCGTACGTAAATACTGGCTATCTGAAAGCGCGTACCGTCTGGATGAAATCGCGATAGCAAACCGCCTTACCGAGCAAACCGACAACTATGTAGTTAGCCTGCTCAATTACAGCTATTCGCTTATGCAAGCCGGAGATTCGGGCGTGGATAACCGGGATGTACAGTATGCCATGTCTATGCTAAGCAGCATGGCAAATGCTACCAAAACCCACAAGCAAACCGCGCTTAACGCCAAATTAGAAGCACAACTTAAAGATTATTATAAAAAATTCGGCGTACCACCAACAAGGTAGGCCGCCTACTGTCATGCTGAGCGGAGTGAAGCATCTATTCGTCGACTTGTATTTTCGCTTTGCAAGTTTCAGAACAGATCCTTCGTGCCTCAGGATGACAACCTTAATTAAACAGCAAAAGCGGCTTATGGCCGCTTTTGCTGTTTAATACGCATCTCTTGCGCTCGTTTGTAACGAGTGCTTAACCCGGTCACGCGATTGCATCGCGAAGAAGCGTCGCAGACGCAAGAACATTTTAAGCACTCGTTACAAACGAGCGCAAGGGGCTAAATAGTTTGTCATTTCGAACGAGGAACGAGGAGAAATCTTATACGATATGCATTGAAGCTCTATATTCTGCAGAAGATTTCTCTTTCACACCGCGCTTTTTCCCCACCCCGGCTCTATCGAAATGACAAACTTTTTAGTCTTCCCAACACCTGTCGCTACAAACGAGCGCAAGGATAGGTTACACTGTCATGCTGAACATAGTGAAGCATCTACTCACCGACTTGTATTTTCACCTTGCAAGTATCAGAACAGATCCTTCGTTCCTCAGGATGACAACCTTAATTTAACAGAAAAAGCGGCCATAAGCCGCTTTTTCTGTTAAATTAATCTTTGATCCTTGGTCTAAAAATCCTTATTCCAAAAATCCTTACACCCAGAGATTATCCTTCGTTAACCACACCCATCGAACAGAATTTATCTATACGTTCGGTAACCAGTTGGTCGATGTTTTTCTCGCTGAGGGTTTTGATATCTTTTAGTAATTGTTTTTTAAGGATGGCAGCCATAGCTACGGGATCCTGGTGGGCACCGCCAAGGGGTTCTTTTATAACACCGTCGATCAGTTTATTCTTCAGCATTTCTGTCGAGGTAAGTTTTAGCACTTCGGCAGCGCGTTCTTTATTTTCCCATGTTTTCCAAAGGATGGTTGAGCAGTTTTCTGGTGATATAACAGAGTACCATGAGTTATCCAGCATCAATACCCTATCGCCTATACCAATACCCAATGCACCACCAGATGCACCTTCGCCAATAATAACGCAGATAACGGGCACTTTAAGCACCGACATTTCCAGCAGGTTGCGGGCAATGGCTTCGCCCTGTCCGCGTTCTTCGGCTTCAAGACCTGGGAATGCGCCGGGGGTGTCAATTAAAGTAACTACGGGCTTGTTGAATTTTTCGGCCATTTTCATGAGCCTTAATGCTTTGCGGTAACCTTCGGGATTGGCCATGCCAAAGTTGCGGTACTGGCGCTCCTTAGTGTTCCGCCCTTTCTGATGACCGATGAACATAACGGTTTGGCCATTAAGTGTTCCAAAACCGCCTATGATGGCTTTATCATCACCAACAGTACGGTCGCCGTGCAATTCAATAAAATCATCGCACATCAGTTCAATATATTGCAGGGTATACGGTCTTTCGGGGTGGCGCGAGATCTGCACCTTTTGCCAGCCGGTAAGATTGGCATATATATCCTTTTTGGCGGCTTCCAGCTTTGCTTCCAGTTCGGCAACTGTTGCAGACATGTCCAGCTTGTTTTTGTCCTCAACCTGCTTCACCTTTTCAATCTGCTGTATCAGCTCGGCCAACGGCTTTTCAAAATCAAAAGTTATCTTCATACACTTTATTTGGGGCTGCTAAATTAAACAAATCAAACGGCAAATTTATCAATTATGATTTTGCAATGTTTCCAGCTTTTTTATTTGCCCCGGCGACATCAGGTTACCCGTGCGGAAACAAGCCTGTAAAATTGCGTTTCTGAGCTCGCCATAGTACAATCCCGACCGGTTTGCATAAAAAACAATGGTGCCATCATCCAGCCTCGACCTGCGAAAAAGGCTATCCAAAGCCCGCTCATTACGCACAATAAACACGCCCATCTCCAGCTTTTTGCGTTTTAATTCCTTGGCTATAGCAGCAATTTTTGTTACCTGTACCGGACTAAGGTCAATTTCGGCCTTGAATTTTATTGCCCTTTCGGGCGTGGGGTAATGGTTAATGGGGGCTACCGGGGGCATGCTGTATATATCCTCGCCTTTGAGCAAGGCATCATACTGGCTATCGCTCAAGCTTTTAACCGGCGATTTTTTCAAAGTACTATCAGCAGCCTGCGCCTTCACATGGCCGTAAAAAAATAACATCAATACAAAAATGGGGATAGTTTTTATCATAGGTTACGTTTTTAGGAAAACCCACAACTATCAGGCCATTGAAGGGCGATAAGATGAAAACAATCATTACTCCACCTTTACCACCCTTGTGCGCTGCGAAATTCCGTTTTCGTTAAATGCTTCTATCTGAAAATAATAGGGCAATTCCTTATCCATACCGCTAAAATAGAACTCGTTTTTACCGTAAACCATTATGTTATTGTACAGCTTATTGGGCGCTATTCCCATGTAAATGGTGTAACCGGTGGCGTTATCAACCGGTTTCCATTTAAGCCAGGAGTTGCGGCGCTCGCTGTCGCCACGTAAAACGATCAGGTTTTGAACAGTATCGGGCCTTGCACCTGCACCTTTGCCAAACACCCGGAAACCCGACAGTGCAAATTTACCTGTGGGCATATGTAGGTTTACCATTTTAAGGTAGCGGGCTTTGGCGGGAGTTTTTAGTTCCACATAATCATGCGGTACATCTGTTTTGTTTTTGCTTTTGTCGATAACGGGCTTCCACACCCTACCATCCAGCGAGGCATAAACTATATACTGATGAAAAACACCCAATGATTTACCCAGGAAGGTAGCATCCTGATCGGCATAGTTTATTTGCACAGCGTTTATAGTACTTACGGCGCCGAGATCAGTTTTAAACCATTCACCTTTATTGGCAGTTTTGGCGCTCCAATAGGTTTTGATATCCTCATCTACCGCGTTATTGGCGGTGTAAGCGCCCAGGGTTGATGATACATCTACCGGTTTATTGTAGTTCAGCATCATCCAGCCGGTAAAATTACTTTTCAGATGATCTTCGGCACCGGTGGCTAAGTACTGCGGATAATCGCCGTAAGCAGTGTTGGTGTACAGCACGCCATCGTTATCAAACCCAGCCGGCCAGAAACCTATGCGCCGCTCAAAGTTATTTTTTACCGAGATCCCCATCGTGGAGATGTGCCAGTAATTGCCAAACTTATCCTGCCAGGTTGCGCCATGCCCTGCCCCTTTGGCAAAGCCGCCCAACTTGTACGAAAACGGGTTATGCTTTTGATAAGTGAACGGACCAAGCGGTTTATCGCCAATAAAAACGCCATCGCCGTAGCCACTTTGCTCGGTACCGGGCGCGCCGAATTGCAGGTAATATTTACCGTTGTGCTTATTCATCCAGCCACCTTCCATAAAGGGCAGCAGGAAAACGTTATCGTTATGTTCGCCGAAGCGCTCCCAGCCATATTGTTCGGGATTTAGTTTGATGAGCTCCTTTTTGGGGCCAATCGGGTCGAAGGTTTTACGGTCGATCTCCTGGCCGTACATGGGCAGCGTATTGCTTGATCCGTGGTAGATGTACACCCGGCCATCATCATCGGCAAACATACCGGGGTCCCACGCGCCTACTTTAAAGTAATCTTTGGCTGCTTTCCAATCGTCTTTGGTGGGGTTGGTGCTCATCCAAAGGGTAAAATCTTTATTATAGGTAGATCCTATCACCAACAATGTATCGCCTAAAACCAAGGTGGCGGGGGCGCAGAGCTCATCGCCTTTTACCTGGTTATAGGGGCGCACAAATTTGCGGTAAATAAAGTTCCAGTTAAGCATATCATTGCTCCACCAGTAGCCAAACTGATTAGTGGAGAACAGGTAGTATTTACCTTTGAACAGGGTAATAGTTGGGTCGGCCGTTGCGCGGTGCTTACCCCAGCTTGCAAAGGTTTCAAATGGGGTATAACCATAATCGAGATTGAGCGGGTTACAATAGGTAAGTTTTTTGGATTGTGCGTTTGCATAATGCACATCCATACAGCACAACAAGAGCAATAAAATACGGGCGACTGTTTTCATAGGCTATAAACAGGTTACATTGGTAATAAGGCAAATATCTGTTTTTATAGCTACCCCGCACTACTACATCTGTTTCACAAAACATTCTTTTCGCCGCAGATCAAATAAAACCCAGTTGACCCTAACCTTTCATCAACCTGAAACATTTTATTATTATGTGTTAATAACACAATTAATTTGTACTTTCATTTTTCGTAACCAATTACCGTTTTATGAATAAGAAATACCTGCTGTTTTTCATAGCGCAATTATTTTTTGGCGGCACTCTATTTGCCCAATATCCTAAAATGGATAAGCTATTATACGGGGTGGCTTACTATGATGAGTATATGCCGTACGAAAGGCTGGACAAAGATGTACAGATGATGAAGGATTGCGGCATAAATGTAGTGCGCATTGCAGAATCTACCTGGGGCACGGTTGAACCACAGGACGGTGTTTTTGATTTTACGCATATTGACAGGGTTCTGGCAGCCATGCAAAAAGGCGGTATAAAAGTAATTATTGGTACGCCAACCTATGCCATACCTACCTGGATGGCCCGTAAACATCCCGAAATTTTGGCCATTACACGCTGGGGTCAAAACCAATATGGCCCCAGGCAGAACATGGATATCACCAATACCGATTTTAGGATTTATGCCGAGCGCGTGATCCGTAAAATAATGGAGCATGTGAAAGATAATCCCACAGTTATTGGTTACCAGGTAGATAATGAAACCAAAACGTACGGTACATCTGGCCCCAACGTGCAGGCCTTATTTGTGAAATACATGCAGGCCAAATATAAAACGCTGGATAATATTAACAACATATTCGGTTTAAACTATTGGAGCAACCGCATCAATACCTGGGAAGATTTCCCCTCAATGAACAATACAATCAACGCAAGCCTTTCCTCAGAATTTGCTAAATTTCAACGACAACTGGTTACGCAGTATTTAGCCTGGCAGGCGGCTATTGTGCGCGAATACAAACGGCCAAACCAGTTTATCACCCAAAATTTCGACCTTGATTGGCGTGGCTACTCTTTCGGTATTCAATCTGAGGTTGATCTTTTTGCAGCGTCAAAAGCAATGGATATTGCCGGAATAGATATTTATCACCCCAGCCAGGATAAATTAACCGGGGTAGAGATCTCCTTTGGCGGCGATGTTACCCGCTCAATGAAAGGCGGTAAAAACTATCTTGTTTCAGAAACAGAAGCGCAGGGCTTTCCGGAATGGGTGCCTTATCCGGGGCAGTTGAGGTTACAGGCTTTTAGTCACCTGGCATCTGGTGCCAATATGGTGAGTTACTGGCCCTGGCACTCCATCCATAACTCGGCCGAAACTTATTGGAAAGGTTTGCTTAGTCATGATTTTGAGCCCAACCCTGTTTATAACGAGGCAAAAACCATAGGCAAGGATTTTGACAGGTTGGGCCCGAAGCTTATCAACCTGAAAAAGAAGAACGATGTTGCTATACTATTCAGCAACGAGGCCCTCACCGGGTTTAAAGCATTTGGTTTTGGCGGCGGCTCACAAACCGCCTACAACGATGTACTTCGCCAGCTTTACGATGGCCTTTACCACATGAACGTTAGCTGCGATTTTGTTGACCCAACCAGCCAGAATATCGAAAACTATAAACTACTGATAGTACCACTTTTATACGCAGCCCCGGATAGTTTGCTGCAACGATTAAACCGTTATGTAAAAAATGGCGGCCACATCATCTATACGTTAAAAAGCGGTTTTAGTGACGAGAACGTAAAAGTGCGCAGCACCCACCAACCCGGTATAATTGATGATGCTTGCGGTATTTACTACAGCCAGTTTACCATACCCGAAAACGTGGGCCTTAAAGGCGATGATTTTAACCTAAAACCCGAAGACAAAAAAGCCAATACCTGGATGGAGCTCATTACCCCAACAACAGCCAAAGTGCTGGCTTACTACGATCACCCGGTTTGGGGTAAATATGCAGCCATTACCGAAAATACTTATGGAAAAGGACTGGCAACTTATATAGGCTGCCTTACAGGCAATGCCGTTACCGATAAAATATTGGCAAACGCGGTTAAAAAAGCCGGTCTTTGGGGTGCCGATCAACAATTAACCTTTCCTGTAATTACCAAGTTTGGTGTAAATGCGGCCGGTAAAACGGTGCATTATTATTTCAATTACTCTAATAAGGAAGCCAGCTTTACTTATCCTTACGGTAACGGCAAAGAGCTGTTATCCGGCACAAGCGTAAACAGTAATTCTAATATGTTATTAGAACCCTGGGGCATGAAGATTGTAGAGGTGAATTAAGTTTGCGGAGAAAATAATGGTTATGCTGAGTAGTAAAAATCAGTATATATTGAAGGAGAAATGATAATCGTGTTCCATTAAATCTGCTAATTCCGGCTCAAACCATAATACTTTTTACGCAACCAAAACGCCACGTTAACCAAGGCAATTAAAGCAGGCACCTCAACCAGCGGACCAACAACGCCCGCAAAGGCCTCGCCGCTGTTAATGCCGAACACGCCTATGGAAACCGCTATAGCCAGCTCGAAATTATTACCGGCTGCCGTGAAGGACAGTGCTGCGTTTTGTGCATAATCGGCACCCAGCCATTTGCCGGTTATGAACGTTACCACAAACATTATGGCGAAATAAATAACCAGCGGTATGGCAATAAGCACCACATCAAGGGGGATCTGTACGATAAGTCCGCCCTTTAAACTGAACATAACCAGTATGGTAAACAACAGCGCAATAAGTGTAAGCGGACTTATTTTAGGGATAAAATAGTTAGTATACCATATATCGCCCTTTATTTTGCGCAAAATATACCGGGTTAAAAAACCGGCTGCAAAAGGAATCCCCAGGTAAATGAACACGCTTTGGGCTATTTGCATTATGCTGATGTTTACCTGCAACCCGGCAATGCCAAAGTACGGTGGCAGTATGGTAACAAATACCCATGCAAACAGGCTGTAAAAAATCACCTGAAAAATACTGTTAAAGGCAACCAGCCCCGCGGCATATTCGCGGTTACCGCCTGCAAGCTCGTTCCATACCATTACCATGGCAATACAGCGGGCCAAGCCAATCATAATAAGGCCCGTCATATAAGCCGGATGGTTTCGCAGAAAAACTACCGACAATAAAAACATCAGCACCGGCCCTATAAGCCAGTTCATGACCAGCGAAAGGGAAAGTATTTTAACATTGCTGAACACCTTGCCCATTTGCTCAAACCTAACCTTTGCAAACGGTGGGTACATCATTAATATGAGCCCAACGGCTATAGGCAGATTGGTTGTCCCCGAACTGAACGAATTGATAAACCCCTTTGCCGATGGTATAAAATAACCTAAGGCAACGCCCATGCCCATGGCTAAAAATATCCAAAGGGTAAGGTATTGATCTAAAAACGAGAGCTTTTTACGCTGGGTTGGGTTACAGTTATTGGCGGTCATAAATTACATTTATATATTGCGATGTAGCAATACAATGAAACAAAAAAAATCAACAGCAGTTTTCAGGAAAGTTTACGGTTGTAAAGAAAGTACTAAGTGTATCGGCATATTGTTTCCATTTCACCTGGTCAATACAATAATTCATAGCAGTGCCCTCGATGGTACCTTTTATCAGGCCGGCTTCTTTAAGCTCACGTAAATGCTGCGAAGTGGTGGGCTGGGCAAGGCCAAGCACATCAACCAGGTCATTACCAATGCAGGCGTTGGCCTTTATCAAATGCTCAATTATAGCAATACGTGCCGGATGGGCAAGCGCCTTAAGCATTTTGGCCAGTTCGTTTTGAGCCTCGGTAAAGTTTTCTGTTTTTGTTAAACCCATTGCAAGCAATATTACGGTTAAAGCGGTTAAAAATCAAACGCGGGTTAAATGTGCGTATTAATGAAGTTTGCGGCGTAAGTTTTAATCATGTCGCGCACTTTCCTAAACTCGTCCATTACCTCGTCGTCGGTACCGGTTGCCTTTGCCGGGTCGGGGAAGTTTTGGTGGAAACGCAGGGCTTTTGATGGAAAATACGGGCAGTTTTCCTTTGCATTATCGCAAACGGTAATGATCAAATCAAACGGAATGGCCATATATTCATCTACATTGTTTGAGGTGTGGTGCGAGATATCTACCCCATCTTCGGCCATAATTTTTATGGCTTTGGGGTTTACGCCGTGAATTTCTACCCCGGCGCTGTATACCTGCGCCTTATCGCCGGCAAATTTTTGCAGGTAGCCATGTGCTATCTGACTGCGGCAGCTGTTGCCGGTGCATAGTACTAATATATTCTTCATTGGTTAATAATTAGCAGCAGCCACCACCGGGAACACATACCGGGGCAATTGCCATATTTTTTAATTCTATTTTAGGTTTTTCGCTTGCGGGTGTGCAGCATTCTTCGCCGGTGGCGGTGGTACCGCAGCTGCCGCCACGTTCAAGGGCTTTGCACTGCACACTATCGGGCCTGAGATCAATAATTAGGTTTCCGCCGTTGGCACCGATAGTATTCGGGTACATTTGGCGGGTATCAAATTCCGAGTTACCAAACTCTATTTTAACAGTACCCAGCGGGTTTAGCGGAAGCGTTTTTTCAACCAGGTTAATTATTGACAGCGCTTTGTTTACCTGCATTGCGCGGTCCTGCTGCTGATTTACGGGTTCCCATAATTGTATGATAATTTCCGTCCATCTGTTCATTTTGCCGCCGCAATCAACAGATGTAATAGGTGCCTGTTTAATTTCGGTGATGTGGTATGATGCATCAACCCACTTGTTTTCGGCGTATTGAAATTGCAGGTCAAGATCGGGGTGCAGTAACAGCTGATTTTTAAAATCGGCCCAGTTTATGGCTTCGTGATTGTTCATATTGCTATGGTTAAATACTATATTGCAATATTACGATTAATAATTAAATAGAAAAGGAAAAATTTTTTTTTTGTTGAGATAGGGTGGAAAAGAATTTATTGAGTTGACATCAACAGGTTGATATTCAATTGCACTATCAAGAGTTAACCCTCCTACCGTTGGATTCCCTATGATGAAACACCAAAAAACCTCATCATTTATCATTCGAAATTCATTATTCGATATGCACATGCTGTTACTCCCGTATAGCACCGTATAATACCTTTCGCCTTTAACCTTTTACCTTTCCTCCTTTCCCCTTAAAACCGTATCTTTGCGCGCAAATGATTGCTATAAATAACCTTACGTTTGAGATTGGTGCGCGGGCCCTTTACGATGAAGCCAACTGGCATATAAAACCCGGTGAAAAAATTGGTTTAATAGGTGCCAATGGAACCGGTAAAACTACCCTCTTAAAAATTATTGTAGGCGACTATAAACCTACATCGGGCACCATATCAATGGCTAAGGACCTTACCATGGGTTACCTTAACCAGGATTTGCTGTCATACTCATCTGATAAAAATATTGTGCATGTGGCAATGGAGGCTTTTGAGCGCCAAAACCAATTACATGACGAGATAGAAGTCCTGCTTAAAAAGCTGGAAACCGATTATACCGAAGACCTGTTACACAAACTAAGCGATAAACAGCATGAGTTTGAAGTGCTTGACGGTTACAATATTGAATACAAGGCACACGAAATTTTAGCCGGTTTAGGTTTTAGCGAAGCTGATTGTCAGCGTAAGCTAAGCACTTTCTCGGGAGGATGGCGCATGCGTGTGATGCTGGCCAAAATCCTGTTACAAGCGCCGGATATCCTGCTGCTGGATGAGCCTACCAATCACCTGGATTTACCATCTATCCAATGGCTGGAAGATTACCTGAAGGCATTTAACGGCGCTATCATCATTGTATCGCACGATAGGTGGTTTTTGGATAAGGTGATCAACCGCACGGTTGAATCGCGCAAGGGCAAGCTGAATGTTTATGCGGGTAATTACACTTTCTATCTGGAAGAAAAGGCCTTACGTGCCGAGATCCAGCGTGGCGAGTTTAAAAATCAACAATCGAAAATAAAACAGGAAGAACGTTTAATTGAGCGTTTCCGCGCTAAGGCATCCAAGGCAAAAATGGCGCAGTCGCGTATTAAAATGCTGGATAAACTAGAGCGTGTTGACGATGTTGATGATGATAACCCGGAGGTTAACTTCAGTTTTAAATTCAGCAGGCAATCTGGCCGCCATGTAACTACTTTAGAGCATATCACCAAAAAATATCCTGCAATTGATATCCTGGACGATGCCGAGGCTATTATTGAAAAAGGCGACAAAATTGCACTGATTGGTGCCAACGGTAAAGGTAAATCAACCCTGTTACGTATTGTAGCAGGCGCTGATAAAGAATTTGAAGGTACCGCCGTAACCGGCCATAACGTTACACAAACATTTTTTGCACAACACCAGCTGGAGAGTTTACACCTGGAGCACCAGATTCTGCAGGAGTTGCAGTCATTTGCTCCAAAGCATACTGATACGGAGTTGCGCTCTATATTGGGTTCGTTTTTGTTTACCGGCGATGATGTGTTTAAAAAGATCAAGGTATTATCAGGAGGTGAAAAATCACGCGTGGCTTTAGCTAAAGCGCTTACTGCCGATGCTAACTTCCTGGTACTGGATGAGCCTACCAATCACTTGGATATGGCATCAGTAAATATCTTGATCCAGGCCTTGCAACAGTACGAAGGTACGGTGATCGTTGTATCGCACGACAGGTATTTCCTGGATAATGTGGCCAACAAGATCTGGTTCATTGAAGATCAAAAGATCAAACAATATCCGGGCACTTATGCCGAGTATGATGTATGGAACGACAAACGCAAGTTGGAGCCTAAAGCGGCCGTGCCTGCGCCTCAACCTAAAAAGGAAGAGAAAAAAACAGAGCCGGTTAAGCAGCAAAATGGTGGCGAAAACAAGCACCAGCAGCTTAAAAAGTTAAACCAGGACCTTTCAAAAATGGAAGAGCAGATTGCCGAACTTGAAAAAACGGTTAAGAACCTGGAAACCAAACTGGCCGATACCAAAATTTATAACGACAGCCAAAAGCTAAAAGAAACCAACACTGCCTACACCCAAAAGCAAACCGAGCTGAAACAAATTCAGCAAAAATGGGAAGCCCTGGCCGAGCAGATCCTGGAACTGGAAGCGTAATAGCTTTTATAATTTAATTTGTCATGCTGAACGTAGTGAAGCATCTGTTTTACGACTTGCAAAGTCAACAATAGATCCTTCGCTACGCTCAGGATGACATTTTTGTTATCCGACTTTTATATCTTAGTCGTATATAATTGCCATTGCGAGGTACGAGCAATCTCAGAGGACAGGTAACGAACCTTGCGTATGAGATTGCCGCACTACGCTCGCAATGACATTTTTGTTATTATTTATATCTTAGTCCTATGAAAATCGTCGTTGCGAGGTACGAAGCAGTCCCTAACACTATAGGACAATCCTCCATAACCAGGTTAAAAAAGGCCTGTCACCCTGAGCCTGTCGAAGGGTTGAGCGCAGAGGCCCTACACACCATGCTTCGACGAGCTCAGCATGACAGCCTTCCAGAATTTTCAAACATCAGCTCTTGTTCAATATCTACAGATTTTCACATCCGCAATAACGTGTGGCTTTCAAAGGTGATATTATTATTCCTCCTTACATTCCTCACCCTCCGATCCTTCGCCCAAACGCCTTACGATAATACCGTTTACAACACCGCTATAAAAAGCGTTGAGTTTTATAACACCCGCAAGCAGGGCGATTTCCCGGTGATAAATTTAGGAACAGACGAGAAAGTGCTGCTGGCCTTTGATGACTTGCGCGGGGGCAGTCGCACTTACAATTATACTATTGAACATTGCGATACCCGCTGGAATTCATCCAACCTTTCGCCGGCCGAGTATCTGCAAAGCTTTCAGGACGATCGGCTGTATACCTATACCTACTCCACGGGCACCATGCAAAAGTATACGCATTATGAGCAGCTTGTCCCCAATAATAACATCGCCCCCAAAATATCGGGTAATTATATTTTAAAAGTTTATGAAAACGGCGATCAGAATAAACTGGTGCTTACCCGTCGTTTATACGTGCTGGGCAAAAGGGTAAATATAGCGGCGAATACCATCGCATCGCCAAATACGCAATTACGCAAAACCAATCAAAAGTTAAATTTTACGGTTGATTATGGCAGCCTGCCCGTCCAAAATCCATCGGCCAATGTGCGCACCTTTGTAATGCAAAATGCCCGTACCGAAACCGGAATCTTAAACACACAGCCCACCAACATCAAAGGATCGGTGTTGGTATTTAATGATGTGAGCATTAACGATTTTCCAGGCCGTAACGAGTTCAGGTTGTTTGATACCCGTACGCTTAAATTAAACTCGCAGCGGGTTGCACGCATTTTTAAGGATACGGGCAACGTTGTTGTGCTATTAGCCGACCCCGTTCGCGACAATCCGAACTATGTGCTTTATTATGATAACAACGGCAAGTTTTTCCCCCTTAACTCCGACGGGGTAGACCCGCGTACGGATGCTGATTATACACACACCTATTTTACATTGGCAGCCAATCGTCCCGAAACTTCGGGTAGCCCTTATATAGTGGGCAGGTTTAATGATTATAAGCTGGATGAGCACAGTGAGCTCACCATTGGCGACGATGGCAAATACCACATTGAACTGCTTTTAAAACAGGGCGTATATGATTACGAATACGTTTGGGTTGATGCCCAAACCCACAAAGCCGACGATGTACCCATGGAAGGCAGCCACTTTGAAACCGAGAACGATTACCAGCTATTAGTTTACTACCGCCCACCCACAGCCCGCTGGGACGAACTGGTAGGCTTTGCTGAATTGAATACGGTGAAGTAGATTGGGGCCGGTTGGTCGTTCGACTCACCCCGCCGGCACTACGTGCGGCCGCCCTTTCTCAGCTTCGCTGGAAAGAGGGCGGGGAAGTTTTTTGGCTTTTCTGTTAGATATCTACTTGCGCTCGTTTGTAACTACAAGTATTGGGAAGATAAAATTTTAGTAAAAAGGTTGTCATTTCGACGAGCCTGCATGGGAATTGCGTGTGAGCGGCAAGGAGAAATCTTCTACGAAAGGCTAAGTTCAATTGCATATCGTAGAAGATTTCTCCTCGTACCTCGTTCGAAATGACAACGCTTTTTATCTTCCAACACTTGTAGGTAAGGGCCGAGCGATGGCGGGGACGGGGAAACTATAATATCAAGCCAATCCATCCCCTGTTCAAGGCTTGCCGTTGAGAGGGTGACCGAGCGTAGCGATGGTCGGATGAGTCCTCTGCGGTTAGCGCTGGATTGCATAACACCCAACAGCAATTAAAGCTTTAAGCCCTTTGCTTTCCGCCTTCAGCTTACTCCCTAATCCATCATCAGCCTTCTGATCAGTTCGGCACTTTGTTGTTTGCCCTCTTCAAGCCTGCCGGCAAAAAATGATTGGGTATCGTTAAAATGTTTTTTGTAGCCGTTCATATCGCCATGACCAATAATTGACGACCATTCTCTTACCGCCGAATGAAATTCCAAATCATCGCCACGAATGGTTTTATCATACAGGGCGGTTTCTATTGATTCTTCCAGCAGGTCTTCGTTTTTGAACAGGTATTCGGCAATGCCCAAACGCAGGCGGAAAGGCGGCGTTTGGCAAATAAGGTTATCGTAAGGGTTTACGCCAAGGTGGTACCAGGCATCAACCATACTCAGGATGCTCAGGTGCGAATTTGGTTTTTGCTGCTCAGGCTTTTGCGATAGCGAAAATTCCTTCATCACGGTATCATTAAGCATAATAGGTTTGCGGCTTTCGTGAAAAACAAAATCGCGGGCGCGGTACAGGCGCTCCCTGAAAGCCGCAGCCTCCTCCTTTATCATCAGCTTAAACAATTCCGATTCTGATTCGGCATAGCGTTTTACCTGTTGCTTAGCGTAAGGGTTAAGGATGGCCAACCCCGCATAAACGTGGGCCTTGTAGCTAAAAATACGCAGCGTAGTAAGGATCTTTACATTATCTATACCGCCTATGTATGATGCGTTTTCCCAGGGGAAAAAACCGGCAGATTTCCAAGCCGTACCCATACTCTCAAAACCAACGTGGGTTACGGCCTGGGTATCGGCAACAATTTTATCGTGCTCATGGTAATCGGCAATTTCCACAATGTCTGATCCTATGGCGGTGAAGAGGTCATACATGCGCTGGTAAGCTTCGGCAGTAGCGCGGTACGGGATAAGGATCAGCGTTTGGCCGCGGGGTTCAAAACCAGGGCCGTGCATACCATGAAAAGTAATGATCTGCGCATCGGCAGGCAGGTGTTTTTCAAAGGTGGCAATCTCGGGGGTTTTAACAGATGTTTGGCCGGCAACTATAGCGCCGTACTTTGTAGCCGGACCGCACTCGGCCACTACCTGTTCCATTTTATCGGCCTCAACAGAATATATAATAAGGTCGTTGGTACGGGAAACGTCGCTGCCGCTATCCAGTATTTTAATGCCGAAAGGGCTCAGTTCATCCTCCAGTTTTTCACGATTGGCGGGCAAATCGCAGCCGCAAACCGTGTAACCCGCTTTGGCAAAAGCCTTTGCGTACAAACGCCCCATATCTCCTAAGCCAATAATGCCTATATTCATACTGCTAATATAACCATGAGTAGCAAAATTCCGTATGAAAGCTTACATTAGCCAAAAGAAACAGCAGTAATTTATAATAAAAACCTTTAAAATACTGTTTTGTTAACATTGGATACCTAATTTTACCTTGATGAACAAGCATTTAATATTCCGTATCTCAGTTTTAATATTAATTATTTTAGGCAGTAATAATTATAGTTTTGCCCAGGATAGTACAAAAAAGGCAGGCGCTAAGCCTGCTGTTATAAAACCGGTTGTAAAATATAATGCAGCTTTAAAACCAGCCGTTCCGGGTGCCCCGGCAAAGTATAACTACGCCCAGCCCCGCCCTACTGCTGCCGATTCGGCTTTGGCGAAAGATAAATCGCTTAACGGGCAGTACCAATATTTGCTAAGTAAATTGTTCCATTATCAGCAGCCGCTGGCATCGGCCCTATGGAAAAATATGCGGGATACGCTAAACATCGAACGTAAAAAACTTGCCGCTGCCGAAGCCAAACTGACTACACAAACCCAGGATATTACCGGCTTAAAAGCCGATGTGAGCACCAAAGATCAAACCCTTTCTGAATCAAACGCCAAACGCGATCAGATAAACCTGATTGGTATTCCTTTTACAAAGGCTACTTATAACCTGCTGATGTGGGGCCTTGTTATTGTTTTTGGGGTGATAGCCGCCATTGTAATTGCCCGCTCGGGCGCGCACAGCCGCGAAGCCAAATACCGCATAAAACTATACAGCGAGCTGGACGAGGAATACAAAACCTACAAAGCCAAAGCCAACGAAAAGGAAAAGAAACTTGCCCGCGAACTGCAAACCGAACGCAACAAGCTGGATGAGTTGTTGGGCAGAGGATAGGTATTGGATGTGCAGATTTCAAATTTTAGATGTGCAGATGTAACACCCTCGCAAAATCAGTTGTTGCTATTGCGAGCAATAGCATAAAAGGGTGTCATGCTGAGCCTGTCGAAGCATAGCGGGCAAAGGCCTCTCCGCGCGCCCTTCGACAGGCTCAGGGTGACAGGCCCTTTAATAAAACCCGCCACAGATAATTGAGCTTAATAATTTTTCTAAACTCCCCCATGAATAATAACGAACTTTTAACCCTCATAACCCGCCTGCGCTCTGTTGCTGATATTGGCCTGCTTTATGCCAAAAACGAATACGACATTGAACGCTATACCGAACTGCAGCAAATTGGCAACGAGATGCTGGATAAGGTTACCGGCTGGGGTGCCGATGCCATAAAGTTCAACTTCCCCATAGCTGCCGATTATCCTACTGCAAAAGTTGATGTGCGGGGTATAGTGCTATCGGCAGATAATAAGGTGCTACTGGCGAAGGAAAGTGCCGATGGCCGTTGGTCGTTACCCGGCGGCTGGGCCGATGTTGGGTACAGCCCCAGCGAAGTGATCATTAAAGAGTTTCAGGAAGAAACCGGGCTTGATGTGGTACCCGAAACCTTGCTGGCTGTGTTCGATAAGAAAATGCATCCGCATCCGGCGCAACCCTGGTACGTGTACAAAATGATCTTCCATTGCAGGGCGGCATCGCTAATCCTTAACAAAGGTTTCGATGTGCTGGATGTGCAGTATTTCGACGTGGATAACCTGCCCGAAATATCCGAGGACCGTATCCTGAAAAGTCAGATCATAACCCTCTGCCAAAAGATCATCGCCGGCGACAAGTCAACTTTATTTGATTAACTGCTGACGCTCGCTGACGACCTACTGACGACTCGTGACGAGCTACTGACGGTTGCTGACGACGTACTGACGGCTACTGACGAATTGTATTAAGTTTAATTATTGTAGCGTATCGGCACCACCGGTAAGGGTTGGCAACGCACGTTTTTCTGGCGGTAATGCCTGGTATTTTTGGTAGGATTCTTTTACAAACATCGCCACCGATTCGCCGTTATTATCCTTCAGCAAAGCATAAGTAGGCCTGTAAAGCGACATAAAGTTAATTAACTCCCTGCCCCTCAATGGGATCAGGCTCATTACATAAGTATCGGTATACACTTGGTCAACCTCGCGTTGCTCTTCTTCGCGCTTAAAGTATCTCTTTAACCTGCGCGCATCGCGTCCGCTTTTACCAAACCAGGTAGATGGCGAAAAGGGATAAACCTTACTGCGGGTGTAAATTTCGGGATACTCCTTATGCGGGTCAAACACCTCTTTTTTTGCCGATATGTTAACCTCTTTTAATGATATGGTTTGCGTTTTAAGGTCGATACGTTTTGGTCTTAAATCTGTTACATACAGTGTATCAGACACATATCCCGGAGAATTAAATATAAGCGTATGGCCAGTTACGGTCGCAATAGAAAAATTACCGTTTTTATCGGTGATGGTTATCTGCCGGTTATTGTTCATGTCCTTTATAAAAACATCGGGCAACCGGGTAGATTTACCATACTCATAAACGGTACCTTTTAAGTTGTTTTGTGCACTCGCGGTACCCGCAAAAAAAAGGGCGGCAATCCATATCAGATATTTAGGTTTCATGGTAGATGATTTAAACTGTAAATTAAACCTATTTGAAGTATTATAGTTTGAAATTTAACACTTTTAACTGTTTAAACCACATTAATGACAAATATGTGAGGTTAAGCCGCCATGGCTGTACGGTTAATTAAATATTCGCGATATTTTTTATCTTTTTAACTAACTTTAATTATGGCTTCACCCACTATGGCTTTCATGCAATTTATACGCGGCTATTTATTGCCGTTGCCGGGTGTTACCGAGAGCATGCACTTTGAAGATCCTGCCTTTTATGTAAACGGCAAGATGCTGGCTATTGTAAAGGTTAAGGACTATATGCTGTCTATCCATACTATCGAGCGTGATAAATGGATGACCGCCGATCCGCATACATTTTTTATAACGCCGCATTTCATCAACTATAAATACATGTTGGTACGGTTGGAAACCGTATCGTTAGCTGATGTTAAAGAACTGATCATCACTGCATACGTTACCCGTGCCACCAAAAAGCTAATAAAGGACTATGAGGAAATGAAACTAAATGGCGATTTGAATGATAAAACAGATGACTAATAGCTAATTACGATTTCCAATAATAAATTTTCCAACTTATTAAAATTATTTAAAAAGTTGTATATATTTACTGTCAGCTATTATCCCCAGCAAACACCACTATGCGTAAAATTTTCACAACGGTGCTTATCGCGGCAGTTTTTATAAGCACTGCCTTTACCTTTAAAACCAATGGCAATAAATTTAATGTCGCCGATCTGCATATCAGCTGGGAGGTAGTTGATAATAACTATCAAAACAAAAATGAGGCCGTAACCGCACTGGTAATCAGCAATAAAGGTAAAAATACATTGCCTGCCGCCGGGTGGAAATTCTATTTTAACTCAGGTCGTGGCTTTACCGAAAATGCAGTGAGCGGCAATGCCAAAATAAACCAGGTAAACGGCGATCTGTACAGCATTACCCCAACCAATGGTTTCAAGGAAGTAAAACCCGGTGAAAGTGCCCGCATTGAATATATAAATGACGATCCTGTTGTAAACATAACCGATGGCCCCGAGGGCATCTACCTTGTTTGGGATGCGCAACCAGATAAGGGCTATAGCATTGGCTCGTTTGACATTAAACCCTATAAGCCTACTTACCAGGGCCTGATAACTCCTGAAATCGTTTTCGACAGGAATAAAGCCATTGCCGATATCCCAGCCGATCAGTTGCCAAAGGTTTTCCCTACACCTGTTAATTATAGCGAAACCAATGGGAGTTTTACATTCTCTGCTAATCTGCATATTTCCAACCCCGATGGTAAGTTTAAAAAAGAGCTATCCATTTTGGATAACGATATTAAAAACCTATTTGGAAAAAGGAGCACCAATCGCTATTCTGACAACGGATTAACGCTTGAATACAAGGACGGATTGGCAAACGAAGCGTATGAGATAAGCGTTAAGTCATCTGCGGTAACAATCCGTGCATCAACAGCAACAGGGATCTTTTATGGCATCCAGTCGCTTAAAACACTGATACCGGCTACGGCCATAGCTAAAGCACCTGCATCAGTCCAAATTCCGTGTGTTGAAATTGCCGATGAGCCCCGCTTTGCCCACCGTGCGGTAATGCTTGATGTAGCAAGAAACTTTCAGCCTAAAAAAGAGGTGATAAAACTGATAGATGCCATGAGCTTGTACAAATTAAATGTACTACACATGCACTTAACGGATGATGAAGGCTGGCGTTTGGAAATTCCGTCGCTGCCCGAGCTTACAAATGTTGGTGCAAAACGCGGCCATACACTGAATAGTAAGCACTTTTTGCCGGCATCTCACGGTTCTGGCCCCGATGTGAATAATACAGTGGGTACCGGCTTTTATACCCGCGCCGATTATCTGGAGATCTTGAGATACGCAACAGATCGTCACATAACCGTGATCCCTGAGCTGGAAACACCCGGTCATGCAAGGGCGGCTATAAAAGCCATGAATGCCCGCTATGATCGCTTGGCGGCCGAAGGAAAAAAAGATGAGGCAATTAAATATCTGCTGTACGATTTAAACGATAAATCGGAATATCGCTCGGTACAGTTCTGGAACGATAACGTGATCGATGTATCGCTGCCATCTACCTATAACTTTGTGGAAACGGTAGTTGATAATGTGATTGCTATGTACAAAGAAGCTGGCGCTCCGCTGCCAACCATCCATTTTGGTGGGGATGAGGTACCGGCCCATGTGTGGGAACAATCGCCGGCTTACCTCGCATTAAAAGCCACCCATCCCGAGATACAAAACACCGGCGACCTCTGGTATTACTTCTACGGCAGGGTTAACCAGATCCTGAAATCAAAGGGCGTTCGCCTCTCCGGCTGGGAAGAAATGGCACTACGCAAAACCACCCTGGATGGCGCGAATACCTACGTGCCCAATCCAGATTTTACAGGCGAACACCTGCAAGCCGATGTATGGAACAATGTTTTGGGCGATGGACAGGAAGATCTGGCGTATCGTCTCGCCAATGGCGGATACAAAGTGGTGCTTACCTGTGTTACCAATTTATACTTTGATATGGCAAGCTACAAGGCCTTTGATGAGCCCGGCTATTATTGGGGCGCTTTCCTGGGTATTGATAAATTTTACTCTTTCATTCCTTACGATTACTTCAAAAATGCCGATGTAGACAAAAACGGCATCCCCATTAACAAAAACCTGTTTATTGGCAAACAGCGCCTTACAGATTATGGCAAAGGCAATATTATAGGCTTACAAGGCGCACTATGGGCCGAAACCGTAAAAAGTACCGACCGCATGGAATACATGATGTTCCCTAAATTGCTGGCCCTTGCAGAACGTGCCTGGGGAAAAAACCCGGATTGGGCTACAGAAAAAGATACGACAAAAGCGCATGAGGCGTACAAACAGGCATACTCCCAATTTTTGAACATACTGGGTAAACGCGAACTACCAAGATTAACCTATTATGGCAATGGCTACAATTACCGGATACCAAAACCGGGTATCAGCTTGCAGGATGGTAAATACCTGAGCAATGTAGAATACCCCGGTTTAGCCATTCGCTATACTACCAACGGGAAAGACCCAGACGCGAAAAGTAAATTATATACCGGCCCTGTCACCTATAATGGCGGTGTAATTAAATTCCGTGCCTTTGACCTTAAAGGTCGTGGTGGTAATGTGGCTGTTGCGGGGGAATAGGTAATAAAGAAGGAAAAACAATGCAGTCGCCCGGCTGAAGCCTACGAGTGTTCGGAGGAATTGAGCTGTAATATCAAGTGCAAAGTTTGGCTAAAGCCATATAACTTTTATTTGTGAACCGTTGGCTAAAGCCAACGGCAATGATGAATAGGGGCTGGTTTTAAGAATTTCAATTCATTGCCGTCCCATTTATGGGACGGACTAAGAAACAGCAGGTCGGCTTTAGCCAAACTTCTAATTTTTCCAATACTTGTGCGCTCTTTCAGTGATATTTAACAAGCCCCTGGCCCGCGCGAAAGACTTTGTAATTACACCTAAAACATCACATTCATTCCTGCCGAATAATTCCTCAATGGAGAGGGGTTATAATACCTGTTACCTGCAGCATTTAAATCATTACCCAGGCTATATTTCTGGTTAAGGATGTTATCGGCACCGGCAAAAATCTCCAGATGTGTTTTTCGGCCGATCGTGGGCTGCCAATTCGCCTTTGCCTGCAACAGGTTGTAATGATTTGCATAAACCGTGTTTTTATCATTCAGCGGGATTTTTGCGGTATAGTTATGCTGTACAAATAGCGACAGGTTATAAGGTACCCTTACCTGTAAACTGCTCACAAAAACCTGCTGTGGCACGCCGGTTAATTCGTTACCTGAATAGCTGACACCTGCAACTGCGTAATCCCTGAATTTGAATTTACTTAACGAATACGATTCATTGAACTGTAAACCACGGATGATATGGGTGCTATTCGGTTTGATGATCCAGTCAGTAAAAGACAGTTCAAAGCCCGGTTGATTTGTACCGCCGGCGTTGATATAATCTTCGGTCTCATTGGCATTTATACGTCGTACAATCGCGTTACTTATATGATAGTAAAAAATGGATGCGTCCAGTAGCAAGGTTTGGTCTTCGTTACGCAGCCGGAAACCTGTTTCATAGTTCCAGCCGGTTTGGGCCTGTAAACCTGTATTAATTATATTACTTGTAGGCCTAACCTCGGCGGTTGTTGGCGTAGAATAACCACGACTCACCGATGCACGCCAGATAAAATCATTAGTTACCTGGTAGGATAACGCCAGCCTCGGCATCAACTGCGGCGTAAAATCGCGATTGGTGAAGTTAGATTGATTATTGGGGTATAAATTCTTAAAATCGTACTGGTACCAGTTAAGGCTTAATGCCGCTTCCAGGTGCAGGCGTTTATTAAAATCCGCAGCATACCGGGCAAATACAAAATGCTGATTGGTATGTATATCGTCGCTGGCTTGGGTGGTATCCTTCACCCCTGCCCTGTTGCCATAATTGCTGATGCGGGAGTTGGTTTGCTGCCATTCTACCCCAAGGTTCACTTTCCAATTTGTATTTTCATGAGGTAAACCAGCCAGCTCAAAATAAGTACGAAAACCATAGGTATTCTCACTGCGTTGTTCAAAATTACTGATAAACGGGTTTGCAAAATCAACATGGTTACCAAAAACTGATAGCACGTTGCGGATCCGGTCGCTAAAATGATATTCATTTACCAAACCACCCAGATACATAGTAGTGCTGATGCCTATTTTTTGCTGCAAAGCACCGGGTAATTTGAGTGTGGGTGTAACTGTAGGCTGGCGTGGTTGCTGCGGATTTGCGGCCAGCTGCGCAAGGTTTATGCCACCAGGTGTTTCATATTTAAGATCGGAATATAAACCGATCAACCGCAATTCGTTCTTGTTACTGTAGTTCCATTTGTCGGTAAGCTGTATGTAGTTGCGACTCATGTTGCTATGCTCCCGGTATCCCTGGTAAGCCTGGTAGCTTTGATTAACGTTCAGCAGATTATTGCCCGTGCGTTGTTGTACGGTAGCTTTTTGGTGAAACAGGCCGTAAGATCCGGCGCTGATGCCTGCCGAAATATAGCTACTATCATTATACCTGCTTATCGGGCTTAACGAAACCACTCCGCCCGAGTTGGCGCCAAACAAGCTGCCATCCGGTCCCTTTAAAATTTCGATGCCCTGAATATTGCCTATGTCGATAGCATTGAGATAGGTATTACCACCAGCATCCGTGAGCGGTATCTCGTCAAAATAAACCTTAACATCCCGTACCCCAAATGGCGACCGCAGTAAACTCCCCCTGATTGATAAGCGGTAACTCCCCGGCGACCGCTCCTCGGCCCGGATGCCCGGCACGGTGTTTAAAGCCGTAACAAACGAGTTATCGGGCTGCAATTTTAGCTGCGCCGCGCCCAGCACACTTACTGATGCCGGTACGCTTAACACGGGTTGCTCGCTCAGGTAACCTTTAACAGTGACCGTTTGCAAGCGGGTAACAGTATCTTTTTTAAGCTTTTTGCTTTGCGCCTGCGCAGTTAACGCAGAGATGAAAATTAAAAGTAGCGGGGTATATCTTTTTATCATAGGTATTTTGGCAGATAAACAAAAATATGTGTTTTAACTCACTAAGCACTTTCTGTACTGTAACAAGTTGATTATTACTGACTATACAGATGCCAGGAAAATGGCTGCGTGATTACGCAGATTACATTCCAAACTTTATCCACCCTTCGCCTTCGTAACCAAAAGCAAATTGTTTAGGGCGAATTATCTCGGCCAGGATCTCAATGGAATCAACAATACGCGGACCGGGGCGGTTAAAATAATGGTTACCATCGGCAATATAAAGGCGGTTGTTTTTCACGGCTTGTAAATCGGCAAAGCCAGGCAGCTGCATCAAAATATCGATCTCTTTGAGGGTGCGTTCTATAGAAAAGCCACAAGGCATTACTACAATAATCTCGGGGTTTTGTGCCTGAATATCTTCCCAGTTTACATAAGGCGAGTGCTTACCCTGCTGCGCCAAAACAGGTGTACCACCGGCTATGCTCACCAATTGAGGCACCCAGTTACCAGATATCATCATCGGATCAAGCCATTCTATACAGGCTACGGTTGGTTTACTGTCGGCAAATTTTAATTTATGTTTGATGATATCCACCCGCTCATTCAGGAGTTCAAGCAGATCGGCACCTGCCTGTGGTACATTCAGCGCGGCAGCAATATTGGTGATATCGTTAAAAATATCTTCCAAACTATTGGGATGCAGTGAAATGATACGGGCTTTTTTATCAAGGTAATTATCAAGCGCCTGCTCCACATCGGTAAGGGAAACGGCACAAACCTCGCACTGATCCTGCGTTATCACCACATCGGGCGCAAGCGCCTTTATTTGCTCGCGCTTAACGGTATACACCGAAAGCGCATCGGCCAAAATTTCTTTTACCTTAATATCTATCTCCAAACTGCTCAATCCATTTGCAAAATTAGCTTCGGTACATACAGGCAAGGCTTTAACCGTTTCGGGATAATCGCACTCGTGCGAGCGGCCAATAAGTTTATCCTGCAGCCCAAGGGCGCAAATTATTTCAGTTGCAGATGGTAATAAGGAAACTATTTTATCAGTTGGCATGTTGATTTTGATGTGATCTTGATGTGCAGATTACAGATGTGCAAATGTACATAAACATGTTGCAATGGATTTGAAGATTTGAGAATTTGAAGATTTGAAAATAAATTATTCTGTCATTTTCAAATTCTCAAATCTTCAAATTTTCAAATCACTCTGTCTGCACATTTGAAATCTGCACATTTTGAACATATCTTTGCGCCAATGATATTCCTGACCTTTTTTATCGGAGTTATTGCCAATTTCATTGGTTATATACCACCCGGAAACATCAACCTTACGCTCATACAAATCACCATAAACCGGGGAATAAAGGAGGCCGTGCGCTTTATTATCGCGTTTTCATGTGTTGAATTTTTCTTTACCTATTTTATAATGCACGCCGCGCGCTGGCTCTCTGGCGAGCTAAGGCTGGGTGTAATTATTGATTGGGTAATGGTGATACTGTTTGGTGTGCTTGGCACTATTACCTGGATACACCGTAAAAAACCACCAGAAACCCACTATTCCGAACATGCAAGTATTAAATATGGCATCCTGCTTGGCTTTTTAAACCCGATGCAAATTCCGTTTTGGATGGTTACGGGCACCTATTTAATTACCCACGAATGGATCTTAGATGGCAAGGTTGCCCTTGTGATATTTAGCATCGGTTCGGCAGCAGGCGCTTTTTTATGCTTGTTTCTTTATGCCAAATTTGCCAAATATATTCAAGGAAAGTTTGCATTGAGCACCAAGCTTATCAATACCAGCATTGCTATTTTATTTTTCTCTTTCGCAGCTTACCATATTGTGAAGCAAATTTATTTGTCGTTTTTTAAGCACTAAAACCATGCAGCACCCCGAAGATAACCCCTGGCAAATAACTTCCGAGAAGGCTATTTATAATAATCCCTGGATAAGTGTTACCGAGTACCAGGTCATCAACCCATCTGGCAATCCGGGAATTTATGGCAAACTGCATTATAAAAACCTGGCTATTGGCGTTTTGCCTTTGGATGAAGATATGAACACCTATCTTGTTGGTCAGTACCGCTTTGTGCTGAACCAGTACAGCTGGGAAATGCCCGAGGGCGGCGGCCCCGAAGGTACCGATCCACTGGAATCTGCAAAGCGCGAATTGCTGGAAGAAACCGGCCTTAAAGCTACACAGTGGACGGAAATTCAGCGTTTGCACCTCAGTAATTCGGTAAGCGATGAATTGAGCATTATTTATCTGGCCCGTAACCTGGCCCAGTTTGAGGCCGAACCCGAGGATACCGAGCAGTTGATCGTTAAAAAAATCCCTTTTGCGCAAATGTACCAGATGGTGTGCAACGGCGAGATCACCGATGCTATGACGGTTGCCGCGGTACTTAAAGTTCAGCTCATGATAACCGAAAACCGTTTATAAAACAATCCCCATTTCCACAAAAAAACCTAAATTTGGCCGACGATGAAGAAGTTTTTAGGCTATATTTTGTCCCCGTTTGCTATTATCGCATTCCTTTTAGTACTGGTGATATTTCACCCTTTGCAATGGATCATTTTCCGTTTTTTTGGCTATTCCGCACATAAAAAAGTGGTGGACGTATTGAATTTTTGCCTGTTAAGTACTTTTTACATCAATGGTAATACGGTAACTTATGTTGATAAACAAAACCTGCCAACCGGCCGGCCTATCATTTTTTTGGCCAACCACCAAAGCTTGTTTGATATTCCGCCACTCATCTGGCATTTGCGTAAATACCACGCCAAATTCATTTCAAAAATTGAGCTTACTAAAGGCATCCCATCCATATCTTATAATTTAAAGCACGGCGGCGGCGCTAATATCGATCGTAAAGATCCGCGCCAATCCATTACCGAAATTGTGAAACTGGCCAACCGCATGAAGGAAAATAAATGGTCGGCAGTGATATTCCCCGAGGGAACACGCTCAAAAGATGGCACGGTGAAAAGCTTTCAGAGCGGCGGTATTGCCACCATATTAAAAAAATGCCCAGAGGCATTGCTTGTGCCTATTGCCATAAAAGATTCCTGGAAAATGATCCGTTACGGATTGTACCCGCTCAATTCATTTACCCCCATGACCTGGACTGTGCTTGAACCCATTGAACCCGGCAAAACCCCGGTTGAAGAACTGGTACTACAGGCCGAAAACCGGATCAGGGAAGCGTTGGCTTGATTTTGGATTTCGGAATTGGAATTTCGGATTTTGTCTGAACCTTGATTTATAGATTTAACATAATTTAAGGATTATCGGGATTTACACGATTTTAATTCTAAATATTCATTAATTCTGAAAATTCACATTCAGACAACCCACGTTAGGGATTGCAGCGGATACCGGCCTTGCGGCTAAGGCCTTGTGCAGTATGAGCGGAAAGCCTGGCCGCAGGCAACGCCATTATTTAAGCGATGAGTTATTAAACCCTCACCCCATAAAAAAATAACAAATCCCCAATTCTATAAATCCCCGTTAACACAAATCTCACTCCATAAAAAATTCTGCGAATCTATAAATCCCGGTTCAGACAATTCTCATCTTCAAAAGTCTTGCGAATCTCTTAATCCTCTAAATCAAGGTTCAGACAATCCAATAAATCCGAACAACCCCCATAAATCCCGCCCAATTATTTCTCCAACCTGTTAATATTCAGGCAAATGTTAACAAATAAATCACACCTTGTTTACGTTTATATGAAAGCTAATCGCTTATTTTTATAGACCCATAAAACGGGTCAGCAAAAATTCACTAAAATCAATTTTTTATGACCTGGAGAAAATTCAGCGGCGAAGTGATCCAAACGCCCATTATGGAAGAGGTTGAAAAGGCAATTGAACGCGAAGCCGCCCTCGGTAACAAACTCAAAGTATGTATTGGAACAGATTCGCAGGTAAAGGGCAGTGTAACTGATTTTGCTACGGTGATTGTTTTTTTACGTGAAAAACGCGGCGCTTTTATGTTCATACACCAGGAACGTACATCGCAAAAAATGACCATCAAGGAGCGTATGCTAAGCGAAGTGCAAAAATCTATTGACATTGCTTACAAACTTTGCGATCTGCTTGACTTGTACGATGTGGAACTGGAGGTACATGCCGATATTAACACCAACCCGATGTTTAAATCGAACGCGGCCCTGCACGAGGCTATGGGTTATATTTTAAGTATGGGCTTTGTGTTTAAAGCCAAACCAGAAGCGTTTGCCAGCTCATACTGCGCCAATAAAATAGTGCAGTAAAAAGCATAAAACTCAAAATGGGGTAGTTATATTTGGTTTTCATTACAAACCGGATATACTATGTTGCCACTGATTGAAATTAACGCCCCGGCTTTTGCCGGTGCGAACACCATACTTATCGATGCCCGTGCCGGGAAAGATACCCATGACCGATACCTTGCCGGTCACCTTAAAAACGCTGCCCATGTTGACCTGGACAGGGACCTGGCTGCCGAAGTTACCGACGCCGCCAAAGGCGGACGCCATCCCTTACCCAATATAAATGATTTTGCTACCCTGTTGGGCAAACTTGGCATTACGCCAAACAGCCATGTAATAGTGTATGACGATAAAGCCGGCGCATTTGGCGGTGCTCGTTTTTGGTGGATGCTGCGCGCCATTGGCCATACCAACGTGCAGGTATTAAACGGCGGTTTACAGGCTGCTGTAAACGCCGGTATTGAACTAAGCAAGGAAGAATACACACCTACCCCGGTTGCTGCGTACCCCGTGCCTGCTCAATTTGAAGGCACGGTAGATATTAAAGAAACCGCTATAGCCGCTCAATCTGCAAACCGCATGGTAATTGATGTGCGTGAAACCCCACGTTATTTGGGCCAAACAGAACCGCTGGATCTTATTGCCGGTCATATACCGGGTGCTTATAACCTGCCCTACACTTTTAATTTGGGTGCCGATGGCCGGTATCTTGATGCCGAAACCCTGAAAACAAAATATGAGGAAACCATTGGCGAAGTGGCCCCGGAGAACGTCATTGTACACTGCGGATCGGGTGTTACGGCTTGCCACACGCTTTTAGGGATGGAACATGCAGGCATCAGCGGACCACAATTATACGTTGGCTCGTGGAGCGAGTGGTCGCGCCGGGGGCTGCCAATTGGTACAACCGAGCGATAGTTTTCGAAAAGTAAAACAATTACGTACTTTTATTGTCGAGTATTTGTGAAAACATACGCTTTAAAAACTGAGCAAAAAATCCCTATCCCTTTGGATGAGGCATGGGATTTTTTCTCATCGCCGCTGAACCTGGCCAAAATTACCCCGCCCGAAATGAGTTTCGTGGTAACATCAGATTATACCCAGGATACCAAGATGTATGCGGGTATGATAATCACCTACAAAATTTCGCCGCTGCTGGGTATAAAAATGAACTGGATGACGGAGATAACCCACGTTGCCGATAAACAGTATTTTGTAGATGAGCAGCGTTTTGGCCCATATGCGCTTTGGCATCATCAGCACCATTTTAAGGAGATAAAGGGCGGCGTTGTGATGACCGATATCCTTAATTATGCCATACCATACGGCGTAATAGGCCGCATAACCAATACCGTTTTTGTTGGCAAACAAATTGAAAAGATATTTGCCTTTAGAGAAAAGGCTATTGAGCAGTTGTTTGGGGTGTACAAGGTATAACAGCTAACTCTTTTCTTCAACAAGGTAATAAATATAAAAGGGATTTGTATAAATAACTGCCGTTTATCATCGCTTAGCCCCATCGGGGCTCCGTGTTTATAGCCCTAATCAAAGAGGCATGGCTCCGTAGGTGCCTCCTTATTTAACAGGAAACTCCTATGGAGCTATTGATTTGCTTAAAATTCCTATAAACACGAAACTCCTACGGAGTAAAGGCTTGGTTTATTTTCTCTGCCTTTTTATGAGTGGTTACTTTCAGCAGAAGACCTTTTAAAATAACAACCTCACCCCTTCAACCTGAACACCATACCATCCATATCTTCGGTTATCCTTATCTGGCAGGCAAGGCGGCTGTCGGTGCCTGCATCCGGCAGGGTATCAAGCAGGTCCAGTTCGTTATCAGTTGGGTGAAAATATTGCTCGGGGCCTTCCAATACCTGCACATGGCAAGTGGCGCAAAGCGCCATGCCGCCACATGTAGCCAGTATATCATATTCTGAAGCTTTTAAAACTTCCATCAGGCTAAGGTTAATCCCCTCGGGTATTTCCACCGGAACGCGTTGCCCGGCCTGGTCTTCAATAACTAAGTTAATCATAATTAAAAGGCGCTTACGCCGTAAACTGTAGTGTATTTAAAACTTAACTTTTGTTCTGGATAAACATATTTGAAAGCGCTTTGGGCCATCAGCGCGGCTTCGTGAAAACCGCATAGTATCAGCTTTAGCTTACCCGGATAGGTATTGATATCGCCAATGGCATAAATACGTTCTACATTGGTACTGTAGTCAACCGTATCAACCACAATGGCCGATCTATCTATATTCAAACCCCAATCGGCAATGGGACCCAGTTTGGGGCTCAGGCCGAACAGCGGGATAAAATGATCAGCGGCTATGTGACTTACCTCATTATTACGATCAAGCAGGGTTATTTCCTGTAAATGGCCTTCTCCGGTTAGTGCAACTACGTTTGATTTGAGAATGAGGTCTATCTTACCTTCTTTGGCCAGCTCAAAAACCTTTTCGGCTGAATCAGGCACGCCCCTGAACGTATCGCCTCGGTGAATAAGCGTAACGCGTTCGGCAACGTTGGCTAAAAAAATAGCCCAGTCAAGTGCAGAATCACCGCCACCTGCTAAAACTACCCTGCGATCTCTGAATATTTCAGGGTTTTTAACCATATAGGCCACGCCTTTGCCTTCAAAATCAAGCAGGCGGTCAATCTCCGGCTTGCGGGGTTCAAAGCAGCCCAGGCCGCCGGCAATTACTACTACCTGGCAATGTACGGTTGTATGATCATTGGTTTGGATAATATAGGAGCCATCATCATTACGATTAAGGGTTTCTACCCGCTCGCCCAGGCTGAATGTTGGATGAAAGGGGGCTATCTGCTCCATCAGCCTGTCTACCAGTTGCTGGGCGGTAACTTCGGGATAGCCCGGAATATCATAAATGGGTTTATGCGGATAAATTTCGGAAAGCTGACCGCCAAACTGTGGCAGCACATCAATTAAATGGCAGCGCATTTTTAAAAGTCCGGCTTCAAAAACAGCAAATAAACCAACCGGGCCCGCGCCTATAATGCAAATATCAGTAGTAATTTGTTCCATACATCGCTAATTAATTCAGCACTCAAAGGTGCCTGAAAAGCGATGAGCAATCAAATGATATATAGTAATGCTCAATTACTTTAAGTTATAATTGGCAAGACAAAAACGTTTGAAAAGATCAATGAGTTTACTGTTTTTGCCATGTAACTGGATAAACTGAAAGGTGCGGAAAATTTCGAGGCCCTTAATATCTATAATCGTTAGTTCGTTATATTTCAGTTCACTCACAACCGACTGTATAGACAGGAATGTAGCTGTATCGGAGTATAAAAGATACTGTTTTATAGCGATGCTGCTCTCGAGTTGAATTTCAACATGGAGGTCTTTTGGATTGATGCCGGCATCGGTAAGGGCGCTGAAAATAACATCGAGCGTACCTGAGCCGGCCTCGCGCAGCACCAGCGGGATACCCAACAATTGTTTGGGATTGATTTCGGCTTTTTTTGATAACTTATTGTTTGCCTTGGTTACCAATACAATTTCGTCCTTAGCAAATGAGGAGTAAGCCAGCTGCGGCGAATGGGCAGCGCCTTCAACAATTGCAATATCTATTTTCTCCTCCAATATCAGTTGCGATATATAGTCGGTATTACCCTGTATAAAATTGAAGCTGATATCGGGATAGGTCTTTTTAAACAGGGCGAGTATTTTGGGTAAAATGGTTTGCGCTACCGTTGTACTTGCGCCAATGTGCAGCGTACCGGCCTCTATATTATTAAGCTGCGCCAACTCAGTTTCCAGGGCGGTATAGGTCTGGAAGATCTTTTCAGCATATTGCACCAGCACTTTGCCTGCAACCGTAAGGGCAATATTATTGCCATTACGCTTAAACAACTGCACATTCAACTGTTGTTCTAACTCTTTTATGTGCTTGGTAACAGCAGGCTGGGTAATAAACAACTCATTAGCCGCTTTAGTAAAGCTAAGCCGCTGCGCCACCGTATAAAACACCTTAAGCCTGAAATCGAATATCATGGTGCTAAATTTAGCGCTTTTAATGAATAATGTGAGTGCCGGTTACTATAGCTGATCTGCTATAAGATACTCCGCCTGGTGCAGTATGGGGAAATTACAGGAATTGGCTATAAAACACAGCTCATTTGCTTTATGATGCAGCTCGTCGGCCTTTTCCATCATGTTTTTATTTTGCAGGGTGATGGTAGGTTTTAAAATGACCTGCGTAAAACGACCGCCTCCATCGGCATTTTCTATCATGGTACCCTCGGCATGATCAACATAAGCGGTAACTATTACGCCGGCAGTTGTGCAAAGGTGCAGATACCATAGCATATGACAGGCAGATATGGATGAAAGCAACAGATCCTCCGGACTATACATTGTAGCATCACCACGAAAATTGGGATCTGACGAGCCCTGAATGACTTTCTTACCATTTATATTGATGACATGACTGCGCTCGTATGACTTGTAGTCTTTAGTTCCCTGGCCGGTATTACCCATCCAGGTTATATTGGCATTGTAGCGGTGATGCTTCATGCTTTAATAATTAACTATTTACCCTGTCGGCTATAATTTGATGCGCCATTTTGGGCAGGCTTGTGTTGCCGCTTTGTCTGTCGTAATTTATTTTATGATAGTTAATTAACCACTTGCTGTTTTCTTTTACCAATTTGGTTTGGTAGGTTGCAATAACTGTCCACACTTCGCTACCGATAAAATGATCTGCAGTGGTGCTGTATTGTGCCTCTGCCTCGTGACCGTGCAACTGCACTTTAAATGACGATAACTGATGATTTGTACTATCGAAACCGGGCAAAAAATCGGCCCATCCTGCTACCACCTGCTCAGGCGTTTGTGTTTCGGCTTCACCGCCCTTCATTGATGTATAATCAACGAAAACACTTGGCGCCATTACGCTTTGCACCAATTCCCAATCCCTCGCATCGGCACCTTTAAATAAATTTGTTATTGCTGCTACTATTTTTGGACCTTCTTCCATGTTTATTAGATGCTGAATTACCGGATTTGTTTCAATCCGAAATAATAATTAAAGATAGGCAAACTTTTTATTCTGCATCTTTTGTTTGTATTAACTGGTTGTTTATAGCCTCCAGTTTTTCAATGGCGGCATTCAATTCGCTTCGTTGTTTTTTAATGGTGCGTGGTTTTATGTAAAAATAAACAATCGCCATCCATCCGAAAAGGCTGATATAAGTGACACTACCCCAAACAGAATTCATCTTCCGAACAAATTCTATCATATACAAAAGCATTCCTGCCGATAGAAACAAAAAATATAAATTCATTATCCGGGTTTGGATAAACTCCTGTTTTTTACGGATGGATAAAAGTGCTGTTAAATAGGCAAAGGTATCGGCCTCCGGCTTGCCGGAAAAAAGGTCCACAAGCAAGCGATTACTTGCTGCCAAAAATAAAACAATGGCAAATATTACCAATACCCCTCCTGCTTTGGTTGTGATGAGGCTGGTATGGCTTGTAAAACCCGGCACAAAAACATACAATAGTACAGTGGCGATCAACACAATATTTAGCAAAATCAATTTATTCCTGGTTTTATGTTTCAGGTTTTTTGCCTTTTTTATTACCTCAGTGATATCCGGCTTTGCCATAGCTTCCTGCTGCTGCCAAAGGGCTTTAAAATCAATATTGCTGCTCATATTTCTTGAATTTTTGCGATAGTTTTTCCTTTATCCGGTAAACTTTCACCCTAATGTTTGTTTCTGACAAACCTACTATCCCGGCTATCTCGGCCTGCTTTATATCTTCCAGTTCCAGCGAAATAATAATGCGGTCTATCTCGGGCAATTCGGCAATACACTTGTAAAGGAACAGCATCTGACTTTCGGTATCGGGCACGGGTTTATCTTCCAGTTGGATTGGCATTTCGCCTTTGGGTATCCGGTTTTGGCGCTCCAGGTGCCGCAAACAATGGTTTGATGCAATACGGAATATCCAGGTGCCGATAGCTGCCTCGTTACGAAACTGCGCCAGTTTTTGCCATACGGTAATAAAGGTTTCCTGCGTAACATCCTGCGCCCAATCATGATCATTCATATAGCCCATGCACACACGAAATATCTTGTTGTAATAAGTATTATAGATCTCCTCGAACTGCATAAACTAAGTTACCTGTTAACACTGCTTTTGTTGTTAGATACAGGCTTTTTTAAAATGCTACATTTATTTTAATTTTACATCAGCACCTACAAAAACCAGCATCATGCCCTACGATGAAACATTAACCAACCGTGTGCGCGAAGCCCTGAGCGACGAAAACGTTACCGAAGAAATAGAGATGTTTCAGGGTTTGTGCTTTATGGTGAATGATAAATTGAGCATCTGCATCCGTAACCAAACGCTGCTATGTCGTATTGGCAAGGAACAAGTCGTCATTGAACTTGAAAAAGACCATTGCCAGCAAATGATGAGTGGCGAAAGGCCCATGAAAGATTATGTTTGGGTAGATGGCGAACAACTAAAAACCAATCCCCAACTTAATCATTGGATTAAACTGGCGCTGGAATTTAATAAAGTTGCAAAAGCATCAAAAAAGAGGCAAAAGGGTAAAGGCGAAAGGTAAAAGGTCTTTGTTAGGCAAACAAAGTGTGAACTTTTTATCTGCACTTCTATTTCTCCAGGCCATTATAGGCCCGCTTTAGTAGCTCCACCAATTCATCTATACGCATGGGTTTTGATATGTAATCATTCATGCCGCCCTTCAGGCAAATTTCCCGGTCTTCGGAAAGCGCGTTGGCGGTCATGGCTATAATGTAGGGCTGTTTTATAGTTTGGTTGCGGATAAAACGGGTGGCCTCCAATCCATCGAGTTCGGGCATCTGGATATCCATCAGTATCACATCGTAATGCTTCTCGGTTATCTTTTCTAATACTTCATAACCGTTGCTGATCATTTCAACAGTGTAACCCAGTTTGTTCAGTACCCGCTCTACCAGTTTTTGATTGATGGGATTATCTTCGGCTACCAATATTTGCATGGGGTGTTCTGCCGCGAAGCCAACCTGTAATTTTGATTTCTGCTCTTCTTTGGGCTGTTCTTCCTGCTGATGGGTGATGGCGGCGTTAACACTTCGCCATAAATTATTTTGCTTAACGGGCTTGGTTAATATAGCCGAGAACAGTTTTGGAAATTTCTTTTTGGTTTCGTCGCCAATGGAACTTAGCATAATAACGGGTATTGGGCTGGTGCTTTTACTGATGCTTTTTGCCAACGCAACACCATCGGCCTGCGGCATTTGCATATCGGTTATCACCAGGCATATATCGGTGTTAGTCTTTAAAATTTCAAGTGCCTGCTTTACTGATGTAGCCGTTATAGCAACAAGTTTCCATTGCTCTAACTGATTTTTAAGGATGGTAAGGTTGGTATCATTGTCATCAACCAGTAACACTTTTTTGCCCTCTACATGGGTAAGTGTTGATGGGTAAAGGTGATATTTCGACGGAACTTTACTGCGGGTGGCAGTAATTGTAAATTTAAATACCGAACCCCGGCCGTAAGTACTTTCTACACTTATATCGCCGCCCATGAGCTTCACCAGCCGTTCACTGATAATAAGGCCCAACCCGGTGCCCCCGTACTTGCGTGTTGTGGATGAATCAACCTGCGAAAACGGTTTAAACAGGCTCGAAAGTTTATCCTGGGGAATACCGATGCCTGTGTCCTTAACACAAAAACCTATTTCCAGCTCATCATTACCCATATCGCGCAGCAATGAAATATCTACAAATACCTCACCATGTTGGGTGAATTTTATGGCGTTGTTCACCAGATTTATGATCACCTGTTTAAGGCGCAGGCTATCGCCTACTATTTGTATGGGCAGGGCGTAATCTATCTGGTAAATAAGGTCGAGGCCCCGCTCTGCAGAGCGTTTGGAAAAAATGTCCATCACTTCCTCTACACTTTGCCGAAGGTCGAAATCATCATGTTCCAGATCCATGCTGCCCGATTCTATCTTCGAAAAATCAAGAATATCGTTAATTACATTCACCAGGCTATCACCGCAGGTTACAATGGTTTCGGCAAATTCTTTCTGCTCATCGTCCAGTTTGGTTTCCATCAACAGCGAGGCCATCCCTATCACGCCGTTCATTGGCGTACGGATCTCATGGCTCATGGTGGCCAGGAAAACGCTTTTGGCCTGGTTGGCCCTATCGGCCTCTTGCCGGGCCTGCTGTTCATGCTCGCGCTGATCCAGCAACTCTTCTGATTGGGTTTGTAATTCTTCGTTCAAAGCCTGCAGACTTTCAGATTGCGCCTTCAACTCCTCTGATTGCTGTAATACTTCGTGGGTGCGCTCCTTTACTTCTCGCTCCAGTATAGCTTTTTGTTTAATTATGCTGTTCAGCCTGTAACGGTACAAGCCCCAGGCCATGCCCACAATGGTTATACCTGCCAAAATTTTAAACCACCAGGTATCCCAAAATGGTGGCACTATGATCAGTTCGACACTTAATTCCTTTGATGACCATTTGCCCGAGCTGTCCCTACTTTTAACCTTAAAAGTGTAACTCCCTGGCGGCACGTTGGTGTATACAGCTGTGTTTTTACTACCTACATAGTTCCATGTTTTATCAAAGCCCTCCAGTATATAGGCGTAATCCTGTTTATTGGTTGATAAAAAATTAAGCGATACAAACCCGAACGAAATAATGGATTGATCGTAATTAAGCGTGATAGAGCTGGTTTCGGAGATATCCTGTTTTAATGGCGAAGGATCGTTTTTAACCTGACTTACCGGCACCGGTTTGTTAAACAGTTCAAAATCGGTTAAGCGTAACACCGGTTCGTAAACGGCAGTTTTTATCCTATCGGGATTTAGGCGATTAAAGCCGTTGATACCGCCGAAATAAATATTCCCTTCGCGATCTTTTAAAACCGCGTGGGGTTTGTATTCATCGCCCTGCAAGCCGTCTTCCAGCGTAAAATTTTTGAATATTTTGTTTGCCCGGTCATAATACACCAAACCGCGGTTGGTACTTATCCACATAACACCCTTGTTATCTTCCTGTATGGCGTAAGCGAAAGATATAGGCAACCCCTCGCTGGCCCCAAATCTTTTTATATGCCGGGTAGCCGGATCAAGCATGTTTAAACCGTTGTAGGTACATAGCCATATATTACCGTCGTGGTCTTCATAAATATCAAGTATGGTGTTATCGCTTAGGCTATTGCTGTTTTTACCCCGTTTAAAGTGAATAAAGGAATTACTTTTTTTATCGTAAAGATTTAGCCCCGCATCATTGGTACCTACCCATATATTGCCCTTACTATCACAAAAGATAGAGTTGATAAGATTGCTGCTAACGCTGCCTGTATCCTTTAAATTATTACTATAGTTAGTAAATTTATTTGCTGTAGGGTCGTAAACACTTACACCATCGCCAAAAGTACCTATCCATATCTTTTTGTCGGGCACTATTGTTAGCGCGTATATATTATTACCGGCCAGGCTGTTGGGATCATTAGGGTTATTTTTGAATGATTTGAATTTGCGCGTTTTTATATCCATCAGATTCAACCCGTCGCCCCAGGTGCCAATCCAAAGATTTTGCTGTGCATCTTGCTTTATATCCAAAACATAATCGCCACTTATACTTGTATTATCACCTGCTTTATGCCGGTATGCGGAGAACAAGCCGGTTTTGTGATCCATGATATTCAAACCGCCGCCATCGGTACCTATCCATATATTTTTGCTGGTATCCTGCAGTAAACAAAGCACAAAATCATTTGATAAACTATTGGCCGATGAGGTATGTTTGAAATGGGCGAAGCGACCTGTACTGCGCTTATACAAATTAACACCACCGCCAAACATGCCTATCCACATATTACCCATGTTATCACGGGTTATCACATCAACCGAATTACTGGTTAAGCTGGCGGCATCAACATCGTCATGAAAATGGTTGCTGAAATGGTTGCGCTTGAGGTTATATACGCTGATTCCGCCATTTTCGGTACCTATCCAAATACTGTGATTATTGCCTTCGGCGAGGGATTGCACGCTGTTATGTACCAGCGAATTGGCATTTGTGGGATCATTAACAAAATGGCGAAAGGTTTTGGTGGTATCATTAAACAGGTTTAAACCATGCTCAAAAGTGCCCACCCAAAGCCGCTTGCTGCTATCCTGCAAAATGCTCATGATACGGTTTGCCGATATAGACGTAGTATCTTTACTACTATGTTTATAACTGATAAAGCTGTTACTCTTAGGTTTATAAAGATTAAGTCCGTTATCAAAAGTACCTATCCAAATATTATCGTCCCGATCTTTATAAAGGGTTGTGATCTGGTTGCTGCTTAAGCCACCGGGGGTATCATTACTCCTGTAATTTTTTGCCGCCCCGGTTTTTATATCAAACAAGCTTAAGCCTTCCTTGGCAAAGCCCAGCCATAGTTTCCCTTTACCGCCAACAATTACTTTGCTTATAATATTGTCGGCAATGCTTTTTTTGTTTTTAGCGTCATGCTTGTAATGGAAAAAACGGTCGCTTTTCCGGTCGAACATATTTAGGCCATCGGTGGTGGCTATCCACAAATTACCATTTTCATCTTCGGCTATGTCCTGGATGTAATTACTGCTAAGGCTGTTGGGGTTTGAAAGATCGGCGCGAAAAACTTTAAATTTATAACCATCGTAACGGTTAAGGCCGTCGCGGGTGCCTATCCAAATGAACCCGCGACTATCCTGTAAAATGCAATTTGGGTTAATTTCCGACAGGCCATTTACCGTTCCCAGATGCTCAAAATGAAACTGCCTGCTTTGCGAAAACGACTGCATAACAATCCCCGTAAATAAAATTGCAAACAGGTATTTTACGACATTCATTTTTTGAGAATTAACGCTAAATGACTTCCAAAAATTTAAATTGGGAAACAAAAATTACGGGACTATTCTTTATACGAATATCATTATAAAAAGTTGGTTGAATGAGATCATATCCGATTTAAAGATATACAGGCCTGCAACAACGATTACGGCTGTGTTGACCGCGGCCGATTTTAAGAAACTTGCTTTATTGTAAGCTTAACTCCCCCTATTTAAACCGTTTTTTGAGCCGAGAGCTTTTTGAGTTCGTCTTTAGTTTTTGAAAACCATTGCTGGCTGCTTTTGCGCTCCATTTGGCTCAGATGGGGTACTTCGTTAAGGATATCAGTAAATACCTGGTAAGCATCCTCCGGCCGGCCGGTACGCACCAGGAATAGCCCGTATTGGTACCGCGGCTCAAAATAAGAGTAACGCCCTTTCATCAACTTAAACTCTTCTTCGGCTAAATTGGTTTGGCCTGTTTTTTCCAGCGCTATGGCATACAGGATATGTGCCTTTGAGCGGATAAACTGTGGCAGTTTGTACAGTTTTTTTGCAATGGGGATAACCTCGGCATAGCGTTCCTGTGCCGAGTAAGCAACAATAAGCTGGGCAAGCACGTGCTCGTTTTCTGAAAAGGCACCTGTTAAGCTGGCTATATATATTTCTACCGCCTTATCTGTAAAGCCGCCTGCAAGGTATGCATCGGCCAGTTTTATGCGGTTGGCAAAGGTATCGGTAAAACGAACTTGATCTTCCAGCCGTTTAAGCTTAACACCGGGATTTAGCACCGCGCCCACATCAATCTTGGGCACCCGCATTACTGAACGGTTAGTTAATATTTCGGAATAGATGTAAATAAGGCTTCCTATAACAGGCAGAAATATAATTATCCAAAGCCATTTTTGCTGCGTACCGCGGCGTAAACAGTGTATGGCGCAAACAGCTTCTAAAATAAGGGGGATATAATAAAGGCTACTGCCACCAAACAACATATTCATATGAAAAAAGATATAGGTATTATATTCAAAAATATAAAAATACCGAGTGTTTACCTATAGTTTTCTTCATAAAAACTGCTTTTTATTATTAATAATGTATGGCGATTTTAAACCGGTTAATATTTCCCCATGCCAAAAGCGCCACCAGGAAATTCCAGATGGCGCTTTATCTTTCTAAAATAATCCCAATTGCCCTTTATCGTCAATATCGATATCATCGGGGTTGGTGATCTCAAAATCAATTTTCTTAGGTGCGGGCGGTAGCTGTGGAGTTTCCGGTGGAGCCGGTTTTTCCCCGGCAGGTGCTGTCGGTTTTTCGCCTTGTGGCTCAACCGATTCTGCTATTGGTTGCTTTGCAGGTGGGGCCAACGGCTTTATAGGTTCTGCTACTGGTATTTCAGGCTCATCTTCATCTGCCTCATCCGAGGTTTCGTCGGTGGTTGCCGGTTCATCTGCTTCAACATTGTCCTCCACGTCGGCGGGTTCATCTGCAACTTCTTCGTCGGCTATAAGTTCAACTGTTTTTATAGGGAGTTGCGACAGGCGGTTGCCCATGGCTTTCATCCCTTTTACATCTATAAGGTCGGCAAGGTTTACCTCGATTGTTTCAGGGGTTTGCTCTTTACCTTTTAACTGAACTATAGATACCAGCTGATTTGATTTACCAATATGAATAAGTTTTGATCCTGGTTCTTCACTAATAATAATTACCTGTTTGCCAAGGGCGATATTCTCAAACACAAAACGCTTCACCATGTAGTTCTTCGATTTTCCATCCAGGTGAATAACCGAGAACACTTTTTTAGGATCGAACTTTTCGATTACGATCATTTTATCATCAAAATGATTGTTCAAATCAAAATTGGTAAGCTCGTAAATACCGTTACTCAACACATTCAGGATGCGGTCGTCGCCGTCAAATTCGCCCAGGTATTTGCCTCTGCCATCGGCATTAAGGCGTTTTAAAATATCATCATACCAGATCTTCCGACCGGCCAGGGTTGATACACCCTTACTTTTCAGCAGTATCTTTTTTACCGGGTATTTGGTAATAATATTACCCATTGACCCGCGGCCTTTTATGGCGATTACCGCAAAGTCCTCATCAAACTGCAGCTTTTTTAACTTAGAATGGGGTTTAAGCTGTACGTTAACCACCTCGGCCTCGCCATTAGGGTTGGCGGTGAAGTAAAGCGTTTTGGTACCCTTTGTGCCTTTGGTTAAATCGTACTCCTTATCGCGGGTTACGCCCACTACTGAGAAACGTTTGATATAGCTGATACCGCTTTCGCCATCTTTATATATCATGTTGTAAACCGTACGCTCGTCGTTCTTTTTAAATACGGCAACGTGAATAATATCTTTACCCACAAATACCTTATCCTGTACCTTGGTGATGATGCAGCGTCCATCGGCCCTGAAAACAATGATCTCATCTATATCCGAGCAATCGCCAACCAACTCAACAGTATCGTCTTTTTTCAAGCTCGACCCAATAAAACCGTCAACCCGGTTTACATATAATTTAATATTGGCCAGGGCAACCTGTGCTGCTTCAACTTTATCAAAAGTGCGCAGTTCTGTTTTGCGGCCACGATCCTTACCATATTTTTCCTTTAGTTTTTCAAACCAGGCAATGGTGTAATCGGTAAGGTGTTTCAGGTGATGTTTTACCTGTTTTATTTCGTTTTCCAGTGCTTTCATCTGTTCATCCGCTTTTTTAACATCAAAGCGGGTGATGCTGCTCATTGGCTTGTCAATCAGTTTTTTATAGTCTTCGGGTAATATCTCCCTATAAAACTGCGGAAAGAACGGTTCAAATAAACGGTTCAGCACCTCAACAACCGTTTCAAAATTTCCGGAAGTTTCATACTCCGGATTTTTGTACATGCCCTCCTGTATAAACAGTTTAAGCAATGAGCTAAAGAAGATCTTCTCCATCAATTCCTTTAGCCTGATATCCAGCTCCTGCTTCAGCAGATCCTTAGTAAAGAACGTGCTCTCGGTAAGCATATCGTTCACGCTCATAAAGCGCGGCTTATCTGACTGTATAACGCAGGTATTAGGCGATATGGAAACCTCGCAATCGGTGAAGGCATACAACGCGTCGATAGTTACATCGGGCGAGATACCGGGTGCCAGGTGAATAATGATCTCAACGTTTTGGGCGGTATTATCCTCAATCTTTTTGATCTTGATCTTACCCTTATCATTGGCAGATATTACGCTATCAATTAAACTACCGGTTGTGGTGGTAAAAGGAATTTCGGTAATAGCCAGCGTTTTTTTATCGCGCTCAACAATTTTGGCGCGCACCCTTATCTTGCCGCCGCGCTGCCCCTCGTTGTATAGCGAAGCATCGGCCATACCGCCCGTAGGAAAATCGGGCAGTAAATTAGGGCGGATACCCTTTAATGCGGCTATGGAAGCATCAATAAGTTCAATAAAATTATGGGGAAGTATTTTAGTAGCCAAACCTACAGCAATACCTTCGGCGCCCTGGGCCAGCAATAAGGGAAATTTAACGGGCAGGGTTATAGGCTCTTTATTACGACCATCATAACTGGCTTGCCAAACCGTAGTATCGGCATTAAAAACAACATCCAACGCAAATTTAGACAAACGGGCCTCAATATAACGTGGCGCCGCTGCCGAGTCGCCGGTAACTGGGTCGCCCCAGTTTCCCTGGCAATCGATAAGCAGGTTTTTTTGCCCTATCTGCACCATAGCGTCACCAATTGAAGCATCGCCATGCGGGTGATATTTCATGGTGTTACCAATTACGTTGGCGGCTTTGTTAAAACGCCCGTCGTCCATCTCTTTAAGAGAGTGCAGGATACGGCGCTGTACCGGCTTTAAGCCATCATTGATGTGCGGCACCGCACGGTCAAGTATTACGTAAGAGGCATAATCAAGAAACCAGTTTTCGTATAACCCGTCGAGTGAGGTAACGTTATGTAATTTTTCGTTGTTATTGGCCGGTATCTCGTTTTCGTTCAGATCTTCACTCATTATTTGCTAAAAAAACTTTTGGATTGGTAAAGATAAAAATTATGTGCAGATGTATTGATCGGGTACAAACACATTTTATCCACCAAACAATCCACAATTTGGCACAATTTGATAAAAAATAGCTATAAAACTAAAATGACCAATGCTAAACAACAAATTGCTTTGTTTGCCCGGCATTGGTCATTTATTTATTGGTTGTTACCGCTTATAAATTGGCGTCCATCCAGTCTATACGGGTGTGTAACCATTCTTTAAGGTGGTTAACTTCGTTAGGATAAGTACCGCCTACATAGGTATTTGGCCATACGTAAATACCCAGGATATCCCATTTTTTAAAGTTTTGCTGTTGTGATAGGTCAAGGTAAGCAGCACCCCTGTCAATTGAGGCAAAGATATTGGGGATAGCATTTGCTTTAAGCACCAGCCAGCGTGCCTTTACTTTAGCTTTAAAAGCAGGATCCTGGAATAAACGGCTAAACCATTTCGAATCTTTGATCCACCAGCCGGTAGGCAGACCGGCATCTGTATAATCGGTATTACCGCCAGACAGGTCGAAATCCCAAACCGGGCCCATCCCTAATTTGCCGCCGCGCTCTTTGTAATAAAAATCGCTGCTAAAATCTTTCGCGTCACTATCTTTCATGATCTCCTTTACCAGGAACCATGCAATAAATGAATCTACGTTGATAAATTTAGCATAGCCTTTGTCCGCATCGGCAAAATCAGCAGAAAATAAAGCTTTTTCTGTTTGATTTACATAATCAGATATGTAAGCAAGCTGTGCATCAGATATCGCATCGGGCGATTTTATGGTGAACGGCAAGCCCTGGCTGCTCCAGAAATATTTAGCAGCATCAAGCCTTTGATCAAGCTCCAGCAAATAGCCGCCGGTAATTACATCGGCACCGTTATCCTTTGCTTTAAGTTCGGTAATATCAACCCGACCGGGGTTTACTTCCACCTGCTCGCAAAGGGTATAGCTGCCCAGGTATTCCTTGTTCATAAACACCTCTACGTAACGGCCATGCGGCGCATAGTCTGACCCAAACTGGCGTGCCATTTCAAACGCTATACTGTTACGTACCAATGTTTTATCTGAGTAATTGGCCAGCAATACCCAGTTTTTGGCTGCGGGCAATCCCAGCATCCCGGCTTTGTTTTTGAATTTTAGGCGATATGGCTTTTTAGGCATATCCCAGGTTGAGTTGCCGCGGCCTTTTATCTGCAGATCAATAGAGCCAGCCTGCACATCGTACTTTCCGTTCGCGTTTACGATAAGGCTACCATCAACATAATTGTCCTTTGATACCACCGGGCCGGTTGTTGTTAAATTTAAGATCGGGATACCGGTAAAATTGGAGATCTTGATTTTGTAGTCCTTTACTTTGCCGTTTTTATCGGTGTAAGTAAACGTAACAGGATTGGTAAAATCATGTGCAATCATACCGCTTAGCTGTCTTTGATTACCAATTTTCACATCGGCATTAAATGGCGAAAAACTTAAGGTAAAGTTTTTTTCGTTGCTCATTGCGGGTACAACACCAAAAATCGAATCGCCAACCGTAGTAAAGATCACCGAATCGGTTCCCAGTTTTTTGGGGTTGTATTCGGCCTTTAAACTAAAGTGAATTGGTACAGATGTGGTGTCTGTAGTGGAGACAACTGGAGGCGTAACCGCCTGTTTAGATTCTTTTTTACAGCCAGTTACAGCTGCAATTAATAGCAGGTAAAGTAATTTTTTTCTCACGTTTAAAATTGGTTAATGCTACTAATATACATTGTTTTAATATTATTGTAACAATGACATTACATTAATATTTACAATCTAAATCGTTATAGATCAAAAACCGTGTTTTTACCACCGTTAACCAAATTTTCGTATATATCACAAAGGGCCGCCGTTTCAATTAAAACACGGCGACCTGCTTTGCGGGGGATTAAGAAACTAATCTTTCATGTAATGCTGCAAACGTATTTGCAGGTACCCGGCCTTTATCAACAAGGATTTATCTGCTACAAACGCGTCTATATCGTCGGTACCATTGCTCATTAAACCGTCTTTATAAATGTCTTTAAAGCTGCTGTAATTAATATTGAATTTCCATTCATTTTTTAAAAACCTTATCACTTCAGCGTCTTGTTTCAGCAGCAGCGAATAGTTTATAACCAGATAATCACCAGCTGACAACCGTTTAAGCGTTTTTAAGATCTCCTCATTGTAGTTTATCCAAACCTTTAAAAAATTATCCGCATGCGCTGCATAAAATTGCTTTTGCCTGCGGTCGCGCCTAAAATGCACCCATGCAAGCCTCGACAAATATTTACGGCTCATGTACTTTTTGTCTATATAAGCAAACTCGCGTTTTATCAACGAATTTAATACCGACCGGTAATCGCGAATGATAACTAGGTATTTGGCACTGGGCAGCAATTGGGCATAAGTATCAAAAAACAAACATGTACGCGGGTCTTTCCATGCCCATTGTTTATATAACTTTTGTTTTACGCCAATTATACTTTGCAGCCTGCCTAAATGATATGGTGAAAGTTTAACATCCTTTACATCAACCAATCCCGAAATTTCAAGCCCATTGTTATTAAGTATTTCTTCGTGAAGGTTCAAAAACTCTACATCCTCAAAATGGCCTTCTATATTACCGTCATTTCCCGCAGCAAGGCGCTCGCCAATTTGCAGGCCGCACCGGCTAAGCCAGTTGGTTATTAACGAAGTGCCGGAACGATGCATACCGGTAATTATTAAAGTTTGATTTTGCATGGATAGAATTTAAAGGTTAATATTTTTAACAGGCCACCGATCTTTTACGTGACGAATGATGGTGGTATTGTATATATGCCGATAACTGCGCGGTGCATTCGGCAATACCGGTTGCTTGAGTGTTGATGTACACATCGGGCAAGTGCGGCGGTTGAAAAGGATCATTAATCCCGCTTAAATTACATAACCGCTGCGGGTGTCCCTCGGGCAGCAAGGCTCGCTGGTAAAGGCCCTTGGTATCCCTGTCCATTAATGTTTGCAGGGAACAATCTATATGTACCAGCTTTACCTCGTCATAAGTTTCAATCAATTCGCGGCGCATATCCTCATAGGGCATAATGGCGCTTATGATGGTAACAATACCATGTGTGCTAAACTTATTTGCAATAAAACCTAAACGGCGGACATTTTCAAACCTATCAGCCTTAGAATATTTAAGGTCAGTAAATAACTTTTGCCTGTATTCATCGGCATCAATTATCTCGGTTAAAATGCCTGCTCCGGTCAAGCCATTTTTTACACTATTGGCCAGGGTTGTTTTCCCCGAACCAGATAAACCGCAAAGAAGTATGATCATAGTAATTGAATTTAAATAACAGTGCCCGTTTAAACGTTTATTACTTAAAGGTTAAAACGACAATAATTCCGCTAAAATTGCCGTCGGGCTGCGGTGTATCGATACATAAGGTAATTGTATCGACGAAAGCGGAAATGACGGAGATAACAATTTTAGAATTGCGGGCCATATGAAGTTATAATGGCCATCATTACCCTCTCTTTCCATGTAATATGATGCAGCAATAAATATTTTTATTTATTCTACTAAATAGATAGATATAATAGAATTAATTATATATTTGCAGCAGATAGTTTTTAAATGGTGGTTCATTTTATAGCTACAACGCAGGCGCTGGCTGGCAGCAACCGGATGGTTCGATCCCGTCCCCTGCATCTCTCTTCTCATATTTATGTTTTATAATTGGTGAATTAGAGTTCCTGCCCATCAGGAGCTCTTTTTTTATGCCCGCTATTTTTATTAACCTATAAACTCATTGTAAAAAAGAAATTACTTATTAAAATAATTTAAAAAGTAATGGGAATTAAAAATTAGTTTTATTATGTTTGTATCGCAATGCAGTATATAATATATAACGGAATTTACTTTAGCCTCATGTCGGTGAGGTTTAAACAGTTTTGTTAATTGGTTTGATAAAACCCTCGTTTCGGCGGGGGTTTTTTGTATAGCTATTTTTTGTTCAACATATAAAATCAAAGGTTCAGGAGAAAATTATGGCCCGATTAAATTTATTGGAAGAAACCCGGTACGAGAAGCTGCCGGTAAGTGTTTATGGCAGTAAGCAGCAGGCATCCGTGGCCGTAGCC
>NZ_FNAI01000037.1 GCF_900101875.1 Mucilaginibacter pineti
ATAAAAAAAGCCCTTAACTGTTTCCAGCAAGGGCTTGATTTAAGATTGGGCACCGACCTACTCTCCCACGTTTTACCGCAGTACCATCGGCTCTGGCGGGCTTGACTTCTCTGTTCGGAATGGGAAGAGGTAGACACCGCCGATATAGGCACCTGAATGTTTTTAATGTTGGTTAGGAGTAAGGACTGAAAGATTAAGGAACAAGGATTTTTCATCTTTTGTCTTTTATCCATCCGTCTTTTGTCCATCACAAACAATGACATATTATTGAAAGAAGTATTTGATCAAAGAAAACAACAGTATTAGTTTTTCTCGGTGACCAGCGTAAAGAGCTAGGATCAAGGACTAAGGACCGAGGTCTTTTTGTCTTTTATCTTTTCGTCCTTTTTCACTGATCACCATTCATTACCTGCTATGAGAAAGCTTCGGGCAATTAGTATCACTCGGCTATGATGTCACCACCTTTATACCTATGACCTATCAACGTAGTAGTCTGCTACGACCCTCAATGGAAGTCTCATCTTGTGGCTAGTTTCGCACTTAGATGCTTTCAGCGCTTATCTATTCCCAACGTAGCTACTCTGCAATACAGCTGGCGCCATAACAGATTCACCAGAGGTTAGTCCAACCCGGTCCTCTCGTACTAAGGTCAGCCCCACTCAAACTTCCAACGCCCACAACAGATAGGGACCGAACTGTCTCGCGACGTTCTGAACCCAGCTCGCGTGCCACTTTAATGAGCGAACAGCTCAACCCTTGGGACCTTCTCCAGCCCCAGGATGTGACGAGCCGACATCGAGGTGCCAAACCTCCCCGTCGATATGAGCTCTTGGGGGAGATCAGCCTGTTATCCCCAGCGTACCTTTTATCCTTTGAGCGATGGCCCTTCCATGCAGAACCACCGGATCACTATATCCGTCTTTCGACCCTGCTCGGCTTGTCTGCCTCACAGTCAAGCAAGCTTATGCTATTGCACTCCACGTACGGTTACCAAGCGTACTGAGCTTACCTTTGAAAGCCTCCGTTACCTTTTTGGAGGCGACCACCCCAGTCAAACTACCCGCCAAACAATGTCCTCCGCTATGCAGAGTTAGACACCAGATACAAAAAGGGTGGTATTTCAACGTTGACTAACTGACTCCTAGCGAAGCCAGATCACAGTCTCCCACCTATCCTACACATCCTGTATCCGATATCAATGTTAAGTTGTAGTGAAGGTGCATGGGGTCTTTCCGTCCCGTTGCGGGTAACCGGCGTCTTCACCGATACCACAATTTCACCGAGCTCATGGCTGAGACAGCGCCCAGATCGTTACACCATTCGTGCAGGTCGGAACTTACCCGACAAGGAATTTCGCTACCTTAGGACCGTTATAGTTACGGCCGCCGTTTACCGGGGCTTCGATTCAATGCTTCGCCTTGCGACTAACATCCCCTCTTAACCTTCCGGCACCGGGCAGGTGTCAGGCCATATACGTCATCTTTCGATTTTGCATAGCCATGTGTTTTTGTTAAACAGTCGCCTGGGCCTTTTCACTGCGGCTTCCATTGCTGAAAGCGCCCCTTCTCCCGAAGTTACAGGGCCATTTTGCCGAGTTCCTTAGCCATGATTCACTCGAGCACCTTAGGATTCTCTCCTCGACTACCTGTGTCGGTTTACGGTACGGGTTTTTATAACCTGAAGCTTAGCGGGTTTTCTTGGAAGTCTGATTACCTGAACTATCTCGTCACCCGAAGGCTTCAAGTACTATCAGCTTTCAGCAAGAGTGGCGTACTTAACTACCTCTCCTATACCTACGGCCTTTAACGAACTATTCCGTCAGTTCGCGTCAGTGTCACTACTCCGTCACCGCATCGCAGTTATAAAAAGTACTGGAATATTAACCAGTTGTCCATCGGCTACGCCCTTCGGCTTCACCTTAGGCCCCGACTAACCCTGATCCGATTAGCGTTGATCAGGAAACCTTAGTCTTTCGGTGGGCGGGTTTCTCTCCCGCCTTATCGTTACTTATGCCTACATTTGCTTTTCTATTTCCTCCACAGTCATTTACATTCCTGCTTCACCGGTCGATAGAATGCTCCCCTACCAGATGCATTGCTGCAAATCCATAGCTTCGGTATACTGCTTAATGCCCGTTTATTATCCATGCCCGATCGCTCGACTAGTGAGCTGTTACGCACTCTTTAAATGAATGGCTGCTTCCAAGCCAACATCCTAGCTGTCTGTGCAATCGGACCTCGTTAGTTCAACTTAGCAGTAATTTGGGGACCTTAGCTGATGGTCTGGGTTCTTTCCCTCTCGGCCCTGGACCTTAGCACCCAGAGCCTCACTCCAGCGTATATTATTAAGCATTCGGAGTTTATCTGGATTTGGTAGGATTTGACTCCCCCGCACCCAATTAGTAGCTCTACCTCTTAATAACTCAACCGCCAGGCTGTTCCTAAAAACATTTCGGGGAGTACGAGCTATTTCCCAGTTTGATTAGCCTTTCACCCCTACCCACAAGTCATCCGGAAACTTTTCAACGTTTATCGGTTCGGTCCTCCAGTACCTGTTACGGCACCTTCAACCTGCCCATGGGTAGATCACAAGGTTTCGCGTCTACCTCCCCTGACTATACGCCCTATTCAGACTCGCTTTCGCTTCGGATCCGTGTCTTAAACACTTAACCTTGCCAGGAAAGAGTAACTCGTAGGCTCATTATGCAAAAGGCACGCCGTCACGGAACAAGTCCGCTCCGACCGCTTGTAAGTACACGGTTTCAGGTTCTATTTCACTCCCCTGTTCGGGGTTCTTTTCACCTTTCCCTCACGGTACTGGTTCACTATCGGTCTCTCAGGAGTATTTAGCCTTACCGGATGGTGCCGGCAGATTCCCACAAGGCGTCTCCGACCTCGCGGTACTCAGGATACCACTATCCTATCATTACTTACCCGTACGCAGCTCTCATGCTCTATGGCTGGGTTTCCCACCCCATTCCGGTTCATTTTGATATTCATGTTGTGGTCCTACAACCCCAATTATGCCGTAACATAATTGGTTTGGGCTTTTTCCCTTTCGCTCGCCACTACTCAGGAAATCATTATTATTTTCTCTTCCTCTGCTTACTTAGATGTTTCAGTTCAGCAGGTTTGCGCATTTATGCGACTAGTCTTCAACTAGCCAGGTTTCCCCATTCAGAAATCTACGGATCAATTCATATTTGCTGATCCCCGTAGCTTATCGCAGCTTATCACGTCTTTCATCGCCTCTGAGAGCCAAGGCATCCCCCGTGTACCCTTTCTTACTTTCTTCTACTATACCGCCTTTTGCTCGGTATGTATGCTTTTTGATAGGATTGCCGTTCAGATTTTGGGACTTTCGGACTTGGGGACTTTATGACCGAAGCCATCTGTTTTCCTTTATCTTTTCGTCTTTGATCTAAAGCCAACAACCGTCTCTATACTGTTGTCTTCTTTTTTTCAATTACTTCTTCCAATATGTCAAAGAACTTTACCCAATACTTAACAAACGGTTAAGTAACTTGCAGAATATCCTATCCCTTTCGGGAAACGGTGGGTGTGGTGGAGAATAACGGATTCGAACCGTTGACCCCCTGCGTGCAAGGCAGGTGCTCTAGCCAGCTGAGCTAATCCCCCTAAAAATGAGCTGAAAGCTGAAGGCTCAAAGCTTAATGCTTTTTCCTTGCTATCTTTCTTAGCCTGAAGTTTCCTGCTTTCTGCCTTTGGCTTTCTGCTTTTCACTCCCTTCGTAGTCCCGAGCAGATTTGAACTGCTGACCCCTACATTATCAGTGTAGTGCTCTAACCAAACTGAGCTACAGGACTGTTTTCTTGATTTCAGATTTCAGATTTACGATTTTAGATTTTCCTCATCAATTCGTAAATCGTAAACCGTAATCTCTTACAATCTCGCCGCTCAGATGTTTAGCGCCACTGATGGCTTCATCTTTTGGGTTTCCTTTTTGTGTTTTAATAACAGAATTGAGTATCAGGTTTTGAGTATTAAGATAAGCAAATCTTACGATTAGCTTTTGTCTCAAATCTCATATCTAACATCTCAAATCTATTTTAAGAAATAATCATGTAGGTAACTTAGTTACAAGTACTTTTTGGATACTGCTCCAGAAAGGAGGTATTCCAGCCACACCTTCCGGTACGGCTACCTTGTTACGACTTAGCCCCAGTTACCGACTTTACCCTAGGACGCTCCTTGCGGTTACGCACTTCAGGCACTTCCAGCTTCCATGGCTTGACGGGCGGTGTGTACAAGGCCCGGGAACGTATTCACCGCGTCATTGCTGATACGCGATTACTAGCGAATCCAACTTCACGGGGTCGAGTTGCAGACCCCGATCCGAACTGTGAATGGCTTTAAGAGATTGGCATCCTGTTGCCAGGTAGCGGCCCTCTGTACCATCCATTGTAGCACGTGTGTAGCCCCGGACGTAAGGGCCATGATGACTTGACGTCGTCCCCTCCTTCCTCTCTATTTGCATAGGCAGTCTGTTTAGAGTCCCCACCTTGACGTGCTGGCAACTAAACATAGGGGTTGCGCTCGTTGCGGGACTTAACCCAACACCTCACGGCACGAGCTGACGACAGCCATGCAGCACCTAGTTTCGTGTCCCGAAGGACTAAAGCGTCTCTGCTTTATTCACTAACTTTCAAGCCCGGGTAAGGTTCCTCGCGTATCATCGAATTAAACCACATGCTCCTCCGCTTGTGCGGGCCCCCGTCAATTCCTTTGAGTTTCACCCTTGCGGGCGTACTCCCCAGGTGGAATACTTAACGCTTTCGCTTAGACGCTGACCGTATATCGCCAACATCGAGTATTCATCGTTTAGGGCGTGGACTACCAGGGTATCTAATCCTGTTTGATCCCCACGCTTTCGTGCCTCAGTGTCAATGACACCATAGTAAGCTGCCTTCGCAATTGGTGTTCTGTGACATATCTATGCATTTCACCGCTACTTGTCACATTCCGCCTACCTCTAGTGTATTCAAGCCCGTCAGTATCAAAGGCACTGCGATAGTTAAGCTACCGTCTTTCACCCCTGACTTAACAGGCCACCTACGCACCCTTTAAACCCAATAAATCCGGATAACGCTTGGATCCTCCGTATTACCGCGGCTGCTGGCACGGAGTTAGCCGATCCTTATTCTTACCGTACATTCAGCTCTGGTCACGACCAAAGGTTTATTCCGGTACAAAAGCAGTTTACAACCCGTAGGGCCGTCTTCCTGCACGCGGCATGGCTGGTTCAGGCTTCCGCCCATTGACCAATATTCCTTACTGCTGCCTCCCGTAGGAGTCTGGTCCGTGTCTCAGTACCAGTGTGGGGGGTCATCCTCTCAGATCCCCTAAACATCGTAGCCTTGGTGAGCAGTTACCTCACCAACTAGCTAATGTTCCGCATGCCCATCTTGTTCCTATAAATATTTGATTATCAAATGATGCCATCCAATAATGTTATGCGGTCTTAATCTCTCTTTCGAGAGGCTATCCCCCTGAACAAGGTAGGTTACATACGTGTTACGCACCCGTGCGCCACTCTCAAGAAAAGCAAGCTCTTCTATCCCGTCCGACTTGCATGTATTAGGCCTGCCGCTAGCGTTCATCCTGAGCCAGGATCAAACTCTCCATTGTAAAATGTTTTGTTTGTTCACTGACCCTATTATTAATAATAGAATCTGTATAATTATGTATCTTTATACAGTATCCCTCTTTGTTATCATAACCACTCTTCGCTTTCTGCTTTCAGCTTTACGCCTTCTGCTTTTTGCTTTGAGCTGTTACGCTACATGATTTTCTATTTCTTAAAAGAACTTTCTCGCTTCATCATCCGAATCCGCTATATGTTTTAATGAAATTACTTTCATCTAACTTTTCATTTTCTATACCAGAATCGCTCTGGTATTGCTTTTTGTTTCGCTGATTTTAATCAGCTCCCTTTTTTCTCTTTCTCAATCACCGTTTCCGGCTTTCTCCATCCCCTCGTTTCGGGTTGCAAAGGTAATAACCTTTTCGCATTTTCCAAAACTTATTT
>NZ_FNAI01000043.1 GCF_900101875.1 Mucilaginibacter pineti
TAATTCTTCGATGCTGGTCAATGCCGGGTAACTCGTGACCCGGTAACCGCTACCAAGCAGGAATTGGGCAATCAGGCTTTGGAGTGTTTCATTATCTTCAATCAGGATAATATGTTTCATCATCAACCGAATTTAACAAAAAATGTCTGATTACGTTTAAAATCAATTACCTCTCAGGTCAATGATCGCTTGCGGAAAAATGGCTTTGATGGCCGTAATCGTATTTAATAAATTATCCCGAAGATCAGTTTTTTAATAATTATATTTGCCTGCTGATCAACCAAGTAGTCGGATGTGTAACGACATATACCCTTGGCCAGACTGTCGTGCTAAGAAGTAAAACCTAATGCCAACCCATAAATTCTTATCTGTAATCTTTTTATATTTTGTCCTCACCGGACGGGTGTTGAATCCAACTGTATCTGTTCGTGACAGCTCAACCGCAGGCGAGACGTTTAAAAAGCAAATCCTTGTCGCAAAGGAGAATTATAATAACGGCAATTATACAACATCGATAAGGGATGCAGTTCCGGTTTACCAATATGCGCAGCGGCATCAGGACCAAAGATTATTGGCGGACGCTGGAAATTTGATCGGGTTGATTTACCTGGCACAAAATAACCAGACAGAAGCCATGAAGTATTTCAGGCAGGCAGAGTCAGTAAATAAGGAAATCGGTGACAATGATCATCTCGCCGCCAACTATTTAAATATCAGCCTGGTGCTATGTGACCAAAAGTTGCTGGACAGCGCAATTATTTATGCAACTCGTTGCCTGGTTTTAAGTCAGACTTGCGGGATAAGAAATCTCGCGGTCATGGCCAAAAATCATTTAGGCGATTACTATTTCCGGCAATCGAAAATGGCACTTGCTGAACAGGAATTTATGGCCGTATTAAATGATCCTAACTTTCAAAGCGACTGGGAGAATAGTTTTGCCAGTACGGGATTGTCGCAAATAAGATCTGCACAAAAAAGATTTAAGGAAGCCGCAGGATTTGCGGTCCGCGCGTTCGATTATGCTCAAAAAGCCGGTGCCAAATGGGATGCGGCGCGAGCATTGGATCTGGCTCAACAGGCCGAGTGGGCGATAGGCGACGCCCGGTCTGCCTATCAGCATCTGCGCTTGTTCAAGTTATACAACGATAGCCTTTCCAGCGTTGAAAAAGATAAAGACATCAATAAACTGCTTTTAACCGAAAAGTCGCTGGAGAATGAGCGCCTTTTAGGAAAAACTCAGATCTCCGACCAGAAAAACAAGATCAACCAGCTGATCATCGCTATTATTTCCTTGCTTGTTATTCTTCTCCTCTGTATAGCCGTTGGCGTGTACCGACGTGTTATTTTGGCAAAGCGTGAAAACCAAAAGCTGCAATCTTCCGCTGAGGCTATTCAGCATCAAAACAAATCCATTGAAAAACAAAATGAAGGGCTTCATAAATTAAACGAGGATAAAAATCAACTCTTCTCTATTATCAGCCATGATCTTCGAAGCCCGTTTGCAGCGATGCAAAGCACGCTCAGTCTTTTTAAAAGCGGTGATTTAGACAATGAAGAAATGCTGGTCGTAACAGCGGCATTAGAAGAACAAGTTGGCGCATCGGCTCATATGCTGGATGACTTATTATTATGGGCAAGTAATCAATTAAGTGGTATAGCACGTAAGGAAGTTGAGATAGATCTGGTGGCCAAAGTTGCCAAAATAACCGGTGTCTTGACTGCGGTTGCCAAGCGCAAGCAGGTCACACTAACTCATCAAGATCACACATCTGCTCTGATCAAAGGCGATGCGGATCAGATCAGGATCATGATCCAAAATTTGGTCAGTAATGCTATTAAATTTACCCCTGAAGGGGGTCAGGTCGTTATACGTTACCTACAACATGATGACACCATCGATCTCATTATCGAAGATAATGGAGTAGGTATAGCTCCTGAAGTATTAACGGACCTGTTATCTGGTAGCGGCAAGTTAACATCTACTTATGGCACAGCAAAAGAAAAAGGCGTAGGGTTAGGCATGCAACTGGTGAAAGATTTCGCAGCACAAAACGGAGTGGGAGTAGCCGCTAAAAGTA
>NZ_FNAI01000010.1 GCF_900101875.1 Mucilaginibacter pineti
TCATTTCAAAATTATGCCGCATGTATATACTTAAAAAACGACCTTAGCACATCTATGCTGGTCTCATTCGGCATAATCATTCACGCGGCATTATGACCCAATTCATGCAAAAGGGTAGCATAATATTTGGCAGCGGAATCGAATTGCTCTTTTTTAGGTATTTGTATCCGGTCACGCGATGGTGCATAATATGCTTCGTTGCCGCCATGTTTGATAACTGCCTGGCTTGACCGGATAATTTGTTCGGCCCTTTCGATGGCCGACCATGGCTGCTCAGCCTGTTTTTCACTTAAATCCTGTTGCCAGGGCGGGATGCCGTTGATCTGTTCGCCGTTAAACACCAGCGCATTGATAAACATTGGTCTGGCCAGTTTAATCTGCGCTTTTTTTGGGTTTCCATCCGAATCAAGCACCGGCCTGCCTTTTTCATCCAGGATGGGTTTTAGATCAAATTTTTTAACATAAGTGATCATGGTCGATCTGGCACCCTTCATAACGGACCATTTGCTGGCAGCTGCCTGTTTAAAGGTCAGCCAGCGCGGGTCGTCGTAACCTTGCATCGCTAGCCAGAATGCATTCATGCCGCGATAGTTCTTACCGGTTGTCGGGTTGAGCGGGGTCCTATAACCCGAAGAATTATCATCTGTCCAGGGCTTTTGAAAAGGCGATGTACCTTCCTGCAAAGCGGCGATGAGCTTTTCAGCGATCTGCTCCTGTAAAGGTTTATAGTTTTTAGTATTCATAGCCCCTGTTTTGATTGATCTCCAACTGGTTTTCCAGCGTGTCCATGGCGAATTCCCGCACCACCTTATTGTCCTTCACAAATTCCATCGCCTTGCGCACTAAGGGCGTTAAGCCATGCTGCTGCATTAAGTTCACCTGGAACAGCGCCTTGAAATCATCATAATTCGCTTTGCGTGCTTCGTTCATCAGCAATTCGTAGATCACATCGGCAGGTTTAAAGACCAATAGCGCATTGGTACTGTAACGCGCATTCTCGCCTTTACCGAAGCTGACATAGATATCATCGGTTTCCAGCTTAGCGCCGGTGATCATTCCGACCTGACCTTGTTTTTGCGCCGGATCGTCATCAAAGTCGGGATGCACCAATACCGATGTCCCGGTGAGTTCATCCGTTGGTTTCATAAGCTTATTATTTTAAAGGATTTTTATTTTTTCTTCGGCGTCATGCTGCCTTTGGGCAGCACTTCGACCTGCGGGATAGGTTTGCGGAAACTTTCGACGATGGCTTCTACCTCCTTATTAATGCGCATAAAATTTTCGCGCAGTACCTCATCCTTGCGCCCGGCAAAGTCATAATAGACCGGCAGGTCGCGGTAACCTGCTTCTTCAGTGGCAAGCTCAGCGGTATTCAGGTTCACTTTGCAATTGATGGCCGAGGTTTCAAACTTGCCGGTATAGACTTCCTGGACGTCGGCCGCGATCAGCCCTACCATTTCCCCCGTATTTAAAGAGGCCATTTTACCGGCGGGAATCAAGGGTTCGAGTTTCTCCTGTAAGGAAGTGGAGGTTTTATTACGGTCAATAGACAGGCTTTCGCCGATCTGTTTGTTCTTGCCAAATATCCGTTCCAGCCAGTCCAACGTTTCTTTATTCCGGACGGAACCGGCCAGCACATTGCCGACGACCGCGGTAATGGTGGCTGCGGTATCTTTACCGTAGTGTTGATTGAACTGCGGCAATTCCTGCAATCCCATCAGGATGGCCACCTTATTCGACCTGGCAACAGCTTGCAGGTTATCGATCTTATAAATATATAAGGTGGGAATTTCGTCAATGATCAGCGCCGACGGCAGGTTGCCTTTGCTGTTGATCAGCTTGGTCAGGCGGTTCATGACCACGGAATAGCAAGCCGAATTGATATTCTGCGTGCTTGGGTCGTTAGCCAGTACCACCATACCGGGCGTATTTTTATCCGATATTTTGAGGTTAAAGTCATCACCCGAAAAAACCCAAAACGTCTCCTTCGTAGCCAGTCGGGAAATAAATATTTTCAGGGTACCGATCTGTCCTTCCAACTGCGGAAAGGCTTTAGCCACATAGGCCGTTTTAAATGGCGACAACAGTGATACCAGTTCCGGTTCTGAGAACAGCGTATTAAAAATATCTTCGTAAGAATGATTAAGGAAAGACAGCACATGCGGCAGGCTGGAATATTTACCACCGGCATGTTTACTGAAAAAATAGACACAGGCCGCTAAGAAGTTAACCGCAGACTGCGTAAAGAACTGATCGCTGCCGCCGCTCTTGTCACCTTTCTTCATGGCTTCCACCAAACCCTCTGCGCTTTCTGATGCGTCCGCCAGGGTCTTCAGGTAATCACTCCGCCAGGGATTGGTACGGCGGCTGCGCTCCACATCATTTAAATTAATGACATGGAAATCATAGCCTTTGCACTTGCCCCGCTGTTTGGCCAGCAGATAATGGTAATAAGCTATTTTCCCAAGATCGGGAAACTTATAATCATAGACGCAGCAGCAAAATTCCTTCGCGATCAGCTGGCGAATAAAGGGATTAACGATCCCGAATGACTTGCCGGAGCCTGGCGTACCGATCAAGATGGTAGCCCGGAACGGATTGACGATATTGATCCACCCATCCCGGACTTTGCCCTTGAAATAAAAAAGCATCGGGATATTCACAGAATAAGGCGTAACCACCGGCTTGACCGGCTGCATAAAGCTTTCACCCTCCACATTCCAAATATCCTTACCCAAACCGGAGCGGATCATTTTGGAAACGTTATCCATCGATACGCTGATGAGGATAGCCCCAAACAGCGAACCAAGCATGTAACCTAAATCCCACCACGTGGTAAAAGCAAAGGCCAAAGCGCCAGCCCGCCCGTATAAAAATGCACTGCCAAAAAACAGCAATAATCCTAAAGCCAGCGGGTAAAGGATATGCAGCTTCGGATCAAGCTCCTGTTTCTTTTTAGCCAAAGTGCCGATACTGACCAGGCAGATCAAAAAGAGCGTCGCCAGCTTGCTGTACAATAGATTACTGTAAATAAGCACATGGCTCAGCTTTTCGACCGGCCCATAAAAAAAGCCCCAGAACGGAGCTTGCTTGTAAACGAATATGGCGGCTTCGAGCGCAATGGAGACATAGATGAGGCATTGCATAAAGCCGTGCAGCTTATGCTGCTCGTGCGTTTCTTCCATAAAAATCGTTAAATAAAAAAAGCCACGAACGGGCCGGACATAAAAAAACCGCTACGGGCAGCGGTAATCAAAAATCAGTAATTCTAAAGAACCTGATCAGGTCAGCTTCAACAAATCATAATACATAATGCGGGTCTTGGAGCTGGTATCCGAGTCAAGCAAAAATTTAAAACCATTCCGGTTATAATATTTCTGCTGTTTTTCCTCATTGATCGCGTCAAGAATGAGTAGCCTTACTGCAGGTTTGTGGTCAATTATGACCCAGCCTTTTATAAAGTCCATCATTTCATAAGCAATTCCCGATCCGTGCAGATCAGTATGTACACCCAAGCGGCCAATCTTTATGGAAGGATATTGCCTGATCCGTTTTTCATTGGGAATTTTGATCAGCCTGTGCAGACGATTCCAAATCGTATTACTGTAACCTTTCGTATCGCCCAAATCATTTAGGCAATCATTGGATATACTGAAATAGGCTTTAATGTTCCCTGCCTCATCCTGAAACAGGTAAGTGTTGGCCATGCCTTGCGACTGGTAATTTAAAGCGTCATCACGCAGAAAGGATGTGATATCTTCTAATCCGCAATCAAATGTATCAAGAAGTGACTGTGCTGAAAGCTCAGAAAAGAACAGATCCGACAGTGCCAACGTTATTTAGCCACTTTTTTTGTCAGGACTTTTTCCACTAATGACTGGATACGCTGACGTTCCTGGGTTGATACTTTCTGAGTTTGTTCAGATACAAGCACCTGATTGAACTTCCGTGAGGAAGAACCACTCAGAATTGGGGTTGCTTTTATTGGAGTTGCCATAACTTATATCTTTATTAATACACAAATATACAAAATATTGGATATATTATCTTTGATATAGAGAAAATTGACAATAATCGCGCCAATAGTATCGTACTAAATTCTCCAATTGTATAGCGCAAATCTCAGACTAGTTTATCAAACTAACACATTTTCGGCGATAGTCGCCATAAATGTACCGGTATCATAAACAAATGTCTTTTTATTAAGGGTCAGGATGGTAACGCTCGATGCTGGCAATCGTATCATGGATCGCCCCGCCATGACTGAACAGGGCGACCCGCTCCAACGAAAATTTGCGGCCAGCCCCCATCACGATAGAATGGTAGCCAAAAGTGATGACGATACCGCCCGGCGACAGGCAGCGCGGTATTTCGTCCTTCAACTGCCGGAAGGGGCTACAGATATGGCCTTTATACAGCTCCATACTTTTGCGCATTGCATAAGGCGGGTCAAGCAAGATCGTATTAAAACTGTCGCCGGTCCAGTTCCGTAACAATGCCAGCGCATCTAAATGATAATCGGCGGGCATCGCCGGGTCAAGGTCATTGCGTATCTCAATCACATCGAGCATGGTCGGCCCGGCAAACAAATTGAGCACCCGGCCTTCACAATGCTGCTCCACCCACAAGCGGATCGGGCGAACCGAAAAAGTGTAGCGATGCAAAGGGCAGCGCAGGTGCTCGAATACAATCATAGCAATTGGATAGTTTATAAAATGCCCTGAGCAGGATAATCCTGCTGACCCAAAGCGGCGGCGCGAAGCGGCTTTAGGTTTTCGGAATGGTCGAGCGTATCTGTTTGCTCTTGTTCTACAAACTGTTCTTCTGCCTGTTCTTCTTCGGGCGCGGCCTGCTTTTGCGTCGCCTTGATCTTGGCAGCAATTTCCTGTTCCAGCCTGCGCAGCTCTACCCGCAGCTCGACCAGTTCCTGTTCTTTTTCAAAGGTCTTTTGACTTAACTCGGTTAAAGTTGGCACCTCTGCAAGTAGTTCGGTTTGCTCATTTTCGTACTTTTCCCGTAAGCCGGTGACCTTATCAATGGCATTGAGAAAATAGCGTGCCGCCAGCTTAGGATTATCTATGTTCGGGTTACCGCCGTTAGCCTGGTATTTAATGCCGCCCGGCCCTTCGGCAAACAGGTGGTTTTGCATCCGGTACTTGAACAGTCCCTGGTCCTCATAACCTTCGCGTTGCTGCCGGATATAGAGGTTAAACCCGTATAAGGTGCCAATTTGCTTTTCTTCCGGCTCGCCTTTAGCGGGTTGCCAGCCTTTATACAGCGCAATGATTTTATTGCCTAATGCCTCTGCATCCGCAGATGGAAAATCCGTCAATTGTATCGGGTTTAATTTATTGCCCTCTTTATTATGTTTTAATTGGGAAGTGTAAAGCGCCTCGTCTTGCAACAGGCCGTCCATCGTGCCCTTAATTTCGCCCAAACGTTTTTCGGCGGCTTCCAGGCTGTAACGGTTGCGGGCAACTTCGCGGAAGTGGGCTGATTTCCAGCCTTCCAATTGGGCTACTTTCTTTTCCACCTTTGTCTTTTCCAAAAGGGTTGTATCGCCTGAAAGGATCGCGATATACTCCGAAAAGTTCATCCCGCTTTTTTCATCCAAAGCGCCCTCATCGAGGGTACGTACATTCAGCTCGCAGGCCTTCATCTGCGAAATAAAGGTCTGCTTGTTCTTCAACAAGTTGAACTTATAGGCATCCAGCGATTGCTCGACCCCATAAATAAAGTTCAGCACCTTATTATCGTAGTGCTTTTTGGCCAGCCAGTTACCCTGCCTGGCACCTCTGCCGTCGCGCTGCTCCAGGTCGCTCGGACGCCACGGTGTGTCAAAATGGTGCATGGCTAAAACCCGTGCCTGAACGTTCAAACCGGTGCCGGCTTTTTCCGTGCTGCCTAATAACAGCCTGATTTCCCCGGCATTCATCTTGCGGAATAGTTCCGGTTTTTGACGGTCCGTCCAGTCGTGGATATAAGTGATCTCGTGCGCCGGAATGTCAAAATCCCGCACCAGCTTTTCTTTCAGCGCATCATAGATATTGAATACCCCCTGCTTTGGTGTTCCGACGTCGCTGAACACAATTTGCGTTCCTTTATGTTCGGTGCTCAGGTTATACATTTCGGCAATCTTGCGTGCGCAGACATTGACCTTATTATCCGGGTGGTCTTCATAATCCGGATCGATCAGCCGCATATCCGCCGACATTTTCTTGGCGTAATTGGTGGCGATCAGCATCCGGGCATTATCTTCCTCGGCGCTCAGGCGGGGACGGCCCAATAAGGTCGCGTCGCCGGTTTCAGCAAACTGCATCAGCTTTTTGATAAAGTCCTGCTGGTCGGGTGTTGGGTGAATGTTCACCAATGTTTCCGATAGCTCCGGCTTATCCAGGTTGATATGTTTCGCCGTTTTATAATCGGTGATCTCATTATAAAACAGCGCCAGTTCGGGCACTTTGATAAAATGACGGAAGCGCTCTTTGGCGGTGATCTGGTTGGTGACCGAAAACTCAAAGTCGGTTGTCTTTTTGGCGAATACCGCAGCCCAGGCATCAAAGTTGCTGATGCTCTGCCGTTCAAACTCGTTTGGCCGCAGGTATTTGAAGATCAAATACATTTCCGTTAAACTGTTGGAGATTGGCGTACCCGATAAGAACGTGACACACAGGTCGGCATCAAACTTCTGCTGTAAAGTCCTGACCGCAAACAGCATATTCAATGCCTTTTGGCTGCCGTCCTGGTTACCCAAACCGGCCACGCGGTTGTGGCGGGTAGTAAAGGTGAGGTTCTTGAACTTATGGGATTCATCGACGAACAGGTGGTCGATGTTCATTTCCAGGAAATTGATGCCCGCGTCCTTTTTATTTTCCAGCGTATATAAAACGCCCTCCAATTTGGCTTCGAGGTTCTTTTTGCGCAGTTCCAGCCCTTTCAATATCGATCGCGAAACCTCGCCGCCCAATGATTTGAGCGTATCGAGGTCGGCCTGGATATTATCGAGTTCGGCTTGCATGATCTCCTGCTGCACTTCCGGCGACTGCGGGATCTTACCAAACTGGTCATGCGTCAGGATAATGCAGTCCCAATTGTTGTTCTTGATCTGGTGAAACAGCGTTTGACGCTTGACCGGGGTAAAATCATTTTCACCGGGTGCCAGTATTTTGGCATGTGGATAAGCCTTGCGGTAGGTATCGCTGATCTGCCCAACATTGGCTTTGAGCGCCAGGATCATCGGCTTTTGCACGATACCTAACCGTTTCATTTCCTGAGCGGCAACGATCATGGTCAAAGTTTTACCTAAGCCCACTTCATGATCGATCAGGGCACCCCGGTTCTGAATGATGCGCCAGGCGGCGTTACGCTGCGAACTGTATAAGTCTTCGATTCCCAATGCCTTGCGGTCAAGACCGGGAAAGGCCAGATGGCTGCCGTCATATTCGCGCAGCACATAGCAATTAAAGGTTTGGTTATATAAATTTTCAATGGCGTTCTTCTCGCTGCCCGGCAGTTCGCGCAGCCATTCCTCGAAGCGGCTGCGGATCGATTCGATCTTTTGGTGCCCCAACTGGATGGCTTCGTTGTCCGGCAGCCTGACGGCGTTATCACCGGTACCGACCTTATAGCTGAAATACGGACTGGTATTTTCCAGCGCATGTTCCAACAGCGCCGCGCCTTTCATTTTGATGCCGGACTTTGGCATGATCGCGAATTCCTCGTCGGTCTTGGCGTTCCCGTTCTTATAGGTGACTTTGAAACTGTCTGCGGAGGAAAAGTATTCGATATGCGTGTCCAGGCCAAACAGGTCGCTGGCAAATTGCTGGTAGTATTCCACCGGCATCCAGCGTTCGCCCAGGTTAAAATCCAGTAATTCAAAAGGTATTTTCTCGGGCTGTACCCGCCGGATCGCTGCCAGACTGCGTGCGATCTGTAAATCATCAGGATGCGCCTCCGCCGCCCGCTCCGTCAACTCCAATTTCTGCACCACGTTCCCGGACAGGTAGCTGTCATTGGTTTCCCAGGTGCGGCTGACCGGATTCATCAATATCTTGCCGTCCAGCTGCCGGACGATCGCGTATTCGTCCAGCCCGGTCATGGTACTCATATAATCCAGGTCAACGATGCCCTTATCATTCAGGCTACGAGCCAGGGCCTCTGCCGGATCATCGGTGTGCAGGTCTTCCTGCTGCGCGAACACCGGGCCAAAGAAGATATCGGCTTTTGACCAGGCTTCATTTTCGCGTCGCTCCAAGGAGGACAGTACCACGAAACCCAACGCGGCATCCTGTAAAATCTTGTTCCGGTTGCTGCCTTTATTCAGGTCACCAAATTTCCCGGTAAAGCTTTGATAATTGCGGTTGAGCAACACCCGCAAGTGCGGCTGCACCTGTAAGGCTTCCACTTCCTTCGCGTACAGTTCCATATAGCTATCGCGCAGGGCAATGTATTGCCGGAAAAACGACAAATCAACTTGACTATCAAACGGCTTAAAGTCCGCCTGGCCGTTCTCGATCAGGCCGGTCAGACCCGCCTTGCCTTCATGGATCACCAAAGTATCCCGCTTATAAAAAGGCTTGATATTGGTGAAGGGCACCGGCCTATCGGGCAGTAATTCAAAAACAGGTTCTAAACTCCGGTCACCCTCGTAGCGGTAATCATGCCCGAATTGTTTGAGTTTGGCCGATAAAGCTTTGAGTTCATAGGTTAGCGTATTACCGCTGACCCATTTGTTGGAAAAACTCAGCTCCTGCACATTACTGTATAATTTGTACAGGTAGCGGCCGGAAGATTTGGCTTGCGCGGTGATCAGCACAATACTGTCATGCTCAGGCCGGGTGGTCGTGCGGATGGTACTGATCTGCCTGCCGGTGGCCGGATCAACAAAGACCCTGTCCAGATCGGATAAATAACCGTGGGCCTGGTCATTATTAAAAGTCGGCGCATCAAAAAGGCCTAACTGCCCTTGTGTTGAGACATCACCAGCAGGTAGTTCCGGCATGGGCAGAAAAGTAAAAAACCGTGCGTTGGCCACGGTTTTATTGCCGGATTTAATGGCTGACCTTTCCTCATCCAGTTGCTCCTGTAATGCTTTCCAGCGATCCCGGTCAAAATTCGCTGCCAGGCCTTCCGCTATCTGTTCCATCAGCGGTTGCCGGATATCTTCCAGCGGGCCTTTCTGCCAGAGCATCTGGCTTGGCTTGCCATACTGATTTTTCCCCTCGCCGGTGGTGTCGCCCAGGCGCAGTTCTGGGTGCCGGTCGATATAGGCATTGACCGAAAATTTGCCGTAGCTATTTTCCTGCTCGACCGTTTCGATCAGCAACAATTCAGCCGGGGTAAAAGCTTCTTTATGATCGTTCTTCTGCACCAGGAGCAAATGGCTCGGGGCTTCCGTATTGGCAGTATCCTTCATCAAATTATCCGGCAGGACGGACAGGCTGATAAAATCCGCCGAGGTAAAGACATGCTTACGTCCCAGTGTATTGGAAGCCGTGTTTAAAAAGGCATCCGTAACTAAATAAGCCAGCAGGCCGCCGTCTCCCAATTTATCCAGGCCCTTGGCAAAGAAATAATCATGGATCTTGTTGGTTACGGTACTGCCCTGGTAGGCCGGGTCGAAGACCTTGAAATTACCGAAGGGGATATTACTGGTTATGAAATCGTATTTGCCTTTTTCGTCCGGGACTGTTTCTTCAAATCCGCGAATCTGAACAATACTGTTTACGGATATGGACTGCGTTAGCGCCATCAAAATGCTGCCGGTCAGTTCATCCTTTTCTACCGCGTTGATCTCCTGCAAGTCCGGGAAGGCCTTAACCGCTTCAGTGATAAAAATACCGGCCCCGCTGCTCGGCTCATACAGGTGCTGCGGCAATATGCCCTGATCCTTCATGGCGGCATACAAAGCACCCGGCACCAGTTCCGGCGTATAAAATGCCGTCTGGATGCTGCTTTTCATCCCGTCGATGGCCGACTTGTAATCGGCAGGCGATAATTTCTCCCGGAGCAGCTCATGCAAGACGATCACTAACGGATGCAATTTCAGATCATTGGCGGAGGCATTTTGCTGTACCCATTCTTCTACAGGCCCGGCACCGAACAGGATGGCTTTCAGGCCACCGAACCCGGCATAGCCTTTCAATACCTCCACTTCTTCCGGGGTATAACTTTCCTGTTCCGATAAGGCGATGCGCAGCGCATCGATATTACCGGACAGTTTTTTTGAACTGTTAAAAGCCATGGGCTAAATCTCCTTCCAGGTATTCGGCAATAGTGCCGGTGACGGCGTAACGCAACAGGCGGCTGTCCTCGCTTTCGGGGAAACCGAACTCATCAAACAAGTATTTGCAGGCAGCCAGCAGGTTCAGCATCTCATAAATGAGGATGCCACTGACGTGAAATGCCAGGTGGGTTTGCTCAAATTCTTCCTCGAAGACTTTCTGCAAATAATCATAGCGTTCGCGTTCGTCCGGCTCCAGTAGCTTTAAAGGATGCATAAAAAGAAAGGCATAAAAAAAGCCGCCTGGAGGGGCAGCTAATTATTGAGTGGATGGGATTACCGTCGCATTAAACTAAAATCAAGATTTTATTTAATCGACCACCTATAAAACGGTTCAACCTGGTAGCGTTTGGCAACCAATTCGCAAACCTTGTTGCTAATATTTTCCCTGGTGTATTGCAGTGTTGATAGAATGGTTTCTTTGGAATAGAGGTTTTCTAATTTCTGAATGTTCATTTCAAAGTTAGTTTCGTCTGTCACAAACAACGCGCGCGGAATGATCAGGCCTAAATCGCGCTCCACATCGAGGCGGCTCGGGTCCGCATCCCAAAAAACATATTTGGGAAATATTTGAGAAAGGTCTACGCGTTTTTTCATGCCATTCAAAAATACAGTATTATTAATTAACCGGGATTACATCTGCATCGAGCACATCTTGATAGCTGATATTTAAAGTGATCACCCTACCAGAAATCTGCTTTTCGCTCAATTCGATGTGCAGTACCTTGTTCCCCGGAAAGGTCATTTTTTTCAGGACGATGATGTTGCGGTAGGTCTTTTGAAAAAGCGGGTTATTTAATAAGATGAATTCAGGCTTCAGTTCAACCGACTGTACATTGGTGGCCTTGGTGATCTTTTTATCATCAATATGAAAACGGAAGTCTTCAATATTATAAGCCAGGTTCGTTTTATTCCGGTAACCCAGGTCAATGAATACATAATCATCCGCGGTATAGATATGGTACAGTTCTGCTTTCAGGTCGAACGCTTTCGTTTTTTCAATCGCGTGGCCCGGCCGTTTACAAAACAGGTTAAGCGCTAACTGCTTTAGCTGGTTTTGCGAAAGCCCGATGCCCGAAATATCCAGCGGGCGGGTGTCGCCGGGATTGATGGTAATTTCGGTGCGGCTATCCCTGGCGGTAACAGAATCGGCCCGGATCACATGGTATTGTGCCATAAACTTTTCCCCGGCAATGGTAATCACCGCATCGGCCGAACTGATCGAATCCTTTATGCGGATACGCAGCACGTTTTTAAGCGGCAGATCGCCGATGACCGATTTGGCCGAAATATCCACGTACTGGATCGGTTCCGGTGAAATGAACTGCACCGATACATTTTCGGGCAGGTAAATGATGGGCAAGGCGTTCATTTTTACGCCCTCCGCAAAGGGCGTCAGCTGCGCATAGCTGTGCAGGCCTGCCAATAAACCGGCAAGAAATACGAATATTTTTTTCATGATTAGTAATGTTGCTGCGCTTTTTCCAGCGCTTCGTTATCGATTAAATAGAGGTAGGAATTGTATTTGATCTTGGCCTTGTCCTTATGGATCAACCCGGCGATAGCCGATGAAGTGGATTCAAACATTTTACTGGCCGTGCTCATGGCGAACTGGCTGGCCACCGATCCGGTGCCGCCACCGTCAATGGTAACGCCCTGTACGGTATTGGTGCCGAGGTCTTTGGTGAAATCACGAAAAGCCGACTCCGGCACATACAGCCCCGAAAGTCCGTCAAGGTCGTACACCTGCAATTTGACCGGCAGGATCTTGTTTTCATACAAAATGGATTTGACGGTCAGCTCCACACGCTGCCCGGAAAAGCCGGTGATCAGCGCATAGAGATAAGTGCCCTTGGGAATGCGGTAACTCCCGGCATCAATATCGTCCAGCAGCCGCAGGCGGATACGTGAACCGGCATAGCCCGTCAGGTTCTCATCGATGACTACCTTAATAAAGTCCGGGTGCTTTACCGGCAGCACGGTATTAAATGCCGTTGAAGGTGCATCGGCCAGCCGGACAGCTAATTTGGGTTCATTGGCTTTTTGCGCGGCCACTTTCGCCAGGGCTTCAGACTTTTGCCGTTCGGCTTTGATAGCCGGGTCATTGGCCTTGTTCATGCTGTCCAAATAGGCCATCTGCTGCCGGAACGTTTCCATCGGGTCTTTGACTTGCTGATCTGCTGAACCCGGATTGTTTCGAGCAGGATGCCGGTTCTTCAGCCCGTTTAACGCCTGGATCATGGCCTGGTCGTTGTCGCCTGTTTTTCGCTTCGGCGGGCTGACCGCCCCCTGGCCATATTTGGCTTTCATCGCTTCATTGATCGAATCCAGCATTTTCTTTTCCTTGTCGGAATAACTGCTTTGAAAGGCGGGGTTGGTGGTTTTTTCGGCTGGCAGGGCATTAACGGCCGTCATGCCATCGCCTTCTTTATAAGTATTGCGGTAAGCATCCAGCTTATCGTCGAGCTGCTTCTTTTGGACATCGCCGGAAACTTGCCCGACCGAAGTATTGATACCATTTACAGGTTTGTCTTCGGTCTTTTTAGCGGCAAAACCGCTGTGGTAAACAAAGAAGAACAAGCACAGGAAAGGCAGCAGGATGAGCGGCAGGATGTATTTGGGTTGTTTTAAATTGATTGACATAATGCTAATGGGGTAAGGTGAGACGAATATGCTGGAGGCTGTCCAGATCTTGAACCAGCGTTAAACTGTCGGCCTTAGTCAATACTCTTTTCGCCGTAATGCTATCGACCTGCCGCCGTAAATGAATAGTCGTTTTGAGTGCCGCACCTGCTGCCAGGATTTGGTCAAAACTGCTGTTCAATACTTCGCTTCGCGGCTTTACTTTGACTTTTTCAGGCGGCACCATTTTGGGGTGCAGCCATACCGCCAGTACAGCCGAAGCAAGTAGCAGAGCCGTCATTAATCCAAAAAGAAGGCGGGGATATTTAGCAGCGAACTGCTTGCCGAAGTTATTGCCCTTCTCCGCATAGACCGAAAACTCCTTGCGCAGTTCCCTATACAGCGTATCCCTGGGATCGCGGTTAGAATGTATTTTTCTGAACATTTTCGAGGTCTTTATTTTCGAGCGTTTTCCAGTTCACAATGAGCACGCCGTGCGGGTTATTGTCACTGCGCGGGATGTCTTTCAAGTAGCCTTCAGTTATGAGCGAACGGATGACGGTCGAGCTGCGCCGGTCGATCTTCAGCTTGCCGTAATAGCGGAAATACCGCTTAGCTATATCCAGGGAAATAGAATCGGTTTGCAGCGTAATGACCGAACTGGATGATAGGACGGAGTTAAAAAAGCCGTTCTCCTTCAGGTTGTTCACCTGGTCGGCACCTGATTCATCGACGAGGTACATCGCCTTTTTTAACTGGTATTCAATGTACTTGTCATCCGGCGTGAGCGAAAAGAACAGTGCGTGAAAGAGATCAATGTCCGCGCGGTACTCGGCCGGCCGGTTCACCTGCATATCTGTTTGATTGGCTTGCAGCGGAATACCGTTGCTCAGAATATAAATACTTTTGCGGGCATCGTTGACCTGGCGGTAGGAATACGAACAGCAAATGGCCGACAAAACGATGGAAGTCAAAAAACTGCCAAAAGCCACCCAGGTCGCCAGCCTTATTTTGGCTTCGATATTTTTAACGATCATAAAAGGTTGGTAAAGAGGTTAAATGAAACTGCCGACAATACGGGTAGCACCGGCCATGGTACTGGCACCACGGCCGAAGTTAGATGCGGCTGAACTGACACCCGAAGTAGAAATGATCCAGGTAGAAATGCTGGGCACGGTGAACATACAGATGGCACCGATCACAAAAACGATAATGACGGTACCAAAGGATAAAATTCCGTTACCGGCAAATACTGCCAGTTTCGCCATGTCCGCAGGCGCGCCTGTCTTGCCGACCAGTTCCTGGTACTTGCTGATCTCGGAGGTGAGCGCATATTGTTGCATTAGTCCGCATAAATACATGATGAGGTAAGCGATGCCGGAATACAAATTAACCGACACAAAACGCGCAACCCAGGTGCTGAAGCTATCGCGGAAAGCGGGCAAAATACTTACCGCTACGGAGAATGGCCCCAGGATAATCAGGATGGAAGAATAGATAATTTGAATCATGAAAATTATGTACACAGCTATTCTCAAAATCCAGATGCCGAGTAACTCCAGCAGCTGCGTAAAGAGCAATTGCATCCCGACCGTCAGCCGGTTCTTCAGTTCCAGCAGTGGGGAAACCACATCGGCAATGCCCTGCTTCACTGTACTGGTCACCGCATTCCAGGCCTGCCCGTACCAAGTGTCGCTTTCCTTTTCAGCCACATCGGCCTGCGCCTGGAAAGTATACAGGGAATTGGCGACCTGCAGCATCAGGTTAGCGCGTGTGAAGCGCAAGCCATCCACGTCGCTCTGCACGCTGTCAAACATCTGCTCGGTCTGCTGGGCGACCAGATCCGTCGGAAAGGCAACCATTTTGACAAAGCCGCCCCACCATATAATGATCATGGCTAAACCGAAGGGGCGCAGTAGCGGCATGATCTCCATTTGCTTGTCGCCGACCATCATCTCGTAACTTTTGATGGCAAAAAAGATGATCATGAAAATGGCAGCCAATGCCTGCGCATCACCGATGAACATACTGAAATGGTTCCAGATCGAACCTTTGAGGCCCTTTAAAAAGACCATGACGCCGCTTTCATAAACCGCGTCGCCCTGTAAGTATTGCAAAGACTTCCTGCTGATCGCGGTATCGACAGTGGCTGTCTGGGCAAAGCCTGCCGTTCCCCACAGGGAAAACAGCAGGCATAAATAAATTAATTTCTGCTTCATTAGTATTTGGCGTTTTGGAGTACCTTATTAGCGATCTGCACATCGCTGTTGGGTGTCCAGTTGGGAATAGTTACCGTACCTTTTTGCAGGGACTGCTGGTGCGCCGCCATATCCAAAGTCATTTGCGCGGACGAGGTACGGATGGCCCAGACCGATGATAAATTCTTATATTCATTCAGCATCCGGTAATAAGCCATGATGCGTGAACCCCGGTCCATATCGGTGGAACGTGCGCCGTTCAATCTTTCTTTCAGCTTATCCAACTCCCCGGTGTACCAGCCGTATAGCCCCTCGGAAACCAGCTTGCCGCTGACCTGCGGCGATAGCCCGCCTAAAATAGAAACGGACGAATAATTCAGCAACGGGTTGAATTGCTGCTTATAATACAGCAACCATAAGGGGGCGGCATCCGACAACAAGCCCGACTGCGAAGCAATTTGAGAAAGCGCCGTATTGCGCGCGGTATCCGATTGTAGCTTATAACGGTTGTCAATACCGTTCATCGTACTGACCAGCGCCAGGCGCTGAGTTTGCTCGCCGGTGGCGCTCAAAGGCCGGATATCTGTTTTGTGGTAGTTCGGATCGAACAATCCCCAGACCAGCCAGTAATAAGGGTTCAAACTTAGAAAGCCCGCTTTGGGGTAGAACTTGTTCTGGTCCCATTGCTGGAAAACCATCCGCTGGCTTTGGTTATCGACGGCGTCATCCTTGATGATGGATTGCGCAAACAGGCGCCCGCAACAAAGCAGGCACAGGCATATTATGCTAATTTTTTTCATGAAATTGGTAAATAAAAAAGGCGACCGGGTGGCCGCCTGTTAATGAGTAGGATTTTTTGATGGAGGTTGTTCTTACAACATTTTTATAATGGTATCCTTGATTTGAACGGGCATATCGTTATCATCCATAATGATTTCAATATCTACAAGAAACTTTTCACCAGTCGGCAGCTCTTTGGTATAATGTTCGCCGTCGCCCGGGTATTTGGCATAAAAGGGATTACCGAGGTCAAAGGCATGCTGGCGACCCAGTTCGTGAATGTTATTGATGTTTTGTAGTAATTCGTCTACTTTCGATGATCGTTCCATATCTCGCCATGAAAATTTCCTTGAGTAATTCTGCCGCTTTATTTCGTTCCCTGGTTCTTCCGGCGCGGATGGCATCGATCAGCGCTAATTTATCATACAGCAATTGATCACTTAACGCTGCAAGCGGTTGCTCGGGGTAAAACGGCTGAATGGCATATCCCTCGGTCTTGCCGTATGCGCTGGGCCATACATACTGGTCGCTTTCCTCAAATATAAAATACGCTTTGAGGATGGGCGAACTATGCCCGGTTGTAACACCGACAGCCCTTTCACCCGCCTGTGTTGGGAAAACATATTTCAGACCATGAACAATGAGTTCGTAAAACGCATTCCTATGTACCATTCTTTGATCAACACTCAAGAGTCTGGCGATTTTAGATCGGTTCAACGATTCGTTAATCTTTGATTTGCTGATAAAAAGGGAATCGGCAAGATCGCTGCTACTCCAGCCTTCTGCCATCGACAGGACTTTGAGTAACACGACAATATCATACCCCTTCATACCACTGTGTTGCTTCATGCTCAAAAATACTAAACAGAAGTCGCAAATCCGGAATTTTGCGTTATTGATTCAGGTACTTAGCATTCATAATGATCTGCTCCACAAAGTATTTGTCCTTATTGATAAAGTCCTGCCACGGGTTTATCGAAGCGATGATCCCGCGCTGTTTGGCCCAATACATCGCCCGCCAGGCACCATAGGCCAGACCGTCTAAAATCTGCAAGGTATTGGTGACTTTTTTGAGTAGCTGGTCGCGGCCGTTATAGTCCGCCAAAATATTATCGCCGGATTTGAGTACATAGGTGGAAACCTCGCTGACGAGCGCTACCGACCGCACCTTCATTTCGCCAGCGATATTGGTCGCAAACAGCAATAAATAGGGGTCGGATTTTCCCAAAGCCAGCGCCTGGTTCAAATAGCTGATCATGTCAGCCGTGATCGTCGCCATATATTTGACTTCTAAGCCATCCTTTAAGGCGGAGTTCACATTGGATAAACCGTTATAGATCATTTCCTGCGCCAGCACCACGGAACCGACATTGGTATTCAGGTCTTCAATGTTATTGTTGATCTTGCCCAAATATTGGTTATGGGTTTCCTCGGCGCTGCTCCGCACGGCCTGGTTAGCTTCGACCGAGGCGAAGTATTTCGGGTCGAAAACATATTGCTGCGCATGAGCTGAAAGCGAAAAGCCTAAAGCTGAAAGCAGGAATAAAATAATACTTTTCATTGTTTAAGGTACTTGGCGTTTTGAATAATGCTTTCAGCCACGTTTTTATCCTGGTCGATATAATTCTGAAAGGGATTGATCGAACGCAGTAAAGAATTCAGGCTGGAATAGGTCAGCGTATTGACCAGGTTACCCGATAATTCCTGTATCTCAGAAAGCTGCATCAATACATAATCAAACAACAGCTTCCGGTCAGATGCTTTCATTTGATTCACATCTCCGATGGATAAGGTCAGGCCGGTAACATAGCCAATCAACCCTTGTGCTTTTTCGACAAATTCGATCTCCGTCTGGTAGCCTAAAAAAGCCAGCGCGGGATTCTTTTCCACCAGGCTGACAATTTGGGCCTGGTAACTGACGATCTGCTTCACCTCGGGGGTAGCATAGATACCGATGTCTGCGATATTGATGGCCGTGCCCAATGTATTGTAGCGGTTCTGTAAAGTGCGATAGATATTCTTCATTTTTGTCAGCAGCGTCAGGTTCGCCTGCTCGTTGGCCGTGACCGTTGCCTGGTTATTGCGGGCATTGACCTGTTGGGTATGCTCGGATTTTGATTGATCGATCAACTGATGAATACCGGCAATGTCAAGGGTACTCTGCTGCGCAGAAGCGGAAAGCTTCAAGCAGAAAGCCAAAAGCAACCATACAATTATGTTTTTCATTGCTTCAGGTATTTAGCGTTATTCAATACGTCGTTGGCGATCTGCACGTCCATGTTTTTCCATTCGGCCCAGGGATTGAGTGAAGCCCAGATGCCGCGCATTTTGGCCCAGTACATGGCCCGGCCCATACCGTAAGCAATGCCCCGCAGGATCTGCATTTCACTTTCAATGTGGTTAAGCAGCCTGCCGCGTTCACCCGCATCCATTAGGTTTGAGCCACCCTTAAGCACAAATGCGCTGACATCGGCGGCCAGTGTAACCGCCCGCGTTTGAAATTCACGCGCGCCTCCTTCGGCAAACAGCAATAAGACGGGATCAGATTTAGCAATGGTAACCGCCTGGCCGACATCGTTGACGATATCCGTCCCGCAGCTGGCGATCTCTTTAATGGAAGTGAGGTTATTGATAACCGAAGCGACCTGGCTCAGGCCGGTGTAGATCTTGTTTTGCAGATCGTTGACAATAACCAGTTGACTCGTTACCGCCAACTGTCCTCGCTGTATGGCGCTGAGATTATTATTCGTGGTATTCAACTGTCCGTTGATGACCGCGCTGTTAACGGCAATAGCCGCAGAAGTCGCCGGGTCAACCACAATTTCCTGCCCGAATGCGGCTTTACACATCATAAGGGGCAACATGATAAGGGCCGATAAAATTTTCATCTGTTATGTATAAAAGAGGTTGTCCGTTTTGGTTAATATGACTGACGAATTGCGCCAGTGTCATCTGGCTGCTTTGGAAGTCCTGCACGAACAGGTCGAGCGCACGCTGGTAATGGCCAAAGTATTCGATATAAATATGCAGGGCGGATTTTTCCGGCTTTTCCGTTGAAAAGGTCATGTACTGGTGCAGGCTGACCTCTACCCCGTAAACTTCGCCAACCGAACCGCGCCGGATATACACTTCCTTGAAGCGGCCGCGCCCTTCGGTATTTTCCAACTGGTTGATCGAGAAAATCTTTTTGCGTTCGGTTTCATTGATGGATAAAAGCGCGGCGATCTCGTTATAATTGTCCTTGAACTTGGTCTGGTCCAGCAGGCATACCGTATCGGAGTTATTGATGATACTGTCTTTAACCACGGCATTGCCGATGATGTCGCCTAACTCCTGCGTTACCACAATGGCCTCGCCCCAAAATTTCCGTACGGTCTTATATAAATAAACCAAATAGTTGGCCATCAGTGGGCTTGCGATCGCCTTCCACGCTTCTTCCACAACCAAAGCTTTACGGCGGGAAGAGCGGAAACGCATTTTCTGGATAAACACATCCATGATCGCCAGCGTAACGATGGGAAAGAGGACGCGATTTTCTTTCACCGCGTCAATTTCATAGACAATAAAGCGCTCGGTAAACAGCGACGAATCGGTTGCTTCGTTCAGGATCTGCGCAAATTCACCGCCCTTGTAAAACTTCTTCAATACATAGCGAAACTCATCGACATCGAAAGGGATGTGTTCTTCCTGCTTGATCTCCGGGATCTTCCAGAGCGCGAATTCGTAAAAGCTATTGAAATTGAGCTGCTCGATATGCGGCTTGCCCTCGGCTTTGAGGCGGCGCAGTTGTTCCTCCTTAACAGCAACATGAAACTTCTCATCATAAGCGGCGCGAAAAGGATTCGCTTCATTAGGCGTTAGCGTATCTCCCGAATGCGTCAGCGCATCCACCAGCGCCTGATCGTCGCGGGGCAGTTCACCGGCCAGCTCGTTGTCCAGCACTTCGATCTCAAATTCGGGAAAGAGCGTAAAACCGGTGCCGCCTTTCATTTCTTCGGCTACTTTTTTTCGGATGGCGAACTGGTCTTTTTTAGAAATGACAGGTAATTCTTCCTGTTCAAAATAGACGAGGTAATAAGCATTGATGACATTACTGATCACATCGCGCTCGACCTGGCTGAAAACGCCATCGGCACCTTTCCAAAGCAGGCCGACCAGCGTAATCAGGAAATCCTTTTTCTCAATATTGAATTCCTCTACCGTAATCTGGAAGGGGTTCATCGTGATCGGTTTCTTATCGGTATAGGTGATGTACTTCCCCTTATAATAGGCGCACAACCCGGAATAGGAATGCCCGGTGTCCACAATGACCATATCCATATTGAACAGCATATATTGTTCAATCAGGCTATTCATAAAAAAGGATTTACCCGACCCGCTGGGGCCTAAAACGAACTTGTTGCGGTTATTGATGCGGTTAGTACGCATCGGTAGATCGGCTACGTCAATGCCTACCGGTACGCCCTGCCGATCCGTAAAGCGTACCAAAAAATCGGACGGCTCATCCAGCGGCATCGATTCCTTCAGAAAGAAGCAAACCGCCGCATCGCAGGTGGTCAGGAACCAGTCGTAATCTTTCAGCTCCACGGCATTACCCGGCAACGCGCAACGGTAAAGTTCCAGTTGATTATAGCCATTCTTGCTGGCCATAATACCTAAACCAAAAAGCGCGCTTTCAATAAAGTTTGCTGCCTTTTGAATTTTGTCCTGTTGTGCTGCCAGCACAATATTGAAATGGCAGTTGACCAATAACTGGTTCTCCCGTGCCACATCATTTAAAAGCAGATCAATATCTTCAACACATAAGGTATTGGCCGGGTCGGGTATGCCGGAGTGCCGTTTCTTTTTCAGTTCCAACTTTTTGAGCGTCATAAATTGGCTGGGTATATCGATGACCTGGTTAAACAGGATCACCTCGAAATCCGGCACCCGGAACAGGAACGAAAGGAAATCCACCGGGAAACCCCGCAGGGTTTCCTTTTCATTCATCTCGATATGGGTACTTACTGTCGGCGGCAGATCTACGTTATCAATATTGATCAGCGGGATATTGCGGATAGCGCGGTCGCCCATTTTGATCTCGGTATCGTTCGGCGCAAAGTTGTTGAGCACGATATGTTCCGGCTTAAAGTCCATAGCCAGGAACTGCATGATGAGCAGGTTAAGCTGCTGCTCGATCAGGATCACGGGTGTCGTCTTTGCGGCGATCAGGATGTCCATCACCTTATCCAATTGCTGGCTGAAATCCCGCAGCGCCTTTTTATCAAATACATAAAAAGCGCCCTTGCGCACCTGGCGGGTCAGCGTCATATAGGTATTAACTTTAATGTAATCGCGACCGGCAAAATGCTCATTGTATTTCTGCTGTAAATACTCGCCGCTTGATTGGAGCGGGTATTTTTCCTTGCTGATCACATCCGATTTTTGCAGCAAATACCCATCGCCCATGATCTTGACCACGTTGATCATCAGGGCATGGAACTCATCGTAAGCTGCCGAGGCAGCCGAGAAGCGGGTAACCGGGTTAGTGATTTGGATAACCACCGAACATTCGCCGCCTGCACCGACTAAAATATCGGTGCCGTTATAATGATCGATACCGATGTAAGGAATATTAAAGACTTGTTTTCCGGCCATAACGGGAGAGATTTTTGAAGTTGACCTGGTGAATGAAAATGCCCGTCGGGCGGGCTTTGATATGGAGACCCTGTTTCTGTTTGGCAGCGATAAAGATTAACCCGCCTGCAACGGCGGCGATCAGGACGATCAGGCCCAGCCACATATTGACCAGCGCCATTGTTAACGCGCCCAATACCAGGCCGGCCAAAAGCGAAGCCACACCCCAATAGATAAACTTGCCTTTAAAGCCCCGGTACACGAGGGGCCTTTGCAGCCCCTTGTACACCTGGAATTGCCTTGCCATTAGGTAAGGCCAAAGAAAGCTTTGATCACGACTGCGGATACCACGAGGAACACACAGCTGCCGCCCCAACCCATTAATTCTTTATTAATGTCCTGGTCGCCGCTGTTCCATTTCGAGTACACGCGGATCGCGCCGACGATGCCGACAATACCGCCGATGACCAGCGTGACATTGGTCACCGGGGCTACATAAGTTTTAAGCGAAGTGGTGGCGGAGTTTAGCCCGGTCACACCGTTTTGGGCAAAGGCGGATGCCGTGCCCAATGCAAGGACCACGGCTGTGGCCCACATTTTTTTGATTTTGTTCATTTAGGGGTATTAAAAATTTGGTGAAAAAAAAAGGCGGCCCCGAATCATCGGGAACCGCCGGGGTTATGGAGGGGTATTAAATGCTTCGACAAGCTCAGCACTACAGGCCAAACACGCCGCGCAGGAAGGCTCCGGCCAGCACCATAAAAAATGCGGCAAAGAACCAGGCGGCCACCTGCTCATCGATACGCGGGTTCCCCATTTGCCAGTTATGGTAAATGCGTACCGCGCCGATAATGCCGAATACAGCGGCCAGCACCAACGAGCAGTCCATCGCGGAAAAGAAAGTCGACCTTAAATTCTGCTGCGCCTGCTGCATTTCGGAAATTCCGGGTTGCGCCGTTGCGCCGAACGCCAGCAGGCAACAGCAAAAAATCCATAAATAAACTTTCATGTTAGAAGCTGACGCCGCGCGTGTAAATGATGGCTTCCTGTTTGGCCAGGCGAAAGAGGTCGGTGATCGGCACCCCACCGGAGCCGAGCACTTCGTTTTTGTTGGTGGATTTTGTTGGCTGTATTTCCTGCGTTGCCGGTTGAACCGGCGTTACCTGTTCAGAAAAGGTCAGCTCATGCGGATGACCGCTGGCTACGCCTTGCCTTTTGCTGCGCGCCAGGTCAGAAAGAACGACAACGAAGTAATAAATGCCATAGCCACCAGCCAGCCAGAATAAAAAATATGTCCAGTTCATGTGTTGAGTTGTTTTAAGAATTGGTCGATAGCCAGCCGCAGTTCCGGGTGCTGTTTCAATAATTCGCTGATCGCAAAGGCCATCACGATGGTCATATCAATGCCGGTCGCCAGCTTGAGCTGGTTCAGGATCACGACCGTATATTCATCGAGGCGGATATGCACCAGGCTGTTATGGTCGCTGTTATCATAGGCCCGGATACGGTCGAGTATCTCGTTAAAGGCCGGGTCGCGCAGTGGGCGAAGGATTTTTGGGTTCATAGCTCGAAGTTGGCTAAGTGTGCTTTGATTAATGATTTGAGTTCGGGGTTCTGGTCGAACAGCGCCTGGATGGAATAGCAGATCAGGCGGGTCACCTCGATACCGGTAGCGATCTTCAGGTGATGGATCATCTGGGCGGTTTGCGCATCCACGCGGGCATGGATCAGCGTTTTGTTGGCGCTGACATCGAGATCGCGCATTATGGATACGATCTCCGGGATGTCGGGCGGTTTGGCTGATTTGGGTTTAACCACCTTGACTGGCTTTGCCGGTATGTCCGGTTTGGCCATCTTGCTCCTTAACTGGTCGGCCAGGGTTTTGATCTCGCTCATAAATAAGGTTGGATAAAGTCTTTAAAAAGCCGGTCGAACACCGGCAAGAGCAGCGCCTGTACATTGAAAGGGGTCTGGAAAGTGTTCGTGCGCTGGAAATCGATCCGGTCGGCGATCGCTTCGGTAACGTGCCCTAACTGGTTCAATTGCTCGTTCACATCCGCCTTGATCTCATATTTGACATTGGCTTTGATGCGGTTGGGCACAAATAATAAATGCACCTCCGGGTTGATCTTTTTGAGTACCAAAGCAAAGGGTATGGTCGATTCAAAACTGAATTCGTCATAAGCAAAGGGACAGATCGCGACCTGCGCCGCTTTAAACACGCCAATCAAACCGTCGTCATCCAGTTTGCCCGGCAGGTCGATCAAAACAATATCTTTCGGGTTATCCCGAATGGTATCGGCCATCATCGGAAAGTCGGATAAACCAAAGGCCAGCACTTCATAAGGCTCGGCATTCTCCAGTATTTTGGCTTTCTCGAATTTTTGCGAAATGGATTGCTGGTAGTCCATATCCAGCACCGTGACCTTGCATTTTTTGGTTTGCGTGAGGTAATTGGCCAGCAAAAGTGTAAGCGTGCTCTTCCCGGCACCGCCTTTCTGGTTCCCGATAATAATCACCATAAGTATTGTTTTAAATGTCAGCGGAGATTGGTTCTTGCTTTCTTCTTTCGGCGGCGTTTCATGCCTAAAATGGCATCATCATCAACGTCTGAAGCCAGGCTGATACCTGGAATAGGCACCCGTTGCCGTGTCTGTTGTGCATCGCGGAAGTGATAGGTTAATGATGACTGTTGTTTTTCGTTCAAAAGCTCAGCCGTATTGATAAATACACCGGTTGCCGGATCATGCAGGGTAAAGCCATCTTCGTTTTTAATGATGACCAAACCCTGGTGCTGTAAGCCCTGCGTCAGATCAGGGTAATTATACATCGCCGCTTTTAAAAGCGCGCCGTAATAGTGCATTTGCTGATTGTTGTTTTCATAACGAACCTTTGGCTTTTCTTTATCCGGGGCTTCAACCGCGCTGATATGTAATAACTCTTTTAAAGGCATGATCTCACCGCCTTTAAAAACATTTTTACCGGAATGATCGATCACGGTATAACCATAAGGCTCCTTGTCGCCGGAAGCGTGAAAGACCAGTTCAACGCCGAACCTGACTTTCATGATAGCCGCAAATTCTGACTGGTAACCCTTGCGCCCTTTCTCTAAGTTAGTATCGTGAATGGCCGCATATTTATGGAACCAGGCTTTGAACTGGTTGAGCCTTTGCTGATCAAGGTCTTTGTTTAAGCGCTCAATGATCAAACTCCGGTCAATCGTTTCCTGTAAATGGCCGAATTTGATCACTTCGTACTGTCCATCCCGTTCCCGCAATACATAACCTTTGCTCTCCAGGATCATACGGAACTGTGCTTCGGTTGCAAAACGAAAAGCCAGCGCTTTTTCAATATCGGCTTTGGCATCATGTTTTGGATCGATACCCATGATGCGGTTGAGTACTTCAATCGCCCGGTTCTTTTCAAAGCGGTCGCTGATCTTTTTGCCTGTCCGGTCGATCCGCGCGGTCACCAAATGAATGTGATTATTGGCGGTGTCCATATGAAAGATGATCAGGTAGGGTTGTTTTTCATAACCCATCTGCGCCAGCCATTCCTCCCCAATCGCGGTTAATTCGTACTTGTCATACGTGCGGCCTTCGGCAGAGATCACCACATGAAACTGCGGCCTTTTGACATGCTTGTTCGTTGCCGAAACCATCGCCAAATGATTTTTGTAATCTTCGGGCCGGACGGTAGAAAGCCCCTGTAAAGCGCCAAAATTCGCTACTGTCATCAATTCTCCTTTTCCTTCGTCCACCTTATCGGTATTATAGCTGACGGCCGGAAACCCATCAGCGGGCGGCAGGATATGAACGATCATAATTTGTTCGGTCTAAACTTGTACGCACCAAACTTGTTTGCTGAGCGCTTGTACGGTATAAACAAGTGCGGCCTGAACTAATTCGCAATGAAATTGTGCGCAGCAAACTTGTTCGCTGGGAACAAATTCGCCCTGAACTAAGCGCCTGCCATCCTGAACACCCTGCGCAAACTGGCGTCTAAGGCCTGCTGGTTTTTGAGATATTGCGTAAACAAAATGTTAAACCGTTCAATGACCACTGGTGAGGGAATTCCGCGCTTTCTTAAAATGTTCGCGTATTTGGCCAGCTGGTTAATATTATTGCCGCAGCGTCCCATTTCCGCGCCGACCTCATCCAGTAAAACAATCAGTTCTTTGGCATTCACCATCAGCAAACCGGCATCGTTTAACAGCCGGTGCCTGATCAATTCAGTTTTGTTAAGCCCCAGGGTTTTTTCCATTTCGCAGATAATCTCATATTCATCCTCGGTAAAGCGGGCGTCTATCTTTTTAGTTTTTTTCTCGGCCTGTTTTTGCGGCCTGCCCTTTGTCCTTCCTCTACCATTCATCAGAGTAAACGAGTTGCGAGTTTACGATACTCCCCGGTCTTCGCGTAGGTACGGAGCGAAGTCCGGGGCAAGATTGTGAGGGGCTGACAAAAAATGAGCGGAGCGATTTTTTGTCGGACACGAACACATCTTGCAAGGGAAAAAACCAAAAGGGAACTTGTTCGCTTTTCAGCGTCCCAACTGCAAATTAACCCGCTCCGCAACGATCAGATCATTGTAATCGTTGTAGCCTGCATATATACCGGCCCGGTCAATACTGTGTGGTAAAGCGGCTTTAAAGTCAAGTGTGGCCTGCCGTCCCGACGGGTCGTTGTCAAAATAAAGCGACACCTCCCGGAAATCCTGTGCCCTGGTAATCCCTGTCTGAAGCAAGGAAAGCGAATTCAATACGAGTACGCTGTCCGGTGCAAACGGGTATTCTGTAAGCCAGCTCAGGTAGTTAAAAAAACCTTCGAAAACGGCGAGCCGCTTTTCGGAGTTCGGGATGAAGCTGATCGCCTTATGGCCGAGACAACCCTTGAAATGCAAATTACGGATTTCCCAGGCACCCTGCTCATTTTGCCAGCCTGCCGCAAAGAAATTGCTACGTTTCTTGTCATCATCTTCTACATAATAATAGATTTCTTTGAGGCGACCATCAGCGACGGTGTTAACGCCGCGGCTTTCCAAGTAATTCAAAATCGCGGCGTTGTTACCCAAATCTTTGATGTCAAGGATCTCATAATTGGGTTCTTTTTCTACCCTCGGTTGCCGCCTATAATTAAATGGAGGACTAATACCCGGAACGATACCGCTGCAAGTACTTACAATCTTTTCCAATACTTCATAAAAGGGAACCCCCGGCCAGTAAAGCAAGCCAAAATCAATAATATTTCCACCTTTACCTTCGCCGAAATCAAACCAAGTACCCTTTTTATCGTTGACTGAGAACGATGGCGTGGTATCTGAATCACGCAGCATACTCAAATAAAGCTGTTCATTGCGAACCCGTTTTACCGGTTCATAGCCAAGGCGTGCCAGGAGATCTGCAAGTGAATGGTTTTCCTTAACCTCGCTGGCTTTTAAGCGTTGATTTTCCATAATTTCGGGCATAAAAAAAGGGGCGCATGGCCCCTTTAATAATTATATATAATATATGATGTTCGGAACTACTCACGTCGTATTCTACAATACGGCCTCCCGGCTGCCTATGCGCGTTCGCTTTATTGATATGATCTCAGCTTCGCATAATTTCCATTTCTGCAATGGATAATGCTTCATTCCCCGATGTCAAAGACCGTGAGATCAGGATGAACTTGTTCTTGCCTGATCGACGGTACAAAGGTTCGGAGACGGCCAATTTTTGATGGGTTCCTTTGAGGGTGGCACCCTTAAATAAATTATATGCTATTGATTTACTGCCTTTTATGAATTTGACTGGTCATTTTTATAGACGCTGTGCCATTACGGACTTAATAGCCAGTCTTCGATCTGTTTAACGGTATCGCCATAAAATACCCGGTAGGTTTGTTCGGTGACATATCCAATATGCGGCGTCGCTAAAACATTACGGAGCGTACGCAACGGATGCTCAGTCCCCAAAGGCTCCGTACCATATACATCAAGCGCCGCGCCCGCGATCTCGTTGTTTTGCAGCGCGGCTATTAACGCCGCCTCGTCGACCAAAGACCCGCGGGACGTATTGATCAAATAAGCTAAAGGCTTCATCAAAGCCAGCTCCGCAGCACCGATGACACCTCCGGAACGGTCACTGAGTACCAAATGAACAGTGACAAAGTCGGACCATTGCAGCAGGCTTTGTTTGGAAACCAACACCGCGCCGTGTTCTGCGGCTTTTTCGGTGGTAAGGTTCTCGCTCCAGGCGATGATCTTCATATCGAAAGCTTTGGCATAGGCGGCGATCTTTTGGCCCACACGGCCCAGGCCGATGATGCCGATGGTCTTGCCTTTGAGGTCGGCACCGATGGTGGTTTGCCAGCTGCCGGTTTTAAAGTTATGACTTTCTGTAACGATGTTCCTGGCCATCGCCATGATAAGCGCCCAGGTCATTTCCGGCGCGCCGCTTTCGACATAATCCGTAAACCGCAATTCAATTCCCAGTTCCTCGCAGGCTATGGTGTCAATGGCGGCGTTGCGTTTACCGGTAGAAACGATCAATTTGAGATTAGGTAGCTGGCTCAATATAAATCGCGTGAGCGGTGTGCGCTCGCGCATGGCGCAAACGATGGTAAACGGGTATAAACGGTTAATCACATCAGCTTCATCGGATAGGTGATCGGTAAATACAGTGACTTCGGCTTTCGATTGAATAGTTGACCAATCAGCATAGGTAAAAGCAACTTGTTGATAGTCGTCCAGTACAGCTATTTTCATGCAGGTAAAAATGTAAATTTATTTCTTGCAAAACCCACCACCGCTGTAATTTCTGCATCAAACAAGTATTACGAAAGAATATCGAAATTTTCAGATGAATTCCTATATTGCGGACGAACAAACCCCACAAATGGATCAACGTATAAATTTTAATCATACTGCCGCGCAACTTATTGCCGTGATTATTATTGTGGTCCTGCTGATTCCAGCCGGGGGGTAATATTGTAAATAAATTTTACTCAATATATAGCCTCCCGGAAAAACCGGGAGGCTTTTTTTATGCTGAAAAATGAGAAAGCCAAACCCTAACGAAACCCCTTATGTGATCACCGTTTACGCGGATGACAAGAAAGGCCTCCTGGCCCAATTACTGATGCTGTTCAATCGCCGCGATATTCCGGTGCAATCCCTGAATGTTGCCCGAACTGATCTGAATGAAGTCGTAATGGTCACCATCGAAGTAGAAATGGTTGCCACTGAAATAAATCCAATCCTGCATAAACTGGAAAAGGTCATCGAAGTTTATAAGGCCAAAGCTTATTTGTCGGCAGATATGCCTTTGCCGAAAGTCGGGATCTATCGGGTGACCGCTGAACGCATGGATCCGGGGTTCTGGCTGTTGCTGCAAAAACATGGCGCGACCTTGAGCGGAATGGGTAAGTCATCTTTCCTGGTGCAGAAAACGGGTAGTGACCGCGACTTAACGGCCTTATATGAAGAATTGGAGGGCCCTCATTTACTGGCCTTCTGTAAAAGTACATTAATGGCGCCGGAAACACTGGTGCCGCAATAAATCTATATTTGCAATATGTCTGAAGACCAAATTAAATTAAACCTTACACTTAAGGCCATTGCTGAACTTGTTAATATAGCGGCTGAAGATCCCTATATCCTGAATATTATCCGAAAAATGCCGGAAAAAGATATTCGATTTGTAATGGACTCCGTCATCGATAAAGACCTGGGCGCTTACTTAACTTGTTTCGAAGAATTAGATGAGTTCGAGTGGTGCCGCGTGATCTTGCTGGTGATGGAGGAGCGGCGTCAAGCTCAATAAGGCCTTTTGGTGTTGTCGTCAAAAAACATATAAATGCCCTTTGTTTCCTCGTCAAGGTTCTGGTAATAAGTTTCGACGAATGGCCGACCGGAATGGTTGAACTTGCAATAAAAGTGCGGGCATGGATAATGCTCATCGCCATTGAGGTCGTACTGGACGATGTCTTCAAAAGCAACGACTTCAATTCTCGCTGTTTTGATCGTCATGGCTTCTTCAAGCGGCATTTCGCTCGTCCATTGGCCGTCCCTGAATAAGTAGATATTGACGATGCCGGTCACAAAGCCCAGCCCATTGTGGCTCAGCCTGCTGATCTCAGCGCCGAACCATTGCGGTTCTTCGTAGGTATTATAAACGTGCTGGGGATAGTGCTGGTCATCAACCGAGTGAATGATCATTTTGGAATTTCGGGTTCGTTTGCCGGTATCAAAATTCAGCCAAAGGCCAAAGTCACGCTCGATCTTTTGCTTCATTTCGACCCGGTACTTGATCAGGTCTTCCCTCTGTGCAGCATAATGGGCAAAATTCGGGTAGTAGGTTTTAATGGTATTCTTGGTCTTGGCCAGCTTCTTTTGAATGGACTCCCAGCCCCAAAAGATAATGGTCGGCTGAAAACCTTTTTCCAGCCGTATGGCCTCGCAATATTCATCGAAATCAGGGTCTTCGCTGAGCGTAGTTACGATATACAGTGTATCATAACTAAGTGTCGGCTGATGCTCCATCAGCTTATTGATCGTATCTTCAACATCCGCGAAAAATTCCCGTTTGAGCAATGCGCGGTTCCTCGTCAGGTCTTTCAGTTTGCACTGGATGACCGACCGCTGATGATTGGAAAATATATCGATACCCTTTTGCTGATGCCCGTTCTTTCCGAATAATTTATAGGAAGGTATGTCCGTGTTTTCATTGAAAAGATCACAGATCAGGCTTTCAAATAATTTCGGATCGTTTAACGGCGGAAGCTGGTAGTCGGGCATCTATACAATTATTTAACGATCAAAGATAAATTTTCCTTAACATTGATTTTTTATTTAAGTAACTTTATACAAGCTTACTAGCCCCGATTGATGAAAGCCTACGATTTGTATACGGACCAGGAATTGCTCGAACTGCTGCGTTCGGGGGATAGTACTGCGTATACGGAGATCTACCACCGCTATAAGTTCATTTTGCACCAGCATGCCTGGAATAAGCTGCGGAATAAGGAGGAGGCGCAGGATATTCTACAAGAAGTTTTTACCAATCTTTGGCTGAAACGGGAGACGATCCATATCAGCAGCAATCTTTCGGGTTATTTGTACAGCGCGGTGCGTAACCGAATCCTCGATCATTTTTCGCATAATGATGTTAAGCTTAAATATATCAATAACCTGAAGCCGGATTTGGGTGAAGTGCCGACGGACCACCGGGTACGGGAGAACCAGTTAAAAGCCATCATTGAAAAGGAGATCGCGGAACTACCACCACGGATGCGCGAAGTTTTTGAAATGAGCCGCAAGCAGCACATGACCTACAAAGAGATTGCCGCAGAACTGGGGACTTCTGAAGAAACCGTCAAAAAACAAGTATCAGGTGCTTTAAAGGTATTACGTATCAAGCTGGGCATTTTTATTTACTTGTTCATTTTACTGCATTACTAACCTAGTACCTTACATGAGAATTGCTGCGGTTCATATTCCCGGAGGCTATTTGCCCCATATCTTCGGGGACGATCACCAGGAGGTGACGATAAATTTTGGCGGTCAGCATCTATATACCTTCACAAATGGTGATTTGGTGGGTGTAACGCCTAATGCGTTTTACCTGGATGATGTACTGGACAGTGCCATAAGCCTCTTCTCCTGTATCGTAGGGGGCAATGGCGGTGGCAAGACCACGCTGTTACGCCTGATCACCAGTTCTTATCACTGTACTTATGTAATAGAAAAACCTGATGGTGATTTTGAGTTAACGGAAAGCCTAAAAGCCATTCACCGGGTTTATTATACGCCTTACCTTCATCAGCAAACTTTTGATAATATTGGTGAAAACGGGAAAGACTTGTCGAAGCTGGCATTGCTTAAACTGGATAATCATGGCGACAGTGCTTTACTGGACGACTTCCTGGATGCCCATAACTCAGAGAATTCAAAAAGATGGATCAGGTTCAATCACTTTTACAGAAGTGTAGGGTCTGCAAAGATTCCGTTGCCCGTATTTCTGGAATTGGAGCTGACGCTCCGCTACTTTGATATCGATATCCAACGCCCCGATCGGTTTCATGATACTTCGTATCAACTCCGGCCGGCGATCACGCTATTGTTCGGTAAAATAGAAGCGGAAAAAAACGAGCGGGAAATCGCAGCGGGCCGCGGGCGTGACCTGACGCAGGAAGAAGCCCATCATTTATCTTTTATGATCCGGTTTGAGTATGATCTCTACCAGGCCGCTTTGGGAAAATTGGTTGCCATTCTGGAACGTGCAGGCAATCATTACCTGGATGAGGGGTCGCTACCAGAGGACTACGAGGAGCAACTGCAACAACGGGACGTTCGGGCCGGATTTGAATGGTTTTTAAAGAATGCGGCTGTTTTCCAGGGGGATGAAAATTATAGCTTTTCCCAGCATACCGTTTTGCTGGAACTGATCGACTACGTCCGTTCGCTGATCAATGAAGAAAGCTTGACGGACAATTGGCGCCGCCTGGTTATTAACGAGGAACAAGCATTACACATTATTGAATTATATGATGCATTCAATAATTCGTTTATCAATGACTGGTTTAGTTACGATTCCAAACCGCTATTCGGTTTTAAACCAGACATCACGGTAAGTTCCGGGGAACAGCAATTCCTGAATCTTTTTAGCACTTTATACTACCATGCCCAAAATATAAAAGCGGATGTAGATATCGATCTGCATTCTTTTCATTCCCTGGCACATATCGGTGACAATATTTTACTTTTATTGGACGAGGGCGATAATGCATTTCACCCGCAATGGAAAAAGGAATATGTAAAGTATTTAAGGAATATACTTCCGCTGATTTTCGAAGGCTACCACCTCCAGGTCATCATTACGTCGCATGACCCGCTTACCTTATCGGATATTCCTAAAAACAACGTTGTATTTGTAGAAAAAGGCGAGTTCGGTTCGCTCATTGGGCAGTCCGACAATAAACGCACATTTGGCGCGAACCTGGCCGACCTCCTTAAAGACTCTTTTTTCTTACAGGATGGGCAGATCGGGAGCTATGTAGCGGAGGTAATTGACATCATAATCGACGATATCCGTCATAACCGTTTAGATACTCAGCGCCGGCAAACCATTGAAAGAATCATCCATGCGCTGGATGAGCCTATTCTAAAATTCAAACTGGCAGAAATGCTGAGCGCAGCTACCGGGGAGCAGGACTTTGAACGTCAGCTGCTCGATGAGGAGATCAGGCGTCTTCGTGAAAGGAGAAATCGAATCTGATGTTTTATCCCGACCAAACCAGCGCCGGATTTCTCCATGCCCGTGATGAGCATTTTATTAATGTTCGTTACGTCATCAAAAAGAAATTGCTGGGCAACCGATTTAAAGAGGCCCATCCAAAGGGCCTGCCCCAAAAGATCGACCAGGTCACCGGTATCCATGCCAGCGTAGCTAATTTCTTTAACAATGAATCGCACCTTAAAAAGCTGCTGATTGGTACGCCCAATATATTGGACTCGCTGAAAAGCAAATTTCAAACGCCGAAAGAAAAGGCCAGTGTCAAGTTACTGGTCAGGTACGATACCTTCATTGATAAAAAAGATACTACCACTTTCCGGTTTTATAACGCCTACCACCTGGCCGAAAATCTCCGGCAACATACCTGCGTTTACTGCAACCGCCTTTACACGCAGACCATTATTACGGAAAACAGGGAGTTTGTGGCGCGGCCAACTTTTGACCATTGGTTCCCTAAAGGCGACTACCCGTTGCTGGCTTTATCCTTTTACAACCTGGTACCCAGTTGCTCGGTTTGCAACAGCAGTATCAAGGGGTCGACTGCTCTTTCGCTTAGTAAAATATTTCACCCCTATTTAAAGCACCAGCATCCCCGCGACCAGATGGATTTCAGGTTTTCTTTTGATCTGGAGGACCATACCAAAGCAGAAGGCAAATTAATAGCGAACAATGTTTTTAGCCAGCAAAGCATTGATACGATGCGCCTGGCGGAGATGTACAGTGTACATGCGGAGGAGATCCGTGAACTGATCTATTTAAAAAAAGCCTACTCGGAATCTTATCTGCATTCGCTGAGATCCATACTAAAAACACCGGTGTCTAATGAAGAGATCTATCGGTTGGCGTTCGGTGTGTATGTGGACGATGACCTGCTTTATCAAAGACCACTGAGTAAATTAAAAAAAGACATCCTGACCGAACTTGGTTTGATCGGCTAGGAGTTTTTACGGTGTTTATTCATCGCGCTTTTCAGGCATTCACTTAAGCGCGAAGCGCCTTCCGGACAATAATGAAAGAAATTGGCAAACTTTTCCGTCTGCAGCTGTTCGTCAACCTTATAAAATCCTTCATAAGCCGTAAGCGCCGTCCTGTTACTGATCACCAGGATTTCCTCGACGCCGTATTCTACATAGGTGGAATAACTGGCCATACCGATATCGGCCGATAGGCCGATCCGCAAACAATCGTAAGGGTGTAAGGTGGCATTAATGTCTTGAAAAGTTTTATCAAAATGGAGCTGAAAGGTCTGGACCGATTTGGTAATGAAGGGCACCCGGACCGGTGATCGCGTGTCCCAGTCCTCATCCAGTTTGAAATACCAGGAAGTTTCCAGATTCGTGAGAAACTGATTGGCGGTATTTAAGTAAATGATCATAAAGGCTTCATCATCTAGGCAGTAATATGCATATTTGGAAAATACAATGATATTCTTTTTGGGCAGCAGCAATTTGATCGTGATCAGGGAGATACTGCAGGTATAGATCGCTAAACCGGTGATTGCTTCCAAAATGGTGAAAAACCTAAAGATGCCGGATGGCGACATGTCGCCGTAGCCGATGGTCAGCATCGACACGAAATTAAAGTAGATGAGATCCCAAAAAGTCACATCGGCCTGGGTCGTAACAATATGTGTTTTGCCGCCTATGAAATATTCTGCGACACTGATTAATAACACGGGGCCTGCATAAAGCAGTGCGCCCCAGCCAATAATTGCCCGGTTACTTAACGCATCTATAAGCTCTAAAAAAGATTTTGATCTTTCCTTCGGCAATTCAAATTGGTTTCCTGTTTTCATTAATTAATTCATCAAAAAGATCTTTTTTAATTTGGCGATGTGGGCGGTGCGGTTGAAATTACCGATGCTGGTTTTTAAGCCTTTGCGCCTGTCGGCACGGTTCATTCCCGGCCATTGCGCTTTGGTTTTTCCGGCAAGCCGTTTAAAAGTGCCGGATTTGTCATAATGGATATTTCGATAGGTCTTTTCAATAAAGTGTTCGAAGATACCTTCGCAATGTAAATAAGCGTATTTTTTCCGGGTGCCGTTCATCACCAATATATTTAAAGCCTTTTCCCAGCTTTTTTCGGTGAGCAGGCTATCATAAAAGTCGCCGAAATCTTCCATTAAATTACCGCTGCCGATCTTTTCACGAGGGCCGATATAGCCCCAATAAGGCGCTGGCTTGGTAATATCGATCATCTGCCAGATGCCGCTGCCATAGCAAGTTGCCAGGGTGATGATGAGCTGGTTTTGGACAGAAGTATTGATGAACCGGCAATATTCCTGGATCTCGGTCCATAATACATGCTCGCCATTTTTTAAGGCCAGCCCTTTTTGGGAGCCATGTATCTCGAAATGAATGACCGGCATAAGTTCATCTTGGTGAACATAGGCGCAAATCTCCTCCAGGCAGACAAAGAATGCTGCCTTATCTGCCGGGTTATAAAAATACTTTCCATGCCCGTTCTGGTCACAACGCCGGGCAATTATATCATCGTATAAAATCTTACCGGTTTGCACTTCTTCGTCCGGCAAAGACTGTATGACCACGATACCGTTGTATTTAATATCCATTTACCATAGCCTCAAAATGCTCGTGCTTGGTGAACCTTGGCAACCGCATATTATGCTCATAAGCGGCATCCAATTGCTGCTGAACTCCCGGGTTTTTACAATAGATTTTCATATCGATCGCATAGCTGTGGCCGAAGTCTTTAACCACATGGTCGATATTAATCTGTACGTTAGGATTATTGGTATTGATCGTCATCAGGTCGTTCCACAGTTCCATGTTGGCCGAATCGACTGCCTGCCGGTGTTCTTTAGGCATTAATAATTCGTTGTATTTTAGGGTTTGTTTAAAAGGTTTTGGTATCATTAGGTAAAAATAAAGAAATGCCTGATAAATTCGATACTTGTTGTTTCCGGTTATCAAAAGACGACATCGTTGCTTTTGACGAGGTGGATAATGGTCCGATCAACAATGTGATGGCGGGTTTAGCGGATCATTGCTATGGCGTTAATCTGTTTGATGATGAACACGGCTTATCGGTGAAGATGTTTTACATCAATGGGGCCAGGGCCCTAAAAGGAGATCTCATCGAACTGGAATTACGCGACCGGGATTATTTTGAGTTGTTGATGCGCTTTTGTATGCTGCTGGCTGATGATTATTTAGAGGTTGATGCACTGGATGCTTTTAATACCTTTCAATCCAAATTGCGCGGCTTCCTCGAAAAGCTTGGCTTCACAACCATCAGCAGCCTGGAAATCGAAAAGTTCGAAGGACAGAATGCGGTCATGATGACAGCATCCAAGCGGGGCTTCTTCAGACTAAAGTTCATGGACAAAAAAGAATTTTACCGAGATTTTTTTAATAACGTTCATTCGTGTAAAATTGAAATAGAGCGGCAATATATTTACCTCATGGTCAATACCGATACTTCGCTGATCAAGATCGGGAAAAGTAACAACCCGCGTTACCGCGAACGAACGCTCCATTCACAGGAACCTGTTGTACATCTGGTCGCCCTGTGGTGCTGTGACCCCAAAATAGAAAAAGACCTGCACAAGATGTTCGCTGCGAAACGGGTGCGCGGCGAGTGGTTCCGGCTGTTAGTTTCTGATCTGACAAAAATCGAGCGGCATATGAATAAAATATTAACTTAATTTTAATTCCGAATACCCCTCACGATCTGCGCTTGCCGTCTTACTGTTATGGAAGAGCAGGAATTGATCAAAGCTTTACTGGAAAAATACAAAGCAGGCACCATTACCGATGCGGACAAAGCCGTTTTGGATAAGTGGTATCTGCATGTCGCTGCGGATAGTTCGGAAGAATTATCGGAGGCGGACCGTTTGCAGACCTTTGATACGGTATTGCATCACTTGGAAGAAGTTAGTGCAGCGAAGCCTATTAGGCGTTTATGGCCACGCATCGCCGCCGCGGCTTCAGTGATCCTGGCCTTAGGTATTGGAGGCTATTTCGTATTGCATAAAAACGAACCAATTACACAGGTGGCGGTGCAGCATGATGTACTACCGGGTGGTAATAAAGCTTACCTGACTTTAGGCAACGGGCAGCGGATCTCGCTGACGGATGCAAAGAACGGAACCATCGCCAATCAAGCCGGCAAAATAATTCAAAAAACCGCTGATGGCCTAATCGCTTATGACAATTCGAATACTAGTCATAAAAACTCTGAAATTATTTTCAATATCATTGAAACGCCTCGTGGCGGGCAATACCAGGTCGTCCTGCCGGATGGCAGTAAGGTATGGCTGAACGCTGCCTCTTCATTGAAATATCCCGCTGCTTTTACCGGTACCGACCGCCAGGTGGAACTGAGCGGTGAAGCTTACTTTGAAGTGGCTAAGGACAAAGCGCATCCATTTAAGGTCAAAACCAACCGGGAAACCGTGGAAGTTTTGGGAACCCATTTCAATATCAATAGCTATAACGACGAGCCGACACTTAAAACCACCTTATTGGAAGGCAGCGTAAAAATAACGACTGCTAACACACAGCAAATTATTAAGCCGGGCGAACAAGCTGTATTAGGCAGCAGCTTAAAGATACAGCAAGCTGATGAAGAAGAAGTACTGGCCTGGAAGAACGGCCTGTTCATGTTCAACGACGAACCGCTCGAAAGCATTATGCGTAAGGTATCCCGCTGGTACGATGTAGACGTCCAATACGGCGACATTGATAAAACCCAGTCCTTTGGCGGCGGTGTATCCCGTTTCGATAATATTTCCAAAGTGCTCCAAAAACTGGAAATCACCCGCATGGTGCATTTTAAAATTCAAGGCAAAACCATTTATGTAACTAAATAATCACCCTAAAATTTAAGCATATGAAAAGACATTTACGACGATAAAGCAAGGCCATAAAAAAAACCAGAAGTGCTTGAACACCCCTGGTTAACCCAGCCCGTTAAAAAATTGAATGTTTAACCGCAACCGCCACGACCGTTTCAAAATAGCGGCGGATTGCAAAAGCAAGGAACACAAATGTATAAAAAATATACACAGGAAACTGGTATGCTCAAAAGGCTGTACCATAAAATATGGCTGATCATGCGACTCACGACCATCATCTTACTGATAACATTACTACAGGTCAGCGCTGCCACCAAAGCTCAGAACCTGACGTTAAAGAAAACTAACGCCAGCCTGAAAAGCATCTTCAGCGAAGTCAAAAAACAAACCGGCTATATCGTGCTTTACCCGTCGGCATTAATCAACAATGCCAAACCAGTCACGATTAATCTGACCAACACCCCCCTAAAGGATGCGATGCTCCGCATCCTCCAAAACCAAAATTTGGAATTCGAAATACAGGACAATTCCATCGTCGTCCGCGCCAAAGCGCCCTCCTTTCCCGACAAAGTGGCTCTTGCTCTTATTGATGTGCATGGCAAGGTGGTGGATGAAAGGAACAAACCGCTTACAGGTGTAACTCTTCGGGTGAAAAATGGCAAACAGGCGACAGTCACCGATGCTAATGGTGATTTTCAGTTAAAGAGTGTAGACGATAACAGTATTCTAATTGTTTCCTTTATTGGATTTACAACCAAAGAGATCGCAGCATCCGTTGATCTCAATGTCATTAACCTGGAAACGAGCACCTCAAAACTCGATGAGGTGCACGTAATTGCCTACGGAGTTACATCCAAAAGGCTTACTACCGGTAATATTGGAGGTATAAAAGCTTCTGACATTGAAACGCAACCTGTAAGTAACCCTTTATTGGCTTTAGCTGGCCGTGTGCCGGGCGTTTTCGTAATTCAAAATTCCGGTAATGCAGGAAGTGGTGTTACCATCAAGATTCAGGGCGCCAATTCAATTAGCAGGGGGAATGACCCCTTTTATGTTGTAGATGGATCGCCTTATTTACAGCAAACATTGCCTACACTGGGTAACAATATACAATTAGGATCCGGGGACGAATATTTCGGGAAAATTGGCGGAAGTGGTAACCCATTCAGTTTTTTAAACCCAGCTGACATTGAAAGTATTGAAGTGTTGAAAGATGCTGATGCAACAGCCATTTATGGCTCACGTGCAGCAAACGGGGCAATTTTAATTACCACAAAAAAAGGCAAATCCGGCAAAACGAAAATTGACATGACTATGCAAAGTGGAATAGGGAAAGTTAGTCATTATATGGATTTGCTTAACACAAATCAATATTTGGAAATGCGTAAAGAAGCTTATTTCAAAAATGATGGGTTTACAACTACCTCATCCAGATATCGTACACAATATGACATTAATGGAACCTGGGATACTACGCGTTATACTAATTGGCAAAAGGAGCTTATTGGTGGCAATGCTAATTATTCGGACGTTCAAGCTTCAATTTCAGGCGGAGGCAGCTCTACAACCTTCAGGCTAAATGGTAGCTATCACCGAGAGACATCTGTGTTTTCAAACACTTTCGCAGATGTAAAGGGGGGTATAGGATTAAATGTTAATCATTCTTCAGCGAATGGAAAATTTAAAATTCAGTTTTCCGGTAACTATCTAAGTGATAATAATCAACTACCCGGTATCGATTTAACTGCATATGCGCTAAGAATGGCTCCTGATGCACCCCAATTGTATCATTCTGATGGAACTTTAAACTGGCAGCGCATTCCATCAGGAACTGATAGCATCTCAACTTGGGTTAACCCTCTTAGCTATAAATTAAGAACATATAAGGTTATTACTGACAATCTTATATCAAATCTTAATCTAACTTATCATATTATAAATGGATTAGACTTCAATACAAATATAGGTTACAGTAATACACATTCAAACGATGTCTCAACTAATCCATCTTCAGCCGTTCAACCTGAAAGAAGAGCTATAACACCAAGAGTGGCAGGATATGGAAACGGTAAATCAAATTCATGGATAATTGAACCTCAAATCAATTATCGCATCAATTTAAATAAAGGGCGATTCGAGTTTTTGCTTGGATCAACTTTTCAGGAAAACCAAACTTACTCGCAGCAGCTTAACGGCGAAGGGTACAATAGCGATATCGTTATGGAAGATTTTAGAGCCGCTGCAGTAATTACTGCTGGTCAAAGCATCCAAAATATTTATAAATACACTGCTCTTTTTGCCCGCGTAAATTATAATTGGGAGGACAAGTACATAGTAAACCTAACTACGAGGAGAGATGGCAGCAGCCGCTTTGGAATAGAGAATCAATTTCATAATTTTGGCGCGGTTGGCGCAGCATGGCTCTTCAGCAACGAGGAACTTTTTAAAAACCATGCTCACTGGATTAGTCTTGGCAAGCTACGGGCGAGTTATGGCACGACTGGCAGTGATCAGATAGGAGATTACCAATATCTCAATCAATACGAGATAGCTGCCTACCCTGTCGCCTACCAGGGAGTTATATCCTCTCAACCCATGGGGCATAGTAACCCTTATATACAATGGGAGGAAACTAAGAAGTTTCAAGCCGGTTTAGACTTAGGATTCTTAAAAGACCGGATTTTATTAGCAATAGGCTATTTCAACAACCGGTCATCTAATCAATTGCTAAATTATTCACTTCCTATTACTACCGGATTCCCCTTTGTTTTCAGAAATTTCCCTGCTACGGTAGAAAATTCTGGTTGGGAAATTTCTTTTAACACTATCAATGTACAGAGCAAATCATTTACATGGAATAGTAGTTTAAACTTTACCGCGGGTAGAAACAAATTGATTTCTTTTCCTGGGTTGGAAAAATCACCCTATGCAAGTCTGTTAATCGTTGGGGAACCTGTAAGTATAGAAAAGCATTATAACTTCGCAGGAGTAAATCCTGAAACTGGTTTATATCAATATTATGATGCCCAAGGTAAAATTACAAATGAACCAAATGCGCTTACAGATAGGACGGTTATACGCAGACCATTACAAAACTTCTATGGTGGATTGCAAAATAGTTTCACTTATAAAAATATCCAGCTAGACTTTCTGTTTCAATTTGTGAAACAAACTGCAAGAAATTTTGATCTCGGCCTTAGTTCACGTACCGGAGTAAGTAATTTAAATCAACCTACAACCGTTTTAAATCGTTGGCAAAACTCTGGAGATCAGACAGACATTCAAAAGTATAGTACAACTTTGTTAATTAACGATTATGCACAGGAAAGCTCTAGGGCTTTTAGCGATGCTTCATATGTTCGGTTGAAAAATTTATCGCTCTCTTGGAGTTTGCCTTCAAAGTTAATTCGCTCGATACATTTAGAAAATTGCAGAGTTTTTGCTCATGGACAAAATCTATTAACCTTTACTAAATATAAAGGGCTAGATCCTGAAACACCCGGTAATTTAAGCTTGCCACCTTTACGAACTTATACATTCGGGCTTCAGGTAACGCTTTAATCAATTTTTACAATTAATCTAAGATCTCATGAAATATTCAAAAATAAGTTATGATTCAAATGCCAAACATTGGCTGTCATTCAAGAGAGTGGCAATGTATATGGTGTTTATAACGCTTTTATTTACAAGTATGGGGTGCAAAAAGTTCATTGCCGTTGCTCCCCCAATTACGAGTACTAATTCGGATAATATATATTCGAATGATGGAACCGCCATTAGTGTATTAACAAGTTTGTACGCAAAGATGAGTGCTGAAAATTCTAATAATTTTGTTTCTAGTGGATTTAATTCTCTTGGCCTTTATACTGGCCTTTCAGCTGATGAAATTACTCTCTTTAGCGGTTCGACGAATCCGGTTTTGACTGCCTATTACCAAAATAAATTAAACAATACCGTTACTAATTCAGTAGATGTTTTTGAAACTAGCTATCCATATATTTTTACCATTAATGCAGCAATTGAAGGATTAACAAAATCAACAACATTAACTCCATCTGTCAAAAATGAACTATTAGGCGAAGCTTATTTTATGCGAGCCTTTTTTTACTTCTATTTAACCAATCTATATAGTGAAGTTCCATTGATTTTGGTAACCGATTACAATATTACTTCCAAGCAGGGGAGTATCGGGCAAAATGAAATATATAATCAAATTAAAGTCGACTTATTAAAGGCTCAAAATTTGATGGCGGATAAATTTTATGATGGCACCCTTCTAAGCGGTACAGGTGAGCGCGTACGACCAAATAAAACCGCAGCTACCGCATTGTTGGCCAGGGTATACTTATACAACAAAGAATGGTCAAATGCAGAGACGGAGGCTACTGAAGTCATTCAGAATTCTACGACCTACAAGATCGAGCCGGATTTAAATACGGTTTTTTTAATAGGTAGTAAGGAAACAATTTGGTCCTTACAATCAGTTAATAATAATAGCGCGTCAAATACCGGAGATGGAGCTGTATTTATTCTAACCGGACCTCCAGATGAAAATTTCCATCCATTTTATTTAAGTAGTAGTTTGATAAACAGCTTTGACCACGATGACCTTAGATTAACGAACTGGACACAACACATTGTTGCTGGTGGGCAACCTTACGATTATGCTTACAAGTATAAATTAGATAATACAAATAACAGCACCGGTGAATATTTAGTAATCTTTCGCTTGGCAGAACAGTATTTGATTCGTGCAGAAGCAAGAGCGCGCCTTGGCAATATAGTTGGTAGTAATAGCGCTAAATCAGATATAGATGTGATACGATTACGGGCAGGCTTGAGAGGGACCGCCGCTACTTCAATGCCTGACATGATTAATAATATATTATTGGAACGTAGACACGAATTATTTACGGAATGGGGCCATCGTTGGTTGGACTTAAAACGGACAAATACTGTCGATTCGGTTATGACGACAGCAACTGCACTTAAAGGAGCTGGAAGTTGGGATAGCCACATGGCTTTATTTCCCATTCCATATGGTACTATTCAGGCGAATCCAAATATTAAACAGAATCCTGGATATTAATATTGAATCCCTTATCTCCCGCCGATTCCGGCGGGAGAATAACAATCAAATCAAATGAAAAAAAAAATAATGATGTTGCTATGGATCGTTATGTCTTCGCCAACGATATTGATGGCTCAGGGATATAAGGGAATAGCCTTTTTAGAGGATATTCGCTGGTCGGCTATATTGGAAAAAGCTAAAAAAGAACACAAGTATATATTTGTAGATGCATATACTACATGGTGTGGCCCATGTAAGATGATGGACAGGGATGTCTACTCTAATGAACAAGTTGGATTATACATCAATGCGAATTTCATTGCTGTGAAGGTGCAGATGGACAGCACAAAGGAAGACAAAGAAAGCATAATTGTATGGCGTAAAGATGCCACGTCCATCGCTCAACAAGCTAAAATTGATGCTTACCCTACACTCCTCTTTTTTTCACCCGACGGCCAACTCGCCTATAAATCGGTGGGGTATAAAAGCGCACTGGAATTCGTGAGTGTCGCAAAATTCGCCGGCAATCCTAATGGAAATGTCATATTAAAACGCCAATTACTTGATTATCAGAATGGGAAAAAGGACTACAAAAATATGTCAACGCTGTCAAAAATGACGAGTGAGGTTTTGGCTGACAATAAACTTGCTTTGCAAATCGCAATAGATTATAAAAAAAATTACTTGGATAAACTTTCCCAAAAGGATTTTTTAAATGCTGAAAATTTGGCTTTCATACGAAGTTTTGGTGCATCATTATTAGACTTGAACGATAATCTTTTTAAAGCCTGTTACGATTCGCCAGGAAAAGTTGATTCATTAATAGGAAAAGGATCTGCCAATCTGTATTCAAAATCAATTATCAGTATTCGTGAAGTGAAACCTCGATTATATAAAGATAAGAAGCCTCTAACCAATAATCCGAGTTGGAAAAAACTTACTGAGTTGTTAAAACGAAGGTATACAAAGATTAACGTTGACGATTTGATACTAGATGAAAAAGTAAATTTTTACAGGAGCGTTAGTAACTGGGTTGTTTATTCCAATTACCTTAATCAACAATTGAAGGTACATCCACCTTCAAGTGATGAATTGGAGGTTTATTACAGACTAAATCATCCCGCATGGGATGCCTTTTTGCATTGCTCTGACCATGAGGTATTAAAAAAAGCATTACAGTGGAGTAGTTTATCAATAAAACTTACAGGGAGTATCGATCAGTTTATGGATACCAAAGCTAATATTTTGTACAAATTAGGTCGTCTTGCAGAAGCAATTTCTTTAGAGGAAAAAATAGTAAAAATGGAAGAAGATAATGCGAAAGAAATTGGTCAAAATCCCAATTCCTCAGAATTTCAGGAAACCTTGGTAAAAATGAAGAAAGGTATTCCGACGTGGTAAGTTATAGTGTTAAAAAAAAAATTCAATTAGGTATAACCCCGCTTTGCTTATTTTTTAGTGTTTTATCGGTGAAAACCGTTATGGCGCAAGACAGCGTTAATTATAGCTATCTAACCAAAACTGAACTGAATTTCAAAAGCATGAATTTTTGGACTAATGCGAGTTCGCCGTCAATCAATAATGACGGAAATTATATCAGTTATTGGATAACAAATAGTGCAACCCATCAGTCCACATTAATTTTGAAATCCTTAAATAGTTCCTGGCTAATAAGTGCGCCTAATGTCAAAGCGAATTACTTCTCCGATGACAATAGGCATGCCTTTATTCTTGACAATCGCAATGAACTAAAACTGTTAGAATTAGGGTCTGATAAATATGTTGAAAAAAAAAATATTAACTCATGTGAAAAAATTAGCAGTCATAGTAGGGAATGGCTTATCTGTTACAATTCGGATAAGGATCTAATATTATTAGATACTAAAATTAACAAAGAGTATGTTTTTCCTTTAGTTGATTCATATTATATAGAAAAGCCTTCCAAAAGAATTTATGTAATACGTAAAGTAGGAAGCAAGAATAAGCTATCCTATATATCAATCGAAAATCAGAAACTAAATCAAATTGGAGTTTATATTAATGGCATCAATGATTTAATTATCGATAATAATGGTACGCAGATAGCATTTACAGTTGAAGAATACGCAACTAAAAAGAAACAGCTTTATTACAGCATTAACGATTCAAAACCAAAGGCAGTCAAAAATATCCCTCAAGGATATTCACTTTCTAAACTTGTAAGATTCGGAAAAAAGGGTAAACAGATTTTTCTTGAATTGTCAAAAAAAATCATTGATACAGTAAAAACACGTGAAGATGGTGTCGATGTGTGGTCATATACTGATGATATATTTTCGCTGGTAAAAGATACCCCCGTCCCAAAAATTACTTACGCGGCATCATTGAACTTAAATAACCGGAGCATTTCTATTTTAGAAAATGATGGAGAAAACATTTCATCCTTTGATAATTGCGATGACTATGTTTTTTTAACTGCCGGTAAAAGTTTATCATCGATATTTCATTGGCAAAAGGAAGGTGATGCACGATTTTTTGTGATTAACACATTAAATAACAAAAGAACGACGGTTAATGGCAACTACGTCTCTTTCGCAAATTCAGGAAAATTTTTAATCTATCAGGTGGGAGAAGAGTATGATGATTACGAAAGCCTGGAAATAGCCACGGGAAAAATATATAGAATCACCGGAAACTGGCCAATTGATGTTTCTAATTCTAGTTACGACGTTAATGGGGAAGGTCTGAGATTGAAAAAGTTGGTGCCCGCTGGCTGGTTAAAAGATATTGACGATGTCTTGATGTATGATGAGTTTGATATTTGGCAGGTTAGTCTAAAAAACCTTCACCAGCCCCAAAATCTTACAAAGGGGTGCGGAAGAGAAAAACATATTTCTTTTCGTTTTTGTGACTTGAATCCCAACAAGGATATTTGTCTCCGTTACCGTTATCTCTTATCCGGATTCAGTAAATTAAATAAGGACAACGGATTTTACCTATTAAAGATAGGGCGGACAAATATACTAGATTCACTGTTTATGGGTAAATATGCGTTTGACCTTCATTTGGGACAAGCTAATGGCGTTGGCGCTGAGTTTTGTCCTATTAAGGCCAAAGAAAAAGATATCTGGATCGTTAAGCGTGAAAGTGTAACCGAATCGCCGAATTATTTTTTTACAATAGACTTCAAGACATTCAATGAAATTAGCTTTAACCATCCAGAAAAACAGTTTGAACTAATGGACGATCGTTTGGTGAATTTCAGGAAGTCCGATGGCACTTTTGAACAGGGAATCTTGTACGTTCCTCAAAATTTAGATAAACGTAAAAAATATCCTGTGATAATCCATTACTACGAAGTGTTATCTGACTGGAAAAATGTCTTTCAACAACCAAACACGACAGGGAGCTCGATAAATATTCCTTGGTTTGTGAATCATGGATATTTGGTTTTTACTCCTGATATACATTATAAAATTGCTGAACCCGGCCAAAGTGCCTACAACTCTGTGATGGGGGCTGCATCATATCTCAAAACATTGCCCTATGTCGATACAGTCCATATGGGATTGCAAGGGCACAGTTTCGGGGGATTCGAAACAAACTACATTGTCACACATACTCGAATTTTTGCTGCCGCTATGGCATCAAGTGGCGTAAGCAATTTAATCAGTTCATATAATTCAATTACATTTAATGGTCGTTTGAAACAAGATCATGATCAGTACCGCATGTTTGGCACTCCCTGGGAAAAGCCAGCTTCCTATATTGAGAATTCACCTGTCTTTTTTGCCGATAAAGTCACGACGCCATTATTGCTGATGAATAATAAAAAAGATGGTGCCGTCCCTTTCGCCCAAGGGCTAGAGTTTTTTCTTTCGTTGAGACGATTAGGCAAACCCGTTTGGTTGCTGCAATATGATGACGAAGCTCATGTTTTGGTCAAAGATGAAAACAGAGAATTGCATACATTGAGGCTTACTCAATTTTTTGACCATTACCTTAAAGGACTCCAGGCTCCAAAATGGATGCTTAATTTAAATACATCAAATTCAACGCCCGGCTCGGGATTAGTTTCGGCGGAAGAGCAAAAGAAAATTGATGCTTATTCGAAGATTCCGTTGTCAGAGAAGTTAAAACCTTTATCGGAAAAAACAACTGATAATAACTGAACTCTTACAAAATATGAATGTTATTTTGCGGTAATGCCAACTTCGTCTGACATTGTTTACGGAATTGAAGGGGTGTAAGCCCCTTCAATTTTAAAAACTGCTGGTGAAAATTAGCCAGAGTATTATATCCACTGTCGTAACAAATTTCCGGAACCTGTTTATACGTGTCGGTCAGCAAACTACAGGCGAAGCCAATGCGAACTTCATGCAGAAAATCCATATAGGTCTTTTTAGTGCTGCGTTTAAAATAAGCGCAGAAGGCAGGGATGCTCATACAGGCGACACCAGCCACATCGCTCAACGAGATTGGTTCTTTGAAGTGATCGATGGTGTACTGAAAGACCCGGTCTATGTTGGCCTGGTCTTTTGCGTTTAGTTGTCGGATCGTTTGTGTCGAAACCGGCATGTATTCACTGCTTTCGGCCAATATTTCAAGGCATTCGAGCAGCAGGGAGACGCGGCGGAAGCCAGTTGCGGTTTCCAAAGCGACTATTAACGGCTGCAAGTGTGACAGTGCTTTGCCCATGATTTTCAAACCTGCTGCGGAAGCTTGGAGCAGGTTCCGTAAGGCAAAGCATTCGGGCGTACTAAAAAAGTCGTTTCCCCAGCAGTCTTCCCGGAACTGGACAACCATCGCACTGGTGATCAGTTCGGAATGGCGCTTTTGAAAGGTATGTGGCAGGCCCGATCCCAACAGGTATATATCACCGGTGTCGAATTCCCCTACGTGGTTACCGATAAAGCTTTGTCCGGAACCTTCGGTGAACAGTATCAGCTCATATTCGATATGCTGGTGCCAGCCCACTTCGAAATTTGGTGTACGATAGGTACGTGCGACAAAGGAGTGGCTTTCCGGCAGGGGCAGTTTTTGAACGAGCGGTTTCACGATATTAATGAGTTGAAAGATCAAAAGTAAGATTTAGGATGAATATCCTTTACTTTTTGAAGAATTACGAATATGTTCTGCATTAGGGCGAGCCGTAAATTAGATAATTATAAACCATGATGATCAACCGGTCCTTTATTATTTTAATAAGTTGTGTGGCTGCTCTTGGCGGCTTGCTGTTTGGATTTGACACCGCGATCATTTCCGGTGCCATCCCCTATATCACGCCTTATTTTGGGCTGGATGCGGGTGGTTTGGGTTGGGCGGTCGGCTGCATTTTGATTGGCTGCGCCGCCGGCGCTTTAGGTGCGGGATGGTTAGCCGAAAGGTTTGGAAGACTTGCAACATTAATTGTTTGCGCGCTGCTATTTGCTGTATCAGGCATAGGTGCTGGATTATCCCATAGTTTGTTTGTTTTTGTGCTTTTCAGGTTAATTGGCGGTCTGGGTGTTGGCGCGGCGGCGATGGTGTCGCCGATGTATATCGCTGAAACCGTTCCGGCCCATTGGCGTGGCAGATTGGTTTCGTTGTATCAATTAGCGATCGTCAGCGGTATTTTACTTGCTTATTTTTCGAATTACTTTTTTGAACGCTTTGATCATAACTGGCGGCTGATGTTTGCCTCACAGGCTGCGCCCGCGCTGCTCTTCCTGATCTTGTTGTTTTTAGTGCCGGAGACACCACGCTGGTTATTACGTCATCAGCGCAAAATAGAAGCACTGGCTATCCTGATCCGCATTTCCGGCAGCGAAGCCGCACAAACAGAACTGGCTCAAATAGAAAATAGCTTTACAACTGAAAGTGGTTCAGCATTTCAGCTGCTATTTAGTAAAGCCAGCCGCCCTGTCTTAGCCACCGGTATCCTGATCGCAGTTTTCCAGCAGGTGACCGGTATCAATGCCGTATTGTATTACGCCCCGCTGATCTTCAAAGAAACCGGCCTGAACAATAGTTCTGCACTCTTACAAACCATTGGCATCGGCGCGGTCAACGTCTTGGCTACTTTCATCGCCATTGGGTTTGTCGACAAGGTTGGGCGAAAGAAATTCCTGCTGATCGGCAGCCTCCTGATGGGTACCTGCTTAGTGGTACTCGCCTTTTGTTTTAATTACCAATATTTTGATCATTATATCGTGCTGGTGGTGCTCGTGCTTTATGTGGGCACTTTCGGTTGTACGCTGGGCGCGGTGACCTGGGTCTATCTCTCGGAGATCTTCCCCAACCGAATAAGGGGCCTGGCGCTCTCGGTAGCAACGCTTGCCTTGTGGCTGGCTGATTTTATAGTGACTTATACTTTCCCGCTATTGATCAAGAATTTGGGTACGCCGCTCACCCTGGGCTGTTACGCCCTGTGTTGTATCCTGTCGTTTATTTATGTGCTGAATAAGGTGCCGGAAACCAAGGACAAAACACTGGAAGAAATTGAAACCTTATTTATCTAATGCCATGAAGATCGACATCAGTAACGCCTATATCCAAAAGAAAGCGCTTAGCGCCGACAATATCCAATTCTACCGGGAATACGGCTTTCTGGTAGCCAAGGCCTTGTTCAGCCAGAAAGAGATCGCGGCATTAAAAGCCGAGACCGCCAGTATCTTCCGCGGGGAACGCGGGCAAATATCCGGCTTATTGCCGCCAGCGGGTTTGAACGATGATGAGATCCTGAAACAATATGTCGCCATCCATTTTCCCCATAAGCTTTCGTCCCTGATCAAAGAAAACCTCTCGCATCCCGATGTGATCCGAATTTTGAAGAAGATCGTCAGCCCGAACCTGAAGTGCATGCAATCCATGCTTTTTGTCAAGGCGCCGGGCAAGGCAGGACAAAGCTGGCACCAGGACGAATTTTATATCCCCACAAGGGATAAATCCCTGGTCGGGGTGTGGATCGCCGTGGATGACGCCACCGAGTATAATGGCTGCCTGTGGATCATCCCCGGCTCCCATAAGCCCGGCTTTATGCGCCGCAGGGTGGCGAATTTATCAGATGAATACGCCGATGTGGATACGGTGGATGTGAGCGGATTTTACCCGGACCACCAAGTACCCGTGGAGGTCAGCAGCGGATCGGTAGTGTTCTTTAACGGCTACACACTGCATAGCTCCAAGCGCAACAAAACCAAAAATTGTTTCCGAACGGCGCTGGTCAACCATTACATGAGCGCGGAATCCATGCTGCCCTGGGACCAGGACGGCAAACTCGAACCGACTGAAGACCTGCGCGACATCGTGCTGGTTGCCGGAAAAGATCCTTATGCTTACAAAGGCACGGTAGATGTGAACCAACCCTATTTACGGCCCGAGGTCCTTAATATTAAAACGTCATGAGCCTGCAATACTTTTGCCCGAGATGGGGCAGCGAACATATCGACTGGGCCGATTTCTTCATACGGTGTAAAGATGCTGGGTTTGATGGCGTGGAGTACGCGATATCGTCGGCAACTCCAACCAGGGAATTGGATATCGTTTGGGATCTGGCTGCAAAAAACAATATATTAATGCTCGCCCAGCACTATGACACGAATGAGTCTGATTTTGAAAGGCACATTGAGCAGTATAGCCAATGGCTGAACCGCATCAGCAGGTACCCGGTTCTGAGCATTAACTCGCAGACCGGTAAGGACTTTTTCAGTTTTGAGCAGAACCTTCGCCTCATCGATCAGGCCATGGATCTCGCCGCACGGACCGGCATTCCCATTTCGCATGAAACCCATCGTGGCAAGTTTTCCTATTCGGCGCATATGACCAAACAATACTTATACTGGTTCAGCGAGCTGCGGCTTACGCTTGACCTGTCGCACTGGGTCAATGTATCCGAATCTTACTTACAGGACCAACAAACAACGGTGATCGAAGCGATGGAACGAACCGATCACCTCCATGCGCGGGTGGGTTTTCCCGAAGGCCCGCAGGTACCTGATCCAAGGTTGCCCGAATGGCGGGAGGCGCTCAACTACCACCTGAACTGGTGGGACCATGTGGTTTCCTTGCAGCCACACATCAGTATCACGCCCGAGTTTGGGCCATACCCCTATAATGTGTCCGGCACAGATCAATGGGAGGTGAATGTCTGGATGATGAATTTTTTAAAGAAACGGTATGCGTAAACTATTCAGCCTATATCTCTGTTTGCTCTCGCTGATGGCCTCTGCGACGGAATACCATGTGGCCAAAAAAGGTAGACATACTTTCCGTACGATTGGTGAAGCGGCAGCAGTGGCCAAGCCCGGCGATGTCATTATCGTCCATAACGGTATTTACCGCGAACTCGTCGCGCCGGCTATTTCCGGTGTTACTTACCGCGCCGCCAAAGGCGAAAAACCCGAGATCCGCGGTTCAGAGGTTGTTAGTGCCTGGACACCTGAGCGCCCCGGTATTTGGAAACTGGTGCTGCCCAACAGTTATTTTGGTAACTATAATCCCTACACCGACCTCATCTTTGGCGATTGGTTCTTTCCTCAAAAACTAAAACTTCATACCGGCGAGGTTTATCTCAACGGCAAAGCCCTGGAAGAAGGCCCGGGTTGGACGACCGAACAAAAGGATGGGCAAACTATTATTTACGCGCACTTTAATCATTTGAATGCGAAAGATGTGGTCGAGATCAATGTCAGGCCATCTTGTTTTTACCCTGCTAAAACCGGTGTGAATAACATTACCGTCAGCGGCTTTGTCCTGAAGCAAGCGGCCACGCAATGGGCCGCGCCTACTGCCGAACAGGTCGGTATCATCGGCACGAACTGGAGCAGTGGCTGGACCATTGAAAACAATACCATCAGCGACAGCAAATGCGTGGGGATTACCCTCGGTAAAGACCGCGCTTCCGGGCAAAACCCCTGGTCGGCGGAAATGTCCAAAGAAGGATCGGATATCTATAACGATATGATCAAACTGGTAGCTGCTCGTGACTGGAATAAGCAAAATATCGGTTCACATATTGTACGTAACAATACGATCTATAACTGCGGTGTTGCCGGTATCTGTGGCAGCCTGGGCGCGATCAACAGCCAAATATTACATAATACCATCCATGATATTTATACCCGCCGCAACTTCTATGGTGCAGAGATGGCCGGCATCAAAATTCACGGTGCCATTGATGTCATCATTAAGGGTAATAAAGTCAGCAACGCCTTTATCGGCCTTTGGCTGGACTGGATGGCACAAGGGACGGTAATTTCCGGCAATACCTTTTCGGGTAATGATTATGCGGACTTCTTTCCGGAAGTTAATCACGGGCCGTATTTATTTAAAGATAATGTAATGCTGTCGCCAGTCGCCTTCCGCGATTGGTCAGAAGGCGGCACCCTTACCCATAATTTATTTGGCGGCAAGCTGAGCCGAGCACCGCAGGATAGGCAAACGCCTTATTTTAAACCACACAGTACCAAGATCATCGGCGTCAAAAAAATATTGGGCGGCAATAATACATTCACCAACAACTACTTCTTGAGTGACGGGCCAGAATTGAAAATTCCTTTGATGCATCCCTGGGATAAACCCGACAGCCTGCAAAGCTATGGGCTGAGCCTGTACGACAGTGCTGCGCAGCCTGTTATCCGGCGCAATAACCATATAATCACCAAAAAAAATATAGCCCATATTATCAAACAGCATTTTTTATTTACCCCCTAAGCCGCTCTATACCGTCTTACTATAAATTAAACCAAAAAACATGAAACGCAAATTGATCATAGCCTTGCTGTGCCTGAGTACAGCCGCTTTCGCACAGAAAAAAACAGATTTTACCGGTAAGTTCAAAGTGAATAAGGAACGCACCAATTTCGGGCAGGCGCCCGAATTTATCCTACCCCGTTTTATTATCGTTAAACAAACCGGTGACAAGCTTATCGTATCTCGTATTAAGCTTGACCAGCAGTTAATGGAATTGCCGGCGGTGAGCGATACGCTGGCGTTTACAGGTAATGCCGGCTTCAAATGGCTGAGCGATACTTCGCTGCAGGTCAGCAAACAAAACGGCGCGGCTTCCTGGACCGAGATCTGGACACTGGAAGACCAAGGCAAGACGCTGCACCTTGAGCGCGATGTGGTGCAGAGCGATGATTTCAAATACCACACGATCGCTTATTTCGACAAACAATAATATGAAAATCATAGCACTTTCTCTATTGCTCGCTGCGGCAAGTCCGGTACTGGCGCAGGATTACCACATGCAGCCCATACCTATTCAAACCCGCTGGGCCAAAGACGTCTCACCGACGAACGCGTTAAAGGAATACCCGCGCCCGCAACTGGTGCGGGCAAACTGGACCAACCTGAACGGGCTTTGGGATTATACTATCACTGCCAAAGACGCCACGCAGCCTACCAAGGCTGACGGCAAAATATTAGTGCCCTATCCTATAGAATCGGCGTTATCCGGTGTAAAGAAGGCGCTATTGCCCAACCAAAACCTGTGGTACAAACGCAGCTTTCAAAAACCGGCACTAAAAACCGGTGAACGTGTTCAGTTAAACTTCGGCGCGGTGGATTATCAGGCCACTGTATTTGTAAACAGTACGCAGGTCGGCCAGCATGAGGGTGGCTACACCGAATTTTCATTCGATATCACCAGCGCCTTAAAGGATGGCAGCAATGAGATCGTAGTGAAAGTATTTGATCCCTCTGACCAGGGTGTGGGTCCGCATGGTAAACAAGTATTGAACCCGAAGGATATTTATTATACGCCAACCTCGGGGATCTGGCAAACCGTCTGGCTGGAAGTATTGCCTGCGCATGCTATCAGTTCTTTGACCATCACACCTGATATTGACAGATCGGTCGTGAATATCACCGTAAATTCAGCTGCTACTTCGCCAGTTCAATTAATGATCGACGGCAAAACAGTCAATGGCACCACAAACAAGAATATGGCGATTCCGATCAAAAATGTTAGGTTATGGTCACCGGCCACGCCTAACCTGTATGAGTTCAGCGCCAAACTGGGCAGCGATGTTGTTAAGTCATACTTCGGTATGCGCAAAATAGCGGTTCAAAAAGATGAAAAAGGATTTGACCGGATCTTCTTAAATAACAAGCCGTACTATAACTTAGGTGCCCTTGACCAGGGTTTCTGGCCGGACGGGCTCTATACTGCGCCAACCGATGAGGCACTGGCTTTTGACATTATAGCCATTAAAGCCATGGGCTTTAATACTATCCGCAAACACATTAAAGTTGAACCTGCCCGATGGTATTACCATGCCGATAAGAGCGGAATGCTGGTATGGCAGGACCTCGTGAACCCGAACCAAGGTTTGCCGGAAGGTGCTAAAGCCGCTTTTGAAAAACAGTCAGCTGAGGAAGTGCTGCAATTACACAATTATCCGAGCATCGTGACTTGGGTACTCTTTAACGAGAAATGGGGCCAGTATGACCAGGAGCGTTTGACCAAATGGTTGAAAGCGGCTGATCCGTCGCGCATTGTGAACGGGCATACTGGTGAATTGCTGTATGTGAACGAGCAGTTGCGTTCGCCATCGCCGAATGCTTATATCAGTGCGGATATGACCGATGTACACGCTTATCCCGACCCAATGAACAGCCTGAAAATGAATGGTAAAGCCCAGGTTTGCGGCGAGTTCGGCGGTATTGGCGTCTTTATCCCTGACCACCAGTGGATCACGGGTTCAGCCTGGGGTTATGTGCAGGAAAAACCTGCCGGCCTGAAAGCGAAATACACCATCATGCAGCAGCACCTCCAGCTTTTCCAAAACGAAGGCCTGGGCGGTTCTATCTATACCCAGCCTTTCGATGTGGAGGGTGAGCAGAACGGACTGATGACCTATGACCGCGAAGTGGTGAAGATCCCGTTTGCGGAACTTCGCGAGATTCATAAATTTTTGAATCCTGATATGGGCATTATCCCTGTTGTTACGGCTAAGGATGCTGACCTAACTGAGCCGGGATTACTGTATAGCAAATTGTTGCAGGAGTATATTGATGGCAAGCGCGATGGTGCGTTCCTGAAAAAAATGGCGATGATGGCCAGCCAGGCCGGTGATAAAAGCGGCGCGGCACTGGCCGGCGCGGATTATATCAAAACGATCAAAACCCCGCTCAGCGACGACGATATCCAGTCGGTGATCCAGTTTACGGCCAGCACCAAAGACGCGGGCTTCGCCTATATGAATAGCAATGCTGAAGTTTTTAAAAGGACCATGGGCGACCGGAAGTATACCGTCGCGGTCATGAATATGATCTTCAAAGGCGAGATGGAACCCTTGATGCAGGCTAAGGCCGGTTGGGACGAGATCGAAGCCAAAATAAAACCATACGGCGCGGCCGGTGAGGAGATCTTTTTACGGGCGAAGACGATCGCATTTTATAATGAACAGAACTGGGCGGGTTACAAACCGGTTGCTAAGGCATACCTGGACAAGTATGGTAAGAATATTTCCGGGAATGAAAAAACGACCTTCCAGCAAGCCATTGACCAGCACTAACATGAAGACACTGCTATTTGGTTGGCTTTGCCTGTTAATCTGTTCCTGCGGTACCCTGCGGACCACAGAAAACAACTGGACCGTAGAGGCGAGCCTTTTACCCGGAGCCGCAAGCGAATTGGTATTGACGGACTATGCCCCAATGGTATCTATGGATCATGACGGACGAATATTTGCCTTTCGCTACTGTGTCCCGAGCTACGCGTTAGCGCAGCAGGTCCGGGCGCAGTTACTGGCGACGGGCCTGGTCGAATATATTCAAATCAAACACTAACATGATCAAACTTATCTCATTTGCTGTAGGCCTATGCGCTTGTATACAAGTGCAAGCGCAGCAAATCCCCAATTGGCAAAACCAGGACCTGCAAAAGGACAGCCTGTTCGGTATCAGTACCGACAAGGCTTATACCTTATTGCAAGGCAGGAAAGCGACGCCAGTTATCGTGGCCGTCATCGATGCCGGGGTCGATACCCTGCACGAGGACCTGAAAAGCGTATTATGGCTCAATGCAAAAAAGAAAAAAGGCGATAACGGCACCTATGGCTGGAGCTTTATCGGTTCGGCCAAAGGTAATGTGCATTATGACAATCTGGAACTGACCCGGCAGGTACGGCAGGGCGATACCACGCTGAAAAAGGAACTAGCCAGACAACTGGCCGAAGCGCAGCAAACGTACCAGGGCATGCGCAACTTTGAAGCCATCCTGAACAGTGTCACCAAAAAGATCGGCAAGGAAAATCCAGGCCTGGCTGATTTCAAAGCCTTCCAGCCGGACGGGCCGGGTGAAACCCAGGTAACCGGTACACTGATCAAAATATTATCGGAAAAAGATGATTTTGCCACCTTCAAACAGGAGCAAATTGACAAGGGCATCGAACATTATAAAGCATTGGCCGAATACCAGCTCAACATCGCTTATGACCCGCGGAGCATTGTCGGAGACGACTATTTAGATAGCAAGCAACATAATTATGGTTCAGCCGATAATAACGGCCCTGACCCAACGCATGGTACCCATGTATCGGGAATCATCGCCGCTGTCCGCCACAATGGCATAGGACTGGATGGGATCGCCGATCAGGTAAAAGTCATGAACATCCGCGCGGTACCCGACGGGGATGAGCGGGATAAGGATATCGCCAACGCGATCCGCTACGCTGCTGACCATGGTGCGAAGGTGATCAATATGAGTTTCGGCAAAAGCTATAGTTCCGATAAGAAAGCTGTCGATGAAGCCATGAAATATGCCCTCAAAAAAGACGTGCTATTGGTACAAGCAGCGGGTAATGACAACCACAACATTGACAGTTTGAATAATTTTCCGAACCGTAAGGTAGTAGCTGGTGCCTGGATCGTTGTCGGGGCTTCGGGCCTCCGTGACGATAAAGAACTCAAAGCGCCATTTTCCAATTATGGTAAAACCGCCGTTGATGTTTTTGCCCCCGGCGTGCAGATTTATTCCAGCATCCCGGGTTCCAAGTATGCTTACTTTGACGGCACCAGTATGGCCTGCCCGGTCGTTGCAGGCTTAGCGGCTTTGATCAGGGAGTACTATCCCAAACTCAAAGCAACTGAGGTCAAAGACATCATCCTGAAAACCGTGGTGAAAAGAGATTCCCTCACCAATTATTGTTTAACCGGTGGTGTGGTGAATGCCTACCAGGCGCTTTTGTTAGCCGCAACCTATACCCACAGATCCTGATGCACCACAACGCCAACCCTACAGCCTACCGCATATTACTCGAACAGGTCCATCAAGGCCTGGATCCTGTGATCGTGCGCGCGCCCGGCCGCATCAACCTGATCGGCGAACATACCGACTATAACGGCGGGCTGGCCCTGCCGGCCGCGATCAACCGCTACATTTATGTTTCGGTCAGCCGAAGGGATGATGATCAACTGAATTTATTAGCCGAAGACTTCGGGGCGCACCGGGTGGCATTAAGCGATCTGTACCCCAGTCCAGGCAATTGGTACACCTATGTGGAGGGGGTAGCCGCCGCCCTGATCGGGCGCGGTTACCACATCGGTGGTTTTAACCTGCATTGCGGCGGCAATATCCCGACGGGTGCCGGCCTATCCTCATCGGCGGCGCTGTGCTGCGGCACGGTGATGGCGCTGGATACGCTCTTCGATTTGCATGTTAGCCGGGAAGAAATGGCGCTGATCGCGCAGGAGGCCGAACATACTTTCGCGGGGGTACAATGCGGGCTGATGGACCAGTACGCTTGTTTGTTTGGTAAGCGGGGCTACGCCGTCAAAATGGATTTCAGCACCCTGCAATTTGAACATGTTAGACTGAATCTGGAAGAATTAGATTTGGTACTGCTCGACACCGGCGTTAAACATAGTTTAGCTTCAACCGAATACAATTTGCGCAAAGCGGAAACCCGCCGTGCGCTTGAGCTGCTGAACGTTAATCAATTGCGTGACGCTGATATCAATATGCTGTATGATGCCGTACTCATCCCTGACCCGGTCGCTTTTAAGCGTGCCCGTTTCTTCCTCGAAGAAAACAAACGCGTCGAGACTACAGCGGTGGCTTTAGAGCGGCGGATGCTGACCCTCGTCGGCGAACTCCTGTACGAAAGCCACCAAGGCTTGGCTACGCTGTACAATGTCAGCTGCTTGGAACTGGATTTATTGATCCGGCTGGCTAAAGTAGAAAAAGGGATCGCCGGGGCGCGGATGATGGGTGGCGGCTTCGGCGGCTGTACGATCAACCTGGTGGACAAAAAAGCCAAAGGCTGTATCAGTCGTATCAGTAAAAGGTATGAAGAACAAACCGGCATCACTTTAAAAAACTACCGGCTTTTAACCGCGGCGGGTGCCCGGGTGCTGGAAGCCCGCGAGATTCGGACGATCTCTTTAGCAGAAGAACTTACCCTGATATGAAAAAACTATTCCCGATCCTCTTAATCGCCTTCATGGGCTGCAAGCCTGCCAAAAAAGAAATGAACGTCCTAAACTTTCGCCACCAGGTGGACGGCAAAGCCGTTGATCTTTATATCCTCAAAAACAATAACGGCATGCAGGCCGCGATCACCAATTATGGCGGCCGTTTGGTTTCGCTGCTGGTGCCCGGAAAAGATAGCATCGTGGATGTGGTGGTCGGCTTTGACAGCCTGGAAGGCTATATCCACAGTACCGAACCTTATTTTGGCGCGACCATCGGGCGTTACGGTAACCGGATCGCCAAAGGCAAATTCGTACTTGATGGAAAAACTTATCAATTATCGGTGAATAACGGGCCGAATACCTTGCATGGCGGTAAGTTCGGTTTTCAGCACCGCGTGTTTGATGCGGTACAGCATGGCGACAGCAGCCTGACACTGACTTATGTTTCCAAGTCCGGTGAGCAAGGCTTTCCCGGAAACTTAAAAGTCAAAGTGACTTACACTCTGAATTCTAAAAATGAATTGCATTTAGATTATGAAGCCACGACCGATCAGGCGACAGTAGTGAACCTGACGAACCATGCCTTCTTTAATTTGAACGGCAGCGGCACCATCCTGAACCATAACCTCCAGATCAATGCGGCACAGTATACGCCGGTAGACAGTACGTTGATACCTACCGGAAAAATAGCGGCGGTCAACAACACGCCCTTTGACTTTCAAATCGGAACTGCTATTGGTGGACGAATTAATGTAAACAATTACCAATTACATAACGGCAAGGGCTATGACCACAACTATGTCCTGGACAATCCCGGTATCGACAACATCGCCGTCGAAGTGACAGGCGATAAGTCCGGTATCATCATGCAGGTCTACACCACAGAACCCGGCCTGCAGTTCTATTCCGGCAACTTTATGCAAAGCAAGAACAAGCTGCGCACAGGGCCCGATGATTTCCGCACAGCGTTTTGTTTAGAGACCCAGCATTTCCCGGACAGCCCGAACCAGCCCGCTTTTCCATCAACCATATTAAGGCCTGGTAAAGTTTATACCAGTCATTCTGTTTACAAATTCAGCAAATGAAGAAAATACTGGTGATCGGCGCCTGCGGGCAGATCGGAACGGAACTCACCGCCGCCTTGCGGCAGCGCTACGGACAGACAGCAGTGATCGCTGCCGACATTACTGGAGCCGATGTACAGCTTAATGTCATGGATAAGGTCGCGCTGCACAGTTTAGTATTAAAAGAGAAAGTGGTCGAAATTTACCATTTAGCCGCTATGCTCTCCGCCAGCGGAGAGCAACAGCCCACAAAAGCCTGGGAACTCAACATGCAGGGTTTGCTCAATGTACTGAACGTGGCCAAAACGGACCAACTCAAAGTCTTCTGGCCGAGCAGCATCGCTGTCTTCGGCCCCAGCAGCCCCAAAGCCTTCGCCCCGCAACATAGTGTAGCCGAACCCTCAACCGTATACGGCATCAGCAAGGTTGCCGGTGAACTCTGGTGCCAATATTACCATGCCCAGTACGGCGTAGATGTCCGCAGCCTTCGCTACCCGGGCCTGATCAGCCATACGGCGCAACCCGGCGGCGGTACGACCGATTATGCCGTGGACATTTTCCACCAGGCTTTAAAACATCGCCAGTACACCAACTTTATAAAAGCGCATACGGCCATGCCCATGATGTATATGCCCGACGCGATCAGGGCAACGCTCGAATTGATGGATGCCCCGGCGGAAAAACTCAGCATCCGGACCGGCTACAATGTCCATGCGCTCAGCTTTACACCCGAGCAACTGGCCGCGGAGATCACCAAACACCTGCCGGCCTTTAAAATGTATTATAAACCTGACTTCCGGCAGCAGATCGCTGACAGCTGGCCCGCCAGCGTCAACGATAAGTGCGCCCGGGACGACTGGGGCTGGCAACCCTATTACGACCTTTCAGGCATGGTCACTGATATGCTTAAAAATCTTTCGTCCAGGTCCGCTGCCCAGCACTAACAAGGTCAGCGATCCATGGACAAAATCGTTCTTTATAAACAGTTAATAATAAGTAGTTAGTTAATTAAAAAAGTGAGCGTACCGGGCCTGATCCCCTGGTGCGCTTTTTTATTAAACAAAAATTTTCGGTATATTCGTTTGTGCAAATCAAGGAAGCGATTTCGGACCAGGAACTCGTGCTCCGTCTTAAAGACGGGGATCATTCCGCTTATACCGAGATTTACCGGCGCTTCATCAACCCGCTCTTTATCCACGCCAATAACCGCCTCAAAGATGAAGATGATGCGCAGGATGTGATCCAGGAATTATTTACCGTGCTCTGGACCAAAAGAGATACCATCCAGATCAGCAGCCTGTCGTCCTATTTATACAGCGCCGTAAGGAATCGCGTCCTGGATGTCATCGCGCACCGCCAAATGGCGGCCCGCCACCAGGACACATTACCCACTTTTATCAGTTCCGAAGGCTACATCACCGATTACCGCGCCAGGGAAAACCAATTGGCCGCCATCATCCAAAAAGAGATCGACGCCCTCCCGCCAAAAATGCGCGAAGTTTTTGAACTTTCCCGCAAAGCGCAGCTGACCCATGCCGAGATCGCTGATAAGCTCGGCATCACCGAACAATCCGTCCGCAGCCATATCAAGAATGCCTTGCGTATCCTGCGCGTGAAGCTTGGCCTGTTCCTTTACCTTATCCTGCTGTTCAGCAAATAAAATTTTTAATTTTTATTACCCCCCTAAGCCCCGCTGTTCCGTCTTACCATTAATTAGACGTTAATTATGCCTGAAGTTAATATTAAGGAGCTTTTACAAAAACACCAAAACGGTACCCTCAGCGCTTCCGAACAGGAACTGCTGGAGAACTGGTACCTGCAATGGAACCCCGGCTCCGAACCGATCAGTGAAGAACGATTAACCGAAATCTCGCAAACCGTTTACGCTAAACTGCCGCAGCCAGCCAAGGAACGTGCGCTCTGGCCAAGGGTCGCTGCCGCGGCTTCAATATTGATTGCCATTTCCATTGGCGGTTATTTTACTTTGCATAATTCCAAACCGGCCAGACAGGTCGCAGTTCAACATGATGCGCTGCCGGGTGGCAATAAGGCCTACCTGACTTTAGGTAATGGACAGCGCATCTCGCTAACCGATTTAAAAAACGGGACTATTGCTAACCAGGCGGGTAAAACTATTCAGAAAACTGCAGATGGATTGATCGTTTACGGTGATTCACATACCAATCATAGCAACGCAGAGATTATCACCAATACCATAGAAACCCCGCCGGGCGGGCAGTACCAGATTGTGCTACCGGACGGCAGTAAGGTATGGCTGAACGCGGCCTCTTCATTAAAATATCCTGCAGCTTTTACAGGTACCGACAGGCAAGTAGAACTAACCGGTGAAGCCTACTTTGAAGTGGCTAAGGACAAAGCGCATCCATTTAAGGTCAAAACCAACCGGGAAACCGTGGAAGTTTTGGGTACGCATTTCAATATCAATAGCTATAGCGACGAACCGACACTTAAAACGACTTTGCTTGAAGGCAGCGTAAAAATATCGACCGCTAACACGGAGCAAATTATTAAGCCGGGCGAACAAGCCGTCTTAGGCAACAGCTTAAAGATACAGCAAGCTGATGAAGAAGAAGTAATGGCCTGGAAGAACGGTTTATTCGTATTCAATGACGAGCCATTAGAAAGCATTATGCGCAAAGTCTCCCGCTGGTATGACCTTGATGTCCAATACAGCGATATTGATAAAACACAGGCATTTATTGGAGGCATCTCCCGTTTCAGCAACGTTTCCAAAGTTTTACAAAAACTTGAAAGCACCAAAATGGTGCATTTTAAAATACTAGGCAAAACCATTTATGTAACTAAATAAACTATTTAATCAACCCAAAATTTAAAAGCATGATAAAATATTTACGACGATAAACGAGACCGAAAAAAACCAGAAGTGCTCGAAACACCCCTGGTTCAACCCAGCTCGTTAAAAAATGAATGTTTAACCGCAGCCGCCCGACTCTTTGAAAAATAAGGCGGACTGCAAAAGCAAGGAACACAAATGTATAAAAAATATACACATGGAAAAGGTATGTCCAAAACGCTGTACCGAAAAATAGGATTGATAATGCGACTCACGACCATCATCTTACTAATTACACTGCTACAGGTAAGCGCTGCCACCAAAGCCCAGAACCTGACGTTAAAGACAACAGACGCAAGCCTTAAAAGCATCTTCACCGAAGTCAAAAAACAAACCGGCTACATGATCGTTGCCCCGTCGGCTCTCATTAAAAAAGCCAAACCGGTAACTGTTGACATAAACAACCTACCGCTCAAAGACGCGCTTAACCGCATCCTCGAAAAACAAAATATGGAATTTGAAATAGAGGACAACTCTATTGTCGTCCGCGCAAAGGCGCCTTCCTTTTCCGACAAAGTGGCTGCTGCTCCTGCTCTTATTGATGTGCATGGAAAAGTGGTGGATGAAAAAGGCCATCCACTGCCCGGTGTTACCGTCCGCGTCAAAGACGGCAGCCTAGCTACAGTAACCGACACAAAAGGTGAATTTTACCTCATGAAGGTCGATGAAAAGGCGGTATTGCAGCTTTCTTTTATTGGTTTTTTGACCAGGGAGGTCAATGTGAATACTGATTTGAGCGAGATCAAACTTGAAGTGAGTAACTCCAAACTGGATGAAGTGCAGGTGATCGCTTACGGAACTACATCGCAGCGATATAGCACCAGTAATATTGGAACGGTTAGAGCCGCTGAAATTGCAAAACAACCGGTCAGTAATCCTTTGCTTGCCCTACAGGGACGTGTTCCCGGTTTATTCATCGAACAGACATCTGGTGTAACGGCAGGTTCTCCTTCAGTTACGATACAAGGAAGAAACTCTATCGCGAAAGGAAATACGCCATTTTATGTAATTGACGGCGTACCTTATTCGCCGACTTTTACAGGCTATGGTTTATTAAGCAATTCAATCTCAGGGGATCCCGGTTCTCTCAATTTTTTAAATCCTGGTGATATAGAGAGTATTAGTATATTAAAAGATGCTGATGCCACAGCGATCTATGGTTCAAGGGCTGCCAATGGCGCGATCCTGATCACTACAAAAAAGGGTAAGGCAGGCAAGACAAAAGTCGATGTTAATCTGCAAAATGGCTGGGGAAAGATCACGCATAAGGTCGATTTTTTAAATACGCAACAATACCTTGAAATGCGTAAAGAGGCCTACAAGAACGCGGGCGTGGCGGTGCCTACATCAGCCAGCACGCCTATTTCTTCAAATTATGATCTGACGCTTTGGGACCCGATCCGATATACCGACTGGCAAAAAGTCTTAGTGGGCGGTACCGCGAAATTTACGGATGTGCAGGCTTCCGTTTCCGGCGGCTCGACCAATACCCAGTTTGTTGCGGGTTACGGTTATAACAGGCAAACTACCGTTTACCCGACCAGTCTCGCCGATGAAAAAGGAAGCCTTCATTTGAACCTTAACCACAATTCTGCGGATAACAAGTTTAGGTATTCTCTCACAGCCAGCTACCTTGAGGATAAAAATCAGCTCAACGGATCTGACCTGATGAACAGTGCCGTTACCCTTGCGCCGAACGCCCCGGAGCTGTATGCTACTGACGGGAGCTTGAACTGGGAGCCATTTCCTACGAATCCTAACCGATATAGTTTTAATAATCCCCTGATTTTTACCAAGCAACGTTATACGGGAAATACGACCAACCTCGTTGCCAATAATACGATCGGCTATGAGTTCCTTCCGGGGTTGCAACTGAAAGCAAGTTTGGGATATAATAAGATTCAGGGGAACGAAACTTTTATCACTCCGATCACCGTTTTTCGCCCAGATGCCGCTATAAAGTCCCGACAGGCGAGTTATCTGACAAAAGCTACAAGTTCTTGGATCGCTGAACCGCAGCTTACCTACGTAAAAAATACAAAGTTCGGCGTTTTTGACCTGTTGCTCGGCGGTACCTTTCAACAGTCCAAAACAGATGTGCTGAGCCAGACCGGGACAGGTTATTCCAATGACGCGCAACTCGAGAATATCTTAGCCGCGCCGAATCTCCAGATAGACAATGTTTATAAATCCTTGTACCGTTACGATGCCATTTTTGGCAGGATAAATTATCGTTTGCAGGATAAATATATTGTTAACCTCACGGCCAGAAGGGATGGAAGCAGTCGTTTTGGCGATGAGAATAAATTTCATACATTTTACGCAGTAGGCGGTGCCTGGCTATTCGGTGATGAACAATTGATCAGCAAAGCGCTTCCATGGCTGAGTACGGGCAAACTAAGGGCGAGTTACGGAACAACGGGTAATGATCAGATAGATGATTATTCCTACCTGAGTTTGCTGGACAGTTATCCTTTACAGGTCCCATACCAGGGAGGTGTGGGCTTATACGCCACCAATATTTACAATCCTTACCTGCAATGGGAGGAAACCCGTAAATTGAATATCGGCATACAGCTGGGGTTCCTGAAAGACAGGATAGACCTGGATATCAATTATTTCAGAAACAGGTCTTCGAACCAGTTATTGGGTTTCCCGCTTCCTGCCACGACAGGCTTTGGCAACTTGTCAGCGAATTTGCCGGCCACCGTTCAAAACATTGGGATAGAGGTGATGCTTAATGTTTACCCGATCAAATCAAAGAATTTCAACTGGCATGCTTCGGTAAACTTTACACGGGCGCGAAATAAATTACTTTCCTTTCCCGGGCTGGAAACAAGCACTTACGCAAGCGATTATTTGATTGGTCTCCCCATTAACGCGCCAATAACGAAGGTTTATAAATTTGCAGGTGTAAACCCGACGACTGGTCTGTACCAGTTTGTGAACAGCAAAGGAGAGCTCACTTCTGATCCGGATGAAACCACGGACCGGACCGAACTCGTCGATATAAACCCGAAGTGGTACGGTGGTATTTCAAATAGCTTTGAATATAAAGGCCTTCAGCTCGATTTTCTGGTGCAGGTCGTAAAGCAAATGGCACAGAACTATCGTTTTGGAAACTTGGCAGGTTTAAATATCAATCAACCGGTAAGTGTACTGGACAGGTGGCAGAAACCTGGCGATGTAACAGATATCCAGAAATTCTCCTCCAGTACATCGTTAACACGTGCGCCTTACAACGCAGCAAGAAATAGCGATGCGTCTTATAGCGGAGCGTCCTATCTCCGTTTAAAAAATGTTTCGCTTTCTTTTGCATTACCGCAAGATCTGCTAAAAACAGCGCATATTTCGAATTTAAGGGTGTACGCGCAGGGACAAAATTTGCTGACCGTTACACAATTTATCGGTTCCGACCCCGAAACCAAGGGGCTGGGTGCTTTACCACCACTAAAGGTATTTACGCTTGGTATACAAATCGGGTTATAATGAAAATATTTAATGGAATTACAATGAAAAAGATAGATATAAATTATAAAAAGTTGCTTTTGGTCATTGGTGTTATGGCCTTAGCCTGTTCCGGTTGCAGGAAATTTCTTGACGTTGGCACACCCATCACGAAGATCAGCGGTAATAATGCATACAATGATGATGCAACTGCGACCGCAGTAATCACCGGGCTTTACGGTCAGTTAAGCAACAACTACTTTTACAGTACTTACTTACCTGCCACTTCTCTTTTTGAGGAACTTTCTGCTGATAACCTGGTTTTGTTTGATCCACCCAGCCAGGCCGGTTTTGACTCTTATTACAAAAATGCGTTGGAGCCAACCTACGCCGCGAGTGGAGAAACATATTGGCGAACGACGTATCAGCTGCTTTATACCATAAATACAGCGATCGTAGAACTGACCGGAAATAAAAACCTCACCCCGGCAGTAAGCAAAAGGCTGCTAGGCGAAGCATATTTCCTTCGTGCATTCTGTTACTTTTACCTGGTCAATATTTACGGCGATGTCCCGTTGGTGCTGACACCGGACTATGTTAAGAATATAGCTATTCCACGGACGTCTTCCGCACTGGTATATGATAAGGTAAGCGACGACCTTGCACAGGCAGAAAAGTTGCTGGATTACAACTATGCAGCATTGGACGTAACCAAAACAACGTCCGACCGTTTAAGACCTAATCTGGCTGCGGTCAACGCTTTGCAGGCCAGGGTTTACCTTTACCGTAATAATTACAGCGCGGCTGAAGCTGCCGCGACCAAGGTTATCTCCCTATCCATCTTTTCACTCGGAAATTTGAACGAGGTGTTCTTAAAAAACAGTGCAGAAACCATTTGGGCACTGCAACCGGTCACCTCCGGTTATAATACGGTCGAAGGGCAGTTTTTTAAATTGAACTCTGACGGTCCTGACCGTGACCACCCAATTTATGCGTCTGCTTCGTTTGTCAACAGTTTTGAAAAAGGCGATGGCCGGAAAACCGGGTGGCTCTCCAGCGTAACGACAACTGCGGGAGATACATATTTTTACCCCGATAAATATAAGGTGCCATTCATTGATGGTTCGACAGAAATTACGGAGTACCCTATTGTGCTGCGTCTTTCCGAACAATACCTGATCCGTGCAGAAGCTAGGAACGAACAGGGGAATAGTGTTGGGGCCGTGGCCGACCTGAATGCTATCCGTTCCCGTTCAAGACTTATTCCAACACCGGCCGTGCCGGATCCTTTGCCAGCATTGCGGGCTTCGCTCTCGAAAACTGAACTAAAACCTCTGATAATGAGGGAACGTCGCGTGGAGTTATTTGCAGAGTGGGGACATCGCTGGTTCGACCTGAAACGGTCCGAAACTATCGACGCCGTAATGACCGAAGCAGAGGTTTACAAAGGCGGGATTTGGGAACATTTTAAGACGTTGTATCCTGTGCCGGTAAAAGAGATCCTCCTGGATCCGGCCCTTACCCAAAACCAGGGATATTAGGCTGATCGTCACTATTTACCACTCTTTTGAGTTATAAATATACCGGAAGCGTTGTTGCCTGATACGGGCTTTCCGTTTTATCAATAAAACCCAAATTAAAATGAAATTCTCTTCATTCATGGCCTTTATTGGCCTTTTACTGACGTGCAGGCAAGGGCACGGCCAATCGCATCCGGTCAGGCCGAGCCTCACCCTGGCGGATTGCAGTTCAAACAACTGGCCGGAAGTAACTGGTTCGGACATTAATGCCAAAGGAACCTGGGCCGTTTATGGTGTTAAGAATGAACAGCCCGGGGCAGAAATAAGACACTTGAGATCAATAAAAGATGGATTCGAGATCAACCTGAATACCACGACTATCGAATTTTCCCCACAGGGAGACTTTGCGGCGGGGCTGCTCCCAGAAAATAAACTGATACTGATACAATTGGATAAAAAAAAGAAGGATACGATTAATAACGTGAGCGCTTATTCATATGTTGTCGTAAATGACTCCGAACAAATCATTTACCAACTGTATAATAACCATATTTTGATTGTCAAAGATCTGCGCACCGGGAAAGAACTGCGTTATAGCAACTGCGATGCTTTCACGCTGAGCACGGATAAAAAGCATATGGCCATAGCTGGGCGCAGGGCACCAGATGCGGGCAACACGTTGACATTAATGGATATGGATAGCAAAAAAACGTCAAAAATATGGGAGGGGGCGAAGGATGAGTATACAGAGAACATCATTTTTGACAATATCGGGGCAAATCTGACTTTTGTGGTTAGAAGAGGTGCGGGTGACGGGAATACGCGAGTCAGTATTTTTAGCTACCACCGAGGTAACCTTTCAGCTACAAAGATTATGGATGAGCAGAGCGCAGGTTTTGGTTCCAACAATCAACTGATAAGCGTGGACCGTTTCGTGGGAGGAGGAGAAACTATGTTATTCTATTTCCGGCATAGATCACTGCATAAATCAGAAAGGACTGTCAAAGCGGTTGTCGATGTCTATAGCTATCGTGACACCGTTTCTTATACAAGTCAATTAAGTCAAATGAGTGACAATGAAAATGAGCGATGGCATTCAGGTCTTTTTAATTTAAAACAAAAAAAAGTTATCTACCTCGAAAAAAGTGGAGAAAGCCTTAATATTCCCTCACGATCGCATGATGAGTTCGCGTGGCTGACATTAGACCCTTCGGCTAATGCTGATACGGATGGTAACCAATGTTTTCTGATGTCCACCAGGACAGGGGAAAGAATAAAGATCAGGCACGACCTGCTTAATAATGGGATTTCGCCGGACGGCAGATTTTTAATTTTATCAGAGCAGAAAGAAAACGCGAACCTGTACAGTTATGAAATAGCTACCGGTAAAATGCGGGACCTAACCAGCAAACTTCCGGTACCATCGACTGATCCGGCGTTTTGTTATAATCAGATTAACTTCAAAATCTCTGCATGGGACGAGACGGATAACAAAGTTCTAATCAATGATAATTACGACATCTGGGAAATCGATCCCACGGGAAAAGATAAGGCTACGAACCTGACAAATGGGTATGGTAGAAAAAACAGGATCCTATTTAACCTTTCTGCAGTCAATTTTGACGCTTCTCATGAAGGAAGTGTCGGATGGGAAAAACGTGTTAAGCCATTGATCTTAACTTCTTATAATTACCTGACAGGGGACAATGACTTTTACAAGATGGTGCCTTACCGAAAGAAAGATCCCGAAAGGTTGACTTTCGGGAAGTTTGGGTTCGAAAGTGTCGATATTAACGGAGGTGCTATGCACTATGGAGAAGGTAATAAAAAAGCGCTAAAAAATGACGTCTATTTGGTCGAACGGCAAAGTGTATCGGAATCGAAAAACGTTTTTGTTACGTCGGATTTCAGGTCGTTCAAGCCGGTCAGTAATAACCACCCGGAGAAGGCTTTCAACTGGATGACTTCCGAAATGGTCCAATACAAAAGCAGCGACGGAAAGACCCTGCGAGGCGTTATGTATAAACCCCAAAATTTTGATCCGCGAAAAAGATACCCGGTCATCTTTTATTTTTACCAGAAATTAAGCCAGAACCTGAATGTCTTTACCCTGCCGGAGCTTAGCAAGGCGATCATTAATTTCCCGTACTACAACAGTAACGGCTACCTCATTTTCACTCCGGATATCGAAACGCGATATGATAAAGGTACAGCGCATGAGTTTGCTTTAGCCAGTGTAATGGGGGCGGCATCTTACCTGGCGAAATTGCCCTACGTGGATTCGACAAAGTTAGCCATTCACGGGCATAGCTGGGGTGGATATGAATGCAATTATATTGTAACGCATTCCCATATTTTTAAGGCCGCGGTAACAGGTTCGGGCGCTTCTGATTATATAGGAACTTACGGTTACCCTACACATGGCGGCGTCCCCAAGTTTGCGTTAAGTTATGATCATATTACGGGAAGTATTTATGATAACTTAAATACTTATATACAAGCCTCCCCGAAATTGTCGGCGGACAAAGTTACTACACCGCTGTTGCTGATGCACAACAAAACCGATGATGCGGTACCCTTCAACCATGGGCTTACCTTTTTCTACTCGTTATGGCATTTGGGCAAAACGGCCTGGCTTTTACAGTATGATAATGGCGGACATATCATTCCGGGAAAAGACGATCAGCTTGACTATACCATCCGTCTTAAGCAGTTTTTTGATCATTATCTCAAAGGCGTCCCCGCGCCGATATGGATGACAAAGGGCGTTCCGGCAAAATTAAAAGGGTTCGAAGATGGCCTTGCCATCGATACGGCAATAAAATCATCCAATTAAACAAAAATACGAAGCGATGCATTGTTATCCACGCGAAAAAGTTAAACAAATGATCAGAAAAATATCATTAATGCTGCTGTGTCTAATGCCCTTATTTGCTGGAGCGCAAAAAAAAGTGAATATTAATTTCCAGGTTTTTAATACGTGGGACCAGGTGACGGAGCAGGCTGCCGCTACGCACAAAAATATATTTATTGATGTTTACGCTACTTGGTGCGGCCCCTGTAAAAAAATGGATGAGGAGGTATATACGGATCCGGTGGTCGCAAAGTTCGTTAATGAAAATTTTATCGCCGTTAAAATTCAAATAGACCGGACCGATAAGGATCCCGTCCATGTAAAAAAATGGTATGAGACTGCAAAGCGGATACGAGATCAGTATCATATCGATGTTTTACCAACTTTCCTTTTTATTTCGGACGAGGGAAACCTTGTCGAACGCGGCGCCGGCTATCAGGATAAAAAAAAATTTATGCAATTGCTGATGAAGGCCGCTGACCCCGAAAAATGTTACGCCAGCCTGATTGAGCAATTTCGGTTAGATAAACTTAAAGGTGACGCATTATTATCGCTCGCTTTACTGGCAAAGACGTATCACGATGACAGCATTGCTTTATCAGTCGCCCGGCTTTATAAACAACACGTGATTGATAATACACCTGCCTTGGTGTTGTTAAACCCCAGATTGCTGCAATATATGTATGAATTTTACGAACTTTTTTCTATAAATGATCCTGTCGTATTATTTATGTATCAACATCCCGAGCAAGCTGATTCATTGCTAAACAATAAGGGTTATGCCGTCAGATTTACAGATTACCTGATCTCCAAGTACCAGATACACCCGATTATCCGGCCCGGGGGCAAGTATGTCAAAACGGTGCCCGACTGGGGCGAACTACAGCGAAAGGTGACGAACGCTTACGACCCGACAACTGCGGAGCGTCTGCTGACAGATGCCAGAATCGAATGGTACAGTGCGGTTAAGGACTGGCCAAATATAATCAGGTATACGATCGAAAAAAAAGATAAACAAGGTCTGGATACCGCGGGCCTGGGAGCAGCCTACCTCAATAATTTTGTGTTTGACGTAATATTTAAGCACAGCAATGAAATGTATGCCCTCCATAAAGGTATTCAATATATGGAGATGTTGCTAAAAAACAACCCTGGAGATGAAAATGCCATAGATACTTACGCCAATGTGCTTTATAAAGCCGGCCGAAAACAAGAAGCTATTAAGCAGGAAAAGAGGGCGTTAGCCCTTGCCGGAACCCATTACAATAATAGGCAGCTTAAAGTCTTTCAGGATACTTTGGACAAAATGCAAAAAGGAGAGCCTACTTGGCCCTGATAACCGCTTCCCCCTCGATCCCGATATTATTCTGTGGCGACGCCAGCCTTGTTAAAAATTGCTTCCGATACTGCAGCGGTTTGATCGCCTTAAGCTTGAAGAACTGCTGATAGAAATTGGCCTGTGTCTTATAGCCACTTTCATAACAAACCTCGGGCATTGCTTTATTTGTTTCTTTCAGTAAACTACAAGCAAAACCAATCTTCACTTCATGCAAGGAATCCATATTGGTTTTTTTAGTACTACGCTTGAAATAAGCGCAGAAAGCAGGGACACTCATGCAGGCGTTCAGCGGTAAAGTAAGGGATTAAGGCGACTTGCAATATTGAAATTAAAGTTTAGGCATTACTTAACAAAACATTTAAATGGGCCAGCGCGGATGCTGTTCAATGGCGATTGTTACTATATTATTACAGCGTTATGTCAATTTTTATATATAGAATGAATAAATTTTTTGACGATCCATTTGGCGTACTACTTGTGTCACGCTATTGGGAAATTCCATGATGCGTTGTGGCCTTTCACTCATGCCCACGTAACTGGGGCGTCTGTCACTATATTCTCTGCGAACAAACTAGGCCTGCTGCCTATGAATGGTTAGTAACAATACTGATGGTGCAAAGTACGATGCAATCCCAGAGAGACATAATCAAGCAATAGAATGGTTGTCAGTATACTTGAAAAAGAAGCAGAGGAAAAAAAAAGACCGGCCACATGTCCCTCGAACATAAATGCTAAAAAAAGTCGTTGATTTCCAACCATATAAAATAAAAATGTTTTTCGGATACCCCCTTACCCACTTCTGTTCCGTCTTACCATTACTTAATAGTTAAACTGATACTTAATAATTAAAACATATAACCGCCTCCCTACAGGAAAATCTGGTAAATTTTAGGCATGGGAAGCACCGTAACATCCGCTGATACGCGGGCATGCTGTGCTGTGCCTGTGGCCCTTAACAGAGCCTGTACGGTATCGGTGTGTGGATTCAGGTTAGTAATATTATCCAATTGAGTACTAAACGCACTTTTTATTTTAGACTTCTAACAGAATTTTTTAACCATATATTTGTAACATAAACTAAATGACGACACAGAAAGACATTATTTAAATATTGAACAATTACGTTCACTTCGCTCTTGAGACAGAAATTTGGCAAAATAACAACAATCACAGAGACAAGTGTACGCTCCGATTTAACGTGGGCGTGCTTGTTATGTGGTTAGGTTTGCCAAAGCCTCTGTCTCTGACCTGCATGTCCCACGTTATTAATTAATAACGTCGCCGGGTCAATCTTAAAATCCTCCAAATCATTCAAAACATATTTTGTAGCAGCCAAACCAAGCTGAGGTATTTTATATTGCTTTATTCCCGGTGTATTTCAAAATGAAAAAGAAGGGAAATAATGAATACCGAAATCGAATACCTTAAAAATATAGCAGAAGAAATTGCTGCGAATCAAAATAAAAAACCACTTACCAAACCTGATAAGCACTTACAGGTGGAAGCAAAACGACTCGAACAAGCAATCACGGTCAAATTGCATACAATTGATAATTTCACCCAGCGGGAAACATTCTACCACAATATCCTTAGCAAATTAGTAATAATCGCAGATATACTTTTTGATATTTCTGACAACATCAATCCAGATGTTAGACTCTTGCTCAATTTGCTTGACGCAGTTAGGCGTATAGTTCCCTCGGAAGTTAGCCCTAAACTTCAGCTTCCGAAGGCCTTTATCCATGATCAAAAACAAATCGTCATTGATAGTTGGAAAGATCAGGAACAAAGATTGAAAATTCAGAATGTTGACTCGAAACTTATTGAGGTAGCTGCTATCCCTTTTAGTCGGTTCGCAACAACAAAACATAAGTTATACTGGCGAGATTTTATCTGGCTGAAAGGTTATGAAGAAAAACTGGAAAACCTGGATTGGGAAAACGCCGACTGCGCCAGCCCGGACGAGGCGCTGATGTCGATGCTCATTGGCATAGATTTTAATGATGATCGATTTTTCATCTTTTGTAAGAAGTATATTAAAACCCGCCTGGATAGACACCATCTCAAAAAGAGAAGACTCGCCGAGCTGGCTGAATGTGAAAAATTGATTCTTCAGGATACGCAAAACGAACAGCCTACTTACAACCATCGCCGCCATGACATTAGTTTTAAGTTGATCAGCTGGATCAAAAAAGAAAGCGATGCAATAAAATTAAATGAAGCGCTGGACGAGGATATGTTTAAAATAGAATTTAATTGGGACGTTGATACCATAGCCTTGTTCTGGAAATATCTTATGGAACACGGCGTCACCAAGATGGTGAATATTGAGGTCTATGCAAAACAGATAGCGGCAACTTGCTCTTCTAAAGGGAAAGTCGAATTCAAATGGGAAACAATAAAAGGCAGGTTTTATGGAAAGGATCAGAAATACCTCAAAAAGATATACGATCCGTTAACATCCGTTATTGAAGATATCAGGCGCTTCCTCAGGTAAAAAAAACAGCCCGCCAAACGGCGGGCTGTTTTCGTGTATAACCCGTGTATACACTTTTTTCGCATTTTTTATCCTGCTTCCTTTGCCTCAACAAATGGAGGAACAGATGAAAAATTATGACAACCAAAGTTTCCGGGACTTCGAGTACATTCCCGGAACTGACGCCTGGGGACGGGCAGCACAATTTCAAAATTACCACGATGACCAGGTGGCTAAAGGACAATTAAATTATAGACTCATGACGACATCGGGCTGTGGGCCGGTTGTGGAGGTTGCGGGCAAACAAGTCATTAGTCTTGTGTCAAATGATTATTTAGGATTCACTCAGCATCCGGCTGTTAAGCAGGCCGCAATTGACGCCATATCTAAGTACGGCACCGGTGCAGGGGCTTCACCGGCTATTGGTGGCCATTACGATTATCATGAGATCATGGAAAGAAAAATAGCGGGATTTTTCAGGAAAGAACACGCCATTATTTATACAACCGGTTACACAGCAAACAGCGCATCGCTACAATGCATTCTTACCAAAAATGATCTGGTCATTCTTGATGCAGGCGTCCATACCAGTGTGATGGAAGGATGCCAACAGTTTAATCGCAAAACGGTGAAGCATAATGACCTTGCTGCCTACGAGCATACGCTCAAGCTAGCACAAGGCAAGCACCCTTTGATACTGGTAATCATCGACGGGGTTTATTCACAGGACGGTGACATTGCGCCGCTTAAGGAAATCGTTGCCTTATGTAAAAAATACGGCGCAAAAATAATGGTTGATGACGCGCATGGTACGGGTGTAGTCGGATCTACGGGTAGGGGGCTGATTGAAACTTGCGATGCCTGGGACGATGTGGACCTGATATCCGGCACTTTTAGCAAAACATTTGGCCATATAGGGGGCTACGTTGTTGGCAGCAAGGACATAATAACTTATCTCAAATATCAAAGTAAGCAACATCTGTTTTCCGCTAGCTCAACGCCTGCAGCTTTATCCATCATCAAAGCAATTGAATTGATTGATGAAGAACCGTTTTGGATGACAAAGCTCCAGGAGAATATCTGCTATTTTAAAACAGGACTTTCAGCGCTCGACTTAAATATTGGCAATACCCAGTCGGCGATATTCCCTGTTCGCGTTGGTGATAAAATCAAGAACGCACGGATCTGCCATACTATGCAGGAGATGGGCGTTTACGCTAACCAAATCAATTACCCCGCGGTGTCAATGAAAGACGCCCGAATCCGAATGGGCATTACAGCTCTTCACGAGCAATCACATCTTGATAAAGTCTTGAATGTATGGTCGGATATTAAAAAACAATTTGATCTATGATGTTACAACCTATTGCCCAAATCTACCGGATAGCTTGCCGGGAGATACCGCTGGCACCCGACGAAAAGGTGTTATTCATGCGCTTACTACGAGAAATTAGTGTTAATGCTGCGAGAAGCCGGAAGGCCTGGACACTTAAAGAAGATTTTATATCGCTTTGGTGGATATCCATAGGGCGGTTTCCTTCTTTAACTGAGCCATTAGTTTGTGAAATCATTGTGAACTGGGTCAGCAAACATTTACCGTTCGAACTAACTGATTCGGATTACCAATTTTTAGTAAACTGATTTAATGGTATAAATATGGAAAATCAAATAACAGAAAAATGGTTAAGGGAAATGGAAACCGAACTGGTTCTAATGGATGAGCTGGAGGTTTCGCCGGTGGAAAGGCTCCGACATTCGATGCCGTTAATTACAAGGATCATAGCGGATGTTAAAAAGAATGTTTTGGCGGACGGATTCGATACTCCCGAAGCAGAGATCTATTTTTTCAAACGTGTTAAACCCCGGTTTTACGCCCATCAAATTTATGAGATCTTGTTCTATAATCTTCTTATGCAAAAGCCAGACGGTACTCCTGAAATGGTAAAAGCGTATTATGAAGAAGAATTAATGCAAGTGTTCCGGGTTTTTCGAACTGAGGCGTTCCATTATCAATATTATAAAACGACGGCTACGGAATTAGACGATAAGTATTTTTTGCGCGAAGCTAATGAAGGCCAAATACCCTTGTTGGAAGCTATTGAACAAACGCAGAATTTTTCGACAGCAATGGATTACAGGTTCGCCAAATATATAGCGTACGAACGGATGAGAGATTATTTGTTGGACCAATTAGCAAATTACCATGTGTCAGTAAAAATTCAAAGGGCAGGCCAGGAAAAACGCCCGATATTAAAATGGACTGGCGACGCGATTAATTTAGTCGAGCTGGCTTATGGTATATGGTTGACGGGCCAGGTCAATCATGGCAATGCAGGAATAGCTGAGATCATGCAATGGTTAGAAGTTAACTTTCAAGTTAACATTGGCCGCCCGTTTAGGAGGTGGCAGTCCATCTCCAGCAGGAAGCGGGTAAGTCAGGTTAAATATCTCGACCAGATGAGAGCAGCCGTTTTGAAGCGCTTGGAAGAAGAGTATGCTTGAAATAAATTAAAGCCGGGTTTCCCGGCTTTAATTTATCTTTTTAAATTTTTGGCTGGTCCTTCCATTAATTGCATAATATCCTCGTAATTATAATAGATAATATGCCCGATCCTGGTAAATTTAAGGGTGCCGTTTGCGCGCAGGGTATGTAATGTACCACCCGAAATTTTTAGCATATTCTTCACCTGGTAGCTTTTTAAATATTTCTGTGGTTCCTCTGTACGTTTTGTTAGAAGCCCTTTTAGATCATGCAGCAATGTTTGCCTGAATTGTTCCAAATCATCTTTTGTTATTAGCTCTACTGTCATACCTATTTGATAAATGAGAACAAAATTATCCAATCGAATAAAAATCAATGGTGTCCTTCAAGGGTGGCACCCTTAAATTACGCACTTACCGCCATTCGCAAAGGGCCATTATTTTCAAACAATTTTTCGTGCAATACTTTCATATTGTTGCTGATCTTACGTTTAGTAATCTTCGCATAAATTTGTGTTGTCCTTATATCTTTGTGTCCAAGCATTTTACTTACTGTCTCAATAGGAACATCATTTTCCAGAGTAATTGTGGTTGCAAAAGTGTGCCTGGCGGTATGGGTAGTAAGGTGTTTATCGATATCACAAATGTCAGCCAGTTCCTTTAAATAGGAGTTGTATCGCTGGTTACAATTTACTGGAAGCAACTTGTTTTCATTTACACAATAGGGGTGAGCTTTATACTTTTCGATAATTTCTAAAGGGATAGGCAAAAGGGGTACGGTTTCTTCCGTGCCGGATTTTGCACGGTCTTTCCTTATCCATAAACCACCATCAACGCCAGTAAAGATATTCTCCGGCTCCAATGCGTATACCGTTTCAAAAGCATATCCTGTAAAACAACAGAATATGTACACATCCCTGACTTCGGCTATGCGCCTGCATGTTATGCGCTTGCTGTATATTTTTATGATCTCATGCATTTCAAGGTAATCGCGGTCTGGATCTTTGTAGGAGCACTTAAAATTATTGATAGGACTTTGCGGAATCATTCCCTCATTTACCGCTTTTGCCATAACCTGCTTTAATGTTTTCACGTACTTCATGGATGTATTTTCATCAATATCCTGCATCAGCAGGTAATGGTAAAAACCTGAAGCGAATGAGTATTGAATGTGGTCGAGCGCAATATCGGTAACCTTAAATTTCTTTTTCAGAAAGGCTTCCACTTTACGTTGTAAACGATCATACCGCGCAAGCGTACCCGGTGAGCCTTTATCCTTTGCCACTTTTTCAGCGAATTCTCCATTGTGAATCTTAAACGCCTGCATGAGGCTTGCCTTTGGCTCGGGTTTGTGTAAATAACGGTCTTTTACCATTTTTGCCGTTACGTTTTCGTTGTCATCACACAGATCATTGTAACACTTTTCCAGTTCCTTTGTGGTAAGCGTTATATAAGCATTGATAGCGGCAGCATCCTTGCAAGCCTTAACGGCAAATCCTGTTTCTTCATTCCAGTGATCTGCGTTAATTTTTTTGCCGGACGAGAATTGATCCCGTAAACCGTTTATTGTAATCCGTACATAGATCGGCACTAAACCGTCGTTGCTTTGTTTGGCTTTCCAAAGCCAGAACAGAATTGAAAGTTCCTGATTTACTTTCATGTTAGCGTTAATTTGAGGTGAAACCATGGCCCCTCCACAACCCCAAATTGAACTGCTGAAATAAATTCGGTATACTAATTTCCGTTTTTTTGGTAGTATACCGAATAGTATACCGAACGGATTAAATCGATTTGACCCTGCCTGAACGAAAAAAGTGCTTTAAAACGCTTTAAAACGAGAAAAGCCTTTCTTTCGGAAAGGCTTTATCTCATCTTAAACAGATTTTGTGATCCCGCTGGGAACACTTTTTTATTGAAAAATCGCGCTTTTTAGCGTTATTTCGAAGGATTCTAAAATCGGGGTCCCATTTGGGGTCCCATATCCTTTAGCCTGATTTGAATTATTTTGAAGAACTCTTTGTGATACAAAAATACGGACTTTGCTCTATTTTCGATGAAGTTCTTGTAATTTCTTTTCCAAGTCTGGCAAAAAAGGAATTACAATTAAGCATTTTAATACCGTTTGTGTCGTTCTTTTAGGACTTTAACTAATGTAAATTTACTTATACCTCAAATATCATCAAAGTTGAAAGAGGGATATTCTTGAACATTCATTAAATATTTCAAAGAAAAACACGCGCTTGTGGTGAACTTATTGTGATTCCCCATGAAACTTTTTTTATAAAGAATTTGCTCTTTTTAGTGTGATTCAAAGTTTTCAAACTCTGGTATCATATCATTTAAGCTGTTTTTTAAACGAGTTTCCCATAATAGTTTGTCCCTTGAATTGATTATAGAAGCAACCACCTTTATAATTAAATATTATTTAGCCCTAATTCTCTTAAAAAATCATTGTGCCTATCGGTGTTTGATTTTATGCTTTTATTAATTGAAATCAATTTAGTATTTACCTCTTCTAAATTAATTTGTACTTCTTCTTGTGAAGTGCTTACATACCTGGAAATATTTAGATTGTAACCATTCTTTTCAATTTCTTCAATTGAAACTTTACGGGCATATCTTTCAATATGTTCAGGCCTAAATTGATAGGTGTCAACAATTTTTTGAATATCGTTCGGTGCTCCATTTTTACCTTCTCTCAATGTGTTTTGTCGTTTACCCTTTTCATAATGCCCGCTCGCATTGATAAATAAAACATCATCTTGTTTTTTACATTTTTTTAAAACCAAAATACAAACAGGAATACTTGTCGAATAGAATAAATTGGAGGGCAAACCAATAACTGTATCGATGTGATTGTCTTTTAATAGTTTGGTACGGATGCGTTCTTCAGCACCGCCACGAAATAAGACACCATGTGGCAGAATAATTGCCATTGTTCCCTCTTTACCTAAAAAGTGAAAACCATGCAAGAGAAAGGCAAAATCAGCAGCCGATTTGGGCGCTAAACCATAACCCTTGAAACGAAAATCTTCCGCCAAGGTATCGTTTGGTTCCCAACGCAAACTAAAAGGAGGATTGGCGACGATGGCGTCAAACTCTGTTTTTTTGCTAGGGTTCATTTCGCTAAGCAAAGGCCATTGGTTTTCTAAAGTGTCTCCGTGAAAAATTTCAAACTCAGTATCTTTCATGCCATGTAAAAGCATATTCATACGGGCTAGGTTATAAGTCGTGATGTTTTTTTCTTGTCCGTAAATTTTCCCAATCGTCCCACCTTCTTCATTTAATTTAGTTCTTACATTTAAAAGCAATGAGCCCGAGCCACAAGCAAAATCAAGTACTTTATCCAATTTTGGTTTTGGACCAGTGGTAGGGTCGTGAGCATCTAAAATGACTATTCGGGAAAGGATGGTAGAAATTTGTTGCGGAGTATAAAACTCCCCCGCTTTTTTGCCTGATCCTGCCGCAAATTGCCCAATCAAATACTCATAAGCATCTCCTAGCGTATCAGTGTCTGTTGAAAAATCAACAATACCTTCAGCAATTTTAGTTATTATCTTACAAAGCTTATCGTTCCTTTCTTTTGGTGTTTTACCAAGCTTTTCAGAGTTAAGGTTAATTTCTGAAAACAATCCTTTGAAAGTACTTTCAAAGGATTCATTTTCTATATAACGAAAACCTTCTTCAAGTATACTCAAAAGCTCGCCTTTTTGAGTTCGAGCCATTTCGGTAATATTGCTCCATAAATGTTTGGGTTTAATGACATAATGCACTTTTCTACGCATTTGTTTCTCAAACTCTTCAACATCCTCTTTATTTTTGTTATACCAAATTTCTAGTGGAGGTGGAACAACAAAATCAGGTTTTGCATCCTTTGATGTATTTTGAGGATAATCGTTGCCCAATTCTTTTTTAGCAGATTCTTCGTAATTATGCGATAAATACCTAAGGAATAAAAACGAAAGCATATAATCACGGAAGTCATCGGCATTCATCGCCCCCCTTAAATCATTTGCAATTCCCCAAAGTGTATCGCCTAATTTTTTATGTTGTTCTTTTTGTGTCATTCAATTTCAATTAATAAATAAAACGGTACTTCACTTGAAGTTTCCGAAATACATCTTTAAAAACATTTTCCTCTGCTTCTGCCAGTTTATTGAATTGTAAGCGGTAAGCATTTTTATGTGATAAAGAATTGATGATATTACTAACCGCTTCCACTTTTTCAATCCCTATTTGTTCAAGTGTATATCCCACACGGCCAACTCCCAAAAACGATGAAATGTTCTCAAGTAATTGTCTTAATAAAACAAAGTGATAAGCATACAACTCTGTTTTTAGTGCCGTATCTATAGTTTGTATTAAATGGAGATGAAATAAAAAAACGTCATTATTCAAACTATTAAGTACCAAGTTTTCATTTTTACTATTTAGAATAAAAGGCTTTGTTAACTTATTATATCTACCGCTTTTTTCACCCTTTTTTAGTTTATCAAATAAAATGGAAAACAAACCGATATGGTGGGTTGTAATAATGATTCTCTTTTTAAGATAATGCTCTTCGATTAAACCGAAGATTGATTCAGCGGTTATGAAAATATTATGTTCATCTAAACTTGAAACAGGATCGTCAATGAAAAAGTGGGCATCGTGACTTCCCGCCCAGGCATCAACCTCAAACAATGCAAGGAAGAAACACCATACAAAAATTCTTTCCTCTCCTCTTGATATTTTGATAGGAGTTTGATTTTCTTCATCAATAAAAAAAGTAATGGATTCAATTCCCCTTTCAGGATTTTCGTCAAGATTAAAGCTAAATTTGAATTTAGGATTGTAAATAGCTAATTTTTCTTCAATATCCTTTTCATCAAGAAATGAATGAAATTGATTTAAACTACCGTTAATGATATTCAAACGTAGGTTTTCATTATTATTTATTTCGTCATTTTCCCAAACAAATAAGTCTTCACTAAAAGCATTGTAATAAACTCCTGTGTGATTTCCATCATTTTCATTCTTTGTGAAATTTTTATAAGCGACAGACAAACGAGTTTTACCAGTAGCATTGAAAGCATATATTAAAATAATGTTTTCCTGATTTTCAAAAAGTTGTTTTGCTATTTCATTCATAGTTTAATCATTGATTTTTGGAAACAACCTTTGCATCAGACCCCTTTTGTGCAACTTTAAAGTCTCAATCTTATCCGTCTGCGCAGTGATTAAAGCATCTAAGGAAGAAAGACAATTAGCGATTTTTCGTTGCTCTTTAGGCTTTGGAATTTGTATTATCAAAGTTCTTAACTGATTAGGATAAAGGTGAACTACGGCAATCCCTTGAGCCATTTGTGCTATATCTTTTTTCTTTACGTTATTTAAATAGTAAGAAAGAAATACACCATCTATTTTTGAACGAATAATATTCAAATCACCTCCTAAAGCAATACCTTTTTGTAATACGCATGACGCTGTTGCAATGTCTATTTGTGTTTCTCCGGACGCCGGAATTATAACATCATTTGCTTCACTTAAAACCAAATCATCAGCACTTAAATTCGTATAAGATTTGACAGTGCTTATGGTTTCTTTATAATAAGTGTAAAGTTCCCCGTATCTAATACATGGTAAACTCCCATTTTCAACTATATCTGCTTTTGATATACCTTTCCCTTTCAAAAATATAGCTACCTCATCCAATATTTTCTCCACCCAATCCCCTTTTTTTACAAACTCCGGAAAACGATATTTTGGAACGTTTTCACCCTCTTGCGGAAAAAGATTTTGCATCAAGCCTTTTTTTTGGTCTTTGAGTAATTCCAACTTTTGGATGTAAGCAAAAATGGTGTCATCTAAAGATGAAAGGCACGAGGCAATTTTTTGTTGTTCTGGAGGTTTTGGAATAGGTAATAAAAGCTTCTTAATGTCATCACTATTTACAGCATCAAAAGTACCACCTTGTGAAATATTTTCCCAAGACGATTCATATGAAAGCAACCACTGATATAAATACTCTTGCGAGTTTTGATCTATAGTTCTTATCGCTGAAATACCTCTTCCAATGCAAGCATTGTGTAAGGATTTTGCGACAGTACCGACAGGAGCACGTACACTTAAAAGAATATCATTAATTTCACATTCCTTGGTAATTTCTGATGTATAAATTCTTGGTGCTGATACCCTGTTTTTAATATCTGCATTTCCTTGTAACAATGGCAGCCCAAATTTATTTTCATTGTAAGATGTGGAACTTGGAGACGACCCCATTATCACTTCAGAAACACTATTTAAAGTCTTCTTTTCCCATTCAGCTTCATTTGCAAATTCAGGAAAGCGCAATTCGGGTATTATTTTTTTATTCTTACTCATAAGCTGCTAATCCTGATATTTCACGCCCTTCGGCTAGTTTTTTTAATTGCGGCACTAAATCTTCCATTAACGCCAACTCTTTCACTCTTCGTTCTTTCCAACTCAACTCTAAAGGCTCTAATAAATCGGTGAGTTTTTCACCATCAAAAATCATTCGACTCATTATTTTTTCTACAAATGTTTTTAAAGACGCCATTTCTAAGCCGTTTTTTTGAGCAATGGCCGCCAGTTCTTTATTGTATTTTTCATTTTTAAAGCTTTCATAGCCGTTTCGAAGAGTTTCCACATCTATTCCGCTGTTCCAATCCAAACTATTGATATAATCTGTTAAATCTTCTTGCTCACCCATTAAGTTCGCGTTGGCATTTAACAAACTAATCACCTGTCCTTTGGTCATTTTCTGTTTAGATGGACTCTTTTGTGTATTGTCGGCAATTAGACTCATAATGTAATCGTAATCAATTACAGCCGAAGCAAACAATACAAATTCAAAATCCAATTGCTGAATTTCAGGCATTGCCTGGTCACCCTCTCTCTGCTGAATTTCTCTTAACTGCTTGGCAGTTTCGATATATGAACTACGGAACTCTTGCAAAGTTTCCGTAGGCAGCATAGCCTCGATTTCTGCCTTTTGCTGTATGTTTAAATCGGTGTACTGATCTAATTGAGTTTTAAGCCGTTGCACTTCTTTAAAATTTTTCACGAATGTAATTCGTGCCGCATCACCTTTCAAATTGTATACTTCTTGCGGTTCGCTTACTAAATTATGCTCCTCCATGAAAACTTTTAAAGTCTCAACGGCTCCTTTGAATTTGTCGATCATTTTAGGAGCAGGATCTACCATCCAAATTTCTTTGGCTCTGTCATTATCTTCACCAGAGAAAAGAGCGATCGCTTGGTTCACAGCATCCTGCTGCGAACGGAAATCTAAAATATTTCCATAAGGCTTTGTGTCGTTTAGTACACGATTTGTTCGTGAAAATGCCTGAATCAATCCATGGTATTTCAGGTTTTTGTCTACGTACAATGTGTTAAGGTATTTGCTGTCAAAGCCCGTTAGCAACATATCTACCACGATAGTAATGTCAATTTTATTTTTGTGTGAGTATTCTTTGTTGCTGTATCTCTGGTCTTTGATGCGTCTCTGCACATCTTGGTAGTATAAATCAAATTCATTGATATTGTGATTTGTTCCGTATTGTAGATTGAAATCAGCAATAATTTCCATTAAAACAGTTTTCTTTTCTTCCGGATTTTGTTTGTTATCTTCTTTTTCTTGAGTTAAATCTTCTTGGAGTTGTTTGATATCTGCTGCATTTTTCTGGCTTTGCTGATCACCTTCTTTGGCAATTAACTGAGCAGGTGGAGAAAACACGCATGCGACATTCAATGGAACATACTCGGAATTTTCGATTTGCCTCTTTTTTTGAGCTTTTTTAAAAAGTTGAAAATATTCAATGGCATTATTGATAGAAGCTGTTGCCAATATCGCATTAAACTTCCGTTGATTTGTAGCCGCATCATGTTTGTCCAAAATGGCTTCGACTACAGCTTGTTGCGCGAACCCTTCGCCTAGCTTTGTGTTTTGATTTCCCTTACCCTTATAATAATCGATATGGAATTTTAAAACATTCCTGTCCTCAATTGCGTGAGTGATGGTATATTTAGGTAACTCATTTTGAAAAATGTCTTTAGTGGTTTTGTAAGATTTTTCTTCACCATCGATTTGAGTATAGGTTGCATTCTGATCAAAAATAGGCGTTCCTGTAAAACCAAATAATTGAGAATTCGGAAAAAACTCTTTTATCGCTTTATGATTCTCGCCAAATTGGGAACGGTGACATTCGTCAAAAATGAAAACCACACGCTTTTTACTTAAAGATTCTAAGCGTTCTTTATAATTTTTTTTGTTAGTGCCATCTAAAGCCAATCCTAATTTTTGAATAGTAGTAACAATCACTTTATCTGCATAATCCGTTGAAAGTAATCGTTTGACCAATGTTTCAGTATTGGTATTTTCTTCCACACTGCCTTCCTGAAATTTATTGAATTCTTCTCGTGTTTGCCTGTCAAGATCTTTGCGATCTACCACAAACAAACATTTTTCAATATCAGGGTTGTTTTTTAATAAAGTAGACGCCTTAAAGGAAGTTAAAGTTTTACCGCTTCCTGTTGTGTGCCATATGTAGCCGTTTCCTCTATTTTCTTGAATGCTATCTACAATCGCTTTAACCGCATAAATCTGGTATGGTCGCATTACAAGCAATTTCTGTTCACTTTCTACAAGTACCATATACTTGCTAATCATTTCGCCGAGTGTACACTTAGTGAGAAATTTTGCTGTAAAGGGCTCTATGTGTGTGATTTTTTTATTGCTTTGGTCTGCAAGTTGATAAATGGGCAAAAATTGCTCATCTGCATTAAAAGCAAAATGTTGATTCTTATTATTAGCAAAATAGTAAGTATTGGTTCGGTTACTAACAATGAATAACTGCATAAAACAAAGGAGGGAATTGCCATAGCCATTTCCCGGTTCGTTTTTATAATCCACGATTTGTTGCATTGCCTTTCGTGGTGAAATATCCAATTTTTTCAGTTCAATTTGTACTACTGGCAGACCGTTAATCAACAAAATAATATCATAACGATGATTGCTGTTCTCAGTGTTAATTCGTAATTGGGAAATTACTTCGTATTCATTTTTACACCAATCTTTAATATTCACCATAGTGTAATGCAATGGTGTACCGTCCTCGCGTTGAAAGTATTGTCTCTCACGCAAGAGTTTAGAAGCTGCAAAAACATCAGAGTTTATAATTTCTTCACGTATTCTCAAAAATTCCCCGTCTGTCAATCGAACACGATTTAGTGCTTCAAATTTAGTTTTGAAGTTTTGTTCGAGCGTTTTTCTATCAAAAATATCAGGTCGATAAATATATTTTAGATCTTTTAACTGCTCAATTAGGTTATTTTCAATCTGATTTTCTTTGCTCATTCTTCTTCAATAAATCTTTAGTATTTAACTTCTAGAATTTTTGGCAACCCGGTAAAATTTTCGGCATTAGGTTGTCTTACATTTCGATATGTCGTTAATTGCAATGTAGCCTTCGCTCAATGTTTTCGCAAGTCAACTATAGAGTTATCTTCTATTTAAAACGTCATTAATCCAATTGACGCAAAGCCAAGTTAAATCTATGAGCGTCAAAAATAGTAAATATACACTACTACGAGTGGGAAATTCATTGTATAGTTGCGATATTAGGAAATAGCAATGCGCTTTTTTGTTGTGGTTACGATAATTCAAAATATTTGCAATTTAATTCATTATCGGCAGATTTAAAGTTATAACGGAGTGCAGCAAGCGGTACCACACATCGTAGCTACCATCATTTGCTCTGTGGTAGGCATTTTGTTATTGACAGCTAAACCCCAAATTAAAGCGTAATGAAAACATAAGGCTATATCAAGTTGATCAGTTCAATTGACAGTAATAATACAGGGTGATGAAGGTGGATAAATAATTTTTTAGGATTATTTTAAGCAGTTCTTCTTGGCCTTTTCTTTTTTTCAATAACTTGGGGCTGTTCTACACTCCGAGTTGCAGCTGGAGTTACAAAATACCGTTTCGGAATAAAGGGCTCATTTTTGAAAATCGGTTCTTCATTTATATTAACTGTAAGTGCCTTTCCTTCCATCACAGTTCCGTTTAAAATAGCCACCGCATTTTCAGCGTCTTTTCTTTCCAGCATTTCAATGAAGGCGTAGCCCTTACAAATTTTTGTCTGTTTGTTCCTTACTATTTTTACAGTGCTTACATCCCCATGTACAGCAAAAAGCTTAACCAACTCTATTTCTTCAATATCTAAAGGGAATCCGCCCACAAACAACTTAACCATTTCTCAGAATTTGACCGCTAATATAATAACCCGATAAGTGGAATTTTATTTTGTTCAGAAATAAGGTACAATGTTTATTACGTTTAATCAGGAATAGAATCTGAATAGACAATATCAGATTAGCTTTACAGGGGAAATATTGTTATTGAGTTCCCTGACCTATATTAAAGAAATATCAAATTACTTCCTTATATTAGGTTAGACAAACCTCTATTTTATGAAAGCATTATTTATCTGTTTATCAATATCCTTTGTTTCTTTCCCATTTACAAATTCTATAAATCCAAAACTTGGTAATAAAAGACCTAATGAGATACATACTAACAAGGACATATCGCGGGACGATTTAATTAAAGCTATACACAGTATTAACGCAAACTTATCTTTTAAAAAAGGTAAGGACATTAACAGCTTCCCTCATTTTTTCGCGAATGAAAAAGGCAAATTTTCCGTAGATATTATTGGTACTGAAAATTCAACGTATTCAGTCAAATTCATTGTAATAATCGATCGTAATAACAACCAAGAAAGGTACCTGCAAATAGTAGAAAGTATTTCACAACTGCTATCCGGTTCATCAGGTAAAACTTGGGTTCATAAAAACATTGCGCAGTTAACAACGCTTGATAAAGATTTTCATAGTGCGCTACCCGATAGTGGATACAGTACGAAACTTGATTATTTGTCAAAAAACAAGCTCCTTACTGTTGATTTTAAAAGGCAGTAAAACTTCTAGAAGTGACTATAAACGTTGCTATTAACTGTAAATAAAAAGAAAATAAATTAAGTGGTTGCATGTAAATAAAGGTTAATGTATTTGTATATTGCAAAAGCCAATTTTGCATATTAATTAATTTTAACCAAAATTCACCTTAATCACTAATGAAATGAAAAAACTACTTTCTTTATTCGTTTTACTTACTTGTGTAGTAAGTTTATCTTTTGCAAAGTCTGTTAAACAACCAGTAATTGCAATATCCTCAACATATTCTACGACTACGATAGGAACAGGTACTACATCTGTATCTCCTCAAAAATTCCTTCAAGATCCTCACGTATATATTTTCTTAACTACTTGCGGATTTGGTTCTGTAACGATGCCCGGCGAATTAAGTGGCAAGCAATGGGTGGCAATGTGGGCTACTTTTGAATTGTTGTGCCATATGCCTGACGCTGAAGAATAAACAAATGCAAAATTGGCTGTTTGTTTTTCTTATCTCTTTAAGAGATAGGTGAAATTATTTGACTTTATAAATCAATTCTGGCGAAAATATTTGTAAACCTTAACATTTAAAAACATGAAAAAAGTACTTACCTTATTGGTTGTAATGGTTGCCTTTGCTGCCTCAACCTTTGCTTCTCCTCATAAAATTGACAGTAAGCTTGCGACAGTTTCCAAGCTTAAAAAATTCCAAGTTCCACAAAACTACTACTACGGGTTTATGACTACCTGTGGACAAACTGTGTACATGACTACCAATTACAAAATGTCAGACGCGCAGTTTTTAGTTTTTTCAACTGCTTTCGACTACGTCATATGTACATTAGCTGAAAATTAACGTTTTACCAGAATTGATTTATATAGTTATGAAGCCGTACTTTACAATACGTATTGCATTTATTACAGCTACTCTATTGTGCAGCATGCTGAGATTGTATGCTCAAAAAAATGAGCCCGTCCTCGCCAGGGCTTATTATAGCTTCTCGCATATGCCTGATACACTAAACCCTAATCATATAAATACTGACAATATGATTTTATTATTAGGGAAAACGTCAACGGTCTACCGTAGTAATGATCGCTTGAAAAGCGATTCCATGATGCTTTCAAAAATCAAGTCAAAAACTATGGGCAGCGGAACGCCCGTTGCAAATACAGGCAGCCATACGGTATTATATTTCGACGGGGGCGCACTCAAGGCTTTTCAACAGGACTTTTTAGTTAATACTTATTTATACCCAATAGAGTATCCCACAATTAATTGGCAGATCGCGCCGGATACGGCCACGATTAAAGGGCAATTATGCCAAAAGGCTACCGGCGAATGGAAGGGCAGAACTTATACCGCGTGGTTCTGCAAGGACATTCCCTTTAGAGCAGGGCCATGGAAATTAAACGGACTGCCTGGCCTCATACTACAGGCCTATGATACAAAGAGGCAGGTGGAATTTCAGTTAGTAGCCTATGAAAGCAATGTGCCAACACAAAGTGTCATTGAACGGGATAAAGAAGTGATAGTAACGACTAAGGCACAATATCTTAAAATGAAAGAATTGTTCTTAAACGATCCTACAGCCTACATAAAAGCTTCAATGCCCGGTGTTACAAATATTAAGCTTCCATCACCGTATGTCCGTAAGCCTGCTGCAAATAACCCGCTGGAACTCGTTAAATAATCTTATGAGATACCTCAGGCATATTTATGCTTGTGTTTTTTTTGCAGTGTTCTTTAATCCTGCATATGCGCAGACAGTGCAAGGCATAGTAAAAGATACTACAAATACAGCACTGGCTTCCGTTTCTGTGTACGTCATGGATGGAAACCAGATTGTCAGCTATACGGTGTCAAACGAATCCGGTTCGTTCATTTTTAAAAATATCCCTGATCTCGATATTAAGCAATATACCATAGAAGCGAGCTCGGTTGGATTTACTAAAGCAAGCCTTCCGCTCGTACAGAATAAAAATGACTATATACTCATCTTGCGCCCAGCCACAACGAACCTAAAAACGGTTACAATAAAGGATGACAGACCTAAACTAAAAGTTCGCGGTGATACCCTGAGTTATAAGGTAACGGACTTTTCAACAAAGGGTGACAGGGTAATCGGAGACGTAATAAAAAAGCTTCCAGGAATTGAAATGTCGAAGGAGGGCAAAATCTTCTATAACGGCAAAGCAATATCAAACCTTTTCATTGACGGGGATGATGTACTTGATGATAAGTACAACATTGCAACACGATCCATACCAAATGGAGTTGTTGATAGAGTGCAAGTATTGCAAAACAACCAGCCCATTAAGATGCTACGTAATAAAGTAGTCAGTAGAAACATTGCTTTGAACCTGACGATAAAAGATTCTGCGAAAGTCAAAATAGTAGGACAGGAAACGGTGGGCGGCGGTATCCCTGCTAATTATTACGCGGATCTAAACGCTTTAGTATTAAAAAAGAAATTCAAAGCCATAGACAACTTTAAGGCAAATAATACAAGCTATGATCTGCAAGGTGATATTGTTTCTCATAACTACTTAGATTATTTAAACCAAACGTTTAACTCCAAGCCCCACACCCTGCTTTCCCTGGGGACAATTCAAAAGCCTGAATTGCCCATTGAAAGATATCTGCTTAATCAATCAGCAATCTTAAACGCAAATAATCTGGTAAACCTCAGTCCTACGAGGCAGATAAAGGCGAACGTTTATTATTTGAGAGATTTTCAAAGACAGGAATATACCAGCAAAAAAGAAATTTATCTGCCAGGCGATACTATTCGATATACCGAAACTCAGAGCAATAAGCTTCGTCCTGATATTATGCATGCGCAAATTACTTTTTTAGATAATAAAGAGAAATCATACTTAAAAAACGATCTGATAATTAATTCAACTTTAAATAGTAACTATTCAAATTTGGGGACAAATGCAATAAGGATAAATCAGAAGTACTACGATAACATGTACGACTTTTCAAATGAATTTAATTTAATGACAACTCTAAAATCGAAGCAAGTAATTGAATTTTATTCGTTTATTAATAGTTATAAGGAACCGGAAAAAAGAGTTATTGAGCCCGGCATTGCGCCTGCTATTTTTAATAATAATTCATCGTATTCCAGTATTACGCAGCAATCAGAAATACCGACATTCTCCCAAAATTCTTATATATCCGTCAGGTTCCTGGAGGGGATAATCAAGCAAAGTTACAAGGCCGGTTATTACCTTCAGTCGCAGAGATTAAAGTCCGCACTTTATGGAACGCAGGTTAGTGGACAGCCACTGCCAAGCATTGATAGCAGCATGAACAATTTAAAGTGGACTAAAAACAAATTTTATTTCGAGGGGATTTATGATTTTGTTGGGGATCGGTTGCAGGTTAACCTTAAGGTGCCTGTCAATTACCAAAGTATTGTCTATAACGACAAAGGGTATAATTTTAATAACAACGTAAACCGTTTATTCATCTCCCCAGACCTATATATGAAGTTCGCCTCAGGAAATGAAAATAATTTCACACTGAATTACTCTTATAAGAATGAATTTGGCACCATTGAAGATAACTATAGAGGCCTGATACTAACTGATTACCGGTCGCTGCAAGCCAACAATGCCAACCTAAACGAGCAAAAGATACACAATGCAAATGTTGCCTTTAATTTCCGGCAGGCGGTCAAATTGCTTTTTGTTACCGTGTCAGCGAACTATAAGCATACGAATGCTAATTTTATATTCAACAGTATTATTAGCAATACCTTTAGCAGAACTGTTACGCTCCCTTTCAACAACTCTACTAATGAATATTATTTCAACGGTAGAATAAGTAAATATATTTACGGGCTACGGTCAACTGTTTCAAGTATTTTATCTTATCAAATCCTTCAAACTAATCTTTTTCAGAACGGCGTATTGCTGCCATACATAACCGCTATACCATCCATATCGTTTAATACCGACACTAAACTTAGCGAAAAGTTAAGCTTCGCCTATAAAGGATCTTACAACAGCATCAATAGCAAGCTTAAAACAGATGCGCACAATACAACTATCAATATACTTCAGCAATCTGCAACAATAGAATATGTACCCGCAACTAATGTATTTCTTTCACTCTCTGATGATTTCCGACATACCTTTCAAAGAGGCGGCACAAATGTTCAATACAATTTTGTTGACGCAACCGTTAGGTATCAGTTAGGAAACTCAAAAGTAGATTTGGAACTAAGTGCCGCAAATATTTTCAATATCAAAAATTACAGCATTCTAATGCTTTCTTCCAATAGTTATACATCCAGCACTTATCAGCTTCCAGGAAGAATCATTCTTTTAAAAGCAACGTTTACTTTATAGCTTTTAACCAAAATTACCAGGTCAGATATCGGCAATTATTTGGATAATTCTTATAGTAAAGGTGCGATCATATAAAACCTAATAAATTACTACATAAAAAGAGCGTATCTCGAAGTTGAGACACGCTCCTTTTATGTAGCCAGAAGATGGAACTTCGTTTTTTATTGTAAAAACTTCTTATTCTTCTGTTTTGGTTATTTTAATATGCTCCTCATTATTTCCTTGTCTTAATTTAAGTATATAGTTACCGCTCGGCACTTTGCTTAAATCCGCTTTCATAAGGTTGCCTTTTTGATAATGTAATACATTTGAATATACAGAACGACCTAATAAATCATAGATATTTAATTCAATATCTACCCTGTCTTTAAAGTCAGAACCCGCAATGATAGTGATGTCGGATGTAATGGGATTAGGATATACTTTTAAATTGCTCTTAATTGCTGAAAGCTCATTTGCATTACTATCGGGCATATTCAAAGAAGTGGGCCTTGAGGACGTTAATCCATCTGTTATAAGATAAGGCTCTAACGCATCCATTCTTTTCTTTTCGATTAGTTCATCCATAAACAAATTATCCCCATACTCGTCCTCGCTTACCATATTGGATGCTACATTGTCTGCTACTACGGCATCATAACTGTCTTCATCATCAATGTAAGCATTAAGGTAAAATGTATTAGGGTCCGTTTTCTGTTGCATTAAAGGTGTTGTTGAGTTGCGCTCACCACTGCGGCTCCAGGTACCGGAAGCATCTGTTACATTCATGGTCCATCTCAGGTTATAAGAACCATTAACAGGCGTAGGAAATACAGGAGTGGAAACAAACTGACCCCTCAAAGTATAATTTTGGGCTGTGCGCGCATCGTAAGAATCGCGGCCAGGGTTAATGCTTACATTCCATGTAACTACGGGTGTAGTGCCACTTATTACATCACGTTTAAAGTATAATTCAGATATAAGATGGAAACGTGATTCATTTCTATTGGTAGCTACGTAAGGAGAGGCTACAACCCAGTCGGTACTTTGGTTACAATATAAGTAACCTTGGGAAACAGATTTGTAAGGACAACCTTCTATGCCATTGCTATAATGATACGATATCCAACCTCCATTAAATGAGGGACCTGCATTTTTACTCAAAGTAGCACCACTGCTGCTTGTACTGGACAATGCAAATTGGTAGCTGGCATCCCAATATCCGCCGGAAACAGCAGGGCTTAGTGTATATTGACCAATGGGGCAAACCTCGCTTGGTCCAGAAATCGTAGGTGGTGCCGGATAAGTGTTGTCTGCACAAACTTCAGTATGATTGTCTTTTTCCGGATGGCGTTGCCAGATTTTTACGAAATCCACTTCTAAAGTGCCAAGCAAGTGTACCCCAATTCCATACATATTATGGTATTTATCTCTGGCTTCACCGGTGTAACCCGATGAAATCCTTACATCACAATTTGCAGTATCATTATTCCAGGGGTAGCCACTGGTAATTTGCCAGCTTCCGTTGCCGGGGTTGCAACCTGACCCTACTACAACTGTGTAAGGGTTGTAATAAGGATACCACTGTCCATTAATATACTGCCCGTGAAAATAAGTTTGCGTTTTGTAATATTTCCATATTTTGGCGGGCGTCTCGTTGTCAAGCTGTGCACTTATTGAAGCAGTATCCCATTCATAGGTATAAGTATGCCAGTCTTCTTTATTTAAATACTTTACACCAGGAAATGAACGGAATAAATAATTTAACCAACTTTGGTACGGATAGTCACGATTCATGTGGACGTCATTTGGTAAATTATATGGATTGGGTAGGTTGGCTATTGCAGGAGACCACGCAACTGCGTTAAAATGGACAGGATGTAAGCCGGGGCCGGCCCATGCTTCTGTCATGTCTATTTCGTCTACTCCACCTCTGCCGGGCCACATCCAAAAAGCAGGCCATGCTCCTTGAAAATTTGGCTGCTTCATTCTGGCTTGGAATCTTCCGGAGCTATAACCTTTACGCACCCTGTCAGCCCCTTCCTGAGGAAGCCTAATCATTGCAGTAGTTAAATCTGCATATTGGGTAACTAAAGGGTGGTCACACGCTGAGCTATCTCGCACAGTCCATGAAGAATTTGGGTCATACCATTGATACATTTTGCAGATACCATTGCTGACGTAAATATTTTCATCTTTGAATATACTTGGCCCGGCGCTTTCGCGGGCCCCAGTATGGTATGGATGCTCAGATCTTTGCACGTTCCAGCCGCCTCTGCATACCCACCCTTCATCATACATTACTTGTGTGGTCCATTTATTAGATAAGGCCGTTCCATTAAAATCATCGTAAAATACTAACTTCCATGCAGATGGATCGCAAGCATTCGAATTTGCGGGGAGGGTTACTGGTGGAAGCCAGTTTGTTTGTGCGGATAGGGCACAAGAAAAAACTAAGCAACCTAATGTTGCAGTCAGTTTTTGTTTCATGTTTTTTTTTTATTAGTGAAAGATAAATTTAGAGTTCAAAAAAAATTGATGAATATTTTTACGCTATCAGAACGATTATAATAGTTGAAATGTCATGTTTCTTTTAATTCGTCACATAATTCTAATTTATTCCTGAACATTTCAGGATTCTACTTACATCATGTTGGAAAAGTATCTTTAAAAGACTATGGTTCATAGAAATCTCCTGATACCTGTATGCTGTCTGTATGATTATAATTAGCAAACCATGTTGATGGTAAGGAATAATGTGCTTTCCCGTTAAAGGAAGAAGCGATTAGCACTTTGTTTCGATTAACAGTGTTAAAAAAATAAGCACTGTTTTTGTAATAACAATACACATAAGCACAATTAGGATTCTGTTCTCCTAATGAACTATTCCCAATTTGCCATGCCCCTTCTTGTGGCATTTGTGATGGGTACGATAGGTAAAAAGTTATACTAAACCTATTATGAATCTCATCACTTGCTAATATTGCAATAGCTTTTCCTAATGAGGGTTTAGCAACAGCGGTAAATGTTTCGCCATTTGCAGTCCAGGTAGATTCTCTATATTGTTCTTTTTTCTTACAACCTATAGCAAGTGCAAAAAGGAATAAGAGAGGAAGATGTTTTTTCATCAATGATGTTTGATGTTGTTTTTTTTATGATGTTTATGTTTGTATGTTTTCTTTTAAGGTTCGTAAAAATCGCCCGCAATAAGCACACTGTCGGCATGGTTATAATAGTTGAAAAACCATAGGGGTGGCAGTGTATAATGCGTTTTATTATTAAATAGCGATACGTTTACAGTAGTGTTTGAATTTAATTGTATGTAAAATACATCATGGTAGTAAAAATTAACATTCACATCTCCATCTGCTGCAGGTGTCCCTAAAGTTAAAGTGCCTTCAGTAGGAAAATAAGGGGCATTAAAAGCAATACTAAACCTATTATGAGCATCATCACTTGCTAATACTGCAATAGCTTTTCCTAACGAAGGTTTAGCTACAGCAGTAAATGTTTCCCCATTTGCGGTCCAGGTAGATTCTTTTAACTGTTCTTTTTTCTTACAGCCTATAGCTAGTGCAAAAAGGAAAAAGATTGAAGTATATTTTTTCATATAATATTTTTTCGTCGTTTTTATAGTGCTATGTTAATGAGGTTTTCTTTTAAGGTTGGTAAGAAATAGCCTGAGAATTGTATGCCGTCGGAGGCGTAAATTGAATCGGTGGGATTATTAAAAGTGCTATCTGTAATCATTGTTAGCCCAATATATCCTTCCCTTACCGCAGAGCAGTAATAGGGCAAGCAGCAATGCACAAAACTCACGGTGGGCATAGGTATCGCATTACGCATAAGGGCCAAATGGTCAATAAACATTATAAGAAAATAGATGGCACTTTAGGGGAATAGATGAGAAGAATAATCAGGTGACAGTTTATACAAATCTAAAAATTCCCTTTAACGATTGTTTTTCAGATTATTAACAATTGAAAAACATACACAAAAGAATGAAATGTTTATTGAAAAACATAAGACATTATTAACATTAACAAATTAATAACAAATCATAGATTCTTAATGTTTATTAATAACACTAGATACCTTTGCAAACCCTAAAGACCAAGATCTTCTATTTAAAAGATGCAAAAAGAAGCAACTATTAACTACTCCCACATTAGCTAATTGTAGTATCTAATCATCTCTTAACTGACCAGGCTTTGGGTATAGATGCAAAAGCGTTAATTTTATTGAAGGCTTTTTTCCAAAAAAAATGATCCCTGCGTAATCTGCCCTTAATAATCTGCTCTTATGAAAAATGTACCTGTGGCTAATAAGCCTTGTGAAGTATTGTGTTTTTTTCCGGTGGAGGTGCCGACCCAGGAAGGGGATGCCTATGTTTATCTTACGATGGATGTCGCTACTGAATTCCTTTTCCAGACCGGTTCTGAACTCAGTAATGATATTGATATGGTTGTAAAACATATCGAACGGCTTTTAAATCATAAGGATTTTAACCGTTGTAAAAATCAGGCATTTACGCTGGTGCTGCATAAATACGAGGCGTATCAATCTAAAATTGCCGCTATTATTGAGCCTTATGGCGGTAAACTTGTAATAGATGAAGTTTATATTTTTGAGAAGATGATCCCTGCTATAGAGACCATTTTCAGGAACATGGCAAGATAGACCATTCTTTATCCAGGCACTTTTAGGGGAAGTATTGCAATTTTCTAAACTTCAATTCTAGTTTGAAATTCTATGTCAATCTGATCTATTGGTTCAAATTACTAACACTGGTGTAGTTGTCCGTCGTTAATCTGAATACTAAAAATCCGGCCTTATCACGAGGCCGGATTTCTTTTAACTATTATCTTGATTTTTTTTGAACAATAAGATGCACCAACATCGGGTCGGAGGACATCCTTTCCATTTCAGATTCTACGATATCCTGTACTTCCTGTTTGATTTGAAGATAATTTCTTTGAACCATTCCATTATCCACCTGCCTGATGATCGGGATGGGTTTATAGCTTTTTTCTTCGGCTTTCAGAGCATCATGATCGTTGATTATTTCACAGTGGAATGCTTTCAAAGCAATTTTATTATCCGGATCGTCTGCCACCGTTCCAACAAATTCCCCGCTCGATAAACCGGATATTTTTGATGCAGGAACCGCTGCTTCCAGTTGCTTGCTCTTGCTAATGGAAGTATCCTGGCTGTTGATAGAAAGGCTTTGACGATCCTGCATAATCTTCCCAATCCGGTCAGATAACAGCTTAGAAGTATCGCCTGTAACCTGCCCTGATACAACATTTCCTACGATGCCCATAATTACATCAGCTTGCTCCTTGCCATAGTCTTTTCGTAGCTGAGATAGATCCTGGATACCCAGGGTAGTTGACACTTTATTACTCCTTGCCGTAGCTATCAAACTATCAATGCCGTTTAAATAAATGGTTGGAAACTCATCAAAGATCAGACTGCTTTTGAGTTTACCCTTTTGATTAATGAGTTTCACAAGGCGATTTACATACAAGGAAAGGACAGCGCCATAGATCTGTATTTTCTGTGGGTTATTACCCATGCAAACCAGTTTTGGCTCTTCGGGGTTATTGATATCCAAAGTGAAATCCTTGCCTGATAAAACATAATAAAGCTGGGGTGATGATAGCCTGGCCATTGCTACTTTGGCCGATGCAATCTGGCCTTCCAACTGCTCCATCACGTCATTCAGATAGGCATTTACAAAAGGGTTGATCAATACATCTATTTCCTTTTCCAATCTCAGCACCGTAAATAAACTATCATAATCCAGCTGCATAAATTCGATTACATGAGGTAGTGTACAATACAAACCACCCTGATATTTACGTAAGAACCAAATGATCGCGGATAGGAAGTTAATTGGTGATTCCACGAAAAAATCTCCTTGCTTCGTTATCCATTGCCTGTTCAATCCCATGAGAATAGTACGCGCAGATTCTGATGCATCTGTTATATCCAACATGCCTGATGGCTCTAATGGATTACAGCGGTGGCTTCGGGTAAGATCATCAAAATTTATAAAATAACACTCGGATTTACCTTTGTATTTATCCTTGTTCTTTAACCAGGTATTATATACGATGATCGATAAGTCAGGAAATTTAAAATCGTAAATGAACATGGCATAACCTTTTTTGATATGCTGTGTAATCACGTGCCTAATGAAAAAATAGCTTTTACCTGCACCTGGTGTACCCAATACCAATATGCCCCGGAAAGGGTTGATAACGTTGATCCATGAATTCCTAACCTTACTTTTTAGCTTATACTTTGCCGGTAAATTAATACTGTATTCATTTTCAATTAAGCGCTCTTCCTGCGGGAACGTTTCGTTTTCGGAGTTGAAAATATCATGCTGCAGGCTATCCTTGATGATCCTTGAAAGTAGCGTTCCACCGGATAATGTGAGCATAAAACCGGTGCCAGTTATCGCCATGTAAGCAATGGCTATGGTAGTCACCGGCCATTGGATCAATAACAAAAGGTAACTGATGAAGTATAATAATAAGCCGGTCAGGAGATAGGCAAAAGCCGTTTTGTAAGTTTGCTTTTCATCCTTTTTCCCTTTGGCACCAAGTAAGGAAATACCTAAAAAAACCAAAGCAACTAGCTTCGATTTATGGAAGTTGCTGTATAATCCTGTATGCTGAATGTTGCCGACCAGCCTGTCTGAAAAGACTGATACAAACTGCCACTCCTTAAAGGCGGCATAGAGATAATAATAAAAATGCAGTGCCAATAGCACTATGGCAATCATCCTTGTCATATCAAGGATCTTTCTTAAAGCCTGTTCGTTTTCACCTGTCTGCATCACAATTTGTTTTAAGAGTTATAAATGTTTGGACTTCTTCTTCTTTTTCTTTGGGCTTTTCCGAAGTTCAAAAGGAAGATAATTACTACTGTATTCAGCTTGCATGAGTTGCTCGATAAGTGTTTTCTCCGCATTGCCTTTCTGTTCCGGCCCACTACCCTGCGAGGGATCGTTGTGAGGATTATGAGTTTGCTGTTTGTGCTTTTCTTCCTTATTATTGACCTTTTCCCTGATATTGGAAATGATATGTGTTTCAGACTGAACTTCATTTTGCCTGCACCTTTCCAATATTGCAGCAGCACTAAATTGTTTTCCAAGGTCGCTTCCGTTAAAAATGCTTTTAGTACGATGGTCTATGCAGGTAACACCATAAATAAAGCCGTCCTTGTTACGCCTGAGAACAAGGTCAATGCCTTCCTTTTTCAAAATACCTGCTAGCTTTTCGATACCGGCAACGGAAGTGCGCAAGCATTTATCAATCGTCACCCTGGCCTTGGCTTTATGCTTCTGCCGTTCCACATCGTTACGTAAAAATCGTGCTTCGATATCTTTTAATAATGCTTTTTGGTGAAAGGCGCTTGCCTTGATCGGTGTACTTATGGGCTTGCCTTCTTTATTGATTATCCGGTAGGTCAGACCCTTGTTTTTGTACATACGTGAGTCTTCATCGCCCCGCTGCGCGGTTACATTATAAAGCTGCAACAACGCATTTAGCTCAGCAAGCGATGTGTATTTATAACTATTTAACACACTGCTGAGTATAGATGATATGGCCCTTTTAGACGATACCTTACCATATTGTACTACAGCCGGATTAATGGCTTTAGGCTGGAACAATTCTTTTTTATGATCCTCCGCTTTGACAAGCCCATACTTAATTTCCATTTCCTTGCGGGCAGGCTCAGAAAGGATTTTGCCGATGTTATTCGTCTCAATCCGGATTCCATCATGCCTGACGGTAGTTGTCAAAATATGGACGTGCGGGTGCCCGGAATCGTAGTGCTGATAAAGGAGAAAGGGCTGGTCACCAAAGCCAATTCTATCCATATATTCCTGTGCAAGCTCTTTTAAAAACTCTCTGGAATGCTGTTCTTCCGGTGCGAAATTTAATGAGATATGGATGCAATTACGCTTCACAGCCGGATTACGTTCCGCCATTTTCAGCAACATATTCAATCTCATTTTTTCGGTCATATCTTCCAGATCCATTGGGTAGTTTACAGCCATCAGGCAATCTGCAACGCCCTCCTGCACCTTGCTTTCATTATAAAGGAAAGCGCCCCTGATTGATGTGCCTGAGTTAATTACTGCAACCATTGCTCCGTGATTTTATTCATCATTAATTTGATTTCCTGAATGCTTGACAGCAATATTTTTCCGCTGTTTCGGTTACTATCCACCCATAGTTTAATCTGCGGCTCATGGTCCAGTGTATGGAGTTTATGAATGCTCTGATTGTAGTTATTGGCAATGCCGTTAACCGTTTTGAGTAGTGCGGCAAACTCTGCAATAAGGGCATCAGAACTAAGGTTGCGGTAACCCGCAATCATAGGTTTGCCAAGGAGGATAGTTCTTGCATAATTGCTGAATTTCCTTTCTGTGGTCTTTGAAAAAGCCTTTTCAATTTGCAGATGTTCGGCTTCCGAAAGGCGTAAGTGGAGCCATTTGTTCTTAATGCTTTTGTTCTCTTTCATCACTGGTTCTTTTACACGTTTACAATAAAAATTACATCAAGTACTGCCCGCGAGTTTCGAGTATGGGGCAGCAAAATAGAAAGTGTGACACTTTCTGACATTTAACCAATTTCGGACGGAGCAGGAAATTGGAATAGCTTTAACAACATGTATAAAGCCTGTTACCATTTACAGAAAAGCTAGTCGTTAAAATCGTAGGCCCCTTTTGTTTTTGAGGGCAGGAGTGATCTTGGTGGCTTGATCTCTAATGAAATCATTGAGGTCTTCATGGCCATTATACAAGCTGCTTTTGTCTTGATAAGTAGGATTTAACGAGCAGGCATAATTTGTAAATTTCCGGCCGGCTGCATTACCATCCAGAAAAAGGTTTGCCTGTTTGTAACCTTCCATTATTGGCCTTGCTTTCTCAAAAAAAGAAACGCTGTTGAGGATAAGAAAATCAGTCTCTGGCATTTTACTATTTTGATGGAGCTTTTGAAAAGAAAGAAAATTAAAAAAGCCCTCAAAAACAGCCAGTTGGGATTGCCCGTTATTTAAATGGGTAAAGCCTTTTGGGGAACTGCTGCCTTTGAAATATTTGCTTCGTAATTCATAGCCACCCAGATCATTTTTAAAGCCAATGGCAAAATAATCTTTGCCGCCATTATTGTAGCTGACCTCATTGCAATATTTCTGAATAATCTCTTTGGGGATTGAACGGCTTTCCGCGTACTGCAACAAGGCAAAATTGCTAAGTGGCTTCACGAACGTTATAACAATGTGGTTGCTTTCCCCTGGCTGAAAATTTGCTGAACGTTTTTCCGGGACCGGCAAATTAAGATTACTGCTAAGTTTCCGGAGTAATTCCCCAACAGTGCAATGGTAATACTCCACGGCAAAATCTACCAGCTTACCGCCTTTGCGTTCGCCGTGGTCATACCAGCGATTTAGCTTTCGGTCGACCTTAAAGGATGGTGTGTTTTCGTCCCTGAAAGGGCTAGTGTACCAATGCTCATTTCCTCTTATTAATTTCGGCTCTAGGCCGATGGTGGCGAGGTAATCCACCATGTCCATTTCATTAACTGCCTCGCACGACAGCCTCTTGCACACGTTTTCCATCTCACAAATCTTTTTAAATGTGAGACAAAATTAGATAGCCTTATCGTAAAAAAGCCACCTCTTTAAATTCTAAAGGGGTGGGCATTTGCTGGGGGAGCAACCGGCAATTGGAATAATTCAAGAATCAACATCCTAAAATTTAATGAGTTGATAAACTTCTAATGGTTTGGGTTGTATTATGAACACAACATAAACCAACGAACACCACTCATGACAATTAGCAAAGAGATAGAGCAGCAGATTGAATTACTGCTATCACAAAATAGAAAACTTGAAGCCGTTAAGTTAGTAGTAGATACAACACATTGCGGCTTGAAAGATGCCAAAGAATTTGTAGATAATTTTAAATCGGAAGGTTTTTTCGACTCTACTAAACCTGCATCAAAACGCGATATAGATTCCGAATTGCTAAAGTTGCTTGCCGACGGTAATAAACTGTCTGCCGTAAAACTTTATAAAGAAGCTACCGGCCTGGGTTTGGCTGAAAGTAAAGACTATGTTGAGAATTTGCAGGCACGCGGTTTTAAATCCGCCTCCGATCCGTTAGCGCCTCCAACCTGGGCTTCCTCATCCAAGAAACGAGATACCCAAATTGATGAGCTGGTCATGGATCAAAATGCTAAGACAAAATCCGGATGTTTTATTGCTACTGCTTGTTATGGGGATTATGATGCTGCGGAGGTTTTAGTTTTAAGAAAGTTCAGAGACGAGCGGTTAATGCAGTCATTTGCCGGAAAGGTTTTTGTGCAGTTCTATTACGCTATCTCACCTTTCCTCGCGAAGCAAATAGACAAATCGGATGCTCTAAAAAAATACATCCGAAATGGAATTTTGAATCCCATCATTGCCAGGCTACAGCAATCAGAAAAATAAAGCGTGCTGTATAGGTCTAATAAATCTAAGTAATAAATTTCAAAAAAACTTTAGGGTAATAACCGAAACAACTCACATCAATGAAAAAATGGAAATGGTATGTACTAGGAGTTTTAGGGATCTCTATACTCGCCATCGCTTATTCACTTTCGGACTTCTCTCTGATGAATATTTTGCCAAAGGGATCGCTGCCTGAAAAATATAAGTCCTATAGGGAGATTGCAGAAGGATTTGCTTCAAAAGAATTTCAAGTCTCTCTGCTTTTTAGCTCCGACAATGAAATGCGCCTAGGAGATTTTCCACCCATTTTTAACGCAGCAAAAAATACCGTCATTGTTGCCAGGCAAACGGAAATTAAAAAAGGGGATAATACAGAATTGCACAAAACATTTCTAAAGCTGGATGCCAATGGAGAACTGGTAGATTCCCTGACATACAATAAAGACTGGCCGATGGATTGGGGTGGATACTTAATTACACCAAAAGGTTATTGTAGCTGGATACTCGACGGTAATAAAGAAGTGTTTCCCTATGCAGAAGAAAATGGTTCGCTCACTGATGACAGTACCAAGATTTCTAAAAGGTTCCTTTATCTCTATCAGGCATCCGAATTTGTTTATTACTACAATCATTGGGATATGGATGATCCCCGTTTGCAAAAATTAGAAGTAGATAAAGCACTTTTTTATTTTAACGGAAAATGGGTAGCCTTATACGGAAAGAACCTAAGTGACCTTTCCGTTCAAGGTTATAAAATAAAAGGAAAATCCCCGGTAGGTGATATGGTCAACAGGATTGATAATACGAATCTGGACAAACGGAATCCTTTTATCTACATGGAGCATTTCCAGAAAGAATATTATCGGAAAAGTCATGGCCCCTCTTTTGGCAGTCCTACGGGTAATTCAAGCCCAGACAGATGGGAAGGTACGGGTTATTTTGATCTTATACTTAAAAAAGACACCCTTCATTTCAAACAGGATATCACAAAGGATGAGGACTGGCACTCGGCAAATATGTCGCCTTTCAGCCCTCCAGTTTACCTCTATTATTTCACTAACAGTCAGATAAATTTCGGTTTGTTCGCCAACGACAATTTCCGGCTTTATTCGATAAAAAAAGGAAGGAAATAACTTAGCCTCCCGACCTTTATTTAAAAGAACCGTACCATTCTAAATAGGGGTAATCCCATAAATCAATATGGTAATCTAAACCAAAAAGTACTGCCCTTACCCGGTTCGCTTTCTGCCCATATTTTACCGTTATGCCTTGTTACGATCTCGTGACACAGATAAAGTCCGATGCCAAGCCCGGAAACTTTGGCATTGTCATCATCAACACGGTAATACCTTGAAAAAATATGTTCCAGTTTTTCACTTGCTATACCAATGCCATAATCTTTTACGCCCAGCTTGACACCATGTTCATCAGCAGTTATATAAACTTCAATTTGGTAACTATCCGGGGCATACCTGATCGCGTTGGTCAGTAAGTTTATGATGACCTGTTCGATCCGGTGCGCATCACCTTTAATAATGCATTCTGAAATAGTAGAATGAAGCGTTATGCTATGGGCTGTATTGGTATGGGATATCAAACCGACCGCATCTTTGGCAACGTTACAAATATTAAAATCCTCAGCAGCAAAATGCAATTTACCAGCTTCTATTTTTGAAACGTCCAGTAACTCATCCACCAAGGAAGTAAGTTTTTTTAGCTGTTGTTGTGCCCTCTGTAAAAAGTCTTTTGGCTTTTCTTGGGATAAGTGCAGTTCCAGTAGCTGCAGGTATCCGTTAATACTTGTCAAGGGCGTTTTTAATTCATGGCTTGCAAGTGCTATAAACTCATCCTTTTTGGCATTCAATTCTTTCAGATGTTCATATAGCTTTCCAATTTCTTGTTGCGATGTTTGTTCTTTACTAATATCGCGGGCAATTTTTGATGCACCAATAATTTTGCCTTTATCATCAGTTACGGGAGAAACTGATAAAGATATGGGGATTAGACTGCCATTTTTCGCAAGTCTTAATGTTTGAAAATGATCGATCTTATTACCTTTTCTTACTTCCCCAATGATAAAGGTTTCTTCGTTAAGACGGTCGGCAGGAATAATTAGTGAGATATGTTTACCCACCGCTTCCGCTTCGGTATGACCGAACATCTTTACTGCTGCCTTGTTCCAACTGGTAATGATGCCATCCAACGTTTTGCTCAGGATGGTATCATCGGAACTGTCTACAATAGCGGCTAAAACACCATCTCTTTCAGCGGCTATTTTTTGATCAGAAATATCCCTTGCAATTTTGGAAGCACCAATAATCTTGCCCTCGCTATTATGGATAGGAGATACGGTCAATGAGATGGGTACCATAGTCCCATTTTTTGCCTGCCGAACTGTTTCAAAATGAACGACTTTTTCTCCTTTGGCTACCTGTCCGATAATAAAAGCTTCTTCGTCCAAACGCTCAGGCGGAATGATTAGCGTTATATGCTGACCAATGGCTTCCCTTTCCGTGTAACCAAACATCCGTTCGGCAGCAGGATTCCAGCTGGTAATAATACCCTCCAATGTCTTGCTGATGATGGTGTCATCTGTCGATGCTATAATTGCAGCAAGCATCGCGTGCTTTTCCTCGAATGGGTCTAATGCACCTAATTGCGGGAGTTTGGCATCGTCCTTCATGCAGTAAAATTAACTAATAATACTTCTAATTGTTGTAAGCTTTTTTCAAAGGCAATGAGTAATTTAAATACCTAGTAATTATACTTTATTCCTATTGAATGGCTCAACATGGATCAAAACATCCTTGACGCTTAGGCCACTGTTTAATAAACTGTCTTTTACCTGATGAGCTATCGCATGTCCTTCAGCAACTGATAAATCTGCTGCAACCTGGATGTGGAGATCTACAAAATATTCGAAGCCCATTTTCCGGATATAACATTTTTCAACTGCTTCCACATGAGCGATACCGGATGCTAAAATCCTTACTTTATCAACCATTTCTGTGGAAGGAGCTGCATCCATAATTTCGGCCAGTCCCGGTCGCATTAATTGTATGGCATTATACATGATTAACACAGAGGCAATAAGTGCAGCCCAATCATCCGCTCCTTCGTATCCTTTTCCGCCTATCAGGGCTATGATAATTCCAATGAGTGCAGCAATAGAGGTAATGGCGTCGCTTCGGTGATGATAAGCATCAGCCTTAACCGCGTTGCTCTTGATTTCCTTTCCTACTTTAAGCACATAGCGGAACATGGTTTCTTTAATAATGATGACTACAAAAAGTACAGCAAGTGTGAATTTTTTAGGAAGCGTATGCGGTGTACGAATAAATTCAATTGCATGCCAACCAATCCATATGGCCGCCGCCATCAAAAACATGGATATTACGATTGATACAAGTGGCTCAGCTTTTCCATGGCCGTAAGGATGGTCAGCATCTGCGGGCTTCATTGCTATTCTTAACCCGATCCATAACAAAGCGGAACTGAATACATCAGCTCCCGTTTCTGTTGCGTCGGCAATCAATGCATAGGAATGCCCAAGATAGCCGCTGATGGCTTTCAGGAAAACAAGAACCAGGCTAATCGCTATACCTAATTGAGTTGTTCTGATCGCCCTTTCTGAAGGATGTAAATCAATGCTTGCCATTAGCCTTATTTTTTGGTTTAAAAGGTGACAAAGGTACTGTAAACAGGCTAAGTAAGAAACAAATTGTCGTCTTGAAACAACCATATCTAATATCATTTTAATTGCGGCTTTACCCCTTTAAATTCTAAAGGGGTGAAATTCGTCCGTCTGCATTAATTTTGATTCTTGTTTAGTGTTAACGATTAAAGTGCAGAAAGATGAACAACAACAACGAAATGGTAAAGATGTATGAAACCATGCTGAGCTTACCAAGTATGGATGAAACCGTGAAGTTTAGCCAGGGCATCCAAAGGAAACAGGTTTTACTTTTAAGCCTGATGATTGAAAAAGGGCTTGGCAGTGATAGCCCTGAAATTAAAGATCTCTTGGCTGCCATGCCGGAAAGTACTGTTGGCGAGCTTAAAAATCTTTCGGCTGAGTACCTGCAAAAAGCGGGGTTGACGGAGCTGAATGAAAAGCTAAAATTATTTGCCGGAACGAATAAGAGCTAGTCGTTTCGATTCAAAATCGTGCAAACAAAAGGGGCTGTCCAAAGACAGCCCCTTTTCTGATAGTTGTAATTATTTTTTTGCAGTTGCACTCTTAGTAGCATGCTTTTTGGCAGCTTCTTTGGAGTTAGTACGTGCATGTTCAGCATGTCCTTCTGCTTCATGTGCATGAGTAGCTGCTTTTTCATCATTACCTTCAGTATGCTCTTTATGGGCATTACGATGGCTTTTTGCTGCTGCTTCATGATGGTTAGCCGCTTCTTCGTGGTGGCTGTGTTTTGTATTTGGCATTGTAAAAGATTTAGTTAGAATAGTAACACAATACCTGATCTTTAGTTGAAATGTGGTTTGTTATTAACAAGCTAATTTTAGAACGGCCAGTGATTGGTTATAGGTGTAACCAACAACAATAAAATAATAAGCTTATAGGAGGTTATCAATTTTTCCGCTGAAGCAGTAGCTTCTTTGTGAATGAAAATGACAAAAATTCCATTGATGGCCAGCTTAATAGTTTTGCTTGCCGCCTGTACCAAAGAAACGAAGACATTGCCAACCACCCATGACAACCAGGGTCAAGTCACCGAATCACTGCGCATTAAGATGGACCAACAGGCAGCGAATCCGAAAAACCCTTTCGATTACATTGGATACTATCACAACATTGGGCTGGATTCACTCCGGCATTTTGTAAAGGCAAACAAGGATACTACCAGGGCCGGAAAATATGCTTACCTCAGCCGGTATTTTAAATTGAATTTCGGCGAGGATGTAAAGCTGGTTTATCGTCCGAAGGAAAAGCTGGCCTGCACAGATTACAAATCCATCTGGCTCAATCAAAAAGTATCACCGGCTGCGCAAGGTTACTGGAAGGCGTTAAGCGAAGTGCCGCAAACTATAAAAGACCTTAACCATTATGATGCGTATAAGCAACAGCTGACAGCTATTGAAAGTAAGATCATGGCCGATAAATTAGGGGCTGATGAAAAGAAAAACCTGCTCATGACTGCCGCTATCCTGCGATATTCCGGTTATTATTGGATCAACGCTTTTGCAAATGGAGAGGTAGCCGAACATAGTGGAGGAAGCGGCATGGCCATGCCTGATAGTTTCCTCAGAAAGATAGGAGGTGTTATTACCGGTATTTGTGCCGATGCGTCTGTTGTTGCTGCAGGTTATATTTCCGGTGATTATTCGATAATCGGTGACGCTATATTATGGAGTGAAGTGTGTGGTTATTATACCGGGTGGTGGTAAGAAAGTAATAGGATTGGCTTAAGAGACAATCAATAAGCTCACATTTCATACCATACAAGAGGAAGGCTTATACCCTAATGGCAGAATTGCCAAAAACAAACCCGCTGCCCTTATCCCCGGATAACAATCTATAAAAGCATTTATCATCGGGGATAAGGGCAGCACCGCTTTAACGCGCCAAATTCCCCCGGAGGTACGGAGGGGGATTTGGCGGTTTTTAAGCCGCTTTACGCCACTTTTATCGCATCACTGCGCAATGTATTCAAATTAAGGAAAAAGCCCCGATTTTCGGTCATTCCGTTGCGAAAAAGCTGCCATAAGACGCTGCCGCCCATGTTAGCTAAGGTAGGATTGATAAATAAGTCCTGTTTTTCCAGCGCTTCCGCTGTTGAGCAGGAAGGCGTATTGCTTTCGGTCTTCGCCTCTTGTTCCAATAAGTCTTTATATTCATCGGTAATCATAGGCAGAACCGCCACTGGATGATACTTTTTGGACTTGGGTTGTGCAATGGATGAAATGGTAGAAAGAATGGCCTGACCTGTAAATTTGGAATTACCGAGGTCTAACCAATACAGTGGCTTATCCCTGTCCCCTGAATAATCTTCATGGTTGGCTTTCAAAAATGCAGCCAGATCAAAACGGGCTTGAACCGTATCAACGCAGCTTATGTACAAATTAGTCACCGCTTCCTGTTGTATCTTATTGCCCGCTTTATAAGTAAACTTATCTTCAACCGCTTTCCAGTTTGTGCCAAGCGTGCGGTTAACATTATTTATCCTTGCAACGGATTTGCAAAGCCCGACCTCTGATTGGGCAAAAAGCTGCCGTCCGAGATTTGCTTCGGTCACTAAATCATCATCCCAAAGATTAACGTGTAATCCCGCATGTCCCAATGCTTTTAAACAATGGTTTATCCTGACGAGTTGGGTAATCATATTGCTGCCCGTTCCCCCTGCACCGATTTGGGTAACCGTAATAGGATTGGTGGGGTTGATTAGATAATTGTCGGCAAAATGCATGGCTGTTTTCATCGGATTAGTTTTTTTAGGCTGTATGTGCTTTTGATTAAATTTTTCTGAGGGAACTTTTTATTGGTATCTGCAAGGCTTTTGTAAAGCTGCACGATATTGCCCTTTACAGGGCTTTCGTTGCCTATCAGGTGACTGAAACGGGAGTTAAAGAAATACCGCTGCCATGCTTCCATAAAGTCTTCGAGGCAACCGACCGCAATGATATTGATATCCACATTGCCCATACATACCAGTCCATTTTCGTGAATATTAAAAAATGGTGCGCGATATAACTGGCATTCTAAAGTTGCTTCTTTTCCATCTGCAACCGCATAGATATACAGCTTGTCTTTTCCCGCCTTCCATATCAGTGAGGGCAAGGGGTAGAGACCATCGGTAATGGTCAGGCCATCGGTGAAGAACAGGTTGACCTGTTGCGGTGGCGTTTGCCATATGACAAAGCCGTTGCTTTCAGGGCTGATATATAAAACGTTTTTTGGTAACAAGCCATTTGGCCTTAAATAATTCCTGCTCGTTTCCCCCGATATGTCCAATGCCTTTGAAAGTTGGCTGCTTTCCTCTACCGTTAATGGGTGCGCATTGATGGGGTTACCACTTTTACCAATATCATAGGCTTCCACATAGACCTCCTGACGGTCATGGTATTTCCTGCGGTAGATGAGCAAAGCGGATTGCGGGATAAAAAGTTCCCCGAAGTTTTCTGTAAGTGCGTTCATGACCTGTTGTTTAATAAGTAAATCAAATCTTCTAAAAGCGGCAGCAGCCTTTGTTCGTAATCGAATGTTTCCACGCTGATTTTTTGGTTTTTGCCATAGATGGTAAATGCTGCGGGTTCGTCCATATCCACGGATTCGCCCAACCTTTCATTCACCATTTGAAACAGTCCGTCAAACAATGCACCGTCACTTGTCGCCACGAACGAAACATATTGCTCTATTCGGGTAATTTGTTCATCTTCATCCTCGCATTCCATCGGGATAATATGACTGTAAATATTTGTATCAGGATAGGCTTGCCACAACTGGTAAATGTCTTGGGCAAGTTTTAAAATTTCCCGTTCCCAATTGTTGCAGGGTCTATAGGTTTCCATGCGCTGATTGAAAGTTGAAAAGTGGCTTTCATGGCGCAGCTTTTTCCTGACGATTTCACCATAGTGATGAACAGCCCTGATTTCGTTCAACTGGTTAGCCACGTCTTCCTGTTCATCTTCGTTGTGGTGTTCATCTGTAAGCCATTCTTCCAACATTTCGTACTGCCACCTGATAAAGCTGCTTGGGCTGGTATAGCAGGGAATACCTGCATGGTGATAGAGGTACGCAAATACGGATAACAAGAGCTGTGCAGTCTTACGGCCTTGTTTGCCTTTAACTTTGGTCAGTATAAATAAGGGCTGTATCGGTATGTAGTAAAGCCTTTGGCGGGTGTTCATCCGCTTGCCGCTGTCGATTAAGAAAGTGCAGCCTAACAGGTGAACGTCCTTATCGGGTTCTATCCTCCGAATTTTACGCTCCGCATCCCATGCGGATAAAAGGAGGTTATAAGGATAGGCTTTTGTACTAACGTCCAGTAGCTGCATGGGGTATGCTGATTGCAGCAAAGCAAGGCTTTCAAAGTATTGTTGTTCCAACGGTTCTTTGTCGGGCAGCGCTTCGCCATCTTCGACATAAAGGGGCAAAAAAGAGTGCCTTAAAAAATCAGGGGCAGGTTTGCCGCTGCTACGCTTCGGGGTTGTTCCCTTCGGGCTGCGGCTGCATCGGGCAGTACGTTTTGCTGCTCCATGAATACGGCTATGTTCTGATATAACTTGCATAATTGTTGGTCTTTTACGGGTTTGACAAATCCATTCTTTTTTGTTTGTTTCATGGCTTATCCTTTTGTACCGATGGTTGTTTTAAATTCATACTGCACCGTATCATCGTTGATGGTCGGCCCTTCGATGGTAGCGGCATTTAGTATCGGGTAGGTATTGGCGTAGAAATTCTGAACGGCCTGTGGGCTGAATTTGGGTTCGGGGTCTGCAAGCCTTACCTGCTGCCCTTTATCTTTAAAAAGAAATACCCGTTCTAAAGTTGTTGCGACTAACATGATTTTTAGTTTTAGAGGTTGATCAATCAGATATTAAAAAGGCTCGGAGCAAATTTTGCGGAAAGGCTTTCCCTGCGCTGCCTGAGCATGTCGGCCTGTTCGGGGTATTCGCCTGGTTCGGGTACTTTCATCCATGCCTCGCGGTGCTTGCCTTCGGCCTCCAGTTCATCGGCCTTCTTTAAGGCTGCATCGAATTTGTTTTCTTTCTCGCTTTTTTCTTTGACCGCTTTGACCGTTTTGTTCTTTTCCATTTTGCTTTGAAGGGCGGCTTCTTCCTGCTGCTTCATATAGCTTTCCATATTGACAAATATTTGGGAGGTTGTTTGCAACGGTGCGGAGATGCTTGCAAAAAAACCTTCGTCCAGTTCTGCGGCTGTGCCTTTGAGGTTCATAGGAGGCACAATCTTTTGTGCATCATCGCCACATGCGGGGTTGTTTAAAAGAACCGTTACCCATAGCTTGTTTTCATTACTGAACCTTATGGTAATATTGATATCGCCCTGTACCTGTAAGTCGAAAAGGGCTTGAAAGAAATTCGTTTCCATGTTCTTATTTTTTAGGATGATTAATAATTGTTGGGAGTGTTTTATCGGGTTGGCTGTTGTAACCTTTTATGGCGAGGCATAAGCCAACTATTAGCAGGATGATACCTATAAACTTCACTAGCTTTTCAAAAAGCGTTGTAATGACCGCTGTCCCATAACTGTTATAATACTGCAAGCCTCCAATGCCCCTGCGGTTAAACCTGCGCCTTCCTACAAACTAGCAAAGCAGGAAGCCTATCCCAATAGCGACAATGCCGTGTGTAAATGTTGCTGTGGTATGCTGTATGATTTCCATGTTTATTGATTTTAAATGAGTGTAATTAACTTGCCAAAGTTTCCAAGTGGTTTGCGGTTTGGCCATCCTTTGTGAAATAGTATTCATTGGCTATAATGGTATATGTTATGGCGGCCTCACTGGTGAGGTAGTCGTATTCATCATCAAGAATTTTCAGGTAAGCGGATTGCATTGATTTTAAAAAGCGTTCTTCCACCTCATCAAGTGCATTATCCAAGCCCTCCACATCTTCAAAATCCCCGTTTGTTTCTTTCGGCCACTCGATTACTATGCTGTCCCTTTCTTCCCTGAATGCGGATGCTATTTGGTAGGTAGTGGTTTTTTCGCCATGACCTGCAATGACTAGGGATGCGCATTTGATGGCATCGGCCATAAAGTCCGCATTGCAATACTTTCCCCTGCCTAATTCAAAGCCAGTGATTTTAAGCCCCGCATTTTCCGCATCCCCGTAAGTGCCTTCCCACCACCTGTCAAACACATTGATATCGTCATAAGCGGCTATGGCTTTTTCTTTACCCTCCGCTGATAGTTCAGCGAAGGGATAAAGGTTGAGTTGTATAGTTTTCATAATTTCCCAGTTTTAGGAGAAAGGCTTTTGACATAGGCGTTATAACGGTTAGTGATATTTTTGCCTAATATGAACCTGTCATTGGAATAGTTATAGGATTCTTCATAAAAGAAAACCGCTTTTTTGGGAAGGTTCAGGGCATAACGATAAGTTGAATTAACCCTTAGCTCGTTCATGCAGCAATGCTCTTCCAGTAAGGCCAGTTCCTGTTCTGCGTCTCCAAGTTCCAATAATGGCAGGATGAGCTGTTCAACGATATAACCGTGTTCAGGTGCGCTGCTGCTGTCTGCAACACAGGTGATTTGTTGGCCGTTGCTTAGTGTAACATATAGGTTTGAGCGTGTCATAGCTTTTGTTTTTGTTTGTTGTTATTCTTGATTTTTGTTTAAAGGCTGTTCGTATTTATGCCAATAACCTGAAAGGTTTCCTGATCGATAATGCGGCCACAGGAAGCACACAGGTAATGGCATTCCCAAATTGAGCCAATGAGCGGTTCCATGATATTGCCTTTCGGGTCGCAGGTTTCAAAGCCATCCCTGAAAGTGTTGTTGCCACAGATGCACTGCCAGTCGTCCATGTTTTCCTCCGTAATAAATTCGGGTACGCTTTGAGCGGTGGTTGTACCTGAACTGCTATGCTGTAGCATGACCAGTTGTCTGTAAACATCACGCCAGTACGTTGTTCTTTGGTGTTCAAAACGGATAAGGGATTCGGTGCGCTGCTCGTGCCTGTAACGTAAAAACTCCCTTACGATATTGATGGCTTGTTCGGGGTCGGTAACTTCTATTACCTTGCCCTGCAAATCTTTGATTTTCATAGAATGTATTTTTAAGAGTGGATGTATTAAGGGTTAAAAATGAGGTCAACGGCCTTTTGAAATTTGGGTCTTTTATCCTGCTTTGCTGCGTAGCTTGCAATGCAGTCGTTGGTAAAGAGGGCGATGTGTCCGAAGAATAACTGGTCGCTGAAAACCTTGCTGCTTTTGACCATGTTGTAGCGGTATTTTTTGATGGCTTTCTCCGCATCTGCTGCAAGGTCAAGCCAAAACATAAAGGGCATAAAACCGCTGTCCCATGTTTTCCGCAGTTCCGTTTCATGTTCCCTGAGATAGTTGCATTTGCTTTGGATGGCCTCTATAATATTTTCGGTTTCATCGGGGAAAAGGTCGGCCAGTAATTTGGCCTTATCGGTGTTGGTCATTTGATGTAATGCTTTCATGATGGTAAGTTTTAAAGGCGGCCACCTGTACAGGCAGCCGCCTAATGGTTTAATTGAATTGTAAAATGCTGCTGCCTGATTTTGCAAATTCCTGACAGATGTTAAAGGCTACTTGGGTGCGGGTTGCAGCCGTTCCACCCATGAGGATTGACTTTACTTTTGCTTCATCGTCACGGTAATTGCGTACGTTTTGGAAGTAGCCTGTTACCGAGTTGAATGCCCCGAACAGCGTGCCTTTGGTCGTTTCCAGTTGCTGCGTTTCGCTTGTCATGCCGTAGGCGAATACATCCTCACAGGCGTTCTTGTAAACGGTCGATAATTCGTCCTCTTTGCCTTGTTGCAGGAATTGCAGTGTTTCCTTGTTGGGTGACATAGCCAGTCTTATCAATTTTTTCACCTCAGCGTCTGTAATGCGTACGTTAGCCCATTGGTTAAAGATGCCGTCCATTTCTACCGATAACCTGTGGGCGATACCCATTACTTTGTGGGCTGTTTCCAGTCGTTGTTTGGCACTTTTGGTATGACGGATACGGACAACATTGGTCATATTTCCCAATGCTGCTGCGAGGGTGTTTGCGCATACCACACGGATAGGGGTAAAAGCTGCGGTGATACTGCCGCTACCGTCATGTGCAGTAGATAGCAGGAGATATTTTTCAATCACATCGTCCCCGTTTCCAACCCTGATATAGTCGGGCAGCTTTGCGGTGATGAATACCCGTTCACCGTTGCCGAGCGCACCTGCGGTTTCGTATTTTACCGAACAGTTGGCACCTACGATAGCATCAAAAAAGGCGAATGCATCGGCGTTCTGTACAATCTCGTAATCCTTGCCCACTACGCCGAGTACCGTATTGTTATCAGTGCGAAGCGTAGCGTAATAATCAGGAACGGTAATGTTTGAACTGTCTATAATTTCTCCTTCGGTGCTGATGGAGATACCATTGCCATGTGTGAAAAGCGGTGCTTTAATTACCTCGTAATCCAGTCCCGCGAATTGCATCGCCTCTGCAGATGTGGGATAGTCCTGTACGATTTGGCCGAGGCCATGCCAAGCGATTTCCTTTACGGAAAAGAAACTGTGCCTTCCTGTCTGCTCGTTGAAAAAAATGTTATGTGCCATGATATTTATTTTTAAATTTTGGTTGGAAAATGTGGTTGGGGGATGGGGTTAAAATGGCAGGTCGTCTGCATCTGGCCTTTCCTGATTGATGCCTTCTGTGTCCTTTCCTGCGGGCTGTTCAGTGTTGTCCTGCTTGTTGACCCATGCTAAGATTTTGATGTTGTTGGTGTTGAAATTCAGGGATGCCTGTGGCTTACCTTCTTTGTTCAACCACGCCTCTGCCGAAGCCCTTCCCGAAAGGGCTACAACGGTTCCTTTGGTGAGTATCTTGGCTACGTTCGTCCCCAACCAAAAGGCACAGCGGAAATATTCGGTGATGGTGTTGACCTCACCTGATTTTGTTTTGTAGCGGTCGTTTACCGCAATGCTGAAATTGACTACTTCTTTGTTGTTTTTGGTTTTGCCGATGATTGCATCTGCTGTTAACCTTCCTGTGATTTCCATCTTTTTTGATTTTTTAAATGATTAATTTTTTTAAACTTTCTTTCTTTTTTTTCAACCGCCCCCCGGAGGGTTTTTTCCAATGGATGAGCGGTAAGAAAGAAGTCAAAGGAGACGTGGACGGTAAGGGGCGGATGAACCGTTAGTCCCGAAGGGTGGTCGCGCGGCAGCGCGCCATCAAAGGTTCGTAGCCCCGGCGGCCACGTATTTTTGATGCACTTTTCGCCGCTTATCTGTTGGAGGGAAACTCGGAGGGCGCTTGGAACAAGTCGCCCTCTTTCAAAGGAAAATACAGGCACGCAAAATTGTAGACATGACTCAGCAGCCTGCCCAGGAAAAACATGGTTTAATCAGTAAAATATAAAGGCAGCAAGGGGAAACCGGAAGCGATGGTAGTGGCATCCTTCGGAGAAGATATAACGGACAGCGCGGGCCGCCTGGGCGGCTCCGGCATAAAAAGTAGCCCAAAAACAATCTATAATTATTCCTGAAAGGAGTAAGAGCCCGTTTTTCGTGTGGCTATTTAGGGGATTCAGAAGCCCGAATGGGGGATTCAGCGTACCAATCAGGGGGATTGGCAATCTTAAAAAGTTAACGGTATTTCATGAAAGGCAGACCCAGGGTAACTTAGTTCAACCCAAGCGTAACCCCGGCGCGGATAAGAAGTACCTGCTTATGAAAACGATATTATTACACGGTGCAACCCTGCGCTATTATCAAAAACACCCACCATAATTTTCGGTGATGCTGAACTCAGAATCGGCTAGCATAAAATGAACAGAAATTTAATCAAATCATATCCATGAACATTAAAAACTATACTCATGAAAAAAACCATTATCCTCGCCACGCTGGTCATAGCTACCTGCGTGTGCATCCTTTTCGCGTGTAAAAAGAACCAGCCAAGTCCTGCATCCAATGAAGCAATGGCCTCCAAAAATCCTTCGCTAAGGATAAATGCAGTTACGTGTAATTTTGTTGACCTGACCGGCACGCTTACGACGCAAACCCTTTCCGCCAGTAACGTTTACCGGTTAAACGGCATTGTTATCGTACCGAGCGGACAAACTTTAACTATACCCGCAGGCACAGTGATCCAGGGCGTACAATCGTCTACAAATCCCGCCTGGCTTGTAATAGAAAAAGGCGGTAAGTTAATCGCTACCGGAACGGCCGGCAGCCCAATTGTATTTACAAGCAACCAGCCCGCAGGATCACGCAATCCCGGAGATTGGGGTGGCATTGCTTTTGCCGGAAATGCACCGACCAACGTTACCAGCCTAAGTATCCCTTTAAAAACACCTGCAACCTCTTATAACTTAGTCGGAGGTGGCAGTACACCTGCTGATAATTCCGGTAAGCTGCAATACGTGCAGATACTTTTTGCAGGTAAAGCAAATTCTACCGACCCGCTGGCTCAATCAGGTTTGATCTTAAATTCGGTGGGAACCGGCACCGCTATTGACCACATACAGGTGAGCAATTCGCTTAACGATGGTATAGCAACTTATGGTGGCACCGTAAAGCAGACTTTTATGGTGAGCTATAACGCAGGCAGAACTGATTTTCCGATCTCATTTGGTTATGAGGGGATTATGCAAACCCTCGCAGCTATGAGATTAAATAATTCTGCCGTACCGCCTAGCAATGCTTATGGTTTCGAAATAAGTAACAATGCCAGGACTACTTCTACAGCGACCCCATTGACACAACCGATCATCAGCAATGCGACCGTCTTAGGCCCCAACCATTGCAGCGGAACAACTGTTAGCAGTAATTATATCGCCGCTGTACATTTCCGTTTGAATGGCGCGGCCAAGTTTTATAACAGTGTATTCGACGCATGGAATACTTCAGCTACCCAAGCCGGGCTGTTAATGGACGATGCAGGTTCGATTGCACAAACGGCATCTAACAACCTTGAATTTTCCTATAACTCATTCAGTAATTCAGGGGCAACTCCTTATTCTATCGGTAGCCTGTCATGGACAGGCAGTGGCGGATGCAGTACATCATTGCCTGTTTGGATCACCGGCGCGGGAACATCAACCTGTAAGGAGGCTGGAAACCAGTTCAGCGTTACAACGCTTGGTTATGACGGCAGCTTCTGTAATGATTTTTGCAGCAGCGGATTCACGTCTAATTTTGTGTTAGGTACGACAACTTTATCTGCACCAAATTTTACCTGGGATACAGGCAGTGCATTTAACCATGTAACTTATCGCGGTGCTTTTGGCAGCACGGACTTTACGCAAAGCTGGACCAACTGGTGTGCGCAGAACACCGCTTATTGTTTATAAAACACTATAAGTTTCAACCAGACTATAAATAAAAAAGGGCGTCCGCAGACGCCCTTTTTTATACTTGATTGATTACCTGATCAGGGTAAGATCCCCCTTATACGTTTTCCGTTTTCTATCGGGATAATCCAATTCGATTATGTAATAATAGGTTCCTACATCACAAGGCTTCCCGTTTTGCGTTCCGTCCCAGCCCATTTGGCCATTGACTGTACTGAAAACTTCCTGTCCAAAACGGTTAAAGATCCTGAATGCCGCTACTTTCTGATAAGTGATGCCTGCTATCCGGAACACATCATTAAGCCCGTCTCCGTTTGGTGAAAATGCATTGGGTACAAAATCAGGCATGGTATAATCAATGTTCACGTTGAGATAGCCGGTGTCCATGCATCCATTTTGCGCTATACCGATCACCGCGTAAAGCGTAGGCTGTAGTGGCTTAGCTACAGGGTCTGCTTTATTGGCCGAATCCAGGCTTCCGGAAGGAGACCAGGCATAGAGCAAAGCACCGGTTACATGAACTAACAGGCTATCGCCGTACCGGATAGTCGTATCCCTTGGGGAAGCCACCACAGTCGGTTTCGGCAAATTCGTAATGGTAGCTGAAAGTGTCGTATCGCAACCGAAGGCAGATGTGAGGTGCAAGGAATAAGAGCCGGAATCCAAACCCAGGATCGTGTCCCCGTAAGTACTTGAGTGCTCACGTATAATGCTACTATCCGCTGTTTCCCATACGTAAGTTAACACTGAAGTTTCACCGCTATCAACAATTGCCTGAATCCTTCCCATAAACATACCGGGACAGCTTTGATTGGCTGAAAGTTCAGGAAGACGAATTAACCTTACATGAAAGGTGTCCGTAGTATAATTGCAGTTTTTAAAGTAGTGCACGAAATAGGTACCTGAATGCATCACCTGCCTTTGTCTTTCTGTGCTTCCGTCCTCCCATAAGTAACAACTGCCCAAACTATCAGCAAAGAGCATAAGAGAGTCTCTGAAGCAAGCTGTGGGATAGAAAACCATTCCTGCAACAGTATCCGGCGGAGGCGGAGCAACAACGATCTTTTGCTGGATCGCAGAGCCACTAAAACCGCTTACAAAAAAAGACTTCTCGTAACTGTTGTTAAAGCCATTAGCTACAATGGTGTTGTATTGCGGCTGGCAGGCCGGACCAAGTAAGTTGGGTTGGTTGATGGTATGAAAAGCAGCACCCGGATTAAAGCCGGGAGGTACATTGACCGGATACTTACAGGTAAAGCTCCCGTTATCGACATAGATCTTACCATCCGGCCCTAGTTTCATTTCCCCCAGGGGATTTGGCGTAGTAAAAGCACAGACTGATCCGATTGGTGTGATAGATGGATAATTCGTAAGGATCAGCGTTTTTGAATTGGTGATCGCCTGGATGGTCGGCAACGATAAATCATACTGGTATAGCTCTCCGGCCATCACGGGTTCGGTTGATCCGTCCATATGGTTTTGCGTCGCGTATAATCTGGTTCCGTCAGGAGAAAAGCAAATATCCCTGAAGGTATAATTATTAAAGAGGCTTTGATTGCTCGGAAGCACATTTCCGGTCGTATCGAGTACCCTGGCATTTTTCAATTTTCCGCTGCACTTCTCAAAATCATACATTTCAATCCCTTTCCAGGAGGTCGTTGCCAAGTGATTGCCATCGGGACTGACCTTTAAAAAATCAGGATATACGATCCCATAATAATCGGGTAACGGAAAATTGCTCACCGGCGAAAAGACACTACTTGTATCAATCCCAGATGCTGTTACATGGTAGCTATAGTACCCGTTAGTTGTCCTGCCATGGACGACCAACCAAATACCGTTACATCCCTGAAGCGCCGTCATTTTCTCGGCTATTACACTTCCGTAAGGTGCAAAGACTATATTTTTCTCATTACTTACGACCGCACCTAAACCGCCATTCAGGCTCATGTCAAGTAAAGTATATAACAACCCATTGGAATAGGAGTAAATGATATAATACTGGTTATTGTTGCCCGGGCGCGGGATCACAACCGGCATACAACCATCTGTTTGCATACCGGTTAATAAATTACTGTTAGATATGGGCGTCCCGTCAGGACGAAACAGGTTCATCAATGTGCCGGAAGGCGAGTTAGTGGTCATTCTCACCACAAACCTTAATGCCCCGTTTGGAAAACAAACTGCGGAACTATAACCTACGGCTGAAGATACAGGCACAACCGAAATGCCAACCGGGTTCAAGTTAAAGTTTAAAGCCAAATTTGAATTTCCCCCTTCGGGACTAAAAGTCCAGATGTTATTTTCTCCCTGCGCCCGAAGGAACATAGGGCTTAAAATGAATAAGAGATAACCTAAAAATTTCCTGGTCATGAACATAAATTTGTAGCCAAATGATGGCCTTATCTTGAAAAATTATTCGCCTGATCTTACGATCTGCTGACTTCCGATTTTCCTGCCTGTATGTTCGCTAAAACGAAGATTATAAATGCCCGCCGCCAAGCCCTGCAGCGACAATCGGTTGGTGCCTACATGAAGCGAATCCTGCTGGATGAGTTGTCCCGCAATACTGTATAGCGAAACATTGATCTTTTTCGTTGTAGAAATATTGATCACTTCACTTGCGGGGTTAGGGAATACGGATATTCCAAAGGCTTTTAAAATGTCATTAGTTGCTGTAGTGAACCCAAACGTGGAAGAAGTATCGCTGCATCCGGCTGTGTTAAAGGCAATGACAGCATAACTTCCTGCGCCATTTGGTGTATAATTCTGATTCGTAGCGCCGGGAATGGGTTGCCCGTTTAGGAGCCATTGATAGGCAGCATATATCTGCGTAGTAGAAAGTATAACACCGTTCTGTACAATTTGGGGAGCGGCGGGCAAAGGATTTACTGTGATGGCTAATATTGTGGTATCGCTAATGCTGCAATCATTTACCGCGACGACTTTAATCGTTCCATCATTCCCATTATTAGAAACAACAATAGAAGCCAGCGTACTGCTACCTGTCCACGCATCCGGCAGTGTCCACCAATAAGAAGTCGCATTGGCTGCGGTAGCCGCCAGATAGGAATTGGAAGCCCCTGCACAAACGATGGCAGGCCCTGATATGCTATCCGGTTTGGAAGGCGGGGTACAATCTTTTATACGCATGAGAAAGCCGTCATTATCCCCGCCGCCATTAAGGGATTGCCATGCCCCGCTTGTGCCAATGCCGGTTGCACTAGAGGTAATACCAATGATATATAAATTGGTCAGCTCGTCGCCTGCGATGGCGTCTGCCTCATCTGCATCAACGCCGCCTATATAACTGCCCCATACTAATGATCCTATATTACTGAACCGGGATATAAAGCCATCATAAGACCCGCCTAAAGTATTTTGAACCCCGTCTGGTGTTGCCATGCCTGTGCTTCCGGTAAAGCCGCATATAAAAACGCCGGCAGAAGAACCACAATACACATTTGTGGCCGCCTCTTCGCTGGTCCCTCCATAATAGGTAGCCCATTGCAAAGTTCCGGCATTATTGAATTTGGCAAGCAGGCCATCCTGATAACCGCCGCCATAGGTGGTTTGATAGGCCGCTGTTGTTGCCAGTCCACTGGTACTTACAGTTGTACCGCTTACATAGATATTGTTTTGAGAATCGATCGCAAGACCTAAGCCATAATCATCCTGGTTGCCACCAAGATATGTGCCCCAAATTCTGTTTCCTAAGGCGTCAAATTTAACCAGAAAGGCATCATTGCTACCGCCATTAGTGGTTTGCCCTGTGGTGGCAATGCCTGTTGTACTGTTACTGATCCCTGTAAGGTAAATATTGCCTGTGGTATCATTCGTAACCCGGTAAGCAGCATCCCCAAAGTTGCCGCCAAAATAAGTACTCCATTGTAAAGCGCCAGCGTTATTAAATTTAGCAAGAAAAGCATCCTGGTCGCCGGTGCCTGCAAACAACGCGGTTTGATAAGCGCCCGATGTTGCAATGCCTGTCGCGCTATTGGTCTGGCCGCAGAGATAGATATTATTAAAGCGGTCGCAGTGCAATGCCACCGGCCCATAGCCGCCATCGTCGCCTTCGCCGCCGAAATAGGAGCCCCACAAGCGCTGTCCACTGGTGTCAAACCCTGCTATAAAAGCGTCATAACCTCCGGCGTTAGCTGTATGGAATGCCCCGGTTGAAGCTAAGCCAGTTGTGCTGAAAGTATAACCCGCGATATACAGTTTTCCAGTGGTATCCTTCGTGATGCTCTTAGCGACATCTTCATCCGCAGTGCCATAATAGGTTGACCACATACAGTTACCGGCCTGATCGAATTTGGAGATAAAAGCATCATTGCCAAAATAAGCCGTGCCACCGCCATAAGTAGCCTGATAAGCGCCGGTGGTCGCGACGTTGGAGGCACTGTTGGTGGCACCTGTGGTATAGATCCTGCCTGCATTACCTGTTACTACATCGCTGATATAATCTACGTCATTGCCACCGAAGTAAGTTCCCCATTCCAGTACGGGATCGATCACGATGGTTTGTTCGGACGGAGCTGTTGAAAAGGAAAGGACATTGCCTTGCAGGATAAAGGACGATTTGACGGGACGCTTACTGTCTGCCTGGTAGGCAAAAGGCGCATGTTCGTGAACAGTGCCTAGTGGCGTGGTTGCCAAAAAACTGCCATCGGGCTGTAGCGCCAAGCCCCTAGCTCCGTTATATTGCAGCTTAATATCAGACGGCCTTCCTCCGGGATGCACGATAAAATCGTGTTCCAGTTGACCATTACTATTAAAGTAGAACACCCAGTCAATATGCGGATAAACATCCCGGTAAGTTATTTTTTGAAAAGTACGGGCGATGGCACCGCCTGTACCAACAGATGGGAGGTAGTAGCGTTCATAATAGGCCGCCGGTAATTCTGCTTGCATGATTGCATCGGGATTGGCTCCAATCAACTGCACATCCATCCGGTACAGATCGTGGGCGGCAGGAGGGAGGCTTTTGTGACCGGGAACAATTGTATTGCCAGCCTGTTGCCTGACATTGATCCATTGGTAATGTAACTGCCCGTTGCCGATAAATAGTTTCAACCCGTTTAGTGCGGCCAGTTTAAAGTCGATATCATTGCGCGTTACGCCCTTCTGGTCAGTAACCTGCCCTTTATTTTCTATAAAGGAAAGTGGCCTTTTACCTGCAAAGGATTGATAGGGAAAGATAAAAGGGATAAGGGTAATAGCTGCTGAAAAAAAAGAGCATAGCCAAAAATGTAGAAAACGATGCGCCATAAAATGAAGGTTTAGGATGAGCGAATGGCTGCGGGGAAAGCTCCCCTTGTCGTTTACAAAAGAAAAGCAAAAAAAGGCAATTTTCAAAATTTCTTTTTGGCGATTGTGAACTTGAATATTCACTTTTTATGTAGAAAATAGCCTAATTTCGATTGAAAACGTAGCTTTATGTACCGCAACAGGGACGACCTTCAGGAATTGGTCAAGATGCTTTCAAAGGGCGAAAAGCGCTATTTCGTTAACTTTTTTAAGGGTTATGACCCCAGCCAGCCGACGCCCTTGTTCCTGCAACTTTACGCCTTGATGGAAAAAGGCGAAAGTGAATTGCCCAAAGTTTTTTCAGCGGATTCGCCGCAGGCTCTGACCACGACCAAAAGGAGGCTATACCGGCACATATTGAAGAGCCTGCGCTCGCTTCATGATGATACCTCTATTGATATGGTTATCCAGAACCAGCTGTCAGAGATCGAGATCCTTTACCGGCTTGGCCTGCCGGAACAGGGCATGTTCCTGCTGAACAAGACCTATCAGCTCGCCCGTACCCATGAAAAATTCGGTCTGGTTTTGCAGATCCTGGAATGGGAAAAACGGCTGAATATCGTGATGGATACACCTTCGCGGCCAACGGCAGAAATTGTCGCGGAAGAAAAAGCGGTACTGGGGATGTACGGGCAGGTCATGGAACTGGAAAGCCTGTTCAGCCATGCCAAAGAACTAAAAAAGCAATATGGCTTTGTGATGGGAACGATGCGGGAGAAGCTTGAAACAGAAACGATCCATGCACCGGGCATGCCAACCGCCAAAGCCTGCTTGTCGGATAAGGCAACTTATTATTATAATTTCATCCACGCGCTGTATTACTGGATGGTTTTTGACCATCGAAAGGCTTATGATTACAGCCGGCAATTGCTGACCTCCAAGGTCAAGGTGGTGTTGCCGTCCGATTATATCGACGGTATCTTTGAGCACATTACTTCCAGCGTCTGCGTGGCCAGCTTCGACGATGCGCTTGCAGGGATCAACCTAGGAGCGGCCTATGTGGAGGAACAAAAGCTCAACCAATCCCATGCCTTTATGCTGCGTATGTTCGCCTACCAGGGTACCTACCAGATGATCATTTATAACTATATGGGTGACCGGGAAAAGCTGCTCGAAACGATCAGCGATACGGAAGGGAAACTCAAGCTTTACGAAAGCGTGCTGCCCTTTGAAACCAAACAGGTTATCACCGGCAATTTAATGAACGCCTATATGGGTATCGGCGACCTTGCCAAAGCAGATGTGATATGGGAGGGCATGTTCAACCGGCATTCCCAAACGGTACGCAGGGATATCTATGCCGACCTGCACCTGTTCAGGCTTTTTAGTTTGCTACAATCCAAAACCTACGAACTGCTACCATCTACAGCCGGGGCCGCTTTGCGTTATTTTCGCAGGTTTGACGATGCTAAAACCGTCTTTGAGGTGGAGCTTCCTATTGCGCTTATACTCAGTAAGGAACGTGATTATCATAAGCCCGCGCTGTTAGGAGAATTGATGGAACAAATCAGTGCCATTGTGAGCCGGTTTATAGCAGGAGTAAAGGGCGTTAACGGTTTCCAGGAGCATTACAGCCGGTACCTGATCTGGTCGGAAGCGATATTAAAAGAGGAAGCCTATCATTTAACAGCCGCCAGATGGTACAAAAAATTCAAAAAGCATATGGCATCAGTTAAGGGAAAAGCTTGATTTGTGAAACCAAAGCCATTTCGTAATTTCATTGCACTTCACAAAAACGTTCGATAATTTTTGTAGGACAGGCCTCTCTTCGGAGAGGCCTTTTTTTAATGATTAACGTATTGCAAGGCCATTACCTTCCCCCATTAACTGAAAGCGTTTCAGGTTAATGTATTTAATATTTAGTTAATATAAAGTCTTATATCATTATATTTGGTTTCCCTAAGACCTATTACAATGAATAATAAGACTTCGATACAGCCTGATGGTGGCGGGTCATCAGGCTCGGTGTTCACCGGCATTTATTTCCGCATAACGATTGCACTCCTTGCCGCGCATTTAATTGTAGTTTATGGGGAATCCGAAACAGTATTTTCCATGATGCTTAACCGGGCGTATTATATAGCGCTCGCTGCCAGCTTTATGATCGCATACCTGCTGATCGCCTATGTCCACATGATCAATCAAATGCTGGACAGGCGATTAAACTGGGAGGGCGGGAATGTGATTGCAAGGATCGTTTACCAGTTGCTACTGTCGCTGATCGCGCCGGGTGTTCTGGCATTCCTGTTGGCCGCAATTTATTTCCGGCTGAATGGCATGAGTATCCTTGATACCTCTTACCTGCGGTATGATTTTCAATTTATAATGCTGATGCTTTTTTGCCTGAACGTTTATTACTATGCTATTTACCAGGCAAACGGCTGGCGGGATGCCAAGGCTTTATTAAAAGAACAGGAACGATTGCTGGCAAAAAAGGGAGCCGATCTACAAAATGCGGTTGAAAAAAAACATCATCTTACCATCATACATCCGGCAGAGCAAACGGGAGTAGAGCCCGTTTTAAAACAATTCTTCCAGGTGAATACACCGCTAAAAGTGGTGCCGGTCAAAATAAACCAGATCTGTTATTTTTTCAGGAAGAACCAGCACAATTTCCTCCATACCGTTGGAGGTGATATTTATGCCATCCCCGAATCGTTGAAGGAAGTCGAAGAGCGGCTGGGCGGGGAACATTTTTTCCGCATCAACCGGCAGATGGTCGTGTCCTTCTCTGCATGCATCGCGTTCAGACCGGGAAAGAACAAAACCATTGAAGTCACCTTGTACCCGCCTTTTAATATCAAGCATCGGGATGAAGGCAATATAGAAGGCGGAAGTGCTTATGTCACTGTAACAGAAGACCGTGTGCATGCGTTTAAGGAATGGATGAACAGATAAAAGTTGTCCTTATTTTTTGGGTGCATTGAATTTTAACATGGAATGACTCATGTCAGTGTGTAAACTATCTGAAATTTAAATAAGATTGTATTGCATTTACTATATTGCATTCAATCATTACTTTATAAACCTTATCATACCACTATGCCGATTCGTCCTTTTGCAGGCAACACCTTTGTCGCTTTTATAGATATCTCAGGATTTAAAATGATGATGAAGGACAACGAAGTTGCCCTTCGTACACTTACACAATTTTACCAAGCGGGTTATGATACTTTAGAGATTAATAATAATGTTCAGGGATTTTTCGTATCTGATTGTGGTATCCTGTTTTCGGATTCGATTTCTTTTCAGGAACAGATAGATGGCCTTTTGAATGCTATTAAAAGTATCAATAGAAGAATGTTGGAACATAATGTTATGCTAACAACGTCCATCGCGTATGGTCATTTTAATTACACAACAAAATTAGAATTTGAAGGTATTGCTAAAAATCCGATTTATGGGCAAGCTTATCTTAGTGCGTACCTTGACGGTGCAACGGGAACTCCTAAGATTGAGCCTGGCCAATGTAGAATTGTATTAAAAGATCTTCCTGAAATGCAACGAAATGTACTCAATTCAAATCCACTTCTTTTGCCAAAAGGCAGAAATCATTTGCAATATTTCTGGAATGTTAACGAAGCTGAAGAGATACAACACTTTGAAAAAAAATATGCTGATGCATATACCCGAAAATATCAGGGAATGCTTAGTGCCTTGAAAAATGATTTATAATCTTTCAACCAAATTTTAGAATGCAGCTAAATCCCAACACCGGCAATGCTACCCTTCAAAGGTTTCTTAATTCCTGGAGCTTAGATCGGATTAAAAAGATGTCACTGGCAGAATATGCCCATTTAAAAGATCCGGATTCGTTATGTTATTGGTTAGAGTATGGAACTAAAGATTTAGGGGAAATCGGTGGGAGCCTAGCGCTCAATAAGTTCGAGCTATGGCAAATGCAGGAAGATAAAGAATTTAAGGATGGGCGATTTGAAAAAGAACATGGATATGCCTGGAACAAAAATAGGGGCAAGGGTCTAAGTGTCGCTTTTCTGGAAGTGCGGCGTCTAGCAGTCCAAATTGTTGAAAATAGCATTGAGGGGAATTGGCAAGCTATTGATGATATTCCATTTCACGCTATTGGGAAATGGAAGCTAGCGTTTTTATTCTCTAATAAAAAGCTATTTCCCGTTTATAGCAGGCCCGCATTGTTGTCAATCAGTAATGGGCTGATGATTGCAAACGAGATTAAAACACCTATCAGTGTAATTCAAAAATCGATTCTTCAATTAAAACCGGTAGACGAAGATGTTATTGGGTATGGAACAAGATTATATTTTCAATATGCTGAACGTCCACCAAAGCCGAATTATTACATTATTGGAAGCAAATACGAAGATGATAAAGGGAACGATACTGTTTCTGTTATGAAGAAGTTTATAGATAATCAATGTATAGCAATGGGATGGAATTGGGGTAATGATTTTTCTAATTTAATGAGTCAAAACAACGACAAAGTTAACTATTGGGTTGCCTCTCATTACAAAGGAAAAGCACTCGGAAAGGTGCAGGGTTATTTTAGACTTTTTGCAAACCTAAAGCCAGGAGATATCATTGCTGTTAAATCTTATGGCAATTTTGGGAAGTTAGAAATAATTGGCTACGCACAGGTCGTAGCGCGAAATGGCAAGGTTTATTTTCATGATAATAATTTACTCGGGCATCACATTCACGTTGAATTTCTCGATGCAGATTTCGTTAAAAAATTCAATCATAATTACGCTGCAACAATACATCAGCTAACTGAAAAAAAAGATAAGAAGGCTTTTTATGACATCTTTAATTGGTATGTTGAGGTTGGTGATATAAAAGAAAAGAAAGCACCACCAATCAATGAAACATCATCTGATGAAAGTGAAGAAGGACAGTCAGGATATAACATAAAAAAGGAGGGATCATTTCAGCGAGGGGCTATTGGATCAGCAACCGTAAATCTTATACACAGCCGCATTCAGAACCGCTTTATGCAGTATCTGGAAATCAATTATCCGGGCGATCATAAGAATGGTGAGAAACGCAATATCGATGCCATAAGGATAACTGAATCGAAATACATTATTTACGAAATAAAGCCCCATGCGGGCGTCATTCAATGCATCCGGGATGGAATAGGTCAACTTTTGCACTACATGCACAAAGAGCAAACCAAAAAGAAAAAATGCATCGTGATAGTTGGGCCAAATGAGCCCGAACCACTGGATCTGAATTTTATAGCAGAGCTGCGAACCACTTTTAATGTTCCATTTGGGTATCTAGCATTCAATGAAAGAAACTTAACAGCTACGGAATTCTGATTGTGTGATTTTCTGGAAATGATACTGAAATTCCAAAGATGAAAAACGAGAAATTTATTTTTATTCGAAAGGAACCTTTTTAACTGATAAAATTCAAAAAAATGACAACACTTCAAATCGCAATTTATGGCGCAGCTGTATCATCGCTTTTAGCGTTTGTAAAGTTCTATGAACTTTGGAGAGATCGCTTTCGTATGGAAACATACTTAAACATAGATGGACCCGATCAGGATAAGGAAATAGTGTTTATTAATTTATCTTCGAAACCCATTTACGTGAAATACATTGAGCTATTTTGGGCAAAATCTTCACCCGATGAGAAGAATGCAGAGATCGTAAATTTTGATCGCGATATTGGAAGTGGGTTTCAATTGGCAGGGCATACTACACAAAAACTCGCTTTTACAGAGGCAAATAACTTTGGCATAAAACAATAGAAAATTATACGTTCGTATTCATGCGGCAGGAAGGAAAAATGGCTTTGTAAAAGAGATATTCCCTAAATAATGACGGCAGGTTTACAGAGGGATTAACTATACCTTTTATAATTTTCAATTAAAGATATGCGCATTTTATTAACATTAGGGAAACCTACCAATTTAGCGACTCACTGCTAATTTCATCTTTAAAACTTTGCTCTTCAGTCGTCCCTGGTGAAATTCCAAACTTTGGGTTTAACGAATAACTGCTTAAGAAGTCTTGCAAATCGGTTCTGCTCGACCTGGCTACGTTTGTAACGAAAGCTTTAAAAAATTCATGTTTAAGATGCATACATCCTGCTAAATGGGGAAGACCAATGGGTTCAGCAAATTTGGACAAATCTGAAATGGCTCCAAGGTACTTCCTAACCTCTCCCTTAAGTGCTGACGCAGAGTCATAGAATTTGCATTCAAGTGAAAGAGCTAAATCAGAATGGTTCGGATATTCACCATGATTGAAATTAGCTCTATTGAATACGGCAATATCCATTTCATGTTCCATCGCATGTCCTTTAACCTCAATTCCATTTCGTAGTTCATACAAATTGCGGCCTGGAACTATAAATGTAAAGTAGCTAAAGTTTTCACTGATTGGGGTTGGACTGCATTTAAATTTAAACTCTCCTGCGGACGATAAACCTTCCGGAAATAATTCGAAGTTTTTCGACAAAGCTTTATGCACTAGAGAATACACATATAGCTCGTATTTATTTCCCCCGCTAGACACATCAGTGTAAGTACTGATAGCAGAAAGAGCGCTGAAAAAGGCAGTTATAGAACCCTGCACATTATCTGGTAAAGCCATCGCTATTCTTGATTTAAAAAGTTACGGTAATTAAAATCATCTCCCAATAGCGCTTTCCCAAGTTGATCAAAAAGCTTTCTCAACTTTCTCACATCATTGGAAAGAGCTTCCACATCAACATTTTTTATTTCAAGATTATTGATTGTGATTCCTTCTTCGTTAACCATTTCGATCTTATCAACCTCTGAGATATTTTGAAATTCTTTAGTGATAAATTCTGTTTCCAAAACCCCCTCAAAAAATTGCTTGCTCAGATGGTAAACAATGAAAAACTCCAATTCCCTATTAGAGTAATTACTCGGTACTGCGGGTTTCCTATAAATGTTATTTCCCTCCCTGGTAGTGATAAAGTCTTTTAAGCTTTCCTCAGCGGAGGATTGAAACCCTTCGACATTTAAATTTAGCATCGGATGAACTGATTTTATTTGTCGTAATAACTCCGTGATATCATTCAGGTTAAAGTCGGGCATATCGTAATTGTTGAAGAATAAAGCTAACCCATTTTTAGGGTTATAAGAAATCGGTGCTGTTCAATTGTAAGGAAATTCTATTTTCGGAAAATAAAACCGTTTTTTTTTATAGTTGCCCAGAAAATGGGGATAAAATTTGGGGCTTATTAAGAGTAAATCTTTTAGCTTTAATAAAATAAACACATTATCTGTGATCAGATTTTCTCCACCAACTTTACGACGAGACTTTATTATTGTCACTCACCGCGAAAAACAAGATTTGTGTGCTGCTGCAATTTCTTACCTTTTTGAACCGGAGCAATATCTATCCATGTTTTCATTTACAGGCGTTGATGTTCCCTTTAATGCGCCAATAGAAACACCAGATATATTTGCCATTCAAAGGATTCGCGCGGAGCATTTTGCTGTCTTTTTAAATAATGCTATTCTACATAATGGAGGTTGCGAAAATCTCATATTACTCGGCTTGACGGAAAATCAGATATCCTACTTGAATTTTCTTGATCGTTATAATGTGATCATTATAGAAACCATGACTGATCTTGATGCTTTACTGAGCGGTTTTGCCAATAAAAAAGATCAGATCATCGAATGCTCAACTGAGCAGACTCTTGATACTTTAATTGTCGGATTAAAAACCAATCGGAAGTTAAGAATAGGATTTAAAGGCGAAGTTTTAGAAGATATTGAATCTGAAAAACCCAATGGTATTGTCATAATTGAAAAAGGAAGCAAAAGTGACACGATTATAGCATTGAATTACGCTATCAGCATTGGTGCCGATGCGTTGTTCGTCGATGAAGTTGATGATGACGCAGCAAATGAGATATTGCATTTACTTGAAAATTTGAACGATGGAAATGAAGATGCATATGGAAAACTTGAAAATAGAATCAAAACCCGCATTGGAGAAATAGATTTTCAATCATTCCAATTTGCAACATTCTTTACTCGAGGAATGCCGTATTCATTAACCGTTACAGAAATTCCTGTTTCGTATGTACATTTAGATTACAAACCTGATTTTTTTGTCCATAATGCAATATTTTACGAAACAGGTCAGCGTACAGGCTCCGCAGTAGTATTTTCACCAACTTTTTTTAAAGACGAAGAAACTAAAAATCTAATTAGTTTATTGGAGTTTAAAAACTTCTACGTTCGAAAGTTAGTGGGCAACGCGGCTGACGTTTACAATCTAAAAAATACTATAGAGCTATATGCATTTGATTTGCTTCATATTTGCAGCCATGGCGGAGACGTAGGAGGAACGAGGTGTGAGGTCACATTTAGAGACGCGGAAGATGTTGTTCATACTATCGAATTTGATCATATTTTAACCGTAGCACTTACTCCATACTTGGATAAACATGTGGTGGAATCATTTTACTATTTTAAAAAATTGGACGGCCTACTTTGGAAGAGTAAAGAATTACGTGCCCTTAATTATCCTCATGAACTTTATGCGTCTCTTATTTCTGAAATTAGCATGGCATTCGACCAAAAAAGTGTAAAAACCTTGCAAGATACCGACAGGGTAATGAATGCCAATGCTATTCATTGCAATGTGTTCAATTACCTCGCTAATTTCGATCAAGTTGGCAATGTGAAGTCACCGCCTTTAATTTTCAATAATGCATGTTTCTCATGGATGAATGTTTCATCCAGTTTTTTGTCTGCTGGTGCTAGGGGATATATTGGAACACTAATGGCTGTGGAGAATAATGCAGCAATTAGGTACGCAGAGGTGTTTTATGAGTATGCTTTTGATGAAAATCTTATCGATGCTCTTCACGCAGCCCGAGTAGCCGTTAAAAACGAGGCAAGAGAAACTAATCATATTTTCTGGGGACTTCATTTTTCGACGCTTAACAACCAGGAAACAGTAAAGACTAATGAACGAAAGGCAGTTAAACATCTTGCTCAGACTTTTGTACAATGGCAAATGAAATTAAAAAATAATAAAGGCGATCAAGATTTGATAAAAGGAAGGATATCAGATACCCAATGGTTATTAAAAAGTATCATTTTGTCGAGTAGAACTGGACTTGGGCCGTTCGGTAATTTTCGTAAGTAAATTTGAAAAGTATTTGATTATCTTGCAAAGAACTAATATTAATGAACCTAAGTTGTATACAATTATGAAACCTTTTATCTATAATTTTTTGCATCATGAACGTCATCAAGCGGTCGATACAAATTCCATAATTGAATATTCAGAACGGTTGAATCTATCGGTTGTTAAAGGGACGGACTATCCCGCAATCAACATTGCGAATCTTGGCACTCAAACCATGAACAAAGGTGAAGGTACGGGTTCAGACGTTGATCGGAACGATCATATCTCAAAGTCTTATTTACAAAGTTTAGGCACCAATACATTCACCAGGGCTGACCGCGAAACTACCGATAGCGATTACAATTCCACGGTCAATGCAATAGCAGCATTAATGGGCACTAACACATTAACGTTAGATGGTGGTGAACCAAGCGATTCTGACCATCAACGACTTTTTGAGATGATGTCGACCCGTACTCTTACAGAATCAAAGGAAACTACAGACTCGGATTCATGATTCTTATTATCACTCATAAAGAAGATTATACAGCTGACTTTGTAATTAACAAACTTAATGACCTTGGTGTAAGCTATTTCAGATTTAACTGCGAAGATTTACTCAACAAGCCGCTATATCGGTTGTCGGATGATTGCAATTTTGAATTTGAGTTAGCAGATGGGAAACCAATTACAAGTATTTGGTATAGAAGAACCCAGGTTCCTGATTTGACAGGGTTAAATCTCGAAGAACAGCTTTATTTTTATAGAGAATTCGATGCTTTGCTGGATTCAATCTACTATTCGTTACGTCATTGCAAATGGCTTAGTGACCCTTTTGCGATTAAGAGAGCGGAAAGCAAAATTTTTCAGTTAAATACCGCGAAGGCATTGGGTTGGGTAATACCTAAAACGATCGTTACTAATTCTAAATCAGAACTAACAAAGTTTTTGGCATCCAATTCAAAAAATATTATCAAACCACTTTATTCAGGTTATGTACCAAGCAAAGGTGAAACATCACTTTTTTTTACAAGTCTGGTAACGGAAGAAAATATTAATGCACTGCAGAAATTCGATCTCACACCTTGCATTTACCAGGAATACATTGAAAAACAATACGAGTTAAGGATTACTGTTGTTGATGGTAAAGTTTTTTCTGCAATGGTGGATTCACAAAACCACCCTGATTCAACAGTTGATTGGCGAAAACATAAGCAGAAGTTTTCCAAATATGATTTGCCTGAAAATGTTGGTTTAATGTGTATTGAACTATGCAAGAGTTTGGGGATCGCTTTTGGTGCAATTGACATCATTAGATCAATTGCAGGTGAGTATATTTTCCTGGAAATAAACCCCAACGGGCAATGGGCCTGGTTGGAAATGGAAACGGCAATTAATATTTCTGATGCCATAATTGAATATTTAAATGTCCAATAAAATGATTGATGAGCAAATTAACTACCTGAAGAACATTTATGACGAAGAAAATGATCGTCAGAAAGTAGCCGAAGGTAAGTGTGCGCAAATAGTTTCAAATTCGGGCATCTTTTTGACATTGATAGGCTTACTCATTACGCTTCTATATAATGCTCAAGATGCGATGGCAATATTGTTTAAGATTATTTTAGTCGTCGTAGTTACGGTTATCATAACTCTATATTTGCGCTCCATGTGGGCGGCTCTGGAAGGGCTTAATCCACTTTCGTATAGATATTCGCGCGCAAATCCAACAACAGTGCATGAGTTTTCTAAAGTTGAAGACTTTAAAGAACAGATTGTCAAAGATTACCTGATATCTATAGATACAAACCAAGCGCTTAACTCAGAAAAGTTGTCAAGGTTGGCGCAAGCACGTAAAACATTTGTTGTCGGTGTATATCTTACCGGTGCGTTAACATTTGGCTTGATAGTATATTTGTCATTTTTTTATATAAAAACTGAATCCAAGCCACAAAAAATTGAGTTGGTTTCCCCAATTTATCACACAGAATTAGAAAAGGTTAGTCAGGAATTAGCAGATATTAAAAAGAATCTTCAGCGCGATACATTACGTTTAAAGAACGGCAATAAAAAAGAGCCGTCTCGCCATGCCCATTAGGCTCAGAATACTTATTTTACGCTACTCACTCCTTGGGTCGGGATGTAACGGCAATCTTGCCACTTTCATGACTTCAATACCAGGGCATCCGAAATTCAATACCACTCTACCTAAAACCAAATAAACTCCATTGCCATACAATGGATATGCTGCTAGTGCCGGCGGAAAATGTATAGTATCAAAAAAATCACCATGAACGTCAAAGAAAGTCCCGAATTTCATCATCTTGCCATTTTTGGTTCGGACATCTTTATCGCAAACAAAATCACCCACCATGCGCAGTGTCTGACCTTCATATAAATGCAAATCTTTCGCCGGAACATCGCCGCGAAAACTTGTCCGGACTAAATCAAACATAGAAGAGCTCACCGGAAAGCCCATCAGTTCCAGTTCGTAATATATATCCTCTAAAGGTGAATAATCCAGTTCCGGCAGTACCGGTTTGCGGAGCATGGATTCAAATAAAGTCTGGTCTTTTTCCTGTTTTACAGACGTGTGCATCATGAGTACTTCCCAGAATAATTCCTTTTTTGACATTCCGGTAAAGCGGAAGGCACCGCATCTGATCAACACAAACATTTGCTCCAGCCCCGTGCCTGTACGCAATATAAAATTTTCAATGCCGGTATAATCCCCGTTCAATTCGCGTTCTCCCGGAATCAGCGCTGCAAGGTTCTTTTGAAGGTTCAGCAGTCCGTCAAAGCCGAGATAAATATCTTTACCATAGATGATGGTATTCAGACTGCTTTTATTTACACATGGCAAACAGATGTTAGCTCCGGCCTTTCTTGCTTCGTTGATATAAACCTTTCGTTGATAAAATCCTCCGTAATTATTGAGTACAGCGACCATAAACTCCAAAGGGTAGTACGTTTTTAAAAACAGGCTTTGGTAGCTTTCGACGGCAAAAGATGCGGAGTGGGCCTTATTAAAAGAGTAGCCTGCAAAGCTTTCCATCTGCCGCCATATTTCTCTGGATGTTGCTTCGGGGTAACCAGATGCCAGGCTGTTACTGAAAAATATATCTTCAATTTCAGCCAGATGCTTTTTGCTGCGGTCTTTACCGCTCATCATCCTGCGCAGTACATCCGCATCCGCCATATCGAGCCCGCCATAATGGTGGCCGATTTTCATAACGTCTTCCTGATAAACCATTACCCCATAGGTTTCTTTTAACTGCTCTTCCATTACCGGATGCAGGTAGGATATTTTCGACGGATCAAGATGCCTTTGTATAAAAGCATCCATCATACCGGAAGAAGCAACGCCAGGCCGGATAATAGATGAAGCTGCAACAAGCGTCAAATAATCATCACACTTTAATTTCCAGATCAGCTGGCGCATCGCCGGAGATTCAATGTAAAAACATCCTATGGTATTACTCGTGCGTAACTGCGCGGCAATTTTGGGGTCTTTAAAAAAAGCGCCGTGGATTGTTAATATCTATACCAATGCCCTGGTTTTGCTTTACAATTTCCCTGCAATCCTTAATATGGCCGATACCGCGTTGGGAAAGGATATCGAATTTTTCAAAGCCGATGTCTTCTGCCAGGTGCATATCGTATTGTACGGTAGGCATCCCTTTGGGTGGATAATCCAAAGCCGAATAACAGGTAAGAGGAAGCTCTGAAATGATTACACCGCATGCATGTATCGTACGCTGATTGGGAAAGTCTTCCATCAGATCGTAAATGGAAATGATAAGTGATGTCACCTCATTCTTATTAAGCATATTGCCCGGATCACGCACCAGCCGGTCAATATCTCCTTTGGGCAACCCATATACTTTACCCAGTTCGCGCAGGATACTGCGTGAACGAAAGGTACTCATGGCACCCATTAATGCACAATGGCCGCTCTGGTATAAGTGGATTTATTGCGGTGCTGTGTAAAATCAAAAGTAAAGGAACATCCTTTGAGTAGTTGTTCCGTATTTGCTATAATACTGGGGAAATCCTGAAATTTTTCCAACAGTATTTTTTTTTGAAGGAAACACTTCTGCCTTATCGGCATATTGCCCTTCCTTTAACTGGGAGATGAGGATATTATGATTAATAGCCCGCAACTGGGTGTGAAGCTTATAACCGTCACCACTGGTAAAGGTTACCGGCTGCCATATCACAAATTTAGATCTGGCTTCGGAAGGCATAAGGCGAATCTTGTTTAGATGGATATGCCGGATGCCTATAAATTCATGGGCAAATAATTTACGGCTAAATTTCCTGCCATAAGGATAAATCACCTGCACCTGTTCAAATGCCGGGGCCATTTCAGGATGCAACGTTTTGTGTTTGTTGGCGTAGGTCTGAAATTCGTTTAGCTCCTTAAAGCCGTTTTCATTTTTAGCAATACAGATATAAAGCAGTTCGTCCCTGTTACGAAACTCCAAACCGGCAAGTCCTCTAATGCCGGCCTCCTGGCAGGCTTTGATGAAAATGAGCGAACCGGTACTGTTATTAATATCGGTTAATACAGCAGTATCATAGCCCCGGGTTACGAGGCCATCTACTAACTGCTGTATGGATAAGGTACCATATCTCAGACTATAATTGCTGTGAACATTGAGTAACATAACCGATCATTTTTACAGGCTAATGCCCCGAAGTACTTTATCCACACCGAACCTAAGCCTGATGTGATCCATCGCAGAAGATAGGCTGACATCCTTAATCGTATCATTGAACAGATCCACCTGATAGCTGCCGGTAATAAGGCCGCTGAACTTCACCCCAATCAACCTGATCAACATCCGGCGTGTATATAATTTATCAAACAATAGCATGATCTTTTCGGACAGCACCCGCTCTGAGCTGGTGTAAGGAATTTTGATCTGTTTGGTATGCGTATCAAAATTACTATAGCGTATTTTTAAGGTCAGGCATGAAGTCAGCTTGACATCTTTTCGTAAGTCAAAGGCCAATTCGTCGATCATAGTAAAGAGTATCTTTTTGAGGACAGCCATATCGATGGTGTCTGTTTCAAATGTATGATCCTTGCTCATGCTCTTTTGCTCGTGATATGGTACGACAGGCGAATCATCCACTCCATTCGCTTTTTTCCAAATGCTGATACCATTTTCACCTAAAGCCCGCTGCATGGTAAAGACCTCCATTTGCTGAAGGGTCAGTATTTTGGAGATGCCCATATTACGCAGCAGCGTGTAGGTCTTTTCACCAACCATTGGTATTTTTTTGATAGAAAGCGGGGCCAGAAAATTCTTTTCCAGGCCTATATTTACTTGCCGTTCGCCACAAGGTTTCGCTGTACCCGTCGCGATTTTGCTTACAGTCTTATTGGCGGAAAGACCAAAGCTGATCGGTAGTCCCGTTTCCTTAATGATACTTTGCCGAAGTTCCTTTGTCCATTGCCAGCAGCCGAAGAATTTATCCATTCCCGTGATGTCAAGGTAATGTTCATCGATGCTCGCCTTTTCTACGAGCGGTGTACGTTCTTTGATGATTTCAGTGACCATATTGGAATATTTACTGTATTCATCATAGTCACCCTTCACAATAATGGCTTCACGGCAAAGTTGCAGGGCCAGCCGCATGGGCATCGCACTGTGTATGCCGAATTTGCGGGCTTCGTAAGAACAGGAAGAAACTACTCCCCGGTCGGAACTGCCCCCAACAATCATGGGCTTACCAATAAGCGCACTGTTTTGCAGGCGCGCTACGGATACAAAAAATGTATCCAGATCACAATGTACAATATTCCGTTCCATCACTTTTCAGATTTTATTTACTACATTTGTCTCCAATAATGACAAATTGTTGTCGTCAATAATAACATTACAAAATGAGTCAGCAAAAAGTTTTTTTCCCCACCAACATCAAATTCCTCCGGGAACGCAAAAAGATGAGCCAGGAATCTTTGGCTAACGCATTGTCGTTTACCCGTTCCAAGCTTGCTTCATTGGAAAGCGGGGCGACAAGAGCACACCAGCCAGAAGATTTGTTAATGATTTCTGAGTTTTTTAAAGTAGGTGTCGATGCGCTTTTAAAAGTGGAGCTCTCTAAATTGGGAGAATTTAAGGTGAGCCAATTATTGGCGGGAAACGATGTGTATACGACCGGTAGCAATATCAGGGTGCTTTCCATTACTGTAGATAAGAATAACAAAGAAAATGTGGAATATGTCCCGGTGAAAGCAAAGGCAGGTTACAGGAACGGGTATAATGATCAACAGTATATTTCCAATCTTCCGAAATTCACTATGCCGAACCTGCCGGAAAGGGGGAGTTTCCGGATGTTCCCGATCAGCGGGGATTCCATGCTGCCTATACCGGACGGAAGCGATGTAATCGCAGAATATGTACAGGACTGGAAAGCCATAAAAGCAGGTACGCTTTGCATTCTTATCTTGAAAGCGGAACAGGATTTTGTATTTAAACAGATAACCGTTCAGGAAGAGGGGCAATTTCTTTTAACCTCTTTGAACAGCCTATACCATCCTTATACTGTCCCGGCGGAAGAAGTAATAGAAATCTGGAAATATTATAAATTTCAAAGTGAGATACTACCCGAGCTGCCAACCGACTTTCAGGAATTAAAGCGTTTGATCCTGGATGTCAAGCAGGACATTCAACAAGAAAGGTCGGATAAAGCATAAGCATTGTAATGCGTTTATGCATTATCCGGGACGTTCAAAAAAATTTGCTTATTAAAATTACCCTTTAATTATTTTTACGCGTATGATGCTGGAACCTATTCATATTGAACATGCAGGCCTGTTGGTGCATTCCTTCAGGGCGGAGGAGATTAAAGGGATCGGCAGCGTTGCCGAGCACGTTTATGATATTTTATCGGATGAAGATACGCTCCGGTTCCTGCCTGAAAAAAGGCTGTCTTCGGTAAATGACGCAGAAACCTTTTTGAAAGGAAGTTTACTCAGGTTCCATGCTGGAAAGAACTATTTGCATTTTATCAGCAACAAAAAATCCGGAAAGGTCATCGGCATGATCGATGTGATACCACCGGAAACTGCTATGCAGCACTATGACCTGAAAGATTACCCATACTTTATTGAGTTTTACCTGAAAGCCAGTTCCGGCAGGAAAAAGGTCATGTCCTCTGTGTTGCCTTTGTTTATGGAAGAAGTTAAGCGGCAAAGAATCAGGGAACTTGCGGCCATTACCAACCGCGAAAACATTGGCGCACAAAAAGTATTGCTCCGATCGGGCTTTGATTTCAGGGGCAGCTTTGACAGTCTTCAGGATTTTTATACCATTATCTTCAACTAATATAAAGTGGAAACTTACCAAATTACGCTGGAATCAACCAGTCTCTATAATACCTTACAATCTTCATTTCGGCAAGCTGTCCTCGATGAAACTGCGATTCGCGAGTCTATAGGAAACATAAAAACTTCTTTAATTGACACTACCTTATCAGAAAGATTCGACCAGATCAGCTCCAAAGAATTACCGGAGGCATTTGGGAAATTTATTAGTGGATTAGACCTTCAGCAACCTTTCCTAAATTTACGTCACTACGTACGGAACTTTGAGGATGCGGACTTTGTGATCAGAAGCATGGAACCCGCTATTTTACACCAGATGGAAAAGTTTTCCATTTCAGCGCCGAGTAAATGGGTTGATGACCTGGTTCGTTGCTGTCAGGAGCTTTCGACAATTCTTACCCTTTTGAACTACGCAGGGTGATCAGCCATTGATGGTCTAATAAAAAAGAAAAACCGGGCTAAAATTAGCCTGGTCGAAATTTTTGGTTTCCGTCCTTTGATGCTATAAAGGTAATAGTTTTCGAGTTTAGAACAGCTAACCATTACGTATCAAATTCTTCAATCTGAAAAAAGGTGTGCTCAAATAATCAATAGGAAAGCTTTTCACCCTGCCAGCCGGTTGTGCGTAAAAAATTCTCCCAATTCAGACTGTCAGGATTCATCCGTTGGCTCCATAACCAATCACGGTCCTTTCCAAAATAGCCATATTCAACAGCGTACTCAGCCATCCCCAAAACCTCACGCAATAAAGGTTCATTTGAGGCAAAGTCAGGGAAATGGTATAGGAAATCTTCGCGCGTAAATGCGGAACTATATACAGCTTTCCGGCCGGTTACACGTGTGAAAGTATCGACCATTTCCTGTGGCGAAATAAGATCTCCTATTACTGGCATGGATATGCCGGAATACCGTTTCGGATTTGAGAAAATCTCCAAAACCGCTGGCCCGGTTGCAGTAAGCGGATCAACAAATGGCGCACGGAAATCCTTCGGTAGATAGATCGGAAATACGAGCGTATCACCCAGCAATTTTGGTGTATAAAACTCAATGAGATTTGTAAAGAAAAAAGCCATGTAGATAAAAGAGCTTGTAACAGGAAAGGTACGGATATATGCTTCCACTTCGGCTTTATCCGTAAAATGGGGTGCAAATTTCTCCCCGTTTGTGATCTGATCTACGTTTTCCAGGCTACTGAAAATAATATGTTTTGCACCTGCTTCAACTGCCGCATCTGCCAGTTGTTTGCCCAATTCAAACTCATGCGTTTGCGGTGGCACAATACTTGGCGTCATCATAAACACGCCATGCGAGCCTCGGAATGCTTTCTCGTAATCTTGCTGATAGCCCACATCAAGTGGTATGCTTACTAATTCAGCTCCCTGTTCAATCAGCCTGATTGCCTCCGGTGAATCCATGCGGCGGGTTATACCCCGCACGCAATAACGTCCGCTATCTAAAAGCGTGCGGGCAGTACTACGACCCTGCTTGCCTAAAACGCCCACGATTGTAATGAGCGGCTTTTCATTTTGAGCAGGGACCTCATGTTCTTCTAAATTCAATTCCATTCTATTTGTTATTTTAGTGAATATTGTAACTATAAAAATTATAGTTGCAAAACTATTTTTAGTCGAATACATTTGCAATAACTATCACTTTCGATAGTCCTTAAAACAATAGAATTGTGAAGACAGAATGTATCGGTGACCATGTAAAACTGAACGGTAAAATGTATCCGTGTACCGTAAGCCTGGCTATGGATCTCATTGGCGGGAAGTGGAAGAGTGTGATTTTATATCATTTAATGACAAAATCATTGAGATACAGTGAACTTTTAAAAGAAATGCAGACCGTAACGGAAATGACGCTTAGTTTACAATTAAAGCAATTGGAAAAGGACGGATTAATTGTAAGGAAAGTATTTGGGAAAAAACCGCCTATTAAGGTTGTTTACAGTTTAACTGACTTTGGTAAAACCTGTATCCCTACTTTACAGGCTATCATGACGTGGGGTAACCAGATCACCGAACAAAAAGGGGAATTTATCCAGAACCTGTCCCGAAATACGATTTGCAATAGAAACAATAAACAATGAGGTCTCATAGGCGTTAATAAATCCGTAAGCAGGCAGAAATTAAATCCTGCATTTAAATGGAAAATAAAAATAGCCTTCAACGGTTTATAGATGCACAAGCTCAGGATTACTACATCGCACTAACTGAAATCAAAGGTGGATATAAGCGCAGTCATTGGATGTGGTATGTTTTCCCGCAGGTAGCAGGGCTTGGCTTTAGCCAGATGGCTGAGCGCTATGCCATTAAGGACTTGGCTGAAGCAATTGCTTATCTCGCCCATCCGTTATTGGGGCAACGGCTGATTGAGATATCAAACGCGTTGCTACAAATCCCAGGAAATAATGCCACTCAAATTATGGGAAGTCCTGACGATCTGAAATTGTGGTCTTCCATGACTTTATTCTCATTGGTACCGGCTTCAGATCCGGTGTTCGAAGCCGTGCTCAAAAAGTTTTTTGACGGCAAAAGGGATAATGCCACTCTTCAATTAATTAATTAGCCATTTAAACTAATAGAAATTGCTTCTGGTGAATATAATAGCCTATAGCCATACAAGGCTATTTTGGCTTAATTAGCTTTTATATTTTAACTAGTAAATATTTACGTGGTACATAATGGTTATTACTCGAAAGGGTTGCATCACATATCTATTGCCAGTTCTGAACGGTAATAAATTTCATTAAATCCGTCGGGTTGATTTGCTTACGATGATTGACTGGCTCCTGACTTAACCTGCTATCATTATCCGTTTAAAGCGAAGATATTTGTGATCGATAATATCAAAGTCGTAGATGATGTTGTGCTCACCTTCGCTGACATAATCGCCATTTTCATCGTTGCCATTTAGATAAGCTATATTTAGAGAAAGCGTTTGGCTTTCTTTATTAAAAGTCACAATCATGTAATAGTATCCATCTTTGTCGTTAAATTTAGGGCTTTCACTTTCTCCTTTATCAAAGAGTTTAGCCGATTTTATTTTGAGCAGGCTCCTGACAAATGCGGGCCTGAAAAGCTTTGAGCTGTAACGTTCAAAGTCCTTTTCAGAAAAAAGTTCCGGGCCATTCCGGACTTTTTCTAGTTCTGCTTCTGTATCAAAAATAGCATACCAGATCTGCGTGGAATCTGCATTTAGCGGAAAATTGAAATAATTCTTAAGCTTCGGCGTATCCTTGTCATTTGCCGCATTGCGAAAATTTCTAAAATCATCGATCCATGTATGTACTTCGGGGTACTGTTTTAAAGTGCCTGCAAGTTTATCAGAGCCAGCGCCCGGCGTTTTATCCAGATTTCTGCTTGTAACAGATTTAGTATGCGTGTCAGTACTATTACAGGCACATGTTACCGCTAATACAATTACAATGGCTGAAGCATTTAAAAGGTTATGTGTCTTCATAAGCATAAAGGTGGCGGAATAAAATTAAGGCTGCGAATCTTTTTTGCATACCCTGTTTTAATAAATCTTGTGGCCTCTTCATAGTCTACGATCAGTCATTTAAAAAACGGGATGCCTGCAAATATACCAGCCATAGTTCGTGAAAAGCACGTCGCGATCACCTTATTGTTGCCTATGGTATAGTTTGTGGCAATTATGTGATAGAGATATGTATGTAACCGTTGCCTCTGCGGCAGAAAGTATTGCCTTTGAAGTAAAATTAAAGAGCTTATGCGGCCTGATCGATCCACTTTTTAAATGCCAGAGCGCGTTTTTGACTAATGATTACATCTGAGTTAAAGGAAGGATGCAGTTCCGCTTTTAATTTACCATACGACAGCAAATCAAACCCTTTGCAGGTCTGCCGGTGAGCAATTATTTGCCGGTTGATCCGGAAAAATTTCCTTTCCGGTAGCTGTTCCTGTACCTCATCTAATGAAAGGCTAATAAAAAAATCTTCACCTGTGACCGTGCGCAGGAAATTGCTTTCATCTTTACGATAGCAATAGGCAATCTGGTCCATGCCTAATAAAACGTTTGCGGCCCCTTTGCTTACCTGAAAAGTTTCTCTCACGGCATCATTAGTTATAGGCGTGGTTTTATCCATCCTATCAATAACTTCTTTTGCCTGCGCCCATCTTTCGTAAAAGTAGTAAGCAATATAATAGCAATTGATAATGAGGATTTGCAGGAGGATAAACTGGAAGTCATAACGCAGGTAGGAGGTATCCAGGATATTGACACCATTCAAGCGAAAGTATAATGCCGCCAGGAGGAAAGCCAGGAAACCGGGAATCATTAATCCGAAAAATAGTTGCAGTCCGGTGCGGTAAACGGGCTGTTGCATCCAATCAAATTTTTTATCCAGCTTGATGACAATGTAACGGACAGAACCGAATAATAAAAAGGCGATGATAAAGCTCCCGGTAAATGCGTAATAATATTCCGGTGTCAATAAAATCTCAAAGGTTGATTGTGTTTCCCCATATACAATCACAATATGCGTTGCTATAATACAGACAATTAATCGGAGATATAAATCTTTATAGGCTATTGGCGAAGTATAACTGAGTGCGGCTTCCTGCATAAGTTTTGCTCTTTCTGATCCTTATGTAAAAATGATGGATAATTACCTAATAGTTAATGTATTCTAACGATATTAGGTTTTAATTATTATTAAATAAATCTACACCACACATGACAAAACAATTATTTACTCCTGCGGGGGTACAAGCAAAGGTGGCAGAGCTGTATGCCCTGCCTGACGCTAATCTTCAAAGAGAAGCAGGTTTAATGAGAGCAGATTTCAGATCCTGGTTAAACACCAATTTCTCGCTGGACACCAAGCAGGCGGCCTACTTAGCCGGTATGGATATCCGCTTCCTGCAAGATGCGGGGGAACTTACTGCATCTTCGGCAAGCGCAAAGCTTGGCATTTCATTGGTCGCGCCAAATCCACCTGATGTTTTCAGCAGTAAGTATATTACTCCGGGCAAACGGCCAACACCTAAATACGATTCAGGTAGCGGTTACAGCATAACCGGTTCGCTGGAATTCACTATTGGTTATACCATATAAATGACAGGGCATCATGGAATAAACCATGATGCCTCTCTTATTTAAAATACTGAAAGTCTTGCAGTAAAAGGACTTTATGCCTACATTAGCTTCACAATGGCAGCAATGGATACCTCAGCGATGAATGACGGGGCTTTACCGATCCACATGGGTGAAGCAACGGATTTCGAGCGTATCTTTCTTTTATATCATGCACCACTTCGTTATTACTGTGAACAGCTAACAGGAGTGGAGGAAGAATGCGAAGATATCGTAAGCCATTTATTTCTCAAACTTTGGCAAAAGCAAGTCGAATTTAAAAGCGCGGCGCATGCGCAGGCCTATCTCTATCGTTCCGCCAAAAATGCCTGTATAAATTTTATCAGGAACGGGAAAACAGCGTTTGAAAAAGAAGAAGTTTTAAGTTCAACTTCTACAGAATTTTCAGAAAACCATCTCGATGTCATCATTCGTACAGAGGTTTGGGCGGAATTGTACAGAGCTATTGCAGGCCTGCCGCCACAGAGCCGCAAGGTAATTACCATGAGTTACTTAGAAGGCATGAGCAATCAGGAAATTGCTGATGAGATGAACCTTTCATTGCAGACCGTTAAGAATCACAAAGTACGCGGACTTAGCTTACTAAAAGAGGGCCTGCCTGATGCCAGCCTGATCTTATTGTTTAGCTGCATGCTCTTAAAATAACGCTAGCTGTAATACCACCTCCAATTACTATCATAATTTTGGTCAAAATTCTCTTTACTATTAAAACTGGCATTGAAATTTTAAGTGTGATATACCAAAGAACGTATTCTTCCTTAATCGCAGAAGTCTGTTTCTGTTGCTCCGTATTATTGAGTGCTTCATTAGTATAAAGAAAAAGGTTACATACTGTCCAAAAGCAATAACTTCCGAAAGGCCCGCTGTGTCTTTCTTTAAAGGCATTTCGATCATTATAGTACGGATTTCCTGTCGAAATTATAAAAATCAATTTCGTGCTGCTGTAGTAACGATTCCAATGCGTCGTCACCATTCTTCAGCTTAAATTCCAGCTCTTTGTCGGAAATTGGGATGCAAAGCAAAAAATGGACCTCTTTGTTATCCAGTTTTAGTTGGTCTAATTTATCTTGCCACAAAAAGGGAGCTGTAAAATAAATGTGTTTCATTTCAGTATTCTGGTAATAAAACTGCATTATTTTCATAAAAACAGCACCGGGGCGACATTCAAATTTGTCTTTGGCGATATAAAACCCACATGTTGATAGTACATTCGATGCCTGATTGTATATTTTATAAGTTGCCAGTAACAGCTCTACCGGGATATTAGTAGAACCAATCATATTAGGATGATCGGATAAACCAATGGTACTATAGATATTAACGCTGTTATCAATTGGATCTGTTACACTTAATATATCAAGTTGATTCTCTTCTTTTTCGTCGTAATAAGGGAATATTTTGGGTTCAAAGCCTAATGCCCCGGCAACAAATCTCCCTAACTTTATATTATCAGCTGAGGGTGGGATGTTCTTTGGTTTATCCATTCTTATATAATTATTTCAATTCATCTTTAATTTACAACTTATTTATTTAGGTTGCTAAGGTATTTAATGATAAATGGATTCATCAAAAGTTTTATTTGTACAGGCGGGTTTTAAATGCGAAGCTATTTAAAAAATGTCTACATTGGGCGACTACGCAAATTGCTGGAACGTCTTGAAAGCATAGGGGGATCAGGTTTTATATTACATCTTTTAAAGGATAAGTCATTATATTACAGCTGGCATAATAAATTTGATGCACAGGGGTGAAATCAAACTACCGATAAACTTCTGTTCGCTCGAAGTATAAACCAAGGCTGGGAAGCTGAGATTACAATTACACTATAAATTCAATTAAACTTCGAATGTCCAAAGTTAAAATAAACCTACTTTTTATGCTACTGTTAGTTGGCACTTCAATGGCAAATGGACAAACAAACGTTTATAAAGAACATTCATACCGGAAGATATTTAAACTTAAATATCCTCAGGAATATATTGTTGAGGAACTAAGTTACCCTTTGAAAGACCAGTATTCTCAAAGTTGGATTTATAAGTATAAACAAAGAGAATCTATGACTGTCCGTTTTACGGAAGGATTTGAAATAAAGCCTGCAGAAGAATATTTTGAAAAGGAGGCGGCAGACGAACAGGGTTATGCAAAGCAACTCGTTCCTGCCAAGCCGTATAAAACAACTCAGCCAACTTCCTTAAACTGGTATTACAGGAAATATTGTACCAAAACACCTGGATTGCCACTGGATACGCTGGATGAATACACATTCTTGGACGATAAGGCGTCAACCTCTATAACCTTTACTTTTCAGCGGATTCCTCAGAAAGAAATAGATTATCTGGTTAGCCAGGTTAGGTATACCAAACCGAAGTGGGAAGCGAGCGACTATGTCTACTTATTTATAGGGATAAGTATATTTATAGTCTATTTACTTATCAAATTCAGGCGAAAGAAAGCGTTGTAAAAGCGATTTATCGTCACTACGAGCTTGTGTCAACATGGCCGCGTCTTCGCACTTCCATTCCTAATTTAGTGATCTTTCCGAATAGACACGCGTACTCAAATTTCGAATTCAGTAACATAAATATTGCCATTAATTTTCAAAGTTGGAAAACTATGAGGTGAAATCCGGAAGCAGCCAATATGTCTTTATATTTGGAAAAGAATATCAGAACAAGATTTTTGGGAAAGTGGATTCAGGTGACTTTTTATGTTTTGAACGACTACCGATCGATTAACTTGTATAAAGTGATTTTAAAAATATTTTATAACAATTCAATCAATTAAAACTGAGCACTCAATTTATTGATAGCAAACACAGCATTTAGATGGACAAATATTTAACAGACTTAGTTGAAAGAATGTCGGACACCAGCGACCAAATTTTAAGAGCTGGTTTCGACGGCTCCAGGACAATTTCGTGGAATGCTTTAAGAGAAGCGGAAAAAATTAACAACATAACGTTCATACCCCAACTCATTTCACTAATAGATAGTGAGATGAATAAAAAGAAACGAAGCAAAGCTTATTTTCTTTTGGGGCACATAGCGAAGAACACTAATAATTTTGAAGCTTTAAGTTATCTAATTGCCCGCATTAATAAGGAAAGCGACAAATACATAATCTCTTCTCTACTTGAAAGGATTGCCTCTATCAAAAAACCACTTGGGACAGATTTACAACCTTTACTTCAGGCCACTCGAAGCGAAAAGTGGTTAATCAGGCACAGTGCTATACAATCATTAAGCAATACTTCAGACAATCTTGCAGAAACGGCGTTGATCAATATCATTGACAATACAGATGATCCCTATGATCTGACCTATTCAAATGCGACGCTAAATACTATAGGAACGTCCATAGCTATTCCATTTCTGGAAAAGCACTTAAAAAGCAAAAAAAGAGATGTTAAAAATTCGGCACAGTATGCAATCGATGAAATTAAAAAACGCATAAAAACTCAAAAGGATACATACGGTTTAGGCAGCTAAAAGCATACCTAAACTGGCATTTATCATCATTAGGTTAACTGCAACCAATAAGAAATAGAAAGGTATTTTTCATCGCATAATGAGATAAATCGTAAAAGTTACCTATTTATTGGCTGCCATTATTGATCCTAGCAAAAGGAATAGGCCACCTGCTCCAAATACAAATGCCCAATATTGCATTTTAATAAAAAACAGGGAATGGTCTGGTTTAATCAGAAACTCCCGACCGCTTGCCTTGTCAATCATCACCCGGTTTTTGGCAGGTGAATTAAACTTTTTACCAATAAACCAAATTGCGGTTGCTGCTGCAAAACAGCCCAGGCATGGGCCTAAAAAGATGCTTTTAGGGAACAACTCCCATAAAAGCACACTAAAAATGCCTATTATCGCGGCCGCAATAAACGGAACCAAAAAACCGTAACCTTTCCAAATGATGAACATAGTTTTGTTTATTATATTAATAGTTACCTCCTTCACCATATGCTTATGCACTAAAGGAAATATATACAATTACAAATTAACTCTCTATTTGTTATGAAGTACCTCAACCTGGAGCAGTGAAATCGCTATCGATGGTAAAGAATACATCCAAAGTGTAAATAATGATGTGTTTTTTTTGTACGTCTTTTCAAAACAAACGACGGATTATATCCTTAACAGATAACCTACGATATTACTGATGCTTCAACTGAACATTAGGGCATCGCGCTGATTGACCTTACTATAACCACAATTAAACTATGCCTATTTCTGTTACTAATGTTTGCGTTTGCCATACCAAAATATATTTGCTCACCTAACCACATCTGCTTATGAAGTTTTATAATAGTCTGATCACACTTATATGCTTTCTGTTTCTTTGTGCCTGTTCCGGGCCGGTGAAAAAGAATAGCAAGCCGGATAATTCGCTAAATGACAAATTATTAAGCGCGCTTAAGGGTAAAAGCCTGAAAGAGATCCGCGAGCTTATGCAAGCCCAGTCTACCCAGTTTGATGCCCTCTTTAAATTAGCCGATATCAGACTGGAGATCACTCCCGGCTCATCTGATAAAAACAATACCGACGAAGGTGTGATCCGCGAGCCATTATACCAATTCACACCGGCAGCTGCTGTTGAGGATGGCTTGAAAGATGTGTCATCAAATTTTACATTTCAGCAGGAGATTAAACCCGATGGCTCATCGCTGTTAACCTACCTAGCTAACAATTACACTGCCCCGGATTTTTATAGCAAGGATAACAACAAAGCTGTTTTAACTACATCTGTATCTATCCAGAAGCTGTACCTGCATGACCATTCGGATTCTAAATACACGGAAACCACCGAAAAAATTGACGACCCCGTACAATTAGCATCCCGCAAACCTATCGACAGCATAACAGCCCGGCTAACATTCAATGTAGTAAATAAAGTAGAGCGGGCCATACTAAGCAAAGATGAGCCCAAAAAAGATATTGGAGATGGATACGTTGAGTTAAAGCAAATGGGCGGTAGCTCGGCTAGATTAATGATTAGCGGGCATACCGAGCGGGTTTTGGCTGTTGCGGGCATAGATGCAAAAGGAAGGGTAATAGATCAAAACAGCACAAGTAGTAATTCGTTACCATCGCCTGCTAAGCGCAAATATTTTGAAGAATTAAATAAGGTACTCAAAAGTGCCGTGGCAGACATTGATGCAGGAAAATATAAAACGACAGATGCATTACTTACCGCTATAAAGCCAAAACTTCCTGCGGGTCCCGCCGAAGATGAGTTATCAGCTCAAAATGATCTCCTTTCTTCTTATCATTTTTATCAGGATATATCCAAAATTGTAGTTTATTATGCCAGCGAAGTAAAGGATATTACGCATACCGTTACCTTAAAAAACCAACAGGTTATAGCCAGTGGACTGTCCTTGGCACAGGGAGATAAAGAAGAGGTAAACGGAATTATCAATGCCGATGGCAGCTGGCTGATTAAGCCTGTTTACAACAATTTGATCGAGATCAATCCTTATTATTATAAATCATGCAAAGGCAGCAGGGACAACACTTGCGATTTTTACAGGCTCGATCCAGGCAATAAAAAACTGATCAACTTTAAAGATACCCGGCTTGCCGGCTATGCCGTGGGCGCGGCTCAGGGCATGGAAAATGTGATTTTTTATAAAATAGATCCTGCAGATTTAACCGTGCCTCCCAAGGGACTCCTAAATAAACAGGGAGAGGTTATTTTGAAGCCGCTTTATGATATAATAGACCATGCGGGTAATTATTTGCTCGCCGCCCGTGAAAATCCCAAAACGCAGAAAGACGAATTTTCATTATTTACACAAACCGGCGTGCCGGTAATTGCCTCCAGTGAAGAAGCTATAGGCCATGACGGGCTATTTATATTTGTGAGATTGAAAACAAGCGCCAATGACGTGGTGAAAAAATATCAATTACTGGATAAAAATACCGGAAAAAGCTTTTTACCAGCCGGGCTATACAGCCAGGAAACGAATTGGAACGAAGGCTTAATGCTTGTAGGTAACGGGAAAAGCAAGTTTTTTATTGACCGCACCAAAACCAAGAAGATAGATGTTTCTCAGTATACAATTATAAAACCTTTCAGTCATGGTTATGCTAATGTAAAAAGCCCAAAAGGTTTTTGGGGTGTCATTAATATCAAAGGCGATTTGGTACTTGGTTGCACTTATGATCAGATCTCGACAGTTTATAATAACCTGTGTCTGCTTAGTGATAAAGGACAAGACCAAAAAGAGCGCTACGGCCTTTTCAATGTAGTAACAGGTGATATGGTTGTGCCAATGATGGCCTATGCTGATGATAGCTATGGTTCTGTACATGGAGAAGGCGCAACAACTATCTATTATATCGGGGGCAAAACTTATGATGCCTTCGGTAAGAAAATTAAATGATAATAAAGGCGGCTGCTATTTTATTAATCGTACCAGCAAGCGATTTTATATTTGAGGGCATAGGCCTTTTTTGATATTAGGAAGCTGCCATTATTATTTTCTAAATAAGCCTGTGATGCATCAATCCAATTGATAAGAATATTCTTATTTGAAATATTGAAATTCCCATTTGCTTTGCCTGAATTCGAAAGAATTGTGATAGGAATCGTCTTGGGGATGATAAAATGAAAAGTCAATTTGCGGGTGTTGATGATCGAACTCTTCGATGACGGAATGTGGGGTGTTCCATTTCCCGTTCAAATGAAGCTTAGTAAGATGCTTATCTTTCCAAACCTGGTCGGCCAAAACATCCAGGTTACCGATATTAGCCATTAGGCTGGTGAGTTGCTTGGGTAATGTTTTGATCAGCGTTAGGGTAACCGCCTCACAGAATACCAGGTTGAGCGAAGTTAAATTCCTGTAATCTTCCCAAGGAAACGCCTCGAGCTGTGTTATCGTAAAACCCTCGAGGCGAACCTCAGCCGCTTTGCTAATCGAACTATTTTCGGGTTTGAGTATGATTTTAGTGTGTTTTATCATTGGAGGGGATTAAAAATGTTTTTCTTAGGCAAGATGATCTTGTAAAGTTCAATATAAAAGTTTTATAAACCTACGAGGTTTACAGGTATTTCATTTGCATGGGGACAACACATAAACAAAAGCATGATCTGTAATATAGCCGGGCAACTACATCAATGTTTGCGTCATTTAAAGAAAAAGTAAAATAATTGTAAACTGAATAGGTACTTTTTGGACAGTTGCGTGTATTGATATTAATACAGCGACAGCATGGCACAACCAGACTTTCCAGAAGCACAAAGAATCATATATCTCGTAAGCCGTTACATCGACGGCGGAATTGATTTTGCAGAGTTGCAAGAATTGGATAACTGGCGCAAAGCAAAGTCAGATAACGAAATATTGTTTGCAGAGCTTACGAATAAACAAAACCAAGATCAGGCTATCCGCAGGATGCAAAGCTATGATAGCCAAGAAAGCTTAAACAAACTACGGCAAAAGATAGCTAAGGAAAAATTAAAAGATAACGCCGCCACACAACTTTGGAAGCTGTTGCTTACCGCTGCGAGCATCACCCTATTAATAGGCACTTTCCTCTTCTTCTACTTTGAGAAACAAGATCATCTTAACGATAAAGCCGCGCTCAAACCAAATCCACAATATATCCCAGCCGGAACTAATCAAGCTATACTTACGCTTGCGGGTGGAAAGAAGGTAATCCTTAACAAATCTGCCAACGGCATCATCGCAACCCAGGGTAATATACAAGTAAAAAATGCAAAAGACGGAAAGCTTATCTATTCTGAAACGGGGCAAATAAATGGAAGCACCTCAGTAGAATACAATACCATTGAAACACCAAGAGCAGGCAAATATAAAGTTCAATTACCCGATGGTACAAACGTATGGCTGAATGCTGCGTCCTCTCTTCATTACCCTATCGCATTTAATGGTAAAACCCGCGATGTAATGCTTACAGGTGAAGCCTATTTTGAAGTAGCAAAAGATAAGCATAAACCCTTTACAGTAACCAGTTCAGGACAAACGGTTACAGTTCTCGGCACGCACTTCAATATCAATGCCTACAAAGATGAAAGCAATATCAACACTACGTTGTTGGAAGGTTCCGTTCGTGTTAACGCAAATGATAAGCAGGCATTACTTAAACCTGGTGAGCAGTCAATATTAAGCGGTGAAACAATTAAAGTTTCCAAGGCAAATACCCATTTGGCAACAGCATGGAAAGACGGACAAATGGCTTTTGTTCATACAGACCTGAAAAGTGTTCTTCGTCAAATATCCCGTTGGTACAATGTAGATGTGGAGTACGTCGGCAAAGTCCCTGATATCTCGATTTCGGGCGATGCCTCCATGGATGCTGATTTATCAATCATGCTAAAAATGCTGCAATTCTATAATGTACATTTTGTACAGCAAGGGCGCAAACTTATTATCACTAATTAAAAACAATCAACCCAATTCATAACCAATTAACCCCTTTGCGTATGGTATAGATAAGAGCAGTTTATAAGACATAGTTAATGCCCCCAGCAAAGAATAAAGCCGAAAGTGCGACTAACACTTTCGGCCGAATTGGGGGTTCTGACACCACAAACAAACCTGATTGATTTATTTACCCAACACAACAAAAGTATGAAATTAATATCATGCGCGGGGCCGCCTATGGCTGAAAATAAGCGCAGCGTTATTCACCCAAAAACGTTTTTCATCATGCGGCTGATCATCTTCTTAACCATATTATCCTGCCTGAAAGTTTCAGCGAATGTATATGCACAACAGATCAGCATTAACGTGAAAAACGCTCCAGTTGAAGCTGTCCTAAAAGATATTAAAAAGCAGAGCGGATACAGCCTAATAGCCGAAGATCACTTATTGGATAACGTTCGTGGCGTATCGCTCATTTTAAAAAACGTCTCTATCCAAAAAGCGTTAGACGAATGTTTTAAAGAGCAATCTCTTACTTATCAAATTGTAGGCAAAACAATTTTGATAAAAAGGAAACCACAACCACAAAAGACAAAGGTTATCCCGCCTACTGGAATTCAAATAAAAGGTATGGTAACTGATACTGCTGGTGAACCTATACAAGGGGCAGTTATCAAGGTTAAAGGCAAAAACATCGCGGCAATAACAAATGGTGATGGCAGCTTTGAAATCAAAGACGTTTCCATGGATGCTACTTTGATTATCAGCTCTATTGGATATAAAACAGAATCGGTTCCGGTATCTGATATACCTGATTCCTTTTTGAAAGTGTCCCTTAAGTTCAACGTTACCTCTTTAAGTCAGGTGAGTATTGTAAGTACGGGTTATCAACAATTACCTAAAGAGAGGGCTACCGGATCATTTTCAAAGGTTGATAATGTCTTACTAAACCGTCAGGTTAGCACCAACATTATCGATAGATTGGAAGGGAATGTACCGGGACTGCTTTTTAATAAAAATACCGCTAATAGCGTTAATGGCAACAATGATATTAATATCCGGGGCCATAGTACACTATTTGCAAACGATCAGCCGTTAATCGTTCTTGATAATTTCCCTTATGATGGCGACTTGGCTAATATAAACCCGAGCGATGTTGAAAGCATAACCATATTAAAGGATGCTGCGGCTTCAAGTATTTGGGGTGTACGTTCAGGCAACGGTGTGATTGTAATTACGACAAAAAAAGGGAAAAGAACACAGGATTTGAAGATTGAATTTAACGCCAACGTTACTATTGGGAGTAGGCCAAACCTCTACTACAAAGGCAATAGCCAAATTAATTCAAGCGACATTATTGACATTGAAAAAAAGCTTTTTAAACAAGGATATTATGATAGTGACCTAAATAATTCTGCATACCCTGCAATATCACCGGTGGTTAACTTATTGAATAAAATAAAAAATAACCAATTGGATAGCATTTCAGGATATAACCAAATTAATGCCATGAGAGGTAATGATGTGAGGCAGGATTTGCAAAAGTATTTTTATCAAAAATCTATTAACCAGCAATACGCACTAAATTTTCAGGGCGGTGGAGAAAAAAGTGACTATTATTTTTCTTTAGGGTACGACAAGAATCGCAGTAATAAGGTCGGCAATGACAATAACAGGATAAATTTAAGCACACGGTTAAATTTCTATCCAACAAAAAAACTCAATTTTCAGGTAGGTGTAAATTATACCCAAACGAATTCATCCGGTAACACTACGTTAAATGATTTAAGCAGGCTAAATGTCCCAACCTATTCAGATCTGGTTGATAACAAAACAGGAAAGGCATTAGCACTCTCAAGACGTAACCCGGACTATATCGATACTGTTGGAGCCGGTAAATTTCTCGATTGGAATTACAGACCCTATGACGAATTGAGTTTTTCGGACAATCAGACCAAGCAAATTCATGATTTAATTAAGCTTGGGGCAAATTACAAGATTATCGAGGGATTAACAGTCAGTGCGAACTATCAATACGAATATGCAAATACAAATTCTAATAACAACAACACCCTATCTACATACTATGCCCGCGACCTGATCAACCGGTATAGAGATCTGAGTAATGCGAATCCTTATCCGGTTCCGGTAGGAGGCATATTAAATAGAACGCAGGATCAGTTAATCGGCCATCGCGGCAGGCTTCAGCTAGATTATAATAAAGATTTTGGTCAGGATCACCGTTTGGTTGTTCTGCTTGGCTCGGAAATTAGCCAAACCATTACAGAGAGTAACTCTAATACTTTATACGGTTATAATAAAGACACGGAAACCTTTACCAATGTGGACTTTGCCACCAGTTACCCCACAAACCCTGGAGGGGCTGGTGTTATTCCAAACATTAACAACATAGCAAAATACACGGATCGATACCTGTCTTATTTTGCAAATGGAAGCTATACATTTAAGGATCGCTATATATTTTCTTTAAGCGGGCGGATCGATAAATCAAATCTTTTCGGGGTCAACACAAATCAAAAGGCAGTTCCCCTGTATTCGACCGGGCTCGCATGGAACTTTTCCAAAGAAGATTTTTACCATTCTGAAATATTGCCCTACGGAAAATTAAGGGTGACTTATGGCTATAATGGTAACATTGATAAAAGTGCTACTGCTGTAACCACGTTCGCGACTAATAATAATTCACCCTATTACGGAACGCCATTTGCTGACATTGCAAATCCCGGCAATCCTGAATTACGCTGGGAGAAAGACAGGATTATAAACTTTGGAATTGATTTTGGATTTAAGAACAATATTTTATCTGGAAGCATCGAATATTATTTAAAAAACGGGATTGATCTTTTTGGGAATTCCCCCCTTCCGGGTTCGACAGGTTTGACTGCTTTTTATGGCAATACAGCAAATACCCAGACACACGGATTCGATATTAACCTGAATAGCATTAATATTAAATCCGAAAAATTTCTTTGGGTTTCCAATTTGCAGGTTAGCCGAGCGCTGGACATCGTAACCAAGTACAATGCACCGACAACATCATTGAATTACCTGAGTGGTATGAGGGCCGAAATAATTCAGCCTTTACAAGGGAAACCTTTATTTGCCATATACAGTTTTCGGGCTGCTGGATTAACACATGAAACGGGCGATCCGCAAGGTTATTTAAATGGCGTACTAAGTACCGATTATGCAAACATTATTTCATCGACCACGGTTAACGATATGGTTTATAATGGCCCCGCAAGGCCAACCGTTTTTGGCTCTTTTCGAAATACGTTTTCATATAAAAAACTATCGCTCTCTTTTAATATAATCTACAAATTCGATTATTATTTCAGGGCACCGGTTTATACGTCATCCGGTTTATATGCAGGTGGAGCATCTTTGGACTATTACCAACGCTGGCAAAAGCCAGGGGACGAGACTAAGACAAAGATTCCATCCCTTCAAAGTCTTCCAATTGACAACAATCGTGAAACTTTTTATACCCTTTCGGATACATTTATTGAAAAAGGCGACCACATTCGTTTGCAAGATGCATCATTACAATATGACATCAATTTAAAAAGCAAAAAGAAAGGTATGATTACAGGGTTACAAGTATATGGTTATGCCAACAATATAGTTATCCTATGGCGTGCAAATAAAAGTGGTATTGACCCGGATGTTTATTCTAATGGTTACGCAAACCCACGTACAATTTCACTAGGTATTAAGGCAAAATTTTAATTTAAAAAGATGAAAAACTTATTCATAAAGCTAACGCCCATCATGCTCCTGTTTCTACTTTTCAGTTGCAAAAAGGAGGATGAATTCCTATCGGCAAAGCCCAACCAGTCTTTAGTTATCCCTGCCACTTTGGATGATTATGAAAATCTATTAAACAATAACCGCATTTTTAATCAGTATACCGATCCATCACTAGGACATGTGAGTTCTGATGAATATTATGTCACCGATGCTTTATTCAATGTAGCCAATACAAATACAGAAAGGAATGCTTATATATGGGCAAAGGATATCTATCAGGGGGAAACTTTTGGGGATAGTGATTGGGATGTGCCTTATCAACAGGTTTATTACAGCAATGTAATATTGGAAGGAATTTCCAAAATCACTCCAACTACAGCGCAGCAAGTTCAATTTAATAGGATCAAAGGCAGCGCACTCTTCTTTCGTGCGTGGGCATTCAACGCATTAGTCCAAAATTATGCTATGCCATACGATCCGGTAACCTCAGCTACTGATCTTGGCATTCCATTACGTTTAACTTCGGACTTGAATGTCAAATCAACAAGGCCAACGGTTAAGGAAACATATGAACGTGTTGTAAGTGACCTGAAACTGGCAACTCAATTGCTTCCTGAAAACAGTAACCAGAAAACGCTTCCCTCTGGTATAGCGGTACTTGGCTTACTTTCTCGGGTTTATCTGACTATGGGCGATTTTACAAATGCCTATGATGCTGCAAATAAATATCTACAAAAGAACAGCGTACTGACAAACTACAATACGCTAACACCAAGGACGTTTGCAATTCATACTACGTTTTTAAGTGAAGATATTTTCCATACTTCCTTTCAAACATCGTATGCTATGGCAGGTCGTAGTAAGGCACTGATTGACCCAAGCTTTGTTGCATCCTATGATAACAATGACTTGCGTAAAACTTTAATGTTCAAATTGGCAAGCGGTGTTTATCATTTTGTTGGAAGTTATGATTATCGGGGCTTTCCTTATAGTGGTATTGCTACAGACGAAATGTATTTAAACAGAGCTGAATGCAGCGCGCGTGCTGGGAATACTGATGCTGCAATGGCTGACTTGAATAATTTACTAAAAACAAGATGGAAAACGGGTTCCGTTTTTACACCTTATCAGGCAGCAAATGCAGACATCGCTTTAAAACAAATCCTGGCCGAACGTAAGAAAGAACTTTTTTTTAGAAGCATTAGGTGGACGGATATCCGCCGGTTAAATAAGGAAAAGGAATTTGCGGTAACGCTTTCACGGACAATCAATGGCAAAACTTACATACTGCCACCCAACGACAAAAGATTTGCGCTGCCTATTCCAAATTCAGAAATTCAATTAAGCGGTCTTCAACAAAATGAACGATAAATTATTGAAAAAAGGTATCTGCAAAAAGTATTGTGGAACCTTACTTTTATTTTGGAGCGTAATGATTTGTGCAGTTAATATGCCCACCGATTTAGCCGCCCAAAAAATTAATAATTCAACCAAGCAAGCAACTTTATCAATAATATTAAGTTTTCTTAACCATAAGGATTCGGCTATTCTCACCATAAACAAATGGGGCCTAAATCAAGAGAAATTAGATACAAAGATTGTCAGTAAAATTAATGCTGGCAGAATTAACTTTTTATTTCCCCTAGAACATGCTTCATTGATTAATATAAGCCTTCCTAATAATGGATTTATCAATAATAATGCAAAGAACTCATTAGATAATACTGAGTTTATTATTTGTCCTGGAGACAAAGTGCAGTTGGTTTATAATGAAGGAACAATCGTCTTTACAGGTAAAAATTCAGCAACATATAATTGCCAATATCAGTTGGCTAGCTTTGAGCAAAAATTATGGGCAAAGCATAATAAGCCGCAGGTTTTGGAAAGGATTGATTTAAAAGCGGAATTTAACTTCAGGGATAGTGTCCTTTTTAAGGAATTGGAATTTCTGAAACCATACCAAGACAAAATTCCTAAAATTATTTTGGCAAGAATCCGATCTGATTTATTTTATTCAACGGAGGGTTATAAATACTCAATCCTGAATTTAAAACGTAAAAAGGCATCGGACATTGGTTATGATTTTAATAACGGATCTAAAATTGGCGTAAATGTTTACAGCTCCATTTATTCATCGATTATCCCACCTTACGTAGTAGAAAAATTCAAAAACGAATACGGTTTGATGCAGAAAAAAGATTTCAAACTAGGACAATGCTTTAATTACGTGAATAGTCAATATAGCGGGGACTTAAAGGAGCAAATATTGACTTACTTATTGCTTAAGAATATTAATTCTGACAGTCTAACAACGTATCGAAATATAGCCCTAAACACATTTAAAAATGATTCGCTGAAAAATATTTTATTTAATCAGACTGATGCAAGGGTGGAAGGAAATCCAGCCTATAATTTTACCCTTCCCGGCGAGGATGATAAAAGCCATTCACTTTCCGATTACAAAGGTAAAATTGTTGTGCTTGACTTTTGGTTTACAGGATGTGGTGCATGTACCCAATTAAAGCCTAAGCTGGAAATGATTGAACATGAGGTAAGAAATAGCAACGTCGTTTTTATTAATATTTCAATTGATAAAGACCGCGATAAATGGCTTAATAGTATTAAATCCGAAGATTATACTGTTGGTAATTCTGTAAAACTCTACACGGGGGGATTGAGGGAGGCAAATCCTGTAATTAAATATTACGGCGTTAAGGGTTATCCCACAATAGTTCTTATTGGCGCTGATGGAGCACTTTTACGTAACGTGGTAGATCCCAGACTTGATAACGGTAAGGATATGTTAGCATTAATTAAAGGTCAAATTAATAAAACAGCCAACTGAATTTAAGTTGGCTGTTATGTTATTTTGAATCCGCTGACTAACTGTTATTGATATGCGTTTCCACTCACCGTTTGTCCCGCAGGTACTACACCATCTGTTGGAGGCGTACTTACACTGATTTCGCAAGTTGCGTTTGTTAAAGGATGGCACTCCAGACCCTCGGTTTCGGACAATTCCGTTGTCCAAATAAATTTGGGGCCGGTACCAGGGTTTTCTACTCTTATTGCATAATAAGTAGTGTTACCTGATTTTGCTTCTGCTGGTGTAACGGTTGCTTCAGTTGTTTTTGAATTATCAGCTTTGCCTTTGGCGTTTGCTGATGTCAAGGCCAAGAGGCCCATACCGAAAATGAAGATTACTTTTTTCATTTTACGAAGTTTTGCTTTGTTTATTTTTTTGGTAAAAAACGTTTGTATTCTTTAAATCCCCGTCATAATAACTCTAGGCCGGATGGGATGATTGTGCTTGGAACATCAAATCATAGTAAGTAGTAAGGCAAAGGAATTTAAGAAGATCGCGTCGCGAATTTGGAACAGTGTAGGCCTGAAGAAACCAATCTAAACAAAAAAAATATCAAATTATATTGGATCGGAATAGGGAAAACTTATAGAGGTATCATTTAATTAAACTCACATTCAATTCATTTGAGATTTAATTTTAAAATCTGCGTTTTAATATGCCGGTTTGACCCGGCATATCTGAAATTGGTAGAAAAGCTTCAATAAACTCTAAACAGTGCAATTGATGCTTGTTGTTGGAATTGTTGTAACCATCCATGTCGTAGGGTCACTTGCATTACCATTCTTACTTTGTGTAAATGAAAATGCTGTTTTCCTTTTGACTTTCATTACCGGGTTTTTGTTTGTTTTCATGATTTTTCTCCTTGTTTGGTAACATAAAATTACAACTGTAAACGGCTAAAAAAGCCACTCAAAGTTCATTTAAAGCGCTTTAATCCTTAAACACCCAGTTTCTTCCACTCAACACCCCTTTTTGAATATGCAGACAGGCACATTTACAAAACAATTAAATTCAAAGCCATTAATTTCAAAAATTGGACTTCATATCTTGTTTATTTTTTCATTCATTTTTTTTGAAAAAGTAGTTTCATTGATCATGCGTCCCACCGCGCCAATAGCTCCATCTTTATTGTATTACATCCCTGCAATTGGAGTTTTTTACTTTAATACTTATTTCGTGATGAAACTTTGGAATAAAACTATTTCAAGCTTTATTAAAATAATGTTTTTAATTCTTGTGGAAATAAATGTCTACTGGATTTCATCACTATTTATAACCTCTGTTATCACAAAGCATAGTATCTCTGATACAAAAGTTTTTAATACGGAAAATAATGTTGGGAATATTTGGAGAGGTAGTTATTTTTTTCTGTTTAGCTTATTGTATTGGCTCCATTTACAAAGTATTAAAAGCAATCGAAGAGCGGATGCATTAGCACTGGCAAACGCTGAAGCTGAACTTGAAAAAGTGAAATTGGAGAACAAGCTTTTAAGATCGCAGATCAATTCTCATTTTCTTTGTAATACTCTCAACTCCATTTATGCAATGGCAGATGGCCGCGAAGAACGAATCGCAAGGGCCATAAAGCTTACATCTGATTTCGTGCGCTATACCTATACGGACTTCGCGCAAGACAATGTGCAACTCGTACCACTAACAGAAGAAATTGAACAACTAAATGGTTTGCTTGAAATTTGCAGCATCCGCTTTGGTGAACTTCCTATACAATTTGACATCAACATTGAAAAGGATTCAGATTTTAAGATACCACCGGTTCTACTGCTCACCTTCGTTGAAAATATATTCGCTCATGGATTATTTAACGATCCTGGGCATCCCGTTACGATCTCTGTTAACCTTACCCAGACTGAATTCAGGTTCCGTACCAGGAATATGAAGAATGATGTAACTACCCACCCAAGCACTGGTATAGGAGTTGAAAACGCCAAAGCACGGCTGGCTACTTATTATCCTGACCGCTTCCAGTTTAATACCTACAATACTGACAATTATTATTCACTTGATCTAAAAATTACTTTATGAGCATACGTGTATGTATTGTGGATGATGAACTTCCCGCAATCCAATTATTATCGAATTTCGTTGAAAGAACACCCGGCCTGCAATTGGTAGCCGCGGAAACAGAATCTGCCATTGCAATGGAGAAAATCTCTAATGGTATAATCAAAGCTGATGTAACTTTCTTAGACATCCAAATGCCTGTGGTGACAGGAATACGAATGGCCCCAATCATCATGGACAAATGTCTTATCGTATTTTCTACTGCGCACGGAAAATTTGCCCAGGAGGCCTTTGACCTCAACGCGGTTGATTACCTGAAAAAAGTTTTTGACTACCCAAGGTTTCTTCAAGCGGTAAATAAAATAAAGTTAGCAATGGCGATGAGAACTGCACATGTTCCCACACAGTTTAAAATAAAACTCGCCAAAAAAGGAGTCCATGCGATCATTAATGAAGAGGATATTGTGTCCATCGAAAGCCAAAATGGCTACGTCATTTTTAAAACGTTTGAAGAGGATTATAAATCACCTGACTTTACATTGGAAAAGACATTACAGATTTTATCACCGGACTACTTTATGCAAGTTCATCGCTCTTTTATTATCAATATGAAAAAAATCAAAAAAGTCATTAATAAAACAGTCATGATGAACAACGATTATGTTGTACCGATTGGCGAGAGTTTTGAAAAAGAATTCTTCGAACGTTTTCACAGCAGAACTTAAGCCGTGTTAGTTTGAATCTTGGGATTAAAATTAGCTCTTGCTTTGCGTTCTTTAATATCCTTTGTAAGAAAATAATAAAAGATCATTTCGTGTGTCCGCTGCTCAGTGGTGAACAGCCGGTTGATGTGCATATGCATCAGATCGGCAAATAATTGGTAACGGCCAGACGGAACACAAAATCGGATGGTGCTCAAAAAAGATTCTGAGAAGGACTTTAATTTGGGGTGCTTACCAGCCGCTAATGGCATTGCATTTCTGTAGACCTTATAAGCTTCGTTTAGTTTTTTATATGATGCCGGATTGGCCTGGTGCTCTTCATTCATCGAATTAGATATACGATCAAGCATGTCATCAAAGCTAGATGAATTGAAAACGTTGCTGTCACGCAAGGAAAGTACAATTTCGCGGCACGTGGCGTATAAGGTGTTTACTTCCGGTGATTGCTTGAGTACATTCAGCACATAGGTACTGTCAGCATGAAAATGATTTTCTACCCGCTCCATGTTCAGCGAACCATATCGTGCCAACTCCCTTTTATAAGTCCTGATCGTAAAATCAGAAACAATGCCGGTTTGAATTTCCTCCTTGAGCAATTCGCTTAAATCGGTAATAACCAGTTGTGCTTTATTAGCATTATGAAGCTGCAGCCTTAAACGGAGATGAAAACCATTTTCAGTGTACCGAATAAAAAACCATCGGCAGATCAGTCTTTTACGATCCTTCAAAAGTGTTGTAATCTGATTAATAAGAATAGAATCCGCTCTTTGGGGATGGGAAAAAATTTCAAAGTAAAGCCATTCTTTGCCGGGAGGTAGAATAGCGGTTTGATGCTTCACCGCTTGAATTTCACTTTTTGATTTTGTCGCTTTATAAATCTCCTTATCATGATAAAGCGCTACGATCCATTCGCTGCAATAAACCCTTCCCTGGTCGTCTTTTACCAAACCTTGCTGCTCCTGAAATGCTTCTTCTATAAGTAATGTCTTTCTCTTTTTCAGGTACTCCATTAAAATAACCATATCCTCATTGCTTTCGGTATCGAAAAGCAAAGTCTGATCGCCGGTACCGGCTTTGCAATACCTGGATATTGATTTGCTTTTTAGTAGTTCCCTAAAACGCTCAGGGGCGTTATGTTGAGCATCAAGTTTTAGATCTGAAAAAGAAAGCAGCCATTTAGATCGGGAAATAATGATGTTCTTAAATTGAATTCGGGGGTAGTAATTTAATCCCGGTATTAAATGTTGGAAATTAATAGAAAGGTTGTTTGCGATGCCCTGATTTTGCAGGTCGCATAACAATCTGAACAGCGGGAGATCAGAGCGGCCATAATTATATGCCGAGGCCATGCGCGGGACCAACCTTTTATTGTGTTTCTTAGATCGCAATATCAGCTCTCCGTGTAAAACATGAAGATAGAGATCGCTTATTTCCAAAGGGTTTTGTGATAAATCATAGTTCAAAAGATTTAATTGCATTCCATAGATCGCGCGACGCCTGTTGATATTGTCTACATGATTTTCTGCTGTGTACCCAATGTCAAAAAAAAGAACGCCGGGATTGGCTTGCTGCTCTATTTCCGCAATCCGTTTGCAATAATCTGTCACCTCGTCGCTGGCCAATGTAAACCGGCCCGCAATTCCATTTGATGTGGCACCACCCAGTGATTCAAGGCATAACATTCCAAAAGCATCTGATAAAACTGCATTAAAAGTGTTAGGCAGCGTTTTAACCGCATCATTGTTCACAGGTAACTTTTCAAGAGAAATAACATGGTTGTTGATCCCAGAATTCTGTAAAAGCTCCTTGTACAAAAAGTCCTTTAGATGATGGTCGTTATTAGAAGTTGCTGCTTCTTTATTTTTGTTGACTATTTCCACTACTAAAGCCTGGTGATCTCCTGTCTGAACCAGATCTCCGTAACCAATACCAATTTCCGGATCAAGTGCTTCCATGACAGGTACTTCTCTTCGTTCAAATTTTCTGGTAAAATCGAAGATGAATTTGTCCAATGTAGCATTATTACGAATGGGTACAATCTGGTGCAGAAGCAGGGTAAGTTCCGTGATGTCTTTAAAAACGTGATGGTTGATATTACCTTGAATATTTTGCCTTTCCGCAATTACATACTGCGGAAGCGAAGGCGTATTTGTAATACCTATTCGTTCAAAATATTCTTCTCCAATAATGTTGGGATGGCAGCTCGTGAAAAGTAACTGTAAAGAAATTAAATAATTGATAGCTTCAATAAATTGCTCTGCGTTTGAAAATAGATGTAGAGATGCTTCCTGCAAATCAGATGCTCTTATTTTCCTTTTGCAAATCTGAAGTATTTGATGCACCGTACTATCTAATTCAATTTCAGAAAGCTCAAATTTATCGTCAATGTAACTTAAATACCTTATCGAATCCAGGATGATATAATGACTATCATTTGCGATGAGGTAACCTCCATTTTGCAGCAAAAGTTCTGTCGTTATTTTGACATTGCCTTTATACGGCCATGCGATAAAAGAATGTAGTTTTTGAGAGGGACATATAATGATGGATGAATCTGCCATATGAGCATCTATATGCGCTAATCCAAATCCAGCGAAGCTTCCATACGGCGTTGCCCGGAATTTGGCCCGGTTAAAGTATTTCCATACGGTATGGAAAATTGGCTTTGGAAGACTATAAATGTTATCCGCATTCGTATCTTTTATTTGATCGTAAAAATCTGACGAAGCAAGTTTGATGGATTCTTTTAACTCTTCCCATGAGTTTTCAAGAATTGCTGAAATATGGAACTGCGGTACTCTATAGATGGCCTGATCAAAGACGGAAATTTTCACTATTTAAAATTATATGGCCTAATTATACCAATTCCCATTATCACAATTAAAAAGTCCCCCCAGACAGGTAGATTTAGGCTCTAAACAGGATTTTTTATTAAAGTTTAGGGAAAGAAAACACGAATTATCGTTCTTTGATGTTGGTAAAATTCTTTATTGATTTCGTGAAATTGAAATCATATTCGTGGCTATTTTCACCCTCAATTTTCAGGGTTTAAACATTCTACGCATCATGTTGTTTCTATCCAATAAAAACTCTAATGCCTGACAAAAAACGCGATTGGAAAAGCTCTGTTTTTTCTTCCCTTATCAATAACCTAAAAGATGAACGTAAGTATTATTAAGCGCGTCGGGATAACAGCAGTCATTGTTTTCCTAGTATTTATATTGGCATTTACGGTATTTATCCTCTTTGCAGAAACCAAGGGGCCTGATAGTAACACAATAGACAACACAGGACAGAAAATAGGTGGGATATTTGTCCGGTATCAAAATCAGGTATATGCATCCGTACCAAGTAATGGATATTATCTGATCAAAGAGGCTGATGCCAATAGCTTCAGGCTAATTGACGACAGCTACCAGAACCATCAGTTCGGTGTAGATAAAAATCACGCTTACTGCGGCAACCTCGTTATTAAAGATTTCAATCCTGCTACTGCCAAAGCAATTGGCAATGATTATTTTACTGATGGTAAGCAAACCTGCTACTGCGCGTCGTTGAGTGTAAGAAATGCGGACTTATCAATTTTTTCAGAATTAAGCCAGCAAAGTTTATATGGTCTTGGGATAGGAGATAAGCCACAGACTTATATTTACCCGCTCACTAAACTTGAGCCCGGATCAGCTCCTTATCACGCCATCCTGAAAACGGAAGTTGTGACTAACGGAACCTTATCTTACTACCAAGGTAAAATTCTTCCTCAAACCCACGCTACAGGCCTCAGGCAGATTTCAGAATTGTACAATGATGGCGATGTTCGTGAAAGTCAAAATTATCTGGCGGATGGCCAAAATGTATATTATAAAACTACCAGGTTGCCAATTCAGGATCATCCGGATTTGCATGCCATTGTTATTGATGCCCAAAACCAGGAGAATTACCTCATAGATCCTAAGCAAGGCATGGTATATGTGAATGATATGCCTTTCGATAAGCAGTACAGCCCTTATCACGCACTGTCTCTAAACGGAGGACACGTTTATCATTCTTTATTTTTAAGCAAGGGTGGCATCTTTTACTTTGAGAAGCAGAAAAAGGAGGTTTTGAGGATCAAGGAAAATCCTTTTAATAGTGGCGGTTTCAAGGAAATTGCACCACTTATTTTTTCAGACGATCATCAAATACTGTACACAGAAGCCAGTCAGGTTTGGGGTGGCAATAAAAGTCCGGGACTTAAATCCGAGTCCACCCATATTTATAGATTGGATGAACCCTCAACAGGAAACTGGCAAAAAATCGGAATGGTTGATGGTAACTCCGGTTCGGTCTGGAAAAATGGAAACACCTATTACTACTTTGACCAGCTTGGTAATTCTCAACTGATCCCTCATTCCATTTACCGCATTACTGATCAGGCTACGGTTAATGCTTTGCTTGCCACGCAAATCCGGACAGATGACATTCGAAAGCTTGTCCATACGGATCACCTGGCAGAAGTTAAACGTACTGAATTGGTTGAAGTAAAGACGAAGTTCTCAAACGGTTATGGCTGGGCAATATGGATTCTTTTAGCTGCCTTTTTAGCTGTTCAACTCATTCTATGGATATTGAGGAAATTAGGTGTCAATATAAAGCCTTTTAGCATCAGGGATCAGCACCTTAAAGTGAACAGCGTTTTTGGAGGGTCTTATGCCTTGTCAGATATTGCTATGGTTGTTTTTTCCATCGAAACTGCTGTCGAGCAAATGGGCTATACAGGATGTTTTCGAATTCAGACCAAAGATGGAAAGTTATCCCGTAAATATATGTTTGCTACTCAAATTAAGTTAACCGGAGATACCAGACAAGCATTGGAACTTTATATTGCCGACCTGCAAAACATGCTGAAGGAATACCAAATCGGGAGTATACTAAAAAACGGATTGTAGTTGAACAGGGAAATAGCAATTTGCACCATTGGTGAGAGAAGTTATCCGAAGTAGCAACCACATTAAAAGTAATATATGTATATCACTGTGGTAAATGAGCTATCTATTACTCCTGTTTCAATATGGTTGGTTTAAGCATTAAAGAATGAGAAGGATATTTCAAAAAGAAAGTGAATCAACCGAAATCCAAAAGATAACCGATCCGACAAATTATAATTGCCTAAATTAATGTAATGAATATAACCCGTTTCATAAAAATTGTTTCCGCAATTTGTATATGTGCCATCTGTTTTATCTTCATACCGAATTTGATCGGTTCTGATTTCTATGGACTACAAATGACCTTCTATGGTATTTTCAGCATCATACTGATCTTTATTTTTTACAAATTATTCGGGGCAATTCTGAGAAAAGACCGGAGCAGCTTACCTGTTTATGATTATCGTAAAGAGAAATTCCAGGATATTTTGATCTCACCTTCAAGGGTTATTTTTTTCAGTATGGTACTGATCTTATTTCCTGTGGGCGTGCTTGCCTTTTTTATTTATTCTGGTTTTTTGCAGAGATTTAAATGGACCAGCCCTGAAAGTTACCCGCCATTGCTTTCCATTCTTATTCTGGGTTTTGTTCTTTATAAGGGTGTCCGCTTATGGATGAGGCGAAATGAAGTCGTGCAATTGAGGTTTACTACTGCCGGTATTGAATATATGCCAGTCGATATAAGTGGAGTCGGGCGCGGGCGGGGCGCTTCCATTGTTACAATGTATTTCAAGACAAAAATGGTTTTCTTGAATTACAATGACATGGATGCGATTGCAATTGATAAAAATGCATGGAGGGGAGATATGATCCGAATTACAACAATATCTAAGGGAGTGATTTTTTTGCCATTCCTCCCCAATGACGATGACCAGCTTGACGCTGTATACGGAACATTCGTGGAACGATGGAGCCAAGTTAAGAGTCGCAATGATGATGCCCGCTTCTAAACCCTGGCAGGCATAAGCTTCAAGTTGGTTTTATCAAGTCATTGATAGATCGTGCTTTTGATTTCAGACCATTAGTGCCCTTCTTTTTCTACATCGGCGTCATACTTTTGCCTTACATCATTGTCATCAAATATCAGCTTAACTTAAATATCGGCGTTTTGGCTGTCTAAATGATAAATAGTATAAAAAAGGTTACCATTATAACACCGCAGTAGATCTTCCAGAACAAATTGTTGCCCCTCTTTATACCAACACCCATCATTAAAAAGACGGTGGACGAGATAAAAGACGGAAATAGATAGTCCATTATATTATACTTATCAAAAACATAATTGTAGAGGTCGTAAAGGAAAAGCCAATTGCTGTTCTCGTTAACGGCATGTAGGTATACGTAAGGTAAGGTAACATCCGATGTTTTCAACTTGTGCAAATCAACATCTTCCATGTACCAGGAGAATTTCCGTTGATCTGCAGGTTTAAGGTCTTGCTTCAAGTTGTACGGGTAACCTTGCGAAGGTTTTCTATAAATTTCATCCCCGATGTTTAGTGCTACAAAACGGCTTACGCCCTGATATTCGCGCTCAAAACTCACCTTGAATTCCTGCAATTGAAATTTGTATATGGCGGGCGAACGTGCACCACGGCTCCGCTTTGAAAATGCTGTTACCGTGCCGGTCTGTTCGACCAAGTTCTTCTTTTGATCAATGAACAGATAGGTTAGCACAGATAAAAAAACAAAGGGTATCAATATGGCTAAAGTTAAAGTTAACCGATAATTTGTGAGTAGGGATAAAACGTAGATTAGCTTTTTAACTTCACCATTTAATATTGCCTCTCCCGAGTCGTATGAATGCTGGACGTATGTTATTTGTCGCACCGTGCCGATCAGGAAGCTTTTCTGGCCGTCATCGGCTGTGACCCAAATGTAAATGTTCTTTCCAGCCAAATGCTTTTGGTCAGACAGGAAAGGATCATTTGATTTTAGCGGCAAATTATAAGAAAAGCTATTTCCCACGAGTTGCTGTAATTGAAGGGGGCCGTGATCCTTAAGTACCTTATTACCAACCTTGATCTTTGAATTTGTGATCTCCATGACTTATTGAAACTGTTATATTTTTAGATTGATAAACAATTGCCCCAAATAAAATCCCGCTTGCTGAATAGAAAAATAGATGATAAGCCTCTTTATGTTCATTGAGTTAGGTAAATGCCATTTTAGATGTGATCTTTCTGCCATTTTATATGAAAACCGGCAAGCGTATTAATTTGTGGCAAATGTGATGCTTATTCTCTTCCAATTCCTGCTCATTCAGATATTTCTACATTTACGAAACAATAATATACAAGATTACTTTTTAGTTTTAGTGGGCAACAATATAATCATACTGTAATTCCATCAACTTCCTTTTATAAAGGTCATATCGCTTTCAATTATTCCTACGTCTTCTAAATCGGCAATGTCCTTCTTTTCTGCATCATGCCCATTAAACACCCGTAATCAGCTTTAAAATCCCATGAGGTCTGGCATGAAAGGCCGGGACAAAGTTGCCATGAGGCGCAGCAGATTCTTCAGGGGGCTTATCGTCGTTCAATATTTCAGCTAGGATAGAATTAATCACATCTGCATTGGTTAAATAGTAGGCTAATTCATCATTTGCCAGAAAATCCCTAACCCTCTGAGCTGAAGTTAAAGGTAGCAAGTCGATCAACTGTTTGACAAAAGGATGATTTAAGTTGCGTAAGTTTATTCTGGTTACTGCGATCTTTAGTTTGATTAAAAACTTTAATATTTCTTCCTTGTTAAATTCTGAGATTTTGACTAAACTCTTTGGTGGAACAGGCTGTTCATAGAAAAGTGAGTATATAAGAATGGTTTGATTTGGTTGTTCCATGATTAAAGGGTTGGGCTGAAACCTAAAGATAAAAGTTTTAGTTAGAATGGGCACCCATACGGATTTTCAAGGCTTTATGGCTTTCAGATCCTTGGTAATTAACCCTATTTATTGATCCTTGTAACGATTTTGAGAATCTACTTACTTAATCATAGCTAGCAATTAATCCTTTTCTCTTATAAACAATATCTCCTCAACGAATTTTTTATCCTTGGTGTTCATCTCCCGACAACGGTACAAAAGTGTGTTTCCTTTTCTTACGATTTCGCAATAAGGGGAACGGAGATCAGTTTTATCCTCAGGCATTACCAGCTTGCTATTCATGACAAATGCTTTATAAGCATCAATGGTGTTATTGTCCTGGCTCCACTTACCATGCCAGTCATTTATCGTGGCATAATCCTGCGTGTCAAAAGAAATAGTGAGGTGCCGTTTCGCTTTTTTATTGACCCAGCTTCCTTCAAATAATTTCCTCGCGACTTTAATCTCTGCTTTGGTTTGGGCAAACGAATTATTACCCCAAAAAATGAAGTAGCTAAAAATTCCAATGGTGATGTACTTTGCTATTCTATTCATTCACGTTGATTATAATGGTTCACTTGTCGCATTTACATACCAATCTAACGCTAAGGTAGCTATCCAGTTTTTACCGAATCCGGGTAAAGGAAGTAAGCTGTTGTTTGGTAAAGAAACAACTGTCATATAATAAGTGATTTGAAAATAGGTTTATAAATAACCCTTTCAAAACCATTTTTGTTGAACGAGAGATATTTCTTTCTATATCCAATTATATTCATGCGAATATTTGTGGCGCCAGAAACCCTGCCACCAAACCGCCGATCATACAAAAGGCTGATAATACAAAAAGTGGAATAGCTGCGATCATATAATATACCGGGCGGCTTTCACGTACCTGGATAAAGTATTGGCTATAATCAACTGGTTTGGCAGGAAATAAGCTAAGTGCTATTTTTTCAAATACTGAAACGCTCGAACCCTCTACAATCGTCAAACGATAGGTACCGCTTTGAGCGGAGAACCTGTTCATTTCCATCCGGGCGGTGCTCATTCCATTGAGATGAGGACTGAAAAAAGATCTAGGTAAGGACACGTTTTCTCCCGATGGTACTTTGTTGATTTGAAGTTTAAATTTATCTACCGGCGTGCGCCTGAACAGTTGCCCCTTTTGCCAAATGGCATATACTCCGGGCCTGATGATATCAAATACCACATCCTTTTGAGTGAAAGGAATTTCCGTGATCACTTCGCCGCTAAAAACACCCTTCAGCATACGGATGGTTTTGACCAGGATAAATATGCCGATGGGAACCAGGCAAAAGAATAGCACGCGAAGTAGCATAAGGTTCATGTTTTGAATATTTATTTACTAATAACAGTTCAAATGCGTTTTGTTCAATGTTTACCCAGGTAATGGTATGAACGGTAAACTAGTAGCAGTAAACAAAAGCTTTCCAGGGCTGTATTATTATTACCTTTCCTTAAACCATATGGCAAAATTCGAACAAGACTTTCCAATAACCGGGCTTTCCAAAAAGCAATTTTTGGTAATCGCTTTTGAAACCATTAAATATCTCGGCTGGCGCATCCGGTTTGTATCTGATGCCGGTGTGATTGCCTATACCCAAAACAGTGAGTATGCATGGAACGGCGAGATAACCGTTAAACTGGAGAGAGACAAGGCTAACGTCCAGTGCGTCCCGATTTCTAACATGGTGAGTGATGCTGGCCAAAGCGAGCATACGGTTTCCCAATATATCGCTGCTTTTGAAAAGATGAAGTCTGCTATTACGGAAGATGAAATAAGCGAAAAATATAAAGTTTATAAGAAAGATTTTGTGCCGCCTTATGAGGATACCTTAAAGCCCAATATCAGGCCTAAGTATAGTTTTTCCGGTGGGTATTTATCGCTTTTTAAACCAGCCGAAGGATATTTTGTAACGCCCATCCTAATAGACCTGAATATTTTAATATTTCTGGCCATGTTGTTCACGGGTGTGTCCTTTTTCGAGCCTAGCGCCGCAAGTATGATCCGCGGGGGCGCTAATGCAACGGTGGCAACGCCTAACGGCCAGTGGTGGCGTCTCATAACTAACTGCTTTATCCATTTTGGATTTTTCCACCTGTTGATGAATATGTATGCCCTTGTTTTTGTCGGACTGTTTTTGGAGCCGTTTCTGGGCAAAGCAAAATTTATCATTGCTTACATGCTTTCGGGTATCATTGCAAGCCTGGCCAGCCTTTGGTGGCACGATCACACGGTTAGTGCCGGGGCATCGGGGGCCATCTTCGGGATGTATGGCGTCTTTCTTGCGCTATTATCAACCAACCATATTGAACGAGGGATGCGTAAAGGGCTGTTGATTAATATAGGCATATTTGTAGTTTATAACCTCGCTTATGGAAGTTTTAAAGGGGGAATTGACAATGCAGCGCATATCGGTGGCCTCGTTAGCGGTTTGATTATGGGGTATGCCTTTATGCCATCTTTGCGACAACCGGATAACGTTAAGAGACAATGGCTAGCCCTGCTTTCCGTATCTATTGTTGCCATCTGTTTGGTGACCATCGCATGTTTAAACCTGCGTCAAAGTGACCGGTTTATATATGAAAATAGGATCGCTGAATTTAATCAGATTGAAGACAGCGCCTTAACTGCATTAAAAGATACCGACTATAAGCCGGACGAAACACTGCTCGAAGAACTTCAACAAGGCCTTATTTATTGGACTAAGGGTATTAGTCTTGCTAAGGAACTGGATCATCTGAAACTATCAGATAGGTTACATCGACGCAACCGGTTATTGATTCAATATTGCCAGCTGAGGATAGCAAGTTATCAGTTAATGGAACAAAATATTAAACTGGGAAAAGGACACGTCACACCAGAATTAAAACAGATCAACCAGCAAATCACATCAACTATTCACCAGTTGCCATCTAGGTAGAGAAGCCTGTGGCTAAGGTTCAATCGTATGGTCAGAATTATTTAAACATGAAAGCGCTTATTTTTAAATAACCTCCGAACAAATAATAGCTGTTAATGGTTAATTAATCCAATCTGTGAATTAAAACCGGGTGAACTAAACTTAAAATGCGATTACTTATCTAATGAAAAATAAGAAAACTTTTCTATCTTATCTTTTACCGCTTCTGTTTTTTACATTGGCTTCCTGTCATAAGAAAGATAACCCTGCCCCCAATCCACCTGCAAATTCCGACGTGGATGTCTATGCAGTAGGTAGTGACAGTTATGGTGCTAAGCTTTGGAAAAATGGCCAGGCTATCTCACTTCCCTCAGGTGTTGTTGCTACTGACATGTTAGTTGTCGGAAACGATATTTATATATCAGGCTATGGTTACACCGACCATGATACTTACGTTGCTAAATACTGGAAAAACGGTGTTGTAAAAGACCTTACTGATGGCTCCCAAAATGCATTCGCACAAAGCATTTTTGTAAAAGGTAATGATATTTATGCCGCAGGTAGGGAGCGACAGGCCAGCTCAGCCACTTATATCGCCAAATATTGGAAAAATGGTGTCGAGGTAAATCTAAGTGGCACTTCAGAAAATGCTTCCGTAAATGGCCTTACAATCGTTGGCAATGATGTTTATGCTATTGGCATGCATAATCAGGATGCACAATCACCCGTAGCTTGTTATTGGAAAAACGGTCACGTGACAGACCTCAGCACTACCAGCACCTATGCGGAGCGTCAGGCAATTGCCGTTTCAGGCAGCGATATTTACATGATGTGGTCCGAGAGCTATAACGATAGCGGTAAATCACAGGCCAGTTACAATAAGGATTTCGGCCCCGCCATTAAACTGAATGATGATGCCAGAGATTTTCAGGGTTATAGTATTTCGGCGAATGGGAGCGACATTTATGTTACGGGCACGGGAGTCAACCCTTCCAATGGGGTCTTACTTTCCAAATATTACAAGAATGGTTCGCCTGTAGTTGTAACAAATAACCCCAATGGTGATTTCGCTACCAATTTAACGGTTGACCGAACAGATGTTTATGTATCCGGCTGGACACAGGATGTGGAACCTGGAAAAGCCCCTACGGCCTGCTATTGGAAAAACGGTACAAGGGTATTATTAGGTGACGGCTCATCCCAATCTGCGGCAAACAAAATTATTGTTATTAGGAAATAGGGGATACGCGATCCATATTTTAGCCACCATAAAAAGGCCGATGTAAAAGCGCCAGCCCTTATAAACCCTATTGCCACGGAGTAATGAAGATATGATTTTTAGGACTTGATATGATATATCCTTTAACAAATTCCGTGTTTTGTTACTCTCCTGCCTATGTATTGGATTATTATATTCCCTGACTTTAGTCTTATGGAAAAGCACAAAGCGTCGAAGGCTTTATGTTATCCTCAGCTCAATGTCGCGTGCTCGGGGTACCGGAAAAAGATAACGGAAGCTTTTGAAGGATTGCGCAGCACGGAATTCAGCTATCTATTGTTCGAAAAGATCGAACCACCAATCTCCCCCTTTTATAAATAATATTAAGATGATAGCTGCCAGGAAAATGTAGAGTACGATTTGTTTTAATAATAACTTATTCTTTTGTGCTTTCTCAACTGGACGGCTTTTGTTCCGGAAAAACAGGACATACCTTAAAATAAAGAACACTAATGCGGTGACGATACCAGAAGGGATACCAATCAATAATACTAAAAACCCCATCCATGAATCCCATATAGAGTAGACAAATAAGGAGACAGCACAAAATATTGTACTCAGAAAAGTGAACAACAAGTATTGGAAGAAACGAGGGCCGGTAAGGCCGTAAAGAAGCAACAAGACCGAGCCCCCTAAGCTTACAAACAGCCAGTTGTAATCTGTTATATAGGACGCAGTAGAATGCATCAGGGGATAGATAACAAGGAGGTTTATAACAGCAGTTATGATTCCGGTTATAAGGATTACTTTTCTGGGTTTACTGTATTTAGTTATTTCCATAGGTTCATATTTAGGGGGACGATGCCTAACAATCGTATCCATTAACAGGCTTCACTGATTTTACAATATTAGTTATATATTTCCTTGCGCAAACAATTACGGGGGAGTTTGTTATTGTAATCAATAAACGATCACAAACAACATACTATGCGACAATTGCTTATTGTTTTTATGCTTTTTCCAATGCTTGGATATACCCAAAGAAACGAAACACAACAACTTTACTTAACTTCCGCAGGCGTTATCACAACACAAAAAAGTGAATTAAAATGCGTGCCAAATGATGACCTTTCGCATGGTTACACACATACTTACGATTGCAATGCAACAGACGGTAAGCTCATCAAACAGCTAAGCCTTGATATTCATGTGTCTCAGTCTATAAATAATAATCTGTATGCTGCTTATCGGAAGCACCAATCGGATTACGGAGAATACCTGCTCGGCGAGTTTAAAGATGGAAAACCCTATAATGGCTTTTTCAGGGCTTCCCGGGAAGAGGTGAATGAATGGCTGATGTTTGACTTTTATAAAAATGGAACATTGGTCAGCCAGGTCTACAATAACCTGCATAAGACAATAGCTGGCAAGGACACCCGGTTAAATTTCATTACGCTGGATGAGGAAGGTAATTTCGTAAATGGCAAACTTCAAAAGGGCATTGTCATAACACCGCTCCATATCAAAAAGGCAGCGGGAGAAATAGTGTCCTTCGTGGACAATTTCAAAACTGCTTATCTGATGATCGATCTTTACGCAGAAAACTATGGCGAATTTATAAAAGTGCTACCGATGACAGACGGTTTTTTGATATCCAGTATGGAAAGAAATAGTCTGAAGGTTACCTTTAATAAAGAAGGAAGGTCTTTGACCTACTTTGACAGCAATAAAAAGCAAGTCAATACGGTTACTATGGTACAGGCCGAGTTCACACAAAAAGATGGTATAGACCCAAAACGTTCTTATACCTACTTTGAAAAAGATGGCAAGCTTTATAGAGAACAGGTTAAAAATCCGGCAGCTCTTTCAGATAATCATGAGTATGATCTATTAAATTCGATAGCAAGTGCGCTTTATAGCAATGTGACACTTAATACAACTGATTTCGTGCAGATAATGGAGCAAGGCAGGCATAGTGTCGGTATCCTGGGGTATCACGCTATAGAAGATGGTAAAGAATACGGTTATGTATACCGGAAAGGAAATAAAGAAAACACGTACAGTTTAGACGTCTATCAGGATGGAAAAATTTATAAGCCCAACCTTTATAGCATAAGGGGTAAAACGCTAAGTGAATTGATCACTATTCTTAAATCTAAACCGATAGATTAATTAATTTACCAGAGAAAGCAATTGACAGGATTTTCGATAGCGGTGTAAAGCAACACGACAATACTTGGTTATTTCCAATCATAAGAAGCAAGCCTGACAATTATGTTTATGCTGGCTTCTGACAATTTAAATGAATGTTGAAGTTTTTCGTAGGCTATTTTCAATCCAATAGCCAAATCGCTATGATTCCAGTTTTCAAACGCTGTTGCCATTTTCCATATTGACTCAAAGTGTTTTTTTTCTTGGTCTGATAAAATTTCGGATTCAGATATTGAATTTAAAAGATCTGATGGGAACTGCAAATTTTTCAATTCAGCAATAAAAGTATCCAATTTGTGCATGATGTATTTAAGTTTGACTGGGGCGTGTTGAATGGCAAATAACGAAGACTTGACGAAAATGCATTACATCGTATCAGCGAGCGTAATGTAGAAAATTTGGCGGGCTAATAGAAAAGATTCGAAGATGATCATGGAAAAGCAACAAAAAAGCCGGTGCATTACACACCGGCCGCTATAAACCCTATCACCATGAAAAGTGCGAACCTATACCTACATTTTTACGTAGCAAAAGATTTAGAAGCATTTAAGAAGTGTTTAACTTTCTAATATCATTTCTTAATGGGCACAAAATGAATAATCGTTGTTACTTTTAAGGATGCATCATTTCCCCAATTCTCTATATGTCTCAACACAAGGCTATCTTTAGTTGAAATTATAATTCCCCATTTTCCTGTTTTGTAAAACGCCTTTGGGTTTTGGTAATACAGTACGCTATCTTCAATTTTATAACTATATCGTTGTGGTTTTCCATAACTAATTACCGATAAGCTATCCGGATCATCAAAATGTAATTCATCCATAACATCAAAGTGCTGTTTAATCTTATCACTGGAACTTGTACCGGTCTTATCCCAAGTTTTCACCGTCTCTTTAACTACACGCCATTTTTTATTCTTGATAAACCCTTCTTGAAAATTAGTGCAACCCATAAATAATAGTGCAAGCAATACTGAAATTCTAATCATAATCTAGTTTTTAACTCCTATAATTTGGCCGGCGCAATAGCACCGGCCTTTTAATTATTTCCCAATAAACCTATTAAACATCCAAGTCATCAAATCTGTTTCCTAATGAATCCCTTAAACTATCCAAATATGGTGTTCTGCTCTTTTTTCGAATACTCATGCCCAGAAAAACGGTGTACACATTGCCCAATTGCACATTAAAGAACTCTTCCATCTCTGCAACCAAAATCTTGATATTGCATTGCCCAAAGTTTACACTACCCCGCGAGTGGATCGCATAAATTAATTCGATTAAAGCAGATTTTGAATCTGTCCAGGTTAAACGTCTTTTCTTCTTTTGCTCGGCTATTGAAGCCGGAGATCTATCTGCATTCAATTGCGTAATTAAATGATCTCTTAGCCTTTCATGGGCTTGGATACCAGCTAATGTAGCGCTGTATGGGTTTGAAAATTTGGCATCCATATCCGAAGTCGATAAGGGCAATAAATTCATCTGTATCAACACATCACTGACGAAATAGTGTTTATCCATCGTTTTATCATCGGTTAAATAATAGCAATACAGATATTTATTCTCTTCAAAGAATGCCTGAATACGCATCAGGTATTGATTGATAAATTCCTTTTGAGATGCCTCTGAACCTACAGGCATCCTTGCTTCGATGTAATACAGTTTTTCAAAGAAGATTTGCTCGCTTTGAAAAGACGGCTTAATGATTTTAAAGAACTGAACTTCTTCCTCTAGGTCTTTGAATTTATAGGTGGCTATAAACGCTTTAAGCTTTCCTATTATTTCCTCAATTAAGTAAAATGACCTTTGAGCTTTTTGCAGATCATTTGCGGATGAGGTGGCTATTTTTTGCAATTCCAATTGCATTGAACTCATTAGCTCGTTAGTGTACTTTTCCATTATCCTCGCTGTTTGTTTGGTTTTCTAAATTGTTTAATTGATGTCATTTCGAAATGGACAGGGCAAACATAGAATCAACTTTTCATGGTAGCGATGGGTATTGAATGGATATAGACTTCAAGTAGTTAAAAAAGCGCTTGAAGTACTTCATGAAATCATGAAGTATGGGTGGTTTACAATAAATGCAGATTTAATTATCTGTTTTGAAAATTATTGTATGTGAAAAAAAAGTGTTTTTCAAAATTCACTTCTTTTTTCTTAGTGGGATGGTCTTTTGAATAAGTGCTGGAAATCTTTGATTAAGTGTAGCTGCATTTTAAGGATGAGCCTTTTAAAAAGATTGGGAATTCTTTTTTGCGAAACTTTATGATAAAAAGTTTAACTAATAAAAATTTATAAGGTGGCAAAACCTTATAGTTTTTATTGAAAAAATTACGTAAATAAATGTTGCCTGCATTTGTCGTAAAAAATGGCTGCAATTCCCTCTGGCCTTTACTTCAGAGCATTACGCAAACTATTTGAAAAATTAAAATACGATAAAATAAAAATTTCTTTAAGCTTATAAAAGGTATAGAGATCACGGTCGAAATCCGCTGCAATTTTGCTTCATCAACAAAGGGAAACGGTTCCCGAAAAATGAAACCAATAAAAAATTGCAGTCATGTTCAAATCAATTACCTGGTCAAATTATTATACCACAGTGTTCATACTGCTGGCTTTATGGTATGTCATTATCATACTGGTTTATTTCCGTAAAGAGTTTTTTAACCTCCTTAACGGTAAATACAATATCCCTACCCGGAGGAAAAAACAACAAACACCAGAAGAAGAAATACCGGAAGATCAAGAACACACTTTCGAGGAGCTCGAAAGAATTGTAGCCGACATCCGGCATAGCATATTCGAAGAGGCAGGCAACAATATCAGCAAGGATGAGCTGCTCACACAGCTCAAACAAAGACTGGTCAACTATGGCGGGTTACGCCAGCCTGCCTTTCGGGTAGCTATCAACAATTTTATAATCCAGTATGCAGAAAGTATTTGCGGGGTGGCGTTCAGTGAAGATGAGTTGAACGAGGCGTGGGAAACGCTGCCCCGCTAATTATTGGCTGGTAGTAGTGATTGTGATATGGGATGGTGGATTAGCTACCGGCCTTGTTTGCCCGCCCCCTGCCTTGAATGGCAGGGAGGCCAGGCAACAAAATATAGAATACCGGGCGTGCCGATGTGGGACGAAATGGGTGGTTGGAGCGCACGCCCCGGTATTTTTTTCAAGCGAAAGAATAATTAAACATAGTGGAAATGAGGAAAGTGAAGTTGGGGATTGAAAGATCATCCCGCAGGGCGAAGTATGCCCTAATGCTAACGGTTGCAATGGCCGTAGCCATGTATAGCAAAGCCCAGGATGGCAACGCCGGTATCGAAAAGGCGAACTCAATGGTTCGGGACTATTTTGGAAAGGGCACTGAGCTTATGTATGCCGTCGGCGCATTACTCGGACTGATTGGTGCGGTTAAAGTTTACCAGAAATGGAATTCAGGTGATCCGGATACCAGCAAGGTGGCGGCTGCATGGTTTGGCAGTTGTATTTTCCTTGTTGTGGTAGCAACGGTTATCAAAAGCTTCTTTGGTGTATAGTTATGGGCATGGAAAAATATATGGGCTATGAGGCAAAAGCACCGAAGCAAAGGCCCGAAAGGTTATTGCCAGAAATCAATATCGCGGAGACGTTATTTCATGTGGATATTGAAAAGCTTGAATTCCGGCAAGTAGGTGATCCATCCAACCGGATGCCGATCATCGGTGCCAAAGAAGAGATGGGATTTTCCCATTTCTTCTTTGATACCAAAACAAAAAACCTGTTTACCGGAGATACAAAAATGCCGGATGGCATACCAGGCCATGTTCGCATTGTATTGCTGCCGCCACTTAAAGAACTAGACCCAATTGGACTTGCAAGGCAACAGGGTTTACCTGATGAATTTCATAACAACAACAGGTCATTAAAAGAAAAAACAATTGTTTTTTCAAAAAAGAATGAGCCAAAGCCTCAGCAACAACCAGCCATTAAAAAGCCAAGGAGACAAAAGCTTTAGGCTATATCAAAAACAAAAAATACCAAGCGATGCATAACCTCTTGAAAGAAAAGCTCAAAGCTTACATACAGCAAAATAATCCGGAGTTGCTTATCCGCCTACAGGAAAGTTTTTCAGTAACAACCTATCTCGAAGACAAGGTAAGCAAGGTCATGCCAACCGTACTGCGCCTGCTCGATGAAAACAAACCGGGCTATGTAATAGAAGAATTAGCGATGGCCGAACTCACCGAAGAGCTGCGCCCATCACGCTTTAATTATCTGCAGGTGATACTTGAAGAAGACTTCCCTAAGGAATATGCGGCATTCAAATACGCTGGTGTGCTGACCTATGAAACGATCAATTTGACAGAAGCCTGTAAAGACCTGCTCGACAACTTCCCATTTACCGAAGACAGCGAAGAAGACCGCTTCCTGCGCTATGCCGTGATCGCAAAGATCAGCGATTACCTCAATTAACCAACAAGCCCTGTGCTGACAGAAAACCGAGAGAAAGATGGCTTACAATACACTTCAAAAATTAACCGGCAATATAGCCGCGATACGTATTGCACTTGCTTACAAGCAAGGCGAGAAGATCAGCGAGTCGGATAAATCGGCATTGCAAGCCTACGCAGGTTTTGGCGGTATTGCGCCTATCCTTTATCCCAATGGCCCGGTTGAAAGCTGGCAGGAAAACGGTGCCAGTGCAGCGGATCTGAAATTATACCATCCGATGATGGGCTTCCATGAATTGCTGCAAAATGAGCTTTCAGAAAAGGATTATAAAAGTACCATTGATTCCTTAAAGAATAGTCGGCTTACCGCTTTTTACACACCGGAGTTTGTACCACAAATTCTATTTCAAGCCTTAAAGCAACAGGGCATTTCGCCTAAACGTATTTATGAACCCAGCGCAGGTGCAGGCATCTTTGTAAGTGAAGCTGACAGAGCATTCCCTGACGCGGAAAGAATAACCGCTGTGGAAAAAGATGTAATCACCGGGAAGGTTTTACAGGCATCAAGCAGTCTCAACAAAGTAACTACCAAAGTACACATCAGCGGATTTGAAAATACAACTACCAATGATAATGGAACGCACGATTTAATTACCAGTAACATCCCATTCGGTAATTTTTCCGTTTACGACCCCACGATTAAAGAAGCCGGTTTAACGGGAAAAATACATAACTACTTTTTTGCAAAGGGGTTGGATAAGCTGGCTGATGGCGGGCTGATGGCGTACATCACAACGGATGGTTTTTTAAATAGCCCTTCCAACAAACCTGCACGCGAATATCTTTTCAATCACGCTGATTTTGTCAGCCTGGTGGTCATGCCGGATAATTTGATGAAAGAGACCGGGGGTACCGAAGCGCCTAACCATTTTCTTATTGTTCAAAAGAGGTGGGATAAAACTGCGCTGAATGAAAACGAGAAATTACTCATTGAGGCGATCCCGCAGAAGAATGAATCAGGCAGTTTTTTCCAGAACGCCTATATCGTAAATGCCTCAGATGGCATTATGATGGGTGAGGCTCAGGCAGGCACGAATCAATATGGTAAGGCACAACAACAAGTATGGCATCATGGTGATCTCGACCTGCTGCGTGAACCTTTGCTAACCCTATTAAATAAAGATTTTACAAGCAATTTTAAGGCGGACTTATTCCCCGCTTTCGAAATAGCGCAACAAATCATTACTGCTGATGAAAAGAAAAAATTTACTTTCCTTCCAGTGCCGGAAAGCAAACCGGTGGTAGCCCCGGTACAATTAGGGTTATTCGATACCACGCCCGTTGAAGATATCAATCGTTCGTTCGACTATATTGACGAGAATGATAGCCGCTATATTCAAAAACAAAGTGCAAGGATCATCAGCACTATTAAGACAGAAGATCAGCCCGACCACGAGAGTGTCTTGTTGCTTACCGCAAGAGCCATAAGGGGTAATTTTTATCTCTATAAACTAAAATCCAACGTTGAAGAATTAAAACTCAATGACCGTTGGATCAATGCTACCCAACTTTTAACTGAACTTAAGAACGTATCTGCTGACCTCCAGCAATTCGACCATACCTTTATTTATCAGGGAGACAGAAGCATGGAAGATAGTTTTGCCCTGAAAACTGCACCGGCCAAGTCGTTCCCAGATTTAAAACCGATTTACAAAAACGGCGCTCTGGTTGAATTTGGAGGAGCGATCGGCCTCTTATCCGAAATAGGAAAGGTAAGCGGCCAGGCGTTTTTTACTCCCTTGAATGATCAAAAGCACTTTGAGTTTTATAAGGCATATATCCCGTTGAGGGATAGCTATCTTGAACTTTTTAAGGCCGAAGCTGAGGATAGCATGAATATGAGCCATCATAAACTTCGTGACACCCTGAACGATGCTTATGAAAAGTTTGAAAAACAATTCGGGAAAATAAACCAACAAGCCAACCGCAGGCTTATCCTTTCGGATGAGGCTTTTGGCTTAAACGTCCTTTCTTCACTGGAAAGAAGGGAAAACAATACTTATGTCCAATCAGATATTTTTTCGGTTAACCTTAACCGGAATGAATTGGCATATTTCAGAACTGAAGAGCCATTGGAGGCGCTCGCCCATTGCCTGAATATTAAAGGGTATGTGGATACCGCTTTTATTGCTGAAATCACCAATACCAGCGAGCCACAGGCTATTGTTGGACTTGGCGACCATATCTACCAGAACCCGATCCATAACCGGTGGGAAACAAAAGACCAATTCCTGAGCGGAAACGTAGTAGCAAAGCTTGAACAGGTAACGATTATTGCGGAAGAACAACCTGCCATCCTTCAGTTTCAACGGAGCCTGGAAGCGCTGGCCGGTGTGCAGCCCGAAAAGATACCGTTCGAGTTACTCGATTTCAACTTGGGCGAACGCTGGATGCCGGTTTCTTACTTTGAACGGTTTGCAAAGGACCTTTTTGAAACCGATACAAAGATAAACTACTTGCCCTCTCTTGATACATTCAAGGTAACGCCGTCAAGGCGTAACGCAAAGATCGATGAACAATATGCCATCATGCCTAAATCCGGTAAAAAGATGTATGGCTACACGTTATTAGAAAACGCCCTTGAAAATACTGCCCCCTTTTTTACGTACGAGGTAGATATGGGCGATAAAAAAGTGCGCCTGCCCGATAATGAAGCCACCCAACTGGCACATCAAAAAATTGAAAGTATTCGTAGCGGCTTTATCGATTGGTTACAGGAGTTACCTGATGAAGACAAACAAAGGCTTGAAAAAATTTATAACGAAACCTTTAACTGTTACCGGTTAAGGGAATATAATGGTAGCCACCTGACATTCCCCGGACTGGACAGGGCTGCCCTTGGCATCAAGGATCTATATGATTCACAGAAAGATTCGGCATGGCGAATTGTTCAAAACCGTGGCGCCTTGGTAGATCATGAAGTCGGGCTTGGCAAGACCCTTACCATGATCGTTGCCTCACAGGAATTAAAAAGGCTCGGCATTGTCAACAAGCCGTCGATCCTTGCCTTGAAGGCAAACGTTGACCAGATCAGGGATACATTCCGTAAGGCTTATCCGGCGGCACGTATACTGGCACCCAATGAGAATGATTTCGAACCTGCCAAAAGGATACGCCTGTTCCATGAGATCAAAGCCAATAACTGGGACTGTATCATTTTGACCCATGACCAGTTCGGAAAAATCCCGCAATCTCCCGATATACAACAGCAGATCTTGGGAGATGAACTGAATAATATTGAAGCAGACCTGCAAACACTTAAAAGTCTTGGTGGGGATATTTCTAAAATGATGCTCAAAGGCTTGGAGATCCGTAAGGTCAACCTTATCGGTAAGCTAAAAGCGATTGAAGATGCTATTGAAAAGAAACAGGATTTGGGCATCAATTTTAGCGAAATGGGCATCGATCATTTATTTATCGATGAATCACACAAATTCAAAAACCTGACTTTCACCACACGACACAGTCGGGTGGCAGGTTTAGGCAATCAGGAAGGTAGCCAAAAAGCACTTAATATGCTTTTTGCCATACGCACCTTACAAGAGAAATTCGATGCAGATATGTGCGTATCATTTTTGAGTGGAACGCCGATCTCTAACAGCCTGACGGAACTATACTTGATCTTTAAGTACCTGCGTCCCAAAGAACTGGAACGCCAACGCATTGAAAACTTTGATGGATGGGCAGCTGTCTTCGCGCGAAAGACAACAGACTTTGAGTTTTCTGTAACCAATGAGATCATTGCTAAAGAGCGTTTCCGCCATTTTATTAAGGTGCCGGAACTGGCAATGTTTTACAACGAAATAACGGACTATAAAACCGCCAAACATATCAACCTGGATAAACCCGCTTTGGACGAGGTTTTGTTTAATATTAAACCAACGCCTGCACAACAGGAATTTATTCAAAAGCTGATGGTATTTGCCCGCACGGGTGATGCCGAGATACTTGGTAGGGAGAAGCTGACGGAATCGGAAGATAAAGCACGGATGCTGATTGCTACAAATTATGCCAAGAAGATGTCTGCTGACATGCGGCTCATCGACCCCGTTCAATATGGAGACCATCCGGATAGCAAAGTGAGTGTATGCGCAAGGAACGTGGCGGAGTGGTATGAAAAAAGTAAAATCCATAAAGGCACCCAGATCATCTTTTCCGATATCGGTACACCTAAGCCCGGTGCGTTCAATATCTATGATGCGCTGAAAGATAAGCTGGTACAGGATTTCAATATCCCCGCCAGCGAGATCACTTTTATCCATAACTGGACGGAAAAGAAAAAACCAGAACTGTTCCGCAAAATGAACCGCGGTGAGATACGTATCCTGATCGGTAGTACGGAAAAGGCCGGCACTGGGCTTAACGTACAAAACCGGATAGTAGCCATGCATCACATGGATATACCGTGGAAGCCATCGGAACTGGAGCAACGCAACGGACGGGGTGCGAGACAAGGCAATACTATTGCCAAAGAATTTTATGGCAACAAGGTCATGAACTTTATCTATGCGGTTGAACAATCGCTTGATAACTATAAGTTCAACCTGCTTAAAAACAAACAGCTTTTCATCTCGCAGATGAAAAACAATGAATTGAGTGTCCGGACTATTGATGAAGGTGCTATGGATGAAAAGAGCGGTATGAACTTCTCTGAATACATCGCCATTCTTAGCGGGGATACCTCACTGCTGGACAAAAGTAAACTGGAGAAGAAAGTAGCCGTACTGGAAAGCTTAAAAACGGCGCATTTCAGGGATGTTTCACGCAGCAGAACACAAATGGATCGGCTTATTTCAGGTAGGGAATACAATATTGATATACTAGACAAATTAACTCAGGATGAAAGCAGTTATAAAGCATTGCTTACCTACGAGAAAGACGGTGCTAAACAGAACCCCATTCAACTTATTGGTGTAAACAACGCAGACCCTGTAAAAATAGGCAAGCACATTATCGGCATGTACCAGAACTGGCAACCATCCGGTGGCATGGACAGATTGGAGGTCGGTAAGCTGTATGGTATGGATCTTTTTATTGTCCATCACAAAACCCTAAAAGGTTTTGATAAAAAAGAGAATGCCATCTATGATCGTTCCAATTCATTTTATGCCCAAAGCCCTGCAACCGGAATCGCTTATAATTACAATGATGGGGCGCCTAATATTGACAATCCCAAAATCGCAGCACGGCATTTTTTAAATGCTATTGACCGGGTAACCAGCATTAAAGAGCAATATCAGAAAAGAGTGGATGAAGCTAATGCGGAGATCCCTATGCTGGAAAAAGTGATTGAAAGGCCATTTGATAAAGAAGCTGAACTCCGTGAAATGAAAAGTGAGCTGTCCCTTTTAGAAAAAGAAATTGCTGCTAAGATCCTGGAGAAAAAAATGTTGGAAACCGGCACACCTCCTGATTCTTCCCAAACAAATACTGTATTAGAAATCGCACCAGCGGACAGTGAAAAAAAGGATGCCCTAATAGTGCCATTTGTGCAACAGGAAAAATCGATTCAAATTATTGAACGGCCGGTCAGGGCCAAAGGAATGGGACTTTAAAAAACAAGATTATGGAACAGGAACGCATATTACCAACACACATTATTTCAGGGACAACATTTATTATCGACGTTCAAAATGAGCAGTTAAGAGAGCTTGGACGGCCTGATAATATTATCAGCTTTAATGAAATGGCCTACAGCAGATCCGGCTATCGTTTTGATTTCAACAAGGAATTAAAAAACATACCGGTCTCTTTTGTCAACGGGTATGAAACTATCCACTTGCCCAATATGACAGAACTTGACCCATTGGGTATGGCCCAGAAATATGGGATAAGTGAAATAGAGATCATTCGTAAAAAAGACGTTGATATAATGGTCGATCAACAGCAATTAGCCCAACGGGAGCGAGGGCAATTACCGGTTATTGAAATTAAGGGACATCTATTTTATGTTGACCTTGTAATGGATTCACTGAGGCCTAAGGATGATTTTGCTACCGCCGGCATTCGGTTTAATGATATTGATGATTACTTTCTTGAAAGTAGTAACCACTATCGCATTCCTTATAACCCTGCAACACATTCATTTGAAGATCTCGATTACGAAAACATCAAGGCTATACCAAAGGGAATTATTATCGTGGATATTCCTTGGCAACAACATTTAGACCCGATCGCTTACGCAAGGATTCATGGCTTTGACAAGGATCAGATACTTCGGGAAAGCCCTATCCAATTGCACATGAAGGCGCATGAGGCATCATGGGATGATACGCCCATCAAGCAGATCATTGCCAAAAATTTAAAGCGGGATTTGGGCAGTGAACAAGAGCAATCCCCCGATAAACCCCAACGCAAAAGAGGCCGGGGATTATAAACTATTCAACAAAAATTATCATGGCAAATAGTGTATATCAAATCAATAAGGGCATTAACAAAAGCATCGAATTTAAAGGGCTCAAAGCACAATACATCTGGTATTTAGGTGCCGGGATACTTGCACTGATGATCCTTTTTATTGTGCTATATATCATCGGTATTAGTCAATACATCTGTATGGCAATCGCACTACTAGGCGGGTCTGGCCTGGTTTACAAGCTTTATGGCATGAGCAACAAATATGGTGCACATGGCATGATGAAAACAATGGCAGGAAGAAGCATTCCAAAGGTGGTGCGTTGTAACAGCAGGAAAATATTTTTAAAAATCAAACAGTAACCATTATGGAAGAAAATAGTCCTGAAAAACTTGACGAGGAAACCATGCAAACAAAAATTCCAGATAAAAGTCAGCCTGCATCCAAAGATGAAATGGCCGGAATAGAGATAGATGACGACGTGTATTTTTTCGTCGACTTTGTTAAGCTGCAAGTACGCGAACATGCAAACCCAGACAACATTATACCATTTTCCAAAATGAAAGATACCGGGACACACTATGAATTTATGTATGATCCTCTTACACGTACAATTTCGTCATCGGCATCACGACAAAATTATAAAGTGAGTTTTCGGAATATAACGAAACTTCATCCGGATGCAGTGGCCCGTATTTATAAAGTACCCCTCGAAGAAGTGAAAAAGCGTAATGACAAAGAATTCTTTCGGGATTTAAACCAGATAAGGCAGGGGGAAAAGAAAGAAGTAAAACAACAAAAGAAGCGCGGTATGCGCATGTAGTTATTAAATCATCAAAAGAAAAGTGTAGCATGGAAAAGTGGTTGGATGATGTGATGCCGGTTCTCGGCATCGAACACGATTGTATTATAAGTAAACAAGGGGATATTACCCTGGCTTACAAAGTTACCTTACCGGAAATATTTACACTTTCCGACAATGAGTATGAAAGCTTTCACCAGGCATGGGTGAAGGCGATTAAAGTTCTGCCCAAACATAGCATCTTGCACAAACAGGACTGGTTTATCGATAGCAAGTATAAGCCTGATTTTGGAGGGAAGGATGATAGTTTCCTATCACGAAGTTCAGAACGCTTCTTTAATGAAAGGCCGTTCCTGAACCATAGCTGTTATATCTTTTTGACTAAGAAACCAAAAGGAAGAAAGGACGGCAGTTCCTTGTTTTCAAACTTATTGCGTAAATCCATCGTCCCGGAACAAACGCTGAACCACACGCTCGTACAGGATTTCATGGATAGTTGCGGGCAATTCAAACAGATACTTGAAGACAGTGGGTTTGTAAAAATGACACGTCTCCGTGATGATGACATTTATAGTCATAAGCGTAAAATGGGAATCCTCGAAAGGTACTGTTTCCTTGCCGAAGAAGAGGATAATTTCATTGTTAAGGACTTGCAATTTGCAGGTGATAAAATACAAATTGGCGGGCAACATTGCCAGTTATTTACATTAGGTGATGCTGCTGACCTGCCATCGCTTTGTGGCAGCCGGATCAACTATGACAAGTACAGCACCGATAAAACCAAGTTTAGTATAGGCTTCGCCAGTACACTCGGCCAGTTATTGCCATGTAACCACATTTATAACCAGTACGTTTTTATAGAAGATGCGCAAAAGACCATCCAGAAGATGGAAAGCAAAAGGCTGCGCCTGCAAAGCCTATCTGCGTACAGCCGGGAAAATAGTATTTCACGGGATGCAACGAATGACTTCTTGAATGAAGCTATTGGAGATCAACGCCAGCCAATTAAAGCCCATTATAATTTACTCGTCTGGACAGAAGATCCCGATAAATTGAAAGACCTGAAAAACATGGTCAGCTCTGCACTTGCACAGATGGATGCTGTTGCGAAACTGGAAACTTTTGGCGCACCACAAATTTATTGGGCGGGTATTCCCGGAAATGAAGCAGACTTTCCGATGAATGATTGCTTTGACTCGTTTACCGAACAAGCTGCTTGCTTTTTTAATTTAGAAACAGGTTACCGCACATCACTCAGCCCCGTAGGTATTCGGTTAGGCGACCGACAAACCGGAAAGCCAATCCATGTGGATATTAGTGATGAGCCAATGAAACTTGGCATCTGTACGAACAGGAATAAATTCATATTGGGCCCCTCAGGTAGCGGTAAAAGTTTTTACACAAACCACATGGTGCGCAGCTACTATGAGCAAGGCACCCATATCGTATTGGTTGATGTAGGTCATAGCTATAAAGGCTTATGCGATATGGTGAATGGGTATTACTTCACCTATGAAGAAAACAATCCCATCAAGTTTAATCCTTTCTTCATAGGCGAAGGCGATAGCCTGGATACTGAAAAAAAAGAAAGCATCAAAACTTTACTGCTGGCCCTTTGGAAGAAGGATGATGAAGAATTTAAGCGCAGCGAATATGTTGCTTTATCCAATGCTATTCAACTCTATTTTGAAAAGCTGGATAAGGATTTAACGCTCTTCCCTTGCTTTGATACTTTCTATGAATTTCTAAAAGAGGACTTTGTAAAAGTGCTTCAAGGCGATAAGGTCAAAGACCGTGATTTCGACATCAATAATTTCCTCTACGTACTGCGCCCATACTATAAAGGTGGCGAATTTGATTACTTACTAAACGCCCATGAAAATCTTAACCTGCTTACTGAAAGGCTTATTGTATTTGAGCTGGATAATATTAAGGACCATCCGATCCTCTTTCCGGTGGTAACCATCATCATTATGGAAGTATTCATCAACAAGATGCGAAAACTAAAAGGCATCCGTAAGATGATACTCATTGAAGAAGCCTGGAAAGCGCTCATGAAAGAGGGGTTTGCAGAATACATTAAATACCTGTTTAAGACGGTGCGTAAGTTCTTTGGCGAGGCCATTGTGGTAACGCAGGAAATTGAAGATATCATCAGCTCGCAAGTAGTGAAGCAAGCCATTGTCAATAACAGCGATTGCAAAATCCTGCTTGACCAAAGTAAGTACCAAAATAAGTTTGACGCGATACAAGAATTGCTCGGCCTTACGGATAAGGAAAAGGCCTTGGTGCTCTCCGTCAACAAAGCCAATGATCCATTGCGCAAATACAAAGAGGTATTTATATCACTTGGTGGTATGTTATCCAAAGTGTACCGCACCGAAGTATCACCTGAAGAGTATTACGCTTACACCACGGAGCAAACAGAGAAAGTAAAAGTTGCTGAATATGCTGCAAGGTTCGGCAGTATCGAAAAAGGTATAGCCGCCTTGGTGGCCGATCAGAAATCAAATAATTAATAAACAATAAATACCGGAGATGATGAAAAAGATAAGTTTATTAAAGAAGCTAAACTGGCTGGCTTCCATTGTAGGTCAGTATTACAACGATAGATCCGAAGGATTAGGATTGCTAAAACTTGAATATACTAAACCATGGCCGGGTGATACGGTACCCAATGGTCACACCTCAATTGTTATAAAAATCACCCCCGATGGCAGTTTATACAAGGTGTCACAACAATACTTTTTAAAGGGGGAATTACAGCGTGAAAATAGTTGGCTGGCTAGTTTTTCCTTGTATCCCAATTTCTCGCTTACTGAAATTGGTGGTTTTCATTATTGCATTTTAGACCCGTTAAAAAATGCTCTTTATCTGGAAGAAGATATGCCTGGATGTTTGTCTGTGGTTTCCGTTTATCACATTAAAACAGAACAGGTAAGATGAAGAAGACTTTAATAATCATGAGCCTGTTGCTCTGTGTTTCGTTAGTACCGCAAAAGGCCAATGCGCAGATAGCCATATTGGAAATAATAAAAGCCGGCATCAAAAAAGTGATCAGGGCTGTGGATCTGAAAATACAAAGGGAACAAAATAAGGTGATCTGGTTACAGGATGCCCAAAAGACCCTGGAGAACACGTTGTCGAAATTAAAGCTGGATGAAATCTCGGACTGGACACAAAAGCAAAAAGACCTTTATGGTAAGTATTTCGATGAATTAAAAAAGGTTAAATATGTCATCGCCTATTACCAAAGGGTCAAGGATATCACAGCAAAACAAGTGGCACTTGTGAAAGCCTATGATCGGGCCTGGGCAATGGTTTCATCCGATAAGCATTTCTCACCGCAGGAAGTTCAATATATGGGATCGGTCTATAGCGGCATACTAAGTGAAACGGTTAAGAATATAGATCAGATGTTGCTTGTAGTAAATTCCTTTAAAACCCAAATGGCGGATGCAAAGCGGATTGAACTCATCGACAAAGCAGCTAATAAGGTGGATGAAAATTATTCCGATTTACAAATTTTCACAAGGCAAAATGCCATGCTCAGCTTACAGCGGTCGAAGGGGGAAGCGGAGATTGCCTTGGTTAAACAAATGTATGGCCTTCAATAAAATTCTAAACAATGAAAAAGATCATTTTAATCATAACAGCACTTTTTTTTGCCCACACTATTCATGCGCAAACATTTTCTGAATGGTTCCGGCAAGGAAAGACACAAAAGAAATACTTACTTGAACAGATTGCCGCTCTTAAGGCATATACTACTGTTTTAAAGAAAGGGTATGATATCTCGCAAATGGGTCTTACTGCAATTGGTGATATTAAAAACGGGGACTTTGGTTTGCATTCCGCTTACTTCAATTCTCTAAAAGCAGTAAATCCGGAAGTAGCTAAATATCCAAGGATAGCCGACATTTTATCAATGCAACAGGATATACAGACACTTGCCGGCAAAAGCAAATCCAAGGCTTTGCAAAGCAACTTGTTTTCTGTCAGTGAAAAGGATTATTTAAACGGTGTTTATGTACGATTGAATACTGATTGCCTGCAAACATTAAATGAACTGGAAGCGGTGACTACGCCCGGCAAACTGGAAATGAAATATGATGAACGGATCAAGCGTATTGATAAATTATTCGCTCAAAGCCAAAGCCAATATGGGTTTGCTAAAAGTTTCTCGAATGATTTACTAATGATGCAAATCCAAAAGAGTTATCAAAACACTGATTTACAAACTGCCCGTACCTTATACGGCATAAAATAAGAAACAATGAAAAAGGTGATTTTATTTATAGTGTTCTTTCTCCCTGTTATTGGTTTCACCACAAGGGCAAACGCCCAATCCGATGAGGTTATCCAACTACTGCTTAATGTCGAAAAACTTAGCCAGTATAAACAGATCTTGAACGATATGAAAACCGGGTACCAGGTTCTTAATAAAGGTTATTCAACCATTAAGGATATATCTCAGGGTAACTTTAGTATGCACCAGTTATTTCTGGACGGCCTTTGGTCTGTAAGCCCTACGGTCATGCAATACGGGCGGATTGCGGATATCGTGAGTAACCAGGTGCGGCTTGTCAAAGAATATAAAAACGCTTTTAACCGGTTTAAGTCCAGCGGCTTTTTCAAGCTCGATGAGATCAGCTATATGGAAACGGTTTATGATAACCTTTTCAACCAAAGCTTACATAATCTTGATGCTCTGGCCAACGTCATTACTGCCAATAAACTGCGTATGAGTGATGATGAGCGGATCAAAGCCATTGACAGGATAAATGCAGATATGGAAGACAAACTTCAATTCCTGCGAACCTTCAATAATTCCACAACGGCTCTTGCTATACAGCGGCAAAAAGCACAAAATGAAATAACGGCTATAAAAGGCCTTCATGGTATAAACTAAATAAAAACAACATAATGGGAAAGTGTAAAAGGGCCGCAATACTTGCGGCAGTGGGGATGTTATTTCCTTTTTTAAGCCACGCACAAAGTGCAGGTAATGGGGTCGCCCTCACAGTTGGCGGCTTGCAGGGCATACTGGATAAAGTATATGATGAGATGTTGCCCATGTGCAGCGGGCTGATTGGTGTAGGTAGCGGTATCGCGGGGTTTGCAGCTATCTGGTATATAGCCTCCCGTGTTTGGAGGCATATGGCTAATGCGGAACCGATTGATTTTTATCCTTTGTTCCGGCCATTTGTATTGGGCTTCTGTGTTATCCATTTTCAATTTGTGATCGCAATGATGAACGGCATCTTACAGCCGACTGTAACGGGAACGGCAAAGATGGTGGGTGATTCTGACAAAGCAGTTGCAGCGCTGCTGAAAGAAAAGGAAGACAAAATAAAAGACAGCGAAGTATGGAAAATGTATGTTGGTGATGACGACAAAGGTGACCGGGAAAAATGGTATAAATATTCACATCCCGATGCAGATCCATCTGATGAAAGTATGTTGGAAAGTGTAGGTAATGACATGCGTTTTTTTATGGAAAAGGTTGCTTACAAGTTCCAGAATAACATCAAAGAATGGATGAGTGAAATCTTGCAGGTTCTTTTTCAAGCTGCTGCCTTATGTATCAATACGCTGCGGACTTTCCAATTAATTGTATTTGCTATTCTTGGGCCTCTGGTTTTTGGTATCGCGGTCTTTGACGGCCTACAGCATACGCTTACCGCATGGATCGCCCGCTATATAAATATCTTCTTATGGCTTCCGGTCTGTAATATTTTCGGTGCCATCATTGGGAAGATCCAAGAGCTGATGCTTCAATATGATTTAGGGCAGATACAAAGTACAGGAACAACCGTATTCAGTACTACAGATGCGGGATACCTTATATTCATGATCATTGGAATCGTGGGTTATTTCACTGTCCCCTCTGTTGCCAATTCTATTGTCAATGCAGGTGGCATGGGAGCGATGCTCACAAAAGTCACCAATATCTCAACATCTGCTACAAGCATGGCGGGAGGCCACACAAAACAGGCAGGTGGCATTATAGCTTCCGGGGGGTATGGTTTAGGTCAACGCATCCTTGGTGGTGGTAGCGTGACCAACGATTATGATTCCCACGTAAAGGACAAGATCTCCGGTAAATCCTAACTAACCAGAAGCATCCACAATTATAAATCAAAGAAAATGTTTACGAAAGCAAAAAATATAGATACAGCCTTTAAGGAAACCCGTAGGTTTTTCATTATGATAACAAGCGGTATTATACTTCTTTGCGCCTTCCTGGTTTACAAAAGTTTTAAGATGGTAACAGGTGCGCAAGGCAAGATATATGTACTGGCAAGCGGAAAGGCGATGGAAGCATTTGCCGAGGAAAGAAGGGATAACATACCGGTCGAAGCCAAAGACCATATAGGCACTTTTCATCAATTCTTTTTTACACTCTCGCCTGATGATAAACAAATCCTGGCGGGAATTACAAAAGCATTGTATTTGGGAGATGCATCAGTTAAACGTGCTTACGACAATTTAAAGGAAAGCAACTATTACACAAGCATCATTTCCGGCAATGTGAGTCAGACAGTAAAAACAGATAGCATCTCGGTGAACACCGCTGAATACCCGTTTTACTTTCGGTTTTATGGTAAGCAGGAAATCACCCGTTCAAGTACTGTAGTCACGCGAAGCCTGATCACAGAAGGTTATCTCCGTAACGTCTCGCGCAGTGATAATAACTCTCACGGCTTCCTGATCGAAAGGTGGCAGATTTTAGAAAACAAAGATATCAACGTCAAAAACAGATAACAATGAAATTTTTCAGAAGTAGAAAAGAAGACACGACCTCCGGGGTCGGTGATAAAGCGGCCGGATGGATTGCCTCCGGTATTTTAAAGTTACAACGCAATTGGGTTAAAGGCATGGAAAAACTCTTTAGCAAGCTAAGCCCTGCATCAACGAAGGTGGTACTTGTAATTGCGTTCCTGTTTGCAGCTGGTTATTGCACCATGATGGTTGCCTATAGTTTTGGGAAAACTGCTACCGTGATGCTAAAACAGGTAAATGGCGTCCAACCTGTTGCCATCGGAAAAACGGTTCCTGATCTGCCTCCCGGAGTGCCGGCTTTTATCAAACGCATGGAGCGGTTTAAGCATTACCTCGATAGCCTCAGTAAAACAGGTGATGGCCGGAAAATTAGAGACAGCTTGCTTTTCAGGCGGCCTGGCCTACTGGATAGTATCCAAAGGATCGAAAGAATCTACTGTGAGAAATAGTGAAACTATTACGGTAACTATCAAATTTTCAAATTCAAAAAAGCAAAAATGAACACACAAACTTTAAAGCAAAAGCATCGGAGGATGTTGCTTGTACTACCGATCCTTGTACTTCCCTTTGTTACATTCGCCTTTTGGGCGCTTGGTGGAGGCAAAGGAGATGCTACGGCGAAAACAACAAATGAGAAAGGGTTAAATCTGGAGTTACCCGATGCACATAACTCGGCAGGCCCTATGGATAAGATGAGTTATTATGACCTGGCAACCGCTGATTCCTTAAAGCTTAAAGAACAAAGCAAAAATGACCCTTATTACCACGGGCAGCAACAAATGGATGAAAAAAGAAAAGGTGATTCCATGAGCGGCTTGTCAATGGGGCCATCCCAGCCATATCCTGATAATATAAACAATGGCGCATCTTACCACGATCCCAACGAAGCAAGGGTATATGAGAAGCTCGGACAGTTAAACAGGGTAATGCAACAGTCGCCACAAAGCGGGCCATATCAAGGTTATAATACGCCTTATCAGGCTCCACAGGCTTCCATGAATACAGCTGATGTAGACCGGTTAGAAAAGATGATGCAAACGATGCAAAACCATGACACAGGTGATGATCCCGAAACCAAACAACTGAGTGGGATGTTGGAAAAGATCTTGGATATCCAGCATCCTGAACGGGTAAAAGAAAAGATCAAGCAAAGTGAAGACCAGCGCAATGGCCAGGTGTATGCAGTGAAAACTGCCACAAAAAATGGCCGTATTTCTTTAATCGACAATAGTGCGGAAAAGATAAAACAGTCTGAAAGCGATAACAGTAGCGGCTTTTATGGATTAAATGATACCATATCAGAGGACGATGAACAGAACGCGATCGAAGCGGTTGTCCATGAAAACCAGACGCTTGTTAGTGGCTCCATTGTAAAACTTCGTTTGCTCGATGATATAAACGTAAGGGGTACGGTTATCCCGAAAAATAATTTTGTTTATGGTACAGTTTCCCTTGACGGGGAAAGATTAACGGTTAAGATAAAGGGCCTTCGGTATCGGAAATCATTATACCCTGTACAGCTCTCTGTTTATGATATCGACGGCCTCGATGGCATTTACATTCCGGGTGCTATTGCAAGGGATGTTGCCAAATCTTCTGCTGAGAGATCCATACAATCTATCGGGCTTACTTCCTTTGACCAAACACTCGGAGCACAGGCTGCCGGTGCTGGAATTGAAGCTGCAAAAAGTTTTCTCAGCAAAAAAATCAAGCTTATCAAAGTCATGGTGAAGGCAGGCTATAAAGTCCTGTTGCGCGACGACAAACAAAAGGAATAATAAACCTAAACCATTATTTATAAACCTTAAAACAAGTATAAAAACACAAATTATTAACCATTAAATTTTCCTTGAAGTGAAAAAGATCAGTGTAGCATGGATAACAGGGATTATCCTCTTAACGGGTGCATTTGCAAATGCACAAAACGGTTTAAAATCAACCGAAGTCATCCAGCCCCAATTATTGGAGGCTACCTTCTCAAAAACGGTCAACCTTATCTTTCCTTATGCGATTAAGAGCGTGGACAAAGGCAGCAAAGATTTGCTCGTTCAGGTTGCCAAGGGAGTAGAAAACATCCTACAGGTTAAAGCGGCTGTGCAGGGTTTTAAAGAGACAAATCTTACCGTCATTACAGCTGATGGAAAACTGTATTCCTATGTGGTCAGCTATAGTGAAAGGTTAAGTTTGCTTAACATCAAAGTTGATCCGGCACCCGGCATTAAAACGGTTGATGCAAGGTTTTCTGTAACAGGTGATAATGAGGCGAGCGTACAGGACTTTGCACAGCAGGTTGCACTTAAAAAGCCTGTCCTGAAAAACATCAAAAATGATAAGGCTGATATAGCTATGGCTTTAGGAGGTATTTATATCCGTGACCACAAACTTTATTTTCAAATTTCTTTAAGCAACAATTCCAATATCAGCTATGATATAGACCAGTTGCGCTTTTACATAAGGGATGAGAAGAAAGCAAAACGAACAGCGTCTCAGGAATCCGAAATGCAACCCGAACAGGTCACTGGAAACGCGCAGATTATACATGGGCAATCAGAGCAGACCATCGTTGTAACACTCCCCAAATTTACCATCCCAGATCAAAAATATCTGGCTATACAACTTATGGAAAGTAAAGGGGGACGCAATCTTGAACTGCATATCAAGAACAAGCTACTGATTAAGGCCAAAGCGATTAATTAACTGTTTATTCAACAATAAAAATTTAAAGTCATGAAAGAGAACAATGTCGATTACCTGATCAATCAGGTGAAATACACAGGTTTTGGGGATAGCCTAGAATTTGCAATCAGGGAAAATGTTGCTAAGGGTGAACCAGAATTCGATTTGAAATATAAGCCAGATTTTGGCAATGATAAAGTAGAATCGACTTTGCATTTCAAGAAAAGCAAAAAAGAAGATAATTATTTTTTCAATTCCTATGATGTTACCGTTGCCCAAAAGGAGGGTGAAGCCTTACAGCAAAACTTTGCAGTATTTAAAGCAAAGCAAATTCTGGTGAGGGATGGTGATGGTAATATCATGAATGATAAGGATGGAAAGGAGTTAAAAGAATGGATCAATAGTTCCATTACTCTGAAGGAAGCATATAACCTGATGGAAGGACGCTCTGTATTGAAAGATTACGTTGTGCCGAAGAAAGAGGATGATGAAAACGGGATCGACAAGAAATATTCCAAATGGAATACGATTGACTTCAGTACTAAGGAATCGAATGGCAACTATGCCATGAAGAAATATGATACGTATGAATTAGATACCAAGCTTTCCACTCATCACATCAAAGACTTTAACGAAAACCCATCCGTAAAAAAGGAAATTATGGATTCCCTTCAAAAAGGTAACCGCCAGGTCGTGACAGTTGTCATGCCTGATGGAAAGGAAGAAAAGCGGGGCTATGAAGCAAATCCGAAATTTAAGACCGCCAATAAATTTGATAATAACCAAAGGGTAAAGAACCAAAGCGAAAAGAAGGGGGAAACGATTGCGGAAGATGGAACAAAAAAAAACGAGAATAAGAAAAAAGGGCAGGGAGTATCCTAACATCCATTAATCGTTAACCATTTAAACACTTAGCTATGGCAAATACAGAAAGCAGGCTGGAACAGGAAAACAGAAAACTCCGGGAGATGGACGAGCGGTATAAAGCTGCCTACCAAAAAGAGACTTTGGAACACCCAAAATTCTTAAAAGAAAGAGTTAGGAATTATGATGAAGCCTTGGCCAGAGTGGCAGCAAGTCCCATTCAGGAGGATAAAGCAGGAGTCCGCGCCCTCCAGTTGGAAAGAGACCAGCTTGCCAGGAAGGCTTATCCCAATTTGTTCATTCGCTTATTTAAAAAACTGGTTGATGTTTTAAGTGCCGGCAATAGGGTTGCTAAAGCGCAGCAAGCAACAGCGGATAATGCTTCTTCTGTTCATGGTTCAATGGAAAAGGTGGGACTAGGCGATCATTTCAATAAGGTACAACAACAAATGAAACAGGGTAACGGGGAATTTTCCCTGCCTGTTTCTTATCAGGTGAGCGAACGTGAAAAAATGGAATTGCATTTAAACTTTAAAAGGGATGAGATAGGCAATTGTCATTTTGAAAATTATAAGGCAACCTTGTTTTCAGAAGATGGGAAGATAAAGCCAGTTCAACATACGTTCGATATTCAGAATTCAGACTTTGACACAGGTAAGGCTTATAATCTTTTAAGTGGGCGGGCTGTGCACAATGGTGCCGGTTCCTGGCAGCAACTAGATTTTAATGACAAGGATGGCGCCGGTAACCTGCGTATGAAAAATTTTCTTACGGGTTATGGATTTGATCTTGAAAAGGTTTTGGTGGAATTACCCTTAAAGGAAACGGAACACAAAACTATATTTCAAAAGTTCATGAACGGTGAAAAAGTTGAAGCCACCTTACTTATCAACAATAAAGAAACGAGTTACGTCCTTGTCGCTGACCCGCAAAAAAAGGAAGTCGGTGTTTATAATCAGCTTGGTAGAAAATTCACTCAGGATGAGTTAAAAGGAAAGCAGAGCGAAACCAAAAGCACTGCGAACGTACAGCAATTGATTCCAAAGGTAAAACACATACAAGATCAAAGGAAAGGTAAATCAGTAAAGTTTTAAATGATGGACGGGTTGGCTGCACTAGCTGTGTTTTTTAACAAGGCATCAAAAGATGCCAGAATCGGCATCGCACATATTGGTTTGTTCGTGACATTGCTTCAACTGCTCTCAGAACAAGATTCTGAAGGGCCTTTGGTTACCTATAGTGGAACGGTGATGCAGGTGGCTAAAATATCGAGCAGCGCTACCTATCACAAGTTAATGCGTGAACTGGATGCTTATGGGTATATTAAATATAACCCATCTTATTATAAGGGAAGGGGCAGTTGTATTTATCTGTCACCAAGTCAGTAATTTAAAATCGACTATTAATCATGTTACGCATTAAAAATAATGAGGAAAAGAATAACGGGATGAATGCAAATCAATTAATAACGGTTGCCGACCTTGAAAAATTCAAGGTGGATCTGCTTGCAGAGATTAGGCAGATTGTAAAATCTTCTAATGGTCTTCCGTCAAAAAAATGGTTGAAATCTTCGGAGGTCATGAAATTGCTTCATATCTCACCGGGTAAATTACAAACGATGCGAAAAAGTGGTGTGCTCTGCTTTATGCGTATAGGTGGATCGATATATTATGAGCAAGAGGATATTAATAGAATGTTTGAAAAAAACAAAGTAAACCAGAACTAACTTATGCTAAAGAAAACCAAGAGCATGAAGGGTTGCGGCAATCAAATCCCCCCTAAAAAAAAGGATGTGATCGTCTGGTTTATTCAAAAAGATAGTAACGAAATTACTGCTTTAGCTTTTTTTACTTTTTATGCGATGAAAAACTGGCAAAACAGTCGGGGCCATATCATAGCAGATTGGAAGGTGAAAGCTTGGGATTGGCTTTGGTCAAAGGTTCCAGGTTATAGACCATTAAGATAGACCTGATTTTTTGTAAAATAGATTATTCATTATTCAGAATACTTTATCTGTGCTGAAAGAACATCTTGACATGCAAGGGTTAACCCTGATATTTTGTTTAATAACCTTTATTAAGGTGTTGTGGAAAACTACTCCTACAAATTGAATGCTTTTTAATGTAATTTTACAATGCCCAAGGGGGTCATTTGATCAGGCTAAGGGGAAATATTTAAAGTTAATATAATTCTTGATAAGAACCAAGACAAGAATGGTTATGCTCAGGTAATGCTGAGACGCTGTTCCGCTGTGTAACGCTTCACTGGTTAAGACTTGTTTAGCAATCATAGTAATTATGTGTTTAAAATAGCTCCGCTGGAAACAGTAAAACCGAAGAGATTCAACAATAGAAATTCAACGTCCGGGAGGCTTGAAATCGATTCAGTCAGATCGTATAATTGCCCGGAGGGTTGTACTGGAACGCTAGTACAATCTGTAAGTGCCTACAGAGTTTTTTGTTGGCCAAGTGTGGAAAAGGTTGGTAGAGGTGTAAGCCCTTGAATGATCGGAGCGGTCATTAACCTCGCAGTGCAAAGACATTGTGCATTAGCTGGAAAGTTTAGACTGAAGATACTTTCCAGCTAATGTCCCATTAAAAACCATTCTATGACCTTCGATTCGCAAATTTGGTCTGAATTTGAGATTAAAGCAAAAACGTCGTTTCCTAAACGTTACGCGCATTTTGACCGTCCTTTTAAAATTGATCTTGCCCTCTCTGAACTAAAATCATTACTTCAAGACTCCTCAGGTCGGGGTATTGCCCGTCATTCGTTTTTACCTTTTTTGAAAATCATTCTCAAAACACCACGTTTTCGTTATGAAGAAGAATTAAGCGCTTATGCCTTAAAAACAAAAGAACGCCCTATTTCTTTCGCGTCTCATTTTGATGCCTTAATTATTAGTTATTTTGATCTTCTATTAAAACGGCGTTATCAAGATTTTATTAGGTCGAAAGGATTCTCAGATAGTGTCCTTGCTTATCGAGATGATCTAAATGGGTTATGCAATATTCAATTCGCAAAAGAGATATTTGAGCAAGTTCGACATCGTTCGAAGCCAAAAGATCTATATACCGCGATTGGATTTGACATTAAAGGATATTTTGATTCCATACCTCATGAAGAACTTAAAAAGCAATGGTGCACAGTATTAGAAGTTCCAAAACTTGACGCCAATACATTTGCCATATTTAAAACACTAACGGCATATAGTTACACTAATTCCGACTCTTTAAAAAAGCATTTTAATTACAGTCGGGTTCCAAAAGGAAAATGTTTGTTGGATGTAATGCCTGAAATAATAACCGAAGCCAGCCGTAGGCATGATATTTTTAACTATTTACGTAGTCGCAAATTGATCGCACAGAATAAAGCTATTTTAAAAATTACTGATCCTGATCATCCATTGGGTTTTGGAGAATTACCAATTGGAATTCCGCAAGGCTCACCAATTAGCGCGACTTTATCAAACGTTTATTTATTACAGTTTGATATGCATATGCACAACTTTTGTAACAATATGAATTGTATTTACAGGCGTTATTGTGACGACATTCTTATAGTTTGCAAAACAAAAGACAAAGCATATCTTCATAATCGCCTATGTCAACAAATTGATTTTCACGGTTTGACTATTCAAAATAAAAAGACAGAAATTATTGATTTTCGTTTTATTGACAACAAATTGATTGCTTTTGATGGAAATCCTAAAGCTATTTCAGGTAGAAGAAAGAAATTACAATACCTTGGGTTTGAGTTTGACGGGCAACGAGTGTATTTAAGACCAGGTAGTTTAAGCACTTATTTTCGTAAAATGAAAGCCGGAATTCGGAATACCTTAATTAAGGCTTATGGAAAAAAATCGCAAGAACCTAAACTATTAACTAAAGATCTTTTTGAAAGTTATAGTCATACGGGCAGAAATAATTTCGTAGCATATGCTTATCGCGCTGCCTCAATCAATTATGGGAAGGGAAGGCGAATTAAGCAAGGATTTGATTCTCCACAAATTAGAAACCAATTGTCGCGACATTTTCAAATACTTTTAAATGAGATTAAACAAGAAAATGAGCAGAGGCATGCATTGAAAAAAAAGGAAGTTATTTATAAATTAAAACTTGGCAAGAAAGTAAAAATGCCGGCCAAAAGGTTAACGTAATTAAATCTCTTTTTAATCGATTACCTATTCTTTAACAATGAAAAAATGGATGAGAACAACATATTTGAACCCACCCATTTTCAAAGTTATATGTACGAATTTAAAATCCTGAAACCTTTTTCCATTCGCCTTCTGGTGTAAACATAATAGTTCTTACTTTATTTACATTTTCACTGATTCGATTTTTTTTGATACCGCAATACCTTAGTGTTGTCCTTATGTTTTTATGGCCAAGCATTTTGCTTACATCTTCTAAGGGTACTCCATTATTAAGCATCATATCCGCAAAGGTGTGCCGCGCGAGGTGTGTGTTTAATTCGCGATTAATACCACAGATAACAGCAAGTTCTTTTAAGTAAGCATTATACTTAGCGTTACTATTTATCGGCATCAGGCAGCCATTTTTTCTGCAATGAGGATGATTTGCATACTTGCTAATCAAATCTTCAACAATAGGCAGAATGGGTACCATTTCATTTACCCCAGTTTTGCCTCGTTCCTTGCTGAGCCATCTTTCACCATTGTTGCCAACTCTGATGATATTTTGCGGGGTAAGGCCAAATATGTCCTGAAATGCAAAACCAGTAAAACATTGAAAAATAAAAGCGTCCCTCACCTCTGCAAGCCGTTCTATGTTAATGTCCTTTTCAAACATCTCCTGCACTTGTGACATTTCAAGTGGGATTACTTCTTTATCCCCACCGCCACATTTAAAGCCTTTTAGCGGGTTCTTGTCGATCAGTTCGTCGGTAACACACTGTTCAATAATTTGCCTTGTCTTTTTGATATGCATCTTGGCTGTGACTTCAGCAAGTGGCTCTTCTACTTCCAAGGTCATGTACTTATAGAATTGCGTTGCAAAAGAGGGGCGGATATCTATTAGATCAATGTCTTTCTGCTTGAATTTTTTAACCACAAACTCCATAACTTTTGTTTTTGTAGTTCGCCAATGTTTTAGTGTTTCTTTTGAGCGGGTCTTGTTATCGACCATCAATTCAAAAGTCTTTATATACTCACTGAAAGCACCCAATAGAGTCTTGATCCGTTCAATACCTACAAGTTCATGGTTGGAGCCATCAAATTTAATAGGAAGCCCTAAAAAGGCATTTTTAAGCATTAGGGGAGTTACATCCTCATACTGACTTTGCAAAACGATGAAATGCCTTTCAAGATCGCTTTCCATGGAGCCAATCTTTGAATTGATCGCCCGTGCTTCGGCAGTTGCCTCTGTTACTCTTTTTAATTTGGTGTCCCAAAATTTGGGGTGTGCCTTTTTTGATAGTGAAATAACCTCTTCATTACCATCAATGGTCATACGGACATAAATAGGAGCCATGCCGTCTTTGGTTGTTTTGGATTTTTTTAGCCAAAACATAATCGCAAGTTTCTGATTGCTTTTCATCTCTACACATTTTTAAGTGATCAAAAGATTCCCGGCATTTTACCGGAAAACACATTGATTTCCTCAAAATCACTCTCACAAGTCTTTTTGGAAATTCAGGACCCCAATTTAAGATTTTAAATTGGGGTCCCGAATGGGGTCCCATATGATATGGTTTACCTTGATTTACTTTGACCTTCTTTTTTGTGAAAAGTGCTGATTACTAAGCGATTTAAACAAAAAAAGCGCACCTAAGTGCGCTTTTCAGTGATCCCGCTGGGATTCGAACCCAGGACCCCAACATTAAAAGTGTTATGCTCTACCAGCTGAGCTACGGAATCAAACTTTTAACTTTTTCGGTAGTGTTACCGCTTCCGTTTAAAGTGGTGCAAATATAGAAGTATTTAGAATACAGTGCAAGTCCTTTTTGTAATTAATTGTAAAGTATTTGTTAAGGCATTAATTGCCAATAAACTACATTTTAAAAGTTCCTATTTTGCCTTTATCTCCAGCCAATAAAATCAGTTTTCCGTATTTTGCTTTGCGGCAAACGTTAAAACTCGTGTTATCTATTTTTTTCCATGAACTACCTAATTCATTTGATATGCTACTGCCTGATGTACCAGTTGATAAATATATTCTGTCCCAAACTCGCTCAACACATGATTGAAACCCGGTTGCACCAGCCTGCAAGACTTGGTATTGCGCGCTTTTTTTGTCGTACCGGCAAATTACCGAGTCTGTTAACTTATTTTTAGCGTAGTTGCCCCCAACGGCTACTAACATATCATCTGATATGGAGAAGGCGCCTTTACTGTTCGCTGCTTGTGCAATAGGTAAGCTTTTTGCTTGCCATTGTGCTTTGTCGTAATTACATAATTGTAACAAACGAGCCACTGTACCGCCGCTCGTTATAATAATCCCCAGATCTTTGTTTACTCTCAAGCAGGTGCCACTTGCTGCAAATGCCGCTTCGCCGGGTAGTGCTTCTGGTGTATTTTGCATTTCAGCCCAAGTTTCACCACCATCTTTGGTTTCCATCAGTAGAAACTTGTTTTTTATAGGGTCACCTAAAATATACCCGTGTTTAGGATCAATAAAGTCCATGGCATCGAGAAAATACGCGCTATCAGCCTTATTGAATTTTTCCTGCCAGGTTTTACCGCCATCAATAGTTTTTAAAATCAGCGCTGGTGTTCCTGAACTCATAATTATAGCCTCCTTGTTGGAAAATGCTTCAATATCCCTGAAATCAGCTTGCTCATAATTTTTTATCTGTTGCCAGTCCCAGGTTTTTCCTCCATCGTTAGTTATGGCAATGTAGCCTTTACTACCGCTTATCCAGGCGGTTTTGTCGTTTACTACAGATAACCCGCGTATGCTTGTGGGTTTATCTTGTTGTATTATAGTTATTTTTTGGGCTTTTGAATTTGAATAGGTAAGCGAATAACAAAGGGTAATAAAGGCAATACGGATGCTGATTTTCATATAGTTAAGATCAATTGATGTCAATCTCTAAATTAATCATCCTGCAACAAGTAACAAGTTACTTTCAATTTTTTTATTAATTAGATTGCAATTTGGTGTAAACGATTATATTTGCACGCTTGTTAAGCAAATACGGTCATTTTTAAGTTAAAGTTTATAAGAACAGTCTGCTTAAATGGTATCGGAAAATAAGCCCGGATGGCGAAATTGGTAAACGTTGCGGTCTCAGAAGCCGTTGAGAATTGTCTCTTGAGAGTTCGAGTCTCTCTTCGGGCACGCCTAAAACAAAGTTTAACCTTAAATCATTAACCGAAATATTGAGCTGATGATTTAAGGTTTAGGCTTTAAAAATGCCCAGGTGGCGAAATTGGTAGACGCACCATCTTGAGGGGGTGGCATTCGTAAGGATGTGGCGGTTCGAATCCGCTCCTGGGCACACCCAATAAAGTTTTAAACTCTAAAGGAATTTAAACTTTTTTAATCAGCACTATTTTTTGATCTCTTTAAGTTGATTCACTTCCTGTTGTAATAAGGCAACCTGACTTTCCAGCATCTTTAAACGAACCTCATTTACCCGCGTAGTGGTTTCTGTATTGGATTTAACTTCAGATATATCGCTTTTTAATGCGAAATAAGACGTCATTACCGATATAACAATACCCGCGGTACTAACTATAGTAACGATCATGTTTTTAATGGTGATGCCACGTAATTGAGTATGTTCTATGCCTGTCATAACGAGTCGTATTTTTTCAGATTATTTTCGCTAATTATATCAATCAGCTTTTTAGCATAAGCAGGATCTGTTGCGTAGCCGGCCTTATACAATGTGTTAGCTTGATCCTCGGCTGTATCACACTTAAAGATGCCCGCTGTACGGTAAACTTTTACAGTTTGAAATAATTTAATATGGTCGGCAAAGCAAGATTGGATATCTGAATAAATTCTGAATGCCTGTTTGTTCACAATAAGTTTATGATTAACATATTCTTTGGTATTCATGTTGACAATTTGCCCTTGCCAGCTACTACCCGCCTTAATACCGAAGTAGTTGTGATACTTGGCGGATAGCAACGACAAACCATTATTACTTTCCAGACAAGCCTGTGCTATAACAACCGAGGGAAAAATGCCTGTATTAACGCATGTGTGTATTACCCCATCTTTGATTTTTGAAATGAAAACTGACCTAAGCATTATTGTATTGATATCACTGCTTGAGCAGGTGTGAAAAATTGCTTACCGAGATAAGCCATACCCGCTGCAACAGCTGTATGCCAGATTGAGGTATAGTCAAAAGTAAACTGGCCCTTTTCAACCGATTCAGCGACCAATGCAAATACGGCACTCGCCACGGTAACGATAAGTCCTTTAAAAAAGTCCTGAGTATTTAGACTCAAAAACCTTGATGTTATTTTTTGCATGGTATTATTTTTTAAGAGTATCTAATTTGGGTTTTGGCTCAACTTGCTTGCCGATCAGTAAACCGAGCTTGCTGATAGATTTTTGTGCCTCGTTTGCCTGGTAAGCTGTCATGTCTGGTGATCGGGTTAGTAATTGTTGGGCAATCTGAAACGCATCAGACAACGCTTTTATTTGTGTATTGTTAAGAGTTATCATGTGAAGACTATCTGGAATGGTGGCAGACTTTACTATGCTAATCGCTTTGTTTTTTTCTGCGGGTTTTGGTTGTACGACTGTCTGTGCGAATGATACGACATTAAAGAGTGCGAATGCAATGATTAAGATTATTTTTTTCATGATGATTTTATTTAATTAAGGTATATTTAGCTGTTGCCGTACCTGTAACTGGTGCGGTTACATAGTTTACGGTAAAGCCGGTTGATGTTAATGACGTGATATACCAGCCACTTGCACCAATAGCGGAAGATGGCATCCATGATACCGCTATTGGCGTAAAGCCGGGTGAAGTGTAGGTTACGTTAAAGCTGGTTGTACTGCCATTAGTGGTAAAGCTGGCCGAACCTGGTGCAAATGTCAGGTATTGAGAAGTTATGGCGGTAGCATTCCATATACCTGCAGTCAGGGTACCCACTACGGTAGGGGTGCTAAGATTTGCTAACCTTGAAGATGTTTTGAAAAACAGGTCGGCACCAGTTGAATAAGTATCACCTGTACCCGAAGTGGTAGGGGCGATAATGGTTCCAAGCCTGACGGGGGCATTGTTGAACTGAGCGATAATTGAAGCGCTACTCGTATACCCTAATGAAGCAACAGTAAAGGTAATCCCAGGTAATGATGCTATCGTAAAAGTGTCTCCTATTGCATAACCTATGCCCGCAACTACCATTGTTACTATAGTAGCTGAGTTACTCACAGTTGTAACTGTATAGGTAGCACCCGAACCAGTACCAGTTAGTGTAACAGTTGCCTGGGCTGTAACAGTTCCATCAGCTGCGGTTGTTGTACCTGAAGCAGTTGAAGTTAATGCACCAGTACCTGCTACAAATGTATCCTGAAACACATTAGCAACGATAGTTTGGTTATTTGCAGTTGGAGCGTGTATTAATGATGTCGAAATCGAACGACCGGTTGTTCCTGCAGTTGCTGTTCCCTGAGTCTGAAATTTAGCTCCACCATCTGATAGTGTTTCAGCATTAAAACCTGCTATTATATTACCTAGCCTTGTAAAGGCAACCTTATTTGTAACAGGTTGTTGTGTTGATGAGCCCGTTACATTATCTGGTGTTCCAATATAAACGCTTCCTTTATTACCATTTGGTCCTCTACCTGATCCTGCCTGTATAAAGATGCTACCGCCACTCGTATTGGCAGCTGTTGAAGCAGTACCGCTAATTGTATAATCTGTCGGCAATGCAGCGGTTCGACCTTTACCAAAATAAACAGCGTTTACAGGATATAGGGTACTACCAGCCGTCATTATATTACTAACTGATTCATTGTTACCAGCCCCCCGGCCTATATTTATCGAGTTAGATTGCGTATTAGAACCAGTGGCTGTTATATCGCCTATATTGGTATTTCCGTCGCCGGTTAAATTGGGACTTGATCCTGAGCCAAATATGGCATGGTGTGTACCTTTTCCATTTTGAAAAGAAAACGAGCCGGTGATGGTTGAATAATCTAATCCTGTTGCAAATTGGGAGGCTCCAAAACCGATGTTAACTACTCCTTGTTTATTACCAACGCCCCCAAGCCCCGACGATCCAATTGAGGTTACATTAGTTAGTGTATCATTAAAGCCGTCACCTCTAGATGCTGAACCACCGTTAGCATGTCCCATAATCACAGTTTCAACAAGCTTCGAGGCTGAATTTGCGCTATGTGTGCCTATAATAGTTGAACCCAATGCGGAGGTGGCCTGAGTTGCTGCCTTTTGTCCGAAGCCCTCATTGTTTTGGTTTGCACCGCCTTCCAAGTTAATGCCAGGTAATCTTGAAAAAACATTTGTACCGAAAGCTGATATTATGCCATCTTCAATACCATTACCCGTTCCTGTATATTGCCCCAATGTATTAGACCCCATGGCGGTTATTTCTCGCGCAGTAGTTAGTTTTGGAGCTGTACCCGCTCCTATAACTGTATTCCCATCGTTTCTATATGTAACATCACTTATATACTTAGACCTGAAAAATATATTGTTATGACCGCCTGGCGATGAGGGGGCTATAATGCCTCCAAATAAGTTTGTGCTATCGGGTGAGGTTCTGAAACGGGTTGTGTCTACCTTGGCGTTGATAGCTGTTTTTCGGGCAAATACTACTGTATCGCCAACAGGCAAAGTCCCACCAGAACCCCCAACAAGGGCAATAGTACCGCTTGTATCGGGTAAATTCCAAGTTCTATTATCAGTTAAGGTAGGGGGATACAATTTACCCTGTTTATTATTGTTAGTAAATTGCCAATAATCTTTAAAAACAGAACTTATTACTGATGGTGTTCCTTCATCTGTAATAGATAGAGAATTAGCACCCATATAAAGATAGCTATTGCCACTTGGGTTAGATATAGTTACAGCTGTAGAATTATTAGTTTTAGGTATACTAACGGGCATGAAAAATTCTATCCCCGGATTATCGGCAAAAGGATTTAAATCATTCAATGAAGCTATTTGCGTTCCGGTGATACCTGATATTTGTAAACCGTTCCGCGCACCTAAGTGTAAAGCCAAGTTTTCGGGCGCGTCCCCTCTAATATAACCATTTTGAAAATTTATAACTCCAAATAATTGAGGCTGAGCTGTAAAGTTATTTGAGCCAGTATAAATATTATTTCCAGTAAGTATTTGTTTTTTTAAACTATCTGCATAATGGTTTGATTGCGCCGCCGTAGGTACATCGCCAGTTTTTAAATACCGAATTCCAAACTTATCGTAGATGTTATTGTTTTTAAATTGGGTTGTATTGGCTCCTCCATTTGTAGCTATATTTAATGAGGTATCATTGCTTTGATATATTGTAGATTGGCTAAATGTATCGGGACTATAAAAATGCGCGACTACTCCATTCGTTAGCTGCAATCCATTACCACCAGGAATACCTATATCTAAATTCCCATATTGCCCGTAGGTTGAATTGATTTGGGCTGCGTTTACAATATTGAATGTTTGCGTACCATTATATGTATTATTACTATGAGTTACCCAATATCTTGTCGCTAATAGCGCAACGCTATCCATCTTTGATAGAAACTTAAATTGCAGATCATGATAACGGGGAATTCGTTCAAACCGGGGTATGCCACCACTATAACCTAAACTTGTATATAATTCCCTGGTTGTAGTATCATTCTGATTTTTCCAAATTAAAATGTTAGACAATGGATTCGTTGCATTAGTGGGTTGTTGGTCTGATTGTGCACTTACATTGAAACTTGTGAGCATAATCAGTAGTAGAAAATAGTGTATTTTTCTCATGTTGAAATTTTAATTAAATAGGAATTTGTCAATACCGCTCCACTGCCTGTATCTATACTTATTCTGCTTAATAATGTGTTATCCGGCGAGTCAGAATAATATCTTATCGGTCTGATATCATTTCTGTCAATTTCAGCGAGATTACCAACACCGTCGTCAGTTAATTTTTCAGTTATTATTATGGATGGCCTGTTTCCCAAATCCGAAGCATAATTATTCTGGTAATTATCAATGACTATTGGATTTGCAGAACCCGTGGTAAAAGGTAGTATTACAGACTCAGAGGGAAGATTATATAATGAAAACCCCAAGGGCCATACTCCCGCCGCCTTGGGGCCAAAGAAGTAGTAATTGGCTATATTAATATAATAGTCACCATCGCTGCCGGTATAAAGATTTGATGGGTTGCCTGTACCGCTAAGTATGGTCTTACCATTAACGCCTGCGGGGCCGGTCGCCCCTGTTGATCCTGTTGCCCCTGCTGGACCTGTTTGCATAGAGAATGCCTGGTTCCATACGCCGTCTGATTTTTTATAGAAAACCCCACTCAGGGTATTTATATAAGTGTCGTTGTTTTTACCGGTAGCACTTTCTGGTATGCTTATGCCATATAAAACTGTTCCATCCGCTATGCCAGCTGAAGGGGTATAAACCACTATCCATGTACCATTTACTTTTTGGGCGAAGTACCCGTTGATGATATTAACGAATACATCACCATTTTTTCCGGTAAGGTTTTGTGGTATCGTATCACCAAAAAATAAATTGGCACCCACAGTTAGCTCCGACCCGATAAATTGGAGTAATGTGTTAAAACTAAATTGGTAATCGGTACCTGTTTTAACTAAAACGCCACTATCATTTGCGCCGATGGTAGATACTAATGGCAATTCGCTTATTTTTTTGTCGTTTGCCATTAGTTTAAGAATTCGGTTATAGGTAAGTTGTAATTGTTGTAACTGCCGGGATAGTTGAAGTCGTTTTTATCAATCCCACGTATACGCGGACCGGGTTGCCTGCTACTTTTATTTTTATCGTTGTATCTCCACAGCGGGAAATCAGTTTTATTATCCAACAAGAATTTCTCAACGTCGTTAGCGTGAGCGTTGGCTATACTTCGCTGCTGTTGTACCAGTTTTATAATTTCTGGTGATGAAAGCGCGTCACCATTATCGTGGTGTTTGATTACCGGGCCGGTTGCCGTGTAATGTATGGCATCGTTTTCAATGAAACGGGCAAAAGTGAAGTATACCATTGTAGGTGCCAGACCTTCGTATAAAACAATATGCCCAAACTGGTCAAGATACTCACTGCCATTAATTAAGTCTTTGTACGGCTGGGAGGCATCATCTTTTAATGTGCCGTCTTCATTAAAGTGCGTTAAAAGGTCATAGTATAAAGCATGTCCTAAAAAGGGTTTCAGGTCCAGTTCCTGCGCTTTTTTAATAAAGATATTTAGTCGCTCGGGTTTAATATTTATAGCAATATCTTCGTACTGCTGAAAAGTGGTTTGATTTATCAGATAGATCATAGCATGGCCTCCCAACCCGCCGGGAGGCGGGGCATTTTAATTTGTTTTTTCATGATTTTAATAATTAAGGTTTAACACTGCCCCGATTGGAGGTTAGGGGCACATAGCTTCGGCTTCTGCCTGTTTAAAGCCATAGGCATGGATCAATGCGGCGATTTTATTGACAGATGGTATATTGGACGATAACAGATCATTAATGCTATTGCCGGCTTTTATACCAGCGTTATCATCCGCAGCTATTGCAGGTACGGGAATAATGTTCCAGTTTTTATCCGGATTAACATCTACATAAAAATGTCCAAAAATTTCAGCGAGTGTTTCGGAAAGTTCAAGTCTGTCTCCCGCCGTATTGTCATTAAATTCAAGTATGGCTTGTTTTTTTTCACTGCCATTACTCAGTCCTGATGATTTTTCGGCATTAATCAATTCTTTGGGGACTGAAAAACCTTTGATAATACGCGCTTCAACTGATCGCTCAGTAGTTTCAAACAGCTTATCATTATTTTGGATAGGATAGGCTTTAAATTCGGGTTTGGTGTTTTCATCTTCATATTCAATTACTATTATTTTTTGTGCACTTTTTGCCCCCTGGAATGCGCCCAGATCTTTTTCCAGTTGCGATGGCGTATTAATACCTGCATATTCATCAGCATCCGGGCGGCTATTATCCGCTTCTTCGCGGCGGGCCTGCATGAAAAGCATAGTTGATGGTAAAAAACCGGTTGTTACCTCGCGGTTATTAAAAACCTTAATACCTGCTTCCGTTTCAAAATCTTCCCAAACGGAGTCTGCTTCAATTAAAGGATAATCATCCACCTCGGGATTAAAGTAAAATAGCTGTCCTTTATAATGCTCCCATCCACCTGCGTCGGTAACTTGTTTTTCTATAACTGCAGGGTCTGGATTGTATTGGTCAAGAAAAGTGATCTTGCTGCGCATGATATTTTTCCAGGTTTTGCGCCCCCAATCTGAGTATAGCGCGTATTTGTCGGCAGTATCTGTACAGTCGGTATCGCCCATGCGTATATCCTCAAATTTTACGTAGTTAACAGATGCTATTTTATAATTGGCATTATAATTTACATGGATGCCAAAGCCGGTGAACAAAGCTTTATCTGTTGCCAGGGCTTTTAGTAATTTGGCCATTGTAAGGCCTTTGGGGTTGATAACCTGTTTCGCCAGGTCCTTGGCTTCAAAGCCGTTACCTGCTATGAATTTGGTTCGTTTGTTCCAGCAATCTTTGGCGGTGGGGGAGCCGGCTACAAGCTCCAGCATACGCTGAGGGTAGGCATTGTCCAGATCGTAGTTGAGTATCCCGTAGGTTTGGTTGGGCCGTACCAATATTCTTCGCTCAATTTGCGGTAGATAAGTTTTCATTAGTTTGATTGGTGAATTATTGAGTTAAAGAATTAATGATTTGTTGAAACTTCCGCAACTGCCGACTTTGATACTTTACTTCTTTTCACTTTCGTATTTTCAGTTCTTTCGTCTTTCGGCATGCTGGTAAACAGCGACGCGATGTGCGGATATTTCTCCAGGTACCATTGTGCTTCAGCATCGCTTAAATTATCATTGCTGTGCACTGCCGGTGAACCCGGGGCGAACTGATGCTTGCCGGGTTTTAATATATATTTTTTGGACATTGATTTGGTCATTTGCTTTTCAGTAGTGCCTTATTGAAATAAGGTAAACATCCTTAGTCTTCCTGTAATTGCTAATGACTTATTGGTGTATACCCGATGCTACAAGTGCTTCAATGGCAGCGATAGTACTGGCATACGTTGCCGAACCTGATTCCGGGGCTATAGATATAGCCCGTGGTGGATATGGCTCTTTCAGCTTATCCGGGTTGGTTAATTTTAGTTTGTAACCACCATCCAGGGTTTCATCGGCCGCATTGCGTTCGGCATCGGTTAGGATCAATCCGTTAACAGCGCCAAAAAGTTCAACTGCCGAATCGCTTGATTTATAGTTATTAACCGCTATGGCGCGTACTCTACCGTAACCCATCGCCATTAACTGCGCTTTAATATCTACAGAAAGACCAGCTATGTTAAAGTCTATTTCTTCGGTATAACGCGGACCAACCTGGGTTTTGGCCAGTTTAGAACTGGTGTTGAAACTGTTATTCGTGCCTGCAAACTTGTAGATTTTGGCTGTGCCAACTGATGTTAAACCGGTTATGATAAGTGGATTGGCCACATCATAAGTTAAGGTAATATCATCCTGGTTAAAAATGTAGATAACATCTTCAATACCCGATGTAATAGGTTCGTCTGTGCCCAGCTCAAAGCCAGCGTTTATTTTATTGTAAATTGACATTGTTTATTTATTGAATTAGTGATTTGATGAATTAGTGAATTTTGGGTATCAAGTAGTTAATTAGCAGGTATCAACTATTTTGCGATCATTTCTGTTAAATAGTCTTGCTACTAACTACTTGATACCTACCTACGCGCTTAAATAAAATAACTCGTTGGCAAATTTGAAGTTTACGGCTGCTTTCATGCGGGCTTTCATACGTACTACGTTATCGTTGGTGTAGGGCTTCATGTAAACAGTTGATAGTTCTGATGCATCGCCAAGTAAATCAACACCTAAGAACAGATTTGATGATCTGGCGCCCAAAATGGTGTTGGCTTGCCAGTGATTCATCAGTTGTAGGGGTAAGCCCAGGTAATCCATCTTTTTAGAATCGGTAAAGGCATTTAATACGTTTACAGCCTTGTCTGCCTGGGCTTGTGCGTAGGCGTAGCCAACGTGCAGTGGGATCTGCAGGTTAAAATCGGCCTGACTGCGGTCGGCAGGGTCAAGTTGGGCGTAGATGCCGGCTAATACGCTTAAAACGTTGCTGGCATTAATGAAGCTCGCTGTAGCCGCTGTAGCTGTACCGCTGAATGTAGCTGGTTTACGGGTGTTAACCTCGTTGTAGTTGCGCACCAGTTTAAAGGTTGTTGAACTGGCAATTTTGATGAAATACGATTGTCCTTGAACGTTTGGTGCACCAGATGCGCCATTGGTAGTATCCTTACTTGTACCAGTTACTGCTGTAATGGTAACTACGTCGCCATCGGCTAATTTGCTGGTATCGGTTACGGTTACAATACCAGTTGCGTCAATTGCGGTAGCCGCCATTGAAGTTGCCGGTTTACTAAGATCAACTTTGTAAACGCCGGATGCTGCAGAGATGGAAGGTAATAATCCCGGGAAGGCTGCTGTAAATGCGGCCTCTTTGGTGGCGCCTTTACCAAGCCAGTACAAACGTTCGTTGGCTATTTGTATCTTGGTTAGGTAGCGTTGAACCATAAAGTCGGATAGATCAACAATACCTTCATAGTCCATGAATGCGCCGGGTTTAAGAGCTTGGGCTTCCCATGATTGGGCCAGTTTATCCCATTGTTCCTGTTTCATAAACTCGTAAACTACAGGGTCAAGGTAGCTTTCGGTTTGCTGGGCAGTAGTACCTTGGTCAGCGAATATGCCCGATGGGTTTTGGAGTATAACATCGTCATCAACATCAAGGATCACCTTGCGTGATTTTACGTCGTTAATTACGGTTAGCAAACCGCGCTTTACCGAATCGGCTTCCAGTAGCGTGCTTGCCATAAAACCCGCCAGCGCTTCGCCGGCATAGGTGTTGTTTGTGAATGTAAATTGAGCCATTTTTTATTCTGGTTTGTGTTTTGTGTGGCGTGTTGCCGGTTTATTCTGATTTTTGTTTTGTTTGGTATTGCTGTTTTGAGAAGAATGATATTACCCGACCCGCGAACCTGGCCTCAGGCAACAGATTTCCAACTTCTTATTTTCCTACAGCCCGTTTAACTGCGTTCTTAGCTATTTCGCTTTGAGGGGCAAAAAATGGACTTGCTTCGGTTTTTGCTTTGTTGCTGCGTTTTGAACCTTCGGGAATAAAAGTTGATTTTATTTCGTTTTTAACCTCGATACGAGTTTTTTGCAAGCGGCTGCCGGCTTCTTCCAGCGCTGTACGTGCTTCGGTTAGCAAGGTGTTTTGGGCATGTAACCTGGCTTTTAACTGTTGCAGGCGGTTTTGGATTTCAGTTGCTTTTTTTGATGTGCTAAATTTATCTGTTGGTACGTCATCGTCGTCATCATCTTCGGCATCTGTTTGGGCTGGGGTAACTTGCTTTACCTGGCCTTTTTGCACGGCAATCTTTTTTCCCTCGGCGGTGGTGTAGGTGTCGGTAGGGGCGGGGGTGGTCATGTCTTCATCCTCATACACCTCGGTGCCGGTATCCATGTCGCCGGCGTGATGCAGGGTGCCTTTGTCGGTAATGGTTTGTTTGTTCACCACTTTTTTAAAGAAGTTCATAATCTTATCCAAAACCGACGTGGTTTTCTCGATAAGTTCCTTGTTTTCGATGTTCATGTTGTTTTTATTGTTTAAGATTTTGTTAATGCATCGCTGGTAAACCGCTGGCGCGGTGCTGGTGTATTTTTGAATGAGTGCGCTGTTGGTGATGGTTGTATCGGCATAATCTTCAATGCGGTCTATAAAACCAAGGTCGAGCGCCTGATCGGCAGTCATCCAGGTGACGGAGTTTATTAAACTGTTTACTGTTACGCCGTCTAACCCGGATTTGTCCATGTAGATTTGCGCCAAGCGCGATTGTACTACATTCAACATCTGCACATCTTTTAAAAGTTCATCGGCATTGCCGCCGCTGCCTACCATAGGTTTATGGATCATAAGCAGAGCGTACTTGCTCATCACCACCTGCTGGCCGCCCATTGCCACAACCGAAGCTGCCGAAGCGGCCAGCGCATCTATATATGTAGTTACCCTGCCGGGATATTTTTTCAAAAGATCATAAATGGCTATGGCATCAAAGGCGCTGCCACCTACCGAACTAATGTGGACCTCAACGTCGCCGCCGGCAGCTGCCTCCAGCTGGGTTTGTATGTAGGCTGATGATAAGCTGCCCGAACCTATACAGTCGGTTTCGGTATCGTATAAATAAATTTTGTAGCTCATTGGTGTTTAGATATGAGATGTTAGATATGAGTATTGAGATTTTCGTCTGAAGCAGATGTTCAGAATTTTTGGATTCTCAGAATTGGGAAATGAATTCTATAAATTCTAAAATCCTTTAATTCTGATTGATGTTTGTGATGCCGATTGGCATAATTCAAAGATCGATATTATTGTTTTGTTTAATGGTGACAGTGGTTTGTTAGTGGGTGAATTTTGTCTGAACCGGGATTTTTGAGATTCGTCAGATTTTTAGGATTTTGATTGGCAAGTATTTTAATCCATTAAATCCCTTAATCAGTTTAATCGTGGTTCAGACTAATTGATTGACATAACAAATATCAGTAGTATTATTTTGTTTGATGGTGACAGTAGTTTGTCAGTGGGTTTGAATTTTGTCTGAACCGGGATTTTTGAGATTCATCAGATTTTTAGGATTTTGATTGGCAAGTATTTAATACTGTAATCCCTCAATCTTCTTAATCGTGGTTCAGACTAATTGATCGACATAACAAATATCGGCACTATTATTTTGTTTGACGGTGACAGTAGTTTGTCAGTGCGCTGTATTTTGTCTGAACTGGGATTTTTAGGATTCATCAGATTTTTAGATTTTGATTTGCAAATGTTTTAATCCTGCGAATTCCTTAATCTGTTTAATCGTGGTTCAGACAATAACCACCCGAACCACCTAAGCCGTAAAGCAATTCAACGCACGCCAGATGGTGCGTTCGTCTTTACCGAACTTTACTTCGGCCTCCAGTACAGCCTGGTTTTTGGTGATGTGGCGAATCTGCATTTGGGCGTTTATCCAAAGGTAAATTTCGCGGTAGGTAAATATTTTGGTGGTGATGAAGCCTGCCTTGTACATGGCCGAAAATACGCCATCATCAAACAGGGTGTTTGCTATTTTAATATCCATTTTCAAAGTCAAAAGTCAAAAGTCAAAAGTCAAAAGTCAAAAGGCAAAAGGCAAAAGGCAAAAGGCAAAAGGTATGTTTGAAATGCATATTGGCATAAGTGCATCCGTGTACTCAGTTATTTTGACTTTTTAATTTTGCCTTTTGAATTAAAGATTCACCCTGTTAACCGTTTGAGCCAGTATGTTTTGTTGGTTGTTAACGTCCTTCACGTCTACATAAATAGGGGGGAAGTTGTTGATCAACTGGTAGGCCAGCGTATTGGCCAGGTCTTTTACATCATTAACCGGTTGGTTGTAGTAACGGTTGGCGTTGCCGCCATCGGTAAATATACCGCCTATGGCATAGCCGCTGCCGGTATTTGGAGCCGAAAAATCACGCCCGCCGTGTGCTACGTTTATGGCGCTCACCAGGTTGCGTGCCCAAGGATTGCGCATGGCTTCTGACACCACCACCGCCTCGCCCGAACGCAGGTAGGCATTGGTATTATCGGTACGGCTGTAACCAGGCAGCAGCGCGCCCCGCCCGTCCGACTGGTAATGCAAGCCGCCCTTGGCATACTGAGGAGCTTTTTGAGCCGCAATAGTGGCCACCTGTATGGCGGTAGAAGCAATAATACCCGGAATAACAAGCGGTGCCAATACACCCGCCTGCGAAGTGGCTTTGGTAATGGCCAGCGCACCGTTAACCACGGCCTGCAATATCGAAGCCTTTTGTTCGGCCTTAAAGGCCTTTACCTTTTCGGCGGCTTCCTGTTTTTGGTATTTGGCTTCAATGGCCTTGCGCTGGGTAGCAGTTAAACTCTTATTGCTTAGTTCAGCAGCCTTATCCTGCTCCAGTCCCCGTATTTTGGCATCGCTTGATGATTTTATGTTATTACCGATGATGGAGAATGCCTTATCCGAAATTTGCTGGGCAGCTTTTACGGCGAAGTCCTTACGGTCCTGCTCGTTCTTTTTTGTGGCATCGGTAATTGCCTGTTCATATTGTAGTCTGATCTCGGCGGTGTCTTTGCCAGCCTCGGCGGCCTTTTGAATTTCGAAATTGTATTTATCCGTTATCAGCTGCTTTTCGGCCTCCAGTTTATTCCAGGGTAGGGCTTTATCAACGTTATGCTGGTCTTTATCAATAACATCTTTTTGTTGCTGGGCATCAACAAGGTCTTTTTGTTGCTGCTGTACTTTGGCCAGTTCATCGGCATCCATTCGCTTAACAATTTCGCCAAGGCCTATATGATATTTTTCTTCCAGCTGCTGGCTTTCCTTACTGTAATCTTCCTGACTCAGGAGTTTGTTATCATACAAACGTTTTAGTGTAGCTTGTTCCTCGGTATAACTGTTTTTTTGCGATTCTATTTTTTTAGCCAATCCGTTAGCCGTGTCTTGTATTTGTTTTAGTTGAAAATCGTGGTATGCTTTTTCGGCAGCAGCAAGTGAGTTGGTTTGTTCTGGAGTAGATTGTTTGAAACTCTGCTCCAGTTTTTTAGCTGAATCACCTTTGGCAAGGACGCTGGCTCCATATTTTACGGTTAACTTTTCTACAGAATCGGCAAGTTTGTCGTTCTCTGTATTTAGCAACTTGGTATCAGAATGTAAATCATAAATTACTTTATCGCTTTCAGCAAGTAACTTTTTTTGCTTCTCCCACTCGTTAGTGTAAGGCTCTTTGACTCCGTGAGCCAATAAAAAATTTTTACTAAATTGTGTTGCCGCTGAATCATAAGATTTTGGAGACAACGCATCTATTTCATCATTTGTCTTTTTTTGCTGAGCTAATATCTTTAAATTATTAGCCCTTTCTTTTGCTATTTTTTGCTCATTTTCTAAAGCTCTGCTTGCATTTGAAGTAATTTTGTTTTTATAGGCTTCGGCATAGGCTGCAGCCAGTATTTGTTCCTTTAAATTCTTATACTCATTAGACGCTTTACCAGTTAATATAGTTTCATCTTTAAGGGCCTTAAAAGTATTGGGCCATTGATCTTTCAGTTCATCGATTATTTTTATTCGGTCGGTCAGCTTTACATTATGATCCTGCGTAGCCCTATATAAACTATTTAAGGCAGTTAGTTCGCCTTGTGCAGATTGCGCGCCTCTTAATCTGGTTTGGATCATAGCGTCAGCAATAATAGCGTTATCTTTCATCGCTTTACCGAATGCGGATAGTCTTGTTTCGCCTTTAATTAATTCACTTACCCAATTGATTATAGCCCCGCTATAAGTGGTAAGTAAGGTAATACCTACTGATATTATCGAGTTCCAGGAAAACATGGATGATGCTAACTGGGATAACACACTTACTGGTTTTTGACCGGATGCCGCAAGTTCTTTATTTTGGGCATTTAATTTGGTCATAGCTTCTACCACCTCGGGTAGTTTCTCACCAATTGCTTTAAGCCCTGCTTCTAAACCATCAGAAAATTCGGGGAGCTTACTGTTAACGCCTACTATTGAAGTTTTTAAGGCGTCCATAGCATCTTTGTATTCCTTTGCTTTGTTAATGTCGTCGTCGGTGATTCCGGTGTTGTTTTGATTTGCCATCTTTATTCAGTTATGTTTTTAATGCCAAATGGCATAATTGTGAAGTTTTTTTGAGATTCTAATTTTGATTCAAAATTAGAATATTGATGTTTGGGCTTTTGTCGTATTGTATGTATGTATATAATAACAGCTATCAGTAATTACGTAATTATTGGGGATCTTATCAGGATTGATTACCTTATCTATCATTTGCACAACAGGTTTAATAGCATAAAAATATGGTTCACCTTTTATCGACATTCTTTTAACATAATCACCTATATAGGCAGTTTTGTATTTTAGTAACCGTTTAATTATTATAGCATCCCCTGTATTAATAATCTTTAAAGGAGCAGATGGATTGAATTTTTTCATCAGATCAGACTTTTTCGAAGAATCAATATTTAAACGCTCAATTTCAGCAAGGGTCATTGGTCTTATTATCTTATAAATATTTATGTCAAGATCATGGCTTATGCAATCATCTGCGGCATAAAGTTTGTCTCCCTTATCTAAATGAACAGGTATAAATGTCATATAAGCAGCTATAAAGTAATATCTTCCAAAATAACCAATACTAAATAAAAGGATAATAATACTAATTATGATCCATCTTTTACGTTTGGGTTTATTATTGTTTATAGTCGATGCTGACATTTTTTAGGTTGCTAATTTTATTGGTAAAAATAATAAATTCAATATTGAAATGCAAATTAAAATAATTACACAGGTGGGTTGCGATTAGTTATTACACGCGGCACGAATAGACCAGCGGGATATCGAGCGATTTGCTCATTTCAATCGCTTGGTTTTTAAGCTGATCGGTACCGGTATTTACATCCGATAAAATTTGTTTGTTAATTTCATTTGGCATTGTTTTTTATGTTTAATATGACATTTGGCATAATTTATTAGAAATAAAGCATTTGCTTTATTTTTTAAACTGCGGGGCTTCTTCTAATCTTGCGTCACTTGCATCCATATAGTAATTATCATTTGATAAAATATAGCCTTTGGGAATGTCTAATAAATAATGGGATGGTTTTTTAAACGCTGGTTTAAATATATACCAATGATCTATAAATCCAGATTCATGAATACTATCCTTTCCTACATATATACCCACAAAACTTGATTTTGACTTGAAAAGGCTATCAACTTTATATGTTATTTCGGCAGTTACAAGTTGTGGTTTTAAGGAAGTATCAAGTTGTGCTTTGAGTTTTACTTTTTCCCATTCCTGTATCTTCATTGTATCTATATCCGATGCCGCTATAGGTTTCAATAATCTAAACGGCGTGAATTCTGTGAGGATAGTGTCTTTGAAAAAGCCATCATAAGCATATAATCTATCTCCTGGTTTTACTTTGTTCCAAGTTAATTTTGAATCCTGATTTAAGGCGCCATGAATAATAAAGATAAACAACCCGATACCAATAACAGCAGCAAGTGCCGTCCAAAACAGTTTGTTCATTACGTTTCCACTTCTGAGAAAACGGCTTAAAAAATTGTATGTTCCGCGTTCTTCTGCGTAATCTCTTATTTCGTTAAAATCTGCCATATTGCTTAGGTTTGCTAATTTTATTGGTAAAAATAATAAATTCAATATTGAAATGCAAATAAAAATAATTACATAGTTGCTTTGTTGGTTAAGCAAACTCGGCTAATTGCTCTATTTTAATTTCAACGGCTCTTGCTCTTGCATTCTCAGATATTGATTTGGTAAGGTCATCATAACTACTTTTGGCATTACCATTCATTATGATTTCATCTTTCAAGCCTGCAAAATGACTTGGAAATTCTTTCTTAAGTTCTTTCACGCTTAAAAGTCTATCAGCAGTAGCATTATTTAAGTCTGTTGCCGATTTATAAAGAATTTTAAGCCGGGTAGACTCGGATGCGACATCTTTGTTTGATGATCTCATTATATCATTGAGATTTTTAAAGTTTTTTGTTACAGCCACTAAAGCGTCATTTCCCTTAAATAAGGCGGTTGCAAAGTTTATAATTTCGGGAAGAAAAGCTGTAATAATACCTAACCCTCCGGAAAGGGCAACTCCCCAAGTTCTCATTGTATTGGTAAATAGTATAACTACTTCATTCCACAAGACAAATGAGGACGACGCATTGGTAACATTATCATACATCTTATCACTATCAGATGCTACTTCTTTGTGTTGATCGTTAAGTTTAGATAATGATTCGGTATATTTTGATAAATTACGATCTAAGGTATTTAGATTATTTGAGAATGAATTAAATGGTTGTGAGAGCCCGTTTACAGATTTGCGTAAACTGTCAAACGCTTTGGTGTAGGTATCTATTTGTTTTTGTCCATTGCCACTTACAGTAACATCAATGGAAATTTTGTTATCATCTGCCATTTTTATAGGTTTATTGAATAATTAATTGTTATGAAAATATTAAAATCGGAGACATTTAGGGATTTGGACAAACTAACCTCGTTTGCAAATAAACTCAAACTTGCAAAGGATGATATAGTGGTAATTACGCAGACAGTATACTGCGTTGTTTTGTGGTATTATGGAGAAGAATAATTAACTAATTCTTGGATAATTTGTGTAGCTAATGCCGTACTTTCTTGCTCGCCAGTGATTGTCACATCAATGGATATTTTGTTATCATCTGCCATTTTTATAGGTTTAGTAAATAATTAATTGGTATGAAAATATTAAAATCGAAAGCGTTTAAGGATTTGGACAAACTAACATCGTTTGCAAATAATCTCAGACTTACAAAGGACGATATAGTAGTAATTACGCAGACCGAATATTGGATCGTTTTATGGTATTATGGAGAAGAATAATAGTTTTTAACGCTGTAGTTTACTGTTAACGCCAATTATAGAAGTTTTTAAGGCATTCATAGCATCTTTATACTCCTTTGCTTTTTTAATGTCGTCGTCGGTGATTCCGACGGTGTTTTGATTTGCCATAATAATTATGTTTTAAGTGCCAATTGGCATAATATAAAATATTTTTAAGTTTGAGAAATGAATTATTTAAACTTAAAAAGCGTCTTTGTTACTAGTTTGGATTGCAAGTACGTAAAAAGGTCCATCCTCATAAGTATAACCTGATGGCAGATCGTAAAGATTAGTTCCTGTTTGTTTAACTAAAGCTTTTTTATTGATAACTAAAGAGAAAAATATCATCGGATGAAAATTATCACCAGCTTTTACGTCATAAATCTTATATCCTGTATAGGTGCCTATACACGTTGTTTTATATTTCTTTAAACTGTCAACACTTATAGCCCATGCACATTCTATCATGTAAGGTTTACCAGATGAATTTTTATCTATGGGTCGTATTTTTCTGTAAAGATTTAAAATATAAGAATGTTCATCAATCACGTATTTTTTAGCAAAGATTCTATCCTGGAGTTTATAATGATTGTTTTTTGCATTTAAATAATAGAGCTGTAAAAAGGATTTATTAGCTAAAACCAGCCCCGCTATTATAATAATAGATACTGTTCCAATTAATAACCATCTATATTTTTGAAAACCTGACTTCTTAGTTGAAATTTTATTTGACATTATTTAGGTTTGCTAATTTTATTGGTAAAAATAATAAATTCAGTAATGAAATGCAAATTAAAATAATTACATAATTGAGTTGCGCCTGGTTAAGCACAAGCGGCACAAACGCGCTGGCGGGCGGCCTATTATCTTATCCTAACCCTGTAACAAAATATCCACTTTATAATCATATTGAAAAAACGCCAGCAATATGATCATCTTAAAATCAGACTACTTTAGCACCCATGAACGCCTTTCACGCTTTATAAATGAAAACCACATAAAGCGCGAGGATATATTGGTTATTACCCAAGTTCCGGGTTCGTTTACTATTTTGTTTTATGCAGATGATTCAGTACAGGAGATAACACACGGCATGTTCTCTTAACCAAGTTTCACCAGTTCTACCTTTACGGGTTGTCCTTTGCGCCAGCTATCTATTTTGTTAATGTAATAGTAGCAGCTGTCCTGCTCCAGGTAAACAGGGATCAGCAGGTCGAGGTCGAGGATATCGCGCGGGGTGAGCAGCAGGTAGCGCACCACCTTTTTGGTTTGGCTGAGTATCTTCTCGAGTTCGGGGTAATAGGCTATCCGCAGGTCTTCCCATAGTAAGCTGTATTCACCGCCAGGTTTGTAAAAATAGGGTACGGATATGGTATCGTTAACCATAACCTGGTTATCTCCATCGGTAAAGGCGATGGCAGCCGAACCCTGCAGATTGAGCTTTTGGTCTATCAACAACCGGGGTTGGGTACTTATGCTAAAATCAATAGCATCAGTATCCTGCGAGGTATCAACCTTAAGTATCTGCGCTATCGAATCGCCAATATAAGGCCGGTTAAGGGTGGGAGCAAACTGGCTTTCGAACAGGGCGGTTGATAGCGGCAGTGTTTTGTCTTTTACGTTTATTTGCGCATTGCCAAGGTTTTTTGGGAGGATGCTATCATCATCTTTATAGGTCATGGTGTTTACCTGCGCGTAATTGCCCAACTGAAATGAAACTGTTTTACCCTGGTCAATACATTTGCTTGTCCAGTTTACAGCAACGGGGATATTGCCAACAATTTCCCTGAATGACGAAAATGTAACCGTACGGTTGGTATTATCAGTTTGGCAGATAATACCGAAATGCTGCAGTGTATCTTTAAGCAGATCCTTCTGGGTAATATCGGGGAAAATACGCTCGCATTGTACCTGCTGCTTATACAGCACGTTGGTATTTACTGATTTTATTACCATGGAGGCATCGGCATAAAATTCAATACTTGATTGCGTATTACCCGAAAAGTGATAGCTGATATATATCCTGTCGTTTATTGCCAAATCAGTATCTATTGATAAACTTTTGGCTCCAAAGGTTTGCCAGCCGTAAATATTACCTCCGCTTCCCTTGGTGCGGTTATTGGGGTTCCACTCCGAAAAATCATAATTAATAGTGGTAAGCTCTTCAATACCTGCCGTTCCTCCTTTGTTAAGGGTGATACTTACACTTGCCGGATAGCCAGTAACCCGCCCGTCCAGCCTGGCGCGTGGAATGGTTACTATTATATTGGCCGTGGTAATTATCTTTGAAGTAAAGGTTGTACCATCAAATTGTTTTTTACCATCGGCTACAATATTGCTGAATGCCACGGTGCCTATGCCGTCGCTGGTTTTTAAGTGGCGTATGGTTTGTGTTCCATTTACCAGCGCGGTAAGTCCATATTCATCAGGCTTGTTTTGCGTATCGCCACCGTGTTCAAAATTGTCGTTTGCAAACTGCACTATCAGTTTATCATACATCGGTTGTTGCAGCAAAAAAGACTGGGGATTTATTTTATAACCGGTGGTTTGAGCAAACAGGTTTATGGCTGTTTTTAAAAAGAAGCCAGGTCGTAGGTAACGCACATCAATTTGAGGTGAATTTTTAAAATCGATTGCTATTTTGCCATAATCAACCACTGGCCATATATAGCCTTCAGTTTTGATTTGCGATAAGGCAACTGTTTGCAGGTTCCAGGTATGCTCATAAGGGCCAAAGGCGTTTAACTGACCAACCGTGGTTGTGCTATCGCCCATATCATAGATCTTCACATCCAGCGAATCAAAAAAATCAACGTTACCGCTTAGTACAGTTATACTGGCGGTGTCCTGCTCAATAAGATTTAGCTGGGCTATGCCGTAAGGAACTATCTCCAGGCCATCCTGTATAATGCGGGCGTCGTAATTATCATAAGGCAGCAGCGTTGTAAAGGCAACATCATCCGGGAAACCCAGTATTTGCCGGTTGCGCTGCGTAAGAGGTAGCTTAAACTGATTGCTGGTATTTCCCTGCTGGTTTTTTACTTCGGCAAGGTTGTTGATCTGAAAGGTGAGGGCTATAGGACTATCGTCCATAAGGTCAACCAGTTGGTAGTTAAGGTATAATTGTATCTGGTCCATTTTTAGTTTTGGTTCATTAGTTCAATGGTTCATTAGTTCATTTGGATTGAATTTTTAGATAAAACAATCCCAAAACGAACATTCGAAATCCCAAATCCTTACTGCGTTTGTATGTTAATTGATGGCATATTGAACGTAAGGCTGAAAGGCGCCTGGCCGTTGTGTGTTTCGTACTCGCTATAAGTGGCTGTGTTTATTACAATGGTTTGCCATTTTACCGGGTTTTTGTTCACCAGCATTTGCACCTTGGGCGAGTATTTTATGGATTGCAGTCCCTTGATATCCGTAACCTTCAAATCCTCGGCCATTACCTTCATTTTTTGCCCGGCGGTTTTGCTTATTACTTCTTCAATGCCTTGCTGATTTTCCCAATCACTTACAAAGTTTTTAATGATGGTTGCATTTTGTACATCGAGGCTAACTTCCTGGTTGTAAACAAAACGATAGTAATTCCACGATCCGCTTAGGCCAATCCAACGCAGGTAAACCGAATTGTCGTCAACCGCGTCATCAATGCGTACAGTTTGCGTTTGGGTTACGGTATGTGATGTATGTTCATCGTCATACTTTAAGGCAATAGTAAAGTAATACGCCTCGCGCGGGAAGTTGCCGTTAATCATTAAACGGTTTAAACCCAGCTGCGCGGGCACTGGAGTATTTACCTGCGTTTGATTGGCAATTATGAATTTACCGCCATCCTGGTTAAGCAGCCACGAGCCATCGTCATTAAGCAGGTAGCTTGCCTGCGGCCCGCCCAGCGGATTGCGGTTAATATCCAACAGCGTTAACTCGCAATACAATTGTAAGCCAACCATTTCCTCACTATAAATAAAACTGATATCAAATGGGTAGCCAATGGAATAAGCAGGTTCGTTAAAGTCGGTTACCCAGCGGGCCAGTTGAGTAGGATCGGTAACATGGGCAAAGGGTACATACGCTGCCAGGTTACCGCCATATTGCTGGCCAAGCTGCCGAGCCGCGTAAACCACATAATAAGGGTTGGCAATGGTGGTGTAAATAAGGTTGTTCTCATCTAAGTTGTCACCATCGTACCGCTCAATATATTGCAGCTGATAGCTGGCGCTCAGGTTATCATCCCTGAAATTTGTTTGGGTATAACTGCTGTCATCAGCAGGGCGCAGCAGGCTTTGCAAAAAGTTGGATAGATCTGCCCTTACAATGCCCTCGTTATTAGGTCGATTGGTTGAGGTTATGGTGTTTTGCCTGCCGGTTAACTTATCCATATAAGTTAGTTTTGTAATAACCTTATGATAAGGTCGCAGCCTGTTGATGTTGATAAAACCTGTTGCATTACCCGCAAATGCGGTGTTTATTACTATGCTGAAAATACTTATCCCCACAATGGTATAAACCCCTTTATAAGGGCCGGCATTGATGTATACGGTATCGCCAATAAAAACTTTAGGCACCGAGTTGGTAAGATTAATAAATGCTGTGTTAACCGCCACTTGTGCAAAGCCATTACCAGCAGCCTGGGTTACATCATGTACCGCAAAATCCTTACGCTGGTAAATGAAAACAATGGGATTAAAAGCCGCGCTCCAGCGGGAAACATTGCCCCCTGTTAGCGTTACCGATGGATCATCTACCAGTAGCCCCGAAAGGGTATTTATGTTTACCGAAAGCTGATCGGTACAGCCTAAAGGGTTTGAATCCTTAGCCATGATTTGCACCAGTCCATAGCTTAAGCCGCTAAACACTGGCGATAGCTGCCAGGTACTGCCCAGGTCTTTACTGTACATGATTGGTCCGTAGCTTGATGTGGCATGTACGGTAACTTGCGCGTCGGCTGCCCCGGCTACCGATTCCTGCTTATCAATATTGATGAAATTTATCACCATATCGCAGGCATGAGTAGGTGGGGGCGTAGCCGGCACGGTAGCAACCTTTGGGGTTGTGAACGATACAAAGTAGCCACTGGTTTCATTGCTAAGTAGCCCACTGAAAATTTTGAGGCTTTGGCCCGGGATGTTTACTGCCTTATTGCTAATGGTTCCGTTAATGTTTTCGGTATAAGTAACCTCAACAAAATTGCCGTTTACCGGGTTGCCTGCTGCATTGGTGAGTGAAATATATACGTCGCCATAAACCTGTATATCATCTGTTGTTGATGCATTGGTAATTGAGATGTTTGCTATTATAGCCATATTAAAATAGTTTGTTTTTGATGATGGGATGCTTGCCTAAGTGCCACTATGTTAAAACACATCAAAGTACATGGTAGCCAGGGTAATGGTTAGGCCAATGCCAGTGGTATTAACATCAAACTTATTATAAACAGGTACACATTTGGCTTTGTTGCCCGCTTTAATGCGGAAATACCGGCCTTCGCCTTCGCGATATGTTGATGCTTTTACAATGAACTGGTTGGCCAGCTGTAAGGCCTGGGTTATGTAGGTTTCATTATCGGCGGTATATTGTCCAAAATCTGTTTTAAACAAAAATTCGAGGTAAATGGTAAAAGTGTTATCTACAGATCCGTTTACCTGCGGCGATAGATCTATAGGTTGCAGGGGGTACATAAATACACACGGGAAAGTGGCATCGTCTGCCAGGGTATTAAGCTCGGTTTGGGTACCATAAACAAACGACGGGCTACCCGTGAGTGTTTGCACAATGGCTTCTATTTGGTTACGCATGTTGTTAATTAATTATTGAATTATATAGTTATTGAATTATTGATTAATGGTGCGAGGAGTGGGGTATGAGGAGCGGGGAGCGGGATTTGGGTAATTAACGTATCTGCTCCCTGTTCCTGGCGCGCCGCTCTTCGCACCTCGCTCTTAGTAACCTCGCACCTCGCAACCCACTCCCCGAACCTGATTTTACCCCTCCCGGCTTATCTCCATATACTTTTTTTGGTATTCGGCTTCAGTTTTATTGAGGAGTAGTTTGGTGAGGATACGTTCGTAGGGCATGTTCATAACGGCATCCCATTTAGTGATGTCGCCGCCGGCAAGGGAGTTTATGGTGTTGATATATTTAAACTTTTCAAACGACTGGATACCTGCCCTTTTTTCCAAACCCGAAGCAGCCGATGCCAATAGCTTGTTTTCGGTTTCGATAAGTTGGGATAACAGGTAAAAAAATGTTTGGCTATGGGCAGTGCCTCCGTTACCCGCATGTTTTTTACCTGATTACAAAATTCCTCTACTTTATACTCGTTATACTTTTCGCCGGTTGCCCTGCAAAAAAAGTAATGTGCCAAAACTTGGCAGCACGCGTTTAATGACGGATTAAAGTTTTCCTTCCAGTCGCTTTCACCGTATTGTTTAATGTGGGTGTTTATTTCTTCGGCAATAATATCCCTGGCCGCCATGAATGCACCCGCGGGTTCAACAGCTAACTTTTGCAACACTTTTACGGTTGTTGGTTGAACGGAACCGGGCAAATGAAAAGTAACCTGTTTGGGGATGGCTTCGCTGTTGTACAGGTATTTTATCTGGTAGGATAAGGATAACACCGCATCGCCAAAATCCCGAAAATCATCAATGTTTTTTACCGAATACAAGTCATCAGCAGCAATACCCGAAAGTATGCTGATTGCTTCAATATCATTAAGCTGGGGCTTGGCCTGCATGGCCATCATTTGGCCCAGTGTAACATCGCTAAGTTGCGTAGGTATTTTTACCCGCAGTTTGCCATCGGTGGTTTTTAGTGTTTTTTCTATCATTACAACAAGAGCCCCCCGGCCCCCTGAAGGGGGAGCTTTATCTTAAATTTTTACAGGGATACGTTTAAATTGATTTTATGCTTATGTCAATCCATAAGGCCCGGTCAGTTCGTCGAACACACCGTTGCTGGTAACTGTACGCTGCGTTACAAATGGTAACCGCGACCGTAATTTTGTATCGTTATTGATCTTCAATTTATTTAAAGCAACATACCGCAGCGGATCTATCAGGTGGTTCCATCTGTCAACAGGTTCGTTAATTGTTTTGCCCGAGTTATCTACCCGCCATTTGTAGCGGCCCAGTTCATTGCGCAGGTTTACGCTGGCACGGGTAACGTTTATTTTGTAGCGTTTAAGGATATCAATAGAGTTTTTAATACTATCGTTACCCTTTTTTGCTCCACTTATCCACCAGCCCATGCGTTTTAATTCTTCTATTGATTTTGGTTCGGCGCTATCGGCAATTATCTCTGTTTTACGGTTCATATCTGTAGCTTTAAGCCTGCCGGATATATCGGTATTGGTAAGGCCGGTTTCATAAAAAAGTTCATTCACCCAAAGCTCGCCGTTTCGCTTGTATACCTGTAAACAGCCGGTTTGGTCGTTAGTAAAGCCAAAATCAAGGCCGGCAGCGATTAGGGTGGCGTCGGCCGGGATCTCATTACAAATGTACCAGTTGTTGAAAATGAGTCCGGTGATTTTACCGGTAAGGCCCCGGGCATAAACCTTCCACAATTCTATATCAACGGCCTTTAATGATTCTATTTTATCCCGCATCTGCTGATCCAGGAATGGGTTATGCCGGTGATCTGATATAATAAGCTGCACTCCCGGTCTGCCAATCAATTGTTCGTGAACCCAAAAGCTGTTATTGGGGTTGTAATCAATAAAAATGCGTTTGCGGGTACGTAGGGCAAGTTCTGTATAAATGTCATATGTTATGCCGTTGGCTTCGTTTATGAAAAGGTAATCCCGCTTCCCCGATTTTGCGTCCTGGGCATCGGCATAGCTTTTAAATTCTATGATGGTGCCATTGTAAAACTCAAATATGCGGTCGGTTTTATTATAGCCCTTTATCATGTTTTTTAAGCTTTCGGAATTGTTATAAATATTAAGCGCGTCTCGCAGGGCGCCGGCTTTAAGATTTGGTATATCCTGCCCAACTATGGTTATTACTTGTTTAGGCGTTTGACAGGCAAGGCAAAACAAAACCTGCTCAATGGCATAGGTTTTACCAGAGCTTGTGCCGCCTTGGTTTATAACAATGTGTTCAACCGTATGGTAGTTTTGCTCAAAAAGAACGGATACTTCGAATTTGGGGTCATTGCTTAGGTTGGTCATCAGGTCATTATATTGGTCATTAAGTCATTGAACTTTGAGCGATTGGTAATGTGTAATTTTCAAATCGCCGAATCATTATACTGCTACTTCCTTTTCGTTGCCGGCGGGGTTGGGGCCACTGGTTGTAATTTCTACTCTAAGGGTTTTATTAGTTTCAGCTACAGGGTGATTGATCTCTGGTTTATCGGTCCAGCCCATGCTTTTTAGCGCGAATATGGCCCCCGTTGGTTTTTCAAATAACAATTGTTCGTATGCGGCTTCTATACGCAACCGGGCATATTGAAGCGGTTTTGAATAGGTAGCTCTTTTTTCATAGCTTTTAAAATCCTCCATACTGTTAAAACCCAGGTAAAGTGCCAGGTTACAAAATGTAGGTGGTTCCGGTTCCCGTATCCAAATTTTGCCGGTTGGGGTTTCGGTGTTGTCTTTAGTGGGCTTTAACTTGTATTCTCCTTTGATATACAAAAAATAAGCGTCGATAAGTTGCACCAATTCTCTGGAGGTTTTGAACTTTAATGAAGTATTCATGTTATGTTTAAAATGCCGATTGGCATAAAGTAGAATCAAAAGTAAGGAATTTATTTTACATATACTAATTTTATTGGTAATTTTTTCTTTGGTTTATTAGTCTGGATAGAGAAGGTGGTGCATAGGATTAAACTTGAAAATTATTTAGGAAAGTTTGGATACCCATGAATTAATAAATAAAAAATATTTTCTATTTAAATAGAAAATATTTACATTTGTGTATGAGTAAAGCAATTAAAAACCCGGTATCGGGTGCAGCAGCATCCCGCCCGTACGTAGTACATGAAACTACATCAATGGTTAATGATCTGTTGGTGCCTTATGAAACGTATTTTAAATCGCCGCTTGCAAGGCTTGGTGCTATAAAGCAAGGTTTACGATCAGGCGCTATTGCCGATCTTTTGCAGGTTACCGGTGCTACGCAAATTGATATTGCCAAATGGCTTGATATTACCGAGCCCACCTTACGCAAACATATACAAGGTTCACGCGAGCTAAATCAAGGGCTTAGCGAGCATATTATACAACTTTTTGAACTTTTTGATAAAGGCCTTGATACTTTTGGTTCCCTCGATGAATTTAAAAGCTGGCTTAAACACTATAATCCCGGTATTGATGCTGTTCCCTTCGATTTGCTGGATACCCATACCGGCATCAGTATAATATTAACCCAGCTTATCCGTATTGATTACGGCGTACTGGCTTAATTAGTGAGTGATTGAAAAATCTATTACCAATCACTAATTTACCACTCACTATTTAAGTGCTTTGCTCTTCATCAATCGCTAATTCACTAAATCACAAATTCACCAATTGAATACCTACCGGATAAGTCAAACCAAATATGCCCATGACCGAAAAGGATCTGGGATAGACGGGCGATGGAACTCGCTTGGGCAGTATGTAATTTATACCGGCGGCTCACTTGCATTATCCTGCCTCGAAAAATTAGTGCATGCTGCCGGCACATCATTATATACCGGCGATTTTTCTGTTACTACACTTCATATTCCAGATAAAGTGCCTGTTACCGAAATTACTATCGCCCGCCTAATCAAACTCGATACAAATTGGCATAAAGTGATCAATTATCCGCTAACACAACTTTTGGGCGATACCTGGTTGCGTAAAATGGAAACAGCCGTGCTAAAAGTTCCATCGGCTATTATTGATATGGAGTTTAATTACCTGCTTAATCCGACCCATCCCGATTATGAAAAAATAAAGATAAGCAGTATAACAAAATTTACTTTTGATCCCCGGTTAAAAACATCTTGAGTATTAAGTTAAAGATATAACCTTATCTTAAATTTGAATAACTATTTATTAATCGCAATTTTGACCGCGTTATCAATATGATTGTTATTAATGTACGGTAAAAAAATATTTGTTTCGATTTTTTCATTTGCGGCTTTGCTATTAAGCACCGTAACCCTTTATGCGCAGGATAAAAGGTATATCCCTTTAGGCAGGCCTAAATATAAAGATACATCGATAGTGGTTCATGCCGATACCACGTATGAAAAAGATCTGTTTGATGTTATAAAATCGGTATTCAATAAAAATCACAATTCAGATAAGGTTGATTCTATTTCTACCAAACCGGTTTTTACCATTGTACCGGCAGTAGGGTATACCCTGCAAACAGATCTTGCTGGTACCTTATCGGGGAATGTGGCTTTCCGTACCGGGCCTAACGCACGTATTTCAACCATTACCACAAACCCCGCTTATACCCAAAAGAAGCAGATCATCGTATCCTTGCAATCAAACATATGGACCAAGAATAACAAGTACGATTTTATTGGCGACTTCAGGTTTTATAAATACCCGCAAAGCAGCTACGGTTTAGGAACCAATTCCGACCTGGCAAATGAAAACCCATTGGTGTATAGCTTTTTTCGGTTTTATGAAACGGTGCTGCGGCATATAGGTGGTAATTTTTACATGGGCCTGGGCTATATATATGATAACCGCTGGAATATGTCGGAAAAAGGTCAGCTTAATGGCGGCGTATCCGATTATGAAAGATATGGCCCGATAAGCAAGTCGGTTTCTACAGGGCTTACGTTTAACGCCTTGTTTGATAGCCGGGATAACTCTATCAACTCCTCGCGCGGTTTTTACACGCAGGTACAATACCGGGATAATTATACCTTCCTTGGCAGTACATCGGCATGGAGCTCCTTAATTGTTGATATTCGTAAATACTATAAGTTCCCGGCCAGTTCCGATAACGTGATAGCTTTTTGGTCGTACAATTGGGTGGTTATTCATGGGCGGCCTGCTTACCTCGATCTGCCATCAACAGGGCATGATCCTAATGCCACCACGGGTAGGGGATACATTCAAGGCCGGTTTCGCGGGGCGCAGATGGTTTACCTGGAAAGTGAATACCGTTTTAAGATAAGCCGTAACGGATTGCTGGGTGGTGTGGTATTTGCTAATGCGCAAAGTTTTTCGGCAGCACCGGGTACTCCTTTACAAACCATACAGCCTGGTTTTGGGCCGGGGTTACGCATTAAACTCAATAAGGTATCAAAAACTAATATCGCCCTTGATTATGGCTTTGGCCGGGAGGGCTCAAGAGGGTTGTTCATCAATGTTGGCGAGGTATTTTAACGCTGTTCCCGTGTAATATTTACACCTTTTCTATCTCATTATATCCAATATCTCCCGTTTTTGTCAATAGGTTGGTAACTATCTGAAATACAATAATTTTAATTGTATTTTTATTTGAAATAAACATGAACAAAGACATCTGTATTGCGTTTAATATACGTAAGTTAAAAAGTGTTAAAGATTACTTAAATTTTACTGTATTGATAACAATTCTAAATTATTATTATTAGCTTTATCCATCAATTTACCTATGAGCAGCACTCGGTTTACTAAATGGTTCATTTTCTTTACTTTAATCATTTCGGTGGCGTTAACGTCATGCCAGAAAGATGAGACGGTAAAGGATTTAGATGCTGTAAAAACCACCGCCGCTGCTGATAGCACATCAAACCTGAGTATCATAAACACTCCTGGTAATTTTTTAGCCGGCAAGGGTATCCTCAAAATAACCATCGAAGATTCAACTTATACATTTGACGCCGCCAAAGATTCTGTTGCTTTTATTAATGTACATAATGGCGATAGTAAATATTTCGGCATCACTGCTATAAATAAAGACCACACCATGAGTTTTGGTGTTAGTTCAATAGGTTTTGCGGCTGCAAATATCAACACAAAAATAGCCGGGAGCCAGTTTCTTTTCCGGACTAATGAAAAGAAGCCTATGCTGCAATATACCTTAACACAATTTACTGGCGAGGAAGAATCAGGTAAAATAAGCATCGAAAAATATAACAGCCAAAACCTTATTGCCAAAGGTACATTCTTTACTTTTTTGGCTAAGGACGATAAAGCAAACTCTCCGTTTTATCGTGTTGAAGGCAGTTTCGACCTTCAACTTAAATAACGCCATCCTATAAAATAAAAGCTGATTAAGGGAGTGTTATGCCTGTATGTTCTGCGTAATTTCAAGGTAAAAAAACTGCTGGTAACCTGCTTAATGCCACCGCACCTGTGGTAATATGGGCATTTTTTTGTACCTTTATGCAAATTTTAAAGACATTGATGAAAGTATTTATTGCAGGGCTTCCTTTAGAAGTAGATGAGGCCGAATTAACAGCAGTTTTTGGTGATTTTGGGCCGGTTAAATCGCTCAGGATTATTAAAGATCGCGAAACAAAAGAGAGTAAGGGTTTTGGATTTGTGGAAATGGTTAATGATAATGAAGCTAAAGAGGCAATAAGGTGCATGAACGGAGCTAATTATTATGGCCGCAGGATCACGGTTAACGTGGCCGAAGACAAAGGCCCGGGCTTTAACGGCGGCGGTAACAGCGGCGGCGGTAAAGGCGGCTTCAGACGTAACTAAACAACAAATAAAGAATTATTCTTTTTTAAAAGTATAAGCCGGCATTGCCCGGCTTTTTTGTCTTACAACAATTTGGTGTAGTTATGCTAATAGGCAAATGACATTTCTTTAAATATCCGGCATAATTATCATACTTTAGTGCTATATGTTTAACTTATTTTTCGGCCATGAAAAATAAACAAACCTGTTACAAACCTTTTGTAAATTAAATAAACCAATTGCGCGCTCCTGCTAAAATACTTGTTGCACTAATATGGCTGTGTGCAATGGCAATAAATGTATTTGCCCAGGCACCAAACATTACCTACGCAAATCCCCCGGTTTACTCGGTGGGTACAACAATAACTCCCTTAGTTGCTTTAAACACCGGTGGCGCAGTGCCTGCTAATCACTATGGCCAAACCACTATTTTTGCGGGCAACAGTAACTCTGGTAATGCAGATGGCTCTGGTGCATCGGCAAGCTTCAACAATCCCAGGGGCCTTACAATTGATGCTGCAGGCAATATTTATGTGGCCGATAGGAACAATAACCTTATTCGTAAAATTACGCCGACTGGTACAGTTAAAACAATTACTGGTTTTGGTTATGTTGATGCGGCCGGTAATTCTGTAAATTTATCCTCGCCAAGCGGGCTTACTGTGGATGCAGTCGGGAATATTTATGTAGCTGCCGAAGGCGACAATCAAATAAAGAAAATTACACCATCAAATATCGTAACCACACTTGCGGGTAATGGTAGTATAGGGAGCGATGACGGGGTAGGTTTGGCAGCTTATTTTCATCAACCTTTGGATGTAACCGTTGATGCCGATGGGAATGTTTTCGTGGCCGATATCGATAACAATGCTATTCGTAAAATAACACCCGGCGGTGTGGTTACCACATTTGCAGGCGGATCTTCAGGCTATGTGGATGATATTGGCACGGCGGCCAAGTTCAAAGGACCAAGCGGTTTGGTTATCGATGCGTTGGGCAATGTTTACGTTGCTGATCTTTTCAATCACGTTATCAGGAAAATTACCCCTGCGGGCAAGGTTACCACATTTGCTGGAATTGGCGGGCAGCAGGGCGAAGAGGATGGACCCGTTGCCAATGCTACTTTAAATTATCCTTACAAGCTTGCAATTGATGTTGCGGGAAATATTTACGCATCTGAAGCCAACGGCGGCAATCGGATAAGAAAGATAACGCCCAGTGGCATAGTAAGCACCGTACAGCATAATATAAACGCAATTAATGCCGAAGGCAAGGGGGTGAATACAGGCGAGGCTTACGCCTCGGGTGTAGTTGTTAATAACGACGGTTTTTTATTTATGTCAGATGTTGGCGTTAATAATATTTATAAAGTGGTTATTACGGGTTATGGCATTGATAAGCCTTTACCCGCCGGCCTTAGCTTTGATACGGCTACAGGTATTATCAGCGGTACGCCTACTGTTGCTTCGCCGGCACAGGATTTTATTATTACGGCTTATAACCTTATCGGGAGCAGCAGTTTTAAAATAACTATCAAGATAACAGCTGGCGTTTTACCGCCGGCTGGCTCGCCGCCCGTAATTGCTTATTCCACACCCAATGTTTATCATTTAAATTCGGCTATACCGCCGTTAAAACCAACGAACAACGGCGGTATTGTGCCTGCAAATACCTATGGGTTGGTAAGCTCGTTTGCCGGCACAGGCGAGCTTGGTAATAATAACGGACCTGGAACAAATGCAAGTTTTCACGGTGTGTATAATGTTGCTACAGATGCTGCTGGAAATGTTTATGTGGCTGATCAAGGGAATAATCAAATCAGGAAAATTACTCCTGACGGAAATGTAAGCATTTTTGCGGGCACCGGCGATCCTGGAACGGCCGATGGGCCAGGTGTATCGGCTACATTTCAGTTACCTTTATTTATAACTACTGATGCCAATAACAATGTTTATGTAAGTGATCCTATAAACGGACTTCTTCGTAAAATATCACCATCGGGAAACGTAATAAGCGTAAATTATAATATTCGGCAACCCGGTTTCTTAGCATTTGATGCTGATGGTAATTTGTATTTTTCGCATGCTTATAATATTAATATATTTAAAGTTACACCGGCAGGTATGGTAACAATTTATGCAGGTAACGGCAGTATTGGTGTAGGAAATGGTCCTCGAGAATTGGCTTCTTTTGGTAGACCTACTGGCTTGGCTGTTGACGCTGGCGGCAATTTATACATTGCAGATGCAAGCAACTCGCTAATAAGGAAAATTGATAAGCTTACTGGTATTGTTTCAACATTTGCCGGAGGAGCAGCAAATAATGTCGATGGAATGGGGATTGGAGCCGGTTTTACCACCCCAAATTCATTAACCTTTGATGCACTGGGTAATTTATACGTTGGCGATATAGGTAGTCATAGGATAAGAAAAATTACACCAGGAGGTAATGTAACCACCTTAGTGGGTAACAATGCAGGTAATAATAATGGTATAGGTACAAATGCGAGTATTAATTATCCGGCTGGTTTGGCAATGGATAATAATGGACATCTTTTTGTGGGAGAACTTAATAATAACTGGGTGCGGAAAATAGATCTGACAGGCTACACCATCAACAAACCACTTCCTGCCGGGCTAACTTTCGACACTAAAACAGGAATTATCAGCGGAACACCCACCGAGATTTCATCTGCTGCAGATTACACAATTACGGCCTATAATTTGGGCGGCAGCAGCATATTTACTACAAGTATTAAAATTTTAGAAGCAGCAAGTATTACCGCAACTGATGTAAGCGGCGATGTAATCGCCTGCGAAGGCAAAGAGGGTACAACCCATCAGCAATTTACAGTAAGCGGAACCGATCTTTCGGCGGGAATAACGGTAACGGCACCGGCTGGTTTCGAAGTATCAGCAACTGCTGTTGGTGGGTATGGCAGTACAATAACTTTACCACAAACCAGCGGAAAGGTTAACGGAGTTAAGATTTATGTACAAATGATAGCCGGTAGTATGGGCAGCCATCAAGATAATATAACGCTTTCATCTCCTGGGGCAATTAATGTTAATGTACCCGTGAAAGGAACTATAACGGCAAATAAAATAACATCGGTTGCAATTACGCTTAACGTAAACCCCAGTTGCCAGGGTGCTACGGTTGATTTTACGGCTATTAATCCTGTAAACGGGGGAGTTAAACCGGTTTACTTATGGAAAGTAAATGGTAGCCCCGTAGGTAATGAGAAAAATGCCATATATGAAACCAGCGCGTTGGTTAATAATGATGTTGTTACCTGTACGCTCATCAATACTACAGATTGTACGGGCACACCTATCGAATCGGACCCAATAATAGTGAAAAGGACCCCTTTGGTTGGGCCGGATGTTGTAATTACGCCAACATCAGTATATCCGGCTTGCCCGGGTATCGCAGTGGCTTTTACCGCTACGCCGGTTTATGCCGGTAGTAATTACCAATGGCAGGTTAATGGCGAAAATACAGGCAGCAATAGTCCCGATTTTGCAGGCGACGGGTTAAGGGAGGGTGATAGGTTAACCTGTACTATCACAACTACTTCAGAGTGTGCCATACCGGCAACCAGTGATCCATTGATATTTGCGGTTGCGCCTTTGCCAACAGTGGCCTTTAGCGGTAATGTGGTAGTAAACGCGCAATCCAGCGTAACACTCAGGCCGGTTATTACTGGCGATATTGCAAGTTATAGCTGGTCGCCGACGGTTGGTTTAAATAGTGCCGATGTGAAATATCCGGTGGCTAATCCTTTGGTTACAACAACTTATACCCTACAGGTAATTACAACGGCAGGTTGCCCGGTATCTGCATTGGTAACGGTAACTGTGGTACATAGTATAGAAATATCCAATACGTTTACCCCTAATGGCGATGGCTATAATGATACCTGGACTATTCCAGAACTGGAAGGCTACCCTGGCTGCACTGTAAATGTATACAACAGGAATGGTGCCGAGGTGTTTAAATCTGTAGGATACTCAAGGCCCTGGAATGGTACATACAATAATAAAATATTACCTTACGGAACATATTACTACGTGATAGATCCCAAAAACGGTTTTTCGAAATTAACCGGCTCAGTAACTATAATCAGATAATTGTAGGATTAATATTGCTGTTTAACAAGCTTGTGCCATTGCACCAGAATTAATATCGAGCACATTTAATAAGTTATCGAGCCTTGTATTAAGCTCGTCCAGTTGTATATGTCCGCTGTTGTAGGCAGTGGTAAGTTCTTCCAACTCATGCGTTGCATTTGAATGTGCGGTATTTAAGTCGCCTGTTTGCAGGTGGTTTTCCAGCTCGCTAATTTTATACTCGGCAACGGTAAACATATAAAGTTGCTGTTTATCATTGGTGTATATATTATTACTGCTTTGCTTGCTTTGTTGTTGTTTGTTGAACTCAACCAAAATTATGGCAGCTATTATAGCCACGATAACAAGTATCATTAAAGTATCCATGCGCTTTCTCTATATCTGTGTATATTATAATTTAGTTTACCACAGCATTTGGGGTGATAGCCGGGGCAATTGGTTGTAATAAATATATGAGTATTGTGTGCTAATTTTTAATGCATTGTTGACGATTGTTAGTAAAATGACCAAATGTTGATAAGTATTGGCGCTTATTGCTTTTTAATAACAAATAACTGTGATCGTCAGCCTGTTTAAATGACGGGGTTCATCTAAATCGATTAAGATCATTTGGCGGTAATTCTTTTTTCGTAACAGTAAAATCTTAAGCCTGGTCTAAATTTCAGACCAATTTCTCCTGCATATTCATAGCCAAGCTTGGGAAATAGTTTTTGGGTTGCCTGATTTTTAGTATTGGTATCTATCCGTAAAATACTTATTCCCCGGTTTGCAGCCACTTGCTCGGCTTGCTGTAATAGGGCGGCGGCAATACCCATTCCTCTAAAGTGGGCACTTACTGCAAGGCGGTGGGTAACAATAGCTTCCTCGTTGATATCCCAGCCTACTTCGGCATACTCGGGCGATTGATCTGTGGTTATGGCGGTAATACCTGCAATTTGTTCATCTATTTCAGCCACCCAAAGTTGATTTAGGGCTATATCATTGGTGAAAACTCTGGCGTTGGGGTAGTGTTCATCCCATTGTAGATTACCTGAAGCTATCATAGCGGGCACAACTTCGGCAATCAATTGCATAATTTGTGGAATATCGGTTAGTATAGCAGGGCGCACAAGCATAATAATACAGGTAGTAAAAACGCTAATTTATAATTAAGGCACACTATAAAATTGATGTATACTATAATTTATTGCAATTGACAGCTATCTGTTTTATGTGGCAATAGACTTTTTGCGGGCGGATGTCTTTTTACGGTTCAATTGATAGCTTATTACCCAGGTCATAAAAACAAGCATTCCATAAAACAAAATATTTTGCAATACATTGCCTACGCTTAGCTGGTAGATGGCTGCATGTATAAATTTGTTTGACATTGGTATTGTTTGATAACATAATACAGTAATGCCTATAATTGTTTTATAACTTTTAGGAGCGTTTAATTAGGTAGGCTCTATAAATGGTTAACGGTATTTAAGCTGATAAATTACCGGGGCATTGCATGTATCTATTTCTTTGTGTATATATTTACTACCGGCATAATATGGCGGAGTTAAATATACACAGATCATGATCCTTGAGGAATTTTTGAAGCAGCTGAAACGGGTATCTACAGATATAGAAGAGTTGAATAAACGTACCTATCATGCTTATCTCGATCCGTTGTTTAAGATGATAGCGTATGATGGCGACCGCCTGAACCGTAAACATGATCTGATGATTACACCTTATCTGCAATATATAAGCACCACCAAACGCGATGATTTCCGGGACGACCTTTCAAAGACCGAGGTTGAAGAGATCATCGACAGTGTAAAAACGGATATAGATTGTATGATCTTCCGTATTGAGCAAAAGGAAAGCCCGCCTGCGCATCCATAAGCAGGAGAGGTGTTAATTAAAAACACGCCGTTAAAAATGTGTCAACTTAATGATTGTGCTTTTTATGGATATCTTTAACCAGGCATAGCTTTTTAATATCAGCAATCTGAATGGCAAAAGGAGCATATTTTAAGCGGTTGCCAACCATTTCGGTAGTGTTATCTGAGTGGGCAATCACTTCTTCGGGCGTATCGCCAGCCAGCAGGCGCTTGTACATGCGGTAGTCGCCCCATTCAATGTAATAAACCTCGCCCGGCAGTATCTTTTTATCATGGATTACTTTTAGGGCTACCCAGCAACCATTTTCCAGGTATGGGTACATGGAATGGCCCCATACGGGCAATGCAAAATCGCAATCCTCAATACCCGGAAAGTTCATACGGCCAACCGGTTGCGAATCATTAATGTCATTATATACTTCAACGCCCGACGCTGTGGCAATAATTTCATACATAGGTATGCCCTCTGTGGCTTTATTTACTACAGTATTTTCTTGATAAGTAGGCGTTTTCTTTCCTTCAATGAAGTCTTTGTATTTTTCTTTAAAAATTCTGAGTTTTTCTGGATCGATATTTTGCCTGCTCTTTACTATTTCGGTTATGGAACTTGGCGAGTTAAAGCCCAATGCTTCGGCTAACTGCGCGTTGCCAGAAAAAGCTTTTCCTTTTAATTGACTATAAAGTATGATAAACTCCAGTGTTTCAGGGCGAATTGTTTTGATTTTGTTGGGCTTTAATGAATCATCCATGATAATAAATTATTTAAAGATTATTCTTGATTTTAATAAAGATATTTCTTTATATTTGTCCTGTTGGTTTTTACTAAAATACTACAAATTTTAATAGAAACAAATATAATAACACAGAATTTACAGAAACTATAATTACAGAATCTTTAAAAGCAAAATCATGCACGTAGCCTACTCCGCCATTCAGCAATTTTCAGCAGCCGAGGAAAATTGCAACAACCCAACCCAACCAGATGAGCTAATGCATGAACCTATGCTGCGTTACCACGGTTATCAGGCTGCCTGCCAAAAGCTCAATAAAGAAATTGCCGCCATACAGCAATATCTGCCCGGCTGGATGCCTGCTTTCAGGTAGGTAGACGGTAGTTTACAGCGGTACCAATGACCAATGACCAATGACCAATGACCAATGACCAATGACCAATGACCAATGACCAATGACCAATTAACAAATAAACAAAACATGATAAAGATCACTCAAAAACTAAAAAACCAACTATGGCGGCTCATTATAGCTGTAGATTATGATTACAGTCGCATAGCTATTGCCGATCATGAGCTTAACGACGAAATCCTTACCCTATGGCTGGAGGATAAGCAGGATTTTAAAAACTCGCTTGATGAGTGCCTGCAGCTTGATATAAAAGCTACCGAATTTGCCCGGCTTATAAAGACCGAAAACTTGAACAGTTACGAGGGGAATAAAATGCACCCCACTAAAAACTTTGTTTACAAAGCTCGCATTGAAATTAACGCCCCACTAAAGTGGTACCAGGACGATGCTGCAATAATTGAACAACAATGGGCACGCGAAGCTATGTTAAAGGCTATACTTACCCAACTTGTTGAAACGGAAGCAGCAGGGAGTTATGAATAATTTTGTGTACGGATGTATGCTAAATGGAATTTTAAACATAAATTATATGGTAGTTTGGAAACTTACGAAGTTTCAAAAACTTTGTAAGTCTGGCAGTGGTAGTACACTAAAATATTTTGAATGCGGTTACAGGCTATTTAACTTTTACCTGTTGTTTTTCTTCCTGGGCTTGTTCTACTAATTCTTCTACTTCGCTAATGGCTTCGGCAGGTTGACTGGCGTAATTGAGCTTGCGAAAACGCCATTGGGCAAAGGCGGGTTCCTGGAAACGGTTTATCAGCTTAAAAAATTTAGGGAAGTTATGTACCTCGTCCAATAAAACACCGGTAACTATACCATTATTGTCCAGAATTTCACGAATGGTATATTCCTTATCCCTTGTTATCCAGATCTCGAAATCGCGGCGGATCTCCTCGCTTTTTTCGGGATCTATTTTATCGTTTATGCAAATTACCTTATCTCCTGGTTTCATAACTTATAAGCGTATAAATATGGCGTTTTGTTTTAACGCTGCTTTTAACACAGCAAAGTTCAGCTTTTTAAACCGTAGTTTAAAAAGTGTGGCCGGTAAATTACATTGTGGTGAGGTGTTTTATGGCCATGCCGCCTTTTAGGAAGTTTGCCATAACATAATATGTATAGTTGTCTGAAAAAATAGTGTAACCTATCTTCGGCTCATGTCGTAATAACCTATACTTTAAATATCTGCGTAGGTTATGGACAATTTTTATTCGCTTTTAATAATAGGATCATTAATAGTATTGCTGATTTTGCAGTTTGATATTCAGCAGCGCCGAAAGGTAAAAAAGGTGCTTAAGCAGACAAATGATGTGCAGCCTCTGCTCATGATACAAAGCATGAACCAAAAGATCGATAAGATAAACCGCGCGCTTGCCACCAGCATAAACAGTAGTAAAATAGAAACCCAGTTAAGAAAATCGACAGAAGATTATAACGCCGGTCGTATAGATATGCAGCTTTACAACAAGCATTTAAACGAACTGGTAAAAAGGGCAGAGGCAAGGCGCGAACCGGCAGTAGCATACTAGTTCATTGGTTCACTTGTTTATTAGTTCATTTATATGACATCAGATATCTTGAAAAGGTTGGTTTTAAAACTCATGAAATAATAAACCAATGGACGAATGAACCAGTGAACAAATAAACCAATACCAAAATCAAATAATTATTTGCTGAAACAACAAATTGTTTATTATTGCAGTCGTATATGTCTGACGAAGCAATAATAAAGCGGTTAAAAGTAATAGTGCAGGAGCATGGCGGCCAGCTTGGGCTTGCGGGAGCTATTGGGGTAGACCAAGGCTTTATTAGTAAGGTTATCAATAAAAAGCAGGATATTAGTTATTACCTTATCCGTAAGCTTTGTTTTCAGCTTAAATATTCGCCCGAGTGGCTTATCTTGGGTACTGGCGAAAAAAAGATCAACAAACCCGAATCGGCAAAACTTATTACCGAAATTCAAATGATGCGTACCGAGGTTGATATTCTTCATGCCCGTATGCGCGCTTACGAAATTGAACTCAAAGAACTCCGCGGGCATCTCCCAGAAGAGAAAAAAGCAGTATAATTGGGAGAGATAAAGGACTTTTGGACAAAAGATAAAGGACTTAGGAATAAAAATCAATTAACAATAATTAAACACAAATGCCGGGTTCCTGTCAGGAGCTCGGCATTTTATATTACTCTAAAGTTTTTATCCTTTATCTTTTGTCCAAAGGTCTTTTATCTCCAAAGTCCTTACTCTCCCCAAAATCCTACTTACAGTACTTATTTATAGAGGCCTGTGCTTGTTTCGATCCCATTTGGGCGGAGGTGCTCATATCGGTACAGGCACCGGATTTATCGCCGAGGGCTATTTTGGCAAGACCGCGCTGCAGGTAGGCTCTGGAGTTTTTAGCGTCCATACTAATGGCTTGTGTACAATCGGCAACTGCACCGCCGGGATCTTTCAGGTTTAATTTTACACCCGCGCGGTCAACGTATATGTCGGCATTTTTAGGGTCGGCCTTTAGAGCGGCGGTAAAATCGTCGGTAGCGCCTTTGGCATCATTCAAATAGCTTTTGGCAATGCTGCTGTGCGATAATGCCCTGGCATAAGTAGGGTTGAGGTATATGGCATTGTGGTACTCATCTATCGCGCCGGGGTAATCTTTCAGCTCTAACTTTACATCGCCTCTGAATAAAAATGTTTCGTCGGTTGAGTATATCGAAACCGCCTTGTCCAGATCGCTCATTGCACCTTTATAATCTTTCAGAATCCCTTTTATATGACCACGGTTTTGATAGGCCAGGGCCGATGAATCAGATGTAGAATCGGCCTTTATTGACAGATCAAAATCGGCAAGCGCACCTGCATAATCTTCGTTGCCGGCGCGTATTAGACCTCGTTTAAGTAATATGCCCGTATTTTTTGGATTTTTTGCGATGCCGGTATTATAATCATCCATCGCGCCTTTGTTATCTCCGGCCTGGGCCTTAGCTTCGCCCCTGAAAAGATAAAAATTTGAGTTTGCCGGGTTTAAGGCAATCGCAGATGTAAACAGCGGTACCCCATTGCCGGTATATTTATAATAATCCTTTACTTTGCCCAAACGGGTATATGCCTCTTCTTTTTGAGGGGCAAGAGCAATCAGTTTTTCGTAATCCTTTACTGCGCCGGCCATATCGTTCATTTTATTTTTCTCAATAGCGCGGTTTAAATAAGCATAAGTATAATTAGGGTTAATCTGGATAGCCCGGGTATAATCCGCAATGGCTGATTGCATATCGCCCAAATCGCGGTAGGCATCGCCGCGGGTAAGGTAGGCCTCTTCACTTTTATTGTTTAACCCAATAGCCAGGGTGATATCTGCAATAACACCCGCGGTATCTTTCATGGCCAACTTGGCCTTACTGCGGCTGATGTAGGCACTGAGGCTTTTAGGATTAAGCGCTATAGCCGTATCCGCATCCAGCTTGGCACCCTGCGCATCTTTTAAAGATAGTTTTATAAACGAGCGGCTTTGGTAAGCTTCGGAGTTTTTAGGATCAAGGGCTATGGCATGATCAAAATCATCCCGGGCACCTTCATTATCCTTCATATTGTTTTTTACCAAACCGCGATAAAGGTAAAGCTCTGGCAAATTAGGATGCTGCGCTATCGATTTATCAAAATAATCAAGCGCGCCTTTGCTATCGCCCATATTGTTTTCGGCGTTGGCCAAGTACAGGAACAGGTTTTTTATTTGAGGATTAATTGCTGCAGCTTTTTTATAATCTTCTACAGCACCTTTATAATCGGTAAGGTTACCCTTGGTATTGGCGCGATAAAAATAGGCTTCGGCGTTTTTAGGGTTAATGGTTATGGCAGTTGTATAATCGTCAATGGCACCCTGGTAATTATTCATGCTGGCTTTGGTGCCCGCACGGTATTGGTATATCTCGGCTTTTTGGGGATCTAACTTTAAGGCGGTATTATAATCGTCAATGGCGCCCCCGAAGTTGCCATTGTTGTTTTTGGCTAAACCACGGTATTCATAAATTTCGGCACTGTTGGGAGCCAACTGTAAAGCAAGGGTGAAATCGGCAATGGCACCGGTTTGGTCGCCAAGGTTTGATTTTGCGTTACCGCGATACTGGTACATCTGCGCTGTTTTTGGTCCCAGCGAAATTGCTTTATTAAAATCATCAATAGCTCCCTGGAAATCCTGAATGCTTGCTTCGTTATTTGCGCGATAGTAATAAGCTGTAGTAAAATCGGGGCGGATTAGTAAAACCCGGGTATAATCATCAATGGCAGCTTTGTATTCTTTCAGGTTACCGTTGGCATTTGCACGATAGAAGTAAGCATCGCTGCTTTTATCATTAAGCTGAATAGCACGGGTAAAATCCTGTACGGCACCTTTATAATCTTTAGCGTTGGCTTTTGAATTACCATTTTGAATGTAGGTACTTGCCGTTTGGGCAAAGGAGCATACAGGCAATAAGAGAAGTAATAGGATTTTTTTCATTTAAGAAATAGCAGTTAATCAAATATCAGTAAAAAACCAATACCTACAGAGCAAAGGCCATACCGAAAATAAATATGCTGCAATTTTTGTTAAATGCGTTTTAAAACCCCGCAGATGATGAAATTTGGGGTATTAAAACCCCAATATAAAACCGTTTTTTAATTTAAGAGAAAGATGCTTCGTTGGTTTTGTTTACCTCGTTTTGAACGCGTCTTTTACCATAACTGATGGCAGCGGTACAAAGTAGGATGCAAAAAATTAAAGCAATTTCAATTGCAACGTGTGCTAAAGGAATTTGATCTGGATTTTTTGACAACATCACACCGGCATCGGGCAGAAGTAAGCCAAATAGGGGAAAACAAAAAAACATTCTCAATATTATTAATTTTTCCATAATTATTAACATTTAGTATGATTGTGCTAAGGTACTCATTATTTTATTACGAATTAAATAAAATTTTAAACTTTTCTTAAACACAAGTTAAAAACGGTTTTGTTTTAACTTTTTTTAAGTTTTTCAATTGTAAGGGTGATGGTTTATGTATGTATCTTATAATGAATGGTTTAACGTAATAGCCAAAAGATAATATAATTAACAACTATAGGTTGTATAGCGCTGAAACCATCAAAATAAAGTGAAAATAGGAGCGCTTATTTACCGCGAGGCATAAAAATAATAATACAGGCACCCATTACTGCAACGGCAGCGCCAATTATATCGTACTTATCGGGTTTAAAACCATCAACTTTCCAGGCCCATATGAGGGCCATTATAATGAAGAAACCGCCATAAGCTGCATATACCCTCCCAAAACCGGCCGATTGCCAGGTGGCAACCACGCCATACAGCGCTAAAACTATGCCGCCTGCAATGCCGTACCATAAAGGCTTATCTTCCTTTAACCAAAGCCATACCAAATAACCGCCGCCAATTTCAAATAAACCGGCAAGTATAAAGATGGCTATGGAGCGGAGGATGTTCATGGTTACAAATTAGGCAATGATATATACTTTAAAGCTAAATTTTCTGTTATAATATATTCCGGACATGAAGATTTTAATGCAGGTAATTAAGTAGTTAGAAAACAATACAATACTTGTTATGGTTTCTATACTAATTATGGTAATTAAAATAAAGTTATTACATTTGTATAGAAACTTTAAAAATACACAAATGGAACATGTAATTAAAACTACTGGTTCTGAATCGAAAAGATTTTCTAATCCTATCATTCAAATGATTGAGGATAAAAAGAGAATTATTCAGGCCATTAAAAATGGCGAAAGCTTATCTACGCTAAAAGGGATTAAAATTGTCTCTCCTTTATAGTTTTAAAACTAACGAAGATGGGTCATATAGTTTCACTTCAGATCAAGGCAATAATTTTTTAATATACTTCTCAGAAAGTCCGATGCCTGATGACGAGGGCAATAATCATATAATTTACAATTTAGGGTTTAGCAGAGATGGGGGGCATTCTTGCATTCCATTTTCATCTAAGTACGATGAAGGTGTACGAGATACCATTATGTCTGTAATTAATGACTTTTTTGAAAAGAACGACCATAAAGCAATTATTTATTTTTGCTTTGGAGATGATGGTTATTCAAGGCACAGGAAAATAGTCTTTAACCAATGGTCTAAAGATTTAAACAATGATATTGAGAAGCATGACAAAATTATTCCCTATGAAGGGACTCCCTTATTTAGTTCCTTAATGATTGTTAGTAGTAATCCATTAAAGAATTTAATTTTAAACTCATTTAACAAATTCTTACAAGAGATATATAACAGTTAATCTACCAAAGGAGTCATATTTTTTCGAATTAATATAAATTTAATGAACTGGTTAGGCTTATGCCCTTTTAGTATTAGTATAACAATTTGTTGAATTTGCAATACGTTAAAACACCCTTAATTTAGGGTTAAAACACTCACTCTTAAAGTTTGCATATGTGTGTATAGCGCAATAGCTTTGTGTAAACAGCCTATGAAATCTTTCGAACTCCAGGTTAACCAAAAAACGTACAAGATAATTAAGTTGCTTACTGCAAAAGCTACCTATAGCGTTTTTAATTATTCTTCATTTTATACCATAGCCAAAATTGATACCGACAGGTGGGAAGTGGTTGAACATCGTTTTGGCGATCAGGAAATTCCGCTGCAGCAAATAGGTCAGGGCATTGATAATTATATTGGACTGCAATCAGGAGCCTTTACAGCTTAACTTATAATTTGATTTCTTTTAATGAAAATTTAATTTTCTTATCAGGTAAAATGTATTGGTTTGTATTCCTGAAAGTTGTATATTGCATCATCAAATTGTTAGGTATGGAAGAGTTAGCAATTTTCAGAATATTTGCCTATTTTCCGTTAGCAGGCTTGTTACTGCCCGATATTTCATCGTTGCTGGTACAATCGTCAGTATATATACCTTATAGTCACATTTATATAGAAGCATTTTTACTATTAAGCATTGCAATTTGTACAGCCGGTATTTGGTATGCCGAAAGTATGCAGGAAATAAAAGATACACCAAAAAGCGGCTCGCCATCAATACAGGGGTAGGCTGCAGGCATTTAAACGTATAAACAATTATAAACCTATATCTGTTTAATGCCCCTATTGCCCGGCTATCTGAGCCGGGCTTTTTTATGCGGTAATAATTTTTAATTGGGCGGGCTATTATATTATAATATTTAGGAAGTTAAAAATTGAGGTTTTTTCATATTTTTACTGTAATGAACCTTAACAATCAAACCCCCGGCAATCTGCTAAATGCAAACGGTACGCCGTACCATAAATCGTCCAGTGCTTATTTAAAAGTTATGCTAACGCTTATGTTTACCTGCTTGTTGGGTACGGCAATGGCGCAATGGCGGTCGCACGGGAATCTTACATACGGTGGTGGTGGCAATGGGGCTTCCAACTTCGACTCGGGTTTAGCCCTTAGTTTTGGCGCAGCGTATGATGCACCCCTTGGAGATTTTGGGCAGTTTTTTAAACCGGCGGTAAATTACAACGTGAGCCTGTTAAACTATTTTGAAGATTTTACCGTGGGCTTAACCCTTGGTTATCATTCCTATAAACCCAAAGACCAAATATCTTACGATACGGGCGATGCTACTGACGGAACTACAGACGTTATTGATATTTCTGTTGCCTATAAAAATTTTAAAGTTTACTCGGCTTATTTAAGCGGTGTTTACAATATAAACCTTGCCGATGATTTTAGGGTTTACCTGGGAGCCAACTTAGGTACATACCATACCCAATCGGCCTTTAGCTATATTGTTGATGATGTTGAAACCACCAGCAGCACCAGCCAAACTCAATTATATACCGCGCCAAAACTGGGAGTTACCTTTCCGGTAAGCAGTAGCTTTGGTATCAGTGTAGAAACTAAGTACAATGTATTTTTCGCTGGTTCATCTGCCGATGGCTCGAGCTTTGGCTCGTCAGTTAAAACATTTTCGGGCGGTGTAAACCTTAACTTTAAGCTATAGTTTTACCAGTTAGCGTTTGTTAAACGGTTTCTCAAAAAAATCGTCTACGATTTTATTAAACTCATCGCGGTGTTCAATAAGCGTGGGGTGGCCAGAATTTGGTACTATCCACAGGTACGATCTGGGGATATTTTGCGCTATAGTAACCGTGTGCTGCACAGGAATCAGATCATGATCGCCGCCGATGATGAGCGCCGGGCATTTAATGGCCTTTAACTCGGGCAGTTTAATATTGGGCTGAAACCAATCCAACAGAAATATCTTCCAGTCATTTTTTTCCTTGGTGGTTTTTAATACCGCGTTTTTGCGGGCATTATATTCCTTTTGCTCATATTTCCAATAACTCGGGATCAATCCGGTTGAATCGGGCCATAGGTTAGCGCCGGTAGCGGCAAATTTTATTACCTTATTGGGGTGGCGCATAGCCAGTTCAATGGCATTGATACCTCCGTCGCTCCAGCCAATTACATAGGCCGAATCAACGTGCATGGCATCCAGCAAACCGGCAAAGTCATCGGCCATCATCTCAAAGCTCAGCGAATCCCTGTCGTCGCGAGATTTGCCGTGCGCGCGGCTATCAACAGCTATTACTTTATATTTTTTTGAAAAGTAAGGGATTGTTTGGCCAAAATTATCCAAACTACCGCCATTGCCATGAATCAGCAGGAGGGGTTTGCCAGTACCATAAACTTCGGTATATAGTTTTACACCCCGTACATCATAGTATTTACCTGTTGCAGCATTATTGCCGTAGGGGATGCTTTTCTCCTGGCCGTGGCCTGCTTGTATAAAACCTAAGGAAGCACTTAATATGAAGAGTAGTTTTTTTAATACCATAGCTTGGTGGGTTGTGGTTTCACGAAGTACTAAAGTATATAAATTGCCAGTTAATTGGCCGGTGTAAATGACTTTTTTAAAAGGATGGTTGTTAACTTATAGATAACTCACTAAGTAATACTACTTTTGCAAACTTTAATTAAATAATTTTTAAACTATCTACATCAAACAATATCATAGCTATATATATTATAACTTAAAAATGTTTACTGTACCTTATACACCTATATTGTTCATGCCTGCTACCTGCCTAAAAAATATACCAGTAACAACGTTTTTTTGCCTGTTAATAAGTTTGCTTTCGGCAGATGCGGCTTTTGCCCAGGATGGTGCTGAAAGAAACACATTGCCCCATTTTAAATTTAAAACAGTTATTATTGATGCCGGGCATGGCGGTAAAGATCCCGGTGCTCATGGGGCTTACGCCAAAGAAAAAACAATTGCCCTCGCCATAGCCAAAAAACTGCGCGACCTTATAAACGACCGCATGGAAGGCATTAAAGTTGTAATGACCCGCAGTACCGATGTTTTTATAGAACTGCACAAGCGTACGGATATTGCCAACGATAATAACGGTAACCTGTTCATATCTATCCATTGTAATTCTACACCGCAAAAGCAAGCTTCAGAACGAGGAACGTTACTATTGGTTTATGGTTACCACCGCAGCCAGGAACAACGCGAGGCATTGCGTGAGAATGCTGCTATATATCAGGAAAAGGACTATAAGGAGAAATACCACGGCTATGGCAATGATGAGGTAATAAACACTATAGTGCTTAATAACTTTCAGCAAAAGTACCGCAAGCAAAGCATCCAGTTTGGCGATCTGGTAAACCGCGAATTTAAAAAGACCGATGGCAGGCATAGTCATGGTGTAAAAGAACAAGGGGTGCTGGTACTGGCCCAAAGCGGCATGCCGGCCGTGCTGGTAGAAACAGGTTTTATCAACAACCCTGCCGATGAAGCATATCTGAGTTCAGATAACGGCCAAAATGAAATTGCTCAATCTATCCTCCGGTCGTTAAAAGAATATCGCAATAATTTGGAAGGGAAATAGGTTAAACAGGTTGCCTGATTTACATTAATCTCCACTAAAATAGTAGTATTTGTCATCAAATTTCAATAAAGTAGGTGTTCAAACATTTATTTTATACAAGGTCGAAATGTTTGTATACTTTTGAGCCATAAACAAAAAACAAAAAATTTAAAACACAATGAAAAAGATCTTTATCCTGTTAGCATCGGCATTTTTATATACTGCTGCATCGGCACAAACAACCTGGACTGTTGACAAAGCACACTCAAATGTTAAATTCACCGTAACCCACTTATTGGTAAATGATGTTGATGGTACTTTTAAAGGCTATGATGGTACCATTACCGCAACTAAACCAGATTTTAGCGATGCTAAGGTTGCCTTTACTGTACAAACAGCAACTGTAAGCACTGATAACGATATGCGTGATAAGCATCTTTCAGGCCCTGACTTTTTCGACGTTGCAAAATATCCAACACTTTCTTTTACGAGCACCGGAATTACAAAAACATCTGATAAACATTATAAACTTGTTGGTAACCTTACTTTAGCTGGTGTTAGCAAACCAGCAACTTTTGATTTGTGGTACCGCGGTACAATTACCAACCCAATGAGCAAAGCTGATGATGCGGGCTTCCAGATCACAGGAACTATCAAACGTACCGACTTTAATTTCGGCAGCAAATTTGGTCCGGCTATGCTTAGCGACGAAGTTACTATCAAAGCAAACGGCGAATTTGCTAAAGCAAAATAACTATAACTAACACATATTAACTTAACGGCGCGCTTATGTAAATAAGCACGCCGTTTGTTTATAAAGGGATTTTTTTGTCTAATTTTTATGGTGCTGGTATTGTACTTTAAGCGTCTGCTTTTTTAAATGCTTTATTATAAAAGTACAAATACCAATAACAGCAACCAGCGCCGCGCCGGTTACAATATGTAAAGCAGGCACGCGATAATCTGGGTTCATGAGCAGTTCTGTACCATCCGGGATAGCAAGAGCTATCAAGGGTAAACAGGCAAATAATCTAAGTAGTCCGATTTTTTTCATAACATTAACGGTTAAAGATTTTAATGTTAGCCCTCGCTGCTTGTGCTACAATTCCCTCCGGCAGGAGTAAATTGAATTATCCGGAAAAGTAAATTATAGTGATGGCTAAGCTGCACCAAATATCAACCATAGTGGCAACTAAAAAAATACCAACTATATGGTATATTCACATTGCGTGTTTTACGCAAAAAAGCTTAAAAATTTTAATTAGTTAGGGGTTACAGTTCTTCCTTATCGGCCAGCATTTGTTTTAGGGTGTTAAACCATTGCTGGTTTTTAGTTCCCCAAAAGGTGTGGTCAACAATAATATAAACTATATGGGTATCGTTGCCCACTTTGTAGCGCAGCCTTAAAGGCTGCCAAAACATGCCGTTGTTTTTAACTAATGATCGTTTGTAGATCTCGTCAAAACCAAGGTATACCTGCTCAAGCGAATTAAGGGGGATGTTGAGGTAATTATAGCCATCGATAACCAGGCTGGCGTTGGTCAGCAAAATTTCACCCTCACGATGGTGCGGAGGTGGGGTAAGCGAAAAGAGAGCGCCGGCCTCGTCAACTAATGTTAAAGCTGCAATTTCGTAATCGTAGCTCCACATGGCCTTGCCAATTTGTAAAATTTGCATTGTTGTAATGTAAGTATAATAATTGATAACTACAAATGCTACCTTTTGTGTTAACGTTGGCGCTGTATATTTCATTATATTTGATGTGCGAAAATGTGTTTCGTATTATAAAGTATGGCTACAGAAGTTAAGTGCCCCAGTTGCGGTTTTGGTTTTCCTATAGAAGAGGTGATGGCCGAGGAGTACAAAAAAGAGCTCCGGGTTAAAATGCAGGATTACACCCGTCAAAAGGAGGACGAGTATCGTAAAAAGGACGAAGAGTTTTTAGCAAAGGAACGCCAGCAAAAAACAGCTTTTGAAGAGCGCCTTATCGACGAGAAAAAACAATTGCAGCTGGTGTTGGAGCAAAATCTGCGTAAATCAATCAGCCAGGATTTTGAAAACCAGGTGCTGATGCTGCAAACATCGGCACAGGAAACTGAAGAAAAGCTGAAGCTATCGCGTCAAAAGGAGCTTGAATTTTTACAGCGAGAAAAACTGCTGCAGCAAAAAGAAGAAGAGCAGGAACTGGTAATGCAGCGCAAACTGCAGGAACAGCGGAATGAATTGGGCGAGCAGATCCGCAAGCAGGAAAACGAGCGCCATAGCATAAAGGATACCGAATACCAGCTTAAAGTAAAAGAACTTGAAAAACAGCTGGATGATCAGAAAAAGCTTGCCGAAGAGATGAAACGCAAAGCCGAGCAGGGATCGATGCAGTTACAGGGCGAGGCGCAGGAACTAATATTGGAAGAGTTGCTGCGTAACTATTTTCCGTTTGATTTAATTAGCGAGGTAGGCAAGGGCGTGCGTGGTGCCGATTGTGTGCAAACTGTGCGTAACCAGTTTGGGCAGGAGTGCGGCAAAATTATTTATGAAAGTAAACGTACGGCAACCTTCGGGCCTGATTGGATAGATAAGCTTAAAAAAGATATGCGAGGTATTGGTGTGGATGTTGCTGTAATAGTAACCCAATGCTACCCCAAAGGTATGGATTGCTTTGGCGAAAAGGATGGCGTTTGGATCTGCAGTTTTGATGAGGTTAAAGCGGTATCTTACATCCTGCGGGATGGGGTAGTAAAACTCTCAAACCTGGCAAAATCGCAGGATAACAAGGGCGATAAAATGCACCTGCTATATGATTACTTAACCAGCAGCGAATTTTCTGAACAATGGAAAGCCATCCGAGAGGGTTATATGAGTATGCGCCTGTCTATCCAAAAGGAGCGCGACGCGATGGAAAAGATGTGGAAATCTCGTGAGAAACAGCTGGATAAAGTATTACTAAACGCAGCCCACATAAAAGGTAGTGTAGAGGGCATTGCCGGCAGCGATATGATACAGCTTAACTTAACCGATGACAGCGACGATGCTCTGCTACTGGAGTAGGTGCAATAAAATATCAGATTAAAAAATGACATTTCGAACGAGGTACGAGGAGAAATCTTCTACTTAATAAATACCGGATAAGTATAGTTTGCATGCAAAGTCTTATAAGATTTCTCCTCGTACCTCGTTCGAAATGACAAACTTATTTATTATTCTCGCCTATTTTTTTGATAACACAACAATGGCAATCCCACCAATAATTAACACACCACCCAAATAAGGCGGCCAGTTAACCGTTTTTTGCCTATCGGCAGATACCTGTATGGGGCCGGCATCAATAATTTTTTCTTTTTTGGTGTAAGTAAATCCCGTCCAGATGAGCATTATCGCGCCAATTACTATGAGTACTATTCCTGTTGTTTTGTTCATGGTGTTGGGGTGTTGTTAAAGTTTATTTAACAATAGTTTTTTGTGGAAATTGTTTGTGGTTATATAAATGTCATGTGCCGCTGTTTTTCATCATCAACTTTTTATTAGCTTAGTAGCTATTAACCGGCCCAGTTAATCGGTATGACAGCCGTATAAAAGCCAATAAATTTTTCCGTTGCAATGAAAGACGACCTGATACTTGAAACCATAAATGTTACTAAGAATTTTTTTGGTGATAAGTCATCCGGGGTTAACAATATTACCATATTTATTCCCAGGGGTAAGGTAACTGCCATTGTTGGCGAAAGCGGCAGCGGTAAAACAACGCTGCTCAATTTGCTGTTTGGCCAGCTTCAGCCAGATCATGGCGAGGTTTTTTTTAAGGAAGAACAGGTGCTGAGCAGGGAAAATGGCTTACAGCATGCCCACAAGGTAATGCGTATGGTAACCCAAAATGGCAGCGATATGGATCATAACCTTACTGTTTGGGATAACATTGCCGTCGGTCTGCCCGAGGGCGATCAAAGCCTGGCCATACAAATGGTTACCGAGGCGCTCAATATGCTCAGTATTTATCAGCTTAAGGATCTGCCTCTTGCCAAGCTGAGCGGCGGCGAACGGCAGCGTGTAACCATTGCCAAAGCCCTCATAAGCCGCCCCGAAGTACTGCTGCTCGATGAACCCTTTAACCAGGTTGATGCCAGTTATCGCGAAGCCCTGCAGCACGATATAAGGCAGATTGTGCGGGAGTGGGGAGTAACGATAGTGTTGGTTTCCCATGATCCTGCCGAAATACTTTCTATGGCCGATGAGCTTATTGTGTTGAAAGAAGGGGAGATAGTAGAGAATGGTCCGCCGGATATGCTTTATCACTCGCCCCAGTTATTGTACACCTCTCAAATATTGGCCAGCGGCAGCAAACTCACATCCGAACAAGCAAAGGTTTGCGGTATAAAAAGCAGGCGCGGCGTAGTGGTTATTTACGCCGAACACGTAAAGGTAAGTCGCTTCGGCAGCAAGTGGACTGTGAAGCAAGTACTATTCAAAGGCTTTTTTGAAGAACTCATAATCGAACGCGATGGTGTAACCCTCCGCGTGCTCAACTATAACAGGGGCAAATACCCTAAAGGCAGTAAGATCAGCATTAAAATAGAGAAGTACTTTGAGTTTGGCAAGTGGGAGAATTGAGGCCGGTAGCCTATGCAAATTCAGTAATGCAGATGGTTAGCCTTTATGATGAGATTGCTTCGTACCTCGCAATGACAAGTTTTATATAATTAAAACTCACTATGCCGCCAATTCCACCTTTGCCTGTTTTTCTTTACGGTATTTGCTCAGATTAATCAATAGTACACTTCCTAAGATAATAACCAAGCCGCCAACCTGTATCAGCGTAATATTTTCATTGGCGAACAGTACGCCAAGAATTACCGCTATCACCGGGTTTACGTAGGCGTAGGTGCCCACCTGTGTGGCGGGGCGTACCTGCAAAAGCCACACATAGGCACTAAAGGCGGCTATGGAACCAAATACTATTAAATACAGCAACGCATACCAGCTATGTGGAGGTATAGTATTCCATTGCAGCGTTTGCACCTCGTGATGGAAAAAGCTCGATGGGATAAAAACAATACCCGCTGCCAGCATTTGCCAGGCCGTATTAACCGATACCGAACCTTGGGTGTTATTATGTTTGGAATATAAGGAACCCGATGCCCAGCCCAATGTACCCACCACCAGTAATATCATCCCCGGTAATTTTGATGGACCGGATGACTGGCCAACCATGCTTTCTATCTGTTCGCTGAATAGCAATATCACGCCAATAAAACCAATCACTAAACCCAAAATGGTGCTTTTACTTTTAAAGTTGGTACCCCAGTTTGGTTTATCGAGCAGTACGAACCATATTGGAGGTGATGATACCATAATGGCTACCATTGCACTGGGTAAGGCTTGTTCGGCCCAGATAACGGCGCCATTGCCAATTACCAGTAGTAAAAAACCGCTTACCGCCGCATGGATGATGTTGCGTTTGACAAAAATCTTTTCGCCTTTGAATGCGCACCATGCCATTAACAAAATACCCGCCGTAAAAAAGCGCAGCGCACCCAACAATAGCGGCGGGAAACCATCAACGGCCATTTTTATAAAAAAATAGGTAGAACCCCAAACCAGGTAAACTGTAGCAAAAGCTATGATTACTAATAGTGGCGAGGCTGATTTTTGTTGTGCAGGTGTCATGGTATATTTATTTTTCTGGTATAACCAATTGTTGTTGTTCTTTCACGGTTTCGAGCACTATAGTGGTGCGGGTGCTTAAAATGTGGGGGATCTTGGTAAAGTGGGTGCGCATAAGGTGCATTAACGATGCAGAGTCATAAGTGCGGATCTTTACCAGGTAACAGTCATCGCCGGCTATGTGGTGTACTTCCTGTACCTCGGGTATCAGCGCGAGCTTTTGGGTTGTTTCATCGCTTCCCGGGCCGTCTGCCGCTTTCATGAATATAAAGGCCAGCATTTTTTGCTGCAGTGCCACTGGGTTAATACGTGCGTTATATTGCTGTATTACGTTTTTCTGTTCCAGTTTTTTAACGCGCTCCAATATGCCCGATGGTGCCATCCCCAGCTCACGGGCCATATCGGCATTGGAGATGCGGGCGTTATCCTGCATTAGCCGGAGGATATGCAGATCGGTTTTATCTAAAACTATTTCTGTTTCGTTAATCATTCAGTAATATTAGATAATTATTGAATTAAATTCAATAAAAATTTATTAAATCGAATTAAATTCTGTTTTTGGCGACTAAAAATGATATTTAAACGACAAAGAGAGGGGGCGGGTAAAGGCAACACTGGCATCCAAAAGGCTATAAAAAACAAACACCCATCAAAAAAATGACGGGTGCAAGCAGATTAGGTGTAGGTTGCTTTAAATTATTTTACTGCGAGTAAGTTTAGGAGTTTGTCGGCCTTAGTTTCGTCGAAAGCTGTTTTAACGTATTTGTAGCCGTTTTTTGTGATGGCGGTAAGCAGCTTTGCCCGGTTACCCTCTTCGTCTAACACGTAGGCGGTACCATTATCGTTTATCCAGTCGAAGAGTACATCCCTGGTTGTAATGCCTCGGTTTTGGGTATGGTCGTCTATCCACGCTAAAGCATTGATAGCCAGGTAAGGGTTATCAAAATCGCGGTTAGTGCTATGTATACCGGTAATTCGTATGGGCATAGTTAATATTATCAGGGTTTCTGTTTATAAAACTCTGCATTAAACATAATCTGGTCAACCCGTGAAAACACCGTATTTTGTTACCGTTAAAATACGGTGATAAACAATAAAAATAGCCTTTTTTGTTTGCGGATAATTGTTATAGAGGGTGGGCAGACTACCCAAAAAAGTGGAGGATTATATCTTTATGATCTTATTGCCTTTTTCGGTAGTTTTTTTACGATCGTCGGGTTTTGGAATATTTTTTACAATTGTTATTAAAGTACTGGCTATTAAACCGGTTGCTTTTACTCCAAAATGTACAAAGGGTTTCATCACTTCCCAGGCATTATTATGCGGTGCCTGTACGTCTGCCTTATGTTGCCCTATCTTTTTTATTTCGCGCGATGCCATAGTGTTTTGTTTAAATAGTGTAGATGGGGTAAGACGTATAAAAACCTTGCCAAAGATCATGTAGCACAATTTTCTACTATTCTACACCAAGGAAATCATTTAGCACAACAACCCATTTCCCATTTCTCTTTTCGAAATACATGTTATACCGTATGCTCATTATTAACCCGCCATAACGCTCGATATAAACAAATGCTTTAGTTTTTTTCTTATTGAAATAAACCGGCGACATAGCAATCCCACTTGCTACAACCAACTTTTTAGGATACAACTTTACCTGGCTTGATAAGGCATATTTATATCCATATTCAAACCGTAGGTTTTTCATCTGAAAAATTGCGGGCTTTTCATTTACATCCGGTTTTTTCTTTAATATTATTTCTGCTGCCCAATCCTTTATTACCGGGTAATTCTTATCATTTTTAGGGGTAAAGCGTAGAAAATATTGAATGTAAGGTGCATAGAACTCTTTCAATGTATCACTGATAAATACATATATAGTTGCTGTATCCACTATATTTTCCAGGACTTTTTTTTCATATTTTTTACGTTCCCAGTACCCGTTTTCACAGAAATGCTTCTTGAAAAAAGTATCAGATGGTATAGTTGTATTAATGGCAAGAGAAGTTATTTCGGCCTCATCAGACGGTACAAATAAATTATTAACCGGCCCGGGTTTGCAGTTCTTACAGGCCGATAATGCTAACGTTAATAAAGCTAATAAGAAATAAAATTTTCTCATATAATTGCCGATGCGCTATACCGTTTTCCTCAGCTCAATAACCGTAACCTCGGGCCAGATACCCAGCCTGCCCGAAAATGCCAGGAAGCCGAAGCCCCGGTTTACATACAGGTAGCGTTTTCCCTCGTTGGCCAGGCCAGCCCAGTCAAGGTAACGGTATTTTACAGGGCTCCACCTGAAGCCGGGTATTTCTATCCCAAACTGTGCACCATGCGTGTGCCCGGATAGCGTAAGGTGGATATTGGTTTTATTAAAACGTACCTGCTCTTCCCAATGCGTAGGATCATGGGATAGCAGTACCTTAAAGGCATCGGCAGGTACGCCCTGCAAAGCCTTATTTAAATCGCCTATCTGCACAAACCCACGCCCCCAGTTTTGGATGCCAATAAGTGAGATCTTTTGACCACCTTTTTCAATGGTTACGTTTTCGTCAAGCAGCAGGCGGTAGCCCATTGCGGCGTGGTGTTTTTTTAATGTTTCCAGGTTGGCTGCCTTTTCCTGCTCGCTATCCCAATGAATATAATCGCCATAATCGTGGTTGCCAAGGATAGAGAACTGCCCGTAAGGGGCTTTTATAGCGCCAAATCTATCCATGTAAGGCTCAATTTCGGAAGCGGCATTGTTTACAAGATCGCCGGTAAAAACAAAGAGGTCGCTTTTTTGCGCCTTAACCATGTCAATACCTTTTTGCATGGCCCCGGTATTATCAAAACTGCCAGAGTGGATATCAGACAGCTGCGTAATAGTAAAACCGTCGAAAGCATCAGGCAGATCATCAAAATAAAGTGTAGTGCGGTGCAATTTATAGTCGTACTTGCCTTTAAACATGGCATAAAAAAACGAGGTGAACGGTACGGCTGCCACCAAAATAGCTATCTCACTAATAAATTTTCGTCGGGCTGGGAATGCTGGTCCGCCGGCAGAACTGCTGCCTGCCATATTAAACAAGCCTATGATGAATCTCCCCAGATCGCCCAGCGAAAGCACTATCACAAACACCAGTTTGGTTACAAAAAAAGTAAGGAACAAGCTCAGTATCCATTCGTGAAAGGGTCGCATACCACTGGCTGTGCTAAAAGCGCCAAAACCAATAAGCAACAACACGGTTATGCCTACAGCGATAACCAGGAACCCCCACAGAGCAACATTCCGCCAAAGCGGCGATTGCCAATCGGCACTAAGGGTTCTCAAGCCCGAAAAAACATACCAATCGAGCAATAAACTGATAGCCGATATGATTAAAAAAACTCGTAAGAAACCGCTGCCGTGCATAATAAAAAGATATAAGTGCGCAATTTATAAAAGGAAAGGTAATTAAATGGTAAAATTTAAACCTCACCCCCGGCCCTCTCCATAGGAAAGGGGGCAACGAGGTTTTAAAAATGCAAATCGAAGTCCTCTCCTCTGGAGAGGATTTAGGTGAGACTTACTTTGGAGAGGGCCAGGGTGAGGCTATCTGTTAAAGTTTGTTAAACGTCAATACTGTCGGGCAATACACTTTAACGCTATGTCGTTTAGGTTTTAAATTAGCGCGACGAGATAAAAGTTAATCAAATGATTAAATTTTACTTTTTTCAAACATTGCTCTAATCTTAAACACATATTTTTGACTATCAATTAATCATTATACCTATGGCTATATTAACAATCCAAATCCCCGACAGCGAAGTGATAACACTTTCAACCATTGTTGAACGTGTTAGCGGCAGCGTTATTAAAGTAAACGCCGACGAAGAACTTTATACCAACGATTGCCTGCAAAAGCAAGACGATCTGTTCATTAAAAACACCATTACAAGTACATCACCGGTAAATTACCTCTGGAACGATTAAGGTTTTAATCCCCTATAATATATCCTGTTAATACACCATAAAAAAACAAAAGCTCCCGATAACTCGGGGGCTTTTGTTTTTTATAAATATTGAGTGTTAGTTTTTGTAGATAACACGTTCCTGCACATGTACTCTTTCTTCATGGCGATGCCTTCTTCTTTCACGATATTCAACCGAACAACTGGTAAAGCCCAGTGCCGCCAACAAAAGCAGTGCAACCGAGCGAGAGATTTGCGTTTTCATAATAAATTGTTTTTTATGTTTTATAGTAGATATAAAGTTTAAACAACTGTAATTGCAAAAGGTTTAATCTTAGGTAGTATCAAGTAGTTAGTGGTTGGTAGCAGGTAGTTAGTATCAAGTATCAAGTATTTTTTGGAGTTTGCAAGTATAATAGGAACGGAGTTAAAATTTACATAGCATTGTCTTGATACCATAACCCGGTATCAAAATTGGTTTTTGTATTTTTGCATTTTAAAAGTATAACGGGTAAAAGGCATGATACAGTCTTGATACCTGATACTAACTACTTGATACCAAAAAACTTGATACCAAATTTCGATCTTCAAAACCAGCCGGGGGCGCTGCAGCAATTTCTTGATGCTAAGGTTGCCCAGTATAACAGGCCCGATTTTATTGAAAACGACCCTATAGTAATACCGCATCTTTTTAACCGAAAACAGGATGTCGAGATCATGGGCTTTTGGACTGCCACATTGGCCTGGGGTCAACGGGTTACTATCATAAAAAAATGTAAAGAACTCATTACCCTTATGGATGGTGCGCCATACGATTTTATCGTTAATCACCAGGAGCCCGATCTTAAGAAACTACTCAGCTTTAAGCACCGCACGTTTAATGATATTGATACGCTGTATTTTATTGCATTCTTTCGGCAACACTACGAGCGTTTTGAATCATTAGAGGATGCGTTTATACCCGCTGGTTCAATGGACGGTGCCGAGGACGCACTTAACCATTTCCGCTCGTATTTCTTTTCCCTGCCCGATTTTCCGCACCGTACCAAAAAGCATGTATCGTCGCCGTCACAAAAGTCAACCTGTAAACGGCTTAATATGTTTTTGAGGTGGATGGTGCGAAGGGATAATAACGGCGTAGATTTTGGTATCTGGAACCGTATTAAACCTGCCGATCTGATCTGTCCGCTTGATCTGCATGTAGATCGGGTATCGCGTAAGCTCCTGCTTATCACCCGTAAACAAACCGACTGGCAAACAGCGCTGCAACTCACCCAAAAGCTCCGCGAATTTGATCCGCTCGATCCTGTGAAATATGATTTCGCCCTGTTTGGCTTGGGTATCGAAGAACGCTGGGGGCCGCAGTTTTAGGAGGCTTATTTATTGTGTTTAGTTATAATGTTTAACGTGCCGCCGGTTAAAAGGGAAACCTATTTCAATTGAGCAAGTAAATCTGTTAAAGCTTCTTTAACGGTTGGCATACGGGTACATACCCGCGGATCCATAATGTTACCCCCAAATCCATTTTCTTCTGTGGATGCAGTTTTTTCCAGATTTTGTAAAGCTACTTTTGCGCTTTCGGGTTTGTAGGTTTTAAGCGTCCATATGCACATTACCTTTACAAAACCATCATTTTCTTTGCTATCGATAGCTGCTAATAGCAATTTTATATTATCCGCAGTGTTGCAGTTACTTAGCGCCCTTGCTGCTGATACTTTAGCATGAAAGTTTGCGCTATCCAGCAAAAAAGGCGCTATTTTGTCGCAATAACCAATTAAGCCCAAATGATAAACACATTCAAGGGCCACGTGCTGGTTAAAAAAGGTTTCAATTTCTTCTTTTTCAAAACCGGCCGGTTTGGCCGACAGGTATTTAGTCACAAAGCTATTTATATAGGCCTTATCATAGGATAACTTATGATAGTTATTAAAAATAGCAGTCATGGTAGCCTCGTAAACATCCGTATTAATCCTGGCCTGGTGGTAACTGTGACGATAAGTTGCCGCCACTTTGCCATTATGTTGAATAGCAAAACCCGCTGTTGGCGTTGCAATGCAATATTCTTTTTTATCGTTTTGCTTTATAAAAAAGTAGCAGCTATCCACATTTTTGAAATGGAACTCTGGCCCTTCACCTGCCGATGTACTACACAAACGCAATAAGTAAAAATTTGTGATTTGTATGGTTCCTTGTAATTGTTTGCCGCCAAGTTGTTTTAATATAGTTATGGTAACGCCTTTTTGCTCATCATTGGCGGTAACCTTTGCCAGCACAAAGCTATCTGATTGTTTTACAACCATATCATGCCATGGCTCATCCCAGGTGGTGGCTTTTGCGTTTATGCAAAATAAGGTAAAAAATGCAATTGCTATGGTTTTTAGGGCAGGCATACAAGGTGGGTTTATTATTAAATAAAAATAAGTATTTATTTAATATATCGAAATGTTAATATAACACCCGCTCAGCACATCGCCTCAAAAAACCTTAAAAAGTTTAACTAACCCTTTGGCTATTATAGTGCAACCTTTATCCGTTGGATGCAGACCGTCGTATGTAAGGTTTGCGGCTTCGGCGGGGTAGGGGTAATCATCTGTTGCCGGGTTAAAAGGTTTGCCAATAAATTGCGGGTACTTGTAATTAGTATAATTGCCGGCTATGGGGTCATTCACGCGTTTAAATTTAACCATTTGGTTTATATCCAGCTTGGGGTTATGATACAGGTCGTTCACGGGGATATGCTCGTAACTGCCAATTGAATCTACAGCGTTGGCAACAGCCTCCAGGGTTTGGCCATTTTGAGGTTTGTAGGACCCGAAAGCGTTATTGTTCTTATCAAAGAGGTAAACAAAATCAACCCGCTGCATAGGGGTTACTAATACAATTTTGGCTTCGGGGTTTAAGGCGCGAAGCTTGTTGATAATTATGCGGAACGAACCGTATATGGTAGCATTGCCGGTATTGTTTTTATAATCGGCAAGGTTACCTATCGGGCGACCCTGCCACCAGTCGTTGGTTCCCAAAAACACCGAATAAACATCGGCCTTTACCAGCCCCAGGCTATCTATATGCTGCGCGATGTTACCGGACGTCCACCCGTTAAAGCCTTTGTTAATGTAGTGTATGTACGGCAAATCCTTAACCACCCGGGTAAGGTAGCCCTGGGATAAGCGGTTCCCGGTTTCATCGCGATGATCGTTAAGGTAGGTTATAGAGTCGCCAATTGCAACCCAGGTAAGTTGCCTATGCCCAAAAGATGACAACAGAAATAGTGCGAATAATAACGGTAAAGCCTTTTTCATGAACGTAAGTTAATTGGTTAACAATAGTACCAAAAATAAAATGCTTAACTATCCTTTGCCGTCGTTATAGTGCTGCCAGCCAAAACTTAAGAATATTTAAGTAAAATGCTGATGAACCTGCAGAAAAACTAAGCATAACGCCTCACATTATTTTTCCGGTAAAATAATGGCGATATCCCCATTTGCCGTTTAAAGCGGCGGTTAAAATAAGATATATTGTTAAACCCGCTTTCAAAACAAACCTGCAGTATGCTAAATTCTTTTTGCTGCAGCAGGCGGCAGGCGTAACCAATACGCAAATCGTTAACAAACTCAGATAATGTTTTGCGTGTATGCTGCTTAAAATACCTGCAGAAAGCCGCAACCGTGAGGTTAGCCATAGCGGCCATATCTTCAAGTACAATGTCGTTCTTGAAATTATCAAGCAGGTAGTGGTAAATGCGGTTCATGCGGGCGGTATCTTTTTGCGCGCTGGCTGCTACCTGTTTCTGGGCCGATAATACCTGGTAGTCGGTTGCCTTAGCCAGCAGGCCAAGTATACTGATAAGGCTGGCTACCGCTTCGGCATCATCAACGTTCACTATTGCCTTTATTTTTTGTTCGGCAAGTTCACGTAAAGGTCCGCTAAATGCCAGTCCTTGTTGTGATCTTTCAAATAAAGCCTTTATCGCTGTAAATTGTGGTTTATCAAAAAAACCTTCACCCAGGCAGTTTTCATCAAACTGAATAACTACCTGGTGCACTTCGCGGTCAGCAGGCATGTGTTTGTTGTAAAATGTATGCGGCAAATTTGGCCCAAACAGGCAAAGATCGCCCGGGAAAAAATCATCAATATGATCGCCTACATAACGCGACCCGCTGCTTTTCATCACCAGAATAATTTCATACTCAGGGTGGGTATGCAACGGAAAATCGTTATAAGGAAAATACTCCTCTTTTATTACAAAAAGCCGTTCGCCGGGTAATATTTTCTCTACAAACAGCTTCATAATATCAATATGGTATTAAAATTAGGTAACATAGTATAAATTTATACGGCCTTTAGCTAACATATTTGCACTGTATTACCAACAAACATAATAATTATTTACACCTGCTATGCCTTTGAAAGCCTCATTTGTTAAGTTATTTACATACGCTTTGTTCATTCTGCCTGTCGCCGCCTTTTCGCAGCAGGCACAAATTACGGTTGATGCCTCTCGTGTATTAAACCGTATACCGAACGGTATTTACGGCGCCTGTATTGAAGATGTTAATCATGAGATATATGGCGGCCTTTATGATCAGCGCATTTTTGGCGAAAGTTTTGAAGAACCTGCTGCAAGTCCGCTGATAACCGGTTGGGAAAGTTTCGGCGGCCTTTGGCAACCCGGAAAAAATAGTGTAAGTATAAATGCAGGCGAGGGCTTTAAACTGGTAAGGCAACAGTCGCCAGGCACTGTATACACCGCCGAAGTGTCAATAAAATTTGGTAAGCAGAATGAGAATGCAGGCCTGCTGGTTAATGTAAACAATGCCCGTAAAGGCGCTGATAGTTTTGACGGCTATGAGATCGCCCTCGACCCGAATAGAAAGGTATTGGTATTTGGCAAACACCTCAACAATTGGACGCCCCTGCGTGAGGTTAAGCTTTCTATCGATTTTAACAACTGGATAAAGCTTAAAGTAGAAAATAACGGCAGCTCCTTTAAAGTTTATATTAACGATGATAAAACAGCTGTTGCCACATTAACGGATAACAAAGATCCGCTGCCTCCTGGAAGCATCGCTCTGCGCACTTTCAATGCCGATGCAGAATACAAAGAGCTTACCATTACAAATAATGGTAAAACCATAGCAGAAAAATTTACCGCCAGCCCGCTGGCACAGGTGAGCGGCGCATGGGATGCAGTGAATAACAGCGACGCGGGCAGCTTTTTATTGGATGATAACGATGCTTATAACGGTAAACAATCGCAGGTAATTATACACAATGGTGGCAGCAGTACTATAGGCATAGCCAATAGCGGCTTAAATCGCTGGGGTATAGGCTTACGTAAAGGCAATACTTATTCGGGCACACTATTTTTAAAAGGGGAGGGGCTTGGTAGCGGTGTAACCGTATCGCTGCAAAGTGCCGACGGCAAAAAGGTTTACGCTACGCAGCGCATCAAAAACATAACCTCCCACTGGGCATCATACTCTTTTGCATTAAAGGCAGCACAAACCGATAACAAAGCGCGCTTCCTCATCAGCATAAACAGTAAAGGAAAACTTTGGGCAGACCAAGCTACGCTGATGTGCAAGCAGGAACAATTTAAAGGGCTGCCGCTTCGCGCTGATATTGGCAAGGCTATGCAGCAGGAAGGGCTTAATTTTTTAAGATACGGCGGTACTATGGTTAACGCCGAAGGTTACCGCTTTAAAAAGATGATAGGTTCGCGCGCCAAAAGGCCGCCTTATACCGGCTATTGGTATCCTTATTCTACAAATGGTTTTGGCATTGAGGATTTTCTGCAGTTTTGCGAGGCCGCAGGCTTTGAGGCTGCATTTGCCATTAACATTGAAGAAACACCGCAGGATGTAGCCGATATGGTGGAATATTTGAAAGGCGACGCATCAACCACCTGGGGCAAACAGCGGGCCGCCAACGGACACCCGGCCCCGTACAAGGTAAAGTATATAGAGATAGGTAACGAGGAGGTGATCTTTCACGGCGATGTTACATCAGAGTATGAACATTATGCCGAGCGTTTTAACCTGTTGCAAAGCGCTATGCACGCTAAGGACAGTAGCCTGAAGTTTATCTGTTCGGCCTGGTGGCGCCCCGAGTCGCCAAATATGGCCCGCATTTTTAAAGCGATAAATGGTAAAGCCGACTACTGGGACCTGCATACCGATGCCGACAATCCAAATTCGGGTGTTAAGGTTGATAATTCGCTTACCCAAATGAAGGCCATGTTTACCGGCTGGGATGAGCATACACGTTTAAAGTGTACCATATTTGAAGAGAATGGTAATCATCACGATCTGGCAAGGGCGCTTGGTCATGCAAGCACCCTCAATGCGGTACGCCGTCACGGCGATTTTGTACTCACATCATGCGCAGCCAATGCCTTGCAGGCTTTGGGGCAAAATGATAACGACTGGGATCAGGGTCAGGTTTTCTACACGCCATCGCAAGTTTGGGGCATGCCTCCCTTTTATGCACAGCAAATGGCCGCGGCAAATCACCTGCCTTTAAATATTGCAGCAACAGCAACGGGAGGGCTTGATGTAAGCGCCACCGTTAGTGAGGACGGCAAAAAGTTAGTGCTCCACATTGTAAATCCGGCAGAAAGTGATTGCGCTGCTGTTATTGATTTACAAGGCTTTGCTAAACGGATACCCAAGGCCACATTAACGCAGCTGTCTGGTAAGCTAACCGATATAAACACACCGGCACAACCTGCGCGCATCAGCCAGAAAACAACAAAGGTCACTTTTTCCGGCAATAAAATAAATTATACATTGCCGGCGGCATCATATACCATTATCAGTTTTAAACGATAAAACAGTTAATATGAAATTGAAAAGCACCATAAAAATATTACTGACAGGCACTATAGCTATCGCGGTGGGTAACAAAGTTGCTATCGCGCAGCAGTTAACACCTGTAGATATCAAAAACGTTGTTATTAACGATACATTTTGGTCGCCAAAGCTGAATACTTTACATACCGTTACGGTTTATGATGTGCTCGATAAACTGGAGGGAAAATACCAGCCCGATCGCGATGACCTGATACAGGAAAAAGAAAAAACAGGACGTACCCGTGACGCCTTCCTTAATTTCGACCGTGTGGCGCAAGAGAAAACAAGTACTGGCGAAAGCGATGGGCCGCCATGGTGTGATGGCTTGGTATACGAAAGCATCCGTGGCGCTGCCGACTTACTGGTTGCCCGGCCAGATAAAAAACTGGAACAGAAACTTGATGGCTATATCGATAGAATAGCGGCAGCACAGGCAGCCGATCCCGAAGGTTATATTAATACCTATACTACCCTTAACCGCCCCTCTCAACGCTGGGGAACAAACGGCGGTGACGACCGCTGGCAGCACGACCTATACAACGCAGGCATGCTGGTAGATGCAGGTGTGCATTATTACAATGCAACGGGCAAAACCAAACTGCTGCAGGTAGCAGTTAAAATGGCCGACTATATGTGCAAAGTTATGGGCGATGCTCCAAAACTGAATGTTATACCCGGCCATGCTGGTCCGGAAGAAGCTTTCTTTAAGCTTTACCTGCTGTTTAAAGGCCAGCCCGCACTTGCCGATAAGATACATGCTCCTGTAACAACGGATGCTTATTTAAGCCTGGCAAAATATTGGATAGAGCACCGCGGCTTCCCCGCCGATGCGGATGGCTCGCGCAAAAGACAAGTTTACGGCAGTTATAATCAGGACGATCAGTCTGTATTTACACAGCAAACTATAGAAGGCCATGCAGTACGCGCAACATTATTAGGTACTGCTATTGCTGCCATCGGCGCTTATGATAATGATGACCGTTATATACAAACCGCCAATCGTTACTGGGATAATATGGTCGGCAAACGTACATTTATTACAGGCGGGCAAGGCGCCATTGCCGACGACGAAAAATTTGGAAAGGATTATTACCTTCCGCAATCTGCCTACCTGGAAACCTGCGCGTCTATAGGTGCCGCCTTTTTCAGTGAGCGCATGAACGAGTTGCAAGCAAATGGTAAATACATGGACGAGTTTGAGCGTGCGCTTTATAACAATATCCTCTCGGGTGTTTCGCTGGATGGCAGCCATTATAACTACGAAAATTCGTTAATTTCAACCAATCATCCGCGTTGGGTGTGGCATAGCTGCCCGTGCTGCCCGCCCATGATATTAAAAATGGCCGGTGCATTGCCTGGTTTCATTTACGCTACAGATAAACAAAAAGGTATATACGTGAATTTATTCATCGGCAGCACGGCCCGCATTGGTAAGGGCGCGAATCTTGTGAACATCAGCCAGCATACAGGTTATCCGTGGAATGGAAGTATTCAACTCAATGTAGATCCTGTTACGGCAAGTAATTTCTCAATACGTGTACGCATCCCGGGCTGGGCTACCGGTAAAGAAAATCCGTATGATCTATACAGTTCCAAATCGACCGGACAGGTAAAACTTTCGGTAAATGAGAAAGCCATCAACGTACATATTGAGAACGGCTACGCGGTAATATCACGTAAGTGGCACAAAGGCGATAAAATCATGTTAACTATCCCCATGCAGCCGCGTGTAGTTGAGCCTAACAGCCAGGTGGCCGAGTTAAATAACAAACTGGCTATAGCGGCCGGTCCGCTGGTTTACGCTTTTGAAGCAAACGACAACCCGCAGCTTACCGGAAGCACCCTTGCCAATAACGAAACCTTACAGTTACAACCGAAACCCGGGCTGCTGAAAGGAATAAACGTAATACAAATAACCTCGCCAGATAAGAGGCAGACCCTTACAGCAATTCCGTTTTACGCAATAGGTAACCGGGATAAAAGTAATTACCAGGTTTGGATGAATAAGGCGCAGTAGGCGGGTGTTGGATGTTGATTTTTAGTTAGTTAAAGGTTACTTACCGATACAGAAAGTAATTAGTATATGATTATCAATTAGTTAGTTTATTTGAGGTACAAAATAGATACAAAAAGCAAAAAATTAGCCTAAATTCAACTGATATCGTATCGATCTTCCCGCCCCTTCCTGCACAAAAATGCCGATGACTTGGATCTCTTGCAGATCACGAGTGGCGGTAGCTTTAGAGGTTTTAGTAATGCCAATATATTTCTTAGCTGTCATCCCTCCTTCAAATCCATCGGCGCCTTTTTCGAGCATCTTATTGACAGCTTTCAATTGTCGCTCGTTAAGCTGATGCTTATATCGGTCGAAAAATTGAGCTTTCCTCAGGGTAAACTGCACCATAGCCTTTGTATCGCGTTGGGCTTCCAAAATTACGGAAGCAAAATAATTAATCCAAGCGGTGATATCCAATGACCGTTGCGCTTCCTTTAAGGCAGCGTAATAGGCCGCTTTATCGTGCTCAATAATTTTAGACAGGCTCAGCATTACAGGGCGTCCAATAGATTGCGACAACGCTTTCTCTGCGATAGCACGACCAACGCGACCATTCCCATCTTCAAACGGGTGGATGGATTCAAAATATAGATGGGACACGGCTGACTTTAATACTGCTTCAGCAACTTCGCCTTTTAGTGGAAAAGTAGCCTTATTGTACCATTGAACAAACCTCTCCATTTCTTTAGGAACATCTGAAGATGGCGGGGCTTCATAGTGTACGACCTCTCGGCCATACGCACCTGAAATTATCTGCATTGGCTCGGCCCCTATTCGCCATTCTCCAGGGTTAACATTCCGTGCACCGGTCATCAACATATCGTGCCAGGCCTTGAGCATATCCAAGCTTAGTGGTTGATCAAACGATTTCCGGACTTCCAGCATCAATTGAGCCACTCCACCCGCTCGTTGATCCTTTACATTAATGAGCGTTTCATTCAGCCCGAGATTATTTCTAATAGACGACATTACATCCTCACGACTGATATACTCGCCCTCAATTTCAGAGGTTTTAACTGCTTCAGACAACATGAGCTGAAGAAGTGTTTCTTGCTTTAAGTCGTCGGATAGCCCTTGAATTACACCACTTACTTCTCCGGTCTCTTGCGCAAACGCCAAGATTAACGGTTGGATTTCCTGTACTTCATAAACGAAGTTAGGCCATTCTGGAAGTTGCCAATTGTACATGATGAGCCGATTAGGTTATATAATCGACTCAAATATAATAAAATATTGAGCCGATTGTAATTTTAATCAGCTCAAACTACTCTAATTAATCAAAATATTTAATATAATTACAGATACTATATGCGATTTGAACCATAGGTTCATTTTATCCATAAATATCTATATCACACAGTCGCTCAGGAATTTGAGGTAGAAAATGTAGGATCTTCATAAACCAAACCGAGTGTTTCAACAAACTTACGCTCTTCATTCATAATCAATTGCTTTCTCAGATCAATAATCTCATCCCTTTTTAAGCGTTGATAAAGATCTATCATCTCTTCGTTAATGAAATAGCGCTCTAAATCAGGGCGCCAATCATCAAGTAAGTAAGATACATCTGATGATTTTAGCCATATTAAATCATGATTACGCAAGGTTGGCACGATTGACGCGGGGTAGTAATCTCCTTTGTTGTTTCGGATGTCGTAAAATAGAAAAGATAAACTTACCTCATCAACATCCTGGAAATTAATACGCCGAAACCCGTTGCTATAATTTAAAAGGAATAACACCAAAGCCTTAGCTCTAACACTACCAAAGTGAATCTTGTTCGGAAAATCCCCTACAATAAAAGAGGTTTCTGGCCGATCGTTGTAAAAAGGATTAACGGAATGACCTTCTAAAAATGATATAAAATTAGTAAACGCTTCTTTTCGCTTACTTGGTGAAAGTATAGTAAAGTAATTAGAATAAGTAGTTTGCCAGAACCAACGTTTTAAGGCTTCTTTATCATCCTGATTAGGTTCAGCAATTCGATTAAAGAATTCAGTAATAAAAATTAATTGAATACTTGCGGGCAATAGTTTACTGTCAACCACGAGTAGCTCCTCATAAAGAAACTTAACCGCTTTTTTTATACTTTCTATACTTCTGAAAGCCTTATCACGAAAATCAGGTTGTTCGACCACCTCATCCATTTTCATTTCAAAATATATCTTTCCAAAAGCGCTTTGAATACATTGCAGAACCACCTCTCGTTTAATGTTTCCGAAATTGAACGGTTTTAATTCAGCTAGCAAATTATCAATTTCTGTACCTAAACGAAAATTTTCGTCCATGTCATAGGTACGGGCAGAGACGATCCAATCCGGGGAAATAGTGGATCCTTTGGAATTCAGGCGCCAAAAAATATCAACAGCTTCGTCCACAGTTCCTCCATTTATGTCGATAGATGGTAGGTAGAAGCTTAAAAGTGTGTTACCGATCTGCTCATATCTTTCGAGTAACAGCTCTATTTCTTCTTCGTCCCGGCTAAACAGCTTTCGCTGCCACAAAAATGTTTCCTTGTTATCGATAAGCATATAAATTGGAACTTGGTAATATTCCAAACTATTGCTGCGTTGTGGAGCGAACTCCTCCGTTTTCAGATCGTAATAAATACGAAAGTTTTTAAGCAGTTGGTCATCTATAGCTAACGTGGTTTTATTGGGATTGATAAGACAGCCTATTAAAGTGCTGATACGTTGAAAGCCGTCAAGCACATAAAAAAAATTATCTGCATTCTGCGGGATAATATAAGGTCCAATCTTTGTATTTTCACCATAAGAACGATCGGGTTTCCATAACAAGATAGTACCTATAGGATAGCCCATTTTTAAGCTATTGAATAGTTCTATCATGTTGGTTATTGTCCAAATAAAATCTCGCTGGAATCCTGGAATCTGGATCAGCCCATTTTCTATATCGCTAATATAATCCGTCAACCGGCGAACCCTAGTCGTTATCTTCAATTTAGCGCTCATAGTAATTTCTCAATGGCTTTAATTATATTTTCTAATTCCTGCGGATCGTTCTGATGTGCCGTCCGACTTATTAATGACTGGCGATGAACCCCATGATTTGTCATAAATTTAGGAAATTCTGACTTAAAATTACCAACTCCGGAACCATTCGCTAAAATGGCCAAGTTGGCGTCTGATACGGTAGCATAATGCGCTGCCACCGTCACATCCAATAGCGCTCGTGTCTTCCCTTCAAATCCATGCTGCAGATTGTAAAAATCGATCTGAATCGGTGTCATAGACCGGAACGCGTCTATGAATACTTGGGACATATATCTAGTTAGGAAAGGATATGCTTCAATCGGAAGATAGTTTTCCATGCTGCGTTTTTCTAGAATGTGAATCGGTATATTGAAATGGCCGTATTTAGCTATCAATAAATCGTATTCATGTTTGCGCGGCTCAGCTGGATGTTTTTTATCACTATCGACAATGACATAGCATCGTAAATAAACATGTTTCTCTTTTGGCAACGTATTATAAGACTGCATTTTACCCTCAATGAAATTACCTACGTTAGCGCATCCTCCAGCATTTTCAAATTGTAACCAACCATTGGCTAAATGTTCCCTGAGCCTTGTTCCTTGAGCAAGGTGTCTAATCACTGCCTCAATAAAATACCCATCATTCAAACTATTTTCCAAGATAACTGATACTGTGGAGATTCCGCTCAAACTGACCACCCCATTCCGGTTTAAAGTGACCACCCGTTCCGGGTTCAAACTGACCACCCCATTCCGGAGCAAACTGAC
>NZ_FNAI01000024.1 GCF_900101875.1 Mucilaginibacter pineti
TAAGTATCCCCGGAGGATACGCAAAACCCCATTTGCAGCGCAAATGCAAGCAAAGCAGGGCCACTGCCCAGCTTCCGCTTGCTCCTTTTCTTTTGCAAGAAAAGGACAACTGTTTCCGCCATGCCGAAACCTTTTGGCCTTGACGGTACAGCTGCTCGTCAAAAGCCGCTCTGATAAAAAAAATGAAGAAATAATTTGCATTTCATAATAGTATCTGGCTCCCCTTACAGGCCAGGGGCCTGTTCCGCTATCGGTATATATGGCTATAGCCATATATACGAGGCTGTTAAAGCAGCACCTTTGGTGCTGCTACCGCCAAAAGCGGCCTGCCGCTTTCGCGGTTTTTCGATAATCGCTATTGCGATTATCGGGCAGTTCAAACGGTGGCACCACAGGTGCCGCCCGTTGTATCCGGCGGCTTGCCACCGGTGCTGTTATACACCCGCTCGCGGGTGTCGGTCTTTCAACATACCACTCGCGGTATCTCTGATCTGCCCTTTACTCTTTTAGATGCAGCACCTTTGATGCTGGATGTGGGCGTAGCGATTATTAGCCCGACCTATCCGGCCAGTAAACCAAACTGCCCTTTGTCGGATGGTAGGATGGCTGGTAACGGATGTAACCAAACTCGTCCAGTTCCCGGACACATTTGTGATAGGTCGCTACCGATGCGATCCGGCTGTAAGCCATCAGGATTTTCCGGTTAACAGAAAACGGATTTTCAAATCCGCTCCGCTGCCAGCAGACGAACAGGCCAGTGAACAGGCTCACATGGGTGGCCAGCATTCTGTCGTCTGCGCTCATACGCCTGACCCATCGGCTATAGTCGGCTGCTTCCCGGTGGACTATTGCTGGTATCATGATTGGCCTCCCTCTAATAACCTGGTAATGTCCTCCAACTTATAGTACATCATTCCGCCGATCTTTGTATAACAGAGCGTTCCGTTGATCCGCAGATTTTGCAGAGTGCCCGGTGAGATATTGAGCAGCTTACGCACTTCTGCGCTTTTGAGCCACTGTTTAGCCTGTCCTTGTTCCGGGTTCGTTAACTGTTTGATTGCGCTAAGCAACTTGTTCTCTAATTGATTTAAATCCTCTTTAGTGATGATCTCCACATTCATAGTCTTTCCTTCTTTAATTAATCTGTAATTTTTTGCTGCATGATTTTCAGCACTTCGCTCTTTTTGAAATACACCCGCTTGTGTAGGCGCAAAAAGGGCAGGCCCTTTTTCATCCAATCGGTAAGTGTCACAAGCGACACGCCCAACTCGGCGGCCAGTTCCTGCTTGGACAATAGCCGTTCTTCGGCTGCCCTTTGCTGGCTGCCATTAGTTATGTTGTTGTAGTTCTGCCCTTACTGCATCCCTGATGCAATGACTAAGAGCTTCGGTGTTGATAATTTCCATAGCCTTTGTTTTGGGACAAAAGAATGCTATGAAACCGGCTTTTTGTTACCACGGCGTCTGCGTGGTAAATTTGAAGTGATTTGGATATGCCTGTATTGGTGAATTAAATAACTCAATATCAATTTAATATGGAATTGACGCTTTTGCAGATGCTAAATATACAGCAAAGGGATTATTTTCGTTTTTTAACCGGAGCTATGGTGTAAAGTTTGTGTTTTTCAGGGATTTCATTTTCCCTTTTTAAAGGGTCTTTGGGGTCAAGGCCCCTCAAATAATACCTTAACCTGTCTATTTTTATTTCTTTGGCCTGCCCTTTATTTTCCTCGTCAATCTCCCGGAAGTACTTGCTGATCATCTTGGCCCAGGCGTTTTGTGCAGGGGTGATTAACAATTCTTTGCCATCGGTAGCTTTCAATTTTTGCATTTGCAGGCAGAGGTCGAGCACGGCCAACGCCTGACCATCCCTAATGATGATATAACCATCTGTCTCCCAGACGCGGTTTTCTTTCAGTTCCGCTTCTAAATCTGCCACCTGTTGTTTAAGCGCAATGATTTCAAACTCCTGCTGTGCAATGACCGTATCGTTGGATTTATGGACATTCCAGCGGTCAACAGAAATCAGCATTTCTGTAAACTTTTGCAGTTGTTTTATCTGCCGCTCGTTTTCGATGTGATCTTTATCGTAAATGTTTTTTCCCATCAACACCTTTAACTGCCGTTCGATCAAACCCCACAAATACTTAAAGAATATTTCTTCACTGCCATCTGAATGTTTTTCCAAATAATAATCCAGGTGGCGTTGGTAAAATTCTTCAATTCGGTCTTCACTGATAGCAAACGCCCTTTTAAAAAGGTGCTTCAAAAAATGTTTACGATCCCATTGCAAGGGATTGCCAATGTCCAGTGTATCCTTTGAAAAGTCAAAACGATCACGCGGTTTAAAATAGGTGACGCTCATAAGTAGATAGATATATTCAAAAATAATGCTTTATTATAAATATCAGAAAAGCAACAAGGGCGACCAAACGAATGACCGCCCTTGTTAATGATTGGGTTATAAATATACAAACGGCGTGAGAATTACAATTTTTCTGCCCGAGGACTTGTATTTTAGCACCAAATATCCGGATATAAAAAAATGGGGTTTACTTTGTGTCATTGCAAATGTCATCGGCACACTCGGGGCATTTGCCCAAGCTAATGATTTAGAACTTTATGAAAAGCCCATAACTGCCAAGATTTCTTCGGCGGTTTTTGATAAGGATAGGGATGTGAAATTTACTTACCCTCTGCTTATAAAAATACCACTGTTGACTATCCTTTACTTTACGTCCTTGACGGACAAAGAAAGGAACTGGAAACCTTTGTAGTTTCAACTACGAATTACCTTGTCAGGTATAATACTGTTCCTGCATTTATAATAATTGTTATACCGCAGGTTAACCGGGCTGTAGAACTTAATCCGGCAATGTCTGGAAATAAGATCAATGGCGTAAGCGGCGTAGATGGATTTTTAGCTTACCTGAGCGATATAAACCGCTATATGCATAAAACATATAGAGCTGCAAACTTCAATATGTTATTTGGGCATTCTTTAGGTGGCACATTAGCAACCTATGCATTGCTTAATAAACCAGAATTGTTTAATGCCTACCCGATCGCCAGTCCAAACTATAATATTAACAATGGGAATTTTCACAAGTCCCTCGATATGATTCTCAAAGAAAAGCCTGAAATGATCCGTTCCAGGTTTATTTATTTAACAGTGGGTGACCAGTGGCAAACTGAAAACGGCTTTAGGGCAGGAGATCAAAAAATGGATTCCATTTTTAAATCGTCCTCTTCTCAAAAATACTACTTCAGAGATAGCAAGGGGTACGGGCATAACACCACACCAACTATAGCTTTTGTAGATGGCATGAGCCAAATATTCAGTGAGTGGTGGCATAAAAGCCCGGACTTGCGTGATAGTATTTCAGGCAAGAACGGTGACCCGGCAACATTAGTCAATCAATATTATAAACGACTGTCTAACTGGTATGGCTATACTATTAACCCGAATGCGGGAGATTATCAATATTATATGGGTATAGCATATTTGGAGACTAAGGATTATAAAACAGCAGCGCAATACTTGAATGAGGGGCTAAAACACTATCCTAATAATGCTGACTTACTTGCTGTTTACGGAGATGCTTTATTAGGCCTTAATCAACCTGATAAAGCCAAAGAAAGTTATCGCAAAGCATTGAGAATAACCACCGATCAGGAACTGATAGCCGATATTAATAGAAAATTAAAGGCCATGTGATCTTAAAGCAACAAGGGCGGCCAAATTAATGACCGCCCTTGTTAGATGAAATGGGCAAAGCAATCTGTTACACCGCTGAGTATTTTTGCCTGAGCAAAGCCATGTCCGCACCAACCTTAATATCGAGTATTTTAGCGTAATGCTGCGTGGTTTGAATATTGGTATGGCCTAACATCTTGGAAACAGTTTCAATAGGTACGCCGTTTAAAAGCGTTACAGTCGTGGCAAATGTATGACGGGCAATATGAAAGGTAATCGGTTTATTAATGCCGCATACGTCCGCTATCTCTTTTAAATAGCTGTTCATTTTCTGATTACTCAACACCGGTAAAACCCGTCCGCTGTTCTCACAATGCGGATGATCGGCATAACGTTGTATCAAAGTCATGGCGGCTGGCAATAGCGGGATACGGGATGGTACATCGGTTTTCAACCTATTGATCGAAAGCCACTTTTCGCCATCCACGCCGGTTACGATTTCCCACCTGCGCAACTTCTTCACATCGGCATAGGCCAGTCCAGTAAAACAGCAAAAAAGAAAAATATCGCGCACCTGTGTCAAACGGTCGGTAGCCATATCCTTAACCGCCATTTCCTGTAATTCTTCGGTTGTTAAATAAACCCGGTCAACAGTTTTGATCTTGTTCTTATAGTTTAGGAACGGGTTATAGGTGAGCCAACGGTTAGCCAGGCAAATACGGATGATCTTACCAAAATTTTTAATGTACTTAACGGCAGAATTATTAGCGCATTTTCTTTCGGAACGCAAATAAAACTCATACTCCGTAATAAAGGCGTGGTCAACTTGCTTGATGTCAATATCGGTGAGGTTATACTTCCACTTTAAAAAGTTCTGAGTATGCTTTAAAGAGGTTTTATATCGGCATAAAGTACCTTTGGTGTATTCCTTACCTAAGAGGGCTTCCATTTTTTGATTATGCTCCGTAAAAATAGCAATCAGGGAGCGGGGCTTTTCGGTCTTGCCCATAAACTTATTGCGGATGGTTTCAGCAGTGATAAGCACGTCCGTTTCGGTTAACTGTCGGTATGCCTCATAGACTTTGCTTTGCAGATCGTCTAAATAAGCATTAAAGGATTTTACTTCTTCCTTCGTGCCTTTTTGGCGGCCTGCGGCACTGTTCCATTGCGCGGGTTCACATTCCCGGCCTGACGGGGTTTCAGAACGTTTACCGTTCACGGTAATACGCACCCATATCGGCATAGGGCCGCTTACATAGTTTTTTGGCTTCCTGATGTAGAATAACAAACTGAATTTAGTTTTCATAATAATAACATTAAAAGTGAAACAAAACTAAGTCTGCAATTAACTTTCGTCAAGATGTTTAGTGATTGAACATGCTGATAATTAAAGAGATATATCAAATTCGGTGCGTAGGGTATAACTGGAAAATGACGCACCGAAATACGCACTTTTTTGTTGCTAATTGGTGCATAAATTGGGAGTTTGGCATCAAAACAAAAGCCCGCAATCATTTGATTTGCAGGCTTTTAGCTGTTTTTGACAGGGTTATTCGCGGAGAGGGAGGGATTCGAACCCTCGATACCCTTTTGAAGTATACACACTTTCCAGGCGTGCTCTTTCGACCACTCAGACACCTCTCCCGGCGTTAAATGGATTGCAAAGGTAAAATAATATTGCTTTTTCCTGCTAATAAAAAAGCGGACCCTTTTCAAGGGGCCCGCTCTCACGAAAACTTTAACTCAACTTATGTAAATATGGCACTCATTGGTATAGAGTATAATATTTGCCTTTGGTTTAATTTGAGTAAAAATAAATTACGTGTTAATGCAGATAAACATTTTTAGCTTATGTTTGCCTTGTACTGCCACAAGGCCGTTTTACACTAAAAACCTTGTTTAGTTTAATGCTGAGCATCAACGACATTAAGAAACCCATCGCTGCCGATATTGATGTATTTGAGGAGAAGTTTAAAACTTCTATGCAAAGCTCGGTACCCTTGCTTGATCGTATTACCCATTACATTGTTAAGCGCAAGGGTAAGCAGATTAGGCCGATGTTTGTTTTTTTTGCGGCCAGCATTTGCGGCGGTATCAATGAAGCTACCCACAGGGGCGCAGCTTTGGTGGAGTTGCTGCACACGGCATCACTGGTGCATGATGATGTGGTTGATAACTCTTACCAGCGCCGCGGTTTTTTCTCCATTAACGCTTTATGGAAAAATAAGATAGCCGTTTTAGTGGGCGATTACCTGCTCTCGAAAGGGTTGTTACTTTCTATCGATAATAATGATTTTCAGCTGCTGCGCATCGTATCAGACGCGGTTAAGCAAATGAGCGAGGGCGAACTGATGCAGATTGAAAAGGTACGCCGCATGGATATTGGCGAGCCTGTTTATTACGAGGTTATCCGCCAGAAAACGGCTTCGCTTATTGCCTCATGCTGCGCATGTGGGGCATCATCTGCCGGGGCAAGCGACGAGGTGGTTGAAAAAATGCGACTTTTTGGCGAAAAAATAGGCATCGCATTCCAGATCAAGGATGATATGTTTGATTTTGGTACCGACGACGTAGGCAAGCCTCTTGGTATCGACATCAAGGAAAAGAAAGTTACGCTGCCGCTGATCTACTCGCTGGCGAATGTGGATTCGTCCGAAAAGAAAAGGATCATTAACCTGGTGAAGAACCATAATGATGATGCCGCCAAAATTGCACAGATAGTAAAATTTGTGAACGAAACCGGCGGTTTGCAATATGCCGAAACGCAGATGAAAAAATACCAGGACGAAGCTTTTACTATTCTTAATACCTTCCCCGAGAGCGAATCGCGCCGCAGTCTGGAGCAATTGGTACGCTTTACTACCGAGCGCAACAAGTAATTCAACTGCTTATCATCTCCATTTATTGAATTTGTGATTTACCGAAACTTGTTAACTTCGTAAATGCAATCTTTATATTCCAGCTTTCCAAAAATTACATTTTTTGTAGTGCTTGATGTACTGTTGGTGGCTTTTCTTATTTACCAGCTGTATAATCTTATCCGTGGTACCATTGCCGCTAATATATTTATTGGTTTCGCGGTAATTTTTGGGCTCAACTTTGTAGTTAAGGCGCTGGATATGAAACTGCTTACCATTATACTGGGTAAGTTTGTGGATGTTGGTATTATTGCCATAATAGTGGTTTTCCAGCAGGAGGTGCGGCGGTTTTTGCTGCTGGTTGGTAAAAATGCATCATTGCAGCGCAACAAGGCCTGGTGGCAGTATTTTTTTGGCAAAAAAGATGTGGAGAAAAACAACTACGCCCGCATTAAACCCATTATTGATGCCTGCAAAAGCATGAAGCAAACCCGTACGGGCGCGCTTATTGTATTTGCCAAATACTACGACGAACAATTTTACCAGAACAGCTGCGAGGTGGTAGAGGCACGCATCTCCAAACGGTTACTGGAAAGTATCTTTCAAAAAACCAGTCCGCTGCATGATGGGGCTGTTGTGATATCCGAGAATAAAATTAAATCGGCCAGTTGTATTTTGCCGCTTACCGAAAAAACTGACCTTCCCGCACAATTCGGACTAAGACATAGGGCAGGTATTGGTGTTACCGAGGCCAATGAAGCCACTGCCATCATCATATCCGAAGAAACCGGCGAAATTTCTTACGCCAAACAAGGCCGCGTAAAAATGAACATCAGCTTTGCCGAACTGGAAAAAGTACTCAACAAGGATTTTTAACCCAATTAAGGTGTTATTTTAACAGGAACGGGATCTGTTTTTTGGGATTTAGTATTATTGGGGTTTATAATATCGTACTTCTTAATCAGCATGGTATAGTGCATACCGTGCTCACCCAATTTTGCAATCGGCATCCTATCCAGCGAGCTTACACCAATAACCGGCATTTTGCTGTAGATGGTTTCTTTGCTGATGCTGTTGTCAAATAATCCGTTTATAACATTATCCTGTATGCCCGGTATAAATTTCGACAGGCTGCTATCTGGTTTTAGCTGGTATGATTTCTCTGGCGTTTTATTACCCAGTTTAGGCACAACCACAATTTGAGCTTTTAACTGGCCAATGCAGGCGGCCAGGATAATTAAAAGTGATATTTTTTTCATGGCGAGGTAGTTTACACTAATATACTAACAAACAATAAATGAAAGTGTTAAAAAAAGTTATTTAACATTTTAACCCAAAACATACCGATGTTTGCAGGGTTTATATGCCGGTTGTTATGGTAAACATATTACTCCAACATCTGGTGACGGTAAAATGATAGATTTTATTATTTTTGTGAAAAATTAAAACCAATGAGCGAACTCATTAAAAAACAAGTGAACGATGCCAAGGCCAATATGGATAAAGCCATTGAGCATGCGGACAGCGAATTAAACAAAATACGTGCTGGCAAAGCAAACCCATCTATATTAGATGATATTAAGGTTGATTATTATGGTACCCCAACGGCTTTAAGCCAGGTTGGTAGTGTAAACACGCCAGATGCCCGCACTATTGTTGTACAGCCATGGGAAAAATCATTGCTTATACCTATCGAAAAAGCAATTAAAGAATCAAACCTTGGTTTAAATCCGCAGAATGATGGTATCATCATCCGTATTAACGTACCACCGTTAACTGAAGAGCGTCGCCGCGATTTGGTTAAAAGGGCTAAAGGCGAGGCTGAAACTGGAAAAGTTGCTATCCGCAATATCCGTAAAGATGCCAACGAAAAAATTAAAAAATTAAAAACCGAAGGCGTTTCAGAAGATGAAATTAAAGTAGGCGAAGCTGAAGTACAGAAACTTACCGATGCTTACATTATCAGGGTTGATCAGCTTTCTGAAGCTAAGGAAAAAGATATCATGACGGTTTAATATTAACCTTATGTCAAATTAAAAGGGAATGAGCTACTTAGCCATTCCCTTTTTTTATTTTTGCTGTTGAAACATGAATGTATTAATTTCCTACTTAAAAAAACACCGCTGGATTGTAGTGCTGGCACTGCTAATGGCGGCCATGAATATCGGCTTCTCGCTGCTTGATCCCTGGATAACCGGTCGTATAGTTGACAGGGTGATCGAAAAACGCACCAACCTGCAATACGAGGAATACCTGCACCAGGTATTGCTGTTGGTTGGGGCGGCCATTGGTGTTGCCATGGTATCGCGGATAGCAAAAAACTTCCAGGATTATTTTACCAATATTATTACCCAAAAAGTGGGTGCCGAAATGTATGCCGATGGTTTGCGCCATTCGCTGGAATTGCCTTACCAGGTTTTTGAAGATCAGCGCAGCGGCGAAACATTGGGCATTTTGCAAAAAGTACGGTTGGATTGCGAAAAGTTTATCACCTCCTTCATCAGCATATTATTTGTATCACTCATTGGGATGATGTTTGTAATTGTGTATTCGGTAAGTGTCAATTACCAGGTAACGCTGGTTTACTTTGCCGCTATACCTATTATCACTTTTGTGAGTATGGCCATGAGCCGCAAAATAAAAACCATTCAAAAGCGCATCGTATCAGAAACTACCGCGCTGGCAGGTTCCACAACCGAATCGTTAAGGAACATTGAACTGGTAAAAAGCCTGGGCCTTGCCAAGCAGGAAATTGAACGCCTTAATAATACCACCTACAAGATCCTTGATCTGGAACTTAAAAAGGTAAAATACGTGCGCAGCATGAGCTTTGTACAGGGTACCACGGTAAACTTTGTGCGTAGTGTTATGGTGGTGGTTTTACTGTTGCTGATATTTAAAGGTACATTATCGCCGGGGCAGTATTTTAGCTTCCTGTTCTACTCTTTCTTTTTATTTAATCCGTTACAGGAGCTTGGTAACGTAATATTATCATGGAGAGAAGCCGAGGTGTCGTTAGGTAACTTTAAAGGCATCCTGAGCACGCCAATTGATAAAAAACCCGAGAAGCCTGTACTGCTTGAAAAAGTAAATACGCTAACCTTTAGCGATGTTACCTTTAAGCATTTAACCGCCAACCGCAACGCGCTAAACCATATCAGCTTTGAAACCAATACCGGCGAAACTATTGCCTTTGTTGGTCCGTCGGGCTCTGGTAAAACTACGCTGGTGAAACTGCTGGTTGGTTTGTATCAGCCACTGGAAGGTGATATTTTATACAATAATATTTTAAGCAAGGATATTGATCTTGATCAGCTGCGCGAGAAGATAGGCTTTGTAACCCAGGATACCCAGCTGTTTTCGGGTACCATTCGCGAGAACCTGCTGTTTGTACGCCCCGGTGCTACCGATGAGGAATGTATGGATGTACTGCAGCGTGCCGCCTGCCAAACCCTGCTGGCCCGTGCCGACAATGGCTTGAGCACTGTAATAGGCGAGGGTGGTGTAAAAGTATCCGGCGGAGAAAAACAACGCCTTTCCATTGCCCGTGCGCTGCTGCGCAAACCCGATATTTTGGTGTTCGACGAGGCGACCTCATCCCTGGATTCAATTACCGAAGAAGAGATCACCGAAACCATCCGTAATGTATCGGAGCTTGAAAATCATATCACCATACTTATAGCACACCGCCTATCAACCATTATGCATGCCGATTGTATTTACGTGCTTGAAAAAGGCCGTATCATTGAATCGGGTAGGCACCATGATCTTATAGCTCAAAAAGGGTTGTACTACGCCATGTGGCGCCAGCAAATTGGCGAAAAGTATAGTGCCGAAGAAGTGGTTAAATAATTATTTAATAATTAATGGTGCGGTAGAAGCCCCAACAAAAAAGACGCAAACGCTGCGTCTTTTTTTAATTATGATAGGTTAGTGATTTGAAAAGCTATTTTACGCTGCGTCTTAATACAATAAAGTAACCGGCTATAAATACCGCCACTGCTACGGCCATACTTACATAAACATCTTTGGTAAACATTTCTATACTGATTTGCATATTACCGGCACTGCCTGTGCTATGCGGCATCAGTTTTAAAGCCATCATTGGATGCGAATAAGGAAACAGGTAACAATACTCCCAGCTTTTTGAAGCCAGTATTACACCTGTAATGGTGGCCACAAAGCCAATCCCCATAGGTTTCAAAAAATCGGCCCAAAGCAGGCTTAGCAAAAACTGAATTGATAATATGCCCAAAGCCGAGAGGAATAGTTTAAAGTAAAGCTGCGCAAGTGTACCCTCCATGTGATAATTATCCAAATGCAGATCGGGCTTTACCAAGCCCAGTAAATTACCAAAGCCAATAGTAAACAGCACAAACAGCGCAAGGCATAAGAATATCAGGAACAGCGCGTAAAAGTATTTGGCCGAGTATACCGCCCAGCGTGATATGGGCAGGCTAAACAGGCTTTTCCATGTATCGGCCCGGTGCTCCATGCTATTTACCGAGTAGGCGATAAATATGGTGAACATGGGCAACAGTAATGAACCCATTACGCCTAATATACCACCTGCAAATTGTATCCAAAGCATCATTGGCGGCATACCATGTAAACGCTCGCTTCTTGAATAGAAACCAAAAAATAACAAGGTACAAAGCAATAGCGGCAACAATATAACCGACCAAAATCCCAGCGTTTTGCGGCTTTTATAAAACTCCGAGCGGAATGATAATATAAATCCTTTCATGGCTTAGGCTTTTTGAGTGATATCTAAAAATAGCTTTTCCAGATCCTTTTGCTGTTTGCCTATACTGTAAATGGCGTGGCCATTATTATTCAGTAATGCGTTTATTTCGCTGGTTTGCTGTTTAGTGGTATAGGGTACGTACAGGTAGTTTTCGGTAACATCGGTAACAGTAAAGTTATTGCGGGTAAGCAAATTAGCGGCGTCAACCGTGTTGTTTGTTTCTACGCACACCAATGGCTTGCTCAGGGCCTGCAACTCGCTTATGCTGCCCTGAAATAACAACTCGCCAAAGTTTATGATGCCCACGTGAGTAGCCATACGCTCAATTTCGCCAAGTAAGTGGCTTGATATAAAAACAGTTTTATTGTGCTGGTTCACCAGCTTTATTAATAGCTCGCGGATCTCTATGATCCCATTAGGATCGAGCCCGTTGGTAGGTTCATCAAGTATAAGCAGTTTAGGATCGGCAAGCAACGCCAGTGCAATGCCCAGGCGCTGTTTCATCCCTAAAGAATACTGACCGGCTTTTTTATCGGCAGCGTTTGTTAATTGTACAAGGGCCAGCATTTCATCAACCCGTTTTATGGGTACCTGTAAAAGCAGGGCGCGGTTAAGCAAGTTTTCGCGACCGGATAAATGTTGGTATATGGCGGGCTGCTCAATAAGCGACCCAATTTGTGAAAGTATGCTAATGCGGTTGGTACGAAGATCTTTATCGAAGATGCGGATGCTGCCTTCCTGGGTTTGCAGCAGGTTTAATAGGAGTTTGATAGTAGTGGTTTTCCCGGCACCGTTTGGGCCAAGAAAACCATATATACTTCCTTCGGGAACTTGCAGTGCTAATGATTTAACAACCTGCTGATCGCCGAAGTTGAAGGATAACCCTTCGGTACGAATTACCATACATTATTGTTCTTTGCAACTGAGCAAACAGTTTTAACAAGGGTTACGCCTTTGTAAAACAATGAAGTAGCATGTTTGGCAGATGTGCCAATTACAGCCGATTCCCTTTTTTGTTCAAACTGGTAGCTTACACCTAATATAAGGGCAAACATTACCGGTACCAATAACATGATAAAAGGGTTTGAATTTTTGATGAGCGTTTTCATTGTGAGTGATTTGATAGAACAAAGAAATGTCAAAAAAACCACCTGCTAAAAAGTATTAGACCAACACACCGAGTTTATAGATGAACAGGTTTTTAGGCAAATCAACCCGTTCATCGGTAGTAAACGCCCGTTCATCGATAAAATGGATTGCTACATATAAATATATGCCCTTATAACAATCAAAATATTAAATTAGATGCCATTAAACCTTTTATAAAAGGTATAATTGAACAGCATGCAAGATCAGATCATAGAAGATAAACAATCAACAATTTTAAAAACCGGCTGGCGTGTATTCTGGCATGTATTTTTTTGGCTAGCTATAGTTTCGCTGTTCATTTACCTTGCCAGTACCGATTCTGATTTTAATACCCGCGAACTGCTGATAGTTTTTGTGCTGTATCCTGCCATCAACATCAGTTTGTTTTACCTTAACTTTTTAGTTTACATCCCTAAGTTTTTAAATAAAAAACGATACTGGGCATATGCCTTGTTTATTATAGTTACCATTATTGTTTACGGTCTGGCTAAATATGGCATAGGATTAATTTTTAAGGATGTAGTGCTAACCCATATGAAGGGGAAAACAATCTCCTTTGTATCGTATTTCATTAATACACTATTTGTAAGTCTAATATTTGTGGTGTTAAGCACCGCCCTTAAATTTACTACAGACTGGTTTATAAACGAGCGTGTACAGCGCGACCTGGAAAACCAGCGCCTGAGTGCCGAACTGGCCTTTTTAAAATCGCAGATAAACCCGCACTTTTTGTTTAACTCCTTAAACAGCATTTATTCGCTGGCCTACCAACGATCTGAAACTACGCCCGAGGCTATTTTAAAGCTGTCGGAAATTATGCGTTACATGCTGTATGAGTGTAACGATAACCGGGTTGACCTAAGCAAGGAGCTGCAATACCTGCACAACTATATCGATCTGCAAAAGATCCGCTTTGGCAATAAGGCATTTATTGATTTTAACGTAATTGGCGATGTAACCAACCAGCAAATTGTGCCTTTACTGCTCATAGCCTTTATTGAAAATGCCTTTAAACATGGCGTAGCCAACGATGTAACGTCACCAATAAAATTATTGATTAATGTAGACGCGAGTAAACTGCACTTTTACATACAAAACAAAAAACATAACCATAACCGCGATGCTATTGGCGGTATTGGCTTAAACAATGTACAACGACGGCTTAACCTGCTTTATCCTAATAAATACACTTTAAACATACGGGATGAGGAGGATACTTATACCTGCGAACTATCAATAACGTTATAGCGCATATTAAAATATTAGTTTTTAAAACATTAATACACTTATTTTTACAGCATGATCAGATGCCTGGTAGTTGATGATGAGCCTTTAGCGCTGCATATTTTGGAAGATTATATATCCAAAATGCCCTTTTTGCAATTGGTGAAAGCCACAACCAATCCCATTGAAGCGCTTACGCTGGTGCAGGCCGGCGAAGCCGACCTGGTGTTTTTAGATGTGCAGATGCCAGAGCTTACAGGAATTCAGTTTTTAAAAATTGCCAACGGTAAGGCTAAAGTGATATTAACTACCGCCTACCCGCAATACGCGCTGGAAGGTTACGAGCTTGATGTGGTTGATTACCTGCTGAAACCAATAGCGTTCGACAGGTTTTTTAAATCGGTACAAAAGGCGCAAACCATTATACAGCCGGTTACCAAAAACGTTGTACAGGCCGAACCCATGCAGCAGGACGATTTCTCCACCGATTTTATTTTTGTAAAAACCGAACACAAGATACAAAAGGTATATCTGCACGATATTTTGTTTATTGAAGGCCTGAAAGATTATATATCCATATTTACACCCGCCGAGCGTATCATTACCCTGCAAGGCATGAAAAAGATGGAAGATGCCCTGCCCGAAAAACACTTTGTACGGGTACACAAATCATACATTGTAGCGCTTAATAAAATAGATAGTATTGAACGCAGCCGCATCCAAATCGGCGATAAAATTATTCCTGTAGGCGATACCTATCGCGATGAGTTCTTCAGGATTATTGAGGATAAGAATATTTAGAAGCGCCCGGCTATTGTCGCTAATTACGAACAGGTCATTGCCTCGTGCCTTAAATACGTGCGACAGATTATTTGTGATGTGCGGTAGAAGACTTACGAAGTTTTTAAAACTAAGTATGGAATTTTAAAGGCCCTCGGGTTGGGCTCCTTCAGCATGCTTGCGGGTATTACCTCTTTACAATAACGTCATTGCGGGGTACGAAGCAATCCTTAATCATTTTGTCATCCTGAGGTACGAAGGATCTATTAGCGCCTATACAAGCTGGAGAATAGATTCTTCACTACGTTCAGAATGACAAGATTATTAGTTGTTTTACTGCAATGGTATAACTAAGCGATTGCTTCGTATCTCGCAAGAACGGGGGGTAATAAAGACATAGTTGCCAAAAAAAACCGTATAAAACAAAGAAGGCTCCGGGTTATCCGGAGCCTTCGCAAACAATATTTAATTGATATTATTTTTGTTTGAATTGAACACGACGGTTTAATACACGTCCGTCTTCAGTTGAGTTATCAGCAATTGGGTTGGTTTCACCAAAACCTTTTACTTTAACTTTCTTAGCATCAACACCAGAGTTAACTAAGTAAGTTTTTACTGAGTTAGCACGGTCTTTTGATAAAGCGATGTTGTGAGCAGCAGTACCTTCAGATGAAGCGTAACCGTCAACTTCTACACCTTTACCAGAAGCACGCAGGTCAGCAGAAGTAGCATCTAACACTGGGTAAGATGAAGTACGTAATACTGAGCTATCAAATTCAAACTGGATGTTTGAGTAAGCAGTACCAACAGCTTTAGCAACAGTATCAGCTTTAGGGAATACGATAACGCAACCTGAACCATCAACTACGCTACCTGCAGCAGTACCTGGGCATTTGTCAAACTGATCAGCAACACCGTCACCATCTGAATCTTTTTTCAAGTCGCTAACAGCAGTTTCAACATTTGTTACACGGCCTTTTAAAGCTTCAACTTCCTGACGTAAAGCTGCATCATACAGTTCATCATACATTGTAGCAATAGGATTAACCCAGTCGATATTCTTTTTCGAGCTTGAACCTAAAGTTAACTCTAAACCACCGTAAGCATATGCGTAATGATCTTTGTATGATTGACCACCTCTTATGGTATGGAAACCACTGAAGTTAGTACCATCAATAAAGTTAACTGTGTAACCAAGGTTTAATGCAAGAGCGTCAGAAAGTCTGATTTTAGCACCTGCACCTACTGGTATAACTAATTCTTTAACATAATGTTTAGAACCATCTGTATTGCTATAAGTCTTAGGAGCGCCAGTGTTATCAACAAAAGTAGGATGATAAAAAGCTAAACCAGCACCTGCGGTTCCGAAGAAGTTTATACCATTTTTGCGATGTAAGAAGCTAACACTTCCAACTTGATATACACCACTTAAAGTTCCTGAGTAAAAAGTTGTTTCAAAGCTGTTACCATCAAATCCTCTTCCAACTGTGGTACCGTCTTTGGTGTTATCACCTTTAACTTTTCCACCGTGGAAATCTAATTGTAATCCGAATGAATGAGATAACTCTTGTCTCAATGATAAACCGTAACCAAGGGCCGGTTTGAAATGAGATACCGCATCAGTACCTGCAGGGATAAGGGCAGATGTAACGCCAGCGTTGATACCGATACTAAAGGTTTTGTACTGTCCTAAACCACCAAATAATTTGGGTGTTGTAGTTTCAGACGAACTTGTAGTTACTGTCTTTGTTGAGTCTGTTTGTGCATTTGCAATGCCAACAGCCATCAAAGAAGCAAATGACAATGCGACTGTTTTCTTTAATGTAGAATAATTCATAGTTTTTAAGATTAAACGATTTTAATTGTGATTTTTTTCAAATTTAGTAATTATGTTTGAAACCATGACCAAACATTGTTCCAAAAATTGTAATAGTTACACAAATAAGTAAAAAAAATTGATTTCTAAAAATAATCAACTCTTAAATATGAAATATTCGCCGATTTCTAAAGCCTTATTTACAAATAATAGAAAAAATTTCGTTTCGCGAACAAAGCCCGGCTCGATTGCCATTTTTTACGCTAATGACGAATATCCACGTAGTGGAGACCAAGCTTTCCTGTTTAAACAAAATCCCGACTTTTTTTATCTCACAGGTATCGACCAGGAACAGAGCATTCTTGTTTTATATCCCGATTGTCCTAATAAGGCATACAAAGAAGTACTTTTTTTAAGACAAACCAGCGAACACATAGCTATTTGGGAAGGGCATAAATATACTAAGGAAGAGGCAAGGGCGGCATCTGGCATCGAAAGCGTTTACTGGCTGCATGAATACGATACTATTTTGCACAGTATAATTACTTATGCCGAGCATATTTATATAAATACCAACGAGAACGACCGCTACGCACACCAGGTTCCTTATCGGGATTTGCGTATGTATGAGGTGCTTAAGGCAAAATATCCATTGCATAAGTATGAGCGTGCGGCGCTTATCCTGCGCGATTTGCGCGTGGTAAAATCTGATATTGAAATTGAGCTTACCCAAAAGGCCTGCGATATTACCAATGATGCTTTTGTACGCGTTTTGAAATTCCTTAAACCCGGTGTTACCGAGTATGAAATTGAGGCCGAGATCATTCACGAGTTTATAAGGCAACGTGCTACGGGCCACGCCTATAGTCCTATCATTGCATCGGGCAAAAATGCCAATGTATTGCATTATGTTGATAATAACCAGGTTTGTAACGATGGCGATGTGGTACTTTTTGACTGGGCTGCCGAATATGCTAACTATAATGCGGATATGAGCCGGTCGGTACCCGTAAACGGGCGTTATACCCCACGTCAGCGGGCTGTTTATGATGCTGTATTACGCGTAATGCGCCAGGCCACAAGCATGATAGTGGCCGGAACTGTTTTGAACGATTACCAGGAAGAGGTTGGCAAAATAATGACCAGTGAATTGGTAGGCCTTGGTTTGCTGGACAGGCATGATGTTGAAAAACAGGACCCTAAAGCACCGCTCTATAAAAAATACTTTATGCACGGTACCTCTCATCACCTTGGTTTGGACGTGCATGATTTTGCAAGCAGATATAAAAACTTTGAGGTTGGTAACATATTAACCTGCGAACCGGGAATTTACATACCCGAAGAAGGTTTAGGCATCCGTATAGAAAACAATATTTTGATAACGGCGGATGGTAACCGCGATCTGATGGCCAATATTCCGGTAGAGGCCGGGCATATTGAGGAAATTATGAATAGTTAACCGCACTTCCCTTTATGAAAAAAGGTTTAAATAGTCAGTTAACTATACATAAGTATCTACAAAACTATACAGATTAAAATCTTTATTATTCAAAGCTTCGGTAACAGCATGCCGGAGCTTTTCTTTGTTGATATGGCGGGTTAAGTTTTGCTGAATAAGTTTGTATGCTTTTTCGGTCAGTAATAGTTCACGGCGTTTGTTGGGCAATATTGCTGATGATTTTATAAATGCTGCTAACCCGGCAATGCCGTTTGCCTGCGAGGCGATGGTTTTGAAAACGGGCGGCTGTTCGCCGTTTTTTTGTGCTATTATCTTTGTTAAATTATTGGCAAAAAGGTCGGCATCTGCCCTGTCGGCTTTGTTAATGATAAAGGCGTCGGCAATTTCCATTAAGCCCGATTTAATATGCTGTATCTCGTCGCCGCCTTCGGGTACCAAAACAACCATGGTAATATCGGCCAGGCCGGCAATTTCAATTTCCGATTGACCAACACCTACGGTTTCTACCAGCACGTAATCAAACCCGGCGGCGCGCAGTACATCGGCCATTTCAATGGTCTTGGCAGATAAACCGCCCAAAGAGCCACGCGTAGCTAATGATCGTATAAAAACATCGGGATGATTAAAGTGCGATGCCATCCTGATCCTGTCGCCCAACAACGATCCAAAGTTAAACGGCGAAGTAGGGTCGATAGCCAAAACGGCTATTTTGCTCCCATCAGTTAACAACAGGTCTATCAGCGAATTTACGAGGGTACTTTTACCGGCTCCGGGCGGGCCGGTTATGCCAATTATGGGCGTAGCCTTATTAAAAGTAAGCGATTTTAAGAGCTCGCGGCTGCCTGCCAAATCATTTTCAACAATAGTAAGTGCGCGCGCAACCTGCTTAAAGTTAGCACAATCAATTACTATAGGTTTATTAAAAGTAGCAGCCACATTAATATTTGTTAACGCAAATGACGAAAAATATCATAACATAAGGCAATTTAATCTTTATTATTGCAGTTGTACAGCTATTAATTGCATCAAAATTGCAGCCATAAGCAAAAATGTCCCTTACTCAACAACCCAAAGTGCAACATATCCTTATAAGCCGCACAGATGCTATTGGCGATGTGGTGCTTACCATGCCCATGGCCGCTTATATAAAAGAATTGATACCCGGCGCTGTTGTATCATTCCTGGGGCGTACTTATACCAAGGCTGTTGTAAATTCTTTTAGCTCGGTAGATATCTTCATTAATTACGATGAAATAAAGAAACTGCCACAGGGCGAACAGGTAAGTTACCTGAAAAGCAAAAAAATAGATACCATAATTCATGTTTTTCCCAGTAAGCATGTGGCAAACATAGCGCGATCGGCAGGCATAAAATTGCGGATTGGCACTACTAACAGGTTGTTTCATTGGTTTACTTGTAATAAACTGGTAAAGTTAAGCCGTAAAAAATCAAATCTGCATGAGGCGCAGCTTAACCTTATATTATTAAATCCATTGGGTTTAAATAATGTGCCTTCGCTGGCGCAGGTAGGTGATCATTACAATTTCGAATGTATCGTCCCATTATCGCCAGAACTATCGGCAGGTTTAAACGCAAACAAGTTTAACCTTATCATCCACCCTAAATCTCATGGGAGCGGTATGGAGTGGGGGCTTGATAATTTTGCCGCATTAATTAATGCTTTGCCTGCCAAGAGGTACAATATTATTATAACAGGATCTGATAAAGAAAAAACGCTATTGGAGAACTGGGTAAAAACGCTTCCAAACCACGTATTGGATATGACAGGTAAAATGACCCTGCCGCAGCTAATTGCCTTTATCAGCAATGCCGATGGATTACTGGCATCGGGCACCGGTCCGTTACACCTCGCGGCAGCATCGGGTATTAATACTTTGGGTTTGTTTCCATCGGTACGGCCAATACACCCAGGCAGGTGGGCACCTGTGGGCAAAAAGGCGGATTATATAGAAAGCAATACCTCCGATTTAACACCCATTACAGTAGCTATAGTGGCCGAAAAGATTAACGGCTGGCACAAATAATACCTTTATGCCAATGCAAAATAATAAAACTAATCCCGGCATATCTGTAGTTATACCTAATTATAATGGCAAAGCTTTGCTGGCTAAAAACCTGCCTTTTGTTTTGGCAGCGCTTAACGCAAGCGGCAGCAATTACGAAATTATTGTACCCGATGATGCATCTACGGATGATAGCGTAGTCTTTTTGCAACAGCAATATCCCCAGGTTGTAGTAATTACAAGCGAGGTTAACAGCGGTTTTTCGGTTAATATTAATAAAGGTATATACGCGGCCAAACTTGATCTGGTATTACTGTTAAATAGCGACATTAAACTGGCCGGCAACTATTTTGAAAGCCAGCTGCGTTATTTTGCCAACGCCGATACGTTTGGCGTAATGGGCATAATTTTAGATGAAACCACTAACGAAGTTGCCGAAGCCTGCAAATACCCGCGCGATTCCTTTTTTAAGATAAATCATATAAAAAACATTGCCATTGAAAGCGATGCCGACGTTTATACTTTTTATTTAAGCGGCGCCAATGCTTTGGTAAACAGACAAAAACTGTTGCAGCTTGGCGGTTTCAACGAAATTTTTTCGCCATTTTATCATGAGGATCTTGATCTTTCCCTGCGGGCCTGGGAAAGCGGCTGGAAATGTTACTACCAAAATGGCGCCGTTTGCTGGCATGCGGTATCGGCAACCATCAAGGCGCATAGCACAAGAAAATACATAAAAACCATCAGCACACGTAACAGGTACCTGTTGCACTATTTTCACCTGAGCGGATTGCGCTTATATTTGTGGCTTGCTATTACCTTTTTATCGTTGAGCGTTAAATGGCTAAGAGGTAAGTTTTATTACTATACCGCATGGCGAATGTTTGTAAAAAAACGGCCGGTTATGCGTGCTTACAAGCAGCAATTTATAAATACAGCCATGGCCAAGGGGAATTATACTCCCTTCATCGCCATAAAGAAAACTATAAAACAAGCGCTTGATAACGCTATTAATTTGAATAAATAATGAACCAGCTGCCCGATTTTATTAAACAGGTTAACCGGTCGGTTTATAAATACAGGTATTCGGTTTGTACGCTGGTCACCCGCAAACAGGAATACCTGGAGATGCTTACCTCCTTTACCGAAGCCGGTTTTACCCCCGATATTTGTGAATACCTTATTGTTGATAACAGCGAAGTGAACCAAATGGATGCCTATGAGGGCATCAACTCTTTTTTACAAAAGGCCAGCGGCGAATACATTATTTTATGCCACCAGGATATTGTACTGATCAATAAAAACAGCAAACAATTGCTGGACGAACAGATAGCCCAAATGGATGCGCGCGACCCCAAATGGGGCGTGCTGGGAAATGCCGGCGGCGCAAATCGCCTTTATAAACGTATGGCCATTAAAATAGCCTACCCTGGTAATGTTATAGATACTCAAGGAACCGTACCACAGGAGGTAGGCTGTATTGACGAGAATTTTATGCTGGTAAAAAACAGCGCCAACCTTGCCCTCTCCGGCGATATTGGCGGTTATCATTTATACGGCTTTGATCTTTGTATGGTGGCAAACCACCTGGGCTACACCGCATGGGTTATTGATTTTCTGTTGATGCATAAAAGCGAAGGCGATGTAAATCAATCATACCATGATATACTAAAACGGGTTAAAGCCAAGTATACTTACTTCATGCGCGGGCGATATGTTAACACCACAATTGCCCGTTTTTACCTGTCGGGATCAAAAATTAAAAATATATTGTTTCATTCACGTGTGTTTCGCCGTATTGTTAAAACTGCCGAAGAGATAAGGTGGAAATTGCGCAATTAGTAATACATGAAACAAGCCCTCGTATCAATAGCCCTTTGTACCTATAATGGCCAAAAATACCTAGCGGAGCAGATAGAAAGCTTGCTGAACCAGAGCTACCGGCATTTTGAGGTTATTATTGTTGATGATTGTTCAACCGACGGCACATTTGCCGTAACCACTGATTTTGCTACCCGCGATGCGCGGATCAAATGTTTCGCCAACGATGTTAATTTAGGCTTCAATAAAAACTTTGAAAAAGCCCTGAACCTATGCACCGGCAATTTTATAGCCATTTGCGATCAGGACGATATTTGGGAGCCGAACAAGATTGAGGTATTGCTGGATGCCATCGGCGACAACTGGATGGTATACTCCAACTCAATTTTTATGAGCGCCGATGGTAAAACTTTTGGGCGCAAACTACTGGAAAACGTTAACCTGCCCGGCAAAAACTATAAAGCCCTGCTGCTCAATAATTATATAAGCGGCCATACGGCCATGTTTAGCCGCGAGTTTTTGAGTTATATACTGCCTTTTCCTGAGCAGGGTTTTTACGATTGGTGGATGGGATTCATAGCTTTGTATCACGAGCGTTTAGCATTTGCCGATGAGGTACTCACAAAATACAGGCAGCACGAACTTGCTGCCACCAATGATACCCGCCTAAGCAAAAGGGGGATAAAGAGGATGTACTTTAACCGGATACTAAACCAGCTCAACGTGTTTTTAACCTATCCCAACTTAAAAAAGGCCGATAGCGATTATATCAATAACCTTAATAATGCGTTTAAACTAAAACTGACTAAAACGTTATCGGCGCCCTTGTTTAAAATTATAGCGGCAGATTATCATTTGCTTTTCCCGTTCCAAAAGGTTTTAAAAAATCTGGCAAAAATCACGTTCGCCATAAAATTTTCAATGGGGCAAAAGGCATAGCAACAGTATACAAACCGCAGACATTTAATTAGCTAATTACTATTAGCTTTGCATTTTTATAAATACTTATAAATGAAAATTTATTTCAGACTACTTTCTTTCGCACGCCCTATAGGGAAATTCGCTGTCCCATACTTTATATTAACCTTTTTATCTATCGTATTTAATACTTTAAATTATGCCTTACTGGCACCTTTATTAACAGCGATTTTCAATCCGACTGAAGTAATTGCTAAACCTGACAACTGGTGGAATCCGGTAAAAGACCTAAACTACCTTGCGCAACAAGCCAATCTTCAATTGGGAACTTCAGGGGCGTTAAAATTTATTTGCGTGGCTATCGTTACCTCAGTGCTTCTTAGCAACGTGTTCAGGTATTTTTCGCAACGGATAATGGAAAACCTGCGTATTTATACCCTGCTGAACCTACGCCGTACCGTATTTAACAATGTAATGAACCTGCACCTGGGCTATTTTAATAATGAGCGCAAAGGTGATATTCTCTCAAAAATATCTGCCGATGTGCAGGTAGTGCAGTTTTCTGTTACTGGTACACTACAGGTAGCTTTTAAAGAGCCTTTTCAACTGTTGTTTTACCTGGGAACCTTATTTGTTATCTCTGTTAAATTAACTTTAGTTTCTATGCTGGTTATCCCGGTTTCAGCCTTCGTAATCTCTAAGATAGTAAAGCGGTTAAAAGAGCAGGCTGCAGAATCGCAGCAAACCTATAGCAATATGATCAGTAATCTTGACGAAGCACTTTCGGGTATTAAGATCATTAAGGCCTTTAACGCTGTGCCGTTTATAAAAGAGAGGTTTGATCACGAAAATCGGGAGTATTCAAGAATTACCCGCGCCATGGCTAAAAGACAGCAGATGGCTTCACCAGTATCTGAATTTTTGGGCGTTTTAATGGTGGCGGGTATTGTATTATACGGCGGCTCTATGATCATTAATCATGACGGTTCATTAACTGCAGCAAACTTTATTCTTTACATAGCTATGTTTTCGCAGATTATGCGCCCGGCTAAAGCGATCTCCGATTCGTTCAGTAATATCCACTCTGGCATAGCCGCCGGCGAACGTGTATTGGCCCTTATTGATGAAAAGCCGGCAATAAATGATGCACCAGATGCCATCACCATAAACGAATTTAATGACAGTGTTAAATTTCAGAATGTATCTTTTGCTTACAAGGATAAACCACTTGTTAACAAAGATGGCAGCATCAGCGAAAGTTTAGATAAGTACGTACTGAAAGATTTGAATATAACTATTCCCAAAGGCAAAACCGTTGCACTTGTTGGTCCTTCGGGTGGTGGTAAATCAACGCTGATGGATCTGCTGCCGCGATTTATTGAGCCACAATCCGGATTCATCTCTGTTGATGGTGTAGATATTAAAGCGGTTACTTCCGAATCGTTAAGGTCATTAATGGGCGTGGTAAACCAGGAGTCGATATTGTTTAACGACACCATATTTAACAACATAGCGTTCGGCAAACCCAATGTAACCCAAGCGCAGGTAGAAGCTGCCGCGCGCATTGCCAATGCCCACAACTTTATAACCGAAACCGACCGTGGCTACCAAACCAATACCGGCGACAGGGGTACCAAACTATCCGGCGGCCAAAGGCAACGAATTTGCATAGCCAGGGCGGTACTCAGCAACCCACCGCTTATGCTGCTTGATGAGGCTACATCTGCATTGGATACCGAATCAGAAAAACTGGTGCAGGATGCGCTGAATAACCTGATGAAGAACCGTACATCGCTTATAATTGCCCACCGTTTAAGCACCATTCAAAATGCCGATATCATTATTGTATTGGAAAAAGGAACCGTTGTAGAACAAGGCACACATACCGAGCTGATGCAAAATAATGGCTTGTACCGCAAGCTGATAGATATGCAAACGTTTAACGATTAATAAATTGGAATAACGGAGGATAGAAAGTAAAAAGCCTGGGTAATACAATTACCCGGGCTTTTTACTTTGCTGCTATTTAACCTATATTTTCTTCAAATTTAAATAGCGCATCACAATATAGTATTGCAGTTTAAAAAACAATTTGGTATCCAGGCGCAGGTAGCGGTTGTTGAAGCGCAGCATTTTAAAGGCGTGGCTTAACGGCAGATTTAATGAGGCCAGGCGTTTAAGAAAATATTTAAAGGTTGCTTTTTCGGAATGTACCACCTGCTCGTGCGACAGGCTTTCACAATTCACTGGGAGTATACTGTTCCACTTTTCATGCAGTTTTAAGGTATCCATCATCCATTTCTGATCAAATTTCCCTTCCGAAAAATGCTCGATCAATACATCGTAGGTAACTGCCACTTTATATTTTTGCCCTACCGACAAAGAGAAATCCAGGTCGTAAACATGAAAGCCGGTAAAGTTTATCTCATCAAACATAAACTCCCGGGCAATTTTCCTGGTGGTACATAGCCAAACGCCGTCAACGCAGGCTACCTGGGTAAGTTTTTCGTTGTTGGGGTTACGGTAAAGGTGTGTTGTTGGCTCGTCTGAATATTTATTGTGTTGAATAAGATTATAGTAATAGCTGTCTGACCCTAAGCCGCCCCATCCGGAAGGAGTCATTGGTTTATAGGCACTCCCTATAACACCCAGTAAACCCAAATCGGGATTTTTTTCGAAACTGTTTAAAATTTTCTTACCCCAATCATTGGTTTTTATAAATATATCCTCGTGCATAAAGCAAACGATATCATATTTGGCTTTTAACAGTCCTTTATTGTAAACTGTACAAATGCCTTGCTGGCCGCCACTGTTATCCGTAGCAATTATTTCGTAGGGTACGCCAATGGTTTCTGCAACGTTTTGGCTTACATTTTTCAGCAAGGTGCTATTGGCCGATGAAATAATAATAGATATCATTATCAGTATTTTTTGTTTTTCTGGTAAAAGGTGATGTTACGGGAATATAACGTACCAACAGTTAAATCAGTGCAATAATTATTCCTAATAACTCTAATACGTGAAAAAAATACAATACGCTACATTTGCACGGTTATATTTTTTTAATTTTTTAAACAGAATTGCGAATGGAGTTTGTTTATTTAAAGCTTTATTTTTTAACCATGAAGGGCATATTTTTTAATTATGTGCCCCATGTCAATTATTAATTGATTGAACTATTGGCAATACAACAAGAACATTTATATTTAAAAGCCGATTTACAACAACGTAACCAACTAATTTTGAAGCAAAGCTCAGATTTTATTCCATGTTATTCTGCCACCAAAATTTATATATTTTGCCCGGCAGGGTTTGCAACGGGAGGGCCCGAAGCATTGCACCAATTAGGGGCCCGCTTAAAAGAATTGGGTTTTAATGCTTTTATGCACTACTACACCACGCCCGATAGTGTAGATGTTGTACACGAAAATTATAAAAAATATGGTGTGCCCGTGACCGATGAACTGGAAAACAAGGCCCAGCACATCATGGTTTTGCCAGAAACCCACTTGCTGCCTATTTTTGAAGACAAGTATCAGTTTATCCGTAAGGCTATTTGGTGGCTTAGCGTAGTTAATTATTACATTACCCAAAACGACTTTGCAGACACTATAAAAGATAGGCCTTTTTTTAAGTTGAGAGCTTATTTTGGCGATTTCAGGCTGGCAACATTCAGAAAGCTGCGCCGGCGTAACGATGTTATAAATATCAGCCATTCGCATTTTTCAAAAGTTCACTTGCTGGAAAACAGAATAAAACCGGTGGGTGCAATATCAGATTATATGAACCATGCTTTTTTTGACCTAGTTAATGAAAGCACGGTAAAAGAAGACCTGATTATTTACAACCCCATAAAAAACGATGAGTTTTTAGCGGAGATCATGAGCCTTACACCAACCCTTAGCTGGATGCCGATACAAGGCATGACACCGGTGCAGGTAGCCGCATTAATGAACCGCGCAAAATTATATATAGATTTTGGCTACCATCCCGGTAAAGAACGGATGCCACGCGAAGCCTGCATTATGCGTTGTAGTATGATAGTGGGTAAAAGTGGTTCGGCCGCCTACCAGGAAGATATGCCTATCCCCGATAAGTACAGGTTTGAAAAAAGCAGGGATCAGATACCCACCATTATTGAACGCATTAATGAATGCCTTAACAATTACGACAGGTTGATAGCCGATTTTGAACCCTATCGTAAAGCGCTGTACCGCGAAGAAGAAGAGTTTACAAACGCCATTAAACGTGTATTTGTGCAGCAATAAAAAAGCCACCCGGTTTAGGGGATGGCTTTCATTGGCATTATATTTCTTTTATTACTGGAATTTAAATCCTAAACCAATTTGCCAAACCTGGTTGCGGTAATCTGGCAGGTATGAATCAGCATACGGATGATTTGCCGATAGGTCGATATTGTAACGGCCCCTTAACTCCACATTTCTGTTCAAGTCAATACTAACGCCTATAACGCCGCTCACCACGTTTTGGTCGCCGCGGTTGTTGTAGCTTTCCTGGTACGAGTTGTTAAAGCCCGTTTCATAGGTGTTTTTTGTTGATGTTAAAAAGTTTAGCTGTGGTCCAATTACTACTGCGAAGCCTGGGGCCAGCCTTAATTTGGCCAACAGTGGTACGTCGATATAATTAGTGCGCTGGGTAAACTTGCCATAATCGGTATTGGCGCTATAGCCCTTTTGCGAAAACAACAGCTCGGGCGCAAATGATAACGGGTACACCAGCGGGATATCCAATGTTAAACCCGCGTTTAGGCCAGCAATGCTACCCGTGCTAAAGTTAGCGTCATAAGCATCAATAGTGTTTGATATATTAAGCCCGGCGGTTAAACCAACTTTAATACGGTAAAAATCGTCATATTGCCTGTTCGATTCATGACGGACAACCCGTTGCGGAGGCCTGCGGTGGGGGCGGTAATACCTTTGTGCGCTGGCCGCGCCGGCAGTGAATAAGCATATCGCTAAAAAAATAATTTTTTTCATTTTTAATGTTTTTTTCGTGTTATAATTTGTTTTTAATAGGTACTCAAGAGGGCTTCGCCGTTTTAATGGTAATGGTTTGTCAGGGACCTTCATGTTTTGTGGTCCATGATTATTGCTTTGTTAGTATGTTTTATATAGGCATAGAGTAAAAATTAAGCCAAAGGTTTATTTACGGTTTGATTTTTGTAAATAATAGCTCAACCGGCCCCCGCTAAAACACATTTATACTACATTTGACCATGCCAAAATTGAATACCCGTTTGTGCCGCACCTTTATTATTGCCCTTAATTTTATTGTAGTGAGTGCTGTTGCTCAAAATCAGCAGCGTAAAATACCCGCCGAAAATTCCGCTGATGCCATCAGGGCACCATACATACAAACATTGGGTAAGCCCAACCATTGGGTAGATTCTGTATACCATAAAATGAGCCGCAGGCAACGGGTGGCCCAACTGATATTTGTAAGGGCGCATACCAATAAAGGACCGCGATACGAAGATTCTGTTGGCAGGATAATAAAGGAACTTGAAGTGGGCGGATTGGTGTTCTTTCAGGGTGGCCCGGGCAGGCAATTAAACCTTATCAATAAATACCAAAAAATAACAAAAGTACCGCTGCTGATAGCAATGGACGGCGAATGGGGATTAGGCATGCGCCTGGACTCGACCATATCATATCCATACCAGATGACGCTTGGTGCCATACAGGATAATACGCTGATCTATAAAATGGGGCAGCAGGTGGCCTATGATTTTAAACGGATTGGGATGCAGCTGAATTTTGGCCCCGATATGGATATCAATAACAACCCCAATAACCCCGTGATCAATTACCGCTCCTTTGGCGATAATATGTATAATGTGGCAAAAAAAGGCATTGCCTATTTTACTGGTATGCAGGCCAGCGGCTTACTAACCACTGCCAAGCATTTCCCCGGGCATGGCGATACCAATGTCGATTCGCACTTCGATCTGCCCTTACTGCCTTACAGTCGTGCCAGACTCGATTCGCTGGAAGAATATCCTTTTCGCGAAGCGGTAAATGCCGGCATCAGTGGGGTAATGATAGCTCACATGAGCATCCCCGCGCTTGATAGTACAAAGAATTTGCCATCTACCCTGTCGCGCCCTATAGTAACCGGTATGTTAAAAGATTCATTACGTTTTAAGGGGCTTGTAGTATCCGACGCTATGGAGATGAAAGGTGTTACCAAATATTTTCCCAATGGCGATGCCGATGTGCGTGCTTTTATAGCCGGTAATGATATCATCGAATTATCGGAGAACTCCGAACGCGCTATAAAGCTCATCCGCAAGGCGGTACGCAGAGGGCAAATAAGTCCTGAGGAATTTGAAGCCAAGGTGAAAAAGGTATTGGCCGCTAAATACTGGGCCGGACTTAATCAATATAAATCCGCTTCGCCGGTAAATTTAAGCGAGGATCTTAACCGCCAGCCGGCAAAAGAACTTGTACAGCAACTGAGCGATGCCTCGGTAACATTAATTAAGGGCGATGCGGCAACTGTTAAGCTCAATCCGTTTTTGAAAACTGCTATCCTCAGTATTGGCGTATCATCGCCAACTGTTTTTCAGCAGGAGGCTGCCAGAAGTTTTCCTAACAGCAAGATATTTATGGTTGATAAAAATACTCCGGCTATCGAACTTAAAAACATACTCGGCTTGCTTAACCAATATCAGCAAATAATAGTAGGTGTACATGATACCCGCCTGCGCCCCCAAAGTAAACTCGATTACACAAGCGACGTAAAACTCATGATAGCCGACCTCGCATCCCGCAAAAACACTGTAATAAGTGTATTTGCTAATGCTTACACCATTGCCGGTCTGCCCGGTATCGAAAAAAGCAACGCCTTGTTAGTATGTTATCAAATGAGTCCCGAACTTCAAAAATCGGCAGTAAAAGTTATAGCCGGTGTGTTAAAACCTACCGGTAAACTGCCGGTTAGTGTAAATACATTTTTTACTACGGGTACGGGGATGCAGTAAGGAGAGATTCTCCATTTTGTCATTCTGAGCGTAGCGAAGAATCTAATATGCGATATAAAAGTTGGCGAATAGATTCTTCGCTACGCTCAGAATGACAACCCACTTTTTTATCTTTATCACAAAAACATTACCTCCGTTCAGGTTGCCATCCCGCCTATCCTTTGCTATATTTACTAAACAATATGCAATCAAACCTTAATAAATATAACGAAAAATTTCAGGCAGCTTTGGCGGGTTTAAACCCCGAACAGTTGGCGGCCGTTAATAAAATGGATGGCCCCGTGCTGGTAGTTGCCGGACCAGGTACGGGCAAAACGCAGATCCTGGCTGCACGCATCGGCAAGATCCTTACAGACACCGATGCCTTAGCCAGCGAAATTTTGTGCCTTACCTATACCGATGCCGGGGCGGTTGCCATGCGCAAGCGCTTGTTTGAGTTTATTGGTCCGGATGCTTACCGCATTAACATATACACGTTTCACGCTTTTTGTAACGAGATCATCCAGGAAAACCTGGAGTACTTTGGCAAGCTAAATCTCGAGTCGCTGTCTGACCTGGAATCGGCCATGCTGTTTCGCGAGTTAGTGGATGATTTTGATAACGACCATTTGCTGAAGCGTTTCACCGGCGATGTTTATTATGATACCAAGCGCCTCAAAGACCTGTTCAGCACCATGAAACGCGAGAACTGGGATGTTGGGATGATAGAGGCGGCCGTGCAGGAATATCTTGATGATATCCCCAATCGCGAGGAGTTTATTTATAAACGCGCCAACGCCAAAACGGGCATTAAAGTAGGCGACCCCAAACAAAAAGATATCGACGCCGCGCACGAGCTCATGAAAAAGCTGGTTGCCGCGGTTCGCGAATACAAAAATTACGATACCAAGATGAAGGCCCGCGGGCGGTATGATTATGACGATATGATCATTTGGGTACTGCGCGCCTTTAGGGATAATGAAGAGATCCTGCGAAAATATCAGGAGCGTTACCAGTATATATTGGTTGATGAATTCCAGGATACCAGCGGCTCGCAAAACGAACTGCTGCGCTTTTTACTGAACTATTGGGATGTTCCTAACGTATTTGTAGTGGGCGATGACGACCAATCCATCTTCAAATTTCAAGGGGCCAACATGAAAAACATCCTTGATTTTGCTACGGATTATGTAGATACCCTGCATACGGTGGTATTAAAGCACAATTACCGCTCAAACCAGCATATTCTTGATATTTCAAAGGCGCTCATCAACAATAATTTTGAAAGGTTAACAAGTCAGCTGAAGCTGGATAAAGACCTCCGTGCATCGCACCAGCGCTTTGCCGAGCTTACGGTTAAACCAACCATCCGCGAGTATGAAAACCCCGACCAGGAACTGGTGGATGTATCGGCACAAATAAAACAACTGATTGATAACGGCACCGAAGCCGGCGAAATTGCAGTGATATACCGTAACCATAGCCAGGTGGAGGAAATGATCAAATACCTCGACAACCAGAAGATAGCAGTAAATACCAAACGCAAGATCGACATCCTTACCCAGCCATTTGGCGAAAAGATCATCAATATTTTACGTTACCTGGCAATGGAGCTCGATTCGCCCTATAGTGGCGATGAACTGTTGTTCGAGATTCTGCACTACGATTTTTTTAGTATTGCACCTATCGAAGTCGCCAAAGCCAGTATAGCGGTATCCAAAGAAAATTACGGCAGCATCAGCAGTAATAAACCCAAAACATCTCTGCGCCGCTACATACATGAAATGCGCGTGCCAGCCCAGCCAGATCTGTTCGACCCCGCCAAAAACGTGGCGATGAAGTACCTCATTAATGATATTGATGAGTTGCTGCAATCGGCGGTGAGTAAAACGCTGCAAGCCTTTTTTCAGGATGTAATAGCCAAAATGGGCATCCTGCGCTATATCATGCAGCAGGCTGATAAAGGCGGCCACATGCAAATGCTCACCAGTTTTTTTGATTTTTTAAAGGACGAAAGCCGCAAAAATCCCGAGATAAAATTATCAGACCTTATTGCCACCATCGAACTGATGAAGAAAAACACCATCAGGCTTGATCTGAACCAGGTGATCTTCAGCGATAACGGCGTAAACTTTTTAACCGCTCACGGCTCCAAAGGACTGGAGTTTGAGCACGTGTTTTTTATAGGCTGTGATAAACGCACCTGGGACAGCAAGGGCCGTAACAGTGGTTTCAGCTACCCCGATACCCTTACCCGTGCAGCATCTGACGATATTGCACAAAAAGAAGAGGGTAGGAGGTTATTTTATGTTGCCATTACCCGCGCCAAACAATGCCTCATGGTATCATACGCAGGGAAGGACAAAAATGGAAAAGCCCAGGAATCGAGCCAGTTTGTGGGCGAGATACTGGCCAGTACCGATCTGGAAGTGCACTATCCAAAAGTTACCGAAGATACCATGCTGGGCTTTTACATGACCCAGTTTAGCGAAGCCGAAAAGCCAAAGGTAGAGCTACTTGATAAAAATTATATTACCCAGTTGCTGCAAAGCTATACGCTGTCGGTAACGCATTTAAATAATTATTTAGATTGCCCGCTGCGGTTTTATTTTCAGTGTTTGATAAGGGTGCCATCGGGCAAAAGTCCATCGGCAACGTTTGGGCAGGCCGTTCACTGGGCGTTGAATAAAACTTACCGGTTGCTTAAAGAGAATAACGACGAGTTTCTATCCACCGAACAATTTATGAACGAGTTTAGGTGGTACATGGGCCGCAACCGCGATTCGTTCACCAAAGATGAATTTAAGCTGCGCGTTGCCTACGGTGAAAAGATACTGCCGCCATACTATGAGCAAAATGTAAACACCTGGAACAAGGTAGCCGTTACCGAGCGCAGCATCAAAAATATTGAGATAAATGGCGTACCTATAAAAGGTAACCTGGACAAAATGGAATTTGATGGCAAGCACGTAACCGTGGTTGATTATAAAACGGGTAAGCTGAAAAATGCCAAAGACAAACTCCTGCGCCCAACCTTTGATGCCCCCATTGGCGGCGACTACTGGCGCCAGGGCGTGTTCTACAAAATATTGGTAGATCATGACCGCACCAACGACTGGGAGGTAGTAAGCACCATCTTCGATTTTGTAGAACCCATAAGCGAAGGCGAGTACCACCGCGAAAAATACGTGATAACCCCTGAGGATATTGAAGTGGTAACCACCCAGATAACCGAAACCTACAAGAAAATTATGGCTCACGATTTTAACACCGGCTGCGGCAAAAAAGAATGCGACTGGTGCCATTTCGTAAAAAGTAATTTTAAACAGGTAGAGGAGATGCTGACAGTGGTGAGCGAGGAAGAGGAAGAGTAAAATTGTAGAGACGTTTAATTCCCCTCTTGAGAGGGGGCGCAGGGGGAAAGAGCGCGAGCAGGGGTGTGTTTATACGTGCGATGAACACACCCCTTCGCCCCTCTCAAGAGGGGAATCGCACTACCCCAGGCTTTTTAATAATCATAATATAAAAATCCCCCTCTTGAGAAGGGGCACGAAGGATGGAGCGATGGCAGGGGTGTGTTACGCAAGCAAAGAAATCATGAAAATCCTTTAATTCCATAAATCAAGGTTCAGACAAATCACCACACTATGAAATACATAAAAACATTAATCCTCCTGTTCATCGCCGCCTCTGCATCGGCGCAAACCATCATTAAGCCCGATGCAAACATTAAGCAAATGGTTGATGAGGTATCGTCAAAAAACATTGAGGCAACTATTCGCAAGCTGGTAACTTTTAAAAGCAGGCATACCCTTAGCGATACCAGCAGCAAAACAACCGGGAGCGGTGCGGCCCGCAACTGGATAAAGGGCGAAATGGAAAAATATGCCAAAGAATCAAACGGACGCATGACCGTTCAGTTTGATACGTTTACGCAGCCAAAGGGTACCCGTATTGATAAACCTGTAAAACTCAAAAACGTACTGGCCATACTAAAAGGTACCGACCCAACCGACACCCGCGTTTACCTGGTATCTGGTCATTATGATTCGCGTATTAATGATGTGATGGATGCCAACGGTACAGAACCGGGTGCCAATGATGATGCATCGGGCACGGCGCTTTCTATGGAACTGGCAAGAGTGATGGCTAAGCGGAGTTTCCCGGCTACCATTATTTTTGCTACCGTAGTTGGTGAGGAGCAGGGTTTGTATGGTTCAACCAATGTAGCCAAACGCGCCAAAGCCGAAAAATGGAACATAGATGCCATGCTCAATAACGATATTGTAGGCAACACCCACGGCATGGAAACCGACCTGAAAGATAACCGCAGCGTACGTGTTTTTAGCGATGGTGTAGCTACCGATGCTACGGATAAACAGGTTGCCGCGCTTAAATCATTGGGCGGCGAAAACGATAGTCCATCACGCGAACTGGCCCGTTATGCCAAGGAAACCGGCGAACGTTATGTAGATCAACTGGATGTTAAACTCATTTACCGCCGCGACCGCTACCTGCGCGGCGGCGATCATTTGCCGTTTTTAGAGCAGGGTTTTACCGCCGTTAGGTTTACGGAGATGAATGAGGATTTTAACCGCCAGCACCAGAACATCCGCACCGAAAATGGCGTTGACTATGGCGATCTGCCCGATTTTGTTGATTTTAACTATGTGCAAAAAGTGGCGCGCATGAATCTTTCCGTGCTGGCAAACCTGGCATCGGCACCGGGTCGCCCGCAAAATGTGGGTATAGTAACCAGCGACCTCACCAATAAAACAAAGCTTACCTGGGAAGTTCCGGCCATCGGCAAAAAACCTGCCGGTTACTATGTGCTTATGCGCGAAACTACCAGCCCCTACTGGGAAAAGAAGTTTTACGTAACCGATACCACAACAACGCTGGCTTATTCAAAGGACAATTACTTTTTCGCCGTGCAATCGGTAGATGCCGATGGGCACGAAAGTTTGCCGGTGTTTCCAAAACCGGTAAGATAAAAGCAGATATGCAACAGAGTATTATTTTTAATTTTATAGCAAGGGCTATTTTCAATGGGACGTTTATAATCGCCCTGTGTGTTATCGTTGTCGCGCTCTTCAAGATTAAATTGCATAAAATTAATAAGGCTATATTAGTTAGTAGTGTCAATACGTTATTGCTCTCAGGGGCGATGATTTACGTGTTGATGTGGTTAACGGAAATTTTTAAAGCCTATTTTTGGGAAGGTGATTATGAACAAATTACATTTACCAATCTTTTTTTTGGATCATATTGGTGGGCTGCGCTTGCATTGTTGGCTAAGAGCATACTTTTACCTCAAATTTTGTGGATTAGGAAACTTCGCCACTCCTTTATTTCAACAATAGTAATAATTTCCTTTTGGCTACTAATTGATATTTTGGCCGTATTGTCCTACGGGTTGTCTGATACATTTCAAAAGTTTAATTGGAAAGCATATGCGGTGGAATTGGTTTTTTACGCATTGATTTTAACAGGGCTATATTATATTTTGGAAAGGAGAATAGCGTTGCAATTGTCCGATTCGAATATTAAAAATTAACATAGGCAATTGAAAATTTAAAAGTCTCCCCTTTAGGGGAGATTTAGAGGGGCTTTTTTATTAGTTTTGTATTATGTATTTCTTCAGAAAAAAAGATCCTAACCGGCCAACCAATTTTAACCTGCGGGCAATGCATATTATAAATGCCATTGCCATAACTATGTTTTTGGCAGGGATAATTTATAAACTGATCCAAGTGTTCATACTCAAAAAATAATGGAAATAATAAACACCACTAACGCGCCTGCACCTATCGGGCCATATAGCCAGGCAACTGTTGCCGGTAATTTTGTATTTGTTTCGGGTCAGATACCCCTTAACCCTGCTACCGGCGAACTGGTAACCACAGGCATTAAAGATGAAGCTGTACTGGTAATGGAAAACATAAAAGCCATTTTAACCGAAGCGGGCATAGGCTTTGAAAACATTGTAAAAACCAGCATCTTTTTAACCGATTTAGGGAATTTCGGTCAGGTGAATGAAGTATACGGCACCTATTTCACAGCTAACTTCCCCGCCCGTGAAACCGTCCAGGTATCTGCATTGCCAAAAGGCGTTAATGTAGAGATCTCGGTGATAGCGGTAAAGTAAGAGCCTCACCCCGGCCCTCTTCAAAGGAGAGGGAGATGAAATATTGAAACTATCAAAAACAATCGCGCAAATCAAAAGTCCTTTCCTTTGGAGAGGATTTAGGTGAGGCTTTAACCTATGGATCCTTTTCAAACACCAATCGTTTATTTAAAAGGTGTTGGCCAGGCACGGGCCGAGGTGTTGAAAAAAGAATTGGCGCTCGCCAATTTCGAGGACCTGCTGCGTCATTTCCCTTTCAGGTATATCGACAGAACGCGGTATTACAAGGTAAAAGATATTCAGGCCGATTTACCATATGTGCAGGTTTTGGCGCGTGTTGTCAACAAACAGGTTATTGGCGAAAAACATACCAAACGCCTGGTGGTGCAAACCCGCGATGATACTGGTACGCTGGAACTGGTTTGGTTTAAAGGCATCAATTGGATAGAGAAAACAATTATTCCCGGCCAGGTATATATCATATTTGGCAAGCCGGGCTTTTTTAACGGGCAGGCGCAAATGGCCCATCCCGAAATGGAGATTTATAATCCCGGCAATACCCAGCGCCAGGGAAATGCCACGCTGCAACCGGTTTATAATTCTACCGAAAAGCTAAAGCAGTTTCAGTTAGATAGCAAGGGCATTCAAAAGCTAACAGCCAGCTTGCTGGAGTTGCATGCAAAGGATATTAAGGAAAACCTGCCGCTTTACGTTATTAACCAGTTTAAGCTGATAGGCAGGGCCGAGGCTTACCGCAACATCCATTTCCCGGCAGATGCTAATTTGCTTAACGAGGCCATCCAGCGCTTAAAGTTTGAGGAGTTGTTTTTGCTGCAATTAAAGCTGCTGAGGAATAAATTGTTGCATACCCAAAAGTTCAGGGGCAATGTGTTTGGTACAGTTGGGCATTACTTTAATGATTTTTATCACCATAAATTACCTTTTGCTTTAACCACGGCACAAAAAAGGGTGTTAAAGGAAATTCGGCAGGATACCCAGCGCGGTGTGCAGATGAACCGCTTGTTGCAGGGCGACGTGGGCAGCGGCAAAACCGTGGTGGCATTGATGAGCATGCTTATCGCCGTGGATAACGGTTTTCAAACCTGCATTATGGCGCCTACCGAGATCCTGGCAAGCCAGCATTACCAAACCATAACCAGTTTGGTGGGTGATGATTTTATTGAGGTTGCCTTGTTAACCGGCTCAACCAAACAAAAGGCCCGCAGGGTATTACATGAACGACTGGAAAGCGGCGACCTTAAAATACTGATAGGCACGCACGCACTTATTGAAGATAAGGTACAGTTTAAAAATTTGGGCTTCGTAGTAATTGATGAGCAGCACCGTTTTGGAGTAGAGCAGCGCTCAAAATTATGGCGAAAAAACAGTGTACCGCCGCATGTGCTGGTGATGACGGCAACCCCAATTCCGCGTACGCTGGCTATGACATTGTATGGCGATCTGGATGTTTCCGTGATTGACGAATTGCCGGCTGGGCGTAAGCCTATCCAAACGCTGCACTTTTTTGAGAATCAGCGCTTGCGGGTGTTTGGCTTTATGAAAAAGGAAATAGCGCTGGGCAGGCAAATTTACATTGTATACCCGCTCATCCAGGAAAGTGAAAAGCTCGATCTTAAAAACCTGGAAGATGGTATAGCTGTAATGTCGCGGGAATTTCCCTTGCCCGATTACCGCATTAGCATAGTGCATGGTAAGTTGAAGGCTGCCGACAAGGAATTTGAAATGCAGCGCTTTATCAAAGGCGAAACGCAAATAATGGTAGCCACTACCGTTATCGAAGTAGGGGTTAACGTGCCAAATGCATCCGTAATGATCATTGAAAATGCCGAGCGTTTCGGCCTTTCGCAATTGCACCAGCTGCGGGGGCGGGTTGGGCGTGGGGCCGATCAATCTTATTGTATTTTAATGAGCAGCCACAAGTTAAGTCATGATGGTAAAATAAGACTGGATACGATGGTGAAAACCAACAACGGCTTCGAAATTTCAGAGATCGACCTGCAATTACGCGGCCCGGGAAATATAGAAGGTACCCAGCAGAGCGGCGTGCTTGATCTGAAACTGGCAAACCTTGCTACCGATCAGGAATTGCTGATCCGCATCCGTAAATTTGTAGAGCTAATTTTTGAAAAAGACCCGCAGCTGGCCCTGCCCGAAAACCAGATCCTGCACCATTCCTTCCAAACAAAAAACGCCGGCCTAAGCTGGGATAAGATCTCCTGAGGCTTTCATAATCGGCGTAAAATATTAAATTTGTTTTTGTACAAACAGGTGGCCCCCACCAGGCAACATCAACGTTAACTGACGCATACCCATGAAAAAAACATTTACACTGATACTGTCCGCATTGCTGTCGGCAAATCTTCTCCAGGCGCAGGATTCTTTAGCCATCCGTAAATTTTATGATGAGGCTTTGGTAAATGGCAAGGCTTATGAAAACCTGCGTTACCTGTGTAAAAATATTGGTCCGCGGTTAAGCGGATCGGCCGGTGCACAAAAGGCAGTGGAGTGGAGTAAAAAACTAATGGAAGGTTATGGCTTTGATAAAGTTTACCTGCAGGAAGTTATGGTGCCGCATTGGGTAAGGGGCGCAAAAGAAACCGCCTTTATCATTGATAGTAAAAACCGAATAGCGGTGCCGATAGCGGCATTGGGCATGTCTGTAGCTACGCCAAAGGATGGCATTACCGCTAATATTATTGAAGTACGCAGCCTCAAAGAACTGGAAGCCTTGGGCGAAAGTGTAATAAAAGGCAAAATAGTTTTCTTTAACCGCCCGTTTGATCCAAGATTTATTGAAACCGGCGCTGCTTACGGTACCGCCGGCGATCAGCGTTTTATGGGCCCGGCAGTTGCCGCCAAATATGGTGCCGTTGGCTGTATTGTACGTTCGCTAACGGAGATCATTGATGATTACCCGCACACGGGCGCAACGCTTGCCGACCCCGGTACTAAACTGATCCCGGCCGCGGCTATCTCCACCAAAGCCGCCGACAAGCTAAGCAATATGCTGCGTCTGCGTAAACTGCCCCTTATCAAATTTTACTTTAAACAAAGCTGCCAGTTACTACCCGATGTATTATCCTATAATGTAGTTGGCGAATTAACGGGTACCGAGCATCCCAATAAATTTATTACCGTAGGCGGCCACCTTGATTCATGGGACCTGGCCGAAGGAGCGCATGATGATGGTACGGGAGTAATGCAATCTGCCGAGGTATTGCGTTTGTTTAAGGCTACGGGTTATCGACCTAAAAACTCGGTACGCGCCGTGTTTTTCATGAACGAAGAGAACGGTCATAAAGGAGGAACCAAATACGCCGAACTGGCAGCCCAGAACAAAGAGGAACACATAGCGGCTATCGAAACTGACGAAGGTGGTTTTACCCCGCGCGGTTTCAGCTTTTCCGATGTATCAAAAGATTTTATAAAAAAGGTGAATGATAACTGGAAATCGACACTGGAACCGTATGAAGTTGACCAGTTAACTATTGGTGGCGCCGGTACAGATATTGAGCCGATGAAGGGCAAAGTACCCGGCGTGGTGTTAATAGGTTTCCGCCCAGATTCGCAACGCTATTTTGACCTGCACCACTCGGCAAAAGATGTTTTTGAAAACGTTAATAAACGCGAGCTCCAGTTAGGCGCGGCAGGTATTGCTGCCTTGATCTACCTGATAGATCAGCATGGATTGTAGGTGACTCTGCGATCTGTAAAGAAAAACGGGGTATGCGGCAATTGCTGCATACCCCGTGTTGGTTTAGTTAAAACCGTTAGTTTAGTTAACGTAGTATACGTTTTCTTGCATATGGGCGCTCAGTTTTTTTGAATCTGTAGCAGCCGATAGACCTTGTAGCCAAATGGTATTCAAGGTATTGCTCTTTAATGTAACGTTTGTTACTGTAGCAAGCACAGTGGTTGTGCCGTGTTTTACAATTTGAAATGTGTAGCTTACGTTACCTCCTACGGTAATAAACGAAGAATACTGTTTATAGGTTTTTGCCGAAACCAATGGAGTGGCGTTATCTTTTATCAGCAGGTCTGTAGATTGTGCATCTGGGCTAAGGTTTACATAGCGAATGCCGGCTTTTCCAAAAGCAGGGTGACCAACAGAATCTGCTATGATAAGCAAATCGGGCGTGCTTACTACATTAGCTAAAAACACAGAGTAAAGATTGCCGTTTTTTAACGTTACGGTATCTGTTTTTATAACCTGCTGACTGCCACCTACCCTAAAAGTTACAGTTCTTTTGCCAATGTAGGCGTTCACATAATCCAAACTTTCGCCGCTTTTTATATAAAAATTGTTGGCACGGTTAGGCTCTAAAAAGAAATCGACAGGCTGGGCATCCGGAGAGGCGTTTATTGCCGATACCAGTGCAAATTGTTGTGGTTGATAATGGTTGTCATTCCTATCTTTAAGACATGAGCTTAACAAGGTAGTGGTGAGCAAACATATCATCCCGATCATGCCTGCCCTCTGAGTAAAAATTTGCTTCATTTTATAGTTTATGTTTATCCGATATTGACATTACGGGCGGGCTTATCAAAACGCTACGCGTATAGCGAAATTTTTATAGAGATTTTAGGAGTGAGTGGGTAAGTGTTAATAAACGTTAAAAGGCAGAGAGTGATGATCCTTTTTATAAACGCCCATATAATATAGCTATGGTTTTATGGTTATATTAGTAAACCTATAAACCACAATGAAAAAAACACTTATCCTGCTGCTAAACCTAATTGCTGTAACCAGTATTCACGGTCAATCCATCAATCTTAAAACTAATAGCCAATTTGAGTTTGATATCCGTACTGTTAATAATATACCCCAATTAATAAGCGATCATCAATATACTTTCTGGTTCAGGATGGTTGGCAAAGAGGGCGCTAATACCGTTTTGGATTGCAAACTGGTGAGGGCCAACATAAGCGAACAATCAGGAAACAATGCCAATAAGTTTAATACAGACAGCATCAGGAATACTTCATTTAATTCAACCCAGGTTTTTTTGCCACTGACTCTATTGCAGAAAACATTGACAATTACCATTAGCCCCAAAGGCGAAGTGCTTAAAATTGCCGGTATTGATGAGGCTATTGCCGATGCGGCAGCCAAATGGGTGTTGAAAGACGAATTTGTTGATCAGATGAAACAAAACGCGAAAAGCTTTCCGCTGGCAACTATTCAAAATATGCTTTTACGATTACCCGAAAAGGAGATTGGTTATGAAACGGTGTGGAAAGCGGCCGACGGCATGTTTCATAAAGTTACCACTATTAATGGTGCCCTGCTTACCATAAAATTGTCTGACAAGGCGCCTGACGATAAAACAGGTATCGATATAAGTGGCATTAGTTCCTTTAACACGGTAACCGGTTTGCTTGAGCATGTAAAAAATACAGGGAGTAAAAAAACTGAAATAACTATTGCCGGTAAAAAGAAGCTGTTGCCGGAATTTAGTTATTCGCAAAGCATCCGTTATGGTGCTCGTAGCTATGCGGTTGATACAGCCTGGATAAACATGGCGGCTAAAACCTGCTATTTCAGCGCTGCATTAATGAAAAATAACGTGGAGTATGATTCGGCAAAAGTATATAAATACTTTAAAGCGCATGATGCCCAATTTCAGAATGACCCTTATTACTTAGTGAAACGACTTGACCTGGTACAGCAGGCAATGATGAGAAATGGGTATAAAATATATGATAGCGTGCTGGTGCGTACACCCACCCATTTTATTAAAGATCACACGTCCCACTTGTTCAATAAAATCGGATCGGTGCTGGATATCTCGCCCGATTCGGCCTATGAGGTAAGTACATATCTGAGAAACACGCCGCAGTTTGATTCCTGGCTGCAGGAATCATTTGCCCAAAGCTTTATTAGTTTTAATGCCGGGGATGAGCATGGAGAAAACCAAGGGAAAGCAAACGCTTATAAATTGCTGGAGTTATTCCATCAGGATAAAGATCCGCTTGTACAGTATCGTATTAATGCCTTATACATGTGGGTAAATGCCAAAATACATCTTAACGAACCTAGTTTTTTAACCCAGACAGGCAACAGTTTTATGCACATGGATGATAAATATATGCAGCTTGGTAATGGCGGCAGGTACACCATGTTAACCTATCAGTTGTTAAAAAATGCCGGAAAAACAAAGGAAGCTGATGGTTTACTAACAAACAACATAAAAGTACTGGAGCGATACACCGCCGACACGCTTAATAAAAACCATTATGCCGATCAAAACATTTTGGCATATGCTTATTATTTAAAGTATAGTGACGCAAAAGTAGCAGACCCGGGAAACGCCCTGCAATACTTATCAAAAGCCGCTCTTTACTCGCCTAAAACGGAGAAAGACAAAGCCTACACCAGTTTTTACGACAGGGCTTTTCTTCAATCAAAAGAAAGTTACCGGGATGAGTTTATTGAGAAGCTTTTTAGCAGCGGCAATGAGGAGCAGGGTTTGAAGGTTTTTATTCAGCATATTAATGTGGAACCGGCCAGCATTAACGAGATGCAAAAGGTTTACGAATCGCATTTTCCGGGGAAAAGTTTTAAAGCTTTTTTTGTAAACAATATTGTCCCCACATGGCAGCAAGCGCCGGCATTTACCTTAAAGGGTATGGACGGAAAAGAAGTAACGTTGGATAACTTTAAAAACAAATGGCTGGTTATTGATTTCTGGGGAACCTGGTGTTCTCCATGCCGTGAGGAAATGCCGGGCCTGAATGTTTTTAACCAGGAACTTAAGGCCGGTAAACACGATGGCATAAACTTTTTAAGCATTGCCTGTAATGATGAAGAAAGTAGGGTGAAGTCTTATTTCGCGGCCAATAAAATTGATTTGCCGGTTGTGATGTCAAACGGAGTGATTGAACAGCAGTATAAGATCGGGGGCTATCCCCGCAAGATCCTGATATCGCCCGGGGGTAAAATGCTGCTCATTGAGTTCGGTCAGGATTGGAAAAATATCGTTACACAATTTAATCAGCTTTATACTGTAAATTAACCCTTAGCAAGTCATAACAAATAAGTCCCATGAAAAAAGTACTCTTTTTAAGCCTCATTGTATTTGCTTCTATAAAAACCTTTGCCCAGCAGGCCGATAAGGATGCGGTAAAACAAACCGTTAATAATATGTTTGATGCTATGCGCAAGGGGGATAGCACGCTGTTAAGATCAACTTTTCATAAGGATATCGCTTTTCAGGGAGTGGCCAATAAAAAGGATGGATCGGTAGTGTTGGATACGGATAACCCAAATGATTTTATAAAGGCGGTTGGTACACCGCATAAAGAAGTATGGGACGAGCAGGTAACTTTTAACGATATAAAAATTGATGGCGACCTGGCCAGCGTTTGGGCGCCATATAAATTTTACCTGGGCAAAACCTTTAGTCATTGCGGTGTAGATGTTTTTACATTGATGCGTACACCCGCAGGCTGGAAGATCATTTACGTGGTAGATACCCGGCGTAAAGGCAACTGCCCTGAGTAATTACAATGCGCCAAGTTTAAGCATACCGTAAAACAAGCCCGAGCAGTGCATGGCCTGCACAATTTTATTATCCAGCAGTAACTGCTTTGTTTCTTCGAAGGTGTATTCTTCAACAATTAGTTCTTCGTGGTCATCCAGTTCCTGGCCTTGTACTTTTTTACCACCCTTGGTTAAATACGTGAAAGTTTGGTTATTGGCGGTTGATGGGTTTCCGTAAACGGTGCAGATCAATTCAAATTCATCAAACTGGTAACCTGTTTCTTCCAGCAATTCGCGACGAATGGCATGGATAGGTTCTTCGCCCGGATCAACCACACCGCCCGGAATTTCGAGTGAAATAATACCCGCAGCATGACGATATTGCTTAACCATCAGTATTTTATTATCCTCGGTAACAGCCACTGCGTTTACCCAGTTGCTGTATTCAAGTACATAATAATCATCAACAATGCGGCCATCGGGCATTTCACATTTGTCTATTCGCAGGGTAGCCCAGGGGCCTTTATGGATATAATGAGATGAAAGTAGTTTCCAGGTAAGATCTTTAGACATGGTTGTTTTGTAAAATTGATAGATAGTATTTTGTTTTCTAATGTTTTCGAAGGATGAGCTGTGGTGTTCTTTTTCAGCCATTCAAAATTAGCAGTGTAGCCAACGTTTGAGGCGAGGGAATAAACGGCTCGGTTAAAAATGAAAGTTTAATAATTATTTAAGGATAGATTAAAATTCGTGCGAGTTCTTCTTCTAAATTTTCCCTCAAGGCATCGTATTCTTTAGACGGAACATCGGGAATGTATTCTTTTTGTCTGTACATAAATATTGGAATAAACCAAAGAAGCTGAATAAGCTCCCTGACTATTTGTTCGTCGTCTTGGATGTCTATTTCTTTAAGAGTGTGGTACAATTCATCGTATAATTTTTTGTCAAACTTACCGTCTCTCAAGGTACCGAGAAAGCCGTTAAAACCCCAAGCCTTGTCTAATGCTTCAATATATTCTTGTTGTTTCATTGTGAACTGAGATTATTGCGTCTTGTGGAATATGACTACAATAAGAACTTCCGCATCTTTTTTTGCATAGTTAGAGATGTGAGCAGATTCACCAGCAACCCCCTTGCTGAAGTTTGCTATTTTAGAATTTATTTTAGTCAACTTAATTTTCACATATCCATTTTTGCCGTACTTTCCCAATGCTGTAGCTTCGCCTTTAGAAGTAGATATCCATTTTGAGTCTTTCTTTCCTGCAACCTGACTTTCCGCTGGATTAGTTGCTTTCGGATTTCTTCCATAAATCCATTAATCGGTTTAATCGTGGTTCAGACAAATTGAGAAACCTACCAGCTGCCGCTTGATCCGCCGCCGCCACCGCTTCCGCCGCCGAAGCCGCCAAAACCACCACCGCCGCTTCCGCCACCGCCGGAAAATCCTCCCCAGTCAGATCCGCTGCTGCGGCCACTTCCGCCGAGCATATTGCCTGCTAAAAACCACCAGAAGGGGCTTGCACCGCCACGGCCGCCAATGATTTGCCGGCCACCACCGCCGCCACGGTTACGGAATATGAGGATGAGGATCACTACAATTATAATGATCACCACAAAGCCGTTACCGCCGTTGCTGCTGCTCTGTTTGGCCTGTTTTTTATCGGCCTTATATTCGCCTTTGGTATATTTTATAATGCTGGTTGTTGCTGCATCAAGTCCGCCGTAATAATCATCCTGTTTAAAATGAGGCTTCATATCCTTTTGGATGATCTCCTGGGTAATTACATCAGGCAAAGGGCCTTCGGCGCCATAACCTGTTTGTATAGACATTTTACGGTCGCCCATGGCAACCAGCACCAAAATGCCGTTGTTCTTATCTTTTTGACCGATGCCCCATTTACGGAGCAACTGCACACCATAAGCATTAATGTCATAATTGCCCGTCGATTTCATCATCACTACCGCTATTTGGGTAGAGGTTGAATCATTAAATGCAACCAGTTTATCTTCCAGCTTTTGCTTATCGGCAGCCGATAGGGTATTGGTATAATCGGTAACCAGTGTGGTTGATCTTTCGGGTAATTCCTGCGCAAACACCATGCAGGTGCTAAGCAAAAGGCCGAATAATAATATGATTTTTTTGAACATCATTTTAAAGGTTAATCGCCATCCATAAAAGCGATATCATCGGGCAATTCATTTACGTTGCCAGCCGTATGCGGAAAATATTTTTGCAGCTGTTCGCCGGCAATTTTTAAGCCGGTAACAATTCCTTCTACTATATCGCCATATTTAAAATGGTTCAGCATATCTTCCTTGGTGCTATCCCAAAAATCGGCAGGCACTACCTGGTTTATCCCGGAATCGCCAATGATGGCAAACTTACGATCCACGGTAGCTACATATATAAGTACGCCATGCCTTAACGCAGTTTTATGCATATTCAGCTGAAAGAAGTATTTAGCTGCCCTGTCCAGTACCTCTTCGCTGCATTTTTTTTCAATGCAAACCCGTATCTCGCCCGAACTTCGGTTTTCTGCTTCCTCAATCCCCTTGCGGATGCGTTGCTGCTCTTCCTCGTTAAATACTGGCATAATTGTGATTAAATTGATTTATGATGATTACACCGATATTTGAGATGATTACAAATAGAATCAGTGTAATCACCTTAAACCGGTGTAATCTCCCTGAAATTAAAATTGAACTTTTGGTGCTTTATCTGATCCAGGTTCGGCGGTGAAGTAGCCTTTTTCGCTAAAGCCGAACATTTTTGCAGTGATATTGGCCGGGAACGAACGGATCTTGGTGTTAAATTCCTGTACGGCAGTGTTAAAATCCTGGCGCGATACCTGTATCCGGTTTTCGGTGCCTTCAATTTGTGCCTGTAGGCCAAGGAAGTTTTCGTTGGTTTTTAAGTTGGGATAGTTTTCGGTAACCACCAATAACCTGCCCAATGCCGAACTTAGTTCGCCCTGTGCAGCCTGGAAAGCTTTGATAGATTCGGGAGTTAGCTTGGTAGGGTCAACCTGTACGGCTGTAGCCTTGGCACGCGCCTCAACAACGGCGGTTAATGTGCTCTTTTCAAAATTGGCAGCACCTTTTACGGTATTTACCAAATTGGGTATCAAATCGCTGCGGCGTTGGTATTGGCTTTGTACAGCAGCCCATTGAGTTTTTACATTTTCATCCAGCTTAACCATGCCGTTATAACTGCATGAACTAAGCGACATAGCCGCAACCGCGATCAATATAAAAGATAATAGCTTTTTCATTTGTTTTACTTTAGTGATGTTTTTTCTGTTTAGATTACAAAACGCGTACCGTTGTTACAATCTTTAATAGTTATGCCAACATGGCAATATTACACCTCTAAAGGTAATTAAAACATTTAAGCTATACAGCAATATTGTTTGAGGGCTAATATTGCTTATCTGTACAAATATTATCCGGCCAGGCAATGCTCTTCGCGCATGGTAAGCTTACCTATCATTTCTTTTAAAATTGCACGGGCACGATGAAGGGTAGTGCGTGATAAAAGTTCGCTCATACCAAGTGATGAGCCAATTTCCTGGTGCGAATAGCCTTCAATAGCATACATATTAAATACAGACCGGTAGGTTTTTGGCAGTTTTTGAACCAGCTTCATAAGGTCTTTGGCTTCAAGTCCGTTATCATTGTATGATTTACTTATAGGCATTTCAGTTTCTGCCGAAAAATCTTCTACCAAAACCATTGGCTTTAATTTACGGTAGCGTGATATAGCGCAATGCACCATGATACGACGGATCCAGCCTTCAAGGCTTCCCTCGCCACGGTAATTTTTCATGTTTCTGAACATTTTTATAAAGCCTTCCTGCAGTATATCCTGTGCTTCATCTTTATCGGTTGCATAGCGCATGCAAACAGCCAGCATTCTTGGTGCTAATAATCTGTACAGTTGTTCCTGGCATTTACGGTCGTTGCTTAAGCATCCTTCCCAAATAGTCTGTAAACGTTCGTCGGCGGTAGTCATTGTGTGTTGTATTTATATATGATGCCCATGCCAATACAAGTGCCAATGTGTAAGTTGTTGATTACTAAATAAATAAAATTTATCGAGCAAAATAAACTGTTCGATACCGGACGGTGATTGTGCACGTGCGAACGGTTTTTGAAGAAGCCTCACCCAAACCCTCTCCAAAAGAGAGGGCTTTATCATCATGTTTTTAATTAAGTATTATAGACCTATCTATTTTAACTCCCTCTCCTTTGGAGAGGGCCGGGGTGAGGCGTTTTTTCTTTACCTTTGCCTCATCCGGGATAAAAACCCGGCGTAACCATGGTAAAAGAAATTGAAATAGTATGCCCTCCCGGGCAACAGGAAGACGAAGCCGTTGTAAAAAGATTAGCAGCCGCTTCCTTAAATATTCAGCCTCAAAAGGTATCGGCAGTAAAAATTTTAAAAAGATCAATAGATGCCCGTGGTCGCAGGGTGGTTTACCGCATGATGGTGCAGGTTTTTATAGATGAAATCTATCAGCCCGAAATTTTCAACGTTAACTATCCCGATATTCAATTTGGCCGACCGGTTATTATAGTTGGCGCAGGCCCCGCCGGTATCTTTGCAGCGCTTCAATGCATTCAATTGGGGTTAAAACCTATAATTCTTGAACGCGGTAAAGATGTAAAACAGCGCCGCCGCGATTTGGCGAACATCAATAAACAAGGCCTTGTAAACCCCGAATCGAACTATTGCTTTGGTGAAGGTGGCGCGGGTACTTATTCAGATGGCAAACTTTACACCCGCTCAACTAAGCGCGGCGATGTTAACCAAGTGTTGAAAATGTTTGTGGCCCATGGTGCTGCCGAAGATATTTTGATAGATGCCCGTCCGCATATTGGTACCAACAAACTCCCGCAGATTATTACCGCCATGCGCGAAACCATTTTGAATGCCGGCGGCGAATTTATATTTGATGCAAAGGTTACTGAACTATTGGTTGAGTTTGGTAAAATAAAAGGTGTGAAACTGGCCAATGGCGAAAAAATGACCGCCGATGCCGTGATCCTGGCGACAGGTCACTCGGCGCGCGATGTGTTTGAAATACTGCATCACCAAAATATATTAATTGAAGCCAAACCCTTTGCGCTGGGCGTGCGCATTGAGCATCCGCAGGAAATTATAGATCGTGCCCAATACCATTGTGAGTATCGTGGTCCGGATTTGCCGCCATCCTACTATAACCTGGTTGAGCAGGTGGCGGATAGGGGGGTGTTTTCATTTTGCATGTGCCCCGGTGGTATCATTGCCCCCTGTGCAACCGAAGCCAATGAAATTGTGGTGAACGGCTGGAGCCCGTCTAAACGTAACAACCCCTTTGCCAACTCGGGCACGGTGGTACAAATAAATATGGAAGATGTTGCCGGCGACGATAACGATCCGTTTAAGATGCTGCATTTTCAGCAGCAGGTGGAGCGCGCGGCATTTAATGCGGGCGGCGGCAGTCTTGTAGCTCCCGGCCAGCGAATGGTTGATTTTGTGGAAGGTAAGCTATCTAATGATCTGCCGGTAAACTCCTATTTACCCGGCACCAAAAGCATCGAGCTAAAGGAAGTATTGCCCGGTTGGATAAATGAGCGCCTGCGTAAAGCACTGCCGGTATTCGGTAAAAAAATGAAAGGCTATTATACTAACGAGGCCATATTGGTAGGGGTGGAATCGCGCACCTCATCGCCCGTAAAAATTCCGCGCGATAAAGAAACACTGCAGCATCCGCAGGTACAGGGCTTATTTCCATGCGGAGAAGGCGCTGGTTACGCGGGTGGCATTATTTCTGCTGCTATTGATGGTGTTAACTGCGCAGTGGCAGCCTTAAAAATATTATCATGAGTACTTCCGAAAAATTAAGCACCCAATTACAAAAAATTTTAGCTGGCGATGCCTGGTATGGTTCGCCGGTTTATACCATTATTGAAGGCATCAGTTTTGAGGCTGCCTATGAAAAGCCACAAAATTCTGTACATAATATAGCCGAAATTGTACTGCATATGATAGCGTGGACGGAAGAAGTAATGGACAGGATGAACGGCCTGCCATCGGGCATTCCCACCAGTGGCGACTGGCCACTAACCGGCGCACCCGACGAACAAAAATGGCAAAACTATGTTGAAGATCTGAAGCTGGTTAACGTAAATTTGATTGGTATTATCCAAAACTTCCCCGAAGAACAATGGAATGAGCCAACAGCAGATGAGCGAAACCGCGAACTCGGAACCGGAGTAACCTTCGAAGAACTGATAAATGGCTTAATACAACACCATATTTATCACTCGGGGCAAATAGCTTTACTGAACAGGATTTTGGGATTTCACTGATAAGGATGATTTCATCTGTTTATCAGCGCGATTAAGGAAATCCTGGAATCGGCGCAAATTATAAATGTATGAACAAGAAAACATTAATATTAGGGGCAACACCCGATGCCAGCAGGTATGCAAACCTTGCCGCCAATCGTTTAGTTGGCCGCGGGCATACCATAGTTAATGTAGGCATAAAAACCGGTGAAGCCGCCGGCGTGCCAATTGAAAAGGCCGAAACCATCCATAACGATATTGATACCGTTACCTTATATATAGGTCCGCAAAATCAGCCACCTTTATATAATTATATATTGGATACTAATCCCAAACGAATTATATTTAATCCCGGTACCGAAAATTCAGAACTGCGCCGCATGGCCAACGAAAAAGGGATTGAAACAGAGTATGCCTGTACGCTGGTGCTGTTGAGTATAGGGGATTATTAAAAATGGAAAATATACAACGCAACAACCGTATAAGAACAGCTGTAATATCAGGGTTGATATTTGGCGTATTTATGGGGCTTTACAATATTTATACTGATAACCTAAAAGCGGGTATTATAAAAGGCGCTATAAGTGGGGTTTTATATGGCGTAATGTCCTATTTTCTTTTTAAACCGCGGGCCAATTCAAAAACAATTGAAACAGAAAATCAGGCTGCTATAAACGGAAAAGAAGTTTAGGTAGATACTCTATAAAGAAGTATTAGTGGTGTAATATATTTATGTTATCACTTTGAATGCCTTAAGCAGCGCAAATAATATTCCAGAGCCACATACAGTGCCAATGATCCATTGGTAGTTTTTTGTTAAAAAATGCTTAACGGTATAAACGGGGTTAACGTGGATAAGCACCTTTTTGCTATATGTATCAAGGTCTTTCATTTCAAGGCCTATACCTTTTACATTTATGGCAACACTTAATACCAGTTCCAGAACACTATTTCCGCTCTTTAAAGGCTTAACATCCCAGTTCCAGCTAGTTTTATCGTTATTTAATACAACCTGTGTTTCACTATTTAGTGAAATTATCTCAAAGAAACCATCTGTAGATAATAGCTTTGCTTTCATTTTTTTTGAGAGATGAATCTCTTCAGGAATGCTTGAGGTGGCGTTATGCTGTAGCAAATTTCCATCAAAAGCAATTTCAGTTTTAATACGTTCTATAACACCAATTTTCATCTCGTCGTTTATCTGGTGCTGAATGAATCCAACTTTTAGATCATTAACAGATCCCGGATAATTCCTGGCAGGTTCAACCATCATTTTATCCAGCTTATTAACTGTCGCCATTGCTGGCTGACCCTGGTGTTTGACTATAAAATCAAAATAATCATCGTTTAAATAAATACGATTCATTATTTTTTTGTTCAGGAATTTAGCCAGCTGATAGAGCGGGATGAGCAAGCCCAACTCAATAACCAACCAAATTATTGGTATGAGAGTTGTTTTTTGATTTGCCGCTGTGTTTATAAAGTTTACAATAATTAAGGTAGATAGTATGATGTAAATGGCGCGTTTTGTAAAAGCGCTGGTTATTTCATAATAAAATCTAAGCATGGCTACATCTTTTGGCTTTAACAAATATAATGCGCTTAACTAATTATTAGTCAATTAAATAAATTGAAAGCATAAGTTATTATAAGTCCGTCGCTAATCCTTGCCCGGTGCCTGTGAAAATATCCTTATCTCTTTAGGATAATAGTTATTTATCCGATTAGGCAGCAGCTTAGCCCATCCTAAAGCATGGCCTTCAAAATTCATCAGGCTCCAGCCTTTTTCGGTAGTATTTATGTCGATGTTATCACGGCGCAGGTATTGAATGGCCTGGTCGTGGTTTAACTCGGTTTGTAAAACGGCATCCTTATTAATAATGGTACTCAGGGCCAGTTCATGATCGGGGATAAGATCTTTGCCCATCAGCTTCCCAACCCGCACGCCCGATTTTTTGAGGTATAAGTGTCGTTGTAAAATATTCAGGGTTTCCTTATGCTCTCGGTTAATGGCCAACCAATCGTCGTTTACTTTAAAATAGTAAAAATTGTCGGGGTTATTAATGTAAGTCTTTACCTGGTCAATCTCCTTGCTACTTATTTTTTGCTGCATGTTGTTTTTAAAGGTGCCCAGTTCGCCGGTATTGGTTTTCTTTTTAAGGCAGGCGGCAAATAAGCCTTCGCCTTTTACCTGTCCCGGATAAAAGCGGTAACCCCATGCTTTTTGCAAAGGCGATTTGGTTTCAACGATGCCCCACTCCTTATATATAGGCATGCGGATGCTTTCCATTTCAAATTCCTGGCAAAGCCAATCTAAAATATCCTCGTTTTCCTGTTGCGAATAAGAACATGTACTATATATAAGGTATCCATCTTCTTTTAAGGCGGGCAACACATCGGCCAGTATACGTTCCTGTCGCTGGTGACAAAGTTCTACGTTGGCTTCTGACCATTCGTTCATTGCCTGCGGATCTTTCCTGAACATACCCGAGCCAGAACAAGGCGCGTCAACCAGCATAATATCAAAAAAGCTTTTAAGTCGACCGATATCTTTCGGGTCGTTATTGCTCACAATAACATTGGCCTGTCCCCATCTGCTCAGGTTATCGGTTAACACGGGCACGCGGGTTTTAATGATTTCGTTAGCCAGCAGCAGATCGGCGGGGCCAATTGCCGAATTAAGTAGTGTGCTTTTGCCGCCAGGGGCAGCGCAAAGGTCAAGCACTTTTACCGGTTCGGCATCGTTTTGCCTTATATTTTTAAATATATGATCGATAAACATTGACGATGCCTCCTGTACATAATAGCAACCAGCATGAAAAAGCGGGTCGAAAGTGAAGGATGGGCGGGTATTTAAATAAAAACCATCGGCACACCAGGGCACTTGCTGGTCGGTTTTTTGGGCCGATGGCTTAAACGGATTAACTCTAATAGCGGTGGGCGCATCATTTAATTGATGCGCTTTTATAAAACTTTCTTCATCAAATCCGTTTTCCGCGCTTAAAAGCGAAAGGAAATTATGTGGAAACTGTTGCTCGTTCATATACAATTCAAATATACGAAATCCAAAAATGCTATTGTTTGCGGTATAATAGTAAGTTGCAACACCAATTTTAAGGGTAGTTTACAGGCACTTGTGAAATTGTTTTAATTATTTGCAGATTTCCTTTGGAACGTAACTCTTTTTGTGCGTACATTTGTGGCCGCTCAAGGAAAAAGGGCGTTGTTTTTTGAAAACTTAGTGAATAAAATAAACTTTAGAAAAGTGAAAATATCACTTGATAAAATGGAAAAAGATTCACATCTTTGCAACCCCAAACAAATCATGAAAATGGCGGTTTGGGATCCAAAAAGAGGTCTTGAAAAAAACCTCAAATAAGTTTTGGAAAATGCGAAAAGGTTATTACCTTTGCAACCCGAAACGAGGGGATGGAGAAAGCCGGAAACGGTGATTGAGAAAGAGAAAAA
>NZ_FNAI01000016.1 GCF_900101875.1 Mucilaginibacter pineti
GGCTCTCTACTTTCGCATTTCCCCTTTATCTCCCCCCCTCCAATAACCTTTCTAAGAACAATTCCCCGCTATCTCGTTTGCGGGTTGCAAAGGTAAGGAGAGTTTCCTTTTTTGCAAGTTGTTTTTAACAATTACTTAACAAATGCACATAAGGCACTAATAATCAATCCGAAAAAATTCAGCGAATGGCGAAAAAGATACTTTTTAAGGCCTCCCCAAGTAATAGAGGTCTTAAAAACAGCCAACATAGTACGTAATCATAGGGAACGAAAGATCTATTCTCGGATTTTAATAACATACAATAGATCCTTCACTACGTTCAGGATAATAAACTTTTAGCTTAATCTTCTTAATACTTCCAGTCCCAAGCCATGTCACTGCGAAAAATACTGCTGCTCTTATTATTATATAGTACCTTTACATAAGGTATAATTACTGTACTTATATATGCATGCGCAACAAAAGTAAAAGCGTCTATACTACTATAGTATATACATTAGTTAATACCTTTATATATACTACACATTGCAGCAGCTTAATTACCATTAATAAATCACAATAGTTAAAAGATGTTAAATACTCCTTTGTATATATAAGGAGCCGAAACGGCGTTATATATTAGCACCTAAATAAATAATTGACTGATTTATATTATTCACCTATCTTTGCAAAATGTTTAAAAAGCAACTAACGTTATTAGCCAGTGTTTTAGCCCTGTTATTTATTACACTTGGCGGTTGTAAAAGCAAATACGAAAAGTTAAAAGCAAGTAACGATTACGCCAAAAAATACCAAGAGGCCATTAAATACTATAACAAAAAGGACTATACAAAGGCTTTGGGGTTATTTGATGTTTTGGTTGAGCGTTATCATGGCCGCAGCGGTGCCGAGGATTTGTTTTACTATTATGCCTTCACCAACTATAAATTAAAGGACTATACATCGGCAAGGTTTCACTTTAAAACATTTGCAGATACTTATCCATCGAGCCCAAGGGCCGAGGAATGTCGCTTTTTTTCGGCATATTGTTATTATCTCGATTCGCCAAACTTCTCGCTTGATCAGGAAAATACGGTAAAGGCTATTGAAACCCTACAGTTGTTCATTAATCTTTATCCTAAAAGCGATCGTGTTACCGAGGCCAGCAAGCTGATACAGAACCTGCGCGATAAGCTGGAAATGAAGGCTTACGAAAACGCAAAGCTGTACCTTATTATCAGCGATTATCAATCGGCAGTTATTGCATTTAACAATGCATTACGCGATTATCCGGATACTAAATTTGGCGAAGAGATGGAATATCTGATCGTAAAATCGCAGTATTTATATGCCAGCCATAGCTTTGAATTTAAACAGGAAGATCGTTTTACGCAAACTATTGCCTACGCTGATCAATTTATCGACAAATACCCTAACAGCAAATACAGCAGCGAAGTTAAGGGGTATAATAAAGACAGCCAGGCAGGTATTCAGGAAGCAAAGCGCTATATTGCCGAAGCTACGAACAACAATCGTTTGGCCAAAAAATTAGCATCGAAAGATACGGTGAAAGCACAACCACCATCAGAAAAGAATCAGAATCAAAAAATACCATATTAAAAAAATAAATATGACAGCAAATAACACCAACAAACCAGCGGTAGCAAGCAGCACTGTAACACGTGATTTACGCGAGCTGGATGTAAAAACTCAAAATATATATGAGTCGCTTGTAATTATGTCAAAAAGGGCGAACCAGATATCAAACAACATTAAAGAAGAGTTGCACCAGAAACTTTCTGAATTTGCGTCGTCAAATGATAACCTTGAAGAAGTGTTTGAAAACCGCGAGCAAATTGAGATCTCTAAATACTACGAGAAATTGCCAAAACCATCACTGGTTGCAGTTCAGGAGTTTTTAGACGATAAAATTTACTATCGTAACCCGTCTAAAGAAGCATAAGCTTCGAAAGTCAAAATTTAAAAGTCAAAATTCAAAAGTGATCTGCATGATTGCTTTGGGTTTTGGCTTTTGTTTTTTTAGCTATATTCACATTATTAATTCAGGTGTCTATTTTTGAATTTTAACTTTTGAATTAAAAAAGTGTTAGAAGGTAAAAACATCATATTAGGGGTTTGCGGTAGTATAGCCGCCTATAAATCGGCGCTGCTGGTTAGGCTGCTGGTTAAAGCCGGTGCCCATGTGCAAGTGGTGATGACACCAGATGCCATTAACTTTATTACGCCCCTTACGCTTTCAACCCTGTCAAAAAAACCGGTGCTTGTTGATTATTTTAAAGCAGATACCGGCGAGTGGAACAATCACGTTGAGTTAGGTATCTGGGCCGATATGCTGATCATAGCGCCTGCTACCGCCAATACATTGGCCAAAATGGCTAACGGCCTTTGCGATAATCTGCTTTCGGCGGTGTACCTATCGGCCAAATGCCCGGTGTACTTTGCCCCGGCGATGGATCTGGATATGTGGCTGCACCCGGCTACCCGCAAAAATGTTAACACCTTGCAATCGTTTGGGAATACATTGATAGCTCCCGGTAGCGGCGAGCTTGCCAGCGGTTTATATGGCGAAGGCCGGATGGCCGAACCAGATGAGATAGTCGACTTTTTAGCATCGACATTAAAAAAAAAACTCCTTTTAGCTAATCATAAAATTGTGGTAACCGCCGGTCCTACCTACGAGGCTATTGACCCGGTGCGCTTTATTGGCAACCATTCATCGGGCAAGATGGGCTTTGCTATTGCCGATGAGCTGGCCAGCATGGGCGCCAGTGTTACGCTTATCAGCGGACCAACTGCGCAGATTAGCAAGCAAACGAATATTAAACGGGTTGACGTTACATCGGCTGCCCAAATGCTGGACGCTTGCCTTACCTACTACAAAAATGCGAAGGTCTGCGTAATGAGCGCCGCCGTTGCCGATTATACGCCCGCTACCATTGCGCAGCAAAAGATCAAGAAAAAAGACGGTAGCCTTAACATCGATTTAAAACCAACTGTTGATATTTTAAAAACCCTCGGGCAGCAAAAAGCGGATGGGCAGCTATTGGTAGGCTTCGCGCTGGAAACCAACGATGAGGAACTGAACGCAATAAACAAGCTGGAAAGAAAAAATCTTGATTTTATTGTGCTAAATTCGTTGAATGACGCGGGTGCCGGTTTTAAAAAGGATACCAATAAGATAACCATTATTGACCGTAACCTGCAAAAAACAACGTTCGACCTTAAAAGCAAGGATGCTGTGGCCCATGATATTTGCCTTAAACTTGCCCAACTAATAAACGGATGAAACCAATAACTGTCCTTTGTGTGCTTTTTGCCTTATTCGTATACCGGGCCGCAGCGCAGGATTTGAATGCGCGCGTGCAGGTGGTATCGCCAAAGATACAGGTGAGCAACAAGCGTATTTTCCAAACTCTGGAAAACGCCATGAAGGATTTTTTAAATGGCCGCAAATGGACCGCCGACCCCATACTGCCCCAGGAACGCATCGACTGTAATTTTGTGCTGAATATTACCAACTGGGATGGCGGAAGCGTTTTCAGCGCCGAACTTCAGGTGCAATCCTCAAGGCCGGTTTATGGATCGTCGTACACATCTACATTGCTCAATATTAACGACCGCGATGTTGATTTTACCTATAACGAGGGTCAAACTGTTGACTATAGCGACCAAAATTTTCAAGGTAATTTAAGTTCGGTAATGGCTTTTTACGCCTATATTATTGTAGGTATGGATTATGATACCTTTGCCAGATACGGCGGTTCGCAATATTTTGCTGCTGCCCAAAATGTGGTTACCAATGCACAAACAGGACCGTATAAAGGCTGGAAAGCTTTCGATGGTAATATAAACCGCTACTGGCTTTCAGAAAACCTCAATAACAAGCTGTACGGCCCGTTGCGTAGTTTTATGTATGATTATCACCGCAATGGCCTTGATGCCATGGCCGATAACGCCAGCAAAGGTCGCAAAGCAATATCAGTATTGCTGCCCAACCTGCAGCAGATAGACAGGCAACGCGTTGGCTCCATGTTCCCACTTATTTTTTATACCGCCAAAAGCGACGAATTGGTTTCGCTGTACAGCAAAGCCGACAACCAGGAACGCCTTCAAGCCATGAACCTGCTCATGCAAACCGACCCTGCAAATGGCAACAAATACCAAACTTTACAGAAGTAGAGGTTTGCCTTTCGGATAAGCAACCTGCTCAGCATATCCACGACGACTCACCCCGGCTGCGCGTCGCTGGCCGACCCTCTCTGCAGCTTCGCTGTAAAGAGGGTAAAGACATTTTTTCTTTTATCTACAGTAGTATATCAATTATTCCATTCCCTAAAAACTCAACTAATCCCTCCCCTCTTTGCGGCTTGCCGCAGAGAGGGTGACCGAGCGTAGCGATGATCGGGTGAGTCCTAACCTTAGTTAGTTGCCTCACGCACCTCGATCCCCGCTCCCCGCACCCTCAAAAAAATATTTAACAAATAATTTGCAAATACGAAATCCATCGTAGATATTTGTTGTACGAAATAAATCGTACAACAAATTACAATGAATATTAAACCAACCGAAAGCGAGCTCGAAATTTTACAGGTGATCTGGAATAAAGGGCAATGTACTGTTCGCGATGTGCATGAGGTATTGACTGCAACCAAAGATGCCGGCTATACCACCACGCTTAAATTAATGCAGATAATGCACGATAAAGGCATGGTTGAACGCGATACCACATCAAAAACGCATTTATATAAAGCTTTATTTACCCAGGAGCAGGCGCAAAGCAACGCTTTGGATAAAATATTGTCTACTGTGTTTAAAGGTTCTACCTCAAACCTGGTGATCCAGGCCCTCGGGCAGCACCGCGCATCGGCGGATGAGATTGATGCCATCAAAAATTATCTTAAACAGTTTGATAACAAGTAAAAATTAACCCGTTATGGAAAGTTTATTTTATAACATTAGCCAGGTTTTGGGCATTACGCTTATCCACTCGTTGTGGCAGGGTTTATTGGTTTGGTTTGTACTGCGCGCGTTACTTAGCCTTGTGCCTACATTATCATCGGTAAAAAAGCATGATCTGGCTATGTTTGGCCTGGTTACCATCAGTTCGCTTTTCATTTATACGTTTATAACCCAACTGCAGGCACACACCTGGGTTTACGTTATAGGCGGCGATAATACGGCTATTATGCCACAGCTATTAAAGCCATTTTTACATCCAAATATTGCCAATACCAACGTAAGCAGCTATTACAGCTATGTTATTGAAGGCTATCTGCCCTATATATCTGCGCTTTACTTTTTGGGGTTAATATTCAATTTGCTAAAACTGGGCTTAAGCTGGCAACGCATCAGCTTAATTAAGCGCGGGATGATCCCGGCTGATGGTTTGCAGGAATACGCCGATGGGCTCTGCAAAAAACTGGGTATCAACAAAACCGTATGGATAAACTTTAGCCGCATGGTTGATGTGCCCTGTATGATAGGCTTTTTTAGTCCGATAGTGTTACTACCAATTACTTTGACTACTTACCTGTCTGCAAAAGAGATAGAGGCTATTTTATTACATGAATTATCGCACATAAAACGTAACGACTACCTGTTAAACTTACTGCAGCAGGTTATAGGCATATTACTTTTCTTTAACCCCTTTGCCCAATTAATTAACCGTATTATAAACCAGGAACGCGAAAACCATTGCGACGATATGGTGATTGAAACCACCGCACAGCCATTAATTTACGCCCAGGCACTTTTAAAACTCGAACAAACCAGGCACACCAATTTTCAGCTGGCACTTGCTGCCACCGGGAAAAAACATCATTTATTAACCAGAATTGAACGTATCATGAAAACAAACAAACCAATGGGCAACATACGCCACCTGTTAGTGGGTGTTGCTATAATGGCCGCCAGCATAAGCAGTATAGCATGGTTAAACCCTACTATAAAAAACGGGAAGATCACCGTAAAAAAAGTTAGCTATCCGCCGGTAATAAAGGCATTACTTGCCGATACAGGAGTTAAGAAAGCAAAACCTATTACAAAAACAACGGCACACAAACAGGTAACCACCAAAGCAAAGTCTACGCTTAAAATCAAAACCAGTGTTAATATAGGGCCGCAATATGCAGGATTAAATGATCCTGAAATGGACCGTTTAACGGCCGAGATCAGCAGACATGCCGATGCTATTGGTAAATATTATGATAGTCCTGAGTTTCATCAGCAGCAAAAACTAATGGATGAAAAAGCAAAAAACATCCAGGATTATTATAACAGGCCCGAGTTGCAAAAGATGCAAGCCGAGCAGCAAAAATTGGCCGAGGACTTTCAGAAGAACTGGGGCGAAAACAGTCAATCGGCTAAAATAAGTGCTGAGCTTGGCGAAATAGGTAAGAAAGTTGGTGCCTATTATAACAGTGCCGAGTTTAAGGAGATGAACGAGCAACTGGAGAAAAAGTACAATATTCCCCACAATCATAATTACAACGACGATGCCAAGGACGAAAATTACCGTAAATACCAAGCCGAACTGGACAGCAAAGTTTCGCCGGAGGTAAAACAGCAGGCTAAAGAAATGAAGGAATTGGGTGAGCAAATGCGTAAGCAATATGATTCACCGGAATTTCATAAAAAACGCGACGAGCTAACTGCCATGGGCGATAGCATGAGAAAAGCCTACAGCAACCGCGACATGAAAATTCAGCAAGATGATATGAAAAGACTGGGCGAGCAGATGCGCAAATTCCAGGACAATCCCGAAATGAAAAAGGAACAGGCTAAGTTGCAGGAAGCCAGCAAAAAACTAAAAGAATATATGAATAGTCCTGCTTTCAAAAAACGCCTGAAGGATTATCAAAAACAAATGGATGTAATGCTTAACGACAAGGATAACTCAAAAGACTATAATCCTGTGCCCGCACAAGGCATACCAACCAATTAAGTTTCATCCGATTTCATACATGAGAGACCGCCCTGCATAATGCAGGGTGGTCTTTTTTTGTATATATAGTTTGCCTATATTTAAGGGGGCGCATATAAATGCACACAAAGGGTTTATGAAGAAACTATTATTAATCATCATCGGTATTTTTTGCTGCTCGCTTTCATTTGCGCAGCAATATGTTATTAAAGCAACTATTACCGGTTTTAAGGATAGCGCCAAATTCATTTTAACCGATCTGGATGCTGATGCCCCTGTTGATAGCGCCCTCCTTATAAACAATAAACTAACGCTAACGGGCAAGTTTTTTGATGATATACCCAAAGGCAAATGGCTATCAACAACATATAACGGTAAATTTTATTACGTTAATCTGTTTATGGCCAATGATAAAATAAATGTTACCGGCGATATTAAAGATTTTCCATTCTTTTTAAACGTTAGCGGCCCAACGGAACAAAATCTATACACGCAGTTGAACAAGCAAACAGCCGCTAATTATCAAAAGCGGAATGAACTTGTTGCCAAATACTTTGAAATAAAAGAGGATACCGCACAAGCTAAACACATTTGGAAAGTAATTCACAAGTTAGATGCCAGTACCGATAGTATAAAGCGGAGTTTTATAAACACACATCTTAATTCATACACCGCCCTAACCGAACTTTATTACCTAAATGACTCCTATAACAGGGATACGCTGCAATTAATGTACAAACGTTTATTGCCTGCATATAAGAACAGTATCTATGGTCAGCGGTTTCAAAATTACCTGCTGGTTGGCACACCGTTAAAAACCGGCGATACCTATACCGATTTTGAGGGAATAGATAAAACAGGCAAAAATCATAAACTGTCGGACGTTAAGGGAAAATATGTGCTGCTTGATTTTTCGACAACGTATTGTGGCCCGTGTATGTCGTCGGTTAGTGATATGAAAAAGCTTTCGGAGAAATATGGCGATAAGCTGGCCATTATCACTTTTTCATGCGACGCCAATAAAAACATCTGGCTTGCGGGGGTAAACAGGGATAACCCAAGCTGGCTAAGTTTATGGGATGGTAAAGGCGGTTACGGCAAAACGGTTTTAAAATATGGCGTAACCGGCTACCCTTCTTTTTTCCTGGTAAATCCCGAAGGCAAAATTGTATCTACAAAGGTAGGATACGATGAAGGATCACTCGAAAAGACCATAGCACCCCTATTAGCTAAATAACTTAGTAAATAAATCATTTAATTGCTTTTGCAAAGCCTTAATTTGTAATTTAGTACCGCAAACCAAGCGGATACTTTTATGCTTCAAAAGCTCACGATAAATAATTACGCCCTTATTGATAACCTGGAAATTAGTTTTGATAAGGGGCTTAACATACTTACCGGCGAAACGGGTGCGGGTAAATCTATTATACTGGGGGCGCTGTCGCTGATATTAGGTCAGCGGGCCGAGAGCCGTTATTTTTTCAATCAGCAAAAGAAATGCGTAATTGAGGGCTCGTTTAAAATAAGCGGGTTCCATTTAAGCGCGTTTTTTGAAGATAACGATCTGGATTACGAGGCAGAAACCGTTTTGCGCCGGGAAATTTCGGCAGATGGTAAATCGCGCGCCTTTGTGAACGATACCCCGGTTAACCTTACCGCGCTTAAACAGTTAGGCGAAAAACTGATCGACATACACTCTCAGCATGCCACGCTGGAGATCAACGACCCGGAGTTTCAGCTATTGGTAGTTGATTCGGTTGCCAAACATGGCGACTTGCTGACCAATTATCGAACAAAATTTAAAACCTATAAAAAAGACACCGCCAAACTTAACCAGCTGATTGCCGAAAGTGATAAAGCCAAGGCCGATCTTGATTATTACCAGTTTCAGTTTGATGAGCTGGAAAAAGTAAGTCTGGTAGCCGATGAGCAGGAGCTATTGGAACAGGAGCTGTATGCCCTTAACAATGCCGAAGAAATAAAACGCAATCTGCTAAGCAGCACTTACCTGCTGCAAGAAGGCGAAGCCGCCGCGTTGATACAAATGCGCGAGGCCGGGCAGCAGCTCGCCGCGCTTGAGAAATTCAATCCCGAGATTACCGACCTGCATCAGCGCCTAAACAGCACCATTATTGAGCTGAAAGATATAACCGCCGAAATTGAGAGCATTGAGCAGCGCACCTTTATTAATGAAGCCCGTGCCGCGGATATCAACACCCGTTTAAGCATAATATACAACCTGCAAAAAAAACACCGGGTAAACAGCAACGCCGAGTTGCTGCAAATTCAGGAAGACCTGTCCGAAAAGATAGCGCAGGTACTGTTTAGCGATGAAGCTGTTGAAAAGCTGCAAAAGCAATTAGCTGCCGATAAAACCGGACTGGAAAAACTGGCCGCGCAATTAACTGCCAATCGCCTGAAAGCTATACCGGCTATAGAAAAACAGGTGATTGATACCCTTGCCGAAATGGGCATGGCAAATTCGAGCCTGAAAATAGAGAATATAGTCAGAAAGTCGGAAAGTCCGGAAGTCGGAAAGTCAGAAGTCAACGTTAAAAATCTTTCCGACTTACGGACTTCCGGACTTGCGGACCATTTAACACCAAGCGGCGTGGACCAGATCCGCTTTTTATTTTCGGCCAATAAAGGTCATGCTTTGGCCGAGATGAGCAAGGTGGCTTCGGGTGGTGAACTTTCAAGGCTGATGCTGAGCATTAAATCTATCATAGCGCAATACACTGCCCTGCCTACCATTATTTTTGATGAGATAGACACGGGCGTATCCGGCGAAGTAGCCAATAAGGTTGGGCAAATTATGGAACGCCTGGCAGATAACCTGCAGGTAATTACCATTACCCACCTGCCGCAAATTGCCAGCAAAGGCAAAAACCACTACTTTGTTTATAAAGACGATAGCGCAGCCACCACCTACACCCGCATAAAACAACTAAATAACCAGGAACGCGTACTCGAAATTGCAAAAATGCTCAGCGGCGATAAACCGGGCGAAAGCGCGTTGCAAAATGCAAGGGAGTTGCTTGGGGCTTAGTTTTCAATTTGCACTACGATGCAATGACATTTTACACCATGTCATTGCGAGGTATGAAGCAATCTCACCCTGCAAGATTCATCACTTATCCTGTGGGATTGCTTCGTACCTCGCAATGACAAACTATTTATATTTTATAAATCATGAAAACCCGCTTTCATCTTCCCACATTTTTAATCACGCTGTCTTTAACGTCGGTAATATTTTTAGCAGGTTTTGCTTTTATTAAGCAGCCCGACAAAGGTTTTATTATCGACCATGAAAAAGATGTGATGACCGAGCAGGACGGATCACATAATGGCGGGGGGAAAACAACGGCATTCCTGTTTTTTGAGAAATTTAAAAACGCAAAAATGGCCTTCCGTAAAAGGATCCTTCATCCGGGTTCATCGATAGGTTATCATTTACATGAACAACAGGAAATTTATTATATACTAAACGGCAATGGCATATTGAAAATGAACGGAAAGGACATTGCCGTAAGCACAGGTGATGCTATATTAACACTGCCCGGCAGCAGCCACGGCCTAAAACCAGCAGGTAACCAGGACCTGAGCGTACTCATCACCTATCAAAATTAATCATACCTAAAAAAACAGTAGAAACAAAAAAGGAGCTGCACCAATCGTACAGCTCCTTTTTTGTTTTAATGTGTTAAGTTCTCTTAACTCGCATCATTTGAATCGATCAGTACAACCTTTATGGTAACATCTACATCGGGGTTTTTAGCGGTAGCTTCATTCGGCGACTGCGAAAAAATTGTTATGTTACGAACAGAATGCTGAAAACTATAGGCATACCCGCCTATCGTTTCTGGCACAGCTTCGTAGGTTTTGCCGCCATCAAAGGACATATAAACCAACACGGCGCCAAATTGCTGGAAAGGGCCATCTAATTCGGGCAAATCACCGCCAGAAATATCAAGGTAATAATAAGTACCTAAATTTTCGGAGGTTCCCGCTTTCCAATCGGATGCTGCTTTGTCATAAATGATAGTGCGGTTAGTAGTTGCCGGAGAAACGTACTTTTTAGTACATGAAGTTGCTGCTAATAATATAGTACAGCATACAAGAGTCAAGATTTTTTTCATAAATGTATTTTTATATATTGTAAGAACAATATAAATTAAAAAGGTTTAACGTTTTTTGATTTAATTTATTTCAATATTGTAGCCAAGCAATAAAATACGTATATATGTAGCGCCCCGAATAATAAATACCACATAATACAACAATACCTCTGTTATACCTATACCTGCATGAAAAAGCTTATCCTGCTTTTACTATTTATCATTCCTTCGGTTTGTTTTGCCCAAATAACCATTACCGGTAAAATTTTATATGCAAAGGATAACACCGCCTTTCCGTATGCCAGCGTTTTTTTGAGTAATACCACTATCGGCACAAAAACCTATACCGACGGCACTTTTACACTGCCCGATATCAAACCCGGAAAATACACGCTTGTAGTAACAGCAGTAGGCTATGAACAGTACAGCATAGAATTACTGTTAGATAAAAACCTACAAATAAACGATGTAAAACTGGTTGAAAAACCTATCGAATTAGAAAATGTGGTTATTAAATTTGACCCAAACCGCGAAAAATACATGAATATGTTTATGTATGAATTTGTAGGCCGAAGCGAGAATGCAAAAAAATGTAAAATACTCAACCCGGAGATCATACATTTTAAACTCAACAAAAAAACCAATATGCTTACCGCCACGGCTAACGACTTTATAGAGTTGGAAAATGAGAGCCTTGGTTATAAAATAAACTATCTGCTAAAGGTATTTGAAATTTCAATGACATATTGGAAGGTATCCTACTCGGGCGATTTCAAGTTTGAAAAAATGGACGGGCCTCCCAAAGCCCAGGAAAAATGGGAGAAGAAGCGGAAGGAAACTTATAAAGGTTCGGCAAAGCATTTCTATAAATCGCTCATTGCCGGAGATTTTAAAGAACAAGGCTTTGATGTATATACCGTAGCCCGCGAAAACAAGCCACAGTTTCCAGATTCCAACCTCATCAGCAGGCTCATCGTTAAAGATACGCTACGGATAAAAAATGACACCAATAGCTATTGGCAGCGGCAGCCTCCCCCCATGGCTAATACTACCGAGAAAATACGCCTTATAGAACCAAAGCTAAACCTAAACCAAATTTCCTGCCCTACAGATATTAAGGGAATCTACGGATTGAGGTTTGATGAACTATTAAAATATGTAATGTTTGTGGTGTATTCAAAAAAATCTGCCCCGGCTGCGGTGTTCGACTTTGTAAACACCCGGTTCCAGGTTACAAAGCCGGCCAGCTTTATTGTTTTTGATAAGCCTTATGCTTTGTTTGACAGTAATGGAATTATCACCAGTAAAGGCAGCATATCCTATTCCGGCTATTGGAGTGAGCAACGCATTGGTGATCTCCTTCCCGCCGATTACCTGCCAACTGACTAACGTCAATATCAATTGGCCTGAAACAAAAAACCCGGCTTGCGGCCGGGTTTTGATTTATTTGGTTAAGCATTATTTCTGCTCTTCTTCTTCTGGTTTTTTGCTTTCGCCTTTTTCGTCGATGATGGTGATCTGGCTGGTTTCTTTGTCGAAATCAACTTTCATGATATCACCTTCGCTCAATTCGCCTTTCAAAATTTCTTCAGCAATTGGATCTTCCAGGTATTTCTGGATGGCACGTTTTAACGGGCGTGCACCAAATTGCGAGTCGTAACCTTTTTCAGCAATGAACTCTTTGGCAGCTTCGGTAAGCTCAATTCTGTATCCCAAGCCATTAACACGGCTAAACAGGAACGCCAATTCAATATCGATGATCTTGAAGATCTCGTCTTTACCTAAAGAGTTAAACACGATAACATCATCAATACGGTTCAGGAACTCAGGAGCGAAAGCACGTTTTAAAGCGTTTTCAATAACACCTCTTGAGTGTGTATCGGCTTGTAAGTTTTTGGCGTTTGTGCTGAAACCTACACCTTGTCCAAAGTCTTTCAACTGGCGGGCACCGATGTTTGAGGTCATGATGATGATAGTATTCCTGAAATCAACCTTGCGGCCCAATGAATCAGTCAGCTGACCTTCGTCCAGTACCTGTAGCAATATGTTAAATACATCCGGGTGAGCTTTTTCAATTTCATCCAGCAATATAACTGCATATGGTTTACGACGTACTTTTTCGGTTAACTGTCCGCCTTCTTCATAACCTACGTAGCCCGGAGGCGCTCCAACTAAACGTGATACCGCGAATTTCTCCATGTACTCGCTCATATCAATTTGTATCAGCGCGTCTTCGGTATCAAACATAAAGCGGGCAAGTTCTTTGGCAAGCTCGGTTTTACCAACACCCGTTGGGCCTAAGAATATAAATGAACCAATTGGTTTTTTAGGATCCTTTAAGCCTGCACGTGTACGTTGTATAGCACGGGTCAACTTTTTAATAGCTTCATCCTGACCAATAATTTTGCTGGCAACCGTATCGCTCATGTGCAATAGCTTTTGGCTATCGGCCTGGCCAACCCTTTGTACAGGGATACCGGTCATCATTGATACTACTTCGGCAACATTATCTTCGGTTACAGTATAACGTTTTGATTTTGTTTCGGCCTCCCATACGGCTTTGGCCTGGTCAAGCTCAACCAATAAATTCTTTTCGGTATCGCGTAACTGGGCAGCTTCTTCGTATTTCTGGCTGCGTACAACTTTATTTTTTTCGATCTTGATCTGCTCTATCTTTTGCTCAATATCCAAAATATTTTGTGGTACGTGGATATTGGTTAAGTGAACACGTGAGCCCGATTCGTCCAGGGCATCAATAGCCTTGTCTGGTAAAAACCTGTCGGTAATATAACGTGTAGTTAAGTTAACGCAGGCGTTGATAGCTTCAGGAGTGTAAGTTACACCATGGTGCTCTTCGTATTTTTCTTTGATGCGGTTTAGGATCTCGATAGTTTCTGCTGGGGTAGCCGGTTCAACCATTACCTTTTGGAAACGACGATCCAAAGCGCCATCTTTCTCGATGTACTGACGGTACTCATCTAATGTTGTAGCACCAATGCATTGAATTTCGCCCCTTGCCAAAGCAGGTTTAAACATATTTGATGCATCAAGCGAACCAGAAGCGCCGCCGGCACCAACTATGGTATGAATTTCATCAATGAATAAAATTACATCCGGTGATTTTTCCAGCTCGTTCATTACCGCTTTCATGCGTTCTTCAAACTGGCCGCGGTATTTTGTACCTGCCACTAAAGAAGCAAGATCAAGGGTTACCACGCGTTTGTTGAACAGTACACGCGATACTTTCCGCTGAACAATACGCAATGCAAGTCCCTCGGCAATGGCCGATTTACCTACACCAGGCTCACCTATTAATATAGGGTTGTTCTTTTTACGGCGGGACAGGATCTGCGATACCCTTTCAATTTCCTTTTCACGACCTACGATCGGGTCAAGTTTACCATCTTCGGCGGCACGGGTTAAATCGCGGCCAAAATTGTCCAATACCGGTGTTTTTGATTTTATGTCAGATACCTTTTTAGGCTGGCTAAATGATTCTTCTTCTTTAAAGTCGTCATCGCCGCCGGTTGGTGAACCGGGCATTTCGTCAGTTACATCATTTTTGTGTGATTCCACTTCACCTTTAAATACTTCATAGTTTACATTAAACTGCATAAGTATTTGCGATGCGATGTTATCCTCGTCACGTAAAATAGACAGCAGCAAATGCTCTGTACCAATTACGTCACTTTTAAATATTTTGGCTTCCAGGTAAGTGATCTTTAATACTTTTTCGGCCTGTTTGGTTAGCGGGATACTGCCAATGTGTACGTTTGTTCCAACAGTACCTTTAACAGCATCCTCAACAGCGCGGCGAAGCTTTGCAGTATCAACGTTCAATCCTTTCAGCAATTTAATTGCTACGCCATCTCCATCCCGGATAAGGCCCAGTAAAAGATGCTCAGTACCAATATAATCGTGACCAAGGCGTAATGCCTCTTCCCTGCTATATTGAATAACATCCTTAACCCTCGGCGAAAATTTAGCTTCCATATATACCTTTCATTATTATGAACGTCCTAATCTATTAATTTTGTTTTTACAAACACGACGCTTGACTTAACATTTATCAACAATATTGCCAACATTTTGCGCTTTGCAGAAACAGACATTGATATGATACGCAAGCTATTAAAGTTTGGCTTTAATCAATAATTTTTATCGAAAAATTCAACAATCGCCGAATTCTTTTACAATATACAAACGAAACACCCTATTTTGATACAAAAAATTCAAAATAGTTTAAACATATTAACAATTATTTATAATCCGTTTAAGTGAACTGGCATTTCGTCGTACTGTATGACAATTAGGCATTAGCCCTAATTTGCAGGCTATTTACTATTATGTACGTAAAAATATCCCCAATAGTTGCTACAATACCTAATGTTAACGTAATAATGTTTTAACAAAGTATACAATAATACAAACTGCCAATTTGCCGATGGGATATTTTCAGGTTGAGGAATGGCTTTCTGTAGCAAATTAATTATTTACTGTAGGTATTCCATCAATTTTCGCCCATATTTGTTTCGATATTTACCATGATTAATCAATTATAATGGCAGACGAAAAGATCATATTTTCCATGGCAGGGGTTAGCAAAGTTTACCCTCCGCAAAAAACAGTTTTAAAAAACATTTACCTTTCATTCTTCTATGGTGCCAAGATTGGCGTTATCGGTTTAAACGGATCGGGTAAATCATCCTTATTAAAAATTATAGCAGGCATCGATAAAACCAATATAGGCGAGGTTGTTTTTTCGCCGGGTTACACCGTTGGTTACCTGAGCCAGGAGCCCGAGCTTGATCCTGAAAAAACCGTACGTGAAATTGTGGAGGAAGGCGTTTCTGAAACTACAGCCTTATTAAAGGAGTACGAAGAGATCAACGAAAAATTTGGACTGGAAGAATATTATGGCGATGCCGACAAAATGGATAAGCTGATGAGCCGCCAGGGCGAATTACAGGATCAGATAGATGCGGTGAACGCCTGGGAACTGGATACCAAGTTAGAACGTGCAATGGATGCCCTGCGCTGTCCCGAGCCCGACACAAAAATTTCGGTACTATCGGGTGGTGAGCGCCGCCGTGTGGCACTTTGCCGCTTATTATTAAAGGAGCCGGATGTTTTATTGCTTGATGAGCCTACCAATCACTTGGATGCCGAATCTATTGATTGGCTGGAGCAGCATTTACAGCAATATAAAGGAACAGTTATCGCCGTAACGCACGACAGGTATTTCCTTGACAACGTTGCCGGCTGGATCCTGGAGCTTGACCGTGGTGAAGGTATCCCGTGGAAAGGAAATTATTCTTCATGGCTTGATCAGAAAGCGAAACGTTTGGCCCAGGAAGATAAAACCGAAAGCAAACGCCAGAAAACGCTTGAACGCGAACTGGAATGGGTACGCATGGGACCAAAAGGTCGCCACGCCAAATCAAAGGCCCGTTTAGGCAATTACGAAAAGCTTGCATCTGAAGAAACCCGGGAACGCGAAGAAAAACTGGAGCTGTTTATTCCGCCCGGCCCGCGTTTGGGTAATGTGGTGATTGAAGCCAATGGCGTGAGTAAATCTTATGGCGATAAATTATTGTTCGATAACCTGAGCTTCTCCTTACCGCCGGCAGGTATTGTGGGCATTATCGGCCCCAATGGTGCGGGTAAAACCACATTGTTCCGTCTTATTACCGGGCAGGACCAGCCAGATGCCGGTACTTTCCGTGTAGGCGAAACCGTTGCTTTAGGTTATGTTGACCAAATGCATGATGACCTTGATCCCAATAAATCTGTTTGGGAAAACGTAACCGGTGGCCTGGAAACCATTATGGTGGGCAACAAGCCATTAAACTCGAGGGCCTACGTAAGTAAGTTCAACTTTAATGGTGCCGATCAGCAGAAAAAAGTGGGCGTACTATCGGGCGGTGAGCGTAACCGTGTGCATTTGTCCATCACCCTTAAAAAAGGATCGAACGTATTGCTGCTGGATGAGCCCACCAACGATATCGACGTAAATACTTTACGCGCCCTGGAGGAAGCCTTGGAAAACTTTGGCGGCTGCGCTGTAGTAATCAGTCACGATCGCTGGTTCCTTGACCGTATCTGTACGCACATTCTGGCTTTTGAAGGTAACTCTCAGGTTTATTTCTTTGAAGGTAACTATTCCGATTACGAGGAAAACCGCAAGAAACGCCTGGGTGATGTGGCGCCAAAGAGGATCAAATATAAGAAGTTGACCGTGTAAGGGGAAAGTCCCCCAGCCCTCCCCTGAGGGGGGGGGCTTTTGATTTGCAACAATCTGAAACATCATCCCAACGTGCAAAGCAATAATACGTGATATTACTTCATAAAAAATTATGACGATAAAGTCAATTTTGCAATCTTTAAATATCACTCCTAAAAACACTTTATTTACTTTACTGTTTTTTACCGGATTGTATTTGTCAGTTTTAGAAATTGAGTTATATCGAAAAACCTTTATACCACTCAGCATCCCTTTATTGATCTGGATACTTACAGGATTATTTATTACTCCGTTCTTTTTAAAAACATTACCTGATTATCTTAAAACTGAAATATTTATTTATCAAATAGCATTTAATACCATTACTTGGGGAGGCATTGTAACCTACCTTTTTATGGCATTAAACTGCTATGGAGCAAGAGCAGACAATACCTCTGCAACATTAATAGCTACAGGATCCGGATATTTAGCCAAAGGAAGATATGGATGTGGAGAGCCCTATAAGGAAGTATATTATAGTGGACTTAATAAAGTACTCATTTTTCCTTGCGGTACTACAATCGAAGAAACCAACACAGTTACCATAACTTTAAATAAAGGTCTTTTCAACTACGATGTGATCGTAGATCAAAAACTCTCAAAGTAGAAGATCAATTTTTAAGGAGTGAAGGACTGTATTTTGCGTAGAGATTGCTTCCTACACTCCCATAGAATTACTCTTTATCAATTCCTTACATCACCTAAACAAAAAAATTCCTAACTTGCCATTTTCTAATATATAATACATAAAGGCCATGACAGAGACGCTGGACATCAAGATCACCAAGACTACGCATTCCCGTTTAGCAGAAACGGATTTTGACAACTTACCTTTCGGAAAAACATTTTCTGACCACATGTTTGTGGCCGATTATGCTGACGGTGAATGGAAAAACCTGCAGGTCATTCCCTACGGCGAGATTGGACTAAGCCCGGCTATTTCTGCATTGCATTACGGCCAGGCATTTTTTGAAGGACTAAAAGCTTACAAACATGCCGATGGAAAAGTAACTATTTTCCGCCCGGACAAGAATGCTATCCGCTTTAATAAATCGGCAGAAAGGCTTTGTATGCCAACCCTGCCCGAAGAAATATTTTTACAAAGTATGGCAGCCGTGGTTGATTTAGACCGCGACTGGGTACCTGCAAAAGCTAACCACGCATTGTATATCCGTCCGTTTATGTTTGCTACCGATCCATTTTTGGGAGTAACACCATCGGCTACCTATAAATACATGGTTATTGCAGGCCCCGTTGGACCATATTTTTCAAAAACACTGCGTGTAAAGGTAGAAACACATTACACCCGCGCCGCCGAAGGTGGTATGGGCTTTGCAAAAGCTGCCGGAAACTACGGCTCCTCTATGCTGCCTGCCCGTAAAGCTACCGAAGAAGGTTTTGACCAACTGATATGGACAGATGCCAAAGAACATAAATACGTTGAGGAAATGGGTGCTGCAAATGCCATGTTCCTTTTGGATGGGAAACTGATTACCGCCGAAGCAAAAGACACCATACTTGACGGTGTAACCCGCGATACGGTTATTGCTTTGGCAAAAGAATGGGGTATCCCGGTTGAAACACGTAAGGTTTCTGTTGCCGAAATTATTGAAGGCGCCAAAAACGGCAAACTTACCGATGCGTTTGGTGCAGGTACTGCCGCCACTATAGCGTCAGTAGGTTCAATAAGTGTTGATGGCGAAGAGTATTTCCTGAGCGATCCAAAAACACGCGAGTTTTCGCAAAAAGTATTGACTACGCTTGACGCCATAAAATACGGTAACGCGCCAGATACCCATAACTGGAATTACCTGGTATCGTAACTTATAAAATCCTAAAACAGAAAAGGGTTGTCCGTTTGGGCAACCCTTTTCTGTTTATAAGCGTACTTTTTATATTCTAAGTATGGTATAAATTTATAGAACTACTAAAAGCTACATCCTGCTGAAGGGGTTATCCCCTCTTTAGTAATAGTTAGTTCGGGCTTGCCATTATGGTAGGTTACAATCCAAATGGTATCAAAATCATTATCATTCCAGGTAAGTTTTTTCGTGCTGAGTCCCAAACCTTTTAAAATCGATTTAATTTCATTGTGTTCCCAAACAATAATGCTTGTGCCTTTTTTGTCTTGAAGTTCGCTGGCTACGTCTTCGGTATCTTCTTCTTCAAACTTGCTGTTAATGGCCAAATTATATTTTATGGCAAATGGCGATATGGTTTGGAACATCCGGCTCCTTGGTGTTGATTTACCCAGGTGTAATGCAGGCACATAAATATGGTCGGGGATCCCGAATTTGGTTTTCAAAACCTCAGCCAGTTTAAGCGCCCGATTTAAGCCCGCGCAAGACAAATTATCGCCATCGGCAGGTTTTTCAGCGTGGCGAATAAATACCAGTTTAGTATTTTTCCCCTGGGCGCAGGCCGCAAAATTAAAAAAGCAGCTAACAAGCAGAATTATAGCCGGTAAAAACGCTGTTCTTTTTATCATAGCTTATTCTACGCTTACGGTAAGGCCTTCCTGCTGTAATATTTTCCGGTAGATCTCCATCTCGGTAAAGGAGCCTTCCAATACGGCACACTTACCTTCTGTATGTACCTTCCAGGCTATCTTTTCGGCTTGCGATTCGGAATAATCGAGGTATTTCATCATACAATGGATCACATGATCAAAGGTATTGAAATCGTCGTTCCACAATATCAGGCGGTGAACTTCTTTAAGTCCTGCCAGTAACTCTTCGAGGGTGAATGTTTCTTCCTGTGTTTCAGTTGGCATATGTAACTACAAATTTACTTAAAAACAACAATAAAAGTGTTAAAATCATGTTCAATGGACTTAAAAATCACGTTACAAAACTCACATACCCCATCCTAATTATCTTAAACCCATGAACAAAGTATTACCATGCCTTATTTTGGCTGTCGCTGTACAACTTTCGGCCAATAACAACGCACATGCGCAAGGTGCTAAAACAGGTACATCAACCCTTCAAACTCCACCCGCAACCATAAATATCGACGGCGATCTGAAAGACTGGGGCGATAGCCTCCGTTACTATAACGACGAGAAAAAACTAAATTATACACTCGCGAATGATAAAACCACGTTGTACGCTGCCATCCGCATTAGCGATAGGATACAACAAATGCAAACACTGCATGGCGGCATTACGCTGAGTATTGACACCCGAGGCAAAAAGAAGGAAACGTTTTCGCTTACCTTTCCGCTGGCTCCGGCAGGAGCTGTGTTGCCATTTGCGCAACATAAAGATGGTGATGGTGAAGTTACAAAAGAAGACCGCGACGAGTTACTGCGCGAAAGGATAACCCAATTGCGCAATATTAAGGTAGAGGGCTTTAAAGATATTGAGGGTGATATGATAACCACATCAAACACCTATGGTATTAAAGCGGCCATTAATTACGATGCCGAGGGAAACCTTGTTTATGAAATTGCTATACCGCTGCAATTTTTCCATGCAGATGATATTGCCAAAAATGAGTGGGCCTTCAACTTTAAAATAAACGGCATCCAACGACCAAAACCCGAAGGCGGCAATGAAAATGGCAGCGGAATGGGTGGCGGCGGCAGAGGCGGACGTGGTGGTGGTGGAATGGGAGGCGGCGGTGGTCGCAGTGGCAGAGGAGGAGGCGGTGGTGGTCGCGGTGGATTTGGCGGCGGCGGCGCTGGTGGAGAAAGCGGCCGAAGCGATGCATCAAAATCAGTTGATTTTTGGGAGAAGTTTTATCTGAACAAAAACTGAATTTAATAGATAAAAAAGCTGTCATCCTGAGTTGTAAAACCCGTGGTCTGTGGAACTTGAAATGACACGGGAAATTATAATAAAACCCTGTCATCCAGAGCGGAGCGAAGGATCTATTGAAGACTGTGCAAATCGAAAATGCATATCGCAAAATAGATTCTCGCTACGCTCAGAATGACAAATTCTCTACCCTACCTTATCCCTACTCTACCTTATAAGTATAAACCTGATGGCCTAAATCACCCTCGGCATCAATTCCTTCAATTAAGATACGGTAAGTTCCTTTACCATCGGTATTAAAAAAGGAGAATGAAGCATTGCCATCCTTATCGGTTACAATGTTCGGGTGCCATGATACGGTAGACCGCAAATCCAACATCTGCGTGTTTGTTTTAGGATCATCATATTGAGGCGAGTAAAATTCACGCGCTTTATAGTACCCTTTAGGTGCATACGTAACAATACCAGGCGCATAACGATTATATACCGATCCTTCGCCGCCTCTTTTTGTAGTTATCACCAGCACCCCTCCATCTCCTCTGAAACCATACATGGCGGTATTGCCAATCGTACGCAAAACTTCAACGCTTGCCACATCAAACGTGCCCATGCTGTTCAGGTAATCTTTTTCCATTTCTATACCATCTAACATTATTGTCATTGGTTTATTTGGGCTGCGGTTTGAATACGGGACCCCGTTTCTGAATATTACACCGCTTACCCGTATTTGCAGGGCCAACGCTAAATTGCCTGAACCCATTTCAAGATCTTTATAGGTAATCACCTGATCGGCATTGCCGGGCCCATTTAAATTACTGGAGTGTGTCAGAACTTGTTTTTTGTCTTTAATTACCACCTCTTTAAGCACGATGGTATGGTTGCCGATACCATATTTAACATCTTCGTTAAAACGCTGCTTGCTGTTTTGCAAATACTTCGATTTTACATCGCTGATGTTTACCTCAACATCGGCTGCATTTTTATTTTTGCCCGAGGCTTGCGGCGCTATATTATCAAGCGTAATATCTACATTTTTACGATCCTTAGCCGTGCGGGCCTGAATTACAAATTTCATACTATCCCTAAAAACCAGGTTTTTGAATACAAACCGACCCTTATCGTCAGATGCTGTATCCAACATAAAAAAGCCGCCACTTGTGGTAAGCAGGGTTATTTTGGCATTAGGTACGGGTTTGCCGCCAAAGGTTTTTATATAACCTGATACTTCCAACGTTTTTTCGGGTTGATAAACTATCGGTTCAAAAGCGTTGGCCAATAACTTTTTCCATTCAAAACGACGATATCCCTGTGTTAACAGCAATACATCCAAATCGGCATTGGTTTTGGCGTTTATGTTGTTAAAGTAATATCCTGGTTTTTCAATGTATCCTTTCAAATCGGACGTAAGAAGGACATTGGAAAATATACTTTCCTCATTACCTTCATCAACCAGAACTTTCGACAGATCAATAACCGATGCAGAAAAACTACCTATTGCAGGTTTGGCATCTGAATCTTTAGCATTAAGGCTGATGGTTACCTTTTGGCGGGGGGCAGATGTTTTTTTATCTGCATTAACAGAAAGTTTAAGGTCATTAACCGGGTTTCTGATAAATATTAAACGCTCGTTCAGCGGCTCGCCAGCCGCAGAAAACAGGGTAAGCTGCACAATACCCGATGGAAACTTACTTTTGGGAATAACATTGGTAAAAGTTTTACCGCCATCGGCGCTGTTGGCTGCATAATAAATTTCGCCGGCACTTTGTGCAACCAGGGTTAGTCCACCTGTTGGCGTAGTACTGCCCGATATGGCAGCTCCGGGTATAACTTTAACAGCAATATCGTCGTCAAATGAATCATCAACACTTAAAACATAACCATTATCCGTTGCCTTGGGCAAAGCAAATTCGCCGGTAGAACCATCCGCATAAGTAATTTTTGCTTTGTATGATTTGCTTGCTTCGGGTTTTAAAGCAAAAACGCCCATACCAAGATGGGTACTGGAAAAGGTAGTTATCTCCTGGTTTTGGTCGTTAACAATAGTTCCTTTAACATCCGCACCCAAGCCATCGGCATTAACTGCTTTAAAAGCAATTTTTGACTCAGCTCCATTTAAAAGGTTACCGCTCTCGGGGAAAAACTGCACATCAACGTTGTTTGACAGCGCTTTTATAGGAATTACTTTGGAGAATGTCTTGTTATTTTCGAGTTTTATATTGGTAACTATATGCCCGGTGGCAGCTAAGCCGGCAGATGTAGTAAAACCTACATTAAAGTTACCGTTAGCATCTGTAGTCCCTCGCCCTTTCGAAACAATTTTACCGTTCAATTCAACATCATAAGTAACCTCGTTACCTGCATAGGCTACTCCGCTGGCAGTAGTGTAGGTTATGGCAGCATTTATTTTTTGCTTATCTTTTTGATTAATAAATGTGTAAGCGGTATTTGTAAAAACCACATTGTTTATACCTTTTGCAACCGTGATAGTTTTATCAAAAAAATAAGCTTCGCCTGCATTACGCATCCAGTTGGTGTAGGCCCGTATACGGTAGTTGCCTTCCTCCAGCGAGTCGGCAAGCGCGAAATCGCCGTAGGCAAGGCCACTGATCAGCGGGAGTTTGATACTGCGTTTTACAGAATCGTTTCCGTCTATCAAGTCTACATTCAGTATCTCACTATATGCCGAAAGTTGGTGTTTATTACCAATGGTTACGTAAGCTTTAAACCAAATATCGTCGCCAATGGCATAGCTGGATTTGTCAAGGTGAAGATAAACTTTTTCTATGGGTTGCTCAGCGCGCCATTTATAAAGCTGATCTACCAGTTTTGTAAGCAAATCATCGCCCGGACCAGTAAAACTTAACATGCCTGCAACAACAGTCATCAGCAATAAACCGGCGGATATTTTCTTGTACTTCATGGGGTTAAATAAAAATATTAAGCTACACAAAAAATAATATATAGCACCATAACAAGTGTGTTACTGTTAGTACGTTTGATTAATGAAGGGGTAAATAACGAAGAAGCAAAACCGCAGGATATCGATTTCAAGAATTGGATAGGTTTTATAAGGCATACAGGTAAAATTAATTACCCGGTTAGACGAGTAATCAACAAATTGGTTTAACGCCAATTAAAATAATTTAAAGGCTGCAACTACTCACCCAATCAACTATTCAACTTGTTTGCGCTACCACTTATTCTTCCACATCATGCTTTCAACAGGGCGGGTGGTGGGGTTATTGTATTTGGCGTTACTTTTAGTGTTATACAGGGTTTCAATCTCGCCTTCTACCACAAAATAAATCAACTGCCCTATGGGCATACCCGGGTAAATGCGTACAGGTTGGGCGCAGGATATTTCCAATGTCCAGGTATTGCAAAAACCAACGTCACCCTTGCCAGCGGTGGCATGTATATCAATACCTAACCTGCCGGTGCTTGATTTACCTTCAAGAAAAGGTACATGGCAGTGCGTTTCGGTATACTCAACGGTTACACCCAAATAAAGGGTATTGGGCTGCAACACAAAACCATCTTTAGGGATCTCAAAACCGTCAATTTCGTTATGTACCTTAGCATCAAGTACCCTGTTGCGGTAAGTTGCCAGGTATTTACCTAAATGTACATCGTACGAGTTTGTGCCCAGGCATTCGCGTTGAAAGGGTTCAATAATAATATGTCCTTTTTCAATTTCTTCGAGAATACGCTTATCAGATAATATCATGGTAGGGCCTAAATTAAAAATTTGATTTGAAGATTTGGCAATTTGAAGATTTGAAAGTGAAAAAACACACATATTTGTTTCTGATATAAAATCTTTTCAACCTGTCCATTTTCAAATCTTCAAATTGCCAAATCTTCAAATTGATATAATTATAAATATTTGACATAAGTTTGCCACCGTTTTTGCAATTTTACTTTATATGGCTATAGCATACAGGCAGCGAATTGATGACGACACCGAATTTGCACTCTGGAAAATTGAAGAGGAGGCTAACGACCTGTACAACCAACTACAACTTAATGAGAATGAGAAGGCTTATGTTGAAAAACTAAGCAACGGCAAGCGCCACCTGCACTGGTTAGGAACCCGCGTATTGCTGCGTAAAATGCTGCGTACCGACGAATATATTGATTGCAAGGTTGATAACCATGGTAAGCCCTATCTTGTTAATTTACCTTACCACATTTCGCTTAGCCATTCGTTTGAGTATGCTGCCGTTATGATCAGTAAAACTCATAAAGTGGGGATAGATATTGAACAGATAAAACAAAAGGTAGAGCGCATTGCCAGTAAGTTTATGCGCCCCGAAGAACTTGCATTTATCAATAACCGGCAAAAAATTGAGCACTTGTATGTTTGCTGGTGCGCCAAAGAGGCCATTTACAAATGCAATGGCGAAAAAGAAGTATCCTTTGCCGATAACATTTTTTTATCGCCATTTAATTTTGAGCACCACGGTATATTAAATGCCAATCTGCATAAAAACGATGTAAATCTTAATTATACCGTAGGTTATCTGCAATACCAGGATTATATGATTGGTTATGTAAAGGGGGATATGTGATGAAAAATAAAAAAGTTTTTTTTGAAGACTGGGGATTGATCGATTATCAGCAAGCCTGGGACAAACAGGAAGAATTGTTCTCGGCCACTGTAAAAACCAAACTCGATAACCGCAACAGCGAATTAGCATATGCCGAAGCTGCCAAAAATTCGGTGGCTACAGATACCTATGCGCCTTTTGAACCTGCCGAAACTTTCAATTACCTTGTATTTTGTGAACACCCGCATGTTTACACATTAGGCAAAAGCGGAAAGGCCGAACATTTACTGCTGGATGAAGCCGGTTTAAAAGAGAAACAGGCCGTGTATTACCCCATTAATCGCGGCGGCGATATTACCTATCATGGCCCAGGACAAATTGTATCATACCCGATACTTGACCTGGATAACTTTTTTACCGATATCCACCTGTACCTGCGTACCCTTGAAGAAGCGATTATACTTACCCTTGCCGATTATGGTTTGCAGGCTGGCCGCTATCCTGGCTATACCGGTGTTTGGTTTGATGCCGATAATGATAACGCCCGTAAAATTTGCGCTATGGGCGTACGCTGCAGCCGTTGGGTAACCATGCACGGGCTGGCCTTTAATGTAAATACCAACCTCGATTATTTTAAAAATATAGTCCCCTGCGGTATTGACGATAAGGCTGTAACCTCCATGCAGCAAGAACTTGGCTATGAAGTTGATATAAATGAAGTTAAAAAAATCCTAAAGCATCATATTTCCGTATTGTTTGATATGGAGATGTTATGATGAAAACAATAATCTTATTTTTATTTTCGATAAGTACGTTAGCTGCATGTACAAAAAAAAGTGAACCCATGCCGGAAAATCCCTATACCCCACCGCCAGTTGTAACCGTACCTATAAGCGATACCTTAAGTTACCTTGCCCTTGGCGACTCGTATACTATAGGCCAGTCGGTTTCTGCAAAGGAGTCGTTCCCTTACCAGCTTACCACCCAGGTACCGGGAAAACTGATCACTACGCCTTATATTATCGCCGTAACGGGATGGACTACCGACAACCTAATATATGCTATTAACCAGGATACCAATGTAAAAGGCAAAACCTACGATATTGTAACCCTACTTATAGGCGTAAACGACCAATACCAGGGCATGACACAGGCTAACTACCGTATAAAATTCGTTCAGCTGTTAAACACGGCTATCCAGTTTGCGGGGGGCAATAAAAACCATGTTTTTGTTTTGTCGATCCCCGATTACGGTGTAACACCATTTGCAAATGGCAATGATTCAAAAATAGGCCCGGAGATAGATCAATTTAACACCATAAATCACGAGGAAACTGCCAAGGCAAATGTTAACTACGTTGACATCACGCCTATATCAAAACAGGCAGCCAATGACCTTTCACTTGTAGCAGGTGATGGCCTGCATCCATCAGCAAAAATGTACAAGCTGTGGGTAGATAAGCTTGCACCCGAAGTTTACCGGGAATTTAAAAAGTAGAGATTCATGTAGAGACGCATAATTGCGTCTCCCACTATATTGAGCAGCTAACGTACGATTTGCATGCGGGAGACGCAATTATGCGTCTCTACAATAAAAATATATTTTGTATTAACACTCCGGCAAACTTATCGGGATATTTATTGCTAATCCACCGTCCGAAGTTTCCTTGTATTTTGAGTTCATATCCAGTGCAGTTTGCCACATGGTTTTTACTACGGCATCAAGGCTTACCTTTGCTTTTTCGGGATTGCTTTGCAATGCTAATTGCGATGCGGTTATGGCTTTTATAGCACCCATTGTATTACGCTCTATACATGGGATCTGCACAAGGCCACCAATTGGGTCGCAGGTGAGGCCAAGGTGATGCTCCATTGCAATTTCGGCAGCCATTAACACCTGTCGTTGCGTACCACCCAAACATTCGGTTAATGCCGCCGCCGCCATAGCTGATGACACACCGATCTCGGCCTGACAGCCCCCCATTGCCGCAGATATGGTTGCACCTTTTTTAAATATACTCCCTATTTCAGACGCGGTAAATAAAAACTGGATGATCTTTTCATCGCTGTTTCCATCGCAAAAAGCAATATAGTATTGCAATACGGCTGGTATAACGCCGGCTGCACCGTTAGTAGGCGCAGTAACTACCCTGCCAAAAGAGGCGTTTTCCTCGTTTACAGCCAAAGCAAAACAGCTTACCCAATCCAGGATATTTTTAAATCCTTCGCCGGTTTCCCTGATGGCGGTAACCCACTCTTCATAGTTGGAGTAGCCGCGGTTACCGACTAATTTACTATTAAGCTTAAAAGCACGACGGGCAACATTTAAACCACCGGGTAACTGACCTGTGGTATGGCATCCGCGGTAGATACATTCTTTTATAGCCTTAAAAATATTTAATACTCCTTGTTTGGTTTCTTGTTCGCTGCGCCAGGCCAGTTCATTTTCCATTACAACCTCAGATATTCTGAGACCTGTTTTTATACACCAGTGCAGCAGATCGGCAGCAGTGTCTATCGGAAACGGAAGATCAACCTCATTCTTTGATTGCGATGAAGCACCCTCCTTTACCACAAAGCCACCGCCTATGGAATAATAAGTTTCTGACATGGCCTTCCCGTTGCTCAAAAATGCCTGGAAGGTTACAGCATTGGGATGAAAAGGCAAACTCTCGTTAAATAAAAACAGCAGATCATCTACAACAGAAAATTCAATAGCTGTAGTGCCGGCAAGTATAAGTTTATGCGAGTTAGTGATGTCGGCTATTTTGGGGGTGATCTGGTCGACCTCAAAAGTTACGGGATCATCGCCGCTAAGGCCTAAGAGAATGGCAATATCGGTACCATGCCCCCTACCCGTTTTTGCCAGCGAGCCATATAACAATATTTTTACCTGCTGAACCAGTGATAATGCGCCTTGCTGCTCAAGCGAAGCTACAAATTGCTGTGCCGCGCGCCAAGGGCCAAGCGTATGTGAACTTGATGGCCCTATGCCAATCTTGAACATATCAAATACCGAAATTTGTTCTCTCTGCATCAGTTCAAAATTATAAATAAAAACCATTACGGCCGATAATAATATGCTGCTTATTAAACTTTTCAAAGTAAAATTTATACTTTGGTTATCGTTTATGAACTGGCTGCAAAACCACCTGATCACCTGTCCTTTTAAATACCTTACCGGTGTTGACTGCCCGGGCTGTGGCTTTCAGCGATCTGTGTTGGCACTCCTGCAAGGTAATCTTCAAAAAAGTTTTGCTTTATACCCCCCAACAATTCCGGTACTCTTATTTCTTACTAACAGCATATTTAGTCAGTACCTTAAGCTGGACACACCCAAATTCCCACTAAAAACCGTTCTGCTGATCCTGACGGGCAGTGTGGTATTGGGCAACTATTGCTTTAAAATATGGATCCTTTACGCGCACTATAATGCATCGGCCGAGGCCACGATATGGGTGTAATCTTTAATAACCACCTCTAAAAAATACATATCATTCATTTGTGCAGGCAGGGAAATTTGCAGATGCTCTTTAATACGCTCGGCCATGTTATGTACTATTACGTAGTTGAGTGTTTTACGGTAATTGTGTAATACATCTGCAATAAGATAAATATCCTTATCAGTTAATTGAGCCACTTCTTTAAAAACCGGCACATATGAATCATCCGAAGGTATAAATACTAACTTGTTCATCTGTGTGCGCGCGTGCGTGCGCACCATGGCAGTACCCGCGGCTATATCACCTATGCGCTGACCATTATCGGTAACAATTGCAGATACCAGCGCACCCAGGTAGGCTGTTAAAGGAAAATCAACCAGCCTTAATGTCCATCGTAATAAATACTGACTAAGTGTAGGCCGGTTACCGTTAAGGCTTATCACCTTAATTTTCATGATGCGTTTACCCACACTTTGCCCGTTTAAAAGCATTTCGCAGGCAAGGTCATAAAAAGCAAATATGATCAGTACAATAATAAAATATATACTCACAACCTCTCTTAATGGACCACTCACGCTCAAAATACTGCCCACTATTGCAAGCGCAACAAATATGGCATAATCAATTGCCAGGGCAAGAATACGCTCACCTATGCCGGCAATTTCATAATCAATATCAATATTTTGGGCAGTAGTAACCTTTATAGTTTGCATCTTAACAAAGATATATTTGTTATTTAAAAATATGATTGCATATTAAAGTTTTGTGAGTATTTTAAACAAAAAAATAACCGTCTAAAAAAAATGCGCGAAGCCCTGTTTATTAAGCAAAGTACAAAAAAATGGAAGGAGTATGAGCATAACAAAACAAACGACCCAGATGAGCTTGCTTCGGCATTTATTGCTATAACTGATGATTTGGCTTACGCTAAAACATTTTATCCAAACTCAAACACAACAAAATATCTAAACGGACTTGCAGCCGGGTTCCATCAATCAATTTATAAAAACAAAAAAGAGAAAACCAATCGCATTGTAGGCTTTTGGCGGTACGAACTGCCGCTGATATTTTATACCTATCGTAAGCAGTTACTTTACTCGTTCGTATTTTTTATAATATTTACCATGATGGGCGTACTATCAGCAAAGTACGATACCAATTTTGTAAAACTGATAATGGGCGATGATTATGTAAACATGACCAACGCTAACATTGCCAAAGGCGACCCATTTGGCGTGTATAAGCAAGGCTCGTCTATACTAATGTTTATACAAATAGCTGCCAATAACGTTAAGGTGGCCATTATATTTTTTGTTTTGGGCATTTTATTTTCAGTAGGTTCGCTATATGTGAGTTTAAAAAACGGCATTATGATGGGTTCATTCCAATACTACTTTTTTAGTAAAGGTTTGGGCCTGCAATCTGTACTGGTAATATGGATTCATGGCACTTTAGAAATTTCATCATTTATTATTGCAGGCGCGGCAGGGTTGATCCTGGGCAACAGTTTACTTTTTCCTAAAACCTATACACGATTGATATCTGTACAAAAAGGTGCTAAAATTGGCTTAAAAATAACTATCGGCATCATTCCCATAATTTTAACAGCGGCCTTTTTTGAGAGTTTTGTAACCAGGCACACCGAAATGCCTGTTTGGCTAAGTACCGCCATCCTCACAGCTTCGTTACTATTTATGGTATGGTACGTTATCCTATACCCTCAATTATTAAACAAAAAACTAAACTATAATCCAATAAATTAAATGAAACAACAACTTGAACTAAGACGCATACGTGATTTTGGTGAAATTATAAATGATACGTTTACTTTTTTAAAGGAAAACTTTAAACCCCTGTTTAAGGCCCTGTTTATCGTTTGCGGTGTTTTTATACTTGCGGGAGGTGCAACTACAGCGCTTACCATGTTAGGTAAAATTGGCATAGGTAATGCAAAAATGAATCCAGGCACTTATGGCAATAAAACGCAGATTTATAGCTTTTTTATAATGGCAATGATAAATGCTGTTATACTGGCATTTGCGCAATTCAGCATATACCTGGTTACGCTTTGCTACATCTCTGTTTACCTGGAAAAAAAGGGCGGAACGCCAACTTTTGCTGAGATCTGGGGATATTATAAATACTACTTTTTACGTATTCTGGGGGGTGGTATATTAATTTTCCTGCTATTTATGTTTGGGCTTTTATTATGCGTTATCCCAGGCTTATACCTTATGCCGCCGCTTTACCTAATATTTCCCATTATTGTAATGGAAAACACATCTTTTGGTTATGGCTTTAACAAAAGTTTTTCGATTATAAAGGGTAACTGGTGGATGGTTTTTGGGTTGATAATTGTAATGGGTATAATTGTTAGTGTTTTAGGCGCTTTAGTAAGTGTACCATTACAGTTAATAACAACAGCTCAATCGTTTTTATCACTTAAAGGCTTAACTACGCCTGTTGTTATTGTCTTTAGCGTTTTGCAAAATGTTATAATGCTTACCTATACCCTGCCTGCAATAGCATTAACTATGTGCTACTTTAGCCTTTCGGAGCAAAAAGACGGCACAGGTATATTAAACCGGATTGACATGTTTGGAAAAAAACCGGATACCCAAACCGATCTGCCTTCCGAACAATACTAAGCCCATGTTAAAACAGCTCTTCGCTTTTCTGTTGGTTATATACTGCTTTCTTTTGTGCGATACCGCATTTGCTGCTGTAAAAAAAACACCTGCCAGGCTGCAAAAAGATAGTTCGACCGTGGTGGTAAAAGGCTTTAATGATAAGGCCCTTAATAAATACCATAGCAGCGAAAGCTTTAACTATGAAGGCCCTGGTTTATCAGAACCATCTGCCTGGGATAGGTTTTGGGCTTGGTTTTGGAATACACTTTTCAGAAAGGTAGGTGGCCCCGTAATTGGTAACATTTTAAAATATGGTTTTGTAGCGCTTGCAATAGGCTTGTTGGTATTTATTATATTTAAGCTTACCGGGATGGATGGCATGCGGTTATGGCAGGGGCAAGTACGTAAAGCAAACCTGGCATATACAGAATCGCTGGAGAACATTCATGAAATAGATTTTGATACCGAATTGGAGAAAGCAATAGCGCTGCACAATTACCGCCTTGCCGTACGCTTATTGTACTTAAAATGCCTTAAACAGCTTAATGATGAGGAACTGATACGCTGGCAAATTGATAAAACCAATTCGATTTATGTTTATGAGCTTAACGATCCCTCATTAAGGCAGGCTTTCTTATTGCTTACCCGCCAGTTTGAATATGTGTGGTACGGCGGTTTTACTGTTGATGGCGACGCATTTAAAAGTATTAACCAGTTGTTTCAAAACTTTAAAAAGCAACTGGCATGAAAGACCTGAAAATATATATCATAGCAATAACTGCGTTGCTTACACTTTACATAATTGCTAATTTAAATCAGCCCAAGCCTGTAAACTGGGCAGAAACCTATATTAACAACGACAAGATCCCTTACGGTACATTTATAGTTTATAACAGGTTGAAAGATTTGTTTCCCAACGCTGTTATATCTCCCCGGCGTCAGCCGGCATATAACGTACTCACCAATGATTCGGTTAAACTGGCCTCTTATATTATCATTTGCGGCAGTATTGATATTACAAAGGTGGATTACGAACAGCTTACAAAACACATAGCAAGAGGTAACGACGTATTTATAGCTGCAAACCGTTTTGGCAGCCTGATAGAGAAAAAACTACATGTAAGCACTAACATCAACTTCAGTGTAAAGGACGAAAATATTGCCGTTAAATTCGTTAATCCTACATTAGATACTACCAAAACCTATCTCGTTGATAGAGGCGCCGGCAATTATTATTTTAGTGAGCTTGATACTTTAAAGGCTACTGTGTTGGGCAGCAATGCCCATAATAAAGCTAATTATATTAAATATCGTTTTGGGAAAGGTAATTTATACCTCCTGACCAATCCTAAAATGTTCAGTAATTACAGCATGCTTAAGTCCCAAGGCGCCGCCTATGCCGCAACCGCACTGTCGTACTTAAAACCTGCGAAACAATTAATATGGGACGAGTATTATACGCGGGGAACTGGCGGTAATGAATCACCAATGCGGGTATTTTTGAGTAACCCACAGTTGAGCAGCGCTTATTATATAGCCCTGTTTGGCTTGCTTATTTTTGTGGTGTATGAAATAAAGCGCCGCCAGCGCATTATTCCTGTTTTGGAAATGCCAACAAACTCTACCCTCGATTTTGTAACCGTGGTTGGTCAGGTTTACTACGAAAAACGTAATAACAGTAACATCGCTCTTAAAAAGACAGCCTATTTTCTTGAGCACCTGCGCGACCACTATAAATTAAAAACAAGCAGGCTGGATGATGATTTTACACAACTGCTGGCAAAAAAAACCGGCATTGATCAACTACTGGCCAGCAATATAGTGAGTGCCTGCATAGTTGTAACAGCCCACGTACACATTACAGACCAGGAGCTGCTGAAACTTAATTATCTTATTGAACAATTTTATATACAATCCAGGTAATATGGAAAACGAATTTTTTGAACAGCGAACCGATATGAGCAAGCTAAGCAAAGCGGTTGAGCAAATAAAGGCAACCCTTGCTACCATTATAGTTGGGCAGCATGATTCTATTGATCTGTTGGTTGCCGGTATTCTTGCCGACGGTCACATTTTGATTGAAGGTGTGCCCGGTGTAGCCAAAACGCTTACCGCCAAACTTATTTCAAAAGCTATCGACGCACAATATTCCCGCATCCAGTTCACACCTGATCTGATGCCTTCGGATATTTTGGGAACATCTGTTTTTAACCCTAAAAGCACGGAGTTTGAATTTAAGCGGGGACCAATATTCGGCAATATTATCCTGATAGATGAGATCAACCGTGCACCTGCAAAAACGCAGTCGGCATTGTTTGAGGTAATGGAGGAACGCCAGATAACCATTGATGGCCATAGCTACAAGATGCAGGAGCCATTTACCGTTTTGGCAACCCAAAACCCGGTTGAGCAGGAAGGAACTTACCGCTTACCAGAAGCCCAACTTGACAGGTTTTTATTTAAGATAGAGATCAAATACCCTACCCTTGAAGAAGAAATAGCTATTATCACCCGCCAGCATCAGCAAAAAACAACAGATCAGTTAAGTCACATTCAGCCGGTATTAACAGCGGCGGATATTATTGAGTTGCGCCAGCAAGTAAAAGCATTACATGTAGAAGCTAAACTTTTAGAGTTTACCGCTAAAATAGTTTTTGAAAGCCGTAACCATAAATCATTGTACCTGGGTGGTTCGCCGCGCGCATCGTTGGCAATGATCAATGCAGCAAAAGCACTGGCCGCCATCAGCGGGCGCGATTTTGTGACGCCCGAAGATATTATTTATGTAGCAGCCCCGGTGTTAAGGCACCGTATTATGCTTACGCCCGATAAAGAAATGGAAGGCGTTAGTCCGGATGACGTTATTGCACAAATCATCCAGAAAATTGAAGTACCCAGATAATACAGCTGCGTGAAAAAAATAGTCGGCCTGCTTTACAAAAATCTCTTTTTAACTAACCGCTTTTTTGCCGGACTGACCCTTTGTGTGGTTTTATTTTTACTGGCGTTCTTTTTCCCCTGGATGGGCATTATCCCAGAATTGGTTTTCTGGACGCTGCTTACGCTTATTTTAATTGACCTCCTTTTACTGTATAAAACAGCCAAAGGAGTATTTGCCAAAAGACACGCTCCCGAAAGGCTCAGCAACAGCGACGAGAACGACTTGGGTATTTATATAGAAAACTGGTATTCGTTTAATATAAACGTGGGTATCATCGATGAGATTCCCTTCCAGTTTCAAAAGCGAGATGTTTGGTTTAAAAGCACTCTTAAGCCGCGCGAACGTAAGCTTATAAACTATGTATTGCGCCCCACAAAACGCGGGGAATATGAGTTTGGCAATATCAGGGTATATGTAAAATCGCCATTGGGTTTTATAAGCCGGAGATACAATTTTGAGCAGACTGAGATGTTACCGGTATATCCCTCGTTTTTGCAGATGCGTAAGTACGAGTTGATGGCCATATCAAACCGGCTTACGGATATCGGTATAAAGAAAATGAGGCGGATTGGTCATAGCCTGGAATTTGAGCAGGTGAAAAATTATGTTGCCGGCGATGACTATCGTACCATCAACTGGAAAGCTACCGCAAGGCAAGGCAACCTCATGGTTAATTCCTATACCGATGAAAAATCGCAGCATGTGTACTGCGTAATTGATAAATCAAGGGCAATGAAAATGCCCTTTGAGGGATTGAGCCTCTTAGACTATGCTATAAACGCCAGCCTTGTACTATCAAACGTAGCTTTGCTTAAAGAGGATAAAGCGGGACTGATAACAGTAGCCGAGAAAATAGGCGCGGTAATACCTGCCGACAGGCGCCCCACGCAAATGAACAAGATCCTGGAGGTTTTATACAGGGAAAAAACACGCTACCTCGAAACCAATATGGAGTTGCTTTACAGCACCATTCGTGGTGTTATTAAGCAACGCAGCCTGGTAGTGTTCTTTACAAATTATGAAAGTTTGCCTGCCCTTGAACGTCAGCTGCCATTCCTTAAAAGAATAGCCCGATTTCATTTGTTGCTGGTAGTATTCTTCGAAAATACTGAGCTAAAAAAATTAAGTGAACAACCCGCTACCGATGTAGAAGGCATCTACATAAAAACTATAGCTGAGAAGTTTGCCTACGATAAAAAACTAATAGTTAAGGAACTTACCAAGTATGGTATTCAATCTATCTTAACATCTCCGCAAAACCTTACTATTAACACCATTAACAGATACCTGGAAATTAAAGCCCGGCAAAAGATATAGGGTTAAAGAGCCAAGAAGTAAGAATTAAGATAAACCTCGCTTTTAAATACCGGAAGCTTTAGTTAAGGTAAGCCGGAGGTTTATACCCTGTTACCCACGAGTCACGCTGCGCTAACCTCGCGGGAGTAGAAGGAATATCCGCATTTGTTCGAAACAAATAAAAATTCTGTCATTTCGACAAGGTACGAGGAGAAATCTTATACGGCATTCATTGAGGCTATGTATTTCGTTGAAGATTTCTCTTTCGCACCACACACCCGCACCCACCCCGCTCTATCGAAATGACAACCTTTCTTAATTCTTGACTCTCTTTCCTATCCTGCTTTAGGAAAGTTAACGCCGGCTGCTGTGAGGTCTTTAAATATCTTTTCCTGCAAGGCTATTTTAGCGGTTAAAAAGTTGGCTGGCTCAACCCATACGTTGATAGTGAAACGTATAGAATCTATCTCCATACCAATAATACCTACACGGGCTTCAGGGTCTGTCAGCAGGTTAGCGGTGGTTTTTATGGCGTTCTTTATAACCTCTTTTATCTTATCGGCATCGTTAGCATAAGCTACTTTTATTTCAAAGTCCAGGCGGCGTTTACCTTCGCGGGTTACATTTACTATCACCTCGTTAAATAACTTTCCGTTGGGGATAATTACCGTTTTATTATCGGCAGTTAGTAAAACGGTATAAAATATCTGGATAGATAAAACCCTGCCATCCTGACCTTGTGCCATGATACTATCATCCAGTTCAAATGGCTTTAGTAAGAGGATAAGTACGCCACCTGCAAAATTCTGGAACGTTCCCGAAAGGGCTAAACCTGCCGCAACACTAAATGCACCTATTATGGTAGTGAAGATGGTCATCTCCAAACCTACAATGTTCATTACCCAAATAATGAGTAATACGTAAAGTGTAGTAATAGAAAGACTTAAAAAGAAAGGTTGTAAGGAGGAGTGTACGCCCCTTTTGAGCATCCGGGTACGGAGGCGGTTTCGCATAAACCTAATTACCCAAAGGCCAATAAAAAATATGATAATTCCACCAATATATTTAGGGCCGTGGTCAATTAGCCAGTTGTGGAAATCTTTGTAGAAATCTTCTACCTTGTAAATACCGTTGTCTTTCATAAACTATGAAAGCAAAGGTAAAAATTTATTATTTACCGTAGATAGTGATAAAAAGCTCGGGGCCTTTAAACAGCAGCCAATCTACTATGGCGCTATGTAATTGTTTTGATTTGTGTGCTATTGTTTTCATTATACTGTGCTGTATTCAAATCCCATGCCTTAAAAGACGTGTTTTAAATTTGTTACGCAAAAATAAGTAATAGTGCCACAGCAAAATATAAAAATTAATCAAATGATTAATTAGTGACCATCCGTTTACGTTTAAATGACTGTTAGCCTGTATCAAAAACAAAATCCCTGTATGGAAAACCATACAGGGATTTGTTAAATATATAAACTGACTGTTAAAACGGTCAGAGGGAGATATTACATCATACCGCCCATGCCACCGCCGCCCATTGGTGGGCCAGCCGGAGCATCTTCAGGATCATCAGCCAATACAACTTCTGTTGTTAACAACATAGCTGCGATTGAAGCTGCGTTCTCTAATGCTACACGACCTACTTTAGTTGGATCGATAACACCAGCCGCAATTAGGTTTTCGTATTTATCGGTACGTGCATTGTAACCAAAGTCGGCAGTGCCTTCTTTAACTCTTTGCACAACTATAGAACCTTCAATACCTGCATTTTCGCAGATCTGACGTAAAGGCTCTTCAATAGCACGACGGATGATCTGGATACCAGTGTTTTCATCTTCGTTTTCGCCTTTAAGATCAGCCAAAGCAGCTACCGCGCGGATGAAGGCAACGCCACCACCTGCAACTATACCTTCTTCAACAGCCGCGCGGGTTGCATGTAAAGCATCGTCAACACGGTCTTTTTTCTCTTTCATTTCAACTTCTGTAGCAGCACCTACGTAAAGTACAGCAACACCACCAGATAATTTGGCTAAACGTTCCTGTAATTTTTCGCGGTCATAATCAGATGTAGTTGATTCGATCTGTGATTTGATCTGGCCAACACGACCTTTGATCTCATCTGCAGAACCAGCACCATTAATGATGGTAGTGTTATCTTTGTCGATAACGATTTTCTCAGCAGTACCTAAGTAAGTAAGATCAGCGTTCTCTAATTTGTAGCCTCTTTCTTCAGAGATTAAAGTACCGCCAGTAAGGATAGCGATATCCTCTAACATAGCTTTACGACGATCGCCAAAGCCTGGGGCTTTAACCGCAGCAACTTTCAGTGAACCGCGGATCTTGTTAACTACCAAAGTAGCTAATGCTTCGCCATCAAGGTCTTCAGCAATGATTAATAATGGTTTACCAGTTTGTACTTGTTTTTCAAGAATTGGAAGTAATTCCTTCATCGAAGAAATCTTTTTATCATAGATCAGGATGTAAGGGTTTTCCAATTCAACTTCCATTTTATCTGCATTGGTAACAAAGTATGGAGAAAGGTAACCACGGTCAAACTGCATACCTTCAACAGTTCTAACTTCGGTTTCAGTACCTTTAGCTTCTTCAACAGTGATAACACCATCTTTACCAACTTTTGCCATAGCTTCAGCAATTAACGAACCGATAACCTCATCGTTATTTGCAGAGATAGAAGCAACTTGTTTTATTTTGTTATTGTCTTCGCCAACAGTTTGTGATTGAGCTTTTAAATTCTCAACAACAGTTAAAACGGCTTTATCAATACCACGCTTTAAATCCATTGGGTTTGCACCGGCAGCTACGTTTTTGATACCTGCAGTTACAATAGCCTGTGCTAAAACGGTAGCAGTAGTAGTACCATCACCTGCAATATCAGCAGTTTTTGATGCAACTTCTTTAACCATTTGGGCACCCATGTTTTCTAAAGCATCTTTAAGTTCGATTTCTTTAGCAACAGTTACACCATCTTTTGTAATGATTGGTGAACCAAATTTTTTGTCAATAATTACGTTTCTGCCTTTAGGGCCTAATGTTACTTTAACCGCGTTGGCTAAAATATCAACACCGCGTTTTAGGGCGTCGCGTGCTTCAACATTGTATTTAACTTGTTTTGCCATGTTTTTTTTAGATTTTAGATCTGAGATTTGAGATGTGAGATAACTCCATTTCAAATTTCAAATCATTTTAATTTTTTAAGTTGTGATATAAGTATTTGAGCATAAGCTGTCTCAAATCTCATATCTAATATCTCACATCTATTTATTAAAGTACCGCGTAAATATCAGATTCGCGCATAATTAAATACTCTTTACCATCGTAAGTGATCTCGGTACCGGCATATTTACCATATAAAACCTGGTCGCCCACTTTTACTGTTAAAGGCTCATCTACTTTACCGTCGCCAACTGCAACGATAGTTCCACGCTGAGGTTTTTCTTTAGCTGTATCCGGGATAATAATTCCCGAAGCGGTCTTCTCTTCGGCAGCTGCAGCTTCTACAACCACTCTGTCGCCGATTGGTTTAATGTTTAATGACATAGTTATATCTGTTTTATTTTATTTAAGTTTCAGCAGCAAATGCTCATCAATTATGCCAAGCAAATACAATGGCTAAAATTGACAGGCTAAACTGTTGTAATGTCAGCAAAAGTATAATTTACTTTTTAGGCTTAACAAATTTTTAACCTGCCCGTGCCATCGTGTCAGTACGGCAATGTAAGCAAAAAGGGCTTTGGGAATTACCCAAAGCCCTTTTTATTCTTTATAAGTGTAAACTTATTTAGTTTTTTTAGGAGCAGGTGCAGATGGCAAGCTAAGCGGCGCAGGTGCGTTATTAGCCGGCTTTGATGCTTTTTCAATCATTTCACGCTGTTCGGCATTAACACCATTTGAGGTTAAGCCGCCTTTTGCTGCAACGTTAATTGCTAATGATAAAACCATTACGCCAACAGCCAGTATCCAGGTACCTTTTTCTAAAAAGTCGCCGGTTTTTTGCACACCCATTAACTGTGATGAACTTGAAAAATTTGATGACAAGCCGCCGCCCTTAGGGTTTTGGATCAATACGATAAGCCCTAACAGAGCACACACAATAATGGTAAGGATAATTAAAATGTACATTTCTTTATTTTATATTAATGCTATTAACTGGTTTTCTTTTCTAACTGTTCAATTTGGTGGGCAAAGTAACGGCTTTTTTCCGGGAATTTCAATATCAATTTTTTATATGTGGCAATTGCCTTATGATATAGCATCTGATCTGAATATATCTGTGCCAGTGTTTCGCTCACCAGGTCGTTCCTGTCTTCGGCACTTTTCTTGGCTTTGTTCTCATTATCCAGCTTATCCATAGCCGGCGGACGGATCTGCGGCTCTTCCTGGATGAACTTTTCAATGATAACATCTTCCTTGCGCTTTATCTCTGGAACATCCGGTTGTGGTGTTTTTTCGAGATCCTGCAGAGATTTATCATGAAAAATATTTTCAAAATATTGTTGCTGTAAAGCATCTGCGGCCTGGTCTTTTAACTCAGCAGCCAAGGCCGGTGCTGGTTGACTTTGAGCAGGTGCTACAAGTGGTGCCGAATATGGCTGGTATGTAGCGGCATATTCTTTACGGGTTTTATCAAGCCACCACATAAAGGTGTAGGGCATTTTTTCGTCATGATATTTTGATATATCAATACTTTCGGCCCCTCCAATTGTGTTTTGTGTAGCTACGATTTCGATTTGTGATGATGCAGGCTCGGGTTGTGCGCCTGAATCGTTCTTGTCGCTCCCGTTCTGATCGGCAATTGAATTATCGAACATAAAATAATCAGAGGCTGCAATATTACCAATGATCAATTTTTCTGTTTCGAAATTAATATCAGCCTCGTTATTTCTTGATTGCCTGGTTACTGTTTGTCCGGCAGCAGGCTCTTCAGCTTTTTGTGGTGTTGTTTCTTCGGGATGGCTACCGTTAAAGCTAATATTTTCAATCCCAACAATCTCATCAAAAACTTCGTCCTCAATATCTTCATTATTTGGGGGTGATGTGATGCCTTCGGGGGTGACACTTATTTCTTTGTCAATATTAGCAGATGCAACCGGCTCATCTTCAACCTTTATCGTATCTGCGCTTCCCTGCGGAATAACCACTTCTATCTCAGGTACAGGCGGTGGCAGATCTTCATGGGCAGGCAATAACTCTTCGTGAGGAGCAGCCGGTAATTCCAGTTCTGGAACAGGCGGCGGTAATTCTGCCTCAACAAATACCGGGGCAATTGCTTCGGGCTTGGTTATAAGATTTTCAGCCGCAATATTCTCTTGCTCCTCATCTACCCGTTGCTCATTTTCGGCCGCGATAGTTTCAGTAGCTGTTCCGCTATTAAAATAATTCTCGCCGGTATCTACTGCGGTATCCTGAAGGTGATTGCTTGAATAACCTTTTTTATAACCTGCAATTTGACCTGCAGATACTACGGGCAGACTATCGGCATCAGTAATTAACTTATGTAACAGGGTGGGGTTAAAATAAGCGGCAGCGTGTTTTACCTCTACAGCATTGCCATTAGTGGCGTGTGCAAACATTGCCCTGAGGATACCGCTTTGCGGAAACTCATACAGCAATTGCTGCAACTCGTACATGTACATTTGGCCATTGTCGGCAGGGTTAGCCAGCAATTCCCAAAATATTTCGTTCTGCCTGTTATTCAAATATTGATCCACGTGGTTGAAAGTACAAAATGCCTACCAATTAGAAAAGGCCCGGTTAAAAATATCGTCGTTTAGTTGTTTAATAATCCCCTGTATCAGGTTTTGTTCCTGTGGTGTTATATCGCCCCTGTAATTTGTGAATTTAGTAAAAGTTTCTTCAAAATTAAGTTTTTTGTCGGCATCGTAAACGAATTTCACCTTTACAGATATGGTTAGCCTGTTTGCATCGGCAATTGGCGCTACGTTGTTTGAAGTGGCCTCGATAGAAACCGGCGCTATGGTATACCCTACAATACTGCCCGACATCGTGGCATCGGCCTCGCCTCTTACAAGGCTTAAACTGGTTTGTGTACGGATCCTTTCCTTTAATGATTCGGTAAAAGTTTGGCTTAAATTGTTAACTACCAGCGCCGCGTTGTTTTCAAAAAACTGCACGTTAATGGTTTTTAAGCCCGGCGGTATCGACTGGTTTTTTAGCGTATAACATGATGAAAATAAACTTAAAGAAAAAACAATAACTACACCAAGCAATTTTTTCATCTATATAATTTGTTTTTTAAAGGTGATGAAGCCATCAACCTATAAATTTAGCTCTTTTATTTTTCTGTATAATGTACGCTCTGATATGCCCAGCTCATTGGCGGCCAGCTTGCGCTTGCCTTTGTGTTTCTTTAAAGCCTTACGTATCAAGTCCGATTCTTTTTCAATCAGCGACAGCGATTCTTCAACTTCCTCTGCCTCATGCGTAATATTATACGCATCTACATTGTTGTTGTTATTAACGTTGGTATTGTTATTATTGGTATTAACGGGCTGCTGTAAAGTAAATTGCGTTTCGGGATTACCGGGAAGTTCAATATCGCGGTATAGCTGGTTAATTGTTTGCGAATGATTGGCATAATTGGTTGATACACCGCCATGTTCAATAATATCGGCCACCAGTTTTTTCAATTCAACCATGTCGCGTTTCATATCAAACAGTACTTTGTACAGGATATCGCGCTCCGAGAAGTCTTCTTTATGCTGATTGTCCAAACGCATTGGCAAATTGCGGTTGCCCGTTTCATGCGGAATGTAAGTGAGCAGCGTTTGCGCGGTGATAATACGATCACGCTCCAGAACGGCCAATTGCTCGGCCATATTCTTAAGTTGCCTTACATTACCCGGCCATGTGTAATTAATTAACACCTGCTGTGCTTCTTCATCAAGTTGAATAGGCGGTGTGCGGTATTTATCGGTAAAATCTGAAGTGAATTTCCTGAAAAGCAGGTATACATCTTCTTTTCTATCGCGAAGGGGTGGTATCTTAAGCGGAACAGTATTCAGGCGATAATAAAGATCTTCCCTGAATTTGCCACTTTTAACCGCGTCATAAACATCAACATTAGTTGCTGCTATTACACGCACGTTCGTTTTCTCAACCTTTGACGAACCTACTTTTATGTACTGGCCAGATTCCAACACACGCAGCAACCTTGCCTGGGTACCCAGGGGCATTTCGGCAATTTCATCTAAAAATATAGTACCGCCGTTTACGGTTTCAAAATAACCTTTACGCTCGCCAACGGCGCCTGTATAGGCGCCCTTTTCGTGACCAAATAATTCTGAATCGATAGTACCTTCTGGTATAGCTCCGCAGTTAACCGCAATGAATGGCCCGTGTTTACGCGGACTCATCTGGTGGATAATATGCGAAAACACCTCTTTACCACTCCCACTTTCGCCGGTAATAAGTACAGAAATATCCGTAGGCGCCACTTGGTTGGCAATATTTATAGCCCGGTTAAGCAATGGCGAATTACCAATGATCCCGAAGCGTTGTTTTATTTCTTGTATTTCCATTTGTTCAATTTGAAAATTTGGCGATTTGAAAATTTGAAAATCACCTCATCTTCAAATTTTCAAATCTTCAAATTATTCTACTACCTTCCCTATCAATGTAGCCGATGTGCTTTTTTCAACAAGCACGTTAACATATTGGCCTGGCTTATAATTCTCTCCTACCGGGAAAATTACCATAGCATTTTGATCGCTGCGGCCGCAATAGTCTTTGTCTGATTTTTTGGAAAACCCTTCAATCAATACTTTTTCAACTTTACCTATCCGCGCTTGCATCCGGTAAAAAGAATATTCCTGTTGCTTGGCTACAATTTGTGTTAAGCGTTTTTGTTTTATTTCCTCAGGAATATCGTCGGCATAGCGTTTTGCGGCTAAAGTACCGGGGCGCTCGCTGTATTTAAACATGTAGGCAAAATCATATTTAACGTAATCCATCATTGATACGGTTTCGTCATGCTCTTCATCTGTTTCGCTGCAAAAACCGGTAATTACATCTGTTGATATAGCACAATCCTTAATGATACGGCGAATGGCGTCAATCCTGTCGATATACCAGGCACGGTCATACGTCCGGTTCATCATTTCCAGTATCCGGCTATTTCCCGATTGTACCGGCAGGTGTATATAGTTACAAATATTATCGTATTTGTTGATAGCGTAAAGCACATCATCAGTAATATCTTTAGGATGCGAGGTAGAGAATCTAACTCTGAGCTCGGGATTGATCAATGCTACCATTTCTAAAAGGTTGGCGAAGTTGGTAACAGGTGCGTCAGCCTTAGCCTCAGCCTCACCTAAATCCTCTCCAAGGGAGAGGACTTTATTGTCCTGCGATGCAGTATCTCCATCAAGCTCATTAGAACCCTCTCCATTGGAGGGGGCAGGGTGAGGCTGCTTCCATTTATACGAGTCAACATTTTGCCCCAGCAAAGTAACCTCGCGATAGCCTTTGTTAAACAGGTCTTCACACTCGGCCAGTATTGATTTGGGGTCGCGGCTGCGTTCGCGACCGCGGGTAAAGGGTACTACGCAAAACGAGCACATGTTATCGCAACCACGCATAATTGATACAAATGCGTTGATACCATTGCTATTTAACCGTACCGGGCTTATATCGGCATAAGTTTCCTCCCGTGATAACAGCACGTTAACGGCTTTCTGTCCGCTGTCAACCTGATCTATAAGGTTTGGCAGATCGCGGTATGCATCGGGGCCAACCACAACGTCAACCAGTTTCTCTTCTTCTAAAAATTTTGATTTCAGGCGTTCGGCCATACAACCCAAAACACCTACCACCAGGCCCGGATTTTTTACTTTCGAAATTGTAAATTCTTTAAGGCGGTTACGTACGCGCTGCTCCGCATTTTCACGAATAGAACAGGTGTTTATGAAAATAACATCTGCCAATGTATGGTCTGTAGTTGTTTCAAATCCTTGTTCTGATAATATAGAGGCAACTATTTCACTGTCGCTAAAGTTCATAGCGCAGCCATAGCTTTCAATATAAAGCTTACGCCCATTATTTTTACCCACAACAGGCTCCAAAACTAAAGCTTCGCCCTGTCTACTCTCATCATGCACCTTATCCGGAAGAACCAAATCCATCATCTATTTTAAAAATTAGTTCGCAAAAATAAACAAAATTTAAATACATAAGTGACATATTGGCAGTATTTAATATAGTTTATATTATCCGCCATTAATGTATCAGTAATAGCCATAAAAAAGCGGACAGCCCTTTTGAGAACTGCCCGCCTAAATTTTTCATTAAAAAATATTACGGTGCTATTGTAGCAGTAGCCGTGGTTGTATTTGTAATTTGCCATATAGCGGCACCGGGAGTAGGGAAGCTTACACCTTTTGTATTGCCCTTGGTAGCGGCATCTAAACCAAAGTAATAAAGCGGATGGCCTTTATAAACTAACTGGCTTTTTCCAAACACGGTAATGGTACTAAAATCGGCGGTATTAAAAACAGATGGTACGGTTCCAATAGCCGAAGCTTCTACAATTGGCCAGTTGGCGTCATGTACCGGATCGTTGTTGCTGAATTTATTGGTATTAGGCAAATCATGCGTAAACATATATACTGTACGGCCGTTTACGCCTGTTAGATTTGTGATGTGCCATCACCAGCGGTTCCTGTAGCCAGGTATTTTAGTCCATCGTTGCCTACCAACTGGCCTGCGGCCAGCATAACCGTATAATCCGCTTTAGCTACAAACCAGGTTTTGCCAACACCATCGCCATTGACATCGCCAGCTGCTTTATCATTTTGATAGTAGTACAACGGCCAGCCCTTGTAGGCAGTTTGTTTTGATCCATCGGTACGGGTTATAACTGTAAAATCTGTAGACGACAAGCCGGTGCCCAAAGTAGGGTTGGCTTTGTAAAACGGCATCCATACTACAGCGCAGCCGCCATCGCAGCTTGAGCCTGTACCTGAATCATCTGCAAAAAAGTAAAGCGAATTACCTGCATTGTCGGTTAATATGGTGGTAAATTTGGCGTTAGCGGTAAGCTGTACACCAGTTATTGCAACCGGCTTAGGCATAGTAGTTTGGTTATCATTTTTCTTGCTGCATGCAGCCACAAATAGCATTATGATAAATGTACTTGCCAGGATCACGTGATTTTTTGCTTTCATTTTGATTGATGTATAATGAGTAAAAATTTATTTGGTTTATACATCGATAACGACTTCAAATTGCCAGCGGTTGCTTTAAGCGAGGACTAATTATTCCAATAGGTTGTAATTGATTGATTATCAAATTACTAAATCAAGAAAAAAACAGTATCCCTTAACCACTTAAATCAATCTAAAGTGTTAAATTCCTGCTGATGCAAAAACAAAATAAACTTTAATACGCTGTAACATAATGTTAGTAACTTGCCGTTAGAGCTTTACGTTAAATACAGTCATCACAACAAAAAAAGCAAAGGGAATCCAATACATGCAGTTAAAGTTTTTAAAGCACAAGTGGCAAAAAGTAGTATTCAAATTTGTGCTGATTCCTGTGGTGGTGATTTTACTTTTGGCTATAGTTGTTAATCGGTATTGGTCGCCAATTTTGGCTAATAAGGTGCGCGATGTTGTTTTAACCAGTACAGACAGTTTGTACAAGGCAGATTTTACCGACGCCGAGTTACATGTGTTACAGGGTAAGATTGTTATTTATAACTTAAGCCTCATACCCGACACGGCTGTTTATAACCGGAAAAAGAAGCAGCACCTTGCCCCTAACAATCTTTTAGAGCTGCATGTTAAACGGCTTTCGTTATTGCATGTACATCCGTTTAGTCTTTATTTTAATCATAAGCTTAATATTGGGCAGGTTGTTTTAAACCAGCCTCAGCTCAATATCACCTATCAACGTAACCATACTAAGGATACTGTTGTAAAAGACCACCGCACTGCCTGGCAAAAAATTTCAAAGAGCCTGCAATCGGTTCATATTGGGCAAATACTTTTGAACGATGTAAAGTTTAAATATGAAGTTTATACCGGGCACAAAGTGGTGGTATCTGAACTGAAAGAGATGAATTTAACAGCCTCCGATCTGCTCATCGATTCGGCTACCCAAACAGATAAATCTCGCCTGCTGTATTGCAAGGACATTGTTACCGAACTAAACAATTATAGCGGTAAAACCACAAACGGCCTTTATTCTTACAAAATAAAATACCTCAAGCTTTCTACCCGAACTTCGCACCTAGATATTGAAGGTTTACACCTTGAGCCTGCAACAACAAACATATTCTTCAACAAAAGCCATAGCGACCGCTTTGGCATCGGGATAGATTCCTTGCAGCTCAACAACTTCGATTTTTTAAGTTACCATAAATACCGCACCATCACGGCATCAAGCCTGATACTTAATGGCGGCGATATCAACATCTTTACCAATCCCAACAAGATCAAAAATCCATCTTTAGATAAGGTAAATAGCTTCCCCAATATGATGGTGCGCAAGATAGATGCTGATATTAAGATAGATACCGTTCGGCTGCACCGTGTAAACATAGCTTATTCTGAATTTAACAATAAATCGAATAAAACGGGCAGCATCAGTTTTAACAATACCAGCGGTCATATCTATAACATTACCACCAATAAGGAGGCGATAGCGAAAAACAACATTACCGCCGTAAAGCTTACCACCTATTTTATGAATCGCGGCCGGCTTGATGTAGGCTTTAATTTTAACTTAACCGATGAAAATGCGGCCTTTTCCTACAAGGGCTCTTTAGGGGCAATGAACATGGGGGTGCTTAACCAGGCCACCATGCCATTGGCTATGGTAAAAATTACCTCAGGTACGGTAAAACAGTTTAATTTTGATATACAGGCAAACAGCAAAGTATTTAAAGGTAAGGTAACATTGCTGTACAATGATTTGAAGGTGGCGATCCTGAAGGCGGATACAGCTAACGATCGTTTTAAACGCCAATCGCTGATCTCTATATTTGCTAACCTGTTTGTTATAAAACACAACAACCCGGATAAGGATAATGAGGCCCCGCGCTCGGCCAATGTGGTTTATGTGCGGCCCAAAGACTCCCCGTTCTTTAAAACCATGTGGAAAACCCTTTTAGACGGAATTATGCCATGTGTTGGTCTTGATGCCAAAACGCAAAAGGCAACAGCACAAAAAATGGCCGAACACCGCAAGAACAAACAAAACCGCCTCGATAAGAAAGCCGAACGTAAAAAACGTAATGCAGAAAAAGAGCGGAAGAAGAAGGGTAAGAAGTAAGATTATTTGTAGCTGAATTTAATTCCTTTTTCTTTGACAATTTGCTTCAATCTTGCTATATCCTCTTTTAACTCAAAGCCATCTTTTGGCAAATAATGTATCCCCTTAACACCCGTACGCAATAAAAAATATTTTTCACGCTCAATCAACCGACTAATATATTGCCAATTACTTGTATTACTGAATGTATCGCCTTTTACTTCAATTTTGTCTTCATTAATCACATAAACTAATGGCTCCCTCAATGTGGCAACCCGTTTCATATTTCGTTTACTTGTCAAATAAAGGGCGCCAGGCAAAATAATAGCGAACCAAAGGATAAAATAATAAAGAATCCATTCCTGACTTCGCCAGGTAAATGAAATATCAGGGTAAGCGGCACCCTCCAGTATTATAAGCACAGCCAGCATAGTTATAAATAAGCGTGGTTTAAAGGTCATTTTTAAAACAATCTTAAAGTAAGTCTTAAAATCTATAGCACTGTGTATGGTAATATCTTGCATGAAAAATGTTATTGCAGTAATAATTTCAAATTGACGCCAAAATTGGTAAATGCCGTATTAAATGTTTGCGATGTATACGGCCGGGTAAGGTTTGAATCGTAAAACAGGTTAAGATTAAAGCGTTGGTTTATCACGTAATCAATAGATGGCCTTACGGTTATATTTTGTGCACCGGAAGATATTTCGGCCGCTTCTACATCCGCACGGTATATCAGCGTTTTGTTATCCCGCAACGAGAAGTCGACCTTGAAGTTCACATCTTTCGGACTGGTTTCCCCCTCGCTGAACCAGCCGAACGGGAAGTGGAAGTTTTTGGTATGATAACCAAAACCCAATACTATTATCCGCTCGTTTTGCTGTGCCAGCTGGCTGTTCAATAAACTTAAACTAAGCGAGCGGCTTTGGCGGTACTCTGCATTGGCGGTCATGCTATTTTTAAACCTTACACTGGCACCCAGCAACGGCACAAACTGTTCAAATATGGTAACCTGCGAAAACTGGTACAGCGGCAAAAAGTCGTTGTTTAAATCCTTTGCGCTCGATGCGCCGTTAGCCTCCTGGTATTGCAGCAGCGAGGTAAAACCATTCACGTTATATGACGACCGATAGCCGTGACTCAGATCAAACGAATCAAAAATATCTTGCAGGAACGGAATTTTACTTAAACCGTTGTAAGTAATTTGCCAGTTAGGGATAGGGATCTTAGGAAACTGCGACAAGTTACTGCTGGTAGCTTTTTTACCGGTATAAGCAGCCAAAAACGCAGGCACTAACACATTCTGCGAGTTTGGCCCATAACCGTCAACAAAGCCATTTGCATCCACAACTCCTGTGGAATTTGGATTTTGCGCTGCCAGTTTTTTGGATATAATAACCCGGTTATCTAACAAGGCCTGGAAAACCGGCGAAGTATTGTTTACTCCCGTTGATTTCTTAAATGCCGTACCAATCGTTAAAAACGAGATACTATAATTCCCCGTAGTTACCGGGCTCAGTGTTTCAATACTTTGTGTTGATTCCAGGTATTTAAAATTGGCCTGGTAATTATGATCCTGTGTTTTAAATGCAATCAGTTCTATCCGCAGATCCTTTATCGGTTCAATTATCCCCCTGAAATGCATATCCTCGTTAAGCGTGGTTACATACAATTGATTTTGCAAGGTATCAGACGTGATCCATCCCCGAGCTAAAGCTTTCGGTCGTATATCGGCCTGGCTGCCTAATAAGAATCCCAGGCCCGGCGCGCTGTACGCACCATCTTGCCCAAAAAAGCCAGATTGCGGCAAGTATCCCGGTAAAAATGTTCCTTGGGTACGGGTGTAAGTACCACTTAAATTTTTTATGCTGGTTAATAACCCTATAAAGAAACCACCGGCCCCGCTTTTTGAATTGGGGTTATTGGCTTTACGTATAAAAGGGAATTTATTATACAGGGCCGCCATATTAAGGGTTGGGTTTAACTGTATCGCCCTTGAATTCTGGATGCTGTTACCAACATCATACGACGGATCATTTATAGCGAAAAGCGGCTGTGTTTGCCAGTTAAAGTGCGTGCTGTAACGTGCAATAGCCGATACCCAATCCAGTCCAGGTATTTTGTTAAGTGGTAGCGTATAGTTAAGGTTGATGGTGTGGTTGTAATTGGTAGTACGGCCCAGCTTTTTGAGGTTATCCCAAAGGGTATCTCTTTTTAAACCGTTGATACGACCCGCAGGCTCATCAACTACCGATAGGTTGGTGGCATCGATATCAAGCTGTAACGATTTCGACAAATTCCACCCGATACCGTAAACCCTGGTTATATTAAAGTACTTGTTAAAGGTAGTTGTCGGTACAGGAATAAAGTTATTCGGGTCGTTATCGCGCAACGTATTTTCTGAATAAAAACGATCAAAGTTGATGCTGAAATTTAACCGCGACGGCAATATGCTAAAATTGATATCGCGCAGCAGGGCCAGCATATTACTCTTGATGATCTTAGCAAACGGATTATAATATTTAGGCTGATTGGTATAATTATAGGCCAGCGTTAGTCTATAGGTATGTTCCAGATCGCTTTGAGTTGTAAAATCATGATGGGTATATTCAGTAAAGGCATAACTGGCGTTCAGGTTTTCAACGTCCCAAATATGGTTTGGTGACGATGGGTTTGTTTTGGCTTTATGCACGTTGGTAAAGTTGATACTCCTGCGTAATGTATAATCAATAGCAGCATTCTTTATCGAGTCGCGTTCTTGCGAACTGGTAGCGGCAGCAAGCGAGGCCTTCAATTCAATATCCGGCGCGCCGGGGTCATATTGCGGCAAGCTCCGCTGCGATGACAGGTTTATATAAGCCGGGATATGGATGCCGCTTTTATCCGGGAAAAATTTACCCAGTTCGGCCGTTGCCGATATATCATAACTTTGGTCGTCGCTGCGGCTGCGGTCGTTTAACCGCGAATCCAGCGCACCAAACCCTACGGTAGTTTTACTGCCCGATACGGTGATGTCGGCAAAATCTGCAAGCTTGGCATCCAGCCGGGCTGTGGCTGCCCAACCACCGCGCTGGTCAAAATCGGTAAGCCGCAACTCATCAAACCAAACAGTACCAGATTTATCAAGCCCATCATCAACCACAGTCGACGCATTGCCTTTGTATGGGTTACGTACACCCAGCATAATGGTACGCAGCCTGCTTAAATCGGGCTGGCCTTTTATATAAACTACTTTATCGCCTTCAGTATATTTAAAAACCTCGTTATAGGGAACGTTGGAGTGATTGCGTTTTAATTTTGCACGGGTAAGCAAATCAAGCTCCAGATCAATTTCATTTACGGCGGGCCATATCGCATCCGGGTCGCGGGTGCCGGGCTGGGTAACTTTAAGCGGCACTCCGTACTCATAATAGTTATCCTGGTAATCCACACCTAAACGTATAAACGCATTCAGGTCGTTATCCTTCAACAGATCGCCTTCGGCATGAACAAACATCTGGATGCGTTTGTATGAACGCAGGTCATTATAAAACGTACGGAAAGCGGCCCTTGAATAACCATCACGCAGGCTTTTAACAGTTATCGACAACGATTGCTCATTTAACTTGGTATTAGTTTGCAGGTTATTGTAATTACGCTGACGCTCGATACCCGGCGGTACCACGTAAGGGATAGGCGTGCGGTTACCATTTTCTTCGATGTTTACAGCCTGTACATCAATTGATGAATTATCTATCGGCGGGTTGGTGATAACGGGATCGGCAATAACATTAAGCGGGTTCCGCTCCACATTAAATGCACGCCATTCGCCACGCACCAATTGCAGGGTAGCAAAACGTAAAATGGCAGTATCGGCAAAGTTTGTCATGAACATCCGCATAAAACGGATGGCTTTGAAATCCTGAATGTTACCAACTTTACTTTCATAATTTGTAATAGGAATACGGAACTGGTACCAATTTACCAGCTGGGTTGTGCCATTTGGCAGTTTTACCGATGCCGTAACTTTATCACTTATGTTATTTTGCCCAACAATCATATCAGCCGGACGAATGGAAACTTTATATTGAAAATAAGCATCCTCCTGGCTCATGTTATTGTCCCTATTAATATCCTCACCATCGGGCAATGAAGTTGATGCCGAATTTTGGATACCAAGTTCAGCTTGTGATTGTTCGGTTGTTTTTGAGTTGCCGTCGGTACCGTTATAGCGACTGTAACGGTCAAGGATACCTGCTTTGGCATCATCAAGCTGCTTGCCCTGGTAGTATTGATAATCATCAGATGACGGATCGGCAGAGAAAGCATTGGCGGCCTGCGCATTCAGCTGCCCTTTAACCTGGTTAACTATCGGCGCAAATTTAACCGCCTCGTCCTTGTCATTCAATCCATCCAAACCTACATCCTGTAACTTGCGCGAATCGGGATTGTTATCAAAAGCATTGATAACCGGTTGTAACCTCGATACCCTACCCCAGTTTGTTTCGTCAACCTGTGTAAGATCGCCGTTGATTGGCAGAGCATTTTCCAAACTCTTGCGACCATCCTTCAATATATCTTCAGAAATGCTGCCAAGGTTAAAATACAGATCGCCACCTGCCGAATTTGGTTTATAAATAAACGGATCAAGTACCCAAAACTCTATATATGATACATTTAGTGATTCAAAATCATTTGTTTCCAGTTTCCTGAACATACCACCCCAGCGTGCCTTTGGGTTTTGTAGTGTACCATCGTTATTAATACCATTGGCAGCATAGTTATAAGGCCCGCGAATGGTTGGGTAAAAGGCCATATTCAACGTGGCCAAACTCAATGGCTGCCCTGTAGTTGATTGTTTGTATGGAAATACCTCCTGCTCAATTACCTGCCGTACATAATGGTTAGACAGCTCGGTCTTTGAAACAGGCAGGGTGCCGGAATTGGTATAAAATATAGGGTCGATATTATAAAATGCAAGTCGAGCCCTGTTAAAGCCATAGCTGAGATCATTAAAAGAGCCCGATTCTGGAAAAAGCTGTGGCGTACCCGAAATTTGCCAGGCATTGGCACTTTTTATATCAATGATAGATTGGCTGTTCTCAAAATCGTCCAAATATGATGTCCCATTTTTTGACCCTGCAAAATTCAACGCACCGGGGCTGCCTGGCATCAGTTGCGCAAATTCGCCCGAAAAGGTAATTGACGAAGGTACCTTGGTATGAATGAATGGCAACTTATCAACCAACCGGGTAAGAAAACGGGAATCGGAACTATAATTGGCATCAAAACCCCAAATGGTATTTGATATGGATTCCTCGCCGGCAGTTTCGTTTTGTGTGATGGGTTGCTCTGTAAGGTGCATCAACGTAGCACCGAGTGACAATTTATCGTTAACGTGGTAATCAAATCGCGACCCATATAATGATTTTTGCTGAACCCCAAAAAGTTCATTATTCTCCAGTTTTACGCTGATGGGCTGGCCAGATGATAATAAAGCCTGGTTCAAGATCCTGATACGGCCCGCATTGTAGTCAACAGTATAATCAGTACCTTCTGTAAGTTTCACTTGCCCTGCGGTTACGTTTACAGAACCCTGCGGAATGTTCACCGCGTTAAGCTGATACTCCGAACCGCCTGTTGACGTATAGGTACCCTTTATCACATACCGGTTAAGCGCCGGAAAATATTGCTGCGCGATAGTTTTGGTAGAATCATACAACGGCTGGTAAACATACCGCTTCGCCAGATCGCCCTCACCAGCGGTGAATTTCTTTGCCAGGTCGGAGCCAAAAGGCTCAAGCACCGGAAAAACCACCCGCCCGTTTTGCGAGTCGATGGTGATCCCTTCCAAAAAGTCAAAATAGCCATCGGGCTGTTTATCGCTTTGTTGGTTGAGGTTATCAAGGCCCGTTAGCTGCAGCCATAGCTTGCCCTTTGTGTTTTGTCCCTCTTCCATTACCGTTTTTTCGATACCCGATTTATCATCAAGGCGGGTAACAGTCATTTTAAAATTTGTTGGCGCTATTTGAAAAGCCCCCAGCGAGTAGATGTTTTTCATCATCAGCTTCCAGGTGGGCAAATTGGTTTTCAGCAATTCGTTCTTCAGTAATTTCACAAACAGCACTTTTGGCGTGTTAGGGTCAACCGCTACATCACTGCTAAACTCACCCACCTGGTACTGTACGCCATTTACGGTATATTGATAGGCAACTGCCAGCACCTCATCGTTATTTAGCGGATAGTTTAGCGATATATAACCCAACTGCGAGTGCAAAGTATATTCCTTATCGGTAAGCTTACGGGCGTAGGTAAGTTTTGAATAGTTATCGGTAGCGCCTGTAGTTTGGAAATATTGTGCTACTGAGTTGGAATTTGTTGAGCGTGCATCCGGCGGTAAGTTATTTAACAGCGAGTTTGATTGCTGTGGAAAACCAGGTCCCTTAAAAGCTGCCGGCAAAGCACTGCCCCCACCCTGAATGAGTGCATTGTTTGGCTTATTCTCGCCTAAATCCAGAAAAGCCAATATATCTCTCGAATCGGTAGTTACGTTAGTGCGGTTTGTTGTCCAAACCTCAATTTTGGTAATGTTTATATTTGAACTGATGATGGGGATATTCGCCAGCGCTTTATCATAATTGTTACGAAAGTATTGCGACAGGAAAAAGTGCTTGTTGGCTTCATAATCGGCGGGTGTAAGCCTGAACTCTCCCTGCTGCGAGCCATTGGTTATAGTAATCGTTTTTGATTGCGAACGTTGCTGCGATAGAATACTTGTGATATCCAACCGGCCAAATTTCAGTTTGGTTTTTACCCCAAAGAGTGCCTGGCTACCGGTAATTAACGTGGTATTCAGCGGCATACTTACCGTACCTGCTTCTATCTTTTGAATAATTTCATCGGGCGAGCCGGTATAGTCCAGCTTTATCTGGTTCTCAAACTGAAATTGTGCATCGGTATTATAATTGGTGGTGATCTTCAACTTATCGCCTATGTTACCGGTAACATTCAGCTGGATCTTTTGGTCGAAATTAAAATTAAACTGACTGCGCTGCCGCGTATTAAACAACGGATTGGCGTTTTTATTTACCTGCCCAGCCAATATCATCTCCGCCGATCCCTGCGGACGGATATCGATAGTTTGACTACCAAAAATTTGCTCAAAGGTACGGCTGCGTACTTTTATTGCCGGTATAAAACCCGGCTGCTGCGAATCGTAAGCATAATCATCAGAAAGTTGTTTATAATATGAGCGCTGATTTGATCTTTCTTTCAGCTTTAGGTATTGTGCAAAGGTTAGGTATTGGGGTGCCCGGTAAAGTAAATTACCAACACGTTCGTATAAAATATACCGGTTCGATTCGGGGTCGTACTCAACGGTACGTACCAGATTCGGAGGGTCGGGATTGAAAATACCTTCCCTGAGCCTAACGTTTTTGGGTTGGGATAAGTTATTGGTTGCGTTGGTCTGGGTTGTGTCGTTCCTTTTTACCAGTGTTTTTTGTTGTGCGTATGCACCCTTCAACCCACCAAAAGCAAGCAAAAACAACACACTTATAATAATATTATAAGTAAATATTCTTATCAAAAGTCAAGTAGAATTTTATTCGTAATTATAACGTTTTTAGTGCAAACTTAATCAGCTGTTCAACAGTTAAATCGCCAGTATTTTTATTTATTTCCTGATCTAATACTTTTTCGGCGGTATTACGTGCAAAGCCAAGCATAACAAGGGCGCTAAGCGCCTCGTCCTTAGCTGTTTTATTTATTGGTACAACGGTAAGGGTATCTGGCCCTTCCTTGCGTAGTTTATCCTGCAATTCTAAAATTACCCGCTGGGCTGATTTGGGACCAATCCCCTTTATTCGCTGTATAACCGCTACATTACCGCTAACTATAGCTGCCTGAATTTCGGCAGGGGTTATAGATGACAGCATCATGCGCCCCGTATTTGGCCCTATTCCAGATATAGATACCAGGTGCAAAAACAGGCGGCGCTCACCGTCATCAGCAAAACCGTATAAGGTAAGCGCATCCTCTTTTACGTGCTGCCAAATAAATAGTTTGCAATGTTCGGCCCCACCCAGCCGCGAATAGGTATTTAACGAAATATTGATGTGATAACCTACCCCACCCGCGTCAATAACAACGTGCGACGCACCCTTAAACACCAGTTTACCACTAATATAATCGTACATAAAATATTATTATTTCCCTATTAATTTTTCAAAAATACCAACCGGCTTTTCATCATGGGCCTTTGCCTGCGCATTTACTACTGCAATGGTTATCATGTTCACAATTTCACGAACCGAGCTGCCTAATTGCAATACGTGTACCGGCTTCTTAAGTCCCAATAATATCGGCCCAACTGCCTCTGCGCCGCCAATTTCCTGTAACAGTTTATAAGCGATGTTACCCGATTCCAGATTAGGAAATATCAAGGTATTGGCCGGTTTACCGTTCAAGGTCGAAAAAGGGAAATTATCTGCCAGCAGATCTGAATTCAAGGCAAAGTTGGCCTGCATATCTCCGTCAACTACCATATCTGGATAGTTCTTGTGTAATATACTTACAGTTTCCCTTGTTTTCTCTGGGATCTCGCCTTCGTTTGAGCCAAAGTTGGAGTAGGATAGCAAGGCCACCCTCGGAGCTATATTGAATCTTTTAACAGATCGTTCTATCAGTACGGTTATATCAACCAGTTCCTGCACAGTGGGGTTTACATTTACAGTGGTATCACCAAAAAACACGGGGCCTTTTGGGGTTATCATCATGTACATACCCGCAACACGGTTTACACCTTCTTCAGTACCAATGATCTGAAGGGCGGGTTTTATAGTGGTTACATAATTTTTTGTTAAGCCGGAAATAAGCGCATCAGCCCTGCCAAACTGAACCATACTGGCACCGTAATAGTTACGGTCGGTCATTAGTTTTTTGGCCTCATACAAGGTAATCCCCCTACGCTGACGCTTGTTGAACAGAAAATCCACATATTCGTCCATGTGCTCGCAACCTTCGCGCGGGTCAATGATCTGTACATCATCCAGCTCCAGATCGTTATCGCGCATTATTTTCTTTATCGTATCTACATTCCCCAATAAAATAGGGGTAGCAATACCTTCGTCCTTTACAATCTGCGCGCTTCTCAGGATCTTGTAATTATCAGCCTCGGCAAATACCACGCGTTTAGGGTTTTGCTTAGCCTTATTAGTGAGGTTACGCAGCAGCTTATCGTTGGTGCCTAAACGGTTCCTTAACTCTTCAGCGTAACCTTCCCAATCCGTAATTACTTTTCGTGCCACACCGGAGTCAATAGCTGCCTTAGCCACCGCCATAGATACCTCCGTGATAAGCCTTTGATCCATCGGTTTAGGAATGATGTAATCCCTGCCGAATTTCAAGTTGGTTATATTATAGGCCAGATTAACTGCTTCGGGAACCGGCTTTTTAGCCATTTCGGCAATAGCATGGGTGGCGGCTATTTTCATTTCCTCGTTAATAGCGGTGGCTCTTACATCAAGCGCACCCCTAAAAATGTATGGAAATCCTAATACGTTGTTTACCTGGTTAGGGAAATCAGACCGGCCTGTAGCCATGATGATATCCTCGCGGGCATTAATAGCCAAATCATAATCAATCTCTGGTACCGGGTTTGCCATAGCAAATACCACGGGCTTTTTGGCCATTGATTTAAGCATATCTGGCGTTACCACGTTGCCTGCCGAAAGGCCAACAAAAACGTCGGCATTTTTCATCGCATCGGCAAGGGTTTTAACATCGGTACGATCGGTGGCAAATTCCATCCTGATGTCGTCAAGATCGGTACGGTCCTGAGACAATACCCCGTTGATATCAAACATTACGAGGTTCTCTTTTTTAACCCCTAATGACAGGTACATTTTTGAACACGACACCGCGGCGGCACCTGCTCCGTTAACCACCATTTTTATCTTATCCAGCTTTTTGCCCTGAATTTCGCAGGCATTCATTAAGGCCGCGCCCGATATGATGGCTGTACCGTGCTGGTCGTCATGCATTACCGGGATTTTCATTTCGGCCTTTAACCGGCGTTCAATTTCAAAACAGGTTGGTGCCGAGATATCTTCGAGGTTAACACCGCCGAAGGTTGGCTCTAACGCCTTAACTATATTTACAAAGTCATCAACACTTTTGGCATTTACCTCCAGGTCAAAAACATCAATATCAGCATAAATTTTAAATAGCAGACCTTTGCCTTCCATTACGGGCTTGCTGGCTTCGGGGCCTATATTACCTAATCCTAATACGGCGGTACCGTTACTGATCACGGCTACCAGGTTGCCCTTAGCGGTATATTTATATACGTCGTCTACGTTTTCGGCAATCTTAAGACAGGGCTCGGCAACACCGGGCGAGTAAGCCATAGTAAGATCACGTTGCGAATTGGTAGGTTTGGTTGGTACTACTTCTATTTTTCCCGGACGGCCTTGTGAGTGGTAGTTGAGGGCGTCCTGTTTACGGTTATTCTTGTTCATCTTCTTCTCAAAATTATCAAGCGCCCAAAATTACAATTCTTTTTACGGTAACCTCAAATAAAAAAGCCCGGCTTTGAAACATATCAAAATCGGGCTATCGGATGGTTGTATTTTAACTGATGCTTATTTAAACACAGTCATCAAAAACTTATCTGTATATTATAACTCTGCACGCCTGTTACCAGAAACATTTGCAGATATAACACCACCGGCAGTTACCTTAATGGTTTTGCCAACAGGTGCCCGGTTACTTTCTAAATTATTCCAAACCTTCAGGTCATGTACCTCAACACCGTATTTATCGGCAATGACGGCCAGCGTTTCACCCTTTTTTACTTTATGATGGGTTGGCATCCGGCGCTCGGGTTTACTTTCAGACTCTTGTACCTGGGCATAAACTGCCTTTGGCTGCATAGCTATAGGCGCTACGGCATCACCTGTTCCATTCAATACATTATATAAAGCCGCATAGTTTTCTTTCGCTGTTTGCGGTAATATCAACCTGCGCGGGGTTGCCGGTGTTCCGTTCACTATTAATCTGCGATAGGCGGGATTTAATATAGCCAGTTCACTTAAACTGCAATTTAATGCCTGCGAAACATTGCTTAGCGAAACAAACTTTTTTACCATAACCGTATCTGTACGAATGGAGAAGTTACAAGCCTGTTCAACAATATTATGCTTGCCAAAATAGTTCATTACATAGTTCATGGCTATAAAGGCGGGCACATAACCACGGGTTTCGTTTGGCAAATACTGGCGGATGCTCCAAAAATCATTGGCGCCGCCTGCTTTTTCAATAGCATGTTCTACATTGCTTTTACCGCAGTTATAGGAGGCTATGGCCAGCAGCCAATCGCCAAATTCCTGATAGGCATCTTTTAAGTAGGCTGCAGCTGCATAGCTGGCCTGTATAGGATCGCGGCGCTCATCTACGTAATTATCTACATTTAAGCCGTACAGTTTACCTGTCGTCGACATAAATTGCCACGGACCGGTAGCCCCTACTCTTGATACCGCGTTAGGATCAAGCTTTGATTCAACTATGGATAGGAATTTTATTTCTTCGGGAATGCCCGCATCGCGAAAAGCCTTTTCGTAGATAGGGAAATAATATTTTGAAAGCCCTGCAACCATCCCCATTTCATCGCGGTTGCGCATGTACAGGTCTATATAGCTTTGCACAAATTCGTTATAGTCAAGCGGAATATCCTTGCGGATAGAATCAAGGCGGCGTTTATAAATGCCTCCCTGCGAACCGAATGATAAAGGTTGATTTATAACGGGAACTAAAGTGGTATCGGCATTGGTGGATTCACCATGAAAAGCAGCAAAGTGACTGATCTGTTTTGATGATACTCCAGAAAAAGAAGTTTTTGCGTGAACGATTTGCAGTAACAGAAGGCAGATGGTAAGCGTAAATAATTTCTTCATTCTTTAGTATTTTGTTAACTAAGCATAAAAACAGGATATATATTCTACTAAAATATTACTTTTTTATAGTTCAAGGAAATATTTAGCAAAATCTAACAGCTGTTGTTCGTGAAAATGTTTGGTTAATAATTGTAAACCTAACGGCAAACCCTGGCTATTATTGCCGGCAGGCAACGATATGGCGGGTACGCCGGTTAAAGATGCTTGTACGGTAAATATATCAGAAAGATACATTACTACAGGGTCTTTTTCTTCGGTGCCCAGTTTAAATGCCGGTTCCGGGGCTGTTGGTACTAATATAAAATCGTATTCATTTAATATCTGGATAGTTTTTTCTCTTATCAATCGGCGTACTTTTTGGGCCTTTGCATAGTAAGCATCGTAATACCCGGCACTTAATACAAATGTACCCAACATGATACGGCGCTTAACCTCCTTACCAAACCCTTCAGAACGGGAACGTTTGTAAGTGGACTGCAGGTCCTCCGCCTGTGGGCTGCGGTAGCCATAATGCACACCATCAAACCGGGCAAGGTTTGACGAAGCTTCGGCAGTGGCTAAGATATAATAAGTGGGAACTAAGTAATCCAGCTGCTCAAAAGCTATTGGAGTTACGGTATGGCCTTCGTCGCGTAGTTTATCTATGTATTTTACCAAGGTATCTTTTACCTCGCCGTCTACACCGGGGCTTGAGATGGCTTCCTGCAGATAGGCAATTTTCTTTTTTCCGGGCTTTTGTATGTTGATTGAAAACGATGGCACCGGCTCGCGCGACAAAGTGCTGTCGTAGTCATCCGGGCCTGCCATAACTTCCAGCAGTAAGGCTGCATCTTCTACAGAGTTTGTTATTGGACCAACCTGGTCAAACGACGACGCGTAGGCAATGATGCCATGCCTTGATATACGGCCGTAAGTTGGCTTTAAACCAACTACCCCGCAAAACGAGGCTGGTTGTCTTACCGAACCACCGGTATCGGTACCGATAGCAGCATGGCACATACCGGCCTGAACCGCTACTGCCGAGCCACCGGATGAACCGCCAGATACACGCGTTTTATCGGCATAGTTTTTTACAGGACCATAGTAAGATGTTTCATTGGCGCCACCCATGGCAAATTCATCGCAATTGCAGCGGCCTATGATGATAGCATCCTCGGCAAGCAAGCGCTCAACTACTGTTGAGGAGTAAATTGAATTGAAACCTTTAAGAATTTTTGACGAAGCGGTTACTTCGTGTCCTTTGTAGCAGATGTTATCCTTTATCGCGATAACCATACCAGCCAGCTTACCTGCCGTACCGGCTTTTATACGATCATCAACAAGTTTGGCATTTTGTAATGCCTCGCTTTCAAACACTTCATTGAAAGCATTTAACTGGGCGTTCTTCTTGATCTCGCCCAAATACCCTTTTACAAGGGTTTGTACCGTAAACTCCGCACGCTGCAACCCGCCCTTTATTTCACTTAAAGAGGAATAAAATTTAGCCATGGGGCTAAAATAAAAAACTTATCCGTTGAAATAAGAAATAAATCAACAGATAAGTTTATATCATAGCGAAAGCTGCAAGCAAACCCTACCTGGGGCGTAGCCTAAAGTATTAAACTTTAGGTTTTTCTTCGGTTGAGGTAGTAGTTGTGTTGCTTTCGCCGTTTTGCGCGTCTTTAAATTCTTTAACGCCTTTGCCTAAACCTTTCATTAGTTCGGGTATTTTTTTACCACCAAACAATAAAAGTACTACTCCAAGAATAAGAATGATTTCTGGTGCTCCAAATGACCCCATGATTTTTAAGTTTTATGTTATGTTAATATTATTATTAGGACTGTGTATTCTCTTGTTGTTGTGCCCGTAAAGGGCTTATTATTTTTTGGTAAGATCAATTTTTGTTTCACTTACCGCAGCGCTTTCACTACCTACGTGATTATCACCTACAGGGATTGTATGCGCCACTTTATTTTCTTCCATTACCGGCGTGTATTGGGTTTCGCCAATTGAATAGCGTTCTCTATCATCGGCAGCATGCTCTTCAATAAGCGGGGTGCTGTTGTGCTCCACGCTATTTTCAATAAGCGGCGTTTGTGTGGTAAGGGGTTCGTTCTTTTTCTCGTCGTAATTATTGATCTGGTTATTGATCTCGCGCTTAACATCTTCAGATGCATCTTTAAAATCACGTATTCCCTTGCCTAAGCCACGTGCTAAACCCGGCAACTTATCACCCCCGAAAAGCATTAATGCTGCAAAAAGTATCAGTATCATCTCTCCTGACCCGATATTTAAAAATAAAAAAACTGTACTTAACATCGCATTTTTTTAAGGTTACAAATATAAACAATTAATATCTCTTATAGTTTACAACTAATTAGGCGCCAGCCATGTTTTGGGATTTACGGCGTCTGATACCTTGTAAACTTCAAAGTGTGCTTCGGTTTCCCCGGTCGAAGGATCGGTTGCAACAACTCCCAAAATTTGCTTGGTTGTTACTTTTTGCCCCTTTGCTACACTTACCGACCGTAAATTAGCATAAGCTGTAAAATACTCTCCATGCCTGATCATTACCAGGTAGGTACCGCTTACATCAACCACCCCAACAACGGTTCCATCAAAAACAGCCCTTACCGCGCTGCCCGGGTTTGTGCGGATATCAATACCAGGGTTATTGATCTTGATACCCTCTGGTGATGTATACATACCAAAGCCCTGTGTTACTGCTCCATTAGCAACCGGCCATGGTAAACGACCGCGGTTACCCAAAAAGTCGTTTGATAACTTAGCCGCCTCTGGCGTAGCGTTCAAATTGCTTGATTCGCTACGTACAACGGGTTTGGCTGCTACCACTGGTGCCGGCCTATTCTCTGCCTTTGCCTTAGCAGCCGCTATCCTTGCTGCTTCCTTAGCCTCTGCATCAGCCTTGCGCTTAGCCTCTTCAATTTCCCTGCGAATAGTGGCAGCAATCTCTCTGTTGGTTTTGGCTATCTTAGCCAGAACCTCTCGTTGCTGTTGTTTTAACTGCCCCTGATGTTCAGAAAGGTCGCTCACTACCTTTACCTGGTTGTTTTTTTCTTTACCAAGCGTTGCCTTTTCTTTTTCCTGATCTTGCAACAGGGTACTTTTTTCCTGCTTTGTTTTATCAAGCTCGGTTATTTTTACATGCAGTTCTTTCTGCGTGCCTTGTATGTAGCCGGCCTGCCGCTCGCGGTAGGTACCAAACTGCTGTAAATACTTTAAACGTTTATAAGCCTGGTTAAAGTCTTTTGATGCAAAAAGGAACATCAGTTTATTATAAGCACTTTGGTTACGATAAGCAAAAAGCACCATAGCGGCATATTCCTTTTTAAGCTGATCTAACTGGCTTTGTAAGCTATGTACGGTATTATTGCTCTCAGAGATCTGATTATCTAAATTTCTTACCTCGGAGTTGATTACGTTGATCTTTTCTTCACGCAGGTTTATCTGCGCCTTTAAAATACTCAACTGTTTTAACGTTGTTTTTTTGTTGTTAGCGGTTTCCTGGTAATCCTTATTCAGCTGCTCCAGCTCTTCAGATAATTTATCACGACGACGTTTTAATTCGGCGCTGCTTTGAGCATGAACATCTACAGCTATAAATACTGCTATAATTAGGAAAACTGCTTTTAATAATTTCATCAAACAAAAATATGAATTAATTGGCCTGCTCATACCGTTCAGGTATACTAAACGGATATTCCTGCTGTTGATCAAAGTCAACCTTGGTATAATGCAAATTAACCTGTATTTTTTTATCTTTCACTACCGATGCAATATCTATTTGCGACGGCATTATTCTGTTGGCAGCCTGTATAAATGTATTATTGGCCACTTGTAATGATTGCCCCTGTGCCTGGTTGCTAAGGTTAGTCTGTGTAACCTTATAATCGGCACCTATTACCAGTTTGTATAACAGATCCTCTAAATTACCGCTGATAGTGAGGTTATCATTAACCTGTGTAAACTCGGCATTTTCATCTAAAAGCTCTGGTATGGCATTACCTACCAGTAACGATTCAATTGTTTTATAGTTAACCTGTTTGCTTGCATAATTGTACACATAGCTAAAAGGTTTACGGGTATACACGCCTTGCAAACGGTTAACCACTAAAATACTATCGGGCGTTATTACCGCGCGGGCAACCTCCACACCTAAAATGGCGGTAATTGATACCCATATTTTTTTATCCTTCGCTATGCGGATATTAAGCGTTACATCATTACTGTTACCGTTGATGTTAAGGTTAGTTTTTGCTTTACCGGCAAAGGAGTTAAAGCTTACCTGCTTTGACCTTATGCTGGCCAGCTTACTGCTGTTCTTATTATCAGCCGGCTTCGTTGTCGAATCGGACTTACGGGCCACTACCAGCGGCTTTCGTGTCTTACAGCTTACAACCGCAAGTACGCAGCATACTATCAGCAGCTTATTCAGTATATTTTTTTTCATTTATCTTACGATCTAAAACCGGTGAATGACCGCCGGCGCTTTTAGCCTTTTTCCAATTTTGCACGGCCTCATCTATGTTACCCAGGTAAAACAAAATATCGCCATAATGTTCGTACTTGGCCGAACTATTATCTTTATCGTGTGCCAGCGCCTTCTCCATCCAAACCTTTGCATCGGCATATTTTTTTTGTTTGAACAATACCCATGCATAAGTATCTTCAAACGATGCCGTGTTGGGCTGCAACTCATTTGACCGGGCCGACATTTTTGCCGCCTTATCCAGCTGCTCATTTCTTAACGATAAATAGTAAGCATAATTGTTTAGGGTAAATGCATTATCCGGAATATAGCTCAATGCCTTATCATAGGCTTCGTCAGAACTTTTATTGTTCTTCAGGTCATGATAACAATCGCCCAGTAATGAAAAACTAAGCGAAAGTAAATCCTTATCCTGAAGTTCTAATGAAGTTGCATTTTTTACATAACCCAACGCCTTGCCAAAATCTTTTTTCTGTGCCCATGCCACGCCTACAAGATAATTCATCCACGCCTGGTTAGGGAATAGCGATAAAGCATTTTCGCCATCCTTAATAGCGCCATCAAGGTCGTTATCACTTAAATCGATACGCACCAGCTGATCATGCACAGTATATACCTGTTCATTAAGCTCGATAGATTTTTTATAGGCCATCTTGGCATCTTTAAATTTTTCGCTTTGCAGCAGCATATCGCCATATATAGCAAAAGCCTTTGAGTCGGCAGAATGGGCAATAGTCAGGATACGGCTTAGTTCAAGCGCGCTGGCCTTGGCATTAACATCTGGAAACTTGGGGAAATAACCGGCAATTATATTTATCTTTTGATCGATGGCTACATCCGGATTTTTAAAGGCCAGCATTATTTCATCAAAGCTGGCATCGGTATTCTTTTTATCCCGATAAATATCGGCAAGGGCCAAATGTATCATCCCATTATTGGTATCTACCTTTTCGGCCTGCAATAAAACCTTCAGCGCTTTATCATTAAAGCCATTTGAGTTATAAATTTCTGCCAGCAGCAGGTAATAACGTACCTGACCGGAATTTGCAGCTATTGCTTTTTCAAGATCTGCAGCGGCAAGATCAACTTTGCCTTGTTTAAGGTAGATTTTTTGCTTATTTACCAGAATGTCATCCGACGGACCATCTATTTGTTCCAACTGATCGTAAACCTTCAGTGCCTCGTCGTACCGTTTTAAAAGAAAATAGGCATTAGCCTTATCAAAATAATATTCGGGCTTATCGGGATTTATACGAATAAGCTGGCTGAACACATTTTCCAGCTTATCTAAATTATTGCTTTTCTCATAGCTATCCGCAAGTGCCGACCAATACCATTCGTTATTGGGTTTTATGGCTACAGCACGCTCCAGCAATGGCTGCGCATCGGTATATTTATTCTGTATTTTTTTAAGGTTAGCCAGTTCGTAAAGCGAAGCATCATTCGAAGGATCTGTTTGCAGCACACGTTCAAACATTTCGCCGGCCAGTTTAAGATTTTCAATGGTTTTTTCACGCAGGGCCGAAAAAAACAGCTGTTTCACCATAACACTGTCGCCAGCGCTCATAGACTTAACCTGCTTTTGAGCATACGCATTTGGAGCAAGGAATAAGGACAAAAGACAAAAGACAGCTACGATCCTGTAGCCGTTGCTTTGTATGATAGTATGATGTAACCGCTTATCCTTCATCCTTTTTTCCTTTATCTTTTATCCCAAAATCCTTGTTCAAAAAGGGCTTACTTCACTGCCGTATGCCCAAAACCGCCTTCTCCGCGTGTGGTATCGTTCAGGGTTTCTACCTCATCCCAATTTACGGTTTCATGTTTGGCAACTACCATCTGGGCTATCCTGTCGCCGTTATTTATTTCAAAAACTTCTGTACCTAAATTAACAAGCAGCACTTTTATTTCGCCGCGATAATCGGCATCAATAGTACCTGGCGAATTAACAATGCCGATACCGTGCTTAAACGCCAGGCCGCTGCGCGGCCTTATCTGTGCTTCAAAGCCTACAGGCAATTCAATATGTAAACCGGTGGGGATAAGTTTACGCTCCATGGGTTTAAGCAATATAGTTTCGGCAGTATCGGCACGCAGATCCATACCCGCTGCGTGGGCGGTTTCGTAAGCCGGTAAGCTATTCTTCGATCTGTTGATTATCCTGATGGTCATTATCTTTTTAAGATGGCTATTAGTTGTTTACGTTCAAAATAAAAAGCTCCTGCCGCAAATAACAGCAAAAGGCCGTTACCAATAAAAATGTTACGCTTAAATATCGTAAATGATACAAAAACCATCACTATGGATGTAACTATATATGCCAGATTTTTTTTAAGGTTGTATGGAATAGGATAATTTTTCTGTCCCCAAATATAAGAAAGCATCATCATACTGGCGTAGGCGGTTAATGAGATCCAGGCAGAAGCTATATACCCATAATACGGGATAAAGATCAAATTAAGTATTATGGTTACCAGTGCACCAACTCCCGAAATATACAAGCCGTATTTTGTTTGATCGGTTAATTTATACCATACCGATAAATTCATATATATGCCAAGGCTTACATAACCAAACAGCAGCACAGGTATAACATCAATACCCGACCAATATATCGCAGTCTGGGTAGCATCCTTACCTTTTATAAAGTATTTAAGCAATTCAATATTGGCAACCAGCGCTACAAATATCATACAAACTGCTATCACAAAATAATTCATGATGCTGGCGTAAGTTTGGGTAGCATTTTTATTTTTTGCGTGGCTAAAGAAAAAGGGCTCGGCCCCAAGTCTGAAAGCGTTTACAAATATGCTTAGGAAAATAGATATTTTGGCACAAGCCGTATAAATGCCTACTTGCGTAGCGCTAACATTAACCGGCAAAAGTTTACCTAATAATATTTTATCGAGGTTTTCATTTATCAGATATGAAAAATTGGCTATCAAAACCGGCCAGCTATAAACCAACATTTCAATAAATAATGCTTTACTAAACCTTGGCCGCAGTTTCATAAACTCGGGCAAAAGCATTAACAAGGTTGCCACACTTGCTATAAGATTTGACATGAATACGTAACCCAGCCAACCGTGTTTATACCAGCCGTTTAGCCAAATTGTACCTGGCAGGTTATGCTTTATGATAAATGGCAGGCCGTAAATAAAAATCAGATTTAAGCCAACGAAAATTACAATGTTCAAAAACTTTATTAATCCGTACCGGCCGGGGCGACCGTCTGCGCGTATCTTGGCAAAGGGGATAACGCATAGGGCATCGATAACTAAAATGCCAATAAAATATTTTGTATACAAAACATATTCGACAAAAGGAGTGGTGGAATCAATTTCTATCCATCCGGTTATAATGTTCGAAAACGGAAAGGTGACCAGTAAAAAAAGTAAAGCCACGGCAAGTATTGCACCGAAAGCATTATTATAAACCTTTTGTTTATCATCAGGCCTTTTATTAAGATAACGAAAAAAGGTGGTTTCCATTCCAAAAGCCAGCAACGCGTTAAGCATAGACGCATAGCTGTATAAATTACCAAATATACCGTATACTCTGGCAGAATAAGCCCTTGTATAAACCGGTGTAAGAAAGAAACTTAATACCCGGCCTGCTATAGTACTTAAACCATATACAGCAGTTTGCCCGGCAAATTTTTTAGCTGTTGACAATGTAGATGTTCGGTGTAATTAATAATTGCTAACCGTACCCGTTACGGACGCCTTTTTACAACCTCAAAATTACGATAGTTTTTTAATTCGCCCTCATGGGTTTCAACAGAAGTTACTTCGCCATACTCGGGGCCTTCATTGCACCAATCCATAAACATATCCATCGCAAAATCATCGCCTTCGGCCTCAATATATACATCGCCGTTGGACTCATTTACAATAAAGCCGCGTACACCCAACTGATCGGCAGTTGCCTTGGTTGATTTGCGGAAGAAAACGCCTTGTACCTTACCTTTAACAGTTATATTGAGATGTTTCATTTTGATTTGAAGATTTGGTAATTTGAAAATTTGAAAATTATCACAAGACTTATGCCTGTATTATTTCAAGTGCAAATTACTTCATTTTCAAATTACCAAATCTTCAAATTTTCAAATTAAATTAAGCGACGTACTTTACTCTCAGGGGTTATCTTAAAACCATCCAGGCCGGTAATAAGGTTCAAGCCAGGTGTTTTGCCTGCTTCAAGCGATCCTTTTTCGTCATCGATACCTAAAAACTCTGCACCGTTTAAAGTACCCCATTGAATTAACCTGGCAGTACTTATAGCCGGAAATTTTTGCTGAATGGTACGCATTTCGCTCAACAGGCAAAGTTTATCGTTTGATGCCAGACTATCCGTACCCAGGGTAATATTAAAACCCTGGTCAACAAACAGTTCAATTTTAGGCAGCTTGCCTTCTATATATAAGTTTGCCTTGGGGCAAAAGCACCAGTTTATTTTACGGTCGAAACGTTTTATGAAATAAATATCCTTTAAGTTGGTACAGGTATTATGCACCAGTAAAACCTTCTGTTTGTTGGTTAACAACGGAATGATTGATTGCATGGAGTTACGCGCCTGTGGCTTAAAGTACTCTATATCGATACCAAAATGCTTGTACAGATCAAGAAACCCACCCAGTTTGTAGCGGTAAAACTTATTCTCGTCCTCACATTCCTGGTTGTGGATACTAATGAGGTTATGTCCTATTTCGCTATGTTTCCTGATGAGTTTAAACAGCTCCTTTGATACCGAATATGGCGCGTGCGGGGTTATAGAAACCGGCAATGGCTTAAACTCATTAAGCACGTTAATAGCTTTATTGAACACGTCCTCGGCATTTTGCGGTAAAAAGCCAAACGTTTCTACAAAAGTATGGTAATATAGTTTGCTTTTGGTTTTTACCGGAATGCTGTGATTGGTATTGGAGATATCGCCAACGGCAACTATACCGTTATCATACATATCATTATCTGCCTTTTCAATAGCATCGTTCACCAACTGCTGATCGGCACCCCTAACGGTTTGGATATCTTTAATAAAGGAAACTAATCCGCCACCTGTTTTAATTTTATCTTTAAGATGCGATAGTTCTGTATGGCAATGGGCATTTATAAATCCGGGGGTAATAATACCACTTAACTGTTCAATTGGGCCGCCATCTGGCGGTGGATTATTGGAATCGGTAACGGAGATGATTTTTCCGGCATCATCAACAGTAACAATTCCATTCTTAACAGGATCGGCATAAACGGGAAAAACGTAATCGGCTCTAAAACTTTTCATTAATGTTTAACTTAGTATCAATCTCAATACGTTTTCTCCAAAGTAAAACTTTTTACAATTAAAAGCAATTAACTTTTAGTTATTGTTTTTAGCCGATCAAAAGAATGACTTTAAATAAAGACAGATTTTTTTAAATTTAAGTACTTTTGCAATGTGAAAACAGCAAAAGATAAAATAGACATCCGCAGCCTTACCCTGGAAGCCTTGCAGGAACATTTTATCCGTATGGAGGAAAAAAGCTTCAGGGCTAAGCAGGTGTATGAATGGCTTTGGAAAAAATCATGCTTTTCTTTCAACGAAATGAGCAATATTTCAAAAGAACTGCGTAATAAGCTGGATGAAAATTTTGTTATAAATAACGTTAAAATAAATTCATCGCAGATTAGTGCTGATAAAACTATAAAAAATTCTTTTATTTTACACGATACGCATTTAATTGAGGGCGTTTTAATTCCTACTCCGGGCCGAATGACCGCCTGTGTATCATCCCAGGTGGGTTGTAGCCTTACATGTAAATTTTGTGCTACAGGATATATGGAGCGCAAAAGGAACCTGAATCCCGATGAAATTTACGACCAGGTGGTACTTATAGACCAGCAAGCACGCGAACATTACGGCGTTCCGCTTTCAAATATTGTGTACATGGGCATGGGCGAACCTTTGCTTAATTATGCCAATATGATAAAATCGGTAGAGCGTATAACTGCTGAGGACGGACTCAATATGTCGCCAAAGCGCATTACTGTATCAACTGCGGGCATTGCAAAAATGATAAAAAAGCTTGGGGACGATGAAGTAAAATTCAACCTGGCCCTGAGTTTACATGCCGCTAACGACGAGAAACGTAACACCATAATGCCTATTAACGAGCAAAACTCATTAAAAGCATTGGCAGAAGCGCTGAAATATTACTACGCTAAAACTAAAAATCCGGTTACTTACGAGTATATAATTTTCGACGGAGTTAATGACAATATTCAGGATGCGATTGAACTGGTTAAGTTTTGCAAACACCTGCCCTGCAAAGTAAATATCATTGAATACAATCCTATAGCTTTTGCCAGCTACATTAATGCCGGCGAAGATAAGGTGGAGGCTTTTGCCAATCACCTTATTAAACATGGCATTAACACCCATTTACGCCGTAGCCGGGGTAAAGATATTGATGCCGCCTGCGGACAGCTTGCTATCAAAGAAAAAGCAAAAACCGTCGAAGTTTAAAAAATCTGCACTAAATTCATGGCGTGAAATTACCCGGCGGCTATCTGGCCGATTTTGTGTCGTTGCTGTTTCCTGAACTTTGCCCCGCCTGCAATGCCAGCCTGGTTGCAAACGAGCACATTATCTGTTCAGATTGCAGGTATAATTTACCTTACACCGATTTTCATTTACAGGCCGATAATATTGTTGCCCAGCAGTTTTACGGCAAAATAAAGGTGGAAGCTGCTTATGCCCTTTACTACTTTAACAAGGGCGGCAACGTTCAAAACATGATGCACCACTTTAAATACAGCGGAATGCACAAAATAGGTAAAGTGTTAGGCGGCATTGCCGGCAGTCAATTAGCACAAAACACCATTTTTAATACGATAGATTATATTATTCCCGTACCCTTGCATAAAAGCAGGCTCCGGAAGCGGGGCTATAACCAAAGCGCCTGCTTTGCCGATGGCCTCGCCGAAAAGTTAAATGCCGGAGTGGAAATTGATAACCTTGTACGGGTAGTGGCTACAGATACCCAAACCCATAAATCGAGGTTTGCCAGGTTTCAGAATATGCAGCAAGTGTTCAGCATAGCTAACCCTGAGAAGTTGGCAGGCAAACATATTTTATTGGTTGATGATATAATAACCACCGGTTCAACGCTGGAGGCCTGCGGTATGGAACTGTTAAAAGTACCGGGGCTAACGTTGAGTATTGCTACTATTGCCTATGCGGTGTAAATTCAAAAGGGAAAATCAAACTATTTTGTCATCCTGAGGAACGAAGGATCTGTTGTACTATTTGCAAATCCGAATTACTTGGGCATGAATAGATTCTTCGCTACGCTCAGAATGACAGAATTTAAAGTTTTAAAACTTCATAAATCTGGTATCAAATCTGAAATCTGCCCATCTATAACTTGAAACCCTACTGCTGCTGGTAACGGCTTAGTTTGTCGTAAAGCACTTTAGGATCAAATGGCTTCAGGATGTAGTCATTCATGCCGGCGTTGCCAATTTCGCCCATTTGATTGCTCAGCATTGAGGCGGTTAGCGCTATGATAGGTAGTTGCTGAAAATACGGCTCCTGCATAGCCCGGATAACCTGCGTAGCTTCAAGCCCTCCCATTTCTGGCATGTGGATATCCATTAATACAACATTATAGTTACGGTTAGCTTCTATTTTATTAACTGCTTCAACACCGTTTTCTGCAAAATCGGCATTTGCACCCCATTTTTTCAGGATCTTGTTTATCAGTAACCGGTTAATCTGGTTATCATCAACTACCAAAACGTTAATCTTTAATCCCTCTTCCACGTTGTTATAATTTGAATTTAAATGGTTATCAGCCTTGTTAAACGTTATAGTAAACCAAAAGGTTGAGCCCTGCCCCAATACACTATCTACATTTACCCTTGAATCATGCAGCTCAATTAACCGTTTACTTATAGCAAGACCTAACCCGGTGCCGCCATATTTGCGTGTGGTATCAACTTCGGCCTGTTTAAATTGCTCAAATATGGTATTAATCTTATTACTTGCAATGCCTATCCCAGTATCTGAAACCGAAAACCTGATCCTTACATCTTTATCACTTTGCTGTATAACCTTCAGATCAATGTTTACGCCGCCGGTATCTGTAAATTTAACCGCGTTGCCAACCAGGTTTAACAATATCTGGCATAGCCGCGTACGATCACCTAAAACATAGGCCGGTATGGCATCATCAATACTTTTGCTAAGGTATATATTTTTTTCGGCCGCCTTATACTGCATAGATGCAGTGATACTTTGAACAAGTTCGCCCATATCTACCCGCGTTTTTTCCAGTTCGATATTACCTGTTTCTATCTTCGCAAAATCCAGCACATCATTTATCAGCGTCATCAAATTCTCAGCCGAAAACTTCAATATCTGCAGGTTTTCCTTTTGTGAATCTAAAGGACTTTCCTCCAGTAACAGGTGCGACATTCCTATCACCGCGTTAAGCGGCGTACGGATCTCGTGGCTCATTACCGAAATAAACATATCCTTGGCCCTGCTTAATTGCAGTGCTTCTTCCTTTGCAGTAATCAGCTCAATTTCAGTTTTCTTTTTGGCCGTGATATCAATAATTACCTCAATGTATTTATCCACATCGCCTTTATCATCAAGAATTACGGAATTGATGACAGAGATCCACAACGGCTGCCCGTCGCTGCGATAAATCAGCAGATCAACCTCAAAAGATTGTTTGTTTTTTGACAACTCACGCGCTTTTTGAATGCTGGCCACATCGGTAAGTTCTCCTTTAAGTACATCGCCCAGATGGGCACCGTTCACCTCGTGTAAAGTATAGCCAGTAATATTTTCAAATGCCTTATTTACCCACTCTACCTGGCCATCGCTGTTATTAATTACCACGCCACTGGTAGCCCTGCTTGCCACTAATGAAAGTAATGTAAGCTCTGCTTCGTTCTTTTTACGCTCGGTAATATCAACCATTACGCCAATCTGCCTGTCAACTTTCCCCACCTCATTAAAAATAGGACTGTTGGACAAAAACACCCATATAGGAGTACCATCCTTCTTGTATATCTGTATCTCTACCTCGTAGGGTTTATTCTCTTTAACAGCCTTAACTGCACTTTCAAAAACGGCAAGATCAGTACCGGGACCAATTAAGGTGGTGCCTATGACTTTACCATATAGCTCTTCAAAAGAATAGCCTATAATATCTTCAAGAGCTTCATTTGCCCATAAAAACTTGCCTTGTATATCCCGTATAAAAATACCACTTGGGGATTTGCGCGCAGCGAAGGATAAGATCTCCAGGTCCTGCTCAATTTTTTTACGCGGAGTTATATCTATAATAACGCGTATAAATTTATCTATCTGCCCTTCGTTATTATAAATAACCGAGTTAATAACCGAAATCCACAACGGTGAACCATCCTTGGTAGTAACCAGCAGATCAGTTTCGTATGATCGCCTGTCGCGAATGGCTTCATCAAGTTTGCGGGTAGCTTCCGCATCAACAGGCACACCTTTCAGCACATCGCGCAGTATTTCATTTTCAACATCACGCTGGCTATAACCGGTTATTTTTTCAAATGCCTCGTTAGTCCAGATGATCTCGTCAATACCGTTACTTATTACAACACCGTTGCTCACCTTGCTGGCCACTAATGATAATAGTTCCAATTCCAGTGATATCTTTTTTTGATAGCTGATATTACGACCGCTGGCAAACCACTTATCATTTTTAAAGGTAACCGACCAGCTAACCCATTTTTCCGTCTCTCCCGGTATTAAAACGCGGGTTTCGATTTCAAATTTACGCTGCTGCCTGCTTAAGCCTTCTTTTAACGTTTTTAATGACGAAGCTCTTTCTTCCTCGGGGAAAAAATTCCAGATGGGCTGACCTGTTACCTCCTGGGAACTATAGCCCAAAGTAGCTTTAACAGCTTCGTTGATATGTTCAATCCTGAACTGCCTATCCATAATGCAATGAATATCTGGCGAGCTATCAAAAAGATCATAAAATTCTTTGTAGCGGGTAAGGCTTTCTTCCAGCGCGTACTGTTGCCTGCGTAATATCAGGTGCGACATCACCTCGTCGGCCAGGGTGCGCAGGGCATCGCGCTGTTCTTCACTAAGTTTATGGGGTACCGAATCAATAACACAAAGGGATCCTAAACGATAACCATCCGGGTCAATCAGCGGGGCGCCCGCATAAAACCTAACATTATGACTGGTAACGTATTCGCTGTATTTAAAGATTTCATCCTCCAGCGTATCGTTTATTTCCAGGATCTCGTTGGATAAAATGGTGGTATTGCAAAAAGCGCCGACACGGGGGGTTTCACCCAGGTCGGCGCCAAATTTTGATTTAAACCACTGCCTGTCGGCATCTATTAAGGTGATTAAGGCAACAGGAACACTGCAAATATAGGATGCCAAACGGGTGATGGCATCATACTGCTTCTCAGGCAATGTATCCAGCACATGGTATGATTGCAGGGCCGCTAAGCGCTTATCTTCTGCAGTTAAAAATCCATGTTGCCTTATTGTCATTTACTATTCAGAGCCGTTCTCTCTGTACAACGGATAGTCGTACATCAGCTTATGAACCCTTTTACGAATTTTCTTTATAGAATGTTCGTTTTCAGGATCAATTAATACAGCATCTATCAGTTCCACAATATGTTCCATTTGCTTCTCTTTCATACCACGGGTTGTGATGGCTGCGGTACCTACACGGATACCTGAGGTTACAAACGGCGACTTATCATCATAAGGAACCATATTTTTATTTACGGTGATATCTGCACTAACCAAAGCATTCTCTGCAGCTTTACCAGTAATATTTTTATTGCGCAGATCAATCAGCATCAGGTGGTTATCTGTGCCGCCAGATATGATCTCATAGCCCCGGGCTACAAATGCTTCGGCCATGGCTTCGGCATTCTTTTTAACCTGTACAATGTATTTCATGTAGCTATCGCTCAAAGCCTCGCCAAAAGCAATGGCTTTAGCGGCAATGATATGCTCTAATGGACCACCCTGCGTACCGGGGAACACGGCCATATCCAACAATGACGACATCATGCGGATTTCGCCTTTTGGTGTTTTTACACCGAAAGGATTTTCAAAATCTTTTCCTAACAAGATTAGTCCGCCGCGTGGACCGCGTAATGTTTTGTGAGTAGTAGTAGTAACAATGTGGCAATGCGGCAGTGGATCGGTAAGTAAGCCACGGGCAATTAAGCCAGATGGATGCGAAATATCGGCCAGTACCAAAGCACCCACTTCATCGGCCACTTTACGTATAAATTCATAATCCCAATCGCGCGAGTATGCAGATGCACCGCAAATGATAAGCTTTGGTTTTTGCTCTAAGGCTACTCTTTTAAGTTGTTCGTAATCAATTAAACCGGTTTCTTTAACTACCCCATAAAAATGAGGTTGGTATAATTTACCAGAAAAATTAACCGGCGAACCATGTGTTAAGTGACCGCCATGTGAAAGATCGAATCCTAATATTTTATCGCCTGCCTGCAAAACTGCCAGCATTACTGCCGCGTTTGCTTGTGCACCTGAGTGCGGTTGTACGTTTGCCCACTCGGCATTGAACAATTGCTTAGCGCGTTCAATAGCTATGGTTTCAATTTCGTCAACAACCTCGCAACCACCGTAATAGCGTTTGCCCGGTAAGCCTTCGGCATATTTGTTGGTAGCAACAGAACCGGCCGCTTCCATTACCTGACGGCTTACAAAATTTTCAGATGCTATAAGTTCAATGCCTTCTTCCTGGCGTTGCTGCTCTTCATCTAAAAGTTTAAATATTAGTTTGTCTCTTTTCATTATGTGTATTTAAGCGCCGCTAAGATAAGCAATTGATATAGATTTGAGATGTGAGATATGAGATTTGAGGCTGAAGTGATTAGATTTTACCTACAAGATAATCAGCGCAATATAATTTGCCATACAAACATTTCTCACTAATAAGTTTTTGTAAAAATCACCTTCGGGTACTATACGGGTAAATTAATTGATGATATCAGTTTTGTAGAATCCTGTTTTCCATTCTGTCTCACATCTCAAATCTAATATCTCACGTCTTAATTTCCCTCGCCGAAATCCAGAAATTGTTATAGCCCAAGCCTATCTGTATATCAATCAGTTCCTGCTGCAGCATTTCAAGCACGGCTAAAAAGTTGTAAACAAAATGCACCTTATTTTCTGATTCTTTGGCGAGGCCCTTAAAATCGAGCATTTTGTTGATCTTCAGCAGATCGGCAACAGCTTTTTTTTGCTTTTCAATGGTGTACGGGTATTGTACAACAGTATGCTTTACCTCTTCGCTGCGGTTGAGGTAGTTGCGCATCAGCCGGTCATGCACCATCATGAGCCGATAAAGGCTCAGTTCCGATAGCTCCTCGCCCGGTTGGGTAACTTTTTCAATCTGCTCCAGGTCGGGCTTAATATTGCCGCGTTTCTCCTGTTTAAAGCGTTCTTCTTCAAAGGGGCGCAATTCATCGCACAACTCTTTGAACTTTTTATATTCAATCAGTTTCCTGATCAGGTTTTCTTTGGTGTCGGCTTCATCAGCGCCATTTTCGGCCTCATAGCGGGGCAGCAACATTTTGGCCTTGATGCGCATGAGCGTAGCAGCCACAAAAATAAACTCACTGGCCAGTTCCATGTTAAGGCTGCTCATCTGGTGAATGTAGTTCAGGAAATCGTCGGCAATTTTGGCGATGGGGATATCATGGATATCAAGCTCATCGCGCTCAATAAAAAAAAGCAACAGATCAAACGGACCTTCAAACTGGGGCAATCTTATGGCAAAACTATCGTCGGTCATAACTGTAAAAGTATAAAGGAGAGTTAAGAATCAAGAATCAAGCGTCAAGATTTTTTGCAGCTTCGTCGTAATTCTCTGCTCTCTATTCTTGACCCTTATTTTGAATAAGTAAACCGGTGCTCCTCTTAATTCTTGATTCTTAACTCTTGATTCTATTTTTAATACATTTTCGTGTCAAGTATTTATAAATAAATAGTTTACTTTGTAAGTTAAATACCTTTACAAATGTCAATGCAGGTACCGGCCGGAGATTTACTACAAACAATAAACTACCCATCTGATTTAAAGCAACTTAATGAAGATCAACTGGAGAAAGTTTGCCAGGAGCTACGCCAGTATATAATTGATGTGGTATCAGTAAATGGCGGCCACTTTGCCGCCAGCCTGGGTGTTGTTGAATTAACTGTTGCCCTGCAATATGTTTTAAATACCCCATACGATCAATTGGTTTGGGACGTTGGCCACCAGGCTTACGGTCATAAAATACTTACCGGCCGCCGCGAGGCATTTCATACCAACCGGATTTATAAAGGCATCAGCGGTTTTCCAAAACGGTCAGAAAGTGAATACGATACCTTCGGTGTAGGTCATTCTTCTACCTCTATATCCGTTGCGCTGGGCATGGCGGTAGCTTCGCAATATAAAGGCGAAACCGACAGGCAGCACGTAGCCGTTATTGGCGATGGTGCCATGACTGCCGGTATGGCTTTCGAGGCGCTTAACCATGCCGGTATTGAAAATTCAAACCTGTTAGTGATCCTGAACGACAATAACATGTCTATTGACCCCAATGTGGGTGCATTAAAGGAATATCTTACAGATATCACTACCTCAAAACCGTATAACCGTTTCAGAGACGATATTGCCCATGTGCTGGCAAAGCTATCGGCCATAGGACCTGATGCTTTCAAAATTGCCCAAAAATTAGAGAAAAGCGTTAAAGGGACCCTGCTTAAACGCAGTAACTTTTTCGAAGCCCTAAAATTCAGATACTTTGGCCCGATTGACGGACACGATGTAAATCACCTGGTTAAAGTACTGAAAGACCTTCGGGATATCCCCGGACCCAAACTATTGCATTGCGTTACCACAAAAGGTAAAGGCTATGCCCTGGCCGAAAAAGACCAAACCAAATGGCATGCGCCAGGCCTGTTTGATAAAATTACCGGCGAAATTAAAAAAACCAAGTACGATAAGCCACAACCGCCTAAATACCAGGATGTATTTGGCTTATCTATAATTGAACTGGCCGAGGCTAACCCTAAAATAATGGGTATCACTCCGGCTATGCCATCGGGCTGCTCGCTTAACCTCATGATGAAAGCTATGCCAACGCGTGCTTTTGATGTGGGTATTGCCGAACAGCACGCGGTAACATTCTCTGCCGGTTTGGCTACTCAAGGACTGATCCCTTTTTGTAATATCTACTCCAGCTTTATGCAGCGCGCGTATGATCAGGTGATCCATGACGTTGCTATTCAAAAGCTTAACGTAATATTTTGTTTGGACCGAGCAGGTTTTGCCGGTGCCGACGGGCCTACCCATCACGGCGCTTATGACCTTGCTTTCATGCGTTGCATACCCAACATGACGGTATCTGCCCCCATGAACGAAGAGGAACTACGTAACCTCATGTATACCGCCCAGCAAGACAATATGGGCCCGTTTGTGATCCGTTATCCGCGCGGTAACGGAGTTATGGTTGATTGGCAACGCCCTTTTAAAGCAATACCAGTTGGTAAAGGCCGCAAAGTATGCGATGGCGAAGATGTCGCCATTTTATCTATCGGCGCCATAGGTAACGAAGTTGTAAAAGCCACTGCCGATTTGAATAATGAGGGTTATTACCCTGCTCATTATGACCTGCGTTTTGTGAAACCGCTTGATGAGGCTTTGCTGCATGAAGTATTCAAGAAATTTGATAAAGTAATAACTGTAGAAGACGGTTGCCTTGAAGGCGGCATGGGCAGCGCGATATTAGAATTTATGGCCGATAATGGCTACCAGAACACCCAGGTAAAACGCTTAGGCATCCCAGATCGCATCATTGAACACGGCGAACAGCCCGAGCTATGGGCCGAATGTGGTTTTGATGCCAAAGGTATTGCCCAACAGGTTAAAAACTTAGGCGCTAAAAAAAACGCCCATACAATAGCATCGTAAATAATAACAATTAAGATAATCGGGAGCGGCAATTAGCCGCTCTTTTTGTTTAAACGAGGTGTAACTTACGCTGTAATCCGGTGTCATACGTGCATATATAAAATCCCCATGTCCTTAGTCATAAAAAACCTTACCAAACAGTATAATCAGCATAAAACCGGTCTTAGCGATTATTCGATCACCATTGAGAAAGGAATTTTAGGTTTATTAGGACCAAATGGTGCGGGTAAATCAACGCTGATGAAAATTATTGCTACCATCAGCAAGCCCACAAAAGGCACTTTGTTTTTAGATGGTGAGGACATTGTTACCAACCCGGATCATATCCGCAAGGTGCTGGGTTATCTACCTCAAGACTTTGGTGTATACCCCAATCTTAACGCATACGAGTTTCTGGAGTACATAGCGGCAATGAAAGGCGTTGGCGGCAATGGCTTGCGCAAACGGATAGATATGCTGCTGGAGGGCGTTAATTTAATTGCAGATGCCAAACGACCGATAGGCACCTACTCGGGAGGGATGAAACAACGCATAGGCATTGCGCAGGCTTTACTTAACGACCCCAAAGTTTTAATTTTTGACGAACCCACCGTTGGCCTCGACCCGGAAGAACGGGTACGGTTCAGGCAGCTGATCTCTGATATGGCGGATGATTGTATTATCATCCTGTCGTCGCACATTGTATCAGATATTGAAACCATTGCCGATGAGGTGGCCATTATGAAAAACGGAATATTGTTAACTAAAGGCATCCAGGCTGATATCATTAATCACGTAGAAGGAAAAGTGGTTGAAACATTAGCCAGTACAGATGAAGTTGCACAGATAAAAGCAAAGCATTTAATCATCAATACCAGCCGGCAAAAAGATAAAACACGGGTACGCTACATCACCAACCAGCCCGAAATGGGCGCAGCGCCTGTAAACGCCGGCTTAGAGGATGCTTATTTGTTTTTGACACACAATAACGCCTAAGCCCGTGAAATACATTTACAGCATTATAAAGGCCGATTACCAACAACGTACGCGCAGCTACAGTTTTCTTATTACGCTTGCTATTACCATGTATGCGGCCTATTCCTTTGTACCGCCGCCAACAGCCTCCTACACCACATTAACCATTGTTGGTTATAAAGGCATTTATAACTCGGCATGGGTGGGTTATGTGTCGGGAATGATGACCGCCATTATGCTTTCCATGTATGGCTTTTTCCTGGTGAACGGCGGTATTAAAAAAGATATAGATACAGAAGTGGGGCTGATCATAGCTACCACTCCTATCACTAATTTCGGCTACCTGCTTAGCAAAATGCTCAGTAATTTTATGGTATTGCTTACCATTGCAGGAGTAACCTTTTTGGTGAGCATTGTGTTGTTTTTCTTGCGGACTACCGGCTATCCGTTCCTTATCAGCACTTTTTTAATCCCGTACCTGTTATTTGTTGTACCTGCCTTATTTTTCATCTCTGCGCTTGCGGTGGTTGCAGAGGTATTTTTAAAAAAAGGGGCCATGTGGCAGTACATCGCGTTCATTTTCCTTTTTGGCATAATCATGTCAAACGTAACCAATACCAAGAGCAGCTCAGCCATTATTTTTATGGATTCCTTTGGTATTAAAACCATGACCGGCAGTATTGAAAATAAGATAAATAAACAGTACCATACCACATTAAGTAAAGGCGTTAGCATGGGTTTTATATTTAACACCAAACACACCGACGTTAAACTTTTTGAATGGAATGGCATAACTATAACCGGTCTGTTTTTGATAAGCCGCCTGTTCTGGTTAACATTTCCTTTGGCACTGGTTTACCTGTCCTCCTTCTTTTTCCACCGCTTCGATTTTAGGCAGAGCCCGGGCAAAAAAATAAAGAAATTAAAAAACGAGCAAATAGCAGATTCCCCTTTACCCGCACTTGCAGGTTTCAACAGGGCATTACTACCTCCGGTAGTTACAGACTATGGCATCCTCCCATTCATAAAAACCGAATTATTACTCTTGCTCAGAAAAGGATCAAAATGGACCTGGCTTTTTTTAGGTAGTATATGGGTAAGTATATTCTTTGTTCCTTTAGATATAGCACATGCCTACATCCTGCCCATATTATGGTTTCTGCAGGTAACGCGCTTGTCGGAGTTGGCAACCAAGGAGGAAACCTACCGGCTGCACTATTTTACTTATGCATCTTACAAACCCTTGCAGCGTATGCTGCCCGCTCAGATACTGGCAGGGGTTGTATTGGCTATAGCACTGGCATCGCCATTGATTGCCCGTTATCTTATTGCTTCAAACGGTAATGCCATTATCGATATTCTTGGCGGCGCGGTGTTTATCGTTCTGTTCGCAGTTTGCCTTGGCATATTAAGTCAGGGTAAAAAGCTTTACGAGATCCTGCTATTTTTAATAACCTATGCGCTTATTGAAAAAGCACCAATGGTTGATTACCTGGGCGCTATAAAACACAATAGCCATATTGGTTATATGGCTATTGTGTTGGTGATCAATATATTTTTATTGCTGGTTAGCCTTACAGTTCGCCAATACAGGTCGAGGCATTTATAGCGATTGTTTATTTAGTGATTTTTATAGCTCACCAGATCATTATACATACTGCGGAACGAACTGCGGATGCCAAAGGTTAGTATACCGGTTTTATCGTTAAACTGGTCGTTTTTATCTCTGCGGATTATGCCGCCAAGTTCTAAACGCAGGTTATATTTCGGATTTAGCAAATAAGCTACTTTACCTTCGGCATATACCATATTGGTAGTTAAACCCTGGCCTGTGTAATTGCCTGTTTGCCTTGCAGGGTCAATATATCCCTGAAACAGATCTTTACCGTAGTTAAGTCCGTTTATGTCCAAGCCGTAGTGCCCATAATCGGCTTCGAAAGAAAAATCAAAACGTTTGTACGAGTAATTAAGCAAACCAACCACCTCGCGGAAGTTTGCGCCCCATGGGTGTGCCAGCGGCTCGCCATTTTCAGAGTAGTTAATTACAGATGCACGTTCAGAATAGGTGTAAGGTTTTACACTATTACTTTCAACCAAATAATTCAAGCCTTTTATATTGAACAGGTTTGCCCCTCTGAAACCCAACTGCCAGCCATATTTATTACGCGAGCTTCCATTGCTGGAAAAAAAGTTTTTGGCTTCAAATTCATCCAACGCAAACTGACCGTAAATGGTAATACCGTCGGTAATTTTGTATTTACCTGTAAGGCCAATCAAGGCATTATCCGGCGAGCCGTTGGATGCTTCTACCGGCCTCAAGAATATAACCGGGTTTATGTAGGTAAAATCAAACCCGCGCTGGTGGCCGGCATCATCTTTTGCACCCCATACTATGGCATCAAAGAAACCGAAAGATAAACGGTTGCTCACATTCCAATCGAGGTAATGGAACACCCCAAATTTCTTCCGCTGACCATCGCCTGCTATTGGAGTAGACCTGGGATCATTAAAATATGCCCACATGGCCATGTATTTTACATTACCTAATGTAGCGGTTAGTTTTATGAAAGGATAGGGCGATGCATAATCTGACAATAATTCTGACCGATAGCCATCACCTATAAAGGTTTTATCATTACCACCGCTAATGTTCAGGTATTTATTGGGCGTGTAAGATAATAAAGCCGTAATGTACGACCAACGATACTCGTTACCATAAATGCTTGCGTATGCTTGCCCACGTGCAATACCTGTTTGGTTGGTATAGGTAGCCAGATAATCTGGCAATACTGCCCTGTTTTCGTATGCGCTTACATTGTAGTAAAATTTACTGCCAACGGTACCCCCTATTTGCAAACCAAGCGAACCGAAATTGGTATTCTTTTTACCCGAAAAATCGCGGCTTACATTAAAATCGGGCAGCAGATCGGCATAAAAAGTTGAATTGGCATTCTTTACATCTATTTGGTGTTCGTTAAAAAACTTACCGCTAAGGCCGCTAATGTTCATTATAGAATCATAATGCGAGCGCAACAGCGAATCGTCTGCAAACATCGGTTTCAGAGAACTGTGTACCCGTGTTTTGGTTGAGTAAACATCCTCATTAAGTTTTTGATAAAACTGATAAGAGTACGGTTGATAAACAGACTGTGCCTTTACGACAGCGCCAGTTAAAAACAATAAAATAATGCAGGTAAATATTTTCTTCATGTAGTATTAAATTATTGTTTATTCAAAATAATTGAGCGTTTTAAAACCGCCTTTTTTTAAGTATTCGTCTTTTTTAATCAGGTGCAGATCTGATGCCATCATATCGGTAACTAAAGCTTGCAGGTCATATTTAGGTTTCCAGCCCAGCTTTTCAAAGGCTTTGGTGGCGTCGCCTACCAAAAGATCAACCTCAGTAGGTCTGAAATATTTAGCATCAACCTTAACCACGGTTTGGCCAAAGCGTAAATTATCTATGTTTAAACCAACTTCAATAGCTTTTTGTTCGTCGATATCTATAATAACACCACGTTCATATTGATCTTTGCCGCTAAACTCCACCTCGATACCCAGTTCATTAAAGGCCATTTTTATAAAATCACGCACAGTGGTTGTTACGCCTGTGGCTATCACAAAATCTTCGGGCTTATCCTGTTGCAGCATCAGCCACATAGCTTCAATATAATCCTTGGCGTGGCCCCAGTCGCGCTGAGCCGATAGGTTACCTACATACAGGCAATCCTGTAAGCCTAAAGCTATTTTTGATGCAGCACGGGTTATCTTACGGGTAACAAAGGTTTCGCCGCGGATGGGGCTTTCATGGTTAAATAAAATACCGTTGCATGCATACATACCGTAAGCTTCGCGGTAGTTTACAATTATCCAGTAACCATACATTTTAGCTACCGCATACGGCGAGCGCGGATAGAAGGGTGTGGTTTCACTTTGTGGTACTGCCTGCACCAAGCCATAAAGCTCTGAAGTGGATGCCTGGTAAATGCGTGTTTTTTTTGTGAGCCCCAATAACCTGATAGCTTCGAGGATGCGCAGCGTCCCGATGCCATCTGCATTGGCGGTATATTCCGGCGTATCAAAGCTAACCTTTACATGACTTTGGGCAGCCAGGTTATAAATTTCGTCGGGCTGAACTTCTTGTATAAGTCTAATAAGATTGGTGGAATCGGTAAGATCGCCGTAATGCAGGGTAAACTTTACATTGGGCTCATGCGGATCATGGTACAGGTGATCAATACGTTCGGTATTAAATAATGAAGAACGCCTTTTAACACCATGCACCTCATAGCCTTTTTTCAGTAAAAACTCGGCTAAATATGCACCATCCTGACCAGTAATACCTGTTATTAAAGCTATTTTCATTAATGATACCGCGCAAATGCGTATGTATTACAATATTATCCAAATTAATTGTAAAAACTGCATGACGGATAACTTATGTTAATCCCGATTTGGGAATTCGAATGTTCGGATTCGGATTTAAAACCCAATTTTAGGATTTAGAATTTCAACTTTAGAGTTTAGAATTTAGAATTTGATATATAGAGTTTATCCTCCTTAACTTCCCGCTACCTGGTTCTCCAGTTCTTCATACCATTCGGCTCCGTATTTACGGATCAGCGGGCCTTTCAAAAATTCGTGAACACGTACTTTTAATTCATCGCCAAAGGTACAAGCCGGGCTACAAATACTCCAACGATCGTAATTTAACACATCAAACTCGGGGTAAGTGGTAATGCGGATGGGATACAGATGGCAAGAGATGGGTTTTTTCCAGCTTATTGCGCCTTCTTCGTACGCTTTTTCGATACCGCATTTAGTGATACCGTTTTCCCAGATCACATATGCGCACTCTTTATTTACGTCAACGCATGGAGTAGTAAAATCACCTTCAAAATCTTTCACATAAGTACCAACCCGTTCAATGGTCTTGATACCTTTTTCGGTAAGGTATGGTTTTACTTTTGGATATATTTCATTCAGGATATCCAGTTCGTCGGCATTAAGGGGTGCACCAGAATCGCCTTCAAGGCAGCAGGCCCCTTTGCACTTGTTAAGGTTACATACAAAATTCTCTTTTACTATATCTTCATGAACCAAAACATTACCAACCTCGATCATATTTTTTCTTAATTACTTATAGGGTTTAACGGATATTTAAGTCCGCTTGCCGATTTTAGCTCCATTGTTATACTACCTAATATAACTTCCACATGTGCCCTTACGGGAATGCGGTTGCCATCATTGGTGATCCAAAGGTACAACTTACTATCCTTTCTGAAAATTCGACCGGGGATAATTGTAGGGTTAAATTTCAAACAGTTGAATTTACCCATATCGCACTTAATGGTTTCGGTGCCAGAATAGGTGATACTCATTTTATGAAAGCCATCTTCCAGGAAATATTGAAGATCGAAAGTTTGTCCAACTTTAAGCTTTGACACATCAATAGTACGGGCAAAATAATAGGCCGATACAAAATCGAACGTTTTTCCGGTAAACGCGAATGTGCCTTTATTGGCGGTTACTTTTTTGTCCTTTTGATCGAAGGTTACATTATCGCTATGCTTCCATTTACCTTCGCGCCTGTTTTCAGTATAAAAAAGAGGTTCAAGCGTGGTTTGATCAACGTATGACTCGTACTTGTTACGCACCTTATAAAACAGATCAAACGAGCCGGCGGTATTCCCCTCGGCTATCAGGTGAAGAGCGGGAACATCGAATTTCTTGTCGCTGGCCTCAACACGTATATTGGCTTCGGCGGCGGTAAAAAAACCATATTTCATTTTATAGCTCAGCTTTTCGCCCGCCTTAAAAACGGGTTCGCTTATTTTGGTTAGCTCCTGCGAGAAAGCGGCACTACAATATAAAATAAGGATTAGCGTATAAAAAAGATATCTGTGCATTAACAGGGTTTGCTTTTCTTTGTAATAAATCTGCCTCAACAAATTACATTAAGTTTCAGTTGCGGCGTACATGTATGACGGTTGCTACTATAAATGGTTTAAATCCACTTTTATTGTACCGGCATGCAAATTATCATCGCGGCAGATTCATTAGCAAAAAGCAAGCCTTAATCTTTACGCTTATAAATTGGCACCGTTGAACATGGCTCGCCAAACATAAGGCTTTTTACAATGGGGGTTAATTTTTTTGTGAGCTCAACATAAGCCGAAGTAGGTACATCAATATCGCCGCAGCCTTTTAGTACAATACGCTGCCCGGCATATTGCTCCAGGTTGGCTTTGGCAATTTCCTTTTCAAACAGTACAGTTTCCAAAACGTCGCTATTACCGAAAACAACTTCGCGGGCGTATGGCGCCATGCGGTTGGCCAGCAGCATGTAGGCCCACGCAGGTACAATAGCGTCGGCGCTGCAGGTGATGCCTACGTTTTTACCTTCGTATTGCGTCCAATCGTGTTCTTTTATAAACTCCCTGAAATCCTTTTCGCGCAGCATAAGGCCATGAAACAGGTTATCTTTTATATCATAGATAACACGTTCGCCCACCGGATAAAAGGCAGCAGGATCTAACGTAACCAGACCACTTTGGGCCACTTTATTCACTATATTTTCCTGTATATCCATCTTTGTAAAATCAAATTCTAAACACGAAATTCTAAATCCTAAATGTGAAATTCTAAACTCTAAAATGAAATTCTAAAACAAAAACCTTAAAGGTTAAACTCCCAACCCTCAATGCTTGTCATTCTGAGGAACGAAGAATCTGCTAATCCGCTTCATTTATCGCCTGATAGATCCTTCGCTACGCTCAGGATGACATAAGGCCTTACTTAAACCTCAATTTCAAAGCAAAAAAAAATCCGGGAACAGGTTTTAAACTGCTCCCGGATGTAAAATTACTTTAAAATTTGCTTATAACAGTTTTGCTCTGTTATCTTTTACATTGGCATTATCTTTCAAGGCATCCAGTACCTGTCCTTCTGAACGTTGTAGCAATACCTGGGCAATTTGTTGTTTTTGTTTTGTAGCATTTGCAAGCGGTGCCGGGTTTGTGAAACCATCAACAACAAATACATAAACACCTTGCGCTCCGTTTATTGGTTTTGAAAGCTTATTAGGCTGTGAACCAAATATAGAACCTACAACTTTGTACTCTGCAGATAAACCTGGAATCATAGGGTTTGCAAAAACAATATTTTGAACGGGAACAACTTTAGCACCTGCCTTTTGAGCAGCCTGATCTATAGTTGAAGCACCAGCAAATTTTGCGGCAAGCTGTTTAGCTTTAACATCGTTACGTACAGCCGGGGTAATTTGAGTTTTAACGGCTTCAAGCGATAAGGTACCTTTTGGCTTGATAGCACTTAAACGGGTAATGATGAACTGATCACCTACGGTAAATACTTTATCGGTAAGATCACCTTTTTCTGCTTTGTATGCCCATCTTACAACGTCACGCGCATTATCTAAACCTGGCAAACCAGATGCAGTACCGGTAACATCATCAGCAGTACGTTTTGTTAACCCTTCTTTTTTAACTTCGGCATCAAAGTTATCTTTTGTTAAATTACCTAAAAATGCCTGCGCTTTGCTGTACGCAATAGTTTGCGTTTTGCTGCTGGCAGTTATCGGTTTATCAACAACGGCAACTTTAACAACCTTTACAGATCCTTTCTGATCTTCAACCTGGATAAGGTGAACACCAAATTGTGAGGTTACCACAATAAGCTCGCCTTTAGCCGCTTTATAAGATGCATTGGTATATTCAGCAGCAATCTGGCCCTGGCCACCGGCCATTAAACCGTTAACATCAAATGGAGGTATCTCACCACCTTTAGATGCGCTGCCTTTATCTGTTGAATACATTAAGGCCATCTCAGCAAATGATTTACCGCCTTGTATCAGCTTTTTAACTGAATCGGCTTTTGCAATTGCCTTTTCAACGCCACCTTCTGTTGCAGGGTTAAACAAGATATGTTTTGTTTTAACCGAATCAAAAGTGCTTTTTACATCCGCAAGCTTAGCAACCTTGTAGCTGCCACCTGAAATGTATGGACCATAAATGAAACCTTTAGCGGCATTAAACATGGCCGAATCAAGTCTTGGTTCAAGCGCTCCTTTTTTCTGGAAAGCAAGCGGTGTTTTTGTTTCAGAGTTTATCTGAACAAAAAGCGAATCATTAGTGCTCTCTTTAAATTTTTCGGTTACTTTATCAATATCTGTTTTTATAGCTGCAGTATCTTCTTTTGATGGTGCAGCGTTAAAGCTCACATATTCAAATGATCTTAATTCCTGCTGATTTTTAAATTCGCCTTTATGCTCGTTGTAATAAGTGTTAAAATCGTCATCACTTAAAGTAACTTTTGCATCAGGGATAGATGCGTAATCAAGCATGGCATATTTAAATGCAACCAGTTTGTTTTTCGCTTCGTAATCATCTTTAGCTTCCAGCGCGTTTACATACAGGCCATTGGTAACAAGTGCCATGTATTTTGTAGCTTTTTTAGCCTCGATTAATTGAATTAAAAAATCTGCCCATTGCTGTTTAGCATCGGCCGGGGCCTGAGCCGAGTTTAGATAGCTTAAATACTGGTTAAGTTTAGCTTTATCAAACTGACCGGTTTGCGGGTCAGTAAACTGACGGGCAATTTGAGGATCGGGGTTGTTACCGCTAACCATTGCCGATGCTTCGTCGCCGCCAACAATTATTCCTAACTTTTCGATCTCTTTTTTCAGCAACAGGGTGCTCAACGTTTGGTTCCAGGTAGTTTCCTGAATGTAGTTGGTTATCTGCGGAGAGATAGCCTGACCAGACTGTTGTTTAAACTGATTAGTGTTTTGCTCAAGTTTTTTATTAAACTCGTCAAGAGGAACCTTTTCGCCATTTACAACGGCAAGTTGGCTGTTATCGTCCCTGAAAAACGAACCACCTGATCTTACAACTTCGCTCACAATAAACGCAAGCAGCGCGAAACCAATAAAGAATGCGAGAATTTTCCCCATTCTTTCGCGCAAGAAACCCATTAAACCCATATACTTCTATAATTTTTATATTCTTTTAAAAGAGGGCGCAAGATACAATTTTTAGTAAAATTCTATAACACAAAATTTTCCTGTAAAAATTTACTATTGCGTGGCGGTTTTTTCATCTACATGATACACCCCTCTCGTGTGCGTCATGTTTTGATGTAAAAAGTTATCATCGCTTTCAAAATCATCACCGTTCGTCACGCTGCCATCGCTCATCACAAAAGATACAGATTTATGCGAGTAGATTTTTTTTGTCCCCTGATCCCAAAAAAGTTCGTCGGATCTAAAGGTATCACCTTGGGCGTTAACAGCTACCACGTTTTTACGAAACTCTATTATTTTGCCATCGCCATGGCGTATGCCGGTATCTGCAGTAATGGTACCCTGTTCCAATTGGGTTTTTTTATCATAAAGCACCACTTTAACGCCTTTTGGCATTACGGTATAGGGTGGTTTTGCTTCGTAATCTAATGATAATGGAGCGGTAAGGTGCATTTCAACTTTCGCCGAATCGCTCATAATAAGGTCGACGCCTTTGGTTTCGTCAACAACAATTGCTTTTTCGTTAGAAGCGATCTGTTTAACCTTATTCAGGTCGTTTTCACAAGAGGTTATGAAAAGCACAAGAATGGGCAGTAACAGCAGGCGCAAGCCCGTAATATGTTTCAACCCCTTATGCATAGCAGATATGGTTAGTCAAATTTATATCTTGTAAACCACTTGTCGTTAAGTGTAAAGCCAAGGTGCAGGTTAATGTAGTTTTCCTTTACCAAGCCATTAACTAACGATCCTCTTTTACCAACTTCGGCAGAGATGTTGATCTTGTAGATGCTGGTATTGCCTGGTCTTAATGGCAAACCTAAACCTACAGTAGCAGCAATTCTTTTCACTTTGGTGTTATTAATGTTCATGTAAGTTTCATCATATATAGCACCCAGGCGGTAATCAACCGTAGCAAGGTAGTTACGTATGGTATTTATGTTTGGTGTATATGAACCACCCACGTTTATGGTACGGCTATCCTGCAGACCCTGGTTAACCCCAGAAATGCTCAGATCAGACCATTTACCCATGCTGTAATCGGCACCTACCAGGAACTTGCCATCACTTTGGAATGATATACCAAAACGGTTCATGTGCGGCAGTACTAATTTTCCTTTAGGGTCAGTTTTGTTGATAACACTATCAATAGCCACCTGCTGGTTGCCATTGGCATCATTTAAATACTGGCTTACTATAAAGCTGCTCTGCGAACCAATTTTTGATCCTATAGAACCTGAATATCCCAAAGTAATACGTTTGGTATCGGTAACCGGGATAGCATATTGAACACCGTAATCATAATTTAAACCGCCTATTGAGGTACTTTCTTCAATGCGTGAATTTATAGTACCGTATAGGCCAGGAATTTCTGTTGTGCTGATATCTTTCAGGTTACCAAATATGTATGATACGTTGGCTCCAATTAACAAGTTTTTACCTATACCAAAACCATAACCTAAATATGCTTTTGATAAACCGCCATCGCCGCTGTAAGTATAGTTGGTAACATTGGTATCTGCCGGCGATGCGTTGCCGCCAAATTTATTGATTGACTGTTTGTAGTTGTAACCACGCTCGCTGTATGGCAACAAACCAAAGCTAAGGGCCGATTTTTTTGAAACCGGTACCGCGAAAGCCAGGTGACTAAGCCTGAAGTTGCTGTTACTTTGACTGGCTGAACCGGTTTGGCTAAGGGTAGAAATGTTACTATACAAACCAACATCAAAAGTAGTAAGCCTGATAGCACCGTATGATGCAGGGTTTATAACGTTGATATTGCTAAATAAACCTATTTGGTTTGTTGCAACCGCTATACCACCCATACCCAGATTTTGTGGCATCAGTTGTGGGGCTGTTATACCCAAACCGTACCTTGAATATGGTGAACTTGAAGTTGCTGTTGATTGTGAATATGCTGCAAATGCACTAACAGCAAATAAAAGTGTTAAAAAAAACCTGGTATATTTAATCATTATGCTTTTGTATAGCTGCGTTTAATCCTTTTAAAACCAAATAAGGTTCAATTTTTATATAGGGGGCAAAGGTGCTATTTTTTAATAGCTTATCAAAAAAAATACTGTCGCCCCCGCTCAGTATAATATTTAGTTGTGGGTTAAGCTTTTTATAGCTTTCAATAAACCCTGTTAACTCGTATTTTATGCCATTCTGCACGCCCGAGCGTATGGCGGTTTCTGTGTTATTTCCGTGCCCGCCGATAAAATTGTCGTCGGCAGTAATAAGCGGTAAACCCGCTGTATAATAATTTACTGCCTTATAACGCATATTTAAACCCGGCGATATACTGCCACCAAAATAATTTCCGCCGGCATCAACATAATCATACGTAATGCAGGTACCACCGCTAATTACCAGGTTATTTTGGCCCGTATAACAATCCTTTGCACCTATTACAGCAGCCAAACGATCGGGGCCAAGTGTTTCTGGGGTTAAGTAATGGTTTATTATGCCACCGGTTATTGTTGTATTGAAATACGTTAACTGAAGTTTTGTTGCCAGATCAGTTTGCCAGGGCTCAACGGCTTTTTTAACCGATGATATAATTGCCCTACCTACTTTGTAATCATTCAAAAAACTATCCAGCGTATTGTTTTCAACAGCTTCAAACTGCTCAACTGCAAGCAATTCATCGTGTTTAAAAACCGCAATTTTTGTTAACGTGTTACCAATATCGATAACCAGATTGGTCATCAGGCCCTAGCAATTGATAATATAGATTCAAAAATAGCCAGTCCATCTTCATTAGCCAGCAAGCTATCGGCAGCACGCTCAGGGTGTGGCATTAAGCCAAACACGTTACGGCCCGCATTACAAACGCCCGCAATGTTCTCTAACGATCCGTTAGGGTTTGCATCATTGGTAATGTTACCTGCTTCATCGCAATACCTGAAAATTACCTGGTCATTATCATTAAGCCTTTTAATTACATCGGCATCGGCAAAAAACTTACCCTCGCCATGAGCTATAGGGATACGTAAAGCCTGCTGCTGATCTAATTGGGCCGTAAGTAATGATTGGGTTGTTTGCGGTTTTAAGTAGATGTTGCGGCAAATGAACTTGCGGCTTTCGTTGTGCAGTAATGCACCATCAACCAAACCTGCTTCGGCCAGTATCTGAAAACCGTTACAGATACCCATAACATAACCGCCTTTTGCAGCAAATTGGATAACCTCCTGCATAATTGGGCTGAAACGGGAAATGGCACCTGAGCGAAGATAATCGCCAAAAGAAAAACCGCCTGGTAAAACAACAAAGTCAACACCTTGCAGATCATGGTCTTTATGCCATAACCTAACTACCTGCTGACCCATTATTTTTTCTAATACATATATGATATCTTCATCACAATTAGACCCGGGAAATATAACTACTCCAAACTTCATGGTACAAAACTAATATAACCGCTGAAATTTGAACGAATGTAAAAGTTAAAAATTGTTAAACTGAAAGCAGATAAGGCTGATTAGCAGCAATAAATACAAACTTTCATAGAACCATTTTTTGCTGGCATATAAAAAATAATAGGCAAAAAACACCGCTGCGGGCACAATACACAATATAAAGTGATTTAAATGGAATGCGGAGTTCACATAAAATGAAAAGGCGGCTATTAAAAAAATGAAAAATAACAACTGAAAAGATTTTCTGATCTGCACGTAACTTTTGAAGAAGTTTTGCTGTAATTTGAAAAAACAGAGCACCAATATCAAAATAACAGGTATCAGCAGTAGGTAACTTTTAACGTTGATACTGATGTGATCTGGAAATTTTGTACCAAGCGGCAGGAATATATTAGAGAATTTCCCCAATCTATCATTAAGGTAATAAAACACGGCCAGAAAGAAGAAAATGGTACCATAACCTAATACGCCAGCCAGCCACTCGCGCCAGTTGAAGGGTTTAAAGAGTACCAGCGCTATCCAGATGGCTAAAAACAAATAGATAAAAGGGAAATAAATAAGTGAGCCGAGCGCCACTATCATCCCCAGATCATAGGAGGTTGATTTGGCATCATCACCCTTGTATAAATTAAACAGCTTAAACAGCATCCATATCACCAGAAAATTGCAGATGAGCGGCGCGCTGAGCATTAAAAACGGCGCGAATAACCCTGATAGCGTTACATACATTAACGCGGGCAAAAACGTAGGCTTGCCCAGCAAATTATAAAAGTTTATTAAGTAGTTAAGCAGTAAGGCCTGTATAAAAACCAGCACCCCGGCTATCAGTACATTTAATACCGGCGAAAATGCGTACTCATAAGCTACCGGCACCAGCAGCCGGGCAAAGGGTTCCACAAAAACAAATTCCAGCTTATCGGGTACATGAAATAAATAGCCCAGGCGCGAAAGAAATAGCACTACCACCAGCCATATAACATTCAAAGGATTAAACGATCGGAAAATATTGATCATACAAGGCGGTGTTTTGCGCGGGGTAAAATTAGCACAAAAACCTATTATGAAACAATGCTTTGTGGTTTTGCATATCGCTTTACCAAATTATCAACTATCTGCGCCGTTTCATCAGGAAAATCGACTATAATTCTTTTATCATCACGAATCCAGTTATCCAGATGCGCACCAAACTTGTCGTTTATTTCGGAAACCACGGGCACACCCAATTTTGAGGCCGATAATGCATTACATTGCTGCTCGTATTGCCCTTTCATCGGTATCATCATCACCTTCTTTTTCAGGAAGAGGGCTTCGGCAGGGCCTTCAAAACCGCCGCCGGTAAGCAGCCCTTCGCAATTGGCCAGGCTTTTATTAAAGGCCTCGTTATTTACCGGAAAAATCTCCACATTGCCTGACTGATAAGGTGTTTTTTGGCGTTTTGAAAAGATCTGCCATTTAACATCAGTAGCCTTACTAAGGTGTTTCAGCAACGTTTTATCATCATAAGCTGGTAGGTAAACGCTGTAATGCCCCTGGTTTGATGTTTCCATCTGCCTTATTTCGCTGCGGATAACCGGGGTATTTATAAAAGTATCGTAACGCTCAAAATGGAAGCCAACGTGATGCGTGGTAGGCGAATAATTCTTTAACAGCCATTGCGCAAAAGGATCTTTTTTTGATGGCCGAGGTGAATTTGGCGATACAAAAGAACATTGGTGACTTAATGATACCGCCTGCACCTTTTGCAGTTTGCATGCCCAGGCACTTACTGGTTCAAAATCATTAATAATTAAATCGTACTGCTTTAAGGGCAGGCTGTGCATATCGCGCCAAAACTGGCGCAGGTTCATTATTTTCCAGGTGGCCCAGTTATCAACGCCGCCGTTGGTGCCAAATACAAAGCTTACGCCATGGAATTTATATTTAAGGGGTTGCGCCAATGAAACCTCGGCCTCGGTACCGCTTACTAAAAGATCAACCTCGCCATATTGCTGCAACAACGGCACAATTTCTCGGGCCCGGCTAATGTGCCCGTTACCGGTTCCCTGTATGGCGAACAATATTTTCATTGGTAGTTATAATTGGGGCAATTTAGTAAAAGAAATGTTTTGAGGGTAAAGAAAACAATAGTTGAGCATGTTTTATCAAAGATGAGATTGACTTAATGAAACATTAAATCTTCGTGTCATTGCTGGTGTAGCCTGACAGGTAATAAACCTTGCAATGTCAATCTACATGATGAGATTGCTTCGTTCCCCGCAATGACAATAAGCGATTTTTTTACCGGGACCCGGATTTAAATAAACCTATTCCGCTTCCTGCTTAAATCTGTCCAGTAAACTTTTCACATCCATTTTTGCGTCGAGGTCTTCGGCATCGGTTTTATCGTCTTCGTCGGCATCAGTATTGAAGTCGTTGGCGTTATATTTAAATATCGTCCAGTTTTTATTGTGGTACTCCAATGCGGTAAGGCTTTCTACCCAATCGCCAGAATTCAGGTACAACACCGAGCCGGTTTGCTCTGTATCGGTTATCTCTCTGATCTCGGCATGGTGGATATGCCCGCAAATAACATATTGATAATTTTTATCAACAGCCAGATCGGCGGCTGTTTGCTCAAACTGATTTATGAATTTCACCGCCTCTTTAAACTTAGCCTTTATCTTTTGCGAAAAGCTCATTTTTTGCCTTCCGAAAGCTGTTAAAAACCAGTTAGTAAAGCTATTAATGAGGATCAATGTATCATACCCAACGGCTCCCAATTTCGCCAGCCATTTGGAGTGCTGCATGGTTACGTCAAACACGTCGCCATGAAAAATCCAGGCTTTTTTGCCATCTATATTTAAAACTACTTTATTGAGGAGTTTGAAGGAACCAAGGTCAAAATCAGCAAATTTGCGCAGCATTTCATCGTGGTTACCGGTTAAGTAATACACTGGGATGCCTTCGGTTACAAATTTAAGGATGCGGCGCACCACTTTCATGTGTGCCTCTGGCCAATACGATTTGCTAAACTGCCATATATCAATAATATCGCCGTTGAGGATGAGCATTTTGGGCTTTATGCTTTTTAAATATTTAAGCAATTCTTTTGCGTGACAACCATAGGTACCAAGGTGCACATCAGATATTACTACGATATCTACTTCACGTTTTGCCATTAAAGTTTGGGGGTTAGTTTTTTACCCGGCATGTTTTGCCGGCGAGTGCTTTGTGTTGGATTACTTAACAAACGATTACTCGTCGTCTTCGTCTTCATTAACATTTAATTCATAAGGGCTGAGATAGAATGCGCCTACTAAAAGCAGCAAACTAATGACAACCAGATATGTATATTCAAAATTCATTTTAAATGATCTTTACAAAGATTGAAAACTAACATTACTTTATTGTTATGACTCCGTTAAATGTAAAAGGTTACTTCGTACTGTTAAATTTATTTTGAATCCGGTTTAATTGCTTTAAATGATGCTCCAGATGAATCCGGATGAACCTGAACCACTGCCTTGCATTAAGCATCCCCATACGCGGATGCTTGTACCTGCTTGCTGCCGATGACGCCTGTATAAGCGGAGCGGTTGTCTCCATTCGTTTGCGGCATTTTATGATAAGATTTTTCGCATCTTCCTTAGTTATCTTATTCACAATCAACGTATCAGGCGCCTGGGTTTTTGCCCTCGGAAAGCGACCAAACAATAGTAAAATCCGTCCCTCCCACGTAAGCCCATCTTTTGTTGGCGGGCAGCTACCGTGGGTACACCTTTCTAAGGCTATTGATGAACCCAGCGTTGCTTGAAGTATATGACTGTAAACTTCGGCAAAAGACCAGCCACCACCCGGCGGGGTTTCTGTAAATAGTTCATCAGGAATAGTATCCAGTTCCTGGCGATAACTATCAAGAGCTGCTTCAATGGCTTGGCGTTCTTTGGCGATACTCATAATAATAAAGTTAGCTCTTTTAAATGAGTAATCTGCATTGGCACATCATCGGGCTTTGGGGCATTAAAGGGATTGAAGAAAATGGCGTCCATACCAAAGTTTATTGCACCGTAAACGTCGGCTTCCAGGCTGTCACCAATCATCAGGCTCTCGTCAGCCGTTGTCAGTGCGATGTCAACAGCGTATTTAAAAATAGCAGGGTCGGGTTTGTTAACCCCCACATCTTCGGATATAATAATGTGCTGAAAATACGGGGCCAGGTTGGTGCCGGCAATTTTTATTGCCTGCGATTCCTTAAACCCGTTGGAAATTAAATGCAGTGTATATTTTGATTGCAGGTAGGTCAGCGTTTCATGCGCGTGCGGAAAAAGATTGGTTTTGGTAGGACAAAGTTTTACATAAGCATCCTCAAAACCATCAGGCATTACATCGGGGTGCAGGCCAAGCTGTACAAACGTTTTTTTGAAACGCGCCTCACGCAACTCCTCTTTGGTGATCTCGCCCATATGGTACTGCGCCCAAAGCTGGTGATTATTGCGGGTATAAGTTTCGATGAACACATCTGCAGAGGTTAAACCGATACTATCCAGTTTATGGATATGATAAAGTTCATGCAGGGCCTCCTCGGCATTTTTATCAAAATCCCAGATGGTATGATCAAGATCGAAGAAGATGTGCTTTTTCATTTCGGATTTGTATTCATTTCGGATCCTGTCTGAACCACGATTTTCCTGATTAAGGGGTTAAAGGATTTTTATTTTCAAACCCGAATCATGGAAATCCTATTAATCCCATAAATCATAGTTCAGACAAAAAAACAAAATTAAAAAATCTTAATTACTAATTCCGAAATGGACAATCCGAAATCCCAAATCCAACGCTAAACCTTATCCCCAAATGCCAGGTCGCCTGCATCGCCCAGACCGGGTACTATGTAGGCTTTGCTGGTCATCTCGTCGTCTATAGCGCATAGCCATAGTTTTGCCTTGGGCAGGTTGGCGCGTACATGGGCTACACCTTCGGTACTGGCTATTACAGCGGCAATGTGCAGCTCTTTTATGCTGTATTGCGCCATCAGTTCCTTACAGACTGCTACTATGCTTTGCCCGGTGGCCAGCATGGTATCGCACAAAATAAACACCTTATCGTCCAGATTTGGGGCCGAGATATGATCAACCTGGATAATAAAACTACCATTACGTTTTACTTTACGATATGCGGTAACAAACGCCGATGCCGACTGATCAAAATAATTCATAAAGCCCTGGTGAAAGGGCAGTCCGGCACGCAGGATAGTCCCCAAAACGGGCTCATCTGCCGGTATATTTATATTGGCAGTGCCCAGCGGGGTTTGAATTTCTTTAGCCTCGTACTTTAGCGTTTTGCTTAGCTCATAGGCCAGTATTTCGCCAAGTTTTTCCTGGTTTTTCCTGAAACGGGCCTTGTCCTGCTGTATATCGGCATCGCGCAGCTGCGCCAGAAACTGGTTGGCAATGCTGTTGGTTTTATTAAGGACGAAAATCATACTTAAAATTAACGTTTTTAAACAACAACAGCATTTTTATTTTCCTGCTCTGTCACAAAAATATCTTTTTAATAATTTCACTTTGATTATATGTAGTTAACTACGTAGATTTGTACATAAATAAAACATCATGAACACAATAACAACTATAAACACATTAAATAATAGTCATTGCAAACAGATAATTGATATCATCCTGCCCATACAACAGATAGAATTTAACGTACCCGTAACCCTTGAAGGCCAACCCGACCTGCTGGATATTGAAAGCAATTACCACCAAACGGGCGGTAATTTCTGGGGTGCTTACCACAACGGCGAGTTGGTTGGCACCATAGCTCTTATTGCAATTGGCAATAATGCCGGCGCACTGCGTAAAATGTTTGTGCGTAAAGAATACCGCGGCAAGGAGTTGGGGATAGCGCAATTATTGTTAGATAACCTGCTGGCTTATTGCAAACAAAACCAAATAACCGCTGTGTATTTAGGTACGGTTGATTTACTAAAGGCCGCACACCGTTTTTACGAAAAAAACAACTTTACGCAACTACCCAAAACAAACCTACCTAAATCATTTCCGCTGATGGGTGCCGATAATATTTTTTATGAGTTACATTTGGATAACTAATCAGTGCACCAAATGAACGTTATTGACGAATCGGGAATCTTAGCAATATCGACAAGGCTGCAACGCCTTGCCGATACAATTCGTAAAGATGGCGTATTGATTTACAAAGCAAACAACATTGATTTTGAGCCCAAATGGTTCCCGGTTATTTATACCCTGCACTTTAAACCTGTTTTAAGTGTGGTTGAAATTGCCAACGAAATTGGCTATACCCACCCATCCACCATCAGCCTGCTCAAGGAGCTGGAGAAAGAAAAACTTATCCGGTCAAAAAAAGATAAGGCCGATGAGCGTAAGCGGCTTGTTCAATTAACAACCAAAGGGCAAGACTTAGTTGAACAAATGAAACCCGTTTGGAAAATAATAGAGGCCGCCACTGCCCAACTTATCGACACCCAAAACAACCTCATGAAAGCCATTACTGAAGTGGAGGAACAAATAAGCGAACAAAGCTTTTTTGCCCGGGCGCAGCGATTGAAGGCTGCTAAGTAGATTGGTTGATCCGTAAATAAAATTTGTCTTCCGAAACCCCGAATCGAACATAAAACATCCCGGCTTGTTGTAATCTTAATAACAAAATATTGGTGATAATAACACTGTTGACATACGGTTGTCATTATCATGTACTTATTTTGATTTGCAAACCCTATTGTAGTATTATTCGTATTTTTACATTATACATGGATTTTAATTTAACCTCTCAATACTTCCCCACCGGCGACCAACCCGAAGCCATACGCCAGTTGGTTGAAGGTGTAAACAACGGCGATCCGTTTCAAACCCTGCTGGGTGTTACCGGATCGGGAAAAACTTTTACGGTTGCCAATCTTATTGCGCAAACACAAAAGCCTACGCTAATATTGAGCCATAATAAAACGCTTGCGGCACAGCTTTACGGCGAGTTTAAACAGTTTTTTCCTGAAAACGCTGTTAACTACTTTGTATCCTATTACGATTACTACCAGCCCGAGGCATTTATACCCACCACCAATACTTATATTGAAAAAGACCTGCAGATAAACGAAGAAATTGAAAAACTTCGTTTACGTACTACATCGGCGCTTATGTCTGGCAGGCGCGATGTTATAGTGGTATCGTCCATCTCCTGCATTTACGGTATGGGTAACCCCGAGGATTTTGCGGCTTCAGTTTTCAAATTCGCGGTTGGCACCCGTATTAGCCGAAATGCGTTTTTACATCGACTTGTAGAGATTTTATATGCCCGCACCACTGCCGATTTTAAGCGCGGTACCTTCCGGGTTAAAGGCGATACGGTAGATATTTTTCCGGCCTATATGGACCACGCCTACCGCATTTCGTTTTTTGGCGATGATATTGAAGAACTGACCACTTTTGATGTGAGCACCGGCAAAACCATCGAAAAAATGACACATATGGTGGTTTATCCGGCCAACCTTTATGTAGCCCCACGCGATCGTTTTGTACAATCCATCTGGGCCATACAGGAAGAGCTGGAAACCCGTAAAAAGCAATTTATTGACGATGGCCGTTTCCTGGAAGCCAAACGTTTGGAAGAAAGGGTCAACTACGATCTGGAAATGATCCGCGAATTGGGCTACTGCTCAGGGATAGAAAACTATTCACGCTTTTTTGATGGCAGGCAACCCGGCGCAAGGCCTTTCTGCCTGTTGGATTATTTCCCGGATGATTACCTGATGGTGATTGATGAAAGCCATGTTACCGTTCCGCAGATCAGGGCAATGTATGGCGGCGACAGGTCGCGCAAGATCTCGTTGGTTGATTACGGTTTCCGTTTGCCTGCCGCTTTGGATAACAGGCCGCTCAACTTCCAGGAATTTGAACGTTTGGCTCCGCAAACCGTTTACGTGAGTGCAACCCCCGGCGATTTCGAACTGGAAAAATCGGAAGGTGTGGTAGTGCAGCAGGTAATTCGTCCAACTGGCCTGCTTGACCCCGTTATAGAGATCCGCCCGGTTATAAACCAGGTTGATGACCTCCTTGATGAGGTTGACCGTACCATTAAAATGGGCGACCGCATACTGGTAACCACCCTCACCAAACGCATGGCCGAAGAACTGGCCAAGTATATGGACAGGCTGGGTATCAAATGCCGTTACATTCACTCCGAGGTAAAAACCCTGCAACGGGTAGAGATTTTAAGGGGATTACGATTAGGCGAATTTGATGTGCTGATAGGGATCAACCTATTACGTGAGGGGCTCGATTTACCGGAGGTATCATTGGTAGCTATTTTGGATGCGGATAAAGAAGGCTTCCTGCGTTCGGAACGTTCACTGATCCAGACTATTGGCCGCGCCGCCCGTAATGATCGGGGCCGTGTGATTATGTATGCCGATAAGATAACCGATTCGATGCAGGTAACGATGGATGAAACCAACCGCCGCCGCGAAATCCAGATTGCCTACAACACTTTGCATGGCATAACGCCGACAACCGTAGGTAAAACGCGTGAGGAAATTATGGAACAAACATCTGTTGTTGACTTTCAGGGTGGTGTACAAAAAGCTTACGTTGAAGCCGATGTAGCCTCGTTAGCTGCTGATCCGATTGTACAATACATGACAAAACCCGAACTAAAAAAATCAATAGATAATACTAAAAAAGAAATGCTGGCCGCCGCCAAAAACATGGATTTCCTGCTGGCAGCCAAACTACGCGACGATATGTTTGCTTTAGAAAAAATGATGGAAGAGAAGTTTTAGATTTCAAATGTGCAAATTACAGATGTGCAGATGATTAAAAACAGACGTATATGTTTATACAATGAAGTTCATTTGCACATCTGAAATCTGTAATTTGCATATCAGCACATCATATTAAAACAATTTTATCGTTATATACTTATATTTGTACGCGTAAAATTAATCAAATGCTTTTAATTCGTTTCCTGCTCATATCAGTTTGTGTTTTATACATCATCCGCAGTTTGATGCGGTATTTGATACCTATGCTGTTTCAAAGTGTGGTAAATAAAGCCCAGCAACAGGCACACCAACAAAATACCCGTCAGCAAAAAAGACCCGAAGGTGCCGTTAAGGTAGATTACATTCCCGAAGGTAAAAGAAGCACCGTGCCCGATTCTGAAGGTGAATTTGTTGATTATGAAGAAGTAAAATAATTTATGGTACCAGGCGGAATTTTTAAAAGAAGACCAAACCACAACAATACCCCCGAGTCTATAACACTCATTATTGCCAACTTTATAGTATTTATTGTTGCAATGCAGCTTTTTGCCAATTGTACCAAAATCAATACCTTTTTTTGGGTGGTATTGGGGGCACTGGGCGTTTATAACTTTTTCTCCATTCGTAAATACCGCGAAGATTACGGAAAGCCGCAGGTTATAGCCTACATAGTGAGCCTAATAGCCCTTATATTACTGTTTGTTTTGCTGCGCAGCCGCCCGCAAAGCTGCTAATTGAAAACGCCCTATTGTGAACTTTAACTCTCGAAACATCGATAGTTTTCTTCATTATACACATTCCAAATCCCCTATTGGACATTTAACCGCCGCAAATCGTTAACTTAACACTTAATTCTCATTCAAATTTCTATTTTTGAGGATTATAATATTATCCATTTCAAAAAACTTAAATGAATAACTGGTTCAAGCGTAATAGTGTTCACCTCATTATTGTAGCAATTTTAATCGTCATTTCCTTTGCTTATTTTTTTACTCCAATAATCCAGGGAAAAGTGTTGATGCAGAGCGACGTGCTACAGGCGCAGTCAATGCAAAAAGAGATCAATGATGTTAAAGCGGCAACAGGTCATGCCCCATTATGGACTAATCAGATGTTTGGCGGTATGCCGGCTTACCAGATCTGGGCGTCATTTCCATCAAACATCGCATCACATGTTATTGATATCCTGAAAGCGGTATTCCCTAATCCGGTTGATACCGTGTTGCTATACCTTTTAGGAGGCTATCTATTATTCAGCGTTTTACGCCTTTCGCCATGGCTTGCCGCGGCGGGTGCTATTGCCCTGGCTTTTACATCCTATAACTTTATTTACATTACGGCCGGCCACGCCAACCAGGCCTATGCTATAGCGTTCTTCGCGCCGATACTTGCGGGTATAATTTTAACCCTTCGTGGTAAATACCTGCTGGGTGCATCCATAACGGGCCTGTTTTTAGCCATGGAGATTCGCAGCAACCACGTACAAATGACGTATTACCTGCTGCTTTGCATAGCTATATTATTGATCATCGAGCTTTACCACGCTATTAAAGACAAACAAGCCAAACCTTTCCTTAAATCTATGGCGTACCTGCTTGCAGGTGTTGTACTGGCTATAGCAGTAAATGCAAGTGTTTTATGGACAACCTATGAGTACAGCCAATACACTATCAGGGGCAAGGCTAATTTAACTACCAAAGGTACAACCGGACCAACTCATGGTTTGGATAAGGACTATGCTTACACCTGGAGCCAGGGCGTGAGCGAATGCCTTACCTTTTTAATACCTAATGCTTACGGCGGCGGTAGCAGCACAGCTGTTGGCGATGATTCAAAAGCTGTAAAAACCCTTGTTGATGCAGGTGTTGACCCGGCGCAGGCACATGGCTTTGTATCCCAGTCGTTATATTACGGTAATAAATCGGTCACATTTGGCCCATGGTATTTCGGTGCCGCGGTATTCTTCCTGTTTGTATTAGGATTACTGATAGTTAAAAACCGCATCAAATGGTGGTTATTAAGCGCGGTGCTATTGAGTATGTTCTTATCCTTCGGTAAAAACCTACCCTTCATTTCCGACTTTTTCTTCAACTATGTACCCATGTACAATAAATTCAGGACGGTTGAATCAACATTGGTAATAGCGGCATTGTGCTTCCCTATACTGGCTTTATTGGCCATTAATGAGGTAATAACCAATACAGATAAAGCGCTGATCTTTAAACGCGCCAAAATAGCTTTCTATATCACAGGCGGTTTGCTGCTTATTATGATAGCCGTCCCTGATGTTCTTTTAAGCTTTAAAGCCGACGATCATTTAGGTTTCATTAACAACCTTACCCAGATGTTTAGAGGCAACAGCGGCCTGGCCACTACCGTAGCCGCCCAGATAGTTGACGACAGGATAAGCCTTGAGCGTGCCGATGCTATCCGCTCGTTAATTATCGTATTGTTAACAGCAGGTTTGGTATGGCTGATTATTAAAGATAAGATCAAAGTAAACATTGCCGCGTTGATTTTGGCAGCTATTATACTGTTTGATATGTGGGGCGTTGACAAACGTTACCTTAAAGATTCAAATTTTGTTGAAAAATCTGAGATGGCGCAGCAATATACCCCGCGCGAGGTAGATCAATTTATCATGAAAGATCCAGACCCCAACTTCAGGGTGTTTGATATGGCTTCGGGCGATCCTTTTCACGATTCGCATTCATCATATTTTTATAAAACAGTAGGTGGTTTCCACTCGGCCAGGTTAAGGCGTTTTGATGAACTGGTAGAAAACCAGTTTACCAAAAGCGTAAACCAGGATGTACTGGACATGCTGAACACCAAATACATCATAACCGCCGATCCTAAAACCGGCACCGCCAGCATGAGTGCCAACCAAACCGCGTGCGGTAACGCCTGGTTTGTAAAAAGCGTAAAATTTGCCGACAACGCCGATCAGGAAATGCAGGCTATCAGCAGCTTTACACCAAAAGATGAGGCTATTGTTGATAAGCAGTACAAAAGCTTTATCAACGACGGCTCAATTGGCAGCGCTACTACAGGCACCATTAAACTGGTAAATTATGCTCCGGAGCACCTGGTTTATGAAAGCGGTTCAACCTCAGCCCAAATAGCTGTATTCTCTGAAATATACTACGATAAAGGCTGGACGATGCTTATCGACGGCAAAGAGCAACCTTACTTCCGTGCCGATTACCTGTTACGTGCCGCGCAAATCCCGGTAGGTAACCACAAAATTGAGTTTATCTTCCACCCTACATCATACTATGCAGGCGAGAAGATCTCTTTAGCAGGTTCCATACTTTTAGTACTTGCACTTGGCGGCGCGTTATACAACGAAACCAAAAAGAAACAAGCAGCTAAACCAGCTACTAAAAAAGCATAAAAGCTTAATAAGTTTCAAAATGCAAAAGAGCGATGGATTAATAAACTCATCGCTCTTTTTTATGTATTTGTATTCCACTGGATGAGCTATCTCATTTTGTGTATTTTTATGTATTTTTGTGTATGGAAACGCTAATTGTACAACCAAAAACTAAAGAACAATTAACTGCTTTAAAGGCTTTTATTAAAGCTATGAAAATTGATTTCAAATCTGAAAAAAGCCCATACGATCCTGCCTTTGTTGAGAAAATAAACCAGGGAAGAAAAGATATTAAAAATGGAAAAGGTGTTAAAATAGACACTAAAGATCTATGGAAATAATCTTTAGCCCAAGGGCTTTTGAAGATTTAAAATATTGGAAGAAACTGGCAATAAAGCTATCCAAAAGAAAATAGAGCAACTCCTTGATGCAATAGTAGTTAATCCCTACGAGGGAATTGGTAAACCAGAACCGCTAAAACATAATCTTTCAGGAGCGTGGTCACGCAGAATCACCTCGGAACATCGATTGGTATATGAAATAAATGAAAATAATGAGATTATTGTTCTCGATGTGCTTTCGCTAAAAGGCCACTATTCTAAATAGCCCCCTAATCATTTGTCCGTCTATTTTTCAACCAATACCAGCCCAGGTTAAACGCTATCACAAAATGGTTTAATACAGTTGGCACTAAGCCGTAATAGCGTTTCATGATATCAAAACGTTCCTTCAGGCTTTGGCGATGCTTTGCTTTAGACATCCCCCCTACCAGGTATTTAGCCACGTAGCGGTTTACATTAACTATAGTTTTTGCCTTTTTCGCGGCGCGGATAATCCAGTCGATATCAGCGCTTAACTGATATTTTCTATCGTAAGGTTCTGCAAGCGTTCGTTTCACATAGATGGCCTGGTGGCTGATACTCATACCATATTTAAAGTCCCTCCATATAAAGTTGGCCGGCGCCTTGTGCCTGCGCTGGCCAAGGCTTTCACCTTTGTCGCTTATCATTTCGGTTTCGCCGTAATAAATATCGGCATCATTGGCCGACGCAAAAACGGCGGCTACTGTACCGGCATAATAAAACTCATCGCCGGAGTTCATGAACATTACATAATCACCGGCGGCCGCTGCAAGTCCCTTATTCATAGCATCATAAATACCATTATCTTTCTCGCTGATAAGCTTACTGATCCCGCTGTCGTATTTATGTATAATATCCAGTGTACCGTCGTTAGAGAGGCCATCTACCACAATATATTCAATATTAGCATATGTTTGCCCTAAAACCGATAGCATGGTACGTTCAATATCACGTACATTATTATATACAATGGTAATAACACTAAGCTTTGGATTAAACATTGATACTCTCCTTCTTAGGTTTCATTAGCAGGCTTTGGTATAGTTCGATATGCTTTTTCCCTATAACCTCCTCCGAAAAAACGTCTATAACCGTTTGGCGGGCCTGTTTTTGCAATTGTTGCCTGTCGGGATGTTTTATCACCCACTCCATACCTTCAGCAAAGCTCTCTGCCGAACGATAGGTAGCCAGATAGCCATTGTATCCATGCTTAACCATATCGGGAATACCACCCGTGGTAAAGGCAATTACAGGGGTGCCGCAGCTAAGACTTTCCATTACCGTATAAGGCAGGTTATCTTCCAGCGAGGGGATCAGAAAAGCGTCGGCGGCAGCGTAGTGCATGGCCAGTTTTTCATCGTTATTAATGGTACCCAGGAAGGTGGTTTTAAAAGGAAAATCGGGCACGTCTTCGTCGTTTTTATTGCCGAAAATGACCAATTCTATGTCGTCAGCATCCGTCAGCAGGGCGTCAGCAAGCAAAGCCATACTGTCAAGCAGGTATTGAGTGCCTTTATGCAGGTCTTTACGCGATGGCATAAAGCCGCTCAGGAAAATAAATTTATCCGTTGGCAACCCGGACTGTTGTTTAGCCAGTTGTTTATCGGTGGGTTTAAAAATATCTGTTTCTAAAGTGTTAGGGATATGATGCACCGCCTTGCCCTGCATCAAACTGCTGGCGTTAACCGAAGTCTGCATCCAGGTGCTGGGTGCGGCAATGGCAAAATTCAATACCTCGTAAGCCTTATGTTTTTGCTGCCAGATGCGGTGCGAAATATCATCAGCAGCAGCATTGATGAGCAGCGGACAGTTACCGCATGCGCGCTTGAAATGATCGCAAGTGTAGCGTACGTGGCAGCCGCCGGTAAAGGCATTGCTATCATGAAAAGTCCACACCACGGGTTTCCCGAGTTGGGCAATTTCGGCAAGATGTTTAGGGTCCAGAAAACCGTGATTGATCCAGTGCAGGTGGATGATATCGGCAGCCTTAACATCGGGATGGTTAATAACCGACCTGCCGAACCATGCAAATGAAAACGGTGTTTTCATTAAAGGTTTTAAAAAACGTTTGGCCAGTATCCGCTCCAATATTATTGTAAACGCGGTGTATGATTTTTGGAGTTTATTTTTGTTAAAAGTACCTATTTGCGGATTTTTCCCAAACTTATAGTGCACCACTATTTTTGAATCGACACCCTGACTTATCAACGCCCGATTAAGGCGCATACAGCCCCTGCCGGCCCCGCCATTGCCATCATAAGTATTCAGGTGCACTACTTTTAACATGCTTCAAAAATACATTATTCATTTAAACCTATATATTTATAGTGCAGGAATGCGCAAATTAAAATAACTAACCTGTTACACCATAAATAATGAACGGCATATATAAAATCGAACAAGAAAAAATAAAACAGGTAGCGCTACGGGCTATAAAAAAGGTGATTTTTATTTTGTTGATTGTAATGGTGATAGGTACCATACCTGCTATGCAACTAATGGCAAGAGAAGGAAAACCGGAAAACCATATACCCTCTATGCTGTATTCCTATTTTTTTACTATACCCGTTTTCGGCCTCATATTGTGGCTTGCCTATAAAAACTTGATAAAGCATTTTAGTGGTCCCTTACTGGAAATTAACGACAATGGAATTTATAAATGGAACAGTGGCAAAAACCCTAATGTATTTATTAGCTGGGCCGAAATAACAAGCATCGAAGAAAAAAAGCATAGCTTACTAATAAAAACTTCAAAAGCAAGCGGCTGGAGTGGTACGGGATTAATAGATATTCCTAAAGAATTGGAAGGATATGAAACAGTAAAAAATACAATTAACCTTAAAGCCGGCCGAGCTTAATCATCAGGCTACCTTTTGCTTTACAAAACGTACCGCACGTTGCCATAGGTTGCCTTTGCGGTGCGCCAGGAAATGTTTAATAGCGTTATAGGCCTTTTCGTTTTCGGTAATTATATCAGGAAATTTCTTAACGGGCTGCTGCGAGATATGCACATCGTACATATTTTCGCGGTTGGAGTGTACCCCGGTACCATCATGCCCTATATTATTGATGAGCGAACGTGCGGGGTTAAGCGTTAAACCGCCTTTTAAAAATATGGAGGCATACCAGCGGATGGCCCAGGAATTATTTTTCCCGGCCTTAAATTCCTGAATTTGTTTCCAGAAATTCATTTTACCTTCTATGGAAAAACGGAGGATACCCAGCGTATCAAACCGGGCAATCAGCTTATCAATATCGGGTTCAAAGCTGTTCCAGGCGCGGGCCCAGGTTGCCCAGCCCCAACTGCTGGCGGCCCGGTAAAAAAAGGATTCGGGCAGCTCTTTTTCTTTGAGGTTATACATATAGGCACCAATGTGCATCACCTTTTCTTCGGTGGCGTAGCGGGTAAGCGCCTCATTAAAATATTGCAGGGTGTAGGGCGATGACAGCAAATCGTCCTCAAAAACTATTACTTTGCCATACTCATAAACCAATTGGGTAACACCGCTGATGATGGATTCGGCCAGGCCGAGATTATGATCGCGCAGGATAACTTTTACGGTTTTAAAGCCCGTGGTTTCTTTTGCTATTTCGCGAACCTCGTTAACTTTTGCCTTATCGGCATCTGTTTTAGGGGCATCGCAAAAAATATACAGTCGGGATTCATCGGCAAGCGTATTTTTTTGCAAATGAATAATGGTACGGCGCGTATGATCTGGCCGGTTATAAACAAATAAGGCAATTGGGGCAAGTTGCTGCATTTATCAGGAAAAAAATCAGAATAACTCGGGTTGCTGGCTGGCTTTTTTACATAGAACGGTGTAAGCGTTTGCAAATTGTTCGCTCACCTTTTTTCCCATCAATTTACTTAAAGTCTGTTTCACGGTAAACTCGGCCGCTATACGTATATTCTTCAAAAGGCTTTTGGATTTCTTTTGATTAACGTACATATTAAACCTGGTTACCTCGGGCTCAATCATTGATGTAAGATCATTTTCTACCTCCAAACCCTCGGTGCTTAGCAGGTAGCGCAGGGATGTTGGGGTGTATACATTAATGTGGCCGTAAGCCAAAAAATGTTTAATGCGGGTATCAACCCCGGCTTTATAATCTCTCGGTACTTCAATAACGCAGCGGTGGGCTACTCTTTTAAGTTCGCGCAGCAGCATACGTTCATGTTCTACATGTTCCAGCACGTGTGAGAGGATGATAAGATCGAAGCTATCATCGGCAAAGGGTAGTTTATAGCCATCAAACACCTGCACCGATTTAAGATTTTTTATCTCCCGCGATTGGATATATTCCACCCCGCTACCTGAGATCTCTACCGCATAGTACTCGGGTGCAAAGTTTTTATCAGACAGGTATTTTAAAATACTGCCGTCGCCGGCGCCAACCTCCAGTACATTTTTAAAGGTAAGCCCCTTGCATACCTCAATAATATGCTCGGCTTTATACCTGGCCCCCAGCATTCGCCAGGCCTCATCGTGCTTTTGATAAAATTGATCGTATGCGGTTTTAAATTCGCCGCCTATAATTGATTCCTGCATTTAATACGAAGGTAAATTTTATTATTTAATTTCTTTAGCGATTAAGTGTTTTGCCTTTGTGAAGAAACGCACCGCTTTTGATAGTCACTTCCAAGTTCCCCTCTTGAGAGGGGGCGAGAAGGAATTGTGAAATGGCAGGGGTGTGTTCTGCGGCAAGAAACACACCCCTCCGCCCCTCTCGAGAGGGGAATCGCACAAGGCCCTGGCTTTGATATTCGTCATTCTGTCCGCTAATACTTATCGGCGCTTACCTTGCCCAATTTACCGGCAAGGCCGTCATTTACCGCTGCAACCAGTTTTTTATATTCTTTTTGTTTTGAGCTGATGATGCTTACTAACCATAAATAAGCCAGGTACAATCTTTTATTAAGGTTGAATGTGGCTTCGGATCGCACGGCTACCTTTGAATAAAAATACATCCGGTTGCGCACTGCGTAATAGTTCCTGAAACCCCAAAGATCCAGCAGGTGCGAATGAAATGGTTTCTGCTGATAATTTATCCCCTGCGACATATCGATATCAATAACCTTACATGCCGGGACCAGCCAAATAGTAGCTCCCGACTGGGTAATCCTATACGTATATTCCGAATCATCTACATAAACAAAAAAACGTTCATCGGGATAGCCGATTACTTTTATGAGCGCCCGGTGCATAAGCAAACCACCATAGGGTACGTAAGGCATCATGGCTTTATCCTGGTATGGCGCATTTTTTCCAAACCTGTCCTGCTGCTTATATTTCCGGTTGTTGAGGATGTTGAACGCACTGAAGCCCATGAAATTGTCGGGTACCAGGTAGTAGCGGGCGGGGTTTTCGCCGCGAGCTATTTTTACGTGGGGCAGCCTGTCTTCGCGTAAGCAATAGAGGGCTTTTTTATCATCGGGTTGGTTTATTTGCTCCCACTTGGCAAGCAGACCGCTAAGTGCCTGTTCGTCGGGCAAGTTATCATCATCCAGCAGCCAAACCATATCGGCACCGGTATTATTATAAGCGTATTCAATAGCCTTCTTATATCCTCCTGCCGAACCTTCATTTTGGGCATTGGTTAACACGGTAACACGGTTATCGCCTAAACCGGTAACGTTGGCAGCTACGCTGTAGGCCGAAGCGTTATCAACCACAACAACCTGCGTTACCTGTTCAAACCCAAGCACACGCTTTAGCACCTGCTCTAAAAATTGCCACCTATTTGCATAGGTAACAGTTAACACACACACTTTATATTTTATATTTGCCATTGAATGTTCCAAAATTATCATTTTACAACAAACAATACAGCGGTTAATAAATTGAATGGGAATAATTAAGCAACAAACTATTAAGGGTTCCCTTTATTCGTATCTGGGTGTATTTATTGGTTTTTTAACGGTAGTTATCATTCAGCCCCATTCATTAACTAAAGAACAAATAGGGCTTTTAACTATATTAACTTCGTTATCATTAATGTTTGCCCAGTTTTCTATATTGGGTTTTAACGGTACTGCAAGGTATTTCCCCTACTTTCGCAGCGAAGAAAAGAAGCACCACGGCTATTTATTTTTGGCCTGCATGGTATCATTACTCGGCACCATCCTTTTTGTTTTATTGGCCTGGATTTTTAAAGATGAGCTGGTGGGGCGGAATGCTAAAACTGTTCTTTTTGAAGATTATTACTGGTACCTGATCCCGCTTACCGTTTTCACGCTGTTTTTTAACGTTTTTGACCTCTATGCCCGTTTGCTCTATAACATGACTACCGGACTGATACTGCGCGAGTTTACCAAACGGATATTTATATTGGTACCACTTATACTTATCTATTTTCATTTGGTGAGCTTTAACACGTTCATGCTGCTATGGCTTACTGCCAATATTATTACAACGGTACAAATAGTAATAAGGCTGATAAAAGACAAACACTTTTCACTTAAACCCAACTTTGAATTTTTAACAAAGGATATGGTGAACAAGCTGGTGGGTATTTGCTTTTTCACCATACTAACCGGTACATCACCGCTGATCATTCAAAATATTGACAATTTGCTCATTTCCAAGAAACTGGGGTTGGATAATACCGGAGTTTACGCCCTGGCCTTTAGTTTCGGGAGTATTATTTCACTGCCTTCACGCTCGTTGTACAACATCGCTTATACTATTGTTGCCGAATCGTTTAAAACAAATGACCTAAAAAACATCAGTACGGTTTATGCTAAAAGCTGTATTAACCAGATCATTAGCGCCTTATTCATATTTATAGTAATGTGGGCAAGTGTCGACAATATTTTCGCCATAGAACCTGCCGGTTTTAAGGCAGGCAAGTATGCCATTTTTTTCGTGAGTTTAGGTTACTTTATTGACTCGGCCACAGGCATAAACCTGGTAATACTGGCTACATCAAAATATTTCAGGTACGAGGCGCTGTTTAACCTGTTGTTGGTGCCCGTTATTATAATTGCCAATATAATCCTGATACCCATGTACGGCATCACAGGTTCGGCAATAGCATCGGCATTAACGTATTTTATTTTTAACCTGTTCAGGTATATATTTATATGGGTTAAATTCAAAATGCAGCCGTTTACCATCCAGTGCCTGCTGGCGCTTATTACCGGTGTAGGCGTTTATTATTTATCTGTTTGGGTAATACCACACCTGCAAAATTTTATTATTGATACCATTGCACGCACCGCTTTTATCACTGTGCTTTATTTGCCGGCGGTTTATTTCATGAAACTATCTGAAGATATTAATGGAATTATTGATGGGTTAGTTGCTAAGGTGAGAAGGTAGGTATTTTAAAGTTAGCAGCCTTTCCCACTTCCGCGAGGTTAACGCAGCGTAACTCGTGGTTGATATGGTGTAAGCCTCCGGCTTACCTCAGCTGCAAGCTGAAACCATGCGCCCCACGAGCTGCAAGCTCGCGGGAGGTTGCAGTATCCCAAAAAACTTCCCCCAACAAAAAAGCCCTCCGGAAATAATCCGGAGGGCTTTGTATTTTTATTTACTTACCTGGTGATTATTGGTTTGTAAATTTCTTAGCGTTAATACGGCGTTCGTTTTCGTTAAGGAATATTTTACGTAAACGGATGCTTTGCGGGGTTACCTCAATGTATTCGTCGGCTTGTATGTATTCCATTGATTCTTCTAACGAAAATTTGATAGCAGGCGCTATACGTACGTTGGTATCGCTACCTGATGCACGCATATTGGTTAACTGCTTGCCTTTGGTTAAGTTAATAACCAAATCGTTATCGCGGATGTGCTCGCCTAAAACCTGTCCTTCGTAAACATCAACTCCCGGATCTATGTGGAAACGACCACGATCCTGTAATTTATCAATTGCGAAAGCAGTGGTTTTACCAGTATCCATTGATACCAATACACCATTTAAACGACCAGGGATAGTACCTTTCCAAGGCTCATATGCTTTAAAACGGTGAGCCATAATAGCCTCGCCACCGGTAGCGGTTAATACGTTGTTACGTAAACCTATAATACCGCGTGCAGGGATATCAAACTCAAGGTGTTGTAAGTCGCCTTTTGGCTCCATGATCAACAAATCGCCTTTACGTTGTGTTACCAGCTCAATAACTTTACCGGCTACTTCGCCTGGTACATCAACAATAAGGGTTTCAACCGGCTCGCATTTAACACCGTCAATTTCTTTAACGATAACCTGCGGCTGACCAACCTGCAATTCGTAACCTTCGCGACGCATGGTTTCAATTAATACAGATAAGTGAAGGATACCACGGCCATAAACCAGGTATGAATCTGGTGATTCGGTTTCAACAACCTTAAGCGCCAGGTTTTTCTCCATCTCTTTGTATAAACGATCGCGCAGGTGGCGTGATGTTACAAACTTGCCTTCTTTACCAAAAAACGGTGAAGTGTTAATGGTGAACAGCATGTTCATGGTAGGCTCGTCGATTTTTATAACGGCCAGTTGTTCTGGTTTTTCAAAATCAGCAATGGTATCGCCAATATCGAAACCTTCAATACCAACTACGGCGCAAATATCACCGGCGTCAACCTGGGTTGCTCTTACTTTACCCAAACCTTCAAAAGTATAAAGTTCTTTTATACGTGATTTTTGGATAGTGCCATCGCGTTTTACCAACGATACCGGCATGTTTTCTTTAATAACACCACGGGCAACACGGCCTACAGCAATACGACCAACAAAAGATGAATAATCTAATGAAGTGATCTGCATTTGCAAAGTACCTTCGTTAATAGGTGCCGGCGGAATGTTTTCCAATATGGCATCCATTAAAGGGAAAATATCTTCGGTAGGTTTTTTATAATCGGTGCTCATCCAGCCTTGTTTTGATGAACCGTAGATAACCGGGAAATCCAGTTGATCTTCAGTTGCTTCAAGGTTGAAGAACAACTCAAATATTTGTTCGTAAACTTCTTCCGGACGACAGTTTTCTTTATCAACCTTGTTTACAACCACAATTGGTTTTAAGCCTAAAGCCAAAGCCTTTTGGGTTACAAAGCGTGTTTGAGGCATGGCGCCTTCAAACGCATCGCAAAGTAATAATACGCCATCGGCCATTTTCAATACACGCTCAACCTCACCACCAAAATCGGCGTGACCAGGGGTATCAATAATGTTGATTTTAACGCCTTTATACATTACCGAAACGTTTTTTGAAACGATGGTAATACCACGCTCACGCTCCAGGTCATTGTTATCAAGTATCAATTCACCAGTGTCCTGTCCTTCACGGAAAATGGCGCAACTGTGTAAAATTTTGTCAACCAATGTAGTTTTACCGTGGTCAACGTGTGCGATGATCGCAATGTTTCTTATTTTTTGCATGAAAAATGCTCTTCTAATTTTGGCGCAAAGGTACGTTTAATATATTAGATTTTAAAGCATTGTCAAGTTATATAGAAGATTTTGTGCGATATGATGGGTAAATGACATTTGCAAGGCATCATTAAAAGGCTGATGGGCAGGTATAAGGATTGATTTAGTCCCACTAAATGCCTTTTATATTCAATCACCTATCCCCCAAACGCCCAAACCAAAAACTTACCCATAGCCCTGCCCCAAGTTGCCGGGTCATGCGTACCGCCAACCACTTCAAGGTATTGAATATCGGCAGGCCGGGTGTAGCCTTTATTTTCCAGTTCTTTGATCAGATCGATGGTGTCGTCAATGGCATCTATGATGCCGTTCTTGTTGCGGTCGGTAGTTTCGTCTTTAGTGCCGGTTTGCAGCCAGAATTTAAGGTTGGGCTTATCCTTGGTGTTTTTAATAACCGAGTGCATAATACGGTCGTTATCGGTATAGCCTTTTACCAGGTCCTTGCTGCGCCACCAGAACGAGCCGGAAAATACACCTACCTTATTAAACACATCGCTGTTATTCCAGGCAATATCAAAAGCCGAGAGGCCCCCTAAAGAAAAACCCGCATAAGCAGTAGTTTCAAAATGCTCAATACCGGTTTGAGCGGTTATCTGCGGCAATAGCTCGGTTTTAATGAATTGGGTATATACATCGGCCTTGGCGCCGCGTTTTTTAAAGTCGGGCTGGCCGGCCACGCCGTATTCCTGCAGGCGGTCGTCGCCGGCATGAATGGCCACTATGAGTATCGGTTGTATGCGATTTGTACTGTAAAGCTGCTCCAGCGTTTGTTTAAGCTGCAGGTTTTCCAGTTCCTGCGCGTCGTTCAGCAACAGCAGGCTTAGCGGCTCGGCAAGGTCGCTTTCATCGGGCATAAGCAGGGTGCAGGTAACCTCCCTTTGCAGCAGTTTTGATGTTATGTTTATATTTTTTTCGATGATCGTCATTTCAGTTTCAGCCCAGCCCAGGTACATCTTTATTTAAATTTTAAGGGCGCAAAAGTAAGGTATACTTTTTTATTTATCAGGCTAAATATTAATTTATCAGTTAGTTGCCTTTCTCAAACAAACCACTTAACTTACATTCAGAAACCTGAATATACTATTTTGACTGAAAAATATCACCGCTGGTATTCGCCAAACCTAAACACCCATCTTGAAATGCTGGTATTCGGCGACAGGGGTTTTCCTGTCATCCTGTTTCCAACAACCAGGGGGCGTTACCACCAGAATAAGGATTTCGGACTCATAGAAAGCGCAAAATGGTTTATTGACGAGGGCCTTGTAAAAATATACTGCCCCGATACCATCGACGACCGCAGTTGGTACGATAAAGGCATCCATCCTGCCGATCGCGCCCGCAACTACACCTGGTACGATAAAATGTTGGTAAATGAACTGGTGCCCTGGGCCATGCACGAAACCGGTGTTGGCCAGGTAGCCATGGCCGGTTGCAGCTTTGGCGGTTATCATGCCGCCAACTTCGCGTTCAAACATCCCGAAAAAGTAGCGCACCTGTTTTCTATGGGCGGCGCCTTCGACATAAAAATGTTTACCGATGGCCATTATGACGATAACATATTTTATAATAACCCGGTAGATTACCTGCCCGGCGGCAACCAGCACGAATTATGGCAGATGAACATCATCCTCGGCACATCAGAGCATGACATCTGCAAAGATTATAATATCCAGCTGTCAAACATTTTAGCGCAAAAAAACATTAATCATTGGTTGGATATCCGCCCCTTTGCCCATCACGACTGGCCAATATGGAAGGAGATGTTCCCGCATTATTTATCAACGATAAAATAGATTGAAGAATAATAGAGTAAGGACAAAGGATTAACTTATTTATTACTATAAACACCGGCAACAGGCAACCCGCCACCGGCAACCGAAACACCCCCATGAAAAAAATAGGCATCTTATTCGGACAAGAAAACTCATTTCCACAGGCATTTGTGGACAGGATAAACCAAAAGGCCGAAAAAAACATATCGGCAGAGTTTGTACGCATTGATAAAGTAATGCAGGCCGAGCCATTAGATTACGCGGTAATTGTCGACCGGATTTCGCAGGATGTGCCCTTTTATCGCGCAGCACTTAAAAACGCTGCCATATGTGGTACGGCGGTAATCAACAACCCCTTTTGGTGGAGCGCCGATGAAAAGTTTTTCAATAACGCCCTGGCTGTTAAAATTGGCGTACCCGTACCTAAAACCGTTATCCTGCCATCAAAAGACCTACCCGATGATACTACCGACAGATCGTTCCGTAACCTGGCCTACCCGTTGGATTGGGAGGGGATTTTCAATTATGTTGGTTTCCCGGCCTACATGAAGCCTTTTGACGGTGGCGGGTGGAAAGAGGTTTATAAGCTGGATGATAAAGAAGATTTCTTTGACAAATACAACCAAACCAAACAGTATGTAATGATGCTGCAGGAAGAGGTTGTTTTCGACGATTATTTCCGTTGTTATTGCATTGGCGGCAAGCATGTGCGTATTATGCAGTACGAGCCCCGCAATCCGCATCACCTGCGCTACGAACATGGCAAGGCCCCGGCATCAAAAAAACTACTGGAAACAGTAAAAAACTATGTTATAAAACTCAATCAGTTTTTAGGCTACGACTTTAATACGGTAGAGTTTGCCATTCGTGATGGTATCCCCTACGCTATTGATTTTTGCAATCCCGCGCCCGATGCCGAAGTAACCAGCGTAGGCCAGGAAAATTTTGAATGGGTAGTTGAAACTGCCGCCGACTACGCGATTGAGCGCGCCAAAAAGCAAAAGCCTAACGTTGATAACCTCACCTGGGGCGAATATGTAAAAACATCAGCCGCAAAATTACCGCTGATCAGCGCCAAAGCAAAACCTGCTAAAGAAGATGTTTCGGTTGGTAAAGTTGCCCATACTATTGAGGCTGAGGGTAAAGTGAAGAAAGAGAAAGTGGTGAAAGCGGCGGCACCCAAAAAGGCAAAGAAATAAAGATGATAGATCCGACTGTAATTGATAACAAACTTCAGGACGACATAAAAAATTTTGGTCTTCAGGTGTTATATATAATGGAAGACGAACAGGGGCCTGGCTTTAGCTATTCTATTGGGTTATATGAAAGTTACGGCCATCCTGAAATAATTATGGTAGGGCTTAAACAGGATCTGATGCATACCCTCATAAATAATATGGCTTATGATATTAAAGACGGCAAGGTATTTATCCCATTCAAATATGAAGCTGACATTCTTGATGATTTTGAATGTTATTTTGTTGAAGTAGAGAAATCAAATTATGATGCCTATGTTGGTCAGGCGCAGAAATATTATAAGAGAGATGGGTTTCCTTTATTACAATGTATCTATCCAACAGTTAAAGGCATTTATCCCTGGGAAGATGAGTGGCCTGAAAGCATTAAAGATTTACAGCCCATATTAGGGCCATTAAAATAAAAATTGTCATTTCGAACGAGGTACGAGGAGAAATCTTGTAGCCATTGCATGTCGGAAATACATAGCCTGCACGCAAAACCGCATAAGATTTCTCCTCGTACCTCGTTCGAAATGACAACACAATTAGTGTATATAACCCCTAACCAATTATGAACGAGTTTACCTTAGGTGTTGAAGAAGAATTTATGGTGATTGACCCTGTTACCAGGGAATTAAAATCACATGAGCAAAAAATTGTGGATAGCGCTCAAAAGATCCACGAGGATCAGGTAAAGGCCGAAATGCACCAGGCTGTTGTAGAGGTAGGCACCCACATTTGCAAAAACACGCAGGAGGCCCGTAAGGAGGTAAGCAAACTACGCACTACCGTAGCCCAGTTAGCCGGCGATATTGGCCTGCGCATCGGTGCAGCGGGAACGCACCCGTTTTCACTCTGGCAGCACCAGCTTATTACAGATCATCCGCGGTATTTTGAAATTGTTGATGAAATGCAGGAGGCCGCCCGATCCAACCTTATTTTTGGGTTGCATGTACATGTGGGCATCCAATCTCGGGATATGGCCATTCATATAGCCAACCAGGTGCGATATTTTTTGCCGCATGTTTACGCTTTATCCACAAATTCGCCATTTTGGGAGGGGCGTAATACGGGCTTTAAATCATTCCGCACTAAGGTGTTTGACAAATTCCCGCGCACCGGCATCCCCGATTACTTTAGCAGTATTGAAGAGTACGACAGCTACATTAAGCTGCTGGTAAAAACCAACTGTATTGATAACGCCAAGAAGATCTGGTGGGATATCCGGGTTCACCCCTTTTTTGAAACCATCGAATTCCGCATTTGTGATTGCCCTATGCTGGTTGATGAAACTATTGCCTTTACCGCGCTTTTCCAGGCGCTTTGTGCAAAGCTGTACAAGCTAAGGCAGCAAAACATGAAATTCATCACCTACTCACGTGCGCTTATCAACGAAAACAAATGGCGCGCTGCCCGCTATGGTATCGACGGTAAAATGATTGACTTTGGCAAGGAAATGGAAGTGAACACCCGCTCGCTGATTTTGGAGCTGCTTGACTTTGTAGACGATGTAGTAGATGAACTTGGCTCGCGCGATGATCTTCAATACGTACACAAAATACTGGAGCATGGCACCGGCGCCGATAGGCAACTCGCCATTTACCAGCAAAACAGTAGCTTTGTAGATGTGGTGGATTACATAACTTCGCAAACTTTAAAGGGATTGTAGGCCACCCAGTCAAATTTAAAAAGTGTCATTTCGATAGAGCAAGGTGGATTGTGCGCCGGGGCGAAAGAGAAATCTTATACGCCCGCAATGCACGATAGTAGATTTAGCACATGAAGTATAAGATTTCTCCTCACGGCAACCGCACATCTCCCAACGAGTTCGTCGAAATGACATTAAATTAAAAAATTGACAAAAGTATTTTAGTATATGACAAATAAACCGGAAATAAAAGTAGCAATACTTGATCTGTACGATGGGATAGCAAACGAGGGGATGCGCGGTTTCCAGGATATTTTAAACAGGTACAAAGCACAGCACGATTTAAATTTAAGCTATAAAATATTCGATGTACGCCGGGGCGGCGAAATGCCCGGCCTCAATTTCGACATTTATATATCAAGCGGCGGACCGGGCAGTCCGCTGGCTGAAGGTACCGAGTGGGAGAAAAAATATTTCAGGCTGACAGACAAACTGGAAGATCATAACCTATCCAACAATACCGATAAAAAGCACGCTTTTTTTGTGTGTCATTCCTTTCAGCTGATGTGCCTTAAATATGACCTGGGCGATATCAATACCCGTCGTTCGCCTTCATTTGGGGTATTACCGGTAAACCAAACCTCGGCAGGTGCCAATGAACCCATTTTAAAGGGACTGGCTGATCCGTTTTACGCAGTAGATTCGCGCAGCTGGCAGGTGATCAACCCAAATGAAAACCTCTTTAAAGAACTGGGGATGCAGCTGGTAGCCATTGAAAAAGAGCGCCCGCACATTGACCTGCCTCGCGCTATGATGGCTGTCCGTTTTAACCCGTACTTTTTCAGCACGCAGTTCCATCCCGAGGCAGATGCCGATGGGATGCGATCGATGCTTTTGCGCGAAGAAAAAAAGGATGAAGTAATAAACGAACACGGCGAAGTTAAATATGCAGAAATGCTGCAACGCCTTGCAGACCCAGACAAAATAACCCACACACAACAAACCATGATCCCCAATTTTTTAGACCGGGCCGTGATGGATTTGCAGGGGTTAGTTTAGGGTAATAGAAAGAAGGTTGTCATTGAGAGCGAAGCGTGGCAATCTCGTCATACTATTCCACCGTGCTGGGTGTATAACTTGTCCTGTGAGATTGCTTCGTTCCTCGCAATGACAAGTTTCTATAAATAGACAAGCTAGCATATCACCGAAAACAACAAAGCCGCAACCAAACTGGCCGCGGCTTTGTATTCAAATTGTATATTATTGTTAATTGCCTTTGGCATCTTTATTATCGGTATTGAATAATTTAGATTTATCAACCTTTTCAATTACCATACCATCGGAAAGTGTTTTTGAAATTGCCGAATATGGTGCCGATACCACTTCTTCGCCACCTTTAAGGCCGCTCAAGATCTGGATGTAGGTATCGTTTTGGATGCCTGTTGTTACCTGTACCTGTTTTAGCTTGTTGCCGTTAAGTACAAATACATATTCTTTCACCGGCGCGGTTATCTGTGGTTTAGTTTTATCGTCGTCCTTTTTAGGTGGACCATTGCTTTCTTTCTTTTCTTCGCGGGTAGTTACCGATTGAATGGGTACCGACAAGGCCTTGGCCTGATTAGTATTGATATCAACAGTAGCGGTTAATCCCGGGCGGAATGGCGAAGGGTTATCGGCTGTCTTTTTCAGCAATGCGGCGTATGATGCAGCGTTGATACGTACCTTAACCGTAAAGTTAGTAACCTGATCGGCAGTGGTACCAACCACATTGGCCGAGCTTCCTATTTCAGAAACCACACCGGTAAATTTCTTACCTAAAAAAGCGTCAATCTCAATATTTGATGAATCGCCCAAAGCAATGCGGTTAATGTCGTTTTCGTTCACATCAACGTTTACGTCCATTTTGCTCAGGTCGCTAATGGTCATGATCTCGGTACCGGCAAATTGCTGGGTTCCTAAAACACGCTCGCCCAATTCAATTGAAAGTTTAGATACCACACCATCAACCGGAGAATAAATAGTTGTTTTGGCAAGGTTATCCTGCGCTTCTTTAACAGAAGCCTGTGATTGCGCCAAACCATATTGCGATCCTATTACGTTTTGCTTGGCTGCTTCATAGCTGGCCTTTGCGCCTTCATAAGCTGCTTTTGCATTTTCAAACTCAGATATGGTAAGTACTTTATTTTTATAAAGCTCCTGGCTACGTTTAAAAATACCGGTCTGGTTAGTAAAAGTGGCTTCGGCTTGTTTCAGCATCTGGCCAGAGTTGCCTACGCTTGCTTTTTGAGTGTTGTACGATGCAATAGCGCGGTCATAACCAGATTTTAAGATGTCGGGTCTTATTTTACACAACAGCTGGCCTTTTTTAACCACGTCGCCTTCTTTAATTGGCAACTCAACAACCTCGCCCGATACTTCGGGGCTTATTTTAACCTCAATGTGGGGTTTAATTTTTCCGCTGGCCGATACCGTTTCGTTAATTACCCGCACGTCGGCTTTTTCAACAGCTACCTGCGTTAGGGCTGGTTTGCCAATTATGCCTGTCGCTTTGCCAATAATAAGCAATACAACTATTACGCCCAGGGCGATTAAAATATATTTAGTAGTTTTTCCCATGACTTTGTAATTTCTGAATTCGGGTTTTCGACTTCGGATTTATTTTTGTTTTAAGTTTAGTTTCTTTCAAATCTTCCGGTATCTCCGGAATTTCGACCTTTATAATGTTATAGGGTTACCCAGATAATAATCAATCACTTTGGCCCTGAATATCACCATGTATTGTGCCGATATCATATCAAACTGCGATTTATTAAGATTGGTTAACGATGTATTGTAATCAAGCGAGTTTACAAGGCCAACGGTATAACGCTGCTGTATAATGTTAAACGCGTCCTTATTGGCATTGTACGTTTGCGTTGCCGATTGATAGGATTTTTGTGCCGCCTGCACATCCCATACAGCCTGGTAAATAATCTTGCTTAAGTTATTTTTAGCCAATTGCGTGGTAACGGCGGCATTTTCAGCCTGTATTTTTGCTTTGCGAACAGATGTACGTGCTGTAAACCTGTTGAATATCGGTATCTGCAAGCTTAACCCAACCGCCTGGTTAAAGTTATCGCTCAGTTGTCTAAAGAAAGGATATTTGGAAAAGCTTTCAGTATATATTGGAGAAACAACGTTTTGATTTGTTCCGTCTACCTTACCTATAACTTGTGTTTGGCCGGTATTTACACTCCCGCCAAACAAGGTGCGTGCATCTGAATAGTTTGAACCTGCCTGACCAAATAATACTATGGTTGGGTAATAATTACCACGCGCTACTTTTATAGCCTGCTCATATGATTTTTGCTGAACTTCAGCCAGTAAAACATCAGGGTTTACAGCCAATGCTGTTTTTAGAACATCCTCAGGATTAAACAACGTTTTAACGTCGGATATTTTGCTGATGTCGGGCCTTTCGATAGCAATATCAGTACTTGGCGGCATTTCCATATACTGTTTTAAGGTTAATATGGATAGCTCCAACTGGTTTTCGGCAGTGGTGTAGTTAAGCTCGGCAGTGGAAACCGATGCTTTAGCCTGCGACAGATCAGCAAGGGTTTGGTTACCCACATCAAAGTTTTTTTGCGCCCTGTCTAAAGTTATTTTTGAAACATCTATTTGCTGTTGTGATGCTTTTACCAAGTCCTGATTGGTTAATACCGACAGATAGGTGGTAACAACATTCAATATTAAATCATTCTTGGCTTTAGCTGTGGCCGATTTATTGGCATCAAGCAAAATCCTGTTCTGGATAATCTGGTTACGTAATTGCCCGCCCTGGAACAAAGTTATCTGGGTAGATACGTTACCATTTAACGCAAAAATGCGCTGGTTGATGAACTGATTGGTTGAAGGGTCAATATTACGACCGAAATTAAATGACGCCTGCGGACCAGCTGTAAGGTTTGGCAACAGGTTATATTTTGATTGCTTATAATCCTCATTGGCTAAGGCCTCGCTAAATTGCGATTGCTTAATGGTTAGGTTACGGTCAAGCGCAAGGTCTACAGCCTTTTGCAGTCCTATTACCTCCTGGGCATGGGCCTTAAAACCCATTGCCGAAAATATAATGGCGCAGGCAAGCGTTGTTTTAACCGGTAGTGATAATTTTAGTTTCATAAAGTTTTTGTATGCGTTGGTAAGCAACTGATGATTACATTGCAATGCTGATTTTTGTTAACTGTAATATCAAACATCTTACTTTTATTTTGAATATGTACCTGGTTAAAACACCCCGGCTGCTTAAAAAGCTTTATCCCGAGCTAATTTGGAACATAAACCAACCTAACCGTTGCATTTATCTCACTTTTGACGATGGACCCATACCAATTGTTACACCATTTGTGTTAAATATTTTAAAACAATACAATGCCAAAGCCACTTTTTTTTGCATCGGCGACAATGTAAGCAAGCACCCCGATGTTTTTAAACAGGTAATTGATGACGGCCACACCATAGGCAACCACACCTACAATCATTTAAAAGGCTGGAAAACCGATAACAAAACCTACCTCGAGAATTTTTTACTGGCCGATAAGCAGTTGAATACCCCGCTGTTTCGCCCCCCTTACGGCCGCATCAAAAAGCAGCAGATAAAAGACCTTAAAACTGCCCGTCCCGATCTGAAGATCATTATGTGGGATGTGCTCAGCGGCGATTTCGATATCAACCTGAAACCCGAAGCCTGCCTCAAAAATGTACTGAAACATACTCAACCCGGCTCCATCATTGTTTTCCATGATAGCCTTAAAGCATTTGACCGGTTGGAGTATGTTTTACCAAGAGCAATGGAGGTATGGAGTAAGGAGGGGTATGAGTTTGGGGTGATGAGTTGATGGAGTTACCTTCGGCCCGCGCTATACGCTCATACTGCACAAGGCCTTATTCACGGGCTGGTATCCGCTCCTATCGCTAACGCTTTGTCTGAACCAGGATTAAGCAGATTTACAGATTAAAGTATTTGTTGGATTGATTTTAAAATCTTTTTAATCTATAAATTTCCATTACTCAATAAAATCCCGGCAATCCCTTAATCTGTTTTAATCCCGGTTCAGACAATCAACCCAATGCTAACTGCAAACCGTCAACCGCCAACTCCCATTCTCCCTATTTAGAATATCTCCAAATAACATTTACACAATTGGCTGACAGCATTTAGGTGTAATTTTTGTAAATTCGCCGCACTACATCCGGATAACGGGTTTAGTGTCAATTCTTTTACTTTCACCTAAAAATCAAATACAAATGGCTTTTGATTTAGATATGATCAAAAAAGTTTACGACCGCTACAGCACCCGTGTGGATGCTGCCCGCAAAGCGACTGGTAAACACCTTACTTTAACCGAAAAAATATTATACGCCCACCTTTCCGAAGGCGATGCTAAAGCAGCATTTGGCCGTGGTGTGGATTATGTTGATTTTGCACCAGACCGCGTGGCCATGCAGGATGCTACCGCGCAAATGGCGCTGTTACAGTTCATGCAAGCTGGCCGTCCGCAGGTTGCGGTACCATCTACCGTACATTGCGATCACCTTATACAAGCCAAAGTTGGCGCTGTTGCAGATTTAAGTACTGCGGTTGACGTTAACCGTGAGGTTTACGACTTTCTTGCTTCGGTATCTGATAAATATGGTATTGGTTTCTGGAAAGCAGGTGCAGGTATCATTCACCAGGTTGTGCTTGAAAACTACGCCTTCCCGGGCGGTATGATGATCGGTACCGATTCGCATACGCCTAACGCAGGTGGTTTAGGTATGGTTGCTATTGGTGTTGGCGGCGCCGATGCCTGCGATGTTATGGCCGGCTTACCATGGGAGCTTAAATTCCCTAAACTTATTGGTGTTAAATTAACCGGAAAATTATCTGGTTGGACATCTGCTAAAGACGTTATACTTAAAGTTGCCGGTATCCTTACTGTAAAAGGTGGTACAGGTGCTATTGTTGAATATTTTGGCGAAGGTGCCCGTTCACTTTCTGCAACCGGAAAAGGTACCATCTGTAACATGGGTGCCGAAATTGGCGCTACTACATCTATCTTCGGGTATGATGAAAAAATTGCTGCTTACCTTACAGGTACAAAACGCGGTGATATTGCCGAACTTGCCAACGCCATTGCCGAACACTTGACCGGTGATGACGAGGTTTACGCCAACCCTGAGCAATATTTCGATCAGGTTATCGAGATCAACTTATCTGAACTTGAGCCGCATGTAAATGGTCCCTTCACTCCGGATCTGGCATGGCCTATCTCTAAATTTGCTACCGCGGTTAGAGAAAATAACTGGCCTGCTAAATTAGAGGTTGGTTTGATTGGTTCTTGTACCAACTCCTCATACGAAGATATTACCCGTTCTGCTTCTATAGCTAAACAGGCTATCGATAAAAAGCTGATCAGCAAAGCCGAGTTTACCATCACCCCAGGATCTGAACTGGTACGTTACACGGTTGACCGTGATGGCTACCTTGATACATTCGCTCAAATGGGCGGTGTGGTATTGGCAAATGCTTGCGGTCCGTGTATTGGTCAGTGGGCACGTCATACCGACGATCCTACCCGCAAAAACTCTATCATCACATCGTTTAACCGTAACTTCGCTAAACGTCAGGATGGTAACCCTAATACCCACGCATTCGTAGCTTCGCCAGAAATTGTAACAGCTTTTGCTATTGCAGGTGATCTTACCTTTAACCCGCTTACTGATACCCTTACCAACGAAAACGGTGAGCAGGTGAAGTTTGATGAACCACAAGGTATTGAAATGCCGGTTAAAGGCTATGCTGTTGAAGATGCCGGCTACCAGGCCCCTGCCGAAGATGGCAGCAAGGTGGAAGTTTTGGTTGATCCAAAATCATCACGCCTGCAATTGCTGGCACCGTTTGCCGCATGGGAAGGTACCGACATTAAAGGTCTGAAACTTTTGATAAAAGCTAAAGGCAAATGTACTACCGACCATATTTCTATGGCTGGTCCGTGGTTAAAGTTCCGTGGTCATTTGGATAACATATCAAACAATATGCTTATCGGTGCTATCAACTACTTTAACAATACTGCCGATAGCGTTAAAAATGAACTAACCGGCGAATATGGCCCTGTACCGGCTACCCAGCGCGATTACAAAGCGCATGGCATTGGATCAATAGTTGTTGGCGACGAAAACTATGGCGAAGGTTCATCACGCGAGCACGCGGCAATGGAACCCCGCCACTTAGGTGTACGTGCCATACTGGTAAAATCATTTGCCCGTATCCACGAAACCAACCTTAAAAAACAAGGCATGCTTGGTATCACCTTTGCCGATACCAACGACTATGATAAAATACAAGAGGACGATGTTATCGACATTACCGGCTTAACAACGTTTGCCCCAGGCCAGCAGTTAACCGTTGTGTTAAACCACAAAGATGGTTCTGTTGATTCGTTCCCGGTTAACCATACTTACAACGCTCAGCAAATTGAGTGGTTTAAAGCAGGCGGCGCGCTGAACATCATCCGCAAGCAAATGGTATCTTAATTAGCTAAAAACCGAAAGGTTAAAACTGAAAGCCTTCCCAATTTTGGGGAGGCTTTTTTGTTGGTTGTTTTTGAACGATATTTATTCCAAAACTACGGTCTGATATTTCACATTGACCTTCAAATTATTTGCTTACAGCCATCTGGTGACATAACTTAGCTATCAAATTCTCGCTTTGTTTATGAAAAAATTTATAACTACTTTTTGTGTTTGTTTGATAACGACACTGACCTTTGCGCAAACCAACAAAACGACCCCGATAATAACTACTGCTTTTACTGATTCTTTAACACTTCAAATAAAACGCATTGCACCATCTGATCTTAGTATAACCAAACTGGTTTACACCAGTACCATATCTGCCGATGGCATATTAACCAAACCGCTTATCATGCGTCAGTTTGGTGGTGGTACCATTGCCGAAAATAACTTTGTGGTTACATTAAGATCCTTGATCAAGGCTGCGCCCGCCTGGAAACCGGCTTTAGATGCTGACACAGGTAAAGCCGTGGAAGATAAGGTATCATTTACCGTTGAGTTCGATAATAAAGAAATTAAAATTGAGCAAAACAAATAGGCTGCGTTTGGGACACTTAAATCTATTACTTGCGCTCGTTTGTAACGAGTGCTTAATATGTCTTAGCGTTTGCAACGCTTCTACTTGCGCCTATTTAAACAAGTTTTATACAACACCAAAACCAGTATCAATTAATATTATATCTATTAATCCTTTTTCGCCTGCATAAGTTGCTGCAGAGCTGTATAAGTAATGTTCGGGAGATGCAACTATCCCAGCTCTTACAGGATTATTATGGATATAGTCTAATTTTTGCGAAAGGATTTGGATAGTGTCGCAGGCTATTCCATGATATCCATCCTGCCAAACCTTGTAATCCTGTATCCGGCTGTTATATGTTGCATGATATTGAAAACGGAAAATCATCCACTCTTTACGGCTCTCATCTTCGTCGGTTATTAACTTTATAAGTTGCTTATTGGTATGCTTTTTAAAATCGCGAATAATATCGGTCAGTTTATTTGGATGCCGGGCCGATACGAGTAAATGTAAGTGATTGCTCATTAAACAATAGGCATAAATTTCAAGTCCTTTTTGTTGTTGACAATAAGCAAGCGAATCAATTATTAATTGCTTATAAACAGGTCTTGTAAAAACATCTATCCAGTCTACAATAGTGAAGGTAACAAAGTAGATTTCTTCAAGATTCCGAACGCGGTATTGATCCGACATGACGATTTAAGGTTTTGGCTAAAATACTTATTTGAGGTTAAATAAAAAGCGATGCAATCGCTAAAACATGTTAAGCACTCGTTAAAAACGAGCGCAAGGGAAGATTAAATAAGAGGCGATACAATCGCTAAAACACGTTAAGCACTCGTTAAAAACGAGCGCAAGGGTAAAACGCAAGGATATTCTACAAAAAAAGCCCTTCGTAAACACGAAGGGCTCTAATATCTATCAACTTATTTACCGAACCGCTCTTTTAAATAATGACCGGTGTGTGATTTCTTTTCTTTTATGAGGGCTTCGGGTACGCCTTCAAAAACAACTTTACCACCGCGGTCGCCACCTTCGGGGCCGATGTCTATAACCCAGTCGGCACATTTAATAACGTCCATGTTGTGTTCAATAACAATGATGGTATTGCCATGATCAAGCAGCGCATCAAATGATTTCAGCAGCTTTTTAATATCGGCAAAATGCAAACCTGTTGTTGGCTCATCAAAAATGAACAGCGTTTTATGGGTATTATTTCCCTTAACCAGGAAGGATGCCAGCTTAATACGCTGCGCCTCGCCGCCCGAAAGGGTGTTTGACGACTGTCCCAATTGCACATAGCCCAAACCAACCTCAACCAAAGGTTTTATTTTGGCGATGATCTTTGGCTCTTTGGCAAAAAACTCAAGGCCTTCGTCAATGGTCATGTGCAGTACTTCGGCTACATTCTTTTCGTTGTAGGTAACATCAAGGATGTGCTGTTTAAAACGGTTACCGCCGCAGGTTTCGCAGGTCAGGAAAATATCTGCCATAAATTGCATCTCTATTTTCACTTCGCCTTCGCCCTGGCAAACATCACAACGCCCCCCCTCTACGTTAAAAGAAAATGCCGATGGTTTTAAGCCCGCTGCCTTAGCTACCGGCTGCGAAGCATACAGGTTACGAATCTCATCCCAGGCCTTTACATAAGTAACCGGGTTTGAACGCGATGAACGGCCGATAGGATTTTGATCAACCATTTCTACCTGTTCAATTTTAGCGTAATCGCCCTCAATGCTATCATACGAACCTGTTTGCTCGCCCGAGTAATTACCCAGCGTTTTTTGCAGGGCAGGCGCCAGGATACGCTTAACCAAACTTGTTTTCCCGGAGCCGGATACGCCCGTAACCACGGTTAACACACCCAATGGAAATTTAGCATCAACGTGTTGCAGGTTATTCTCGCGACCACCTTTTATTTCAATATAATCGTTCCATTTGCGGCGGGTTGCGGGAATGGCAATTTCTTCCTTACCGCTCAGGTAACGACCTGTTAAACTATTATCGTCTTTTATGATCTCCTCATAAGTACCGGTAAATATCAGCTCGCCGCCATGTGTACCTGCCTCCGGGCCAATATCAATAATGTGGTCGGCAGCTTTCATGATCTCTTCTTCGTGCTCCACTACCAACACCGTATTACCTACGTCGCGCAGCGATTTAAGTACACTGATGAGGCGCTGTGTATCGCGCGGGTGCAGACCAATGCTTGGTTCATCCAGCACGTATACCGAACCCACCAGGCTGCTGCCCAATGAGGTAGCGAGATTAATACGCTGCGATTCGCCGCCCGACAGGGTATTTGATAAACGGTTAAGGGTTAAATAACTTAAGCCAACATCATTTAAAAACACCAGGCGGTTGGTAATTTCCATCAGCAGGCGCTTACCCACTTTCGCATCGGTTTCGTTCAACTGCAATCCCTGGAAAAAATCCAGTGCCTTATCCAGCGGCATCAAAACCACATCGGTAATGGAACGCTCGTTGATTTTTACATAAGATGCATCCATGCGCAGGCGGCTCCCCTTGCACTCAGGACAAGTGGTTTTACCCCTGTAGCGCGATAGCATAACCCTATATTGAATTTTATAGGTTTGCGCTTCCATCTCCTTGAAAAATTCATCAAGTCCGCGGAAATATTTATTGCCGGTCCACAGCAGTTTTTGCTCCTTGGCTGTAAGCTGATTGTACTGGCGATGGATAGGAAAATCAAATTTAAGGGCATTCCTTACCAGGTTATCATTCCATTCGCGCATTTTTTCGCCGCGCCAGGGGGCAATGGCACCTTCGTAAATACTTTTACTTTTATCCGGGATCACCAGATCCTCATCAATACCAATCACCTTGCCGTAGCCCTCGCATTTTTTACAGGCACCGTAAGGATTGTTAAAGCTGAAGAAATTAGGTGTTGGCTCTTCAAACTTAATCCCGTCCAACTCAAAACGATCGCAGAAAAAGCGTTCTTTTTCGCTCTCAGCATCGGGTTCCTGGTAACGTACATAGCAATCGCCTTTGCCTTCAAAAAACGCTGTTTGGATAGAATCGCCTAAACGGCTAACGGTTTCGTCCTCTTCGCTTTTGCTTACCCGGTCAATCACTATTCTAACGCCCGGATACTGGGTAAGTACTGCAGGTTCTTCTGTAGTAGGTTCTTCGCTTTCGGCTTTCAGCTTTTTGCCTTTGACCTTCTTCTCGCCATGCACTTCGGCCACTAACGACGTATTTTCGATGGTTTCATCTTCCAGCAGCGCTTCAATTTTTGAAAGCTTGCCATTAAACTCTACCCTTACAAAACCTTTTTGCATTAACACGGCAAGCTCTTCTTTTAAGCTGCGGTTGTTATGCGGATATAATGGTGCTAATATGGTAACCTGTGTTTCGTTGGGTTGCGACAGGATAAAGTTCACCACATCGGTAACAGAATCTTTTTTAACGATAAGCCCTGATACCGGCGAAATAGTTTTACCAATGCGCGAAAACAGCAGCTTAAGGTAATCGTAAATTTCTGTAGATGTACCTACAGTTGAACGCGGATTGGAGGTAATTACCTTTTGCTCAATAGCTATAGCGGGGGCAATACCTTTAATATAATCAACATCGGGCTTGTTCATACGGCCCAAAAACTGGCGGGCGTATGAGGAAAGGCTTTCTACATAACGGCGCTGACCTTCGGCATAAAGCGTATCAAACGCCAGGGATGATTTGCCCGAACCCGACATGCCTGTTACTACAACCAGCTTGTTTTTAGGGATGGCCACATCCATATTTTTAAGATTATGTACCTTGGCACCCTTTATAATAATATGTTTCTGCGGATCTTTTTCTGCTTCTTTGCTCATTCTTCAAATTAGTTCATGGTTCATGGCTCATTGATCATAGCCATTAGCTAATTAGTTGATACGGCAAAACCTGTACCATGAACTATGATCTATTATCTATGAACTTTTTTGCGAATGCAAAAATCCTAAAATATTTAGCAGTATCCAAATCGGTTTCAATTGTTTACGGCATTTTAAGTATTTATTTAGCCGAGTTTACAGTTTATTGACTTTTAGTAATTTACAGAGCTTTTTCAGATGTACAGGTTGTAACATTTATTTAGGTGCGCATTAAACCTTAGTGTATCCAAATCGTCTAAACCATAAGTATCAAAATAATTAATGGCAAGGCCTTAAATTATCCCAATCAACCTGATAAACAGAAGTAAATAAAAAAATATAATTTGTTTTTTAGCGCAGAAATTGTTTTATTTGAAGTAACGATTTTTCAAACCCCTAAGGAGCATACTATAGAATACACTTTACTTCATACGTTTTTAACTAAAAATTAAGTTTAAGTAGTACTTTCTATGGATTTTCAATTGAAAAGTGATCAGGATCTAATCCATCTATACATTGCCGGTGATGAAGCGGGGCTGGTAGAATTGATCAGACGTTATCAATCTAAAATATACACCTCTATTTATTTACTGGTGAAGGACGAATACCTTGCAGAAGATATTTTTCAGGATACTTTTATAAAAGTGATTAATACCCTAAAAGCCGGAAAATATAACGAAGAAGGTAAGTTTTTGCCTTGGGTAACCCGCATTGCGCATAACCTGGTGATTGATCATTTCCGCCGTGAAAAACGTGCGCCGATGATCAACAATGGCGACGACTTCGATATTTTTGAGGTATTGGGTAATTACGACGAAAGTACCGAGGATAAAATGGTACGCGAGCAAACCCACAAAGATCTTAAATCGCTCATACAGCTTTTACCATCAGAGCAAAAGGAAGTACTTATTATGCGCCACTTTGGTGATATGAGCTTTAAAGAAATTGCCGATATAACCGAGGTAAGCATTAACACCGCCCTTGGCCGTATGCGTTACGCTCTTAACAACCTGCGCAAAATGATGCAAAGCAAAGAAATGAGCCTCAAAAATTAGCTGTTAGCTCACTATTTCATAGGTATTAAATCATTCATATAAGGAAGCAGATTAATTAGTAATTAATCTGCTTCCTTATTAATACGTATTATAAAATAATTATAATCCTTTCATTCAATGACTTAATTGTTAATAATCTGCTGATCAAATAAAAAATTTCATTTAATTTTCATTTAACAAAATATTATCTTTAAGCCACCGTTATAAATCGTATAAAATTTATAGTAAAAAAGCTTATGGATGAAACCTTTACAAAAACGTTAAATGGAATTGCTAATCAAGCTCAGATGAACGAGAATGCCCAAGAAAATCTGGATGCCGACGAAGTGATATTTTACAATTCAATTCGTGCCGATTTGGACCTGTTGAACAGGAAACCCAAATTACAAACCATACACCAGATACTCGATTACTCAAAAAGCTTACGCTAAGCATTTGCCAAACCCACTGGTTCATAGATCATAATTGTTGATACGGTTGGTGCTGATAAAACAGCATAAATCCAAAACCCAATAAATGATTTATGAACCTTTCTATTTTTTATCCGGTTCACTGGTTCATTTGTTCATTGGTGGATAGTTCGATATTTTTACAGCGAATAATTTATGATAATTTTACAGTGGTAAATATGGCTAGTGCGATACTTATCACGCGTACAAATACCAATGAACTGGTGAACTAATGAACCAATGAACTAAAAATGCTAAAAGCCGACCGTTACCGCCATTTTGTTGACTACTTTTCTAAAAACCAACCCAACCCTGTTACCGAACTTCATTATGGCAATCCGTTTGAGTTATTGGTAGCGGTTATCCTATCGGCGCAATGTACAGATAAGCGTATTAACCAGGTTACCCCCAAACTATTTGAACGTTTCCCCACGCCGGAGGCCTTGGCGGCATCTACCCCCGAAGAAGTTTTTACCTACATACGCAGCGTGAGCTATCCTAATAATAAGGCCAAGCATTTAGTAGGTATGGGCAAAATGCTGGTCGAGGTTTTTAACAGCGAGGTACCATCAGGTATAGATAACCTGCAGAAAATGCCGGGTGTTGGCCGTAAAACAGCCAATGTTATAGCCTCGGTAATTTTTGAAGAACCGGCCATGGCGGTAGATACGCATGTATTTAGGGTGGCCAACCGTATAGGGCTCACCAATAATGCCACCACACCACTTGCCGTTGAAAAACAGTTAACCCAGCATATCCCTAAAGAATATATAGGTGTGGCCCATCACTGGCTTATACTGCATGGCCGTTATATATGTGTGGCCCGCAACCCCAAATGCGAAATTTGTCCGCTAACGTGGTTTTGCCGCTATTATGAACGCAATAACACCGAAACGGCGCTGCTAAAGGCCGAAGCCGCCAAAGTTAAAAAAGCCAAAGAGGCCAAAAAGAAAACCGCGCTTAATAAGATCAGCAAAGAGCTGAAGAAACGCAGTGCGGGGAACAGTGAGGAGTGATTTGTCATTCTGAGGCACGAAGAATCTAATCACCGACATTCGCAGCGTACAATAGATTCTTCACTACGTTCAGCATGACATTTATAATAAAAAATAAATTACTAAAAAAATTAGTATTATTAAATAAAACATTTATATTTGTTGAACATAACAAGAAGATGAGCACAGATAAAAACAATTCAGATAAATTAAAAGCGCTGCAGCTTACATTAGATAAGCTTGAAAAATCATACGGAAAAGGCACCATTATGAAACTGGGCGATTCTGTTATTGAAGCTACTGAAGTAATATCAACCGGATCATTAGGGTTGGATATTGCATTAGGTGTAGGCGGTTTACCAAAAGGCAGGGTTATTGAAATATATGGCCCGGAATCATCAGGTAAAACCACTTTAGCTATCCATGCCATTGCCGAATCGCAAAAAAAAGGTGGTATAGCTGCCTTTATTGATGCGGAGCACGCTTTTGATCGTTTTTATGCTAAAAAATTAGGCGTTGATGTAGAGAACCTACTGATCTCCCAACCCGATAACGGTGAGCAGGCTTTGGAAATTGCCGATAATCTTATCCGTTCGGGTGCAATTGATATCCTTGTTATTGACTCTGTTGCTGCCTTAGTACCCAAAGCCGAAATTGAAGGTGAAATGGGCGACTCAAAAATGGGTTTACATGCACGTTTAATGTCGCAGGCTTTACGTAAGTTAACCGGTACCATCAGCAAAACCGGATGCTGCTGTATTTTCATTAACCAGCTGCGCGATAAAATTGGTGTAATGTTCGGTAATCCCGAAACTACTACCGGTGGTAACGCCCTTAAATTTTACGCTTCGGTACGTTTAGATGTACGCCGTATATCACAAATTAAAGATACCGACGAGGTTTCAGGTAACCGTGTTAAGGTAAAAATTGTTAAAAATAAAGTTGCACCGCCGTTCCGTATTGCCGAGTTTGATATTATGTTTGGCGAAGGCATTTCCAAAGCTGGTGAGATCATTGACCTGGGTGTTGAATACAACATCATTAAAAAAGCAGGCTCATGGTTTAGCTATGGCGAAACCCGCTTAGGCCAGGGTCGTGATGCGGTTAAACAATTAATATTGGATAACCCCGAATTAATGGAAGAACTGGAAGTCAAGATCAAAGCAACCGTAACCGGCGATCATTTAGCCGAAGTATAATTTTGATTTCGGATATCGGAAGTTTAATTTCGGATTTATAATATAAAGACAAACGGCCCTCCACTTGGAGGGCTGTTTGTTTTTAATAGTTTTTTTGGCAAAATTGGATACGCAAAAGGACTGATATATGGATTGTAAAACCTCACTACTTTGTCATTGCGAGCGTAGCGTGGCAATCTCATCATACGCTCTCCCCAAAGTGTACCAACCATCCTATAGGATTGCCACGCTACGCTCGCAATTGACAAAGCGGCAAAACATAAGATCCGTTACCGCCTATCCTCATCACAGCGTAATAAATCACTAAACCACCAATTCGCTAACTCACTAATTAATACCTTAGCTATTGGATGAAAAAACTGGTTGTATTGGTGTTATTCGGGTTGATTAGCCAGCTTTTGGCTTGCAAATCCGATAGCGCCGATTCACATAAAACAGTGTTTAATATTAATCTCGAAGAGGGACTCACTTCACTTGATCCGGCGTTTTGCCGCAACCACTATACTATTTGGATGGATAACCAGATCTTCAACGGTCTGGTACAAATAAACGACAGCCTGAAAGTTACACCCTGCATAGCCAAAAGCTGGGAGGTATCTTCCGATGGCTTGCTGTATACATTCCACCTACGCAATGATGTTTATTTTCATAACGATCCACATTTCAGGAATGGGATCGGCCGCAAAGCCACAGCTGCAGATTTTGCCTATAGTTTCGGGCGTTTAATTGATCCCAAAGTTGCTTCCTCGGGTTCATGGATCTTTAGCGATAAAGTACAGGATAAGTCGGCCTTTCAAGCCCCAAACGATAGCACCTTTGTTATCAAATTAAAACAGCCCTTTGCCCCTTTTTTAAGTATGCTTACCGCGCAATATTGCTCGGTAGTTCCCAGGGAAGTTGTTGAGTTTTACGGCAAGGATTTCAGGAGCCATCCAATTGGCACCGGTCCATTCAGGTTTAAATACTGGAAGGAAGGTGAAGTGCTGGTGCTGCTCAAAAATGAAAAATATTGGGAGGCTGATAACAAGGGACAACATCTCCCCTACCTTGATGCTGTTAAAGCCACTTTTATTGCCGATAAACAAACCTCCTTTTTAGAATTTGTAAGAAAAAAGATCGACTTCCTGAATGACATTGACGGCAGCTATCGCGATGATATACTCACCAAAGCAGGTAAAGTAACGCAAAAGTATAAAGGCCGGTTTATTTTAAACACTGCACCCTACCTCAATACCATGTACCTGGGTATATTGGTAGATAGTAACCTATCCATCGTAAAAAAATCTCCGCTTAAGATTTTGAAGGTAAGGCAGGCCATAAACTACGCTATCGACAGGCAAAAAATGATCAAATACCTGCGCAACAGCATGGGAACACCGGGTTACGCGGGCTTTATTCCCGAGGGTATGCCTGGCTTTGGAAAAGATGTAAAAGGATATACTTATGATCCAGACAAAGCCCGCCGCTTGCTGGCCGAGGCCGGATTTCCGGATGGCAAACATTTGCCGGAAATTTCACTGGCAACTACAGTTGGCTATCGTAGCCTCATTGAATATGTACAGGGGCAACTGGACAGAATTGGAATTAAAACCAGTGTGGAAATTACCCAGGGTGCCAGTTTACGTGAGCTGGTATCAAAAAACGGCATCAACTTTTTTTACGGCCAATGGATAGCCGATTACCCCGATGGTGAAAACTACCTGTCGGTTTTTTACTCAAAAAACAAAATACCTTACGGGCCAAATTACACCGGCTTCAACAATAAACAGTTTGATGCATTGTTTGAGCAAACCTACCAGGTAAAAAATGATACCGAACGCTACGCACTGTATCGCCGAATGGATAACCTGGTAATGGAACAATCGCCGGTTGTGGTGCTATATTACGATAAGCTGGTGAACATTTACCAGAACAATATCTCGGGCTTTAGCTTAAACGGACAAAATTTACTGGTGCTTAAACGGGTTGTTAAAACACAGTAAAAGAAATTACGAGATCAGAGACTGTAGAATTTTTCTGAGGAGATATCCATTTCGGCCAGCTTATCTCCGCCGTCGGCAATAAGGAGATCTATCTGTTTATGCAGATCGGGATTTTGTTTCCAAAAGTTAATATCAATTGCTAATACCGCAGCCAGCAGATCACCTTCGTACAACTCCCCTTCTACAAATAAATTGTCTTGAAGTTTTTCAATAGTCAGTGGAACAAGGTAATTCAAACCAAATCGCTGCCCCACCATTAGCCTTAAATCTTCAATGGTGTATTCAACAAGTGAAATTTTTATCAACTCTCGGCAACGCTTCACTAAGCGAGTGGGCGGCTCATCCAAAGTATCTGGATATGTTTTCTCTAAATTAAAAAGAGATTTATATTTCCAGTTGTTTTCGGGTTTCACGCTTGATGCTCTTTACAATCAATCAAAGAAAAACCTTACTTACCGCCGGTTTTAACGTACATGTAAATAATGCCACCAACAACGGTTACGGCTAATACAATAAGGCCGGTTACGCCTTTTTTCTTATCCTGGCGCATAAGCCAAACTAAAAAAACAACCAGTGGCAGTACAAATACCGCCCAGAATATTAATGATGGAATGTTCATCTTTTTAATTAGTGAATTACTGAGTTTGTGAATTAGCGATTATTTAATAGTTATGAATGTTTTTGAATTGCAAAGTTAATAATAGCTGTCTTTTCTTACTCACTAAATCACAAACTCAACCATTCCCTAATTAAAATATCATCCTCGCCAGCGGTGCAATTTCCTGTCCGGCAAAATCTCCGTTTAAATATTTATAATGACCGGCAATGGCAATCATCGCGGCGTTATCTGTACAATACTCCATTTTAGGGATAAAGCTTTCCCAGCCTTTTTCCATACAAAGAGCCTGCAAGCCTAAGCGTAAACCCGTATTGGCCGATACACCGCCTGCCAATGCAATTTGCTTTATACCGTTTGCTTCGGCGGCTTTTTGCAGTTTATTTAGCAGTATGGTAACTATCCGTTTTTCTACAGATGCACAAATATCGGGTAAATTTTCGCTTATAAAATCGGGGTTCTTAGCTACGTTATCGCGGATGAAATACAGGATAGATGTTTTCAGGCCGCTAAAGCTAAAGTCAAGGCCGGGAATTTGCGGCTCGGGAAACTTGTAAGCATCGGCATTACCCAGGCGCGCGTATTTATCAATGAGCGGTCCGCCGGGATACGGAAGACCCAAAATTTTACTGGTTTTATCCATTGCCTCGCCGGCGGCATCATCAATGGTTTGGCCAATAACCTCCATATCAAAATAATCCTTCACCAGCACAATTTGCGTATGCCCGCCAGATACGGTAAGGCACAAAAACGGAAATACAGGTTTATGATCGCCAATAAAATGCGCCAGAATATGCGCCTGCATGTGGTTAATATCAATAAGCGGCAGCTTTTGGGCCAGCGCAAAAGCCTTAGCGAACGATACCCCAACTAATAAAGAGCCTAAAAGGCCGGGCCCGCGCGTAAAAGCTACTGCATCAATATCATTTTTGTTTACTTTTGCGTTCAATAGTGCTTGTTGAACGGCAGGAACAATATTTTGCTGATGAACCCTTGAGGCAAGCTCAGGGACAACGCCTCCATATGCTTCGTGAATGGTTTGATTTGCAATAACATTGCTCAATATCTGGCCATCAACACAAACAGATGCTGAGGTTTCATCACATGAAGATTCAATTCCTAAAATTACAGGCACGTTTTACAAGTCAAAAATCAAAAGTTAAAAGTCAAAAACTGACCCTAACTTTTTAAATGTTATAAATAAATTCATAAAGTAAAACCTTTATGGCTTTTTTGAATTTTTACTTTTGAATTTTTAATTAAACACAAAGTTATTAAAAAAGTACTCAATATAGCGTTAAGCATAGTGTTGTTCATTTTATTGACACTAAGCATACTTTTATTGGTGTTTCAATTTAAACCTGTACAAACATGGGTTGCAAAAAAAGCAACCAAATATTTGTCGGACGAGTTGCACACTACAGTGGCTATAAAAGCCTTGTACATAAGGCCATTCACATCTGTAGTGATTGAGGGCCTTTACGTGCTCGATAAAAAACAGGATACCCTGCTTAATGTACCAAAGCTGGCGGTAGATATTAAAGACTTCACCATATTTAGCAGCATCAAACAAAAGGTGCTGAATTTTGAGCAGATTGAATTGGATAACGGCTCCTTTTACCTCAAAAAGCAAAAGGACAGCACCACCAACCTTAAATTCATATTAGATTATTTTAACTCGGGCGATACCTCCAAAAGCACCAGCAAACCCTGGACGCTTAATTTCGACCGGATAGCTATTAACAATTTTCATTTCAGGTATAAAAACCAATTGATTGACACCGTTGAAAATAAAGTAAACTTTAACGACATTGATGTAAGCCATTTTAGTACAGTAGTTACCGGGATGGACATTAAAAACCACCTGTTTAAAGGAAACATCCAAAACCTTACCTTAAAGGAAAAAAGCGGTTTTTACGTAAAAAACTTTAGTTCAAATGCTACCATTGATACCAATATGGTGTTGCTCAAAAAGCTTACCATTAAAACCAACCATTCCGATTTAAAAGATTATTTTAAAATGCGTTTTAAATCGTTCAACGATTTCGACGATTTTGAGAATAAGGTTACTATGGATGCCGATTTTAAATCGTCGCGCATATCATCTTCAGACATTGCTTATTTTACCAGCGGACTGGAAAAAGTAAGTTTTGACCTGGGTGTTGAAGGCCGGGTTAAGGGGATGGTAAATAACCTTAAAGCCAAAGGCGTAACTATAACCGGCGGACAGGCTACTTACATTAAAGGTGATTTTAATTTACGTGGATTACCGGATTGGGACAATACCTTCCTCGAGCTGAAATTTGATCAGGTGGCATCTAACAAAAAAGACCTGGATTACCTCATTAGTCATTTCTCGGGCAAGCCAACACAAAAGGTACCAGACATAATAGGCAAATTCGGCAATATTAATTTTAGCGGGAGGTTTACCGGCTTACAGAATGATTTTGTGGCTTATGGGGTATTTAAAACAGGATTAGGTCGCTTTGACTCGGATATAAACCTGAAGATAGATAAAAAAGGAATCCCGAGTTACAGCGGCAAATTGGATGCCTTTAACTTTAATTTGGGCTCCCTGCTTGATGAAAGCACGCTTGGACGCACCACCTTTACGTCAGACATAAAAGGCAGCGGCGATGCGCTTAAAAACCTTACCGAAAAAGTAAATGCCCGCATTAACTACATCGATTTTAAGGGTTACACTTATAATAAACTTACTGTTAACGGTACCTTTATCAAGAAACTGGCCAACGGGCACATCACCATTAATGACAAAAATATCAAGCTCGATTTAAGGGGCTCGGTAAATCTAGCCCCAACCCTGCCAGTGTATAACCTTGCTGCCACCATTCAGGATGCAAGGCTTAATAAGCTTAAACTAATAAAAGATACCATAACCATAAGCACGCAGTTAAAAACCGCTTTCTCGGGCAATAGCCTGGCAAATATACAGGGCAACATACTGCTCTCGCCTGCAAGGGTTGTTGATCCACGTAATAATTACCTGGTAGATTCGCTTTATCTTTCATCAAGCGGCGAAGGTAACAGCCGGGAAATCGCTTTAAAGTCGGATTTTGCTGATGCCAATATCAAGGGTACCTTTGATCTGGCTACGCTGCCATCATACTTTAAAACTATTGTTAAAAAGTATATCCCATCTATAAAAACCACTATTGTACAACCGAAGCCTGAGCAGTTTGATTTTAACCTTACACTTAAAAACCTCGATCCGCTTACGGCTATATTTATGCCTAAGCTAAAAATACCCGATCGCGGTACGTTTACAGGGCAGTTTAACTCTACTGATAAAACGGCTACCCTATCCGGCTACATAAAAACTATAAAATTTGGAAAGATCATTTTCCATGATTTTATTATTGATGAAACCACATCAGACAATCTGTTGGGCCTCAACTTATCGTTAAGCCGGGTTGACCTTACCGACAGTTTGTTTATAAAGGACATTAACATAACCAATTTCCTGAAACATGATAGCCTGAATTTTAACGTTAAACTATCTGACAAGAACGCGGTTAACCAGCTGGATTTGTACGGATTGGTGGAGTTTGGGCGCGATACCACCGCCAAGTTAAAACTGCTGCCTTCTGATGTGATCCTTGAAAAAGAAAAATGGAAGATCCAGGACCAGGTACGCATTCGCCTGCTGGATGGTAAAACCCAGGTATCTGGCTTTGAGCTATCAAACGGAGCACAAAAAGTGCGTATAAACGGTTTTATATCCGATAACCCGGCCGATGAGCTTAAACTTTCGTTTGAGAAATTTAACATGCGTACGCTTAACCAACTTACCAAAACATCGGGCATATATTTAAAGGGTTATTTAAATGGCGATGTTAAAATGACGGGGATCACCAAATCACCAGGCGTAAGCGCCAACCTGGGGATAGATTCGCTTACAATGAATAAAACGTTGGTGGGCGATGTAAAAATAGTATCAACCCTGGGTAACGACCGTAAGCAGGCCGATATGAAACTGAACATCGTAAACCGCGGACTGGAAACCATGAACATTGCGGGCATTTATGCTTTTACCGAGGATAATCTTGACTTTGATGTTAAAATGAACCAAACCGAGGCCATTATTTTTGAACCATTTATAAAAGACCTGGTATCCAACATCAAGGGCAATATTTCTACTAACTTAAAACTTACGGGTAAGCCCTCAAAACCGCAGCTTAACGGTGATATTACCCTTGTGAACACCGGTGTTACCGTAAACTACTTGCAAACACCTTATACCGTTAACAGTAAGCTAAATGTTGATAACAGCGTTGTTAAAATTGACAACATGATACTGAAGGATAGCCATGGCGGCACGGGCACAACCAATGGTACAGTAGATCTTAACAATCCATCTAACCCGAATATACAGGTTGTGCTGGATGCAAGAAACCTGCTTGCACTTAACACCACGTTTAAGAACAACCATATTTACTATGGCACAGCTTACGGTACAGGCAAGTTTAGCTTTAAAGGCCCTGTTGATAACATGAAAATTGATATTAAAGCCAATACGGAAGCAGGTACCGTATTCAATATCCCTTTAAATACTTCATCGACAGCGAGCGAGTATGACTTTATAAAATTTGTAAGCCATAGTGATACAGCAAAAGTGGTTGATAAAACACGTGCATTTAACGGTGTTACCCTGAATTTTGACCTTACGGCCGATGAAAAAACTGTGGTGAAAATTGCTACCGACTATGGCCAGCTGGAAGGAAGCGGCGTGGCAAACAATTTAAAACTTAACATCAACAGCCTTGGCGATTTTGAAATGTTTGGCGACTTTTTGATAACTACGGGTAAGTTTGAGTTTACGGCTAAAAACTTTATCAGCAAAAACTTTACGGTGAGCCAGGGAGGTACCATCCGCTGGACGGGCAACCCCGCCAATGCCGAAATAAACCTTAAAGCGCTTTATGAGGTGCGTACCAGCAAGGCCCCGCTTTATACAGCGGCGGGCTTACAAACGCCAACATCGGCACAACAAACGCTGGTACAGGCGCAACTGATTCTTACCAAATCGCTATTGCAACCAAATATCGATTTCGACTTTAACTTCCCTACCGATCCATCGGTGAAGGATGATTTGGCTACGTACCTGGCCGATAACAATAACCGCAGCCAGCAGGCCATCAGTATTATTGTACGCCGAAGCTTTTCATCAAACAACAACAATAACTTAACCAACCAGGTGGTTGGCGTAGCCGGCGAGGCGGTAAGCGAATTTGCTTTTAACAAACTCAACAGCCTGATATCTCAATCGAACATTAAAAACTTCGATTTAAACATCAGGTCGTTTAATGAGGCCAGCGCATCGCTAAGGTTTTTTAACAGCAGGTTATCTTTTAACGGAAGTTTGTTCACCAACACCGGCTCAAACGACTTATTTAACAACAACACCAGCTTGTTCAACCAAAAGTTTAACGCACTTACCAAGGATTTTGAAGCACTGTACCAGATAAGGAAAGATGGTAACTTAACCGCAAGATACTCTTACCGGCTTTTAAACAATACCACGCTCAACACCCTAAGCAATCAACTGGATTACCAGTACGTTAATGGTTTGGGTTTGGTTTACCAGCGCGATTTTGACACCTTCGGTGAGTTCATCCGCAGTTTATTCAGGAAAGCCCGTAAAACTACTACCCCGGTAACGCCACTGCCGGCAACATCAACACCTAATAATACGCCCGCAATTAAAAACGATGATGAGGATTAGGGTTTAGATGTGCAGATGTTAGATGTGCAGATTTCAAATTCCAGATGTGCAGATGATTTTGTCTGAACGAGGATTTTTGGGATTAAAAGATTACCATTATTTCATAAAAAAAGGAGATGAAAATTGATCCGAAAATCAATCATTATCTCCTTTTTTATCTGCAAATCTGGAATTTGAAATCTGCACATCCGAGGTTTATCTGCACATTTGAAATCTATAATCTGAACATCCAAAGTTCATCTGCACATCTGGAATCTGCACACTTGCACATCAAAAAGACTTAATGATCGCGCATAATGGCATGATCCATTTTATCTCTTTTGGTGCGCAGGTATACTTCGTTATGTGGGTTTGATGCAATTTCGATGGGTACGTTCTCTACCACTTCTAAGCCGTAACCAATAAGGCCTGCGCGTTTTTTAGGATTGTTGCTCATCAACCGCATTTTTGAAATGCCCAGGCTACGCAATATCTGCGCGCCGATACCATAGTCGCGCTGATCCATTTTAAAGCCAAGTTTTACGTTTGCTTCAACAGTATCGTAACCGTTTTCCTGTAGGTGGTAAGCTTTAAGTTTGTTGATAAGACCAATACCCCGGCCCTCCTGGTTCATGTAAACCACAACACCTTTACCTTCTTTACTTATCATCTCCATGGCCTTATGCAGCTGTGGGCCACAATCGCAGCGACATGAGCCAAATATATCACCGGTAACGCATGAACTATGCACCCTTACCAAAATTGGCTCACCGGGCTCCCAAGTACCTTTCACAAGGGCAAGGTGATTCTCGCCGGTGTCTACCTGGGTATAAGCCACCATTTCAAAATCGCCCCATTCGGTTGGCATTTTCACTGACACCTCTTTTTTAACCAGCGATTCGGTATCCAACCGGTAAGTTATAAGGTCTTTTATAGATATTATTTTAAGATCAAACTCCTTAGCCATCACCAGCAAATCGGGCAGACGGGCCATATCACCATCCTCTTTCATGATTTCGCATATTACGCCTGCAGGTTCAAACCCGGCCAATACAGCAAGGTCAATAGCGGCCTCGGTATGGCCGGTTCTGCGCAGTACGCCGCCATCTTTTGCTATAAGCGGGAAAATATGCCCTGGTCTTCCTAAATCTTCGGGACGGGTTGCGGGGTCTATCAAAGCCAAAGTGGTTTTTGACCTGTCGGTGGCCGAGATTCCGGTTGTACAGCCATGACCCAACAAATCAACAGAAACCGTAAAATTAGTTTCATGCGATGTGGTATTATGGCTCACCATCGGCTCAAGATTAAGCTCGCGGGCCCTATCTTTTGTAATAGGCGCGCAAACCAAACCACGACCATAACGTACCATAAAGTTGATCGCTTCGGGCGTTGCATTACGGGCGGCAGTTAAAAAATCGCCTTCATTTTCGCGGTCTTCATCATCAACTACGATGATCATTTTACCGGCTTTTATATCGTCAATTGCTTCTTGTATCGTATTTAACATTGTATAGGTATTACGGATGACACCTGTTAAAGGGTGCCATGCAGTATAAATTTTCACCCAAATTTAAAATATATAAAACTGATTCTGGTCGGCACTGTGTAAAATAGCTGGATGGGAAAATCTTGCTATGCCTCTTTGCGTTTAAAAATTTTATTGAACACTCGTTTGTATGCTTCCATATCAAACAAAGCCGAATCTGTAGCGGCCTTGTACGAAAGGAACAAGCCAATGGGCGTTAGCACGATGATGGCCACCCACATGCCAAAAAAGGTAGATACGTTGCCTGCCCTTACAGACTTTTCGCCAATGGTGGAGATGATGTAATAGATGAGGAAAAAGACAACCGATATTACCACCGGCAAGCCTAAGCCTCCCTTGCGGATGATGGCCCCGAGCGGCGCGCCAATCAAAAACAGGGCTATACAAGCAGCAGAAAGAGTATATTTTTTTTGCACTTCAGACGCATACCTGCGAATGGTCATCGCATCGGCTTCATATCTTTCTGAACGGTTTTTCAATATATCTTTAACTGAACGAACTTCGGACGAAGCATTTGACAACGCCATCAGTTGATTTGTAGGCGTCATACTTTTTAGTACATCCTTATCTGCAGCAATAAATTTTTTGAATTTTGGTTTTGCCGGAAGCGAAAAATATTTGATATAAGGCGAAATAAGCCTAAAGTTCAACGCCACATTAGAATCTACCTGCTTTTGCGATGAATCAACAAAAAACTTAAGCTGCTTTAAGTTCATCATTTGCGATGCCTGCTTAAATTCATTTTCATCGGTACGGGCAAGTTTAAAGCTCGAAAGATCAAACCGTTGCTCGCGCTCAGCAAACCGGAAACGCATTAAACGCTGCTGCAGGTTATAGGACGCATTATCGGCAGGAGGCTCCTCGTACCTTACGCCGTTTTTAAGTTTTAAGACCAGCATTTTATCGCCCATGGTGCGGTACATAATGCCTTCTTTTGCCCAGGTTACGGTAGTATTATTCCCCGCAGGGTTTTTTTCGTAAATAACGATATCATAAAGCCTTTGCCCATCCGGGTCTTTACGGTTTACACGGATAACATAGTTAGGAAAATTGGTACTGAAGATCTTCTCGGGCAGTAAATCGGCCGATTTTTGTTTACGGGCATCATATAGCAGTGAAAAGTATTTAAGGTTGGCCACCGGCAACATATAATCTGAGAAAAAGAAAGCGGCAGTAGCCAGTACAGATACGATAACGATCATAGGGTACATAGCCCTGCGCAGGGAAATACCGGCCGCCTTAATAGCCACCAGCTCATAATTTTCGCCAAGGGCGCCGTACGTCATGATGGTGGAGAGCAGTACCGAAAGCGGCAGTGCCATAGCCACGTTGGTGGCCGAGTTGTACATCATCAGCTCAAGAATGGTGTACCAGGCAAAGCCTTTGCCAATAAGATCGTCAATGTATTTAAACAAAAACAACATCAACAGCACAAACATTACGATGAACAGCGTAACTGCAAAAGGCCTTATAAATGATTTAAGCAGTAAAAGATGGATCTTCTTCATCAGCGCAGTTTGTACATTAAAGGGTACGGAACTTTGATTTTTGGTCCGTTAATTTTCATTAACGCAAAAATACAGTTCCACAATACAAAATTAGCTAAAATTAAATTCCCTTAGGCGCCTAATACACTTATGAGATACTCAATCTGGTTATCCCAAATGAGCCTGCGCTCGGCAATAAGATCTTCGGTTGCAAAATCGGTGATGCTTAGTGCAACATCATTGGTAAGCTCGTCCTGCAGAATTTCCATCTCAAAATAGGTCTGCGGCTCATCGTCAACCCACTTAAAACGTACCAGTTTGTTTTCTTTTACGGTAACAAGCTTGGCTTTTTGCGGTTCATCATCCCAGGTAAAAGTATAAATCTGATCCCTAATGCTTACATCATCGGCAAACCACTGAGCTAAGCCATTAGGCTCATTTAAAAAGGTATACAGTATTCTTGGAGATGATTTTATCTCGTACTCAATGGTAAATTTCTTTTTTTCGGACATTGGGGTTTATACTTGAAAACGGGGTTAAGCCGTAAATGTTAACATTTTTTCTAAAGAAAACGAATTTCTGCTATATTTGCAAACCTTTTTAGGAAAGGCCACGGTTTTAAAGCATGGCCGCTCTTTTAATAACCATACTAAAAGAGTAATAATAAATAAAAACGGCGGGGTAGCTCAGATGGTTAGAGCGTAGGATTCATAACCCTAAGGTCGGCAGTTCGATCCTGCTCCCCGCTACTTTTCAGATAAAAAGCCTTGAAGTTCGAACTTCTCTATTGAGAATCAATAACTTACAAGGCTTTTTCATTTTCTAACAAGGCTTATTGATTCAATGGGTATTCAAGTAAAAAACTGATAATCAACTTCTTAGTTGTTCGATCCTGCTCCGGTTACCCAAGCAAGTTCAAAACCAAAACAACTTACTACAAACCAGACAGTTACAAGTTCGAACTTTTTTAGCGATTATAAATGCTATTATAATTCAAAAAAGCAAGTCAGTATCTTAGTTAGGGTTATTTACATAGTGCGACATTTCTACTTAAAGGTTCTTTTCCTTTTATATCTTTAATTTGAATTGTATCATTATATTGTTTAGACCACTAATTATGAATGGTAAATAAGTTTCATAGCCAATCCATACTGCTTTATATCAAAATCGGTTCCATTAAAAGTGAGATTTGCCGGAGAAATTAGCCCTATTAATCTCCGCTGGTCTTTTGTGTTTGCCATCTTAAAAAAATCATATAGTCTCAATATTGAGCTCCCTTGATTATGTACAGATACTCCGAATTTCTCTACGTAATCTGGGTTATTATCCACAATTTCCTGTAGCGCTTGTAGTTTCGTTATATAATCTGTTTTGATAGTTTCGAACTCGTTCAAGCTTAAGTTTTGACTTAACAAAAGTTCACGAGCGCGATTAAACCTGGAATGTTCTATATTCAATTGCTTAATTGCAGTAGACCGTTTCTCTATTTTTAAGCACATTTTGATTTCATAACATTCTTTAAGTATTGTGGAGATTCCGCTCAAACTGACCACCCCATTCCGGTTTAAAGTGACCACCCGTTCCGGGTTCAAACTGACCACCCCATTCCGGAGCAAACTGAC
>NZ_FNAI01000044.1 GCF_900101875.1 Mucilaginibacter pineti
TTATGGCCCGATTAAATTTATTGGAAGAAACCCGGTACGAGAAGCTGCCGGTAAGTGTTTATGGCAGTAAGCAGCAGGCATCCGTGGCCGTAGCCGCAAGGATAGCCGCCCTCATCCGCGACAAGCAGGCACGTGGGGAAAAAGCCGTGCTGGGTTTGGCTACCGGGGTTACACCGATTGCCATTTATGCCGAACTGGTACGCTTACACAAGGAAGATGGTTTATCGTTTAAAGATGTCATCACTTTTAACCTCGATGAATATTATCCCATGAAGCCAGATGCTGCCCAAAGCTATGTTACTTTCATGTACGAGCATTTGTTTGGTCTGGTGGATATCGATAAGGCCAATGTGCACATTCCCGATGGTACTGTTGATAAGGATGAGGTAGTAGCTTTTTGCCTGAACTATGAACGCCAGATAGAGGAGTTAGGCGGGCTTGATCTGCAACTGTTAGGGATCGGCCGTACCGGTCACATCGGTTTTAACGAGCCGGGATCGGCACCCAACTCGGGTACACGTTTGGTTACTTTAGATGACCTTACCCGTAACGATGCTTCCCGTGATTTTGGCGGTAAGGCCAATGTGCCCACCAAAGCCATCACCATGGGTATCGGTACCATTTTTAAAGCCCGCGAGATCATCCTGATGGCCTGGAGCAAAAAGAAGGCACCTATCATCAAAAAAGCGGTAGAAGGGGAAATGTCGGGCGAGGTACCGGCTACTTACCTGCAGCTGTCTGATCATGTAGAGTTTGTGCTGGATGAGGATGCGGCATCTGAACTTACCCGTTTTGATACGCCGTGGTTAGTAAAAGATTGTTCCTGGGATGATAATTTATTAAAGAAGAAAGCCGTGATCTGGCTGGCTGATACCATCAGCAAACCGATATTAAAACTTACTGAGGAGGATTACAATAACCATGGTATGGCGCAGTTAGCTGTAGAGCAGGGTCCGGTATACAATATCAACATTGATATTTTTAACCAGATCCAGCATACCATTACCGGCTGGCCGGGCGGCAAGCCCAATGCCGATGATTCGCAACGGCCGGAGCGGGCTTTACCTGCCAAAAAACGTTCGGTGATCTTTTCTCCTCACCCGGATGATGATGTGATCTCTATGGGTGGTACGTTCATCCGTTTGGTTGACCAGGGGCATGATGTGCATGTAGCTTATCAAACATCGGGTAATACCGCTGTTTGGGATGATGATGTATTGCGTTACATGGAGTTTGCTATTGATTTTACCAACAGCATTGGCGAAGATGCGGGTCATTTAGCTAAGTTATATGAAGAGATGCGTGCTTTTTTCCCGCAGAAACAGCCTAACCAGATAGATACCCGGGAGATCCGCAATGTAAAAGGGTTCATCCGTAAAACGGAGGCTATCTCGGGTGCGCGTTACGCGGGGTTGACCGACGATCATATCCATTTTATGGCTTTGCCTTTTTATGAAACGGGCAAAACCAAGAAGAATACCGTGGGCGAGGAAGATATCTTATTAACCATTGAACTTCTGCAAAAAATAAAACCGCAGCAGATCTTTGCCGCAGGTGATTTTGCTGATCCTAACGGTACGCACCTGGTTTGTTTCAACATTATCATTGCCGCCCTTAAACGCTTAAAAGGTACCGAAGCATGGGTGGATGATTGCTGGCTTTGGATGTACCGCGGGGCATGGCATGAGTTCCCTACTTACGAAATTGAAATGGCCGTACCACTTTCGCCCCAGGAGGTGATCCGCAAGCGGAATGCCATCTTCAAACATCAGTCCCAAAAAGACAGGCCGGTGTTCCCCGGTGATGATGCCCGTGAGTTTTGGGTACGTGCCGAAGACCGCACCCGTGATACCGCGCAAAGATATGACCGACTTGGCCTTGCTGAATATGA
>NZ_FNAI01000019.1 GCF_900101875.1 Mucilaginibacter pineti
ATAATGAAACACTCCAAAGCCTGATTGCCCAATTCCTGCTTGGTAGCGGTTACCGGGTCACGAGTTACCCGGCATTGACCAGCATCGAAGAATTAGCCGCGATACAAGCGGATCTATTCATCATTGATGAACGCCTGCCATCCGTTAGCGGACATATTATTTGTATCATGTTGCATACTCATCCAGGCACCCAATCTATCCCGCAGATATTGATATCGGGCAGTCCCATGCTGGACAGATATGCGGAGCTAGCTGAAGTTACGGCAAGCCTGCAAAAACCATTTGGGATGGCTGAATTATTAATTCTAGTGAAGGATATTTGCGGGTAATTGCTGGTCATGACGGCATAAACATCACTGCAGGTGCTGCAGGAATCGTACTTTCGCTAGAAGTCGATCACAAGATAACTGATACTAAGACGGCCTCTTCGTCTGGCCATTGATAAAAGTATCCAGATGTCCCTTTTTACCAAATAAATCAACTGAAAAGCTTATTGACGTTTCTTATTTAGCCTCTTTATAGTTGAGGTCTTTGAGATGATATTGACTTCCGATACATTTTCTCTAATGCCGCTGCTCGCTTTCGGTCATGAGCTGGTGGTGTAAAGATCGGCACCCATGAGTTCAACGAGGAACTGCTGGAGACCAGCTTTCGTCTTTTCTGGGATGCAATAAAAGCTTAAAACCTCGGCTCAGTCCAATGCCATTAAGTTAAGAGGAATGGATATTGATCAATTTCCTCTTAACCTATAGGCCCCAAAAAAATAATTTTATGAAAAATGGGAGCAAAGATCTATCTTCACCTAAATTATTAGTTATGAAACTACTGTCTGTTTTTTTATTTTTTATCGTGCTGTCCCCTGTTGCTTTTTGTGAATCGAAAATCGATTCTGTATTGCTAAAGAGCATCATGATGATGTTTAAAGAGGATCAAAAATGGCGAATTGAATCTCGCAACCTTATAAATGGCAAAAAATCCCTATATAATGAGGCAACTATCAACAAAAATACGGGAAGAGTGGATAGTTTAAATATGATTGAAGCTAAAAAAATAATTTCCAAACATGGCTTTCCAGGTTACGACTTAGTTGGTGAAGATGGCAGTAAGGGTTTTTGGGCAATCATACAGCACTGTGACGAGGATTTAGCATTTCAACAGAGAGCGTTAGTACTGATGAGCAAGCAAGTTAAACGACACAATGCATCAGGAGAGAATTATGCCTTTTTACAAGATCGAGTATTGATTGGTCAAGGACATAAGCAATTGTATGGGACACAAGTCAGTATAGATTTAAAAACACACTACGCAAAGCCACTACCAATTCAAGATTCACTTAACGTTGATTTACGTCGAAAGACAGTTGGGTTGTCCCCATTAAATGACTATCTGAAACTTTTTGACAGACGTTAAACTACTTTAAAGCCAACTCAAATAGCTCTTTTATAATTAGTTAGCGTCTCGTATTTACTTCTCGATTTGTAGGTTTTTCTGCAATGTGGATATTTTCGATTTGGCCTCACTGGTTCGAGATAATGAATAAATAATTCTTCCAGATGATGCACTATCTTTTCAGGATATCGATTCATAAACAAGTCTATCAGCCTGTTTTTCATTATTCCAAAGGCAATGTTCTTATTGATTTTATATTGATGTAGCCGTTTTGAAGTAATTAAGACTATCTTTTTTTCACATGGTTTTGCGATGATCGCCTGCAAATTGGACAGGAAGAAAGTAATATAAAAATCTTGCATGATCGTCGTAACGCGCTGTCCGCTGAACGCTTCCAATTGTAATTGATTTTTGATCGAGCTAAAATTAGTTTCAATGCCCCATCGCAAAAAATACAACTCTTTGAAGATTTCTTGTGGGTGTTCTGCTTTGTTAAACAGATTAGTTGCCAATACTTCTATTGTACCATCGTCAAGCACGACCTTAATTAACCGAACATTGATAGTTGAACCTGTCGGAACAAGTAATCCATGCTTGTATAACTCATCTGATGAGTACTTATTCGCTCTAAAAGCAACCACTGTGTCGTTATCAATACTAATAACAAAGTCTCTTATCTCGTAAGTAAACCTTAGCGGACAACGCATAATGAATGGTTGTGGCTGTTCTTTATTTTGGTGAAGGAAGAAACTGATAAAGCCAGGACAACCACGATCATAGATCAACAACATATTCGGTTCATAATATTGCACCCAATGTTGTGCCATTCTCTGTTCAGATATTTTCACAGGATACAGTTCTGTTCTTATGGTAATCTCATTTAATATATCATAAGCGGATAGTGCCTGCCCCATTGGGATTTTTTTCTCTCTTTTATTGCTTTGAGTGCCAAAGTGATTTATGACTTCCTCGTAATGAATCAAATTTATTATTGACCCATCTACGGCAATAACTCGCATTCCATTCCAACGCTTAATATCCTGTCCTAATGCTCATAGAAACCTTGTACCAAAACTTCATTGAGGCAAGCAAAGAATAAATCTTTGATTTTCATACGTTGCTGACAAAAAGCTGATTTGCTTACCATTAGTTCATCTATTTCCAACCAATTATAAAATTCAGCGATTTCAATACTGTAACTCTTACGGAAAATTAATTAATAAAAGAACCAATCGCTCAAACCCTAACTTTCTATTGCGGGAGAAATCCGTTTTTGAGTGTGTGAATAATTCCTTTAGTTCTATTTGAGTAGCAGACTGTGTAATAAAGTTCTTTAGGTCGTTAATGATTTTAATGTTTGCAGGCATATACAGCTATGATTTCCGTAAAATTAAAGAACCGGATATGATCCGGTTCTTGACTGTAAAGCCGTCAGGTCCTCAACTTAATGGCATTGTCGACTCAGTCCAGCTTCATCTGCTGGATCCGCACCGCGTTGAGAATGGCCAATAAGGCTACTCCCACATCGGCGATGACCGCCTCCCAGAGGTTAGTCACGCCGCCTGCGCCGAGTACCAAAACGATGACTTTGACGATCATCGCCAGGCTAATGTTCTGCCAGACGATCCGTTTGGTGAGCTGACCTACCCCAATAGCTGCCGTGATCTTAGCGGGCTGATCATTCTGGATCACGATATCAGCGGTCTCAATGGTGGCATCGCTGCCCAGGCCGCCCATAGCGATCCCTGCATCGGCCAGCGCCACAACCGGGGCATCATTCACCCCATCGCCCACAAAGGCGATACGCCTGCCTGCGTCCTTAAAAGCCTGAACCTTTTGCACCTTGCCATCGGGAAGCAGGTCGCCATAAGCTTCATCGATACCTAATGCCTTGGCCACCTGGTCGACCACCGCTTGCTTATCCCCGGACAGCATCACCGTGGCGATGTTCAGTCGATGCAGTTGTTCAATAGCCTGGCGGGCATCCTCCTTGATCTCATCCGCAATGGTCAGGTAACCGGCATATTTTTCGTTAACAGCGATCACGACGACTGTATCGACCAGTGTGTCTACCTGGGCAGGATATGGGATATTGAATTTCTTTAGCAGCCGGGTATTGCCTGCTAAGACACTTTTGCCATCAACCGAGCCTTTCAGACCGTGCCCGGAGATCTCTTCTACGTTTTCCGCTTTTAGTCCGCCCGGCGTGTCACCGGCATAGGCTACGATCGCTTTGGCGATCGGGTGTGTAGAATTCTTTTCGATCACCGCTGCCAGGCGCACCAGTTCTTCCTTGTCCAGTCCTTCCGCGACCACTTCCTGGACTTTGAATACCCCTTTGGTAAGCGTCCCGGTCTTATCCATGATTACCGTGTCGATACGGGTCATTACATCCAGGAAATTGGAACCCTTGAACAGGATACCATTGCGCGAAGCCAGGCCGATACCACCGAAATAACCTAAGGGTATAGATACCACCAGGGCGCAGGGGCAACTGATCACCAGGAACACCAGCGCCCGGTAAAACCACTGGTGAAAGTTATAGGCGTCTGTAAAGAAATAGGGCGCGAAGCATACCAGCAGCGCCAGTGCGAAAACGATGGGTGTATATACCCTGGCAAACCGGCTGATAAAAAGCTGGGTTTGTGATTTACGGGCGGTGGCGTCCTGCACCATTTCCAGGATCTTGCTGAGTTTACTGTCTTTAAAAAGGGACTTGACCTGGACCTCGGATACTTTATCCAGGTTGATCATGCCTGCTAAAACTGCTTCACCTGTCTTTTTGGTATCCGGCCGGCTTTCACCGGTCAGGGCAGCGGTGTTGAAGGTGGCCGACTCCGAATGAAGGATGCCATCGAGTGCGACTTTTTCACCCGCTTTAATCTGTATGATCTCGTCTAGCTGAACGGCTTTGGGATCGATGACCGAAGGCTGTCCGTCCCGGATCACGGTAACCTGGTCAGGCCGGATATCCAGCAGCGCTTTGATGCTGCGCTTGGCGCGGTCTACTGCCGCATCTTGGAACCACTCGCCAATGGAATAAAAGACCATCACCGCTACCCCTTCGCTGTAAGAACCGATGCTGAAAGCACCGACGGTCGCTACGCTCATCAAAAAGAATTCGTTGAAAAAGTCGAAGCGTTTGGCCTTACGCCAGGCCATGCCTAATACATTATAACCGGCCAGCAGGAAAGCAATGGTAAAAATGACCAGGTTAATCGGGAATGGGGGCTGATAACGGAACCCGAATTCGAGGATCAGCATGGCCAGCAGGATCAGCAACGCGGTGAGCAGCGGCCAATGGCTCAGCCAACTTTCCTGTTCAGGCTCTTTTGTCAGATCTAACGTTTCTTCTTCCTCTTCATTATCGGTAGCTGGTATTACTTTATCCGTATTCATCGTTCTTAATTAATATTTAATGATTAGTGCAGCTGCGTTGCTGTCCGTCAACGTTTGCATAAGCGCAAACGTTAAAGGTAGGGATAAAGGACGGTATCTACTGCGGCGCAGTAGTGACCCTGGTCACTAACACTGCTGATGCCGGTCATCGTTCGCCAGTTCTTTTTAGCCTACCTTTGTCAAATATCGGAACAGAAAATGAATAAATTGGAAAATAAAGTAGCTGTCGTTACCGGGGCCGCTTCCGGAATGGGGAGAGCTATCGCCCTGTTATATGCGCAGGAGGGTGCTAAAGTTGTGGTGTCGGATATTAATTTAGCCGGTGCCAGGCAGGTTGCCACCGAAATCCAGACAGCCGGCGGAACCGCCGTTGCAGTGCTGACCAACGTAGCGCTGGAAAGTGACATTCGGCTCCTGATCGACACGGCGATCGAGAAATTCGGTACGCTGGACATCCTGGTCAACAATGCGGGCATTATGGATGACTTCGTACCGGTGGGAGAGATCACGGACGAATTATGGGATCGGATCCTGGCGGTAAATATTACCGGCCCAATGCGGGCAATGCGAAAAGCACTACTGGTCTTTGTTGAAAAAGGTTCGGGTGTGATCATTAACGTAGCTTCTATCGGCGGCTTGCAGGGGTCAAGAGGCGGCGCCAGCTATACGGCCTCTAAGCATGCCCTGATCGGACTGACCAAAAGCGTGGGCTTCCAATACGCAAAAATGGGTATCCGTTGTAATGCGATAGCGCCGGGAGCGGTCAATACCAGTATCTCTGACACCATCAAAGCTCCCAGCGAACTGGGTATGGAAAGAGCAATGTCCGGCATCGGCCTTAACCCCAGGACCGGTGAAAGTGATGAGATCGCGACAGTTGCCTTATTTCTTGCCTCGACGGATGCCAGCTTCGTGAATGGAACAGTTATCGTTGCCGATGGCGGCTGGACGGCCTATTAGGCTTAAGTTATTATTAAGCGCCATAGGAGGCACTTCTAAGCTAAATTAGCTTATTGACCACCTTGTTCAACGTTAAGCCCTGGAAGACGATGGAGAAGACCACGATGAAAAAACTGCCGGCCAGTATAATTTCCCTGTAGGGTGAATCAGGTAGCGACAACGCTAAGGCTACCGATATGCCACCCCTTAATCCACCCCAGGTCAGGATAAAAATGCTGCTATATTGCAGCTTAAGCGACCGGCGTAAAAAAACGATAGGGAGGATGATGCTCAATCCTCTTGCGATTAATAAAATAACAATGGCAAGCCCTCCTACAAGCAAATAATTCCAGCTAAAGGACACCGAAACCATTTGCAATCCGATCAATACGAACAAGATCGTGTTAAGTAATTCATCCATGAGCCCCCACACTTTTTCCAGGTATTCCTTAGTGTCATGCTCCGGGTCTTTGCCGAAACAGCGGCTGCCGATCAACAATCCGGCAGCAACAACTGCTAAAGGAATGGATACGTGCAGCAATCCCGCTACAACGGAGATTCCCATCACCAGTGTGATCGATATCAATACGATCGTCTGAAAATCATCAACAGAGCGGATCATTCGGTAAGCCAGCCAGCCCATGACGCTTCCCAGTACGATTCCGCCAAAAACTTCCTGCGCGAATAATTGTGCAGCGACAGAAAGCGAAAACGTTTTCCCTGGAGTCTCCGTAAGTTCTAAGAACGTAACGAACAACACCAGTCCGATACCGTCGTTGAAGAGTGATTCCCCGGATATGATCGTTTCTAACCGTGCGGGCATCTTTGACTTTTTTAACAACGCTGCCACGGCCACGGCATCTGTGGGAGAAATTAACGCGCCAAACAACAAACAGTAGATTAAAGGAATGGGTAAATGAATCAGTCCAACTATGAAATATAAAAGACCGCCAAACAACAAGGTCGATAACAACACACCCACCGTGCTGATGATGAGCACGCCTCTTAAATTTTCTTTCAGTTTATTAAGGTCGAAGTGCAGGGCACTGGCAAATAGTAAAAAGCCAAGCAAAACATCTAACAGCGTTTTTGAAAAATCAATCGACCGGGAGAGATCAAGTATAAAACGGCTAAAGCCAGGCAACGCTTTACCCGCTACTAAGGTAAGTAAGGCTGTGACTATCGCCAGCACCATCACGCCGATAACGCCCGGAAGCTTGATCCAACGCGCATTAACGTAGCTGAACAAAGTGCTAATCGCGAACAAAAAAGTAATAATAACAAACAGGTTCATATACTTAACGGTGTTGATCCTAAAGGAATTGATAACGGTTAAATCATAAATTCCGTTAACGAGTGATTCATTTTAGCCAGCATCGCGATGCCCGCTTTAATTTCTATGCCGGTCACCTCAGCGGCTAAAGTTAAGTAGCAATCTGTGACCAATGGCGCCAGCTGTATTTTTAACTGCTGAGCTTTCGGTGTTAGTATGATCAGCTTATTGCGCCGGTCATTTTCGTCTTCCTTCCGGGTAACCAGGCCGGCCTTAACCATGTTGTCGATCAGATAAGTCATGCTGGATTTATCCTTAAATAACAGATCCGATAACTCCTGCTGGTTTAAACCAGCCTGGTTACCTAATAGTTTCAGGATCTCCAACACTTCAAAGCTAACACTGATACCGGCCTCTTTGAGTTTCAACTGGAACATTCGGCGCAGCTTGTACCGTAGTTCGAATATAGACTGGCAAAATTCGGCAATCAGCTCAGCTTTTGGATCAGGTTTCATCATTACAAATTTACTGGATAATCAATGAAAATTTAATGTGCGGCATCTGCCAGGCTTACTTTGGAACTGGATTTCTTAATAAACAACAATACCAGCGGAACAAATATTACGAACAGGATGCCGACCATCATGAAAACATCCATGTAGGAAAGCAGCGTAGCCTGCACCGTAACCGAACCGTCCAGCATTTGATAAGCGGTATTCCGTGACGTTAAGCTGTCCAGGCCATGCGTCCGCATCCCGGCAGCCAGTTGAGCAACCCGGTTTTGTACATTCAGATCATTGACATTCAGTTTGCTCACCATGTCCACCCGATGAATGCTCGTTTCCCTGGACAAAAAAGTGGAAATCAGCGCTACCCCAAATGAGCCGCCCAATTGGCGCATCATGCCAGTAAAAGCGGCGCCCTGACCGATCTCCTGTCCTTTAAGTGTAGACAAGGACATGGTACTTACCGGCACGGATAATAAGCCCATGCCCAGCCCCCTAACGATCAATGGCCAAAAGAAATCTCCCGCGCTGGTATCGGGCACGATGATCTTGTAACACATCATACAAAAAATATAAAAGATGAACATGCCCAGGGCGATCAGGTATTTTTGTTGAACACCTCTTTGTATGAGCATAGCCACTACCGGCATCATCACCGCTACGAACAAGGTACTGGGTAATTGCAGTACACCGGCCTGCTGGGCGGTCCAGCCCAAAAGTGACTGGGTAAATAGCGGGATCACGAAGGTGGATCCGAACGTGCCAAAACCCATAATGAAAGACAACATAACCCCCATCCGTAAGTTACCGTTTTTTAACACTCTCAGGTTAACCACCGGGAACCTGGTTTCCAGCTGGCGCCAGACAAATAAATACAAGCCCAGGAAAGCGGTAATGCATAAAGTGATGATCAATTTGCTATTGAACCAGTCATCTTCCTGCCCTTTTTCCAGCACATACTGTAAAGAGGAGATACCGACGGTCAGCAAAAATATTCCGGCCCAGTCGATCTCGCTGGCAGTTCTCTTTTGTTCATATTTCGGGCTTCTTACATATGACAAGGTTAATAACGTGGCAACGATACCCACCGGGATATTGATAAAGAAGATAAACGGCCAGGAAAAGTTATCTACGATGTAGCCGCCCAGCGGAGGGCCCAGGGTTGGCCCGACAATAATACCTAAAACATAGATGGCCTGGGCCATCGCACGTTTTTCTGGCGGCCAGCTCTCGGTGATGATCGTTTGCGAAGTGACCAGCAAGGCGCCGCCGCCCATTCCTTGTAAGAACCGAAAAATGATCAGCTCCGTAATCGAATGCGCATTGCCGCATAGGAAGGAACATATGGTAAAAATTATAATGGATGCCGCAAAATAATTCCGCCGGCCAAATTGCTGGGATAGCCAACTGGTTAAGGGTATAATGATCACGTTGGCCAAAGAATAGGCAGTGATCACCCAACTGATCTCGTTTAAAGTAGCGCCTAAGCTACCGCGCATATTGTTTAGCGCAACATTTACGATCGTAGTGTCTATGATCTCCAGTAACGCGCAAAATACTGCGGTAACGGTGATGATCACCAGCCGCGGTCCATGTTCAACTAACGATTCGCTCTGCTGTTGCATAAGATATTAAATATAATGCAAAGTTAGAATTCCAACAGTTTAAATTCAAACTATTTTTTCGTGTTTGAACTAATGTAGCTTTTGGGTGGTTCAGGCCAAAGCGATTCTTTTCGTTTCAAGCATACGGATCACAAGCCCTGCGAGCGTATATCCGATGCAGCGCTTTATTAAATTCTGACTGGAGGACGTTTGGTTGTTTTGATCCCCACAATAAGCTTCTGTTAACTTTTTATGCCGATCTTATCCCTCTTTAACATGGCAACGTAAACCAGAAAGTACTTCCTTGATTTAGTTTGCTTTCAGCCCATATTTTGCCCTGATGCCGCATGACGATCTCATAACATAAGTAAAGTCCTATGCCCAGCCCGGAAATTTGCGGGTTCTTGTCATCAACCCGGTAGAACCTCGAAAATATATCGTTTAGCTTATCCGGTGCTATTCCAACGCCATGATCCTTGACCCCGATTTTTATAAAATCACTTTCTCTGCTTAAGTAAACCTCAATTTTATGCTGGCCAGGCGCATATCTTATAGCATTGGTTAACAAATTGATCATGACTTGTTCTATTCGATGTGCATCCCCGTAAATAAGCTGCTCGTTTAAATCAGTATGCAAACTGATCTCATAGCCTTCATTCGAATGGGAAATTAGGTCGATCGCATCCTCTACTACTTCTCGAATAGCTAATGCCTCATTCGAGAATTGCAGTTTCCCAGCTTCAATTTTAGACACGTCCAGCAGATCGGCCACTAAAGCGCTTAACTTAGCCACCTGTTTTTTTGTCTTCTGAACGAACATTTTGTTTTTTTCATCAGTTACGCGTTGGGAAAGGATCTGCATGTAACCATGTATACTGGTTAAAGGTGTTTTAAGCTCGTGGCTTGCGAGTGCTATAAATTCATCCTTTTTAGCGTTAAGATCTTTCAACTGTTCATAGAGGTCAGCCTTTTCCTTTTGCGTAGCGTGGTCGCCGCTGATATCACGGGCAATTTTTGAAGCGCCGATAATATTCCCGTTATCATCTTCTATCGGGGAGACGGATAATGAGATGGGGATCAGTTCACCGATTTTTGTTCGTCTGAAAGTTTGAAAATGATCTACCTTATTGCCCTTTTTAATTTCACCGATTATAAAGCTTTCTTCCTGTATACGGTCAGGGGGAATAATGAGTGAAATATGTTTACCAACTGCTTCACCTTCATCGTAGCCGAAAATTTTGGTTGCGGATCTGTTCCAGCTGGTAATGATGCCATCCAAAGTTTTGCTGATGATCGCATCATCGGAAGTATTAACAATAGCGGCGAGTGTAGCTTTTCTTTCTACCGATCTTTTCTGTTCTGATATATCCCTGGCGATTTTGGAAGCACCGATGATATTGCCGCGGCTATCTATGATCGGTGAAACGGTGACAGAGATCGGTATAAGAATGCCGCTTTTGCTTTGTCGCACCGTTTCAAAATGGTCGACTTTTTTACCGCTTTTGATCTGACCGATAATGAAATTTTCTTCTTCTAACCGGTCATCAGGGATGATCAGGGAGATATGTTTTCCGATAGCTTCCTCCGCGGTGTAACCAAACATGTTTTCCGCAGCAGGATTCCAGCTGGTAATTATTCCTTCAAGGGACTTACTGACAATAGTGTCATCGGTAGATGCAATGATCGCAGATAGAATAGCCTGTTTTTCTTCTAATAGGTTAAAAGTGTCCATAGGTGATATTAAGCGAGGTTGTCAACGAAACTAAACTCCCAAATCTCTAAAATATTTTAACAACTAAAAAGATCCAATAGTTGAACACGGCTAAATTTCAATTTTTTCATCAATCAAATATGGTCTGCCTTTTGTTAAAGTCTTGATTTACTTGCTATGAAACAGAAAATATTAGTCTTGGATGATGATCAGGACATTTTAGAAATCATATCGTATATTTTATTGGATAAAGGGTATGAAGTGGAAACACTGAATACCGGTGAGGATGTTTTTAAAGTGATACAGCAATTTCACCCTGACCTGATATTAATGGATGTCATGTTAGGCAACATGGATGGCCGGGTTATTTGCCGTCATATAAAAAGTAGCTTGGAAACAGAGAATGTGCCTGTTATCCTGATATCGGCTTCACATAATTTATCACAATCCCTAAAGCAAGATGGCGCACCAAATGATTTTATAGCTAAGCCCTTCGATATTGATGATTTAATAAAAAAAGTGGAAGCAAATTTATAGGTATTACTTATAAGACAAATATTTTTTTTAGATGTTGAATTTAAAACACAAGTTACCTTAAGCCCTTATTATCTATCTATTTCCAATGAACCGATAGTTTTCAACTCCCTTTAGATGCAATATTAGACCATTAGCGCCTGATATCAGGCCGGTTGATTATAACTACTCGGCCATTCATCTCCTTTTCTACGCTCGAATTTGCCGTCAATTGCTCCTGATCACAGGTACTACCTTGCCTGCAAATAGCTCTACTCCTTTAATGACGTCAGTAAAATCCTGCCCGCCGATATCGATCTGCCCGACATAACGGGTAAGCCCCATGTTTTCCTTCAGATACAGCAGCTTATCAATAACCTGCTGCGGGCTCCCCGCGATCAGCGAACCGTACGGAGAAAGCATACTATGATAATGCGCTTTGGGCATGGCTTGCTTATACAAAGGCTCCAGGTAAGCAGAATAGTAGGGATAAAAATCGTTAACAGTCTCCTGGGATGTACCCGTAACATGCAAATGTGAAAAAACAGCTAAGCGCAGGTCTTGCCTTGCGTAGCCGCTTTGTTCCCAGGTTTGCTGGTAAAGATTTGCCGTTTGCGCATAGCCGGGAAGCGATCCGCCCAATACTGGAATCGCTACCGGGTATCCCATTGAAGCCGCCCGTGCCACACTGGCCGGGGAACCCGCGCCGATCCATACGGGCAGTTTTGGCTGTGCCGGCCTTGGCGCGATCTCGGCATGGTCAAGCGGCGCCCGGAACCTGCCCTGCCAGCTTACCTGCTCACTGGTATTGAGCTGCTCAAACAGTTTAAGCTTTTCCATAAAAAGGGCATCGTAATCTTTAGTGTCAAAGCCGAATAAGGAAAAGTTATCCGTAAAAGCACCTCTGCCGAATATCAGTTCGATCCGTCCCTCCGATACCAGGTCGGCGGTTGCAAATTCCTGGAAGGTACGTACCGGATCAGCTGTGCTGAGCAAGGTGGTCGCGCTGGTCAGCCTGATCCGTTTGGTAATAGCGGCCATGGCTGAAAGCGTGGTAGCTGTAGCCGAATTCACGAATTTAAGTCCGTGATGTTCGCCGACACCCAGGATATCCAAGCCTGCCTCATCTGCGATCACCGCCATTTCCAGCATCTGGCGCATCCGCTCAGTGGCAGAAACACTTTTCCCGGTTTTAGGATGGCGCACCAGGTCGCCAAAAGTATATAGACCCAGTTCCATATTATAACTGATACGCGTTTTTCAGGAATTCCTTTAAGGTTTCCGGCTTCCTGCCGATGAGTTGCTCCAGTTCGGTCCCCGGGAAATCGAATTCGCCCTGTGCAATAGCCTGGCAGAATGTGGCCGCGCCCATTATCGCTTCATCCGGTACGCCGACCTGTTTTAAGGTGCCGGTGAACGTTTCCACATCAGGCGCTGCATAATGTACCTGTTTGCCCGATAGTTCGGTAAGCAAGGCAGCGATATCGTAAAACGAATAAGCTTCAGCTACCGCGATCTCGTAGGTTTTATTTTCATGACCGGTACCGGTTAATACCGCTGCACCCGCAGCAGCCATATCTAAACGCGAAGTATAAGCGCACTTGCCTTCTCCTGCCGGCAGGAAGATCGTCCCGGTGTTCAGTACCTGGTCACCCATAAACATCGGTAAAACATCGGCATACAAGGCATGCTTTAAAATGGTATAAGTAAGGCCGGATGCTTTGATCAGTTTTTCAGCCAGTAAATGTGCCTGCGCCACAAAGGCGATAGGAGAAGAGCCGTCTTCTGTTTTGCGCTGGAAGCTGGTGTAAATCACGTGACCGACTTTCGCCGCTTTTGCCGCCTGAATAATATTTTCATGCTGCCTGCTGCGATGAGCCACATCGCTGCCTGATACAAAATAGAGTTTGTCGACGCCCTGAAATGCGGCGACGAGTGAATCATGATCATTGTAATCGCCCTGAACCAGTCGCACGCCTTTTGTATCCAGCTCATGGGCTTTCGACAGATCCCTGACCATAGCGGAGAGCTGTGCTGTTTGATCTCTGCTGATCAATTCATTGATCACGGCTTTTCCCAGATGCCCGGTGGCCCCGGTAATTAATATATTTCCCATAGCTTGATTCTTTATTTTTAATGTATTAGCCGGCGTCTCCCAGGTATAAGCCGATCGCCAGCACGATCGCACCGCCTACGATCACCTGGATGATCGTTTTGATCAGCGGCGTCTTCATGAACCTGTACCTGATATAGGCGATGGCCAGTAGTTCGAGCCCAACCACGATATAAGCCGTGTGAAGGGCAACGGTTAAATTGGGGATCAAAAAAGGAAAGGTATGGAGCATGCCCCCGATGGCTGTACCTGCCCCGGTTATCGAACCCCTGCTCCAGGGACTGCCTCTTCCCGTTACCGAACCGTCATCGGTCAATCCTTCCGCCAATCCCATACTGACGCCCGCGCCCAAAGAGGCAGCCAAACCGACAAAGAAGGCCGATAACGGTTTGCCGGTCAAGCCCGCAGCGGCGAAGATAGGCGCCATAGTAGACACGGAACCGTCCATCAGGCCAAGCAGAGCCGGTTGAACTTTTTGAATAACAAAACGGCTTTCCGCCTGCTGCTGCGCTTCCGTTATTGGTCGCATACTCAAATTTTGTGTTTACTGATTATTTAGCGGTCAAACCGCCATCCGTTGGCAGTGGTACGCCTGTAATTAAGGATGCGGCATCGGAACAAAGCCATAGAGCGGCATTGGCCACTTCCTGGGGTGTCCCAAAGCGCTTCATGGGTTGATTCGCACGATACTGATCTAAAAATTGGGCGAATTCGCCCTGCGTCAGTCCGGGCGTTTCAATTGCGCCGGGGCAGATGGCATTCACCCGGATCCCTTTTTCCGCGTACTCGATCGCCGCAGTTTTGGTCATACCCACCACCGCATGCTTCGAGGCGGAGTAAGCCACCATGTTGGGTGTCGCATCCAAACCCGCAGTAGAGGCCATATTAACGATCGATCCCTTGCCGCCTTGTTTTAAGAACTGCTGCAGCTCATACTTCATGCACAGAAATACGCCTTTCTGGTCTACCGCTACGGTATGATCATAAACTTTTTCATCATATTCATGAAGAGGTGCAGATACACCGCCAACGCCCGCATTATTAAAGGCACAATCCAGCCTTCCGTAGGTTTCCACTGCTTTGGCAACCATGGCCTGCACGCTGGCGCTGTCCGATACGTCCGTTTTGACAAATACTGCTTCACCACCCGCATCACTGATCAGCTGCAGCGTCTCTGCACCGCCTTTTTCACTGAAATCTGCTACGACTACTTTAGAGCCTGCGGCAGCGAACTGCACCGCAGCGGCCTGCCCGATGCCGGAACCGGCGCCAGTGATTATGACTACTTTTTCTTTTAAACTTTCCATCGTTTCTCCTTTAGAATAATTACAAGTGTGTTATGGTAACGATAATTTATATCTGCCTGTCGCCGCCTGTATAATCCAGCATCCAGTTCGGGTATTCGGCGGGTAATTTACTCGCGGCATCGAGTTGCTGTAATTCTTCCGGTGTAAATTTGAGGTCTATCGACTTCAGATTGTCCTCCAGCTGTTCCATCTTATTGGCGCCGATGATCACGGTTGTTACTGCTTGCTGATGCAACAGCCAGGCTAAGGCCAGCTGTGCTACCGTCGCACCTTTAGCCGCAGCCATGGGCTGCAAAAGATCAACTAGATCAAATGCCCGGTCCCGGTTCACCGGCGGAAAATCAAAGTTGGCACGCCGTCCGTTCTCTTTATTTTGTTCATCGCGGCTATATTTCCCGCTCAGCAAACCGCCTGCTAGTGGCGACCAAACCATCAGCCCGATCTTTTGATCGTTAAGCAATGGGATCAGTTCGCGTTCCAGGTCACGTCCGGCAATGGTATAATAGGCCTGGAGGGATACGAACCTGGAAACCTTGTTATAAAAGCTGTAATCCAATGATTTCATCAATTGCCAGGCTGCCAGGTTGCTGGCGCCGATATAGCGTACCTTACCACTTTTTACCAAATCGTCCAGTGCGCCGATCGTTTCTTCAAAGGGCGTAAGGGGATCATAACTGTGTATCTGGTAAAGGTCGATATAGTCCGTTTGGAGCCGTTTCAAACTGGCCTCGGCCTGCTGGAAGATATGTTTACGGGTCAGGCCGCTATCGTTAGGACCGTCGCCCATTTTACCTCTTACTTTGGTTGCCAATACGAGGTCATCTCTATTCAGACCAAGATTTCGGATCGACTGACCGGTTAGTTCTTCGCTCATCCCTTCCGAATAAACGTTGGCAGTATCGATAAAGTTAATGCCCCCGTCAATTGCCCGTTTCATCAGTGCATCGACAGGCTCCTGGCCCAGGTTGCCTATGGCGGCAAACCTTCCTTTGCCGCCGAAGGTCATCGTGCCCAGACAAAGTTCTGAGACTTTAAGCCCGGTATTTCCCAATAAATTATATTTCATTTCAGTAGATTTTAAAGCGATTGGCCTATGTTATTTAACCACCAGTTTGACATCCACATTGCCGCGTGTCGCATTAGAATACGGGCAACCATGATGCGCTTTATTGACCAGTTCTTCGGCTACGGCACGTTCCACGCCGGGTACTTCTACTTCCAGTGTGATCTCCAGGTTGTAACTGCCGTCTTCCTTTTTACCCAGGCTAACTTCTGCGGTAACCGAGGTCTGGCCCGCTTTGATCTTTTCAGCGCGGATAATGTTCAGCAGCGCGTTATCAAAACAGGCCGCATAACCGCCTGCAAATAAGATCTCCGGGTTCAGGTAATCGCCTTTAGGGCCGCCCAGCGATTCGGGGGTACGTACTTCGATATCCAATACGCCATTATCCGATTTGACATGTCCGTTTCGTCCGCCGGTAGCGGTGGCTTTCGCCGTATACATTATTTCCATTTCGTTGGTTATTATAATTTTGAATTGATATTCTTTACTATTACTTTTATACCCTAACCAGCATTTTGCCGGTGTTTTTACCGGAGAATAGCCCTATAAAAGCAGCCGGTAATTGCTCAAAACCTTCCAGTACCGTTTCCTGGTTTTTTATTATTCCTTTTTTGTACCAACCTGAAAGTTCCTCGATAGCATCCGGGAATCGTTCCTGGTAAGTCGGCACATGATAACCCTGCACAGTAATGCTGCGATTCAGTATGAACGGCAACAGATCCAGCGCATCTTTTCCATGACCGCCGTTATAGGTTGCTATCTGCCCGCAGATCACCGCACGGCCGAACATGTTTAATTGCTGGATGACCCTATCCGAGATTTCACCTCCTGTATTATCGAAATAAACATCAATGCCCTTTGGGCAGGCAGTTTTCAAGGCCTCGGGAATATTGTCTGTTTTGTAATTGATCACTTCATCATAGCCCAGTTCCGCTTTCAGCAACCGCACTTTATCGGCCGAGCCGGCTAGCCCGATCACGCGGCAGCCTTTTAACTTGGCAATCTGCCCGATAATAGTTCCTATAGCGCCCGCAGCGCCTGATATGACTACCGTTTCGCCGGCCTTGATCTTTCCGACGTGTAACAAACCAAAGTACCCGGTTAAACCGGGCACGCCCAGCAAGCCTAAATAGGCGCTGGCGGGAATCCCGCCGGTATCTATCTGCTGTAATTGCCGGGTATTGGAAATGACCCGCGTTGCCCAGGGCAAGTGCCCGGATACGATGGTGCCAACCGGCAGTGTTTCATCAGTACTCTCGGCTACCCGGGCCACAGCTGCCCCTGAAATAGCCTTTCCGATGGCAAAAGCTCCGGACGGTGATTCGTTCATGCGTCCGCGCATGTAGGGGTCTACCGAAAAGAACAACGGTTCTAAAACTACTTCTCCCGGCTGCAACGGGCGTAGCACTGTTTCTTCCAGCCTGAAATCACCTTCCTTCGGTACTCCTTCCGGGCGTTTCGCCAGGACGATCTGTCTTACTTCCATATCATTGATTAATTACTTGTTAAGCGATTTCCCGTAACAAATTATCCAGCATAGACCGGACAGATATATATTCTGCTTCTTTCAGCTTGAGCGTTTTGTTCAATTCTTCAGGAATACATTCCGCCTGATGCTGTAAGGATCCGCCTGTCTTTGTCAATTGTACGATCACGCTCCGTTCATCTGCAGGATCCCGCCGTCGGGTCAGCAATTCTTTTTTCTCCAGCCGCTTTAACAAGGGTGTGAGCGTGCCGCTATCTAAATATAAAAGGGTACCCAATTCTTTAACCGAAAGTTGCTGCTGCTCCCATAAGACCAGCATAACCAAATATTGGGGATAGGTCATATCGAGTTCCTCCAGCAAGGGACGATATAAACTGGTGATCTGCCGGGATAAGGCATACAATTTAAAGCAGAGCTGATCGCTGAGAACCGGCATTTTCATTTTGGCAAATTTAATTGTGCAAAACTAATCTAAATTATCGATTTAAAATACTTGGATTGTCATTATTAATGAAGCTGCGCCTTCTTTTTGTCGGCTTTTTTGAAATAGCCCTTGAACAGAAAATTGTGTTTCAAGGCTTCCATGTTCTGATTGAACCCGTCGGTCCCTTTCTGCAGGTTTTCTATCGTTTTGTTTAGGTTGCTGCCTGCCGCAGAATCCCGCAGCAAGACCTGTAAGGGGCCTTTTCCATAAGCGAGGTCCTGGTGTACGCCATCGACCACCTCGTTAAGCTGCTTGGTCAGCGCACTGGTCTGTTCGCTTGCGGACCTGATCTTCATGCCGGCCTGCCGTAAATTACCTGCAAAAGCAGTATCCGTCAGTAAAAGGCCAAGTGAGCCTTTTCCCTGTTTTATCCCGGTAACGAGGGTGTTCAGGCCGTAAGTAATATGGCTGGCATCCTCCGTTGCTTTATTAATATTTCGTAACGAAGCTTTTAAGTTTTCTCCCATTTCCTTATTATCGATAACTTCCATGAGTGTGCTGCTGTTGATACGTGTGATCGTGCCTTTTAAACCTTCAGATATCACCGCCAGATTGTTATTTGTTTTGGAAAGCGTTTGCAACATTTCCTCGGTACTAACGGTTTTCTGCGGACTCAGCAGATCTCCGTTCGCTACGTTAACGGCAGTACCTTTCACCTGGATGATATTGACCACTTTATTACCCATCAGGCCTTCGGTACCGATCGCTACTAACGCATTTTTATGGATATATGCTTTTACCTTACTGTTGATCGCTAAGGTAACCTCGATAGTCGTATCATTGATCAATGCAATATTTTTGACGGTACCGGCCTGGATGCCTGCGTAAAGCACATTGTTCCCCTCCATCAGCCCATTTAAATTGGAAAAACGCGCTTTCAATACAAAGTCGCCGCCGAAAAGGCTTTTGTTTTTACCGATCATAAAGAATGTTAATATCAGTACGAAAAGGCCGGCCATCACGAATATGCCGAGCTTGGTGTTATTTTCTCCCTGGTTTGCCATGTTGACTATTCGAAAAATTGTTTAATATTTTCATCTGCTGATTGTTCTAGTTCCTGGTAAGTCCCTTCCGCGTAGCATTTACCGTCCAGCAACAAGATCACCCGGTCAGCAGTCGTCTTGACGCAATTCATATCATGTGAAATAATGATCGAAGAGGTATGGTATTTTTCCTGCAGGCTGAGGATGAGCTTGTCAATCTCCCGGGCAGTAACGGGATCAAGACCGGTAGTAGGTTCATCATACAGGATGATCTCCGGCTTGAGGATCATGGTTCGTGCCAGGGCAATGCGTTTCTGCATGCCCCCGGATAACTCTGCCGGCATCAGGTCTGCCGTTTGCGCCAGGCCCACGTTTTCCAGCACCTCGGCTACCATATCATCGACCTGCTTTTGTGTAACATCTATCCAGTGTCTTCGTAAAGGGAACTCCAGATTTTCCCTGACCGTCATGGAATCATATAAAGCATTTCCCTGGAATAGGAAACCCATTTTGCTTCTTACACGATCGAGTTCCTCATGCGTTAATTTAGTGACATCGTCGGCACCCACGATGATTTTTCCTTTATCAGGCCTTAACAGGCCGATGATGCATTTGATCAGTACCGACTTGCCCGCGCCTGATTTTCCCAGTACGACCATATTCTCTTCCTTCTGCAGCGTCAGGTTAAAATCGTTCAGCACGATATTATTTCCAAATTGCTTATACAGGTGCTCGATCACGATTGCAGGTTCACCCATCGGAGTACCGGTCTTGCCGGTCGGAATTTTCATGGCTTGGTCCATTTTTAATTAAGTCCTAAAACATCGGTCAACTGCACGACCAGCAGATCAATGACAAAGATCAAAACCGAGGACAATACCACCGCAGAATTCGCGGAGATGCCCACGCCCCGTGTTCCCTTGCTGGAATTGAATCCTTTATAGCAGCCTACGATACCGACTGCAAACCCGAAAAAGAAGGTTTTGATGAATGCCGGCAGTACATCTCCGAAACTGAGGCTTTGGTAGATCTGTGTAAAGAACAGGTTGAAGCTGGTTACCGACCGGATGTTAACGCCAATATAAGCGCCAAATAAGGAAATGGCATCCCCCAGCAGGGTCAGCATCGGCAACATAAGGGTGCAAGCAAGCACCCTGGTCGCTACCAGGTATTTAAATGGGTTCGTTCCGCTGACATCCATCGCATCGATCTGCTCGGTCACTTTCATTGAACCAAGTTCTGCGCCGATACTGCTGGCAATTTTTCCGGCAAATATCAGTGCCGTAATTACCGGTCCGATCTCACGTACAATAGCGATCCCGACCATAACCGGCAGTTGCGATTCTACGCCGTAGCTTACCAATGAAGGCCTTAACTGCATGGTTAATACCAGTCCCATAATAAAGCCGGTCAATCCCACCAGGGGGAACGACTTATAGCCAATCTGATAGCATTGGGCTAAAAGTTCCCTGAATTCATACCTGGGCTTGATGCCCAGCGAAAAAAAATGACCGGCAAACCTGGAAAGGTTGCCGGTTTCATCAAAAAAAGCGCGGATTCTTGCCGTTAAGGTAGTCACTATATACAGGTGTGAATGTCGAATTAAACAGTCAATAAAAAACAGATCATTACACAATAGCCATCGCTAAGATTGTGCATTCAGCTCGCCGACTCTTCTTTCAATACTGAAAAAAGGAACCAGTTTTGCATTGATCTCTGTTGGACAAAAATACATATAATGTCGGTTGCCTATATGATCGAGGCTATTTTTTTACAAGATTCAGACGTTTTCGCCTGTAATTTGTTATTTTTACATAATACAGAAAGTGTATAGGTTTCGCCTGGTCGCCCCCTGGCAACGAGTTCTGAATTTAACTGAATTCACCTCTTTTGATGGCACATGCCTGGGTGATTGCTGGCTGGATCAGATGCTTTTTGGAAACGGCTATCCCTTTTGCGGTTAAAGCATCCGGTTGCTTTTGATTGGAGCAGAGATGCCGGGTCAGTTCAGAAAGATCATTTGAGCCCCTTATAAAGGATCTGCGCCAGCCAGTTCAACTTACTTTCAAAGTTTTCCATTCCGCCGTACAGGAACATTTCAAGCTCGAAGCTTCTGAATGCAGTGACCAGCGTTTGCGATAGGAATTTCAAATCTGCCCTTGTTAAGGAGCTGATCTCGTTTCGGTCAGCCGCAGACTGAATGATCCTGCTAATGATCTCCGCTTCTTCGTTAAAGCATAATTTGCTTTTTTTGATAATAGCTAATGTAGCATCTTCCTTTAAATCTTCCATCAGCAGGCTGTACTGTTTCAGTAACTTTTTTAAGATCTTGAGCTTGGCCTTGTAATAGCTTTCAATATTTTCGACAAAACCTACGGTCGGGCTGAACGTTTGCCCGGACTTGTTTACCATCTCGCTGATCACCTCGAAGGCCAGGGCGTCCAGCAGCTCTGCTTTACTTTTGAAGTAATAATACAGGGTACTGCGCCCTTTGCCGCTTGCTTTTGAAATATCCTGCATGGAGACTTTGGTAAAGCCATATTTCATAAACACCCCGCTGGAGGCTTTGATGATATCGTTTTTCACCAGGTCATAATCAAAAGGAACTTTCATGAGCTAATAACAGGGAATATGTTGAACAATAATAGGAATATTTTGCATCTGTAACACGGACTATTCCTCGTTGATCTTACCGGTGATATATAAATAAGCTGCTTTTTTAGACTGATAACTAGCATAGGCGTTGATCAGGTCACCGGTAGCCTGCTGGTAGGCTGCTTGGGCATCCAGCACATCACTGATCGCGGCGAGCCCGGCCTTATAATTGTCCTGGTTGACCTTTAAATTTTCTGTGGCTTGCTCCAGGTTTACACGAGCATAGGAGATCTCCGTAAGGCCGTCCTTCAGGTCATACCAGTTCTTCATGACGCCAACCTTCAACTGGTTGCGTCCATCGGCCAGGTTATTTTGCGCTATTTCCTCGCTGATCGCCCGCTGCTTTAACTTCTGTCTTCCCCGTCCCCACAAACCGTCCGAAACCGGTATCTTAACCGTTGCGAGTGCAACAGGCATAAATGAGCTGCCGATGCCCCCGTTTATTACTCCGGCCTGCGTCGCACTGACACCGGCCGACAGGCTTGGTAAATAGTCGCCTTTGGTCAGCCTGGTCTGCAGCTTTTCAGCGTCCACATTTTTTGCCAGCAACTGGTAATTGTTGTTCTGGTTAAGGGAGGTATCGGGGCTCACGTCCACCAGAACGGGAGACCGGCGGAGATCAAGCGTATCTTGCATGACCAGTAAGGAATCATAATGCATGCCGGTGTAGAGGCAAAAATCCAGCACCGCCAGCCTGCGCCCGTTCGCCAGTTTACTTTTGTTGAGTAATAAGTGACTTAATTGGACCTTGACTTTCAGCAGATCGTTCCGTGCGATCAGGCCGGAGGCCAGCATATCCTGCTGCTGTTTCAGCAGGCCTTTCAAAAAAACCTCGTTCGATGCCAGTGTTTTATTTTGTTCCTGCAGGTTTACGATATTCCAGTATTTTTGCTCGGTGGACAACAGGACAGAATCAACAGACTGCCTGGCCAGTACTTTATTAACCTGTAACTGCAACGAAGCCAGTTGGTTCCCTGTACGGATCTTTCCGCCGGCGTAAATAGCCTCGGTACCGGTGGCGCTCAGCAGGTAAAAATTGTTAATGCCTTTTTCCAGTAAGGGCGGATAGGCACCGATGAAGTCCTTGAAGCCGTATAACCCGGCGCCGTTAACGGCTACAGAAGGCAGGTAATCGGATTTGGCAGCAGCGACATCAGCTTTGGCTGAACTGATCTTTAAGTCACTGTTCTTAATGCTATAACTATAGGCCAAAGCAGCCTTTTTGCTTTGCGCGATGGTGATGCTGTGCTCTTGCGCAACAGCTGTTAAGCAAAGCATACTGCATATCAGGATGAAAATTGATCTCATATTAAAATTAATTAAGCTTTCGCCGTTTCCTTTTTCGCGGTTTCGGCATGATCGTCTTCCTTCCGGAAGAATAGCCAGTACAGTGTAGGTAACACAAATAGGGTCAGCAGCATAGATACCAGCAGGCCGAAGGCGATCACGGTACCTAAGGGCCCCCAAAGCGAGGAGCGGCTCAGGATCATAGGAATTACGCCCACTGCCGCGGCAGAAGATGTCAGGAATATCGGCCGCATCCTGCGCTCTGCTGATAATATAGCCGCTTCCCTGACGGTTTTGCCTTCATTGCGCCGCAGTTCCTCTGCGTGATCGATCAGGATAATGCCATTCCTGACCACGATCCCACACAGCGCCAATAAACCCAGGAAGGAGGTAAAGCCAAAGGGATAACCCGTTACAAGCAGACCGAAGGAGGCGCCGAGGATACTTAACGGCATCGTGGTAATGCTCAGCAGCGCATGCTTGATGTGCTGGAAATGCCAGATCAGGATCAGGAAGATCAGGATAATGCTCATCAGCAGGGATAAGCCCATCGGGCCCAGGTTCTCATTCTGCAGCTCCAGCTCTCCGCCGTAACTGATCTCCACTCCTTCCGGCAATTTAATTTTACGGATCGCGGGTTGTATATCCGCTAATACTTCGTTGGCAATGGCGTCCGGTTTAATATCCATGCGAACCGTTAAAGTAGGAACGCTGTTTCGCCGTACCACCTGGCCGTTTTCCCATTCCGGCCGGATACCCGCAACCTGGCGTAGGGGTACAATGGCTTTGGTCTGCTGCGAAGGAATGTTCAACTCCAGCAGATCGGATGAATGGCTCCGCTCGGCCCTTGGCGTTTTGATCTTTACATCCAGCGGATAGGTGCCTTCCCAGATCTGGGTAGCATTAAGCCCCTCCATATTCATAGCGACAGTATTGGCGATATCATTTTGGCTGAGGCCGAGGCGGGCAGCTTCCTGGTTTTTAATGTCGAGCCTGATCCCTTCCTCCATTTCATTATAGTCCGTCCTTGCCCAGATGACTTCCGGATGTTGCTTACCGATAGCTAATACCTGGTCTCCGGCGGCTTTTAAAGCCGCAATGTCATTTCCGGCAATACGCACCTCGATCGGCGCAGGCGCATTGACCATGTTCAGTTGTTTCATGCGCACATAAGCCGAAGGAAAGATATTGCTGTATTTCTGCTGGTATTCGCTGATGACCTCTTCTGTTGTTTTTTCTGTGGTCGTGTTGACCAGGATCTGCGCATAGTTCTTAGCCGGCAGGTTAGGAGCATATAGGGTATGGAAACGGGGCGAGCTGGTGCCGATAAAGCTGGTGTAATTAACAATGCGGTTATCTTTGGCCAAAATATGCTCCATGCCTTTTACCACGCTGTCCGTTTGGGACAGGTTATAGCCGCTGGGCAGGTTGATCTCTACTGCGAACTGGTTCCGCTCTACCTTTGGAAATAACTGCTGTGGAAGTTTACCCATGATCACTACCCCGAGCACTACTGCCAGTATCCCGAAGAGTACTGTCAGTTTATAATGGTCCATGGCCTGGCCGATATGCTTGTCGAAAAAAGCCTGCAAGCGGTCCAGTAAAGATATTTTGTCACTTTTCTTTTCTTCTTTCTTTTGCAATCCGGTTTTGATGAATACCGTGTTAAAGAAAGGAACCAGCACCATAGAGATGGCCAGCGAAAGGCTCAGCGCGATGATGATGGTCACCGGGAATACGCTGATAAAATCCTTGGCAACCCCGGTCATAAAAAACATCAAAGGAAAGAAAGTGGCAGAGATGGCCAGCGTTGCCGTAAATACCGAGGGAAACAGTTCTACCGCGCTGCCTTTGGCCGCGTCCCAGACGGACATGTCATGATCCAGCTTTTCCACATGATTATCGATCACCACGATCGGGTCGTCCACGACGATGCCCAATACCACGATGAGCGCTGCAAGGGTTACGGTATCGAGCTCTATACCGGCGAGGTACATGATGGCCAGGGTAGCTGCGATCGTGATCGGTATCGTGGCAGCCGCCACCGCGGCAATGCGGAACGGCAAGAGCAGCAGGGCAATAATAATGACACCGATCAGGGCGAAGCCGAATTCTTTCATAAAGTGGCTGATGGATTCATCGACCACTTCGGGCTGATTGGCCAGTTTCACCAGCTTAATATCGTGCGGAAGATGCTGCGTTACCTTATCCAGCCGTTTTTCGAGCTCTTTACCAAATTGAACAATGTTCTTGCCGGTGGCCATTTCCAGTGAGATGATGATGCTTTTAGTTCCGTTGGAGGTTACGTACGCATCCGGTTCCTCATATTCCCGTTTGATGGTGGCAACATCCCTTAACCTGACCAGGTTGCCATTATCATCCCTGCGGATGATCTGCCCGGCAAGGTCGGCTTCGGTTTTGTAAAAACCCGTCAGGTGGATCGGGCGGTCGATCACTGTACCCTTTTCTGTACCGGCAGCGCTGACCGCTCCTTCATTTTGCAATACCTGCATGATCGTGTTGGCGGTGATGCCGTACTGCAGCAGTTTATTGTTATCCACGTAAACACCGACCTGTTCATTCAGGTCACCCGTATGCGTTATTTTAGCGACATCTTTGACCTGGCGCAGTTCTGCTTCGATATCCTCTACATTTTTTTTCAGTTCCTTATAGTTACGGGTGGAAGACTCTACCGCGAGCAGCAGCGCAGAGGTGTTTCCGAAGTCACTGTTGACATAAAAGCCTTTGACTTCTTTTGGCACCTGTCCCTGCAGCAGGAGCATGCCGTTCTTGATCTTGTTCCAGAAGGCTTTGGTGTCAGGACCATTAACCCGGTCAGCGACTTCGACAAAAATATACATCATCCCATCCCGTGAATAGGAATATGTTTTGGTCTTATCGACCTCGTTATTACTGAACAGGTATTCCTCTACTTTTTTGGTGAGTCGTTCTTCTACCTGTTCCGAAGTAGCGCCGGGATAAACGCCAATGATGACACCCTGCCGGATGGTAAAGTCAGGAAACTCATTCCTTGGCATATTGAACAGGCCCAGGATACCCAGGATAAACAATACGGTGGCTATCGCAAGCGGGATAACGTGATAACGCATCGCCCACTCGATCATCTGACCTTTTTTATTCATGATTGTATTATTTATTGAGAATGACCGGGGTGCCGTCTGTTAATTTCTGATAGCCGGAAGTAATCAGCCGCTCGTTGCCGGATAGGCCGCTTTTAACTGCAATGCCGCTATTATATAAGGCACCTGTCTGTACCGGTTTACGCAAAGCCTTCTTTCCGGCATCATCGGTTATAAAGACATAATTGTTGCCTTGCTCATCTACCTGGACAGCCTGCGCCGGAACGATGATTTGCTTCTGCCCGCTGCTGTCCGTGGCAGATAGGTGGTTGTCAGGACCGAAGGTTACCTTGCAGAGCATGCCGGGCTTCAGCGCTTTGGCCGGGTTAAGCAGGTAAACCTTCACATTGTAGCTGGCGCTGTTTTGCTGGGCCAATACACCGATCTCCGAAACTTTTCCGATCAGCGGTTGACTGCCAAGAGCATCTACTGTTACTACTGCCTGGTCGCCGGCTTTATACTGGTTGATCTCGCTCTCCGGAACCGCTACTAAAACCTGCACCGACCGGATATCCAGCAGCTGGATATCCGGGGTTCCGGGACTGGCAGTAGCGCCCGCTTCCGTCTTTTTGTCACCGATGTAACCGTTTTCGGGTGCAAATAATTTAGTGTGTACGATGTTCTGATAAGTCGCTTTGGCTGACGAGGTGGCCTGCTCAAAGTCAGACCGCGCCTGCAGCATTTTGATCTCGGCGATGCTTCCTTTATTATATACGGCTAGGGTGCGGTTATAGTTCTCTTCGGCCAGCTTAGCCTGGGCCAGTTGTGCATTATACTGGTTACGGTACACCGTTTCGTCAATAGCTGCCACCAACTGGCCCTTGTGAACATAATCGCCGGTCTGCACCGGCATTGCGGTAATAGTCCCCGAGACCTGGAAACTCAGGTCGATCGTCTTGTCCGCCTGAAGCGTGCCGTTATATTGGATGCGGTCAGTCGTTCCCGGATTTGCACTGCTGAGCAGCAAGCTATTCACCCTTATGGTATCAGGTGTGATTTTAAGCTGCGTTTTATGTCCGCAACCACAGAGTAGTGCTGCGATAAACCAGATACCGTTGACGGTGTAAAAGTTGTTTTTCATCGTATCGACATGTATATATGGACAAATAATGTTTTTTTGTCGAATATGTTTTGAAAAAAATAACTTAATCGTTTAGAGTCATGTGTTATATTGCTTTTGTCATTTTGTAAATTATAAGGCGCTGGCCGATCTTCACTGTTTCCTGATCCCGAAGGCGCATGATAGCTTATCCGGCATTGAAAAGGACAGCCTGGAGAACAAGAATCTGATGGACGTTTTGGAAAATACATTATTACCGATGTACTACCGGCAGCCCGAACGGTGGTCAGCGATCATCAGAAAGGCCGCCGCTGATATTGTTTCCGGGTTTGAAGCAGGCAGGATGGCTAAAGAATATTATCAGAATCTGTATAATGTGTAATCAATCAGAGCCATACCGTAAATTGCAGCACCATGCACCATCCGTGGCTACATTGTAGGCACTGGAAAGGGATGCGGAATTACTGTGAAAGAAATGCGGACCAACCATCATGCCGTAAAACTTGATAGATCAGCGAGGTCTATCTTGACATGAAGAAGCAGCGACAGCAGGACGAGTGGTGCTGGGACATTGCAAATGCTCAGAGAGTATGGAAAAGCTAAATTTACAGGAGCCGAATGACCGGTAAAAACAATCAGACAAAGGCGGGAAGCCACCTGTTACATCATAAGAGTCGTATTGTCAAGCTCTGCGGCAAGCAGGAGGCTGATCGTCGTGCGATCGGACTGGAATGGATTATTGAGCTGGCACTGCTGCTAATTCAATACCTTTTCCCAGGTCTGTATATCCGGCATATTTCTGAGCGGTACGGTACTGTTTCAAAGACAATGGCTTCTGAAGTGTATTTGATCACTAAGTTAGTGTTTGTTTGGGCCATACTTTTTATACCGTTGTATGACCAAGGCTTTAGGATGGCTGGATACCCTGTTTTTTTGTTTGCCGCCTTATACCTTTCCATAGAAACGCTTTTTTATATACCGACTTTATTTTTTGACGAGCAAGTTTCCCATGAGCATTACTCCAAAGTTCGGGGTGCGATCCTTATGTTCATTCACTACTGGATTCTAATCATTACCTTTGCCATCACCTATCTGAGCACGCGGTCGATCAATTTTACAAACGGGAGCGTCGTTACTAAGCCTTTTGATAGTTTTTACTTCAGCGTGATCACGGCTTGTACGATCGGTTATGGAGATATCACTCCCCATACTACATTTGGTCGTATGTGCGTCATTATTCAGTCGGCCATCTTTGTCATATTCGGCGCTGTTCTAATTAACCTGCTGATCAGTCAACCACAAGATAATGCGAACATCCACAAAGATTGAAATCGATCTGGCCATGATAATTCGATGTCCAGCACTTAAAGAGTTGCCTTAACAATAAATATTTAAATTAAAATTATATCCAATGACAACTCAAGACAATAACATTGCGGCCTGCGTTTGAGCCGGAAAACTACTTATTTGCCGCCTGGCACCTGATGAAACATTGGAAGAAACCGCCCAGGATTTATCAGAAGAAGAAAAAGAGGCGCAAATAGAAACCGGAATGTTTGGTACCGCCGAAGGGTAGTTCAGTTGTGATGAGGACACGGTAACACTTGGAAACAAGATCAGCAAGGCGCTGCAAATGATCGATACGGCAATTGCCTTGTCGACCGCCGGCTGGCGATGACGGCATAGACTATTACTAAAAGCCTGGAGGGGAGTTAACTTTTAAGATAACTATCTCGTATATTGGTATATGCATTGGAAGTTGAACAGGTATCGTTTTTTATTGGTGCCAGCCATCGTGCTGGTATTCGGGCTTGCCTGGGCATTTTTTGCCGACCCGGCGATCACTTATCTGGCGCGCAATCTCGATCCCGAGCGCCAGGACACGCTCCGCTGGGTCAATGATGTGCTGATGGTCTGCCTGATATCCGCGATACTAGCCGTGCGGATCCGTAAACAGCAATACGCGCTTGCCCGTTCAGAAGAGGAGTATCGCCGCCTGTTCGAAGCCAATCCCAACCCGATGTGGATCTATGACCACGAGACCCTGCGGTTCCTGCGGGTGAACAATGCAGCGGTGAAGAAGTACGGTTACCCGCAGGAACACTTCCTGAAAATGACGATCTATGATATCCGCCCGACGGCAGACCGATCATCGCTGGATGCCTTTATCGGCAAGGAGCACGAAGAACTGGTTGATGCCGGCGTCTGGCAGCATGTCGGCCGCAGCGGCGAGGTCTTTGACGTATCGATCACTTCCCACCCGGTCGAGTGGGCCGGAAGACCCTGCAAAGTGGTGATGGCCAGCGACCTGACACCGTTGCTGAAAAAGAAACAACAGCTGCGGGAAGCCTATCAGAAGCTAAAGGCGAGCAACGAGGCGCTGCTGCGCGTGGCCTGGTCCAATTCGCATGAGCTCCGCAAGCCGTTGTGTTCAGTGATCGCACTGAGCGACCTGCTGCACGAGACGGTGCTGGACAATGAAAGCCGTGAGATCGCCGGCCGGCTAAAGAGCGCCTCGGAGGAACTGGATGCCATTGTCCGGGCGAATAATGCCCAGCTCACGGACGCGAAAAGCAAAAATGATGTTATTGAGCCGCAGGCATAGCCACATAGAATCTCGTACCCTTGCCCGGCTCGCTTTCCAGCCAAATGCGCCCCTGGTTAGCTTTAATAAAATCCTTGATTAACAATAAGCCCAGGCCGCTTCCCTGTTCCTTTTTGGTACCGAAGTTGACTTTCAGGTTGCTGGTCAGGAAGACCGCCTGCTGATCCGGGCTGATGCCGATACCCTGATCGGCCACCGAAAGCACCGCTTCTTCAGGTGACGGGAGCTTGGCGCCGATTGTGATCGCGCCGCCTTCGTAACTGAATTTAATCGCGTTGGAGAGCAGGTTACGGATAATGAACTCGAAATGATCGGCATCCGCGTGCAGCGTCAGGCCTTCCGGGAGGTCGGCTATTGCATTGATCACAATAAGTTATCAGGCCTTTAAAGCAGCTTTAGCTAATCCTGTTAAAAGTTTAAAAAATGAATGATGTAAATCAGGTGATCAAACGGCTAATAAATTCATTGGGTTTATATAACAGGTATTTAATAAGGAGGGCCGGTGAAAAGAAAAATAAATCCATAAACTAATAAAGGGGGCGGATAATGACTGTGCTTTAAAAAAAACTGTTGCCTGCTACTTGTGATTACATTATCCCCGTGCAGCCGTAGCAGGTAAAATTTGATTTATAGCCTTTTTTTCTTATCTTTATACTAAGAAAACGATTTACAGTTACAGGACGCTTTAGGTTATACAAGCCTGGGCAGTTGATAACTGATGATATAGATAGGAGAGTATTAGCACGCCGGTGTTCTTTATTTTACGGGTATTTTCAAGATCATGGCAAAATCGTGGCAATGAGTTTTGGAAATAACGTAAATACTTGATTTATAACGCGCTATTAAGAAAGGTTCCAGACCCTCCCTCTCCGCAAACAACAAAACCTGGCAAATGCCAGGTTTTGTTGTTTATAGCAAGTGAAGCCGATTTGAGACGTTGTAAATCTTGTATTACTTAAAAGCAAAATCTCTAAACACTTATAATAACTTGGCTATATTTGTTAAATGCCTTATGAAATTCATATATATGTTGGAGCTGCTGATATTACAGAAAAATACGGCCCCAAATATCCAATGGGCGAAAGACATGCTTTCTTATTATATCTTAGGGCGGATAATAATTCTGAATATAACTTAACCGAAGCAGAAGAAATGATTATTGGCCTTGGTTTAGGAAAAATCGAGTTTTCGAAAGTTGGAAAACTAAGTCTCGAAAAAGTAAATAACGATGAAAAACGAGAATACTACAATAATGCTATGAAAAATGGTTCTACTTTAATTGTATATTCTGATCCAATCTAATTGTATTATTATCCGCTTCGTTATTGCCAGAATTGCAGTTAGGTGTCCTAATTGCCTCCCTCCCCGCCTTGTCATACAATAGCCTGCTAAAACATTAACTCTTAGCAGGTTATTCTTTTTAAATCACCTTCATTACCTCTAAACTTCACACCATCATACCTCAACAAAAAAAATACAAATAAATTTGCGCAACTCAAAAGTTGCATATATATTTGCAACCTGAGAGTTGCTCATTAATAACCAAGAATGAAACAAGATATATTCCAGGCCATATCAGACCCCACACGCAGAGCTATTTTAACGCTAATCGCCATCCAGGCATTAACACCAAATGCAATGGCAGAAAAATTTGATATGACCCGCCAGGCAGTATCAAAACATATTAAAGTATTGCACGAATGCGAATTGATTAAACCCGAGCAGAGTGGCCGAGAGATCTATTATCACTTTAACGCCAAAAAAATGCAGGAGTTTGACCATTGGTTAGCCCAATTCAGGCAAAACTGGGAAACGCAATTTAACCAGCTCGACCATTTATTAACAACAATTAAAACACAGACCACGAAGTAGCATTGATACAAACAAAATTATTAACCAATCATCAATAAAAAATGAACAACGATTTGCTATTTGATTTTAACGTTGACAAGGCAGCGAAAACGGTTTATATAACCAGGGAGTTTAACGCCCCACAGGCCTTAGTATGGGATGCCTTTACCAAAGCCGAACTACTGGACCAATGGGGCGCACCTGCACCTATGCGCGCCAAAACCAAGTATATGAATTTTGAAGTAGGCGGGCGGCGGTTTTACGCAATGATAAGTCCCGATGGACAGGAACGCTGGGCGGTACAGGAGTTTACATCCATTACCCCGAAAACCAATTTTAAGATGTACAACGCGTTTTCAGATAAACACGAAAACCGTGAACTGCCGGGTTCTGAATGGGATTACAATTTCAGCGAACAAAATGGCATAACCAAAGTAAACATTACCATTTTTAATGAATCGTTTGAGCGATTGGAAAAATTATTGGAAGGTTTCAAAATAGGCTTCACCATGACCTTAAAAAACCTGGAAGAGTTGTTGGCCGCATTATCATAGAAACAATAAAAAGAAAATATACAATCACATTTAGATTTAAAAATCATGAGAACAATTAACCCATGGATCAACTTCAACGGAAATGCCGAAGAAGCATTTACTTTTTACAAATCAGTTTTTGGCGGAGAGTTCACAAAAATCGTCCGTTTTAAAGATTTAGCAAGCGCTGAATTTACGGTACCAGCTAATGAAGCAGATAAACTCATGCACATTGCCTTGCCTATTGGCAAACACAATGTATTGATAGCTAATGACGTTCCTGAATTTATGGGACGGGTAAGCGAAAGCGAAAACAGGTCTAAAATAGCAGTGGCTGCCGAAAGCCGTGGAGAAGCAGATAAGATATTTAACGGACTATCAGCAGGCGGAGATGTTGAAGGACCCATTGGTGACAGTCCCTGGGGTACATATGCCGGAATGTTTAGAGATAAATATGGTATTGAATGGATTGTGGAATTTGACCCCAATTATAACGGGCAAATTTAACCGAAGAAAAAAGCGATCCCTTACCTGGTGTCGAGTCCAATGTCATAAAGATAAGCTAACCATTTGCGCGTAAAGATTGAATTTAGGGTAACAACACACCTAAAATATAAGATTTGATTACGGCTTTAAAGCAGATTTAAATTTTCAAAGTCTCTAAAAAGGTCAAAAACGGTATAAGGTGTTCGATTGAAATCCCTCCCTCTCCTCGAACAGCCCTGCGAAAAATAGTTAAAAGCCTGCAAATAAAACAATTGCAGGCTTTTGTTTTTACACTAAACTTTCCTTTTATGTACCAATTTGCAACAAAAAAGTACATATTCCGGTGCGTCATTTTTTAGTTAATCCCTACGCACTGAATTGGATATATAATATTGATTAACAACAAATTAACTATTTAATATTTTGATTCCTGTGCATCTTCGCAATCAGCTATCACCTTTCTTGCACTTAATTAAAAAGAACGGATAATTCTCCATGATTTCCGTGATCTCAAACAATCCGGCTTTGCTAAATTCTGCGTTAATTGATTCTCTGTCGTAAAAAAACATCTTAACGCCATCGAATATTTCATAACGGTCTTTGCTCACCAATTTGCCCTGACCATACGTTGGGGCATCTTTTGAAATAGCCGTAAAAACCATATAACCATTATCTGTAAGCTGATTATAACAGTCGTTGATCAATTTTTCCCTTTCGCCGCCATCTAACAAATGAATTAAGGCATAGCAAAATATGCCGTCATACAGGCAATCGTCAAAAGGCATATCCGTTACAGAACCGTGGTAAATGGTCATACCTGTTCCGTAGTGCTTCTTTGCCATATTAATAGCAGTTTTTGATATCTCTATCCCTGTAACTGCTATTTCATGATCTCTGAAAGTTTGTGCATTGCGGCCATAGCCAATACCCGGAATAAGGATATTTTTAACCAGCTTTTCAACAAAAAAATCCTTTGTTAGCACTGCCGATTTTGAGGGTTCAAATCCCCACATTTCCTGCTTATTGATAAAGGCGTACTCCCAAAATTCGGGTTTTTCGTTTTCATTTATCATAACGTGTTTCCATTAGGTTACTAAAGTAACTATTTATTAAAACTACCTTCAGCTATACCCCAAAAAGAAAAAACCGGTGTATCACCGGCATCAAAAAACAGCATATAAAACGCTTCCCACAGCCCCTTTATTTGTATGTATAACGCCTTGTTTCCGTCATTATTGCGCCTAAAAAAATATAGTCAAAAAACAGTATTTTAATATATCATATCTTATATTTTTGGCTTTACAGCCCCCCAAAAAGCCATCACTATGATACCAAAAAACAAACTCAACACCCAAAACAACAGCACGTATGCAATTGATTTTCAGCAAATAGACAGAACAAAGCTTATGACCGTTGGCGGCAAGGGCGCTAACCTGGGCGAACTATGCAGCATTATTGGGACACAAGTACCAGATGGCTTTTGCGTTACCACTCAAGCGTATAAAAAAGCTACCGAAGACAATCAGGAGCTTACCCGTTTGCTGGATGAATTAAGGCATCTTAAGGCAGAAGACAGGGTAAATATCAGCGCGATCAGCGCAAAGATTCGATCGGTCATTGAAACGATACCCATTGCTGACGATCTTGCAGAAGATATTGCAGCCCATCTCGCCAGGTTTGATAAAAAAGATGCCTTTGCCGTACGGTCCAGCGCTACGGCCGAAGACCTGCCCACAGCATCCTTTGCAGGTCAGCAGGATACATATTTGAACATTATCGGCAAGGAGGAAGTTCTAAAGCATATCAGTAAGTGCTGGGCATCGTTATTTACGGATAGGGCGGTAATTTACCGCATTCAAAACGGCTTCGACCAGCGTAAGGTTTACCTGGCGGTGGTTGTTCAGCAAATGATTTTCCCCCAAGCAGCAGGCATTTTGTTTACCGCCGATCCCATTACCGGTAACAGGAAAGTGTTATCCATTGATGCCAGTTTCGGCCTTGGTGAGGCTATGGTATCGGGCCTGGTGAATACCGATCTTTATAAAGTGAGTAACGGCCAAATCATCGATAAAAAGATCTCTGCCAAGAAACTGGCTATATATGCCTTAAAAGAAGGCGGCACGCAAGAACAGGAAATTGAGCCTGAGCAGCAGAACAGGCAAGCGCTAACCGACGAGCAAATTATCAGGCTTGAGCGCATAGGCAAAAGTATCGAAGCACATTTCGGCTGTCCCCAGGATATTGAATGGTGTTTGGCCAGCGATACATTTTATATTGTACAGAGCAGGCCAATCACTACTTTATACCCTGTTCCTGAATCGGGTGACCAGGAAAACCACGTTTATATATCAGTTGGCCACCAACAAATGATGACCCACCCCATGAAACCACTGGGATTGTCTTTATGGCAGTTGAGAGCTGCCCGGCCCATGTTTAAAGCTGGCGGAAGATTGTTTGTTGACGTTGCGGATGGCTTGGCTACGCCTGCCGGCAGGGAAGGTTTATTAGATGCTATGGGACAACATGATCCGCTCATAAAAGACGCATTGCTGACCATCATAGAGCGGGGCGATTTTATAAAATCGTTACCAAATGATGAACAAGCGCCGGTGCTTGTTAAAAGCAATAAGGGAATGTCATCCGCGGATATTTTGGCGCAGGTGGGAAACGATCCGGCAATCGTTTCTGACCTGATTAAAGATAGTGAAACATCCGTAGCAGCGTTAAAACAAAATATGCAAACTAAATCCGGATCAGATGTATTTGATTTAATCCTGGAAGACATTCAGCAATCAAAGAAGATGATATTTCATGCACAACATATGGGTGTTATCCTGGCTGCAATGAATGCTTCAACGTGGCTCAATACAAAGATGAACGAATGGCTGGGTGAAAAAAACATAGCAGACATCCTTTCTCAATCCGTATCAAATAATATCACTTCGGAGATGGGCCTGGATTTATTGAATGTAGCGGATGCTATCCGTCCTTACCCGGAGGTAATTAATTATTTACAACAGGTAAAAGATGATAACTTTTTAGATGAACTGATTAAGTTTGACGGCGGACAGGAAACAAGGGATGCTATTGATACTTATCTCAACAAATACGGTATGCGCTGTGCCGGGGAGATCGATATCACCAAAAGGCGTTGGAGTGAAAAGCCATTAACACTCGTTCCTATCATTCTGAATAACATTAAAAACTTTGAACCTGGGGCAGGCAAGCGAAAATTTGAACAGGGGCGACAGGAGGCGCTGAACAAAGAACAAACGTTGTTAGATAGATTGAAGCAATTACCGGATGGTGAACAAAAAGCCGAAGAAACAAAAGCAATGATCGATCTGCTCCGGGATTTAGCCGGTTATCGTGAATATCCTAAATACGGCATCGTTAACCGCTTCTTTGTTTACAAACAGGCTTTGCTTAAAGAGGTTGAGCAACTGGTACAAGCCAACGTTATTCGCGATAAAGAAGATGCCTACTACCTCACGTTTGAAGAATTGCGCGAAGTTGTACGCACCCATAAACTGGATCATGAATTGATCAGCAAACGAAAAGACGAGCATAAATCATTTGAAAAATTAAGCCCGCCACGCGTTATCACTTCTGATGGTGAGATCATTTCAGGCAAGTACAAACACGAAGACCTCCCGGCCGGAGCCATTGCAGGGCTGGCTGTTTCTACAGGAGTTATAGAAGGGCGGGCCCGTGTAATTTTAAACATGGACGATGCCGATCTGGAAGATGGGGATGTATTAGTAACCCCCTTTACCGACCCCAGCTGGACGCCATTATTTGTATCCATAAAAGGCCTGGTTACCGAAGTTGGCGGACTAATGACCCACGGAGCAGTTATAGCGCGTGAATATGGCTTACCGGCAGTTGTGGGCGTAGAGAATGCAACCAAACTCATCAAAGACGGACAGCGCATAAGAGTGAATGGAACAAACGGATATGTAGAAATACTATAAACCATTTCCTGTTATTGGGGTTAAATAAATGGACGTGGAATAATTTATTCTCAGATAATTAAATTATTAAACTGCTGTTTTTCCTATATTGTGGTAATTAATCTAATCCGAAATTTTACACTAACTCCTATGAAAGCAATTAAATTATTCTCGCTGCTGGCATTTTTTCTAACAACCTCTTTTGGCGCTTTTGCACAAGCAAAAACAGGACAGCTTTATTTGATCCGACATACAGGATTTACCGGCTCTGCTGTTAATTATTCATTTTATGTTGATGACCAATTAATTTGCAAGCTAAAGAACAAGTCTTTTTCCATACATGATTTAGCGGTGGGCGATCATACCGTTAGTGTAGTTAGCGGTGGACTATCAAACGGAAAAAAATCGCCGCCGTTAAAGATCACCGTAGTCGAGGGGAAAATAAACTATGTTAGCGTAGTAAGTACCCAGGCAGGATATGCAAATAAAATTACTTGCCAGGAAATTACGCAAAACTCGGCTGATCCTGTTTTAGCAAAATCGAAACAAAAAAAGGATTGCCTGTCTAAGTAATAGCAGATAGCTATTTTAAGATTCATTATCCGGGCGGGGTGCGTCCCCGCCCGGATAATACACTTCCCCTGCACTGGCCCAACCACTAACAATGTGCTATGGATACAATTGATATTTTATATCTGATTGTATATCGCCCTTTACCATCTGGTTAACGCTGATATCACAAGCCCCTTTCTCCCGAAACTTATTGTTGGCTATTTTTACTTTAGTACAGGTTATAAAATTAAATGCCGGTCGTTTTTTACCCGGCTGCATAAAATCAGATTTTACTATTTCATTATTAATAAAATAAAGCCCGTTAGTACTCCTGGCCGATAGCACCGGATAATCATACACCTTGAATATATTATTTTCAATGCGGATGTTTTTATGCACATAGTATTTGGGCACGGGCTGATGGTTTTGCGGATTGATACTGATGATATAATTATCGGGCGATGAATTGTACCCACACTCTATAAATTGATTATTTCGTATGGTAACATCGGTAACCGGACCCGATTCATACCAACCCGATGCATCATTTTCAATTAAAATGGCTTGCATGCCGGTGCGGTAATAAATATTGTTTTCTATAAGTACCTTACGGCGGGTGGTAACTAAAGTGCCACGGGATATGGTACCTTCAAACCGTGAATTTTTAATGGTAACTGACGGTGTCCAGGTGATATTTTCAAACGCATCGCCTACTTTTATATCGCTGCCAAGTGGCTTTTGCATTTCAACCAGCATTTCGCGCTCAGAAATAAGGCTGGCAGTTTTAATTACCCCTTGTCCAAAAATTTGAAGTGAGGCCGTATGCAGATATGCCACGGTATCGCCAGTTGAAAAAGCCTCAAACCCATACGTTTGAGCATGCATAAACCGAAGTTTTAACACCGTAGGCGATACAATTTCAGTTATTTTAAGGTGTGTACCATGAACGTTTACCGGATCATCATGCAAACCATTAAAACGGCAGTTGTTGATGGTGATTTGCCCTTTACAGCCTGAAAAATGCATCCCATCAGCCGATGAGGCAATTACCCTGCCGCTGCCTTTCTCAGGCGCTACAAAAACGCTGTCGTAATTTAAATTCTCGCAAAACTGCGATACAATACCCAGGCCATGCATAGAGTACATATGCAGGTTGTGCAATGAAATATTTTCAGATCGGTTGTTAAATGCACCAACATAATCGCGGTAGCGATCTCTGATAGTCAAAACTTCGCCGGGCTTACCGTTAAATTGTGAAAAATCACCGGTAAACTTCACCGTTAGCGGTGCTATTACTTCGGCTTTGCTTTTTAAAAATGGTTCCCAGCTACTGTATAGCAGCATTCCTTTATCCGGGCTAACTAAAACAGCATGGTAATTTTTGGTCAGCCATTTTTCACCGTACCATTCCAACCTGCCGTCAATAATATCAAATTTCGAATCGGGGTGAATGCTGGCAATAACACTTGAAGCCGTTACTTCTTTCAACGTCATTTCAGACATACCCGGGCGCTCGTAGTTTACAGAAAGGTTTTGTATCCTTACCCGTTCGCTGCTGTCGATAACCAATGTTATCATTTTCCCATGAAAAACAAATACCGATCCGTTTCCTTCAATAGTAAGATTTTTTGCGCCTTTCAAATACAAACCCACCCGTTGTTTTTTAACAGGGAACTCTTCTTCAGATGAGGAGTTTGTAATATAGTAATGTGTTTCAGTAGCAATATCGGGCCAAAAATCATACCTCCCTTTAGGAAAGTTTAACATCGGCTCACTTAGTTTTTTACTGGCTTCAATCGCTTTCTTTACACTTCCGGTAGCATCAGCAAAGCTATTGGGCCTGGCGCCATATTGCGTTACATCAATAGTTTGCGCGCTTAAATTAAAACTGCAGCTTAATAGTATCAGGTATAAAAAATAGTTTTTCATTGGGTTAGTTATTCAAGCTTAATATAGTTTGATATTGAGGCGATGCTGTTATACTTTTAAATATGCTGCCTTTGGATTTTATACTATTTACCAATGCGCCTGGCAAACCGGTAATTTCATCGTTCCAGTCTTCAATATTCAGTGTAACGTTGCCATTCCCAATAAATCTGTTCAGGCCAATTTGCCAGGTGGTACCGTTAAACAGGTTATCGGTTTTTATGGTTTGTTGCTGTATTAATTTGCAGGAACCACCAAGGTAATCAACATTTAATATGATATCGGCAAGGTTAGCCGGCAACCTCGCTGGCACATTAATTACCGCGTTTTGTTTCTGCGGATATTTTATTGATACCGTTGATACATATGATTGCACTTTAAACTGATAATTATCAAATAACGAATTAGTGCTTGCCGTACTAGGTTTGCTGTTTGCAAACGCATTTAATGCCCTGGGATAAACCTGCCATTTAAAATCATTACTGTTAATTTGCTGAAGCGTTATTTTTTTATTTTCGGCCAAAACATCTGCTGTGGTAATCAATAATGCGTCATGCTGTTTAAGTTTAATTCGCCAGGCATTTTCGGCCTGCTGGCGGGTTAAGAAAACCAAGGTGATGGTGTTGCCCCTGGTATCTGAAAAAGTAATATCTGCTTTATCAATAGCTTTTAACCGCAACTGATATTTCTCCATCCGGCTTTGCCAGCCTTTAAAGTTTTGGGTCTTTATTGTATTTGCATCTATTGCCACTTGCGGCTTTACGCCTGGCAACTGCTGAAAAAATAGGGTAATGTTTTTTCCGGTTATAATTCGGGCAAGGGGTTGTGCGGTAACATATTTTATAATAGCGGCCCCGGCCTTTAAATTAAACGGCAATATTGCAGTGGTTTGGCCTTTGACTATAATGGATGGAAAATTGATGGTTTCCCCCGGTAAGTTTACCCGCATTGTTACCGTTTTATCGGGCATTGTTACACGTACCTGTGTATTACCTAAGAATAGAAACCCACTACTGCCATTTGCGCGTGCAACATACCTGAGGTTTTTGGTATCCATTTCGTTGCGCACCGGATTTTCCGGTTCAAAGACTGTCATCTTTGCCAAATCTGTCCCAAAATCGTTAACAAAAGAATGGAGGATCTTAAGGTATTTGTACGATGGCCTGAGTAATCCAAACTCGCTGATAGGGGCTTGAAAATCGTAACTTTCTGGCAACCCCGGTTCTTTTAGTCCCGGGGTTTGTGTACCGCCGTGAAACATATAATAACCAATCAAATTCATTCCCCGGCCAATTTGGTTTTGAAGATGTGCTTCAACCACTTCAGGCGCAACAACAAAGCGATTTGGATAGGTCATTTGACTGCCCGCCCCCTGTTCACATAAGCCTTTAGGAAACTTTGTAACGTCATAAAAAACCTTACCTATGGCATCCGTCATGATCCATTGATCATCTCCATATAAAAAATCTTTGGTAGCGCCGCCACCTGCTTTTTCCCAGCCACGATATGCGTACGAACCCTGCAAGGGTATCACTTCCATTTTATTATCATCAAAAACTGTATTGGCGGTTACTGACCAATAAACGGGTTTTATATTTGCTTGCTGTGCAATTTCCTTTAATTTACTGATGTGTTCGGCCTGCCCGCTGGCATATTCATTCTCCAGTTGTACGCCAATTACAGGGCCTCCTTCGTTAAAGTACATCCCATTGGTTTGTTGTCCTATTTGATTAAAAAGGGTGGTAGATTCTTTTAAATATTCCGGGTTATTGCTTCTGTGCCCTTTCATTTGCTGTACCCAATCGGGGAAGCCACCGTTTAATTGCTCGCCATGGCTCCACGGACCAATGCGAAGCCAAACCAGCATTTTTTGATTGGCGCAAAGCTGCAGAAAATGCCGCAGGTCGCGGTTGTTTTTCCAATCCCATTGTCCTTTGGCAAGTTCGTGCTCGTTCCAAAAAACATAAGTTGCAATTATAGAAAGGCCTGCACTTTTCATTTTTACAATTTCCGTTTCCCAATTTTGGGCAGGTACACGGTTGTAGTGCATCTCGCCCATCATCGGGAACCAGGGTTTTCCATTACGTTCAAAATAACGGCTATTTACACTTAAGGTTGTGCCCGAAGGGCTTTCCCCGGAGAAGTTTAAAGGAACTTGCCGGGGTATTTGGCCATGCGTTAAATCTATTTCATAAACAGTGTTTTGTGCTAAACAACTGAAACAGAAAAACATATTTATCAATACAAAGAAGATTATCCTTCTCATTTCGATACTTTTTAAAAATTTCATATTAAAACTTATATTTTCTGGTCATACACATTTATATGGCTTGAGCTTGTTAAAATTAGTTTACTTCAAGCAAGCAGCCTTTAGTTGGGTCAATGGTAATCTGGTCGGTTAACTTGTAGGTATTTGCCGATTGAAAATTATCAATTGCCTTTGCTGTTAATACCGCTGTTTTAGGTACCCATCCCAGTTTTTTCCAGTCGATATTTATGGTAACCTGCGCTGTATTTTTCGCCCAGCTGGCAATAGCGATGAGCATATGCCCGTTTTTTACATAAGCTGTTGCCAGCACATCGGGGTTTGAGGTGGTCACAACTTTATCCTGCTGCCAGTAGCCTATCATTTTAGCATCGGCAACACCAAATTCGTCCCAGGTTTTCCAAAGCGGCCGGGGGTCGCAAATAATACCATCAGTACTCCATCCCAATCGCGACGACATGCCGTATAACATTCCACGCCAGGCGTTACCGCATTGAAACAGCATATCGCCCGTTAACCCAAATGGTATGCCCGAGGTTTCCACCATCCAATTGGCCGGCGACATCTTGTTGTACATGAAGCTTTCGCCAAACCAAAGTTTGTTGATGTAAGGGAAAAAGTCGGTATACTTTGCTGCCGGACCGATTGAAAAGCCGGTATTTGAATGCAGATCTATAACACAATCGGGTTTCACATTTTCCATCACTTTGCGCATCCGCTTCAGCATAGCCCTGTCATAGGAAACATCATCAAGATAAAGCCCGTCGATATTGGTTTTCCGTAATATCCAGTTCAACCCTTCTATGTAATAATTAAACCAGCGCGAATCGCCACTGGTTAAGATGGCGGCATCGCAGGCCTCATAACCAATAATGGGGGTAAACCATTGTACATCATAATGCTTAATTAAATGCTCCCGCAGCCACAAATAGCCTCCGCCATCGCCATCGGCATAAATTTCTGTTCCTAAACTTCTTAATGCCCATATTTCTGCCGCCTGGTTTGAAAGTTCGCGAATGGTATAATATATTTTTGTTTTGATGCCTTTTTTATGCCAATAGTCTGCAAATGCTCTTATGCTATCGGCCCTGATAAAAGGATAGTTAATGTACGGGTTGATGCGATTAGCGTGGTGAACGTTCACTATTTTTATACCTGCATCCACCGCCGACTGAGGTGGGGCCGGAATGCCCATATAACTTTGATAGTACCGTTCTGTAAACTGCTTTTTGGTATCAACCTCTTTAAAAGGGGTTATCAGCAGCGAAAACTCAAATTGTAAACTGCTATCTTTTTTCAAAGCTCTTTCGCCGGTAAACGCCTGTGTGTTTACAGCAGCATTATCTGAGCCAATACGGAAGCCACCCGCATTATTATTATACCAGGAAGGCGGTGGTGCCGGATGGTACAAATTTAGCATGGGCCCCGAGTAGGTTGCCCCTAATAGTTTACAATAAATGCCTGCATCGTAATCACCTATCCAGTAAGAATCATAGGGGCCTTTCCATTTCCAGTCGTATTTTACGGGTGTAAGTTCGGCTCCTGAGCCCATGCCCATAAAGTATTTCGCATCGTTTTTATTAATGGGCAAATTCAGGTGGATATCTTTTACCTGCAGGTTTATTTTGGGGCGTACATTTAACGAATAATGCAAATAACCGTCAGATTCCATACTGCCGGTGTAGTTAATTTTAAGTGAATCATTCTCTGAAGTGCTTGTCCATTCAACTACGCCGCTCGCCTTTTTTGTGAACGTTACTTTGCCTGCCCTCAGCTGCATTATCCCCTTATCTGTTTCAACAGCAAAAGAAATGGGACTTTGCAATATTTGTTTATTATGAACAGAAATAGCGCCGGGCATACCCTCATCATTCAAAACAACAGCGGCCATTTTTGACCTTATTTCGCGGTTATTTATTTGCAACGCTGTATAATTACTGGTGTTTTTATCATTGATACCCATCGTTGAATTAAGCCACCGTAAACGCGAGTAGCGCCATAGTTCATCATCGCCCCGGTTTACAATTGTTTCATTTTGGATGTTTATTTTTACGGTAACAATGTGTGCCGGCGCGTTCTCTGGCGTAACTTTTACCTGAAACTCTTTAATCCCAGGCTTAGCATTTTCAGGAATATCAAGCCCTATCCAGAACGGTTGAACCTTCCCTTGTTGGATGTTTATAATTTTGGTAAAGTATTTCCCTTTAGAATCATTGCCCTCTGTATTAAAACAGGTTGCGGGGTAAGGCGCATTTATATATTCGATCTTAACATTTTTTAATGCTTGTTTTGAAGCGAAAACTCCTAACTGAAAAACATAATACTCATTACGCAGGGCACTGCCCTGAAAAGAGTTTGATGTACCTGTTTTTATCCATTTATAGGGTAAATCATCAAACATTTTGATGGGGTATTTCCTGTCTTCGGGAAAAACCAGGTAAGGTGAATTGGACTGGCTAATCAAGTTATCAGCTTCTTGTTTTTTGGCCACCACCTCCATTGGGTAAAAACTGTCAAATGATGTGCGCGACTCTATCTGCAGTAATTTAGCTTGCTGAAGGTTATGAGGAGCTTTTACCGAAAGCTTATTCTTCTGCACCCAATCCCCGTTTGGCAATGTTTCCTTTTTCAGATAATCACCTTCAAAACCGCCGTCATATTTTTTGCCATGCCACGGGTAGTAATACACAAAATATTTTCCGGCTCCCTTATTCGGCTGAAAAACCAGATCGCCTTGTTCCCTGTTAATATTTACCCGGTAAATATTAACAACAGGCTTGCCGGCTTCATCTGTAATAATAATTGCCTTTTTATCGGCATCAATATCCCTTCTTCGCCAATCAATTTTTATTTCTACCGCATCGGCATTTTTATCCACTTTAATTACCGCACGATGGTTACCCAGGGTATCGGTCCAGGGGCTTTTTGAAACCTCATAGCTTATGCCCTGCGCAAGGGCGGTAGTAGTTAATAAAGACAGTATTATTGTGACGGAGCTTATTTTCATTGTTGTTCAATAAATAATAGGAAGAATAAATTTTAAAACGGAGCAGATCTTTAGCGTATGTTGATGTTAGGGTTTGCCAACAAATTATTGGTATTAACTAAGGTTAGCCTCTGCAAAATAATGATTGCACTACCAAAACAAGAGCGTTGTTGTGTTAAAACCCAACACAAACGTTTGATAAAAATGCTCCGGAGAATTAGTTTTTTGAATCCCCATAGTTTACACCGTCAGCGCAAAAGCTACCACATTAAAACACGCCCAGAACCGCGGTATGCTCCGTGCAATTGTTTTACTAAAATTTAAAAAAGCGGCGCTGGTATGCTACGCCGCTTTTAAATTTGATACTAATTGTGATGCTAATTATTGGTAAACGATGTAACGTTTATTGTCCATACCCTTTTGTTTCCGTTTGCGGCGGTAACCTCATACTTCAATGGTTTGGTTGCATCGGTAGGGTCGCCCAGGGCAGGGGTACCCGTCACTGGTTTTATAGTTGCAGCGGTTGATATGTTCATATAAAACCACAGGTTGGTTTGTACAACCTTAGCCTTTTCTTCTGCCGTAAACTGATCATTGGCAGCCGGCACGCTTATTATAATATTTATCGTTGAGTTACTTTCATCAACTGTTTGCGTTACATTTAACTTTTGATAGGCGACAACTGGCTGACCGTTCATGGTTTGACCACCATCAAAACGATACTCTGCGTTTACCAATGAAATCTCGTTTTCATTAAATGATGGGTATTCTGGCAGGCTCTTTTTTAAACACGATGACATTAGCACGATCGTAATTAGGGCTAATAGAGAATATATAGAATTAAATTTATTTTTCATATCATTTTTTTTTGTGTGATTACCATCCTGAATTTTGAGGTCCGAAGCTCGGGTTGTTATCTATATAACCTTGTGCAATCGGAAACAAATACCGTCTATTCGGCTCAAACCGACGCTGATTATATCCATTACCAAAAGCGCCGGTAACGATAGAAAAAGATTTACGGTCTTTAGAAACATCCATTACACGAATTGGCTCAGTTAATTCGATTATTGTTCCATTCGATGCTATGCCGTCATTAGCCTCTGCACCAAATCTGCCCCATCTTAACAAGCTGTAATAGTGATCATTTTCTTCCGTGAGTTCTACACGACGTTCTCTTTTATAATCTTTCCAGGCATCGGTTAGGTTACCAGCTGCTGATTGCGGTATTTGACCGTGTGTTACACGTGTTTTATTTAAATTGGCTACGGCGTTAGGTACATCTCCTTTAAGTAAATAAGCCTCGGCAAGATTCAGATAAACTCTACCCAAACGCATACATACATAATGATAATCTGTTGATACGGTATTAAGGAATGATGGTGATACATTGGTATATACTCCTTTTCTCCAATACATATTGCTCAGCCCAAATCCATATTCGCCACCATTAATACCAAGCCAGCGACCGGCATTGCCCCGTAAACAGGTGGTAAATAACTCGCCATAAAAGCTGGTAGAGTCACTGATGATGGATGCATGCCAACGGGCATCGCGATTTTCGTTGGTTAATGTCCACATTGTTTCAGTACTGCCAGGCTTAATGCGTCCTTGTTTTATCTGGGTTTCATCTGCTGATACGGGCACTTTATTCTGCGGGAATCCCAGCCTGGTAAACGGAGCCGTTACATTTACGCTTTCATCTACTGCATTTTTATATTGCGATGTTTGATTCCAAGGCAAAACTTTTGTAGGATCTGATTTGTCAATTGTTAAATAATCATCTGTTAAGTTTTGCGCGGGGAAATTCTCTGGCCAGCACTCAAACGGTACTGATTTATTAAATAATGGAGAGCCGTCAAATTTTTTAATTTTATCCGCTGTGATATTAGGTATGCTATTCTGCATAGGCGTGTTCTGCACAACGGTATTAAGGGCCTTATTATAGATGGCATAAATAATTTCAGGGGAAGTGCTTTTGGTTTCATTGAACATACCTTCATAATCGGTCTCTAAAGCATACCCGCCACCAATAACTAATTGAGCATTTGTAATAATTTCATCCAATAATGGATCTGCTGTATTTACATTTGGCGCAGCCGGGTAGTTTTTATAAGCCAGCGCCTCCAAACATACCTCTGTTAAAAAAGCCGCGGCCACGTATTTGTTAGCCCTGCCGGCAATTTTTGTAGTGGGTAAATCTGCAACCGCGTCTTCCAGATCTTTTATAATATATTTATAACTTTCTGATGGATTGGCAGTTGTAGGGAGTTTGAAGTTATCATTTTCGGTTAGAGGTTTATCTATCCAAACAATACGGCCTGTAATTCTGGCGATATTGAAATAAGACATCGCTCTTAAAAACTTACCCTCTGCAATCAAAGCTTTCTTATCTGCATCTGATATACTGGTAGATGCGCCCACATTTTGAATAATAACATTGCACCGGCGTATATCTGCCCAATTATCAAAACCGTAATCACTTCTATTGGTTAGTGATTCGCTAAAAACCGGATAAGCGTTGCCTGCGGTGCCGTATGATGCTAAAATATTAGTGGTTCGGGTATCTACACCAGGGCCGCTACCGTATGCATACATAATACCATAGGTGCCATAAATAAATGTTTCAGCATTGGCTTTATTGCTCCAAATTACATCTGCGGCAACTCTGTCATAAGGCTGTGCGTCTAAAACTTTTTTGCAGGAATTTAAAACCGTTACACTGGCTAAAAGTCCTATAATTGCTATAATTTTTTTCATTTTGTAATTTTTTAAATTAAAATCCTGCATTTAGACCTATCGCAATCGTACGCTGAATAGGATATCCGTAGTTACTTGGATCTGATTCAGGATCAATAAAATATTTTTTACTGTTGGATGCGGTTAGCAAATTGGTACCGGACACAAAAAGACGCAATGTTTGAAATGCAGACTTTTTAAGTACCGTTTTCTTGAAATCATAACCAAATTGTGCAGATTTTAAACGTATATACTTTGATTTAATCAACCAAAAATCGGAAGAGGCAAAATTGTTACTGCCATTTACGCTTGTTGCGGTAACTGCCCTTGGGAAAAGCGCATTGGTATTATCAGGGCGCCAATAATCTTGCTGGAAAGCATAAAAAAATTGATTTTGCAAATCTGACCCCTGCACCGCTGCACCAAGATACCTGTCTCTATTGCCAGAACCCTGTACTACAGCGCTGAAACTAAAACCCTTATAACCCAGATCAATAGTTATACCATAATTTATTCGTGGAAAAGTGTTACTGCCAATCAGCCTGTTGTCATCTCCATTAATCTGACCGTCGCCATTTACATCCTCGTATTTTAAATCACCGGCCACAACATTCGTTGCACCTATGTTACGAGCCCCTGTTAGTAATTGATTGTTGTTAGTGTAGTAACCCAAATTATAATAACCCGTTGTTAAAAAACCGCCTGCGGTACCAGATGATCTTGTATACGGATTTTTTAAGCCCGCTTCATCATCAGCCGGATTGCGTTCCCATAATGAATTGTATTTGGTGAAATTAAAGCCAACTTTATAGTTAAAACCACTTATATTACTTGCCCAGTTTACATTAAAATCAAACCCCTCTGTTCTGAAGGCACCAGCTTGAAAATTAATTAAAGGCAGGCCAATGCCTAATGTTTCGGAAAATATAGGGTTGGTTGTTACAAAGCCTGTTCTGCGGGTATAATAATAGTCAAACGTACCGTTCAGCCTGCTATCCAGCGTGGCAAATTCTAATGCCAGATCTCTGCTGTTAATGGTTTGCCAGGAATAATTGCTATTCGGCAAATTCCCTGGTTCTGATGTTCCTTGTACCTGGTTACCATTAATTACCCACGCCGTTGGGTTAATGTTATAAGCGGAGATGTATTGAAATGCTCCTACACCGCTTTTGTCACCCAGCCTGCCAAATGATCCCCTTAGTTTTAACAGGTCGAAAATGCGCTTATCCTTTAAAAATTGCATAAACTTCTCTTCGGAGATGAGATAGTTTGCCGAGGCCGCGTAAAAAGTACCCCACTGCTTGCCCGGAACAAAGAGATAATCTCCGTCACGACGGATAGAGCCTTCAACCGTATATTTAGATTTATAGCTGTAGGTTAACCTGGCTAAAAATCCTGCACGAGCAGATTCTGATTCGCCTCCATCTACTGATTGATCAAGCGCCGGCCCCGCTATTATTTGATCATAAATAATTTGATAACCTTTTCTGGTTCCTGAAACATTGGACGAGTTATCCCGTTGCTGTTCATAAACGCCAGTAAAATCAATTTTATGATCGCCAAAGGTTTTACTATACAATAAATATCCTTGTAAAGTCATGGTGCTGCCCTGACCCTGGCTTGAGGTTAAACTCGGAGCGTTGGCATAAACTGGTGTAGTGCTACCAATTGCATATCCCGGCGCCAGATAATTCCAAGTTTTACCCACATTGTTATATGAGGTGTAAGCGCCATTTGCTTTTATTTTCAATCCATCTAAAAATGGGGCGCTATATTCCAGGCCAAGGTTGGTGTTAAGAATTTTAGAAAAACCGCGATTGTAGCCGGCAGTGGGGTCAAGCTCACGTAAGGGATTATCAGGAATGGTAGTTGGAAGCCCAAATTCGTTCTTTCCTAACTGGGTAGCACCCTTATTTTGTATATGGCTAAACACACCATAGAATCCGGATACCGGTGCTGAATTGCTCTCGACGAAACCGTCTATTCCTGTGGTAACTTTTAAATTGACCTTTTCGAAATTACTGGTGGTATTTAATCTAAAAGTTGTTCTTTTATTATAGTTATTATCGGTTCTTAATATGGTTCCCTGATCGTAATAAGAAAGACCAGCATAGTAAGTGAGCAATTTGGTACCTGAAGATACTGACAAATCATGGCGCATTTCCGGAGCAAAATTCTTCATGGTTAATGCCTGCCAATCAGTATTCGGAAAATTTAAAGGATCGGAGCCCGTTCTATATTTCTCCACATCTTCGGGAGATTTGTAAACGCCTTTTCCCTCATCGGCATACAAGCGATTTAAAGCTACTACCTGATCATACGAGCTTACTTTTTTGGGGAATAAAGTAGGCTGTGAAAAAATCTGGTTGTAGGAATAGTTGATACTCGTCTTCCCTACTGCGCCGCGTTTTGTAGTTACCAAAACAACACCATTTGCTCCTGACACCCCATATAAGGCTGTAGCTGCGGCATCTTTTAATATCGAATAATCGGCGATATCATTGGGGTTCAAATTGGCAAAATCATTTGCCGACCGGAGAATGTTATCAATTACGAATATAGGTGAACTTCCACCACGTATAGATATACTGCTTTTGGACCCTGGCGCTCCATCGCTTGCGGTAACTATCACACCGGCTAATCTGCCGGCAACCGCGTCATTAATGGATTGAACTGGTATAGACGCTACATTTTTCATATCCAAGGTTGCAATAGCGCTGGTAGTTTTACGTTTGGTAGTTGTACCATACGCCTGAACCACAACCTCGTCTAAATGATTACTGGCCAATTTAAGTGATATCGCCATTGGCGTAGTTGTGGCTGGTATTTCTAACGTTTGAAAGCCAATGAGCGAAAAAACAAGGGTGGAGTTATCTGGTACTTTCAACGTAAATTTACCGCTGACATCGGTAGAAACACCAAGCCCCCTTACCCCCTTTACAGATACAGTAACGCCTGCAAGCACCGCACCTGTAGTATCGGTAACGGCACCGGTTACGGTAATATCCTGAAAATAATCAACACCCTTTTTATTGATAACTATTAAACCATTATTACCAATTGAAAAGCTTAGGTCCATGTCTTCCAGTAGCTTATTCAATATATCGGTTACCGGGGCATCGGTAACTTTTAAGGTAACATTTTTTTCAGCCGGGATATAGGCCGAATTGTACACAAAGTGATAATTGCTCTGTTTTTCAATAACATGCAAAGCATTTGGCAGCTTAACATTTTTTACATTTAAAGAAATCTTTTCCTGAGAAAATACCGATGCCGACACTTGCAGGCAGGTAACAAGTATCACAAAAAATGTTATTTTCATTAACATTAGGAATTTGAAGAGCAGCATAAGCAATCGCCGCTGTTGCATTACGTAGTAATTAATCATATTTTTGAGTTTTTGGTTGCTAAAAATTAAGCTGCCCTGAGTCAAAGGATAAACAGCTTAGTTTGATCAAAAATTTGAGGGGATGCTGTTGACGCAGTATTCCCTTTTTATTTTGATATTATTATATTGTTTTTGGTTAGTGAATATTTAAAATGGTGTGCTTTTTGTAAGGCGTTTAAAACATCGGTAATGCTTTCGTTATTAAAAGTTGCGGTAAACCTGTAATCGCTAAAACCGGGTGGTGCAAACTGGATGTTTACGTTGTACCACCGTTCTAAAATGGGTTTAATATCTGCAAAGGTTTGATCGCTAATTTCAATCCGGTTTTTTGACCAGGCTATTTCAGCAACACTACTGTCGCTACCAAGCGTATAATGATTTATTGCGATTTCCGAAGGTAAATGACTGCCTCTTAAAGCATTAGTTTTCTTTTCCTGCTTTTTTACGTTGGCGTAAACTATTACTTTTTGACTGGGCCTCATGGTTATTAAACTCCCCGGGTTCCGGTTATCTTCCATAGTAATGGCCCCCCGCAACAAAGTAATTTCTGAGGTATTATCACCCTTATAGGTTTTTATATTAAACGAGGTTCCTAAAACCTTCACATTAAATTTTTCTGTAAATACTTTAAAAGGTTTTTTCTTGTTATGGGCCACATCAAAAAAAGCTTCACCCGATAAAAACACTTCGCGGTCATTTTTATTGAAGTCTTTGTAAACCGTAAGCTTGCTTGCCGAGTTTAAAAAAACTTGTGTGCCATCTTCCAAAACAATTTTTCTTTTTACGCCATTATTTGCAGTATACACAGCGGTACGGTTTGTTACGTCGTTTTCTGATTTGAACGTTTGATAACGGAAAAACAATAATGAACCTATAATTACCGCAGCAGCAGCCACAGCAATTTTCAAAATGTTATGCCTGCTTCCAAGCGGAATGATCTTAGCTGGTGTTGGTGTTTCTAATTTTGATTCCAACAGAATCAATTGTTTATCAACTGGTTTTTTATTGCCATTTAAAATATAATACAGCTTAACTGCCGCATCAAATAATTCTTTTTTATCGGCATTTTCATTAATCCACTTTTCCCAATAAGCCTTACTATGCTTATCGGTTCCTGCGCAATATTTTTGAAATGTGCTATCTATTAAAAGGTCTTCCGGGTTTTGGTAATCATTCCCCATGGGTATTAATTGGTTTATAATATGAAGTGCCTAAATAGTTGATTTTTTCCTAAAGAAATTTTCAATTATTTTTTCGGCTATTAAAACCACCCTGATAAAACGGCAGATAATGGTAAAAGCAGGACGACTTTATACTTTAAAACGGAACAATGAAACCGGGAAGAAAAGTGGTTGAGGAATCTGCGTAATTATATAATTTGACTAAACGGATTGAAAATAATCGCCATTGAATTCCTTTCGTAATACTTTAAGGGCATCATAAATAGTGTTATAAGCCGTTTTTATAGTTTGGTTTGTTTGACTTGCAATTTGCTCATAACTTAACCCCTCAAAGAATTTAAGATGAATGAGTTGTTTTTGACGATACGTAAGCTTGGCAAGCGCCGCCTTTAATTTGTATTGTGTCCATTCATCCTGCTGTACCTTTACAATAAACTCTTCATAACTCATTTCTATCCAATTGCCTTCTACACCGGCTTTAAGCAATGCCTCGCTGATCTTTCGTTTTCGCTCTAATACCTTGAACAGTTTACGTTTTAAAAATACACGCAGGTAGGCTTCAACATTATCTACACGGTTAAGGGTTGCGTGCTTTTCCCAAATAGTTGTGAAAACATGATCTGTAGCTTCGCTCGAGATATCAGCATCGGCACAAACCCTTATGCCAAAATTCACTAATGAATAATAAAGCTTTTGGTAAAGATCAAAAAAGGCATCTTTATCTCCCGATCTAAGTCGCTCCCATAACAATTGATGTATTAATTTTTGATCCATGGCGCAAATACAACTTTGAAAACCCTTTCATGACAACGAAAGTGATTACACAGCAGTAGTGAATTTATAAAAATTTGCAGAAATGAGGGTCGACCGTTTATATGAAGACCTACGCTTTTTGTTAAAAGAGCTTAGGTCTTCAAGGCTTATTTATTGCCAACCTATTGTGTTTATAATTTTACGCAAATTATAATTTTGAAATCAATAAATCTCATTAAAACGAAACACAAACGTTTGATAGCTGAAATTGATGGGCAATAACCCCAATTTTAACAAATGCCATTGCTTGGATCGGGGTAAACCCCAACAGACGAAAATGCAGCATGTATCAGCAGGCACGAGTTGCCTTAGTCATATTAAAAGGGTAAAAAAGTAAACATCCATTTAACCGGATTGCCGAAACCATTCTCTTTAAAACTACCAACCGGTAATTTCACCAAAATTTTGTTCCAGCCCTGTTTCAATAATATACGGGCAGGCTGCCGGTATTCGTAGCCTTCATCAATCAGCGGCGCTTCCAGGTTGCCTTTTCGGCCTGCGTATTTCCACGCGGGCGGGTTAATGAGGTTACCGTTAACCCATACCGCGCTTTGTTTATTATCCCATGAATCCGGCCCCGGTGTATCCGTGTCATATGAGCGTGAAAAGTTGTTAAAACCAATCCAGCAGTCCTTATAACCCGCCTCATTACTCCAGATTTTTGTAGTTGCGTACCAGGTTGTATTTTCCTGCGGATGGGCAAGTAAACCTTTAACCTGGGGATACCACCAATGCCTTAGTATTAACGTACCCCCAATGGCAGTAAAAGATGCGGTATCGTTAAATGAAGTATCGGTTTCGGGTTTAAATTTCGTGGTTACGTCGCCGGCATTTTTATACGGACCATAAAATGCCCACTCCATATTGGCCTGCCGGTAATAGGGAAAAGGCAATCCTTTAAAAAACTGTTGTTTCTGATCCAGCAACCGGTTTTCAAACTCCCTGAAATTATTTAACGCTGCTGTATCCGCCGATGCAATAGTGACTATTAAACCGGGCTGGCCTCCACCTTTCCAGCCGCGCTCGGCAAAGGCAAGCATGGCCGGGTATGCCGGGTTCATGGTTAAAACATCTTCCTGTTTACTTACCGCCCTGTCATTCCACAAACAAATTTCGCCGCCTAAAACGTTGTTATTGCCAACGGGAACACTACCTATCATCCGGTAAAAAAGGGTTATCACGCTTTCAAACGGGTCCATATGATTGAGGTACAGATACCTGGAGTCGATATATTTAAGCGCCTTGTCTGTAGCGCCCTCATCCATCCACAGCTGCCTTATTGTGCTGGCAGGTATATTACCACCAGGGCTCCAGCCTATAGTTTTTACGCCGTATTTTTCAACCGTACGGCAAATCTCAGGCAAAAAACCGGGGTTACTTATCTTCACCTCATCGCCCCCAATGTGCAGATAAGCTGGTTTGTATGTTTCACATACTTCCCTGATAATATCCTTCAATATACTGATGCCGGTATCACTTTGCATACTTACATGAAAGGTTCTTTTAAATGCCTCACTATGCCCGGGCATATCAATTTCGGGTACAAACTCAATATGCCGCTCTTTACAAAAAAGCTGCAAATCCTGGATATCCTGTTTGCTGTAAAACCTGCCTTTATCGCGCAGCATATTCTCTGGCAACGTAAGCTGCGGATATTTTTTTATGGCTAAACGCCAGGCAATATCCTCGGTAATGTGAAAGTGAAATACATTCAACTTATACAAAGCCATGATAGCAATCTGTTGCTTCAATAGCTCCACCGACTGGTAATTACGACCGGCATCAACCATATAGCCTCTCCAGGCAAAGGCCGGCCAATCGGTAATATCGCAGGCATCAAGCGCTGCATTATCGCGCAGTAATTGCATTAGTGTTTGTATCCCATTGAAAATTCCGTGGGAGGTATTTGCCGTTATTTGAACATAGCGCTCTGTAATACGTAAATGATAGGCCTCTTCCGGGTGCTGCGGCGCTTTAACTTTTGCAAGCGTTAGTCTGATATAAGGTTTACCCCCCGCCGAATCCCGGCTAATGGATTGCGCGCCATTTGCCTTCAGCAGTTGCTCAAGGATGCCAGCTTCATTAACTAAACCTTTATCGGCTATTATTGTACTGCATTTATAGAAAGAAAAAAGGCCGGGCATCCATTTTAAGGATTGTGGCAGGGGCAGCAACGCCGGCTTTGGCTGAAAATTAAACACATACGGATAAAGCAGGTGTTTCCAAAGTAAATAGCCCTCTCCTTTTAAATGAAGTCCATCGTTGGTAAGGTCGGCCCTAAGCAGGCCATCTGCACCGCAAAAAGCATCGTGAATATTGATGTAAACATAATGATGGCTCACCGCCATATGCTGCAGCTTTGAATTTATCTCAGCTATTTGTGCCGATTTACCGGTATGTGTGCCAAATTTATTATAGATCTTATTAACGGGTAAAATGCTTTGCACATATACCTCTGTAGCGGGACTTGCCTCATGAAGATAACCGGCAATCAGCATAATATTTTTAACTACGCTATCCGGCGTAATATTACGTGAAAGGTCATTAACGCCTATCAGCAGAAAGATCTTTGCCGGCCTGCGACGGGCTACCTCGGGCAGCCGGGCTATTACACCAGTGGTAACATCGCCGCTGATACCCCGGTTTTTAATATGATCATCGCCAAACAGCTCATTCCATTCCGCGCCATCGGTAATGCTGTTGCCTAAAAAAATAATGTCGCCCGTGGTTTGCGGCAGTGTTTTAAAATGAGTTACCCGTTGCTGGTAATAGGTAGAGAACAATGAATCGGGATAAATCGGCAGTTTTGCCTGCGCCCCGGCCATCAATCTGCAAATAAGCAAACAGCAACAGATAGCAAATATTCTTTTACCAGCCATATGGGGTGAATACTATTTGTTTATAATCATCTTTTTCATACAATATACCGATATGCTTTTTATCAACCGGTACCAGGTCTGAGTATGCGCTGAAATCGCCCTTATAACCTGCCGGAGATTTTGCTATAACAGTATTTTGTTTCCAGGTTTTACCTTCATCAAAACTAATGCGCAAGGTAAGATTATCCCGGTTTAAAGTATCGGCATCATTACAGACTGCCAGGATTGCTTTACCCTTGCTTTTACCCAAATTTAAAATGCTGCCCTGGCAAACAGGATCGGGCAAATGGGCATCAAAATAAGTGGTATCCCAGGTTTGCCCGCCATTACTGCTCAGGGCTATGATCCGCTGCTTTATGTTACCCAGCTGGTTGCGGATGTTCATCATTAATTTATTACCGCTTAGCTCAACAGCCATATTTTCATTGGCTCCCGGCATATTAACCTCATCGCTTAGCTTAAATGTTTTGCCATGATCGTCTGTATAATAACCAAAAGCCCGACCATCTGCATAATGCTTCTGCGGTTCGCCGGCCGAGTGGTTGGCTGCTATATAAATACGGCCTTTGTATTTACCGGCTGCCAGTTGTATAGCATGGCCTGGGGTATTGGCGTAACTGCGCCAGTCGGCCGCAAAATTATAAGCACTGTTAACCTGGGGCTGCTTTGGCTTGTGTACCTGCAGCGTAATATTTACCGGGGCCGACCAGCTTACACCATTATCTGTTGATGTTTTGTACCATACCTCGCGCAGGCCTTTTCCCTTACGCACCATATTTTCGGAGGCGTTGCCTGTATTATAAAACAGGAACAGCCGCCCCCCGGGATATACCGGATCGGTAAGATCAACTACCGGGGCTGCGTTCCCCGTTTGCAGGGTATCATTAGATGCTACAATCTGCAGGGCTCCCCAGTGCTTGCCGCCATCGGTGCTTCGTTTCAGCACTATCTGGATATTGCCAAAATCGCCGCCGCCGTTTACCCTTCCTTCTGCAAAGGCAAGCAGGTTGCCATTAGGAGCTTTGGTAATGGCCGGGATCCTGAAAGACCGGTACCCCTCAGCTCCCGATTTAAAAACTGTTACCTCCTGTTGCTGCGCATAAGCACACGTAACAAGCAGGTTAATAAACAGGTAAATGATTAATTTTTTCATGGTTATATAACTTCTTTTAATAACTGCATACAATACCATTCCTGGCGCGGTAAATGAAAAGGGCCTTTAAATAAATTGCCTTTGGCGGTTTGCGCTATGCTGCCATCCTTGTGCAGGTAGCCAAACCATTCGCCGTTTACGGGGTCATGAAATTTGCTGTAAGCATAATCATGCACCATTTTGTGCCAGCGGGCGTATTTTTCATTACCGGTGAGGGTATAAGCCAGCAAGGTTGCTATAATAACTTCATTATGCGGCCACCAGAATTTCATATCCTGCCAGTACTCCTGCACCGGTTTATCATAAACATCACGATAGTATAAGATACCGCCATGTTCTTTATCCCACCCGCGTTCCCACATATAATCAATCATGGTGCAGCCAAGTTCAATTAAGTGTGCATCGTTATTTCGGTATTTGGCTTCATGTAAAATAAACCAGGCACCTTCCATAGCATGGCCGGGGGTTAACGTACGCCCGTCAATATGGTCAATAATGCTGCCATCGGGTGCCACCTGCTCCATTACGCATTTGATATCATGTTTCACAAAATTGGTTTCAATTTCTTTGATCCATTTGCTAATGTATACGTCACACCGCTCATCGCCTATAGTTTCCCGCAATTGCTGGGCCGTATTTATCATGATCATAGGCACACCAATTCCCTTTGAAGGTCGGGTTCCCGCAAATTTGGCTGGCAGCAGGCCGGGAACAGTAGCGTACTCAATGCACTTACCAAACAGGTCCCTCGCCCTTTGAGCAATGCCCTCATCGCCAGAAGCCTTGGCGTAAGCCGCCATAGCAATAACCGCAAAGGTTTCAGAAAAAAAGTAACGCCGCTTACGTATCGGACTGCCATCACGGGTTACGTGAAAAAACATTTGCCCATCGGTATCAAAACAATGATCAAGTAAAAAATTAATACCTGTAAGTGAGCCGTCCAACCACTCCTGCCGTTTTTCTACGGTGTTATATAAGGTTGCCAGCAGCCAGGCAGCCCTGCCCTGAATCCACACGGCCTTGTCGTCATCAATTAAACTGCCGTCATGGTCACGCATGAACAGGTAACCGCCATATTGCTCATCAATAGAGCGGGGAAACCAAAAAGGGACGGTATCCTGCAGCAATTGCTGCTCATAAAATTTTTTTAATGTATGGAGGTCGGTATCAGAATAACTCATTTCTTTAGATTTTAGTAAAACACGTTTTCCTTTTCATGCAGCTGCATGGTAAATGTTGAAGCAGGCAACCCCGCTTCATTAATTAAATTGGCCCTGCTGAAGGGCTGCATGGCATAATTAATACTTTTAATATTTTCGCCGGCAGGAACGGTGAGCTGCACCTTGTTTCCTTTAATGGTTGCCGGTGCTATGATGCTTTGCCCTTTATCATTGATCAGTTCAAAACCAATTAGGGGCTTGTTGTTTGTAGTTTTTAATTGCTGCGCGAATGCAAAAGACACGATAATATGATCACCGGTTTTGCGGGCTATCGCTGGCTCGGGCCCATTGGCTTTAACAGGCAGCCGATAGGTGTAACGCGCTGCCAGCAGGGCCAATCTTTCCCCTATTTCTTTTTTTCTGGTGGGATGCACGTTCAAGGAATCACCCAGATCAAAACTTACCGCCATTTGTGTATCCGGGATCTTTTTTTGCAGCCTGCGCTGGGCCTCCCTGAAAGCCGGCCACGAAGGCCTGTTGATACCCGAGAGCTGTACGCTGTAAAAAGGTAATTGAGATCCCCATTTTTGCCGCCAGCTGCTAACCAGCGTTGTAAAAAGATGCGTATATAATTCAACGTTGTGCGTGTTGCTTTCGCCCTGGTACCATACCACACCCTTTACCGGGAAACGTGTAAGCGGATCAATGGCGGCTTCATAATTATAGCAGGGCTCATAAGTATGGCGCTGTTTTGGATTGGCAGCATTTTTTAAGTTGATGGCCTCCCTGTCCCGGCAAAACTGCATTTCATAATCGGAGGTACGCCAGTTGTTCAGCATATCAACCAATTCGTTGTCATGTTCCATCGTATACCGGCCTATCCATGATTCTGTTGGCGAACCGCCAACGGCCACTTCAATTAAACCAATAGGTACTCCTGTATCATGGGTTATTTTTTGACCGAAATAATAGGCTACCGCCGAAAAATCAGCCGCCGAACTACTGTCGCAAGCTTTCCATGAGCCCGAGAAAAAATCAAGTTTGTTGGCTTTAGCTAAACTTACAGAATCCCAGGCTACCGCATCTGTTTCGGTCTGCAAATTGAGCTTATATAAACGCAGCTTGGTATTCCCGCTCGCGGCTTTCATAGCAGCCGCTGCCCCTGCGGAATGGTTTAAAGGGAAATACATATTAGATTGCCCGGCACAAAGCCAAACATCGCCCAATAAAATATTGCTGATGGTAATACTGGTATCCCTTGCGATAACCTTCATTTGAAAGGGGCCTCCTGCTTTTGAAGCTGGCAGCATTACCTCCCATTCGCCATTTTCATTGGCCTTTGCCTTGGCAATACTTCCTTTAAACGCAACACTGATCACCTCGCCGGCATTGGCCTTGCCGTATACCGGGATAGGCCGGTCGCGCTGTAATACCATTTGATTGGTAAACACGGCCGGCAATTGTAATCCGCCATAATTCCCGGTAAGTCTGTGGTAAACGGCTTGGGCTAATATCAATGCCCCTTCTTTATCCGGGTGTAAATTATCGGCAAACAGGTTGGGCCGGTTATAAAGCGGCTCATGAAAGTCCATTAAACCGGTATGATTTGCTTTGGCAATAAGCGGGATCAGGTTTTGAATTTGCCCATACCATTCCCTTGTGCCCGATTTAAACCTCGGGTGCCCGCTGAAAATGGGGCTTAGCTTACAAATAAATATATGCACATGCGGGTTGGCTTTTCTTATGCTATCAATAAGCCAGGCATAGTCGGCTTCAAAACTTTGTTTAAAATCGGGCCAGTCCCTTGGGTCGGTATCGTTAAGCCCAAGGTGAATAATGGCGATATCCGGTTTGGAGGCTATTAAACCGGCAAACTCGGATGTTTTAAAATAGGGGTTGTGTCCATTTTTCAATAAGGTAGCACCGCTATGCCCGAAGTTTGAAACGCTGTAATTAGTCCCCAATAGCTTTTGCAATTGGGCGGGATAACTTTCCTGGCCAGGCCTGGCCAGACCGTACCCATACGTTACCGAGTTACCAACGCAGGCTACCTTAATAATTTTATTTTGAGCCGAAAGCTGTTTTACCGGGATCGTTAAAATGATCAGCAGTACTACCCGGAATATGTTCTTAAACTTCATCTGCTAAAAATTTATGAATTGGATAAAATCAGGCATCTGCATATTCATCATGAACCGGCCGGAGAAAATAGAGCTGTATAGCGAGGGCTACTATTACAACCGCCGCCAGCATAGCAAAATCACTTCCAAGGTTTCCGGCATCTGATGATTTGCCTAAGCTATCAGTTATAAAAGCGCCAAAAAAGACACCGGTCATGTTCATAATGCCGTAGGCTGTTGCCCTGTATTTTGCCGAAACAAACTGGCAAAGGATGGGCATATTGTTAGCATCGAACATACCGAAACCCAACCCAAAGCAAATCCCAGCACCCAAAACAAAGGGTAAAGAGTGCCCGAAGCCCATAAGCAGCAACGCCGGAATGGTTAAGGCCAAACCCATAGCACTCGTGAATACCCTGCCTCTTTTGTTGGCCTGCGACCATTTATCTGACAGCAAACCGCCTGCTATTACGCCAATAAAAGAGGAGGCCGCAATTGTTATGGTAGACAGCGGACCCGCGGTTGACATCGGGATATGCAAGTTTTGAGCAAATAGCGTAGGCAGCCAGTTTTTGGTAGCCCAGCCCGGTAAACTGGAAACCGCGAAGTAAAACAGGATCACCCAAAAGGCTTTATTACTTAATAACGTACCAAGGCCTTTAAACAGGCCAATTGTTGGTTTGCCGGTTTGTGAAACAGCATCCGCACTTTTATCTTTCTCCCTTAAAAACAGGATCAATATGCCTGAATAAACCATCCCTACAACACCAAAGGATTGAAACGTTGCCTGCCAGGAAAAAGCGGCTGCTGCCGTAGCACCAAAGCCACCCAATGCCTGCCCCACATACAAACCCGTCATATGTACCCCAACTGCAAGTGACCTGGACTTTGTAGTATGAAAATCTGCGATCAGCGACAGCCCTGCGGGAATATACAGGGCCTCGCTAACACCCATAATAGCACGTAAAATATAAAGCTGGTTAAACGTGGCGGCATAACCCATTGCAAACGTTACGCCCGACCAAACGAATAGGCTGTAAACAATTAACCATTTACGGTTTAGCCTATCGGCGATGATACCCGAAATGGGGCTCATGAGGCCATAGATCCAAAGGAATACCGCCATCAGGTAACCAAAATTGGTAGCCGATTTAAGCTCGGCAATATCAATTTGCATAGCAGGCTTCATTACCGATAGCATTTGCCTGTCCATATAATTGAGCAGGGCTACTACCCACAACAGGCCAACCAATATCCAGGGATAGTTTTTTCCGTTTTTCATTTGATATTGAGTTTTCCCATGCTGATGGCTGCCGTACGAACGCCTGGTTTAATTTCACCGCCGGGAATAAAAATTTCATTATTCCACTTTACGGCGGTAGTGGTTACCTGTCCGTAAAAAGGCAGCTCACCAACTTTTTTCCAGGAGTGTTTAACGGTATTAAACAGGTAAACATCCTTACTAAAACCCTGATGGTTATTCAGCAGCACCAGTTTTTGCTGTTGTAATGTTTGTTTTTCTTGTTCAGTAGCAGCCTTGGCTATAAGCGCGTTGTACGTTTCTATCTGGTGAAAAACATTCCCTTTATCGCCGCCTATCAACAGTATCTCCTGTGTACCGATAGTTACTGCGGTTGCCGCCGAAATATTGGTGGTGTGTTTGCCATCACCCACGCCGCCCAGCTTAATCCATTTATTATACAACGGATCATAACAAAACGTGTAACCATGCAAATCACTTATGCCCGACGCTGTAGCGCTACGGCCGCCAATAACATAAATACAAGGGTATTTTCCGTTGGATTGCGTAACAGCTACCGAATGTGACATAGCAACAGGCAAAGCTGGCAACACCTTCCACCGCGGATCTTTACCGGCCAGGTTAAGCATAAAGCATTTGGCCGATGGCTTGCCTCCACACTCGCCGCCAATTAAATAGATCACCTGCCCAATACTGCTCATGCAAGCATTGGCCAGGGGTATTGGCAGCGATGGCAGCGCTGTAAAAACAACATCCTGTTTATTACTATCCCAGCTCATTATAAAAGCATTTGTGCTGCCGGGTTCTGTTTCAGTTTCTCCGCCTGCACATACAATACCCTGGGGTATAGTTGTACTTGTTCCGTAAGCTATCTTTTGCAACAGGTGGTTTGTTTGAGGTTTAAGCCAGGTAAAACTATCGCCTTTTGTTTTTTGTAGCACATAAACATCATCATAATGGAGCTTTTTACCACCCTGCCAGGGCATAGCGCCATCGGCAAAGTTTGAGCCGCCTGCAACAATTAAAACGCCATTACTTTGGCCGGTAAAAACACCGGCCAACCCTAACTGCTTATCCATACCCGGTGCCGCAGGTATTTGCGACGGTACCGACCATACTATTTTTCCGGAACTTTTACCTTGCGCCATAAGATGACCCGGCGTAAACGCGATGCTGCTTGTCATTAAAAGTAGATAGGTTACAAATTTCATTTTTAAAGGTTTGCAGCGGGTGCTGTCGATCTGAAATCGTCAAAACCCAGTTCGGAAACGTCTAATTTAAAGCTTTCAAACTGATCTACAGTCATATTGGCAACGGGCAGCCTAAATTCGCCGCAATTAACGCCAACCAGTTTCATATAAGCCTTGCCCGTAGCAATCCCGCCATATTTACCCAGCAGCCTAATCATATCTATTGACTTTTGCTGGAGCTGCTGCGCTTTGCCGAAGTTATTATTATCAAAAGCAGCTATCATTTCATGATACAAGGGGGCGGCATAGTTAAATGTGCTGCCAACCGCACCTTTTGTACCCAGCGCCAGGGCCGAAAGCATATTTTCATCGCGGCCCCAAAGCATATCGTATTTACCGTTTTTAAAGCTGATGCAGCTTTGAAAGTCCATAAAATCCTCGTGGGTATATTTAATGCCGGCCAGGTTATCAATTTTACCATCCAATGCCTTTAACAGCTCAAACATGGAGAAATTGCCCCCCGTTAATACCGGGATATGGTAATAATAAAATGGCATATCCGGCACTGCCGATGCTACCGCAATACAGCTCTCTGCCAGCATACCCACATTTGCCGGTTTAAAGTAAAATGGCGACGTTAACGAAACAGCATATAAACCCGCCGCTTGCGCGTGGCGGGCCAGATCAATGCAATCGGCCAGGCAGGTACCACCTAAAAAGGCCATCACCTTAAAATCCGGATCGTGGTTGGATGCTTTGGCCCAAGCTTCGGCAATCAGTTTCTTTTCGTTCAGGGTTAGGGAAACGCCCTCGCCGGTTGAACCGTTGATGAACGCGCCGGTAACACCGTTATGTTTTAAAAATGCGTAATAGGCAGGGATAATATCCAGGTCAAGCTCGCCCTCCGCATTTAATGGCGAAAAGGGAGCGCTGATCAATCCTTGTAGATGTTCAATTTTCATATAAGTTTTATAGGTAAATAAGCGGGAGATCATGCTCCCGCTTAAATAATATTATTTGTTAAAAAGCAGCGTAACCGGGGGTTTGCGACAGCAGCCTGTTATTGGTTAACGTGGTACGGTCAACCGGCCATAACAGTGCGTAGGCCTGTGATGCCGGCAAAGTAGTATGTTCAAATACATAGCTATCGCCCGCCCTGCGCAGGTCATACCAGCGCTTTCCTTCGAATACAAACTCAAAAAAGCGTTCCTGTAAAATGGCTTCTCTTGGGTTGGCATCTACCGTTTGATTAGGGAAACCCTGGCTGGCGGCATTATAATTGGCGCCAAAGGCCCTTGCCCTTACCAGGTTAAGCTCCGTTACCGGCGATTCGCCCAATACTACTTTAGCCTCGGCAAGCAGCAGCAGCAGATCTGCATAACGGTAAATAGGGAAATCATTGGTGATTAACCTGGCACCCGCGTTTTGTTCGCCCTGGTATTTATCTGTAAAACATCCGGCAATTTTGAATGTGCCATCGGTTAATTTTTGATAAGCGGGCTGTATGCTGGCCAGCTTACGGCTGTCCTTGTCATCAAACTCCCTGAAAGCGGCTATCCTTACCGGGGCCCTGAGCAAGCCGCCCCAGTTATCTGTAGTTGGCGAAAACTGGCGATTGGCCAATGAATCGTAAAAATTGGAGATCAACCCGCTTTGCGGCACAAAACTACCCTGAACGAAAGCCATTGTTGCCTCATTAAGCTGGTAATGACTTACAAATATCATTTCGTTATTGCCCTTGGTGGTTGTGGCAAATACATCGCTGAATTTAGGCAGCAGCTGCAAGGCCGGTACACTGGTTTGAATGTCTGTAAGGGCAGCTTTGGCGGTGGTTGCGTCTGCAGTGCTCCCACCGCGGTTGGCTGTCCATAAATAAACGTCGGCTTTGAGCATCAGCGTAGCCGATTTTGACCAGTAAGATTTCAGGTTCCTGAAAGTGTAATCTGTTCCGAAACTGGCAATTGATTTGTCAATATCGGCCTTAATAAGCGTCATTACATCTGCTGCTGATGAAGCGGCCTTTGCCAGGTTGGATATATCAAGCGTAGCGCCGGAGGTAGGTTCGGTTTGTATGATCACCCCGCCCCAGGTACGGTACAGCTGGTAATAATAAAACGCACGCATGCCGTATGCTATACCAAGGTAATAGTTCTTGTTTGCGTCGGTTACTACGGTTGTGGTATTTAACTTACTGATGAGCAGGTTAAGCTGGTTAATGTTATTGTAAAAACCGCCAAAACTACTTACACCGGGGTTATCCAGATTTAGGTTTTGCGTCCACAAACGTTCCAGACCTTGTGTGGCTTCGCCGGTAAAAGTTCCGTTGGTACCGGGATCGGTTGCAAAAATATCTGCACGCATTTCGCCCAGAATCTGGAAAGCAGAATTGTTTGACCTGAACTGAGTATGCACACCAGCCACAAAAGAATCGAACTGATCGGCAGTTTTCCAGAAGTTGCCATCCGTTACACTGCTTACAGGTGCAAGGTCAAGCTGCTTACGGCAGGAGCTTGCTGATATCAGGATAAACAATCCTGATAAAATGATTAATGAATATTTTTTCATATCAAATACTTTTTAAAATTAAAATGAGGCTTGTACACCCACTACATATGTTTTAGGCGTTGGATAAGTACCCTGGTAAATACCCGTTAAGGAACCGTTGGATACCGGTGCTTCTGGTGTAGGGCCACTAAATTTTTTCATGTAGAACAAATTCTCGGCACTGGCAAACAACCGCATTTTTGACAGGAAATGTGTTTTATCAAGCAATGATTTAGAGAAATCATAGGATAAAGTAATTTCCCGGCAAGCCAGGTAATTGCCGCTTTCATACAGGTTGGAGTTATTGCCGTTTAAAACCGCCGAGGCATTATTACCCCTGGTATAGTTTTGTTTGGATCCTACTACCTGATCGGCATAATAAACCTTTGGTATATCGGTATTGGTATTGGTTGGCGACCAGGCCTGTTTTTGCAGGTCGATATAGTTGAAGGTACCCTGGTAGTTACCTAAAGTACGGGCCACAAGATCATTATAAATGGTATTGCCTAAAGTATATTCAAACCTTGAGTAAAAAGAGAAGGCTTTGTATGCCACGTTTAAGTTAAAACCACCTGTCCATTTAGGATAAATGTTGCCCAGGTAAACCTGATCGCGCGAGTCGATGGTGTCGTTCTTATCCACATCCTGCCAGTTCACATCGCCCGGGGTTATGTGTCCGCCTTTTCCTGCGGGCAGGTTTGGCCCGGTTATGCTGGCTACATTATCTATGCGGTTACCTGCGGTTGCCGCTACGTCTGCCGCATCTTTAAATATAGATACCTGTTTGTAACCATATATCTGGCCTAAAGGCTGTCCTTCCTGGATGCCGCCTACCCAGATAACCTTGCCCGATTTTGGGTCATAAACCTGTAAGCCGCCTTGCCTGTTGTTGGCGTTGCCATTGTAAGGCAGTTTAAGCACCTTGTTTTTTACATAAGATGCGTTAACACCTACATCAACCCGCAGGCCGCTTGGGTTATTAATTACATTTGCTTTAAGTGTAAATTCATACCCCTTGTTTTGTAAGGTCCCCAGGTTGGTTTGGATACTGGAGAAACCGGTGTAGCTTGGTAAAGGCAAACTGGTTAGCAAGTCGCTGGTGATGCGGTTGTAATAATCAAACAGGAAGCTTACCCTGTCATGAAAAAAGCCCAGATCGGCACCAATATCTGTAGTGCGGCTTTTTTCCCACCTTAAATTGGCGTTGGTTAAACCGGTATTCAGGAAACTACCCTGACCGTTATATAACGTTTGGGCAGCGTATACACCCTGTACATCATAATTACCTAAACCGGCAATATTTCCATTTGAGCCATAACTCACCCGTGGTTTAAGCGTAGAGAATACTTTATTTAACCCCCAATTTTCAAAGAAGGCTTCCCTGGTAACGTTCCATCCTGCAGACACACCGGGGAAATAGCCAATACGGTTATTAGGGGCAAGCTGCGAAACACCGTCTTCCCTTAAAACAAACGTTAAAAGGTATTTATTATCATAACCATAATTTAAACGGGCAAATGTTGAAATGATCCGATTTTCGGCCTGCGAACTGGTGTTGCCACCCACGGCAAATAACGTTGAGGCGTTTGCGGTGGATATATTGTCTGTTGGCGCATTTGTTCCGTCAACCTGTATGCCTAAGGCTTTTTGATCGTAATACTCGGTACCTATCATTGCACTTACATCATGCTTGCCAAATGATTTGGAATAATTAAGGATAGCGTTATAGGTTTGCTGAAAAGTTCTGGAATAACCGGCAATTGCCTCCCTGCTGGTACTGCTATACGATGGCGGGGTGGCAAACAACGTTGCGTAAGTTTGTGTAGCCTGTTGAAATGACTGGTTGATCTGCTGGTTCAAATAACCGCTGCCCGATACTTTTAAAAACAAGTTGGGGGTAATATCCCATTTAACAGCTGCATTGGCGGTTATCCTGTCTACCTCGTTGCTGCGTTTTAATTTACCCAACCAGTACAGGGGGTTACCGTCGGCGATGGCATTACCCGGATTAGGCAGCGTTTTGGCGGCATCAAGCCATGGGTTAAAAGTTGGCCATAAAGCCAAAGTACGGTACAGTGAATTTACATCGCCGGCAGGCGCGCCTAATTGCGACGAGGTAGAAAATGTTGCACCGGTAAATACTTCAACATTTGGTTTTACTTTGTAGGAGCCATTAAAATCGCCGGAGTAGCGGTTGTAGTTTGATCCTACTATCACCCCATCTTCATTATAATAATCTAAACTGGCAAAGTACTTGCCTTTATCGTTGCCGCCCATCGCGCTCAGATAATGGTCTTGTGTGCGGGTATTTCTGAACAACACATTTTCCACTTCCTTGCTGTGGTCTTTATAAATGATCTTACTGCCAGGATTTGCCGGATCGTCCAGATCTTGCCAGCCTTGTGATAAAAGACCAACATTTGCCGGTGTTTCGGCCTTGATATCAAATGAAGCAAGGTTTGCGGCATCGGTCAGTAATCCATATCCGCGGGTAGCGTTGATCTGCGCCAGGGTCCTGCCCGAGTTTACGTTGCCCAGGCGGTTATAATAAATATAATCGCCGGCATTCATATACTTGTAGCCCGGCCGTTGCTGGTTAAAGCCCTGGGTAAACTTATAAGTTATTTGCGCTACGCCAGATTTACCTTGCTTGGTGGTTATCAGTATTACGCCATTGTTGGCCCTTGCACCATATATTGCGGTTGAGGCCGCATCTTTTAAAATGTCTATTGAAGCAATATCATCGGCCGGGATATCATTGTAGGCGCGGATAACCCCGTCAACAATTACCAACGGCGCTCCCGGACTATTTATTGATGCCCCGCCCCTCAGCACGATTAGCGGAGTTGCTCCCGGCGCACCGCTGGCATTCACTACCTGTAAGCCAGATACTGTTCCCTGCAGGGCGCTCCCGATATTTGCCCGGGGTGCGGTTGCCAGCACTTTATTGTCTAAAGTAGCAATGGCACTGGTTACGTTTTTACGCGATTGCGTGCCGTACCCTATTACCACAACTTCATTAAGCGCCTTGTTATCGGGTTTAAGGGCTACGTTAATTACTATTTGCTCGCCAACTTTTATCTCGCGGGTGGTATAACCCAAAAAGCTGAACACCAATACATCATTGGCCGATGCATCAATGGTATAGCTACCGTTAGCAAGAGTTGGCCCGCCTTTGTTAGTGCCTTTAATGGTAACACTTACGCCCGGCAGCGGGCCATGATCGTCGTCAGCGATGACCTGCCCGCTGATCTTTTTGGTTTGGGCCTGTGCAAACGTAAAAAGCAATAAGCAAATTACAGTAAGCAAAGCCCGGTGAGGGGTAAAATTTCGGTTCATTTTAAATTGATTAGTTTTGTATTATGTCATACATAATACAATTATAGGAAATTATATTTTATATTCACAAAATAAATCGGGATATATTTTTCATTTGATTATCTGAGTGTTAGGAATACACTTACAGAATTTTGATAATTATTGACAGCTATTTGTATGTTTGCATCAAGAGAAATATGAACAATAACGGCCTCATCAAAAACATTAAAAATGTAGATACCAGTTCGCTGGTAGACAGGGTTGAAAAAAACCTGATAGAGTTTTTTATTGAAAAAAACTTTAAGGTGGGCGATTCCATACCAAAAGAGCTGGAACTCTCCGTATCCCTGGGTGTAAGCCGAACGGTGATTAGGGAGGCTCTGTTGAGGCTGCGGTTAATGGGCCTTATTGATTCAAGGAAAAAACGAGGTGCGGTACTTACCAGTCCAGACCTGGTATCGGTACTGGAAAAAAGCATGAATCCGCAAATATTGGATACCGTTACGCTAAAAGAGATCTTTGAAATGCGCCTTGCGCTGGAAATTGGAATAGCGGATTTTATTATAGAACGCATAACCCCCCAGGATATAGCAGAACTTAGATCGATAGTGGCCGTGGAGCCTGCTAAAGCAGAAGCAGCCATATTTGATGTAGAGCAGGAAATAAAATTTCACGGAAAGCTATACGATATTACCGGCAACGAAACCCTGCGCAAATTTCAGAAATTGCTGCTGCCGGTATTTGATTACGTGCACCAAAGCGGTTTGCTTAAAAAACCTGTTAAGCTCAAAAAATTTGTTTCGCACGCGGGATTGATCGATCTGATGGAAAAAGGATCGGCAGAAATGCTCAGGAACGGGATGCGTAATCACCTGGAAAACCATTTCGCGCGGTTATTTGAGTAAAGCGCAGCGCATGCCGAATAACCAGGGATGAACAATAAAAAAGCCTGCAAATCACAAATTGCAGGCTTTTACACACATTACTACATTTAATCCCCCAATTAAATTATTGAGCCTTTGCGGTTATGGTATAGTTCATACTGTATACCCAATCGTTAAAATTCACAAAAATAGTTTTCTCCATGGTGCTGTTGCTGCAGGCTATTACATCTTTCACCAGCACCTTATCATGCTGAATACCTTTATCGTTTTCCAGATGTACTGTTTTTTTATTGAAAAGGGTTTGTGGTGCAATGATATTTACAAGGTCAACCTTTTGCATGGAATAGGCAGCTATGTACTTTGTCCAGATATCTATAATGGCCGGGTTTGAGGAGTTGTTGATATCATTTGCCGATAAACTGAACGAGCGACCCGAATCCATATTGGTTTTACCTGCAAACACCCTGGGCTGCTGGCACACACCAACCCACCAGCAAACCACTTCCTGCGATTCGGATGTTTGGTTGGCGATGGTTTGTCCGTTCACGTAAACATCTGTCCACTGGCTTAGGCCCAATTTTACGGCTTGCTGGGGATGATCAGTTTCAATACTGTTAAGGTGAATGGTGAGCGTATATTTTTTATTTATGTTAACAGTACCCGCAACAATCATCTTTAAATTATCGGGGATTTTAAACTCTTTTACCTTGGCCATTGAGGCACTATTGCCAACCTGCTGCCCTGTTAACACCTGGATGCGCCTTTGCCTGGCATTATCCGGAAATTTCACGGTGATATTTGGTAATGCCCAGGCGCCTTTATCATTTGTGGTAACAGTATAGTTTTGCGGCAAATAAGGACTTTGATGCCCGATAACAATGGCCTGCCGCGGTTTATCCCCACCCTGCGATACAGGAGTAATGTGTACCGTTACCGTTGAGCCGGCAACACCGGTACCCATAAAGTTTATGGGCTTGCTAAAATCGGTATTATCAACCGGCGACAGCAGTGCCGGCGGCGGTATTACCATCACCTGCGACTGTTTTAGCTTTTCGCTGTTTATTACAACCGGCTTGCGCACTATTTGGGCGTTAACGCTTAAGTGGCTCAACAGTATGGCAGTTGCAAGGCCAAAAAGGATTGGTTTTATATGGTTTTTCATGGTTGAGCTATCTACTGTTTGAGATTAAGGTAATTGCTAACATCGGTGTAGCTATTTAGGTTGATATTGCTCTTTTTCATGCCGGTAACAATGGTACCCGTTAAAGCCACAACCTTAAACCTTAAGGTTGGTATGTTGTAGGTATTTAACTGTGGCGAAGTAGTTGCGGCGTTCGAAAAAAAGAAATGCAGCCGTACTTTGCCTACATCTGTTTGATAGGCAAAATTCAGGGCATATTTTCCAATACCGTTATAAAATGAGTAAGGTAACGGAAGCCATTGATCTTTATAAAAACCGGGGGTTGATTGATAGTAAACCATCACAATACCGTTGTCGTTTAAAAAACTTTGGGTAAGCAGGGTGTTGGCCCTGTCGTAATACCGGCTAAAGTACCCGCTTGATGTATTGGGAGCTGTGGCCACGTAATAAGTTGAATTATAAAGCCAGGCCTCGTTTTTAACCGTGAAGGTATCTATCTTAACATTGGCATTGCCGGTGGCGCCTTTAGGGCCGGCAACGCCGGTATCACCTGTTGTGCCTTTAACACCTTGTTCACCCTTATCGCCTTGCGGACCAACCGCACCGTCCTTACCGCAGCTGGCGGCAAAAGTGGCCATCGCCAGTATAAAAACTAAATTGCAGATCTGTTTTTTCATGGTTCATTGATATTTGTTGAAGTATGAAACCAATTTAAACAGATGCCGCAAGCTATTTTACGATAATGAGCGAGCAGGCCGTTTAGCCGGATAAACCATATAGTTTGGCTTAGGGAAGGTTTGGTATTGGCAGTTAGTGTTAACGAAAAAAGCGAATGAGTTTCCCCATCCGCTTTTCGTGATCATTAAATTATCACCGGTTTTAACCAATCATTCCTTCTATTATTCTGGCAACGTAACTACGGGCTGGGTGCCGGTATTGCAGGTAAAGTTTTGATAATCGCTTGCTGTTTTAGGTACAAAGCCGCCTGTAAACATGCTATAACCTGTACCGCTTACGCTTGCGCCGTAATCTACCCTTGAAAAAACATCGTCATGGGTGGTAGTGGTAAATTGTCCATTCTTCAATTGTACCCATGATCCGGCTGGGGTTACTATCCATTGGTTTTGGGCAAGCATGGTACGGCCTTTATAGCTGTTTAAACCGCCGCCAAAATCTTCAACAAAGGAGTAAAGCCCATCCATATTATAGGTACTGATTGGTTTGTAATACTTAGCCATCAGTTTCCATTGATTGTTTAGATAAATAAAACCGGTATAGGTAACTCCTCCGGCATCGGGCACCGAGTGCACTAAAAACTTATAGGTAGTGTTTGCCGCCCAGGAATAGGTGGCAATGGCATGCCTGCCGGTTCCTTCATTACCAAATACCTCTTCGGTAGTTACCAGGCTGCCTTTTGATACAAGTCTTACTGCGTAATCTGCCGGTACCTGGTTAGGGTCGTTCCCGTCATAATCGCTAAATACCGAGAAAATTATGCGGCGCTCTGTAGGGCTGTTAACCTGTATACCGAAATAGCCTCCGTAAAAGCCATTGGCCATAAAAAAGGTGTTTACCAGATCGCTCCCGGTAGATACTTTAATTTCATTATAAAACCATGAAGCTACGTTACCCGATGGAATGCTGTACCCCACATGTATAGCCGGGCAGGTACGGTAAGTTGATTTATTATAATAGGCGGTAGTAGCCGGTGTGCCCGATATAATGAGCGCTTGTACATCGGCATAGTAACCGCCCGGTTTTGTTTTTCCTTTTATCTGAAAGTATTTGATGCCCGTGCTTGGCACATTTAAATTACCAACTGTTATAGCCTGGTAACTATTGCTTTGGGGCACGTTAACATCAACTATCTGGCCATCATAATAAATGGTGACAACACCCGGCCCATCCGGAGATTTAGCCAGTAATTTGGTAGCGATGGTACCCGTTTGGTTAAAGGTGACGTACACCCGGGGTATATCGGCATTATTTGTCCAGTTGCCAATTCCCGTACTGCTTATATCAACAGAATTTTCGTCGGGTACGCCATAGGCATTTCTTAATAAAATAGTGTCGGGCACTACACTTACAGGAAACGATCTGATCGCATCTCCCACAGGTACAGTCGGCGCATTTTCCTTTTTACAGGAATTTAAACTGATGGAAAGGGCAATTAACGAAACTGCCGCAATTAAAGCTGTTTTTCTCATTTGTTGTTTGGTTAGATTATTTAATTTTATATTAATAAATTTAACGAACCGCCATCAGCAAAATCATTTTATTTCTACGCAAACGTTTGATTAATAGGAAATTACGGCATTTTACCAAGCCACTTGCTTTTTATAACCTTGTTTATCTTATTAAAATGGAGATGTATTAATTATCTTAGTTTTATAAACCACCTAAGCTGCAGTATGAAATCAATATTTGACCAGGCGACAAGCGATGAACTAATTGGCCGTATTAATGCACTTACTAATGCAAGCACCGCGCAGTGGGGCAAAATGAATGTTTACCAAATGGTAAAGCACTGCAATTTATGGGAAGAAATGATTTTAGGTAAACCGGTTTATAAACAAGCCTTTATTGGCAAGCTGTTTGGCAAACTGGCCCTGAAAAACCTGTTGAAAGATGAAAAGCCAATGGGCCGCAATTCGCCCACAATACCGCAATTGGTAATCAGAGAAAACGGAGATGTTGCTGCCGAAAAAGCAAAATGGATCACATTTATTAACGGGCACGTCAATTTTTCGAACCCTGATTTTGTACACCCTTTCTTTGGCAAAATGACCAAAGAGCAGATAGGCCACTTAGCCTATAAACATGCCGACCATCATTTAAGGCAGTTTAATGTTTGAGTTTTACGCAACAGGCTGCGCGGTAAACATACCGGCATAGTATTTACGGTAGGCGTACCCCAAAAGCAGGTTAGGTACAACCAGTGTAACGCCCATTAACCAGCCCGAAGGCACCAGGAAAGTGTGAAACAGCAATACATTTAAGCTGATAGGAAAAAGCACCACCGCCGAAAATGCCGGATACCTGTTGAATAACAACGATAAACCGCAGGTTATCTGTATTACCTTTTGCATAGGGTAAAAGTAGCCCGTACCCTTTAACCCGGCTATAAAAGCACCCGCGGCGCCGGTGTGTAATGGCTGGTAAGGGATAAAATGCAAAAAGTAATCGAGCCCGAACACGAGGTATAAAAAGCCAAGCAGTATGCGGGAAATTAACGCCGTAATTCTCATCTATATAATTTGTTTTTTATGGTGATGAAGCTATCATGAGCGGGTTTATACATTCCCGTTTGTGAGCGGTAGCTCATGACGGTTTCATAACAATTTTTGAAAATATGATTGGCTCAAAACTTGGCAATTACATCCATATTTTCAAATGTTAGCCGGGTTTTATCGCTTTAAATAAAAAATAGAGGTTGTTGAACCTGTAGCGCTTGAGTTTTTACCGGTAATTACCAGGCTATGCGCGCTTATAGTCACGGTGGCATTGGTTAAAGGGGCGTAAGCGTTGTTGGTAGTTAGCACATTAGCGGCAGATAATTTATAGGTGCAGGGATAAGGGTAGGCCATACCGTACCATACTTCCTGAAAATCGCCGTTGGCCATAAATTCAAAGTAATCCCCATCTGCTGCCGGAAGGTTTCCCGTAACCGGAATCTCCCCATTAACTGTATAATTGCCTTCCACCGTTACAGAATCGCTGATGAGCGTCCATTTGCCAACAATAGAAGTAGGATCGGTAACAGTAGTAGTAGTAGTGGTATCAACAGGCGTAATGGTTTTGCCGGTGTTAGGATCTATTTCTCTTGTGGTAATAGTTACTTTTTTACAGGAAAAAAAGGTTAGGGCCAGTATCACACCGGCGCAAAGGCTCAGGTTGCTTTTTAATGTTGATTTCATTGGTAACAGCTACTTCAAATACAATTGCGATAAAGATACAAATGATTGACAGTAAAGTAAATATAAATTAAAATCGAAATTAAACAGCCACAGGCTCCGACCGGCGACTTTCAACAATGCGCTGCCTATGCTCGGTGCCCCAGGCGCGCAACGCTTCCAGAATAGGGCCCAGGGTATCGGCATAAGGGGTTAACTCATACAGTACCGTAACCGGCACAGTATCAAATACCTTGCGCTCAACAAATTCATTCATTTCCAAATCCCGCAGTTCTTTTGAAAGCACCTTGGGAGTAATGTCCTGCAATGATCGCTGGATATCTTTAAACCGCTTGGGGCCGTTTACCAGCGCAATTATAAGCGGCATTTTCCATTTACCATTAAGTACATACAGCGCATCGCGCACAGCATTAATACTGGCCAGGCATGCCTCGGCGGTGGGTTTGGTTTTGTATTGTATCATCATTGCAAATATCGCTACTATCCAAAAGGATACCGGTATCCTTTTGGATAGTAGTATCTTTTTAATACCAAATGTAGATAGGTTTGCCCAACAAACAAAATTTAAAAAAATGAAAATATTACATTTAATATCAAGCCCCCGCAAGGCCCAATCTGCCAGCATTAAACTGGGCAACGCTGTTGTTGAAAAAGTACAGCAAGCTAATCCAGGCAGCACATTAATAGCACATAACCTTTCTGAAACCACATTTCCGCATTTAGAGGAAGTGCATTTGCAATCGTTCTTCACCCCGGCCGAAGGCCGCTCGCCCGAACTTACCGAAGCCGTTAAACACTCAGACAATGCCATTGCCGAATTGAAGGCTGCCGACGTTATTGTGATAGATGTGCCGATGTACAACTTCACCATTCACACGGTGTTACAGGCTTGGATAAACCACATTGCGCGTGCAGGCCAAACATTCAAATACGATGAAAATGGCCCCGAAGGGTTGGTTAAAGGCAAGAAGGTATACCTGGCTATAGCATCCGGCGCAATATATAGCAGCGGACCCTATAAACCCTACGATTTTACAGAACCTTACCTGAGAACAGTATTGGGCTTTCTGGGGATGACCGACGTAACCGTATTCCGGGCCGAAGGTTTGAGTATCCCTGACCTACAGGCTACCGCCTTGGATAAAGCAGTAGAAAGCATAGTGCTGTAACACAATTTTAGCGTCAGGATCTCAGCAGTTATTTGCTGCTGAGATCCTGACGCTTTTTTAATATTTAATGGTAACAGGTTTAAGGCCCCGGCGGGTTGCTGTTATGGTTATAGCTCCCGGCTTTTCTCCGGCACGTACCAGTACGGTGGCTATTCCGCCCATCGCCTTTACCACCCGCGGACCAACAATTACCCCATTCCCTTTAACCGTGAAAGTAACCCTGGATGTATTATCCAGGCACATTACGGTTCCTTTTTTATCAGTAATAAGAGCGTTTACAAAAATAACATCAGCGCCGTTGGCAGCTAAATGCAGGCCCTGGTCGTCGGGAATAAGGCGAAGTTTGGTTGCTTTTAAGGGCGTATTTACGTTTTGTGTGGCCACTTTTTTGCCTTTTATATAGCCAATCGCGGTTAATTTACCAGCCTGCCATTGCACATTATTAAACGTAAACGGTGGATGATCAAGATGTGTGCTGTTACCGCCATCAAAGGAGTTACCGCCCTTTTCAAAGTCGCCATAGTCGGTATCCGGTCCGGCATCGGGTTGTTGTTTTTTGAACAGTTTACCGTTTATGTAAAGTGCTACCTCATCACAATTGGCGTATACAACTACCTTTTGGGGTTGCGTGGTGGGTGTCCACCAGTTGGCTATAAAAACCTCGGGCTTGTTATCCGCACCGAAAATGCTTTTTGTGGGACTTAATTGGCTCCGGTAAAAATAATAACTGAATTTGGGGTGACGGTACACATCCATTACGCCCCAGTTTGATGTATTTTTGCTAAAAGCTTCAAAGCCATCAAAAAATGCCCAGTTGGCATCGCCTATGGTCCAGGGGTAATAGGCAGGGCCTTGTAACAGGTTGTGCTCCCACTGAAAGTTCCAGGCATTTTGCAGTAACGCCTTTTCGCCGTCGCCCCGGTTTACGCGGGTTGTTGAAGTAGCGCCGCCAAATTCATAATCGCCGTATTCGCGTACAAAACCAGCCTCCTTTGGCTGAATATTCTGCGGGCGGGATATGGGATCCTCCCAACTGTTATAAGGCACATCCCACTCGGTATGTTTAGCGCCGTAGGTATCGCCCGATGTAAAAAAGTTATCGCCCGGATACTCCTCATGCGCTACGCGCGACGATTGTATGCGGAAGCTATCAGACGGATAGGTTTCATTCAGGCTCACCTCCCACATAATTACCGAAGGGTGGTTCCTGTCCCTCCTTATCATTTCCCGTATATCTTTAAAAACCCGGCTTTTAAACAGCTCGCTATCATTAAAAAATTGCCAGCCCGGAATAGGGTCGCCCAGCATTATACCCAGCGAATCGCAAATATCATAAACCGAAGGGTCCTGCGGATAATGCGAAAGCCGGATAAAATTGAAACCTGCCTTCTTTATCCGCTTCAAATCACGAAACTGTGCTTCGGCCGTGAGCGCGTTACCAACAACGGGGCAATCCTGGTGGCGGTTGGTACCAACAATGCGCAAAGGCTTATCATTAAGTTTGAATCCTTCGGCTCGGCTGTAAGCCAATTTCCTGATGCTTATCTTTTGCGAAAACCTATCCACCAGTTTCCCGTCGCTCCACACCTCAGTTTTAAGCCGGTACAACACCGGCGCATCCGGCGACCATAGCCGAGGAGTGAGTACCGTTATTTTTTGATCTACCTCTGCAACCGAATTAGCATCAACTACTGCCGAGGCCGATACTGAGCAAAAGTCTTCTGTACCGATGCCCAGGATCTGCTTTACTATAACCGCCCCATTTCTATAAGCCGCTGCATTTTTAAGCTGCGTTTTTATCAGCAAATCGGCACTTGCTGCCGATATATTTGCGGGGCGCACAAACACACCGCCACCGGCAACAGTGTTGGCGTCGGTAGGGTCGGTAATGTGCAAGGGGGCTTTAACCACCAATTGTACGCTGCGGTAAATACCGCTCCAGTACAAAAAGCCCAGGGTAGCCAACGGCTTACCGGGTGGCACATTTTTATTATCTCGGTTATCAAGCCGTACTATTACCTCGTTTTTGCCACCGGTATTTAAGTTACCAAGCGGTACATTAAACGGCAGGTAGCCGCCCTGGTGCTGCATTACAAATTTACCGTTCACCCAAACAGATGCCGTTTGCATGGCACCCTCAAAATGCAGATAAACAACCTTGCCCTTGTAAGCCGGCGCAGCGGCAAATTGCTTACGGTAATAACAAATACCTGTAAACTGGTTAATACCGGGGTTTAGTTCGTTTTCATATCGGGCCGGGTGGGGCAACGATATATTGAGCCATTTTTGACTGCGGATAAGCGGGTATTCGTTTTTGAAACCGGTTATGGCTTCCCTCACTTCGCGGGCAATGGCGCTATCGGCCGGTTCGTTTTTATTAACAATTTTTTCCTGGTTAAACTGCGAAGCGAAGGACGTGCCCTTGCGTACTTCTATAGTAGTTTTCAGCATAGCGGCAGAATCTATCCTGAACATTTCCCAGCCATGATCAAAGTTGATGGTTTGAGAAAACGCGGGCAGCAGGATGTTAAGGAGGATTACCGTTAAAAATAACTTTTTCAAATTTTATATTTTAGGAGATAAGGAGGCAGCATTTGTGCGCCGGATGAAATCACCCCGGGGCATCAGCACAATCAGCCAACTAAATATAGGCACATAAAAAGCACGCTGCCAAACAGGGCAGTGAAATAAAACCGCGCAAACGTTTGATAAACCGCATTTTAAACGTTTTATGGTTCGAATTTGGAGAGCTCCGGACGTAAACTTTGCAAACGGTTCGACTCACCCCGTCTGCGCTGCGCTGGACACCCCTCTCTACGGCAAGCCGCAAAGAGGGGAATTGCATTTGTTTGAAATAAACTTATTTATCTAAATATTTTTTTTACCCTCTTTCCGCCGAAGGTGAAGAGAGGGTCGCCCGCGTAGCGTGGCGGGGTGAGTCGTCTTGAATTTACAGAGCTGGTTGGATAAATCAGTCGAAGTATAAAACTTTCCTAAGAAGCACTTGACTACTTAACTGCTATCAGTGTTTTCAACTTGTTCATCAGCGCGTCGCCCCGCAGATCGAGGGCTATTATTTTCCCCTGCGGATCGAGCAGGAAAGTAGTTGGGTACGCCAAAATATCGCCATAACCTTTTATTTGTGTGGCTTTACCTTCGGCAGTGATATTGGGCCAGGGGATATTGTGTTCCCTTAGAATTTTCAGCGTGGTATTCTCGTCGCGATCGTCTACAACGCCTACTATCTCCAGGTTGTTACGGCTGTATTTGGTGTAGGCTTCTTTTAAAAAATCAAATTCCGCAATACACGGGCCGCAGTAAGTACTCCAAAAATCAATGAAAACATATTTACCTCTTAAGTTAGCCGTGGCTACTGCCATACCCGTTTGTAACTGCGGGTTTATGTTTACGCCCCTTATTTCGGGCGCTTTAAAACCAAGCTGCCTTGATACCATTGTTGCCTTAACGCCCTTGCCTACTGGCTTGGCTATCGCCGCCTTGTCCGATCCAAAGCCGCTGATATCCGCGCCGGTTAGTACAACATCGTTACCGTTATTGGTAATGTCTGATAGTTTAAAGTCGTCGTCGCCAACCTGGGCAAACTGACCGGTTCTGATAGATTTTGCCTTTCCCAAACCGGTAAAATATGGCCTATCGGGTACTATAGTAAAAAAGGGCATGCTCCGGTTATCGTCGGCAATTATCATATACGGTTTGCCCTTGTATTTAAACTGCATGTACCTGAACTCAGGAAAGGAAAATTGCAGACTAAAATTTTGAGGATTATGCGATTGCTGCAAAAACACCAACTTGCTTTCTTCCTTTATCTGCTTCTTAAACAAATAGCTCAGAGTTACCGGCACTGCCGAACTAACTATCATACTTTCATCATACACATTTTTTAACACGGGTTTTAAAGCGTCGTCAGCATAGTCGCCATTGTTATTGGCATCAACAATATACACGGGCTCGTTAGCCGTGTTAAAGCCTGCCAGTACGGAGATGTAACATTTAAGCGGCCGGCGAGAGAGCGTCACGGTATCGGCAGGACTAAAATGCAGATCAGTAAACTTCGACATCAGAAACTCCTTGTTGAACAAACCCGAAACATAGTTTTGGTAATAGAATTGTGCCTCGTTGGTCATGTAAAAATATTCGATAACACCCGTGAGGTTTGCGGGCTTGTTTTTCATAACGGGGTAGGCTTTGGATTCCTCCCTAAAGCGGGGCACATTGCTGTTCCTGTAAGAGTCTGCCGTCCCTATTTCAGAACTGCTAAACCCTGCCGGACCAACACCTGCAACTTTATTTAAATGAAAAGTGATGGAACTTGCCTTTTGTGTGGCCATTGCCGCCACTTTTAAAGACCGTGCAAGGGCAGAATCCTTACCCGCGGTTTGACCATAGGCCAGCACGCCGTTAACAAGCAAAGCAAAAACAACAAGAGGTATTTTATACATGGATATAGGGATAAGGCAAAGTAATAAAAACCGGTACAGGGGATATCCGGCTTTTCATTCAGACCAAAATAAAACATTAAGGTTTAAAAACCTAAACGCTTTTTACGCTCCCTTTATTTTGAACCGATACCGGGATAGTTTTTCAGTTTACCGGCATCAAGTGCGAAGGATATTTTATCGATATAACTAAACAGCAAAACAATTAACCCGGGGATGGCCGCCAAGATAAGGCGCTGGTAATCGGCGTAACCACCAAATATAGCAACCGCTATTTGTCCAACAATCAGCAGCCAAAGCATAAAGGGCAGCCAAGGCACTTTTTTCAGTTTGATCCACTGGGCAGCTATCAAACCAAAAGTGGGAATCAAAAAAAGATACAGCAAATTGAACGTGATATGAAACAGCAATCCTTCCAGTTCCTCAATCCTGAAGGCCAGAAAGCTAAACTTATGACCGGCGTAATTGATAAACATATTTTGGGTTTGCAGCTTAACAAGGGTATCATAAATATACCATGCGTAAACCATCTTCTGATTTTTTATGCAGTTCATCAAAAACCGGTGAACCCGTTCGCCGTCAAACCTTACCATCAGGTTTACCATCGGTCCGCGCTGCGCCTCGGGTTTTCGTAACTGTACAAAATTGTTTTCGATGGCTGCGGAGATCTCGGGGTCGTTACCATTTTTATACATATTGGCATTCAGGATAACAGCCATCTGGTTATTGTTGCTCACCGCCGAAATGCCGTTGAAACCGAAGTGCTTTTTGTTGAGGTTTGAATAACCTATTAACAACGCAATAACAACAAACGATGCCCCTAAACCCCAAAGGCCGGTTTTGCGTTCGGTCTTAAATACTATCAGCCTTAGCAGCCAAAAAACCATCACCAATGGCAGCAGGTATATAAAAGCGGGGCGCAGCATAATGGCCAATAGCACCATCAAACCAAGTAAAACAGCTTTTATGCCCGCAGGGCGATGCAAATAACTAACCAGCAGGTAAAGCACAACAACCATAAAACTAACCGAGAGCGATTCGGTAATGAGCACCTTATCGAAGTTTATTACGGGCAGCATCACCCCATACAACAACGCCGCCGCTATAATTACAGCACGCTTTTTAAAGGCCATTTGCACGGTTCTATAAAAGGGAATGATGCTTAAAAACGAAATAAAAATTTGTGCGGTAACCACATTATCCACCAAGTTTTGCCTGCCGAACAACCCTGTCAATTTAATAAAATACGGGTACACCGGGGTACGCAGGCGTTCTGTTTCGCCAAGTAAAATATTGGCATTATAGTTAAGATACGATGCCGTATCCACCGCCTTCGTATTTAACAGCACCGAATAATAGATTCCCCGCACAACCGCACTCACCAGCAGAATGCAGCACAGATCGGCAGAGATGAAATTAAGCCACGGCATAGCATGGCGGCACTGTTGTGCAACAGAAGTCAGCTTTGCATTAAAAGCATTTCTTTTAGTGGTCATGAAGGTATTTGCGCGGGCCCTATAGTAGAATATCGTTGGCAAGATGAGAAAGGTTGCTTTGGGGCCCACATTTCCATCGCTCGCCCCTCTCGAGAGAGTAATAGCCCATCAATAGCCATAAAAACGTAAGCAGATTTTCTAACTCCGTAGCAGTATCGTGTTTATAGGTATTTTATGGGTATCAATAGCTCCATAGGAGCTTCCTGTTAAATAAGGAGGCACCTACGGAGCCAAGCCTCTATTATATTAAACTATAAACACGTAGCCCCGAAGGGGCGGGCAGGTAGCCTATCAAACTTATTTATGATATCTCTGTCTACTCATGGGCTATTACCAACGAGAGGGGAATTTAAAAACGAGCAGCGGCCCTCGTGCGATTCCCCTCTTGAGAGGGGGGATGATATCTCTGTCTACTCATGGGCTATTACCCTCGAGAGGGGAATTTAAAAACGAGCAGCGGCCCTCGTGCGATTCCCCTCTTGAGAGGGGGGAGGGGTGTGTTTCTCAGCACAAAAAAAGGCGCCCTTTACAAAGGGCGCCTTTTTTATAAATCTAAAACTTATGATTTACCATTTTATCAAGCCAGTGTGCGGGCTGGTGAAGGCCAGTACACCTGCTATAATAACGTATAACCAGCAGATAACGTAAACGATAACAAAAGGCTTTCTTTTGGTTAGCATTTCCGGGTAAAGGATTGGTTTACCGGCAAATTTACCGCGTGGTTTGTTAGGGAAAAAGAATGTTTTGTATGTTTCGATAGTAGCAATGGTAAAACCGATGCTGCAAAGACCGATGGCTAAAAAGTTATCTGTTAAGTTAGCGGCAACCCATCCCCAGAAATAAGCGATGCTTGGGCTGCGGAAAAATTTAAATGTTTCAAAACCTTCAATAGGGGCATCTTTCCAGGCACCACCAAAGGCCGAGATCCAGCCACCGATAGCAAGGATAAACAGGATAAGATAAGGGTTCCATTGAACACCACCTTCTTTGTAATGACCCCACATGGTGATGATACCGTAACCTATACCAAAAATGATAGCTACGTAAAAGAATGCAGCAATCCAGCGGTCGCGTTTGCTTTCAACAACTTTACCAAAAACGTGCAGCTGCATCGGGATAAAATATTTTGTTTGATCGGATGTACGCAGGAATGATTTCCAAACCTCTACGGTTAACCTCTCGCCTACATAAGTACAACCCCAAAGCAGGAATATACCATTCGCAGTAGTAACATCCAACCCAGCCCAGATAGCTATCAGCGGTGCATATATCATAGATATGATGGTACTGCGGAAATATTTAGGCCATTCAAAACCTTCATGTGGTGAATCTTTGTACATACCCCAGGTTGATGTATGTAAACCGGCTGTAAGCCCTGTTAAAATTGCGATGAGTATTAGTTGCATGCTTTAATTGTATTGTTAATTGCAGTGTTGATAAGATGTATTTTTTTAGGGGGCAAAGGTATAAAAAATAATATAATTGCAGTTGCGTGTTGGTTATATGACGCTTGTTTGATAAGCCTGCTCAATCAGCTCCACATCGCGCCTGGCCATTTGCAGGTTAAAAGCCGCATCTTCGCCGGTTTTAAGGGCATGTATAAAATCGGTAAGCATGCCTTTGGCACCGCCAATATCGGCTATGCCGGGGAATATCAGCTTCCATTTTGGGCCGCGTACAAAAATGTATAACCCGTTCGATTCAAATTTTATAGAACCCTTACTGCCGAACACACGGGAGTTACGCAGGCCTTTAAACAGCGCGTTAACCTCCCAGGAATATAACAGGGTACCTATAGGGCCCTCGGCATATTTGGCTACCACCTGCATACTGCGTTCGGGCTTGCCGGTATTTGATGGCTGAAAACCGGTTACCGATTGTACGGTTAAACCCAGGTTGGAGATAAAATTGATCCAGTGAACGCCGCCTTCAAACAATGCGCCGCCGCCTGCCGTTCCTGCATCGGCACGCCAGTCGGTTACCGGCTGGGTTTTGGTGGCGTTAAAAAACATGAATTTTAAATCGCCTATGGGGTTTGTGGCTAATACCTCGCGCAGTTTTTTAAGGGCCGGTTTGTAAAAATAGTTTTCGGCCACAAACAGCTGTACGCCTTTTTCCTGTCGAAGTTTGTCGATGGTATCAAAATCGGTAGAGTAGAAAAATGACGGTTTTTCGCAGATGACATGCTTGCCGGCCGTCATGGCTGCTACCGATAATTCCAGGTGGCTATCCGGCGGGGTGCAAATGAATACCACATCCACATCCGGCGATTGGAGGGCGGCCGTATACGAAGAAAAGAACCCTTTTCCCTTGTATTTATCGGCATACTCCTTTGCCTTGCTTTCGGCCCTGCTGGCAAAGTACAGATCAACACCCGCAAAGCCGTTGAGTCTTTTGGCGTGTTTACCGGCTATTACACCACAGCCTAAAAAGACTATCCGTACCTGGCCTTCTACCTTTTTATAGGTCGACATATTTATTTTTAGTTTGATTTAGTGATTATCTCGCCCACCCGCAGCGCGTTTGCCGCAATGGTTAGGCTTGGGTTTAGGGCGGCCGATGTTGGCATTACGCTGCCATCGGTAACATATAAATTCTCAATACCACGGAAACGGCAGTTCTCGTCAAGGGCCGAGGTTTTTTCGTTAGCACCCATGCGCACCGTACCCACCGCGTGCGAAAACGTGCGGATCTCATGTACATAATGGGTTAGCGCTCCCGCGCCCTTCATGATCTTTTTACCCTCATCGGTTAAAATTTTCATGGCGGCATTATCCCTGTCGCTATAATTATGGTTGATAATAGGGCGCGGCAAACCAAATTCATCAGGATTTGAGGCATCGATAGTTAAAGCATTATTGTACTGCGGCTGATCTTCAACAATAGCCAGCAAGCCACTCAACAACTTCACCGCCGGACTCAGCATTTTCCCTAATACACCTTTCAGCTCATTTTCAACCACGCTGCCTGGGGGCGTTGGCATTTGCTGCAAACTGCCCAGTTTATTAAACTCCGGCGCTTTGGGGTGCCCGAAATAATAATCCAATATAGCCAGCTGTTTATGAAAGCGTCCTTCCTTATCTGCAACGCCGGGGAAAATGCCAAATATAATGGAGTTCAAATGCCGCATGAGATAACGGCCCACCACATCACCGCCGGGGTTATATTGCGGCAAACCCGATGACAGCAGGATATGCGGCGTACCCAATGAACCGGCAGCCAGTATAAATTTATCGGCTGTAAACGTATGTTGCTGTTTTGTTGTTTTAGACACACAGTCAACACTTACAATGCGGCCGTTTTGTACGTTTAATTTGGTTACCACCATGTTGTGCTGCAACCCCATACCCTTTGCCATAAGCTGCGGGATAACGGTTGTAGCCAGATCGTTTTTGGCGCTCACGGCACACGCAAAGGTATCGCAGGTTTTGCAGTTAAGGCAGGTTTGCCTGCTGGTATCTTCGTAGTTAATAGCCAGCGGCAACTGAAAAGGGTGCAAGCCCAGTTTTTGCGCGCTGCTTTTTACCTTTTGCGAAATATTTGCCAAGGCGGGTGCGTGCTGCGGCAGCGGCGCACTACGGCGGGGTTCTGTTGGGTCGATACCTGTTTCGCCAGAGATACTCAGGATACCTTCGGCCTGGGTGTAATAGCTCTCCAGGTCGTTATATTTAATGGGCCAGCCCTGCGCGTCTTTACCCTCTATCTGCTCATTTTTTTCAAAATCGGCCTCACGGAAACGGAACGATACACCGCCATAAAAAACGGATGGGCCGCCTACACAGGAGTATAAACCCATGGTTGGTTTGTTACCGCCAACGGGTACATATAACAGGGAAGATTTATCGTAAAATGGAGAAAGATCAATAGAGCCTTTAGGGCCCCAGTTTTCTTCAACGCTGCGTTTCACCCAGTCGCCGCGCTCCAGCATTAACACCTTCATCCCGGCATCAACCAGCTGTTTAGCAGCCATTGAACCTCCAAAACCACTTCCAATTACAATAGCATCATAGCTATTCATATATAAAAATTTAAGGGCGGCAAGATAAAGATATTAACTGAAAGTTACCCGCGTGTATGCATAACGGGTTTGTCAAAATGCAGATAGGAATTAGGGATTATTAATTTTTTGCGGCAGAAACAGGGCTGCTATTTACAGATTGGTAAGTTTGTAAATTTGAACTCCCTGCACCAGTAAGGAATGTTTTCAGCGTAGCCAATTGATCCGTATTTATCATATCCACACCCGATGCTAACAGGTAACGCCATACGGCTTTGTTTTCTGGCGCGGCATATAGTCTTACTTTTTTGCCTTCGGCATGGGCTTGTTCAATTGCCATTTTAAATTTTGCATCTTCCTTTTCGGACAAGGTTCCCTTACCCGCCCAATGCAAAAACCTGGAATACTTACAGCTCGACATTAAATACACATCGGTGCTTTTAGCAGTGTTTTCATTCAGCCGATCGTCGACAAAAGCGTATCTTTTGGTTTCGTTTTGGATAGTAGCGACAGGCCTGTTGCCCGATAACACAATAGTTATCAACCCCGGGTAGATCACCCCGTTATCATAGGAAGTAAGTAACGACGAGTATTTGGCCAGCAGTGGCTTCAAGGCCGCATAGGTTTTATCGGCCCCGGTTTTAATATCGATCATTAAGGTGATGGGCTGCTGATAATTGGAGTAAATAGCGCCCTTGTTGTTTTTTATATAATCAGCAAGAGGTTTAAGATACAAAGCTTCTAAAGTTCTTTTCGATTTAAAATAGGGGAAATAATGTGCTACTATCAGCTTATCATTTATCAAGAAAATGTCTGCTTCGATATTGGTAAAGCCATTATCCAGGGCCTCGTACAATGGCTTTTTACGCAGGTAATCATTATGGGAAAACGCGTTGGCTAATGGAAAAACCTGGCCCAGGCAACTTGTTGCAGTAATGAGCATCAATGCAAATACCGGCAAGCTTGTCCTGAAAAGTTTAGTAGTACGCCCCATAATTCAATTACCCTAATGTGTTTATAATATCCTGGTTTAGTGGAACACAAGTTAGCAGAAATACGGGGAAAATGCTAATGGAAAGTAGTCAAATTATTCGCCGGCTAATTTCAAAGCCTGTTGTTCAATTGCATCCGAAATTCGAAAATCGGTTTTCTTTATCTTTTCTAATATCGGCTTAATAGACGGAATAACTCCGTTTAATTTTGCTTTGATGATTACTCCTATTGTACCGGTAAAATTTAATCCGAGTTGTCCCGCAATTTTTCTTGCTTTATAATCGTCAAGAATAACGGTGCTTTGAGGTGTTTCAAGGGCTAAGGCAATTGCGCTTGATTCGCCTTTGTCAATCTGCATTTCTAACAATTGCTGACTGTATTTATCGGCTACTTTTTCAATGATTACCCATTCGGGAAGTGGTTCACCAAATTCTGTAGCAATATCAATAGTGGTAACTATGTTTCCATAAACCTTATTTAGCAGGTCGAGCTCATTGATATTACTTAATATGATTAAACAACTGGTATCAGAGATGATTATTTTAGGCATTGGAAACATCTTGCGCTAAATCAGATGCCGGATAATTGAAAACAGAAACATTGTAACTGCCTAAAAGCTCCGTAAAAGTTCTTTTGGTAAAGCCAACAATTTCGGCTGCCTGGCCAATAGAAAGCTTCCCTTGCTCATAAAGACGGGTGGCCACAAGCATGGCTATTTCTTTATTGTCCAAATCCAAAGAATCGGGCATATTAAGCGTTATTGTTTTCATATATCAAATATAAGCAATTAATTATTGTAGCGTATGCTTGCTACTTAATCACTTCCCAACCCTTAACCACATACCGTTGTTTTTTAAAGCCGCCGCTGCGTTTTACGCTGCCTTTGTTATTCATGTAGGATAGCTCAACATTATTATAGCTGCCGGTTTGAAAGTTAAACGTTATGCCATCGTCCTCAAAAAGCGAGGTGCTTACCGGGTTTGCGCCATACACCTTGCAGTTGATCTCGAATTTGGTGTCGGGTGTAATAAACTCTACAGGTTTGGCCAGCGGCAGTATGGTGCCTTCTTTTATAAAGATGGGCAGTTGGGTGTATGATGGTTTAATGGTGTATGATTTGCCGCCCTCAAACTTTTGATTGGTGTTAAAATCGTACCAGTTCCCTGCGGGCAGGTAAACCTTTCGCTCGTCTGCGGCTTCGGTTAGCGGGGCGGCCAGTATGTTCTGGCCGATCATGTATTCGTCTGATATATCGAACGTGTTTTTATCCTGCGGGTAATCAACCACCAGGGCGCGGAAAGGTGGGATACCTTTTAACCTATAATCGGCAAAGGCCCTGTACAGGTAAGGCACCAGGCTCATCCTGAAATTCAGCAGCGTGCGCACATCTGCCTCTACCTGTTTGGCTTCGGGCATCAGCTCGTTTTTGTTGTTTTTATCCCTGTCTATCTGCAGCCAGGGTGGGTTTTGCAAGTACCACGAATTGTAAAGTGTTTGTGCCGATAATACCGCTGTTTGACTCCGGCGCATAAAATCCTTTATCGATTTCGACTCCCTTACCTCGGGCGACCAGATCAGCCCCGAAAAGCCGGAATTAACAATCATGCGGATATACTCGTCATGCTCATAAGTGTCGCTATATAATGCCGCCGGATATGACGACGCGAAAGAGCTGGATGCTCTTACATCTAAAAATGTACGCAGGTTAAGCGTTTTATAAATATTGTAAACCGTTTTTTGATAAAGCAGGCCAAATACCTGGTGCATCTGCTCGCCATCTAAACCCGAAGGAAAGCGGCTATGCTCCGGAAAACTCCAGGTAGAGTTGCCGGTGGTGAGGTTGGAGTTATCGCACTCGTCCATTTTAAAGCCCGATATGCCATGCTTAACAAAAGTTTCCTGGTGATAATCGGCAAAAAGCTTGCGGGCAGATGGATCGGCAAAATCGGGTACCAACCCGTTCCAAACCAGGTAATCGCCAGATTTGGTTTTAAGCGGTTCATACAGCGGCGATTTTGGCGATACAAAAGCGTGTTCCCATAAATTAATATGGAAACCCTTGTTTTTCATGGTATCAATAAATTCATTTGGCGATGGGAAGAATTGGTTGTTCCAAACGTACGAGCAGGAATAGGCCGCCGTTTGCCACCTCGGTTCCAGCCCCAGCACATCGCAGGGGATATGGTTTGCCCTGAAGTAGGCGGCCATTTTACCCACCTGCTGCTGGCTAAAATCCGCCTTAACGCGGTACTTAACACCCAGGCCCCACATGGCAGGCAAAGCCCCACCGCCCGAAAACAGGTTGTAACGCTGCAACACATTCAGCAGGTCGGGTCCTTCAAAAACGTATATTTCGATGCCTTTGGCTCCAGGCACATCTACCGATACATTGCCGCTGCCATTATCCTTGTTCTTGTAAAGCTCATCGACAGAGTTGCCGCCGGTATTATTTTTTACAACAGCCGCACCATTATTTTTGGCAGTAGTGCCGCAATAAAAAGTGGTGTAGCGGGTGGTGTTCACCAAAATGCCATAACCTTTGTTTGATACATAAAAGGTAGTTGGCGCATGGGTATAACCCAGATCTGCCGATGGATTATCATTAACAATGGGCTTTTTGCGCAGGCCCCGCTGGTTAAACGACCCTATCTGCAAGCCGAAACCATAAAGTTGTTCGGTATCATCCAAAGGGATTTCTACCAATACGCCCCTATCGGTAATGTTTACGCGGATGGCGTTTACATCAAACGGAAGTTTGGCGGCAGGGAGTTTGGCAAGGGCATCGGTCAGGGGCTTTTCCTCGCAAAAGCTGTAGGGGGTAAGCTTGTCAATAACGCCGGTGCTTATTTTTTTAATACCCGGCGCTACATCGGTGGTAACCGCTTCCTGCGCATGGCTGGTTAAAAAACATAGCTGCAGTAAACAGCATAAGATATAGGTTAATTTGTTTTTCATGTATTGTAATAATCCTATGATACAGGGTTTAAAAATACTTTATCAGCGCTTAAATTAGGCATATAAGTACGATATTTAGTCGAATTAAAAATATACCCCATTTTGTCACTATCAACTACCCTCAAGAAAACACTCCTGATAATTGCCCCCGTACTGTTTTCTGCCGCTTCTGCAAACGGACAGGATAAAACGGTTACCGTAAATATCAACCTGTTAAACACCCACCAAACAATCAGCAATTTTAGCGCCTCGGATGCCTGGGCCTGCCAGTTTGTTGGTAATTGGCCCGATGAAAAAAGGAACAAGATTGCTGATCTGCTTTTCAGTTCGGCCACTAATGCCGATGGTTCGCCCAGGGGCATTGCCTTATCTATGTGGCGGTTTAATATTGGCGCGGGCAGCACCCAGCAAGGCGACCAGGGCGGCATCAAGGACGAATGGCACCGCACCGAATCGTTTTTAAACAGCGATGGTACCTATAACTGGCAAACGCAGACCGGGCAGCTATGGTTTTTAAAGGCAGCCAAGGCAAGAGGAGTGAAGGAGTTTTTGGGGTTTAGCAATAGTCCGCCGATATGGTTTACTGTAAATGGCAAGGGGTTTGCAAGTAACAGCAAAACCAACATTGCCCCGGATAAGTACGATGCATTTGCCGCCTACCTTGCAAGGGTTGTGAAAGGTGTTGAGCAAACCACAAAAGTTAAACTAAACTACATAAGCCCGGTAAACGAACCCCAATGGGCCTGGAGCGACAATAAGCAGGAAGGCAGCCCCTATAACAACGCCGAGATAAGCGGACTTGTGAAAACTATTGATAAGGCTTTTGTAAAGGATAACATTAAATCGAAGATAATTGTGGGCGAGGCGGGCAGTATTAACTACCTCTACTCGGGCAACAGCCAGGGCAAGGGCAACCAGGTGCAGGAATTTTTCAGGCCGGCATCAGCCAATTACATCGGCGATCTTAAAAGCGTAAGTAAAACCATTACGGCGCATAGTTATTTCACCACATCGCCAATGGCAACTGCTGTAAAAATGCGCAGGATGCTGGCCGATACCGTAGCCACCATCCCCGGCCTTAGTTTCTGGCAATCAGAATATTGCATTTTGGGCGGCAATGCAGGAGAGATTGACGGCGGCAAGCGCGACCTTGGTATTGATGCCGCCCTGTACATGGCGGGCGTTATCCATACCGATTTGACGGCAGCCAATGCTTCGGCATGGCAGTGGTGGCTGGCTATTTCGCCCTATGATTATAAAGACGGACTGATCTACGTAGATAAAAATAAAACCGATGGCAATTATTACCCCTCAAAAATGCTTTGGGTATTAGGTAACTATAGTAGGTTCATAAAACCCGGTGCCATCCGTGTTGATGCCGACGCCGCCACCACTCCCGAACTGAAAAAGCCGCTGCTTGTTTCGGCATTTACCAAAGGCAAGGATGTTACCATCGTTATCATCAACCAAAATACAGATGAAACGCCCGTGAGCTTAAACACCGGCAACAGCAAAATAACGCTAACTAAACGCTATACTACATCGCAAACAGAGGAGCTGAAACCGGGCAGTATTACCGGCAATAATATTACGGTTCCCGCACGTTCGGTAGTAACGTTGATTGGAGTGGTTAAGTAGCCTCACCCCAACCCCTCTCCAAGGGAGAGGGGCTAAGAATTACGTGTATGAAATAAAAGAAGTTGTCATTCTGAGGAACGAAGAATCTGCTCTACGACTATACTTATACAAGAAATAGATCCTTCGTTCCTCAGGATGACAAACTGATTTCAGGGCGGCGGCGTTTGAAATGCCGCTATTTTTTTACTGATGCTTTCGCTCGTTTTTTAATTCCCCTCTTGAGAGGGGCGAGCGATGGAAACGCGCGGTGGCGGGGTGTGTTCACTGCTAAGCCAAGTCCCCTCGGAATCGCACATATCCTTTAAAAAGGTTGTCATTCTGAACGTAGTGAAGAATCTATTGTACGCTATGCAATTCTTAGAATAGATCCTTCGTACCTCAGGATGACAAACTATCTATTAAGAAGTTACATCCTGCTTCAGCGTTTGTTTCCTCAGTAAACTGATCACCACATAAGCGCCAATCATGGCCGGGAAAAACAACAGAAATGAGCGTTGCAGCAGCGTAAATATAGGCAGTATAGCTGCCGGCACAATCCGGCCGAATAATACTGAGATCCCCACCTCGGCAAAACCACTACCACCCGGGCTGGGTGCAAAATATATCATAAACTGTATCAGCACCTGAATAGATATCACCTGTAACAAGCTGGCGTTTATGCCCAGTCCAAGTAATATTACATATTGCATACAGTATTTATTGAGGTACATTACCGTAGTTATCAGCAAACTCAGCGGAAACAGGATTGGGTTATCCTTTAATATGATGCTGCAGGTTTGCTGGTATTTGTTAATGCTGGCGAAAGAGTTATCGGCCCAGCGGTCCATTTTTTCACGGCGGCGCGGGAATATAGCCGATACCAGGTTGGCAAGCTTTCGGATAATTACCCCCATCCAAACCGGTTTCCAGAAAGCCAGTAAAAAAGCAAGTAAAAACAGCAGGAAAAAGCTGAAACCATATTTAAGCATCGACGGAATAATACCGCTTACCGAACTGGTATCCATAAACATAATGGCCACAAAACCTGCCAGCGGCATAAATATCAGCGTAGCACCCATGTTTATCAGGCTTACCGCGAAGGATTGGATGAACGTCATCCCGTTGCTGGTGTACACAAATATTTGTGCCGGTCCGGCCCCGCCATGCGCCGGGGTAACTGCCCCCATAAACATATTGGCCACGTTGGCCCTAAAGCTTACCCAGTGCGATACCACCGGATTCAGCTTACGAATGTAAATATGGTTACGCCAGCTGCCCATCATCAAATCGCCAAAAAGCATAATGAGGCAAATAAAAATGTACTTGTAGGAAATATGCTGCAACGCCTTAACCGTGTTGCCGGTATTGGTATAAAAAAAGATGCCGGCAATGGTAACAACCGTAATAAGGGCAAACCAAAGCGCACCCTTAATTATCAGTTTTTTATTAAATACCTTTTGTACTTCCTGTTTCTCTTCTATTGTGGCGTTTTCCTCGTTTGCAGGTATCATTATGGGCGTAACGTATTAATATGTATAACAAGCATTTAATGAACAACAACGCATATAATAACACGATGTTGCCATTTGCGCAAAGGTAAATTAATAATTTTTAATACCTAACGCCGCTTCGTCACGCTATAATACTTATTTGGCAATAAGTTTAAGGGCTTCCTGTATATAATAAGCTCCCGAGGTTGAGTAGCTAAGCTGCAATGCAAACCCATGCCCGTGCGCATCCATTTTTAATAAGGATTTGCGCAGTATGTTTATCACCTTTTCGGCACTGTGTTTTTGCAGAAAATCCTCGTACTGAAATTGCAGAAACACCAGGCAAAGGGCGTTTTCCATCGTTTGTACTTCGGCATCAACCTTTATTTTTTGTTTCAGGATAATTTGCTTTACCCGCGCTATCTGTGCGTCGGTATAGCCAAGTTCGGCCAAAATAGCCGATGCTTTTTCGGCGTGGTGCAGGGCAAGATCTTTACGCCATTGCAAATATGGCTCGCGCCCCTCGGGGTAGCTGTTACGCGGAATTTCCCACCGGCCAATATGCTGACTGCGAGATGCTAACAGCAGTTCCTCGCTGGCTTCCGGGTCGAGCTTTAACACCCAATCGTACAGCTTAAGCGCCAAAAAATATTCCTGCGGATAAACTACACCCTCCCAGGAAATACTGTTAGGATCGGCCTGGTTATAGGCATCAAATTGTTCAAAGGCTTTATTTAGCTGACTCATTAAGCCAAATTAACATTTTTATGGTAGTTTTTAACTGATTATTTTGATGAGGGTGTAATCCACAATGCATATTCTGCTTACTATCTATAAGCAATTTATTTGCTCCGTCAGGAACTACCTATTTGTAGCAAAAAAACAAGAAGAAGCTTTGCGCCGTAGGTGCTACCCCGGATATAAGATGTATAATACTTTGGGCAATGCCTTCGGCCCGGGCTGTACGCTCATACTGCACAAGCCTTAGCCACTGGCCGGTATCCCAATGGCATTAAGTTAAGGATTTTGTCATTTCGACCAACGGGAGAAATCTTATACGTTTTGCAAGGTTTCCGCCGATATGTATAAGATTTCTCACTCGTACCTCGTATCGAAATGACAAACTTTTTAGTTATTATTCCTTAACTTAATGACATTGGCCGGTATCCGCTGCCATCCCTATTGCAAGGTTGTCTGAACCGCGATTTATCGGATTAAGGGATTGGTCGGATTTATAATGTTAATTTTTCGTCGTCACTCGGTACTATGCGTTTCAGCTTGCGTTCGGCTGAAGCCCTTAAGTGTTGGGAAGATGGATTTTTATAAAAATGTTGTCATTTCGATAGAGCATGGGGTGGGGAAAAGCGTGGTGCGAAAGAGAAATCTTCTGCGGGATACATAGCTTCAATGCATATCGAATAAGATTTCTCCTCGTACCTCGTTCGAAATGACAACCCTTTCTATCTTCCCAACACTTGTAGTTTGTAACGAGTGCTTAACCCGGTTACGCGATTGCATCGCGAAGAAGCGTCGCAGACGCAGGAACATATTAAGCACTCGTTACAAACGAGCGCAAGGAAAGGGGGCGTCATAGAAGATTTGCAAAACGCAGAGTTTACTCACCCGACCATCGCTACGCTTGGTCACCCTCTCTTCAGCTTCGCTGGAAAGAGGGGACGGATTAGTGGAGATATTTAAGGGGAGATCCGTTACTAACAAACAGTAGACAAAAGAAAAAATGTCTTAACCCTCTTTACGGCTTGCCGTAGAGGGTCGGCCAGCGAAGCGTAGCCGGGGTGAGTCCAACCACCATGCAGAGCAATCACCGCCCCCCCCTCTTTACAATTCCTTAATCCTGCAATATCATTCACCTAACCATTGCTTAATATCTTAGCCCAAGTAAAAATATCCTCATCCCCAACAATATGAAACGCAGAGATTTTGTCAGGAATACGGCGCTGGGCGCTTTAGGAGCTACACTGGTTGGTCCGTTGGATGCCCTTGCCGAAAGCCGGGTTACGCATTTTGAAAGTGACGACCTGTCGCCAAGCGCATCAAAATCTGATGACTTTGCGGCGTATTTTATTGCAATTGGCGATTGGGGCCGCAATGGCGAGTACGACCAGCAGGAAGTAGCCAAACAAATGGGCTTATGGGCTGCCAGTCACCCTAATGATTTTGTGATATCTGTTGGTGATAACTTTTATCCCAAGGGCGTTATCAGCGAAACTGACCCTTTGTGGCACTACTCATTCGAAAATATTTATACCGCACATTCCCTGCAATGCGATTGGTTTGCGATTTTGGGCAACCACGATTACCTGGCCGATCCGGATGCACAGATCCGTTACGCTAAAGTGAGCCGTCGCTGGAACATGCCCGCCCGCTACTACACTAAAGAAGTTTCACTGGGCGATAACAAAGGCAAGGCCCTTTTTTTAATGATAGATACCGACCCCATGCTGCACGAATCGTTTAAGGATTATACCGAAAAACAGATAACCTGGATAAACGATCAGTTAAGCAAGGCATCGGCCGATGTAAAGTGGAAGATAATTGTAGGGCACCATCCGTATTATACCGTTGGCCCGCGTATTAACAATTACGATACGCTTACGGTAAGAAAAGCGTTGTCGAAAACCTTCGAAGATCATAAGGTGGATATTTACCTCTCTGGTCATGATCATTCCCTGCAACACCTCAAGCCTGAGGGCTTTACCCATCAGTTTATTTCGGGCGCCGGTTCCGAGCTTACGCCGGTAACTACGGGTATCCCCTACAGCCGTTTCCAGGCATCTGAACATGGTTTTATGTATTTTTCGGTAAGGGCCGATAAGCTTAATGTTAAAGCTATCAACGCCGCAGGCGCGGTTCTTTACCAAACCGAACTAAGCAAGTAGGCATTTTGCCTACTTTTCGATATGTGATTATAGCTTATATATAGCTGTCTGAATTTGATTATTTATCTATTATCTAAAATTCATTGCCGTTGACTTTAGTCAACGGAATAATGACTGGAAAACGAAGGGCTTTAGCCCAAATGCCGCCCGTATAATTGGGCTGAAGCCCGCAATAATGCTTCACATTACCGTCGGCTAAAGTCAACGGCAATGAATTAAAATTTCGTTTTTGAGGCAGCTTCCTACGGATCTAAAGGCTCAACCGGGTTTATTTGTAGCGAGGCTGCAAGCGGGTAAAACTCCTGCTCGGTAGGCGAAAGGCGTTTGCCAAGCGTATAGGGAACGTAGTGCAACTCCTGCAGGCAGCGGTCGGCCATGCCCGAGATGTAGGTGCTCTGGCTTTTATCTGTAGAGGTAATAAATGGTTTTGCAACCGGGATGCCGTACCTGAAAATAAGGCGTGCGCAATTGCGTAAATTGGTGGTAGTATGCCTGGCATGCGGATCCACCAGGATAACATCGGCAGGTACATGCAGCGAATCTATCATAAACCGCTTCATTTCATCGGCCTCGCAATAAGGCGTTTTATACGGATGCACCTTACCGCCCGATACCATAATAAATGGTGCCATGCCCTCCTTACATTTAGCGGCTGCTCCACGGCAGCGGGCAATACTGCCAGCGCTTATGGCCACGCCGGGTAGTTCGGGGCCTTCGCCGGGTACCAATATCAGCGTGTATTTGTATTTATTCCAATTGGTGTTTTTGATGCGTTTGTAAGCCTCTTTGTTTGCCTTGAGGGTCATGGGCTCGTCGTTGGCAGCATCATTGCGACCATTAATTTGCAGGCAGTGCAGCGCGTAATTCATGGCTGGTAAAAAAAACAGCTTACTGTTGTCTTTATCTGTGGTTAGGCCCACCGCGCCGTCATGGATTACCTTTATATATCCTGCATCCCGCACATTAAAGCTAATGGAATCTACCGCAGGATAGTTTGGTTTTCGTCCCCCGGCATAAACATCAATGGTGTAATTAACCGCGGTAGCATCTTGCTCAAAAGCCTTTGCTAATAACATTGCCGGGGTTAGATTTTCATATTCGCCGTAAGCGCCCGAGGGTATCAGGTGCTTTTTTACCAGGGTACCCAGGGCGTTATCATCGGCATACAGGGCAGTCAACCTTTCGGCAGCGGCTTTAATTTCGTCGGGATTAAATTTAATAGCGTTGGTGTAGCAGGCGACATCATTACAGGTAGTCAGCGTGTTTTGTATGGCGGCAAGTTTGGTTTTGGTAAGCTTAATAAGCACCGGGTCATGCGCTATCAGTACGCTTGCGGGTTTGTAATTTTGCAGCAGGGTAAGCAGGTAGTAATTTTTAGCCTGTACAAAGTTTTTACCTATTGGCTGATAGCCCACCTGGGGCTGCGCACCAGCGCAAAGTCTGCAAAACACCACCAGTAGCGCTACAAAATATTTTCTGGCATCCATATAACAAAGAAACATTTTTATAACGATAAGCGCGCTTTACAGGAATAAAAATCGCTGCCGGCGACCAAACCGACAGCGTAACCAGTTTATTATTTATATGAGAAGGTATTATTTAGGTTTAATTTTTAGCGGTGTATGTATCTTTCCAATAGGCCTCAATGTTTTCCAATGAACGGCCTTTGGTTTCGGGGATAAGCTTGTAGGTAAGCCAAAGGGCAGGAGAACAGCATAATGCAAACAGCCAGAATGTCCATGACGAGCCTAAGCCCTCCAGCATAATTGGTGTTAACTGCCCTACCAGGAAATTGCCTATCCATAACGAAAGTGTGGCCAGCGCCATGGCTTTGCCACGCATAGCGTTAGGGAAAATTTCGCCCACAACAACCCAGCATACAGGGCCAAATGAAAATGCAAAACAGGCGATAAAAGCCAGGATGAATATCAGGATCCACGGGCCCGAAGTAATGTTGAGTGCAAATAATACGCCTATGATGATAAGCGAAATTACCGCGCCGCCTATACCTACAAACAGCAGCGGCTTACGTCCCCATTTGTCGATTGTAAAAATGGCCACAAAGGTAAATACCACGTTTACCAGGCCTATGGTTACCTGCCCGCCAAGCGCGTTGTTAAGTGTAAAACCCGCCTGCTCCAAAATACGCGGACCATAATAAATAACCGCATTTATACCACACACCTGCGACAGGAAGGGCAGCAACAGACCTATCCACAAAGCGCGGCGGTATATGGGGGTGAACAATTCTTTTATTGAACCTTCCTCGGTATTCCCTTTTCCTTTTATGGCGTTAAAGGCTGCAACTTCTTTGTGGGCGGCATCGGCACCATCTATTTTAATGAGTATGGCGGTGGCTTTCTGTTCCTGTCCGCGCAAGAGCAGCCAGCGCGGCGACTCTGGAACAAGGAACAGGCTTACCAGGAATATGGCTGCCGGTAAAGCGCCAAGCCCAAGCATGGCCCGCCAAACTTCGGCCGAAAATATTTTTGTGAGTTCGGCATTGCCAAAGGTGTTTGCGGTGTGACCGGCCAGCCACGCGTTTGAGAAATAGGCCAGCACAATGCCAATGGTTAATGCCAGCTGGTATAATGATACCATCATTCCGCGAAAGCGCGAGGGCGAAAACTCGGAGATATACAAAGGCGAAACCATAGAGGCCACCCCTATGCCCAAACCGCCTATCAGCCTGAAAACAATAAGACCGGTAAACGATCCCGAAAGCATACAACCCAATGCCGACGCCAAAAATAATACAGCCGACAGGATGAGCACAATTTTACGGCCGTACTTATCGCTCAGTTTGCCAGAGCAGCTAACGCCGATGATGCAACCCAGCAGCGCGCAGCTTACAAACCAGCCCTCGCTTACGGCGCTCAGGTTAAAATCGCTTTTTACGAGGCTCACCGTGCCCGATATTACGGCCGTATCAAACCCGAACAAAAATCCTCCGAGTGCGGCTACCAGGCAAACCAGGTACAGGTAAGTGTTATTTTTCTTCTCCACAATTATATTATTTAGGTTGGTTTTGGTTTATTTTAAAAAGGCTTTAACAACCTTAGCGCGGCTATTGCCCAAATTGGTTAGGGTGTATGACGTAGCTGCTGCGGGTATCACAAAGGTTTCGGCGTAGGCAAAAACCTGCTCGGTACCGTTGTTGGTTTTAACCCGCACCGCCGATCCTTCAACCAGCATCATTACATGGCAAACATTGTTGGTATCAATGGTAATTTCGGTATCAAATTCAATGCGGTGCACATCATAAAAATGCTCGCGGTGAGTTGGTACGTGTACCAGCTGCCAGTCGGCACCCTGCTCAATAACCGTTTGTTTAGAGATCAGTTCTTCCTGCACCTTATCGCCCTTACGGGTAAAATCGAGGTTGTTGAAAGCGTGATCTATGTTGATGGGGCGCGGGTTACCGTCAAGGTCAAGCCGTACCCAATCATACATTTTAAAGGTAAAGATGTACGGTGTGGCGCTTATTTCCAGTACCAGGTTATCGGTCCCGGCGCTGTGTACGGTACCGTTTGGTATCAGGAACAGATCGTGCTTTTTGGCGGTGTGCGCCTGTACGTATTCGCGTATTTCTATCTCCTTGTTTTCGGCCTGGCTTTCTTCCAGCGCAGCCCTGAAGGTATCGGGATTAATATTATCCTGGAAACCGAGGTAAACTTCGGCCTTATCGGTACAATCTAAAATATAATAGGTTTCGTCTTGGGTGATCTTCTCGCCAAAAACCTCCTGTATGTATTTTAATTTTGGATGGCATTGGATAGACAGGTTACCGCCATCATAAGTATCCAGAAAATCAAACCTGATGGGGAACTCATCGCCATAAACCGGTGCGTGTTTACCCAGCACCTGTGTCTGGTTGTGGAACATCAAAAAATCGAAAGAAACTTCCAGCAGGTTGCTGTCGCTTTCAAATACCAGCCCATTTTCAGGTACTATCAACTCAAACGACCATGCGTAGTTCACTACGTCTTTATTAATATTCCGGATATTTTCGCGAATCCAGTGGCCACCCCATGCCCCCGGCTCAAACCAGGGCCGCACCCGTATTACCGATTCACTTAATTTATTAAGCCCGGCTGCAAAATCGGCCTTAAGCATCCAGTTGATATCATCGAGCCATTGTGCATCGGCAATAACGGCAATTTTATTAAGCAGTTGCTTTTTATAAGCGTTGAGCAAAACCCAATCCACAAAGTAAAAGCGCTTGTACATGTAAAAAGGTTCGTTAACTGCATCGGCACCCAGATTGGTAACCGAACCTGCCCTCATCCTGAATTGCAGCTCATTCTTTGGCAGATCGATGTAGATAACCGGTACATTCCAGCCGCTTAACGCCGCGCCGGTGCCTATTATAATATTTATGTCAAAAGCAGTATCGGGCTTTAGTGCCGATAGCTTATCTGTCTGGTACAGATCGGCAAGGGTAAGGGTGCATTTTGTGCCCCATACCGAATCGGCCGCGCCCATGAAGGGTTGTACCAATGCATCAACAGTATGCACCGGTTTTAAAAATGCCTGTGTTTCTATCCAGTTCACGCTCAAGCCTTCGGCAGTAAAATAGCGGCATAAGGCATTTTTAATGCGACTGTAAAACACGCCTTCAAACCCGTCAATCACCACCGTTTTTTGCCCGGCAATGTATTGCGCCAGCGAGCCGTAACCGTTAAAAATTTTACCGCCGCCTAATGCGCAAACAGGGTAAATATTGTATTGTTGCTGCCCGGTTGCGGTACCGCTTAGCTTTGCGGGCATCAAAAACTGTGAAGTTTTCCTGAACGGGACCCCGGCAGTTACGTTTGGAACTATTGCATTTGTTATTGTTTGGTCAGTACTCATTTAATTGTAATAATGTATGAACATATCTTAAAATCAACAAAATCCCATACGAAGATTTTAATTTATAATGATAGATTCACGTATTAGCGGCTTAATGTTATTATGTACAAACATATAAATAATTTTATAATCCAAATAATTTATTTTTACTTGTTAAATTTAAACATCAAAGCCTTATTAACTATTTTAAAAGCACTTTACACAACGTAAATGGCTATTACCAATAGATGCTTAATTTGACCAAAGTCCTATTATTCACCGCAATTTAACCGTTAACTAAAGCCAAACGGCAAAGGCGGGCAAAAATATTTCAAATGGCCGTAGCAAGGGCTTATTTTGCGTCTTGCGTTTGCAGATCAGCTATGCAAATGAATTAATCATAGCTGAAGATGTAAAATATTGTTGCTTTATGTATACAAATGGCTTCAATCAAAGTTCGCAAACGGTTGTTATTAAAGCATTTCCCGTGCGTATTACGCGGCAATATGTACACATGTGCATAAAAATAGTTATCATTGTAATTTACTCAGACAAATGAAATACGCTATAGACCATAAAAGCCCTATACCTTTACACGTACAGGCCGAAGCACTTTTAAGGAAGTTAATAGCTGAGGATGAATACCAGGAAGGTAAGCTTTTGCCAAACGAGGTTGATATGGCTAAAAAGCTGGCTATTTCGCGTACTACATTAAGGCAGGCCATCAACAAACTGGTTTTTGAGGGTTTATTGGTACGTAAAAAACGCTTTGGTACCAAAGTTGCCCAGGCATCGGTAAGTTCAAAATCAAATAACTGGCTTAGTTTTTCGCAGGAAATGAACCTGAGGGGCATACCCATTAAAAATTTCGAACTGCATGTTACCTGGGTATTTCCAGACCAGGCGCTGGCTAACTTTTTTGAAATTAAAACCGATCGCAAGATCCTGAAAATGGAACGTGTGAGGGGCCGCATTGAAGACCCGTTTGTATACTTTGCATCATACTTTCATCCGCGCGTTGGGCTTACCGGCGATGAAGATTTTAAAAGACCGCTGTATGAACTGCTGGAGCAGGAACATTCTGTTATTGCCACCCTCTCCAAAGAAGAAATAAGCGCAAAAGCGGCCGATCATTTTATTGCAGATAAATTACGCATAACCGTTGGCAGCCCGGTACTGCTCAGGAAACGTTTTGTTTATGACCAGGGCGAACGCCCCATTGAATACAACGTTGGCTACTACAAAGCCGATAGTTTTATTTACACGGTAGAGAGTACACGGTAGTATTAAGAGCCACAAATATGTGGCTCTACAAAAACCGATTTTAGGTACGCGGGCGTTTAGGATTAAAAGCTACCAGGTAATTCAAATCTTCTACCGGCGCAAAGCGGTCATTATTAGGCCTTGGCTCCTCTTTTTGGAACGATTGGTTAAGCCTCGATTTAATGGTATGAAAAACCTGCAGTAAAATTTCGGGACCAACTTTGGCAGATATAGTTGGATAATAATCCTTCTGGATCTTTATTCTTTCGGTATTGGTTGCCATGCTTAGTTCCCAGCCATCTTCGCCTTTAAAACCATGTTCTTTTGCAGCGTTCTGCATATCATACATGTACATACGGGTTTCGGTTTCAACAGCTTCCTTGTCGGCTTGTTTATCGGCTATCATATTTTTAATTATTGAGTGACATTATTATCAGCTTAAAGCTTAATTATCACCGTAATAAAAATGGCAATGCCTAAGAGATATGCAGTTGTTGGGGGAGGAATTTCTTAAAGTTACACATAGTTTCCCGCATATTGGCCATTTTTAAATATTAATTAAATTGAAGCGAGCATTTCATAACAAAAAAGAGGCGCATAAACTGCGCCTCTCCATAAACCAAACAATATAAAATCAATAATTAATCTATTCCTATCTGCACATCTATTTAAGCGCGTTATATAAAGTTGCCAGTAACGAGTTGGCGCCCGTGGCGTCATAATCTGCCGCCCAAAGGTATGCGCCTTTAAAGCCGTTGTTTTTGATGTATGCAGCCTTTTGGGTTACCAGCGGGATGCCGTTAAAATAAACGCCTTTGGCTATATCGGCTTTCTCTTTTCCTGCGGCGGTTGGGTCGGCAGCTATAATATCTTTATAGGTCATGTAATCGTATGATCCCCAGCTGGCATTGTTTCCGGCATCGTTAAGGGCGTTATATCGCAAACCAAAGGCCGGGATACCAACCACCAGTTTGCTGGCGGGCAGGTGAAAGTTAGTCCATATTTGTGTACCCGATACCATGAAATCAAAACTTGACGACTGCCCTACAGGTGCATCCGGACCAATGTGCCCGTTATCTTCATAAGCATGGATATTTACCCATGTTGCTGCCGAAAGATCGGGATATTCCCAATGCTGATAGTTTACAGTAGCCGTTACCGTTACTATGGCGGTGGCCGGCAAAGCGGCCTTAAGCGCTGTTAAAAACGGACCGATAGCATGAATATTAAGCGGCGCATTGCCAGAGTTGATATCCGTCATGTTGATATCAACACCATCCATTCTCTCTTTTGCCACGTAAGCTTTTACCGATTGTACCAGCGAAGCCATTGCCGCAGGATCACGGATGGCGCTGCCAAAGTCATTACTTTCGTAAATAGCCCAACCGTCGATACCGGAAAGGTGACCGCTGATACCCAGGATGATCGGGATACCGGCAATGTGCGCACGGGCCACCAGTTCATCGGCATGCTGGGCAATGTTGCCTTTGGTAATATCCAGGCTTCCATCTGCCGATACTTTGCCCAACTGGTAGTCAAGATGCGTCATATTGGGGTTTTTCCAGTTGATATCGGCCGCGGTACCGTCTTCGGTAAGGTTTGCCAGCACTACCTGGGCATAAGGTTTAAAGGTGTAGTTTGTAGGGTTAACCAGTACCTTGGTTTGCCTTGATGTGGTATCGCCATTGTAAACCACGTTAAGTTTAATGGTGTACTCGCCGCCTGCATCGGGCTTAAATTGATAGGCCGTATCTGTCGACATTTGTTTACCGTCTACCAGCCAGCTGATCTGCACCTTGCTGGCCGGTGAAAAAGCCAGGCCGGTAAACTTAGCCGTTTCGCCCTCGTTAATAATGCGCGAACCGGCAAAAATACGCAGCTTATCAAATATCCGCGGCGAATAGGGGTTGGCGGCTTCCTGCTGCGCAACTTCATCTTTTTTACAGCCCGAGAGTACCATAAACATGACCAGCACCAACGCCGGAACCAATGTGTATATAATCTTTTTCATATTTTAATATGTTTTAACTATTCAGTTTAATTAATCATTTAGTGTTTGCTTTTATCACGCTGTTAATGGCGCCAAGCAATGAATTTGCACCTGTTGCATCCTGCCTTAGCTGCCATATCATAATACCGCCGGCTTTATTGAGCGCCAGTTGGGTTTTACTTTTTATGGTAGGGATGCCGTTATAATACATAATACCGCCACCGCTCACCGTTACCTGGTCGTCATTTTCTGAACCGGGATAGGCCAGCAAAATTTCGGCAAAGGACAGGCTTTCGGGCGCGTTTGTACCAAAACCATAACCATAAAACGGCACACCCACGCTCAGTTTTTCTTTAGCTATACCGCGCGTGCCGCTCCAGTAGGCTATATCATCAACTGCCATGCTGTACGGCGAGTGCTGCCCCGGTTTGGCCTGGTTCCAGGGGCCCGTTTTATCATACGACATTACGTTGATAAAATCAAGCTGGGCCAGTGCCTTATCCGGATAGCTATCGGCATATACCGTTGCAATGGCGGCCGTGGTCAGTTTCTTTTTGGCCTTTAGCGCGGCAGCCAGGTTGGTAACAAATGATTGGTAATTATTATCAACAAAGCTTTGTTCCAGGTCAACATCAATACCATCCAGCGAATTATCATCGGTAAGTTTTAACAGACTGGCAATAAACTTTGCCTGGTTGCCGGGTGCTATCAGCGTACTTATGTACGCGGGCGGTGTGCCACCTGCTATAGATACTAATATTTGTACACCCTTTGCATGGGCCATTACAGCCACCTTGCGCAGGTTATCATCGGCAGCAAAATTACCGTCCTTATCCGGGTTAATAAAGGCCACGTTAAGGTGAGTTATCATACTCATATTAATAGCGCTGGCCTCATCAACCAGGTTACCTTCATAGCGCAGATAGCCCACCACCCTGAATTTAGCAGGAGTGGTAGTGTTTGTACTGTTGTTGGTATTTTCCTGCGCTTTTACACCACTTTTTTTACAGCCGGCAATAGCCATCAGTACAAAAAAGGTTAATGTTAGCAGCGCCTTGTTTTTAAATATGCTCATCTGTTGTTATATAGTTGTTGTTATTTATCCCACCATACTTTACCTGTCCAGTCGTCGGTACCGCCAAGGGCCGCTATAGCCGGGGCTATGTTCACGGAGTTTTGCTCGTGCTCGGTTAATGGGTACTCAAACCTGCGCGGTATAGTTTTCACTGTCGATTCGGTAGTTGGGGCCGGTGTCAGATCGGGGAACCCGGTTCTGCGCCAGTTGGCGTAGGCTTCGGGGCCGTTCATGAGCAGGGCTATCCATATCTGGGTATCTATCTGCTCCAGTTCTTTACCCGGTGCAAGCTGGTTATCCAGTTTAAATTTATTGATCTCGTCAGCAGTTAAAGTTGGGCCGGTTGGGTACAGCGCCAGTTGCTGGCAGGCAGCTTCCAGGCCTTTTTCAAAGTGTTGTTTTACTGTTCCGCCCATGCTCAGTCCCCAGCGCGTGTTGGCTTCGGCCAATAAAAATTCTACTTCGGCATAGGTCATGTGGAAGTATGGGGCATCACTGCGCACCAGGAAATCGGCCAGTTGCACTTTTTGCCCGCCGTTTGGAACAGACAGCGTACCACGACCGGGATAATCAATCTCAATAGCACCCAGGAAATCATCATAAGTATACTTGCCCGGGCCAACGCCTAAAAGGCCAACCTTGGCTTTTACCTGATCGGTAACGTCCAGCCTGTCAGATAGTTTATCGGGGTTAACCCAGTATGCCCTGGCTATGTAGTTTAAACGCGGGTCATTGGTATCATGCATTTTGGTTAGCAATGTGGTACAAACGCGCGGGCGGCCATCATCCTGGTACTGGTTAATACCAACCGAAACACCGTTGCCACGGATATCTAAATAACCATTGGTAATGTTCATGTAATCAAGCTTGCAAAGCTCGGCGTTGCTTGATATCAGGCCCGAGTTAAAGGCATCCTGCGCTTCGGCTTTGGCGGTGGCGTCGTCAATTTTTACCAAACGCATAGCTAAACGCAAACGCAACGAATTGGCAAATTTTTTCCAGCTGCCAATAGGGTCGGGTTTGCTGCCGTACAGCAGGTCCTTGGTAATATCATCTTTGGAGGCATCAAGCTGCGCGGCGGCGGCTTTCAGCTCTTTAAAAAAGTCGGTATAAATATCTTTCTGCTTGTCATACTTAGGGCGCACGGCCCCGGTAAGGTATCCTTTGCCTGCATCAACATATGGTATATCGCCATACAGATCGGTAAGGCGGGCAAAAATGTACACCTTCATGATACGGCAAATAGCGTTGAGGTTGGTTTTGTTGGCCACACCCGTGGTACGCGAAACGGCATCTACAATGTTCAGTACATCGGTAGGGTAGCCAAGCTGCCAAAGGTCATACATGTACTGCTTGCTTTCAATGTATGCGCTGCCGTAGCGGGTGTAGTATGCGCCGCCTATTTGCTGCATCATTGGCATGGTAAGTATAATGCTGGTACGCTCGTTTATATCTACGTCGCCACCAAAACGTACCTCTACAAAATTCAGCTGGTTTATTGGGTCGAGGTTGCTTGATTTTGTAGGATCGATGTTGGTATCCCCAAATTTATTGCACGATAACAGCAGTACCGGCAACAGGAAAGCAAGGGGTATATATTTGGTTAATATTCTTTTCATCTTGTTGGTTCTAAAATTATACATACTATTAAAATCTGAAGTTTAAGTTAAAGCCCCAGCTTTTTCTTGAGGGTAATGAACCGTACTCCAGGCCCTGGCCGTTGCCGTTGTTGTAGTTTGAATCGGGATCAACATTCGGCACATTTTTATGAATAATAAAAGGGTTACGACTTACAACCGCTACCGTAAGATCTTTAATGCCCAGTTTTGAAATGGTATTTGCCGGGAACCTGTAGCTAAAGGTTATCTCGCGCATTTTTATGTAACTGGCATCGTAAATAAACGGTGTAGCCACCCCATTACCATCGCTGTAATACTGCGACCAATAGTTTGACGGATCAACCGCAGTGGTATTTTTTGTGTAGGTGGTTTTGCCGCTGGCATCTGTAGTTGCCAATACGCCCTGCGGCACATAGCCCTGCACTTTGCCTGCCGCGCGCCATGCCTCAATGGTTTGGCCCTGTGTTTGGCGATCCTCTTCAGATTTTATCCACTCGGCCCTGCCTGGTAGTGTTGATACATGGCTACCGCGAATTATGGCAAACATATTGGTCATGGAGAACAGGTTTGCACCATGTTTAATATCCATAACCATGCTTAAACCAAAATTCTTGTACCTGAACGAGTTGGTTAAACCGCCTGTCCAGCTCCAGGTACCTTTACCCAGGATGCTGCGCTCTTCGGCCTGGGCCGGGGCAAGCGTTTGCGGATTAAGGATAATGTTACCCTGCGGATCGCGCTGGTAATCGTAACCCAGGATGGCTCCATAAGGCGCGCCCGGTTTGGCCACTACCGATACGCCTAACCAGCGTGCATCAGACAAGGACAGGTATGGGATACCCTCGGCCAATGACAATACGGTATTGGTGTTTTTGGCAAAATTCACGTTAACATCCCAGCCAAAATCTTTAAGCGCAATGGCCGAACCGTTAAGCGCCACCTCGATACCTTTATTACCAATTACACCGGCATTAACCAATTGCATGTTAAAGCCCGACGACTCCGGCGCAGGCACAAGGTTTATCTGATCGCGTGATTTTGAGTTGTAGTATGAGATATCTAAATTGATCCGATCCTTAAAGAATTTTAACTGCGTACCAATTTCAAATGAGCGGGTACGGGTTGGTCTTAACCCCCTTGGCGGGATAGTTGTATTGGCTACTGTACCCAGCGATACCCCGTTAAACGGCAGCGGCGACAGTGTATAATTTAAATTTAACAGGTACGGATCGGTATCGTTACCTACCTCGGCCTCGGAGAGCCTTAATTTACCGAATGACAATACCGATGGATCGATCTTAAAGAAATCGGTAAAAACAAAACTGGCGGCTACCGATGGGTACAGGTAGGTATTGTTTTCAACCGGCAGGGTTGATGATGCATCCTGCCTTAAACTGGCATCTACATATAACCAGCTTTTATAGCCTGCACTAAATAAAGCGTAAATGCCTGTATTTTTTTTACGATAATGGTTTTCAACAACAGATTTATCGGCAAAGCTGTTAGGGCTAACCACATCCGGTACATTCAGCGTTATAAATGTAAGGGTTGAGCCCGGATTGCTGATGTTTGATAAGCTGCTGCCAAAGCGTGCCGCTAAATTCAATGACGGGGTAACCTGTTTTTGTAAGGTTAACAAAAGATCGCCCTCGGTTGTGCCCAGCCTTTGATCAAGCTGATCAAGCTCACCAGCCAAGGCGCCCGGCGTAGTACGCGGACTAAACTTGCTATACTTTAAGTAGGTAAAATCTGTAGAAATACGCCCCTGCAGGTTCATCCAGCTGGTAATTACGTAGTTTCCCTGCAAGCCGCCTATGAAGCGGTTTTTGCTGGTGGTGTTCTTCATTTCGTTAATTACCCAATACGGGTCTAAACGGTATTGGCCGCCGCCCCAGTCAACATAACTGCCTTCCGAATCTTTGTAGCTGTTTTTAAAATAAGCCTGATCTACGTTGTTGGCCAGGCCCACAAAGCTGTTGCCTATATTTCCCGGATCATCTGCCAGTGCAGGGCGGTTCACCACGTTTTCGTTAAGGTACATTACCTTGGCCGATACGGTTAGTTTGCTGCCCAGCTTTGAGCTGCCGGTAAAGTTAAACGTACTGCGGCGCATGTTGCTGCCCGGTACTATATCCCTGCTGCGCAGATCGCCTATTGATAAACGAAACGATGAATTATCGTTGGCGTTTGAAAAGGCAATGTTGTTGGTAGTAGTAGCACCTGTTCTGAAAAAGTTATCGATGTTGTTTTTTACCAGCGCGTATGGGCGGTATTTACCATCAAAGCCTATCACCTGCAAGCTGGGATCAAGCCGCGGACCAAAGTTATTGAACAGTGTATTTTTTGCCTGGCCGGGATCAATAACCAATTGCTCGGCAGTACCCTGGCCGTATATGTACTGGTAATCATTATAATGGGTTAACTGATTTTCTATAGATGTGGTACTGTTCAGTTCGATACCCAGTTCCTTTTTTGAAGTACCTTTTTTGGTGGTAATTAAAATTACACCGTTACCCGCGCGGCTGCCGTACAATGCCGATGCCGATGGACCTTTCAACACGCTTATCTTATCAATATCATCGGGGTTAATGGCCGATATGGCATCGCCGAAATCAAACCCGCCCGAGTATTTGGCACCACCTACCTGGCCGTAGTTGGAGTTATCAATAGGTACACCATCAACCACGTAAAGCGGCTGGTTATTACTGGTGATACTGGTATTACCACGAATAATTACCCTTGATGAGCCTGCAGGGCCGCCAGCCGTGCTGTTGATAATTAACCCGGGAACCTTACCGGCAAGCGAGTTGATAACATTGGTTTCCCTTGCTTTTTTAAGCAGGTTACCATCCACCTCAGATACGGAGTAGCCCAATGAGCGCTCTTCCCTTTTAATACCAAGCGCGGTTACCACAACGGTATTAAGTTCGGTAGCTTTTTGTTTTAGTGTTATCCTAACTACTTTAAGTTTATCGGTAGCTACAATTGATGTTGGCTCGTAACCCAACATGCTAAAGGTTACTATTTCGCCATTATTTGCTGTTATTACAAAGTTGCCGGTTTCGGTTGATGTGGCCGACCGGTTTTTGGTGGTGTTGGTAATGGTAACGCCGGGCAAGGGAAGGTTATCCTGATCGGTAATTTTACCTGTTAAACTAAAATCATCGGCCACCACCTGCGACGTTACCTTCGGCGGTGTTTTTTGCGATTGGATCATCACCGTTTCGCCCACAATTTTGTATTGGGCGTGCAGTTGCTGCGTTAACAGGTCAATAACCTGCGGCAGGCTTTGCTTGCTGATAGTAAGACTGATCTTTTTTTGCAGATCAAGATCTTTAGGGTTGTAGGAAAAGTGCACACTGGCAGCTTTTTCTATCTGGGTAAAAACAACCGGCAGCGCCGAGTTTTTCCAGCTGAATGAATACACGGGGGTTGATGACTGCGCGTACCCGGAAAGCGATACGATCAGTAAAACCGAAGGGAGCATCCTCAGTAGTATCCATGAAAGAAATCGTGAACGGAGTAATGGTTTTTGCATATGATTATAGTTTTAGGATTTTGGTGGATTAATAGGGGTTGGGGATTATCGCTTAAAAATTGAGTTTTACCGTGCTGCCCTCCTGCTTATAGGTAAAGTGATTGGTGAAACTAATGGCGTATAAAACCTCGGTAAGGTTTTTATTGGTAAACTCACCGGTGAACGATACATCATCGGCAGGTTTATTTACGGGAGTAACGGTAATGCCGTAGGTGGCCTTTATTTTGGCGCTTATTTCATCAAGCCCGGCGCTTTTAAATACCAGTTTACGGTCTATCCAGTTTTGCAGGCTGGCCGCGTAAAATGTTGATTGTTTGAAAGCCGTTTCGCCGTTGGTTAAAACCGCCTGCTGACCGGGGATAAGCAGCATATCATCTACTTTCTGGTCGGGCCGGGTGCTTTCTACCTTTACCTTACCGGTTGATAGCATTACACTGGCCACGGCTTCGCCGGGATAGCTTTGTACTTTAAAGGAGGTACCCAGCGCGGTGGTAGCGGTTTTGCCGGTAATTACCACAAAAGGCTTGTGTTTGTTTTTTGTAACCTCAAAAAACGCCTCGCCAACCAGCAGCACATGGCGGTTGCTGGCGTTATAATCCTTCGCTATTTTAAGCGTGCTTGACCCGTTGAGCAATACCGAAGTACCATCGGGCAAAACGATGTGTTTGCGGTGGTCAAAATCTGTGCTGCCAACCGTGGTATAATTAACATCAGTAGCCGCACTGTACAATTTAGCGCCAGATGGCGGCGCATTAAACTGGTAAACCCCGAAGGCACCCGCCATTACCAAAAGCGTAGCCGCAATAGCCAGCCAGCCGGTAAAATATTTTTTTATGCCGATGGTTTTTTCATATAACGGTTCTTCAAACTCGGGAGCCTGGTTTATGGCAGCTTTTAAACGGTTAAGGGCAACGGCCTTTTCGGCAGGGCTTACCTTGATGCCCAGCAGCAGGCAAAGTTCACGGGCATCGCCTATATTTTTACTTAGCGAAGGCTGCGCGGCAAGTATAGCTTCCCATTTGGCAACGGCAGCTTTATTATCATTATAGCAATATTGTACAAAGCTGTCGTCAGTTAAAAAATCGGCCGTTTGGTATGAAGAATAGTCCATATAAAGTATTTGTTGAATCTTTTACACACAAGTGCAGTAGATTATTCTTTTTTACCAATGTTTTTCCAAATAAATTTTATGTTGTGATTTTTTGCTGTATAATTGTATACTTCAATAAGTATGGGGTAGTTTTTTAAATATTTTAAAAAGTGCCGTAATTTGTAAATCCACTATTAATTGTTAATCTTTAGATGGAAGTGTCAAAAACAGTATTAATGAGTCCTAAACGCGGGGACATTTACAAAAACTGGCAATTGCTTGCTGAAGGAGAGCAGCAGGGACTTTTTGAATGCTTTAATATTTTTTACGACGACCTGTACCGCTTTGGCCTCTCGCTATATAAAAACCCCGAACTGGTTAAAGAAGGCATCCATAATTTATTTTTGGAGCTATGGAAAATTAAGCACAAACTGGCCGATGTTCAAAACGTGCAGCAGTACACGCTTACCATTTACAAACGCATACTTTACAAAACTTATCAGCAATTTTCTGAAGAAACCCAAACCTGCGATCTTATTGCCGATATTGAAGTAGAGAGCAGCCATATTGAACCATCATATGAGTCGATATTGATTGCCAGCCAGCACGATGAGCACATGAAAAAGCGGCTGCAGAAAGCGCTTAATCAACTCTCGCCCCGCCAAAAAGAGATCATTCGCCTGCGTTATTTTGATACCGTGGCCTTTAAAGATATTGCCGACCAAACCGGCTTAACCGAGCGCACCGTTTACAACACCCTGCACAATGCCATTAAAATACTGCGCGATGTAATATGCGTAACCGTGGTGTTCAGGATGTTTGGTGATGGGAAGTAGGGCTGCATTACGCAGATGCGTCGCAGACGCAAAAACATATTAAGCACTCGTTAAAAACGAGCGCAAGTGTTGGAGGCGTAAAAAGGTTGTCATTTCGATACGAGGTACGAGTGAGAAATCTTATACGATATGCATTGGGGCTTTGTATTTCGTTGAAGATTTCTCCTCGCCCCGTTCACACGCGCCCGCTCAGGCTCGTCGAAATGACAAACTTTTTATAAAATTCAGTCTTCCCAACACCTGTGGTTAAAAACGAGCGCAAGTGTTGGCAGTAAAACAGGGTGTCATGCTGAGTCTGTCGAAGCATAGCGGGCAAAGGCCTCTACGCGCAACCCTTCGACAAGCTCAGGGTGACAGGCTTTTTACTCCGTTTGAACCACGCTCGAATAAATAGAAACCAGTTTTCCGGAAGTAAAATTAAGCTGCACCCGGTTATATTTTTTATCACCTACAGAAACAGAAAAATACCATTGTGGCGATGCACTCATTTGGGGATCATACACCTTGGTAATATCTTTATCAAAAATTCCGATATACTCAAACCTGCTGGTATAGGCACTTATTTTTTTAATGGCTACCAGCTTATTATAAATGCCGTCAATGTTATCGCCTACAGCAACCGTTGAATTTACTCCGATATCCATCGGCCATTTAGGTAATACCACCCCATCATTTGTATAAATAGACTTTACCTTATTATTGGAAAAATAGATCTGGATACCGGTGCTTGTGCCTACCTTTTTATCCAGGTAAATGGATGTATATAACGGGATCTTATTTTCCAGCCCCTCCAAATTTGTAAAAACACTGCCAACAACAGATAAATTAGTGATCTTTCTTTCAGCACGAATTTCCTGGATCTTTGCATAAAGATCGGCGCTTGACTGCCCTATAGTTAAGCCCCATTGCTGCCCGGTTGTAAGTGTATCGCTTGAAATGATCTTTGTTGGTGGCGGCTCGACTATTATTTTAGTTGAGTCCGTTGCCTCTTTTTTACATGCCGGAAATAACAATAAAACAAGAAAGAAAATGGAGAGCTGTTTCATAAGTTTTGAAAGGTTTATAATAGCTATACGCAGCCAATAACCAAAACGCTACATTCAGCGTGACATTTTTGTCATCCTGAGCGCGGCGAAGGATCTATTATGCGATTTCCAGATCCGCCTTGCATGGTGTTGAACAGATCCTTCGTTCCTCAGGATGACAAAAGGGGAAGAGAGGGTACGTAAAAGCTTGTCATCCGGAGCAACATGACACTCTTTTTTAACTCAGGGCGTTGTTATCGTCTTTTGCGATCCATCGGCGTTTACAATGAGGGTGGTATTGGGGCCGGTTTTAAAACTGTAGGAATGGGTACCGTCGGCATTCACGATAAGCGTGCCCTTTAGGTTATCCTTCACCGTAAACGTTGATCCATCGGGATTGGTAACCTCGGTGCTGCGGTAATCCTTAGTTATGGTAGTTATAAAAACCGACTGGGTACCATTTGGATGAATGATAGTTGTTTTAGGTGCGCGATCTATCCAAAGTGTTTTTGAACTATCCGGCGCAACAAGTATAGCAGTTGGACCGCTTAGCGTAATTACATAATGGACACCATCGGGCGTTATAACGGTAACTACTTTTCCTTTCCTGCTAAGTGAAGCGGTTTTGCCGGGAGTATAATCAAAACTTGTGGTGTAGGTGCTGTCTTTACTTGATGTTACCGCCCGATAAAGGGTTAAATCAATCCCGTCGAATGTGTTTTTCTGTATAAATTCGGCGCCTGTAGTTTGGGCAGAAGCAGCACCCGTAATGGCAAATAACAAAAGGGCAAGGATAATTTTTTTCATAGCGATGCAGGTTTATATGCGTTTTGACATGGAACACCCGTTAAGGTTTAAAGTGAGGAAAAACTAAAAGGACCTGTCATGCTGAGCCCGTCGAAGCATAGCGGGCAAAGGCCTCTGCGCTCTACCCTTCGACAAGCTCAGGGTGACAGTCGCTCCTTTACTCGCGCGGGCTTGCAGCCCGTGTGAAAGCATGTTTTAAGCTTCCAGCTTAATAAACACCGGCTGAAAGCCGGAACCATCCTAAGTCACGGGCTGCAAGCTATAAGTGTTCGAAACCTTAGCGACTTATAAAAGGTTGTCATTTCGACGAGCCCGCATGGGCATTGTGTGTGAGTGGCAAGGAGAAATCTTCAACGAAATACTGAGTCCACTTACATTTCGCAGAAGATTTCTCCTCGTACCTCGTCGAAATGACACCCTTTTTATTTGTTCGAACACTTATAGCTGAAAGCCCGCTCCAATGCTATACGTTCTATTTGTTACGCCATTTCCTTTTCAAATATGGCTTGTATGGTGGCTATTTCTTTGGCGTAAATGGTTTTCTTACGCATGGCAAAGTGGAGTGTGTTTTCAATCTTAGGGGCCCCTTCCCATATCAGTTTTACATCGCCTTTGTCAATTTCGCGCTTGCACAAAAAATCGGGGATAACGGCAATGCCCTCGCCGCTGGCCAGGCACCGCACTATTGAATTTAAATTGGGCACTATGTAGTTGGGTTTAAAACTTGGCCTGCGGCCAAAGTTGGTGTACCAAAACCTTATCCAGTGCTCCATATCGCCGGCAGTGCCGTACCATTTTTGCTTAATAAGCCATTCCTGTATATTCTTGCTGTCATGCTGGGCAAGCAGTTCGTCAAATACGTTGGTATCGGTGTTTTTGCCACCCACCAGTACAATGGTTTCTTTTGAAAAAGCTTTATAGTCGATGTTTTTACCCTCGCCTTTGTGCGGGGTAATGATGAGGTCGAGGATGCCGCTGTCCAGATCGCTCAGCATCTGCACATAATCGCCAAATTTAATGATCACATTGAAGGGCAGGCCAGCCAGGTAAGGCTCCAGCGTTATCTGAAAAGTTTCAAAGCACATGCCGATGCTAATGGTGGGCGTATCCTTTTCGGTACTGCGGTGAAAATGCTTTTCGGCCGATTCCAGCTTTTCCAATGCCTCCTGGATATAGTTGTACAGGATCTTTCCCCGTTCGGTAAGTACCATTTTGCGCGGTGTCCTGTCAAACAGTTTATAGCCCACGTACGCTTCCAGCGAGCTCAAATGCAAACTCACGCCCGGCTGCGATACATACAGGCTTTCGGCAGCGCCGGTGAGCGTGCCGGTATCATAAATAGCTTTAAAAGTGCGGTACCATTCTAAATTTACCATAACTCAATCCATTATAATTATAATACAAAGGTATGATTTATGTTATTTTAATTATAGTTAATACCGGGGTATTTTTGTGCTGTAATAAATAAGCAACACACAATGAAGAAAATATTTGTAATAAACGGCGGTCAAAAGTTTGGTCACTCGGGCGGTAGGTTCAACAAAACAATAACCGATACCACCGTTAGTTTTTTTGAAAACCAGCCTGGCTTTGAAGTTAAGTATACCGATATCAACGAACCTTATGACGCCCTGGAAGAGGTAAATAAATACGTTTGGGCCGATGTGATCATTTACCACACACCTATTTGGTGGTTCCAGGTGCCGCACGGACTAAAAAAATATATCGACGTGGTATTTACCGAGGGCCATGCAAAAGGTATCTATCACAGCGACGGCCGCAAAGCCGAAAACCCCACCGTTAATTACGGAACCGGCGGCATGCTGCACGGCAGGCAATACATGGTTACCAGTTCATGGAACGCGCCTAAAGAAGCCTTTACCCTGCCCAATGAATTTTTCAAGGAAACCAGCGTTGATGATGGTCCGCTGTTCGGCTTTCACCGCATGAATGCCTTTACGGGGATGACGCCTATCAGCGGCCTCCATTTTCATGATGTGGAAAAGAATGCAGACATTGCACGCGATATTAAAATTTACAAAACGCACCTAACAAAAAACTTTGTTGATAACACGCAAGAACATGAATATCTACTTAACAGCAATAATTAAAAGCAAACCCGGCCACGCCGAAGAATTGAAACCACTTTTACTGCAACTGGTAAAAGGCTCAAAATCTGAAGCGGCCTGCCTGCAGTACGATCTTTTTCAATCTGCAGATGATGCCAACATTTACATTTTTCATGAGCTATGGAAAGATGCCGAGGGACTGGCCCTGCATGGTACCCAGCCGCACATCAAGGATTTTATAGCAAATTCGGCGGATATCAGGGATGGTGATATTATTATTTACAGCACAAACCCGGTAAGGTAAAATAACCTCGCGCGGGGTTAGCGCAGCGTAACCCGTGTGATAGCATGTATTAAGCTTCCAGCTTAATACATGCCGGCTGAAAACCGGAACCATGCTAAGTCACGGGCTGCAAGCCCGCGCCTGTAATAATCTTAACATAAAAGAGCGATGGGTAAAACCCATCGCTCTTTTATTTGGCACCATGCAAGTTAAAGTCCTCTCCTTTGGAGAGGATTATTTCATGAGGCGCTTACGATACCGTTATCTCGCCGCGCAGATCAAGCTCCATGTAGTGCTTTACGGTGGCGGGATCATCAAACTGGCCCAGGAGGTACATCATTTTGGTAACTGCCGATTCAAAGGTCATGTCGTAACCGTTGGCTATGCCTATATCTTTCAGCTGCTTGCTGGTTTCGTATCGGCCCAGCTCAACTGTGCCTACCTTACATTGCGAAATGTCAACTATTACCTTGCCGCTGTCAATAGCGCCTTTCAGCAGGTCGATAAACCAGCTATCGGTAGTGGTGTTGCCCGCGCCAAAGGTTTCCATTACTATGCCACGTACATCGGCGTTTAAAATGGTTTCAACCACCTTGGGGCTGATGCCGGGGTACAGTTTCAACACGGCCACATCGCTCACCAGGTTATTGTGGATGATAAGCTCCGAACCTTCCTGCGGCTGCCTGATATCGTTTACGCTAAAACGCAGGTGCACGCCAGACTCGGCCAGTATAGGGTAATTCGGCGACCGGAAGGCCTCGAACTTTGATGAATTATATTTAAAGGCCCTGTTACCGCGGAAAAGCTTATAATCAAAATAGATACAAACTTCGGGTACACGGGCATGATCGCCTTTTTTTGCCTTTGCAATTTCAATGGCAGTCATGAGGTTTTCCTTGGCATCCGTACGGATAGCACTTATCGGCAGCTGCGAACCGGTAAAAATTACGGGTTTACCCAAATTCTCCAGCATAAAGCTTAGTGCCGATGCGGTGTAGGCCATGGTATCTGAGCCGTGTAATATCACAAAGCCATCGTTATCATGATAGTTAGCCTGTATCAGCCCCGCAAGGTCGCGCCATATTTCGGGGTTCATGTTTGATGAGTCAATGATTTCCTCAAAGGAGTGTACCTTAATGCGGCAATTAAGTTTCTCCAATTCGGGCACATTATCCATTATTTGCTCAAAGTTGATAGGCTTGAGCACCTTGGTAACAGGATCGCTCATCATACCTATTGTCCCTCCGGTATAGATGATCAGTATCTGGCTCATTAATTAGGTTTTATGCTGTATAACATTAGTGTTTATTAAATACCAAACACCAGTTTTGAATTTTGCGTGGTTATTTCGGCCACCGTTTCAACAGTTGTTTGGTGCATGTCCGCCACCTTTTGGGCAACATAAGTAAGGTATGAACTTTCATTAGGTTTACCCCGGAACGGAACGGGCGTAAGGTACGGAGAATCTGTTTCTAAAACTATATGCTTCAGGGGTATTTGCGCAACAACGTTATCAAGCCCGGCATTTTTATAGGTAACTACACCGCCTATGCCCAGATAAAAGCCCAGGCCAGTAATTTTACGGGCCTGCTCAATAGTGCCTGTAAAGCAATGAAATATACCGCGCAGGTCATCGCCCTGCTCCTGCTGTAATACCTCGTATACCTCGTCAAAAGCATCGCGGCAGTGGATAACTATGGGTAGTTTAAGACTTTTGGCCCAGGCTATCTGCTGTTTAAAACAGGTAATTTGCTCGTTTAAAAAGGTTTTGTCCCAATACAGATCGATACCTATTTCGCCGATAGCATAAATCTGATGCTGGGCATGGGCAGCTTTAATGGCGGCCAGTTCCTGCTCCCAGTTTTCCTTTACCGAGCAGGGGTGCAAACCCAGCATGGGGTAACACATAGCCGGATAGGCCTGCACCAGATCAACCATCAACGGTACCGAAGCAGCATCTACATTGGGTAAAAACAGGCGGGTAACATGGTTATCGGTACAGCGCTGCAATAAGGCGGTGCGCTTATCGGCAATGGTTTCGTAATATAAATGGGTATGCGTATCTGTTAATACCATGCTGCAAAAATAAAAAAGCCTTCTGTTTTTTGGCAGAAGGCTTTTTGTTAATTTTTCTTTTTACTTACGGGTGTTTTTTTGGCGGTGCCTTTTTTTAGCGGGTGTTTAACACCGGGCTTTTTGGCAGCTGCCGGGGCAACGTGCTTACCCGGTATTACCTTTACAATTTCCATATCAAATAATAAGGGACTGTAAGGCGGGATATCTCCCTGACCTTTATCGGCATAACCAAGGTTTGATGGAATAATAAGCTTTGCTTTTGAGCCTTGCGGCAATAAAGCCAATGCTTCTGTCCAACCGGCAACAAGCGGGGTTTCTCCCAACACTATGCTGATAGGCTCATACGGGCGACCAGGCTGATTAAGCCCGCCTGCTTTTGCTACAGACTCGATGCTGGTATCAAACAGTTTACCGTTTAGCAAAGTACCGGCATAATTAACCAAAATAGTATCGCCGGCAACAGGCTTACGCAGGGCCGATGGCTGGGTGATAATATATCTTAAGCCAGATGCTGTGGTTACCGGGCTTAGTTTATTAGCAGCTACATAAGCGTTAAGGTTGGTAACCTCATCCTGCTTTTGTTTTTCAATACCGGCATTACGCTCGGCAATGGCATCGTTAAGGGATTGTACTTTTTCTATTTTAAGCACAAATGTTAAGAAGCTGGCTTTAGGAAAAAATGGTGGGCGGGCTTCTTCATGGCCTTTAAATATAGAATCGGTTGGTACTTTTACTATGGCACTGTCCTTAGCAGCCAGCAATGGGAAAATATCCATCAGGTCGCCAACGTTTTGTGATGGCTGTACCTGCGCCTGTACCGGGTGACCGGCTTTGTAAGTACTGAATAATACCGAATCCTTATCGGTTTTTTGAACAAACTGGAATGTAATTACATCGTTCAGTTTTATCTTATCGCCAGGGTTGCTGGTATATATCTGGTAGAACGCGCCTTGGGCGGTTTTCTTCAGATCTGTTTGCGCCTGTGCAACTGCTGCCAGGGCAACAAACAAAAGCGACAATGAATAAACAACTTTTTTCATAGGGTGTAGTTTTTAGAATATCGAACACTCAATATCGAATGTTGAATAATGAAATGAAAAATCGGTGTTCGACATTGAACATTCATTATTCGATATTTTCCTCTCAATTTAAGAGAGGGATTCATTAACATAACAAAGCCTTCCCGGCCGTTATGGCGGGGAAGGCTTTGTATATTTTTTAATTATTTTTTCTGAGCAGGTGCCTGTGTTGGAGCCTGTGAGGTTGGCGCTTGTTGTGCCTGTGGCATCATTTGCGGTACAACCGGTTTTGGTGCATTAGGGTTTGGGTGAACAATGTCAACCAGTTCCATATCAAACATAATTGGCGTAAACGGACCAATCGGGCCGATACCCTGTTCTTTGTAAGCAAGATCTGAAGGGATCACGAATATAGCTTTTGAACCTTTAGTCATCAGCTGCAAACCTTCGTCCCAGCCCGGTATAACCCTGGCAGCGCCAACAGGTACACGGATAGCATCAAACGGACGGTTTGGATCGCCCTGTACTTTTTCTTTAATGAAAACTTCTTTTATGTTGGTATCAAATACCTTACCGCTTAGCAGGCGGCCTGCGTATTTTATTACAGCAGTATCGCCAACAGCAGCGGTTGGGCCACTGCCCGGGCTTGTAATTACATAGTTTAAGCCAGATTTGGTTTTGCTAAGCTTTAAGTTATGGTCTGCAATGTATTTAGCAATTTTTGCAGGCTCCTGGGCTTTCATACCGGCAGATAAAGTTTTTCCGTAGTCCTCAACCCTGCCTCTGAAAACCTGATCTGTAAGGTTACCTTTAGCTATAACTTTTTCTATTTTAACCTGGAATACTAAAAATTTACCTTTTAAGCCCGGCGGACGTTGTGCACCGTTTTTAAAGATTGAATCGGTAGAGATCTTAAAGGTTGCGCTATCGCCTTCGCCCAGCATTCCTATACCGGCGTAAATATCGCCTTTTGATTGTGGTTTTGGCATTGGTGTAAGTGTTGGGTGACCAACATCATAAGTATTTACCAGCACCGAGTCGCCATCGGTTTTAATAACCATGTTAACGCTCATAAAATCGCCTTCCTTTATATGCGCACCACCTTTTGAAGTGTGGATGTTATAAAGCAAGCCAGCATCGCCTTGTTTAAAGCCTCCGTTGCAACTTGCAAAGCCAATTGCCGCAAGAGACAAGAACATTAATTTTCTTTTCATGTTTAATTTACTGTAATAATAGTTTTTTATATTCGGGTAATATTAGTTTAAACTCTTGTACAACCTGTTCAAGGCTATGTGATGAAACGCCGCCAGCCGCATTACGGTGCCCGCCGCCACTAAAATATTTTTTACAAATCTCGTTTGCCGGAAACTCTCCTTTTGAACGTAATGATAATTTTACCTTATCGCCGCGTGCAACAATAAAGGCCGCCAACTTTATGCTGGCCATTGATAAGGCATAGTTAACGATGCCTTCGGTATCGCCGGTTTCTACATCAAACTTCTCAAGGTCTTCATGTTTTACGGCTATAATGGCGGTATTATACTCGGGCAAAACCTCCAAACAATTGGCCAGGCAATGGCCCAGAAAACGCAGGCGACCTTCGGTAGCACTGTTGTAAACCAGCTCATGAATACGCCAGTTTACCGCGCCGGCATCAATAAGCTCGGCCACAATACGGTGAACTGCTGATGTGGTATTTGGTAAACGGAACGATGCAGAATCTGTCATGATGCCTGTATATAAACAGGTAGCCACATCCTTATTTATCAGTTCCTTGTGCTGCAGTTCATTAACTATAAAATCATAAATAAGCTGGGCGGTTGCGCAGGCGTTGATGTTCCAGTGACGGTAATCGTCAAAATCCTGAGGTTCCAGGTGGTGGTCTATCATTATTTTGTAGGCCTTGCTTTCGCCCACCAGTGCGCCCATTTCATTGATGCGGCTTAAAGCGTTAAAATCCAAACAAAATATAAGTGCTGCATCGGCAATTAACGCTGCCGATTGCCCGGGTTGTTCGGTGTATATAATAACATCTTCGTTACCGGGCAGCCAGCTTAAAAAATCAGGATAATCTGTTGGGGCAATAACCCTTGCATGATGGCCCTGCTGTATAAGATAATTGTACAAACCTAATGACGAGCCCATAGCATCACCATCGGGTTTATGATGGGTAGTGATCACTATTTTTTGAGGGCTTGCTAAAAGTTCTTTAAGCGCGGCTAAATCTAACATCAATTTTAAAAAAGAGTTGCAAAGCTAAATAAATAAATTAAATACAAACCATCTAATTTAATTGAAAAAGCTTTATGTTACAGATGTAAAACGTTACTTTTGCGGCAAATTGGTCGGGGTTGGAAAAGATCATGGTTCATAGTTAATGGTTCATAGCAGCTACGGTTTAAGATTGTAGCCTTAACGCGCTTAATTCCATCAACATATTTACTATGAACCATCAACCACGAACCATGAACCCAAAAAGATAAATCAATTCAATGAAAACTAACAGAACTTTTACCATGATAAAGCCCGATGCAGTAGCAAACGGCCACATTGGTGCAATTGTAGACAAGATAACCAAGAGCGGTTTTAAGATCATCGCCCTTAAATACACTTTTTTAACGCCAGAAAAAGCAGGTCAGTTTTATGAAGTACATGCTGCACGTCCGTTTTACAAGGATTTGGTTAGCTTCATGTCATCGGGCCCAATTGTAGCGGCTATACTTGAAAAAGATAACGCTATTGAAGATTTCCGCAAGCTTATTGGCGCTACCGACCCTTCAAAAGCAGAAGAAGGTACCATCCGTAACCTTTTTGCAAAATCAATTGATGCCAATGCCGTTCACGGTTCAGATTCTGACGAGAATGCGGAAATTGAAGGCAGCTTCTTTTTCTCGGCTTTCGAAAAATTCTAAAACCTTTTTAATTTACGGATGTAATGATAAAGTTACATCCGTAAATTAATTGCCTCATTTATTGGTATTTCAGATTTATGTTTTGTAACTTTACCAAACGGCGCTATGCTGTTGAGGCAGTAAACATGCCAATTAATTAACAAACCAAAGGCAACTTTAAAATTTATAGAATATGAAACTGTTTTTGAAATGCATCATTTACACGCTTTTTGTGATATGCTTAACAGCGTCTTCTATACTTTTATACCAGGCACACCCTGAAGTTCAGCTTGCCTTTATTATACCGGGCCTGTTTATTTTAGTATATTCGGTAATAAGCGACGATCTGGGTTTAAAACGCCATCCAAGTGTTCGTTTGCGTTTAACTAAAGGAAGATAATCTCTTCTACCAAGATCCCTTTTGCTTCTTCATTTATCTTATCCACTATTTGGGTACGCATCATCATAAGCTCATTTTTTATAACCGACGATTCGATACGTAAAAACAGTTTCCTATCTCTTATAAACAATTCCTTGGTGCGGTTTGCTACCGATGTACCAACCAGCTGCGGCCATGCCGAAACAACTGCTGTTTCATCAAAGCGGCGTTTAATTTTATAAACATTAAGCATTTGCTCAATGGCCTCCTTCATGGATTTGTCGTTTGTTTTACGCATCGATAGTTCCTTTGGTTACATTAAATAGTTTTACATCAACAGCAATTTTTTCAAAGATCTGCTCAACGCGGTTTATGCTGGTATCGGTAATAAACACCTGCCCAAAATCATTGTTGGATACCATTTTCATAAGCTTGGTAACGCGGTCATCATCCAGCTTGTCAAAAATATCATCAAGCAGCAGCAGCGGTTTAAATCCTTTTTGCTGATACAGAAAAGTATACTGCGCCAGTTTAAGCGCAATCAGAAAAGATTTTTGCTGCCCCTGCGATCCAAATTTTTTCATGGCCATACCGTGAATGCCAAATTGCAGATCATCCTTATGAATACCTACGTTGGTGCGCTGCAGGGCGCGGTCGCGTTCCACACTTTTTTTCAGCAGGCCGCCAAAATCATCCTGCAATAATTGCGATTCGTAATTAAGCTCCACCTGTTCGGCATCATCACTTAAAAAACTATAATGCTTATTAAATATAGTAGTGAAACCTTCCATAAAAGCCTTGCGCCGCTCAAAAATACGGTTACCCGATAGGGTGAGCTGTTCATCCAGCACCTCCAGCAAACTGGGATCATACCTGCCGGTATCGGCAATAAGCTTTAGCAGGGCATTGCGGTTGGCCAGTACCTTATTATAGGTTATCAGCTCATCAAGGTAATGGTTGTCTGTTTGGGATATTACATTATCAATAAACTTGCGCCGCTCTTCGCTGCCCTCGGTTATAATGCTGGTATCATACGGCGATATCATTACCAGCGGCAGCAGGCCAATATGATCGGCAAGGCGCTGATAATCTTTTTTATTGCGTTTGAATTGTTTTTTTTGATTGCGCTTAACTGAGCAGGCCACCGCTTCGGGCTGCTGGTTTTTGCTGAACACCCCGGTGATGATAAAAAAATCGGTACCCTGCATTATCTGCTGGCTGTCTATCGGGTTAAAATAACTTTTACAAAGCGACAGGTAATGGATAGCATCAAGCAGGTTGGTTTTGCCCGCGCCGTTGTTCCCCGTAAAAGCGTTAACCGTGGGGCTGAAAACAAGCTCGGCCTCCTCGTAATTTTTAAAGTTAATAACTGATAGTTGCTGCAGATACATGGGATGGCAAAGTTAGTTTTTTTGGTTGATTAAGTGGCCGGCGGATTGTGTTTGATTAAGCCCAAAATGTCGCCCGCTAAAAACTCACAATTGGAATCAGCCACAAAAACCAAACCCTTACTGACGGCTACTGACGACCTACTGACGATTGCTGACGACCCATTGACGGCGACTGACGACCTACTGACGGCTGCTGACGAAATGTAAAAAAACAAAACTTTACGCCCCGCAAAGATTTAATTTAAAAGCTATTGCCAGTAATTTTGAAAACTGTAACTTTGCAAACTTAATTTTGTAATAACAATGTCAAAAACCCAGGCGAATACCAAAGTTGCAGCACCTCAAACTTCTTTAGGGCAAAGCGGCAATTTCGTGCGCGAGAATCAAAAAAGCTTACTATTTATAGCAGGAGCAGTGATTGCTCTTATCGTAATTTATTTTTTATACCTGAAAGTATATTTAGGTCCGCGTGAAATTACTGCGGCTAACCAAATGCACGTAGCACAGGATTTTTGGGCCAAAAAAGATTGGGACAAAGCCATTAAAGGTGATGCCAGCTACCCTGGTTTTGAAAAAATCATTAGCGATTACAGCAATACCAAGGCTGCAAACCTTGCTTATTATTACTTAGGTACTGCCTACTTAAACAAAGGCGATTACAAACAGGCTATTGAAAACCTTACCAATTTCCGCGGTGACGATATCATGGTATCTGCAGAGGCTTTTGGCAGTACAGGCGATGCTTACGTGGAACTAAAGGACTATAGCAATGCTGCAACTTACTTTAACAAAGCTGTTGACAAGGCAAAAAACAAATTCCTTTCTCCGCTTTACTTAAAGAAGCTTGGCTTGGTTTACGAAGAACAAAAAGATAACAAATCAGCATCAGAAACTTACAAAAGGATAAAATCAGAATACCCTGAAAGTGCTGAGGCTCAGAATATTGACGAATATATTGCCCGCGCCGAAGCGAAATTATAATTTTTGATCTCGGATGTCGGAATTTCGATTTCGGATTTATTGACTTGCAAAGCCTCTAAATCTGAAATCGATTTTTTATTTTAGGTCATCCGAAAAAACAAATCCGCAACCGAACATCCCAAATCCGAAAACTCAAGATGTCTACCCAGCTTAAAAATCTTTCAGACTTTTCTCATACCCAGGTGCCTTCGGCAGCCGCATACCGCTTTGGTATTGTTGTAGCCGAGTGGAATGCCGAAATAACAAACGCGCTTTACCAAGGGGCTTATAACAGCCTGGTTACCAATGGCGCGCTGCCCGAAAATATTTTTACGCATCCCGTTCCCGGCAGTTTCGAGCTTACCTCCGGTGCCGACTTATTGCTAAAAACCGGTAAAATAGATGCTGTAATATGCTTAGGCTGCGTAATACAAGGCGAAACCCGCCATTTTGATTTTATTTGCAACGCAGTAGCAAATGGCGTAAGCAATGTTGCCATAAAATATTCAAAACCTGTTATATTTGGTGTGTTAACAACTGATAATCAGCAACAGGCAATTGACCGCGCAGGCGGCAAACATGGTAACAAAGGCGATGAAGCTGCAATTACGGCCATAAAAATGGCGGCCCTTGCTGAAACTTTAAATGACTGATTTACGTTAAAACTGATAAGTTAATACGATGAGAAAAATTATTTATATAGCGATAGTAGCCATTGTGGCTTGCGGCATATCTTCATGCTCAAATAAATTATGCCCTGCTTACAGCTCATATCCTAAAGGCGGTCGCTAACAGGCAAATGTCATTTTTAATTACCACATAAAACTTTCATGAGTTTTAGTGTTATAATTACGTTATAGCATTGCACACTATATTTTAATTTTATGAACTGGATAGCGCTGGAGTCGGCAGAACAATTAAATAGTATAAAACAATACCAAGGTTACAGCCTGATATTTAAACATAGCACACGCTGCTCCATCAGCATGATGGCAAAAAGGCGCTTTGAACTGGATTGGGAAGACCTCCCCGAAGATATGCCCCTTTACTTTTTAGATCTTATCAAATACCGCGAGCTATCGGCACAGGTTGCCCAGCTTTTCCATGTACATCATGAATCTCCGCAATTATTGCTGATCAAAGACGGCGAATGCGTTCTTGACCAATCGCACGGTGCTATTTCTGTTGAAGAAGCGATATCGGTACTTGGTTAGTTAATGGTTCGTGGATAATAGTTCGTGGTATTTTAGGCTATGAACTATTCACACTCATGTTATCACATCTTACAAGCATCTGAAATCTGCACATTTGAAATTTGCACATCTTCAATTTACTGTAATAATTATTACTACCTGCCGGTAACCATATTACTGGTTATTTGGTTTTTACTTACATTTGTACCATGATTGAATTACCGGTTGTTGCTGCTGTTAGTCAAACCCAGCGTAAGCCAGATTGGCTTAGGGTAAAACTTCCCATCGGAAAAGAATATGCTCATGTGCGTGGTTTGGTTGACGAGCATAAACTGCATACCATTTGCGAAAGCGGTAATTGCCCCAACATGGGCGAGTGCTGGGGAGCCGGTACTGCCACATTCATGATTTTGGGTAACATTTGTACCCGTTCGTGCTCATTTTGCGCCGTAGCAACGGGAAGGCCGCTTGCTGTTGATGTTGATGAGCCAAACCGTGTAGCCACATCAGTAAAATTAATGCAGGTAAAACACTGCGTTATCACCTCTGTTGATCGCGATGATTTAAAAGACGGCGGCTCTATCATCTGGGCCGAAACCATTAACGCCATCCGCCGGGAAAGCCCCGAAACCACTTTAGAAACTTTGCTGCCAGATTTCCGCGGCAACTGGGATAACCTTGCCCGCGTGCTGGAAACCCGCCCCGAAGTGGTATCACATAACCTGGAAACGGTAAGGCGCTTAACGAAAGAAGTACGTATCCAGGCAAAATATGACCGTAGTTTGGAGTGCTTAAAACACGTATCTGAAGCTGGCTTGCGCACCAAATCGGGCATTATGCTTGGCCTGGGCGAAACCGAAGGTGATATATTAGAGGCAATGGACGACTTGCTTACTGCCGGCGTACAGATCCTTACTTTAGGACAATACTTACAACCAACCCGCAATCACCACCCGGTAATTGACTGGATACACCCAGATCAGTTTGCGCGTTTAAAACAATTTGGCTTAGATAAAGGTTTTAGATATGTAGAGAGCGGCCCGCTGGTACGTTCATCTTATCATGCAGAAAAACATCTGTTTGAAATATGATAATTCCTTTATATATTCACCACGTTGAGTAAGAAACATAAAATATCACTTTCAGAGGACGAGCTGGTGCTTGCGCTGCGAAATCATGAAAAGATCGCCGTGGAGGCGCTCTATGACATGTATTCGTCGTCTTTATATGGAGTAATCTCACGCATTGTTACCGATACCGCTATAGCCGAAGATGTTTTACAAGAAACTTTTGTAAAAATCTGGCATTCCTTTTCAAGCTACAGTACTGAAAAAGGCCGTTTATTTACCTGGATGGTTAATATTGCACGCAACCTTGCAATAGATAAGATCCGCTCAAAAGACTTTAAGAATCAAAATAAAAACCAGGAGATTGAAAATAACGTAACTTTCATAGACGAACAAAGGAACACAGTTTACAAGCCTGAGTTGATGGGTGTTAAAGATTTAGTGCAGACGTTAAAACCTGAGCAAAAATCAATTATCGATCTGGTATACTTTAAGGGTTACACCCATGTGGAAGCTGCCGATGAATTGGGCATTCCGCTGGGAACCATTAAAACCAGGTTAAGAATGGGCATACAGCAACTCAGAAAACATTTTAATTGAAAGTGGAAGATTTAAAAGCATATATAGAAACAGGGATACTGGAACTTTACGTTCTGGGGGATATTACCCCCGACGAAAAGTTGCAAGTGGAGGCGATGGCTTTAAAACATCCGGAGGTAAAGGCCGAACTGGATGCGATAGAGTTATCCATGGAGTTGTATGCAAAAGAAAACGCGGTTGAACCATCAGAAAAATTACGTGGCCGCATATTAGGCAGTCTGCTCATTAATTTAGGCGATGACAATAACTTAACCGCCGCACCAAAACACGAAGAAAGTACAGAATACGAAGAAGATAATATTGTTACCCTGCCAGCCCGTAAAGAAAATAACTTTTACAAATACGCATTTGCAGCCAGCTTTACCTTGCTCATAGCAAGCAGTATTGCGCTTGTAAATGTTTACGGAAACCTGAAAGAATCAAAAGATCAGTTGATTGCCATAACGCTTGACAGGCAGAAAATTGCCAACAACGTTAATCTGATGGATAAGGAACTGATAGTTTTGCGCGATACATCGTACAAGATCATTCACCTGAAGGGAACGGCTAAAACACCAGCATCGGTAATTACCCTGGCATTTAGCCCGGCTAAGAAAAAGGTGGTTTTAGATATGGCAAATATGCAAATGCCAAAAAATGACGAAGCACACCAATACCAACTTTGGGCACTTGTAGGCGGCAAACCGGTTGATCTGGGCGTTTTTGATGCCAAAGGCGATACCGCCAATATTAAAGAAATGAAGTCAATTGCTTCGGCTGATGCATTTGCGGTAACATTGGAGCCAAGAGGCGGCAGTGTTAACCCAACGCTTGATCAGATGATGGTTATTGGTAAGTTTTAAGGTACCAGCCACTGTCCTTCCCAATTATTATTTATTAAATTAAAGCATGCCCTGCGGTTGCCATCGCGGCTAAGTTTTAGCCATTCTAAAAAGTTTACGCTAATACTTACAATTGCGAAGTTTTGGTAGCCCTTAATCAGCGCATCAAACATATTTTCCGGGTTAATGTATTCCAAACCATTGACAGGCCCACCTATTTTTGAGGACGGACCAGGTTGCGCCATATAGGCCGTTTTACCGTTGTCATTTAATGCATTCCAATGCAACTCGGTTAATTCATCCTGGTTATGAATAGTGGCATCTCCTTTTAATATGAGTTGAATTTTATCAGCATCATCATAAAATAACGTTGTAATTCGGCCATCACGCCTAAGATTTTCAGTTTTTTCAGACCGTAAATCGGTATAAAAAAATATTTTTTTTGTCGCTTCATCAACAGCCCGCAAAACAACGGTACTGGCGCAAATGCTGTCTTTTCCATAGCTCGAAATCAACATGTTACGACATGTACTGTGATTTTGCAAACTGCTCTTTTTCAATTTTTCCCAGCTTTCGGATACTATTTTAGTAAATAAAACGTCCTTATGTGACATTATTTAACATTTATTTAATGAAAAAACCAATCAATTATTCGTTTTTTTGTAACTATTAGGGTAGTTCATGCGTCCTATAACCAGTTAGATCAAAAAGAACCCGAGAAACCGATATGTGATGAAAAAAGATCTGACTCATTAAACTTGAGTATTTAGTTCTTTATAAGATCAGTTAATAGTTAATCCAGAAGCGGTTGTACGATACTTACAACCGCTTTTTTTATACCATTAACTTTGCCATTGTTGCCGGAAGCTGCGCGGCAAGCTTACCCGGCAAAACTACATTTAACCTGTTTGGCAACGCCAGTTCATCGCCGGCTTTACCATGTATATAGGTTCCTATAATACAGGCTTGTAACGGTGTATAGTTTTGAGCCAGCAATGCGGTAATAACCCCGGTAAGCACATCACCCATACCCCCTGATGCCATAGCGGCGTTGCCCGTGGAATTAAAATAAACCATTCCGTTAGGTGCAATAGTTATGGTATAATCATTCTTTAAAACGATGACTACTTTCAACCTGGCCGCCTGTTCAATACCTGTTTGCAACCTGTTCCACCAGCTTTTATGTTCACCAAACAGCCTGTCGAACTCTTTCATATGCGGCGTTAAAATACTTTCTTCGGGGAGTTTTTCTAATACTTTTTTATCGGCCGCCAATAAATTAAGTGCATCGGCATCAATAACCAGGGGCTTTTTATAGTTTTTTATAAAACTCAACAGTAAAGCCGCCGCATCCTTATCCTTCCCAAGTCCCGGGCCTATAGCAATGGCATTAAATTTATCCCATTCAATTTCGGGGAGCTCATTTTCATTCCGCACAATTGCCATCAGTTCGGGCAGGTAAGTATTCAGCGCGGTGAGGCCGCTTTGGGGGATGCAGGCAGTAGTTAGTCCCGCCCCACCATGTGCACTGGCTGAGGCACAAAGGAGCGCAGCACCCATGGTTTTTTCCTGGCCGGCTATAATTAGCGCGTGACCGTATGTACCCTTGTTGCTAAACCGGTGTCGTGGTTTTAACATCCGGCGGATATCTTTTTCCTCTATAAATTGGTATGGTGAATTTAGCGACCGTACAAAATCTTCATTTATACCAATGTTCACTGCTTCCCAGCAATTGATGTAGGGCGCCGATTCGGGCAGCAGGAAATTGATCTTGGGTTGCTGAAAAGTGATCACCAAGTCGGCTTTTATAGCTATTGTGTCAGGCAAAACTTCCCCTTCCGAAAAGAAGCCTGTAGGCACATCTACCGCAACCACGGTTTTGTTTAACTCGTTAATATGCTTTACCAACAATTCATAATCGCCGGCGAGTGGCTTGTTTAAACCGCTTCCTAACAGGGCATCAATAATAATAGCACCGTTTTCATCCGGCAGTTTATCACCTTTGTTTATTTCTGCAACAGGGACGCTTGTTTGCTTTAAACGGACAAAATTAGCATTAAAATCATCTGATGCCTTGCTGCTGAAACGCGCTATTTTAACGTTGATATTTTTATACTGATGCTCATTTAACAAACGGGCAATAGCAAGGCCATCACCCCCGTTGTTGCCGGTGCCACAATAAAACGAAATAGCCTGTTTTTTATCGGGAAAGTGATTAATGAACCATCCTACAAAAGCCCTTGAGGCCCGCTCCATCAGATCGACAGAAGAAATAGGCTCGCTGGCTATGGTGTAGGCATCAGCCTGGCGAATTTGGTCGGAAATTAGTAAAGGCAGCATATAAACCTAAAGTTAGGAATTATATGTTTTGTTTTAAATATAACTAAACCGGGAAACTAAACTTCCCCATCAATACTGCTGGATTACTGCCGATAGCAACCGGCTCACCGCTAAGCGCTTCGTTACCCAACAGCGCAAACAATATAGCTTCTTTAGCATCAGGATCAATGCCTAAGCTGCCGGTATCTTTTATATCATCAAATTGCTGTTTTAGCCGTTCCATTACAAAGGGGTTTCGTGCCCCGCCGCCGCTTACAAAAACTTTTAACTCGGGTGCGTTTATATTAGTTTTTATAAAATCAATGATAGCAGTTGCGGTGAATGCGCTTAACGTACTTACTAAATCTGCTTTGGAAATATCTTCCGTTCCGGACGTTGCCTGCACGTGTTCAACAAGGGTTAAATTAAACAATTCCGGTCCGGTGGTTTTTGGAGCTTGTTCCGCAAAAAATGGATGATCAAGCAAGGCGGCGAGCAATGCTTTACTTACCGTACCGCTGTTGGCGATATTCGAATCCTCATCATAAGTCTTATTGAAAAACTCCCGGCAAGCAGCATCTATCAGCGTATTTCCCGGGCCAATATCGGTGCATAATACCTTCGATGTATCGCCATCGGCAGGCAAATAGGTAAGATTTGCAATACCGCCGATGTTCAGCAAAATCCTATTTTCGCCAGGCTTACCGCCCAGCAACACATCCCCGTATAGGGCTAAAGGTGCCCCTTCACCGCCTGCGGCAATATGTTTTTGTCTGAAATCGCTAATGGTTAGTATCCCGGTTTTTACCGCCAGGTGATCGCCGTCGCCAATTTGCAGGGTGGCATTGGGGTAGCCAGGTTGTTTATGTAAACGTTGGGGGGCATGGTAAATAGTTTGCCCGTGGCTGGCTATAAAATCTACAGTTTCAGGCTCAATATCCCATTTTGCAAGCGCCTGCAAAACAAGCTCGCCATGATAATTGCCGATGTAGGCGTTTAACAAAGTCAGCTTTCCCAGGTCGACAGTTTTGCGGGCAAACACCTGCTGTACCTCCTTTTTAAAACTATTGGGGTAAGGTATGGTGATGAATTGCAACAATGCGAATCTTGTTTGTAAACCATTGCCGGTAAACTTGCACAAGGCTATATCCAACCCATCCAGCGAGGTGCCCGACATTAAACCAATGCCAATTTTGGCTGGCTTTTGGGCGATATCGAAAAGATTTTGCAGATTTTGGTTTAGCGGTAACATGTGCTTAATTTACTGTTTGTTGCGGCCTGTAAATTGAGAATAATAGCGCCACAATGTAAATATCTGATATATTTGTTTGTAACCAAATACCATCCTATTTATGGCCCGATTAAATTTATTGGAAGAAACCCGGTACGAGAAGCTGCCGGTAAGTGTTTATGGCAGTAAGCAGCAGGCATCCGTGGCCGTAGCC
>NZ_FNAI01000006.1 GCF_900101875.1 Mucilaginibacter pineti
GGCGCTATCCACCTTTCGAGGTCAATCATCCGGCACCCTACGATCAGATTTGCTTCTTTGAGTTGTTTAAAGGCATCGGCCAATGCGGTGGCAGAACCCCGGAATAATAAAGGCGTATTAGGGGCTTCGTCATGTAACAATAGTTTCTCCAGCGCCGCATGTTCCTCGGGAATAAAATATTCTTTTAACAAACTGAATAATTGTGCCGCTGTGCCCGCTTTAAAGGTTGGATAGAAGCCGACAATTTTGGCAGCAGCTAACTGTTCGTAACTTAGTTCAGGTTCGGTAGTGGTTTCCTTTACTGCCGGTGTTTCAGGCACGTTGGGTGTTTCGGAATTAGGAGTTATTGACGTTTCGTTAGCGGTGTCAGGCGTGGCCGTTTCCGCTTCCCGTTTTTTCCTTTCGGCGTTCAGCCATTCTTTAAATTCGGCTTCAGATTGTTTCGGTTTAATAGCGGTTTCAGTTCTGTTGATCAGTTCCATTAAGAACTTTTCCCGTAGCTTTACCGATTCGCCTAGGTCTTCACCGAACTTGCTACTAACTACTATCTCTGCATCGGCGGATTGCAGGCCATTGACGATAAATAAATAATCCAACCTGACAGAAAAAATAAAGGAGCGGTTATAAACACGTGTCATCTCGGAATAGTTATCATGATAATAACCCCAAAACTCCTTAAAGCGGTTACGGACTTTAACCAGTTCGGTCAGCTGGATTTGAATAAGTTCTTTATCTAAAGTCATCAGGTCGATAAAGGCCATATCTTTCAATACCCTTAATTCGCTCCGGTAAGAAAAGCTGTCATAGTATGGCGTCTGGTAGGTGAGGTCATAAACTTTGACGTGCTTCTTGGCATTCGTTCCCCATTCCATGTAAATATCGTCTTCGACCACACGCAAGTCAAACGTTTGGATACGGATTAAAAAATCCTTTAGATGCTGCATAGGCTGGCAGATTTAAACACACAAATTTAGGCATTTATATTTTCTACCACAAAGAGCGCCCTGCTCCTTCAGGGCGCTCTTAACTATTAACTGACCCTATCATTAATATCATGAAAGGGTGGAAGAACGAAGGAGAATATTATTAATTTTTTCTTTTTGATAACAGGGTTCTTTTTCTCTTTAATCATATCCATCACCAGCCAAACGATTGCACCCATAATGAACAAAAGCAAAACACCAAAACCGATATAGTACCAGATTTTCATAAAGCTAATTCATAACTGGTGAAACATATTCGACCGTTAATTTAGTTTGTCGTTAAGCAGGCAAGGCAACAAACCGTGAATATGACAAAAAGCTAATTGCCAGTCATTTATCGTTGAAAGTTAATTAATTCGTTATGTCCATTATGTTAAGATGGCATGGTTAATAATTACTTGGACTATTTGCCGTATTCGGATAGGAGTAAATGATTTTTATCTTAAAGAGGTGCTTGAATAATAATTTCAATGACTATCAAATTTGCTTAAGTTTAATATGTAATACATTTATAGTTTTTTGAGTTATGACAATTTTAGTGGGTTTGTATCCTGCTTTAGTGATCAAAAGAGTATCAGTTGTAAACAATAAGATAGTTTCAAACCTGCCTTTGTCATCACTTACGGTACTTGATAGCCCTTTGATAGTTTTGATAGTGACTCCCTCGATAGGTTGATATATCCCCGATTTTATATCACCATAGATATGAATTGGCTCTTGGCCAAACAAAGTATTTAACCCGATTATCATTAGCGAGATTAGAATTATGTGGCATTTTATTTTCATTGGTGTCTTTTGTAATGGCTTAATGTTTATTTGCAATTATCTCGATCTTTTTCCCAGCGATACCTTTTTTAATATTTTGAATTGTCACTTCTTCTTTTCCAGTAATTCCAATGACTTTTCCATCCGGCCCTATCCAAACGCAATGTGGAAGACTATGAAATTGGAAATTCTTAGTAATGGAAGTGTCTTGGAATACAATAGGAAGTCGAAAAGGACGTGTAGACCATTCATTCATCCTATTGATGACGATTTGTACCCCCTTTTTACTATCACCCTCCCTTTTGGGATTGACAAGTAAAATTTGAATTTTATCAGGATATTGCCGTTGCAAGGAATCAAGTTCCGAAAATCCATCTATACAGGCCGAACACCACGTGGACCAAAAATCAAGTAGGATAAGTTTCCCCTTATAATCTGAAATTTTGCCAGACTTGATATGGCTATTTATAATATTGGTGATTTTTACGTCAGGCATTTTATCCCCGATTGAAAGTGTTTTAATGGTTTTTGATGTCTGGGCAAAAGTCTTAGCAGAGTTAAGCAGTAAACATGTAACCACTATATATTTTAATAATAATAAAAAAAATCTCATGATGTAACTGATTGATAATTAAGATTATGGATTTTGGATAAGTCCACTTATATTTACGGCATTCCTGTCGATTTCAAATACATAACGTTCACTCCCAGGAACAAGGGTATAAATCGTCCCATTCAAATTTCTTGATAGCGTTTTGGAGTAATTAACATCTTGATTTAATCGTCGAAGATCAGTCCACCTAAGTGTTCTAAATAATAAATCCTTTCGCCTCTCCTGTAAAATAAATGCAAGCAATTGAGTTGGATCTGTATTTGTATAAGGGGTGTAAGTGCCCTGTTTATATCGTGTAATTAACAGGCTGTTTATTGCTTGTAGGGCGACAGTTACATTGGCATTTCTTATTGCCGTTTCTGCTCTAATCAAAAACAATTCATTCGTGGCTATACCTGTAAACAAAGAAGCATTATTTTGGCCAGTATAATTTCCTTTAAATGCATAACTGCCGTTAGTGTTCTTTTTGAATAAAATGGTTTTTCTTAAATCGTTTACAGTATAACTGGCATACAGAATAGTATCAATTTTGGCTTTTGAGGATGATAGTGCTGCGGGTGCCGATGTTCTTGCATCATAAATTACTTCATCGTTAAATTGCGCGAACGGAATTGTTGCTGTAGTGCTGACGGAATTATAATTGATCAATTTATTGTATAAACTTAGTGCTGAATCGGCGTAGAGAGCAGCATTTTTATAGTCGCTCATGGATAAATATACTCTTGCCAACATTCCATAGGCCGCAGGTTTACTCGGCCTGAATTTTTGGGACGGACTGGCCGGTAATAATAGAACTGATCTTTGTAAATCGCTTAAAATGGAACTATAAGTTTCTGCAATGGAAGAACGCACGGGTTTTACGGCGATATCCGATGTTAACCTGATTACAATTCCCATATCGGTATTGGAAGTATTTTTATCATAAGCTTTAGCAAACAATTGAGCTAAGGCATAATGATTTGATGCACGTATAAATAAAGCGCTCCCCTGAACGATATTTTTCCTGGATATATCGGAAGTTGATATTTTGGAAAGGGCGTCAAGCACAACGTTAGTGTACTCAATTGTTGAGTAGGGTGCTGTATAATCGCCACCTATGTTATCATACTTTTGCCAGATATAATAGTTACGGGGCGCATCCGCAAGTGTGCTCCAATCAGTTGCTGTTAAGTAATAATCATCAGAACTCACTTCTGATGCTGAAGGGTAACGCGCATTAATAAAATTATAATAGTTCAAAATACCTTCCAGATCATCAATCGTTGAAGGAGTGGCAATTGTTGCATCGGGCTTCGCATCCAAATACTTATTGCATGAATAGAATGGCATACCAAGTATGACCAATATGAAAACATACGAATACCGTATGAAATGGAATGTGTAATTACTAAATATCTTTTTCATGTTACTATGTTTAAATTTATAAAGAGGCTTTTATACCCGCTGAATAACTAACCGGAGGTTTTATATCATAAATAATATCAGGGTCAATACCGGCCTTATTCGCTTTCCATAAGATGAAGTTTAATTGATTGGCATATAAATAAAATTGAAGTGATTTAAACCCCAAAATCTTCCTGTGGGGTATAAAATCATAGCTGAAATAAATGTCATTCAATTTGAAATTATCACCCTTTTCAACGTTTATAGAAGAATATTGATAGAATACATCCCGTTGGGAATTCGTAGGATAAATAAATGATGGAACATTGGTATGCATTTCATCGCCCGGTTTCTGCCATCTTTGGTCATAGTCCGAGTAACCGCCGCTTCCAGACGTAATAAGGTTACTATAGTTCGTCGCTGGCCTAAGGAAATAATAGTTAAGCTTATAAGTAATATTAACAGCCAATGAAAAATTTTTCCACTGGAAAGTGTTTCTAATTGTGCCAAACACGGGGGGGATTGCAGAACCATTGTTGACTTGCTGATCTAACTGGGTTTGGGTAAGCGCATTATAATCTGTACTGACCACACCATTAACATAACCTTGTGGATCGCCCGTTTTAGGATTTAGACCAGCCCATTTATAGGTAACAATTTCATAGGGATTATAATTCAATATAGGGAATATGTATGTCCCGGAGCTAACCAATCCTTGCGTAGCTGGTGGGTTAAGGTTTTTGACGACTTTATAATTTACATAATTAAATAAAACGGTTGATCGCCATTTTATAGCTCCATTGGTATTTAATGAATTTAAAACCAAGTCTATACCTTTAGAAAAGATGCTTGCGGAATTTTGACGGGCATTTGAAAAGCCAACTGTCGGGTCAAGTTGTACCCCATTGATCAGGTCATCTGAGTGCTTTGTATAATATTCGAACGAGCCATTCATTCTGTTACCAAATGAACTAAAATCCAGTCCAATATTTAAGGTTTTTACCTGTTCCCAACTTAAATGAGGATTTGGCGGCGAATTTATACCGACATACGGCAGATTGATTGGATTTCGCGAGGCAGTGTAGTATTGAATTTTTGTAAGTGCAGACTCATTTGGAGAAAGGTTACCACTTTCACCATAAGTTAAACGTAAACTTAGTTCAGGCAACCAAGAAACATTATAAAACTTTTCCCGATCAATTTTCCACATTGCACCTGTTGACCAAAGTGGTTGCCATTTTTGATTGGTACTTACCCCGAATATATTTGACGCATCCCTTCTTGCACTTGCAGAAATGGTGTACTTATTGGCATAGGTATATGAAGCATTGCCAAAAACTGATACAAACCGATTGACTAATTTCGTAAACCTTGTGCCATTTGTTATATAGGTATTCCCATATATTCCATCGTAAGTAGGATAAAGGTTAACAAAATCTACCGGTGTTGTGGTTAGGGTGTTGGGATCATAACCATAAGTCATTCCATAGATCGAACTGCTTTGAGTTTCTCTTATTTCCGAACCAACAATGGCAGAGAATTGATTTTTATCATTCCAGGTATGGTCAATGTTCAATTGGCCTCTTACGGCCTGTTGTTTATTAATCGTTTCCTGGCTATTTAAAATGGCATTTTTAGGAACAATATAAGTAACGGCGCTCCCGTGGATTTGTGTATAAGTGTTAATAGCATCTCTTGTAACATAAGAATCTAAGTTTTGTAAATTATTGAGGTCATCCCACGATTGTTCGTATTGATACTTCACTTCAGCCCTTAGCCAGTTAAATACCTTGTAAGAAGTGCCAAGATTTAACAATATATCGGTGTTGGTTGATTTATTATTGTTGTTTTGAAGCTCTTGTAACGGCCTGTATTTCCAATCTAATAGTTTTCCCGCGCCAGCCGTATCTGTAAAGGCTTTACTGTAATAAAGATCGATTGCGGCAGGCGTACCGTCATTGTTGACAAGTCTGGCGTAGGGAGAAATGCTATTGGGGTATATTTTATAACCGCCATAACCACCGGGGCTATTGGCAGTGGAGTTTGATTTCGTTAAGATTAGATCAGTTTGCAGTTGCCATTTTTTTGTCAGGTCGATGATATTATTTGATCGTATAGTTAACCTGTTATTGCCATTGCCCTTTAAATTACTTAAGTCATTATCATATCCTGCCGAAGCAAGGTATCTTATATTATTTCCTGAACCTGTGAGATTTAGATAATATTGCTGGTTAACAGAATTTTGATATAAGTATTTTTGCATATCAGTTCTCACATCTTGTCCCCTTAACTGATTGATGGCCTGATTAGCTTGTGAATCGGATATTTGCCCATTCCTTTGCTGGTTTAGAATATCAACCACCTGCGAATAAGCGGGGAAGGATGGATTAGAAAACAGGGCATCATAATAACCCTGACTGAATAGATTTTTTTCTAAATCGATATAACCATTCACAGACATTTGGTTTGCTGAAAACAAATTTGGTTTTGGTGAGATAGTTATATTGGAATTGATATTTACAGTTAATGGCTGATTAGCCTTAGCTTTTTTGGTCGTTATAACAATAACCCCGTTGCCTGCACGAGCACCCCAAATTGACGATGCGGCGGCATCTTTTAAAATCGTAATGCTTTCAATATCGTTGGGGTTTATATTATTGATATTACCAGCGTAAGGGAAATTGTCGAGTACAATTAATGGCGATGCAGAGCCATAATTTAAAGTGCTTAGACCATGAATCTGAATTGTGTGTTGTTGACTGTCATGGTTATCGAAAAGTAAGCCACTTGTCAATCCGTCAAGTCTACTTATTATATCTGGACTTACACGCTGATTGATTAATTGATTGTCGAGCTTATAAAATGAACCTGTCGCTCTTTCTTTTGGAATATCCTGATAACCTGTGCTTACGATGACTTCATCCAATTTACTATTAAAAGAATGAAGAATTATAGCTTGATATGGTAGATTCTCTGTAACTGTAAAAACATAAGAATTATATCCTATAAACGTTACTGTAATTTTATCGCCAGTCAGGGCGCTGATAAGAAAAGTACCGTTATCATTTGTAATGGTTGACGTATTTTGAGTGATGTTTTTTACTGTTGCACCGGGCAAGGGTGTGCCGATTGTGTCTGTTACCTTACCAGAAATCGTAATAGGAATAGCTAAAGCGTTTTTTATTTTGTCAAATAGAGATTGCTCTTTTTCCTTAACAATAATTGTCTTCTGATCAATCGTATAGGTCACCGGCTGATCCTTAAAACAGTCTTCCAGCACCTTAACCAGTGGCGTATTGGTTAAATGAATACTTACTGGTTTAGCCTTATCCAGCATTTGCGGGTTGTAGATAAAATCATAGCCCGTCTGACTTTTAATAGCGGTAAAAACCTTGCTTAAGGAAATATTGCGTTCGTTCAGGGTAATGTTCTGGGCGAAGCTCCTCGCGTGTACCTGAAGCAGTGCTGCGACTATCAAAACGAAGGTGAGTTTCATAACCAGCAGGATTTTTTTTAATGGGCAGGGTTGTTCCCCGCTTTCAGAGAATACGTAAAAATGCATACATTTACATGTTTGGGTTTAGTTATCAATAATTTGTGCGTCACATGAATTTAAATGGGTAACCCAGGCATTAACCGGGAGTGTTGGAAGCACTTCCGGTCTTTTTTTAGGCTACCGCTGCTCGTTGTAGAATTATGGCATCACCTGTAACCTCCTTCCATCCATTTTAAAGTGAATAATTCCGGTTGCTTCAAGTTTGCGTAATACTTCCGATGCGTTTTTAAAGCGCGATACCGAGCCGACAAATTCCTTACCTGTCATATCGCCCTGGTAAGTCACATCTATATCGTACCAGCGGGAGATCTTGCGCATGATGCTTTCGATATTTTCATCGTTGAAGATAAAATAGCCGTTCTTCCAGGCCATAACTTCGTTAACATCGACTGCTTTAATTTTAATTAAGTCATTGTTACCGCCTGAAATAAATGCCTGCTGGCCCGGCTTTAGAATGGCCTTTTGTTTATTGATAGTCAGCTTTACACTTCCCTCCAACAAGGTTGTTCTGATAGCTGGCTCATCAGCATAGGCATTGATGTTAAAGTGGGTGCCTAATACCTCCACCGTTTGCCCGCCGCTGCTTACTTTAAAAGGCTTGGCGGCATTATGCGCAACCTCAAAATAAGCTTCTCCCGTAATCTCCACAAGTCGCTCATCGCCGTTAAAAGCAGTCGGATATTTGATCGATGATGCGGCATTGAGCCAAACGTTAGTGCCATCGGCTAAGGTGAGGTGATATTGACCTCCTCGCGGTGTGGTCATGGTATTATATATTGTAGTGCCACTTTCAGATTTAGAAGCGTCATAAACAAGCTGGCCGTCTGCTGTCTTATTGATCCTGGTGTTACCTTGGTTGGCCAGTAATCCGTTTTTGGCACCTGTTAATACAATCTTTTGGCCGCCAGCCAATGTCAGGATAGCTTTATTACCGCCTGGGGCAATGTCATTTTTAGAAACTCGTACCGTTTGTTGTGCGGATGGTTTACGTAATAGAAAATAACCGCCAATGGATAAGCACAAAATAATGGAAGCCGCTGCTACGATACGGGGCCAAATAACCTTGCGGATACTGTGGGGTTGCCTGACCGCTGCCCGGATATGAGCAGATAATTCCGTATCTATCTCCTCCTGGTTCCCTAACAGTTCTTCGACCCAAGCACCGGATGTTTTTTGGAAAGAATTGTAATAAGCGTTATACAGCCTAATTTCTTCATCGGTAGCTGTACCATCGCTGATCTTTTCGGTTAATGTCAAAAACTCGATCTTGTTCATATGCCTTGTTACGCTTGTTCAACTAACGTTTATATCTGTAAGGCACACGAGCGATAGGGTAGCCCCTATGTACTATGAAATTATTTTTAAGAAATGTAAATTTAAAGTTCGGGTAGTTTATATAAAGAAGATCATCCAGGCGGAAAGGCGACCCATCTTCAATCTTAATTTTTTGAGATTGGTGGTCATTTGGTTCTCTACCGTCTTTTCGGAAATGCCCAATCGCTCTGCGATTTCTTTATTGCTCAGGTGTTCGGACCGGCTTAAATAAAATACTTGTCTCGCTTTGTCAGGCAGTTCCGAGGTAAATTGAGCAATGATCTGTTTCAATTCTCTTACTTCAAGGTTGTCATCATAAAATGGCAGTTCGTTTAGATCTATAACTTCCAACTCTGCAAAAAGTGCCCGTCTTACTTTGCCTTTACGGATATAATTGGCAACCTTATATTTTACAGCGGAAAACAGGTATCCTTTAGGGTTATTGATTTGCAGGGTCTCTCTATGTTCCCACAGCCAAACGAAAACCTCCTGCAATACATCCATGCAGCCACTTTTATCTCGGAGAATGTTATAAGCGGATTGATAAAGGATAGGCCAGTACCGGTTATAGATTTCTTCATAGGCTGCCTCGTCGTCCTTGTTTAAAAGGCCGATCAGTTCCTGATCAGAAAGCTTACTATACTTTGCCAATAGTTTTTTTAGTAAAACGAATATAATCAATTGTTTGACGGAAAGGAAATTATTGAGGTTGAAACGGAGATTAAGGCGATTTGCCTATTGGACTTTATATAGCTTTTAGTTTGATGAATTGCGATGGTGTACGGCCAATGATAAGGATATATTAGGTATAATTATGGCTGTTGAACGGTTTTGATTAAGCTAATCAGCACTTTTCTGCAAAACAAGGTTTATTGATCTTTTGCGGTTTTTTCTGCAAATCTTCTGCAAATAAAAAACCCCACTCGCCAGAGTGGGGTTAAATCATTGATTTTGAGGCTCCTGAGGCTGGGCTCGAACCAGCGACCCTCTGATTAACAGTCAGATGCTCTAACCAGCTGAGCTACTCAGGAGTGTTTTTCCGTTTGGAGTGGTGCAAAAGTATAATTTCTGAGGTAATTTCACAATATTTGTGGCAAAAAAAATTAAAATATTTTTACATGAGTTTGTTAGTTATTGGTACTGTGGCATTTGACGCCATTGAAACACCCTTCGGGAAGACAGATAAAATCGTTGGAGGGTCTGCAACCTTCGCAAGTTTGGGCGCTTCTTACTTTTTTGATGATATAAAAATCGTTGCTGTGGTAGGAGACGACTTTCCGCAGAGCGAAATTGACGACCTGAACAAGCACAATATTAATACCGATGGCTTGCAGGTTAAAAAGGGCGAGAAGTCGTTTTTTTGGAGCGGCAGGTATCATGATGATATGAACAGTCGGGATACGTTGGTTACCGAGCTTAACGTACTGGCAGATTTTGACCCCATTGTGCCGGAAACCTATCAAGATTGCGAATACCTCATGTTGGGTAACCTATCGCCCCAGGTACAGCAAACTGTTATACAACGCCTGCATAAACGCCCAAAACTGATTGTAATGGACACCATGAACTTTTGGATGGACATTGCGCTTGACGAATTGCACAAAACCCTGCAGATGGTTGATGTTTTAACCATCAATGATGCCGAGGCACGCCAGCTATCGGGAGAGTTTTCATTGGTTAAGGCCGCCCGTAAAATATTAACAATGGGTCCAAAGTACCTTATTATTAAAAAAGGCGAACACGGAGCACTGCTTTTCCACGAGAATAAGATCTTTAGCGCCCCTGCCCTTCCGCTTGAAGAGGTTTTTGACCCCACAGGCGCAGGCGATACTTTTGCCGGAGGATTTATTGGCTATATGGCCAAAGCTGGCACTGTGAGCTTCGATAATATGAAAAACGCCATCATCTATGGGTCTGCGCTGGCATCGTTCTGTGTAGAGAGGTTTGGTTCGGAGCGGTTGAGGAATTTATCACAGGACGAAATTAGTGCCCGCATTAGCGAATTTGTTGGCCTGGCGAAATTCGAAATCTAATAAAATCAGTATAAAATAACGCAGACCGGCAATTTGCAGCGCCTGTCTGCGTTTTCCATTTACATATATTTTTACCTATGCAATTGAAACAAAAACTATCAATTTTAATCGTATTAGCATTTTTAGTCCCGGCAAAGTTGTTTGCGCAGGATAACCAGTTCTCGGGATGGGCAGCGGTATTCCACTCCCAAAAGCTATCGCAACACTGGGGTTATTCGTTTGATGGCCAGTTTCGCTCGGCAGATCAGGTGAACTTTTTAAAGAATACCCTTTTACGCCCATCGGCTAATTATTATTTTGCTAAAAACAAGGTCGGAGCATTAGGTTACGCATATATTGCCACCAATGGCCGCACTGCATCCGGAGATAAAACCTTCAGGCCCGAGCACCGCATCTGGCAGCAGTATACCTACTCGCACAAAGTCGGTAAAAACGTTGCCGTGGCACACCGTTTCCGGTTAGAGCAGCGGTTTATGGGGCACTCGGCACCCAATAAAAACGATCAGTATTTTTCGCAGCGTTTAAGGTATTTTGTGCGCGGAATTGTTCCACTGAAATCAGATTCGGCCATTTTTACGCAAGGAGCGTTCCTGGCGTTGCAGAACGAAGTATTTGTTAATATTCAAAATAAAAACAAGGTAAACAAACATACATTCGATCAAAACCGTGCCTATGTTGCAGTAGGTTATCGAATTAATAAAATGATTGATATAGAAACCGGTTACCTTAACCAATACATTAAACAGGCCGAAAACTATACCCTGAACCATGTAGCCCAACTGGCGCTGTACACGCGGTTTTAAAGTATTTCACCAGGTTTTTAAAGCAAAAGGGCGATGAGTTTTACTCATCGCCCTTTTGCAATATATTAATAGTTAATCAGTTACAACCTGCTAATATCCCCGCTGCCTGCTTTTGAGGTAGATATACTTTTGGCACCGCCGGTGTAGTGAATATCGCCAGAACCGGTTACCGCAGCATCAACTTTGTTGCTGGCATTTACAACAGCATCGCCAGAGCCTGCTACGCGTACTGCGGTATTTATGGTTATAAGATCGCGGGCGGTGAAATCACCTGAGCCTACTACGCTAACTGTAGATTCATCTGCACGACCAGAAAGCTTGATATCGCCAGAGCCGGCTATGCTGCTTTGCAATGATTTAACGGTAACCCTGCCCAGCATATCGCCAGAGCCGGTAACCTTTAATTTAAGGGAATTAGTAGTAATACCTTCCTTGAAAAATATATCGCCAGAACCTGTTACTGCAATGCTGTTCAGGTCTTTAGCGGTGACGTATATCACCATTTTGCGGTTATTGCCAAAGCTCCAGTCGCCGTTGATGTTCTTTTTACTGTGGATCCTTAAAACGCCACTTTCCACTTCAGTTATAATACGGTCTATAACGTCAGATGGGGCCTCAACCTTAACTGATTCTGACGAGCCTTGCACAATTACAACATCAAACGAGCCGGCAAGGTCAACTGCGTTAAAACCCGATAAATGGCGGTCCTGGGTGGTTTGCTGCAGGATTTTGGCAACCGGGGCAGTCTTTGCGAACGTATAATTTACTGTTCCCGTGGCCAGCACAGCAACCAATAATAGTTTTGATAGTGATTTCATAATAGCTAATTGTTTAGTAGTTATAAGACGCAGGTTTTCCACATAGGTTGCAGCGTTTTGAAAATAAATTTAATCAACTTTTCCATCACCTATATTTAAAAAAATACGTTTTTAAGACCCAACAGACCACAATTTACATATTTCGTCAGTGCCCGTCAGTATGCCGTCAGCACGCGTCAGTAGTTCGTCAGTCGGCGTCAGTAGGTCGTCAGCAGCCGTCAGTAGTTTATTCAACTAAAACGCCGATGTAAAAGTTAAACGTATCCACTTCAATATTCTCTTTGGTAATACCGGTCAACTTTATCGGGGTGTAACTGGTGGTTGGGGTGATGAATTGATACTCGCCGCCTTTGGCCCTCACTTTTACCGGCATGGCAAAATCTTTGGCATCGGCATTTATCCAGCGGCAAAAAAGCCCGCCCGCGTTGCCCGCAATTTCCAGTATCGGCAAGTTTTTATGACGCAGGTACTGATCAAACACCGGCGATAAATTCATACCCGATTCCTTGTTGATATAATCAACCACCTGATCATAAGTTACCGTTTGGTGGTAAAATGTTTTGTTGAGGCCGCGCAGGATACCGCGCCATTTTTCATCATCGTTAATAATGGTGCGTACCATGTTCAGCAGATTGCCGCCCTTGTAGTACATATCGCCAGAACCTTCTTTGTTAACACCGTACGGACCAACAATTGGCCTGTCGTTCTGGATGGCGAGGCGGGTACCATGCACATACTCCTGCCCGGCTGGTTTACCGTAGTATTCCTCCACAAATAACGATTCGGAATAGTTGGTAAAACTCTCGTGAATCCACATATCGCCCAAATCTTTACTGGTGATGTTGTTGCCAAACCACTCATGCCCGCTTTCGTGCACCACAATAAAATCCCATTTAAGGCCCCAACCCGTGCCCGACAAGTCGCGACCCAGATAGCCGTTCTGATAGTGGTTACCGTAGGCGGTGCCGCTTTGGTGCTCCATACCCAGGTGATGGCTTTCTATCAGCTTGTAACCATCCTCATAAAAGGGGTACGGACCAAACCAGTGTTCAAAAGCTTTCAGCATTCGTGGTGCGTCAAGTCCCCATTGTTTTTTGGCTTTAGCCAGGTTGTAGCTTAACGGCCAGAAATCCATGGTGAGTTTGCCCTTTTCGCCCTGGTAATCGGTTTCATAATGGGCATAATCGCCAATGTTGGCTTCAATATCGTAGTTGTTTATGGGGTTGGCCACAAACCAATCAAACCGGGTATAGCCATCCTTTAATTTGGTAACCTTACGCAGTCTTCCGTTTGATACATCTTTTAAGCCGTTGGGCACGCTGATGCTGATGAGGGCGCTGTCTACCTCGTCGGCCTGCTGATCTTTTGTTGGCCACCACACGCTGGCCCCCATACCCTGGCAGGCTGTAGATACCCAGTTATGCCCCAGCGAATCTACATTAAACTCTATACCGCCATCCCAGGGTGCGCGCTTGGCAATGGTTGGGTTGCCCGAGTAATAAACGGTAAATTCATCTTTGCTGCCTTTAGTAATGGCATTGGGGAAAGTTAAAAACACGGCGTTAAACTCGCGTTTGTAGGCAAGCTCCTGCCCCTTATAAACTACCTTTTCAATTTTAAGGTTATTCCAAAGGTCGAACTGGAGTTTGGTAAAATCGGTTGTGGCGGTAAATTTAAACTGCACATTACCGCTGATGAATTTTTTGTCGATATCAAACTTCACATCAAGGTGATAATAGTTAATATCGTAACAGGTGCGCAGGGGCGTGGTTATGGAACCACGCAAAGTATCGGCACGGGTAAAAGTTTCTTTGTCGACACCCAATTGTGCCTTTACAGGAAGCGCGCAAGCCGCTGTAAGCAACAGGCCGAGCGCGTAAGCGTAAATATTTTTTCTTTGCATTGTATTTGGTTTTATTCGATGTAATACTTTTTAATGGTGGCCTTTAAGCCGCAGAGGTTACTCACCCCGGCTGCGCTGCGCTGGCCGACCCTCTCTTCAGCTGCGCTGGAAAGAGGGTGAAGGCATTCTTTATTTTTTTGTCACTTGCGCTCGTTTGTAACGAGTGCTCTCCGCGGTGGTGACGACTCACCCCGGCTACGCTTCGCTGGCCGACCCTATCTTCAGCTGCGCTGGAAAGAGGGTGAAAGCATTTTTTGTTTTTTTGTCACTTGCGCTCGTTTGTAACGAGTGCTTAACACGGTGGTGACGACTCACCCCGGCTACGCTTCGCTGGCCGACCCTCTCTTCAGCTGCGCTGGAAAGAGGGTGAAAGCATTTTTTGTTTCACCCCACACTTTCCACCAATCCACACCCCTCTTTCCGCCGAAGGCGAAGAGAGGGTGACCGAGCGTAGCGATGGTCGGGTGAGTACTCGCCGGATTGCGTGACGAGATTGCTTCGTTCCTCGCAATGACAAAACGACTAACAACACCCCCGATTTTTAAAACCCGGTAATCTCCGTCCCACATATCCACCACCACCCACCCCCTCTTTCCGCCGAAGGCGAAGAGAGGGTGACCGAGCGTAGCAATGGTCGGGTGAGTAAATCGCCGACTTGCAGCGTGAAATTGCTTCGTTCCTCGCAATGACAAAACGGAACCATTTACTAATCAACCAGCACGCCTATATAAAAATTCAGTTTATCTATTTCAATATTATCTTTTGTTGCACCCTCTATAGCTACCGGACTAAAGTGGGTGGTTGGGGTAATAAACTTGTATTCGCCGCCTTTAACCCTTACCTGTACGGGCATGGTAAAATCTTTTGCGTCGGCTATCCAGCGGCTTTGCAGCTTGCCGCCTTTTGTGGCAAACTCCAGTGTGGGCAGGTTTTTGTAGTGCAGATACTGATCAAACACGGGGAGCAGGTTGATGCCCGATTGTGTTGAAATGTAGTTCACCACATCATCATAAGTAACTGTTTTATGATAGAAGGTTTTGCCCAGCCCGCGCAGGATGCTGCGCCATTTCTCATCGTCGTTAATGATGGTACGCACCTGGTTTAAAAATACAGCACCTTTGGCATACATATCGCCGGAGCCTTCCTTATTTACGTTATACACACCCACAATAGGACTATCATTACTAACGCCTGCCCTCAAGCCATAGTTATACTCCTGTCCGGCTTTTTTGCCCCAGTTGTTATCAATAAATAATGATTCGGAATAGCAGGTAAAACTTTCGTGGATCCACATATCGGCCAGATCTTTACCCGTAATGTTGTTGCCAAACCATTCGTGCCCGCTTTCATGCACTACGATATAATCCCATTTTAGTCCCCAGCCCGTACCCGACATATCCGAACCCAGATAACCGTTCAAAAAATGGTTGCCATAGGCCGTGGCGCTCTGGTGCTCCATGCCCAAATGCGGGGTTTCTACCAGTTTGTAGCTATCCTCATAAAACGGATACGGACCAAACCAGTATTCAAAAGCCTTTAACATAGGCTTTACGTTTGCGGCAAATTGCTTTTTGGCTTTTTCCAAACTGGCCGGCAGCACCCAGTAATCCAGGTCGAGCTTGCCTTTTTCGCCCATGTAGGTATCGCCGAAATGCACATAATCGCCAATGTTGGCCACTACATCATAATTGTTGATGGGGTTGCGCACAAACCAATCAAACCGGGTGTAACCATCCTTAAGCTCGGTTACCTTACGCAGGCGACCGTTTGATACATCTTTTAAACCTTTGGGTACACTGATGCTGATCATCATGCTGTCTACCTCGTCGCTCAGGTGATCTTTATTGGGCCACCAGATGCTGGCACCCACACCCTCGCAGGCGGTAGCCAACCAGGGCTTGCCCAATGAATCTTTACTGAAAACCACACCGCCATCCCAGGGTGCGTTCAGGGCGATGGTTGGCTTGCCGCTGTAGTAAACGGTAAACTCGTCCTTACTGCCGCTGGTTATGGTTTGCGGAAAGGTTACAAACACCGCGTTCGCATCGCGGGTATAGGGAATGGTTTTGCCTTTGTATACCACCTTATCAACGCTTAAGTTGGCAAACAGATCAAACTGCAGTTGGGTAAAATCCTGCGTGGCGGTAAACTTAAATTGATTGCTGCCGCTGATGGATTTGTCGGGAATGTTGAACTTTACATCAAGGTGATAGTAATTAATATCATAACAGGTACGCAGCGGCGTAAGACTACCCCGCAAGCTATCGGCATGGGTAAAAGATACTTTTTCCTGCATCAGCTGGGCGTGTGCTGTAAGGCCTGCGAAGGACAATACAAGTAAGCAAAGGCGTAATTTCATTTAATATGGTTTATTTTCAATAATTCTGTTTTGGTTATGCTTGCCGCAGAGGTTACTCACCCCGGCTACGCTTCGCTGGCCGACCCTCTCTTCAGCTTCGCTGAAAAGAGGGTTGAGGCATTTTTTTTGCGCTTTATAAATAGTCTGTCACCCTTCGCAAGTTCAGGCGTCCACGCCTGAACTAATCTTAGCTGGAGCGTCCACGCTCCAGCGATAACAGAGTAAGAGTGGACGCTTACCATTAATTAATTCCGGCGTGGACGCCCGAACTTGCATTGGGCTTTATAAACGGCCTGTCACCCTGAGCTTGTCGAAGAGTAGCGCGTAGAGGCCTTTGCCCACTATGCTTCGACAGGCTCAACATGACACCCTTTTTATAGCCTTGTATATCACTCAGCGTGACACCCTTTTATTTTAATCCCTCTTACTTCAACACCTGTACATCAATAAAGCTATCGTTAAAAATTGTTTCGGTGGCTTTTATATAATCGCTTTCGTCGGCTTTATAAGGGTTATCTACAAATTTTTGCGGGTTGCGGGCAATTATCGGGAACCAGGTGCTTTGTACCTGGATCATGATGCGGTGGCCCTTTTTAAAGGTGTGCAGTACATCCTGCAACCTGAAATTCACATCCGTTTTTTGATTGGCCACCAATGCCTCGGGTTTTTCAAAGCTATTGCGGAAACGTGCCGGCATCACTTCTGATCGTACCATTTGCCAGTAATTGCTCAGGATAATGTTTTTGTTGGGCATGTAGGGGTTATTAGGCTCATCGGCGGGGTAAACATCTATCAGTTTCACCACAAAATCGGCGTCGGTGCCGGTGGTTGCAATTTTCAGGTGCGCCATGATCTCGCCGCCAAGGGTTACATCGTCATTTAAAACCTCGCTCTGGTAAACCAGCACATCGGGCCTGCGACCGGCAAAACGCTGATCTTCGCTCATGTAATTGTGCGGCGTAAAGCCCATAGTGGTGGTATTATCCTCGGTATAAGGCACCGGCTTCAGCGGATCGCTCACGTAGGAAACAGAACCTGCCGCAGTTGGCGCACTAACCGATAGCTTACCATCGGCACCTAAATACATTTTTTGGTGGGTGGCATTTGCTGCTGGCCATTTATCAAACGTGGCCCATTCCTTTTTACCGGTATTAAACATATAGGCATTGGGCAGGCCCGAGTTTTTATCGCCGTTACCTTTCAAAAAGTGGTAAAAGAATTTGGCTTCGATGCTTTTTTGGTAAAAGGTTGCAATACTATCGCCAAAATAAATGTTGCTGTGCATGGTATGCCCCGTTTCGCGCGACCAGCGGCCGTGACCAAACGGCCCCATTACTATGGTGTTATAAGCGTTAGGATCTGTCTTGTTAATAGTTTTATAAATAGCCAGCGGACCGGTTAAATCCTCGGCATCAAACCAGCCGCCTACCAGCATTACCGCAGGTTTTACTTTGCCATAATGTTTCAGCAAACCGCGTTTTTGCCAAAATTCATCATAGCTTGGGTGGTTAATGGTTTCCTGCCAAAAAAAGTTATCGTGATAATACTGGCCGGCATTTTTAAGCGGACCAAGATCAAGCAAATACTGGTAGCCATCTTTTGAATTTGGCTTCAGCATGGTGTACCAGGCTTTTGAAGTTGTATCGGTTTTTTGAACACCAAACACGGGGAAGGTAAAAAAGTAGCCTTCTAAAAAAGCACCGTTATGATGGAAATCATCAAAAAAGAAATCGGAAATAGGTGCCTGCGGCGATGATGCTTTTAAAGCCGGGTGGTTTGAGAGAATGCCCGCAGCGGTATAAAAGCCGGGGTACGAGATGCCGTATTGCCCTACCTTACCGTTGTTAAATGCGGCGTTTTTTATGAGCCAGTCGATAGTATCATAAGTATCGGAACCTTCGTCAACATCGTTCTTGCTTTTTTTATTGTCGATAACGGGTGTCATGTTTGTCCAGGTGCCTTCGCTTTTCCAGCGGCCGCGTACATCCTGGTAAACAAAAATATACCCCTCTTTCATAATAAACTCTGATGGGCCAAGCCTTGCGGGGTATTTATCCTCGCCATAAGGGGCAACGCTGTAACAGGTGCGCTGCATCATGATAGGATATTTATTTTTTGCCGAAGCACCCTTGGGCGTATAAATGGCGGTGAACAGTTTTTTACCATCGCGCATGGTTATGTACACTTCCTTTTTGGTGAAGTTATCTTTCACGTAATCAGCTTGGGCAAAAACCGCAGTGCAGCCGCAAAGTAAAATAAGGAGTATGGTGATTTTTTTCATGAAGCCGGTCAATTTAAGGGCTAAATTAACAAGTAAATTAATATGTAGCTACTGGTTTTAATACTGTTACAATAAGGGGGTAAAAAGCTGGTGATTTGGGGTAAGATGTGGAGGGTTTTGGAGAAGGGCTGGTGGCTCTGCTTATCGGTTCGACTCACCCCGCCGGCACTTCGTGCGGCGATCCTCTCTACGGCAAGCCGTAAAGAGGGTGAGGAAAGCTTTTATCTTTTTTCTATTGAGTTTATAAATACACGTTGCGTCCCCTCTTTACGGCGAAGCCGTAGAGAGGGTGGCCAGCGAAGCGTAGCCGGGTGAGTAATCTGCGGCAAGCCGGCAAAATATATTTAAACCTCACCCATTACCAAATCCAACTATTTCTCTTATCTTGTGCTTATGAAAACAAAAAGCATCATTCGCACGGCTATTATTGCGGCCGCATTTTTTGCAGGCCACGTTGCTATGGATCTTGTAAAGATGGGCATTAAGGATGGCAAGGCTACACATGCCGCTATGATGCTTAAAAAGTAAGCATTAGCTGCTTTTTATCAGAAACATAGGCCTGTCGTACTTAATCCTTATCTTTGCGTAAAAATTAGCAGGATGACAGGAAAAGCCCCCAAAGAATCGTACACCATCATGAACGAGCTGGTATTACCCAATGATACCAACACCTTAAATAATTTGATGGGCGGGCGCCTGCTGCACTGGATGGATATTGCTGCAGCCATATCTGCACAAAAACACTGTAACCGTATTGTAGTAACTGCCTCCGTAGATAATGTATCGTTCCAGGCGCCTATAAAGCTGGGCGACGTGATCAGTATTGAAGCTAAGGTAACCCGCGCGTTCACTACTTCGGTGGAGGTAAGGATGGATGTTTGGGCGCAAAACATTCCCTCGGGCACCAAAGTAAAAAGCAACGAAGCCTATTACACCTTTGTAGCCCTTGATAAAGATGGCGAAAAAACCCAGGTTCCCGTACTCCTGCCCGAAACCGACGATGAAATTGCCCTTTACGAAGGTGCACTTCGCCGCCGCCAGTTGAGGCTTATCCTGGGTGGTAAAATGTTACCGAATGATGCTACCGAACTTAAGGCCCTGTTCTTTGGCGATCAGCTACCGCTAAACCTGCGCGATTAAGCTGCAGTTAGTAACAAACCCGTGCGCTTGTGGTCTAAACTATAAAATCGACAGATAAATTTATAGCCATGAGATATTTTTTATGTTTTTTGTTCCCTCCCCTGGCCATATTAACAACCGGGCGTATAGGTGCATTCATCCTCAATATATTCCTTACCCTGTTTTTCTGGGTGCCGGGCATTATCCATGCTATACTGGTAACCAATGATTATTACGATGCCAAAAGACACCGCCAGCTCATGCGCGCCACACGCCGCGCAAGATGGTAGGATAGTTGTTGATTGGGTTGGCTTGAGTTGATTAGGTAAACAGATCAGGCATTTCCCCTTACTTCATTATTCGAGATTCAACATTCAGTGTTCGACATTAGTCTTTAGTCCTTGCTCCCTTCGTCCTTCGTCTACAAGAAAATCCCTCAGTCCTTTGTCCCTCAAGCTCCTACCGCTTTTAGCCATGCTTGTGCCATGAGGGCTTCGCCGGCTACGCTTGGGTGTACACCGTCCAGGTTCCAGTATGGGGCCGGGGCCGTTTGTATGGCCTTGTCCATAACGGTTTGGTAGGGTACAAATACGGCACCGTACTGGCTGGCAATATCGGCGGCAGCTTTGCGAAACAAATCAAACGCTGGGTACCATTTATCATCAACCGCTTTTACACCTTTAAGGGCAAATGGCTCGCATATTACCAGCTTTACGTTTGGTAAGGCAGCTTTGGTACGATCCAGCAGCTTTTTATAATCGGCAATGTAGGTATCAATAGTGCCGGTATAGCCGCCGCCCAGGGTGTGCCAAAAATCGTTAACGCCAATATGAATGCTCAGGATATTTGGTTTCAGGGCCAGGCAATCGGTATCCCAGCGTTCGGCCAACTGAAATACCTTGTTGCCGCTTACACCTTTATTATAGATCTGCAGGTTTTTATCGGCATGGTTAAGCAACAGCTGCGAGGCGGCCACCAACGCATAGCCCGATCCTAAGGCGCTGGTTGTGTTGGGTTCGTTCTTGCTATGGTCGCGGCCCCAGTCGGTTATTGAATCACCCTGGAAAAGCACCACATCGCCGGTATTAAATTTAAGTTTGGGAGCAGGCTTGGCGTTAGCAAAAGCAGCAGATACAATTTGCGGGATACCCACCGTGGCCATACTCACTACCGATGCGGTTTTTAAAAAATGGCGGCGACTGGGATTAAGGATTCTTTTCATAAAAAGCTGAAATTTATAATTACTGGCAATAGCGATCGTAATTTACAGTTTTAGGGCATTTTTTAAAACTTTGTTAAATTTTATACCATCAATTGATTAATTAATACCAGCGTGGTTTATATTTCTCTCTTGAGGGTAATTAAAAAAGCAGATGGGTGCGTGCGATTTCCCTCTTGAGAGGGGCGGAGGGGTGTGTTTCATGCCGTAGAACACACCCCTGCCACTACACTATTCCTTCGCGCCCCCTCTCAAGAGGGGATCGCTAACAAAGCCCTCTTTTTATTAGGGTAATGAACCAAATAACGGGCAGTCATTTAAATTTCATAAAATTCTGGTTTACACACATTAAGTAATGTGCTAACTTCGCGCCATGTATTTTTTATTAAAACCCATCCTTTTCCAGTTCGATCCCGAAAAAGTACATTATTTTGTAACCCGCAATTTAAAGCGCTTTAACCGTTTTCCGGGTGGCGCGGCTTTAAGCAGGGCTATATGGGATGTAAACGATGCCCGTTTGCAGCGCGAAGTGTTTGGCCTTAAATTTAAAAACCCGGTTGGTCTTGCCGCCGGCTTTGATAAAAATGCCGAACTGATGGGCGAAATGGCCAACATAGGCTTCGGCTTTGTGGAGATAGGTACCGTTACCCCGCTGCCCCAGCCGGGTAATCCGCAGCCGCGTATGTTTCGTTTGCCAACTGATGGCGCGCTGATCAACCGTATGGGTTTTAACAATTTTGGGGTTGATGTAGCAGCCGAGCGTATTGCCACCTTCCGTAAAAATGCCAAAGGCGCGCAAAAAAACCTCATTATTGGCGGCAACATCGGCAAAAATAAAGTTACCCCTAACGAAGAAGCCGTTAACGATTATATCAAATGTTTCGACCGCCTGTTTGATGTGGTTGACTATTTTGTGGTGAACGTAAGTTCGCCCAATACCCCCGGTCTGCGCGAGTTGCAGGAAAAAGAACCGCTCATGCACCTGCTGAATACATTGCAGCAGCGCAATTCAAAAAACGGCATCAGCCGCCCCATACTGCTTAAGATAGCCCCAGACCTTACCGATTCACAGCTTGATGACATTGTAGACATTGTACAGCAAACCGGCATAGCGGGCATTATTGCCACCAATACCACCATCAGTCGCGACGGCCTTAGTGCGCCAACTATTTTAAAAACCGAGATGGGCGGCCTCAGCGGCAAACCGCTTACCAAACGCTCTACCGAGGTTATCGCTTATCTGCATAAAAAATCAAACGGTTCGTTCCCTATTATTGGCGTGGGCGGTATCCACTCTGCCGACGACGCCGTGGAGAAAATAAAGGCAGGCGCATCATTGGTACAGCTTTATACCGGTTTTATTTATGAAGGGCCGGGGTTGATAGGCAGGATAAATAAGAAGTTGCTGGGGTAAAGTTTATAGGATTCGGGAATTATAGGATTAAGGGATTAATAGGATTTTGTCTAAACCGGGATTTGTGGGATTAAAGGATTCCCAGAATTAAATATGGCTTATTGATTGAGAGGATTGATTGATTTCTGGTGAATCTTTGAGTTTTTAATTTTTTGGCTTTTCCTTTCAGCCTTAAGCTTCCGGTTAAAAGGAGGGCGTTGCCTGCGGCCGGGCTTTCCACTCATACTGCACAAGGCCTTAGCCACATTGGCCGGTATCCGCTGCAATCCCTAACGCGCAGGTTGTCTGATTCAGAATTTTCAGAATTAAAGAATATTCGGAATTTAGATTGTAATTTATATAGATTGAGGCAATAATTTAAGCTATTGTATTTTGAATAACCTTTCTTAACACATATGAAACCTCAAATTCGATTTGAAACCGATAAATCTATGCTTGAGTTAAGCAAGGCATTCGATATTCCATACAGTAAAACCATGCAGGATTAGCCATACGAAGTTGCAGATCCGGCATTTATCGAAAAATATCTAAACTATTATCAATCAATACTGGACGATGACGTAAAGTTCACGTTGATGCAAATGATAATCCAGGCTATTGAAGAGCAAGAAACCCTAAAAGCGATGGAGTTTTATTGGGGAAAAGCTAAACCTCTATTGATTCAAGACTTCAAAGTTCACGAATGGACTATTTACTATTGGAGTTTACAAGACGAGCAAGTTAAATCAGATTGGAGAATAAGCCCCTATATGACCACGCTATGGACAAGCAAAATGATATAACCAAACTCAAAAAAATCAAAAATTTGTCCAATCTCTATACAAAAACCCATTCAAACCCAATCCCGGCAATCCCTTAATCCCACAAATCCCGGTTCAGACAATTTTCCACGTTCAGACAAAATCCTTACAATCCTTCAATCGTGTCAAAAATATCGGGCACAAAAAAATCCCACCGGTTTTATTAAACCAGCAGGATTTATAAGATCTTTTTTTGCGCCAGGCGCTTTTACAGATAAAGATTATTTACCTGCAGCGATAGCTAAAGCTGCATTGTTTTTGGTGATCTGGCTGTGTTTTGACTCAGCAGAACGGCTTCCGTATTCAATGTTGGTAGCTAATTTCAAAAACTGTACTTCTAAACGTGAAGTAGTTTTGTTTTTTCTATCTTTTCTTTTTAAACGTGTAACGCCCATGATTTCTTTTTTTAATATTTTTTATACCCTTGAGGTCGGGAGCGGATTCGAACCGCTGTAAAAGGTTTTGCAGACCTCTGCCTAGCCACTCGGCCACCCGACCCTGTTTTTAAGGATTGCAAAAATAGTAATTTATTTAATGGTAGCCAATATTTATTTAATTGAATTTCTTTTTATTTCTGAAACCAGTATAGCGGTGGCAATTGCCACGTTCAATGACTCGGCCTGCCCTACCCGCGGAATGGTTACCGCCTTGCCGATCAGTGGTTCAATTGCGGGGCTAATGCCGTTGCCCTCGTTGCCCATAACCAATAACCCTTCGGTGCCAAAATTTGTTTTGTACACATTATCGCCATTAAGCATAGCGCCAAACATGGGCAGGTTAATTTGGGGCAAAACCGCCTCCAGGTTACCGTAATGCACATTCACGCGTGCCAGCGAGCCCATAGTGGCCTGTACTACTTTGGGGTTATACACTTCAACCGTATCTTCAGAACAAATAATATCATGAATGCCAAACCAGTCGGCCGTGCGAATGATGGTGCCCATATTGCCGGGGTCCTGCACGCCATCAAGCACCAGCGAAAATTTTTGTTTCAGGCTTTCGTAATTTAAAACCGGCCATATTGGTATTTTTATCAAACCAATTACCTCCTGCGGGGTTTTCAATGTGCTGATTTTTTCGAGCTCGTTTAATGAAATCTCCTGAAAGTTTATTTTACGGGATAAATTCAGCAATTTTGGGGCAATTGCGGGGGTATGGTAAATAGTATCAACCTGGTAGCCAGAGCTTGTAAATTCAATAACTGATTTATAACCCTCTACCAGGAAAAAACCATGTTCCCTGCGGAATTTTTTATGTTGTAAGGATGATAATAAACTGATTTGTGATTTTGAAAGCATATAATAAACCTGCTGGTTACCGCCTTACAATATTAAGTATTTTGCTCATCATTATAGGCTCGGGCTGTAGTATTACGCGTGGTATCAAAAAAAACCAGGTGCTGGTACGCAAAATCACCATAAAGGGCATAGATGAGCAATTTGCCGATGCTGCTGTAAATTATGTTGATAAAGAGCAGCAGCCCAACAACTGGCTTAACCTGCAATTGTATTACACCTTTAATAAAAGCGGCAAAAAAAATATTGGCGAGGCCCCGGCCATACTGGATAGCAACCTGGTGGAGTATTCGCGTTTTCAGATGGAGAAATACATCCAGAACCGCGGTTACCTTAAAGCAAAGGTTACCGATAGCGTGGTTATAAAAAAGCAAAAGGCCGAACTGGTGTTTACCGCCGTGGAAGGCCCAATGTTCCGCATACGCAAGTTTGAGGATAGCATTCCCGATAAAAATATTAAAAACCTGTATAACGCCAATCGCAACAAGCTATCGCACATACAGCCGGGCGGCAGGTTTGATACCGATAGCCTTGCGCATGACCGCGATGAGCTTTACCTGCTCATGAAACGCAACGGCTACTATGATTTTTTCAGGCAGTACATCAGCTTCAATTACGATTCGACCTTTAACAGCAGCGTGGTTGATATAAAAATGATGATAGATAACCCGGCAGGCTTAAAGGAGCACCCGGTTTATACCATTAACAATACGCTGATCACCATATCGCGCAGCAGCAGCCGTACCACCGGCAAGGCCGATACCATACAGGTAGATTCGCAATTCAGGTTTGTTGATTTCTCGGGCAGGTTTAAGCCGCGCACGGTAATTGATTATACCTTTCAGAAAAAGGGCCAGATTTATAATATCGATAATCAAACGCTTACCACTACCCGATTATCGGAGTTAAACGTTTTCCGTAATGTACCCAACCCTACCTACGAAAAAACAGCCGATAGTACCCATCGCCTGGATACAAAAATTGATATTGTACCCCTCAAACGCATGTCTGACAGGGTTGAGGGCGAGGTACTGTTCAATGGCGGGCGTTACGGCTACAACGTTGGCAATACGTTTACCGATAGAAATGTTTTTAAGCAGGCTGCCATATTGCAGGTAAAAATAAACTGGAGCATATTGTTTGATAATGGCAACAACGTGGCCAATAACAGCGCCATCCAAAACCAGGAGTTCAGGGCTGGGGTTAACCTTATTTACCCCAGGATACTAACGCCTTTCAATTTTCCGTTGCTGGGTAAATTTGGGGTACCGCATACCATTTTCTCTACCAACTACTCGCTCTTTTATCAAAAGGGATTGGTTACGCGTGAAAGTTTTATTAATTCTATAAGCTATGACTTTTTTGAAACCGGCCGTAAACAGCACACCGTAACGCCAATAAACATCGAATACTCAAGGGGGATCATAGACCCCGTGGCCAGGCAGGCTTTGCTTGATCAAAACAGGTACGCCTATGTTTCGCTTATTGGGCGCACAGTTTTTACCACAGGCAGCCAGTACACGTTCCAGTACAACAACGTCGAACTAAACTCGTATAATAACTTTACCTACTTCCGCGGGAGTTTGGATATAGGCGGCAACGTGCTCAACCTGGCCAGCAAACTATTCAACGCGCCAAAGGATACCTTAGGCCAGCGTAAAATTTTTGGCTATGCCTTTGCCCAGTATACCAAAACAGAGATTGATCTGAGGATTTACCGGTCGTTAGGTGGCGAGCGGCAATTAATTTTACGCTTAAACCCAGGCATCGGCGTCCCCTATGGCAACAGCAATCAGCTTATATTTGAAAAGAATTTTTATACCGGCGGTGCCAATGATATAAGGGCCTGGCTGCCCCGTACGCTGGGCCCCGGACAGTTTAACCGCGCTACTTATTATGGTACAGATTCCTTAACCCGTTCACGCTTAAAGTATCTTGATCAATTTGGTGAGATAAAAATTGTGGGCAATGTTGAATACCGCTATAAACTGGCCGATAACTTTTTTGGTGCCAAACTTAAAGGAGCCGTTTACATGGATGCAGGTAACGTATGGCGACTGGGCAAAAAAGCCGAAAACCCCAACGGCGAGTTCAGGTTTAATAATTTTTTACAGTCTACAGCAATTGGTGTAGGTACGGGCTTACGGTTTGATTTGAGTTTCTTCGTTTTCCGGCTGGATTATGCCTTCAAGTTTAAAGACCCTCAATTTAACGGTGCCGACCAATGGGTACTCTTTAAACATGCCGACGAACTGTTTAGTACAGGAACATTTAAAAGGAGCTACCTCCAAAACTATGGCGACAACTATGCCTTTGCCCAGCTAAACTTTGGGATTGGATTGCCGTTTTAATAAGCTGAAAGCAGAGGGCTTTTTTGTTTGATTGGATTTGCAAATTCCCTCTGCCACCGGGTTCGACTCACCCCGCCGGCACTTCGTGCGGCGGCCCTCTCTTCAGCTTCGCTGGAAAGAGGGCGGGGAAAATTCCTTGTTTTTTTTTAATATTTTAACATGTCGACCATTACATCCCCTCTTTGCGGCTTGCCGTAGAGTGTGGTCCAGCGCAGCGATGACGGGTGAGTAAATTGGGGTTGAAAGGTATTTTATGGGAGAGGCGCGCCAACGAAGGAATATTTAGATAAGTCATTATCATACCTTTCGTACCATTCATTTTTTATATAGTAGTACTTATACCGGCCAAGTTTAGCTATCGGAAACGTGCCTTTTATATATTGTTTAATTTCCTTTTGGGTTTTGGGATCAAATATTGTGAAGTATTGTGCAATACTTTCATGTGAATTGTAGAAAATATTTTGGTTCCTGTCGAAGTGCAGGCTGGCAGCGTCATTGTAATTGTAATTAATTTTTGGCTCATGAACCGATTTCCTCTCACCATGTACTTTTCCATTTAGCTTATAATTCTGGTTATTGTTCCCTGTTAAAGAAAGATCCGCATTGTAAACAGTTTTCACCTCAACTTCTATTGGAGATGTTAAGTGTGGCTTACTAAAATCCAAAAACTCATCTTTAAAAAAAGAAGTTACATTCAAAGACTGGCAAATTTTATTATTATTTGCAGATAAGATTAATGTTCTTACCATATGCATCCCTGAGCCAGCGCGGGCATCATAAACAATCATCAGAAAGTTGTTGTTTAAAACCTTCATTATTTTAAGATTGTCTACATTTCTAAAACAGACTGTATCTTTTAAGAACCTTATTGATAATATCCCTTTATCTAACAACAGCTTAATTTGTATATCATCACCCTTGAAGGATTTAAGATTATATACCTGACCTTTTGCTAAATTAACAACCAAACCAACTAATAATATTGTAATTATGGCTATTCGTTTTAATGCGGCATCCATGGTTTGCAGACTTTATTTATAATTGAAAAATAGCACTGTAGTTATTGAAAGTATTTGATTTTGAACAGCATAATCTGCAAACTCCTCTGCCACCGGGTTCGACTCACCCCGCCGGCACTTCGTGCGGCGGCCCTCTCTTCAGCTTCGCTGGAAAGAGGGCGGGGAAAATTCCTTGTTTTTTACTTTCTTTAGATATCCACTTGCGCTCGTTTGTAACGAGCGCTTAACACGGTTACGCGATTGTATCGCGAAGATGCGTCGCAGACGCAAAAACACTTTAAGCACTCGTTACAAACCACAGGTGTTGGGAAGAGTAAAATGTTGTCATTTCGATGCGAGGTACGAGCGAGAAATCTTCTGCATTATGCTATTGGAGCTTTGCATTCCGTAGAAGATTTCTCTTTCGCGCCACGCTTTTACCCACCTGAGCTCAATCGAAATGACAAACTTTTTATAAAATTCAGTCTTTCCAACACTTGTAGTTACAAACAAGCGCAAGGAAAGATAAACTCCCCACAACAAAAAACCTTTTACCTTTCGCCTTTATCCTTTCACCTCAAAAGAACTAAAACATCCCCTTCAGCCCGTCGATTATACTTTCGAAAAAGGTTGGGATGCTGAGGTTATTGTGGTAATTGAAATAGAGGAATATAAGAAAGATGATAACCGCCGCAATGATGAAACGCTTAAACATGTAGGCTATAAGTATAAGCCCCAGCGGAATGGCCACCAACAGCACCCAGCTAATATGCCAGGGGCTAAGCTTGCTATCGTGTTTATAAATGTAGTAAAGGATGGAGTGCGTACCGCTTTCGTTAACGTGCTTGGCGTATAAAAAGGTTGATCTGTCCAGCTTTTGGCGGTAAAATGCCACGCCTTTTTCAAATTTAAGCTGATAGTCGAACCCGTTCATTACAAAGGTAAACAGGCCGTTCACGTTTTCCTGGGTTACGCCGGCGGTATCGGTAGCCACAACGGCAACCTGATCTACCGCAAAAGGGTTTTCTTTTATTACAAAGTGATTAATGGCAATAGCATCAGCAAAAGCCACGCTGCGGACAGCTGTTATAAGGCAAAATAAAAGCAGTAGTTTCTTCATTTTTTAATAAGCCGGTTCGGTTATCGCACATAAAATGCACGCAATAAAAATAGTGTTTTTTTGGTGCTATCTGTTAAGGAAATAAATACTTGCGTTAAGTACGGTGGCAAAGCTCACCCACAATAAATACGGATACAGCAGCCAGCCGGCCACCCTGTTGAACTTGCCAAACCAGTTTATATTTAAAACAATGCTTATCCACAGCAGCACAATAACAATAAGCGCGCCTAATACCTGGTGCAACCCAAAAAACACTATCGACCATGAAAAATTAAGCGCCAATTGTATAAAATAAACCGCCCGTGCAATTTTATAGGCCGGTCTGCGGCTGCGCAGTTTCCACACCATGTAGGCGGCTATGGCAATCATCACGTAAATACATGACCACACCGGGGCAAACAGCCAGGGCGGCGGATTAAAGGATGGCTTGTTGAGCGTACTGTACCAGCCCGCTATTTGCGGCCGCGTAACCAACGAGGCCACAAAACCTATACCCACTGTAATTAACAAACTGATGAGGAATGGAAAAAACTGAAACTTTCTGGTAACGGCAGGGATCATAGTTTTATAGAACCCCAAAAACACCGATAAGTTTTTAAACCTAAATATTTACAATGCCGTTATGCAGCCGCGGCAATAAAAAATTTAAAATACCTTAGCTTAGTCGCCATTGCAAATGCAGTTAAAAAATGATAAAAGCTTATAAATTATATACCGGTGCCGACGGCCATTCGCACATACAAACAGGTACAGTGGCCGAGGGTGTTTTTAACCAGGCATCGTCTATCCGTTTCCAGGAATCGCCGCCGCATTCGTTTTATGATTGGCACAACGCCCCTGCAGATCAGTACGTGATAACCCTATGCGGCACGCTTGAATTTGAAACCCGCCCCGGCGAAACTTTTATTTTACGCCCCGGCGAAATACTCATTGCTACCGATACCACCGGCACCGCCCATCAATGGAAACTAATTGACGACCAGCCCTGGCGCCGCGTTTATGTGGTATTTGATGACGATAAACCGGTAAATTTTATTCCAGACGAGGCTACTGTTTAATTTTTGCGTAGGCAACGTGTTTTTTAATAGTGCGTTAATAACGGGAGGATAAAATCGGCCCTGCTTGCCGGTTCGACTCACCCCGCCGGCACTTTGTGCGGCGGCCCTCTCTTCAGCTGCGCCGGAAAGAGGGCGGGGAAAAGGTTTTTTGTTTATTCTTTTGTCATATCGACTCCTACATCCCCTCTTTACGGCTTGCCGCAGAGAGAGTGACCCGCGAAGCGTAGCCGGGTGAGTAATCTGCGGCAAGGCCGCAAATGTTTCCCCGCAATCTCCTAACTTTACGGCACTATGTCGCACTTTCCTGTACAATACTCCACCTTATCTGCTATCGCCTTAAAAAAACATCTGGAGGATGCTTATAATCTAAAGCTCATCTCCTGCAAATACCTGCTGCGCGGGGTTAGCGATACTTATATAATTGAAGCGACCGATGCCAAATATGTGTTCAAGGTTTACCGCGAGCAGCACCGCAGCTACGAAGAAATACTAAGCGAGGTTGAACTGCTCGATATTTTGAAAAACGGCGGCGCAAGTGTAGCCTACGCCATTGCCGATACCCGCAACAACCAGGTACAAAAGTTTAACGCACCCGAAAGCACCCGCTATGGCATCCTGCTCTCCTATGCCGAGGGCAGGCCGGTTTTAGATCTGGACGATGAGCAGCTGAAAACCGTGGGCAGGCAAATGGCGGCTGTGCATAACATTACAGCCGTTGCCCAATTAAAATATCCGCGCAGGGTTTATAATACCGATACCACGCTGCTGCTGCCCATAAAAACAATAGCACCCGCCTTTATCAATTTACCCGGCGAGTACAGCTATTTGCAGGAAACGGCCGCCAAGGTTATCCAAAAGCTTCACACTTTTAATACCGCAGAATTTAGTTACGGTTACTGCCAATATGATTTTTTACCCAAGAATTTTCACTTTAGCGATAGCGGCACCATCACCTTTTTCGATTTTGATTTTGCGGGGCAGGGTTATTTGGTAAATGATCTGATGTCGTTCTTTGTGCATTTTTTTATGCACGTGGCAACCGGCAAGCTTACCGATTCCGAAGCCGACCGCATGTACAATATCTTTGTATCCGCCTACCGTGAAGTACGCCCCGTAACCGACGAGGAAATAGCAACTATACCCTACCTGGGTGTTGGCTTCTGGGTGTTTTACCTGGGCTTTCAGTACGAGAACTTTGACGATTGGTCGAACCTGTTTTTTGGGGAGCGTTATTTGAAGGACAGGGCTGGTCACATAAAGGCATGGGTAGATAAGTATTGTGAATTTTGACCGTAAGTATATAATATATCACCTAATTACCCTTAACTTTGCCACCCATAAAACACACTACTATGCAATATGATGTTATCGTTATAGGTTCGGGGCCGGGTGGCTATGTGGCCGCTATACGTTGTGCCCAGCTGGGTTTAAAAACCGCCATTGTTGAAAAATATAACACATTGGGCGGTACCTGCCTTAATGTGGGCTGTATCCCATCAAAGGCACTGCTTGATTCATCTGAGCATTACCATAACGCTGCGCATACTTTTACCACACACGGTATTAAGCTGGATAACCTGGGCATTGATTTTGGCCAGATGATAAAACGCAAGCAGGAAGTTGTTGATGCCAATACCAGCGGTATCACTTACCTAATGAAAAAAAATAAGATTGACGTACACACCGGCGTTGGTTCTTTTAAAGATAAAAACACCATCAACGTTAAAAAGGCTGATGGTACCGATACCGAAATAACCGGCACAAACGTAATTATTGCCACCGGCTCAAAACCATCGGCATTGCCTTTTCTTAAGATCGATAAAAAACGCATCATCACCTCAACCGAGGCATTAACCCTTACCGAAGTACCAAAACACCTGGTGCTTATTGGCGGCGGCGTTATCGGGTTAGAGCTGGGTTCGGTTTACGCGCGTTTGGGTGCAAAGGTATCTGTAATTGAATATATGGATAGCATTATCCCCACAATGGATAAAGCCCTTGGCCGCGAGCTGCAAAAAGTTTTGAAAAAACTGGGTATGGAGTTTTACCTGGGCCATAAAGTTACCGGCGCTACCGTAAAAGGCAAAGAGGTTACCGTAACTTTTGATAACCCCAAAGGCGAAAAACAAGAACTTAAAGGCGATTATTGCCTTGTGGCTGTTGGTCGTGTTGCTTATACCGATAACTTGGGTTTAGATAAAATTGGCATCACGGTAGAAGAACGCGGTCGTAAAATTACGGTTAACGACCATTTGGAAACCAGCGTTAAAGGCGTTTATGCCATTGGCGATGTTATTAAAGGCGCCATGCTGGCTCACAAGGCCGAGGATGAAGGTACTTTAGTTGCCGAGATCATTGCCGGACAAAAACCACACATCGATTATAACCTTATCCCCGGCGTTGTTTATACCTGGCCAGAGGTTGCCGCCGTTGGCCAAACCGAAGAGCAGTTGAAAGCCGCAGGTGTTAAATACAAAGTAGGTTCGTTCCCGTTCAAAGCCAGCGGTCGTGCCCGTGCAAGCGGCGATTTGGATGGTTTTGTGAAAGTTTTGGCCGATGCCACTACCGACGAAATTTTAGGCGTACACATGATTGGTCCGCGTGCGGCCGATATGATTGCCGAAGCCGTTGTAGCTATGGAGTACCGCGCCAGTGCCGAGGATATCTCACGCATGAGCCACGCCCACCCTACCTACACCGAAGCCATGCGCGAAGCATGCCTTGCCGCTACCGACAACCGCGCTATTCATATATAGTAGCTTTTTTAGTTTGCTTTGGCAGGCTTATAAATATTAAAAGGCAGTTACTTAGTAGCTGCCTTTTTTGCGTTCACGGGTGTTCATATTTTGCCAGTGGATTGCATCATTACCTAAAATCATTTGGCAACTTTTCAGACACCACGAAATGACCTCCGGTTTCTTGTAATAGCTTGATGCGGTTAGCTTTCCACTGTTTTATATCTTCGGGTGTGCCGGGGAGGTCTTCAAAAAAGAATTGGCCATTCCATGATCCGTGATTATCGCCAAACATGCTTTTGGTCAGCAAGATCTTAACCATATAACCCAAAGCACGGTTCTCCATCTCTATAAGGTCGTCCGACGAGGCAGATAGTTCCCTTTCTTTTTTGTTGTAGCTAAAATTCAGCACTTCACTATTCAGAATTTTGCACTTGCGGCCACAGGCAGAGGTGCCCACAAACTTCTTCACAAACATTTTATAATTCCGTTCCCAGTCCTCAGGGATCCGAACGCTTACCTCGCCCAAGGACGTAACATGCGGCTTCAGGCTGATATTTATCGGGACGGCATCTGCACCAACCGAAACCTCCTGGCTAAATTTTTCAAAGCCAACCATAGTCACGATCAGCAGATACCTGCCCGGCTTTAAACCATTGAGTGTAAAAGTACCACCGTCATTGGTGATCGTGCCATAAGATGTTTCCGTTAAAAATACGCTGGCTTTGGGCAAAGCAGCCTGGGTTTCTGCATTGATAACCTTGCCGGTAATAGTACCGCTTTGGGCAAAAGTTAACAACGGGGCCACAAGGAATAGGATGATTAATGATAAACGCATGATACTAAGATAGGAAAGAACGGGCGATGGTTTAAGGGGATATGCTAACCTTTTAAAACAATATTGATGTGGGCACCGTACAAAAGTGGGGTGTTGAAGTAAATAATGTGAAAAACACGGCTATTTGAATCCAAATTTGTTTTAGGGCACTTTAAATATGAAAAATAAAAAATACCTGATACGCCTAATAATTGGGCTATTGGTTACATCATCCTTTGCAATGTGTACCAAGGATTCAAATAAAATTGAACAACCTCTTAATTCTGCTTCGGGCTTGAGCACCGATACTTTAAATTTGAAAACCGAGGCGGTTAGTAAAGTTACCTATATTGTTAAGCCTTCAGAATGGATGGTTGATGGAGCAAAGATACCGGCCGGATCTACCATATTTATCCCGGCTGGAAAAAGAGGTGCTTTGTTGCTCAAGAATTTTAAAGGAACAGTTGCAGCACCCATTATCATTGTAAACAGCGGCGGTAAAGTGACTTTTTCAACTGCGGTTACGGCCTCCTACGCCTTTAAAACCCAGAATTGCCAGTATTTTAAAATATTGGGAAATGGTGTTCCCTCTATTAAGTATGGCTTTGAAGTGAGCGGCGGCAACATTGGCATGACGATGGATGATCTGAGTTCGGATTTTGAGATCAGCAACGTTGAGGTACATAATAGCGGGTTTGCCGGTATCATGGCAAAAACAGATCCCTCTTGTGACGTTGCTACCTGGCGCGGCCATTTCACTATGCGCAACGTAGTTCTGCATGATAATTATGTTCACAAAACCGGTGGAGAAGGTTTTTATGTAGGAAACTCGTTTTATGCCGATGGTGTTTCCCTGTCCTGCGGCAAGGTTTTACCGCACGATGTAATAAATGTTAAAATATACAGAAACCTTATTGATTCCACCGGATCTGAAGGGATACAGGTAGGCAGCGCTATTTCAGGCTGCCTGATCTTTAGTAATACTGTCAAAAATCCGGGGATATCTCCTTTTTCAGCCTACCAGGATAACGGGATTCAGATAGGAGAAGGCACCGGCGGTAGATGCTATAATAACCTTATAAAAAATGCACCGGGAAATGGAATAATTGTACTCGGACTTGGGGATAACGTAGTGTATAATAATTACATTTTAAATTCAAAGGGGTACGGTATTTTTGCGGATTCAAGATACACACCCGGTCCATATTTTCAATTTATCAATAATACCATCGTAGCTTCCGTTTTAGGCGGAATAAAATTAAATTCGGAAACTATACCTATGAATACCGTTATTAATAACGTTATTATACAATCGGCATCGGGCCTTTCCGTTATTAGGAAAAGCACGAGTGTTAAGCTTACTTCGTCAAATAATTATTTAAGTAAAGATGTAAACACCTGTAAGTTTGTCAATTATGCTACAGGGAATTTTCATTTACTTTCGTCATCTCCGCTCATCAATAAAGGAGCAAACGGATTAGCTTACGGTATAACTTTTGATTATTATGGTACAAAGCGCTCTGCTACTAATGTTGACATTGGGGCTACTGAATATTGATTAATATTATTTAAATGTTGTTAATCAACTGCTGATCTGTTGAGTTATTTTTATAATAATAAGCGGCAAATCGTACTGCCGAAATGTTTTCATCATAAAATTGTTGCCGAAAAAGCACATGCAGCACGCGTGCGCCAGCGAGGGGAGAGTTGATTAATGAAAGTAATTAATCTTCGTATATAAATTTATCAGATTGATTGTCCATATCTCTTTTCAATTTCGCTTCTTCAATCCTAAAGTCTGACTTATTATATACCTCTAAAAGGGCTTTTCTTGGGTAATGTTTAAACTCACTAATATTAATTGCTTCTTTCAAAATTTTGATTGAGTTTGGCAAGTTTTTATTTACAAAATATTCATACTCGCCTCTCATTGTGTGATAGAGTTCTTTTGCTTTAAAATCATGGCTAATATGAATGTTATTCATGAGTTCGTTTAGAATAATTTTATCTTCTTCAAACAAAATTCTTTTTCGAACTAAACACATAAAATAACCTTGAATATGAAAAGCACTTAATTTATTCTTTGAATAATTAGCCTTTGCGAACTCCAATGCTTCGGGATATCTGTTTTGGCTAAGCAAAACATTGACCAACTCTCTTTTTGTCTTTTGAGAATTTTCATCAAATCTTAAAGCGTCGCGGAAGTTTTCTTCAGCTTCAGGGAATTTCTTTTGAATCCTTTTATGAAAACCGAGGAGAAAATAGTAATCACCTTTTTCAAACTCTCTAAGATTTTCATAAAATATATCTTCTGACCTTTCAAAAGACTTGCGACTAATTGACATGCAATACCAATATCTTATCTCTCTAATGATTGCGGGGTCGTGTTTCAAATGGTTAGCAATCATTTTTTGAGCCAAAATATTTACCTGATCATATTTATTTTCATAATAATGATCTATGATTGTTCTTAAAACAAAAGAGGGAATAAAATACCTTTCGGGTATAGATTGATTGGTTTGAATCAAAATTTTAATGGTAATTAATATTTGAGAAATATCGGGATACTCATTACTATCATTTAATAATAAATTAATTTGCTTCCTTAATTTGAGTCGAGTCTCAGAATCAATTTGAAATTTTGCTCTCTTAATATACTCACTAATCGCGTGATGTGGTTGGATATACTCTTTGTTAATACCAATTCTATCAAAAACACCATATATGAACAATTTATCTAAAGCTTCTTCAACGGAATCATTCCTTGAAAATATTTTATATAAAAAATCATAACTAACAAATTCAAATCGAGCAATAAAAATTAATAGATTATAGAAAAGTAATCCTTCATCTTTGATAGCTGAAATTATTTGAAAAACTTTTATGTCGTTATGCTTCTTTATTTCGTCTAACTTATTGATCGTATTTATCAAGCCTTCGTCACTTATCATTCTCACACAATGAAATACTTGCCCTGGCATACCATTTAAAACTCCCAATATTTTTTCTGTTTCAGCTTTATCGGGTTGTAAATCAAACAGTTCACAATATTTCAAAAAAAGGATTTGTCTATCTATTGGAGTTAGTTCATTGACATGAAATGAAATTAAATTAAAAAATTTACGGATCAAACTTGTGTTTGGTCTAAAAGTCGAGATCAGACATATAACAGTATTATTGTAGAATCTTTCATCAAGAATAATTTCAAGAAACCAATCTGCTATTTTTTTATTTGGTTGAACGATACAGCCTTTATCAATTATAAATAGAATTTCATTATTTTCTTTGAATCTTAACACAAGGGCAATCGCAAATGCTATTTTTTCGGAAAGTTCTAAATTGTTAATTTTTTTAAGAGTTTCATCAGGATGAATTGAGTTTAAATCTTCAATTCTGAGTATAAAATCTTCAATACTATCTCGAGAGTCAAGCAAAAAGCTAATCGGATTGTGATATTTATTTAGCTTTTCAACTTTATCCAATGCATGTTTAACAAATTTTCTTCTTCCAACTTCTTCAAAACCAGATGCGATTATCGCAGAAGGTTTAATGTTTTCTAGATTATAATATTTCTGTTCAAATTCTTCCATTAACCCATTTCTACCTATAAATATTTCCTCTTTCTTCTTTACATAGGGATGGTTTTCTATTGATATATCTCTCAGTTTAGAATCTATTTTTTTATATAGTAAAATAGGATCTGTTACGTGTTTCAAATTATATTTTTCAGTTAGCCAATCAGGGATACGTTTATCTGTATGATCGATAGTGAGGTCTACAAGAAATATCAATATTCTATTAAATAATTCTAAGCTTTTGAGATTTTTTGCATACTCAATTTCATATTTAACCCACTCTGAATTCAAAGAATCATCCGATAAAAAAATTACAAATAAATCTGTTTTTTCAATACCCTCAATAATAGAATTTAATGTCGGCGTCCCTGGTTCGAAATTATATTTATCGATAATGCAATTATCTTTTCCTAATCTTTTATAGATATTTTCAATTAGTGGCTTTTGCGTGCTAGAATGAGATAAAAAAGCTTTCGACATATTTGGATTGACTTAATGCAAGTTAACTAAAATTATATTTGTCGTGCAATATGATTATTTCGATGATAATCTCCCTTGTTGAATAAGTAGCGCCTTTGCCAAGCTTCGCCCCCCGCACGCGTGCCGCGTGCGCCTAACCAGCCCCCCAAAACAATCCCTCCTAATTTTATGTTTTATCACAAAAATATTTCTGTAATTTGACTCATCATAAATTCAGTTAATACCTACCAAACAGCACATCCTCATGACCGTATTAGAAAACGACCAGATAAAGGTATCCATCAGCTCAAAAGGTGCCCAGTTAAGTTCATTCTACAACAAAGAAACCGGCGTTGAACACATGTGGCAGGCCGATGCAAGCGTATGGCCCTGGCACGCCCCAAACCTGTTCCCAATTGTCGGTGGCCTCATCAATAATGAACTTGTGGTTGATGGCAACAAGTACCCCATGGGCAGGCACGGTTTTGCCCGGCAGTCGGAGTTTATTGTGCTGGAGGCCGATGAGGTATCGGCAAGTTTCTCGCTCCCCTATTGCGAAAATACGCTGAAGGTGTACCCCTTTAAATTTGATTACCAGGTTTTATATACGCTCATAGATAATTCATTGCGGATAACGTATAAGGTTATCAACCTTGATAAAAAAACCATATACTTTTCTGTTGGCGGTCACCCCGCCTTTAACGTACCGTTTAACAAAGGCGAACGTTATGAAGATTACTACCTGGAGTTTGAAACCGACGAGCATTTGAAGGCCGAACAACTTTCGGCAGATGGTTTTTTTACCGGCGAAAATCATCCCGTACCCACACCCGGCAACAGGCTATACCTTACCCGCCACCTTTTTGATGGCGACGCGCTGGTGCTAAAAAAGCTCACTTCCAGAATGGTAACCATAAAAAGCGACAGGCACGATCAATCCCTGGCGGTTGAGTTTCCGCATTTTAACTACGTGGGCCTGTGGGCAAAACCCGGTGCCGATTTTGTTTGTATTGAGCCCTGGCTGGGCTGCGCCGATACCGAAGGCCAGCAAAAAGATATCAGCAAAAAAGAGGCAATACTATCTTTACATGCCGGCCATGTGTTTGAGGCGCCGTACTTTATATCGCTTTAAGTTAGTTTTTCATAAAAATTTGAGCGGGTATTAAAACATTTTTATCGGTTTTAATATTACCACTAAAACAACTATTACAAAACAACTAAAAGCTAATCCTATGAAAACTAAAATTTATCTAATCGCCCTTACCGTATTGCTTTCGTTTACGGCATTAACCAGCCGTGCATCTGTAAACACAGACGCGCTTACTCCTTTAAGCAAGGAAACCATTGCCACCATGACCGACGAGCAGAAACAAGCCCGTATTGAGGAAATTAAGGCCCGCGTTAATGAAATTAAAGCGATGAAAAAATCAGACCTTACAAAAGAGGAACGTAAAGAACTGCGTACCGAACTTAAAGGTTTAAAACACGAAGCTAATGCCATGGGCGGCGGCGGTATTTACCTTTCTGTAGGTGCCATCATCATTATTATTTTAGTATTGATCCTGATCCTGTAATCAGCACATATAGTAATTATTAAAAAAGGCATCCTTTTGGGGATGCCTTTTTTGTTTGATTAGGTTTTATGGTGATAACAAACACTTAGTGCAACTTAATCAGGGTTACCGGCTCCGGCTAAAGATGTTTTTACAAAAAATTGTTGCCTGTTTTTATCAACGGTAATTTCAACCTTTATTTTGCCGCTTGAGGTTAGCCAAACACTGTCACTCACTTTTTTATAGGAGTCGGCTGTCATCTTTTTTGTTACATAATCTATGTACTTTAAAGGCATAACACTTTTTGATGTGTAGCAAATATTGTTTTTGTAATACATTACCGTTTGCAATCCGCCATCCATAGAAAGAGTGTCACTACTTTCGCCGGCTGACAGCTTAATACCAGAGTTTGGCTTTATAAGCGCCCTTATTTGTTCCTTGGTTTTCCCGAGGGTTGGGTCTTGCGCTTTTAAACAATAAGGCAGGCCGCAAAGCAACGCCAGCATTAACAATATTTTCATTTTGTTTAGATTTAGCCGAAGTTAAGCTTTTACCTGTTTAAGTGATAATGAAAACTCAATTAACAAAAGTTGCGCATTCTTGCCGCCACCGCAAGCCCATAGGCTTGCGGTGGGTGATTTGAGGTCGGTACAAGATTCGAACTTGCGAATAATCCTTTTGCAGAGGACTCCCTTAGACCACTCGGGCAACCGACCATTTTTATTTTTTGTGGAGAACCCGGGTAACGATCCCGGATATTCGAATTTTCAGTCCGGCGCATACACCATGTTTGCTAATTCTCCTTTCATTCAAACCTCATTAATAAAGAAAATTCTTTATTAATTCACATACCTCACCCCTCCCGGCCACAGCAGGTTTAGGTACAATTATTAACTTCAAAAACACCCACCGGCGCATCCGGTCAACCCGTTTTCCTACATGGATTTGAACCACGATCTTCTGATCCAGAATCAGACGTGCTACCGTTGCACCATAGGAAATTATAACAGTGGAAATAAAAGGAATTGAACCTTTAACCGACACCGTATAAGGGTGCTGCTCTAACCAATTGAGCTATATTTCCTTCATTTACAGTAGGGTAACCCGGACTCGAACCGGGAGCCTCCTGCTCCCAAAGCAGGTAATCTGACCAATTGATATACTACCCTGAAATTTCTGCCTAAAACAAAAAATCCCCTTAGATTTTCTAAGAGGATTCAAGTATTTTATAATATTTTATTCAATACAAAGCTATCCCCTCCGATAAATCGGTTGCGGTATAAAACATTGTATTGTTGTTGTTTTCATGGCACAATGATACAACAATATTTTTACAAATCAAGAAATTTCTGAAATTATTTTTTTTTCGGCAAACATACCCTTGATTTACTGCTCCTGTATTAATATATGCAGGTTTCCGTATAGCCTCACCGGCTTCTTCAAAAAAACTGACCGAAATGCCACAATATGCCCGATGGATCATGCAGGAAACATTCCTTGCCCCAGGCCTCTACCCTGATGGGTGTTAAACGGACGCCTTCATATTTATCGGGAAGGTTTAGGGCCACAAGTTGGGTCCAATACCTGTCTACATCGTCTACTTCTAAAAATAGCATTGTATTATCAATCCAATCTTTTACATAAGCGTTTTGCAGGTAAAAGGCCATTTGTCCGGTTTTAAAAACCGACATAGCATCAGATAAAACTACCTCCTCAAAACCCAGATCGCGGTAAAAACTTCTTGACAGGTTAAAATCCCTGGCGCCTATAAACGGCCTTAATGATTTAGCGTTATGTTCCATTGCTGCGGTGGTTGGTTTAAACAAATTTATTAAAAAGTAAATTAAGGATTTGTATGGTGATGAAATGAGATTGAAACGATATTAAAATTGCGAATTGATAACAGCGTTTAATCTGAACCACTTTATTAAAGAATTGATTAAGATCGGCCATTTTTTATTCTTAGATATATTCACCTTGGGACGAAGCGATTTATTTTGTAGATTTATTTTGATGACACACTATACGGACATTAAAGAACTTATACCCAAACATAAACATGATCAAAAAGTGATTGCCGATCTTAAGAAGCTTTCATTTGAACAATTAAAGCCCATTATTCCTGAATTGTTAGAGTGGATGCAAGATATGAACTGGCCAATTGGTCGGCCAATTGCAGATATTTTGAAACCATTTGCAGACAAAATAATTCCTGAAATAATTGAGATATTAAGAACAAATGATGGGATGTGGGAACTTTGGATATTGATAAACCTTGCGCGAGATACAACAGACCCTACTTTATTAAGTGAAATTGAACGAATCGCTAAATTTCCATCAAAAATGGAAATCGAAGACGAGGTTAATCTTGAAGCAATTGCAATTTTAAATGGGGATTATAAATAAACCCACCCTAAGAATAAATTATAATAGGCTAACCCAAAAAGTTCCCATTTTCATAAGAGGCTGTTGGGCCAATGACGGAGCAAAACTCGAACCATTTTGCAGACGAATTGATTGAAATAGGAGTTTTGTAAAAATTCTTAAAGAATAATTTTAACATCTTATATGCACATCCAATGGATAAAACAACCGCGTTTTGGGAAGAACGTCGTTTGATGTTAAAAGATATCGAATCGGATTTTGAGGTTTACCTGAAAGAAAATTAAAAGTAAGATGTAAACGCAAAAAGGTTTAAATTCTTTTTGGTCGGAAGCTCCCGGCAGCAATTAATAATCCAATGTAATTATTAGTTAATAATTATATTGCGTCTCTTTAATAGTATACCTTCGCTATTCTTGATGTCTAAAACATATTTACCTTTAAATAAAAACAGAACATTATTCCCGTTTTTAATTAATAATTGATCCGCAGGAATTCGATTTCCTTGTATTTCATTACTATAAAAAGCTTGTACAAGTTGATTACGTTTTAATTTATAATTATTCAATTTGTATGGTTTTCTTAAGCCCGCGATACTGAGAAAAGTTGATCGCGTATTCTTTATATTGTATATAGGAAATATCACTGTTGCATCTACATATTTGCCATGCCAGGCATTGTTGCCTTGGAGGGCAATTACGGGCTGTTGAATATTTCTAAATTTGTTTACGGAAATAAACTCTTTTTCTTCAAGCTGTGGATATAGATGTTCAACCTGTTGAGTCAAGTCCACAGTAAAAGGATCAATGCCCGAAAACTCTTTAAAATATTGTGCCATTTTTTTCCAGCTATTGCTGCTTCCTTTATGAATGTGGTCATAACCTGCATATACTAATAACTTTGCTTTTGGTTCTTTATTTAATATTCTTACTAAATTAAGAGCCATCAGGGAATCTCTGAACCGGTTACAATAATTAGGATCTTCACTTTCTTGATTGCAATCTTCTTGCGGATCGTAAGGAATCATTATAAACCCTATTTTCTTGGCTTGACGTAATAATTCTCCAAAAAGTGGCTCATGGATATAATATCCGGTATTATAGTCAGGGTACTTTTTGCTGTTAATAAGCGAGTCCTCCAACGCTTCTATTGCCAAATAGCGATAACCGCAATCATAAAATCTTTTCAGCATGCTCAACATAAATGCCCGGTGATATGGTAAATGATGCGCTTCATTAATCATAGTTACCTGGCTTAGATTCGCCCGAGCTGTTATGTAATCGGAAGCGTCAACAAAAGTATGTTGTCTGACAAAGGCAGTATCATAAACCACTTTTTCAGTATTTATCTGATCTTTAAATCTGAAATCGCTGTAAAAAAGAAGTTGAGGATAATCCTCTAAAAATGAATAGTAGGTCATCATAGCTTGGAGCCAAATATTCAATCCTCCTTTTTCCGCAGTATCAACTTTAATTTTTCTAATTGCTTTTAAAGGCGCAAGATAATTTTCTGGTTGCTTATCCATAATTTCCATTGCTGTTTTAAAAGAATTTTGAGCCGGAGTTTGTGCAATCAATAAATTGGAAAAAATAAGAAAATATAAGACAAGTAATAAATGTTTCATCGACTTAAACGGCTATTTAATGCACTAAACTAAGTAATTAGTTTGACCTGTCGAAACTTATTCGAAATCAGCCCGAGGTCTTATATAAAGTCAAAAAGAAAGCAGTATTATTAACCTACGACCCATGCTAATTCAATATTAAATACTGTAAATAAATTAGTTACGATAAAACAAGATTAATTAACTGGATGTTTCCTGAAAAAATCACTTTTTAAAATCTAAAACGTCGAACAGCCAAAGTGAATGGCGCGAATCTCTTGCCCATAAAAGGTAAATGAAGGGGCTCGAGCCCAGCATATGAGGATGAGGAAATTTACTCCCTTTGCTGTAGCAATTACCAGGCATAAATTTAACTGGCCCAACGGCGAACTTGTTTCCAATAACCTGTAAAACAAAAAAGCACTTACAAATTGTAAGTACTTTTTAAGTTGTGGAGAATATCGGAGTCGAACCGATGACCTCTTGCATGCCATGCCTCCATAGTGACCTTTTTTACTATTTGCAAGACATTGTTTTTATACCTATTTTTGTGATGTACAGATAGTTATATAGTTTTATTGAGTTTATTTAAGTATGCTTAGACAACGAATGTTGTACCTATGTTGTACCTAAAAACGACCACTTGCACTATCATAAACCGACCACTTGCATTATGTCAATTTCAACTAAATTAATTCTAAGGTACAACAAAATTCTCACTAATGATGAACATCCGATCATGCTAAGAATAACTATAAACAGGCAAAGCCAGTTTGTTACTACAAAAAAATCAAGTAGCGTTGAAAACTGGGATGAAAAAGCTCAAAGCGTAAGAAAAAGTCATCCCGACCACCGAACTATCAATCCCCTACTTAAAAGTATTAACAGCAAGATAGACTTGATTCTCTTAAATGCCGGTGAAGAACAAGAAATAGTAAGTTTTGATGATGTGAAAAACGTCGTCCTAAGAATGACTGTGACCGACCGTGATATCAAGAGCCAAAATCTTCTGGAATATTTTGATACAGTAATCAATAGGTTAAAAGAGCAGGACAGGCTTGGGTACGCAGAAACATTTGACTCGACAAAAAAATGTCTGAAGCGCTTTACCGGCAATCGAGATTACCCCTTTCTAAATATTCAATTGAGTTTTCTGAATAAGTTTGAAGGTGATTTGTTAAAACGTAATTGCGCAGCAACAACAAGAAGCGTTTATTTCAGGACGTTTAGGACTTTATGGAAAATGGCGATAAAGGATAAAGTATGCCCTGAAAAACATTACCCCTTTAAGGATTTTTCGTTTGCCAAATACAATAACCCTCGTACGAAGAAGCGGGCTATAACCAAACCTCAAATTGATCTGATTGCTGATATTAAAATTGGTGCAGATCAAGACACCCTTATTAATTCAAGGAACTATTTTTTATTTAGTTTTTATTGCCGTGGACTTAATTTCACGGACTTAGCTGAACTAAAATGGGGCAATATTTGCGAGGGGGAATTATCCTATACAAGAGCCAAAACAGGTGAAGACTTTCGGTTTAAACTGCATGATCAAGCGTTGCGAATTATTGAACATTACAAAAATCTTGATGGCAGTAGTGATGCAGGATATATATTTCCCATTCTATATAAACGGCACGACACCCCTAAAGCAATCAGGTTTCGTAAGCAAAAGATATTGAAACGGGTAAACAGGGATATTAAGGAACTCGCTAAATCGGTAGGTATAGAAAGAACGGTGACAACGTATGTAGCCAGGCATTCTTATGCTTCTATTTTACGATCTAATGGGGTATCAAAAGAAATCATAGGGCAAACTATGGGGCATGACAGTTTAAAAACAACAGACATTTACCTTGACGACATCGGAGATCCTGTACTGGATGCATTGATTAATGCTGCTTTATAGATGCCGTAAAAAGGCTTTTAGGCCTGCCTTTTCTATCAGATAGCCGTTTTACCGTAACTGCATGACATTCGTAATCATTTTACTGAACCTGGTACAGGATTACTGTAGCTTATAGCTGTTTTTAATTAAAATATTGGCTATATAATTGTTTTACTGTATATTTATATAATTATAATTAAATTACAGTATAAAAATCTATTTTACCGTAAGCTTAAAGTGTATGAATTTAATCCCTGTTGGCAATTTATGGCTCCGCGAGCGGTTCGGTCTAAAAAAACATCGCTTAACACATCAATCTTATGTAGGCAATAATGAAAAAATAGAGCTCAACCAACAAGGTGACGTTAACCAAATCTACGGAAAAAAATATGCACCGGAAGAAAACACCCCGTTAGCTCACATTGTATTTTCATTAAAATATGATGATTTGGATTTGTCGTTCCTGAAGGCAGTCTTTACTCAAATCGGCACAGCTGAGATCATCGAGTTTATTGGACAATCACCATCCGGTAAGTACACCAGGAAAATTGGCTTTTTATATGAGTTTTTAACGGGGTTAAGCTTAGACCTGCCTTACCAGATCTCCGGTAACTACACCGATCTTTTAGATGAAGACGAATATATCACTGGCCGTATCATAAAAAATAACCGCTGGCGCATCAATAATAATTTATTGGGTACGGTTTCATTTTGCCCGGTAGTTAGGAGGACGCCGGTATTGGATCAGTTACTAAAAGAGGATATCGAAGTTCAGATTGAACAATTAAAGCAACAGTATTCTCCTGATATTTTCAGGCGGGCCACTAATTACCTTTACAGCAAGGAGACCCGTTCTTCTTACGAAATTGAAAAGGAAAAGCCATCACCCGAACGGATGAACAGGTTTATCGCTTTGTTGATGAAAGCAGGAAAGGAATCCAGTGAACAAATGCTGGATGAAGGAAGTTTAACCACCCTGCAAAATTCTATAGTCGATCCAAGGTTTGCAGCTCCGGGGTTCCGGGACTTTCAGAATTATATCGGGCAGTCCCTGCCATACGGCGATGAAATCATTCATTACATTTGCCCGCCACCCCAATATTTAATCTCGCTAATGGATGGATTGAAGGCTGTAGCCGACAAAACAGAGGGGGGCTATGCTGTGGTCAGGGCTACGCTGATCTCTTTTGGTTTCGTTTTTATCCACCCTTTTGAAGATGGTAATGGCCGCTTACATCGTTTCTTAATCCATGATATGCTGGTCAGGGACGGTATTGTACCTGATGGATTGATTATCCCGGTGTCTGCGCACATGCTTAACCACATTCATGACTACGACCAGGTATTGGAAAACTATTCAAAGCCACTGCTTCACCAGATCAATTATACAAAAAAAGGAAATGGAGAAATGGAAGTGACCAATCCTGCGGAAGTGGAAGGTTATTTTCGATACCCTGATTTGACTACACAATGTATCTTTTTAGCACAGACTATACAGGAAACGATCAGCCAGGACATACCGGAAGAACTGGCATTTATACAACATTATGATGAATTAAAGAGCGAACTGCAAAACATTGTTGATATGCCGGATAAGGACATTAACCTGATGATCTTGTTTTTACATCAGAATAAAGGTGCTTTCCCCAATCGCAGAAGGAAAGATTTTTCTAAGCTCACCGAATTGGAAATAACCGCTATGGAAGCGGCCTATAGAACTATTTTTCAGGATAATATTGATCAGAAAACTAACTAATATGTCGTGAGGGAGTAAATTAGGGCAGTGAGGGATTAAACGAGGGTTAAATGAGGGATTACAATCGTTAATCACATTGGTCACTGAAAATTCTACACAGCGTGTAGAACATACCTTAAAACAATTCCGGCCTTACCATTACTTAAATAAACCTATCAAAAACTATTTCCCACATTCCGGCGTTTGAAGAACTTTAAGCTACCTTATGTATTTCTTAAACCTAAAAGCATTTCATCCCGCCTCCGGGATCAATACGGACAATCATGGAAAATACCCGTTTATTTCTTCCGTTGACGGCCTGTTTGAACCGGACGACTATGAATTCAACTATAAGCGGAACTTTCCTTTCGAGCGCATAAATTTACCGGATGACAGGGTGTTTTATGTCAGTGAGCCCAACCTTACCCGCATTTTCAAAAACACCTTCTATGGCTCCAATCGTATTATCAGGGATAATGAGCAGCCGATAGATGAACATTATACCAACGAACTGGTCACACTTTTTTATAATGGGTACCTGGCGGGAACCGACAGGTTTTACAGAGAATTGGGCCAGACCTATTTATCCTTAACACTGGATCAGAAAAAAGAGGCACTGCGGGATTTTATTTCTTATTGCCATATCAACCTTTACTTTGAAGGTTTCGCCATTCCCGAGGTACTATATGCTTTGGGTTATCTGCAGGCCAACCTGGTAAGGGGTTTCCAGGAGTATAAAAACCTGCAAGGCCTGAAGGAGCAAGAACTGGTACCGCCTATTGTCAAGGTTTATCCAATTGTAAAGATGCCGGAGCAGGAAGCTGTAAAGCCGCAGGAAACCGAAGTGAAGGCGGAAGTGCAGAACGCTGTTCCGCCAGTACCTGAGCCGGAAATCCTGACACCGCAATTATTAGCAACAAATCCCCCTGTATATATTCCTTTAAAATATCCGGCCACCGCGATATTCGAGTTATGGTGCGCCCTACTGGATAAACAACTTTGCCAGCTGATGCAGGTACCGCAGGTTTTCTTTGTCGAAAAAGAGATCAAAGAACTGCTGGGCAGGCTTTTTGAAGCCGAGGGGCAGGAGCCGCTTTGGTTGATGGTAGCAGAACCGCAGTATTACGAAATGGCACCAGGCTACCAAAACCTGTTATGCCTATTGATGCATGCCACCTATAAGCTGAATACCATGTATGTGAAAGTGCCGCAGGTACTGTATTGTGAACTATTGAAATCAAACTTCTCTTCTTTTGACACCATCGAATCGGTTAACGACATCAAAAGCAACATGACCAAGAAGAAAGATACGGCCATCAATTTTGTCCATAAAAGCAGTGGCAGCTACGCTAAAAAAGCGTATAAAGTCCTAAAAAAAGTACCGACCTATATACTCAAATCCTAACTACGTTCAACTTCGTTCATTAACGTTGGGTTATTTTCATACTCTTTTGCGTTCATCAAATTTTTTAATTTATGAACGCAACATTTGTTACTACCCTATCGACACAAGAGCTTCAGGAGCTCATTGAGTCATCTGTCAGAAATGCGGTACACTTACAGCCGCCCCGCCCGGATAACGAGGACGACACCTTGCTGGATACCAAAGAAGCCGCGGTACTGATCAAGTATGAGGTCACTTCACTCTACGGGCTGGTGAAAAGAAAAAAGATCCCATTTTGTAAAGTGGAAGGCAAGCTACTTTTCTCCCGTAAGAAACTATTGGCATGGATCGGCAGCGGCCAGCAGGCCGTTGTACAATAAGTATGGCCATGGCTGATCAATTCTTTCCACTAAACCAACCTGGCAGTTACATCCGCGTACAGACCTCGTATTACAAACGGACCCGGCAACCGATGGTTACCGGCGGCTATACGGACGGTTGGCTGCTTTGGTCATCGGAAACACTCAAAAAAGATTTGAGTGCAGATGCGATCAAAAAAATCCGCAAGTTCGATGCGTATTGCTGTGTTCCCAGCCATACTGATTACCGGGAAACCATCGGCAACTATTTTAACAAGTATCATCCTTTGGAGTTCAAACCGGAGCCGGGTTCCTGTGAGACCATTTTGGGCTTTTTGGGTCACATCTTTGGCGAGCAGTGTGAATTGGGACTGGATTATATAACCCTGCTCTATACCCGGCCGGTCATCAAACTGCCGATTCTTTGCCTGGTATCCAAAGAACGAAAAACAGGCAAGACTACTTTTCTAGACCTGCTAAAAGTCATCTTCGGTAACAATATGACCTTTAACGGAAACCATGATTTCAGGTCACAGTTCAATTCCGATTGGATGAATACGCTGATCATAGGCGTGGAGGAAGTGTTGCTGGATAAAAAGGAGGATTCGGAAAAGATCAAGAACCTGAGTACCGCCAAAGTATCCAAGGTAGAAGCCAAAAGCAAGGATAAGCGCGAGACGGAATTCTTTGGCAAGTTCATCCTTTGTTCCAATAACGAGTACAATTTTATTGTTATTGAACCGACGGAAACCCGGTACTGGGTAAGAAAGATACCTGTGTTTGAAAAAGAAAATGTTCGCCTTTTGGAACAGATGACCACGGAGATTCCTGCTTTTCTTTTTCATTTATTAGAGCGGCCTTTATCGGTGCCTGTTGGTAATACCCGGATGTGGTTTTCCGAGCAGCAGATACGAACAGATGCTTTATTACGCGTGATGCGCAATAACCGTAACCGGCTTGAAACAGAACTGCTTTTATTACTCAAGGAAATCCAAGAGCATGACCCCGGCCAAAAAATGTGCTTTGCCAATAAGGACATTCTGGACCTGCTTAAAAAAAGCATGCCCCGTCTGACGCGGCAGGATGTGTCGCAACTGATGCAACAGGAATGGGGCCTTGTACCGGTGCCGAACAGTTTAAGCTATTCAACCTATTGCTATAATAACCTCAACGAATTGGTTTCGGTAGCCAAAACAGGCAGGTATTATACCATTACGGAGGAGTGGCTGAGGCAAAAGTTTGATGAGTCGGGCTAAGTATACAATTATCAAATTGCTTTTCAGTGCATTACATGCTCATCATGGTTTGATGAGGTACGATGAGCAATGATGACCACGATGAGCAAACTCATCAAAGCAGAAAACTATGATGAGGCGATGATGAGGGTATAAATAATTTATTTATAAATAGTTATAGGTATAGCTCATCATTCATCATAAAAGCAAGGGTAGCCCTCCCATATGGTTTGGCTCCTGCATCATTTAATTACAACCCATTAGATTTTACAACATGACACGATATAACTGTAAAACAGCAAAAGAGCTCCCTATCATAGATTACCTGGAGCAATGCGACATTCAGCCGCAAAGGATCAAAGGACATAACTACTGGTACTTATCACCGCTGCGGGAAGAAAAGACCGCTTCATTCAAAGTAAATACTAAACTGAATGCCTGGATGGATTTCGGCGAAGGGATCGGCGGCAATTTAATAGACCTCGGCATACGCATGCACCATTGTTCAGTAGAGGAATTCCTGGAGCGTTTAAATAATGGCAATCATGATTTTTCGTTTCGTCAGCAAACGCCACTAAAATCGGATCTCCAGCCGGAAAACCCGGTGATTATTACTGGCGTGAAAGCGCTTGGTCACCCAGCCTTGGTCACTTACCTGGAATCGCGCGGGATTGATCCGGCAGTCGCCGACCGCTATTGCAAAGAGGTTGATTTTACCATCGGCGGGAAACCTTATTTCGCCATTGGCTTTGCCAATCGTTCGGGCGGTTACGAGCTGCGGAATAACTGGTTCAAAGGCGCATCATCTCCCAAGGACATTACCGTTATTGATGGCGTGCATAAAGCCGCCATTGTGCTGGAAGGGTTTACTGATTTCCTTTCGCTTCTGCAATTGAAGGGCGTTCAATCTCAATCGGATTTTATCATCCTGAATTCTGTCGCATTGGCCGAAAAGGCGGTGCCCATTTTGAAAAGTTACCCGAAAGTTTTCCTGATGCTTAACCATGACAATGCTGGGATCGCAGCTATGGAAAAGTTACAGGCAGCCGGTATCAGCTTCACCGATGCATCCGGTTTTTACAAAGGCTTTAACGACATTAACGAGTACCTGGCTTCACAAAAACAAGCTTCTTTACAACCGCAGATCCGGCGCAAAGCGCCGGAAGAAAGAAGCCGGGGAATTGGGCGCTAAGCCGATTTTCGGTATGGATTACGGATACCGGTTTGCGGTATTCAGGGTATATACAGATAGCTGGATATATCACCGGCCCATTTTTCGAATTTTAAGGAGCGAGTTAATGTTTTTGCTACACAAAAACCCGATTCCACCCCGCTGGGGTGATTCGGAACTCGCTCCCGTTGGTCGGTTTTTAAAGCCTCGAAAAACGAAACGAACACATGACAGCAACTACTGAAAATAAAACAATAACAAAAGTGCGGACACCTGGAAGACCGAAAAAGACTATCAGGAGGAGTGATTTTTTAATGGTGCGCTTAACCCCAACAGAAAGAATTTTGATCGAGGGACGTGCAAAAAATGCCGGGCTGAAACCCAGTGAGTGGTTTCGAAGAGCTGCGAAAAATGCCAAGGTTTTCCCGCGCTTCACTGTAGAGGAAACCGGCTGGTTCCGGATGCTGGCGGGGTTAGCAAATAACCTTAACCAGTTGACCCATCTGGCGCATGTGGCAGGCCTCTTTACGCTTGCTATGAAATGCCAGACCATACTAAAACAGGTAGAAGAATTAATTACAAAACTTAGCAGCCATGATGGGTAAGCCGATCACCGGGAGAAGCTTTGGCGGGTGTGTGCGCTATGTGGTGAATAAGCCGGAAGCTAAAATATTATCTGCCGAGGGAGTACGAATGCAGAACGCAGCTGCTATCATTCAGGACTTTAACCTGCAACGGAAAATGCGGCCTGAGTTGGGGAAAGCAGTTGGACACCTGGTACTCAGTTGGAGCAAAGAAGACTTGCGCAAATTAAGTGATGACATCATGGTGGAGCGGGCGAAAGAGTATATGGAAAAAGTAGCTGTCCGAGATACACAGTATGTAATCGTTCGCCACAGCGACCGCGCTCATCCACATCTTCACTTGGTCTACAACCGGGTAGATAATAACGGCAAAACGATTAGCGATAAAAATAACTTCGCTAAAAATGTCAAAGCCTGTAAGGAGATCACCCTGAAATACGGCTATCATATAGGTGAAGGAAAAGATCTGGTGAACCGCCAGGCACTAAAAGGCAAAGAAAAGACCCGGTATGAATTGTATGATGCTATTAAAGCAGGCATGAAAACAGCCACGACTTGGAAACAGCTGGAAGCCCAGCTTGCCAGACAGGGAATTACCATTGATTATAAATTCCGCAGCGGTACCAATGAAGTACAGGGCATATCCTTTGCAAAAGGCAATATCAAAATGAAAGGTTCCGCCATTGACCGGAGTTTGAGCTTTGCCCGCATAGATGCGACTTTAAACCGCAACCAGCAGGTACAGCAGTATCATGCGGCAAGGGAAGCAAATCAACCATTTATTGCTAACCAGCTGCGTGATTCAATTAGGCAGAGCGTTCAGGGGGAATACAGACATAATCCCATTGTAGGTAAAGGGATATTAGAAGCATTGCTGGAACCACAATTTGTTGCCGGACCACCTGACCCAATGGGTGACGCAGATATTGCACGCAGAAAACGGAAGAAGCATGAAGCGGAACATTCCCAGTCACAGGGTATAAGCAGGTAGATAAATTAACGATTAGAATGAACATTAAAATGAATTGTTATGCAAAATGAAGAATTAGAAGAGAAAGTAAATATTATGGAAGAACTGATCCAGGGGTTTGCCGGTAGGATCAGTGTGATGGAAACCAGTGTAGCAGAACTCTTAAAAAGTTTTCTGGAACAATACAGGGGCACATTGGAAACGATCACGGCGCAGATTGAAATAGCTAATAGGCGGTATGACGATCAAGAAATACAACAGCACATTGATGAATTAAAAGATGTTGTAGCGACGGTACCGAAAGTCATTCGAGTGAAAAACAGTCATCATTTAGGTGCCTGGTCGAAGAATCTGGTCATTGGCTTGGTGGTTTGTTTTATAATAACAGCCGGATCATTCGGCACAGCATTATATTTCTATCATCAAAATGACCGCTTAAATCGTGAAGCTTATAATTTCTGGCTCGTTAGGGCATTGTATCGAGAAGTTGCGAAGACCATCAATACAAAGCTGGCGGAAGACCCGAAGGGGTTTATAGATATGGCCGAAAAAGCAATGTCCAAACAGCAGGCGGTCATTGCTGCTGAAGCGGTAGCAGCGCAGGCGGAAAAGGATCAAAAGGAGGCTAAGCAAAAGCTGGAAAAGGTGAAGGCAAATAAGTAATGTAATTATGATGGACAGGCCATGCAGCTGCGGCAGGTTGCTGCATGGCACCACGCGCTACGCGCCGGGTTTCATTTCGCAGCCAGCCTCGCTGCCGCACAAAGGCAAGTACTCGTTCCTCATACACGCCTGTCTTCCAGCGCACCTTAGAAAAACCACAACGCCGAAATCACAAAGTTAGCGACACAGGAAAATAGTCAAGGGTATAATAAACCGCAGCTATTGCCGCGGCCCTTGACAATTTTCCTGTTTTGAGCTTCAGTTGTTTAAGCGGTAATGTGGTGGGATGTGCAGAGGAAAAAAATTACCGAACGAATCTTAAATTGATCTGAGATATTGAAAGAATGGTCACAAAAAACCACTAATCCGAATGTTGTTATTATTTGAGAATCATTTACGTTTAGGAGCTTTATTGAAGGCAAAAGCACGGAGATATGCGAGAAAGCAGTTCGAGAAATGTCCAGTAAGCGCTTGATATTGAAATAACTCTAAATATAGAAAAGTCCATGAAAGTCCTTCCTAATAAGAGCTGCCCGATATCATTCTATTTTAGCCAACCCCTGCCAAGCAATATAATGTCTTTTTATCCCTAATTCATCCATCAGGGCGCGTATTTCAACGGTTTCAAAAGTATGGGTGTTATATCCTCTACCACCGTCATTGTTCCAAAGCCATAATGGTGTTGGCCATAAACAAGCCCTGAATTTTATGCTGCGGTAAAACTGCTTGCTTACTCCTTTTTGCCCATGATGTGCCATTTGAAGGTAATCGCAGTCCAGATCCGGCCTATACTTCCCGTTCAGTAATTTCTCTCCTCCTTCAATACCCAAGTCACCCAAAAAAACAATTGATTTTTTAGGATCCCAAACCCTTATCACCATGCTTTGATTATTATAGGGGTTAACAGCAATGGCTTCATCTTTTTCAGAAAGGATTTTAAACCTGGTTTTACCTGACCGAACCGTGAAACCCGCCTTTTTAACATCAGTGATGTTTATGCCTGATGCTTTTAGATTTCCATAGAATTCGCGCGTTTGGCTTGTATATTCCGGTTCGGCATCTATATATCCCTCAGAAAGTGCCGCATGGTAAATGTTGGCTATTTTGATATCACCAGGTTTTTTCAGGATCTCGTTCAGTGCCCCCATGTGATCGAAATGCGGGTGACTAATGAACCATCCTTCTACGCGATTACCTAATGCTGCCAAAAAACCGCGGAGATAGGGCGTTTCGTCTTTTGTGCCGCCATCAATAACAAACACACTTCCATTTTTTAGTTTAAACACATATGAATTGCCGTGCGTATTCACTTGGGACGGAAGTTGCCACATCACAAAATCCGCTGCCGGGGCGGCCGCAAAAGCGGCCGTCGGTAACAGCAAAATAAACCATATAAATAGCTTACCAAGAATCTTCATACAACTAAATTATTTTGATTGAGCACTCACTTGTTTTTTTCCGAACACCGCTTTTATCGCTTCAAGGTATTTCATACGATGCGTGGTATCAGGTTCCAAGTAACTGCCTTCGGTCCACTCGTTCCAGGAGTTGATGGTAACTACCTTTTGTGCGTGAGTCTGCATAAATTGTTTTACATCGCGCAATGCACTTTCAAAGGCTGCAGGAGTGTTTTCCCCGATTGTATTGGTATATGGATATCCGGAATTATTGAAAGGCGTACGCTGGTCGGTACGCGGAGAAGCATCCCATCCTACAGAAACATTTGGAAAATAGGGCACCGCATAGTTATTAGTTGCTTCCATGGCATATTTCATATATGCTTTTTTAACGGTATCAAACGGCACCACCTGCTGGTGAAGCGGCACGTGATGTATCCACACATACGAGGTCACTGAGTTAAAACCAAGCTCATGAACCAGCGCCACAGGATCAGTAACGGTTTTTTCGGCATGTAAAATAGGGTTTCCCCAAACTACAGCATTCAGGTGCAGATCTTTAAAGCCGGCGGCTATGGTTTTCTTTCTAAAGTCGGCAAGCGCTTTGGCCGTAGCGGCGACTGATCCGAACGACTCCTGCAACTTACTTAAATCATAAACAGAAAAATACGGCGCACCGTCAATAAGCCAGTACGATTTATGCTTAAAATAACGGCTGATGATCATATCCGTCATTTTGTCCCATGTTTGAGGAGTGATTTTACCCGGGTATAGCACCTCACGCGGGGCTCCTTCGGTATAGGGATGTATCTCTTCCCAATCGTGGTTTGCCCACATCAGGCTGAATTTCAGCAAATCATTATTAGGCGCTTTCATAAATCCCTGCTCCAATGCTTTTTCCAGAAAAGGGCCATCATCGTAATAATACCAGTCAAATATAAACGCATTAATGCCATTAGCTGCCGCTGCCGCAATCTTTTGCGCCATTTGCTTAGGATCGGCTTCATTCGTATAGCCCCATAAGGGCACCCTCGGTTGCCTGTGACCTGCAAATCTTGATTTTGCGGCTTTTACCAGTTCCCATTCAGACCATCCCGGTCCTTTCTCCTTACTGTTACGGGAATCTCCGGGGTGATAATTAGGAAAGTAATAAACCGCGACTGTGATGTCATCTGCTTCTCCGTTAGTAGATTTACTGCCACAGGATGTCAATAACCCGGCAGCTATGATTGTAAATATAAAAATTACTCTTTTCATAATAGGTGCTCGTGTTTCAGGAAGTTCTTGAAGTTTGGTATAATATGTTAAACTGACCGATGAAGCTCATACAGCTTCCGGCTGTTGCAGCGATGGATGGCACAGGCAAAACAATATTATTTCCGCTGTTAATGGTTAAGCCATCCAAAAACAGTAATGTAAAGTTTCTTCCGCGTGTATTGTTACAACCTACCACAGCAGTTCCTGAAGCACCTGTACCACCGCCGCCGGTTATAGTTATTGCAGGCAAGCTGGTGTAACCCGAACCTGGGTTGGTGATATGAACACTTACTACTTTGCCAGAGTTGGAAACATCTGCAATAGCTGTGGCGCCACTGCCGCCCCCGCCCGAAATAGTAATTACGGGTGGACTGGCCGGGCTATATCCTGATCCACCGTTTGTGATCTGTATATCCAGCACTTTTCTGTAATAAGTTTGCTGGCTGAATGTACGGATATCTGTTATGGCTGTGGTACCGGTAACTACAAAGTATTCTCCGGCATCGGGTATAATCAAAGTTGCTGCAGATGGTATCAAAGCCCCGAGATAACCATTGCTTGAAAATGTATTCCCCCGGCTTACTACACGTCCGGGTGTTGTAACGATGATATTGTTATTATCCGAGAAACCGTTAACTGTATTGTTTTCTACGGTCACCAGATCAGCAAGCCGTCTTACATCTATACCTATCTGGGTAGCGGTTGATAAAGATATCTGGTTGCCGGTTATTTTCATTGCAGTCATCAACTGGTCAAATGAAGCGTCGGCCGCGCCATCCGAGCCGGGTACATCGATCTGTACGCCCGATGCGCCGCCGTTATTCTCCAAAACATTTCCACTTACAATGGAGTGCTGGCAGGCACCTACGTTTAGCCCGATAAACCCGCCGCCCGTTTGTGCAGCGTTATTAACGATGTAATTACCGCTTATGGTTGAATAGATCGTCCCACCCGCGTCAATACCATAACCGGTGTTTTGCTTACATATATTTCCTGAGATGATAGCACCCGCGCTGTTACACAATATACCCGCTACTACCGATGCCAGGGGTTGACCATAAACACCGTTAGAGTAACACAGATTATTTGTTACAACCGCCCCATCTGCCTGTACTGCCAGGCCATAAGACGAATTGAGATAAAATTGATTGGCGTCCACCTGGAAGTTAAGGTTGGCAGATGGCCGTGGCCCATAGATTAAATGCTGCGCAGTACCACCTGTATAATAGCCCAGTATGAACAACCCGCTGCCCTGGTTAGAATAGATCTTATTCCTGGAGATCAGGTAATTTTGCTGGGAGCCCGTAACAGGCGGGAAAACATACCACGAAATACTAACACCGCCGCTGTTGTTGGAAAACACCTCGTTGTCCAGTAAATGGATATGGTTCTCCTGGGTGCATTGCAGGCCGTAACCATCGTTATTGTCAAACTGGCACATCGAGATGCGGCGCAGGCCATTACTTATTTTATTACTGTTATTATCGCCGATATTTAAACCAACGCCATATCCTTTACCGCCTGTAAATCTGCACCGCTCAAAAAGCACTTCAAATACACCGGTTACAACTGTTACGGTGTGCGCCTGGTTGGTGTTATTAGTCCGGTTTCCGTCGAAGGTGATATCTATTGCTGTAAACCGCAGGTTTCTGGCATTCACCAATAATACGCCGCCTGTAGCGCTGTCGGTTCTCTTGATAATGGTTTTATCAATTCCTTCTCCTTCTATGGTGATATTAGTGGTTACGGTGATCAGCGATACACGGTATGTACCGGCGGGAAAAAAAAGCTTGCCGCCACCATACGTATTTAAATAGGCAACCGCGTTATTAATAGCGGCGGTATCATCCGTTGTTCCGTTGCCTACCGCGCCAAACCGGGGGTCTTTTACATTTAAAAAATACTGAAACTGTTGCGGTATATCTGTATTCAGGCTGTCTGATATTCCCATATCTACGGCTGATAAAGCGCTGGTGAGCGATCCGCTATCCCATTTAACAGTTACTGTGGTAACCGTGGAATATACTGCTGAAACAACATACCCGTACAAATAAGCGCTTCCAAGCGATGCTCTCACACGCCTTTGTTTAGCAACAATAGCGGTTTGATTTCCGGTAAACGAAAATGATGTAGCATTAATGTAGGTTGGCGTTAACCCTGCGGGCACCCAACCTTCTGGCAATAAAGGCATAATTTAAAGTTTAGTGATATAATAATTGTTCAATTGGTTCTTTTGTAGCTTTGGTCGGTTTCCTGATTTCGACCTTAAACGGATTGCCTGTCCACAAATTCAAATATTCGATGCGGACTTTGTGAAAGCCGGGCAGTAGTAAAACGGCGCCTTCCCGTTCGTGCCGGGTTAAACTCGATTGATTTTTAACATTGTCGATGATCATCGTATCATCAATATAAAGCCGGGTTTCAAAATCTGAGGTTAGGGAAAATGTATGCAGGCCGGCTTCTTCTATACTTATCAGCCCTTCGTAAATAATACCAAAGGCTGAGCTTTTCTTATAAAAATCCGCAACAGAAAAGCTTTTAACCTGCCCTGTCTCTGTTGGATTGATACACATTAACTCCGTAAAATCAGTAAACGAACCATTATACAATTGGTAAGTTAATCCCGCACTGGTTGTTGCAACCTTAGCCGGTTGTAACGGCGTTTGGTTATACATAATGGTACGGGTAGCAATACTTCTGTTTCCTGAAGATGTAACCACAATTGTTTGCAACTCTCTTTTCTCGTTAGGAGGCAAAATAAATGTGAGCGAATCCTTGTATTCTATATCCGTAATATCAGGAACTCGGCCATTGATTGTAAAAAAGATTTTTGCCCCGGGGAGCTCCGATCGGAGTTTAAAAGTGAATTTGCTCCCGATCATCATTGTATCTGTTGCCCCCGTTGCCGTCGGAACACGATAGTTGAAACCATCTCTGTCCAATCTGGCCAGGTGTACGGGTACCCTGATATGGGCGAAATCGTCAACGTTTTTCCTATCCACCGGTGTCCAGGCAATTTCGGCCAGAGACAACATGCGAGGCAGTAACATGTATTGCAATTTAGGTAGCGTAGGTATATATTCTGTCCAAATGTTTGCCTGTACACCAATAATATGTTTTTTCTCCTCCGGAGTTAAAACCTTTGGCTGCGGATCATACGAATACGTTTTTTGAAGTGAAGAGAATCCCCCGATATTTACAGGTTCCCTATCAGATGTGCTTTGTGCATGATCAAGATACAACCCATTCCCGGCCGGAGCCATAATGACATCATGGTTCATTTTTGCCGCCGCTATGCCGCCTTCTTCGCCCCGCCAGCTCATTACCGTTGCGTTGGGTGCTAATCCTCCTTCCAATATCTCGTCCCAGCCAATGATATTACGTCCTTTTTTATTAACGAATTTTTCTATACGATGAATAAAATAGCTTTGCAATTCATACTCGTCTTTCAACTTAAGATCTTTTATGAGTTTTTGTGTAAAAGCAGACTGTTTCCACGGGGTTTTATCGGCCTCATCACCACCGATGTGAATTAGTTTACTCGGAAACAGATCAATAACTTCGGTTAGTACATCTTCAAGAAATTTAAAGGTTTCCTCGGTAGGGCAGTAAAGGAAATCAGCCAACTCCTTATTTTTAACATCTTCGGGAAGCTGGCATTTAAGCTCGGGATAGGCACGCAAAGCGGCTCTTGAATGTGCAGGAATTTCTATTTCCGGTATAATCGTGATGTATCTTTCCTGGGCATATTTCACCAAGTCTTTAATTTCTTCCTGTTTATAGTAGCCGCCATAAGGCATTTCATCAAACCAATCCCTGTTAAAACCAATATGACTTTCTTTTCTGAATCCGCCAATTTGTGCCAGTTTGGGATATTTTTTTATTTCGATACGCCAGCCTTCATTATCGGTAAGATGGAAATGAAACCGGTTCAGTTTGTACGATGCCATAAGATCCAACAGGGTCTTAATATCTGATACGGAATAAAAGTGCCTGGCCACATCTACCATCAACCCCCGGTATGGAAACCTGGGATAATCATTAATTGTTAAACAAGGTATGGCCGCAGTTTTAGCAAACTTTAAAGGCAATAATTGGATAAACGATTGCACACCATACAGCAACCCGGCACCCTTTCCGATGATGGTAACTTTACGCGGTGTTACCTTGAGGCGGTATCCTTCGGCCAGAAGCGCTTCCGATCCCGTGCTGGTCAAAACTATCAATGGTGCCGATGCTGCAGCATTTGATTTGGCGACACTAATCTTTTTGCCGGTATGTGCAAACCTGCGGTTCAAATATTGTAACAGAAACAAAACGGTTCTATCGTTAGGGGCATCTGCTTTAATAACTGTTTGATTGCTGAGGATAAACGCACCTGTTGATTTTTCCAGTTGTACCGGTTGCGGTATAATGGTTACAGGTGCAGTTTCTTGAGCAAACAAACCGGTGCAAGTAAACATAAGCGATAAAAAAAGGGCATATTTTTCCCGTTTTCCATCCCTTAAGGGACGGAAAACAGAAAGAAAAAAAGGAAATTTCATAATTTAATTTTTATTGGTATCCGGGGTTTTCTACTAAATTGGGGTTATTACTTGTCCGGCCAAGTGTGATGGGCAAATAATAATTCCGTTGGAAAAAAGCGGGTACGCGCACAGTTCCGTCAATTTTTTCGATAACCATCAACTTATACTTGTTACTGGTAGGTTCCAATACATAGCGCAAACCAGATCCGTTCACGGACAGATCTGCCACGGCGGTCCGCCACCGTCTCACATCCCAATAACGCTGACCTTCAAAAGCCAGCTCAACTTTCCGCTCATGGTGTATCTTAGCCCTGTCTATAGAGGTCAGTAACTTAATTCCGCCTCGCTCCCTGATCTGATTAACAGCGTTTAAAGCATCATTGGTTTTTCCAAGTTCAAATGCGGCTTCCGCATAATTAAGCAATACCTCGCCATAACGGAAAATGATATAATCTGTTTGCGATGTTCCGCGAATGTTTTGCGTATTATCTTTCGCCTCATCCAAATATTTCATTACACCGAAACCAGTAGTGCCATCTTGTGTCCCCATAGCCAGCCTACCGTTATAAGAACCGTCGGTTTGTATGGTTCCGTCGGGTTTTAGTATCCCCATATGCCAGTCTATCAAGCCACCTTTCCAGGGTGTGTTCATGGTATAAAGCGTCGCAAAAAAGCGGGGATCTTTATCCTTCCACAAATCGGTAGTCGTCCATAGTCCCTGCTGAATGGCATTACGGTCTAATTTGCCTGAACTGCCGTCTGTATGTTCAAACTCTTCAGCCATTTCAAGGTAAACACCATCCGCATTTCCACCGCCCCAGGCATTGGGTACAGGGGTTTGAAAAAAATCATAGGCCCAGCCGTTACCACCTGCGTCTTTGTCGCTCAGGTTATGTGCTTTGGCCCATATAACTTCCGGGTTTCGTTTAACCAAAAAGATATTCCGGAAATTGGTGACCTTATCGGCATCGGCTTTATATAATGCATGACCGGAACCATTCATAATAAGGGTAGCAGCATCATAAGCTGCTTGATAATATTCTGTTGCTTTTGCAGCGGCGATACCCACCACCCCGTCTAATTGTACGGTACTAAATTGTGCTATACTTCCGGCATAAAGCGCGGCTCTGCATTTTAGTGCCAGGGCAGCGTACTTTGATGGTCTGCCATAGTCATTGTCAGCAACCTTTTCAGGAAGGTCATTAGCAACGGCATCCATCTCCGACAGCACAAAATCATATATTTCTTCTTCTTTGTTTCGCTTTGGATATAATGTAGCGTTATCGTCATCCAATTTCTGTGCTACTGTGATCAACGGAACGCCTCCATAGCGCTTTACCATTGCAAAATAGTTGAATGCCCTTAAAAATCTTGCCTCTGCAATCCGTTTCTTCTTCAGGTCTTCATCAATAGGCGAAGCAGGCATACGTTCAAGAAATATATTGAGTTCCCTGATAGATTTATAGGATAGTTCCCACCACTCCAGCAAACCACCATCTATTCTCAGATTACCAAATTTATAATTGTAAGCGTCTGCTACCCGGTTAGCTTTTGCTTCATCACTAACCTGGTTGATCTCAAAAGGTGTATACCATGATTCACCTGTATTCCAGTCGTTGCCCTTGGTTTCATTAGTCAAAATGGATAATTGACTGTATACCTGCGTAAGATAGGCATCGATCAATATGGGATCATTCCATACCGTGGCATCCGAAATAATGTCAAGGGGGACTTTATCTAACACATTTTTTTGGCAGGATGATGCCGAAAGTGCCAATACTATGATAAGCGTATATAACTTTTTCATTGCTTTAGTTTAACGTTAAAGTGAGACATTCAAACCCAGAGATAGGGTTCGTTGCTGAGGGTAATAAAGACCCAGGCTACCGGCGGGTGCTTCGGGATCAACCCCGTAATCTTTCAACCTGTCAAAGGTCAGCAGGTTAGTTCCGGCAAAATAAATCCGTAATTGCTGTACGTTTACTTTCTGAAGTACTGAAGCAGGCAAACTATAGCCCACGGTTAGCGACTTCAATCGCAAATAGCCCGCATTTTTGTAGTAAAAATCCGAAGCGAAAGAGTTAGAAGCTGCACCGCCCGATCTTGGCACAAGTGCGTTTGGATTATTATTAGCTTCCGTCCACCTCGAATTGAACTGGGTTTCGATAGGTACTAAACCGCGTTGAAGCGTTAAATAAGTGTAATGGCCAAACGCACCTTGCCATAAAGTGGCCAAATCAAAGTTTTTGTATTTAAACGCTGCATTTAACCCGACCATCCAGTGCGGTATTGAACCCATGCCTACATTTTTCTGATCCCGCCAATCTAACCTGCCATCGCCGTTCAGGTCAATAAAACGGATATCACCGGGCCGTAACGAGGCATTTTTTTGACCATCCTGATCGAACGGCAACGCGGCTATCTGATCCATCGAAGTAAACAGTCCGTCGCTGATATATCCGTAGGTATCATCGGTCCACCTGCCCGAACGTTTACTTATCCGTATTTGATCCGGATCCGTATATTCAGGCTCTTCATAATGGTTCCATTTTGACCTTGACCATGAAGCGTTAGCGCTGATATTCCAGGAGAAGTCATTCTTTTTTCCGGCGGTACCTAATTTTACTTCAAAACCTCTGTCATTGGTACTGTTTATATTTTCTGTAGGCAAAAGCGCGCCAAAGGTGGATGGCAATGTATTGCCCCGGGTAAATAGTATCCCGTTTCTTTCGCGGTAAAAAACCTCAAACTGGCCGCTTAATAAGCCGTTCCAGAATGATGCGTCAAGGCCTACGTTCGAGATTTTAATTCTTTCCCATGTTAAATTTGGATTGGCCAGCCAGGTAGAGGCTATACCTTGCGAAGCATTGTTACCAAACAGGTAGGTGCCACCATATTGATAACCTGACAAAAATTGAAAATTGCCAATGCCGTCATTTCCCGATTTACCATAACTGGCCCGTAATTTCAGTTCATCAAGGTATGAAGATGTGTTAGCTAAAAACTTCTCTCGCGAAAGTACCCAGCCTGCTGATACCCCAGGGAAGTAACCCCATCGCTTTTCGGGTGCAAATCTCGCCGATGCATCTGCTCTTAAGGTAGCTTCAAATAAATACTTGCTTTTATAGTCATATTTAAGTCTGCCGATATAACTTTTCCGGCCGCCTTCAGTAGCAAGTCCGTTTGCGAATTGATTAACTGTACTTCCGCCAAATAGCTGATCTATAGCAGGCGTTAAAAAATTGGTTCTTGCCCCGGTTAAAAAATCGCTTCTGGAAGTGATCTCTTCATATAGCGCAAGGGCTGAGATATGATGATCGTCCCTTATAATGCGATCATAGTTCAACGACAGTTGGGTTGTAAGTATCCTGCTTTTGGTATCGCCAATACTTAGCGACGCCTTTGACCCCATAGAGCCCGCCAGGGAATATATACCGCTGGTATAATCATAGTAATAAAAACTTACAGGCTTGGTAAACGCCTTTTCGGTGATGTAATCCTGCAAATAATTAAATAACGCTCTTGCAGAAAGGCCCTTTACTTTTGCTATGTTGTAGTTTAGCGCAATGGTACCTTTGAGATTTTGCTTACTGGTTTTGTTATAGCCCGATATGTCACTATTCGTGGTAATATGCGCTCCTCCCGTTCCTCCTCCGTTAGCAAATGGTATTTTCGTAGGATCTGGAAACTCAGATGGGTATATGGGTAGTGTATTCCAGAAATCCTGCCAGGCCGCGCCGTTGGATGATTGGGGACGCAACGGATAATTCATATCTTCAATAACCGTAGAAAGGTCAAATTGCAAAGACAAATTGTCTGTAATTTTTGCATCAATGTTCGACTGTAAGTTATACCGGTTGTAGTCGCCGCCATTTTTTCGCCATATTGACTCCTGATCAGTATAACCTAGAAAACCGTAAAATTTTATTTTCTCTGAACCGCCACGCACCGATAAGTTTGTTTGAACCTGCGGTGCCCATGGCCTGATAAGTACGTCGTACCAATCGGTGTTTGGAAAATTAGGGTCAGTACCGTCGTAGTATTTATTAATCTGTTCCTGTGTGTACGGTGCAGTTGCTTCCGGTTGCCCTGACTGTAGCCATGCTTCCCTACGCAATTCGGCATATTGACCGGCATTAACCGGGTGCGGCATATTGGTTACACCTTGTAGCGTATAGTTGCTGGCAAGTGAAATTATGGGCTTTTTGCCGCCCCCTCTCTTTGTGGTAACTAAAATTACCCCATTGCCAGCCCGTGCACCGTAAATAGACGCGGAAGCATCTTTCAGGATCGATACTGATTCAATTTGATTTGCATCAATGTTGTTCATGTTCGATTCAACACCATCTACGATAACCAGTGCATTGCCAAATCCGCGGATGCTTAACGTGGCGGCGTCACTCCCGGGCTGGCCGCTTAGCTGCTGGGAAACCAAGCCCGGCAGGCGGCCCGCCAGCGCATTGGTTACGCCGGCCAGGGGCGCCGCTGTGAGATCTTCGCTTTGAACAGTGGAAATTGCCCCCGTTAATGTTTTTCGTTGCTGTGTACCATATGCTACCACAACCACTTCATCAAGCTTACCCAAATTCAGCGCGAGCACAACATCAATAACCTTTTTATTAGCAACCTGAACCTCTTGCGTCTGGTATCCGATATAACTGAACATCAATACCCCATCAGGTTCCGTTTTAATCGTATACTCACCATTATTGTTCGTAACGGTTTGTACCGGCGAGTTCTTTACCGTCACGGTAACGCCCGGTATAGGTAGCCCCTTATCATCCAGCACGCGGCCGTTAACTGTCGTTTCAACCATGATCGGTGCGGTTGTCGTCACTTCCTTTTTGGTAACTATTACCGAATTATTTTCAATGGTGTAGTTTAAAGGCTGGCCGGCAAAAAGCTGTTTCAGCGTTTCAGTCAAACCAGCATTTTTTACATGTATGCTGATCTTTCCGGCCCCTTTTACCGTAGTGGCATTAAATATAAAATCATAACCACTTTGGGCTTTGATCTGGCTGAACACCTCGGGTAGCGAGGCATTTGTTTGTGATAAGGTGATCTTCTGTGCAAAGGAACTTGCGCTCACCTGCAGCATAGAGATCACGATAATCAGCGTTGTTAACTTCATAATTAACAGGCTTTTGTAAATGCAGCGGGGCGGCTGCACCAATTTTTGTTTGTAAAATTTGTACATTTGACAAGCTTGGGTTTAATATGCAATGCGCCTTTCATTTTCAGATGGTTACGGCACCTTGCGGTTCTTCAATTAGTTTAATTGGGATAATCTAAGTACATAGTCATCCCGGCTCCACCCGGGGTGACTTTTTGACTAGATCATTTTAAGGCATGTATAGCGTTACTGCATGACGGTTACCCTCCTTCCTTCTATCTTAAAATGAACACCTTGCGCTTTTTCAAGCATTTTTAACACTTCAGTAATATTCTTTGAGCGGGCAATGCTTCCGTAATAGCGTTCGTCTGTTACCTGCCCCTTATAATCTACCTCTATATTATACCATCGTTCCAGTTTCCGCATAATGCTGCTGATATCTTCGGCATAGAAACTGAAATTCCCGTTTTGCCAGGCAACGGCTTCTTCGATGTTTGCCCTTTGCACCATGAGCCTGTTATTACTCAACAATGATTGTTCTCCGGGTTTCAAGACTTCAGCAAACTGTTTGTCGGCACTTTGTACCCTGACAGAGCCCTCCAGCAAAGTCGTTTTAGTTTGTTCTTCATCGGCATAACTATTGACGTTAAAGTGCGTGCCTAATACCTGAATCTCTTGTTTGTTGGTAGATACCTGAAATGGAACAGGTAAGTTTGAGTGCGTACTCTTAGCTACTTCGAAATATGCTTCACCTTTTAATTCCACCTTTCTGGCGGCCAGGCCTGCAAAACTCGATGGAAACCTGAGTGAGGATACTGCATTGAGCCAAACCTTTGAGCCATCCGGTAAAACTACCTCGTATTGACCGCCTTTGGGTGTCTCAATGGTGTTATACACTAAAGAAGCACTATGCCCCTGATCGGCAATGACGTAACTTAACTGCCCGTCTGCGGTTTTCAAAACCTGCACGCCGGCCTGCGTTGCAATAGCGCCGTTCTTTTGATCTGTTAAACTGATCCGCTTACCATCAGCCAAAACGAGATAAGCTTTATTTCTACCAGGAACAATGATGTTTTGAGCAGTTGTAGATGGATGGGTTTTTCCGGATGGCTTGGTGACATAATTATACATGCCGATACCCACAGCAATAACTATGACTGCTGCTGCAACATATCTTGCCCATATTTTAACAATTGAGGCTTTTGGCTTTGGCGCTACACCCGCCCAGAGACGTTGTTGCGCTTTTACAAGTTGTTCTTCAGAAAGCGCTGTTCTGTCTTCCTCGTTCCAGTTCAGGTACCACCTTTCAAGCAGTGCCTTTTCCTCCTCGGTGCACTCGCTATTCTGATACTTTTTAATTAGGGCCTTTAATTGGTTACGCTGCATTACTACAAGGATGTCTTAGCTTCATCCATCAGTAATACGATCATGTTAGCACCATAGGGGATGCATTGTAAAAATATTTTTTTATTGGTTTAACAGGTAATACGCGATCATCATCATCCCGATCTTGGGCCGCAGGATCTTCAGTGCTTTCTTCATCTGATCTGCAACGGTTGATTCGGCGATATTCATTTTCAACGCAATCTCCTTGTAAGACAAGTTATCTTTTCTGCTTAGCTCAAACACCTCCCGCATTCGGGGTGGTAAAGCGGCAATTTCCTTTTCGATAAGTTCTGCGAACTGTTTTTCCCTAATCAGGTAATCGGCGATGGGATAATGTTGAGTATCAAATTTAAGGAAAGACTCTTCATAAGCCGCAGCCACGTTTCTATGCCTGATCATGTCGAAAATCGCGTTGCGAACACCGGTAAATAAATAACCTGCAAGATTGATTTTACGCTCGTCCCCAGCGGTAAGGCCGTCACCAAAGCGCGCTCTTTTATCCCATAGCTTTAGGAACATTTCTTGCACCACGTCGTGCGCATCATCTTCGTTACGTAATTTATTGTAAGCATGTGCGTAAAGTGGGGCACTGTATCGATTAAATATCTCGGTATACGCTAAATGGTCTTCCCTATTTAAAAGGTCAAGGAGCTCATTATCATGGTATGCTTTATAAACCGGCATCCTGTCGTATTTAATCAAAAATGTGGCAAATAATTAGAGTGCCAATATAACTATTTTCTTGATTAAGAATTAAATACTTGCAAAATCGACCGGCATAATATTAAAAAGCGAAAGCCCTGAGATCTTGTAAGAAGTAGTTCGAGAAACGTCCAGTAAGGGCTACCTCATGCACTTAGCCAAAAGTGAAAGATTTTCGACCCGATTTGTGGAAGATTTGGAGCGTTTAAGCCGTATTGATAGCCTTTGAGTGATTTTGAAAATCTTTTGCTTTAGTATTTTGAATCAACGTGCGAAAGGCCTTTTTTAATCTTACGTCCTTTATTTTTAAGTCGATATGGCGGGAATCTGAACCCACGACTTCCAGCACCCCATACTCTTGCGAATGGTCTTTCATAGGTAGTGTAATTCGCTCGTTTTTTAATCTGTATTAAAACTACCATTATTACCATTAAGGGAGTTGAACATCCGATATGAAGGATCGAAAAAGAAGTGAGTATCGGGTAAAATTAGTTTTTGACATGCGCGGGATGTAATCTAAATTGACTAAAAAATATCAAAAAAAAACATTTCGCGCATTTTTCGAAGTACTAAAACTTGATAATAAGGGATGAAAGTGTTGTACCTATGTTGTACCTGTAAAAAAATCAGGCTTTTAGATGCCAATCTAAAAGCCTGATAATCAATGTGTGGAGAATATCGGAGTCGAACCGATGACCTCTTGCATGCCATGCAAGCGCTCTAGCCAGCTGAGCTAATCCCCCGTTTTGATGGAGTGCAAATATATGCGTTTAGATGATATTTGCCAATAAAGTTTAAAATTTGCTGATCAATAAATTTTCAACTTGTTTGTGGTATAAAACTCCCCTAAAAATAACTTGATTAAGGCTCAAGGCCGACAAAACCAATGCTAAATAATTAGCCAAAGAAACGTTACTGAAAAACAAACCGGAGCAAAACAGAAAAGCTATAAAACAAGTAAAGCCCCTGATGGGCAGGGGCCTTTACTAACCAATTATAAACCTAAATTATGAGAAGACTATTTTATGTGTGTTTTTATTATGGTGTAAAAGTAACACTAACTTTTTAATTACACTAATTTTATTTTGTAATTTTTTTGTAACATTTATCAAAACAACTCACATCCCCTGTTTGATTCTCAAAAATACAAATAAAACTTTATAAATCTGATAATTTTTCAAATCTTTTTAATCAACATAATTAAATAACACTTTTTTGAATCAATTATTATTAATCAACCATTTTATTTTGATAAAAAATCAATTTTTAACAAATTTTAACATAAAAAAAATTAAAAAATAGAACAAAAATAAATTTTCAACGCAAATACTTGTCAAAATTTCATTTTAAATCTATTTTTTTAAAGAACAAATGCATTTTTTTGTCAAAATTTATAAAAAACATCTGCTTGCGGTAATATTTTCTTCAATATTTAAACTCCATAACATTTATCTTATTGTTTTTTATGAGATAAAAATTACTTTAATAAAGCCTTTTTTAAAAAATGCTTACGCACTTTTGCACCGCATTTACTTAAAAACAGCCATGACAGCTACCCAGCCATCAAAAGATCATCCGCATTTAACCATGTTCACGTTATGGATCATGACCATTGCAACATCATTGGTGGTGGCTAATATTTACTACAACCAGCCCCTGCTGGCCGATATTGCACACACTTTTAACATCACCGATAAAAAAGCGCAGCAAGTATCGCTGTTCACTCAAATTGGTTATGCCACGGGGCTGTTGTTCATTATTCCGCTGGCCGATATGGTTAAACGCAAGAGGCTTATAGTTATAGATTTTGCTGTGGTTATTATAGCCCTGCTGGCCAGCGCTATGGCAACCTCTATTTTGGTGATGACGGTGGCGGGGTTTCTGCTGGGTTTATCGTCGGTTATTCCGCAATTGCTTATACCAATGGCGGCGCACCTGGCCAAACCACACGAGCGCGGTAAAAAAATAGGTTTTGTGATGAGCGGTCTGCTGATAGGCATACTGCTATCGCGCACACTGAGCGGTTTTGTGGGCGAGCATTGGGGCTGGCGGGCCATGTATTATATAGCTACGGGATTGATGCTGGCCATGTGGCTCATGATATTTTTGTTTTTACCCGAAGTAGAACCCGATTATAAGGGTAATTATAAAAACCTGATGAAATCGTTGGTGCATTTAATTAAAACACAGCCCAAACTGCGTATGGCGGCATTTCGCGGGGCTTTGTGCTTTGCGGGTTTCAGCGCATTTTGGACAACCCTTGTATTCCTTTTAAAACAGCCGCAGTTTAACGAGGGCAGTGCGGCGGCAGGCGCCTTTGGCCTGGTGGGCGCCTTCGGGGCCTTGGCAGCCGGGATGATGGGTCGCCTGAGCGATAAAATGGACTCGTACAAACTCTCGGGCTATACCTTATTATTGGTGCTCATCTCCTACATTGTATTCTACTTTTCCAGCCATAGCATTGCCGGGCTCATTATTGGGGTTATCATATTGGATATGGGCGTACAGGCCACGCATATCTCCAATCAATCCATCATTTTCTCGCTGATACCGGAGGCGCGCAACAGGCTTAACACGGTATATATGGTATCATACTTTGTGGGCGGTGCATCCGGCACGTTCCTGGCCAGCCAGCTTTGGAAAAATTACCAGTGGAACGGTGTATGCGCCATAGGTGCCGCTTTTGCCGGCATTGCACTTATTGTGCACTTTATTAACTACAAGAAAAACGTTCGGATTTAGGGCAGGTGTTCGGAATCATAGTTATCAGCGTACAGTTTGAAAACAAACCCCACATACGCTGTATAAAAAAACCAAAAAAATATTTGGTTCAAAAACCTTTAAAAACAGGCAATTACATCGTATCGTAAAAAATTACAGACGCTGAAATGACTTTTTTTTGATGCACACCAATTTTTGGCACAGGATTGGAATACTACTCATCAAACATAACTGTTATGGAAACTAAAAAGAAAACGGTTAAGGAAGAAGAAAAAGAATGGCAAAACCCGGTAGAGCCAGCAAAAACAACTGATCCGCGAGATCAGGAACAAATTTTAAGGCAATACAACGAGGCAAAAAGGCGCAAGGATAACCTTACCGAAAACCAGGAAACAGAAAAAGAAGATTAAACAAAAGACATTTAAAATATACAAAAAACTAAAACTATGAAAACCACAAGAAAACCAGCAACCAGCAAATTAACAGCACGTTTTGATAACGAATTGAAGATGATTATAATGAACGATTTAAAAGCATTGAAAGCACGCACACAAGGATTACCAACTGCTGCTTAATTAACATACACCTATTTATCTACACGATACACCTACCTATGAAAACTTACAAAACACCATCTGCCAGTAAATTAGTTGCCCGCTTTGACAATGAATTGAAGAATATGTTATTGCAAGATCTTAGGAGCTTCAAAGCAAACAGTACCGTAAGGAATATCAGTCAACAGGCGGCCCGCGAAAATATGTCGGCAGCCTGATATCATCATATATACATCTACCTATAAAGTTTTACAACATCACCTATGAAAACGATAAAGCCCTGCAAATTGCGGGGCTTTATTTTTTTGCGGCGTATTTTATAATGAGCGCTGCTGTTTTTGCCGATGCACCGGGGGTACCCATGCGCTCGTCCAGCTTATCATAGTTATTGAGCATGGCTGCCCGGTAAGCTTTATCGTTAAGTATAGCATTGAGTTCGGCAGCTATTTTAAATTCGGTACAATCCTGCTGAATTAGCTCTTTTACAATTTCCCGGTCAACAATAAGGTTTACCAGTGATATAAATTTAATTTTCACCAGTACTCTTGCTATAGCTATAGTTACGGAGTTGCCTTTGTAAACCACCACCTGCGGTACATTAAAAAGAGCAGTTTCCAACGTGGCGGTGCCCGATGCTACAACGGCTGCCTCGGCATGTTTAAGCAAATTGTAAGTAGCGTTAAATATTATGGGGATGTTGCTATCCTGCAAAAATTCGGTATAAAAATCGACTTTAAAAGATGGCGCGCCGGCTATCACAAACTGAAAATCTGTAAACTGTTTGGCCACGGCAACCATATCGGGCAGTAAATAACTAATTTCCTGTTTGCGGCTGCCGGGCAGCAGGGCAACAATTCTTTTTCCCTCCAGGTTGTGCTGCTTCAAGAAACCGGAATCTGGCTTAAAGGCCGAAATGGCATCCAGCAGGGGGTTACCCACATAATCAACTTCCATGCCCCAGCTTTTATAAAATTCCACTTCGAAAGGCAGGATGCAAAACAGGTGGTCTACTATCCGCTTGATCTTTAAAACCCGTTTCTGGTTCCAGGCCCAAACTTTGGGCGATATATAATAGTATACCTCCAGACCGATGCTTTTGGCGTATTGGGCAATTTTAAGGTTGAAGCCCGGAAAATCTATCAGCACCAAAACATCGGGCTGGTATTGGCTGATGTCCTGCTTACACGATTTCAGGTTTTTAAGGATAGCCGGTAAATTTGCCACCACTTCCACAAAACCCATAAAGGCCATATCGGCATAGTGCTTTACCAGTGTACCGCCTTCGGCCTGCATAAGGTCGCCGCCAAAGAAACGAAAGTCGGCCGCATTGTCCAGCTTTTTTAATTCCTTCATTAAATTAGCCCCATGCAAATCGCCCGAGGCCTCGCCGGCTACCAGGTAATATTTCATCTGAGGGGTTGTAATTTAAAAATGAACACGGCGGCCATAAATAAAAAGGTAACCACAATTATACCCGCTCCTGTTTTATCCATTCCTTTTTTATAGCAATAACGGGTAATAAAAAGATTTAAAGCGATGGCCACCAGGTAGGGAGTGCCGGGTTTATCGAAGATGAGAAAATTACCCTTCAGCAAATACAAAAATATAAACAAGCTGATGCCGGGCAGTATGGAACCACCTATGATACCGGCTGTTATGGTATTGTTTTTTAGCATTTATTGGCGAAGTAAATTAAACATTAAACTTCCAGTTATTTAAATATTGAATGGCATAGTGGGCAGTCATATCAAACTGAATAGGCACAACCGAAGCGTAATTATGTGCCAGCGCCCATGAATCAGTATCCTCGCCGGCATCATCTAACTGAAATTCGCCGGTAAGCCAGTAATAGGTACGCTTATGCGGATCAACCCGCTCATCAAATTCTTCGGCCCATTTGGCATTTGCCTGCCTGCAAATTTTAATGCCTTTTATATTATTTGTATTAGGGAAGTTAACGTTCAGCAAGGTATTTACCGGCAAGCCGTTAGCCAAAACCTGCAGCGCCACTTCTTTAACAAACTTTAAGCAGTGGCTAAAATTGGCATCGAGGTTATAATCATCCAATGAAAAACCTATTGATGGAATGCCTTCTATAGCGCCCTCAACCGCTGCCGACATGGTGCCGGAATACAGCACATTGATAGAATTATTTAAACCATGATTAATGCCCGATACACAAAGATCGGGTTTTTGGCCTTTAAATACTATGTTAACCGCCAGCTTAACACAATCAACCGGGGTGCCCGAGCAGCGGTACATTTCTATGCCCTCGTAAATATCTACCTTATCTAAACGCAGCGGTTTGCCAATGGTAATGGCATGCCCCATGCCCGATTGCGGACTATCCGGCGCTACCACCACTACACGACCAATAGTGCTCATTACTTCCAACAGGGCTTTAATACCGTGTGCCGTTATACCATCGTCGTTTACAACAAGTATTGTAGGTTTCGCTGTTTTCATTGTGCGAAATTAGTTATATTCGATTGATGTTGATTACTGACAAGAAAAAGAAATACACCATTGATGATTATTCGCTCCTGGAAGAAGGTGCCCCTTTTCAGTTAATAAACTATGATTTAATTAGGTCGCCATCACCGCTTGCTATACATCAGGTAATTTCCGCAAAAGTTTTGCAAACCTTGTTGAATTTTTTAGACAGCAAAAACGACAATGGGTTTTTGGTAAGTGCACCTATGGATGTAAAATTTGATGATGGGAATATCCTGCAGCCGGATATCCTTTATATTTCAGAAGAACGGATCCCTGAACTGATAAAAGACCGTATTGAAGGCGCACCCGATTTGATCATCGAAATACTTTCGCCGTCAAACGCTTATTATGATCTTCGCCAGAAAAAGGATATTTATGAAAAGTACGGCGTTAAAGAATATATTATAATTGACCCTGTACAAGAGAACGCAGATCTTTATTTATTGAAGGAGGGTGCCTACTATCTGCATCAAAAAGCACAAAAAACAGAAACACTGAACTCTTTATTATTACCTGGCTTCGGTATCCAACTTTCAAAATTCTTTAAATAAAGAATCCTTCCTCTTTTAATCCTTCCATCATTAATCAATCCGCTCTACTCCTCTTTCTCAAACTGTTTTAAAACTTTGCGTTGGGTGTTGTTATCTTTCCAGAGGTTTATTTTGTAGTGGTCTACACCTTCGTCTTCATCGGGGTTTACATTGGTGAGGCCGTACGAATAAACGCGCACACGATAGGTACCCGGGGTTACAATGGCCTTTAAAGCCACTTTACTATCCGGGTAATTATATACCAGCAACAATCCCGAGCTTATTTTTACACCGGCTTCAACCACATGATCATACCGGGAAAAGTCTTTTTCCTTGTCGGGCGCGTCCAGCACATTTAGCTGCGCCTTTACGTGGCCATAGCTGGCTATGCTTATGCCCAGCACATCATCGGCAACGGCCAGCCGGGCGGCATAAGCCTTGGGCGACCAAAATTCATCATCGCCTGTGTTGCTCAGATAACCCGAATCAGATAAGTAAAACTGGTTATGGGCCGTAAAAAAATCGAGATTATATCTTGTTGACGGATTGTTGATGAAGGAAAAAAGAACAAGGATTAAGGGAATAAAGACAAAGGAGCTGAGAGAGAAAAGGTTTTTAGAGCAAAACTTTTGGGAGCAAAGAACAAGGATAAAAGATTTCATCCTCGCCAATCGCTTATTTTTCTTTTCTTCCATCTTATGTCGATTATATCCTTAATCCAAAAGCTCCTACTCTTTGTTCTTTTCAATGAAAAACGTTGTCGTTTCCCAATGCAAGTTCCGGCGTCCACGCCGGAGTTAGAAAACGGTAAGCGTCCACGCTTACCATACTAAGCAAATGGGCGTGGACGCCCATGCCAAGATCAGTTCAGGCGCAGACGCCTGAACTTGCAACGTTCTTTTCAATAAAAACGTCTGTCATTTCGAACGAGGTACGAGGAGAAATCTTGTGCGACTTTGCATTTCGTCTAAGATTTCTCCTCGTACCTCGTTCGAAATGACAATATCGGGAGCAAGTCCGAAAGTCCTTACTCCTTGTTCCAAAAGTCCTTTCTCTCCTACAGTTTCCCTGCTTTTATTTCATCTACAATGGCAGGATCCAATAGCGTTGAGGTATCGCCCAAGTTTGCTGTATCGCCTTCGGCAATTTTGCGTAAAATACGACGCATGATCTTGCCCGAACGTGTTTTTGGCAGGCCGGTTACAAACTGTATTTTATCGGGCTTGGCTATAGCACCAATAATGCGCGATACCGTCATGATGATATCCTTGCGGGTAATTTCTTCGTCGCCATGCTTATCCGGACTAACCACATAAGCGTAAACGCCTTGCCCCTTAATATCATGCGGATAACCAACTACGGCCGATTCAACCACACTGCTGTGCATGTTAATGGCGTTCTCTACCTCGGCCGTACCAATACGGTGACCAGATACATTCAGCACATCATCTACCCTGCCGGTGATGCGGTAATAACCGTCCTCATCGCGCAGGCAACCATCGCCGGTAAAATACATATCGGGGTAGGTGGCAAAATAAGTGGTGCGGCAACGCTCATGATCGCCATAAGTGGTGCGCAGCATACCCGGCCAAGGGAATTTAATACAAAGGTTTCCGCTTACGCCGTTACCTTCAATTACGTTTCCGTTTTCGTCAACCAACACTGGCTGTACACCCGGCAATGGCAGGGTGGCATAACCCGGTTTGGTTGGGGTAACGTTGCAAATGGGCGATATCATTAAACCGCCATTTTCGGTTTGCCACCAGGTATCGGCAATGGGGCAATTACCATGACCAATTTTTTCATCGTACCAATGCCATGCTTCCTCATTAATTGGCTCCCCTACCGAACCCAATTTGGTAAGCGAACTAAGGTCTTTCCCCTTCAGCGGTTCCTCGCCAAAGCTCATTAACGAGCGAATGGCGGTTGGCGCAGTATATAATATATTTACTTTAAACTTATCTACAATATCCCAAAACCTACCTGCATCAGGGTAGGTTGGCACGCCCTCAAACATCAGCGTTGTTGCCCCCTGCGATAGCGGCCCGTATACAATGTACGAGTGCCCGGTGATCCAGCCTATATCGGCAGTACAAAAATATACCTCGCCTTTATTGTACTGAAAAACGTTGGCAAAGGTATAGCCCGTGTACACCATATAGCCGCCGGTGGTATGCACCACGCCCTTTGGCTTACCTGTAGAGCCAGATGTATACAGTATAAACAGCATATCCTCGGCATCCATAGGCTCGGGAACGCACTCGGGATTACCCTGAGTTTCTACCTTTTTAATTTCATCTTCCCACCAAACATCACGCCCTTTAATCATTGATACCGGGGTACGACTGCGGGTAAGCACAATAACCCGCTTTACAGATTTGCACTGCACCAGCGCATCGTCAATAACGGTTTTAAGGGGGATAGCTTTGTTGGCACGGAAACCGCCATCGGCAGTTATTACGATGTTACATTCGGCATCGTTAATCCTATCGGCAATTGATTGTGCCGAGAAACCACCGAAAACAACCGAGTGAATGGCACCGATACGGGCACAAGCCAAAACAGCGATGGCCAGCTCGGGAATCATGGGCATATAAATACAAATACGATCGCCTTTTTTTGCACCGTTATTTTTCAGTACGTTGGCAAACTGGCAAACCTTATCGTGTAGTTGTTTATAGGTTAGTATACGGTGATCTTCCTGCGGATCATTTGGCTCCCAGATAATGGCAGGCTTATCGCCCATGGTTTCCAGGTGGCGGTCAAGACAGTTTTCGGTTATATTAAGCTTTGCACCCTGGAACCATTTAATGTTTGGTTCTTTAAAGTTCCAGTCCAGCACTTTATCCCATTTTTTTTGCCATAGGAAATTTTCGGCAATACCGGCCCAAAACTCTTCGGGTTTTTCAACGCTTTGCTGATAAACCTGCTTGTATTCTTCAAATGATGTAATCTTCATAGTGGTTATAATGGTGGGCCTAATTTAGGTATTTATGTGTGAAGTAGGCATTAAAAGTGCAACTTATTAAAAAAATTTAAAAAGAATGATACTTAGTGGTTTTCAATTGATTTAAATAGACTACAGATTTAAAAAAAACAAATCTTCTCTGTAATTATACTTTTTTTGCCGGTATCTGTTTTAAAAAGTATTGCACAAACGGTTGCAATAAATGGCAATATAACTTGGGTGATATGGTCTGTATATAACTTATTTAAGGCGCTTTAATCTTTTTTGAATTATTTTTAAAACACACTTGAATATGTGATTAAAAAGTCTGATATTTGCAAACTCTTTTTGAATAAAGGGTTGATAATTAAAAATATTTGTCATGTCAAGAATTTGTGATCTAACAGGAAAAGCATCTATAGTTGGTAACAACGTTTCTAACTCAAACGTTAAAACAAAACGTAGGTTCCATCCAAACTTAAAGCTTAAAAAGTTTTATATCCCTGAAGAAGATAAATGGATTACCTTAAAGGTATCTACATCAGCTGTTAAAACCATCACTAAAAATGGTATTACTGCTTGTATCAATAAATTTGTAAAAAAAGGATACATTTAGTAGGTTTTACGTTAGTGGTTGCGCATAGCGTAATTACCAAACGTGCAGTTTAATAATTTGAAAATTACGTAAGCCGAGATGGTGACACGTACAACATAAAAAGAAAATGGCAAAAAAAGGCAACAGGGTTCAGGTTATATTAGAGTGTACTGAACACAAAACAAGCGGTATGCCAGGCATGTCTCGCTATATTACCACCAAGAACAAAAAAAATACAACTGAAAGACTGGAAATGAAAAAATTCAACCCGGTTTTAAGGAAAGTAACTGTTCACAAAGAGATTAAGTAATTGACTAATTAGTTAACCGGGATTTTCTGTAATTGAAGCATCCTGTATCACTAATTCAATAACTCACTAATTCAATAATTAAAAGAAATGGCAAAGAAAGTAGTTGCAACACTAAAAGTAGCAGGTAAAGGCAAAGAATTTTCAAAAGTTATCACAATGAACAAATCACCAAAAACTGGTGCTTATTCATTCAGAACTCAAATTGTTCCTAACGATTTTGTTAAGGATGCAATTGCAGGTAAAACCCTGTAATAACTTTTGATTAAAATATTGAAGCCGTCTTGTTTTTACGAGAGGGCTTTTTTTGTTGATGTGCATATTTCAGATATGCAAATGAGAAATAAATAAATTAATCTGCGTATCTGAAATTTGAAATCAGCACATCAATAATCTGCACATCTGAAATTTAAAATCTGAAATCTGAAAAATGGGATTATTTGATTTTTTTAAGAAAAAGGAAAATACACAGCAGGAGCAGCAAGCCCTTGATACTGGTTTAGAAAAAACCAAGGATAACTTTTTTTCAAAGATCACCAAGGCCGTTGCAGGTAAATCTACCGTTGATGACGATGTACTTGATAATTTGGAAGAAGTGCTGGTAACTTCAGATGTTGGCGTAAAAACCACCCTCAAGATCATCGAGCGTATCCAGGCCCGCGTTGCCCGCGATAAATACGTTGGCACCGGCGAGCTTAATACCCTGCTTAAAGACGAGATCCAGAATCTGCTGGCCGAAAACAACAGTAACGATTTCAACACTTTTGAATACGGTACCCAAAAACCTTACGTAATAATGGTAGTTGGCGTTAATGGCGTGGGTAAAACCACCACCATTGGCAAGCTGGCCCATAAACTTAAACAGGCGGGTAACCAGGTAGTGCTTGGCGCTGCCGATACCTTTCGTGCTGCCGCCGTTGACCAGCTGCAGCTTTGGGGTAAACGTGTTGATGTAAAGGTAGTGGCCCAACCAATGGGCTCCGACCCGGCTTCGGTGGCTTATGATACCCTGCGTTCGGCAGTTGCCAATGGCGATGATGTAGCCATTATTGATACTGCCGGCCGCTTACATAATAAGGTTGGCTTAATGAACGAGCTTACCAAAATAAAAAATGTGATGCAAAAGGTAATTCCCGGCGCACCACATGAAATATTGCTGGTGCTGGATGCCTCAACCGGGCAAAATGCCATTGAACAATGCAAGCAATTTACCGAAGCTACCAACGTTAATGCCCTGGCCCTCACCAAGCTTGATGGCACAGCAAAAGGCGGCGTAGTAATAGGTATTTCAGATCAGTTTAAGATTCCCGTAAAATACATTGGTGTTGGCGAAGGTGTTGAACATTTGCAGCTGTTTGACAGGACTGCCTTTGTTAATTCTCTTTTTAAAGAATAAGCCTCACCCCAACCCTCTCCAAAGGAGAGGGAGTTAAAAAATCGAGGAGTTAAAATCCTCTCCTTTGGAGAGGATTTAGGTACAATCCCAACCCTTTCCAAAGGAAAGAGTAAAACGCGAGGAGTTAAAGTCCTCTCCTTTGGAGAGGATTTAGGTAAGGCCTTCTTCGCATTGATAAGTTTTAATTATGAGAACAAAGGAAATTACAAAACAACCCATCATTACCCCCGTTAAACAACGCGTTAACGTGGTTACTTTGGGCTGTTCAAAAAACATATATGATTCTGAGATCCTGATGGGGCAGCTAAAGGGCAACCAGTTTGATGTGGTGCACGAGGCCGAATCTGTAGGCAGCAATGATATTATTGTGATAAATACTTGCGGCTTTATTGATAATGCCAAGCAGGAATCCATCGATACCATTTTACAATACAGCGAGCTAAAGGAACAGGGTAAAGTTGGCAAAGTAATCGTAACCGGTTGCCTTAGCGAGCGCTACAAACCCGAGCTGGAAGCCGAGATCACCAATGTTGATGCCTACTTCGGCACCAATGATCTGCAAAATCTGTTACAATCCGTTGGGGCAAATTACAAGCATGAGCTTATTGGCGAGCGTTTTTTAACCACGCCATCGCACTTTGCTTATTTTAAAATTGCCGAAGGCTGTAACCGTCCATGCTCTTTCTGCGCCATTCCGCTGATGCGTGGTAAACACCTCAGCACACCAATGGACCAGTTGGTGCTTGATGCGCAAAAACTTGCCGCAAACGGCACCAAAGAACTCATCCTTATTGCGCAGGACCTTACCTACTACGGTTTAGACCTGTACGGCAAACGCAACCTCGACGAATTACTGCGCCGCCTGAGCGATGTTAACGGCATCGAATGGATCAGGTTGCAGTACGCTTACCCATCTGGCTTCCCAATGGAAATTCTGGATGTGATGAACGAGCGCGATAACATTTGCAAATACATGGATATGCCTTTACAGCATATTACCGATAGGATGCTGCAATCTATGCGTCGCGGTATCACCAAGCAAAAAACCATTGATGTGGTAAACCAGATCAGGGATAAAGTGCCGGGCATTGCCATGCGTACCACCCTTATTACCGGCTACCCGGGCGAAACCGAGCAAGACTTTGAAGAAATGCAGCGCTGGGTTGAGGATACGCAGTTTGATCGTTTGGGCTGTTTCACTTACTCGCACGAGGAAAAAACCCATGCACATTCACTGGTTGATGATGTACCCGACGAGGTTAAACAACAACGTGCCGATGCCATAATGGAAATTCAGCAGGGTATTTCTTTTGACAAAAACCAGGAGAAGATAGGTCATACCTTTAAGGTGCTTATCGATAAAAAAGACGGCGACTACTTTGTTGGTCGTACCGAATTTGATTCGCCCGAGGTGGATAACGAGGTATTAATTGATGCCAGTGTTGATTATGCTACCGTTGGTGGTTTTGTTAACGTAAAGATAGACAGCGCCGAAGACTTTGACCTTTATGGACATATTGTAAAATAATGCTAATTTGTAGCGCATTATCACTAATGCGTTTACATTTGGACCAATGGAAGCCTCCTGTATAAGTTATAAAGAAACCGGATTTTTTTCGCCTACCGTTATCGATTACCTCGAAAACCGGACCGATCTGCAACCTTTTTATGGGCAGCGTCCAGATATGGATGGCTTTGCCCAGTTGTTGAAGAACAAAAAAGTAGTTGCCAACCGCGAGATCCTGCACCGTATTTTAACTAAGCAATACACCCACAACACCGAAGAGGCCGACAATTCAAAACTTAAAATTCAAAATTCAAAGCTTGTAGCAGATAACATCGATCTGTTAAAAGAGGATAATACGTATACCATTACTACCGGTCACCAGCTGAATATCTTCGCAGGACCGCTGTATTTTCTTTATAAAATTGCCACTGCTATTAAATTGGCGCAGCAGTTAAAAACCGCCCATCCCGATAAAAATTTTGTGCCCGTTTACTGGATGGCCAGCGAAGATCATGATTTTGCCGAGATCAATTATACCAATATAGGCGGCAAAAAAGTACATTGGTGGTACGAGGCTTCGGGTGCTACCGGGCGTATTAACCCCGATACCATGCGCCAGGCCCTTAATCAATACAAAGGCGTTTTGGGAATGGAAGGCCATGCCGGCGAGGTTGCCGAAATTGTGGAAACCGCCTATACCAAATTTGATAAACTTGCAGATGCTACCCGTTACCTTGTTAACGCCCTTTTTGGCGATTACGGCCTGGTAATTATTGATGCCGACGACCATGAGTTTAAGCAGCAGTTTGCCCCCATCATGGAGCAGGATATCATCAACCAAAATAGTTTTAAAAACATCAATGCCACTAATGAGCAGTTGGTAAAACGGGGCGTACATATCCAGGTTAACCCGCGCGAGATCAACTTTTTTTACCTGAAAGATAACCTGCGCGAACGTATTGTTTTTGAACAGGACCATTACGAGGTAATGAACACCGATACCCGCTTTACCGAAGCAGAACTAAAACAGGAGATAGCGGATTATCCGGAGCGTTTTAGCCCCAACGTGGTGATGCGCCCCCTGTACCAGGAATGTATTTTGCCCAACATAGCCTACATTGGCGGTGGTGCAGAGGTGGTTTACTGGCTGGAGCTAAAATCAAACTTCGATTTTTATAAGGTAGATTTCCCGATCCTCATCCTGCGTAATTCGGCATTGGTGGTACGCAAGGAACAGGCCGCTAAAATTGAGCGGATGGATCTTTCTGTTGCCGATCTGTTTAAACAAACCGATTCCCTACAAAGCGCATGGATCAAAAAGCATAGTAACCATAACCTTACCTTACAGCAGGAATGGCGCGAAATGAGCAGTATTTTTGAAAAAATAAAGCTCCGCTCCTATAAGATCGACCCTACCCTTTCACCGTCGGCAGCGGCCGTACAGGCACGCCTTAAACGTGCTGTAGATAACCTCGAAAAGAAACTTATTCGTGCCGAAAAACGCAACTACCAAGTTCGTTTGGAGCAACTCTCAGCCGTTAAGGCCGAGCTTTTCCCAAAAGACAGCCTGCAGGAACGCACCGAAAACTTCGGCCTCATGTATGTAAAATGGGGACAACTGTTCATTGACCAGCTTGTGCGCCATTTTGAACCGCTGGCTTTTGAGTTTACCATATTAAGCGAGGAATAACCATCTCTCTTTAGCATATAGCCCGTGAAAAGACATGAGTAAAGAATAATATTCAAAAAGGGGGCTGTCATCCTGAGCTTGTCGAAAGACGACAGGTGTTGGGAAGACTAAAAGCTTTATAAAAATTGTCATTTCGATACGAGCAAGCGCGGGGCAAAAGTGTGGCGCGAAAGAGAAATCTTCTGCGGAATACAGGACTTCAATGCATATCGTATAAGATTTCTCCTCGTTCCTCGGTCGAAATGACAAACTTTTTAGTCTTCCCAACAATTGTGATCGAAGGGCGAGCGCAGACCTAACCTTATGCTTCAACGAAGTTCAGCATGACGCCTTTTTATAAATGTGTCTATTGATTGCCTATTACTTTCAAAACCTCATTCACTTCTCAGGCTTTTCACCGGGCTATCAAGCGCAGCCTTAATGGTTTGTATAGCAATAAGCATGGCCGTTACTATGGCTAAACCCGCCACAGCCAGTACAAATGGGTTAAGCGTAATGGCTATTTTATAAGCATAATCATTTAGCCAATGGGTCATGATGAGGTAAGCCAACGGACATGCAACCAGCGCCGCTATCAATATCACCACTAAAAACTCCTTCATAAACAAACCAATAATGCCCGCTACCGATGAACCCAGCACCTTGCGGATGCCGATTTCCTTTGTACGTTTTTGAATACTTAAGGATATTAAGCCCAGCACACCCAGCAACACAATTATAACAGCCAGCGTAGTGGCTATATAAGCCGCTTGCTTCAGCTGAATTTCGGTTTTGTATAACCGGTTCAGCGCATCGTCCATAAAATGATATTCAAAGGGGGCACCGGGCAATAGTCTGCCCCATTCCTTTTGCAAACCGGCAATATTTTGCTGCATATTGCCCGGCTTTAGCTTAATTGAAAAATAACGAAAAAACGTTGTATAATTTACGTTGAAAAAGGTAACCGGCTCTATGCGGCCTTGTAACGATGCGTAATGAAAATTGGCAGTAACGCCACAAATTTTAAACACCTGCGGTGCGCCCGTTATCATGATATTTTGACCAATGGCATCCTGCGCGTTTTTCCAGCCCATGGCTTTTGATTCCATCTCGTTAATTACCACCAGGGTTGAGTCGGCGGCATTGTAGGTAGGTTTAAAAAACGTACCTGCTATTAGGGGGATGCCATAAGTTTCGGCATAGTGGCTATCGGTTGCCAGGTTTTGCGCGGCAATAGTTTGCGCAGGGTTGGCACCTTGCTTATACAGAGCGGAGCCCCCCCAGTTCATCCCATCCAGAATTTCCCATGATAGCGATACGCTTTTTACCTGCGGCGCAAGTGAAAGCTGGTAACGGGTATCGCTCATTTTTTGTACCCCCTTTGCCGACCAATCTCGCGGCACCTGCGCGTAGATCACGTAATCTTTATTGTACCCCAGGTTGTTGCTAAAAAACAGGTTCACCTGCTGCGCTATTATGATGGCCCCAATAAAAACAATGGCCGCAGTACAAAACTGAAACGCCACCAGCGTTTTACGAAACAGTACGCTTTCCTTAACCGAACTCAGTTTCCCCTTTAACGAATCGACAGATTTTAGTGCCGATAATACCAGTGCAGGGTAAATACCCGCCAGTATCCCAACAAAAAGCGCAAACACAAACGGCACTACAGCAAAATACACCGGGAAATTGAACAACCCGGTAATTTCCTGGCCAAGCACATTGCTAAAGAACGGTCGGGCCAAAACGTAAACTCCAAGTGAAATAATGGTAGCTATCATAACCATCAGTACCGATTCTGTTAAAAATTGCCAGATAAGCTGCTTGCGTAAACCGCCCAGCACCTTGCGTATCCCCATCTCCTTCATCCGGCCAGACGACCGGCCAATACAAATATTTACAAAGTTTATAACCGCCATCAGCAAAATAAACAAGGCAATACAACTTAGCGTATAGCACATTTTTTTAACCACCCCGCCGGCCGCCACCATGTTATAATCTGTTAGCGACACCAGCTGCGGCACAAAGTTTTTGGCGGTGTTTTGCGGGGCATTCTTGCTTACTAAATCAGCAATAGCACGTTCAACCGCCTGGGTGTTTACGCCCTTTTGCAGTTCGATATAGCTCACGGTGACGTTGTTGCTCCAGCCCTCTATGTTTCGTTTAAAATACTTGGCGGCGGAGAGCGTAAAAAAGAAGTCCGAATCTACATTTTCATTCAAGTTGGTAACACTGTTTTTGGGCAGCTTATCCAGCACGGCGGTAATGGTAAAATCGTGTTTATCGCCGCCAAAACTTTCAAAGTTGAGGGTTTTACCAACTACATCCGTCCGCCCGAAATATTTAAGTGCCGCCTTGGTGGTTATCACTACCGAAAACGGATCGTTCAGCGCGGTATTGGCATCGCCCTGCAGCAACTTAAAGCCGTACATTTTAAGCAGTGTACTATCGCCCAGCTGCAGGCTCTCCCTGAAATGCTCGTTACCCTTTGATACGTTGGTGGTAACGGCATCAAAATGGTAATAATTTGCCACCAGGTTGGGGTAATTATCATGGAGGGCTTTAGGCAGCTGCGCTATAGAAGTAATTTCGTTACCCATGTTAGGGTCTTTCCATTTACTTAAAATGATATAATGGTTTGGGGCATTTTTAAGCTGATGATTTACCTGCACCTGGCTCCATACATAAGCGCCTATCAACAGCGCAAAGGCAATACCAACCGAGAGGCCGAAGATATTAATAAGCGAAAAAACCTTGTTTTTCCAAAGGTTGCGCCAAGCGAGTTTAAAGTAGTTTTGCAGCATAGGACAAGGGCATTTGGTAACCGTTGCATAAAGATAAATGCAATTTAGCAGCGTGGTATGCGCGTTAACATAATTTAACCATTGCTTTAATAACTGTATAGTTATACGCTTACTGTATTTCAATATATAAATACCTAAATTCACCTATCATATATACCATTTATCTTATCACCTGATGACTAATTCACTAAACCTTTCAATAAACAAACTACTTGCAGTTGCATCATGCTTCTTTTTAATATTTTTCGCACTCCAAACGAGCGCGCAAAGCAGCGGCCAGCAACCATTTGTTGTAAAGGGCAGCATAAAAGGTATAAAATCGGGCAAGGTATTCATGCTTTCAGAAGGTATGAATAAGCCGATAAATAGTGCTGTAATTGTGAATGGCAAGTTTGTTATGAAGGGAAAAATAAATTTTCCTCAAGCAAAGGTATTTGCAATAATGCCGGGCAATTTGTGTTTCCGGGCATTTATTGAGCATCCTGTTACATCGGTATCTGTAGATACCGCCGACGCCGAACGAGATGCATATGGTAATATAAGAATATGGGAAATTAAAGAAACGGGGTCTGAAATGGCCAATGCCTATGCCCAATATTTAAAAGAAACAGACCAAGCATATTGTATATCTCTTTCTAAAAAGTTAAAAATGGTTACTGACACAGCCGAACGCATATTAATCAAGAGTAAAATAGATTCTTTGGGAACAATTATGCCCGCAAAACAAAAAACCTGGATAGAAAGCCATATCACTCAAAACCCCTCTGCTATAATCGGTGCTTTCCTGTTTAATGAAGTTTTTTCCGATTTATCACAAGATCCGGCGCCTGGTTATGCGCAATCATTCGCTGATAAATTTTCAGGGGCGGCAAAAAATTCTGCTTATTATAAAGAGATAGTTACTAAAATAGGCAATTTAAAAAACAAGGAAGTAAACGCCTTAGCACCAGATTTCACCTTGCTAAAAAGAGATAAATCCAAATTTACGCTCTCCTCAACACGGGGTAAATTTATCATGATAGATTTTTGGGCAAGTTGGAGTGCGCCTTGCAGGGCTGGTATTCCGCACTGGAAAGAAATATATGAAAAATACCACCAAAAAGGTTTTGATATCGTAAGTGTATCTGACGACCGCTATTGGAAAGATTGGATTCCCGCGCTTGATAAAGAACAAATGCCTTGGATGCAGGTAATTGACGAGTTCTCCACCGAAAGCTTAACCGTTAAGGTAATTAGTTTATATGGGGTACCTTCTATGCCATATTTTATATTGTTAGATAAAGAGGGTAAAGTGCTCCTTGCATCTGGCAACGAGGATTTGATGACAGAAAAGATAGAAGAGGTGTTGCAGTAGCCTCCTCAATGCAGTATCTTCTTTCTCTCGGTATGCTGCGGCAGCAGGTAATTGTTATCGGCGAGCCAGTCGGCCAGGCGTTGGGGCCAGGTGTTGATGGATTGCAGTTTCGACCGGCTGCCCATGTTAAAACCATGATCGCCGCGGTTATAAATATGCACTTCAACCGGCACTTTGGCAGCCCGGTATTTCTCTAACAAACTTACTACGGATACAGAGCAGCAGGCATCATCATTAGCCGCCAGTAAAAATGCGGGAGGCGCACCAACAGGCAACACATCGGGTATAAACAGCGGACCAGGATAAATCTGGATCACAAAGTTTGGTCGGGCATTCAGGCGGTCTACCGGGTCAGGCGCATGACTATTGCCTTTACCATCGCCGTAGGCAACCATATCAACCACTTCACCGCCTGCAGAAAAGCCCATCATGCCAATTCGGTTGGTATCTAAACCATACTCGGCGGCTTTACTGCGCACCAGTCGCATGGCGCGGTTGCCGTCCTGCCGGGCATGCACCTCAATTTTATAGGGCGAAAGCGTATCGCGGCCCAGCCGGTATTTAAGCACAAAAACGGTGATGCCAAGGTTGCTGAGGTATTTGGCGGGCTCTACTCCTTCGGCAGTATAAACCAGCAAACGATGGCCGCCGCCGGGGCATATCACCACCGCCGCGCCGTTGGCCTTACCTGCAGGTGGCAAAAAAACAGTAAGCGATGGATTATGGATATTTTTCACCCAATAATCCTTGGCCTGTTCCGGCTCATTACGCCGATTCTCAAACCCTGGTGCCCCCTTCGTCCAAAGCGGAATAACCACCGGCGCATCCTGTGCCATTACGGCAGCAGGCAGTATAATAAGCAGATAAACGGCAAGCCTTTTCAACATATATAAATGTAAATAATTTATAGTTCATAGCCTATTGTTAATAGTTCATAGTACTAAAGTCATATTTTATGGGTGATGGTTCACAACCTTAAACTTTTACCTGTTTGGCATGTTTATTATGCGATATGTGTGGTTCAGCAAACCAATATCATCACCCATTAATTAAAATAACATATGGCAAATTTTCAGGAAATTATAGCATCGGAGATCCCGGTATTGGTTGATTTTTCGGCAGAGTGGTGTGGCCCCTGTAAAATGATGCCCCCTATTTTGCAGGATGTAAAACATGCCCTTGGCGATAAGGTTAAGATCATTAAAATAGATATCGACAAAAACCCACAGGCAGCAAGCGCATACCGCGTGCAAAGCGTACCTACCCTCATGATTTTTCAGAAGGGCCAAACCAAGTGGCGCCAAAGCGGTGTAGTACCCGCAAAGGACCTGCAACGCACCATTGAAATGTTTATATAAAGCCTCACCCAAGAAGCCTCACCTAAATCCTCTCCAAAGGAGAGGACTTTAATTGGCATGACTTTAATCACCCTCTCCTTTGGAGAGGGCCGGGGTGAGGCTTCTTGGGTGAGGCCTTTTATTTAGCCGAGGCTTCTCATACTTTGTTTGTAACTTTAACGTATTAATAATTAAAGCAATACTATTATGGCCACTATTGAAAGCATCCAGAACGCGTATATTGATTATGTACTGACCGAAGGCGGACAACCTAAGTCGGTTTATATTTTTGCCAAGCAAAACGAAATGACCGAGGCTGAGTTTTACCAGTTTTATGGTTCGTTTGATGCCATTGAGCAAGCCATTTGGGCCGATTTTGCCAGAAAAACCTTAGCCGAGATCAAAGGACAGGAGGTTTGGTTACAGTATAGTGCCCGCGAAAAAGCCTTATCCTTCTTTTACGGCTTTTTTGAGTTGCTTAAAAGCAGTCGTAGTTTTGCTATTTACACCATTAACAAACAGCCGAGGGGCTTTACCACTCCACGCGTTTTTGAACCGCTAAAAGATATTTACGAAAACTTTGCCGATGAGATCCTCAAGGAAGGTATTGAAAGCACCGAACTAAGCGACCGCAAATTTTTCAGCAAACGGTATAAAGATGCCCTTTGGATTCAGTTTGTTTTTGTGCTTAACTTTTGGGTTAACGATAACTCGGCCGGATTTGAGAAAACCGACGAGGCCATTGAAAAAGGCGTCAATGTAACGTTCGATCTGTTTCAGCGTTCGCCGATTGACAACCTTTTTGAGTACGGCAAATTCCTGGTTAAAAACGGCGGGATGAAAGACAAGATGGGATTTTAAAAACACTTATGGCAGATGACAACAAAGGCGCAGCCGATTATGAGGCTGCTCCTGAACAAAATAGTATTCCAACCACAAAAGTAGAACGCTCGGCCAAGTTTGTAAAAACAGGCTTTAAAATTGGCGGCAACTATATAAAGCATTACTCCAAAAAACTATTTAACCCGGATATGGATAAATCTGAGTTAAATGAGGACAACGCAGCAGATATTTATAAATCATTAAGCGAACTTAAAGGCAGTGCCCTTAAAGTAGCGCAGATGCTAAGTATGGATAAAAATCTGTTGCCACAGGCGTATGTAGATAAATTCACGCAATCGCAATACAACGCGCCGCCCCTTTCGGGGCCGCTGATCGTACAAACATTTAAAAAATATTTCGGCAAAAATCCCGAGCAGATCTTTGATAAGTTTAATATCCGGTCGACCAATGCCGCATCCATAGGCCAGGTTCATGAGGCTGAACTGAACGGCAAAAAGCTGGCCGTAAAAATCCAGTACCCCGGTGTGGGCGATTCTATCTCGTCTGATCTTAAGCTCATTAAACCCTTTGCTTTCCGGATGCTGGGCATGAGCGAAAAGGAGCTGGATATTTACATGCGCGAGGTAGAGGAACGCCTGCTGGAAGAAACCGATTACGAACTGGAAGTACGCCGCTCTATTGAATTTTCAACCGCTTGCGCTAACCTGGATAATGTGGTATTCCCTACTTATTATCCCGAGCTTTCCAGCAAGCGCATTATTACTATGGATTGGCTGAATGGTAAACACCTGAAAGAGTTTTTAGCCACTAACCCATCGCAGGAGCTGCGCAACCAGATTGGCCAGGCCTTATGGGATTTTTACAACTTTCAACAGCACGAACTGCGCGCCGTACACGCTGACCCTCACCCGGGCAATTTCATGATCACCCCCGAAGGTAAACTGGGCGTTATTGATTTTGGCTGTATAAAGGAAATGCCCGAAGATTTTTATTATCCCTTCTTCTCCCTTACCTCAACAAACCTGTTGGATAATAAAGAAGAAACGATAAAGGCCTTCCGCCTGCTGGATATGATCCGTAAGGATGATACGCCGGTGCAAATTGAGTTTTTTTACACTCAGTATAAAGAGATGATAGAGCTGTTTGCCATGCCCTATATCAACAATCATTTTGATTTTAGCCAATCGGACTTTTTTGATAAGCTGTACAGCTTTGGCGAGCGTCTGTCCAAAATGCCCGAGTTTAAACATGCCCGCGGCGTAAAACATTTCATCTATGTAAACCGCACCAATTTTGGGCTGTACAATATACTGCATGATTTAAAAGCCGATGTAAAAACGGATACCTTTAAACCGCATGTAGTGCTGGAGTATTGAGTAGTTGGCGGTTGACAGTAGGTAGGTAAGAAGAAAATAAAACGCGTCATTGCGCGGTTTCTATAAAAACAAGAAAAGCGGGCTTACAGCCCGCTTTTCTTGTTTAAAGTCTTTAATCTTAAAAAGTATATTTAAGTCCCAGGCCTGGGGCAATGTCAAAGAATGGGCCTCTTGCCAGTTCAACGCGTGGGTTTAGGTCTAAGCTTATGGCTATGGGAGCTTCGGGAATTTTATATTCCAGCCCCAAAACGCCATCGGCACCTAACAGGATCTGTTTGCCATTGTAAAATTCGTCGTCGCCGCCAATGCGTTTGTAATTACTTACCGAACCGATGTGCGCGCCAAAACCGTAATAAAATTTCAGGTTATCAACGCTGAATGCTTCCTGGTGTATCTCATATAAACCGGTTACAACAAGGCCGTGGTTGCGGATCCCTAAGATACCTTCAAGCGCGGTGTTTTTATCCATAAAGTATTTTACAGACGGGCCCGATTCATACGCGCCAAATTTAATACCTACCGCTACCGGGTAATCCTGTGCCTGTGAACGCTTTCCTATCAATAAAAACGAAACTGAGAATAGTAAAATGTAAAGTGATTTTTTCATGGGGTAATTTAAGTGAACAATTATGTGCTTAACTATAAGCCGCATGCGTACTTAACCGCATTTAGGCCTATATGTTTCTGCAAATAAACGGCAGATTTAATTTTTTATGTTATTTAAATTACAAAACGTCTTCCAAAAAAGTCCATCCGGCTGATTTTCAGGCCGAAATAATCAACATTTGTTAATGGTTTTGTGGCCATAAATAGGTTACATTAGCAAATAAAATGCGTTTGCAATGATAACGGATACCTTTAACAATAAGATAAACAGCTACTTAATTTTACCCCTGGCCATACTATTTTTAAGTACTGCCGGTTGTGTGCAGGGCCAGCTTGGCGTAAATAACAGCGGGCAATACAACAACGGTATAGTGGTATGCGCCTATCCCGATGCCGCGCAGGTAGGGCTGGATATATTGAAGAAAGGCGGCAATACTGTTGATGCTGCGGTGGCTGTGCAATTTGCATTGGCCGTAACCCTGCCCCAGGCGGGTAATATTGGCGGCGGTGGTTTTATGGTTTACCGGTCAGCTGATGGTAAAACCAATACGCTTGATTTCAGGGAGAAGGGCCCTGCCGGAGCCAGCGCAAATATGTATTTGGATTCGGCAGGTAATGTTGTGCCAGATATGAGCTTGTATACGCATAAAGCAGCGGGTGTGCCGGGTTCTGTTGATGGTATGGTGGCCGCTCATGATAAATATGGTAAGCTAAAATGGGCCGATCTGGTGCAGCCTGCTATAAACCTTGCCCGTAATGGCTTTAAAGTAACCGAACGGCTGGCCAGTGATCTTAACGAAACGCGTGCGCAATTTCAGCAGTTAAATCCCGGTAAAAAATACCTGCTTAAAGATGGTGACTGGAAAAAAGGCGACTTGCTGATACAGGAAGACCTGGCAAAAACACTGGAGCAAATTCGTGATAAAGGCCGAAATGGTTTTTACGGAGGCGAGATTGCCGATAAACTGATTGCCGAAATGAGGGCAGGCGGCGGCTTAATTACCAAAGCCGATCTGGATAACTACCATTCGGTTTGGCGTAAGGCCGTTACCGGAACTTATAAAGGGTATAAGATAATTACCATGCCGCCGCCGTCAAGCGGTGGGATAGCGTTGCTGCAACTGCTGCAGTCGGTTGAAAAATATCCGCTAAACAAATGGGGACGTAACCAGGATTCGACCATAAGACTGATAGTAGAGGCCGAGCGCCGGGTATATGCCGACCGTTCAAAATACCTTGGCGATCCCGATTTTTATAAGGTACCTGTAGATAGTCTGTTAAAACCTGCTTATATAAAAAGCCGGATGAGCAACTTTAGCTGGGATGCTGCAACGCCAAGTAAAAGTATTCAGCCGGGTGCTTTTGCGGGCTACGAGAGCCACCAAACCACTCATTACTCTATTGTTGACAGGGAGGGCAACGCCGTATCCATCACCACAACGCTTAATGATTCTTTCGGCTCTAAAATATTTGTTGCCGGTGCGGGCTTTTTGCTGAATAACGAGATGGATGATTTTAGTTCGAAACCCGGTGTGCCAAATATGTATGGTTTGGTTGGTGGCGTGGCCAACAGCATTCAGCCGGGTAAGCGCATGCTATCGTCAATGACACCTACCATTGTTGAAAAAGATGGAAAGCTATTTATGGTAGTGGGTACACCCGGTGGGTCGACCATTATTACATCCGTTTTTCAAACTATTTTAAATGTTATTGAATTTAACCAGAATATGCAGCAGGCCGTAGCATCAAAGCGTTTCCACTCGCAATGGCTGCCAGACCAGGTTGATGCCGAAGCCGGTGCAATTGACAGCGCCACCATTATAAAACTGCAAAGCAAAGGCTACAAAGTTGTACTTAACGGCGGCATAGGCCGGGTAGATGCCATCCTGAAAACCAAGTGGGGCTACTACGAAGGCGGTGCCGACCCAAGGGGAGATGATACCAAGCTGGGATATTAATCTGGTCATTTCACTTCGTGTCATTGAGTCATTTTACTATTAATAAGTACAATTGATTGAATGAGCCAATGACCAATGACTGAATGACACGAAGTGAAATGACCGATGAACTAAATTTGTGTAAGCAACAAGCATTTCTTACGTTTGATAAGCATGAAAAATAATGTAAACCCACAGGAAACCATCGACTATTTTTTGAAAATAGTTTGGCAAACCGTGGCCAACAGGTATAACCAGTTGGTTGCCGAGTTTGGTATTACACAATCCATAGGGTATTTGCTGATCAATATCGATGAAAAGGAGGGCACAACGGTATCGCATGCTGCGGCTTTGCTGGGCTTAAAATCAACAAGCTTATCGCGTATGCTTAACCAGCTGGAAAAAACAGGCCTCATCTACCGCGAATCTAACCAGGGCGATAAGCGCTCTGTTAAAATATACCTTACCGATCTGGGTAAAGAGAAGCGCCACCTTGCCCGCGTAGTTGCCAAGCAGTTTAACAATTACCTGGATGCCCACATCAGCGGGGCCGATAAAGAATACCTCACCGAAATGCTGAAAAAGATAAACAAGCTCACCGTTAACTATAAGCCATAGTCTTCAATCATTAAGTCATTTACTACGTGTCCTTGGGTCATTGAGTCACTATACTACGTGTCGTCATTTGCATTTGTATAATAAAACAATGACTAATGACTCAATGCCCCAATGACACGAAGTATAAGTGATGTACTTTTACTAAAAAATCAACGTTTTATTCAGAAAACCGGGCGGCTTGGAGGCTTAATAGCCGGGTATGCGTTTTATTAATTGTTAAAAAGTGTTAAGCTGCCGTTTTTCTATTATAAAAGAATAAATTTGCCTTTTGAAAAAATGAACAGGATACTGTTAGTTTTATTGATTTGTGGTATTGGTTTTAGCGCGTGCAAAAAAACCAATGATTCGCTTGTACAGTATAAAGCCCAGGCTGCTATTGATGATAAGATTATTGCCGATTATTTGACTGCAAATCCCGGCCTTAATGCAAAACGTATTGATACATCGGGTGTGTTTTATATTGTAAAAACCGGCGAGGAAGGTTCAGGTAATGATCTTTACACCAGTTCAACACAGGTTACGTTAAGTTACACAGGCAGGTTGCTTACAACAGGTGCGGTGTTTTCTGAAACAGAATCAAATCCGGTGCATCCGTCTTATTCCTTGGGGAGTATGATAAGGGGCTGGCAACTGGGGATACCGCAAATAAAAAAGGGCGGTAAAATTAGGTTGCTGATACCATCAAGATATGCATACGGGCCATATCCGCAGGCGCAGATAGGGTTGCCGGCCAATGCAGTGCTTGATTTTAGTATGCAATTATATAATGTAACAAACTAAACAAAAAGGTAAAATAATAAAATACTAAGGAAAATGATGCTGATTAAACCTTCATTTATCCGCAATAAATAAAAAACATAAATGAAAAAAATAATTTTTACGCTTTTATTACTTACCAGCATAGGTTTAATATCATGCCGCAAAACAGGGAACGATCCGAATATTACGCAGTATGATCAAATACAGATACAAAATTATATAACTGCCAATGGTTTAAGCGCAATGAAGCGTGATACAACAGATGGCGATACATCGGGCATTTATTACCAAACACTAGCACAGTCACCAAATACCACCCATCCGTTAGATTATCCGGATAGCGTTGCCTTTGTGTTCACGCTAAAATCATTTGACGGTAAGTATACATCCTTAGATTCGCTTAGTTCCAACCATTACAACAACTACGTGGGCCATATTGCCAGCGCAGCATTGCCAAAAGGTTTGCAAATCGCCGTACGTAACCTTATTAAATATCGCGGTTCAAGCGCCAGGGTACTTATCCCATCGCGTCTTGCATATGGTGTAAATGGTTACGGCAGCGGTAGCAGCAGCAACGCCAACTCACATATTGCAGGTAACCAAAGCCTTGATTACTATGTGAATATTATTGATAACCTTGATGATTACGATCAGTTTGTAATTAAAAAATACATGGCAACCAATAGTATAACAGGCTTTACCGAGGTTACCAGCGGCAGGGGCAAAGGACTTTGGTACAAAGTAACTACCGAGGGTACAGGCCCAGATCAGCTTACTTATTACTCGGCATTTACGGCAACGTACTCAGGTAAATACCTAACCAATACCGTTTTTGATGCTGGTTTGGCTGATGGTTCTGCAAGCTCATTTGCAAGTTTAGACGGATTGGTACCGGGAGTACAGGAAGCATTAAAAGGTCATTCGGCAGGTACCGTGATTAGCATGATACTGCCATCGAGATTGGCTTATGCCCGTGGTGGAAGCTCATCAGGCGGTATAGCACCTAACACTTGTATGCGTTTTGATTTTACAATTGCAACAGTAACTACGCCATAATTATTTAGCCAGTGCGGCTTTAAAAACTCTTAAACAACGATCACGTGCAAAAGCGTGATCAACAATGGGTTTCGGATACTTGCCAAAGTCGGCATATTCCGGAACCCATTTTTTTATGTATTTCAAATCAGGGTCAAACTTTTTGGTCTGCGCTTCGGGGTTAAAGATCCTGAAATATGGTGCGGCATCCGTACCCGAGCCGGCAGCCCATTGCCAGCCGCCAACGTTGCTGGCCATTTCATAATCAAGCAGCTTACGGGCAAAATAATGCTCGCCCCAGCGCCAGTCTATCAGCAAATCCTTACTTAAAAAGCTGGCCACAATCATGCGTACGCGGTTGTGCATAAAGCCAGTAGCGTTAAGCTCGCGCATACCGGCATCTATAATAGGATAGCCGGTTTGCCCATCGCACCAAGCCTTAAACTGCTCTTCGTTGTTAACCCACTGTATGCGGTCATACTCAGGCCTGAAGGCATGATCCATTGTATGCGGAAAGTGGTGCAGGATCATCATATAAAACTCGCGCCATATCAGCTCGTTAAGCCATGTTTTTTCATGATAACCATGCGCGGTTTTAGCCAATTGGCGAATGCTCACCGTACCAAACCGTAAATGCAAACCGATGTGCGAGGTTCCCCTGAGCGCCGGAAAATCCCGGTTCTCTTTATAATCGGCTATAATGTTTTTATAATCCTGGTTGGGAAAATCCATTTCGCTTTTTTCAAATCCCATATCCTTTAAATGAGGAACGGGCAGTACCGGGGTTTTAACCAGGTTGTGCAGGTATTTTTCTGTTGGATAAGCCTTTAAATAAAACGGTTTAAGCGTGGCATACCATTTACGCATGTAAGGGGTATACACGGTGTAAGGCTTGCCATCATCCTTGGTTACTTCATCTTTTTCGAATATTACCTGGTCCTTGTAAGTGTTAAATCCGATGTTGTGCTTGCTGAGTTTCTCCTTTATGGCGTTATCGCGTTTGGTTGCGTAAGGCTCATAATCATGATTGGTATAAACAGCGGCTATGTTATATTCTTTAATGATGTTATCCCAGGCATGGTCGGCTTTATCATAGATCACCAGCAAACTGCTGCCATGTTTATGCAGTTGAATATTGATATTTTCAATGGCATTGTAAATGAAGGTGACGCGGGCATCGTCCTTATCTTCCAGCTGATCTAAAATTTCCTTATCAAAAATAAAGAGCGGGAGTATGGGATTGCCGCTTTTTAAAGCACGGTATAAGCCGGCATTATCAGCCAAACGTAAATCGCGGCGGAACCAGAATATCGTGACAGGTGTTTTATGATCCATAAATTTCTTTCAGTGCCCCTGGCAGTTCAGGGTATTTAAATTTGAAGCCCGCATCTATTATTTTTTGTGCCGATACCTTGGTGCTGCCTAATACCACGCTGGCCATTTCGCCCATCATCAGTTTCAGCAAAAGGGCCGGCACGTTTGGTGCCCACAAAGGTTTGTGTAATTGTTTGGCTACCGTTTGGGTCAATTGCTGGTTGGTTACCGGGTTGGGTGCAACCATATTAAACACGCCTTTTAATGATTTATCAGTTATCCCCAGCAGGTACATATCTACCACATCCTGCCAATGGATCCAGGGAATCCATTGTTTACCGCTGGCTATGGGCGAGCCAACATAAAGCTTAACAGGCATGGCAAGTTTAGGCAAAGCCCCGGCCTCTTTATCCAGCACTACCCCTGTTCTGAATTTTACTATCCGCAGGCCTAATTTTTCGCCCTCATCAACAGCCGCTTCCCAGTCAACGCAACATTGGCCAATGAAATCGTTCTTGGCTGCATCGGTTTCGTGCATCAGCTCGTCGCCACGGTTACTGTAGTACCCGACACCTGATGCCGATACCACGGCGGTAACTTTATTGGCCCTTTTTTTAAGCACGCTGTACACCAGTTCAATTGATTTGGTGCGACTATCCGTCAACTCTTTTTTGCGGTCGTCTGTCCACCGTTTATCAACAATACCGGCCCCGGCAAGGTGAACAATGGTATCCACCCCATCAATGCAATGCTCGTCAATAGTACCCGCGTTAACATCCCACAAATAGGTTTTAACGTCTTTATTATTACCCTGTTTCCGGCTCAAAAAACTTACCGAATGTCCCTGGCTAAGCAGCAGCGTACTCAACCGCTTACCCAAACCTCCCGAACCGCCTGTTATTAATATATTCATTTTTTCTGTTGTCTGTTATCTGAGGTGTGTGGTCTGTAGTGTGAAGGTATTGTGGGTGCTTTGTTGACTTAAATGTAATTGCCTATTAACACACCTCAGACCCCACACCTCACACCACCGAAACCCGACCTCAGATCAAAGCTCCTCCCCATACTGCACTATTTCCCGCGCCATACCGTTAAAAATAAACAGGTGGAAAGGCCACATGGTGTACCAATACAGGCGCCCCCACAAGCCACTGGGCCTAAAGGTAGCAACCTGGCTGAGGTTTTTTTTACCGTTGCGTTCAATTATTTTAAATTCAAGCCAGGCCTCGCCCGGCAGCTTCATTTCGGCGTATAGGAGCAGGCGCTTGGCTTCTTTGTCGGCCAGCAGCACCCGCCAAAAATCTATCACATCGCCCGGACCAATATTGATACCGTTGGTGCGCCCCCTGCGCGAGCCCACACCTCCAAAGACCTTATCCAGAAAGCCACGCATGTTCCAGATCCAGTCCCAATAGTACCAGCCCCGGTTACCACCTATCGACATAAAATTGGTAAACACTTCCTCAGTTTCGCGCTCAAAAGGCATTTTTACTTTGTACTCCAGTGTACCATTTTGCGGTACTTTAATCTGGTCCATAAAGCCCGAATTGAGGTAGCCCATGTTCAGCGCATCCTTCCAGCTGCTTACTATGGAGTTTTGCTCTATCTTAACAAAGGCGAGATTCAGCGCTTCTTCATAAGTTAAACATTTACGGGGGATGATGTCATCAATACTATGATCATGCATAATGGTTTCGTTCTTCATGCTGTTCACCAGGCTTTGGGCAAGCGTGTAACTGATGGAAGTAACAAAATACAGCCAGTACGACGAGATCCTGGGCGACAGGAACGGGATGATAATGATGTGCCTTTTCAGGTGCCTTACCTTTGCGTAGCCCAGCATCATTTCTTTAAAAGTTAAAATATCCGGACCGCCAATATCAAAATTACGGTTGAAGGTTTTTTCGTTAAGCATTACGCTTTCCAGGTAGCCCAGCACATCGCGGATGCCGATGGGCTGGCAGCGGGTGTTTACCCAGCGGGGCACCGTCATGATGGGGAGCTTTTCGGTAAGATCACGGATGATCTCGAACGAGGCACTGCCCGAACCGATGATAATAGCCGCCCTCAGTACCGTTAATGCCGATTTGCCTTCCTTTAACACATCCTCTACATGCCTGCGCGATTCGAGGTGTTTGGAGAGGTTATCATCATTGGTGATACCGCTTAAAAATATGGTTTGCCGGCAACCGGTTTTATCAAGCGCATGAATAAAGTTGTAAGCCGATAGTGCCTCAAGCGCTGCAAAATCCTGCGATTGCGCCATGGAATGTACCAGGTAATAAGCCGCATCAATATCTGTAGGAAAATCTTCGATACTTTGTTCCCGCAGCAGATCACCGGTAATGAGGGTAACCTGTTTGCTAAAATCGCTGTGTTCATGAAAGCGCCGCTTGTCGCGTACCAGGCAAACAACATCATGGCCTTTCTCCAGTAAAACCGGGATAAGCCGCGTACCTATGTAACCATTAGCACCTGCAATTAACACCTTCATGTTTAGTGCAACAACTAAACATGAAGGGTGTTTTATAATAACTTACCTGCTTTAAGAATATGTTACCGGTTTGTTAAACGTTCACACTATCGGTAACAACAATTTTGGCGCAAAGGGGCTTGGCATAATCTACCACAAAAACTTCGTGAATAGGATCAACCTGGTAAGCTTCCTGCGCTTCGGCACTATCAAACAAAATTAATAGGGAAGCATCATACGAACCATCGATAACACTGCGGGTAGTACCGGCATGCACGCCTATATGAATATCGCGGATGTGGGTAATAGGTACAAGGATATTTAAACCCTCAATAAGCTTAGCAAGATCGGCTTTATCATTAAGCCAAAAGTGTACGTGATGAACGAATGTGTTTTGAAGTAGAGGCATGGGGGTGTGATTTTATTTAATTGTTTAATATTTGATTTAGATAGGTTTGAAAGTTTTTGTACCCATTTTTTGAAGGATTTTGTAAATCGATCATTTCGTTGAGTGCGGTATCAAAAACTTGCCAGTTGTTTTTAATAGCCAGGTCTATAATTGGATAAATGGCATTTTCGCCATAAAGAAAAAGCAAGGTGTTACTTGCCGGCTCGTCATCTGCAAAATACATTATCGAATAATCTTCGCCTTTTATTTCTCTATGGTTATCTTTTTTGATGATGTTTTTAAAATGCGTTTCAAATATCTCGCTGAATAAAACCGGGATTAATAGATCCTCGTCGACATCTTCTGGCGAATTTATTCTTTGATTCGAATTGAATAATACGATATCCCAGCTCATGTTAAAGAATCAATGTAAACAGCCTTGGTAGATATGTGCTTTAATAGTAAAAGCGTTAGGGATAGCGATTGACTTTAAAACGCTGTCCGCACTCATCTTGGTTTCGTAAATCCCCGCGACTAATGCGATGGTTTTATTTTTAGATGAAGATAAATATGGTTGAAGATATTCAAGACTCAAAGTGTTTGATATATTTCGTCGCTGAAAATAATCACCTGCAAATATTTCATCTTCGTCGTTATCCGGCAGGGCGATCAAATCCTTCACTTTATTGTAGGTGCGGCCCATTGTATCAATAGGAACATTCAGCGACTGGTGCAGATCAAGCATTTTGTCCCTAAGTACATTATATTTTTCGCCGGTATCGGCTACCACTACATAATAATCTGCGTAATCATCTTTTTGTTCATCAATATCGCCGGCATCGACATAAGGTTTAGCAGCGCTTTTTGTTCTGTAAGATGCAGATAGCACCCGGGCCGATTGCTTATCAATAGTTTTGGAAACCGGCTTAGGTTTACAAGAAACCATTACGCAGAATATTAAAAGTAGATGATCAGTTTTCATATCAGGATTAGATATTCAAATATAAATTAAATCCGAAGTAAGTTCAAATGTTAAGGTTTGAACTACTTCGGATTTATATACTGCGCAATGACGTGCTTTGGGGCTTTTTGCTTTGAGCTTTTTGTCTTTTGGCACCCCCGCTTTCGGCTTTCTGCTTTAAGCCTTCCGCTCTCTCCCCCCTACCGTTGAATAATTATCTTCTTAGCATACACCTTTTGCCCTAACAGTACTTTCAGCACATATACACCGGGTATTTGATCTGTAACATTTAGTACAGTGCTAAAATTACCCTGGGGCAGACTTTGTTTACTGCTATAAACAGTTTGCCCGGCGGGGTTTACCAGCGACAGGTTTAAATCTGCGGCGGTTTTGGCTACAAATACTACGTTAAGCTCGGTTTTGGTGGGTACCGGGAATACGGTTAAGCCGATATCCGTGGCATCGCCGGTATTTGGGGCCACTCTTGCATACGCAAACGCATCAGACAGTGCCAAACAGCCGCTTGTTAACCTAACTTCAACCTGGTAACTGCCGCTTTGCACGGGATCATAGGTTGGACCGGTAGCGCCGCTTATTTCTTTACCATTCAGCAGCCATTGATTACCGGTGGCAAAGCTCGATTTTAAAGTATTATTAGTTTGTGTTATTACCGGTTTTGCCAAAGTAACAGCCTTGCGCGCGGTAGAGGGGCAGCCCATGCTCTCCACCTGCATATCGTAAAAATAATAGTAAAACCCTTTGGAATAAGTAGTATCCTGCGGATTATCGTTCGTGGCATCGTTACCCGTTATACTAAATACATTGCCAATTTTAAACGGATAGCCCTTTACGCCGCCGTTATTACGGTAAAGCGTTGCATCGCCATCAAATTCCACAGATATCAAGTAATTACCCGCTGCAGGCAGTTCAAGGTTAAGGTCATAAACCTTACCCTGGTCGGCGGGGTCATCGGGTTGTAAGGCTTTCTGCGGATTGGTGCGGGTGGCCTGCGCGTTAATACTGGTGGTTGATACGGTTTGCCCATCGCTGTTGGTAACGCTAAACGTTATCTTCCCGGGATAACCGATATACAACCGGGCGCTTTTTATAATCACCGGAATTTTGGTATTTACCTTTACCGATGGCGAGAATTGGTTATACCCACCAGCCGAAAACACATTTTTAGTAGCCGGACCAACCGCTCCTTTAAAATCATTTATACCGGCGTAGTAAGTGTTGTTTACCGGTGCGGTTGCGGTACTTCCATTTGTACCGTAGGCAATCGGCACGGTATCGGTATTATTTGCATACCACAACAAAGTACCGTCACCCGTGCCGAATAGTAGGTATTGCTTGGTATCGGTGCAGTAATAGGCATTAACATCGCCAATGGTGGCAGGGGCATTTACAGCAACGGTTTCGCTAATGGTGTCATTGGCTTTAACCGGATCGCTGGGCAGGTTGCTTGTAGCAACTATGGTATAGGTAGCACCCGTTATGGCGTTAAACTCCTGGCTAAAGGTAAAATTATCCTCGGCTCCGGGTGCAATGGTGCCGGTGTAGGTTCCATCAAAAGTAGTTATGGAATTATCGGCGGCGGTTATTTTTACAGAAACCGGGATATTGCTGATAGCCGCACTGCCAAAGTTTTTGATCCGCACAGTTACCGGCGTACTGGCAGAGCAGGTACCGCTTGCTGTAGGACTAACAATGGCCGCTATGCCCGCATCAATACTTGTTTGCAGGAACTGTACCCGGTAGTCCTGCGTTTCGCCTTTAGCATACGTTCCGCATGGTTTTATGGCGGCGGTGTCACTTGTTTCTGTTAACACCACTCGCATCAGACTAAAATCTCCGGCAGTAACAGATGCCGGCACCGTAATATTGGTGGTGTAGGTTGCTGTACTATTAACAACGGCAGACGTAGCTACAAGTTCATTATTGTCAAAAACACCGTTGCCGTTCCAATCTATATAAACCTTGGCGGCTTTGTTAAAGTTATTACCGCAGGTACCCAGGGTAAGGCTTAAAGGGTAGCTTTTAGCTTGTTCCAGTTGTATGGTGAGGTTGGTATAATCAGAATAGCTTTTGCAGCCCGCAGCCGGGGTATTGTTAATATTTGCCAGTGTAACGTTGTTAATGCGCGAGTCGGCATTGCTTAACGGGGCCGATGTGCAATAGGTTTTACCGCCTGCACCTGTTACAATCAGCGAATACGCCTGTCCGCCGCCCTTTAACGTACCCTTATGCGATACCGTGATGGTATACGATTGACCGGGCACCGCGTTGGCAATATAAACCTGCTCAATATTATCCCTGAAATTGTTGCCCGTGGTAGCCGCCGCGCCCGGGTTATCCGGGTTAAGTACCCAGGCATTGTAAGTGTTGGTACCATCGCTTATTTTAATATCGAGGTCGTTTATGAGTTTTGGTGTGCGGCTGTTTATGGTGCCATCGGGGGTAATGCTTCCTTCTGGGTCTGTCCAGGAGATGGTGGCCGCCAGTACATCTGTACCGGATGCTATTACGTTAAATGTTTGCGTTTGGCCCTGCGCAAGTGTATTTTCTTTGATGAGGCTTTTTGTGCCATTGTCTGTTATAGCCTGTGCAGCCTTGGGCATATTAAGCAATCCCCAGCCATAAATATAATCCGGCCCAATGTTGCCTGCATCAAAAGCGGTATGGCAAACCAGGCCTTTTAAAGTAGCGGCCCGCATAAAATTACCACCATTTTTTTGCTGATAATATTCCTGTAGCAAATACAATGATCCGGTAACATTGGGTGCTGCCATCGATGTACCCGAGAGCGTCAAATAAGAAGTTGGACTTGCCACACCTGTTGAAAGTACGCTAACACCATCGGCCACAATATCGGGCTTTATGCGGCCGTCATCGGTAGGTCCCCAGCTGCTAAAATAAGCCACGCTGACGTCCTGCCTGCTTTTCGGTCCAAACGGAATGGGGTTTACAGCACCAACCGTAAGTATATTTTTGGCATTGCCCGTTGTGCTGATGATATCATACCCATCGTTACTACTGATGCCTGCTGTACGCGCCCCCTTGTCAACTATGGTTTGATCAGTTTTGCTGCGGTAGCCATAATAATCGGCACCAATGGCGGGGCCCGTGCTGCCGCGACTGTTACCTGCCGATTCGACCATTAAATAGTAGGGCGCAGCAACCGCTATTTTATCCCATGCCTGGGTACGGCCGTCGTAAAATCCAAAAGTATAATCTACCGAATCGCCGGGGAGGCCATACCATTCCCAACGGTTTTGGTTATCGTTAAAATCCCATCCGGCCACATCACCATAAGAATGGTTGGAGAGCAGCAGATTTGGCGCAGCGGCGCTCATTTCGGCCACATCATTATCAAAATCATAGGATTGCAGGGTGCTGGTATTAAACGCCATCCCTCTTGCAGGGCCGTATACCCCTTTGGCAATCATGGTACCGGCAACATGCGTAGTATGATCCAATACCGATGCACCATCCTTTATGGTGATGCTTTTGCCAGCAAACTCCTGGTGCGCGGTATAAACGGATCCGCCATCCCAAATGGCCAGCTTATTAATCATTGCCATGCTTGACCCCGATAGGTTTAAACCAAGCGCACCACCAGGCTGTACCAAATTGGTACCGGTAGTAGCAGCGGCCGTGGTATTGTTATGCGTGATGAGATAAATTGGAAAACCAAGACTGTTTACTCCCTGCAATGAGAGCAGATTACCTTTTTTTGTGCGGCGCTGAACCTGCCAGCCATGATTGGCGGCTAACGATAAAGCCCTTGAGCGGCTTGCCTGGTAAGTGTTTTTTGATTGTACCGAAAGGCTGTTAAGTTCGGCACGCTTAGCCTCACTTACCAACGGTTGCTGGGCCAGGGTTGGGCCTGCTGTACACAGCAATATAAAACAAACGTAAAGTGCTGTATAAAGTTTATTCATGGCCCTGAAATATAGGCATTTTTATAATAATTGGTAGCAAGTAGTTAGTATCAGGTATCAAGATTTTTTGGGTATCTCTAAAATAAAAGGCGGTTGTCTTGATACTACTTACTAACTACTTGATACTACCTTACGACAAATATTTACCCACAATAGGCATCCTGCGACCCATGCCAAATGCTTTTGGCGATACCCTTAGGATGGGTGGCGTTTGATAACGTTTGTGCTCGGCAAGGTTTATCAGCCTTATAACGCGGCGAACGGTTGGTTCGTCGTAGCCCATTTTTATGATCTCGGCCGATGATAAACGGTGTTCAATGTATCCTTCCAAAATTTTGTCGAGGATATCATATTCGGGTAAGGAATCGGTATCTTTTTGATCGGGCCTTAATTCGGCCGATGGTGGTTTTACGATGGAATTGATAGGGATGATCTCCTTATTGCGGTTGATGTATCGAGCAAGTTCAAAAACCTGCGTTTTGTACACATCGCCAATAACCGAGATGCCACCGCACATATCGCCGTATAAAGTGCCGTAACCTACCGCGGCTTCGCTTTTATTGCTCGTATTCAGCAGAATGTAGCCAAACTTATTGCACATGGCCATCAGCAAAATGGCCCTGCTGCGCGATTGGATATTTTCTTCGGCAATATTAAACGGCAGGTTATTAAACTGGGGATGTAATGAGGTTTCTATCGCCTCGGTAATATTTCTTATGGCGATGGTTTCGCTCTTACAACCCAGATTGGCTACAAGGTCCTCGGCATCTTTTAAGGAATGATCACTTGAAAAACGGGATGGCAGCAATACCGACATTACATTTTCGGCACCAAGCGCCTCGGCAGCCAGCGCGCATACCACGGCCGAATCAATACCGCCGGATAAACCCAGGATAGCCTGCTTAAAGCCCGATTTATAAAAGTAATCGCGGATGCCCAACAAAATTGCCTGGTAGATCTGTTCAATATCCGCAGGGCGCTCGGTCTTTAAGGTTGATGGATGATCGAAAGTGATCACATCATCATCGCCTAAAGTGTAGTAGGCCATATTTTCTTCAAAGTATGGCAGCTCATCTATCAGTTTACCTGTATTATCAAAAACCAATGAGCCACCATCAAAGATCAACTCGGTTTGTGCACCAACCTGGTTTACGTACAGTAACGGCAATTTATAACGACTGGCGTTATCGCTCAAAATAGCTATGCGTTCCTCATCGTGGTTATAGGCAAACGGCGATGCTGCTATGTTGATCATTACATCGGGCTGCTGATGGATCAAGCTATCCATTGGCCGGGTAATATACAGCGGGTTTTCTATGGTGTTCCAAAGGTCTTCGCAAATGGTAAGCGCTATTTTTTTGCCTTTAAATTCAATGCAATTAAATTCGGTACTGGGTTCAAAATAGCGGTACTCGTCAAATACATCGTAATTGGGCAGCAGGGCCTTGTTTACTATCGCCTTAACCTTACCGTCCTCAATAAAATAGGCTGAATTGTTCAGGTCCTTACCTTCGGTTTTATGGTTAAAAGTAGGCAGACCAATAATGCAAGCCACATCAATACATACTTCGGCAATTTTTTTTGCCGATTCATCGCACAGCTCAATAAACTCATTAAACTCCAGGAAATCGCGCGCGGGGTAGCCGCAAACGCATAGCTCGGCAAACACCACCAGGTCGGCGCCATTTTGTTTGGCCTCTTGAATATGACTGATGATCTTGGCCGTGTTCGATTCGAAATTACCTATATGATAGTTAAGCTGTGCTAATGCGATTTTCATCAATTATATTTATTTTTCGGTGTTCATTTTTAGTTAAACTCCCGATGGTTTCACGAATGGAATAGTAACGTATTAATGCAAATAAAAATTATTTTTGCTCAAAGGATAAAAATGACAACTACCCGGTACAAAACAAAACAAATTTACTTAATTTTTTCTATCGCCCTTATGTTCACGGCCTGTGGGCGCAACAAAAAGATAGATGTAAGTAATATTGACCTTGAGGTGAAAATTGAACGTTTTGACCATGATTTTGATGCCATGCGCACCAAGCCCATGAACACGCAGGCTGCTTACCTGCAAAATACCTACGGCGCTTTTTATCCGGATTTTATTGAACGCGTTTTACAAGCCGGCAGTACAAGGGATACCGCTTATTTTAAAACGCTTCGCCAGGTGTTCAGCGGCACCGCCTATACTGATCTTAAACATGATGTAGATGTGGTGTACCCCAACATGGATAAGCAAAACGAGGAGCTTACCGAAGCTTTTAAATATATAAAACATTACTACCCGCAAAAACGCCTGCCTAAGGTGTATGCCTACCTCTCGGGTTTCCAGGCGCAAACCTCTATTGGTGATGGTTACTTTGCCGTTGGGCTCGATCTTTTTTTGGGTGCAAACTCCAGGTTTTATCCGTCGATAACCAACGCGTTCCCGCATTATATGTCGAGACATTTTACGCCCGAGAATATTACGCCGCGCGTGATAGAAGGCATAGCCCGTGAGGATATGTTCCAGGAGGATGACAACGATAAATCATTACTGGCTAAAATGGTTTACAATGGCAAGATCATGTATTTTATGGATAGTATACTGCCCGATGTTGGCGATACTACCAAAATAAGCTACACTACCGAACAGTTAAAATGGTGCAAGGATTTTGAATCCAAAATATGGGGCTACTTTTTAGATGAGAACCTGCTGTACGAAACAGATTATCCCAAAATTCAGAAATATCTTAGCGAAGCTCCTTTTACCCCCGGCTTGGGCGAAAAAAATGAATCGGCCCCCAAATTAGCGGTGTGGACCGGCTGGCAAATTGTGCGTGCCTACATGGAGAAACATCCCGAGGTTACCCTACAGCAGTTAATGGCCGAAAAGGATGCGCAAAAGATATTGAATTTATCTAAATACCGGCCGAAGTAGGGAACGGGTCTGTCACCCTGAGCTTGTCGAAGGGTTGAGCGCAGAGGCCTGCCCACTATGTTTCGACAAGCTCAACATGACAACCCCCTTTTGTATTTAGGCACTTTCGGTGACGGGAGATGTAAACAAAAAAAGGCGTGCTGAAATCAGCACGCCTTTTTAATATGATGAGGATAAACCTATTTTATAATTGCAAACACACCTTTTAGGCCAATAGCAACACCTAAAACCAATAACGCGTTGGCTATCCATGAAAAATAGGTTGAGTTTTCGTCGCCCGCAAAACGCAGGAAAACACCTACCATGCCTATTGCAATAGCTACAACCAATAATTTATAATGTTTTTCCGCATTTGCGTTTTCCATCGACTCCATTGTACTGATATTTAATGTTTGGCAAAAATAGAAATGTTTAATGAAAATGCCACATATTTTATGATTTTATCGTGCGAAATAATGCAGGATTTTTTCTTTTGTAATACTTAACCAATATCCACAAGCCAATCGCCGCCAAAATAAAAGCCCATAAATTGGCTACACCTAAAATCAAATCGGCAAAAAACGACCAGCCATAAGAAAATGAGCTCACGAGGCGCTTAAAAAAAGATGGTTGATACGCTGCAGTATCTTCGTTAGCTACAACCTCTTTAATTACAGTCTTACTCTGATAAAAACTTAAAACAACGGTACTGTATTTAACATCCTTGTCTGTTTTAAGATCATTTATTTTTCTGTCAACAATATCATCTTTAGCTACCAGCAACCTTGAAGGGTCTTCCTTAGCCTTATCCTGTTGCTTAACAAGCTCTTCCCTATTCTGCGTTTTAAGCTTTGATGACAAATATTCAAGCGATTTATCGTCAATATTCATCTTACGTGAATCTATGTACAAACCCAGTTGTGCAACCTGGTTCATAAAATTCTCCAGGTTATTTGGAGGGATATTAACCGTCATATCGGCTACCATAGTAAATAACGAAATGTGCATAATAGAATCAGTACCCAGGCGCGTATCCTGACTTCCCTCATTGGTAGCCTGCATTTGATGATGCATAACCATACCATTGTACTTTGCTGTTAACGTTGAGATATTTTCGCTAGTTTGCCTTACATCCTTTACTTTAAAACGCATATCGGCAGTTTTTACAAGTTTGGTTTGCACTGCGGTTGATGTATCCGCCGCCCGGCTATCAACCGAGGCAGAATCTGCGGAGCTGCTATTATTAATGGCTTCGTATTTTCCGCTACTACCGCGACAAGCGCCCAGCAGCAATACCCCCACCGCAAGGGCAGGTAAAATTTTGATTTTCATGATGTTAATTGTTTTTTGGTTACTAATTAATACCTAAAACAGGTGGAAGGTAACCCGGTAATATTAATTTTTGTTAATCCTGGGAACGAAGCATTGATGTACTTTTCACGTTAGTTCCTGTCAACTTTTCAGCGTCCCAATCACAACAAACTTTTCAAATACTGTTTCGGTATGCGGGGCGTCGGCGAGTTCGGGGGTAAGGTCCTGGCCGGCCCAGTGTTCGTAATGCTTGCCGTTTTTCCAGAGGCGGCTTTCGGTTACATCGTAAATGATACCCTTATAGGCCACCCATATCTGTGGCTTGTCCTGCCCGTTACGAAGGGCCAGTTGTGATTTGGTGTATTCGGGCAGGGTGCTCATTGGGTTTTGTTGCGGGCTTTAAAGTACTCAAAAAAGCCAATATTCATGAGCAATAACACCATCAGATAAAAATGATCTTCAACGGGGATGGTACCTATCCTCATGCCCATGTTTTGATAGTTATTGTACAACACCACCGGTACCGACGTAAGGATGCCGTTAACCATATAAAACGGGATAAGCGCTACAATATAAGCCATATAATACCGGTTAAGCCAACGTACGTTAAAGCCATATTGCAGCAGCGCCACTACCGCCAGCATCAGCCCGAAGGTTATAGCGGTGTATATCCGGTTATAATGAAAAATAAGTACCAGTACAGATAATAGGATAAGCAGGTTGCTGATAATGCGGGTAAGCCGGTTATCAAACTGCCATTTAATATAGTAGTTGAGGCAGGCATAAATAAAAATACAGGCAAACGGCACCGTTAAAAAAAACAACATCTCCTCTACCGGGAGCCTGAAAAAAGTTAGGCCGATGATGTATTTGGGATTGAAAGACCATACGCCTTTCATGGTAAAAATAATGTCCCAAAACAAAAAGAATAAACCTGTGAGGGCCATGCCCGGCCAAATGAATTTCCAGCTTTTGTAAAAAGCTACCTTTTTATCAAACGATAACGCAACCGGGAAAAACACCGTTAGTATATTGATCAACAGGTAGGTGTATCTCACGTTAGTTCAACTAAATGTTTATTAAGCACGGCGTTTTGCGCTGCGGTACACCTTTTTGAATTAATGAGGAATTTGATGATAGCAATAGTTAGCTCCTTATCGGCAGTGCCATAGTTTTTTTTATCTAACTGGATAATTATATCTTCGCTGTCGGCGGCAAGGTCTTTGTTGAAACCCATAAAGCCGGGTACATTATGCTCTATAGAAAACCGCATAAACCTTATCTCCATATTATGCGGATCATCGGCAACGGCCTTTTTTAATGTTTTTTCGGAGTTTTTAAGGTATTTAACTTTAAAGTACGGGTTCCAGGCGTGCTTGGCCTTAAGTGCCTGCAATGCGCCAATAAAACCGTTCACAATACCCGTAGGCTGCTTTATAGCCGTAAGACTCTTAAACAACGAATCGGTGGTTTTACTGTTATCAATAGCTATCACCATTTGCTTGCGTAAAACTTTAAGATTGGGCTCTTCGGCTTTTAAGTTTTGGGTTACAAACAGCAGTAAAAAGGCAGTGGCTAAAAAATATAGATGGTTCTTCATTAAATAACATTCAGTTTTTGTTGTAATACAGCTTTAACGTACAAAGCTATTTTAGATGTATCAGATATCCGGATTCTTTTTTGCAGTATCACGCTTGCGGGGGTATAGCTTATTTTTTTGAACAGCTGCAGATAATATACGTAGGCAATGTAAACACCCAGGCGGGTTCCCTGCGGCAGGCGTTTTATACCTTCAAAGGCATCGTTAAAATCGGCCTTTATATCGGCTTCAATCTGGCGCTTGTCCTGTTCAGTAAAATTATTAAAATCCACCCCCGGGAAATAAATGCGACCACGATCTTCAAAATCGGCCTTAACATCACGCAAAAAATTTACTTTCTGAAAAGCCGCGCCCAGGCTGCGGGCCTGCGGTAAAAGGGCCTGGTACAAATTATCATCATTATCAGTAAAAACGCGCAGACACATGAGGCCGATCACCTCGGCCGAGCCATAGATGTATACTTTATAACTATCGTCGCAGTAGGCTTTTTTATCCAGATCCATTTCCATCGATCGGAGGAAGGCATCAATAAGCTCGTGGTCAATAGCGTACTTGTTTACAATTTGCTGAAAAGAATGAATAACCGGGTTAAGGCTGATCTTATTTTTAATAGCCCCGAAGGTTTCTGTACGAAAATTGCTGATAAGCTGCTGCTTATCATGATCATGAAAAGTGTCGACAATTTCATCCGCGTAGCGCACAAAACCATAAATGGCATAAATAGGGTACCTGAAACTAATATCAAAAGCTTTTATCCCTAAGCTGAATGAGGTGCTATACTTATTGGTAATTAGTTTACTGCATTCAAAGCAGGTTTCGTCGTACAGGTTCATCATTCACGCGCGCGTTGTATCCAAAAGTACAAATTCAAAGCGTTATTGTTTTTTTATTGGCTCAAAACAATTTGTTTAACTTGGGCTTTGGATTATGAGTGCGGAGAATGGGGTGCGAGGAGCGAAGTGTTGGGGGACGAATATTCTGCGCTCCTCTCACTTTGCTCCCCGCACCTCCGCTCCCCACACTCCGCACCACAAAAAACATGAACAACAAACATATCATCATTATCGGGGCGGGTTTCGCGGGATTATCTGCTGCCTGCGTTTTGGCTAAAGAGGGATTTAAAGTTACCGTACTCGAAAAAAATGACCAGCCTGGCGGCCGCGCCAGGGTTTGGGAACAGGATGGTTTTAAGTTTGATATGGGACCAAGCTGGTATTGGATGCCCGATGTGTTTGAAAACTTTTTTGCCCTGTTTGGCAAAAAGCCATCTGATTATTACAAACTGGAACGCTTAGACCCCGGTTACCGCGTGTACTTTGCTAAGGACGATATCATGGATGTACCAGCCGGGATGCCCCAGCTGGAAGCTCTTTTTGAACAAACCGAACCCGGCAGCAGCATCGGCCTCAAAGAATTTTTAAAACAAGCCGCCTACAAATATAAAGTTGGCATGGGCGAATACGTTTTTCGTCCTTCGCACTCCATTACCGAGTTTATTGATTACAACCTCATTAAAAAAAGTTTTAGCCTGCAATTGTTAGGCAGTATGAGCAAACACGTTCGCCGGTATTTTAAAAACCCTAAGCTGATAAAACTGCTGGAGTTCCCCGTTTTATTTTTAGGGGCAACTCCGCAAAATACCCCCGCCATGTACAGCATGATGAACTATGCCGACCTCGCCTTGGGTACCTGGTACCCGCAAGGCGGCATGAACGAGATTGTAAAAGCCATGGTAAACCTCGCCAATGAATTAGGCGTGGAGATAAAACTAAACACCGAAGTACTTAAAATAGACGTTGAAAATAAACTGGCTGGCAGCATAATTACCAATAAAGGCGTTTTTAAGGCCGATTTTATTGTAGCCGGTGCCGATTATGAGCATGTAGACCAACTGCTGCTGGATAAGAAAGATCAAAATTATACCCCCCAATATTGGGATAGCCGTACCATGTCGCCGTCGAGTTTGTTGTTTTATATAGGCACCAATAAAAAGGTGCCCGGCATACAGCACCATAATTTATTTTTTGATGAGGATTTTGAGCTGCACGCCAAAGAAATATATACTACACCAATGTGGCCAACCAGTCCGCTGTTTTATGTTTGCTGTACTTCAAAAACTGATGCTAACGCGGCTCCCGAAGGCGGTGAAAACCTATTTTTCCTGATGCCTATAGCACCGGGACTGCATGACGACGAAAGCACCCGCGAAAAATATTTCGACTTGATGCTGGATCGTTTTGAACACATCACGGGTAACTATATTCGTGATGCTATTGTAGTAAAGCGCAGCTACGCCCTTAATGATTTTAAAGCCGATTACCACTCCTTTAAAGGCAATGCCTACGGCCTGGCCAACACCCTTTCACAAACTGCATTTTTTAAACCAGCCATGCGGGCAAAACATATTAAAAACATGCTGTACACAGGCCAGCTAACCGTTCCCGGCCCAGGCGTTCCGCCGGCTATCATATCCGGGCAAATGGTGGCGGGGGAAGTAATAAAGAGTTTTAAATAACAGGTATAACTTCACACCACGTCATGTCTTCCGCCGCTCGGCTCCGGCCCATAGGTGTTGGGAAGAGCAAAATGTTGTCATTTCGATACGAGGAACGAGTGAGAAATCTTATGCGCTATGCTATTGGAGCTTTGCATTCCGCAGAAGATTTCTCCTTCGCGCCACGCTTTTACCCGCCCGGGCTCTATCGAAATGACAAACTTTTTATAAAATTCAGTCTTCCCAACACCTGTGGGCTCCGGCCGAGTGGCCATTATTACGCGGCGGGACGCCGCAGAATGCTGCATCTTCGTAGGCCGGAGGCCTGGTAATATAAGTCACTCGGCTGGAGCCGAGCGACGGGAACTATCAGTATTGGTTAAAACTAAAAAGACCCGCTTTACGAGCGGGTCTTTTCTATATATATGTTTGAGTTTTAACTATTAATTTTCTGCGTATACTGGTTTGGCTACGCCGTTATCGTACGCTTTAAGGTTTTTCTTCAGCAGCTTGCGGGCTACGTGAATACGGGTTTTTACCGTACCAATAGGGATCTCCAAATGATCAGCTATTTCATGATATTTGTGACCTTCAAAATACATGGTGAAGGGTATAAAATAATCTTCAGGAAGCCTGTCTAAAGCTCTTTTAATATCATCCATCACAAACTTGGCTTCGCCTTGATTTTTTGTTGAACTGAATACCAGGTTAGGAGATGAAATTTCATCGCTTTTGGTAACAAATGTGCTCATTTTAACAAAACGGCGATAGTTGTTGATGAAGGTGTTTTTCATGATGGTATATAACCATCCTTTTAAATTAGTACCTTCTTTAAACTTATTGTAATAAGTTATCGCCTTCAACATTGTATCCTGAACAAGGTCGTTAGCATCGTCTGCGTCATGAGTGAAATGTAAGGCGTATGACCTTAATGAAGTCGCTTGACGTAATACCAGGGTGTTAAACTCAATCTTTGTCATTTTGTTAAAGTTTTGTGTTAAGACTTAGGCAAGCATGATGCCACTAAGAGGCAGGCCGAAGCTATAATCAATACTTTAAGCAGTAATTGTAACAAAAATTCAAAGGTGTATATATTACACTTGTTTTACACTCAACACATTGATAATTAGTTGTTTATTTGAAATAAACAACTAATTAAATAAGTTTTAAAAAACTATTTATGTAACAGGAATGTTATAGATGAAATTTAAATGAAAAGACGATTTCTATTTTAAATAAAATTATTTAACTAATAATATTTACCTCACGTTGTAGCCTAACGCCAAATTTAGCGTACACACTGTCTATAATTTGCGACGAAAAGTTGTACACTTCCTGTCCGGTGGCACCGCCGTGGTTCACTAATACCAGTGCCTGATTTTTCCATGTTCCGGTATTTCCAACAGTTTTTCCCTTCCAGCCGCACTGCTCTATTAGCCAGCCGGCAGCTAATTTCACCTGCCCATCGGCAGCCGGGTAGTTCACTACATCAGGAAATTTGGCTGCAACGGGTGCAAACTCATCGGTACTGATTACCGGGTTTTTGAAAAAGCTACCCGCATTGCCTATAGTTGAAGGATCGGGAAGCTTGGAAACGCGGATGTGCGATACCACTTGCGACACATCTTTTATAGTGGGCGATGTAATGCCGCGGTTTGCCAGCTCCTGCCCAATGGCGCCATACTGGGTATTAATATTGGGGGTAAGTGATAAATGGAATTTTACCGATACTATAATATACTGCCCTTTAAGTTCATTTTTAAATACGCTTTCACGGTAGCCAAATTTGCAATCGGCTTTAGTAAATGTTTTAAATGTGCCTGTGGCTATTTCAAAAGCTTTGCAGCTTACAAAGGCATCCTTTAATTCCACACCATACGCACCAATGTTTTGAATTGGTGATGCACCTACCGAACCCGGAATAAGGCTCAGGTTTTCGATGCCGGCATATTCGCGGGCTACGCAAAAGTTCACCAAGTCATTCCATACTTCGCCGCCGCCTACTTCTACAAAAACATCGTTATGACTAATACGGTGTTCAATACCGCGAATATTCATGCGGATTACCAGCCCTTCAAAATCTGTAACCAGCAACAGGTTGCTCCCGCCGCCAATTACCAGCCGTTCGGTTTGCAGCCATTGCGGGTCGGCGAACAGTTCAACAAGGTCATCCTCATGAGCAATCTCCACAAAATAACGGGCATGTGCATCAATACCAAAAGTGTTAAAGTTTTTAAGGGATACGTTTTGTTGTATTTGCAGCATTGGCGGATGATTTCGGATTTGGCGAATTTCGGAATTTTAATTGATGGAAAAAATACTCAACACCAATGCTTATGTTTATATGTCACCAAGATGTATATTAAATGAAAATAACTTATCTGATTTTAATTATAACCTCGTCATTTGTTTTTGCTTCTTGTCAGCAAACTAAAAAGGAAAAGGCATATAAGATATTTAATGAGGGCGTGACGCTATCGCTTGATGCCGCTGATGAAGCAGGTAAGGGAAATGAAACAAAGGCCAACCAGCTGAATCAAAATGCGATTGATAAATTTAAAGAAGCATTAAAAACAGATGCTACACATCCAATTGTAAGAAGTGCATTGGCACACAGTTTATATTTAGATAGAAAATATGAAGATGCCATATATTGGTTTAAAAAATCAATCAATATTGCCAATCCTCAAGCTGTTAATTACCAGGAAATGGGGCTTTGCGAAATTAATTTAGGACAAATAGCCGTTGGGAAAAAAGATATTTATAAGTCATTTGAACTGGATAAATCTAAGGAAAATAAAGAAGTTACTGTTGACGACTTATATGATATTGGCAAACTTGCATTTGAATTTAGCGAAGAGTATGGAAAGGAGAGTAAGCTAACAGATGCTTCCAATTATAAAAAATTTTCAATTGAAGTATTAAAGCTATGCCTTGAAATTGATTCTACCCGAAAGGATATTTCACAGACTTTAACGAAATTTAATAGTAAGTAAGCTATCCTTCGCTATCTGAAGTCGGAGAATCGAACAACATAATCCCTTACCTCCTAAACCACTTCTTCCCCACTACCAGTAACCCAAACTCTTCCGATGGATTTTTCTCCATTGATTTGTGGTGAATTTTGTGCGCCCGGCGGATACCCATTAGGTAGCGGTTGCTGCTCTTAAATGCCTTGAAACGGTTGTGGATAAACCAATCATGAAATATAAAATAGATAGTACCGTAAATACTGATCCCGGTACCTATCCAAAAATGATAATCGAGACTGATATGCCCTACCCACATGAGCCATAAGGCCAGGGCGGCGAAGCCTATGCTAAAAATGTCATTAAGTTCCAGCAAGCCATGTTTTTGCTGGTGATGGGTTTTGTGGATAAACCAAAGCGGCCCGTGAAACAGGTATTTATGCATGGCCCATGACAGGGCCTCCATTACCGCGATGGTAAGCAATACAAGGGCTATATTTATAATGCTATTCAATTTTGATGGCGTATGTCCAAATTTAACGCATCAATCGTCGTCTTGTTCTTTTTTCTCTTCTAAAATTACAAAGGCGCTGCGTTTTGGAGCGGGCATAACAGAGTTTTCGCCTTTAACGTATTTCCAAATCACCTCGTTAAGGTCAATGTCGGGGGCTGCATCCTCCTTGGCAAAATTAAACAGGGCCGATCTTTTGCTGCTTTCGTTTACAGCTACGTTTCGTTTTTCCAGGTCGACGGTGGGTGCCTTGGCTACATATGGCCGGGTATCTGGTGTGCTGGTGAAGCACTCGTATAAAGGCATGGCTGCCGCATCATACTGGCTCATGGGCGGTAAACCCAATATAAGCTCGATGGTGCGCAACACGCCCGACGTGGAATACATACCGTGGACAACGGCGTTACGTTTTACATATGGCCCGGCAACAAAAACCGGGGAACGGTGCGCGTCGATATGGTCGGGGCCATTTTGGGCATCATCTTCCAGTATAAACACTACGGATTCTTTCCAGATAGGGCTTTGCGACAGGTGCTCAATAAAGCGACCTATGGCCAGGTCGTTATCGCCAACGGCTGCAATGGGCGATATCGCACCTTTTTTTTGCCCGCTGGTATGGTCGTTTGAAATACGTACGCTATTAAACTTCGGCACGGCATTTATAGCCAGCAGTGAATCAAAATCATGCGCCCAAACTTCTTCGCGCTTAAGATCTTTAACATTAAGATCAAACCCCGGCGATTGCACACAATAATGCCCCTGCAGCGATTTAAGACTTGGCTTGCCCGGCGAGCCATCGGTAACAAACTCGCCATAGGTGCGGTAGCTTACACCCGCGCGTTTGCAGTAATCCCATATAAAGCCATCGCGCGGATAAGCGGCCTTGCGGGTTCCCTCAAAATCATAATTACCACCACGACCGCCATAGCTTGTTGGCCATGTTTTCTCCACAAAATCGGTAGCGTAGGCGGCGGTGCTCCAGTTATGGCCATCGGCACTTACCTCGGCATCTACATAAAAATCATCAAGCAGCACAAACTCGCTGGCAATGGCATGGTGGTTTGGCGTAACCGTATTACCGAAGATACATAACGACGTATCGCCATTGCCCTGTGGCATATCACCCAGCACCTGGTCATAAGTGCGGTTCTCCTTAATAATATAAAACACATATTTAATGGGCGATTTTTCGCCCATGCGGCGCGGTATGGGGTTACCCGTTTCGCCGGCGGCGGTTTTTTCTGTTTTGCTGCTAAAAGGCGTGTTGGCATAAACCTGTTTGGTATAACCTTTAAGTTCGATATCCGTAGGTACATCAATAAATGATAGCGTGCCCTTAAACAAGCCGCCAATATATTGCTCGCGGCTGTTGGTTGCCCCCTGTTTATACCCGCTGTTGTCAGTTTTTTTTACCGGCTGCGGCCCCCTGGGGTTTGCCATAGATGTAAAGCCTTTGCCATTGGCCACCAGTATTTTGTTGCCCAGTATTTTTATGTTGGTTGGATACCAGCCCACGGGTATAAACCCCTTACTGCGACTGTTGCCGGGTTTTGATACATCAAAAACAGCAAGGCAATTGTTATCGGCGTTGGCAATGTACAGCGTTTTTTCATCGGCAGATAAAGCCAGCCCGTTGGTGGTGGAACCCGTAAGATGGGTTGGATAAAGTACAGTAGATATATTTTCGACGATTTTATGGGTAGCAGTTTTTATTACCGAAACCGAATTGTCATTGGCGTTGGCTATAAACAGGTAGGTACCCTTTTTATTCAGCAGCAATTCGTTGGGGTGGCTGCTGGTTTTAATGGTAGCGAGGCTTTGCGCGGCAATATTGTAAATGCCCAGCTTATCGCCTCCCCAAAGAGAGATGTAAAGGGTATTTTCATCGGGCGATAGTGCGCAGCTATATGCCTCGGCAGGGAGTTTAACCTTCTTTAATATTTCGGCTTTGGCGGGGTCAATGATGTATAGTGTGCTGTCTTCTTTGGTAACGGTGTACAGGCGGGTATTTCTTTTGTTTAATACGATGCCTGTTGCGCAAACCTTATTTTGTGGCCATGACTTGGGTGCCAGTTTTATGGTATCGGGAGTGCCTAATTTATGATCGTTAATGCCATAAACCATTATCAGGTTATCGTTACCGCCAGATACGTATAGTTTTTTTTCGTCGCGGCTAAATGCCAGTCCGTACCATGATTTTGGGATCACTTTTTCATCCAGCAGTTTCTCATTCTTTGGATCTATCAGTTGAATAGATTGCGTGCTTTGGCCGTTATTGGTAACTGCCAGCAACCTGCCCGATGCCGAAAGCTGGATATTCAGCGGCAGATCGCCAAGTGGTAATGACCTCCCCGCCGGACTAAGTTTCCAGCCGTTGGGCAGTAATACCTGGCCGGTTTGGGCAATTTTGCCCGGTGTTTGTGCAAATGCCTGAAACGTAAATGCTAATGCAATTATACAAGTAATGAGTTTTTTCATGGCGAATGATAAAAATCAAATTTACAGAATGATTCTGTGCACAATTGGCAGTTAACAGAAACTTAATATACAGTACAAAAAAAGAGCCGCCTGGTTTGCCAGGCGACTCTTTTTTTGACTAATAAGCAGTGTTTATTTACTTGTTAAAACAATAGCTGCGCTTTGCAAGCCATCGGCGGTAGCGGTAAAGTTAATGCTGCCGGCTTTTTCTTTAGTTTGCACAATGGCCATTGCCAAACCGTGGAAAGCCTTACGGTATGGCACCTTAAATGAATCATGGCTAACCGGGTCACCGTTATCTACCGAGGTAAGGACGGCCTGGCCATTAATTTTAAAGTTTACCAGGTTATCGGCATCGGGTACTACATTGCCATCTTTATCCAAAATTTTTACGGTGATAAAAGACAGGTCCTTGCCATCGGCCTTTAGCTGTTTACGATCGGCTATGAGTTCAATTTTTGCAGGTGCGCCGGCTGTATGGATCTCGCGGGTTAAAACCACTTTTCCGTTTTTGCGCGATACGGCTTTAAGTGTACCCGGCTCAAATTTCAAGCGCCACATTACATGCAGGTCGTCGCCGGTTTTCTTTTTAATGCCTATCGATTTACCGTTCAGGAAAAGTTCAACCTCATCGGCATTACTATAGTAGGCCCAAATGTCAACCATTTTGCCTGGCTCCCAGTTCCAGTGCGGAAAGATGTGCAGTACCGTTTTGGTGGTCCACTCGCTTTGGTACATGTAGTAAACATCTTTGGGAAAACCCGCCAGATCAACAATACCAAAGTATGAACTGCGCGACGGCCAGCTGTATGGTGTTGGCTCGCCCAGGTAATCAAAGCCCGTCCAGATGAACATACCCGACAGGAAATCGTATTTTTTCATCACCTTCCATGTCATTTCGTGGGTAGATCCCCAAGGTGGTCTTACGTTATCAAAAGCCGATACATTGTTGCCTTCCCTTGTAAAAGGTTTATCGTAATTCTCTGGCCATATCCTTATACTGTCTGATGGCATTTCGTAATACCCGCGTGTTTCCAGGCCCGATGTAGTTTCCGTAGCGATGAATTTTTTGCCCGGGTAACGGTCATGGAACTTGGCGTAATCAAACTGGTGATAGTTATAACCTATTAAGTCGATAGCGCCGGATTGGATGATCTTGTTGCTTTTATCGGGACGGTCGTTAGCGGTAGTAAGCGGGCGGGTAGTATCCAGGCTGTGTACAATAGCGGCCAGTTCGGGCGCTATGCGTAAGGCGCTGCTATCAGCCTGTTGCGGTATCTCGTTACCGATGCTCCAGATCATGATGCTGGGGTGATTACGGTCGCGCAGTATTTGGTCTTGCAGGTCGCGTTTATGCCATTCCTTAAAGTACAGGTGATAATCATACTGAACCTTTTGCCATTCCCAGCAGTCAAAGGCTTCGTCCATTACAATAAAGCCCATTTTGTCGCAAAGGTCAAGCAGTTCGGGAGCGGGTGGATTGTGCGAGGTACGGATACCATTGCAACCCATCGCCTTTAAAATTTGCAGCTGACGCTCCAGCGCACGAACATTTATTGCCGAACCCAATGAGCCCAGATCATGGTGGTTACAAACGCCCAATATCTTCATCTGTTTACCATTCAGGGTAAAACCTTTATCTGCATCGAAATTAAAATAACGGATGCCTAAGGGGGTGGTGTACTCGTCAATAATAGTTTTACCAGTTACAATCTGCGTTACTACCTTATATAGATAAGGGCTTTCCACCGACCATAGTTTTGGTGTTTTAACTGTGAAGTTAATGGCGGTTTCAAAGGCGGTATCGGCCATGTTTGTTTTTAATACCGCATATCCGCTGGTTGATACTACCTTACCGGCAGCATCATATATCATTGATTTTATAGTAAACGGTGAGGTATGCGCACCATTGTTCTTCACTTTAACTTTTAACGCTACCGTGGCCGAAGCCGTGCTTACCTTTGGTGTAGTTACAAAAGTACCCCAATGGTCAATAGCTACTTTATTTGTGGTAACCAGCCACACATTGCGGTAAATACCCGAGCCCGAGTACCAGCGCGAGTTTGGCTGTACCGAGTTATCAACCTTAACAGCTATCACGTTTTTACCGCCAAAGTTTAGGTAAGGTGTAAGTTCATACCTGAAAGATATGTAGCCGTTAGGGCGGAAACCTAAATGGTGCCCGTTAACCCAAACGTCGCTTTTTTGATAAACGCCATCGAAATCAATATAAACAGCTTTGCCCTTTGATGCTGCGGGTACGGTGAAGGTTTTGCGGTACCAGCCTATGCCGCCCGGCAATGCGCCGCCTTCTGGTGTGGCGGGATTTTCTTTCTTAAACTCGCCTTCTATGCTCCAGTCGTGCGGCAGGTTTAGCGTACGCCATTGGGTATCATTAAGGTCGCTTTTTTCGCCGTTATCAACAGCACCTAAATTAAAACGCCAGCCATTATCAAAATTAATTACCTGCCTTCCCTGCTGAGCAAAGCTTGTTGAATAAAAAAATAAGGCAACCAGCAGCAAGCCGGATAATTTACCCGCCTTTGCAATTAATTTTAATGGCATAAAATTGTCGTTTTAATATTAAGTGTTATTACGACACTAAATTATAAAAAAATGTGAGAAGTGGAATGTTATTTAATTTTTGAAGAGCGGACTGTCTGAACCGGGATTTTGGGATTAGTTGGATTTTTAGGATTTGATTTGCAAGTAAATTGTCTGAACAAGAATTAGATAGATTAGTTAGATTTTTAAGATTTGATTCGTGTAAAAAAATCCAACCAATCCCTTTAATCCCGGTTCAGACAAACAAAAACACTACACCGTTGGCTGCGCCGTAAAAATGCTCTTGTAATATTTAAAGTAAGCTATCCCTAAAAACAGGTTTAAAATAATCACCGCCGCACCTACCGGTATCCCTGCTGGCGCCAGCATAGTATGGAACAGGAAAATATTAAGCGATATAGGGAACAGTGCCAATATAAACAACGCAGTATAACGGTTTATAAGCAAAAACAAGCCGCTTACAATTTCAATAACTTTCATGTACTGGAAAAAGTAACCAGATCCGTAAAGACCACCACTAAAAGCTGTAGCCTGGGGACTCATGGCTGGCTGCGCCATAGGAATAAAATGGAAAAAGAAATTAAAACCAAACACCACGAAAATAAGACCCAGTAGTACCCGGGCAATTAATACTGCGATTTTCATAATTTAACGATTAATGTAAGTTTAAACACTAAATTAACTATTTGATTTGTATAATCAAAGAGCAACAGCAGTACTAAATTACTTTGTACAAAGCGATTATAAACTGGCCGATCTGCGCTCAGGATCGGTATTGTCGGCTGTAGTTGGTAAGTTGCCTGCCAGATAAGCTGCAAGCGCGGTTATATAGCTGCTGAAAGGTACATCTATCAGTTTTTTCATATCGAGGGTAAACAGGGTGGCGTACACGGTGTGGTTATCAATATATACGCTGAACACGGCTTTTATCGAAATGCTGTTCTTACCTTCAAATTCAACTATACCGGTTTGATATTCGTTTTCGGGTTTTATAAAAATGGCCTGGTAGGTATCAAAAGTGTAAACTTTACTTACTAACTCTTCTAAGGCAGTATTCTTCGCGTCTGATAATTCGGGGTTTGCCTCAGTGGTTAAGGCTTTAAAAAAGTTGGGCATCGGCGGGGAAATTAAAGGAATGGGGGGACTTAACTTTTAATTTAATTTTAACTATTAGATAATAATCTACTCGTTTTCAATACTTTAACAAGTGTTTTTAGTATTTGTTTCAATAATTGGTGTGTAAACAGCTTATTTAGGTTACTTTTTTGCCAACGTTAAAATCTTTAACATATTCAAAAACTCGGGGTAAGGTTTATCTATCAGCTTAACCATATTGGTTGAATACAATGCTGCATATACTTCTTCATTATCTATATAAACCTGGAACGTTCCTTTTACCATTTTGCCGTTTTTGCGGTTGAATTCAACGGTACCTATATAATGCTCATCGTTGGTGAAATAAAATATAACCGTGTAATTGCCCAATAAAAAAGGGGCGGCGGTTAATTCTAAAATAGCGCTCTCTTTTTTTTGATTTATTGCTGATGCTGTTTCATTGAGTAGGTGCATAGGTATACCTCCTTATTTTAGTGATTGAAAATTTAGGTAATCAGGTGTTATTAAATATGATACGCAGCAACGGCATATAAAGTTTTTCAATACATAAAATAAATATACATTTTCATATATTATTAATTATTGCTTAACAATCAGGCACTTATAAGCAATTTCAGACATGGTAAAACCCGCCTCAATAATTATATTGAAGTAATATTTATAGTTATCCGGAAGCTAAAGCCGGGGAAGGTGCACCAGTGTTCGGAAAAATAAAAAGGTTGTTACTTCTGATAGGCTGTTTTAGGATAGATCAGCTTAAAGGCATTATAAACCGATTGATGAAGCATGGTAGAATGGATCTCGGCCGGTAAATAATCATAAAACACGGTCGTTTCTGGTCCGCCATATTTTTTTAGTACATCGCGCAATGCTGTCGCGTCGTCGTACATTATTTTATCTTCCTTTTTATTACAGGCACCAATGTATACGTTTACTTTGGTTTTGTTTTTTACGCCCAGCAATGCGGGGGCATCTTTTAAAAGCAACTCATTTCCCCACCATAAACTGGGGCTCATAATAATATAGGTATCAAAAAGCTCGCGGTGCTTAAGCAAGATCTCTGTAGTCAGTAACCCGGCAAACGATTCGCCGATAACGGTTTTATAATTATTGGCTTTGTAGTTTTTGCTGATGTAAGGCTGTAATTCCGTGGCGATAAATTTGATGTAAGCTGCCGATCCGCCGTAGGTTGTATAATATTCTTTCTTGAATCCCACTCTTTTCAAAAAGTCGAGGTTATCAACGGCAAATGAACAATCTCTTTTGCGGTCTACATTTTCGATGCCTACAACAATTGATTTAGGGAAACGGTTTATCCAGGGCTGCGTATTAAATTGAACTATACCCGTTATGTGAAGAAAATCTTCCTGCATACCGCCGTCAATAATATAAATAACGGGGTACTGCGTAGTATCGTTTTTACTGTACTCATCTGGCAGGTAAATATTTATTCTCCGCTGCTCATTTAAAACTTTCGACAGGATCTCCACACTTTGCCCAATTACAATTGGATTCGCAGTTTGCGCAAACGTAAATGCATTTATAAATAACAATAAAATGGTGATGCTCCTTTTCATAGTAATTAATTCATCGTATCATGGAAAAATCTGCCAACAACCTAAAGTATGGTAAAATTGGAGAAAATAATCATAATCCCCATCCATCTCCGCTGCACATTTGTTATCCAGCCAAAACTGAATAAATTTGCCAAAGAGTTTTACGGCTAAATAAATTGTTATGAAAAAGAGTTTTGTATACCTGTTACCTGTTTTAATGCTCATAAGCACCCGCGCAATGGCCCAGGACCCATCTGTTACCAATAGCGGTAAGGCATGGGCATCTTTATGGCAGCAAAGGGCAGCCGAGTACAAGGCACTTTGTTTCCAGGCCTATAATATAGCTAAGTTACGGGTTGACGAAGCCGTAAAAAAGCATCCAAAAAAGCCATGGGCAATAGTGACAGATATTGACGAAACCCTGCTGGATAATAGTCCGTACGATGCCAAACGCGCCATGCAGAACCTTGATTACACAGATGAAACGTGGAAAGAATGGACCGACAAGGCCATAGCCGATACCGTACCCGGCGCACCTGCTTTTTTCAAATACGCGGCGTCAAAAGGGGTAACCATTTTTTACATTACCAACCGTAATGAAAACGAGCGGGCCTCGACGATTAAAAACCTGCAGCTGTATGGTTTACCCAATGCAGATAATGCGCATCTGCAGTTAAAAACTACCGCATCAAGTAAGGAAACCCGCCGCCTGGAAGTGCTTAAAACGCACCAGATACTGCTGCTTTGCGGCGATAACCTGCCCGATTTTGATCTGCTGTATGATAACCATCCATCCGAAGAAAATCGCGCTGCAGTTACACAACGACTTAAAAATGAGTTTGGAAACAGATTTATCGTACTCCCAAACCCTTCATATGGCGATTTTGAAGGTGCCTTATTTGAATTTAATTATAAGCTCACCAACGCCCAAAAAGATTCGGTTATCCGTGCCAAAATAAAAACGGATAAGTAAATTTCCACTCAGTTTATTTGGCATTTTACGATGACGGTATTTGGTTTTTAATACGGATAGCCTATATTTAGCATTTATGCCTGCAAAAAATTTGCCCCATAAAATTTGTCCGGTTTGCCAAAAGCCATTTAGTTGGCGTAAAAAATGGGAAAAATGTTGGGTCGATGTCAAATATTGCAGCGAAAGGTGCAGGAGAAGTAAATAAATTGCAAATTTGCATTCTGCATAAATACAGTTAACTCCCTGTTTAACTATGAGCGATAGAACGATACTGGTTTGGTTTAGGAATGACTTGCGTATACATGATAACGAAATTTTGTTAGAAGCCGTTCGCAAGGCTGATAAAGTACTGCCGGTATATTGTTTTGATCCTTATTATTTTCAGCATAACGTATCGGGCAATCCAAAAACGGGCAGTTTCAGGGCGAGATTTTTATTAGAGGCGGTTGCCGATTTGCGTAAAAACCTGCAAACCTACGGTGCCGATCTGATCATCAGGGTAGGCGATCCGGCCGAAGTATTGCCTCAGCTTGCCGAACAATACCAGGTTAACGAGGTATATCATCACCGCGAAGTAGCCTATGAAGAAACGGAAATTTCTGAAAAGGTAGAAACCGCCCTCTGGAAAATGAGGCTCAACCTTAAGCATTTTATTGGGCACACCATGTACCACAAGGAGGATCTTCCGTTCCCGATAAAGGATATTCCGGATAGCTTTGCCGTATTTAAGAAAAAGGTTGATAGGGATAGCAACGTACGCCCCTGCGTACCCACTCCCGAACATATTTATACACCCGAAATTACCGTTGCCGGCGAATTGCCAACGCTTCAGCAACTCGGTTTAAACGAACCGGTTGATGATCCCCGGGCTACAAATTATTTCCAGGGCGGCGAAACCGCTGCTTTGGTACAGCTGCATAACTATTTTTCAAAAGCCGATCAGCTGGTGAAAGGAAAAGGACGAAACGGCAGCATTAATACCTCATCCAAATTATCTGCCTGGTTATCGGTAGGCTGTATTTCGCCGCGTCAGGTTTATTGGGAAATATTTAAGCAAAACCAGGATGGAAGCGTACCCGCCGGGATGCTTAAACTGGAGTTGCTATGGCGAGATTATTTCAGGTTCATGTTTAAAAAGCATGGTCAAAAATTTATTAAGGCAACAAAAGCAGATACCGAAGCGCCTGCTTCAGCCGCCGACGATGCCGGGTTTGAGAAGTGGAAAGCCGGTAAAACGGGCGTTCCGTTTATTGATGCCTGTATGCATGAGCTTAATGCCACCGGATACATTTGCAGTCAGTGCCGCCAAATAGTAGCGAGCTACCTGGTAAACGATATTAAAGCCGACTGGACAAAGGGTGCCACCTATTTTGAAGAAAAACTGATAGACTATTCGCCGGCCAGCAACTGGGGCAACTGGGCTTTTATAGCCGGGGTAAACGATGCCAAAGAAAGCAAATACACCATAGCCGCCATGCAGCAAAAAGAGCTGGAAACCAAAACAGATTTTGTTAACACCTGGCAATCATCACCCAAAGATGAGGCCGGTGATCTGGTTGTGGTGAGGTAAAATATCCGATAGATAAACAAGCAAACCTTGTCATTGCGAGCGATAGCGTGGCAATCCCATCATACAAATCGCCGGTACTGTTATTATGGGATTGCTTCGTCGCCCCTCCTCGCAATTGACAATACTTCTGATTTTTAATTTTTCATCCCAAATCACCCATTTAATACCAATCGGTATTTTACATTTTATACCGTCCAGTTTTTCAAGAGGAAATTACACAGTCAATACAGCATAATTACCCCTTTTTAAAGATTTTCATCCCGAAATAAACCAAATCTCAAAAATCAAGTCAATTTCTTTACAATTAATTATGAAGTATATAAGGCTATATGCTTACTTTTGTACCGTTTTAAAGATCAGTTTCACATGGATCGTCTCAATTATATAAACAGCGGCAACGCAGACTACATTAATTCCTTATACGAAGCTTATAAACAAGACCCCGAATCGGTTGATTACGGCTGGCAAAAGTTTTTCGAAGGCTTTGAATTTAACATCAACACAAACGCATCTGCACAAGCATCAACCGGTTCGCCCGCTGTTGACGATAAAACGCAGGATCACTTTTTAAAGGAGATCAAGGTGCTTAATATGATAGATGGGTACCGCTCACGCGGGCACCTGTTTGCCAAAACCAATCCGGTGCGCGAGCGCCGTCACTACTATCCGGGTAAAGATCTGGATACGTTTGGTTTAAGCGATGCCGATCTGGATACTGTATTTAGTTCGGGTGTTGAGGTAGGTTTAGGTTCGGCCACGCTGCGCGATATTCGCCAGTTGCTGGAAGATACCTACTGCCAGGCTATTGGTGCCGAGTACCGTTACATCCGCAATCCTATCAAAATTAAATGGTTTGAAGATAGGATGGAGAAGCACCGCAACACGCCTTCGTTCACTATTGACGAAAAGAAGCTGATGCTGAACAAGCTTAATGAAGCGGTTACTTTCGAAAACTTTTTGGGTACCAAATTCCTGGGCCAGAAACGCTTTTCGCTTGAAGGTGCCGAGGCATTGATCCCATCGCTTGATTCGGTTATTAAAAAAGGTGCCGACCTGGGTATCGAAGAGTTTATTATAGGTATGGCCCACCGCGGCAGGCTTAATGTGCTTACCAACATTATGGAGAAAACCTATAAAGAGGTATTCTCTGAATTTGAAGGTAAAAACTTCGATTCCGAATCACCCTTTGGCGGCGACGTTAAATACCACCTTGGTTTTTCTACCGACGTTATCACATCAAACGGAAAAAAAGTACACCTTAGTCTTTGCCCTAACCCATCACACTTAGAGGCTGTTGACCCCGTTGTTGAAGGTATCACTCGTTCAAAAATCGACTTTAAATATGGCGGCGATCATTCAAAAATTGCCCCTATATTAATTCACGGCGATGCATCAGTTGCAGGCCAGGGAATTGTTTACGAAGTTTTACAAATGGAAAAACTGGATGGCTACCGCACAGGGGGCACCATTCACCTGGTTATCAACAACCAGATAGGTTTTACCACCAACTATAAAGACGCCCGTTCAAGTACCTATTGTACTGATGTGGCTAAAACAGTGCTTTCGCCGGTATTTCACGTAAATGGCGATGATGTTGAGGCATTGGTTTATGTGGTTAACCTGGCTATGGAATACAGGCAGGTATTTAATGAGGATGTGTTTATTGATATCCTTTGTTACCGCCGCTATGGCCATAACGAGGCCGATGAGCCTAAATTTACCCAGCCTTTATTATATAAGGCTATCGAGGCGCATCCAAATCCGCTGAAAATTTATAGTCAGAAGCTGGTTGCCGAAGGCAGCATTGATGATAAATTCCTGAAAGGCATCGAAAAAACCTTTAAAGATGAGTTACAGCAAAAGCTGGATGAATCAAAAGCTGAAGACAGGTTTACCGATACCATTGCCATGTTTGAAGGTGCCTGGAGCGGTTTACATTTGGCCAGCCATAAGGAATTTGTTGGCGCGGTTGATACATCAGTACCGCAAGACGAGTTATTGGCCATCGGCAATACAATAACCACCTTACCTACCGATAAGGTTTTCTTCAAAAAAATTGAGAAACTATTTGAAGATCGTAAAGCAATGGTTAACCAAACCCAGGTATATGACTGGGCTATGGGCGAACTGCTGGCTTACGGTACCCTGTTAAAAGACGGTTACCCTATCAGGCTAAGCGGCGAGGACGTAAAACGCGGAACTTTCTCACATCGCCATGCGGTATTAACGCTGGCCGATTCTGAAGACGAATACACCCCGCTTGCTACTATCGAAACAGAAGCCAAGCTAAGTATATATAACTCCCTGCTATCAGAATATGGTGTGCTGGGTTTTGAATATGGTTATGCCCTGGCTAACCCCAATGCCTTAACTATTTGGGAAGCCCAGTTTGGCGATTTCTTTAACGGTGCCCAAATTATTGTTGACCAGTATATTGCCAGTGCCGAAACTAAATGGCAGCGTGGTAATGGTCTGGTTATGTTATTGCCGCATGGTTACGAAGGTCAGGGTCCGGAGCATTCATCTGCACGTGTGGAGCGCTTTATGGAGCTTTGTGCCGATGATAATATCCAGGTGGCAAATTGTACTACGCCTGCAAACTTCTTCCATATATTAAGGAGGCAAATGCACCGCGATTTCCGCAAGCCGCTTATTATATTTACACCTAAGAGCCTGCTGCGCAGTCCTAAATGCGTATCGCCGATTGAAGATTTTACCAATGGTAAATTCCACGAACTAATTGATGATACTTATGCCGATCCTAAAAAGGTAAAACGCGTGTTACTATGTACCGGTAAGGTTTATTATGATCTGTTGGATAAACAACAGGTTGATAAACGCAAGGATGTGGCTATTGTTCGTATTGAACAATTGTACCCAACCCCGGTTACCCAGATCCTGAAAGTTAAGGCTAAATACGATAAGGCTACCGAATTTGTATGGGTACAGGAAGAGCCGGAGAACATGGGTGCATGGCCATACATCTGCCGTAAATTCCATAACGATAAATTGATTAACCTTAACGTGATATCACGTAATGAAGGCAGCAGTACAGCTACAGGCTTTGCCAAACAACATGCCGCACAGCAGGCATACATTGTGTCAAAAGCGTTTGAAGCACCTGCAGGTAAAGTGGTTAAGGAAGCTATAAAAAAGACAACAAAGAAAATGGCTGATGCCGGAGCGGATTGATTTCTGAGGCCTGTGGCCTGAGAACTGTGGTGTGTGGTCTGTGTCATTTTAAATAATGATTATTCAGACCCCAGTAACCAGATCTCAGACCACACACTTCACACCAGAGAAATCAGACCACAGACCTCAGGAACCAGACAACAGAATAATAATAAATACTAAAATATGAGTTTAGCGATCAAAGTTCCGCCTGTAGGCGAATCGATAACAGAAGTAACCCTGGCAAGCTGGAAGAAAAAGGATGGCGATCACGTGGAAATGGATGAGGTTATTGCCGAATTAGAATCGGACAAAGCCACATTTGAGCTTACTGCCGAAAAAGCAGGTACTTTACAATTAGTTGCCAAAGAAGGTGATACCCTTGCTATTGGCGCCGTTGTTGCCAATATTGAAGATGGTGGCACTGCTGCACCGGCACCTGCCGCCCAGCCTCAGCCCGAAGTTGTTGCCAACGCGCCTGCTCCTGCTCCCGTAGCAGCGGCGGCACCTGTTGCAACTCCTGCTGCCCAGGCAACCGGAGGTTCATTAGAAATTAAGGTACCTACCGTTGGCGAATCTATTACCGAAGTTACTTTATCGCGCTGGATCAAAAAAGATGGCGATGCCGTTGAAATGGATGAAGCCATTGCCGAACTGGAATCCGACAAAGCAACATTTGAACTTACTGCCGAAAAAGCGGGAACGCTTAAAACCATAGCCAAAGAAGGCGATGTATTGCCAATTGGCGCCGTTGTTTGCACTATTGAAGGTGCAGGCGCTGCTGCTGTCCCGGCACCTGTTACACCTGCTGTTGTTAGCGCTGCAGATGAATCACCGCGAGGTGGTGCTCCTGTATCAAACAGCGGCGGCGTTACTTATGCATCTGGTACGCCATCACCTGCTGCTGCAAAAATATTGGCCGAAAAAGGTGTTGACCCCAAAGGTGTTAATGGAACCGGCGTTGATGGTCGCATTACCAAAGGCGATGCATTAGGAGCGCAGGTAGAAAGTCAAAAGTCAAAAGTAGAAAGTCAAAAGCCTGCTGCTCCTGCCCAGGCTCAGACCTCACAAACCACACCTCAGACCTTAGAAAGAGGCGAGCGTCGTGAAAAAATGACCTCATTGCGTAAAACTGTTGCTAAGCGTTTGGTGGCCGTTAAAAATGAAACAGCCATGCTAACCACCTTTAACGAGGTAGATATGCAGCCTATCATGGAATTGCGCGGTAAATACAAAGATAAATTTAAAGAGAAACATGGCGTTGGCTTAGGCTTTATGTCGTTCTTTACCAAGGCGGTTACCGAAGCCCTTAAAGACTGGCCAGCTGTTGGCGCCCGTATTGAAGGCGAAGAAGTGGTATACAGCGATTTTGCTGATATCTCCATAGCTGTATCGGCACCAAAAGGTTTAGTTGTTCCGGTTATTCGCAATGCCGATGGCATGAGCCTTGCCGAAATAGAGAAAGCCATTGTGGTATTGGCCGGTAAAGCCCGCGAAAACAAATTAACCATTCCTGAAATGACCGGCGGTACATTCACCATCACCAATGGTGGCGTGTTCGGGTCGATGCTTTCTACGCCGATATTAAATTCGCCGCAGTCGGCTATATTAGGTATGCATAATATTATTGAGCGCCCGGTTGCCGTAAACGGACAAGTGGTTATCCGCCCAATGATGTACCTGGCCCTGTCATACGATCACCGTATTGTTGACGGTCGCGAGTCTGTTAGCTTCCTGGTACGTGTTAAACAACTGCTGGAAGATCCCGCAAGATTATTATTAGGGGTTTAATAAAACCCGAAATCATAAACAAAAAAGCCCGATTTGCATCGGGCTTTTTTGTTTTATTATCCTCCCTGTCATTGTGAGGAACGAAGCAATCTCACGAGCTAAGTGACGAGTTTGATGATTTCCCATCTGCACATCTGAAATTTGCACATCTGAAATCTAAGCCATTAATCCTTAAACCTTAACAACGTTTGCCTGCCCAGGTCTACAGTCACGCGGAAAGCTTCCTGATTGCTGCCCGCGAAGCCGGGGGTTTGGTGCAAACTCAGGATAAATTGTCCTTTTACGCGTTTGTACAGGAAGGGGGTATAAATGATATCCAGGCGGTTATAGGTTTTCTTTTCGTAAAACGAATCGCCATAAAGTATGTGGTGGCCCTGACCTTTGTAAAACTCATCAAACAAAGCAAAACGTTTCCAGCTCAGGTAAGCGCTGGCAACAAAGCCCGTAGGTTTCTGGAAACCATCAACGCCACGTGTACGCTCTAAAGAAAGCATTCCCCCTGCTTCAATGCTTAAGGAATCGAGGATGGTTTTGTGGCTAAAATCTAATCCAAGCCTTACCTGCGCGGCACCATTGTCCTGAATATGATCATTAGGGATAGCTATTCCCGGACCTGCGTCATGCTCCAGGAAAAAGTAATGCGACACATAAAAAGGGCCGTTTAACGACGGACGATACTTACCCGCGAAGCCGAATAAAAACTGCTCGCGTTCTACATCTGTCTGGCGGCTTACCCAGTCAATCCAGCCAGTTTCGGTAAAGTGCTCGTTGGTATATCGCGCCAGCAAACCCTGTACATTGGGACGGTAATAACGCAAGGTATCATTAAGTAAGGCGCGCGGATAATTGTCCAGTAAACCTTCGCGGGGGAAAGCACCGGCATTAAACAACCAGTTTTTACCGGTATAACTGTAGTAAGCAACAGGATCTACCTTTAAAAAATAGGGTTGCGCCCCAAACTCATGGATGCCGTTAGCTCCTACAATAAAATGGTTCAGACTATCGATATTCAAACCCAGATCAAGCTGGGTACGTACGCCCGAATATGTACGCGACCGCAGCACATAGGGTTTGTATTCGCGGTTATCCATAAAGCCCATGCCGTTGAAATGAATATCAATGCTGGCCTGCGCCATGGCAGCACCGCTGCTGATTATACTGAGGATTACAAATAGGTATAGTTTTTTAAACATGATTGTTGTATTATTTAACGGTAAACTGAATAATGCTGCTGTTCCGGCTTCCTACAAATGGCTCGGTACGCCAGGAGAAGAACAACTGATAATGGCCTTTTTTACGAGGTGTTATAATGGTGAATATTTGATTTGTTTCTTCGCCCGGTTTAAGGGAAACGGTGCTGATATTGCTGATTACCGGCTGCACATCTACCAGATCGGGCCCCAGGTACAGGCAGGCTTCCACAAAAAGCGAATGGGTGGCACCCACATTACCAAAATTTATGGCGAATGGGTACGGGTTAGTAACGGCAACCTTAATGGCTATTTTTTTACCAGGCGCCGAGGCTATGTTTAATGACGACGGTTCGCAAATCACTTTTTGGTAAGTACGGGCATCGTTAACCCAGCCGCCATACCATTTGCCGCTGGTGGTTACGCTATCGGTACTTACACCGGGAATTTTATCTAAGGTGAGGTAATACACCTTTTTATGCTGCAGGCTATCCTCCAGCGGCCACATATCAAACTGCGTGGTACGGTAAAACCGCGAATCATAAGCAAAACCTTTTAATGAGTTGGTGTAATAACAATACTTGGATGGGTTTTGGTACTCATCTTTCATGATCACGTAGCTATCGCCGGCTTTTGCCTGCACCGCCCGTGCCCAGTCATGAAAACCGTAATAGCTGGCCAATTGTCCGTTCTGCTTCAAAAAGTCGAACCCGGCTACCAGGCATAACCTGAAAGCCACTATGAGCACTATATTCGCTACCGCCAAACGATAAAGCCATGCGGGGTTAATTTCCTTTTGTTTTATGCGTATAAGGGTAAGCATTATAAGCGGCACAAAAGCTATAAGGGTATAATGCGGCTGCACATCAACCTTTAATGTATTGAGATAAAAAAACGCAAACACACCTATAGCATTAACCATAAGGCAGCGGATAAACGCATCCTTTATTTTTGTGGTAAAGGCCGAATAAAACAGAAACCAGCTAATGAGCGGTCCGCCGATGAGGAGTTGCGCCCCCAGGAAGTTAAAGCCGTACGTAATATCAAAGCCCCCCTCTGATCGTTCAAATAAATTGAAATTAACCGCCGGGAAGTTATGGTGATATTGCCAAAGCAAATGCGGCACATATAAAGCCAGGGCCAATATTACAATGAAATAAAACGAACCTCGCTTTAATAATTTCAGATTTGCCAGCAGGGTAAAGCCAACCAGCAAAATGCCGTGGTACTTGCTGTACATTAAACAGGCTACCACAAAGCCAAGCACCAGCGCCAGTTTCCAGCTATCGTTATCCAGGTATTTCTGATAAAAAAAGTAAAACAGTACCGCGAAAAACAGCAACGGCGCATCGGGTGTGGCTGTAAAGCCATATACATGAAAAACCAATATACCTGCCGTAAGTACCACAAACCATTTGGCGCTTACTGCGTACCGCTGCAGCATGAGCCATATCAGGTAAATAGCCGCAGTACTCGAGAGCAGGGTTACCAGTCGCGTCCCAAGCTCGTTATGCATCAGCGTATCACCAATACGGATAAAAACGGCCACCATTGGCGGGTGGTAGTAAAAACCCCAATCCATCATGCGCGAAAACACCCAGTAGTAAGCCTCATCAGCATGTACTTCAAGCGTGTAGGCCTGCAGGGCGTTAAGGGCTGTCCATAACAATAAAAAATAAATAACGGGCTTGCTGTATTTTGCGGTGGCCTGCGTATTATTTAAGGCGGTGTTCGGCATTAATGATGTTGCTCAAATTTAATCGGTAAAGGTATAATAAAAGATATAAGGCATAAAGGGGTAGCCATCATCATTAAGTAAATTGACTAAATTATATCATTTATCTTTATAAATTAGCCGCCCAATTACCATTGCTAACAACCTTAACCATGCCAACAGCTATAGATATTATTCGCAAACCACGTATGATGATGCTTAACAATGTTAAGGACCTGAGCACCGAACAGCTAAACTACGTACCCAAGGGCTTTAACAACAATATTATCTGGAACCTGGCGCACATCATATCCGCTGCGGAAGGGATCTGTTACGCCCGTGCAGGCTTGCCTGTTAATGTGGCTGATAAGTTTTATAGCCCCTACCGCCCCGATACCAAACCCCAGGCCTTTGTAGATACCGCAGATATTGCTGCTATTAAAGAATTATTCCTGAGCACTCTTGATAAACTGGAAGCCGATCTGGAGAAGGGTATTTTCACCACCTACCCCACCTGGACCACCCGTTACGGTTTAGATTTAACTTCTATTGACGATGCCGTAGCTTTTCTGCCATTTCATGAAGGTCTGCACTGTGGATATATGATGGCATTGAAAAGGGTGGTACTGCAGGAGGTGTAGCCCCTTCCAACTGAAATCCGCCGCTCTATTTTAAAGCGGAGAGGCTTGTCAGTCTGAGCTTGTCGAAGACTCGTGTGGAGAGGCCTTTACCCGCTATCCTTCGACGGGCTCAGGATGACAGGCCCTTAATAGGGTAATCTTCCAACAAAAAAGGCCTCCTTTTGCAAGGAAGCCTCATATAATAAGTTTGATGTTATTAGCCTGCTAATGCTGCCGCACCGCTCACAATTTCGGTAAGCTCGGTAGTGATAGCTGCCTGGCGGGCCTGGTTGTATGAAAGTTTAAGGGCCTTCAACAGTTCGCCGGCGTTTTCAGTTGCTTTATCCATCGCTGTCATACGTGCGCCATGTTCAGATGCATTTGAATCTAATACGGCACGGTATAACTGGATCTTGATATTCTTGGGGATCAATTGCTCAACAATCTCTTCTTGTGATGGTTCAAGGATATAATCAACCTGGGCTGTTTTAACCTGCTCTTTAGTATCTGGCTTTGGTACTGGTAACAATTGCTCGGCAATAAGGAATTGCATAGCCGCGTTTTTGAAATGGTTGTACACCAGCTCCACACGATCGTATTTACCTTTTACAAAACCATCCATAATGCTCTCGGTAATTTTCGATGCATTTTCGAAATTAAGGTCGAGGTACAGGTCGTTATTGTTGCCAATTACGTTGTACTTGCGTCTTTCGTAATATTCCTGGCTTTTTTTACCAATGGCCACTATGGATACATTACCGGCAGCCAGTTGCTTTGGATATTTCTCGGCAATAAGGTTGTTGGCAGTTTTAATAACGTTAGCATTGAAAGCACCTGCCAAGCCACGGTTTGATGATACCACTACCACCAATATGCGCACGGGCTCGCGCTCCTGCAAATAAGGTGATGAGCCATCCTCTAAACTTTGAGAAAGGTTTGCCAGCAGCTCTTTCAGCTTATTGGCATAAGGGCGCAATTGAACGATAGCATTTGTAGCGCGTTTTAACTTTGCAGCCGAAACCATTTTCATGGCCTTGGTGATCTGCTGGGTAGACGATACAGACTTTATCCGGTTTCTTACTTCTTTTAAATTAGCCATTCTTCGTTGATGTGAGATTTGAGATATGAGATGTGAGATAAAATCCCGACACTCCTATTTCGTCTCTATATCTAATTTAATCTGTTAGATATAAGATTTGAAAAAGTCTCAAATCTCATATCTAACATCTCATATCTAATTAATATCTTCCTGCCAGTTCTTTGGCTACTGTTTCCAGTACGCCGGTTAGCTGATCGTCAAATTTACCTGCTTTAAGGGCAGCTAAAACTTCTGGATGACGGGCCTCTAACTGGCTGGTAAATTCTGTTTCAAATTCTCTGATCTTGTTTACCGGTACATTACGCATCAGGTTTTTAGTACCTAAGTAAATAATGGCAACTTGTTTTTCAACAGATACCGGTGAATACTGGCCTTGTTTCAAAATCTCCACGTTACGCACACCTTTATCAAGTACGGTTTTGGTTGAAGCATCAAGATCTGATCCGAATTTTGAGAAAGCCTCAAGTTCGCGGTATTGAGCCTGGTCAAGTTTCAAAGTACCTGCTACTTTCTTCATTGATTTAATTTGCGCGTTACCACCCACACGTGATACCGAGATACCTACGTTAATAGCCGGACGAACACCCGCGTTAAACAAGTTAGACTCTAAGAAGATCTGACCATCGGTAATTGAAATTACGTTGGTTGGGATGTATGCAGATACGTCACCAGCCTGAGTTTCGATGATAGGCAATGCGGTTAATGAACCACCACCTTTTACGATACCTTTGATAGACTCTGGCAAATCATTCATAGCCTGGGCTATTGAATCATTTGAGTTAATCTTGGCGGCACGCTCTAATAAACGGCTGTGCAGGTAAAAAACGTCACCAGGATAAGCCTCACGGCCCGGTGGACGACGTAGTAACAATGATACCTCGCGGTAAGCAACTGCTTGCTTAGACAAATCATCATAGATGATCAATGCAGGGCGACCTGTATCGCGGAAGTACTCGCCAATGGCAGCACCGGCAAATGGAGCAAAGAACTGCATGGTAGCAGAATCTGATGCGTTTGCAGCAACTACGATAGAAAATGGCATAGCACCGTTTTCTTCAAGTGTGCGTACGATGTTTGCTACTGTTGATGCTTTTTGACCGCAGGCAACATATATACATATAACCGGTTTACCGGCATCGTAAAATTCTTTCTGGTTAAGTATGGTATCGATACAAACAGCTGTTTTACCAGTTTGCCTGTCGCCGATGATCAACTCACGCTGACCGCGACCGATAGGGATCATGGCATCGATAGCTTTAATACCTGTTTGCAAAGGCTCGGTTACCGGCTGACGGTAAATTACACCCGGCGCTTTACGCTCTAAAGGCATTTCATAGGTTTGACCTTGAATAGGGCCTTTACCGTCAATAGGGGTACCCAGGGTATCCACAACACGGCCAAGCATGCCTTCACCTACGTTGATAGATGCGATCCTGTTAGTACGTTTAACGGTATCACCTTCTTTAATATCGTCAGATCTTCCTAACAATACAACACCCACGTTATCTTCTTCCAAGTTAAGTACGATACCTTGTAAACCGGTACCAAACTCAACCAGCTCACCTGATTGTACTTTAGTTAATCCATAAACGCGTGCAATACCATCACCCACCTGGAGTACGGTACCCACTTCTTCTAATTCAGATTCTGACTTGAAGCCGGCCAATTGCTGACGCAAAATTGCCGATACTTCGTCTGGTCTTACCTCTACCATTGTTTAAATTTTATTTAGAGTTTTTATTTTAATGTTATTAATTCACCTTTTCGGCAAATTCCTTTTTCAATTTTTTAAGACTTGCCGAAATGCTGGTATCCACCTGCCTGTCGCCCACGGTAAGTACAAAACCACCAATTAATGATGGGTCTATCTTATCTTCAAGCACAACAGTACCACCAATGGAGGTTTGCAGTTCAGCAATAAGGGTTTGTTTGTTGGCTGCCGATAAAGCAGTTGCCGATGTAACCCTTGCCTTTGTAATATGCCTTTTAATATTATAAAGATTAACATACTCGTAAGCGGTGGTGTACAACACCTCGCCACGGCCTTTATCAACCATCAGCTTAAAAAACGAGATGGTTACTTTATTAACCTTGCCTAAAAATACGGCATCAAGTATTTTAGTTTTCTTTGAATGAGCGATGATCGGATTGCTCAAAACAGCTTTAAGCTCCGGGTTGGCCTTTAAAGTATGTATAAAAAGATCCATATCGGCCTTTATCACATCAACATTATCCTGTTCCTGTGCAAGGTCAATAAGAGATTTCGCGTACCTGGATCCTACCGTTAATTCTGACATATTTTCTTTAGATGTGAGATGTTAGATATGAGATGTGAGACAGAGAAAAAATCTCATATCTCATATCTCATATCTCAAATCTATACTACTATAACTTCACTTCTTTTAATAGCTGGCTTACCAGTTCATCCTGTTTTTGCTGATCTTCGAATTGCTTGCGCAATACTTTTTCGGCAATTTGTAATGATAGGGTGGCTACCTGGTTTTTAACATCAGCCATTGCAATAGCTTTTTGATTGTTAATTTCAACGCGGGCCAACTCAATCATACGTGCACCTTCTTTTTGTGCAATTTCTTTGGCGTCGATTATCATTTGCTCTTTTACCTTGCGGGCTTCGGCCAGTATCTGGTCGCGCTCGGCACGGGTTTGTTTAAGCAAAGCATCGTTTTCGCTTATTAAGCTTGCCATTTCTTGTTTAGCAGCTTCGGCTTTTGAAAGCGAATCTTCTATGAAGTTCTCACGCTCGGCAAGGGCTTCTGTAATAGGGGCCCAAGCCATTTTACGTAATACGATAAGTAAAATGATAAAGGCAATTGCCGACCAGATGAACAACCCCGGATCGGGGTTTACTAAAGGATTTATTGATAATACTACCATTGTATATATATATGCTTTATTAAAGCTAATTTGAATCAAAAAAAAGATAATACCGCAGCCAATCGCTGCGGCATTATGCAAGTTACTTGGTTAAGAAAGCAACAACCACACCGAATAATGCAACCGCATCAACGAACGCAGCAGCGATCAACATCGCTGTCTGAATTTTGTTTGCAGCTTCCGGCTGGCGGGCAATACCCTCCATTGCTTTACCACCAATTTGTCCGATACCGATACCAGCTCCGATTGCAGCTAATCCGGCACCAATTCCAGCAATACTTCCTGATACCATTTTAAAAAAAATTAATATATGTTAAATAAAAAAAATGCAAATTAATGATGATCGTCCTGTACGGCTAAGCCAATGAACAGGGCCGATAATATTGTAAATATAAATGCCTGTAAAAAACCAACCAGCAACTCAATTAAGCTGATGAAAATTACAAACGGTATTGAAAACAGCGATACAGTAACTGCCTTTAATATCACGATAAGTGATAACAAGGCCAGTATTAAAATGTGACCTGCTGTAATGTTAGCGAATAAACGGATCATTAACGCTATTGGCCTTGCAAGTACACCAATAAACTCAACAACCGGCATCAACGGAATTGGCAATTTTAACCACCATGGTACGCCAGGTGTGTTAAATACGTGCTTCCAGTAGCTGGTGTTGGCATTTACCGTGGTAAGTATAAACGTACCCAGGGCCAGCATAAGCGTTACAGCTATATTACCTGTTAAGTTTGCACCTCCGGGGAAAATTGGAATTAAGCCCAGCAGGTTGTTGATCCACACAAAGAAGAACAACGTTAACAGGTACGGTAAAAACTTTTTGTATTTGTGACCCAATTGCGGCCTGGCAATATCATCCCTTACAAAAACAATGAATGGCTCAAGTACGGCTTGTAAACCTTTAGGGGCTTTACCAACCCTTTTGCGGTATCCTTTTGCAACTGTACCAAATATGATAAGCAACAGGGCTACTGATATAAACAATGCCAAAACGTTTTTGGTGATTGACATATCAAGCGGCTTGTCGTTTACCGGTATTTTATTTTCGTCGAGCGTAAAATAAGTACCATCGGCATTTTTGGGGCCTGGGTAATAGTACTTGCCTTCATAGTTGATTAACTCGGTGCCTTTTTCGGTAAAAATCTCTTTTCCCTCCTCGTCGGCTTCGTGCTTACTTGCTAAAAAGGTAGCTACACCACCCTTGGTAATCAAAATTACCGGCAACGGAATGGCAACTTTGTGCGCTCCTTCACCCCAGAAGTGCCACTCGTGCGAGTCGGCAATGTGGTGCAGTATTACGTCAGAAATATCCAGCTCTTTTTCACCATGCGCAGCAGCCTTTGCGGTGTCAGTTTCGGCTTTTTCAAGCGTATCCTGCATCACAGTTGCTTTAACATTAACACTAATGAATAATAAAAAAAGCGCGAAAACGGTAGTTACGTTGAAAAACTTTGTAGTAAAAAGGCGTTTGTTATCCATTATTGCAAGAAATCTACTTTAAATTTTGGTTGCGCAAGTTACGCAACAAACACAAAATTTCAAACACCGAATGCAATAAATAAAGATAAAAAAAGTTGGTGATGAATTTAGTGCCGTCGACGGTGATATTAAAGAGGTAAATAAACACGATAATCATCCACAAAAGGAACTTGATACTGGTGCCCCCGAGGAAGGTTTTAACCGTTGCCTTATCGCTGGTAAGCATGCCCCAGTAACTTACCAGGTACACCGATAAATTGAGCAAGGCCGAGAGCCCGTAAATAAGCCAAAAGTAAGGGATAAGCAGTTGCTGACTGCTAAAAAACACCTGCAGCACCAGCGGTACTATGGCAATAAGCATGTTAAAAATAACAAATGCCCGTAAATAACCTGCGAGTTTCATCTATTTGAGTTGCCTTACGGTTTGAAAAATAGACAGGCAAACGCCAACCAGGCAGCAAAGCGCGGTTATCCACGGCGTTTGGGTTTTTAGCTTTTTATCAAGCTCATACCCAATAAAGGCAAATACGGCTATGGTAGCTATCATCTGGAATATTATTCCGGTGTACTTAGCGTAGCTCCTTGCCTCCTGTGCCCCGTTTTCGGGTTCGTCACTTTGTTCATTTTTTGACATGCGCAAATTTATTAAACCTATTGTATAATCTTTAGTATTTTAGCAAGGCTTTATAACCATAATCTTATTTTGAGGCAACTAAGTATATTTTTGGCACGCATACCCGGTAAATTATTACTGCCTGCGCTTATTATTTTTGTTGCAGGATGCTCGCTCGAAAAGCAAAGCGGCTTTAACCGCAGGATGCAAAACCTCACGGCGCATTATAACATTCTGTTTAACGCCAACGAGATATTACGCATAAAGCAGGAAACTTACGCCGCCGGTTTTATTGATTCGTACAACGAACTACTGAGCGTTTACCCTGATACCGCCGCCCAAACCACCCCGCCCGATAAGGACCTGGAACTGGCTATTACCAAAGCCAATACTATTATTAATATTAAGGAGCAAAGTAAATACTTAGGCGATGCTTATTTAGTGATGGGCAAGGCCCGCTACCTGGAAGGTAATTATTTTGATGCGGTGGAATACCTTGATTATGTGATCCGCTCGTATGGCAGCAACAACGTGCAGTTAAAACAGGAGGCTTTGATATGGAAGGGCCGGGCGCTGCTTTATCTTAATAATTTACAGCAGGCAAAAGTTGCCATTGATACCGCCATCCTCAACATTAACCCTAAAAAGAAAGTTAACGCAGGTATTTATGCCACCAAGCTGCAGTACGATATCAACACACAAAATTATGCCAATGCCGAGGAGGATGCCAAGCTGGCTATCCAATACTGCCATGACGGTGATCTGAAGCTAAGGTGGACGTTTATTTTGGCCCAACTGCAGGAGCTTAACCTTAAACCTGCCGATGCCTTTGAAAATTACAGCCGCATAGTTAAAAGCAACGCCGTTTTTGAAATGGCCTTTAATGCCAATTTAAACCGCATCCGCATACAGGATAATCAAAACGGGGCAAAAACAAGCAAGATAGACCGCCTGCGCAGTTTGCTCAAAAACCAAAATAACGACGAGTTTCAGGATCAGATCTATTACCAGATAGCCGAACAGCTTTTTGCCGCAGGCGATATTGATAACGCACTAAAGAACTATAAACTATCGGTACGTAAAAGTTTAAAAAATCAAAATCAAAAAGGCCTCTCCTACCTGCGCATTGCCGATATTGAGTTTAAGAATAAGGCCAATTACAGCGCCGCCAAGTTATATTACGATAGCACGTTAACTTACCTCTCAACCAATTACCCCAATTACCAAATCATCAGAAAAAAGAGTAATAACCTGCAAATACTTACCGGCTTGCTGCAAACCATATCTCGCGAGGATACCCTGCAAATGCTGGCCTCGCTGGATGAGAAAACCCGCATGGCAAGGATAGATGCTATGGTTACCCACCAAATTCTGCAGGAAAAAGCCGCAAACGAAGCATCAGCGGGTACTGGCAATATTGATGCAGTGGCTAACAGGACTATGCAGCTGCAAAACCGCCAAAATAAAAACAGCCAGGCAACCGGCAACATATTTTACTTTTATAACCCCGCCGCCTTAAGCCAGGGTGTTAATGATTTTAAACGCCAGTGGGGTAACCGCCGCCTGGAAGATAACTGGCGCCGCAGCAAACGATCGAACGGAAATATCGCGCCAGCCAATAACACACCCATGATAGCGCAGGGAGGTACCGACCCGGATGGCGGTGTGGCACAAAACGACAAAAGTTTAATACCTGTTAACGCCGGGAGCTTTCGCCAGGATCTGATGAAGGACCTGCCCCTTACCCCCGAGCTGCTTAAACAATCAAACGACAGGCTATACAATGCCTATATGGACCTTGGTAATTTTTACCGCGATTTGCTGGGCGATAAAAAGGAAGCCATAGCCACCTATGAACTTTTATTGACCCGTTTCCCCAACGGTGTGGATAAAGCTGCTGTATATTATAACCTGTACAGGCTTTATGCGGATATCGACATTAAAAAATCGACCGATTATAAAAACCGCATCCTGAAGGAGTTTCCAGAAAGTGTATATGCCAAAGTAATCCTCGACCCAGATTATGCCAAAAAGCTGGATGATGTAAACGCCGAATTTAACGGTTACTATAACCAGGTTTATGAACTATACACGCAAAAGAAATTTGCCCAGGTTATTACCAAAGCCAACGAGTTGCTTGCTCAATATCCCGATAGCAGGTTTGCGGCACAGCTTTATTATTTAAAAACCATAGCTGCCGGTCACCAGGAAAAGCTGCCGCCATTTATGACCGACTTGCAGCAGATAGTGGCCAAATACCCTAATGATAAATTAATTACTCCGCTGGCCGTACAGCACCTTGCCTATATAGATGCTAACAAAGCCGAAGTAGCCGCAAGGCCGGTAGTATTATATGGCGATGATATTAACGAGATCCCGTTTACCCCGCCGGTAGCTTATCAAAAACAAACCGAGTACAGGCCTGTTTACAAACCATCAATGGAAGCCCCCGTAGCACAGGTAAGATTACCGGAAAAAGTAAAACCAGCAGAGGTGGCCCTGCTTAAAGCGCCGGTTACCAAGCCTGAAATTACAACACCATCGGGTTTAAAACAACCGGTTACCCAGGCAACAATAACCCCACCCGTTACCGACTCTGTTAAAACCCCGGTACAGGATTTAGCCGCAGCCGTGGAAACCACCAAACAGGATAGCGTAATAAAACCGGCGCAGGCCGCAATTGTGGCTCCAACCATCACCTATATATTTAGTACGCGCGATAGTACCAATTACTATTTCGGTATAAATGTAACTACGGGTACAACTAACCTGTCGTCTTCGCGTTTTGGTATTGGACAGTTTAACCGTACCCATTTTGCAAACAGTGGCATTAAGCATGGTTTAAAAGCAATTGGCCGCGATGATCAGTTGATTTTTGTGGGCCGCTTTTACAATTTGGAGGATGCTAAGAAATATGCACGCGAAATTATCCCGCTGTTACCGGATATTATGAAGGTACCGAAGGATAAATACAGTTTTTTTATCATTACCCAAGAAAATCTGGATAAATTAGCCGACCAAAAAGCATTGGATAGTTATATTGATTACTACCAGAAATTTTATTGACAATGAGGACCCTACATATAAATAAAAATAAACTTACCCCACAGGATATAAGACGATACAACTGGTATATATGGCGCACCGTTATAGCAGGTTTTGTTTTTGTTGCGCTCATGATAGCGCTTACCGTTTTTGACGTATTTGGTCAGCTGCCTGCTTTCCGCGACCTGGAAAACCCTAAAAGCAACCAGGCATCGGAGGTAATATCGTCAGATAAAAAGATCCTGGGTACCTATTATATCCAAAACAGATCAAACGTAACTTTTAAGGAGCTATCACCAAACATAATAAACGCGCTGGTAGCTACTGAGGATAAACGCTTTTACGACCACTCGGGTATCGATTTTGGGCGTAGCTTCACCATTTTTCTGCACTTACTGGTAGGCCAAAAACAAGGGGGCAGTACCATAACCCAACAGTTGGCGCTAAACCTTTTCAGTGAAAGGGCAGCCAATCCGTTTAAACGCGTTATCCAAAAAATGCAGGAATGGGTAACCGCCGTTAAGCTGGAACGTCATTATACCAAGCAGGAAATCCTTACCATGTACTTAAATACGGTTGATTTCGGCGCTTACAATACTTTCGGCATCAAATCAGCAGCACGCACCTATTTTAATACCACACCAGATAAGCTTACACCAGATCAGGCTGCCTTATTAATAGGTATGGTTAATGGCCCCGGCATATATTCGCCAATACGCCATCCAGCCAACGCCATCAAACGCCGCAACCTGGTGCTTAACCGCATGGATGAGCAAGGTTACCTGAGCGGCGGCCAAGTAGAGGAATTTAAACAAAAACCACTGGGTTTGGATTTTCACCAGAACAATCACTTTGATGGTCCGGCACCATATTTCAGGTCGGTATTAAAAAAAGAGGTTCAAAAAATATTCAGGGATCAAAATATTTTCCGCGCCGATGGCACCCCTTATGATCTTGATCGCGATGGACTTAAAATATACACCACCATTGATGCTACCATGCAGCAATATGCCGAGGAAGCACAGCAGGAGTATATGCGCAATTTGCAGGTACAGTTTAATGACCACTGGCGCGGGCAAAACCTGGCCAAAAGCATCCACAACTTTAAATTCCTTATGAACCAGGGAATGCTAAAAAGCGACAGGTACAAACAGCTGAAAATGGAGGGCATGAGCGATGAGGATATTAAAACCAACTTTAACACCAAAGATACACTTAACCTGTTTACCTGGCATGGCAATATAGATACGCTGATGAGGCCTATTGATTCTATACTATATTGCAAAATGCTGCTGCGTAACGCGCTTATGAGTATGGACCCTACCACCGGCTATGTAAAAGCCTGGGTTGGCGGCACCAACTTTGAGCACTTTAAGTATGACCAGGTTAAGAATGGCACAAGGCAGGTAGGTTCAACCGCTAAGCCGTTTACTTATGCTGTTGCTATTGATAATGGCTTTTCGCCCTGCATGAAAATCAATAACGTGCCAGATACCATCCGTGGCTATGGCCCGCCCTGGTGCCCACGCTCGTCGCCATCAGAAACGTTAAAGGGTCTTATTACGCTTCGTCAGGCATTAGCACATTCGCAAAACTGGATTACCGCTCACGTTATGGGCGAAGTTAAGCCCGAACCCGTTGTAGAGTTGATAAAGAAAATGGGCATCACCAGCGCGGTACCTCCCTACCCTTCTATTTGCCTGGGTACGTTTGATGCTTCGGTATTTGAAATGACGGCCGCTTACTCGGTATTCGCCAACCACGGTTTATGGACGGAACCTACGTATATACTCCGTATTGAAGATAAAAACGGCAACGTGCTGTATAACCACACACCAAAGGTAGTGCAGGCCATGAACCCGCAGACCGCTTATGTTATGACATATATGCTTAAAGGTGTTATTGAAGAAGGCACCGGCTCAAGACTGGCTTATAAATATGGCTTGCGCAACCCTATCGGCGGCAAAACAGGTACCACCCAAAATAACTCCGATGGCTGGTTTATGGGGATAACCCCGCAATTGGTTACCGGTGTTTGGACAGGGTGCGAAGACCGCGATATCGCCTTTCAATCTACCCGGCTTGGCGAAGGTGCCAACAGCGCCCTGCCAATATTTGCCCTGTATATGAAAAAGGTGTACGCCAATCCAGCCCTCGGCATCAAGAAAACCGTAGATTTCGACGCCCCAAAAACCGGTGTAGCCATTCAGCTTGATTGTGGGCAGTATACCCAGCAACAGCAGGGGACTACCGAGGTGGAGAAGAAGTTGGATTTTTAGGGAATTTGCAAAACTATTGTCATTTCGACCGGAGGGAGAAATCTTATACGACATGCCTGTATACGATACGTATATCGCCTAAGATTTCTCCTCGTTCCTCGTTCGAAATGACAAACATTAATGTATGATGCGTAGGTAAGGAAACTGAGCATGAGTGAAAAATTCGATTACAAGGCTGAATTAAAAAATATACCGCACAAACCCGGGGTTTACCAGTACTGGGATAGTGAAAATGAACTGATATATATTGGTAAGGCTAAAGATCTGCGCAACAGGGTTGGGTCGTACTTTAACCAGGATGTGCATATAAATGCCAAAACACGAGTTTTGGTATCCAAGATTCGCAAGATAACTTTTACCATTGTTGATACCGAGGTGGATGCCTGGCTGCTGGAAAACAGCATGATCAAGAAGCATCAGCCCCGTTATAACGTAATGCTCAAGGATGATAAAACATACCCTTGGATCATTATTAAAAGCGAGAATTACCCCCGCATTTTCTGGACAAGACGCATCGTAAAGGACGGCTCAAAATACCTGGGGCCATACGCGTCCATCAGCATGATGCACAATATTTTGGGGCTGATAAAGGAAACCTATCCGCTGCGTACCTGTAACCTGGCCCTCACCCGCGAAAATATCGACAAGGGAAAGTTCAAGGTTTGTTTGGAATACCAGCTGGGTAACTGCAAGGGCCCCTGCCAAAACTACCAAACCGAAGATGATTACGATAACAGCATAAGCGAGATCACCGATATCCTGAACGGTAAGATAGGAGCCATTTTACGCCGCCTTAAAAGCGAAATGGATGCAGCAGTGGCTGATTACAACTACGAGCTGGCACATCGCCTGAAACGCAAGTTTGATCTGCTGGAGAATTACCAAAGCAAATCTACCATCGTAAACTCATCCATAACCGATGTAGATGTTTTCAATATCGCATCCGAAGAAAAGATCGCCTTTGTAAACTTCCTTAAGGTGATGAACGGTACCATCATCCAAACGCAAACCATCGAACTAAAAAAACGATTGGATGAAAGTGATGAGGAACTGCTTACGCTGGCCATTATCGAGTTCAGGAGTCGCTATAACAGCACCTCCAAAGAAGTTATTGTGCCATTTAAGATAGATTTGGATGATGATACCGCCGGCATAAAATTCACCGTACCAAAACTTGGCGAGAAAAAGAAACTGCTTGACCTTTCCCAAAAGAATGTACAATTCTTTAAAAAGGAAAAGATAGATCAATACGAAAAGCTGAACCCCGAGATCCGTACCGAACGTTTGCTTACGCAGATGATGAAGGACCTGCGCATGAACCAACTGCCGCGGCATATTGAGTGTTTCGATAATTCTAACTTCCAGGGTAAGTACCCGGTTTCGGCCATTGTGGTTTTCAGGGACGGCAAGCCATTTAAAAAAGACTACCGGCACTTTCACGTGAAAACGGTAGAAGGTCCTAATGATTTTGCCACCATGGAAGAGGCTGTACACCGCCGCTACAGGCGCATGTTGGATGAAGGGACGGAACTTCCCCAACTGATCATTATTGATGGCGGTAAGGGCCAGCTATCGTCGGCCATGCACAGTTTAAAGTTATTGGGGATAGATAAGCAAGTAACGGTTATTGGCATTGCCAAACGCCTGGAGGAACTGTATTATCCTAACGACCAATACCCGATGTACTTAGATAAAAAATCCGAAACCCTTAAGGTTATCCAACACCTGCGCGATGAAGCCCACCGCTTCGGAATCACTTTTCACCGCAAAATCCGCGATAAGGGCACCCTTGCTACCGAACTTGAACTAATAGAAGGCATTGGCAAAACCACTGCCGAAAAACTCCTGAAGTACTTTAAATCTGTCAAAAAGATCCGCGAAGCCAATGAAGAATTACTGCTTGAAGTAGTGAATTTAAAACAGGCGAAAGCGATAATGGCTTATTTTAGTAAAGACGTGGTTCAATAAGTTTAGTTCTTTACTGTAATGAACCTGCACTCGTTTGTAACGAGTGCAAGAAAACTTTATAAAAAGTTTGTCATTTCGAACGAGGAACGAGGAGAAATCTTATACGATATGCATTGAAGCTCTGCATTCTGCAGAAGATTTTTCGCTATCGCTCAAGAGATAGTTTCTCTTTCGCGCCACACTTTTACCCGCCCGCTCAATCGAAATGACAAACTTTTTATAAAATTCAGTCTTTCCAACACTTGTGGTTACAAACAAGAGCAAGAAAAACTTTGTCATTGTGAGTGATAGCGTGGCAATCCCATCACATTATTTCATCACGTAAAGTACTTTACCTGTCCTTTGGGATTGCTTCGTGCCTCGCAATTGACAAAGTTTATTAAATAATGAATAGTCCTAAAAGCAAAAAGTCAAAACTGTTACCGTTTTGACTTTTTACTTTTGAATTTTTACTTAACTAATATTGCCAAAGGTTAAGTTCCCAATCCATAAGTGACTTTTTAACCTTTTCGGCTTCGTACAGTCTGTCGATCCCTTGGGCCAGATCTTTTATACGGTCGTTTTTATCGTTGCTTTGTTTAACAATGTAGCTGGTAAAAATGCGTTTCAGAAATGCGTCGTCAAAGCTCAAACCTGTTGCATCGCTGTTACGGCTTACCACTTCTTTAGTGGCTAATATAGGGCGCGCCTCTGGAAAATAGATCCAGAATGCAGGCACATAATCAACATCGGCAAGGTTACCTATGCCTTTTGGTTTAATAAGCGGGGCTATGCCAATAATGCGTGGTTCAAAAACCGAACGCTGTCTGTCAAAAACCCAATCTTCTTTAATGCGGAATTTCACAACGCTATCCGGGTTAAACTCGGCAGCTACCAATGATGATGACACTACGTTATTATCTTTATCGCGTTTTTCAACCACACTACTATCGCCAGCCAAACGACCGTGCGCTTTATCCTTTGTTAGCGGGGTTAAAAAACCATCGCCATCCGGATCATCTTTTTTACCCGGTGTTGGGTCATAGGCTGTAAGTTCGCCGTTATCAATAGCTTCCAGCAAAACATCAATAAGCCTGCGTTTTGGCGATGCCAGGTATTGGTTCATTTTTTCGCGTACGTCAATCTCGCGCCAGATGCGTTTGGCAAAAGCAACATCATTTTCGCGTAGGTTGGCATAAGGTACAGCCTTAGCATTTAGCAGGTTGTTCTTTTTATAGTAACCATCAAGCGGGCGCTCAAAAGGCTTCATTGGCGTTTTGCGTGTAGTATCAACCGGCGGTGGTACCTGGCTTTGCACTGTATTTTGCTGACTTGCTACCTTTTGTTGAGTGGTAGCAGGCTTTTTACGGGTAGTTTTTTTACCTTTTTTAACTTGCGCATATGAAGCAGCGCAGGCCAAACAAAGTACAACTACCAAAATTCTCTTTTTCATACGCTTTTAATTTGCGGATAATACAATAGGGTCAAGTGATCTCGGTGATCTGTCGGGACCCACTGCAATAATATCTTTAAATATAACAGTAGTTCCTGGTGTAACAGTATTTAGTGCAGTACGCATCGCACCTGAAATATCGGCACCGTTGCCCGGGATAATGATAGCATCCTGGCGTGGTTTAACAATAATAAGGGTAAAATGGGTAACGTTAAATTTAGCATCAAAATCAAACCCATCTAACTGGGCAAATACCCTGTCCTGCGCCCTGATGTTGGCAGCACTGGTGTTACCACCACTTTTGCCTGCAAACTGCGGTTTAGGATCGGGGATACGTTTAATACGGAAATCGGTTGCACCTAAAACCATCCCCTTTTCGCCGGTAACGGTAATTTTGGTATGGCCAATGGCACTAACAGTGGCTGTGTAATGCCCAGCGGAACCACTTAGTGAGCCATTATCCATATGCACGTTTAAGCTTGAAGTAGGTACCCCTGGCGCTGATACAGATACCGGGTTAGGCACACCTATATACAACACGTTCATTTTATCTGGCGATACAACTGCCGATGGCCTTGCAACCATGTAATCCTGTGATATTGGATATCTTTTGTCTGGTCCGCCATCAACAGATTTAACCACTAATTCACCAGTTAAAGTATGCTTTCCTTCGCCGCTTGCTGTGGTTGTATAAGTACCAATACCATCTCTGGTAGGTACAGATGAGCCGCCGATAGTAATTGTAGGATTTGAATGGGAATCATAGGCAGTTAAATAAATCTGCGCGGTGTACTGCTGTCCGGCTAAAACATAGTTGCTTGGGGCCGCAACAATTGCGTTAAACGCATTTAACGTAACCTCCGCCTGATCTACCTTACTATATAATTTTTTAACAACTTCATTCTCGGCATTTTTTGTATCAGCCTGTATTTTAGCAAGGGTAGTTATTGTAGCTCCTAATGGAATACCTTCACCAAAATAAGCTTCCTGCCAGGTTTTATTTTGCATACCCGGGCGTATGGGTGGTGCGTCGGCATTTAAAGAAAAGTTAACACCTACGCTATCTTTACCCAACAACTCCAGCAGTTTTGCTCTTGTAGTCTGAATCTTCTCCTTTAATACATCAGCTTTTTTTCCGTTAATCATCACATCTGAAGATATATCCAGGTTATCCCGCGCAGTAATGTCATCAATTTCGGGGTTTACACCGCCGCCTCGTTCAGTTAATTCAGCCTTTAATTGATTGATATAACTATTCAAATCATCCGTCATCTTAGTTGCTTCCTTAGCCGCATTTAAATATTTAGCCTTTTCTGGCTGGGCTTTAATTTTGGCATCAAAGGCGCTGTAAGTTGCTTGCAAGCTTGTATTTACATTTTGTGTTGATGCATCCAAACTCCTGGTAATATTTTTAAAAGCATCTAATAGGTTTTCCGGCACATTTAGGGCAATTAAGCCTAAAAGCACCAGGTATAAGATACCTATCATCCGCTGTCTTGGGGTTTCCTTACCTCCGGCCATGTATTATAAATCTTAGCTTGTAAAAAATCTATTAGTTATATTAATTAACACGCGGCTGGTTCATGGCTGTAAGCATGTTACCATATATAGCATTTAACGACGACAGGTTTTTAGCTAAACGCCCAACTTCGTCCTTGAACTGTTTTGAATCATCTAACGATTCGTTAAAGTTGTTCATGGTTAAAGCAAGGTTTTGATAAAATTTGTTCATTGATTTTAAATGCGCGCTTGAATCCTGCAATTCCAGTTCGTACACTGCATTTAATGAACCTAAGTTTTTAGCCAGTTTATTTACCTGATCGTGGTAAGCCTTTGAATCAACATTTGAATTTGCCATTTCAGATAAATTGGCAGATGCTTTTTCAAAAGCGGTGCTCAAATTATCATAGCTTGCTGTTGCAGTTTTTACTTTTTGTGTAAAAGCAATAGTAGCTTCGCCAGCATCGGTAACGCGTGATATGGCAGCAACCTTATCGCCAAATGTGCGCAGGCCATCGCCAAGACTACGTACCAGGTCCGGACCAATTTTGGCATCGTCAAGCATTTTATCTAACGCTGCAGTGCTTGATGAACCGCCGCTGATTACTGCATGTGATGATGTTTTTGGTAATTCGCCGGCAAAATCCTCATTCAACTCGGGATATACACGCACCCAGTCGATATCTTTATCTTCCCTCTGTAAACCTAATAGAAAAAACAAAAAAGCCTCTGTACTTAAGCCTACTGTGATAAATTCAGTTGCGTATTTCCAGTGCTGAATTTTAAATAACAAACCGATGATTACAACTGTTGCACCGATTGATATTATGTTTCCTATTCCGAATGGTTTTTTCTTTCCTGCCATAATAATTCAGAAATAACTTAGTATAAATGTTTTGTTAGTTAGTGTGTGTTAGTGTTTGTCTGTGATATCCCTGCCCTGGAAATGTGTTACGCAGCGGAAACCAATGTAAGATTTTGCAGTATCCTGGTACTCGTAAGTACGGGTTGCATTTTGAAGAAAGTAGCCTACATCTTTCCATGAGCCACCGCGTACAACCTTGCGTTTAAGCACTTCAGGGTCGCTGGCTTTGGCTTCGTAATTAAAGGTAGGTGCTAAATCATGTACAAATGTTGATGCCGAAGGATCAAATGCCGATGCTGTCCACTCGGCTACATTGCCGGCCATATTATACAAACCAAAATCATTAGGGAAGTATGAGCGTACGTTTACGGTATAAGCACCGCCGTCATCTGTATAGTTACCACGGCCTGGTTTAAAGTTGGCCAGCAAACATCCTTTTGCATTTTTAATATACGGACCACCCCAAGGGTAATCATTGCCTATTCTGCCACCGCGTGCAGCGTACTCAAACTCGGCCTCGGTAGGCAGTTCAACACGTGCGCGGTGCGGTAAATGGCGTTTATCTTTATAGGCCTCATTATAGCGTGTACGCCATACTGTAAAAGCTCTTGACTGCCTCCAGGTTACACCAACTACCGGATAGTTACGGAAAGCCGGGTGCGAAAAATAACCTTCAACCATTGGCTCGTTGGCAGCGTATGAAAAATCGCTCAACCATACCAGTGTATCCGGATAAACGGCAACAGTATCACGCAATATAAAGTCAGATCGTTTTGATTTTGGATCGTTCCTGTGGTTAGCGGCATCGCGCAGTTCAAATAAAGCGTAGTTGTATTTTAACAGGCGTACATCAATTTCGTTGCGGTCAAACACGCGGTCTTCATCCTGATAATACATGCCCTGTAATTTTTGGGAATTGCCTGCCTGTCCCTTTTTATTGCTCCAAACCGGGTTTTTCTTTACATAATCCCAGTTGATATATTTTTTACCGCCGGCATTGGCTGCCGTGCCTTTTGGCTGCAGGTAATATTTGTTATCGTTGGCGTAGTTGGTTATAGCAATTGAATCGCGCACCCAGTACACAAATTGTTTGTACTGGCTGTTGGTGATCTCTGTTTGATCCATAAAAAACGGAGGTACAGTAACCTGTTTTGTTTGGGAGATCTGCGCAAAGGTTACGTCCTGATCTGTTTGCCCCATAAGGAAGGTACCTCCTGGAACATATACCATACCATAAGGTACTTCGGCTTTAAACGAACGTTGTGGCACACCGGTTAGTTCGCCTCTGTCGCCGCCACCGCCGCAACCGCTTAATATGCCAACCCCTAAAACAACTAATAAAAGGTATATCTGCTTCATTGTAAAATCAAAATTCAGTTATATAACTATAACATTATAAGACCCCCGAATATATCAAATTTGCGTCATCTAAAACAAAAAACATTCATTTAACGGGCCGAAAGGCCAAATTAAGTTTATTGAACGTTGTTTTACAGATAAAATAACACAAACAGCACATCAGGTTAACTAACCACAAACATGTAAATTAGTTGTCATTAGTACGCTAATAACTGAATAAAAGTTGCAACTGGGTTAAATAAATTTCTAAATATTATTTATTTACCACCTTGCAATACTGCTCAATGGCCATTGTCATGGAAGGGGCAGCCGGAGTTGGAGCCGGGATATCAAGAATTAAACCAGCCTCAAGCACGGCTTTATGCGTTGTTGCACCAAAGGCGGCTATGCGGGTATTATTTTGTTTAAAATCGGGAAAGTTCTTGTATAAAGACTGAATGCTTGACGGACTAAAGAAAGCGATTACATCATAAAACACCTCAGCCAGATCAGAAAGATCGCTGCAAACGGTGCGGAAAAGTACCGCCGGGGTAAAGTTATAACCGTTCTCCAGCAAAAAGCGCTGCGTTTCTTCTGCAGCAACATCAGAGCATGGGTAAAGGAATTTCTCGGCAGCGTGTTTTTTCAATACTTCGGCCAAATCTGCAGCGGTTTGTTTACCGAAGAAAATTTTACGTTTACGGTATTGAATATATTTTTGAAGATAAAGGGCAATGGTTTCTGAAAGGCAAAAATATTTCATTTCTACCGGTACTTCAAAACGCATCTCTTCGCAAATGCGGAAGAAATGATCGGCCGAGTTACGGCTGGTAAAAATAACGGCAGTAAAATCAGCAAGGTTTATTTTCTCTTTCCTGAAATCTTTGGCAGGCACGCCTTCCACATGAATAAATGATCTGAAATCAATTTTCAGGTTTAGCTTTTTAGCCAGTTCTGCATACGGATTCTTATCATTTTCGGGTTTTGACAAAGTAACTAATATACTTTTAACCTTTTTCTTTCTGTCTTCCAAATCAATTTTTTTAACTACCTAAATTCTGATATTCAATGCCTTTATTAAAATTAAAACAGGGCAAATTTCGAGGGCACAAAGATACGTAAATAAATAAAACTTGTGAAATCGAAACGTAGAAATAATATTTACACTGCTCCGTAGGTATTGCCATACAAAAATTACAACAATAACAATGAGCGTTACATCCAGTAAAACAGGGATATACTGCGCTGCCATTAAACTAAAACATATTACCACCGGTAAAAACACAAAAGCTATGTTGAAGTAGGTAAGGTGCAATATATTAAGGTAGTCGGTAACCAATTTATTAATATCAAATACAAATCCTAAAACCTTAAGTACCATAAACTTAAGCGCAAACAATATAACAATCGCCACCGTAAGCGAAACAAATAACCTGCTGCCGCTAACCGAATAATAAACACCCTTGTAGGCCGCCAGCTGGTACAGGAATAAGCCAAACGCCAGGCAAAACAGCAGGAACAAGCCCAGGAATGCCCAGGTGCTTACAAGTCCCTCTTCCTTACCGGCCTGCGATACCACACGCTTGCTATAAAAAGATTGTAACACAAAACTTACATCCTTATTTAAGGCGAAGTTTAGCAAGGCGGTATATAGCAAAAGGGCCACTATTATTATAATTATCCAGGGATCGCGCGTAGTGCGGATATGGCCGTCTTTTACTATACTTTTTGATTTTAGATGCAGATCTAAAAAGCCATAACCCTTATATACCGCCTGGGCAAACAGACTATCGGTATAATCGCTTCTGGTATTGGCATCGGGCATGCGAAGGAAGTGCATAGCAGCAGAATCGGCAATGAAAGCTTTGTGTGCCTCCATGGATGCCGCAACAGAATCAAGCAGGGACTGGCCGGCTGTTGGCGGCCTGTGATACGTTTTAATTTTAGGTGGCACCACTGAAGTATCCTGCTGCGCGAAGGCAGCAGCGCTACTTAACAATATCAGCAGAAAACACCAGGTAATTAAACGCATCTAAATAAAATGAACCCTGTTAAATTTGCTGCAAAATTACGGTAATAATTGATTGTTTTTTAACAACATTGGTATTTAATACCGGCGGATATTTTCAGGTAACGCTATAGTCAGTACATTGCAGATGAGATAAAAAAAGCGAATATTATTTGTATTCGCTATATAGATCAGGCATGTATATTATCTGCTTATTCAAACGAATATAAACAAAATATACATGCCCGATTAACTACGGCAATTACCTATTGCGATACCGGGATATCCGAAATACCCCAGTTGGTGTTTGCCTTGTCGCCCATTTTAAGTACCAGGCTACCCCCCTTTAACAGTTCGGATGCGGGGAAACTGAACGATGTTAGTTCTTTGCCGTTAAGTGTAGCACTTTGCACGTATTTATTGTTACGCGATGTGTTGACGGCCTCAATAGTAAAGCTTTGTCCGCGACCATATTGTCCGTTGAGGTGAATAACCACTTTTGAAAATATAGGGCTGCCTATTTCATATATAGGTTTGGAGCTTGCTCCCCCATCGGTTTGGAACAGGCCCAGCGCGTTCATGATAAACCACGAACTCATTTGCCCCTGGTCTTCATCGCCAAGGTAAGCGTTTGATGCACCGAAGCCGTAAAACCTATCAACGATGGAGCGGCTCCAGCGCTGGGTAAGCCATGGTCTTTTAACCCAGTTAAACAAAAACGCGAAGTGCATGGATTGCTGGTTGCCCTGTATCACGGGGTAATCCCAATATTGATCGCCGGGGGCATTAAAACGCAGCTTGTAGCTTTCGCCAAAACCCCACTCCAGGCGTTTTATAAATTTATCTACACCAATAGTATTTGCCAATCCGGGTACGTCCTGCGGCACGAAATAGGTTAGCTGCCAGGCATTGCCTTCTACATAATGTTCGTTTGCGCCAGATTTAAACGGATCGAAATTCGGGAACCACGTTCCGTCAGATTTTTTTAAACGAGCGTAACCACTCTCCGGGTCGATGATGTTTTTCCAGTACGTTGATCGATCATGAAACTGCGTGTATTCCTTATCCTTACCCAAGGATTTGGCTAATTGCGATACCGTCCAGTCGTCAAAGGCATATTCCAGCGTGTTGGAGAAACGCCCCAGGTCATAAGGCACATATTTGTATTTCAGGTAAGCTTCCAGATCCTCATTACCGGCATGCCCTGCTTTGCCTACCACTTGGGCAGGCGTGGTTTGCATTTTATTAACCGCTTCAAATGCCTTTTGTACATCATAATCACGGATGCCCATCTGGTAAGTACTTACTATAAGCGGGATCTCGTGCTCGGCAACCATTACGGGCACGTAGTTCATACCGGCAGGCCCTTTGGCCAGCCAGCCATCGGCATCATACATGGCCAGTTGCGAGTGTACCCATTTAGACGACCACTCGGGCGTAACCAAATTCCAGTACTGGTTAAGGTTCCAAAACGTGTTCCAGAACGCGTCGCAACCCAGGGCTACAGATTTGCCGTCGGTAAATTGCTGTACCCGTTTAGATGCATCTATCCATTGCCCGTTTACATCGCTCCAGGTATTGCGGCTGGCTAAGCCACGGTACATATTGGTATAAAAGCGCATTTTTTCGCGCGAGTCATTAGTGGTGATCTCCAACCTGCCGAATAGTTTATTCCAGGTTTCACGCTGATTATCGCGCACTTTATCAAAGCTCCAGCCAAATGGCTTAACAATTTCTGTGGATAAATTTTCGGCGGCGTTTTCCATGCTTACCAGCGAAATACCGGTACGCACCTGTATCACCTGGTTGGTGTTGGTATCAAATTCAACAAATGCACCTGCTTTTTTAGGGTCGATGGCGGCAACAACATCTTTATCTGTCACTGAATTGTTAACCCAGGTGCCAAATTTTTTGAAAGGCCTGTCAAACTCTATTACAAAATGAATGGTATAATCCTGGTCTACCCCACCCGACCATACATCTTTTGTAAACTGTTTGCTATAGCCTTCAATGCGCGTATCGCTAACTCTTTTCAGGGTAACATCCTTCAGGTTATAACCGTATTCGGCCGGGATTTTCAGATCTATCATTACCCGGGCATTGGTAGCTTTTGGATATGTGTAACGCATAAAGCTGCAACGGGTAGTGGCGGTAAGTTCGGCTTTGATATTGTAATCGGTAAGCTGTACTTTATAATAACCTATGGGCGCTTCTTCACTGGCCTTGTCTATTTTTGAGCGGTAGCCGTCGCCGGTTTTGCTTTCATCACCTACCTTAGTTTTTAATGGTCCGCTTGTGGGGAATAGACCCAAGCCGGCCATTGTCCACTCGTGAATGTGGCTAAAGGTGCCTATGCTCTCGTAAATAGGATCATACCCGGCAGACCAGCCGCCATTCTGATTATCAGGACTTAACTTAACCATGCTAAACGGCATCCACGGGCCGGGAGCAATCATCCAGCGTGAGTGGCCGGTACCTATTCGGGTATCGCCATATTCGGCCGGGGTATTAAGTTTTTGTGTGTGGCGCTGTATGCTGCCGCTTTCCAACAATCGGCCATTGCTAAACACTTCATACTCGCTTGTTTTTGCTTCCGATACTGCAGGCATGGGTACTTCCAACTGGTAACGTGCCGAATCGATATCCTGCTCCAATAAAGTTTTCCCATCTACCTTAACACTAATTTTTGGGGTACCGGTAAGGTGTTCTACATCTACCAGTAAAGGCTGAAAATGCTTGCCATTGTTGTCAATTTCGTAAGCGGCTGCTTTTACTTCGCGCACAAAAATATCTTTCGGGGTTACCAGTTCCAAACCAGCCGGGCCATCCAACCGCACCTGATCAAAAACCAGCCATGAGCCATCAATAGATGTAAGCGCTATTTCATTACCACTTTTACGCAGCATACCTGGCGTAAGCGGGATACTGATATTGTAGGGTTTATTGTTTTCTAAATTACCATAGATGGTGTTATCTGCAACCGCTTTTTGGGGCAATTGGTATTTATAGGATTTCCCGTTTATGCTTACCTTAAATAAGGGAGGCATTTTTTCCTGGTAACCAGCAATGGTTATAACTAAATTACATTGGGCATTTTGTGGCAGTTGCTTTAAGCCGAAAAGAATATTCAGCACACTTGAGCGTGTACCCGCTGTTGATCCTGAGCCTCCCCAGGCATCTTTAGGGCCGGGCAAGGCATACGGCCAGTCGGTTTTAGGGTTAGAGAAGCCTACCAGGTAATAACGGTCTTCCCATCCAAAATCGTGATTAAGGAAATGCTCAAAATCGGCGGGGGCCAAAGCCATATCGGCAATGCTGTTATCGGCTTTTCCTATTTGCCATATTACCTTTTGCTGGGCCGATGCCGGCAGTAGGCCCAGGCATATTAATACCGCTAAAATGTATATTCCTTTTTTCATGTTTTAATTAACGATGGATTGGTTGCTGTTAATGGTTACCAAATAAATGTGACGCTATTAATTGCTCAATATAATAAATAACAGATGATTAAACGGTTCAATATTTTATTTGTTGTATTGTACAAACATATTAAAAAAATCAAAACAAAAGCATATTGACAAAATATTTTTAAGGCCGGAATTTTAGGGGCAATAAAAAAGGCAGGATAGTGATTATCCTGCCTTTTTATTTACAATAATGAGATGCTATTTAAGCGAATAGATCCAGTTGATGATCTGTTTGGCTTCAGCAGCTTTTAAGGCCGGATGTGCAGGCATAGATACATCGCCCCAAACACCGTTACCGCCCTGTTGTATTTTTTTGGTGAGGTGATCTGTAGAGGTCGCGCCTTTTGGATATTTTTTAGCTACCTCGGTAAACGCAGGGCCAATTGATTTTTCACTCACCTTATGGCATGCTTTACAATCAAGAGATAGCATGAGCGCTTTGCCTGCAAGATTGGCTTTCTGATCGGCCAGGGTAAATTTCAGACCGGGCGCATTGTTGCCCGCCAGTATGCTTACTGGTTTACTTATGTTGGCCGCATTTTGATCGTCTTTAACTTCAACCGTTGCGGTGTAGTTGCCTTTTTTGGTGTAAGTGTAAACAAGCTTTGGCAAAGCGGTTGTCTTTTTTACCCCATTGCCCAGATTCCAGGTATAGGTCATTTTATCACCTTCAGGATCTTTTGCCGATGCGGTAAAAGTAACCGTTAACGGCAGGCTGCCGAATGCTTTGTTAGCAGCCAGCGATTTAACATCTGGTGCGCGGTTACCACGGTTATAATCTAACCTGGCTAAACCCGCATCGGCATTTTTAGAGAACCAGCCCGAGCCATATTCCAATATATAGATCTTACCATCGGGACCTGTTTCCATATCAATTGGGGCATTGAATTTGGTGCCGGGCATAAAGGGTTCCATTTTGTCGAAATCGCCATTGGCATCAAGTGTTACCACTTTTATCCAGCCCCTTATCCACTCGTAAATAAATACTTTTTTGTTATAGTAATCAGGCAAACGGGTTGCTTTCGGGAACATATCTGTATAATAAGCCGGACCAGCCATAGCCGTCCTGCCGCCCTCGCCAACCTGCGGAAAATCTTTCGACTCGCCGTAAGGATACCAGATAAACGCCGGTTGTGCCGGTGGCAATACCTTTAAACCGGTATTGTTCTTAGAGTTATTTACAGGCCGCAGCGGATCAAACGCTATACCCGATTCGCCGGTGGCATAGTTATATTCGTGATACGGAATGTTTGGCCCTACAAACAGCGGCCAGCCAAAGTTACCGGCAACTTTTGCCTGGTTAACCTCATCGTATCCGCGCGGACCACGGGTAGCTAAACTATCGTTATTAGCATCCGGGCCAACCTCGCCCCAATATAAATAGCTGTTTTTCTTATCAACCGAAATACGGTAAGGGTTCCTGTTACCCATTACAAAAATTTCGGGTTTGGTGTTAGGCGTACCCGGTGCAAAAAGGTTACCCGCCGGAATTTCGTAAGAGCCATCTTCCTTAACCCTAATGCGCAGGATTTTACCCCTCAAGTCATTGGTATTACCTGCCGACCGCCTGGAATCATGGTTTAAATAACCGGGGCGATCATCCAGTGGTGCAAACGAGTGGGTATCGTAACCATTATTTTTTGATTCATCAAACGGGGTTGAGTTATCGCCGGTTGATACATACAGCATACGATCTGGCCCAAAGGCGATGGAACCGCCCGTGTGGCAGCAAATTTCCCTTTGCGAATACAATTGCAGGACCACCTTTTCGGTTTTAACATCAAGCGTATCGTTCACAAAAGTAAAGCGCGATAAACGGTTTACAGATGTATCCGCAGGGCTGTAATAAATGTAAACGAAATGGTTGGTTTTAAAGTCAGGGTCAACCTGTAAGCCTAATACGCCTTCTTCGGCATTGGCATCTTTATTATGTTTTGTTTTCCAGTAGGCATCTAAAAAGCCAACTTGTTTTACCTTTTTGGTGTCGTTTTTATACAACATTACCTCGCCACGACGCTGGGTAACCAAAATATCCAGGTTAGGCAAAATAGCCATTTCGGTAGGCTCAAAAAACGTTCCCTGTACTAAATTGGTTTTTACGAAACGATTGGTTTCGGGCACGCGCTCGGTAGTGGCTTTGGCGTAGTTTAATTTTTGATTACCTCCAATAGCCCATTTAATACCACCAAGAATGTGTTTTAAATAAGCCGGATCGCTGTATGATTCGTCGGTATGGCCAAGCTCGGTATAAAAAGCACGACCGCCCTCAAAATTATGATACCAAGCCATTGGATGGCTGGCGCCGTTTTTACCACCCTTGTAACTGCTTTCATCAATATTGATAAGCACATGCACATCGGGGTTAAGGCTCTTAAAGTTATACCACTCGTCGGTCCGCTTCCATTCGCTGGGTAAGTGACTTGTTGACGGATGGCTTTTATCAACCACGCGCAGCGTAGCTTCCTGAATTTGCGGGTGGCTTTCAAAATAAGCGCCCACTAAACGGCCATACCAGTGCCAGTCGTACTCGGCATCGGCAGCAGCGTGAATACCCACGTAACCGCCACCGGCCTGTATATAACGTTCAAAATCATTACGACCGCCCGCTGAAAGTAAAGGACCGGTAGTACTTAGGAAAACAACCGCAGCGTATTTGCTTAGGTTGCCCTCGTTTATTAAACCGGCATTTGATGTAGTATCTACCAAGAAATTATTCGCTTTACCCAGCTTAAAAATGGCAGCAACGCCTGCCGGGATAGAGGAATGGTGAAATCCTGCTGTTTTTGTAAAAACAAGTATGCGCGGCGTTACCGGCGGCCTGCTAAAACCAAAAAACAAAAGCGGGACTAACAATAGTGACAAGTAAAATTTAAGTCGCATTGGATTTTTTTTAAGTTTAATATTGAGGGCAGCAATTTAATTAATTTCCAATACACTCAATCGATTGCGTGAATTATTTTTAGTAAAGATTTTGTTATGTAAAGGCCAATTACAGTTTGGTTAATTTATCTGTGTATTAATTTAACATTTTATAATATTGTTTCGCTGGGCCTATTTACAACAAAGCCTATAACATCTCTCCAAAACTTTTACACAAACTCTTAACACCATAGATTGGCCTGCAAGCAGTATAGAATGATATAAGCAGATGTATTAAGGTTCAGTCCGATCCAAAACAACCTTAAATTGCCGGAAAGTAGCTTTAGCAGAGGTTATTACAATGCTGCTCTCCGATTGATCTTCGGCCTGCCGGTTTAGGGCGAGTTTAAAGCTATCCCACATTGTATGCAGTTGTTCTCCATAGCTTTGGAAGAAGGACAACCCTGCATCATGAAGGTTTAGCTGTTTGCCGATCATCCGGCTGATAATTAACCCGCCTAAAGTAGATCCTTCCATTACATACATTGCACCAAACGCCTGTAAATGGTTTGCTATCAGCGGAAGGTCTGCCGGTTTAGTTTTCTCAGGTAATGAACCACCCAGGGAGTGAATATCTGTGGCCAGGCTTTCGGATTTGCGGCGCTGTAAATGATCAGGCAGTTCAGCTATTCCTATGTAAAGGTTAATGTGATCTTCCAGCGCGCCGAAATAGCTGTAGAAACACTTTAACAAATCTACATAGTCATCCACGTTCTGCATTTTACGCATACGCTGTACCAGTACCTTTTCCAATTCCTGGTGAGGTCCTGAAGTTTCTATTTTAAGCTGGTCGGATAGATTTTCGTTTTGCAAGAGGGGCTAAAGATATCGAAAGTTTATCCGGTTTATGCCGAATGTTATGTATACCTTTCAAAAAAAACACGATCCTGTTCCCTATCCCGGGAACATCTTTAAAATGGATAAGAGTTGTGACTTATTAAACAGCTTTTATTATTTCTCTAAGCATACTTTTCCAATATCCTGAGTTTCAGTTTTCAAATTAACGAGTACCTAAACGGCATCTTTATGACCACTACCGACCTTTCTAACTGCGACAGGGAACCTATTCACATCCCCGGAAAAATACAATCGCATGGCTTTTTGATAAGCATTAACCAGGAACTAAAAATCACCTATTGCAGCGAGAACATTTCGGCCTTTGCTCCAGTGAGTGCTGCAAGCCTTCTTGGTACACCCGTTTATTTTCTGGAAACAGTTATTTTAAACAAAATGGACGGGTTTATTACCAAGCTGCTTAATATTGCTAAAACCAAAGAAGGTTTCCGTCCTCTTAATCCATATCCTATTCATATTAACGGCAAGGATTACAACCTGATCATTTGTGACTCGGCCGATCAGTACCTGCTGGAGTTTGAGCCAAGTAACTCAGATTTGAAATTAGATATTCAGCTGGTTATTGGCAGTATGCTATCTGAAATTATGTCTGCTGCAGATCTATCCCATTTATTGAATAACGCAGCTTTGCAAATCCAAACCATTATTGGATACGACCGGGTTATGGTTTATAAGTTTCATCAGGACGGACATGGCGAAGTGGTTGCAGAAGCTAAAACACCACAATTATCAACCTGGCTTGGGTTGCATTATCCTGCGTCTGATATTCCGCAGCAAGCCCGTGAGCTATATAAATTGAATCTGGTACGGCAAATTGCAGATGTGTCAACGGTTCCATCTACCATTCTCACCTATCCCGAACTCAACGATAAACCGCTTGATCTTACCCAATCCTCGCTGCGGGCGGTATCGCCGATACATATCCAGTATCTGAAAAATATGGGCGTGGCTTCCAGCTTTAGTGTTTCGCTGATCCACCATGGTGAGCTATGGGGATTGATTGCCTGCCATAACTATACACCAAGATTTATCCATTACAAACAGCGCGAGGCTGCTAAACTTATAGGGCAGGTGCTTTCTTCATCCCTTAGCTTTAGGCAGCAGGAAGAAAACCAGCATAAAAACAACAGGCTAAAAACAGCGGTAGATGACCTAAGCAGGCATTTGCTGCGCTACAATAACATTGAGGATGCCTTGTTTAATCATGAGGTAACGGTGCTGCACGCGGTTGAAGCCGAGGGTGCCGTACTCGCTTACGACGGTCAGTTTCATCATACCGGAAAAACCCCCGACAATATCTTTATTAATGCTATTGTTAACTGGTTACATGAAAACATGCAGGAAGGCATTTATGCAACAAATTGCCTTGCCGAAGAATGCCCGGCAGCGATAGCGCATCAAAAAACGGCCAGCGGTATTTTGGCATGCCGGCTTTCCAGGGAATTAAAAGAATATATCATTTGGTTCCGGCCCGAGGTTGTTTCTTCCGTCACCTGGGCTGGTAATCCGGATAAGCCTGTTGAGATTGGCGAAAACGGGCTCTCCCAAATTTCGCCGCGAACGTCATTTGAAACATGGAAACAGATGATACGACAAACCTCCGCTCCCTGGAAAAATGAAGACTTCCGGTCGGCCTTGCAGCTTAAGGATGAAGTGGCATTTGCCATTACCCGTAAAGCTACCGAGATAAGGATCCTGAACGATAAATTAAAGGAAGCGTATGACGAACTGGATGCATTCAGTTACACCATTTCGCATGATCTTAAAAACCCGCTCACGGCCATCAAAAGTTATTCGCAGCTGCTGCAGCGCAGTTCGCAATTGGCACCTAAAGAGCGCAAAATGCTGGATGGAATCGTAATTGGCGCAGGCAGGATGCAGTCTATGATTGAAGAGGTACTGCATTACTCTAAAGCCGGGCAAATAAAAGCCAAGCCGCGTTTGGTAGATATGACCATGTTACTTGACGATTTAAAAGAGCAATTGATGGTTGCCAATGAACATACGCCGTTAAACATTAACATTGGATCTACACCTTCCATTTACGGCGACGAAACCATGATTCAGCAGGTATTCTCCAACTTAGTTGGAAATGCCATCAAATACTCAGCAAAAACCCAGACACCTGTTGTGGACATCAGCGGTGAGCATCTCGAAAACCAGGTGCGCTATCGGGTAACCGATAACGGGATAGGCATTAAGCTGCACGACATTGAAAAGATTTTTGATCTGTTTACACGATCTGACGATGTTGACGAATATGAAGGTACCGGCGTTGGCCTCGCCATTGTTAAAAAAATAATGGAAAAACACAAAGGCCGCATTTGGGTAGAAAGTGAATTAGGAATAGGCTCAACGTTCCATGTTGCATTCCAGGTGAGGGAACTAAAGAAGGCGTAAATTCAAGTTCCAAAATAGTTTGTTTATTATTTAACGGTCAGTATCCGGCAATTGTTTGATCTCTATGTTCCGGAAATCGACAGGCTGGCCTTCACTTTGCAAAGCTATAAAGCCGCTGCTTAATAATTTCCCGTCCTGCTTATACTTTGGATCGTAGCCATGTGCCACTCCGCCGCCAATGGTGGGTCTGGAATATTGCAGCACAGTATCGCCGTTGATGATATGAGTAATTAATTTGTTGCCCAGAACAATCAGCTCGCCTTTTACCCACTGATCACCATCATAGGTTTTTGAAGTAGAATTGATACAATGGTCTGGCGATACCCTGCCTTTGTAAACAACGTCGGTGCCGGGTGAGCACATATTTCCTGTTGGCCTTGATTGTCCATCGCCAAGACCGCCTAATAATTGCATTTCTATCGATATTGGCCAATCCTGGTCTTTCAGCATGGTTCGGGGATCCTGCGAATGAAACATCATACCACTGTTAAGGAGGGTGTAATCCGGAGCGCCTTTTTGCTGCTTACCAACAAAGCGATACTCAAACCGCAGGTGATAGTAAGAAAACGGCGTTTTGTAATACAGGTGACCAAACTGATCGTTGAAATCGCCATATTGATCATAGCTGATCCTGATCATGCCATCTTCTACCCGAAACGTATTCCCATAATTTTCGCCAACTTCGTGATGATTAATTTTGACAAACCAATCGTTAATGTCATGGCCGTTAAAAAGCTTTTTCCAGCCCTTGCCGGCACTACCGGTTTCGACCAGTTTTTTTGCACCGGTACAGTTTAATAGGAAGAAACAGGAAAACATAAAAAGATAGTGCGCTTTTTTCATAGGTGATAAAGTGTTGTGCTATGCATTTATTCAATAACCAAAAATAGTATAATTAAATTCAGAGATGGGTTATTCGCTTTTAACGATAAAATGATATTTACCAGATGCCAGGTATAAATTCTATTATGCTGTATTTTTAAGATGCCAGAGCAGAGTAGTCTTTATTAACATAAATCTTAAGAAACCCATAATTGCGTTTACCTTTGCTTCTATGGCAGGAATATAATAAATATCTAAATTACAGACACTTACACAACACAAGTAACAAATAAGTAACAATATGATGGGAAATAATTGATGTAGATCAATTATTTCCCATCATAATCTAAGTCATCACATTAACTATTTGATAATTCTATTGATCAAATCATTCAGCTTATCTTCCGGCAATTGACCCTGTTGATAAACCCCAGGTGAATCTGCCCACTTTTTTTCCATATCAAAATAGACATTTCCTTTGGGTTTTAACTGGTCAGCGTTTGTATCCTTTATAAATCTTTTCCATCTTTCAACATAAAGTGATGATAAAAGCCCACCCCATTCTTTATGAGCATAGTCGCGCAGGTCGGTTTTAGGATTATTCCCACCCCAATATGTAATTTGAGCTTTTGCATTTTGCAAAGCAATGATTTTTTCTTGCGGCGTAATGCCAAAACGCTCTGCTGCATTTAGCCAAGTGGATAATGAAAAATATTTATTTGACGACAGTAATGAGTCCTGCATCATGAGCATATGACAAAACTGATCAGATGTGGTGTTAAATAAAACTTTGTTATTACTCTTCAGTGCTTTAATCATCGTAGCATACACGGTATCAGCCCTATTAGCCATAAGTTGTCTTAAAAAGTCGACTCTGTCCGTTTTATAGGTTTCGCTATTTTCAAACCCTGGTGATACCGACACAAATAATTTAACTGCTGCTTCAAATTGTTTAAGGTCATAATTCCTTACCCTTGTTCCCCAGGAAGAAACACTATTAATACGGACTGCCGGCCTCGCGCAAAAGATCGATTCGGACGGCCCCTCCTGGTATTGCTCCGGGCTGCTGTAAACTGTTTGCAATAATTGCTGCCAGGCATTTTGTATTGTATCATTATTGGTTCCATAGCGATATTTAACGTAACCTTTTATCCATTTACTTACGTCTACACTATCTTTATGCCAACCCAATTCAAGCATCAGATCGTATGCCACCGGATTATTGCGTATACCCTCCGGAATGACACCTACGCCCTTCAACAAATTACCGTATTTACTATTCTTTGCCCGATAAACCTCACTTGCAAAACGCTGCAATTTTCCATAAAGTCCATTTTTTTCTCCAAAGTTGCTCACGTTGCTCCATACAAAAGAAGTACTGTCATACCCATTCCTTTGTTCCCAATTATTAGTGTTTTCCCCGAACAATTCTATAACAAGCGCCTTTGATCTGTCTAATCCCTGTAATAAACTTTTTGAGGGGTTTTCTTGCCAGCCTTGCAGCACCCAGGTACTTGCAGGATAATACTGCTGCATAACATGCTGAATTTCTTTGGCTGATGCAGTTATGTCTATACCGGCAGATTTACCTCCTTCGTGGAAAGGCTCACCCCCAAAATAATGAATATCTTTGCCATACAGTTTTTGCATTTCTTCATAATAAATGCCAGCAATTTTCTTGAAACTGGTGTCAGTAGGCAACAGAAAATCAGGGCGCTTAAAACCGCCAACCCAGTTTCCCTGGTCAACTACCTGAACATTCATCTTATTTTTCAGAGATGTTGGAACAACGCCATAAAAGGCCTGTAAAATTGGTGAAATACCTAACTGCTTCATGCGGCTTAAAATTTGCCTTTGTAATGCAGTCTGCCTATCAATCATGATCTGCGTAACCGGACCACCCCACCCTTCCAGATTACCCATTAACCACCATGCTGTAAAACCCGGACCAGGAATAAAACCGAGTGCTTCTTTATCCGAATAACCAATTCGTTTTAAAGTATTTTCCCAAACTGCTTCTGTACCTACAGGGGCCAGCATTAAATTTACACCATTTAACGCCATCCAATCAAGCTCACGCTCCCAGTCGTTCCATTTGTAAAAAGCCATAGTATAACTTATGGTACAATAGTTCAATGCATACCTGACCGGAAACTCAGCCACTATTCTTACCTTATTTTTCAGAAGCGGCAATACAGCAACCGGCGAAAGATTATCGCCCATGTGTGACATACTTCTGTGGCAATAGTATTTTAAATACCAGTTTAAGGCGGTAGCTGCTGTATTGGCGTTTGAGGCGGCAATTCTTACTTTATTGTCTTTTGTCGAAATTTCAAACACGTCCTTTCCGTTATCAGTGGCAAGCATAAAAAAAACGAGCTTTGGTGCAAGCCAAGGCACTCGCCTTTGCGCCAACTGCCTAACGGGAGTAAAATCCTGCCCCTGAACAGAAAAACTTATCATGATTACACAAAAAGTTATGAGGGTTATTATTCTTAAAAAAAATTTCATCGTTCTTTTTTTAGTCAGCGTACAAGCCTGATTTTTTTAATATTTAGGTTATTCGGTTGTATTTTATTTTGATTTCAAAACCAGGATTTCCGGCCCGTTCATCCATTGCAGCATCAGCGTTCGATTTTTTCCGGGTTTAGCGGCCATGTTTCCGAGTATAATGTCAGGCTTATGATCGCCATTCATGTCTTTTACATCCATACATATCCACCTTCCTTTATTGGTAACAGCAGGATCAGTAAATGCTTTATATTTATAGCCACCCTGATTGATGAGCCATAAAAACCCTTCCTGTGGTTGATGCTCATAATCCGCAAAAAAACTAATTACAGCGAGATCTGGTTTGCCATCCTGATTAAAATCCGCAGATACGGCCTTATAACAGCCGTTTACATGAAAGAAATAAACCTGTTTAAACTGCCCTTGTGCGTTTTTTTTGAATATATATACGCCATGATAAGGCTTCAAAATCTGTGAGTAATCTGCATTGTCACCACAGGTATAAATAATCTCTTTTTGCCCATCGTGATCAATATCCTTCAATTCAAAATAGGTAGATCCATAACAAGGAGGAAAAGACAGCACTTGTTTTTGTTCAAATTTGCCGCCGCCTTTATTAATAAACTGAAAAACACCCTCAATGTCATGTGCAAATAAAACCCATATATCTGGCAGACCATCTCCATTGATGTCTTCGATATACATTTTTTCGGCCCCGGCGGTGGTAGAAATAGTTTGTTTTTGATAGTGCCCATTACCCGTGTTTTTAAACAATGATAATTGCCCGCTCATATAACCAAATTCACAAACCACGATGTCCTTTTTCTCGTCGCTATCCATATCTACCATAGCTGATTGAACAGGCCTGTATACACTATCGCATAACGTTTTCCGATGGATTATTTTACCACCTTGGATATCTACCTGCTCTACAAAGCCATTTTTTTGCACGGTAGGCTGAAAGCTGCCGATATGAGTGACCAAGAACGAGGTCCTCCCTTTCGTATTGACAGCATTCAGGGGTTCCACATCTACTACTCCTTTGCAGTGGATCAAACTGTCCTTAACTTGCAGGGAGCTATCATAAATACGAAGTGTACTGTCTTTAAAATTGGACTGAAACAAGAGCTTACTTTTTTCATCGTAATAAACAAGCCCCGTATAAGCTTTTGACTTTTTTATGGGTAACGATGTATCAAACTGCTTACTGTCAGCAGTTATTGGTACAGCAGGCGAAATCAGGGAATCGGGAGCATTTTCCAGGTAAAAATCCACAACTTTTTCCCAGTCTGCTGTAGGAATGGATGCCCGTACATGGGCAAATAATGGATTTCTATACTGCGCCGCCATTTCGGGTGTCAGTTTCCGGTAAGTGCCGTCTTTATCTTTAAACAAATCAGCAAATGCGCCCATAGCAGGCAGCACATGATTAGCCCATGTTTGTTTATTGAGTAATGATGGGGATGGGTAGGCATGACAGGACGTACAGTATTTTTTTGACAATACTTCACCCTCAGATGAATAATGCCCTTTGGTATTTGTACAGTTCCAATAAATCATAACTATACCTAAAAAAAATATTACAATGATTATTGTCCTGTGCATTGGATCATTCAAAACTTATAGATGGATATTTAAATACTACTGTAGCATACCACATTAACCTCATAGCTAAAAATACGGCAACAGACGAGTGAATTATCTGTTGCCGCTGATTGATTAATTATAACCTGGATTTTGCTTAATAATGCCATTACTTTGATTAACCACATTTCTTGGCAACGGATATAGAATTTTATTATCGTCGGCAAAAGTAGATCCATCGTCTTTGGCCCGCTTAATATATAGGCCCCACCTGATCAAATCATCCCGCCTTACCCCTTCGCCCCATAGTTCAAATAAGCGTTCATTTTGTATTTTAGCTAAAAACTGATCGTGATTTAACGTACCGGAAACGTATGCGGGCAGTCCGCCGTGAGTTGTGCGTACATCATTAATCAAATCATACGCTTCCTGATTGGGTCCTCCGTTTTGCTCATTAAGCGCTTCAGCCAGCAGCAATTCCACATCAGCGTATCGAAACACCGGATAATCCACGCTACTTGCATCTGAGTTTGTTTTGGAAGGATCGAGGCCGAACTTTACAGGCACAGCGCCAATATCCCCTCCCGCTCTGGCATCCCGGAATTTTACAGTACCATTTGCATTAAAGCCTACCGGATATTTCTGCAACAAAACACCAAGCCTTTTATCATGCTGGTCAAATTTATCATAAGTTTTCCATGGCATCCGGTATCCGCCCCAGCTGTCAGTAGGTATACCCGTTGTGTCTACGTAATCTGGAGGCAGAGCATGGTTAAGCCAGTCATTATAATTAACGTTGCTGGTAGGGGAACAAACAATAGCTAATATCAATTCTGAATTTCCTCCTTTATTACTGATATTAAAATTGTCGGCATATTTAGGTGTTAAGCTAAATCCCAGCGTTTTGATCTTTTCTCCGGTGGCTACAGCATCGGCCCAGCGTTTTTCCTGCATGTACAGCTTTAGTAAAGAAGTGTAACATGCGGCTTTGGAAAACCTGCCGTAATCAGCTCCGGTAAAGGCATTAGGCAAAACGCTAATAGCATCAGTAAAATCATTGATAATGTTATTAACCATTTCGTCTTTCGTTGGGCGTGGAAGAACAGGAGAACTCAGGTTGTTCACTTGGGCTGCGTCAAGTCTTATAGGAACCGGGCCATAGTAAAGGTAAAGAACCTGTGAATAATACGCTCGCAGTGCTTTTAATTCTGCAATGTATCTGTTCTTTAAAGAGGCTTCCATAGCAATAGTGTTAACTTTAGAAATATACACTGTGATCTCTGATATCATGGGCATCAACTGAGTGTAATGATGGGTGTTATCATAAAAGTCGGGCGTAAAATTGAGTGTGTTTAATCTGGCCCATAATGGATCTGCCCAGTTACATATCATTTCATCGGTAGTTTGACTTGCCTGTGCACGGAACGAAGGGTCTGCAGAGGCCCATCCGCCGTTGCCTCCTTCCATGGTACCGGTATACATAGCGCTGACAGCCGCTTTGGCATCAGCCGCAGTTTTGAAAAAGTTATCGCCGGAGAAAGTGCCGTATGTCTTATTCGCCAGATCCTTTTCACAGGATGCTAAACAGGAGATGACAATCATAGCAAGAAATAAATACCCAGTATATGAGATTTTTTTAGTGTTCATCTTTTAATATTTTATATAAAATAAATTAAAACGTAGCGTTCAAACCCAAAACGTACCCATGACTAAGCGGATAATAATTACCTTGACTCAAGGTTGGATCTATCGCAGGATATTTGGTTATAACAAACGCATTTTGCACATCAAACGACATCTTTAAACCTTTAATCACATTTTGCTTGGCGAAAATAGCAGCCGGGAAATTATAACCCAGTGTTAGGTTCTGGCAACGCAAATAGGACGCATTGATATAGTAGTAGCTTGATGAATTTTGATAAGCTGAATAAGATGGGTCGGATACACCAGAAGGGAAGCTCCCCCCCGGATTTTTAAACGTCCATCTTTGAAGGCTTATCGGCAGGGTGTTCCATCCAAACGATCCTAAATTCGCATCCAGTTTAGATATTCTGTATATTCCGTTTCCTGCATAAGGGCTCCATGCTTTTTGAACAGCACCAGAAAAATAGACATTCAAATCAAAACCTTTATATGAGAAGGTGTTACCAAATCCAATATTAAATTTCGGGTCGGCGTTGCCTAACAACATTTGGTCTGCAGTAGTTATAGCTCCGTCAGGGCCGGTGAGTTTACCATTGGCATCATAACCATGAATATCCTTAATAATTAACCCACCTGGTAACATGCCTGGCATAGTAGTAGGTGCCTGGACATACGTTCCCGTAAATAATCCACCTGATGATACATAGCCATATACACCATTAAACAACGCGTTTTTGCCGGATGGGTCTACGTATTTAGCTAAAGTAGCCAATGCCGCCGGCGAACGCTTAGCCCAATAGCTCAAGTAATGCGAAAAATTGATATTAGTTGACCAGGTAAAGCCGCCCTTGCTGCCGGCAATAATATTTTTAGACTGTAGCCCAATTTCATAACCTGTAGATTTGGTAGTTCCAGAGTTGCTCCAAACGCCGCCAACAGTGAAGTCGGCCGGAAATGGCACATATGAGATCAGATTTCTGATGGTTTTATTAAAATAGTCAACCGAACCCGTAAGTCTATTGGTGAAAAGTGTAAAATCCAATCCTACATTTATCTCTGCCGCGGTTTCCCATTTCAAGTCGGGGTTAGCCGCCTGCGTGAGGAAAATACCAGTTGATGTAGAATTGGTACCAAAATTAGGGCTGCCTCCTAAACCGTAAACTTCAAAAGCGCTGGCCCCAAAATTAGCGTTACCTATTTCACCATAACTTAAACGCAGTTTTAAGAAATTAACCTGTTTATTATTTTCCAGAAATTTCTCATCAGAAATTATCCAGCCGGCAGAAACCGCAGGGAAATAACCCCATTTATGATTGGTAGCAAAATTGCTTGATCCATCCCGCCTAATACTGGCCTGAAGGGTGTATTTGCTATCTAACTGGTAAATAGCCCTTGCAAAATAGGATGCAGTGGTACTTTGATTTTGCCCAGAGCTCACCGATGGTTTATCTGCCTGACCAGCCCCGAGATTATAATAAGAAATAGCATCTGATGTAAAATTAGTATTTCCTGCCGTTGAATAACCGCTATTTTGCTGCTGATAGGTATAACCTATCAAGCCATCGATTGTCTGTTTATTACCAATTGTGTGTTTATAATTCAGCGTATAATCTATCTGCTTAGTATTGGAATAATTATTTGCTATACCTGCATTGCCATTAACCTGGGCGCCATAAGAAAATGTGGTGGGGAGGTAATTGTTTCTCTTAGCGGTTCCCTGATCATAGCTAAAATTGGCCTTAGCAATTAATCCATGAATAATCTCCCATGTGCCGTAAGCAGATGTTAACAATCGTTGGTTTTGTATTTGATCAGTTATTGTTGCAAATGATAAAGGATTTGGTATGCCGGGATAACTCGGATTAACGGGATAACTGCCATCTGGCAACTGTAAAGGCATATTTGCCGGATAATACAAAGCAGCTGTAACAATCCCTCCGGAGCCATTAGCGCCTCCTGTTACCGAATTACTTGAGGCAGAATTAGACCCGATTAGATTGATACCCAATTTAATTTTATCAGATACATTCTGATCAAGATTTACCTTGCCGTTCCACCTTTTATAATCCGTGCCCTTAATTACACCTTTTTGGTCAAAATAATTGCCAGATATAAAATAAGTGGTTTTGCCATCGCTGGACGATAGTGATATATTTTGTTGATCCGTGTATCCTCGCTGGGTTATGGCATTCATAGCATTAGGATAAACCGGTGTATTATCTATCTGTTGCTGCGTATATAGCGGTACAAACGGAGTCATACTATTGGCATCAACTGTACCATAATAAGGGGCTATTTTTTTCCGGTACATATACAATTCCTGGTTGATTAAATTACGTTGCTCCATATAATCTTTGGTTCCCAGCACCTGGTACATCTTATCCACTTGTTGCAAGCCATAAGTACCACTGTATTGTATAACGGGTTTGCCTGTTTTACCACGTTTAGTAGTTATCAGGATAACCCCACCTCCAGCCTGAGCCCCATAGATAGCTCTAGCGCTGGCATCTTTTAAAACCTCGATACTTTCAATATCATTAGGGTTTATAAAGTTCATAGGTGACTGATCAACGCCACCGCCACCGTAAAATGCGCCGCTGGGAATCCCCGGATTATTGTTAACAACAATACCATCAATTACATACAAAACTCCAGGGTTGGCATTGGAGGGGTTACTTCTTATTTTCACACTAACACCTGCACCAGGTTGCCCGGTAGGCTGAATGATTTGCAAACCGGTTGCCTTTCCTTGCAGCGCCTGTTGAAAGTTGGAAGTTGTAGACACATCCAGATCAGAGGATTTTATGGAAGCTACAGCCCCGGTAACGTCCCTCCGTTTTTGTGCGCCGTAACCAATAACAACCACCTCGTTCAGATTAGCTAATTGGGGGATCAGTTTGACTGTCAAATTCGAATTAGCCTTAATTTCCTGCGATGTATAACCAACAAAAGAAACAATTAAAAAAGCGCTTTCATCCACATCTTTTAGAAAAAATGCCCCGCTATTGTCGGTTACCGTTTGTATTGCTGTTCCCTTAATGCCAACCGTAGCACCAGGTATATATTTTCCGGTTTCGTCAACTACCTGGCCGTGTATATTTATGGTTTTTAATACCCCTGCCACCTTGTTAAGAATTGGCTTCTCGGCTTTTGTTGCGATAAGAATCGTCTTCTCATCTATAGTATATAATAAGGGCTTTTCTTTTAAACACGCCTGCATCACCTCATCTAAAGATGCATTATTAAAATTGGCATCTATGCGGGCTGAGGCATCAAGCATACTTGACTTCCATAATACGTTGTAACCCGTCTGTTTACGTATCTCTTTGAAAACCTGTTTAATTGATACGCCGGATGCTTTCAGGGAAATTTTTTGTGCCAAAGTAGCAGCACTTACATGAAGCATGGTAGTTATCAGCATTAGGGTGGCTAGCTTCATAACATTCAGAATTTTCTTGATGCAGGATGAATACCTGCATATAAAATTTGTAGAATTTTTATACATTTGATTGTTTGGGTTTAATCCGTATTTAATTTGTTCACAACATTTTAATGACACCTGAACAATATTTCCGGGAGTGTTCGCATCACTTCCGGTTATTTATTTTCAGATGCAATAGACTTAGATTAGGGTCCTGATTGCAGCTTACTTTTCATGAATTTTTAGGTTAATTGTTATAAATTATTGGTAATTTCTTTTATATCAGCTATAGCCGCCCGGCTCCGAATTGATATCATTTTTTCTGGACCAAAATTTTCCGGCCCTCTATCTTAAATGCTACCCCACCTAATACTTCCAGCTTTCTTAACACCTGGGAAATCTGGGCAAAACGCGAAACTGTACCGCTAAATCTATCCTTTTTGATTTCCCGATCTTTAAATTCCACTTCTACATCATACCATCGGCTAATTCTTTTCATAATATCGTCCAATTGATCATCATTAAAAAGAAACACTCCTTCTTTCCAGGCAACAGCATCCTGTGCATCCACGTTATTGATCTTGATATCATTTACAGACAGGATAGCTTCTTGATCTGGTTTCAATATTTGCGACCCGTTTTTTTCAGGCCGGGTAATTTTAACAGCCCCTTCCAGCAAAGTGGTTTTGATAGTTGGGTTATCATCATATGCGTTAACATTAAAGTGCGTGCCTAAAACTTCCACGTCCTGTTTTAAACTGCTTACATGAAACGGCATCGATTTATTATGCGCAACTTCAAAATAGGCCTCGCCCTGAAGCTGTACCTTGCGTACGTTTCCCGTAAAATGCTCAGGAAACGTTAAAGAAGAGGCGGCATTCAGCCAAACTTTTGAACCATCGGGCAATACGATCTGCCATTGCCCGCCCTTTGGTGTTGTTATGGTGTTCCACAAAATGGCTTTTGCGTTGGGGTTATTTGTCAAAAAGGCCATATCGTTTTTAACTGTATATACTAATTGTCCGTTATTTGATTTAGTGATCTTGATATCTGGTTGTTGTGCAATAACACCGTTTGCCGCATCGGTCAGCGATATCTTCTTTCCGTTTGATAGCGTAAGGATCGCTTTATTACTGCCCGAAAGAATACTAACCGGCGAAGTATTAGTTATTAATTGACTTTTATCAGTCCTTTGTTCATAAAAAAATAGGCCTCCGCCCGCCAAAAGTAATATAGCCGCAGCAGCCCTGATCATTGGCCATAATTGTAACCGCCTAGCGGGCTTTATAGGTTGGTCTATGCGATGATCAATGGCTGACTTCATCGACAATTTTAACTTTTCCGTTTCTTTATATTTTAGTAAGGCAATCACATCGGCATCAGCAATAAACAGGTTATAATAAGCATGAAGAAATTCCTCTTCCTCTTTTGTTGCTTCATTATCCAGATAATGTGTAAGAATTTGTAAAAACTGTTCCTTGTTCATAGATTTTGGGAGGCATTTAAAGACATGAGCCCTGAACAGAAAAAAATCCCATAAAAAAATAAAATATTTTTCGGGACTGAGCGTGATCGCTAAGTTAAAGTAGCCTTAACCAATTAATGCTTAATAAAAGAGAATAAAAAAGAGAATAGAAACTAAAGATGCACGAAGGAGGACTACGGCTCTTGTCAACTGATTTTGTACTGTTTTACGGGAGATATTTAGTTGATCTGCGATTTCATTGGTGGGCAGGTCATCCTCAAAACGCATTTTATAGATTTTTTGCTGCGCCGGAGGCATGGAGTTTACAAGCAACATGTAAGCATCTTCTAATTCCTTATACAGTATTTCGGCATCTGCTTGAGAGCAAAAGGATTGTGCCTCGAAAACAAGGTCAGCAATCGGGATAAAGTTATTTTCTTTTTTGAGGATTTTGAACACATTATTTCTAACAGAGGAAAAAAGGTAGGCATCCAAATTATCTATATAGTTTGTTTCCCTGTGTGCCCAAAGGTGGATAAATACTTCCTGGGTAATGTCTTTGGCTGCATCCGGATCTTTTAGTTTTTTAAAAGCTTGCGAATAGACTCTATCCCAATGCCTGTCATATAAGTCATTAAATGCCCGTCTATCCCCTCTTCTAATATGAAGAAGCAAATCCTGATCTGTGAAAGAAGCGCTTTTAGGCATTATATGGGTTACTAACTATTATTCAGGTAATTATAAGGTCCTTTAATTTAAGGGAACAAGTCTCCCATCTTTCTTTTAAATATCAAATATTACTGGAAGATAAACAGTTATGCTTTTATTTTTAACATTTTTCTTATAATAAATTAACGCAAACGTTTGTTTACGCATTAACTATAATTTATGGTTTGCTTAGAGATTTATTTCGTATCAACGCCTTAAATTACAATATGGCATTACATAACTTGCTGATTTATTGAGCTTATAAAGTGAGCTTCAAAACATTTCTGAAAAAAGAGGGACAATAGATCCATTTTTTAAATGAATTAGCGCAAACGTTTGCCTAAAATTATAAATATCTTTTCTTCTAACTAAATAAACAAATCAAGTAGTGCTTCTTACAAAAAAGCACATCAATAAATCTGTAATAGCAACTGTTGGCTTTGAATAGCTTTTACTTTAAGAGAATAGGCGGGTCCTATTATATGTATGACAACCTATTCTCTTTTTTATGCTTGGGCTATCTACCTATTCTCTGACCCCGATCATAGTCTAAATCCTCACCGGATTCTCTGCCTTTTGTTATTTCAATATCTGGCTTGGATTCCTTAGTATTTTTTTGTTCCGGGGCTGCCATTGGGTTTTGGGCTATATCTTGTTCCTGAATTTGTTGCCTCATCTGGGTTTGTAGTTGCTTTTGTGTAGGATAATCTACCTGCATTTCTTCTTCGAAAGCTTTTATTTCTTTTTCAGTGGCATTCCTGGCTGTCTTAAGATCAATAACCTTTTGCACCTGTTCATCGAAATACAATTTCAGGTTAGTTGTCCATCTCCGGTCAATTTCTGTCTGAAATAATTGGACTGCATTTGGTGGGTTAGTACCAATTAAATGGACACCTTCAATATATGACTGATCACCCGCCTCGATACTTCGACCATAAATCTGCAATTTGTTATAAATATTCTCTGATTGTACCACAAAAAGAGTAGGCGCGATCATGTTGTAACGGGAATCATGTGCTTCTTTTCCGACCAGCCTTCCACTGTTCTCTTTGGATTTCATTTCCTCGAATCGGATATGTGTGCCTAATAAACTCAATTTGGGATGCACAGCTAATAATTTGATCACTACCTGATAGCCCTTTTGCTGTAATGCATAAATCGTTTTATTCATGCCTGCCCCAGATGAAAAGGTAGTTTCAAGGATATAGTTAAGTCTGTTTGCCTCACAATAGTCTCTTAAACCATTGTTCCAGTCTTGTGCGTATTTGGAGGTAACTTCGGGGAAATAGTTTTCGTAACTAAACCTGATCTCTTCCGAATCAGGATGATAGTCCCGGAACAAATCTGCGTTGCAGATGATGACATCACCACCTAATTCTGTTCTTGCCATTCTTTCCAACTCAGTCTTTCCTGCTCCCGGTTGGCCACCCAAAATTATGACCTTTGGGTTATCAGATGGCTTTTTCCCACTCGTTAAATCAGTTATAATGTCTTGTTGGATTTCACGAAATTCCTGATCAGAAATCGTGTAAAGCTTCTTTAATGATTCGGTATAATCTACCGCAGTTGGGCTGCTTAGAACTGGAGTTTTTTTTTCTCAGCCAATAAAATGGGGCTATATTTTTCAATAACATGCTCCATTCGTTCCTGGCTGGAGAAATTCTCGTTGTCATTTAATGCCTCGATTACCTCTTTACGCAGCTTACCCAATCCTTCAATTCGCTTCTGATCAGGGTTGGGTTTATTTTGCTCTTTTCGTGTTTCCCTTGATGCTAAAGCAACTAATCCATTCAGGATAGAATTAGCACTTTCAGTCAGGGAATACCAGTCCAGCGGGTTGCGTTCTTTTACAGTAGTAGTTGCTGTTAAAGGCAGATGTAACTGCTCCGCAATTTTAACGTAATCCTGGTAATCCATGATCACCCTCACCGGCGTCCCCGTTGCATCTGTCACAAATTGTGTTTCCATAACCTTTTCCATAACGTTATTCAAATTTACTAAATATTAAGTAATTAATTATTGTTTGTATACAAGGGTTGCATTTGCAGTCACCCTTTATTCGTTTTCTTTTGCGGCCCTTTTCAAAGCCTTATCCATCTCCTTTCTTTGGGCTTTGCCTGATTGCCGATATAAATCATACCATGCCGAAATACAAATATTGCCATCTTTGTTATATTGATGTGCTTGGTAGGCATCAATTGATTTATTAATAAACGACGCTACGTAGATGACTATAGTAAATATCAATCCCCAGAAAAAAAACCTGCTAAATACAATCCGATAATACTCCCTGGCATTTGTTTCCGGAAATAATAGAATTCTCCATGACCTTTGAATGGGCTTTGGCCGCTTTTCAATAGCACTAACAATATTTTGATAACCACTATCAATAGCTGCTACCATCTCTGACAGGTCTGGCTTGGGCGCTTCCACCCTTATATTTTCTATCTGAAGGACTAACTGCTCAATTTTCAAATCCCTTTTTTGCAGTTCGTCTTTTTGAGTTTCCATGAACTGTTGTGTCTTAATATCTTGTTCCAGCATGTCTTTTAATACCGAGATTAAAGATTGCTCATCCATTTCTATTTCTTTTGGTTTCATAATGATACTCCATGTGAATGTTTACGTTCTTGTTTTTGCTTCCTCATTAATTCTTCCTGCTGCTTTTGCTGCTGGATTTGTTGTTGTTTTAATATTTGTTCCTGTTTGAGTTTCTTTTCAATCTCCATCAGTGCATAACCTACCTGACTGCCTTTGAAGCGAACCTGCTGTTGATCGGTAAAGGCAATACCCCTGCCCAATTCTACAGCGTAGCCTTGCTTCTCCATATAGTTTTTAACCTGCCTAACATTGCTGGATTGTTTTATTGCATGTGATAAATAATTCTTTAGTGTTTCCTTGCGCTGATCGATCCGTTGGCTCTGTTGAAGCCGCTGTTCAGGTTTCAGGAATCTATTAGGGCTTAATACCTGAGTAAGCTTATAAGCTCTTTCCATTTCTCGGCAAAATTCAGCCATGCGTTTATAACTGTTGCTGTCGCTGGCAGTCGGACCATCATAACCGATTCTGTTGACCACAATATGTAAGTGTTCGTGTGCAGTGTCCGCATGTGTAATGACTACATATTGTTTATCCGCAAAGTCAAACTTTTGAGCCAGCGCCGCCGCGATGTCCGCTTTGTCCTGCCTGTCTAGCATATGAGCATCCTGGTGCGCCAGGCTGATGGAAATGTGAAAGACCGGCCTACTGACTTTTGGGTTCAGCGCGGCGACCTCGACAAATTGTCGGATTAATTCTTTTTTGTTACCGAAACATTGATTGTAATAAATCACCTCGGCCTGTTTCTTCTCCATTTCCAACTTTTGTAGTTCCTCATTTTCCTGTAACCGGCCCTCGTGCAGATATTTCATACAGCCCCGGAAACTTTTACCTGTTGTGATTTTTCCGATCATTCTAAATAGGTTTTTACTTCTTTAACCAATGTTTGCAGTCCCCGGACCTCCTGGTTCAAAAGGGCCCTGTCCAATGTATTCAGGTCTTCCCCCTTGTTCCGTTTCTTAGCGATCTGGTTCAGATTGGCCGCCATGTGGTTTAATTTACCTGTGAACTGCAACACTTCTTTCGGTAAGGTTTTTACCTTCACCCTGCCATTTAAACCTAATTGCCGTAGATAAACGGATACATTTGTCCTTGCACGTTTGGCATTGCCCTGGATCGTCTTTTTTTCAACGATGTTGCACATCACCGTCAGGTGCCAATCTCTTTTGATCGGTGCTTTTGGGCGGCCGCCCTTGCTCCCCGTCCGTTTTTTATTTACTGATGATTCCATATAGATGTATATCCGAATAGGCCTAAATCTGTCTTAATAAAGTCTTCAAAAAATCCCCCCGAATGCGATAGCATGAGGGGGGCCAGCGAGTTTCGGCAGGGCCGAAACATAGCTGGCTCTGCAAAAAACGAAATTGCCGATGCTGTCATGCCGATCCCTTTCATAGGCCCATCCCCCTGCTCTGTTGCTGAATTTTGAGATAAGCGTTAAGGTCTTTATAGTCGTTATAAAAGTGGCTGGCATCCTCTACAGTCGGAATTGTTTGCTTAATGAAAGCCATCTCTTTTGCTGCCGCCTTATCGTGATCCAGGTACAACTTGGCAGCAGGACGTTGTCGCAAAATCTCCAAACTTTTGCCCACAAAGCTGAGTGAATTCAACACCAGGAAATCGCCAGGCATATCGCGGCCATTTAGTGTTAGCAAAGACAGGAAATCTGTAAAGCCTTCAAATACGTGAACCGTGTCTGCTCCTTGATCGATGTAGGTCAGATCTTTGGGGGACGATGATAATTTAAGCTGCGCATTACGCAGTTCGTAGCCACCAGAGTTGTTTTTAAAGCCGATAGCCAGGTAACGCTGCTCGTTCAATGTAAACAATACCTCCTTGCACCAGGCTTTAGCCGTGTAATAATCTATTGCACGCTCATGTAGATATTTTACCAATGTCAAGTTTTGCAATTCCCCAGCCTGGATGATCTTTATTTTATGCTCTGGTTCAGCCGCCGTTTCTTTTACCCGCTGGTGAAAAGAAAGAGAACGATCTCCGGTGCTTAACCGGCTTAATAATTGTTCTACAGTACATTGATGTAGCCGAATACCCAAGTCTATAAAATTCCCACCTACCCCCATGCCATGGTCAAACCATGCATTGAGTTGGGTATTAACTTTAAAAGAGGCCGTGTTTTCCTCCCGGATCGGAGAGAGATACCAATGGTTAACCCCTTTAATATATTGCGGGCGGAACCCGCATTGTGCCAGATAGTCGATTATCGAGATTTGCCTGGCTTCGTCGCAATTCATTTTGCGCATAGGATTAAAGATTTGTTCAAAAATTTGTTGATTTGCTTTTTTTCATTGGCAATAGGACGGGTGCACCGCGAGCGATTCTGTGTCGGAGACCTGGCCGGTTACTGCCACCATTCGGGCCGGACACAATTCGCACGGGAGATGTGGTCCACTAATGGAGCCCCTGTCATTTACGTCGCGCCCTGCGTTTAAACACAAAATTCTCCGCCTTTGCTGTTATTTCCTCAGAGGTTAGTTTTTTATGGGACATCAGCCACTTGAGAATTTCCTTTTTGGAAAAACGGACACCGCCAGTGGGCATGGCGATATAGGGAATTTTGCCTTTCGACTTTAGTTGGTAGATAGTTTGCCGGGCGTATCCGGTAGTTTTTTCTGCCACTTCGTAGCCGCCAATTTCGTCGTCATCTTCGGACGCCTGTACTGGTGCGGCGGGAATTGGAGTGGATTCTTTTAGAATGGTAATCAGATCGGAAACCTTCAGATCTATTACACGGGTGTTTTCATTTATGTTCATTTACATTCCGTATTGATTTCGGAAGCAAATAAATAGCATAAAATAAACCTATACGAACGGTTGGTCGGTATCGAATGACCGTATTTATATTAAGTCTTTAAGTATTATCAAGGTTCGTGTTTTAACCTAATTTTTGAGCGCTTGTTTATACACATCCGTGTATTCTGCCGGGGTGGTGATATAGCGCTGACCTTCCAGAAACACTAAATCCTTTTCGGGATTAAGTATAAAAATATCACGTAGAAGTTCACGATTTTTATGATGCAAGATATTTGGGGAAAGCACCTTATGTTCTTCAATACAAAACCGAAGAAAACCTGCAATGGACTTATTAGCCGCATTGGCATAGACTGCTGAAACGATCTTAACTTTGCCGTCAACAAATTGGAAAAGTTCACCATTTTTGCTACCCTGGTTCAGGCTGATCAGGAACTGATTAAAGGCTTCCTTCCTTTCTTCTAAAGTCCTACCGTGCAACCAGAAACTGTAAAAAGAAGTACCATTAATTTCATCAAATGAACTCGTAAATTCGGATTGATCTGTCATTTTTAATTTCCTTTTCCAGTCTTTGCTGATCAGAAGAAAATAAATCTCGTCACGTACCTTTTTTCGTTTCAAGGAAAACATATTACTCCCGAAAAAATATCCTCCTATGGCAACAACCAGCGCTGCTAAAACTGATTCTGTAACCATTATTGGACCGGATTTATTATTCCCATAGTACAGTAAATAAGAGATACAGACTATTATTGATAAAGAATATACTACTAATAGAATATAGTGAAACACCAGGGCCTGTATATAGAACCATCGCAACTTTTGGCATTCAGCCTCGGTCAAGCCTTTAAAGCTATTTCTTATTTGCGCCAGCCTATCTTCAAAACTAAGACCTCCATAACGGTCACCCAGTTCATCGAGCCAATTTCTGTAACTAACAGATAAAATCAATTGTACAGGCACAATCCATAGTGCCAGTAAAATACTACAGATTATTATTGTCGTGCGAAACGTTGGTAATAAACTGTAAAATATGCAAAATATGATGACGGTTATAATTTCAATGAATATCCTTTTCATCTGACAAACTCGGAAACTTTGACATTTCTACTTTTTTATTTTGATCAACAACTTTAGCATAAACGTATATCATCTCGGTTTTTAAAGCCGGAAATCTAACTAAGCAAATTTGAATTATCTGTTTTTAGTAAACGTGTTTTCTATGATCTTAAATTCATCCAAAGTTGGGTTAATTACATCAGTATCAAAAACGGACTTACTTTCATTCCAGTATGTTACTTCATTATCCTCAACGTCAATAGGCAGTCCAATTAACTGCAAACTCCCATCATTGAACAGCTCAACTACAGCTATTAATACATCAGAAATTGCCTTTACAAATTTAAAAGAATCGGGAAAATTGGGATGTTGTTTTTTTTGGTAACCTATTGACAGAATATAGTTTATAATATTATCTGTTTGTATGAGGGGTGGAAATTTTAACATTTCAAACTTTTTCTTCTGATCGACTATTTTGGCATAAATCTGTGTCATTTCAATTTTGCTGTGTCCAAGTATTTCTTTGACCGTGTAGATGTCCATGCCAAACGTTAGTCCAATGGTGGCGAATGTATGTCGTGCAGCGTGGAAGTGCAGATTTTTCTTTAGCCCCGCTTCGAGTGCCCAAAACTTTAGGTAGACATTAACTACCTGGCTTGATGGCAAGTCCCAGAAAACCTTTTTATTGATCGGGTGCTTTGAGAGATTTTCTAAGATTGACTTGGCATCATCGGTAAGTGGGACCATAACAATTTTTTTTGTGGTTTTAGCTGGCCGGAAAGTGATCCGGTCATTTTCAATTTCACTAAAAACTAATTTTTTTACGTCTGAGAACCGCAGACCGGTGAAGCATGAAAATAAAAACGCCTGCCGAATTTGGCTATTTCCCCTTTTCGGAATAAAATTGGCTAAAGTCCTGACCTCTTCGATGGTCAAGGTAGTGCGTTCGGTATCACCTTCTTCAATGATCTTAAATGTACTGAACGGCGATGCTGTAATCACGCCTTTAACTACCAGTTTATTAAAATGTTGCCGAAAAACGGATAAATACGCATTAGTGGTATTTCTACTGACCTGGTTAAGCAGGTAACTTTGAAAGTTGTCTAACAAATCTTCATCTACGTCCTGAACTAAAACATCACTTTTGGGGAAATACCTCTTAAGGTGAATAATAAGGCACTCCAATTTATAATTAAATTTCTTGGCCAAACATTGATCAAAGTAGTCTAACAGGTTATAATTTACTTTGATAGGCTGCTTATAACCGTGGTCTGAAAAATTTAATTCGTTCTCTCTTTTATTGCGAAGTGCATTTATAATCTTAAGATTATCTTTGTCTGACTCAGTGATCCGAGTGCCCGGAACAGAATAGTCCTTACCGACATAAATCTTAAGGAACTCATAATTGCGCTTACCTTTGCCCTCTACGGCATTTGAATAAATATCGAGATAAGCACTAAATTTGCCGCTGCTTAACTTTTTATATCTGACCGTTACCATAATTTATTTGTTACTTTTGTTACCCACGATAGCCGAAAAGTAACATATCAGTAACAAAAATAACATAAAATAAGATCAATTTCAAAAAAGTGAAAGAGAATAAATTGACATAAAATATTGAAAATGATCTATATAACTACTTTATCTTATTTTACTTTACTCTCGATTATTTACCCTTAAAAACATGGCAGGCTTCTATATTCATATTCCTTTTTGTAAACAGGCTTGCCATTATTGCGATTTCCATTTCAGCACCTCGGTAAAATACAAGGACGAAATGCTGCATGCCCTTATAAAGGAAATTCAGCTGCAAAAAAATTACCTTAACGGCGAAACCATCGAAACCATTTACTTTGGCGGCGGTACCCCATCTGTTTTGGAAGCCGGGGAGATAAGCCGGATCATAAATACTATTACGGAGCTGCATACCGTAGCATCCAACGCCGAAATTACGCTGGAGGCCAATCCCGACGATTTAAACGAAGCCAAGGTAAAAGCCTTGCGTAAAACAGATGTTAACCGTTTCAGCATCGGCATACAATCTTTTTTTGACGACGACCTTATCTGGATGAACCGCGCACACCGCAGCAACCAGGCCGAAGCATCTGTAAAGCGTGTGCAGGATGCCGGTTTCCAGAATATCACCGCCGATCTGATCTATGGTTATCCCCTGCTCAGCGACACCAAATGGAAACAAAACCTTGATAAACTGTTCGAGCTTTCTATTCCGCATGTATCGGCCTACTCTATGACGGTAGAGCCACAAACCGCGCTGGCAGCTTTCATCAACAAAAAAAAGCAGCCGCCCATGAACGATCAGCAAAGCGCGGCGCAATTTATGGTACTCATGCAGGCCATGACCGATCATGGTTTTGAGCATTACGAAATTTCAAACTTTTGCACGCCCGGCAATTACTCCAGGCATAACTCCAATTACTGGCAGGGTGTAAAATACCTGGGGATAGGTCCGTCAGCACATTCCTACAATAGCGAGGCACGGCAGTGGAACATTGCCAACAATGCCAAATACATGCAGGAAATTGAAAGCGGCAAACTCCCCGCCGAAACCGAGGAACTTACCGAAGAAAACCGGCTTAACGAATACATCATGACCTCCATACGCACCATATGGGGGCTCAACCTAAACCGGCTTAATACCATAGCCAAAGGCTCGGCCGATGAACTGCAGAAAGCAGCCCGCAGTTATTTTGATAAAGAATGGATCATTCAAAAAGACGATACCATATTGCTTACCCCCACCGGTAAATTATATGCCGATAATATTGCCTCAGGCTTATTCTTCTAACTCCTACTAACCCGTAAAATTACATTATAAATCAGCTGGTTGTACGAAACATTAAACTAAACTAAAACCGTTTCGTCAAACCAGCCGTATCTTCAACAAATACCAATACATTATTAATTTAGTGAAAACATCAAGAGCTCGTGACGGGTTCATTAAATTAAAAAATAACAAAAGCACTTTTTAGTGCTTAATTAAAATAACTAAATTATAAACACGAAAAAATATCACCAACATGAAAAAATTAATCATTGCTGCGTTTGCATTAGCAGCTTTTGCAGTAGCACCCAAAGTAAACGCACAAACCAAAATGGTAGGTGGCGCGGCCATGTATCCAACCAAAAACATTGTTGAAAACGCGGTAAACTCAAAAGACCATACCACATTGGTAGCGGCTGTTAAAGCTGCCGGCCTGGTGCCAACGTTGTCGTCAGCCGGTCCGTTCACCGTATTTGCGCCAACAAACGAAGCTTTTAATAAATTGCCGGCCGGCACGGTTGATAACCTGGTAAAACCAGCCAACAAAGCTGCCCTTACTAAAATTTTAACTTACCACGTTGTTGCCGGAAAACTAAGCTCGGCAGATTTATGGGCCAAGGTAAAAGAAGGTAACGGCAAAGCCGAATTAAGCACTGTAAGCGGTGGCACCTTAACCGTAATGGCACAAGGCAAAAAACTATACCTGGTTGACGAAAAAGGCGGCAAATCATGGATAACAATTGCAGATGTTAACCAAAGTAACGGTGTAATTCACGTAGTAAACACGGTATTAATGCCCAACTAAGTTTTTATGATAAGGGTAATAAGTGGTGCGTTTTGAGTGTGTAAAGAACCTGATGGGTTGGCAAACGTATTACTCATAACTCCTTATAAATATTACAACAATAAAAAGAGAGCCAGAACATTCCGGCTCTCTTTTTATTTGAGGTTATCTGCATTTTGTTTGCCAACTGTATTTTTAATATCAATTTATACCTGTTGATGTTTTATTTCGTTCCTTTGCATTACCTTTTGGTAATTATTAGATAATAAAACAGAACCAGAAAGTTAATAGACTATGAGTTTTATCCTTAGCCCGATTGATACAGTTGAAAATATTTCTCCTGAAGATTTCAAGAAAAACTATTTAGACCCTCGTCGCCCTTTAGTTATAAAAGGACTAACCAAAAGCTGGCCCGCCCGCGAAAAATGGACGCCGGAATACCTTAAAGAAGTTGTAGGTAAAAAAGTGGTGCCTTTGTATGATAATTCAAAAGCCGATCCTTCAAAACCCATCAACTCGTCGGCAACCGAAATGCCTTTTGATGACTATATTGATCTGATCCGCAATAAACCTACCGAGCTGCGCATTTTCTTTTTTAACATTTTTAAACAAGCACCGCAGCTTTTGGATGATGTTGTTTTACCAAAAGATTTAATGGGCGGCTTTTTAGAAAGCATGCCGGCCATGTTCTTCGGCGGTTCAAACTCGGTTACTTTTTTACATTACGATATTGATCTTCCGCATATATTCCACACCCATTTTGGGGGTAGAAAACATGTAATACTGTTTGAGAATAAATGGAAACGCCGTTTGTACTGCATCCCCAACGCTACCTATGCCCTGGAGGATTATGATGTACTAAACCCCGATATTAAAAAATTTCCGGCCCTTGATGGCGTGGAAGGCACCGAGGTATTTTTAGAACACGGCGATACCTTATTTATGCCAACCGGCTACTGGCACTGGATGAAATACATCGACGGATCATACTCCCTGAGCCTGCGTGCCTGGGATGCATCTCTTGGCCGCAAGGCCGCCAGCTTATATAATCTGGCTATAAAAGGCGGTGTTGATAGTGTGCTAAAAATGGCCTTCAAAGAAAAATACGCCAAATTCCGCGAAGAACTCGCTGTAAAATGGGCCAACAAAGAACTTGCCGCAGGGAAACCTTTGTAGGTTCTGAGTACTGAAGACTAAGGTGTATAGTGTGATTTAAGATTTTTAATAGCGATGGGTTTGCCTGTCGCTATTTTTGTTGAGTGCGCCGGGTTTTTTCTTCAGTAAAAAATTATTTTGCAACTGGCTTTATAAACTGGTTTACAGCAGCTACTGCTTTTTTAAATCGCTCATCCCAATCGCTGCCCTGTATCAATACGTAATTTATACCATGGTTTTCCAGCTCCTGACGGTGACTTTGATTTAGTTTATTTCTTTCTTCCTCATTAAGCCTTGTCCCGTCCTGTACGTAGGGCGCATCTATATCAAGATATAAATAGAGGTCGAATTTATTGGCGGCTTCAATCCATTCCGGTACTATCAACTCTTTATTAAAAAGAAACCTGCTATATGAACGGGTGGTATTTATGTCGGTATCAACAAACAATAACTTATTGGCACCGGCTATTTCTTTATTGATACCAAGGGCATGAAGTTCGGCTATTTTTAAAAGGTCATCTGGCGTGCAATTGTTGGTATGCTCAATTATCTCCCGGGCCATTTCGGGTATGCCGATGGTATTAAAATGATTAGCCAATAGTTGTGTAAGCGTAGTTTTCCCGGTAGACTCGGAACCGTAAACACACACTTTTTTGATGAAGTAAGGCCTAACAGCATCGGACAAAAAATCCCAGTAGCTAAAAGGATCATTCCTGATTTGTGTCGCAGAAACGGGTACTATCTGCCGGGGCTCGTCAAAGATCATGCTTTCGCAATCCAGGAACCGCCCCATATAAGCACCGTAGGCCTCCGAAGCGAAGATCACATCAATTGGCGGCAGTTTTTCCTTAAGATAATTAGCCCACAGCTTTGAAACGCCTTCGCTTGATTGCGATGTGTTTGGTAAAACCGCCTCATCATACGTTAGTAACATGGGTTTCACCCGGCTATCGTCCTTAAAAGTTTGCTCAAGCCATTTATATCTTGCTTCGCCTGGTATGGGTTCATCCTCACTGGCGCTTACTAAAACAATTAACTCATCGCACTGCTTCAATGCAAATTCAATTAAGGCGATATGCCCCTTATGCAAAGGCATAAATTTACCCAGTACCAAACCTCTTTTCATGTATAAAGTCCCTCCTAAGTCGCTGCCAAATTACCCAAATCCATCTTTGCAAAGCAAAAAAAATCAAATCTTTCGGTTATTAGCTCATAATTTTCAGGACGTATGGTCACACACTATTTTCCACTCGCCTTTTATCTTCCTGAACCATAGGGTATAATAACCGCCGGGGGCATCCTTGACACGTTTAAGCTGCCAGCCACCTAAAACAAAAGCGTTTGTTGAGCTCAGGACTTTTACCTGAAGTATAGTAAAGGTAAGCTGCCCCATTGCTGCCGTATCGGGATAATGTTTCTTATAATTGTTAAGCGTGGTTTGCCAGCCATAGGTGGGTGCGTCTTTCCCCACAAACACCAGCGAATCTGATTTCCAATAGCCCTGCATAAAACCATCAATATCGCCGCGGTTCCAGGCCAGTTGCTGCGTATGCATAACCTTTATTATGGCTTGCCTGTCCTGCGCGTAGCTGAAGCAGGCGCTTAGGATAAGGATAAAAGAAAGGATGAGTTTTTTCATAATTTGAAGATAAGTAATTTAGTTTTACCCGGGTTTGTTGAATTTAAGAAATAACCGGATTTAAACAGCCAAAAATCAACAATTCTTTAGTGCTCAAAATTCAGGTTCGATAAAAAATTCCAACTATATTTGAGTTTTAGGTCTACAAAACAATAACTATGGAAAATAAGGTATTAAGTTTCGGCGAAGTTTTATGGGATGCCTTTGGCGATGGTAAAAAAGCCGGCGGCGCGCCCATGAACGTGGCAAGGCACCTGGTGCAACAGGGCGTTACCGTAGCCTTTGCCAGTTCGGTAGGTATGGATAACAGCGGCGATATGCTGATAGAGTTCCTGAAAGCTAACGGCTTATATTCCAACCTTATTCAGCAGGAAGATGAATTTCCTACCTGCGAGGTTACCGTACAACTTGATAAAAACAACCAGGCCACTTATATAATACCGCAGCCGGTTTCCTGGGACAGTATTGAAACAACCCCAGCACTTTCGCAGGCTGCTATTAGTGCAACAGCCATAGTTTACGGCAGCCTGGCCTGCCGCACAACCAAAACCCGCGAAACATTGTTAAACCTGCTTGATGAAACCCCGGCCCTTAAAGTTTTTGATGTAAACCTAAGACCGCCTCATTATACGCTATCAACCATAGAAACTCTTGTGGCCCGTGCCAATGTTGTTAAGATGAACGAGGAAGAAGCCAACCTCCTTATCGGCGGCAGCAGTAGTTCCATGCGCGACCAGATTCAGGAGTTTCAATCCAAATACCATAACCAAACCATTTGCGTAACCCGCGGCGAAAACGGCGCCATAGTTTGGCACGACCATGAATTTTACGAAAGCCCCGGCTGCCCCGTAAAAGTAGGTGACTCGGTAGGTGCCGGCGATGCCTTCCTGGCTACGTTTGTAGCAGGTATATTAGCCAAACGCCCCATGCAAACCATTGTTGACAAAGCCTGCTCGGTAGGTGCCTACGTAGCCAGTCAGCGTGGTGCAAACCCAATTTACCCTACGGAGTTATTGAATAGCCTGGTTTATATTTAAGGCAATGAAGGAAAAACTCTAAATCCTAATCTCTAAATTCTAAAAAGGAAAAAAGCTAAATCCTAATTGACAAACTCAAATTCTAATAGTTAAATCCTAAAAAAACAAGCACTTATCCCCTGTCTTTAGTTTTTTTGTCGGCAGATAAGCTTCGGGCGAAAGCAGGCAGAACGATGGTGGGCTTGTGCAGCTGCAGGGGCATAGCAAGTTTTGCAGAAGGGCCGGAAATGTGCGGGTTGGGGCAAATAATTGCAGCCCGTGGTTCTGTCGGCTTTGCAGGGCAAAGGCCTGTGCGGCAAAGAAGCCTCTCTGCCGAAAGCCTTTTGGTTACTTTGTGGCTACAAAGTAACTGGCCCTCCCGCGGCCAAGAGCGGGTCTGCGATATGCCTTACCACCCGGCTTGTCTACAACGCGATTCAACTTCTTCCCACCGGGCGGCTGAAAGCCGCAACCATGCTATGTCACGGGGTGAAACCCGCGCCAGTGCTACATTTTCAAATTTTCAAATCATCATCTGCACATCTATAATCTAAAATCTGCACATCCCCTAAATTGTCATACGTACCTAACAATTTATTTTAATACCTGTAAGCCCAAACTTTTAAAGATAATTATCCGTTTCTTTATATACAGAAAGGACAAAATATGCGCGGTTTTGGATTTTCCAAGTTTAAACCCAACCAAATCCCTAAAGGCGGATTTGAAGAATTACTGAAATTATTCCTGGAATTACTCAACTATACGGCGGGTGATGCCGGCGAAGCTTTAGCCTGGCTAAACGAGCTGGATAAACAATACAACCTTACCAATGATGAGTATGGTATGGGCGATTTCATAGACGAGCTGAAACAAAAAGGATACCTGAGCGATGATCAGCAAAACGGCGGTTTTAACATTACTGCTAAAACCGAGCAAAGTATCCGTCAGTCGGCATTGGAGGAGATTTTTGGTAAGCTAAAAAAATCGGGTAAAGGCAATCACCGTACGCCGCAATCGGGGCAGGGCGATGAAAAAAATGCCGAGCGCCGCGAATTTGAATTTGGCGATAGTCTGGATCAGATAGATATGACCCAATCCATCCACAATGCGCAGGTTAACCACGGCATCGGCGATTTTATGATGACCGAACGTGACCTCGAGGTAGAGGAAATGGACTACAAAACCCTTACCTCAACCGTGTTGATGATAGATATCTCCCACTCTATGATATTATATGGCGAGGACAGGATAACCCCGGCAAAAAAAGTAGCCATGGCCCTTGCCGAACTCATCCGCACCAAATACCCCAAAGATACTTTGGACATTGTTGTTTTTGGTAACGATGCCTGGCCTATAACCCTGCAGGATTTGCCTTATTTACAAGTTGGCCCTTACCATACCAACACCTATGCAGGTTTAGAACTCGCTACCGATTTGCTGCGCAGGCGTAAAACGCACAACAAGCAAATTTTTATGATCACCGATGGTAAGCCCACCTGCTTAAAGGAAGGCACCAAGTATTATAAAAACAGCATCGGACTGGATAGAAAAGTGGTGAACAAAACCCTTAACATGGCTGCACAGTGCAAGCGCCTTAAAATACCTATCACCACATTTATGATAGCCAAAGACCCATACCTGCAGCAGTTTGTACGCCAGTTTACCGAAACAAACGGTGGCAAAGCTTTTTACAGTTCGCTTAATAACTTAGGCGAATACATTTTTGAAGATTACGCCAGAAACAGAAGAAAAACAGTGAGGTAATGTGCGGATGTGCAAATATGCAGATGTGCAGATTCCTAATGAACTAATGAACAATTGAACTAATGAACAAAACAGATATAAAAACCTTAGGCCAGTTAAAAAAAACTGATTATAAAAGCCGCTCGGTTAAAGATGAATTACGTGCCAACCTTATTACCCAGTTAAAAAAACACGAAGGTGGTTTTGAAGGAATTATTGGCTTTGAGGATACGGTTATCCCCGACCTGCAAACTGCCATATTATCGCGTCATAATATATTATTGTTAGGCTTACGCGGCCAGGCAAAAACCCGTATTGCCCGCCTGCTTATCAACCTGCTTGATGAGTATGTGCCTTATATAGAAGGATCAGACTTATTTGATGATCCTTACAACCCCATATCATGGTACGGCCATTCAACAGTAACCGAAAAAGGCGATGATACCCCTATCGGCTGGATCCATCGTTCAGAACGTTATACCGAAAAACTGGCTACCCCTGATGTTACCGTTGCCGACTTAATTGGCGATGTTGACCCTATAAAGGCTGCCACTTTAAAGCTAACCTATTCTGATGAAAGGGTTATCCACTTTGGATTGATCCCCCGTGCGCACCGTGGTATCTTTGTGATAAACGAACTGCCCGATTTGCAGGCCCGTATCCAGGTTTCGCTGTTTAACATTTTACAGGAGCGAGATATCCAGATCCGTGGTTTTAAACTGCGCTTACCTTTGGATATCCAGTTTGTGTTTACCGCCAACCCCGAAGATTATACCAACCGTGGTTCGATAGTTACACCGCTTAAAGATCGTATCGAAAGTCAGATATTGACCCATTATCCACGTACGGTTGAAATTTCACGTAAGATAACCCAGCAGGAAGCATCATTAACAGATGAGCAACGCGCCAACATTGAGGCCGATAGTTTGGTGAAAAACCTCGTTGAGCAAATTGCGTTTGAAGCCCGTAACTCGGAGTATATCGACAAAAAATCGGGTGTATCGGCACGTTTAACTATCTCGGCCTATGAAAACCTCATTAGCAATGCCGAACGCCGGATGATCATCAACCACGAGGCAAATACCTTTGTACGCATCACCGACTTTTTAGGCGTCATCCCCGCCATCACCGGAAAAATTGAACTGGTGTATGAGGGCGAACTGGAAGGCCCTGGCAAAGTTGCTAATATCCTGATAGGCAAAGCCATTAAAACCCTGCTGCTGGAGTTCTTCCCAGATCCGGAGAAAGCTAAAAAGGTAAAAGCACCCAATCCTTACGCCAGCATCATTAACTGGTTTGGTGATGGCAATACACTTGCTTTATTAGATGATACCACCCTGCAGGATTATAAAAAGGCCCTTAATGACGTTGCCGGGTTAAAAGATCTGGTTAAAAAACTGCACCCGCGCCTGAGCGAAAACCAACAGCTGCTGCTAATGGAATTTGTATTGCACGGCCTATCCGAGTTCTCGCAACTGAATAAAGGTTTCCTTGATAATGGTTTCGCGTTTTCGGATATGTTTAACAGCTTGTTTAATCTGCAGCCAGATGATGACGATTTGGACATAGATGACGATCGTTATTAATATATTTGCCCAAAATTTTTGAATGACCGAACAGGGGCTTAATATTATACTGGTAGTTACCGTACTGCTGCTTATAGATCTTTATGTGCTGCAAGGCATACGCGGTGCCTTCAAAAAATGGAAGCTCCCGCATAAGCAGGGCTTCACCGTTTTTTACTGGGCGTTTGCTATCATTATAATTACAGGGCTGCTGTTAGGCGTTTATGTAAATGTAGGCGTAGGCTTGCGCGCGGCAGGTTTAATGGCTTTTTTCCTGGTATTTTTAGGCAAGATCTCCTTCTTGCCTTTTCTGTTTATTGACGATGTACGCCGCCTGCTGATCTGGAACCGTGCCCGAAAAAAACAGCCGGCGGTTAGTCCGGCGGTTATGAGTGTGCCCAATAGTATCCCCCGGTCGGAGTTTTTGATGAAAGCCGGCTTATTGGCGGGTGCCGTACCATTGGCCGCCATAAAAGTTCAGATGCCCAAGGGCTTGTATGATTACCACGTAAAGTACCAAACCATGTACCTGCCCAATTTGCCAAAGGCTTTTGACGGCATTAAACTTGGGCAGATCTCTGATATCCACTCGGGTAGTTTTTACAACAAAAAGGCAGTGCGCGGTGGCGTTGAAATGCTGCTGAAAGAAAAACCCGATCTTATATTTTTCACCGGCGACCTGGTTAACGGCCAAGCCGAAGAGATGAATGATTACCAGGATATTTTCTCAAAGGTGAAAGCTCCTTTGGGCGTATACTCTTGCCTGGGAAATCATGATTATGGCGATTATGGTACCTGGGACAATCCCGCCGATAAAAAGAAAAATCACGAACAGTTGATCCTTACCCATAAAAACATGGGCTGGGACCTGCTGCAAAACACCCATCGCCGCCTAAAAGTTGATGGCGAGGAAATAGGCATCTTAGGCATTGAAAACTGGGGCGAGCTTAGCCGTTTCCCAAAATATGGCCGCATGGACCTTGCCGTTAAAGATACCGACGACTTGCCGGTTAAGCTGCTGTTATCACATGATCCTTCGCATTGGCGGGCGCAGGTATTGCCAGAATACCCTCAAATCGATGCTATGTTCTCGGGTCATACGCATGGTATGCAGTTTGGCGTTCAAACCAAATATTTTCAGTGGAGCCCTATTGAATATGTTTATAAAGAGTGGGCAGGCTTTTATTACGAAGGTAAACAGCAGCTTTATGTAAACGTAGGTTACGGCTTTGTGGGTTTTGCCGGGAGGGTTGGAATATTACCGGAGATTACGATATTTACATTAAAATCCGGACAAGATCCTGCACGCTCCTGACCATAAGCTAAAAGGCAGGTGGCTATTTATTACCGATGAAGAAAACAATAAAACAAGCCTTTGATTTTCTGCTTTTCAGTAATATTTTCATGTCGCTTTGCGCGGTTGCGCAGGCCTTGGTTACCTTTCATTTAATTGGCGTAAAGCCCGTACCTGCAGTGTTGGGTTTACTGTTTACATCTACGCTGGGCATTTACAACTTTTGCATTCTTATCACCAAACCCAGAAGTCCGCAAACATCGCCGTATACGCGGGTTCGTTGGTTTTTTGGGCATTACCGGCTTATGGTTACGTTTACCATAGTTTCGCTGTTGTCGTTAATCCCCCTGTTTTTTCTGATCACTACTGAATCAAAAATACTGCTCATTTTTTTGGGTTGCCTTTCGTTCAGCTACAGCCTGCCGCTTTTTAGTGTCGGCGATCATAAGTTCGGCCTCCGTAATATCCCCGGTTTAAAACCCTTCCTTATTACCCTGGTGTGGACGATGAGCTGCGTACTATTCCCTGTATTGGAAGTGCTGCATCGCAATACCGACTATATTTCTATGCGCGATACCACCATCCTTATAGCCAAACGCTTCCTTTTTATTGGCGCGCTTACTATCCCCTTTGATATCCGCGATTTATTTGACGACCGTAAAATGGGCTTGAAAACCATACCCGTAGTTTGGGGCGAAAAAAATGCCTACCTGTTTTGCCAGGTTTTACTGGCCGGTTACGTTGCGCTGCTCTTCCTTTTTAAACATAACGGCTTCAATACCGATTTTTGGGCACTTACTACTACCACCATATTAACAGGCTGGCTTATCTTTAAATCGGCCTGGAAAAAGGACGAATACTACTACTTTTTTTATATGGATGGCGTGCTGATACTTCAGTATATTATCATCATCGCTTTCAACCTCGTTTTCAGCGGTCATTAATATATGGCAGCCAATTTCAATAATTCGGCCTGGTTTTACGATCGACTTTCGAGGCTGGTTTATGGCAAAGCGCTGGTAAATGCGCAGTTGTATTTAATTGGCTTTATTAAACCCAATAGCAAAATACTGATAGTTGGCGGCGGTACCGGCTGGATATTGGAAGAGCTTACCAAGCTTCATCCATCGGGGCTAAATATTGTTTATGTAGAAGTAGCCGCCGATATGATGGCCATTTCCCGTAAAAGAAACACCAGCGATAACCATATAACCTTTATACAGGATGCCGTGGAAAATGTAAATCTACAGCCTGATTTTGACGCCGTCATCACTCCTTTTTTATTCGACAATTTTACCGAGCAAACCTTAAAAACGGTATTTACCCATCTTCATCGTTCACTAAAACCCGGCGGTCAATGGCTTAATGCCGATTTTCAGCTTACCGGCAAATGGTGGCAGCAATTTTTACTAAAAAGCATGTTTGTATTTTTCAGGCTCATATGTGGCATTGAAGCCAGCAAGCTCCCGGGAATTGAATCGCACTTTAATTTAAATGGGTACGGTATTATTGGTGAAAAGACTTTTTATAATGATTTCATTGTGGCGAGGGTGTATGGGAGGTGATTAGTTAATCATCATACCAGCCATTCCATAAAGGGTTGTTTGCAATTATAAGCTCGTCCTTCTTTTGCCGTGACCCGGCCTTCAATTGTTTTTCCCGTGCAATAGCATCCTGTATCCATTGGAACTCTTCATAATAAACCAACTTATTAAGTTCATACTTCGAAGAAAAACCTTTGTATATCTTCAGCTTATGTTCATTTATCCTGCTTTGAAGATCACTGGTTACACCCACATATAAAACGTTATTATATTTATTGGTAATAATGTAAACGTAATACTCATGAACTTTCATTCTCTAAATAAATAGTTTGTTATTGCAACTTTTGTCATTGCGAGCGTAGCGTGGCAATCGCATCAAACAGATCCGTCGTGCAAGACGGCTTAGCAAGTGGGATTGCTTCGTGCCTCGCAATGACAAAGGGATAATAACGCAATGCAACCAACCAAACTTTGTCATTGCGAGCGTAGCGTGGCAATCTCATTATGCTATTTCACCATGCTAAGTGTGCTACCCTGTCCTGTGGGATTGCTTCGTGCCTCGCAATGACATGGGTAACGTTATTATCTACTGATTATACACAAACTTATATCCTATCCCTCTTACAGTTTGTAAATACTGCGGCGAATCGGCGTTGGTTTCTATTTTTTTACGGAGGCGAACGATGTGCATATCCAGGGTACGGGTATTTACATCGGCATTATAGCCCCAAACTTCCATCATCAGTTCTTCGCGGTTAATTACCTTGTTCTTGTTTTTCAAAAAGTATAGTAATATCCTGTTTTCCAGTATGGTGAGTTCAATTTTGCGGCTGTCCCTTATCAGCAGGTGGGTATTTGGCAAATGCTCCATATTGGCAAACTTGTATGATTCTGCCTTTTCGCTGTTCAGGGAAAATTTGATCTTATTATCAATCATGGCTACCAGCACATCCATGTTAAAAGGCTTGGTAATATAGTCGGATACGCCAAAGTTGTAGGCCTCAATCTTGTCTACATCCTGGGCCTTGGCGGTCATCATGATCACCAGCTTATCGTAACCTTTATCGCGAATGTTGCTGCACACCTGCGAACCGGGTTGTCCGGGCAGCATCCAGTCAAGCAGTACAATATCGGGCTGCTCTTCCAGTATAATTTTCTCGGCATCGTCGCCGTTATCGGCTTCCAAAACTTTATAACCTTCGGTTTGCAAACGCTCTGCTACCAGGAAACGAAGATTTTCATCATCTTCAACCAGTGCAATTTTAATTTCTTTGTTCATAATTTAATTTTCGAATGGAAGCGTAACTATAAATTCCGAGCCCTCATTAATTTTACTGCGAACGGTTATCTCGCCGTTCATAAAATTAACCAGTTCTTTGCAAAAAGCCAAACCCAAACCTACACTTCCGTTTTGGTTATATTGGTTTTCTATCCTGTAAAACTTCTTAAAAACATTATTCAGTTCGTTTTTAGGAATCCCTATCCCTTTATCAACAAACGAAAACACAATATTCCTCTTTTCATGTGTAATATTTATGTTCAGTTCCTTTTTCTGCGGATGCGAATATTTGTAGGCATTTTCAATAAGGTTTTGAAACACGCTGCCCAACAGCACCGGGTCGGTATAAAAAAGTTTTACGTCGCTAATTTTACACTTCACCTTAAAATCGGGGTATTTAATTTTAAAGGTATCAATATATCTGCTGGTAAACTCGTCAACAACAATTTCTTCCCTTTTTAGGGTGATGGATTTATTTTCTAACTGGGTGAACGATAGTAGCTTATTCATCAGATCGTTCAGCTTATCGGCCTCTTCATCCAGTATTTTACCGTAGTGTTTGCGTTGCCGCTCGGTAAGTTCACCGTCGCCACGCAGGTTTGAGCCAGCAATTTTTATAACGCTTACCGGGGTTTTAAACTCATGGGTAAAGTTGTTTATAAAATCGTACTGCAGCTTAAACAGTTTTATATTAACGTTAAGGTTGCGGTAGATAAGCCAGCCTATCAATACCAAAAATAAGGTAACAAGTAGTATGGCTGCGCCAATCGGCATAAACCGGCGATTGATTTCGGCCGTGAGATAGCCGTTTGCCGAGCTAAAAAATAATTTATAGTCAGAAAAAGCACCAGGGAAGGCCACCTCGGTTATCATTTTATCTCCTTCGCTGTCAATAGGGTCATATACCATTGGCTGTATAGATACATTTTGATACAACTCCTGGTGCGTATTTTTTACCTTGAGCATATAGGGATCAAGGTGAAAAGTCATCATGTTTTGCTTGTATGATGCCGGGGCTTCATGACGCCTTTGCAGCTCGCGGTATATTTTCACATCCTCCCGGCGCAGGATGTTGGTGTAGGTAATTTTATCGGGTTTTACATCCCAAAAGGTTTTATAAAGCTCGTTTTGGCTGGATACGCGCGATGTATCTGAAAAGGCAATATAGTTGTTAAGTTTAAGGGCCATTTCCTTAAAATCGGTTTCATCGCCGGGGAATATCTGTCTTGTTCCAAAAATATTACCGTTTATATGCCAGTATTGGTATATAGCCTTTGCAGATATGCTAAGGTCGTTTCTTCGGATAGTTATTGGGGCAACCTCTCCTATCTGTACGTCATAAAAAACCACCCGCTTTACAAAAACATAATCATGAAAAACAGATAGCGCGTATTTAGCCGCCGATGCCGAATCAAGAAAACCCTGGTATGATGTTATCTCGGGGATTTTGTTTTGAAAAAAATCATTGTAGGGCTTAACGGTTTGCTCCAGCACCTCAATTTTTTTGGATGCAAACTCATTCTCAACATATTTAGCCGTAAGGTTATAGGAGATAAAAAGCGCCACCACAAACGTAATGGCTGTAAACACCAGGAATATAACAATGAGCGAAAAATTTTTACGATAAACGTTTTTTTGAGCTGCCATAACGGACTACTGTTTAACCCGCATGTTATTATCCAGGAATTTTTCTATCTCGGTATACATTTCCATTCGGTTATGCTCGCTGCGGAAAAAGGCGCGTTCATTTGGTTTTAAAAAGTATTTCACATCAACGTTGTGTTTGCGCAGCTCGCGCACAAACTGGTTTAACTCGCTGATGTTTGCCCGCTGATCTTTAGCCCCTTGAAATATAATTAAAGGTACTTTTATTTTATCAGTATGAAAAACTGGAGATATAGCCCTTAACTGGTCGGCGTCTGTTTCGGGATTGCCAACCATTTCATAGGTCATTTTTAGGTATGGTTTAAAAAACGGCGGGGCATCTTTTATATAAGTAAAAAAGTTTATGAGGCCGTACTGCACCACCGCGCAGTTATACAATTCGGGATGGAAGGACACGCCATACAAAGCCGAGAAGCCGCCAAACCTGCCGCCAAAAATGGCTATCTTTTTGGGGTTAGCTATTTTTTTTGCAATAAGCCAATGCACCCCATCTGTAATATCATCCTGTATTTTGCCACCCACTTGTTTGTATCCGGCACTTTTAAAGGCCTTACCATACCCCGTTGAGCCACGATAATTTATTTGGAACACGGCGTAGCCTCTGTTGGCTAAAAACTGTACCTGCTCGTCATATCCCCAAGAGTCCCTGTTCCAGGGACCGTCATGCGGCATAACCACTACCGGTAAGTTGGTTTTTTTATCGCCTTGAGGCAGGGTTAAATAACCGTTTATCAACAGGCCATCACTTGCTTTGTAGGCTATTGGCTGCATACTGCAAAGTTCATCTGGCAACAGGTTCGCATTAATATCACCCAGTTTGGTGAGCTTACCGGTGTTGTTTTCGTACAAGTAATAGGAGCCGGGGTTACGGTCGGTAAAAGTGTTCAGGATAAACTTATTTTCGGAGCTGTCGCGGTCAACTATCTTTATTTCATAACCTTTAAGCTGCTGCTGTACATTTTTGTACATATGTTCAATATCGGCGGCTAAAAAATGTTTTTGGGGCTTGGCTTCTTCCCAGCCGGCAAATTCCACGCGGTGCTTATTTTTTGAATATTCAACAAACAACAGATCGGCGTTATCGCTGGCATAAATTGTTCGTTGCTCCTTACCATCCTCGGCATTAATTTCAACCAAAGCCATCTTATCGCGATTAACATTGGATAGCGCGTAGAAATAATTCTTTACACCTGAAAAAGCTATCGGCCTTACCGAGTTTTTGAAGTTATTTTCAATGATGGGTTTAAAAGGCGTATTATCATCGGGCCGGTAAAGTATGGTTTCGTTTACCCCGTCAGATGATCGCACTAAACGAATTTTGCCGTCAGCATCGGGATACCAATCTGTAATGCTACCCGTGTTTATCAGGTACGGGGTAAGCTCGCCAGTTTGGAGGTTAAGTCTGTAGATATCAAAATTACCCGGATCGCGTTTGTTCATCCGTATGGTAATAATATCGGGCTGCAATTTATTACGGTTAACCAAATTCACCCGCACCTTTTCCTGCGACATGATGATGTGCGTTTTATGGGTAGCCAAATCAAGAACATACATCTTAAAGCTATCATTAGCTATAAAATCCTGACTAAAAACTATCTGGTTATTGTAAGTCCAAAAGTAATCTCCCCGTACCGGGTTATCGGTAAACGACGTCAGCATTTGTTCGGTACCGTCGGCAAGTGATTGTATAAAAAGGTTTTGTCTTTCTTTATAGGGCTTTAAGTAAGAAACGTACTTGCCATCGGGCGAGATTCTGTATGAACTTTTTTCTGGGGTTTTAAAAAAATCGGCAATGGGTATCTGCTTCACATGATTCTTGCAGGAACCTAATGTTATGAAAACACCTATAAATAAAAAAAGTCGCAGTCGGCCCAACATTGTTATTATGCCCAGTTATATTAATCAGGTCAAATTAGACAAATTAAGTTGATGTTGTTAAAATGTCACTATAATTTTACCCGGTTTTACCGTTATATGAATATAAACAATAAGCGGGTTTCGGCATAAGTATTATTTGACTATTTTTGAATTGATGAGGGCATTATTCAGCTTTATTATTATTGTATTTATCAGCGGTTCGGCGCTGTTTGCGCAGGACAACGAACAACAGCTGGCCATGCAATACAATGCCAACGGCGACACTCAAAAAGCCCTTGAAATTTATCAAAAACTGTTTAAGCAAAGTAACGAAACCTATTATTCGTACTATGTAAACACGCTGCTGAAGCTCAAAAATTTTGATGAGGCCGAAAGCGTTATGAAAAAACTGATCAGGAAGCATCCCGAAACCAACGAATACCAGATTATGCTTGGCACAGTTTATACGCAACAAGGCAACCAGGATAAAGCAGATGCGGTGTACAATACCGTATTAAAGAACCTGCCTGCCGATCAGATGGCTATTGCAAACCTCGCCAGTTCTTTTTATCAAACCAATAATATTGATTACGCCATAAAAGCATTTTTGCAGGGCCGCAAAATACTCCACGCTGATGATGCTTTTACTTATGAGCTGATAAATCTTTATCGCCTGAAAAGGGATAAGGCCGCGCTTACAGAGGAGTACCTCAATTTTTTACCCACCAATCCCACCTTTGTTAACCAGGCCGAAAGCATCTTCGCCACTTTATTTGAGGGCGATACCGACTATAATATGCTTAAGGCTGCCCTTTTAAAGCGCATACAAAAGGACCCGCAGCAAATTATTTATGCCGAGATCCTTACCTGGCAATACATGCAGCAAAAGGAATACGACCTGGCGCTTAACCAGGCGCTGGCTTTAAGTCGCCGGGCTAATGATGATGGTACTGCCATATTTGATTTGTGCAATACGCTTAATGTTAACGAGGCTTATGATACGGCCATTCGCGGGTACGAATATATTATTAGCAAAGGCAAAGCACAGCCGCTGTATATAGCCGCTAAAATAGAACTTATCAACACCAAAAACCTGAAGATCACCTCGGGCAAATACCAACCGGCCGACCTCCTTGGCCTGGAGCAGGATTACCTTGCTTTACTTACCGAATTTGGCCGCAGTAACAGCACCGTTTTCGCCATGCAAAAGCTGGCGCGGTTGCAGGCTTTTAAGCTGCATAAATTTAAGGATGCCCAAAAACAACTGGAAGATGCGGTGAACATACAGGGAATACGACCAGATGCACTGGCTTCCTGCAAGCTGGATTTGGGTGATATATACCTGTTGGTTAACCAGCCCTGGGAAGCTACCTTGTTGTACAGCCAGGTTGAAAAGGATTTTCCTAACACAGCAATTGGTCAGGATGCTAAATTCAGGAACGCCAAACTGGCCTATTACACCGGCGATTTCACCTGGGCCAAAGGACAACTTGATGTATTAAAGGCCGCCACATCGCAGCTGATCGCTAACGATGCATTGAACCTGTTACTACTGATTGCCGATAATACCATTGCCGATAGTGTTGGCGGTGCGCTTAAAATATACGCCCGTGCCGATCTGCATATTTTTGCGGAGGAGCCGGAGAAAGCGCTGTTAACACTGGATAGTATCGACAAAAAATTCCCCAATAATAGTTTGAGTGATGATATTCTAATGGCGAAATCACGCATCCTTATTCAGCAAAAAAATTACGCAGACGCTGTACCGCTATTAAAAAAAATCTTTGACGATCATCCTACCGAACTATGGGCAGATGACGCGGTATTTATGCTGGGCGATATTTACGAAAACCGGTTAAATGATAAAGCCACCGCCCAAACCTGGTACCAGAAGATCATTACAGATTACCCCGGCAGCCTCTGGATAAACGAATCTCGCAAGCGCTTTAGACTGCTCAGAGGCGATAAGGCGGATTCTTGAGGTTGGTGAGTGGTTGATTGAGTGAGTGGTGAATGGTTCTTAGCGCAAAACACTTTACGTCTATAGGTTTCTCTCACTCGGTCGAACACTCCCAACTACTCACCATTCACTTAATCAACCACTCACTTAATAAACTAAATACCTATTTTTGCATCACGATGATTGTATATAACGATACTATAATAGTTGAAGAAGCTATTCATGAAGAATGGCTTAAATGGATCAAGGATGTACATATCCCTGCTATAATGGCTACAGGTCTTTTTAGTTCCTATCGCATTTTAACAGTGGTTGATTCGCCAAACGAAGGGGTTACCTATTGCATCCAGTATAATGCCGATACCATTGAACAGTTTCAACAGTTTTATATGAACCACCTGCACAGTTTCCAGTCAATACACCAGGAACGTTACGCCGAACGGTTTGTGATGTTTAATACGCTGATGAAAGAGGTAGATTAAGACCATTAGCCCTCCAATTCCTTCAGATTTGTTTCCAAGCTTTTTATCTTTTTGGCAAATTTAACTCTGTAGTAAAGGTGACTGCCTATTAAAGCTAAAACGGTTCCGCCTGCGCAGATGATCAGTATTGTATTTGTTGAAAGCGCCCAATAGGTAAAAAACAGTTTTATCATAGCGTAAAAATATGCTGGAAAAACTACGATATAAATAATGTAGAAGATAATATAGTATCGCTTATAAGCCGATAGGGTTTTCGTTAGGCTATCTTTCAGGTTCTCGCCATTGTAAATAGAAAATATTTGTTGCTGCTTGTTGCCCACCCACATAGTGATCAGCGCATATGCTATTAAAATAGCAACATAAAAAAGAGATTCTGAAAAAGTGTTGCTTTTGCCCGGGAGAAAATAAAATATAAGCAGGTTAAACAACAGGGCGCCTATCAACATGGAGCATACGGCTTTTCCGAATTTATTCCAGTAGATGCTTTTGTTTAGCAGTTCGCTTAATGTGTTTGTTGTGTTCATAATAATGTGATCTAATTTTTCGGTTGTATATTTTTGTTCCTCAATCTCTTTATCCTGGATATTGTTCCAGTGCTTTTTAAAATCATCCAGTTCCATATCATTCAGCGTTTACGAGTGTTTTTAACCGGCTCTTTATCTTATTTAGTTTAAAGCCAATGTTTGATTCCGATAGTCCCAGGATCTCGGCCATTTCTTTATAGCTGCAATCTTCCATGTAAAGCATGGTAATGGCCCGCTCAACTTCCGATAGCTTTTTTATAGCCTCATACATCAACCCCAACTGCTCATCCATATAATTATCATCGGCGGCAATATGGAAAGCCTCTTCGTCCAGCGGAGAAAATTTTTCTTTCCGGCTTTCTTTTCGCAACCGGGTAATGGCATTGTTAATGGCAATGCGGTACATCCAGGTAGTTACTTTTGATTCGCCTTTAAACGAGGGGTAAGCGCGCCAAAGCTGTAAAACAATATCCTGAAAAAGATCTTCCTTATCCTCCTTATTGTTGCAATACATATTGCAAACCTTAAAAATGAGGCCTTGGTTATCTGCTATTAGTATAAGAAACTGCTCTTTCAAAAAATGTTGTTTATACAATTAGTCGCACCGTATTTGAAAAACTTAGCGGGAAATGAAAATAAATTTAATAAAGGGAAACACACATATTTATTACATTATTGGAGACACAAATATGTGTCTCTACAACACGATCTTTATAAACAAAAAAGCTCCCGGTAAACCGGGAGCTTTTTTGTTATTGCTTAATAAGATTATACAACTCATCAAGTTTCGGCGTGAGCACAATTTCAATGCGTCGGTTTTTGGCGCGGGCTTCGGTAGTAGCGGCCGGATCAATCGGTTGAAACTCACTTTTGCCTGTCGCGGTTAACCTTTTCGGATCTACCTTTTCAATTTCGGTTAGGTAGCGTGTTACCGATGTGGCACGCAGTACGCTCAAATCCCAGTTGTCTTTTATCTGACCAAGGTTTATCACCTTTTTATCATCGGTATGGCCTTCAACAGCCATATTAATATCAGGTTCTTTGTTAAGTACTTCTGCCAGTTGTTTAAGGGCAGCTTTACCTTTTTCGTCGATAACGATACTGCCCGATGGGAACAGCAGTTTATCGGCCAGTGATACATATACTTTTCCGTTGCGGATATCAACCGTTAAGCCGCTTTGCTGAAAACCGAGCAGTGCCTGTTGTAATTTATTTTTTAAGGCATTGGTAGCCTCATCGCGCTTGCGTAAAATATCTTCCACTTCTTTCAGACGAGCCTCGCGTTTTTGCAGATCGGCAGCCAGTTGTTTGGCTTTGCTTGATGTTTCGTTATAGTTGCTGTTAAGCTTGTTGTTACTCTTTTGCAAATCGGTATAAGTACCGGTTAAATCTGCCAGCTGGCGGTGCAGGCGCATAGTATCGGCCTGTAACTGAAAAACCTGCGCTTCAAGCGTTTCGGTACGGGTGCTTAACGAATCGCGCTGGGCAACCAGGGCCTTGTAGGCCTTTGGCGACATGATTTTACAGGAATAAAACGTAAGACAAACAGCAGCGGCTATTAAAAGATATTTAATTTTCATCAATGTAATTGTTTAAGGGTGATAAAACTATCAGGAGCAATTGTTATTGCTTTTGTGAGCGGCAAGCTCATGACGGTTCATGCGGTTAAATTATAAGGATTTATGCGTTTATGCAAGCGCGTTTTTCAGAAACACGTTTAAAGGGTATATTTTACTGCAGGCATCGGCTATTTGCTGTACGGCGTTTTTGCCGGTGATCTCTTTATCGGTTATTTTGTGCCAGCCCACAAAGCTTTTAAGCTTTAACAGATCAATGTTCTCATTTTCGGCATCATACTCCCGCGGAACGGACTTTAGTTGCTCCTGCTGCTTAAAATCGCCAAAGAGCTTAATAAAATCTTTTTCATCAATTATTTTACGGAGGTCAGCAGCGTTGTAATCAATTTCCTGGCGGATCTTTTTTAAATGCGGGGCTTCGGGCATCCAGTACCCACCGCCTATAAATGAATTGCCGGGCTGAATTTGCAGGTAGTATTCCACCCCGCCACTTTTTGACCCCGAAGATGGGATGCTTACACCGAAGTTATTTTTATACGGCGTTTTGTCTTTCCTAAAACGGATATCGCGGTAGATGCGCATCACACACTTTTTAGGGTCGAGTGTTTCTTCAATTCCCGGATCAACCTTACGCAATATGGCAAGCAACTGCCCTACAAAATCAATAACATTTTCGCGGGCCTTGTCGTAGCGTTCCTTATTGGCCAAAAACCATTCGCGGTTATTGTTTTGTGCCAGATCCTTTAAAAAATCAAGACTTTCCTGGTATATCATCGGTATCTAAATAAGCCTGGTAATGGATTTTTGGCGATAGCCAATACAATAAAAACACACGCGAATATCTGAAATTTATGGGCGCCAACACAAAACACCCCAATATTATTACACTCAGATACAACCACGGCGAATCGGAATTTTGGGTGATCAGGTGCGTGAGCCAGGCAAGAAAAAGGGCTTCACCAACATTAAGGGCATAACTTACATACATGGCCGCATAAAAATAGCCAGGCTCAATTTCAAAATGTAAATTACAATGCGGACAGTTAAGGTTTATTTTATTTGAAAAGCTGTAAGCTTCACCCTGAAACATATTTCCCCTGCGGCATCGCGGGCATTTACAATGAAGCATAGCCCATGACTTTGGCGTTTCAGACATGATGATGATTGGTTCAATCGTTTATTAGTTCAATTGTTCATTGGTAACCGATTGATAATTATGCAAGGCAATATGCCAAGACTAATGAACCAATTTACTAATGAACTAATGAACCACAGGATTTAATTCAGGTGCAGTTTTTCTTCGCGCATGTTAAGGTTAACATTTTTACGGCGATACTTTTTGTACCAGATATAGCCTATTGCAGCAACGGCAATATACGGCGCACCTAATAAAAACAGGATGCCATTGTTTAAACCCCTTGCTGCGTTACCGCCGTTTTTTGCATTGGTTTCTACCGTAGCGGCACATTGCGCGCACTGCGCTTTTACCGGCTGCTTGCTGCAAACCATAAGCCCAAGGGCCATTACGAAAAGGATAACTTTAAAACCACGTTTCATAGCTGCAAATTTAACTAATTATTAATTAAAAAAGGGTAATATCAAATCCCATACTTATTAATAGATAATGTGAGCCTCCCCTTTTACCGTCTTTACTTTTGAAAAATCTGAAGCATCAATAATTACCTGATTAAAATAATTGAGGCCCTCATGTGTTTTCTCTGAATCAAGGTCCTGAGATATTAGCCAATAAAACCTTTTTCCAACCTCATTATATTCAAAACAAATTTTACCTATTGGATCTATATCTTTTTGAATGTTTCTCGCTATATCCAGTAGCTTACAATAAGTAAAGCTTTTATCTATCTGTTTATAATCCTTTTTTGAAGGGAATTTAAAAGGACTTATAATTTTTCCTTTTTCATTAACTGCAATCCCGATAAGATAAGACGCAACCGTATCTGGTTGAAATTGATAATGATAAAAATATTTTGCTTTACAATATCTTTGAGTCACGTCAGTTCTCCCTTTAAACAAATTATATTTCTCCGGATAAACGACCTCAACATCAATAAATTTAAGATCAGTGAAGAAACTTAAACCTGAATATTGCTTGATTTTCTTCTCTACTAAATTTCTATATGTTAATGCTTTTTTGGGTGCTTGTTTAATATCAATTGCATTATTCAATACATTCCAGTTTTTTGAGGTATCTCCATGAACTGCAAAACTGTAGGTAGGACAACCAAATATATACTCATAAAAATCATAATCCCCTCCAAACTCGATTTTTGATATGTCGATACACTGCGAAAAACAATTGCTAGTGACAGTTAAAAAAAACAGGAATGATAATAATCGTTGAATATTTTGAACCTTGAATTTCATACCAATGAGAATTGACAGGTTAACTAAAATCTACAGATCGATTATTAATTAAAAATGATAAAAAGGCTTTATCATCAAATATACCACTACACCGCTTGCTGTAACAAAAAGCCAAATGGGGAAAGTCCAGCGTACGAGCTTTTTGTGTTTTTGAACCTGCATTTGTAAACCCCGATGAAAGCTCAGTAATATTAACGGTAATACACCTGCTGCCAATACAATGTGCGGCACTAAAATGGTCAGGTAAACTTTACGTAAGGTACCATAATCGGTAAGCTCCTGGCCTAATACTTTGCCATCGCCATTAATATCGCCATAAACGGTATCGTTACGCATGAGGTAATGAAACAGAATATAGGATACCAGGAACAACGACGACAGGCAGAATGTCAGGATATTTAAACGTTTGTGAACCGTAATATTACCTTGCTTAATAAAGTATAATGATGTTAAAAGCAATACGGTACAAGTTGCGTTTAAAACCGCGTTAAGCATAGGCAGATAAGGCGTAAACGAAGGTGCCACCGCCGGCCCGGGGATAAGGTGCCTGTTTAACAGGATCACCACTAATATTACAAATGTGGTTATGGCCGCCACAAAGCGGAGTATGAATTTATCGCTCATGATTTTTCAATTTGAGGATTTGAGAATTTGAGAATTTGAAGATGATTCGTGTTTTTCAAATCTTCAAATCGGCAAACGTTCAAATTAATATAACGCTTTATCAACTTTACGCAGCTCTTCGGCTATTAGTACTTTTATCTCGTCGTTAAGGCGGTTAACATCGGTGGTGTTGGCACCCGAATAGTAGCCCCTGATGTGTTTATCCTGATCTATTAACACCAGCTTATCGCTGTAAATAAAATCGTCATTACCGGCCTTTAATGCATCAACCAAAAAACCTTTGCGGGCAAGGCCATATATAGATGTAGTATCGCCGGTTAACATGAGCCAGCGTTTTGAATCGGGCTTAAAGCCGGCCAGGTATTTTTTCAGCACATCCTGCGTATCCCTATCCGGATCAACAGTGATGGATGTAAAATAAACCATCTTGTTTTTCCAGTAGGTGCCCACCAAATAATTTAAGTTATTGTTGATGGTACTGCAAACGGTTGGACAGTGGGTATAAAAAAAACTGGCTACAAATATTTTACCTTTCAGGTTGGCATCGGTAAATGTATTGCCGTCCTGATCGGTAAGTTTAAATGGCTGTACGGTGTGATAAATGGTATCGGGGATATCCTTACCATGAACACGGTGACTTGTTTTAGCCACTTGTTTCGGCCCGTAAACTGCCAGTGGTTTATACCTGTTTTTGCCTTTTACGGTTAGTAAATAATATAAAAATCCTGGTACTGCTAATATGAGCACCAGGACTATAATTTTTTTCCAGATAGCAGCCTTCATTACTTCCGCAGGCTAATCCAGTGGTGGCTTTCGTTTGTGAGTACCAGGATTAAACCGATGATAAATAATATTGGGACAATGATAGACAAGGATAAACCCAGTTTCTCAAACTTTAAGTGCATGAAATAAGCTACTATATAAAATGCTTTAAACAATGTTAAAACGATATATACAGGGTTAGCATAAACTAACAGATCGGGATGCTTAGGTACAATAATAAGTGCTATAAAAAACTCAACACAGGTAATACCTAATAGTATAAAAAACACTTTCCAGATTCTTCCCCTGGTCATTGTTTCGTGCTCGCCTTCCTCGTGGTGAACTTCTTGTGATTCTGCTGACATATATATAATTTTTTTAAACTAAGTAAAAGAATGTGAACACAAATACCCAAACCAAATCAACAAAGTGCCAGTAAAGGCCTACTTTTTCAACCATTAGGTAGCTGCCGCGTTTTTCGTAAGTGCCTAACAGTACATTGATGGTAATGATGATATTGATAATAACGCCGGTAAATACGTGGAAACCGTGGAAACCTGTTATGGTAAAGAATAAGTTAGCAAATTCCTGAGCGGTCATGTGCCTTACAGCTTCTGTACCACCTTCACGAAAGAATTTTCCTAATTCATCAACCGCCGGTGTACTTCCCCACCAAAAGCCTTCGCTATATAAGTGGTGCCACTCTAAAGCCTGGCATCCAAGGAACATCAAACCACCAATAACGGTAGCTATCATCCAATATGTAACCTGTTTTTTATCGTTACGATGGCCCGCTTCTACGGCTAAAACCATTGTTACCGAGCTCATGATCAGGATAAAGGTCATTAACCCTACGAAAACTAACGGCGCACCGCTTTCAAGTAAACCGGGTACAGATTGGAATACTTTATCTGCCGCAGGCCATACGCCGTTTGCGGCGAAACGTAGCGAGCCGTAAGAAATCAATAATGATGAAAAGGTAAATGCATCCGAAAGGAGAAAAAACCACATCATTAGTTTTCCGTACTCAACATTGAAGGGAGATCTCCCTCCAGACCACGGCGTTGTCTTTACTTCATCAATTTGTGATACTGCTGTACTCATTGTACTTAAATAATGGGTGTGTTAATTTTGGTTCAAAAGTAAAAAAACATACAGATAAATCCATATAATTCCGAGAAAATGCCAAAAAATAGAGCTCATTTGCATTTTAAACAAATTAATCACTTGTGGCGTTTTCCTGTATGTTGCTGTTATAGTATTTAATAATAGTAATAAGCCTGCAATTATGTGTATCAAGTGCATGCTGGCAAAAATGTAAACAAACGACCTTGACGCATTTGGATCGGTCAGGAAGATGTTCATTTTGTAGGTCAACACATACATCGCGTAGATCTGCATAGCAAAAAATGCTATCCCTAAGGCAAATGTGAGCCACAAAAACATACGCTGTTTTGCAAACTGTAACCCCTTTGCTGCCTTTGAAGCTAAAAATAATGTACCGCTGCTAAATACAATAAGGATTGTACTGTATAAAAAAGCGCTTGGCATTATTACATTAAGGCCATGTCCCCTACCGCCGCTGTACACAATAAAACCGCTTGTAAACGCTGCAAAAAACATCCCCGATGTGAATATGAAGATCCACATGTTAAATATCTTGGGAGCAAGGTCAAGCCTGGTATCGTCTTTACTCATCTGAGCCATCATTTCTTTCACTTTGCTATAAAATCAAACAAAAACATTAACTGTACTACCGGCAAATACATAAACGAGCCAAACATCAGTTTGCGGGCCGCCTCAATTTGCTGGGTGCGCAGCAGGTTATAAGCCTGGTATAAAAATACTATACTGCATACCAATGATACCGCCCCTACATAGTAACCGCCGTAACCGTAAATGGTTGGCAATAAACTCACTGGTAACAATATCAATGTAAATATAAAGGTTATTACCGCACTTCCTAAATTACGTTCGCCAGTTGGCAACAGTCTGAAACCTGCCAGTTTATAGTCATCATCCAGCACCCAGGCAATAGCCCAAAAATGAGGGAACTGCCATACAAACTGAATACCGAATAAGATGAGCGCTATAGCATCTATCCTTCCATGCTGTTGTGCGGCTACATATCCAATAAGTGGTGGTAATGCACCAGGAATAGCGCCCACAAATACAGCAATTGGCGATTTACGTTTTAAAGGTGTATAAGCAAAAGCATACAACACTATGGAAAACACCGATAATAAACCAGTTAACATGTTTAGGCTACCCAACAGATATGTACCTGCCATACCCATTCCCAAACCTAACACGAGGGCCTGCCCTGTGTTCATCTTCCCGGATGGCAATGGGCGATCCATGGTGCGCTTCATGAGCTTATCCAGGTCCTTTTCAATGATCTCGTTGAATGTATTTGCCGCGGATGTTACCAGTAAGCCGCCTATGATCAGCTTTACCCAGTTTAACCAGTCGATATGACCGTTTGCCCGGCTGCCTATCAAAAATGATATAGATGCCGAAAACACCACCAAAAAGGTGAGCCTGGTTTTTATCAACTTTGAATAATCACTCCACTTCAATTTCTTACTCCTCCTGCGTTAACCGACTGATGTAAATTCAGCAGTAAATAAAATTGTGCACCAAATACTAAACTGGCCAAAACTATATGTGCTGCCTGTGCAAATGGCGGCAGCGCCCAGTATGATAATAATATACCGGTAACAATTTGCAGCATGATCATTAAAAAGTTAAAGCTCATTAACTGCTGCTGCACCGAATGTCTGCTGAAGCGCTTACGGATAAGCGCATAAAGCATTATGTTAATCACCAATACCAAAACTGCCAGATCCCGGTGATGTGCGAAGATATCGCCAGCGCTTTTTATCCAGCTATCACGGTAACCTCCCTGAAAATGGTTAGCTACTGAATCTATCTTTTCCCGTACTTCGGTACCAAATGTTATCTGCACCGTACTCAATACAAGGGCTATCAACGTAATAACGTATATAATCGGACTTGTACTTAATTTGCTGTTGCCAGCTACTCTTGCCAAATGGTAGGTGTAAATACATAAGGCCAAAATAACCAGCGCCAATAACATGTGTACTGTAACTATCCACGCCACCAAATTGGTTGATACCACTATAGAACCAAGCCATGCCTGAAACCCTACAAAGATCCAGTTAAGGACGCTTAATACCGGGATGCGCTTATCTATGTTCCAATAACTGAAGGAGTATACTGCCATTAACAACAGGAATATTCCTGATATGGCGCCAATTAAACGGTTGATATACTCTGTCCAGGTTTTGCCGGCGTTAAACTCTTCAGGGGTAAGGATAGACCGGTCTTCGCGGATGCGTTTAGCCAGATCGCTGTAGCCAAATACATCTAATGTTTTTGCGAAGCGCTGATTTTTAGCCAGTCGTTTCTCTACGTATTTCTGCTTGTAATCGCTGGGCAAATCGGCACTGCTAACCGGCGGAACATACCTTCCAAAACACTTAGGCCAGTCGGGGCATCCCATTCCTGAACCGGTACTTCGCACAACACCGCCAGCAAGTATCAAAACAAAAAGAATAACAATTGTTATGAGGTTGATGCTTTGAAACCTATGTTTTGATGTAGATATACTCATTTAAGTATTTCTAAAAATTTAGGGTACCCTTGTCTTAATTTGAAGATTTGAGAATTTGAAGATTTGAAAATAAAGCATCTTCAAATTAGCACATTTTCAAATCTTCAAATTAAAGGAGGTACCCTAAAAGATCAGATCAGTATTAAGATTATTTTACTTCTTCGTTTGCTTTCAGCGTACTTGTAAATTTGTTTTGCTCCTCTAAACCAACAGGGTTATCTTCAAAATCATGCGGAAGATTTGAGCTCATGGTTTGAGAGAAAGGAGTAGTTTGTGGTATATAATCCTCTTCGGCACCTGGCTTGCTGTAATCATATGGCCAACGGTAAACAGTTGGAATTTCGCCAGGCCAGTTACCGTGTAAGTGCTCAACAGGTGTAGTCCACTCCAGGGTATTTGCCTCCCAGGGATTTTGTGTTGCTTTTTTACCTGCAAATATCGATGTGATAAAGTTGTAAAGGAAAGCAACCTGTGCCAAAGCTGCCATAATAGCTGCCCAGGTAATAAATGTATTTACGGTTAACCAGCGTTGCATGCTTGCAAACTCGGTGAACGCATAGTAACGACGAGGTACGCCATCCAGACCCATAAAGTGCATCGGGAAGAATACCAGGTAAGCACCGATAAATGTTAACCAGAAGTGCAGATAGCCTAATTTCTCATCCATCATTCTGCCAAACATTTTAGGGAACCAGTGATATACACCGGCAAGCATACCAAATATAGCTGCCGAACCCATTACCAAGTGGAAGTGGGCAACCACAAAGTAAGTATCATGCAGGTTAATATCTAACGCGGCATTACCTAAGAAGATACCGGTTAAACCTCCTGATATAAAGAATGACACCATACCTATAGCGAACAACATTGCAGGCGTAAACCTGATGTTACCGCGCCAAAGCGTTGCCAGCCAGTTAAATGTTTTTACTGCCGATGGTACCGCGATGATCAAGGTAGTGATCATGAACACACCGCCCAGGAACGGATTCATACCCGTAACAAACATGTGGTGACCCCATACAATGAACGATAATACGGTGATACCTATTAATGAGTAAACCATCGCATGGTAACCAAAAATGGGTTTGCGTGAGTTTACAGACATTACTTCGGATGAGATACCCATTGCCGGCATAATTACGATGTAAACCTCCGGGTGACCCAAGAACCAGAATAAATGCTGGAACAGGATAGGGCTACCACCTTCATAAGGCTGAGGAACACCGTTTAATACGATATCAGAAAGATAAAAGCTTGTACCAAAACTACGGTCGAATATCAGCAATACAACACCTGCAACTAATACAGGGAACGCTAATACACCTAATACCGCAGTAAGAAATAATGCCCAGATAGTTAAAGGCATTTTCCAAAGATCCATACCTTTTGTACGCATGTTTAACACAGTACTTACGTAGTTGATACCACCCATTAATGATGATGCCACAAAACATACCATACTTATTAACCACAAAGTCATACCGGTACCCGAGCCTGGCATAGCCTTTGGCAGGGCCGATAATGGTGGATAAATTGTCCAGCCACCACTTGCAGGACCTTTTTGAACCAGGAACGATGACAACATGATAACACTGGCCAAAAAGAAAAACCAATACGACAGCATGTTCATGAACGGCGAAGCCATATCACGAGCACCTATTTGCAATGGAATTAATAAGTTGGCAAAAGTACCGCTCAAACCGGCTGTTAACACAAAGAACACCATGATGGTACCGTGAATGGTAACCAGCGAAAGATAAAACTCGGTGCTTATACGGCCGTTAGGTGCAAAGTGACCCAACAATGTAGTCAATAAAGGGAATGTTTTATCAGGATAAGCTAACTGGATCCTGAATAGTATTGATAATATCATCGCGATAACTGCCATAGTAATACCTGTTATCAGGAATTGCTTGGCAATCATCTTGTGATCCATGCTAAACACGTATTTAGACAGGAACGATTGATTATGATGGTGTTCGTGACCGTGTTCGTCGTGATGTGCTACTCCGTGATCGTGAACTGCTAATGTTGACATATCGCTCTTATATTATATTAATTATTTAACGCTAACCTGTTTTGAGATACTGACTTTGACGATTCCGCAGCTGCGAAATGCAATTCCTTTTTTAACTGGTCTGTTAAATAAGGTTTTTGTCTTGATAACCATGCCTGATATTCGGCTTCGGTAACCACACGCACAACTGCTTGCATGTTGTAGTGACCGCCACCGCATACTTTGTTACAGTAAACTAAGTATTCAAATTTAGGATCGTCTGTTTTTCTCCGCATTTCAGCGGTTGTAATTGTTGGGGTAAATTTAAAGAAGGTAGGCAATCCCGGTACCGCGTTTAGCTGAACCCTGAAGTGCGGCATATAAACACTGTGGATCACATCCTGTGCCTGTATGTTTAACCTTATTGTTTTGTGTACCGGCAAATACATGGTATCAACTGCAAGATCATCAAAGCTGCTGCGTTTTTTGAAGTTAACACCCAATTTATTAAAACCGGTAACCAATTTAAAATCCTTCGGGCCTAAAATACCGTCTTTACCAGGGTAACGTAGCTCCCATTTATACTGATGGCCGGTAATGTCAATATTAATATCGCCAACTTTTTCGCTGGTATCCATTATTTTTTGCCAGGTAAAGAAACCGAATACAACTAAAATGGTTAACACGATAGCTGGTGCTATGGTCCAGATCTTTTCGATGGTATTGTCGTGCGGTAAGAAGTATGCACGGCGTTTGTCTGAATGCCTGTATCTGAATAAAAATGTAAACAGTAAAATTTGGGTGATAAAGAAAACGATCATCGTTAACACGGTAGTTACGGTGAACATTTCATCAATATTAACACCGTGAGCCGACGCAGATTCTGGCAAGGTCATGCTGCCTTGCACAGTAAACGACCAGTATGCGCCATATATACCTGCAATCAGGAATACCAGGCATATAACGCCCATAACAGTATTCCATTTTAAGCCTTTTTTACCCTGAATTTTTAAGGTAAGATCATAGATCTTTAAAATTTTACCTATTACGGCAACACCCAGACAAATCAGGAAAAATATCAGCACGTAGTATGATACGCCAGCCCAGTCAACCTGTGGCGCTTCGGGTTCGCCGGCACCTGTTGCTGCCGGAGTTTGCGCCATCAGCACGTTTGTGCCCAAAAGCATGAACGCCGCGAAAAACGATAGTAATGTTTTAGAATTTATAAACTTTCTGAATGCCATTTTAATTTCAGTTTGGTATTCTGTATTTTGATGCAAATTTAACAAATATTATATGTGATGATGAAGGCTCTCCTGTAAGAACGGATGTTTTTTAGGAACAAGCGATTTAAACTTACTTAAAGCAGTCAGCATCAGGAAGGTAAATAAACCTGCAAAACCCAGGAATACACCAATTTCAATGTAATCAAATCGTCTACCTTCGGCACCTACTGTACCAGGCATGATCATTATGTAATAATCAAGCCAGTGACCAAATATTAAGATCACGCATGTTGTTGCCAATACGTTGGTTTTACGTTTTGAATCGCGGGCCATGATAATAAGCAACGGCGCTAAAAAGTTAATAACGATATTTAACCAAAACCAAGGTTTAAATTCAGGCTCCCATCTTCTGAAAAAGTAAACAGTTTCCTCAGGTATGTTGGCGTAGTAGATCAGTAAGAACTGTGCAAACCATACGTAGGTCCAGAATATAGAGAAACCGAATATTAACTGACCTAAGTTGTGCAAGTGATCTTGTGTGATCCACTCCATGTAACCCTTGGTTCTTAACCAGATAGCTGTTAATGTTATGATAGCCAACGTACTTACCCACATAGCGGCAAAGTTATACCAGCCAAACATGGTTGAGAAAAAGTGCGCTTCTAATGACATGATAGTATCAAAAGCAAATAAAGGCTGTGTAAATCCAAATACTACCAGGAATGCGGCAGAAATAGTAAAGCTTTTCTTGTAGTAAAATAAGCCGCCCAATTCATCCTCAGTTTCTGAGTATTTTACCAATAACCTGCCAAATATTGAATAAGCTCCTAAAAATAAAACCATACGGCCAAGAAAGAAGCCAAGGTTTAAGTAACCCGATTTACCTGCTAAAATAGCATCGTAATTGGCATTGCCTTTTGTGGTAACACCATCAAGTGCCCATATTTTATATAAATAAGGTGCAACAACGTGCTTGCCTTCAATTTCGGTATGGTGTGTAAAGTGCAAACCTGCGAAAACAATAACTATCAGTATAACGGCGGCTATCGGTAATACCTTGGCAAAAGCCTGTGGTATACGCAGCAATGAAGCAGACCAACCCGCCTGAGCAACATATTGCAGGGCGCAGAAAAATACACCTGCGGTACAAACGCAAGCAAAGTAATAGCTCATCAGCAATAAATTTGCAAATGTGCGCTCGCCCTGTCCTGTAAAAAAACCTATTAAAATAACTAAAACACCAACGGCTATTGCAGCTAAGCTATATGTTTTTACCTTTCCGGTAAATTCAAATTGCCCGTCTAAACTATTATGAGTATTCATCAATTCTAATTCTTATAAAGTTTGTAAATGGTGAACATACATGATCACTTTCCAGCGTTCTTCAGGAGCCAACTGTGAAGCGTAAGATCCCATAGCATTTACACCGTAAGTAATGGTATGGTATATTTTACCGTCAGTTAAATCTTTCATGGCACCACCGCGTGATGATTGTCCTTTTGAATATGATGGCGGCGGCGGATATCCGTGCTGAACTACCAAACCATCGCCCTGCCCGCTCAGACCATGACAAGGAGAGCAAAAGTGCTCAAACAAGATCTTACCGTCTTTATAGTTGGCCTGGGTTTGTGCAAGTACTGTTTTAACTTCAACACTTGCCAGTTCGTAACCGTCTTTTGTGTTAGGATAATCAAACTTTACAAAACCTACCGGTATAGTACCGGCTGGTGGTACCTGCGCGGTTTTACCATCTTTAAAGTTATTGTTCTTCTGATCCGGATCGTATGCGATGTGCTCATACATATTAGGGGCGTACTCCCATCCGGTACTCCTTTTATCCTTGCACGATGTAACTACAATCGAAGCAGCGATAACGATAACTATTGTTCCTAATATTCTAAATTTATTCATAGCTAACATATTTTCTGTCGTTATGCTTAACTTCACTTGCTCCTGCTTCTTTTAATATATTGGTAATATCCTCGTGTGGTATGTTTCCTTTAGCATCTATAGCAATTACAAACTTGTCATTGGTAGCTCTCAAATCCATAACCCTTGGCGCACGGCCCGGGAAAAGGTGAGTTGAGAAAAAGAAGGTAAATGCCATACCGTAAGAGGCAAAAAGCACCGTCCACTCAAAGGTTACCGGGATAAAATCGGGAATGGCAAAATAGTTTTTACCACCAATATCCATAGGCCAGTCATGTACCAGGAAATAATAAACCAAACCGAAGATAAGCGAACCGCCCACACAGCCGAACATGAATGCTGCATAGCCTAAGCGCGAATCTTTAATTCCAAGTTTTGCATCGATACCGTGTATCGGCATTGGCGTATAAACATCATAAATAGGAACGCTATTTTTCTGAAGTTTATCGATCCCGTGCATCAGTTCATCGGGATCATCAAAAACGCCTAATATATATTTGGTGCTACTCATTTGCTTATTTATACTTTTTCGTAATCAGAATGTTCAACACTATCAAATTTGATCAGGTTATCTTTGTAGAAATCTACATGAGCCGGATCTAAATGACCATCGTCAATAAGTTTCTTCTTAGCCTGCTCACTTGCGCTTTTCAGGATCAGTTTCACCTCGGCCATTGCCACAGATGGTAATACCCTTATGAACAACAGGAACATGGTAAAGAACAAGCCAATTGAACCGATAAATACACCAACATCTACCCAGGTAGGATAAAACATAGCCCAGCTTGATGGAATGTAATCACGGTGTAATGAAGTTACGATGATCACGAAACGCTCAAACCACATACCTATGTTTACGATGATGGAAAGTACCCATGAAATTGGAATGTTGGTACGTACTTTTTTAGACCACATCATTTGGGTCATCAGTACGTTACAGCCATACATCATACAAGCTGCCCACCAGTACGGACCAATAAACCTGTTTAAGAAGGTATACTGCTCGTATTCGCCGCCAGAGTAGTAAGCGATAAAGAACTCTGTAATGTATGCCACACCCACAACAGAACCTGTTACCAGGATAATTTTGTTCATGGATTCGATGTGGAACATGGTGATATAATTTTCCAGACCTAATACTTTACGTGTTACCAGCAATAGCGTTTGTACCATCGCGAAACCCGAGAAGATAGCTCCCGCAACGAAGTACGGAGGGAAAATTGTTGTATGCCATCCCGGTTCAAGGGAGGTGGCAAAGTCCATTGATACAATGGTGTGTACCGATAATACAAGTGGTGTAGATACACCGGCTAATATTAATGATACAGTTTCAAAACGCTGCCAGGTTTTAACCGAACCCGTCCATCCGAATGATAATACGGAATAGATGCGGCGGCGTAAGCCTGTAGCACGGTCACGGATGGTAGCGATATCAGGCAATAAACCTGTGTACCAGAATACCAATGAAACCGAAAAGTAAGTTGATATTGCAAATACGTCCCAGATAAGCGGTGAGTTAAAGTTAACCCATAATGAGCCGTACTGGTTTGGTAAAGGCAATGAATAAACAGCCATCCACGGGCGGCCCATGTGTGCGCCGATATAAGTGGCCGCGCAAATTACCGCGAAGATGGTCATCGCCTCGGCCGAGCGGTTGATGGAGTTACGCCAGTTTTGACGGAACAACAGCAATACTGCAGAGATAAGCGTACCGGCGTGACCAATACCTACCCACCATACGAAACCGGTGATATCCCATGCCCAGCCTACTGTTTTGTTAAGTCCCCAGGCTCCTATTCCGAACCAAAAAGTGTAGCTGATAGATACTACCCAAAGTAAGGCACCTAACGAAGCTACGCTAAATCCTATCCACCAGGCTTTACCGGGCATATTCTCTACAGGGCGCAATACATCGTCAGTGATCTGACCGTATGTGATGTTTTTACCCGTAATTAACGGTTCCCTAATTATTGATTCACTATGAGATGCCATATATTTTAATCTCTGTATATAAAAATTTTAAGCTTCTAATTCTGATAAATTTCTAACCTTAACCTGGTAACCGATACCTGGTTTTACGTTCAGTTCTTCCAACACGTAGTAAGTTCTTTCACTTGCCAATGCTTTTGAAACTTCAGAGTTAGGATCATTTCTGTTACCGAAAACAATTGCGTTTGCTGAACAGGTTTGCTGACAAGCCATTTTAACCTCACCATCCTTTAACGGACGTTTTTCGATCTTAGCTTTCAATTTACCTGCCTGGATACGCTGAACACACATTGAACATTTTTCCATTACCCCACGGAAACGTGTAACTACATCCGGGTTTAATACCAGTTGCGTATGCTCGTTGTTAAGGTAGTTGTCAAAACGTGAATCGTTCCAGTAGTTGAACCAGTTAAAGCGACGTACTTTGTAAGGGCAGTTGTTTGCACAATAACGTGTACCTACGCAACGGTTGTAAGCCATCTGGTTTAAACCTTCTGATGAGTGAACGGTAGCCAGTACCGGACAAACAGTTTCGCAAGGTGCGTGATCACAGTGCTGGCAAAGCATTGGCTGATGTACTACCGATACGCGATCGAAGTTATCCAGTTTGTCTATTTCCAGTTCTTTTGTAACCGCTTCTTCAGAGTTACCATTATCATTGTAGCTGTAGTAACGGTCAATACGGATCCAGTGCATTTCGCGGCGGCGGCGTACTTCGTCTTTACCTACAACAGGTATGTTATTTTCTGCATTACAAGCTACCACACAGGCACCGCAACCGGTACAGGCATTTAAGTCGATGGCCATTACCCAGTCATAAACAGGGCGGTCATGGCTATCCCATAAACTGGTAGTTTTGTCGTAATCTTTATGTTCGCCCTCGCTACCGCTTCCGGCTGCAGGGTTCTTTTTGTATTCGGTAAAGCTGGCTTCGCGAATTACACTACGACCCTCGTAAGAGTGGTGCGTTTGTGTTTGCGCAAGCGGCGATATAACACCGGTTGTTTTAAACTCGGCAATTGCAGTAGTCTGGAAAGTTCCGTTGCGGAAGCTGTAGAAAGGAAAAGCGTTTTTACCAACGTTATCACCTACCGGACCAGCATTCACACGACCGTAACCAACAGCTATTGAAATGGTTCCGGTAGCTTGTCCTGGCTGTGCCAATACAGGTACTTCAACCGAGTAACCGTTTGCAGTTACTTTAATTACATCACCTTCGTTAAGTTTAAGGTCTTTTATATCCTTGATAGAAAGGGCTGCAAAGTTATCCCATGTTACTTTAGAAACCGGATCTGGCAACTCCTGCAACCAAGGGTTGTTGGCACGCTTACCATCGCCAATTGCTTGTGACTGGTAAACCTGTAATTCAAACTTACCACCAGAAAGGCTGTTGCTGTGATCTAAAATTGTTTGAGCAACGGCATTCAGGTCGCGGGTGAAGCTGTAAGTACCAGCAGCAACCGGGGTAGTTTTGATCATTCCTGTTTGTAACAGAGATTCCCAGCCCTTTTGACCTGATAAACCAACTTTAGGGAATAAGTTTTTATCCCAGTTGTTACGTACGTAAGCGTAATAATCCTTAACGGCATTATCGCTCCATACTAATAAGCTATGCTCGGCTTGGCGGGTGTTGTAAACCGGGTTAATGGTTGGCTGCACAACTGTGTAGTAACCTTCAACCGCGTTAGCATCGCCCCATGATTCTAAGTAATGATGATTTGGAGCTATAACTGTTACCAGGTTAGCTGTTTCTTCGGCATGATCTGAGAATGATACTGATAAACGCACTTTTTTAAGTCCGGCGGTTACGTCGGCAGCTTTAAAGTAATCGTAAGCAGGGTTAGCATTCAGGAAAAACACCGCGCCTACATCACCACGGTTCAATTCGCTTACAAACTCAACAAAAGCAGCATCGTTACCGGCGTATTGTTTTGATGGGTTATCCAAATCGATAGTAGTACCGTAGCTGCCCAGCAGGGAGTTGATAGCATTTACCAATACCTGTGTAGCTACGTCGTTTGAGCCGGCTACTACTAATGCTTTACCTTTTGCTGCAAGTAATTCCTTTGCAACTAAAGTGATGGCAGTATCGGTAGTTTTGCTAAGTGCTTTTTTTGTACCCGGTAAAGTTGTACCTGCAATTGCATTGTACAGGCTGATGATTGCCGAACCTTCTTCAGATGGTTTAATCGGGAAGCGGTTATCGGCATTGGTACCGGTTAAGCTCATGCCGCTTTCAAATTGGATGTGACGTGACATCTTTTTCTTTTCCAGCGACTCGTTGTTACGGTTTGATACGTACTGACGGGTAAACTCTTCGCCAGAGATCCATGTTCCAAGGAAATCGGCGCCGAAGCTTACAATTATATCAGCCTTATCAAAATTATAGTGAGGCAGTACGGCTTTACCAAAACTGTTTTGATTAGCCTGGATAATACCTGTATAAGATACTGCGTCGTAATTGATGTGTTTGGTAGTTGGGTATTTGGCAGTAAAATCTGCAATTACCGCTAAGGTAGATGGGCTGTGGATAGTTGAAGTAACTAAGCGGATGCCTTTACCTGAAGCTGCAACAGCGGCAAGTTCTTTGATAACAAAAGCATCAACTGCGTCCCAACCGGCATCGGTACCATTAATTTTTGGATCTTTCAAACGGTTTACATCATACAAATCCAAAACCGAAGCCTGGGCTTGTGCGCTTAATCCACCTTTTGCAAAAATATCGTTGGGGTTACCTTCTACCTTAATAGGGCGACCTTCACGGGTTTTTACCAAAATGGCCTGTCCTTCATAAGTTGAAGAATAGTAGTTGGCCACACCCGGGGTTACCTCCTCGGGCTTTATAAGGTAAGGGATCGATTTATGTACAGGAACCTTTTGACAAGCAGCCAGCGTAACAGCACCAACACCAAAGCCAAGCGCCTTTAAAAAGTCGCGGCGGGGAGTTTTAGCCGATAAACCAGATCCGCTAAGCACTTCCTCAATTGGAATAGGCTCTGCAAATTCGTTTTTATTTTTCTCAACAAATTCTGGTGTTCTGTTTAGTTCTTCTAAACCTTTCCAGTATTTTTTATTGCTGTCCATTTAAGCTATATAAACTGTAATGCTAAATTCTTATTTATTAATAGTGACACTTACCGCACTCGATACCGCCTAAAACTGCAGCAGTAACTTTTTCGCCTTTTTTCAGCTTGTCATGAGCTGCAAGTATGCTGTCGTAATAAGCGTTTCCTTTACCGTTAACTTCGGTACGTTTGTGGCACTGGATACACCATTTCATGGTAAGCGGAGAGTATTGTTTAACTTCCTGCATGGTTTCAACCGGACCATGGCAAGTCTGACATTTAATACCGCCAACCTTTACGTGCTGGGAGTGGTTAAAGTAAGCCAGATCTGGCAGGTTGTGAACGCGGATCCATTGGATAGGTTTAGCCTGTGTACTGTCGTACTTTTGTGTCTTTGGATCGTAACCCAAAGCATCATAAATTTTGTGTATTTCCGGCGATTCGGTTTTAACAACCTTATGGCAGTTCATACAAACGTTTAATGATGGTATTGACGCATTTTTTGATTTGTAAGCGCCTGAGTGGCAATACTGACAATCAATTTTCATGGTACCTGCGTGTAACTGGTGCGAGTATTTGATTGGCTGTACCGGCTGATAACCTGTGTGCACGTTAGTGTTCCACAAAGTAACCCAACCCCAGCTTCCCATTGCTACCGTACCGCAGAACAGTATAAAGAATACCAGTTTTTTATTTTTCAGGATCTTTTTAAGCAGATCTTTTCCCTGGGCTTTCGCAGCACTTTCAGTTGTTTCGGCTTCTTCTTCAATTAATAAGCCTTTACCGCTTAACAGCAAACGCTCTAAACTGCCAACAACCTTATTTAGTACCAGTATCACAATGAATGCGATAACGATAACGCCAATTAAACCCCAGATAACAAGTTCGCTTGGGCCAGCATCAGCAGCGGCAGCGCCTGTACCAGCGGCTGGAGCCTTAGCTTTTTCATCTTGCATGGTCTTCCATTCGCCACGTACATAGGTTAAAATGTTACCCACATCGCCGTCAGAAAGCTCGGCGAACACCGTCATGCCAGCCTGGTTAAACTTGTTGTAAATAGCAAGCGCCTTAGGGTTTTTAGCAGCTATTAAAGCCTGATTGTTCTGTATCCATTTTATCAGATACTTATCATCAGTTTCTTCGGTAAGCTGTGTACCAAGCGCCGGGCCAATTAATTGCTGGTCAATTTTGTGACAGGCTGTACATTTGGATTTGAAAATGGCCTCGCCCTTTGCCGCGTCTGTTTGCGCGTAAGCAGCAGAAAAACCCCAAAAAGCAAACCCAACAACCAGTAAAACCGACCTTGAGAATTGTTTAAAAATCAATGAGAAACTTCTCATAAAGTGTATTTATGCTAAATAGTTTTTATATTAATGTTTGATTCCGCTGTAAAGATGTTATGCTCCATCTGTATATTACAGGCACAAAAGTAAAATTTATTACAGTATCGCTGACACATAAATGACACCAACCTATAATTTATAATCGTTCTAAATAAACGCAAATAGCCTTTTAAACGCTATAGGACGGCTTTTTAAACCAAAAACCAAATTTTATATTGGTTAGCGTTATACTAACCAATATAAAAATTTAAATTATTGCTTTAATATCCAGGCAAATATAAGCGGAGCCACAATGGTAGCATCGCTTTCTACTATAAACTTGGGGGTGTGGATGTCCAGTTTACCCCATGTGATCTTCTCATTTGGTACTGCTCCCGAGTATGAACCGTAAGAAGTGGTTGAATCGGAGATTTGGCAGAAGTAGCTCCAGAAAGGTACATCATGCATTTCCATATCCTGGTAAAGCATAGGAACAACGCAAATAGGGAAATCGCCGGCAATACCACCGCCTATCTGGAAGAAACCAATTCCTTTGCCCGATGAGTTTTTGGTGTACCAGTCGGCAAGCCAGGCCATATACTCAATACCACTTTTCATGGTAGAGGCTTTTAACTCGCCTTTGATAAGGTATGATGCAAATATGTTGCCCATGGTACTGTCTTCCCATCCGGGTACAACAATAGGCAGGTTTTTTTCGGCAGCGGCCAGCATCCATGAGTTTTTAGGATCTATCTCATAGTATTGCTCCAATTCGCCGCTTAGTAATATCTTGTACATGTATTCATGCGGAAAGTAACGCTCGCCGCTGTCATCAGCATCTTTCCATATTTTGTGGATGTGCTTTTGCAGGCGACGGAAGGCCTCTTCTTCGGGGATACAGGTATCGGTAACGCGGTTATAGTGATTTTCCAGCAGATCCCACTCTTCCTGCGGACTAAGATCACGGTAGTTTGGTACCCTTTTGTAGTGCGAGTGCGCTACAAGATTCATAATATCTTCTTCAAGGTTGGCTCCTGTACAGGAAATAATAGCGATCTTATCCTGACGGATCATCTCTGCCAATGAAATACCCAGCTCGGCTGTACTCATGGCACCTGCTAAGGTAACCATCATTTTACCGCCTTCGTCAAGATGCGTTTCATATCCTTTGGCTGCGTCCATTAATGCCGCGGCGTTAAAATGCAGATAGTTCTTTTCAATAAACTGCGAAATAGGTCCTCTTGTGATGCTCATAGTGTATCAATAAAAATTCAGCCACAAAAGTAATATTTTTAGTGTGATGTGCAGATTATAGATTTCAGATGTGCAGATAAACGCTCGATGTGCATTTCAAATTTCAGATGTGCAAATGAAAGCACGAACGTGGATTGATTATTGATATGAAGATAATTATTAAAATTCACCATCCATTTTCATCATCTGAAATCTGCACATCTATTTATCTTCATCATCTGAAATCTGCACATCTATAATCTGCACATCTTCTTTATATTCGCAAACACCTATGAAGACATTTATTACTACTATAATACTCCTATTTTGCCTGCAAACTGCCTTTTCCCAAACGCACATCATACCAAAGTTTATCCGTAAAATGTATTTTGACAGGGATAGCAGCAAAAAAAGCAGCTTTATTATTTTGCCCGTATTAAGCTCGGCGCCCGAAACCGGGCTTGAAGCCGGCGGGGCTGGCTTGTTGTCTTTTTATACCGATACCGTAAGCAAAATCACCCGTGTATCAAACATTTTTGGTTATGCTACCTTTACCACCAAGGGGCAAAGCCGGGTAAGCCTAAACACCAGTTACTGGACGCCGCAGAACAAATATCACCTTACAGCGGGCGTCAGCTATATCAACTTTCCGTTTAACTTTTACGGTATTGGCAATAACACACGAAGTGCCGATGTTGACCGCATTGGACAAAAACGAGTTAAGATAAATTTAGCTGCAGAAAAAAAACTAACCGAAAACCTGTATGGCGGCCTTGTTGCCGGCGCTTCTCATTATAGCTTTAGTAGTGGTCAGCCTAACGGCATTTTTTATACCGACCCGCAGGTTTACTCACGCAGCGGCGGCAGTAATGCCTATATAGGCCCAAGCCTTAGTTACGATAGCCGCGACAATAATACCTATACCACCAGTGGTATCATTGTTAATACTTATTTTGAATTTACGCATGGATTATTCAGCAGTAACGATTACAAAGGCGGCTTTTTTAATATAGAATACGCGCAGTTTTTTAAACTAAGCCAGAAGTTTGTACTGGGAATTGATATCCAGGAGCAAAGTTTAACTGGTAGCCAGTCGCCATTTTTTTTATTGCCGGCCCTGGGCAGCGATGAAATGATGCGGGGGTACTATAACGGCCGCTATCGCGACCGCAATATGCTGGCCGGACAAACAGAACTACGCTATCGCCTGAGCAACCGCATCGGCCTTGCTGGATTTATTGGTACCGGCGAAGTTTTTCACAACAGCTTTAGCTTTGCTGAACTGAAGCCAAACTACGGCGGCGGCCTACGTTACTTTTTCGACGTTGAAAAAGGCCTGAGCGTACGCATGGACTACGGCGTAGGCCAAAAAAATCCCGGCGAATCTCGCCAAAGTGGCTTTTATATAGGATTAGGACAGGCGTTTTAGATCAGAATTTTCCGGATTTAAGAATTTACAGAATACAAGGCTTGCAAAATAAAATTCTGAAATCGTCTATGTGCTTGCATCGCGAAGAAGCGTCGCAGACGCAAGAACATTTTAAGCACTCGTTACAAACGAGCGCAAGTGATGGAAATCTTCTACGGAAATACAGGACCTAAATGCATATCGTATAAGATTTCTCACTCGTACCTCGTATCGAAATGACAACATTTTTTTCCATCACCTGTGGTTACAAACAAACGCAAGTGCATATCTGCTAATTCTGAAATTTCTCAAATTCTGAAAATTCCGATTCGGACATTAATACTTCACCCTAAAATGCTCTTTTTCGGCCCGGCCCGATTTAAAGAATACCAACCCTATCCAAAACAGATCAATGGTTAAAGTAACCTGCGGGTGGTTTTTTGCTTGCGCCCAAGCCTGTTTCATACCTGCACTTTTGTAAATACCGGCAAGTATCAGCACCGTATCTTCATGAACTGAGGGCAGGCTTTGGTTAGAGTGTTTCAACGCATTATCTTTTGAGTCATCTGCTTCAATATAAATCAGATCGGCTTTTGCAGGAGGATTTTCCTGGGTATATAACCCGGCATTGGGCGCTGCTTTATGTAAGCAGCATTTTATTATTGGGTCAGCGTTGCCAGGATGAATAATTGTAGCAGGATCAAAGTGTTTTGTTAAGCGGTACAATAGCCTGACAACTTTGAGTTTTATCCCCGCGCTCCCCGCTCTTCGCTCCCAGTCTTCACCCATTTCACGATACACTTCCTTGTCAGCGTAATCATAAATAACATTATCAATGAGGTTATAAACAAACGGAGAGTGAACGCCGTGCCTGTTGTTTGCTTTTAAACGGTGCAGTAAGTAATCCTTCGCGAAGGTAAAATTTGACATTGGCACAAAAATAAAATAAAAAAGGTTTAGTATTTTAGCATTAGTATATGATAAATACCACCGAAATTAACTCTTTAATAAAACTACTTGACGATCCGGATAGTGAGATCTACGATCATGTGCACAATAAACTGTTATCATACGGCACCGAAGTTATAGCTTACCTGGAAAGTGCCTTTGAGCAAGCTTTTGATGCCGTACAACAGGAGCGCATTGCCGATTTGGTACATGAGATCCAGTTCGGTACGTTAAAAAACGACCTAAAACTATGGCACCAAAGCGGGGCTTTTGATTTGCTGCAAGGCATCCTCATTATTAACCGCTACCAATACCCCGATCTTGACGAGCAAAAGGTTATTAACCAGATAGAGGCCATAAAACGCGATATATGGATCCAGATGATGAACGAGGCCAGCCCAAAAGAGCAGGTAAAGCTCATTAATCATGTTTTCTACAGCATTTACGGTTTCAGCGGCAACACCTCCAATCACCTTGATCCGCAGAACAGTTTTTTGAGCCAGGTGCTGGAAACCAAGAAGGGCAATCAAATTTCGCTGGCCATTATATATTCTATCATTGCCCAAAAGCTGGATATCCCGGTGTATGGCGTTAACCTGCCCCGGCATTTTATACTGGCCTACTTAGATGAAAGTCAGCAAAGCGATTTTGAAAGCGGTATACTATTTTATATCAACACCTTCAATAAGGGTTTTATATTTGGCCGCCGCGATGTAGATATGTTCCTGAAACAGCTTAACCTTAAATACGACAAGCAGTTTTATGAGCCCTGCTCCAATACCGATATCATAAAACGCGTGATCCGCAATTTAATAAGCGCCTACGAAAACCTGGGTTCTGTGGAAAAGGTGGCGGAGTTGAATGAGTTGCTGGGGATACTGGAGTAGGTGTTTTGGCCGGATTTTTTATATTCTAATAAAGCACACACGGCACGCGTGCGCCAGCTGGGGGAAACAAATTTCGTTTAACTATAACACTCCCATAAAAATTAACATTCCAAAATTTCCTCAAACACATGTCCATTTAAGTAAATGATCTTAAAAAAAACAGGCAGTGTTAAAGCAAGTGACATAACAATGGGCATAACTATATGATTAACGTAAATACCGAATGCACAAACTAACGTTGCAAGAAAAACATTGTATGAAATGTCTGTAAGATAAATCAATTCTACAATTGTATCTTGATCGGCTGAGTAGTCAAATACAAATTTACCTTCTCCAATGCGTGTATGATAGTCAGATCTCGATCTTTTCCGGTTACTTAATTCGTCTTCAATAAAAATAACAAACCCGGGCCCTCTTTCAGTAATTCTGTAGAAATTCTTTTTTAAATATTTCTCAATTTTTTCTTCTACGACATCAAGTTCAATTGGAGTTTCTTTTTGAATATGGCGTTTTATTTTCATGTGATTTTTACTCATAGCACACGCGGCACGCGTGCGCCAGCAACGGGCTAGATTAGGAATATCTACCAACTATAACCCAATGGATACCAAACGCCACGCATGTTGGGAGGTCCCATATTTAGCAACACATGCCTTGCATCTAAAGTTGATATATCGACATCTTCGATTGTTTTTTTGGGAATAGGTATGGCTTTCTCTTTAAAGACTAAATCTTCAAGCAGATGTAATGCATCCGCATGATTGTACGCCGTTACTCCACAACCTAAAGCCAAGTCGTAGCGAACATTAGTTACTTCAAACTCAAACCAATATCTCTTCATATTCATATGTTAGTATTATTAACTACTCGTTACTGATTTTGTAGGAACAACCGTTGGTTTGCATTAGGCTCGAACATTATATATGGACCTATATATTCGTTATCGTTACCACCACCGCTGGCGTACGCGTGCTGCGTGTGCCTCATGCCCTATTTCCCGCTCAAAAACCCATTCGCATCCAACCAGTTAGTAGCCCAGTCAAACCATTTGTCCTTACTCTTTGGGTTATTTAGCCCGAACCCATGCGGGCCTTCCTGAAAAAGGTGCATCTCTACCTTAACCTTATTTTTAAGGCAGGCCTCATAAAAAAGCAGGCTGTTTTGTACAGGCACTACGTTATCATCCTCGGAATGTACAATAAAGGTTGGTGGTGTATTGACGGTAACTTGTTTTTCGTTCGAGTACAGGTCTACCTGCCCGGCTGCCGGTGTTTTACCAATCAGGTTTTCTCTTGAACCAACGTGCGCCTGATCGCCAAATGATATTACCGGGTACAGCAGCATCATAAAATCGGGCCGAACACTGATGTTCTCTTTATCTTCAATAACCGGTTTATCAAAATGCGTACCCGCCGTTGAAGCTAAGTGCCCGCCTGCCGAAAAACCTATGATACCAATTTTAGCCGGGTTTAGTCCCCACTCTGCCGCGTGTTTACGTACAATGAGTATAGCCGTCTGTGCATCTTGCAAGGGGCCGATAGATTTATCTGCCATTATTTCATCACTCGGCAAACGGTATTTCAATACATAAGCAGTTACTCCTATTTTATTAAACTCCTTTGCAATAGTAAAGCCCTCATGCTCCGACGCCAAACCCGAATAACCACCACCCGGGCAAACGATAACAGCCGCGCCATTGGCAGTGCCTTTAGCAGGCAGATAGGGTGTAATAGTGGGCTGACTTACCAGCGTGATCCAATGATTGTCGTCGGTTTTTTCAACATATGTGGCGGGTGTGGGTTTTGAATTTGGCACACCTTTAGGATATAAAGGGATTGGCTTTTCCTGACTACAGGCCATATTTGTTGTAGCAATCAAAATAAGGGCAGATAAAATGGTTTTCATAATTTACGATGGTGTATGGTTTAGCCAAATTACAACTTTATGGCTAAAACAAAAACGCAAAAAAATAGCGATGGCTTAAAGCCATCGCTATTGATAAAACTTTATGTGGTTAAATAGTTTAACCTTTCGGCCCGCCAAATTCCATAAGGTAGGCTTTTAAAAACTCATTAAGGTCGCCATCTAAAACTGCGGCGGCATTTGAGGTTTCATGATCGGTACGCAGGTCTTTCACCAGTTTGTAGGGATGCAACACATAATTCCTGATCTGCGATCCCCATTCAATTTTCTTTTTGTTGCCTTCAATGGTATTGGTTATCTCTAAACGTTTACGCATTTCGGCTTCGTACAACTGCGACTTGAGCAAACGGATAGCATTATCCTTGTTCTGTAATTGTGAACGCGACTCCTGATTTTTGATAACAATACCCGATGGTTTGTGGTATAAACGTACAGCGGTTTCTACCTTGTTCACGTTTTGCCCGCCGGCACCACCCGAGCGGAAGGTTTCAAACTCAATATCGGCAGGGTTAATATCAATTTCGATGGTATCATCAACCAGCGGATAAACATATACCGATGCGAATGAGGTATGGCGTTTGGCATTGGCATCAAACGGAGATACACGCACTAAACGGTGTACACCATTTTCGCCTTTTAAGTAGCCGTAGGCAAAATCACCCTCTAACTGTAGGGTTACGGTTTTTACACCGGCCACGTCGCCGGGCTGGTAATCCTGCTCGGTTACTTTGTAGCCATTTTTTTCGCCCCACATAATGTACATACGCATGAGCATACCGGCCCAGTCGCAGCTTTCGGTACCACCGGCGCCTGCTGTAATTTGCAGTACGGCATGAAACTGGTCTTCTTCGGCCGAGAGCATGTTTTTAAATTCCAGCTCTTCAACTACTTTTATAGTGGCGTTGTATTGCTCCAGCATTTCAGCTTCGGTAGCATCGCCCGATTGATAAAATTCAAAAAGCACACCGGTATCTTCAATTACGGCAAGCACTTTTTGAAACTCATCTGTCCATACTTTTTTTGTTTTGATGGATGCAAGCACCTTTTCGGCCTCTTTGGGATGATCCCAAAAATGCGGGCCAACGGTTATTTCCTGTTCCTGATGCAGTAGCTCAAGCTTCTTGTCGATGTCAAAGATGCCTCCTCAGGGACGCTGCTCTATCCCTTAAATCCTGAATCTGTTCTTTAGTCATGCGGCAAATATAGATAATTTGAAGATGTGTTGATTATTCGTCAATAATCTGTTTCTAATGAACTCATGAGTACTTCGTAGTTTGAAGATTTGAAGATGAAAAATCTTGTTTTTCTGGCTTGGCGTAAAAACAACTCATTATTCTTTTCAACAAATAAAAAGGCCTGCAAATTGTTTTATCAATCTGCAGGCCCGTTCAAAGGCAGTTGTATATATTATTAAGCTACCATAAGGTTGTTAACCAGCAAACTAAGGTCGGCACGGTTACCATTTAGCTTGGTAAGCATATTAGTTAAACCAAATTCTTTGATCTGCTCGCTTTTTGATTCTTTTACCAACTGGCTCATAACAACAGGAATAAGCTCATTAGCTGTAGCCAGCGCATGTTCGGTATCGATGTTGTAAAAAGTGTTTAAGCGGTTTGCAAACCTGTTGACTATGCTTGAAACTAACGACTTATTATACACCCCCGACGATTGAAAGTACTTTACAAGGTCCTTCAACTTGCCATTTTCCATCTGGCCTTTTAAAACTTCAATTATTGAACTTGAAGCTTCAATCATCACTGCATTATGGTGTTTTGCAGGAATTAATGGGTTGTTAACAACAGCCGTCCCGGCGTTATTTTTCACAAGCAAAAAAAGTTTCTCAAACATAGCCCCGTATATTTAGAAGTAAATTTACAAATTGATGATAAATAGCTTATTTGTTTACCAACACCACAAATATATTAAATAATTTTTCTGAATATCAAAAAAAATCTTAAATATTTTTAAAATTATCGTAATTTTTCAGTGTAAAACAAACACTATGTAAATGGTGTTTAAAGAACACGAACATTGGTTAGATTTACAATTAATATACACCTAACAATTAACTTGTTACTTTTGTTAAAAAAACACTTCAATTATGTTGCCAAACACTGATTTTACCGCCACCCAGAGCTATAAATACTTAGCAGATCATTACATTGATATTGTATCAAAAAGCCTGAAAGAGTTATTTGAATCTGATAATGAACGCTTTACTAAATTCTCTGTTCAGTTTGAAGATATCCTGCTTGATTATTCCAAAAACCGCATCGACGATCAAACTATAGCATTATTGATACAACTGGCTAAAGAATGTTCAGTAAATAAGGCAATTGAAGCCATGTATTCGGGCGAAAAAATCAACGTTACCGAAGGTCGCCCGGTGCTGCATATAGCCCTGCGTAACCGCAGTAACACACCTATTTATGTTGATGGTAAAGATGTTATGCCCGATGTAAATAAAGTGCTGGAACAGATGAAAAACTTTAGCCATGCCATCATCAGCGGCGATTGGAAAGGTTATACCGGCAAACCAATTACCGATGTGGTTAACATTGGCATAGGCGGTTCTGATTTGGGTCCGGTTATGGTTACTGAAGCTTTAAAGGCCTACAAAAACCACCTTAACCTGCACTTTGTGAGCAACGTAGATGGTACTCACATTGTAGAAACGTTGAAGGCTGTTGATCCTGAAACTACGTTATTCCTGATAGCTTCAAAAACTTTCACCACGCAGGAAACTATGGGCAATGCCCACAGTGCCCGCGATTGGTTTTTAGCTGCCGGTGCTAAAGAAGCAGATGTAGCCAAACATTTCGCTGCCCTGTCAACCAATGCCGCCGCCGTTGAAAAATTCGGTATCGATACTAAAAATATGTTTGAATTTTGGGATTGGGTTGGCGGTCGTTACTCTTTATGGAGCGCCATTGGTTTATCCATTTCTTTAAGCATTGGCTTTGATAACTTTATTGAGTTGTTAGAAGGTGCTCACGCTACAGATAACCACTTTAAATCTGCAGAGTTTGAGCAGAACATTCCTGTTATATTAGCCCTTGTTGGCATCTGGTACAACAATTTCTTTGAATCGGAAACCAACGCAATTTTGCCGTACGACCAATACATGCACCGTTTTGCAGCATACTTCCAACAAGGCGATATGGAAAGCAACGGTAAACATGTGGACCGTAATGGCAAGCATGTAGAATACTCAACCGGTCCTATCATCTGGGGCGAGCCAGGCACCAACGGTCAGCATGCTTTTTACCAGTTAATACACCAGGGAACAAAATTGATCCCTTGCGATTTTATTGCCCCGGCACAATCACACAACCCGCTTGGCGAGCACCATAACATGCTGCTGTCAAACTTCTTTGCCCAAACCGAGGCTTTGATGAACGGTAAAACAGAAGAAGTTGTTATTGATGAGTTAAAGGCAGCAGGTAAATCTGAAGCCGAAATTGCTGCCATAGCGCCATTTAAAGTATTTGAAGGTAACCGCCCAACAAACTCGTTCCTGCTTAAAAAGATCACACCACGCAGCCTGGGTTCGTTGATTGCCATTTACGAACACAAGATATTTGTACAGGGCGTTATCTGGAACATTTTCAGCTTTGACCAATGGGGTGTTGAACTGGGCAAGCAACTGGCCGGTAAAATATTACCCGAGCTTAAAGATGATGCCGAAGTGAGCAGTCACGATTCATCAACCAATGGTTTAATAAATCAGTACAAAGCCTGGAGGTAATTTCTCCCACATACTTTCCTATAAAAAAGAAAAGAGCTGTTAATCAGCTCTTTTCTTTTTTATAAACTTTTTTACTTGAAGATGCTTAAACTTTATGCTTACAACAGCATCATACCTATACAATTTAAGCACACAATTATCATGACTAAAACCTTCAAACCAATCATTATAGCGCTGTTGGCTATTATGCTTACCTCCTGCGCGGAGATCCGTGAAAGTATGGTAGCGGGAAGACCCGTTGATCTTAATTCCATAAAATTAGGAATGACTAAAGACGATGTTCAAAAACAATTAAAAAAGAAACCGGATAACATTGTCGCCGCCAAAAATTACCCCGATACCAATACACTGATAGAAGTGGTACAATACAGCCAATGGGGCCAGAATAGTACGCCCGTTGAAAGCTACTGGCTATACTTTGTAAACGGCAAACTCGACAAATGGGAAACCGCTAGTAAGGAGCATAAACCCTGATATAAGTTAAAAATAAAAGCGCCCGTAAACCAGGGCGCTTTTATCTTATATCGTAAGTGTTATAAATACTACTTCTTCACAAACTTAACCTGGAACATTTTATCCCATTTTTTTCCGGTTACAAATATGCGGTTGCCGGTTTTGTCATAAGCTATACCGTTAAGCACATCGGCGCCGGCGTTTCTTTGATTTTCGGGATAAAGGTTGGTCATGTCTATCCGTTGTAATACAACACCGGTTTTAGGATCAATAACAACGATATTGTTGGTTTGCCAAACGTTGGCATAAATTTTACCATCGATGTATTCCAACTCATTAAGACTATTTATAGGGCCTTTATCATCATAAACATCAATATAACTCACTTTACTGTAGTTGTCTTTATTACGCAGCCAGATACGGTTAGTGCTGTCATCGGCATAAATGAATTTACCGTCGAAGGTCATGCCCCAGCCTTCTTGTCCTACCGAATCATTAAATGAACTCAATAATGCAAGGGTATTTTTATCATATACATAGCCTACCTTTTCTTTCCACGTAAGCTGGATAAGCTTGTCGCCAACAATGGCTATGCCTTCGGCAAATTTCTTAGGATCAACCATTACCTTTTTTATGGTTTTGCCGGTGGTAAGGTCGTATTTTTTCAGACTCGACTGGCCGTCTTTGGGCTGGCCCGGCGGCGGGTCAAGGTAACCGCCCCCGCTTTCGTACATTATGCCATCCTGGTATATCAGGCCTTCGGTATAGGAGCCTGTATCATGTGGAAATGTTTTTTCAACTTTAAAGGTGTATTCTTCGGGCGCTTTAGCAGCATACAACACAATGTTTGTGGTGATATCTTCGCTTTTACCCGCGGTGTAAACTTTAGCGGTAATTAGCTTTACCCCCAGGTGCATGCTATCTGTTTTCAGGGTAAGTGCCGATGAATCTTTTTTTACGGCCAGTTTAACAGAATCAAGCAGGTAAACCACCGAATCGGCCTTGGTATCAGCCGGGTAACTTACTTTAACGTTTACCACATCGCCAGACTTATAGGATGAACCCGCCTCCGGACTAAGGGTGATGGCTGTTTCCTTGGGTTTGGTATTACAGCTACAGCCGAAAGCCAGCAATGTGCAGCCGGCAAAAAAAAGTTTTAATTTATTATTCATAATATGTCATGTACCCGACGGCCAAAACGCGTCTTCGATATGGTTTAGTATATAATTCTTATCCCTGTCAAACAAAATAGCTACAATATCAAACCGCACATCGCCTTTATGATCCATCAGGTAAATGTATTCGTCAGCAGCATCGGCCAAGAGCTTTTGCTTGCGGGCATCTACAAAATCCTCGGGCTGACCAAAAGCCGTACCTGTGCGGGTTTTTACTTCGGTAAATATAATAACCTTGTCTTTATAAGCAATCAGGTCTATCTCGGCTTTACCATGCGTCCAGTTCTCATCCAGAATTTCATAGCCGGCATTTTCAAGATGTGCTTTTGCCAATGCCTCGCCCGCGCGACCCAATTCAAGGTGTTGAGCCATTATTTGATAATTACCGATCCTAAAAAATCGGAGATTGATTTTTCTACCTTTTTCATGCGGATGTACTGGTTCAGCAGTATTTCCTGGTCGGCCTCGCTTTCGGCCTTTTGCAGTTCAGCGCGCAGACCATCCAGTATTTTACCCACCTTGTGTTTTTTAAGGTGAAATATGGCACCCAGAATGGTGGCCTTCATATTGGCCTGCTCATCATTCACCAGGATCTTGTGCATCTCGTACCAATTCTCGCTCAGCGTGTACTTGGTAGCCAGCATATCAACGGCCAGGTTAACAATGGCTTTGGAACTATGATGGATGAAATAAGCATCGTCGGGCAGTACGCCGTTCTCCACTTCCTGCCGGTACAGCTCCACAAACAGCTTGCAGGCTTCTTCCTCAAAGGTAACGTCGCCCAGTTCGGCAATCATAAACGGACCGATGTAGGTATTGGCGATGCCGTCCCAATCAATCATTTTATTGCCGTAAAGCAATAGCAGGCGAATGATCTCCTTTTCCTGCAGGTGCTCGTCCTTCGAAACCTTTGGCTCATCGTTATCCGGTGCCGAATAATAATCAAACTCCTCGGGCGGTGGTTGTTGAGAATACCTTGAATTTTGATTTTGCTGCTGCTGACCGTCTTTCTTGGCCTTGGCCTGCCGCATTTTATTCAATTCCGATAGCAGGGCGCGCTCATCTATCTGTAAAATATAGCTGCACTCCTTAATAAACACCGATGCCTTAATAGAATCGGGGATCTTAGCTATGCTCTCTACTATTTCGCGGATAATCTCCGCCTTTTTTATCGGATCGGTACCAGCTTCTTTTAAAAGGATGCCAGCTTTGTAAAGGATAAAATCCTTCTTGTTTTCGTCGATGTGTTTTTTGAAGGCATTGGTACCCACGCTGCGTACGTACGAATCGGGGTCGTGCCCATCTGGGAAGGAAACCACTTTCACGTTGAGGCCTTCCTCCAGGATCATGTCCAACCCGCGCAATGATGCTTTAATACCGGCCGCATCACCATCATATAAAATGGTAATGTTCTTGGTAAAACGGCTAATGAGCCTGATCTGCTCGGTAGTTAGTGAAGTACCCGAAGATGCCACCACATTTTCTATCCCAGCCTGTACTACAGATAACACATCGGCATAACCTTCAACCAAATAGCAATTGTCTTCTTCGCGAATGGCTTTCTTGGCGAAGTACAAGCCATAAAGCACATTTGATTTATGGTAGATCTCGCTCTCGGGCGAATTCACATACTTAGGTACGTTCTTATCCTTTTTTAGCGTACGGCCGCCAAAGGCGATAATCCTGCCGGTAAAACTATGTATCGGGAACATTACCCGACCACGGTAGCGGTCATACAAAGTTCCGTTATCCCGCTTTACAGACAGGCCGCTTTCCTCCAAAAACTGTTGCTGATAGCCTTCTTTTATAGCCGTTCCGGTAAAAGCCTCCCATTGATCGGGCGAATAGCCCAACTCGAATTTTTTGATGATCTCGGTGCTAAAACCGCGCTCTTTAAAATAACTCAGACCAATGCTTTTTCCTTCATCGGTATCCAGCAGGCTTTCATGAAAAAATTTGGCGGCATAGGCCGTAACTATCATCAGGCTTTCGCGGCGCTGTTCTTCTTCCCGGTTTTCGGGTGCTTCTACCGTTTCTTCAACTTCGATGCTGTATTTTTTGGCCAGCCATTTCAGCGCTTCGGGGTAGCTGAATTTTTCCAGCTCCATTAAAAATGTAACCGCCGAACCACCTTTACCCGTAGAGAAATCTTTAAAAATACCTTTTGCAGGCGATACCGTGAACGATGGTGTACGCTCATTGGCAAACGGCGACAAGCCCACATAGTTGGCTCCCCGCTTTTTTAACTGCACAAATTCCCCAATCACCTCCACAATGTCGGTGGCTTCCATAATACGGTCGATGGTGGATTTTTGGATCATGCGTTAAAAACTATCAATTAATTTATCCTGAAACTTCCTTTAACAGGAAATGCTTCGGTGATTTTCTTTAAATTATTTACTATTGGTTTAATATATGTTTGATCAATGGTCATGGAAAACGTTAGCGTTCTTGAATTAGCGCCAGGGCTATCATCAGCTGTCACATTTACTTCAAAATGCCCTACCCCATCGCCAATTATCCTTATTTCTAAATAACCTTCCAGATCATGAAACGCTGCTCCGCCGGATAAGTTATCATACAGTGTGCTAAGTTGCTTTTCAAATTGTTTAAAATCAACAGTCATTAAATCAGCATGATATTCTCCTGAAAAACCGCCTGCTTTCACTGTTATCTTTGACTTGATCCAATTTTTATCATATTGATTGCCGGAACCAAAAGTCTGAAACTCCAAAGCCTCTACTTTGATAATATTTCCAGATTCAAAAATTTCGAAAAACGCTTCCATCAATAGATAATATTAAAAATGCAAATGTAGGGCAAATCATCAATTGATAATTAACAAACGTTAAAATACACTTTTATTTAATTGATTACGTGGCTTTAAAAATGTTACGGCTATGCCGGCCAGCACAATCACGCTGCCGATGATCTCGTTTAATCCCAACCGTTCATTAAGCAAAAAACCGGCTAATATCCCTGCAAATACAGTTTGGCTCAACAACATTACCGCCACCCTGGTTGATTCCATGTAGCGCAGCGAATAGTTAATAGTGAGCCAGCCCACAAGCTGGCAAATCACGCCCATGCCTATAAAGCATAGCCATACGTTTAACGGAAAATCAATAATGCTATTTCCCATAACGCCATTTACCAGCACCAGGAAAATGCTGGCACTTGCCATGCTGTAAAACATAAACGTAAACACATCTATGTGCGCCATAATATTTTTAGTGATGAGTATATAGGTTGCATAAAACAAACTGGCCAGCGTAGCCAGTAGTATGCCTTCGTTAAACTCCAAATGCAAAATATGCTGATAACCCACCAGTACTATCATTCCCACAATAGCTATAAGGGTACCTATCCAAAACAAAGTGCCCGACTTTTTCCTGAACAGTAAAAAGCTTATTAAACCTACCCAAACCGGCGCCAGGTTAGCTATCAGCGTTGATACTGTAGCGCTGATCTTCAATAGAGAAAAATTCCATACAGCTACATCGGCCGCAAAAACGACACCCGCAATTACCGCTATAATGAGCTGTTTGCTGTTAACATTCAATTTCTTCTTTATTATACAATATGGCAGCAAGCAAAGCCATGCAAAAAATACCCGGTAAAACGCGCAGCCAATTGGTGATACCCCCGCAAGCTTCACAAATATGGGCGAAAACGAGATACACAAAATGCCAATAATCAGGCTTATTTTGGGGTTTAATGTCATGGCTGCAAACTTACTCATCAAATATTTAATATTAATTATTCTTAACCGGCATTTATCATACTACTATTATCTTTGAGGCAGATATGAAAAAATCAACCATACTTCCGCTTTTTTGCCTGGCATTATTATTTTTTTCCTGCACCAAAAAAGCTGTAGACGTAATCGCAAAAACCTATTTTGAAGCCGATGCCGACGGCGTAAAAATTCAAGGCGATATCAGCAGTAAAAAATTTAAAATATTTACCAATGATGTAGATTCAACTGCCATTATAGCTACAATAGCCGGTGAAACCGGTATGTCATTAGAAATGCACCTGAAAGAAACCGGTAAAGGCACTTATTTTGTTTGGGGTAACCAGGTACAGTTAACCAAAAGATCAACCAGCGGCGACATTATTAAACAATACGTTGCCATGCCCACTAACCGTAATAAGATCACCATAACCGATGTTGATGCATCAAGCAATATTATAACCGGTAAGTTTAATTTCTCGCTTCAAAAAAATTATTCCGCAAACGGCAGCATCGCCGATAGCGTTGTTTTTACCAATGGTAAGTTTGCGGTTAAGCTGCCATAATAAACGTTTGGCAAAGCCTTTGTAAACTGCTTAAAGGTTTCCCAATTAATTGTATTTTTGCAGCTCTAAAAAAATATACTTATATGAGTCAGCGACTAAAGATCAAAGCATTGCTGCAAAGTCAGCAAACCGAAATTGATGTAACAGTAAAAGGATGGGTTCGCGCCTTCCGGTCAAATCGTTTTATTGCTTTGAATGATGGCTCAACCAATAATAACATCCAGATAGTTGTTGATTTTGAAAACACTGATGCAACTTTATTAAAACGGATCACTACCGGCGCTGCAATCAGCGTAACAGGTAAGCTGATAGCTTCACAAGGCAAAGGCCAAACCGTTGAGGTTATTGCTGCTGATATTGAGATCCTTGGCGATAGCGATCCTGAAAAATACCCTATCCAGCCTAAAAAACACAGCCTGGAGTTTTTGAGGGAAAATGCTCACCTACGCTTCCGTACCAATACTTTTGGCGCGATATTCCGTGTGCGTAACACACTGGCATTCGCAGTACACCAATTTTTCCAGGAGCGCGGTTTTGTTTACCTGCACACGCCGGTTATTACACAATCTGATGCCGAAGGTGCGGGCGAGGCTTTCCACGTAACCAACTTCGACCTTAACAATGTACCCAAAACCGACACCGGAGAGGTAGATTTTAAACAGGATTTCTTTGGCACTGCTACCAACTTAACCGTATCCGGTCAGCTGGAAGGTGAACTTGGTGCTATGGCACTGAGCGATGTATACACTTTCGGACCAACATTCCGCGCCGAAAACTCAAACACTACCCGTCACCTTGCCGAGTTTTGGATGATTGAGCCGGAAGTTGCGTTTAACAACCTTACCGACAACATGGACCTTGCCGAGGACATGCTGAAATACGTAATAAAATACGCGCTTGATAAAAATGCCGATGATATTGAGTTTTTAACCCAGCGCCTTACCGAAGAGGAAAAACAAAAACCGCAGAATGAGCGCTCGGATATGAGCCTGCTTGAAAAGCTGCAGTTTTGTTTAACCCATGATTTTGAGCGCCTTACTTATACTGAGGCTATCGAGATACTGAAAGAATCGACCCCGAACAAAAAGAAAAAATTTGTTTACCCCATTGAAGGCTGGGGAACCGACCTGCAATCGGAACACGAGCGTTACCTGGTAGAAAAACACTTTAAAAAACCGGTGATCCTTACAGATTACCCTAAAGAAATAAAAGCGTTTTACATGCGCCAGAATGACGACGGCAAAACTGTTGGTGCTATGGATATCCTGTTCCCCGGTATTGGCGAGATCATTGGCGGATCGCAGCGCGAGGAGCGCCTTGATAAGCTGGAACAACGCATGGACGAAATGGGCATCCCTAAGGACGAACTTTGGTGGTACCTGGATACGCGCCGCTTTGGTACATGCCCTCATGCCGGTTTCGGTTTAGGCTTTGAGCGCCTGGTGCTGTTTGTAACCGGTATGGGCAACATCCGCGATGTGATCCCTTTCCCAAGGTTCCCGAAGAATGCTGAATTTTAACAGGATTTTTAGGATTAGGCAGGATCAAAAGGATTTCATGTTTATTTAAATATCCTTTGATCCTGCCTAATCCTAAAAAGCCTGTTAAATCCTTAAATCGTGTATATGCCCATAATAGAACTCGCCACCCACATCAATGCGCCCATTGAAAAATGCTTTGATGTGGCAAGGAGCATTGATGTGCATGTGGCTTCAACGTGGCAAACCGGCGAAACTGCCATTGCCGGGCGCACCAGTGGCTTAATTGAACTTGGTGAATCTGTTACCTGGCGGGCAAAACATTTCGGTATCTGGCAAACCCTTACCTCAAAGGTTACTGAAATGGAATATCCCAATTACTTTGTAGATGAAATGGTTAAGGGTGCCTTCAAAAGTTTTAGGCATGAACATTATTTTTATCCCATTAAAGATCAAACCTTAATGAAGGACATTTTCATGTTTGAATCTCCGGTCGGGCTGTTAGGCATGGCAGCAAACTTCTTTTTTTTGAAAGACTACATGAAAAAACTGTTGGAACAACGCAACATGGTGATCAAGGAAACTGCCGAGCGTAAGGGATAATAACCTAACTAAGTCAATGGGTCATGCTGAGCCTGTCGAAGCATTGTGGGCAAGCCTCTGCGCGCGCCTTTCGACAAGCTCAAGGTGACAGGCCTTAATTATTGAACATCCGAGCGTAAGGGATAATTAATATATTTAGTCTTTGATTCACCCTTTTTTACTAACTATGTCATTGCGAGCGTAGCGTAGCAATCTCATAGGACAGGTAGTAAACTTTGCAGGTCGATTTACGTGATGAGATTGCTTCGCACCTCACAATGACAAATTGCCATAAAGATTACTATTAATAATAGCTACACCCATGCTCGTTAACCCATCTACCCTCCGCACCTTTACTCAAAATATTTTCCTGGCTATCGGCTGTAGTGCCGAACATTCCGTGTTGGCTGCCGATGTGCTGCTGCGATCGGATTTGAGGGGGATAGACTCGCATGGTGTGGCTCGTTTAAGCGGCTACGTGCGCTTGTGGGAGAAGAAGCGCATTAACCCTAACCCCAATATCCAAATAGTACACGAAACCCCCACAACTGCCACTGTTGATGGCGATGCCGGGCTTGGGCTTGTAGTTGCTCCATTTGCAATGCAGGTTGCTATTAAAAAGGCAGAGTTATATGGTTCTGGATGGGTATCGGTACGAAACTCCAACCATTTTGGCATAGCGGGGTATCACGCGTTAATGGCGGTTGAAAAAGACATGATAGGCTTTGCCATGACCAATGCAAGTCCGCTGGTAGCGCCTACGTTTTCCAATGAACGCTTGTTGGGTACTAATCCCATGTGTTACGCCTTCCCGGCTGGGCAATATCCACCGGTGGTGGTTGATCTGGCAACATCTGCCGCTGCCAACGGCAAACTTGAAATCGCCCAGCGCTCGGGCAAGCAGGTTCCTGAAGGCTGGATCCAGGATAAAGAAGGCAATTATACCACCGACCCTCATGCCCTGAAATCGGGCGGCTCCCTCCTGCCCCTTGGCAGCGACCGCGACCATGGCAGCCATAAAGGTTTTGGATTGAGTGCTACGGTTGATATTTTGTCGGCAGTGTTGTCGGGAGCTAATTACGGGCCCTGGGTACCGCCTTTTGTGGCATTTCTTGATCCGCCCGCCGATCCGGTTGGGCAGGGTATCGGTCATTTTTTAGGGGCGATGCGGGTAGATGGTTTCCGCCCGGTTGATGAATTTAAATCGCACTTAGATAACTGGATAAACCGCTTTAAATCCTCAACCACCGTTGATCCCTCCCAAAAAGTAATCATCCCCGGTGAGCCCGAACGGGAAGCAGAAATTGACCGTGCGGCTAATGGTATACCCTTAGTTGATGCTGTTGTTGCCGATTTGAATGTGTTGGCGGAGCGGTTTAGTTTAAGCCCCCTAACCCACTAAAGGGGAAACTTTTCAAATCTTGCTTTATGATTTTGTCATCCTGAACGTAGTGAAGTATCTATTCACCAGTATGTAAAGTTCAATAATAGATTCTTCGCTCCGCTCAGAATGACAGGGTGTTTTAATGACAGGCCTTTATTACAAAAAATGCCCGTCTTTTACAGGCGGGCATTAAAACTTTTTACCCCCCCTTCAGGGGGTTGGTTAGGGGCGCCCTAACGTATAATGTTGAACAACCTGCTCCAGCGTATTTTATTGAGGAAGCTGCCGTTATCATCCATACTCATCCAAATGAACAGGGCTTTTCCAACAATGTGATCTTCGGGAACAAAGCCCCAATAGCGTGAATCTTCTGAATTGTGTCGGTTATCGCCCATCATAAAGTAATAGTTGAGTTTAAAGGTATAGCTATCGGCTTTTTTACCGTTTATCAGGATATCCTTACCCGATACCTGCACTTTGTTACCCTCGTAAATTTCAATAGCACGCCCATAAACCGGGAATGTCAAACTGTCAAGTTTAACTGTCCAGCCTCTTTTTGGGATAATGATTGGCCCGTAATTATCAACATTCCAGTTAAACCGGGGGAAGTTTGGTGTTATTTTATACTTTGGATATTTTGTAGGATAAACATCGCCGCCCATTAAATCGGGCTGATTTGCCGTCGCTATATTAGGTGTAACCGACTTTATATTCGAATATCCTTTTAATGTATTTACCGAAGCTAATGTAGTATTTACGGTAAAGTCGGTATTGTTAATGGGTGCAATATCCTCCAAATGCAAATCACGGATAAGTTGCGGGTTAATCTCGCTCCCGTCAGATTTTACAGTGTAGCTCATTTCGCCGTTTGGCGGCGTAATAGCGGCTTTGCCGTTTATGTAAACCTGCGCGTTAACAAGGCTCAGCGTATCGCCGGGCGTTCCCTGGCAGCGTTTAATATAGTTTTCGCGTTTATCAACCGGTCGTAATAAAGGCGAGTCGGCATCCATAGGATAGTTAAATACTACTACATCGCCCTTTTTAACATCACTTAGGCCCGGCAAACGATAATAAGGGAGTTCTATACCATCCCAATAGGCTTTGGTATTAATAAGCGGCATGGTATGGTGCGCAAAGGGGAATGCAACAGGCGTCATAGGTAAACGGGCACCATAGTTAACCTTGCTTACAAACAGGTAATCGCCAATTAACAGCGAGCTTTCCATAGATGCGCTGGGGATAACGTAAGCCTCGATAAATAGCGTGCGGATAAGCGTAGCAGCAATTACCGCAAAAATAATAGCATCGGCCCATTCGCGTGCCGGTGTTTTCTTTAAGCCAACCTTAAACTTCTCCCTAAACTCTGGGCTGGCTGATTGACCCAGGTATTTAGTATCCTTATCAAAGCCCCATTTAGGCAGATAGATAAAGGCCAAAGCAACCCCGGCTATATGCTCCCAAAGTCTGAATTTACCGTACGATTTTAAGAAATCAACAGTAATACCTATCATTACCAGCATGTTAATACCGGGTATTAATATCAGCGCAAGCCACCAAAGAGACCTGCCGCTCAATTTTAACATTACGTAAATATTGAAGATTGGTACAATGCCTTCCCAACCGGGCCTACCTGCTTTTTCAAATAATTTATAAAGACCAGCGTAAGGCAGTACTATCAGTAATAAAAATGCGATTACAATATTCACTATATGTTCTGTTAAATTTTAATTAATGTATCCCTCTGAAAATCCTGCTCCAGCGTATTTTATTTACAAAGCTGGCGGTACTATCAATGCTCATCCAGGTAAATAACGCTTTACCCACTACGTGATCCTCGGGCACAAAGCCCCAAAACCGCGAATCTTCTGAGTTATGACGGTTATCGCCCATCATAAAATAGTAGTTCATTTTAAAGGTGTAAGTATCGGCTTTTTTTCCGTTTATAAAAATATCATGACCATTAACTTTTAGCGTATTGTGCTCATAAATTCCAATAGCCCTGCCATATATGGGTAAAGTTAAACTATCCAGCTTTATGGTCATACCTTTTTTGGGCACCACTATAGGGCCATAGTTATCTACATTCCACTTATAATCGGGAAAATTAGGAGTTATTTTATATTGCGGATATTTAGCGGGATATACCGGGTTATTAGGGTCAGAAACACCTCTTGCACTTATGGCCGGTGTTACCGATTTAATATTGGAATAGCTTTTGAGTTTATTGGCAGATGCTACCGTTGTATTGGTAGAAAAATGGGTGCTATCAATACCAGCCATATCTGAAAGGTGCAGCTCATCAATCAACAGCGAATTAATTTCACTGCCATCAGTTTGTACGATGTATTGCATTTCGCCATGTTCGGCCGTTGGCGATGGCTTGCCGTTGATGTAAACCTGCGCATTAATTACACTTAACGTATCGCCAGGAGTTCCCTGGCAGCGTTTAATAATATTCTCGCGCCTGTCTACCGGTCTGTAGTATGGCGAATCGGCCTCTATAGGCTGATTAAATACAACAATATCTCCTTTTTTAATATCACTCAATCCCGGCAGGCGATAGTACGGCAACTGCAAACCGCCCCAGTAAGAGTTTATGTTGGTATAAGGCAGTGTATGTGCGGTAAACGGAACCCCAACCGGGGTGATAGGCATACGGGCACCATAGTTCATTTTGCTTACAAACAGGTAATCGCCAATGAGCAGGGAGCTTTCCATCGACCCGCTTGGGATTACATAGGCTTCAATAAAAAGCGTACGGATAAGGGTGGCGGCTATAACAGCAAAAATAATGGCATCGCCCCATTCACGTAAGGCACCTTTTTTCTTTTTGGGTTTACCCGTGTCTTTTTTCCAGAATTTCCAGTTCATAATTATCAGATGTGTATTCAGATGTGCAAACTTTGCAGATGTGCAGATTTCAAATGTGCAAATGTGCAGATTATTTTAAATGTATTTATTACTAATTATTACTTAAGACTAACGTGTAAGTGATATGTTACCGGGATAGATGTGCAGATTATTTCCCTCATCTGAAACCTGCACATCCATTTTTTTCATCTGCACATTTGCACATCTCTAATCTGCACATCTTTATTTAATCCACCTCATCACCCTGCTCCACCTTATTTTATTTATTGATGGCGATTGCGCGTCCCAGCTCATCCATACAAAAAGGGCCTTGCCTACTATATGATCTTCGGGTACAAATCCCCAGTACCGTGAATCTACAGAATTATGCCGATTATCGCCCATCATCCAATAGTAGTTCATTTTAAATGTGTAGCTATTGGTTCTTATTCCGTTTATGGTGATGTTGTTCCCATCAACCTTTAATTTGTTGTGCTCGTAAACTTCAATTGCACGCCGGTAAAATGGCAGCGTAAGGCTGTCTAACTTCACCGTCCACCCTTGTTTTGGGATAATGATAGGGCCAAGGTTATCCGCGTTCCAGCGGTAATGCGGATTAAAAGGAAATTCTGCAGGATCATAAACACCCGCCGGCTGAATATTGGCCCTGATAGCTCTTATTTTCATATAATCTTTCAGCCGCGCTGCCGATTGTGCCGACATGTTCATCATATAATCTACCTGGGTAAACTGCTGCACGTTAGACAGGTGCAACTCATATATCATCTGCGGACGAAAAGTCTGGTTACTATCAACCGTGCTCACCATATATTCCATTTCGCCATTTGACGGCGTAAGTTCGGGTTTGCCATTGATGTACACCTGCGCATTAACTACACTCAACGTATCGCCAGGGCCACCCTGACAGCGTTTTATATAGTTTTCCTGCTTATCTACCGGCCGGTAATACGGCGAATCGGCCTCCATGGGATAATTAAAAACTACTACGTCGCCTTTTTTTACAGTGCTTAATCCCGGCAGACGAAAATATGGCAGTAGAAGTCCTCTCCAGTACGATGGGATATTGGTATTGGGCATGGTGTTATGCACAAACGGAAAGGAAACCGCCGTTATTGGCAACCGCGCACCATAATTAACTTTGCTTACAAATAAATAATCGCCCACCATTAAAGAACCTTCCATCGACGGGGTGGGTATAGTATAAGCTTCGATAAACAGGGTGCGGATAAGCGTAGCCGCCACAATAGCAAAAAGCACTGCTTCCGACCATTCGCGGGTGGTGGATTTCTGCAAATTGTTGCTGTACTTTTCGCGAAATTCATCGCTAAAAGCCAGCCCCAGGTACTGGGTACTTTTATCAAAGCCCCATTTAGGCAAATAGATGAATGGCAATACAACAACTGCCGCATGTTGCCATATGTTGAATTTACCGTACGATTTTACAAAATTGATGAGGATACTAAAACCGATTATTACATTAACGCCGGGTATAAAAAGAAAAAGCAGCAGCCACCAAGGCCTGCCGCTTAATTTTATCATGATATAAATGTTGTAAATAGGAATTACGGCCTCCCAACCCTGGCGACCAGCTTTTTCAAATAACCGCCATAAGCCGGCGGCTATTAAAATCATTAAAAGGGTCGCGATAATTTCAAACCCAATATAACCGGCTAACTCCATTAACTGAGGTTAGTCTTTAAAATCAAACATGGCATCAACCGGGTAAAAACCTTTTTTATCGTGGATCCACTCGGCGGCCAGTACGGCGCCAAGGGCAAAACCATTGCGGTTATGAGCGGTGTGCTTAAATTCAATGGTATCAACTTCCGAATCATAAATTACGGTGTGGGTACCCGGCACGCTGTCTATCCGCATAGATTCAATCAATAGCTGGTCTGGCGCAACGTTATCATCATCATGGTTATCATCTGTAGTTAACACATTAACCCATTCATTTTTAACGTCGAGGTTATTGATGATACCTTCGGCAATGGTGATGGCCGTACCGCTTGGGGCATCAAGCTTTTGGGTGTGGTGAATTTCTTCAACCTGTACATCATAGTACGGGTAACTGTTCATCACCTTAGCCAGCAAACGGTTAACATGAAAAAATATATTGACGCCTACACTAAAATTGGTGGCATATAATAAAGCGTTGTTACTGTCTTCGCATTTTTGTTTTACTTCTGCCAATTTATCATACCAACCGGTAGTACCTACCACAATGGGTACGCCTGCATTAAAGCAATGGTCTATATTGCTTAAAACAGATGCAGGCGTTGTAAACTCAATTACGGCATCGGCTTTTTGCAGGTTTTCGGGAGTAAGATCATGCATGTTGTCATGATCAATAGTTAATACAATTTCATGCTTGCGGCTAATGGCGATCTTTTCGATGATCTTGCCCATTTTTCCATAGCCCAGTAATGCTATTTTCATTCTATATTTTTTTCTGTGGTCTGAGATCTGTGGTCTGAGGTGAGTGATTTAGTGCATGATCTGAAGTTTGTTAAGTATAAAGAGTTCTGGCCTCTTACAGTTCTTCCTACAACAGACAACAGACCACTGACCACATATCTCATTAAAACGTAAAGGTAATTTTTACACCGGGAATATACGAACCATTTACACTTTGTGCGTAAACCGGCTGATTTATTACTGTTGGTGTAACTATCATGGAGAGGTTATTATCAACAGTATAAGCGTTAATAAACTTGGCATCAATATAAGCCTGCACGGTTTGTATGCCCCATGCACCCAATAAACCAAGGATACTTAAATCGCGGTTACGACGGTAGCCATCAACCGTATCATATATATTTTGATCGGGGATGCCTGTATAAGCTATATACTCGGCGTAATATTTATCTGTAGGTTTTGTAGGCGCTGGCAACGATCCGCGGCGGTATTTGGATAGCGTAACAAATTCTGTATAATAGTGCTGATTAAATATTACTGCCGATGTTAACAGCCCCATGCCTCCGTAAATAACAGGCACCCACCACCAACTGCGGTTATAAAGCTGCCCCCAGCCGGGTATCATTAACGAACGCATAACCGCTTTATGCGGGCTATGCGTACTATCCGGGTGATATTCTTTCTCTTTTTTTATCGGTGGCGCAAATGAACCGGGCGCTGTGTTAGAGGCCTTACGTACCGTATCGGCTTTTGGTGCCCGGGTGGTATCAATCCTTTGCGCATGAGCTGTAAAAGCAAATGCAATGATAAACCCGATGACTAACAAATATTTATACATAGTTATTGAATATTTAGTATCAAACAGTTAGTATCAAGTATCATGACATTTTTATACGTTTTAAAAATTTTGATACTTGATACTAACTACTTGATACTTTCTTTTACCAATCCAACATTTCAAGAATGCGGCCCAGATCGTCTTCAGACAGGAATGGAATTTCAATTACGCCATTGCCTTTGCTGCCCAACTTTAGGGTTACCCTTGTGCTAAACTTTGAAGCCAGGTCGTCCTGAATTTTTTGCAGTTGGTATGATACCGGCTCGGGTTGTTTGCCTTCTTTTTTTACCGGCGATTTCTGCATTTCCCGCACCAATTCTTCAACCTTACGAACGGATAAACCTTGCTGAATGATATGCTGATGTATAAATAATTGTTTTGCAGGGTCTTCTATAGTGATAAGCGCCTTGGCATGGCCCATAGTAAGCTCACCATCACGAATGGAAGCCTGGATGCTTGGCGGCAGTTTTAACAGACGCAGGTAATTGGTAACTGTCGACCGGTTTTTGCTCACCCTATCGCCCAGTTCTTCCTGTTTAAGGTTACATTCTTCAATCATACGCTGAAAGCTCAGGGCAACTTCAATAGCATTCAGGTTTTCGCGCTGGATGTTCTCTATCAAAGCCATTTCCAGCATTTGCTGGTCGTTGGCCGTACGTACGTATGCCGGTATTTGCGTTAAGCCGGCCAGCTTTGAGGCACGAAACCTGCGCTCGCCAGATATCAGCTGGTATTTATGCGCATTAACACGCCTTACCGTTATCGGCTGAATAAGGCCTTGTAACTTAATGGAATCAGCAAGCTCATTAAGGGCCTGCTCATCAAAATCGGTACGGGGCTGAAAAGGGTTCACCTCTATTTCAGCAAGGCGAATTTCATTAACCGAGCCCAGGCTATTCACCTCGGCAGCCGATGTGCTCGCTTCCTGCTGCTTAGTTTTATTTTGATAAGGTTGTACGTTTACAGAGTCATTTAACAGCGCACTTAATCCTTTGCCCAGGGCATTTCTTTTTTCACTACTCATGCGCTATACTATTGCTGTTGCCGTTTTTTCTTCGCCTTTAACAAGGCCATTTTTTTGGATTATTTCGCGGGCCAGATTTAAATAATTTATTGCTCCTTTACAGGTTGCATCATGCATAATAACCGATACGCCAAAGCTTGGGGCCTCGCTTAAACGGGTATTACGCTGTATAATGGTATCAAATACCATATCTTCAAAATGCGTGCGTACCTCATCAACCACCTGGTTGCTCAGGCGCAGGCGCACATCATACATGGTTAATAATATACCTTCAATCTCTAACTGCGGGTTAAGGCGCGACTGAACAATTTTTATAGTGTTCAGTAATTTGCCCAAACCCTCTAACGCGAAGTATTCGCACTGCACGGGGATAATTACCGAATCGGCAGCTGTTAATGCGTTAATGGTGATTAAACCTAATGATGGCGAACAGTCAATTATAATAAAATCGTATTCATCGCGCACGGCTTCAAATACTTGTTTCATTTTGTATTCGCGGCCGCTTAGGTTTATCATTTCTATCTCAGCACCAACCAAATCAATATGGGCAGGCAGCAGATCAAGATTTGGGGTTTCCGTTTTTTGGATGGCCTCGTGCGGATCAACCTGGTTTATGATACACTCATAAATACTATTTTTAATATTACGGGGATCGAAACCTATACCGGATGTTGAATTGGCCTGCGGATCTGCATCAACCAATAAAGTTTTAAAATCTAACACGGCTAAACTTGCAGCCAGATTTATAGATGATGTAGTTTTTCCTACGCCACCTTTCTGGTTGGCTAAAGCAATAATTTTACTCATTCTATATGTTCAATATTTGATATTACAATGATTTATAACAACGAAAAATAGATTCAGAAATTTCTACTTTCGTAAAGTTTTTATTTGGTGATAAAGATACGGATTTAAACAATTAGGAAATCCACAGGTTTAACCAATTTACAAACAATATTTAGTTAGTAAATACAGATGTGCAAATATGCAGATTACAGATGTGCATATTAAATTACTATCAAAACTCACTAACTCGCCCAATCATTAACTCACTAATTAATCAATGATAACTATTATATCATCTACAAACCGGCCCGGAAGTTCGACACTTAAACTGGCAAAATATTACCAGCAACAATTGCAGGCAAAAGGAGCCGAAGCCGGTTTATTATCATTGGAGCAATTGCCGGCCAACCTGCTGCAAACCGACCTGTATGGTAACCGTAGCCCAGAGTTTGAAGTAATACAGCATATTATAACCCAAACGGATAAGTTCCTTTTCATCATCCCCGAATATAACGGCAGCTATCCCGGCGTGTTAAAAGTTTTTGTAGATGCTTGCACCTTCCCCGAAAGCTTTTATGAGAAGAAGGCTGCGCTGGTGGGTATATCATCGGGCAAGTATGGCAACATCCGCGGGATAGATCATTTTACCGGTGTTTGCCACTATGTACACCTCAATGTAATGTCACTGAAATTGCATATCGCATCTATTAATAAGGAATTTGATGATAATGGCCAGCTTATAAGTGCCGATACGCTGAAGTTCACCAACGAGCAAATTGATAAGTTTATCGCTTTTTAGAGGGGGGGGGCACACTAATTAACCTACCTCTCTTAACCCACTTGTCATTCTGAGGCACGAAGAATCTACTCTACGGCAAGTATATCGCATAACAGATTCTTCGCTACGCTCAGAATGACAATACGTATAGATGCTTATCCTTACTCCTTATTCCAAAAATCCTTGTTCAAAAAGCTTACTGTACCAGCAATACCCATCCTGTTAACTTAGGAGTATCATTTTTAAGGTCGATGATGTAGTAGTAGGTGCCGGGTGGTAATACTTTGCCGTTATAGGTACCTTTCCAGGGTTTGCTGTAGCCAATGCTTTTAAACACCTGCTGGCCGTAGCGGTTAAATATGGTTAATAAACTCTGCGGATAAGTTTCCAGCGACTCTATTTGCCAGGTATCATTTATACCATCGGCATTGGGCGAAAAAGTGTTGGGGATCACCACTTTTTTAAATACTCGCACAAAAACGCTGCTGGTATCAATACCGCAGTTATAGCTTGATGTTACGGTGAGCGTGTACTTAATGTCATCGTGAGGCGTAGCTACGGGATTAAGTGCTGTTGGGTCGCTCAGGTAATCGGTTGGCGACCATGAATAAATATCGGCGTTTTTCGCTGTAGCATCCAACGTTACCGATTGCCCTTCAAAGATCTTCTTTTTAATCCCTGCATTTGCTGTTGGCGGCGGCAGCACATTTACGGTTATTGTTTTAGTATCAAAGCAATCGGCATTACTGCTCACTTTAACAGTATATACCGTCGTATCTGCAGGTGTGGCTATAGGATTAGCTATCGATGGATTGGATAATCCTGCTGTAGGTGTCCAGCTATAGGTGACATTGCCGGGGGTTGACACATTGAGCTGAGTTGATGCTCCTACACAAATAGATACAGGATTAAAATCACCCTGAATTACAGGCTTTTTATTAACTGTAAGCGTTGTGGTTTTAGAAGCTAAACAGCCCCCCGCCGATGTTACCGTAACCTTATAAGTACCCGCGTCTGCAGGAGTTACCACGCTAAAAACAAGCGGATTCTGGTCCTTATTAGCTGCAGTTATCCCAGGGCCTTCCCATTCGTAGCTAACGCCGCCCGAGGCGGTAATGGTATACGCATCACCTTCGCAAACCGAAGCCGGCGATATATCGGGTACAACCGGAAGATCATTTACGGTTATGGAAAGCGGATCGGAAAAAACCTTGCAGGTTGATGAATTTATATTGTCGCCCTCGGCAGCGGCCAACCTGTATTGATAAGTTCTTGCAATGTTGCTGCTAATTGGAAAAGTATAACTTGGATTTGTTGTGTTAGGTATATCTGTCCACCCGCTGCCATCTATATTTCGCTGCCATTGAACTTTAGGATTAGTATAACCGGGCCCCAACTCTTCCTTAACGGTATAAGATTTATTATCGCCTACGCATTGATCTTTAGGCTGAGTGTCATCTACAGTAGTAAACCCTCTTTTAATAATTGGACCGCATGCACGAAAATTTATATCGTCAAGTAACAAGTCATTACCTCCCCCTCCGGGTGCTTGATTTGTTATTTTCAACACTACCTGGTTGTCTGTGGCACGGGTTTTAAAAGTTAAGTGCTCCCTAACCCAATCATCAACACTTGCCGAGGGCGGTATATCCCCGGTAATAAGCGGATCCACTAAGGGTGTTCCGTCAAGTGCCTCTATAGAAAATTTGAGATTAGGTTGTATTGCCCCCCCGCTCCCGATAAGGTTCAGTACATATGCAGAAAATTCATAGATAGTATTACCGCATAATAAAGGAGGAGTAACTTTGGTAAAAAAAACGCTTGGGGTATAAGAAGCGTTAATTAACATCATATAACCATTTACATCGCCCGTATGGTCATGCGGAACTAAGCGCCATCCTCCTCCCGGGCGGCAATTATTTCCATTCCCCAAGTTAACATTGTTTACCAGTGTATACTGACCATCTTCGGGGCAAACGGTCACATATTGCATGTCAGTTCCTGTAGTTGCAGGACCGGGGTTACTTGCACCGGCACCAAAGGTTTCGCTCACCACCGGATCACCTAACGCACCCTCGCAAGTATATACTTGTGCCTTACTTTGTAAAAAAGCAAAAGAAAAAACAAACAGTAAAAATAATTTTAGGATATGCAATCGCATTATTGGTTTAACGCTTAAAACGTTAGCCATCAAAATTATATTTTTTTATCAATTAGTGTGTATAAATCACACGGTAACAGACATTATATTTAATTGCGGCGAATAAAAACACTTTCGCAACTAAAAAATCGGGGAAAGGCAAATAAGGACTTTATTGAATGTAGTTTTGGTTTCTAACATGAACTCCCTTGCTTTCCAGGGCTTTTTTCAAAGCACGCCAATTTTTGTCCCATAATTTACCCGCTTTATAAACATTGCTTTTAAAATCCTTCGTTATTATTCTCAGCGGATTAGGCCGCTTGTTGCCAGGCATTTCAAATACTGCTTCCTTAATTTCGGTAAGTTTAAACAGTTCCTTTTTCCAGAATAGATTATGATTTTTCACTATCAAGTAATTATCCGAAACACCAAAATAATACATGGTACCTGAAATTCCCCTAAAACAAATCCATCCTAAAACAATAAAAAGCAACCATCCTACTTGAAAATGATTTATAATCCCAAGATAAAGTAACAGAAATAAAGAAAGCCATATTATAATCCCCCGATGATTAAGAAACTGGGCAGACTTATAATAAACAAATTTTTCGTTGACAACGTCAGATAAATCCGGACGATGCAATTCATATTCTGGAATTTCATCCTGCCCGATAACGTGACGCGCTATGAATCTTTTTACTGGAGCTATATTAGTGTAAAGATCATCATACAGGTAAATATCCGGCCCGCCTATAAACTGAATTTTCATACCCTCAGTGATACCGGTAAATTTAATACCAGGTCTTTTTCCCGATAGTTCAATATGAGCTAAATCAGTCCACAGAAATCTTCTTCTTCCTCGTAAAGTTATGCCGCTTAAATCAACCGTGAACGAGGGCATTACCATATAAGACTGATATATGAGATAAATTCCCGTTAATACATAAGCACTCCCCATAAATAACATTCCTATTTTACCAGAGTTGCCAATGCCTTCATTATAAAGAGATAGCGCCAAAGCACCAAGAATAATGAAGATCAGTATCATTGGAAGCATTGTCGAACAAAACTTGTCAATACTCCTTTTGCTTTTTATCTCGTCCATAAACAATTACTCCTTCCTATAGTCCTTATGCACAATTAAAAAGCTGGCGCGTTCTTCTTTGTGGAATGGGATATTCCAGTTGCCCTGGTAGGTGATTTTTACGGGGAGTAACTCACCTTGATAGTTATTGAGTTCAATATCCATCTGCACGTTAAAATCCACAAAGATATTGCTGAATTTCATATCGATATAGCGACCAAGGATCTGGAATGTACGTTCATCAAAAATGGTGGTCATTTCCTTTATCATGGTGTCGCCGTCAGATGTGCTTGGCTTGGTTATTACCTTAAAGCGATAAACGGGTATCGTATCCAGGTATTTACCACGGGCAAATTCATAGCGGTAAAATTCTCGCATATCTGGCGAAAATATTTCAGTTTTGCTACTGATAAATGGGATGCCTTTTACTTTACGACCGGGTGTAAAAATGAGTGTTTTGAGCTTGTCTTTGTAGGATTCATTCTTCCCGCCCGAGCCCGGCAGCGCTTCGCCCTTTGTAAAATCGGAGTTGTAGGCGTTCATGAATATAAAGTCGAACATCTCTACCGTGTATAGCTGATACTTTCCGTTTTTCTTGTAAACGCTCCCGCTGTCCTGCTTAGCCACAAACTCAATTTTATGCTTACCGGCGGCGTTGCTATGCAGCAGTTTCCGGTAGATCTTCCCGTCTACCTTGTTCTTTTTATCGTAGGTAAATATGCGGTTCTCGGCGGTGAACGCATAGTTTTTCATGTTCTGAAAAGCCTTGTAAAAGCCCGTATCGGCCATCACTGCATCGATAAAATCCTGTGCATTTAACTTGTGCGACCGGATGTTAATAGCCGAATCTATAACGATAGTTTTAATGGTATCCGGATTAAAACGCTGGATCTGCTGGGCAAATACCAGGCTACCGGAGAAAATTAAAGCAAACAGCAGTAGAAATTTCTTCATAGATAGTTCATTGGTTCATTAGCTCACTCGTTCATTGGGCCATATTTACTAATGAACCGGTGAACTAATGAACAAATGAACTTTATATTAGTTACCTAACTGTTTGATGGCCAGATAAGCCATCAAGCCAGTGCTAATTCCGAAGGCGCTTTCTTCCACATCAAAAGTGGGGGTGTGTACTGACGAGGTGATACCGCGGGCCTCGTTGCGGGTACCTAAGCGGTAAAAACAACTGTCGGCAGCTTGTGAGTAGTAGGCAAAATCTTCGGCGGCCATCCATATATCAAGATCGAGCACGTTCTCTTTACCCAGGTAATCCTCTGCATGGCCGCGGGTTGCGGCGGTAAGCACCTCTTCATTGATCAGGAAAGGGTAACCCCTCATGATGTTAAAATCACAGCTGCCACCCATACTTTCGGCAATGCCTTCCGCCATCTTTTTCATGCGTTTGTGGGCTTCTTCGCGCCATTTTTCGTCCATTGTGCGGAAAGTACCCTCCATGTAAACCTCATTAGGGATTACATTGGTGGCACCGTTGGCTATCACTTTACCAAACGATAATACCGACGGGCTTTTAGGATCGGCGAAGCGGCTAACTACTTGTTGTAAGGCCGTTAATATATGGGCGGTGATGATCACCGGATCGATATTTTGCTGGGGCTGGGCACCGTGGCCGCCTTTACCTTTAACGGTAACGTAGATCTCATCCGTAGAGGCCATATATTTCCCAGCACGGAAGCCTACCTTACCGGCATCAATCAACGGCATAACATGCTGACCTAAAACGGCCTGCGGTTTCGGATTTTCCAATACGCCCTCGGCAATCATGAGGCTTGCGCCACCCGGTAACTTCTCTTCGGCAGGCTGAAATATAAGCTTTACAGTACCTGCAAACTGGCTTTTCAGCTCGGTTAATATGCGGGCAGTACCCAGTAACGATGAAGTATGCGCATCATGACCGCAGGCGTGCATAACGCCAATATTTTTTGATTTGTAGGGTACATCATTAGCCTCGGTAATGGGCAGGGCATCCATATCGGCGCGCAGGGCAACTACCTTATCTGAAGGCTTATCGCCCTTTATAAGTGCAACAAGGCCCGTGTCGGCCATACTAACATATTCTAAACCAAGCTCTCCCAGTTTACCGGCAACAAATGCCGAGGTTTGCTGCTCATGGAACGACAACTCGGGGTTGGCATGCAGGTGGCGACGGTTGGCTACCACATCATCAAATATTTTTTTGGATAATTCCTGTATCTGCTCTTTAATCATTATCTGCGTCGGTTTTGGGAGGGTTTATTTTTTCGGAAATGATAAACAGGCTCGGGAATTTATTCCGGATATCCTGGATCAATTTTTCGGCTTCCAGGCGCGACCTGAAATCACCGGCGCGAACCTTAAAATTGGGTTCGCTGTAAAGTATGTAGGTACGCAACTCGGGGTGCTCATTTTGCATACGGGCCTGGGCATTATAAGCATCCTTACGGTTAGAGCCGCTGAAGAATTGCACCCGGTAACCATAGGCTGAAAAAGTGCCCGGCAAAACGCCTTCTGTTACTTTATTAAGGGTAAAGCGCTTGGCAATCAACGTATCAACCAAAGGGTCTTTTATTACCTCAACCTTGCCGCGGGTTTGCTGGGCAAAGGCTTGGGCCGATGCCACTATCAGCAAAAAGAAAAAGCAGCATTTGATGAGGCTTTTGTAAGCTTTATGATCAAATGCTGCTTTTTTCATGTGTTATATTTTAAAAGATTTTGTCATTCTGAGCATAGCGAAGAATCTAATTGCCGATTGCATAGCTCGCTAATAGATCCTTCACTACGTTCAGGATGACAAACTGTGTTCCCTTAATTCTGCCCTACGCCGTGGCAGTTTTTGTATTTTTTACCGCTACCGCAAGGACAAGGGTCGTTACGGCCAATTTTTTGTTCGACGCGTACTGGGGTAGTTTTTTGCTGCTCCTGAAAATCATCAAGCGGGATACCGCTTTCGCTTACCATTTCGGCTTTGATGGTTTTCATTTTACGCAGGTCAAGCTTTGGTTCCGGCTTTGCTTCGCGCACCTCTTCGGCTTGCTGCTGAACCGGGATACCTCCCCTGAACAGGAAGCTTACGATCTCTTTATTTACGTTGGCCAGCATCCCCCTGAATAGTTCAAAAGCTTCAAACTTGTAAACCAACAGCGGATCCTTTTGCTCATAAACCGCGTTTTGTACAGATTGTTTTAACTCATCCATTTCGCGCAGGTGCTCTTTCCAGGCATCATCAATAAGATAAAGGGTAACGTTTTTCTCAAACGATTTAAACACCTCATGGCCGTGGTTTTCAATAGCCTTTTTAAGTGGTACAGAAACCTGGATGCCGTGAATACCGTCGCTAAACGGAACCACAATATTTTCTACATACTGGCCGCGGGTATCAAACACATCTTTAAGTACCGGGAATGCCTGTTGGGCAATGGCCTCAGATTTTCGTTTGTAGAAATCCATTACCGTTTGGAAAGTAACATCGGTAAGGTTAACTATTGATTTTGATGCAAACTCATCAATGCTCATTTCGATATCAACTGAGAACAAACGGATCACCTCAAGCCTAAAGCCTTCGTAATTGTTGGCTTCTTTATATTCGGTAACGATATCCTCAACTACATCAAAAATGGTATTGCTCAAATCCACATCCAAACGATCACCAAACAGGGCATTTTTACGTTTGGTGTAAATAACGGTACGCTGTGAGTTCATCACATCATCATACTCCAGCAAACGCTTACGGATACCGAAGTTGTTTTCTTCTACCTTTTTCTGCGCACGCTCAATTGATTTGGAGATCATAGAGTGCTGAATAACTTCGCCTTCCTCGATACCCATACGCACCATCAGGTTAGAGATCCGCTCTGATCCGAATAAACGCATCAAGTTATCCTCTAACGATACGAAGAACTGGGAAGAACCCGGATCGCCCTGGCGACCTGCACGACCACGTAACTGCCTGTCTACACGACGGCTTTCATGGCGCTCGGTACCTACAATGGCCAAACCGCCAGCTGCCTGTACGCCTTCGCCAAGTTTAATATCCGTACCACGACCAGCCATATTGGTAGCAATAGTAACCGTACCAGTTTGCCCAGCTTCAGCCACAATATCGGCCTCTTTCTGGTGCATTTTGGCATTCAGTACGTTATGTTTAATGCCACGCAGTTTAAGCATACGGCTCAATAATTCAGAAATTTCTACCGATGTGGTACCCACCAATACCGGGCGACCGGCCTGTGTAAGTGTCACTATCTCATCGGCAACGGCATTATATTTTTCGCGGATGGTACGGTATACCAAATCTTGCCTGTCCTCGCGGCTTGCAACAGTATTTGTTGGTATTTCTACTACATCCAGCTTGTATATCTCCCAAAACTCACCAGCCTCGGTTACGGCAGTACCCGTCATACCGCAAAGTTTGTGGTACATACGGAAGTAGTTTTGCAAAGTAATGGTAGCAAAGGTTTGCGTAGCATCCTCTACCTTAACATTTTCTTTTGCTTCGATAGCCTGGTGTAAACCATCGGAGTAACGGCGGCCATCCAATACACGGCCTGTTTGCTCATCAACAATTTTAACTTTGCCTTCGTCCAAAATATATTCGGTATCTTTTTCAAACAAGGTGTAAGCCTTCAGTAACTGATTTACCGAGTGAATACGTTCAGATTTGATAGAGAAATCGCGCATCAGCTCATCCTTACGGGCTATTTTATCTTCGGCGCTCAGGCTTGATTTTTCAATTTCGGCAATTTCGGTACCTACATCAGGCATCACAAAGAAGTGAGGGTCTTCGCCCGATGCAGTAATTAGTTCGATACCTTTTTCGGCCAGTTCAACCTGGTTATTTTTTTCGTCGATAATAAAGAAAAGTTCGGCATCAACCTTAGGCATATCCTTACCCTGATCCTGCATGTAATGGTTCTCAACCTTCTGTAAAGTAGTACGGTTACCGCCTTCACTCAGGAATTTGATAAGCGCCTTGCTTTTTGGCAAACCTCTGTAAGCACGCAATAAGGCTAAGCCACCACCTTCGGCATCAGTATCACCGGCATTAATTGCCTTTTTGGCATCATTCAATACTTGGTTAACATAAGTTTTTTGGGCATTAACCAAACGCTCAATGCGTGGTTTTAATTCATAAAACTCGTGCTCGTCGCCTCGTGGTATAGGGCCAGATATAATTAACGGTGTACGGGCATCATCAATCAATACTGAATCGACCTCATCCACCATCGCAAAATGCAATCTTCTTTGTACCAGTTCTTCGGGACTGCGTGTCATGTTGTCACGCAGGTAATCAAAACCAAACTCATTATTGGTACCAAAAGTAATATCGGCAAGGTAGGCTTTGCGGCGATCTTCAGAATTTGGCTCGTGCTTATCAATACAATCAACAGATAAACCATGGAACTCATATAATGGCCCCATCCACTCACTATCCCTGCGGGCCAGGTAATCATTCACGGTTACAATGTGTACACCCTGCCCGGCAATAGCATTAAGGTATGCAGGCAGCGTAGCTACCAGCGTTTTACCCTCACCCGTTGCCATTTCAGATATTTTACCCTGGTGCAATACAACACCACCTATCAACTGTACATCGTAATGTACCATGTTCCAGGTAACTTCATTACCGGCGGCAAGCCAGGTATTGTGGTGTACGGCTTTATCACCTTTTATTATAACGTTGCCCTTGCGTGCAGCAAGTTCACGGTCAAAATCGGTAGCGGTAACTTCAATGGTTTTGTTGCCTGAAAAACGGCGGGCGGTTTCTTTAACAACCGCAAAAGCCTCTGGCAATATATTTAACAATATATCTTCCAGTTCTTTATTACGGTCTTTCTCCAGTTTATCCAGCTGGGTATATAGCTCCACCTTTTCGCTCACGTCAAGGTCGGGTTCATTTTCGGTACGGTCTTTAATAGCTTGTATTTCGCTATCAATACCAGAAAGCCCCTGGGCAATTGTTTCTTTAAAATCTATTGTTTTAGCTCTAAGCTCATCATTGCTGATGTTATCGAGTTTTGCAAATTCGGCCTTAATTTTTTCAACTAAGGGCCTGATACTTTTTACATCCCGCTCTGATTTGCTTCCAAAAAGCTTACTGATAAAATCTAACATATTATTTTGATATGATCCTACAAACTCAACAATTGCGCCAACGCAAGTGATAAAGCCATATTGACAGGTAAAGGTACGGTTTTAGTTTTGAGTTTTAAGGGGTCGCCCCCTCTAAATCTCCCCCAAAAGAGGAGACTTCAAGAACAATTTAATTACTTATAATAGTACTTTATAAAATGGCCCCATGCTTAAAAGCCCTCTCCTTTGGAGAGGGTTGGGTGAGGCGCTACAACAACGCCAGCACATCAACCTTATCCTGGGCGAGTTGTACTTTCAGTTCATCAAGCGATGAAAACTTAACATCGCCCCTAACATAATGGTGAAATTCCATTTTTATGGACTGGTTATAGATCTCCTGGTCGAAATCAAAGATATTTACTTCGATGTTGCGTGTGAGGCCGTTAACCGTTGGGCGGGTGCCTATGTAGGCCATGCCCTTATAGGTTTCGCCGGCTATGGTAACGGTTACCGCAAAAATACCATCAGATGGGATAAGCTTGTACTTTTCCTCCACAACAATATTTGCCGTTGGATAGCCGATTTGCCTGCCAATCTGATCGCCGCGAACTACCTTACCACTAATGTGAAAGGGGTACCCTAAAAAGGTATTGGCCAGGTCTATCTCGCCGTTTAACAGCGCTTTACGGATACGGGTTGAACTGATAGCCACCTCATTGATATCCTGTTCGGGAATTTCTACCACATCAAAACCATAAACCGGACCAAGCTTTAGCAGATCGACTAAGCCGCCCTGCCTGTCTTTCCCAAAACGGTGATCGTAGCCTATTACTATTTTTTTTGTACCTATTTTATTTACCAGCACATCGCGGATGTAGCCCTCTGCCGTCTGGTTGCTAAAATCACGGGAAAAAGGCGTGATGATTAAATGATCTACACCTAATTCTTCCATTAGCTGGGCCTTCTCGGTGATGGTAGTTATCAGCTTTATGCTTTCATCCTCGGGATGCAGGATCATGCGCGGGTGCGGAAAAAAGGTAAGGATAACGGTTTCGCCATTGATCTCCTTAGCCAGTTCATTGATGCGTGAAATTATTTTACGATGCCCTATGTGTACCCCATCAAACGTGCCGATAGTTACTACTGCATTTTTTACGGCTGTAAACTCGTTGATATTATTATAAACCCTCATCTTATGCGTAAAAACACAAAGTTAGTTTTTTAGTTGAGCAGACTTACGGAGCCTGAAATTTTGACAGGAAAATGTAAAACTACTCACCATCCCCATCTGCCACCTGCACTTTTGGCTCTTTTAAGGCCCTTATGGTATTTACCAATTCCATCACTTCCCAGGCATCGGCCACCAAATAATTACCGCTGCGCGTGCGGCGCAGTTTAGACAGATAGGCCCCGTTACTCAACGTAGCCCCAAAATCATGCACCAGCGAACGGATATAAGTACCCTTGCTGCAAACCACCTTGAAATCAACCTCGGGCAGTTCAATACGAGTTAACTCAAACGTACCGATGGTTACGGCACGCAGGCGGCGTTCCACTTCCTCGCCACGGCGGGCCTTTTCGTATAGCCGCTCGCCATCTATCTTAATGGCCGAGTGTGCCGGCGGATATTGCTGAATATCACCTGTAAACTGCGCGCAATTATTACGCAGCTGCTGTTCGGTAAGTTGGCTGGTATCAAATTTATTGTCGGGCTCGGTTTCCATATCGTACGATGGCGTGGTAGCGCCAAGCACCATGGTACCGGTATATTCTTTTTCTTCGGCCTGGAAGGTGTCTATCTGCTTGGTCATTTTTCCGGTGCAGATAATGAGCAGACCTGTAGCCAGTGGATCAAGCGTACCTGCATGCCCCACTTTTAATTTAAGCGGCTTAAATGAATTGCGAATTTTGCCCACAACGTCAAAGCTGGTCCACCCATAGGGCTTATTAACCAGCAGCAACTGACCTTCGGCAAATTCTTCTATTTTGGAGTACGTGTTCTTCAATTTGATAATTAAAGCGGCAAAGGTAGGGAAATTGTTGGAACCGGGGGACGCAGAGTTTACTCACCCGACCATCGCTACGCTTGGTCCCCCTCTCTTCGCCTTCGGCGGAAAGAGGATTGCAGGATCTGAGATTCCTTGCGCTCGTTTGTAACGAGTGCTTAAAGTGTTTTTGCGTTTACAACGCTTCGTCGCGATGCAATCGCGTAACCGTGTTAAGCACTCGTTACAAACGAGCGCAAGTGAGATGGATAGTATTGATATTACTAAGGAGAATAGAAAGAGAAAAGGTGTCTTCACCCTCTTTCCAGCGAAGCTGAAGAGAGGGTCGCCGCACGAAGTGCCGGCGGGGTGAGTCGAACCGATAGCAGAGCCTCCCTTATAAGATCTCCAGTTGATGCCCGCTTGCAATAAGCCCGATAATTACGGCGCCCACAATTATACGGTACCAGCCAAACAAACGAAAGCCTTTACGCTCCAAAAAGGTAATAAATGATTTAATGGCCAGCATGGCTATTATAAACGCAATGATATTACCAATAATCAGGAATTTTATCTGATCGGCGGTAAAAAGTGGTGTGTGATCTTTATGATAATCCCATATCTCTTTTAAAGTAGCACCAAACATGGTGGGTACTGCCAGGAAAAATGAAAATTCGGCTGCGGCAGTACGGGTTAACTTTTGGCTCATACCCCCAACAATGGTAGCTGCCGAACGTGATACTCCCGGTATTACTGCAAGACATTGAAATAAACCCACCTTGAATGCGGTAGCATAGCCTATTTGCTGCTCTTCCTTAACATCTGTTTTGTTAAACCATTTATCAACAAATAACAATATAATACCGCCTACCAACAGGGATACTGCTACCACCATTGGGCTTTCCAGTAAGGCATCTATGTGCTTTTTAAACAATACCCCAACAATCACCGCCGGGATAACGCCCACTACCAACTTAAAGTAAAAATCTATCGACTTTAAAAATCGCTTGTAATATAAAACAACTACCGAAAGAATAGCACCCAACTGAATAGCAACCTCAAATAGTTTTACAAAATCGTCTTTCCCTATTCCGAGTATTGAAGAGGCTATAACCATGTGCCCGGTTGATGACACGGGTAAAAATTCTGTTAAGCCTTCAATTATGGCAAGTACAATTACGTGAATTAAATTCATGGGGTATTGTGGTAGGGTTGAGTGGTTGATTAGGTGAGTAGTGAAGGTTGATTGAGTAAAGAGCGTTGAATAGCTAATCAACCACTCATCAAATCAACCATTCGCCAATTTATTGAGCCGACGGCTTTTTTAATATAGCAAAAAAGCCTAATGCGAAACCGGCTAATACTACTATTGGCGCTATAACTATTTTGGTGTTGCTGTAAATATCGGTAGTACCAGACATCAGCACAAAACCAAATGCTACAACAGCCACACTAATGATGAGTAACCTGTAATTGCTTTTATCAAATATAAATTTAACCTGCTCGGTGCTGGTTGATTTTGCTGCAGGCGCTGTAGTTTTTACAGTTGCAGACGGTTTAACTTGTTGTGCCATGTTTTTAATTAGCGAATTATTGATTTAGTGAATTGGTGATTTTTTCCGTTTCACTCACTTAATATTTTTATTTATTTGCTCCGGGTCAAAACCTTTCGCCTTTGACCTTTTGCCTTTAACCTATCTATACAGGTCGTATATTTTTAAACGTAAAAACTTGTTAACCGCCAGGAAGGTACTAAAGGCCGATATGAAAACGCCTATACCTATCACACCTAAAAATACGATGCCAAATTCGGTATAATCCTGCAAAAATACCAGCTCGGGTACTTGCCTGTAAGCCAGGTAAAGTGACCCTATTAATATAATAATAGCGATAAGGCCACCCAGCAAACCGTGCCAGATACCATACAGCAAAAACGGCTTGCGAATAAATCCTTTGGTAGCCCCTACCAATTGCATTGATTTGATAAGGAAACGCTGCGAATAAATGGCCAGCCTAATGGTATTGTTGATAAGCGCGACAGACAAGATCACAAATATGCTGGCAAACGCCAATATAATTAAACTGATAGAAGTAAGGTTTTGGTTCATTTGGTCAACCAACGATTGCTGGTATTTTACCTCTTTAACCAGGGGGTTCTTCAGCAATTCGGCTTTAAATTTTTCGATGTCTTTATTGTTGGCATAATCTGCTTTAAGATAAACATCCAATGATTGCGACAGTGGGTTGTAACCTAAGAACTTTACAAAATCTTCGCCCAGGTCTTTTTGCAGATTGCGCGCAGCCAATTCTTTACCCACATACTGAGTTTGCTTAACCATAAGGTTGGCATCCAGCTGTTTTTGTAATTGCATTACATCGGTTTCGTGGGCGGCGTCATCAACAAAAATATTAAGCACTATATTTTCTTTTACATAGCGGCTAAGGTTGTTGGCGTGTACCAAAATCAAACCCAAAAGCCCTATCATTAACAACACCATAGCAATACCAAATACAGTAGAAATGTAAATGGTTTTTACTTTTTTTGACGATGCACTTGCTTCAAATTCTTCCATAGTTGAGATTTGAGACGTGAGATTTGAGATCTGAGATAAATAAAACAGCCTCGCGTTGAAGCTTGTCTCACATCTCATATCTCACATCTCACATCTGATATTACGTGCGAAATTAAGAAACACGCCTTAAAGGTAAAAGTTTATTGCTTATAAATATTGTTTAATAGCTTATTAGCAGATTAGTTTTAACATTTATTAACTTTTTTGTTGGAACCGTGATTAAACAGATTTATCGGAATCCGCGGATTTTGATTTACAAAGGAATCGCTAAATCTGCCAGATCCTATAAATCCTGGTTCAGACCAATAAACAATTAGTCGTTATTGCTTGTTATCCCATCATGACAAAGCCAGCAAATTCACCCGACAAACCATCACCTGCTGATACTCCTACCCACCGCCCCGATGATAACGGCGGCAAAAGCAAGGTAGCAAAGGAGGATAAGCAATACCATGCCGATGAACCGCATGGCGGCGATATTGCCAAAAAGCACGAAAGGGAAGAACAACCTGTTGAACCCATAAAAAAAGCGCCTAAAAATTAGGCGCTTTTTTTATGGGTTATTCTTTCTTTTTATTTACTGTAATGTTTAAATACCAGGTATGCAATTACCGCTATTGCTAAGCCAATTATAACAATATATATGGGCTTCGTTTTAGTTTGCTGCGTCTTAACGTTTACATTACCTGTACGTTTTAGTACGCCCCAGCCACTTAGTTCGCCTTTGAGGGCTTTGCGTAAAGACTTAAACAATACGTAATACATTAGCTGCCGCCACATAAAGCGCTGCGGGATAATGTAAATGAGCTTGCGGTAATCTTCCTTTTCCATACGGAAGGCGATGATGCCTACAATAAAGTCGATAACCACAAATGCTACATAGTATATAAGCATCTTCTCTGGCTTCTCGCCAAACAGGGCGAAGATCATCATCAGATCGGCCAGCGGCGAAAACAGTGGCAGGATGATCTGGAAGATGAGGATATTTGGCATACCCACCATCCCGAAGAATTTATACTTTTTGTTGAACAGCGCGTCGCGATTTTTGTAAAAGCTTTGCATTACTCCAAAGCTCCAGCGGAAACGCTGTTTCAGCAGCATATCTACTGTTTCCGGTGCCTCGGTATAGGCGATAGCTTCGGCGCAGTTTTTTATGATGTAGCCTTGTTTAAGTATGCGCATAGTAAGGTCGCAATCCTCGGCAAGGGTATCATAAGTAAACCCTCCGGCACGGAAAATGGCCGATTTCCGGAACGCACCGATAGCTCCCGGCACCACGGTTATGCTGTTGATCAAATCAAAAGCACGGCGGTCCATATTTTGGGCGGTGATGTATTCTATTGACTGCCAGCGGGTGATGATATTGGTTTCGTTACCCACCTTTACGGTACCTGCCACGGCGCCTATTTCCTCATCGGTAAAGTACGTCATGAGGTGATAAATGGCATCTGTTTTAAGCTGGGTATCGGCATCAATACAAACTACAAAATCGCTTTGGGCGTGGGTAATACCAAAATTAAGTGCCGATGCCTTGCCTCCGTTTGGCTTGGTTAATATTTTAACCAGCGGATTATCGGCGTAAGCGGCGCTAACTACCTCAAAGGTTTTATCTTTCGATCCGTCATCTACAAATATGATCTCGAATACCGGGTACTCGGTTTTTAACAAACTCTGGATGGTTGCAACGGCATTCACCTCCTCGTTATAGGCAGGCACAATGATACTTACCGGCGGCAGCGGAATATTATCGCCACGCAGTTTCACCATTTTTTTATTCTCTTTATTTTGCCTTACCGCAAGTATGCCTATCAATACAATACGCCCAACAGCCAGGAAAATAGCCGACAAGAATATGTACACCAAAATCCAATTCACGTAATAGTAACCATGTATAAACACATTGTACAGTGGCCCAAATATTCCGCTATGGTCGTCCTTAATGGGCGGCATCAAATCGTCTTTGGTTTTATCGAGTATATCGGCAATGGTGGTAAACTGGTAGCCATGTGCTTTAAAATAATGAATAATTGCCGGCAATGCCTTTACAGTTTCTTCACGGGTATCGCCTCCGGCATCGTGCAGCAATATCATTGATCCGTTATCCTTTTGCCTTATGGTGCGGGCAATAATACTATCGGCAATTACACCAGGTTGCCAATCCCAAGGGTCTATAGATTCACCTATGGTGATGTAGCTTTGCCTGCGGCTTTCGGCTACCGGGATAACCTCGGCCAGGGTTTGTGGCTCGGCATCGGCATTAAATGGCGGACGGAACAGGATGGTACTGCGCCCCGTTACCGCCTCTATAAGCTTACGGGTGGCATTAAGTTCCAGTATTACGCGCTTAAGGCTTATAGTTGATATATCCGGGTGGAAGAAGGTGTGGTTACCAATTTCATAACCCGCTTCATATTCGCGCCTTAACAGCTGAATATTTTTCTCGGCCATGGAGCCTACCACGAAAAACGCTGCCGGTACATTTTCCTTTTTAAGGATATCTATGATCCGCGGCGTATAATCAGGGTCTGGACCGTCATCAAAAGTTAAAACGATCTTCTTAGGCTTATACCCATACCTGCGGATCACGTACTTGGTAGGCAGTTTAATATAATGCTGATCGGCAATCATAAAATCGCCGGTTTTGCTGTTGGTATCTATTTTAACCGCTATTTCGCCAGTGGCGGGAGTGGTAATAAGGTCAAGCACCTCGCCATCGCCATCATAATCAACGTTAACGCGGTTATTTAAGCCTACACTGGTTAATTTGCGCATATCAACCCCTGTTTTGCGCAGAGAATCAATAGAAAGATTTTTTTGGAAGAACGACCATAACCGTGGATCCTCGGTGCCTAAGCGCCAAAGGGCAACGCCGCCTGTGGCCCAGTCATCGGCCATGCGGATAACGTTAAAATTGGTGGCCGCATCTGTAAAATATACGGTATGGTCAAGGCTATCCTTATCCATATAGGTGTAACGCAAATTGGCCGACATAGGATCAAAAGTGATCTTACTTTGTTTTTCCTCTGCTGTACTAATAGCCTGCTGATAGCCAATTGGCTTGCCTACACTACTTTCGCGCCAGTCATAAGCGCCGCCTGCAAAGGTTAAAATGATCTTTTCGCTCGGCACTTTTGAACATACATCATCCAATATCTGCTCAACCCAGTGCTGATTACTCAGGTCGCCGGCATTACTTTGTTCATTATGCTCATCAATGGCCATAATAAACAGAAAATCGTTAACATGCTGCAGCCTCACAATATCATACGCCTCGTCCTCGGGCACTACGTTTTGTGTAACCAGGAAGTGTTTTGCGTTTAAGGTTGCATAAAGTTCGTTTTGGAAAGCCACATAGCTGGCGCTGTTCCTGTCCTTTATCTCATCCAGATCTACGTTGATACCCTTGAACTTATATTTAGTGAGCGAGTTTACTATACTGTTTATAAAACCGGTACGTAATTTTTTATTTTTAAATATACGTTCAACATCTTTGCTATCGTACCCACCAGTAGTATTATTGACGTTAACATAGTTTGAAAGCGTAACTAAGATGGGCTTTTTATATTTTTTATTGAGGTTCATTAACCCCGTATCAATTTTGGTAACAACGGTATCAATGCCGGGCAATACAGAAAAACCTTCGCTCACCACCATATCCAGATGCTTGATGTTCACTACCAGCGAATTGTAGGCCTGCGGCTCCCAGGGGCGATAAAAACCCGCGTTTATCCTGTCGTTATTGTTGGGTTGTTTTAGCTGGTGCAAACGCCTTGCCCGCTCCATGCTTTCAATTTCGGATTTCTGAATACGGAAGTATTTGTATTTAGTTGACCGTTTAAGTTGCTCCAACTCCTCTTTCGACATCTTTTTTGGGGCAGGATCAAGGTTGGGAAGATCAGGGTAGTAGGTAGATTTTATAGTAACTATTACGGCAACGATACCAATAATGAGCACGATAAGTAAAACACGGCTAAGCCATTTAAACTTATTCCATCTACCCGGTGAATCGGCCTGAAAAACTTGCTTGTTTGAAGACATTAAGTGAGGTTACTTCTGGTTAAAAGTATGGCTAACATATGAAGATTTAATGAATGGTAACCGTTAATTACTTGCGCGCTTTTGGGGCATCAACGCCCGAAAAATCGACCCCACATTTACAATTACCACCGCATCCTTTTTTTGCCGTAAGGCTTTTATACATCATACGGCCGATGTAAAATATTGCAGCAGCAAATAAAACTATTATAATGATGGCTTGAATATTCATGTTGCAAAAATACTACATTTTTAATATATACGTACAGACACTTTTATTAGTATAAAGTTTAACGTGGCATAAGGGCAATTGTTCCGCCTACCCAGTCAAAATCTTTGTTATAACGCACCCCTATCATTTTACCTCGACTAAGCCGGGCCAGGTTTATGGCCAGCGTAGGTTGCGCATCACCATCGGGCCATAAATACAACAGGCGGATCTCGGCTTTTACACCGCCATCAGGGGCCTCCACAAAGGGTTCGTAATTAACCTTTTGCTGCAATATCCAGTTCTCGGGATCTTTTATACTGCGAATATCATCCACAGTAACATCAATAATCACCCCTTGCCCGGCAAAGGAAAACAGTGGTTTAAGCACATAATTTTCCAGGTCGGCAGGCAAGTATTCTATCTGGTGCAGGAATTGTGTTTGGGGAATATAGTCGCCGCTTAAAAATGGCATGGTGAATTTGCTTACGCGATAAAACCAGTTAGGGTGCGTTATCCACTCCATATCAAGCGGCTGGCGTATATCAACCACCTTATCAAAAATGGCATTATCCCCATCAATTTCATCAAATATCAGGCGGTTATAAATACGCTTAATAAGTTTCAGTTCTCCATCGGCTTCATAAAAAAGTTGGTTGCCCCGTTGCTTCAGATCGTTTAACGAAACTACCGGAATACCCAGGTATTTTTGGGTGATGTAAAAATCAACAGCCGTTTTTTGTTCGGGCGCATTCACATCCATCAGCACCACTTCTTCGGGTTTATTATCGCCAATTATGGTTTTCCGCAGCAGATCAAGATAACCGGCTTTATCCAGGTTATTAAAATAGACGGTCTGATCGTCGCCAATACCAAATACATCTTTATAAGCATCGCCCATTAATACCTGAAAACCATATAACGACGGAAAGCCCTGCAGCTCTATAAGTTTTGGCACAATGTTGCCGGCATCATCCTTACAAACCCCAAAATCAAGCGCTATAAAATGCGGATGGTCGTTTTCATTGGCAACCCGCCATTTAGCCGGGATGGCGCGTTCAGTAAGTTCCTTAAAGCCGGGCTGCAAAATGGCATCAACAATGGCGTTACCGGCATCTATCAGCTTATCCCTGAAATCAGCAGTCAAAAAAACAGGTGTTTCAGCAACCCGAAACTGCACCGGGCCATGCAGGTTGTTATCAAGCTGTTTTAAAAACTGCTGGTATTTTTCGTTGGTAAAATTTTGGTTAAAGGATTTCCTGGCTGACGGGTTCATATTCCATTTGTTGTTGTAAACTTTTTAGTTGGGGAGTGATAACAATGGTGACTCTGCACACTGTTAGACTCACCCAGTCGGCACTTCGTGCGGCGACCCTCTCTTCAGCTTCGCTGGAAAGAGGGTAAAACCATTTTCGACTTAATTCATAATCTTACATATCACTCACTTGCGCTCGTTTGTAACGAGTGCTTAACACGATTGCATCGCGACGAAGCGTTGTAAACGCAAAAACACTTTAAGCACTCGTTACAAACGAGCGCAAGGAATATCAAATCCTGCTATCCCTCTTTCCAGCGAAGCTGAAGAGCGGGTGGCCGAGCGCAGCGATGGTCGGGTGAGTAAACCCTTCGGTTAACTCTATAAACAAACTTAACTAATTTAGTTTCAATTTTATCCTTTATCCAAAAGTCCATTGTCCTTGCTCCTACTTAACTAATTTAGTTTATCCATCCCCCAAAAACCTTTCGCCTTTAACCTTTTACCTTTCACCTCCAAATTCTGCATAATATTTCATTAATTTGCTTCGTCAATTAAAACCTGGCAATTCTATTTAATGTTAAAGCAAAAGAAAAAGATCACAGTAGTTGGCGGTGGGAGCTGGGCTACAGCCAATATTAAAATGCTGGCCGATAACGTTACCGAGAAGGAAATTTTTTGGTGGATGCGTAACGAGCAGGCTGTTGAACATCTGCACAAATTTAATCATAACCCGCATTACCTGAGTTCGGTGGAGATAAAGCTACCGCCAGAAAATATATCAACTAATCTTAAAGCACTTATACAGCAAGCCGATATTGTATTGCTTAATGTACCTGCCGCGTTTTTAAAGGAGGCATTTGCAGGCATTACCCCTGCCGACCTTGCCGGTAAAAAAGTGGTATCGGCCATTAAAGGTATAGTGCCGGATGAAAACCAGATCATAGGCGAATTTTTGAACCAGCACTACGGCATATCATTCAATGATTTTATAGTGATAAGCGGGCCATGCCATGCCGAGGAGGTTGCTCTGGAAAAACTCTCCTACTTAACTATTGCCTCTGGCGACCTGGAGCTTGCCGCTGAATTTGCCGGTATGATTAATACCCGCTACATAAAAACCAACGTATCTGACGATATATACGGTACCGAGTACGGCGCTGTACTTAAAAACGTATATGCCATTGCCAGCGGCATCTGCCACGGCGTAGGCTATGGCGATAACTTCCAGGCGGTGCTTATTTCAAACGCCATACGCGAGCTGGAGCGATTTGTTGACGCGGTACATCCTATAAATCGTGATATTAAGGAGTCAGCCTACCTGGGCGATCTGCTGGTTACCGCTTACTCGCAGTTTAGCCGTAACCGTACGTTTGGTAATATGATAGGCAAGGGCTATACGGTAACATCGGCCCAGTTAGAGATGAATATGATTGCCGAGGGGTATTATGCAGTAAATTGCCTACAACAGGTTAACAAACAGTACAAGGTGAATATGCCCGTTTGCGATGCCGTTTACGCTATTTTATACCAAAAACGGTCGCCGGTGATAGAAATGCGCAACTTGGCAGAAAAATTGAGTTAGTACCATAACATACTAATTTAAAAACACTGTTATGAAAAATTTATTCAAAATAGCCATGTTTGCGGCCGGATCATTCATGATATCGCAAACCAGCTTTGCGCAAACCCACAAGGATTCAACCCTTGGTCATAAAATAGGCAATACCGCAAAAAAGGTTGGCCATAAAACATCAGAGATTGCTGCTAAAGGCGCCGCTGGTGTGGTTGATAAAAAGTACGATGGCAAGGTAGCACCCGGTGGGCAAACCATTTACATTGATAAAAACTCGTACTACTATTACATAAACAAAAAAGGCCACAAGGTTTATGTTAAAAAATCATTACTGGTTGACAAGCCCGCAACCTAATATTTAGTAAATTTAACCTGCCGGCAAGGCTTGTACGTTAAAACCCACCTGTCATGAAAAAATATCCTTTAGTACTGCCATGCGCTATTTGTGCATTGATCTTGTTTGCTTTTGCATGTACCACCAGCCAACCCAATAAAAAACTGGAAGGTAAATGGACATCAAAAGATGGTGAAACTAAACTGGTTATTACCGATAAGAAATTTACTACCGATGACGGGCAGCCGGTTACTGAGGATTATTTTGTGAATAAGGATACCATTTGTACATCGTACGAAGGCAGCAGGCCATATACCAAGTTTGTGATAAAAGCGCTTGATGAGCACAAGCTCACGCTTTTATATCCTGATTCGGATGTAGTGGAATTTGCCCGATAAAACAAAAGCCTTCACTGCTGGCGGCAGATGAAGGCTTTGTTAACAAAACTAAACTAAAACTAATGCTTCTTACCAAGGAAGCGCATGAAAACTATCTTTTAGTAACGAGTATTTAGTATCAGGTACCAAGATTGATTTAGCTGTGTTGCTATTGTCTTGCTACTTGATACTAAAACTTGCTACTTTATTAGAATCTTCTTCTACGTTCGGGACGTTCTTCGCGGGGTTTTCCGGAGAAATCACGGAAACCACCGCTACGACGGTCGCCACCAGAACTATTTCTGTCGCCACCACGGTAACCACCGCCACCTTCACGGCGTTCGCCGCCACGGTAACCGCCGCCGCCTTCACGACGATCGCCACCACGACTGCCACCACCTTCACGACGATCGCTGGTACCCTCGCCAGATACTTCTATCCTTACAGGACGACCTTTAAATTCGGCACCTGCAAAACCTGCAGATACTTTTTCAACGTCTTCGTTTGGTACTTCAAAGAAAGAGTAAACACCCTTAACATCTATTTTACCAACGGTGCGGCCGCTAATTTTTGATTGGTTGCAAATGTAACCTAACAAATCGCCACGGTTAAACTCATCAACAGAACCTAAGTTTATAAATAAACGGGTATAAGCCGATGGACCGCTTGGGGCACCACGTTCGCCACGCTCACCACGGTCATCAAACCTGTCACGTGAACGACCTTCTTCAACATTTGCGTTAAGATCTGGTGCGTTTTTGTAGTAATCAAGGAAACGGTTAAATTCAATTGAAGCAAAACGTTTAATGAAATCCTCTTTGCTAAAATCTTTAAATTCTTCAAGAATGCGTGGCAGGTATTGCTCAATTTGCTCTTCGTTAACCTGTACATTATGTACTTTGTGAACAATAGAGAATAATTGTTTTTCGCAAACATCAAAACCCGTAGGAATTTCGGCTTTAACAAACTTTTTACCTATAACGCGTTCAATCTGGCGTATTTTGCCTAATTCCTTAGCGTTAACAATAGCTATTGATACACCTGTTTTACCGGCACGGGCTGTACGGCCGCTACGGTGGGTGTAATTTTCAACTTCGTCTGGCAGACTGTAGTTAATAACGTGTGTTACATCATTAACATCAATACCACGTGCAGCAACGTCTGTAGCAATTAACAGCTGCAGGTTACGCTCGCGGTAACGTTTCATTACCTTGTCGCGTTGTTGCTGTGACAAATCGCCGTGTAAAGAATCGGCATTGTAACCGTCTTTTATAAGGGCTTCTGCAATATCCTGTGTTTCAATTTTGGTACGGCAAAATACAATACCAAAAATATCGGGGTTAAAATCAACAATGCGTTTAAAAGCAGCATACTTATCACGGGCACGTACTATATAGTACTCGTGCTCAATGTTAACATTACCTGTGTTTTTTTCGCCCATGGTAAGTTCAAACGGGTTATCCATGTACTTTTTCGCTATACGGCGAACTTCAGCAGGCATGGTAGCCGAGAATAACCATGTTTTTTTCTCATCGGGCGTGGTAGATAGGATATTATCAATGTCTTCCTGAAAGCCCATATTGAGCATTTCATCAGCTTCATCCAATACTACATATTTTACCTTCGAGAAATCAATAGCCTTACGGTTAATGATATCAAGCATACGACCTGGCGTTGCAACTACGATTTGTACGCCGCGTTTGATCTGGCGTAACTGATCCATAATGCTTGCTCCTCCATAAACGGCAACAACGTGTACGTTGTCCATTTTTTTGGAGTAATTTTTAATGTCGTTTGTAATTTGTAAGCAAAGCTCACGTGTTGGGCATAAAATAAGTGCCTGTGGATGATTTTGTTCAAAATCCAATAGCTCTAATAATGGCAAGCCAAAGGCAGCAGTTTTACCGGTCCCGGTTTGGGCTAATCCGACAAAATCGTTGCTGCCTGTTAACAATACCGGAATTGACTGTTCCTGGATTGGCGTTGGGTTTTCAAACCCTAACTCAGAGATGGCATTAACAATATCATGACGGATTCCCAGATTAATAAATGGGTTCATGAATTAAAATAACGAATTTGGCAACATCGCCAAATCGGGCGCAAAGATAGGAATTATATTTGGCAAAAGCAATGCCTTCGGCAGATTATTTTAAACAGTCAACCTTTTGAAAATTTGATAGTTACGTAAACAGCAGCAACCCGGCCGTTAACCTATTTGAAATTCGCTTTGGAGGTCAGTTTTTTTTATGTAGGTTTAAAGCCATAAAATCGTAACAGAAATGAATGATCTTGAAATATATTTTAAGAATAATACAGAACGGGTAATATATAAATGGGCTCATTATTTTGATGTTTATGAAAGGCATTTTGCCAAATACCGCGGCAAAGAAATAGTGATCCTGGAAATAGGCACCCTGCATGGCGGCAGCCTGCAAATGTGGAAGAGCTACTTTGGCGATAAAGCTAAAATTTACGGCATAGATATTAACCCAAACTGCAAAGCGGTTGAAGAAGAGAATATTAAGATCCTGATAGGTTCACAAACCGACCGTAATTTCCTGCAAACAGTAAAGCGGGAGATTCCCCCTATTGATATTTTAATTGACGATGGCGGCCATACCATGCTGCAGCAAATAATATCATACGAGGAGTTGTTTAGCCATGTAAAGCCTGATGGCGTTTACCTGTGTGAAGATATCCATACCTCTTACTGGTTAAAATACGGCGGCGGCCATAAAAGGCAGGGCACCTTTATTGAGTACTCAAAAAACTTTATTGATCAGCTAAACGCTTATCACTCGGTTGAAAATTCATTAAAGGTTAATGATTTTACCCGGTCAGTAAACTCGCTGCATTATTATGATTCGATAGTAGTGATAGAGAAACGGCCAACTCCGCAGCCCACTTCTTCAAAAACAGGCACCATTACCACTCCATTTATGAACCTGGAAGCGCACGGCTTAGCCAAGGTTAAAAAGAACGCTAATTATCGCCTGAAACATATTTGGAATGTAACCACTGCATTTTTCAAACTTCCGTTTAAAAAGGGAAGCTTTGATTATTCATAGGCAATTTATATTTACAGAAAAGCCCATCTCAGCATATTTGAGATGGGCTTTTTTATTTTCAGTGAATTTTCACCGGCATATGCAACTGAAATTTATAATTTTTATATTTAAGGCATTAATTATTAACCCATTATGAAAAACCTTAAAACCACTTTCGCAATTATACTTTTTACATTCTTCGCCAGCTTTTGCAACGCGCAGCAATTACCAGATAAGGATACCACCAAATACGGCCATAACCCAGCCGTGGGTAAATATGCAGATATAAGAGGATTTAAGATGTACTACGAGGTTTATGGCAAGGGTCAGCCATTGCTTATCATCCATGGCAACGGCGGCTCCATCAATAACTTCAGGTACCAGATCCCTTATTTTGCTAAAAACTACCAGGTGATACTTGCCGATAGCCGCGCCCAGGGAAAATCGGCAGACGATAAAGACTCCTTAAGTTATGAAATGATGACCGACGATCTGAATGCCCTGCTGGATAACCTTAAGCTGAAAGACGTTAATGTGATTGGATGGAGCGACGGCGGCATTGAAGGCTTACTGCTGGCCATTAACCACCCGGATAAGGTGAAAAAACTGGCCGTAACCGGCGCTAATCTTTGGCCCGATACCAGCGCGGTTGATGAGTTTGTGTATAACTATGCTTTTAAGATGAACCAGGTTGCTGCCGATACCATGAAAAAGATAAAAAACCCCACAGCCGAAATGAAAAACCAGGTAAAGCTTTTACACCTGCTAACCTACGAACCGCATATTAAGCTGGAAGCATTAAAGAAAATAACCTGCCCAACATTGGTAATTGGCGGCGATCATGATGTGCTGCGTACCAAACATACCATGCTTATTGCAGATAATATAGCAAACGCTTATTTATGGATCTTGCCAAATTCCGGCCACTCCACCCCAATCTTTTACAGGGACATATTTAACCAGGTGGTCGGCGATTTTTTGAGCAAGCCTTATCGTAAAATTGAGAAATTTGGCAGGTTTGAGTAATTCGTTGAATGGTTGATTAGTGGAGTGGTTCTAAGCAATCGTCCAGTTCCTTATATCCACTACCGCAATCTATCCGCAGATTTTATCAGCTTCTCATCTCTTTGGATGCTTTTTGTTGCCAGGATAAGCAGCACTATACTTAACGAGGTAAGAAACAACCCTATGCCCATTGTTTTGGTATCAAGCTGCACGCTATCGCCAACGGCATTTTTTACGGTTTGCGCCATCCAATAGCTATAACCAATTAATACCAGTATGCAGCTGTAGCAAAGGGCCACCTGCTGTTTACGGTTTTTAAATAAAAATATAATAACCAACGGAATTACTGCCACAACGCCTGTAATGGCTGTAAGTGCTGTAAAAGATGTGGTGTGTTGTTGTATGCCGTTAACATCCTGGTAAATACCAGTAACCATAATACTCGATGGTTTATCGGCTATATAAACGTTGTGGGCCAGCGGAAAAAAGAAAAGGGCAAACAGCACCAAACCGGCAAACAATAAATAGACGCTTTGAATTCGTTGTAACATAACATTAAAATTATGGGGCAAATATAATTGTTTTACGTATTGCCTGCTGTCATTTTATTAGCGCTGCAATTTGCTTTTTATGATAATTAATACCGTATCTTTAAATTTAGTTTCTGATTAGTAATTAATATATGGCCCTTACCCCCGTTAACTCACTATCACCCCAGGAGGTGAAGTTTGAGGATGCCCACCTGAAAAAAATATTTCTGGAACATTTAAACAGCATTTATTGCGGCAAACAGCACCTTATTCATTTTTTTGATGAGATAAGATCGCTTGCCACGCTTAAATTTTTAAAAAACGCCATACAGGATTGTGCCGATGACGCCAAAAGTCAACTGGAGCACATGGATGGTATTTTTGCAGCTATAAACGAAGATCAATCAAAGATTAGCGTATTGGGAATGAAAGCCATGACGCTGGAGGCCTACCTATCTGCCATCAAAACTGGTAAAACCGCAATGGAGCGCGATGTGTTTATCCTGTTTTATTTACAGTTGATTGAGGGCATTGAGGTTACTTATTTTAAAGTATTAAAGAACCTGGCCAAAGCTATTGGCTACAGCAACACTTTTTTAGACAAACCCTTTAACCAAGCCGTTGAAGACAGGATAATGTTTGAATCTATCTACAAAGAATATATTAGTGAGCCGGCTGAATAAACCAAGAATGACCAAATAATGAATACCCATCCCCGGCATATTATTAACTTTGCCGTGTGAGTACCAAACAGCGCTATTTTATTGAACTTGCTTATGATGGCGGCAGCTATCATGGCTGGCAAATACAGCCTAACGCGGTAAGTGTGCAGGAGGTATTGAATAAAGCCCTGGCAACTATTTTACGCCAGCCTATTGAAACCATCGGCTGTGGACGTACTGATACCGGCGTTCATGCAAAGGAGTTTTTCGCGCATTTTGATTTGGAGGTTGATAGCAATGTGGTCGATAGTCCATTGTTTATAGACCATAGTAATGCAGGTAAAACTGAAACACCAACTATGGACCATCATCCATCGCCAATCAACCAAAAACTAAGAAGCCTCAACGCCCTGCTACCTTATGATATTGCCATAAAAAATATATTTCCGGTTAATGAGGATGCACATGCCCGGTTTGATGCCACCTTACGCTCATACCAATACCACATAAATTTTAATAAAGACCCTTTTTTAAGAGGATACTCATGGCTGGTGCGTAATGTACCTGATCTGGAAGTGATGAACCAGGCGGCAACCATAATCATGGAATACACGGATTTTAGTTGTTTCAGCAAATCTAACACGCAGGTAAAGACCAATAATTGCAAAATAACCCGTGCCGAATGGTTAAAAACCGAACAGGGCATGATATTCCATATATCTGCCGACAGGTTTTTACGTAACATGGTACGCGCTATTGTGGGCACCCTCATGATGGTAGGCAAACACGAAATGCCACCCGAGGCCGTACGCGAAATCATCGAAAGCAAGAACCGCTCAAATGCCGGCATGAGTGTGCCTGCATGCGGCTTGTATTTAACGGAAGTAAAATATCCTTTTGGAAATAAATTCTAAACACTAAATTCTAAAATAAAAAGGATTATGTATAAAACCCTAAATGCCTTTACCAAATATTGGCGTAGTTTGTGTTTCTTTATAAATGTTAATTTTAGAGTTTTTTAGATTTAGAGTTCTTTTAAGTTTAGAATTTTCTTTTTTAGAGTTTAGAATTTAGATATTAGAATTTTAACAAAACATGTCTGAAATCACTGGTAAAGCGCTTGATTGGAAACTGTTAAAGCGGGTAATGCACTACGTAAAGCCCTACAACAAAACCTTTGTTGTGGCAGCGTTTTTAACCATCTTTTTGGCGGTTAGTGCTTTGTTGCAGCCCATACTTATCCAGCGCACGCTTGATGTTGATATTTTGGGCGATAATTATAACGGTCTTGTTTTTATGGTGGGACTGATGATAGCACAGCTCATTGTTCAAACGATTGCGCAGTATTACCAAACTTATTTAACAAACGCGCTGGGCCAATCCGTTATCCGTGATCTGCGGATAGATATTTTCAATCACATTACCAGTCTGCGGCTTAAATATTTTGATCGTACGCCTATCGGGATGCTCATTACCCGCACCGTATCTGACCTGGAAACCATTGCCGATATCTTTTCTGAAGGGCTGATCTCCATCATGGGCGATATGCTGCTGGTGCTGGCCGTTATTGGCTATATGCTGTATGAGGACTGGAAACTGGCCCTCATTACGCTTATCCCCATGCCTTTTCTTTTTGCATCAACCTATGTATTTAAGGAAGCCATTAAATCATCTTTCCAGGAGGTACGTACGCAGGTGGCCCGGTTAAATACATTTTTGGCCGAGCATATTTCAGGTATCAGCATTATCCAGTTATTTGCCCGCGAAGACCAGGAGATGCGCAAATTCAAGGATGTAAACCAGAAATACCGCGATGCCAACATCCGCTCCAACTGGTATTACTCTATATTTTTCCCTGTAGTGGAAATTTTGTTTGCCATTTGTATGGGCCTGCTGGTTTGGTATGGCTGTAAACGCATGCTGTCTGATAATCAGCTGGCGGCGTTATCGGCCTCACACAAGGGCATTACACCGGGGGTAATTACAAGCTTTATTGTATTGCTCAATATGCTTTTCAGGCCGATCCGTCAGTTGGCCGATAAATTCAATACCCTGCAAATGGGCATGGTTGGCGCCGACAGGATCTTTAAAGTTTTAGATACCGATGAAGTAGCTACCGACAACGGCACCCTAAAAACCGGCCGCTTAAAAGGCGAGATTGAATTTGACAATGTTTGGTTTGCTTATAATGATGAGAACTGGGTGCTGAAAAACATCAGTTTCCACGTAAAACCCGGTGAAACACTGGCGCTTGTTGGTGCTACCGGCGCGGGCAAATCATCAACCATAAATATCCTTAACCGTTTTTATGAAATAGGCAAGGGCAGTGCTAAAGTTGACGGGCACGATATCCGCGATTACGAGGTGGAGTTTTTGCGCTCGCAGATTGCTACCGTGATACAGGATGTATTTTTATTTACCGATACTATCGCCAACAACATAAGCCTCAATAACCAGGCTATTACCCGCGAGCAAATTATTGCCGCCGCCAAAGACGTTGGCGCGCATGAATTTATTGAGCGTCTGCCCGGCGGATATGATTATAATGTGATGGAACGCGGCGCTACACTTTCAGCAGGGCAATCGCAGCTTATTTCATTTATAAGGGCGCTGGTTTACAACCCCGCCATTTTAGTTTTGGACGAGGCCACGTCATCTGTTGATACCGAAACCGAAATCCTCATCCAGAATGCCATTAATAAGCTGATGCAGGGCCGCACGGCAATAGTGATAGCGCACCGCCTATCTACCATACAAAACGCCGACAGGATCATTGTGCTTGACCATGGCGAGATCATGGAAAGCGGCACCCACCAGGAACTCCTTAAAATTGAGGACGGCCACTATCGCAAACTTTACGACCTACAGTTTAATTCGGCAGGGATAGCGAGGTAGGGTTCCTTTAGTTCACAATTATGGTGGCTGTCATGCTGAGCCTGTCGAAGCAATGGTGGGCAGCGCGCCCCTTCGACAAGCTCAGGGTGAGACCTCATCTTGCAGACATTCTTCTACTTACAGCTTCCTCACATATTTATACAATTCCGATCCTGTGAGTAAGAACGCGCCTACGCCGTAAACTTCGGTACTGTCATCGGTTACCGAATCGGGGCTTGCACCAATGCGCTGTACATTGCCCAGCATCCCATCTGTATGAACAGAGGCTGTAAGCGCCTGCCATGCCTTTTGCACCACCGGCCAGTATATTTTTTTATCTAACAGTTTACGGTTTAATCCCCAAAGTATGGCGTAGGTGTAAAAACCGGTACCACTCGTTTCTTTAACGGGATAACTCTCGGGATCAAGCAGTGAGGCATGCCAGCTGCCATCCGACTGTTGCAGGGAGGCTATTTTGGCTACCATATCTTTATACAGCGCTTCAAACTTCTTCTTCTCGGGATTCTCCTCGGGGATATTCTCCATCACCCGCACCAGCCCGGCCAATACCCAACCGTTACCGCGCGACCAAAAGATTTTTTTACCGTTCTTTTCGGTTTTGTTGAGATAGCTGCCATCTCTAAAATAAAGATGCTCGGCAGGATCATATAAATAAGCCGTGGTTTTCCACCAAAGGGAAATAGCCGTATTCAAATATTTAGGATTTTCGGTTACTGTACTCAAATACGCTAACGCCGGTGGCCCCATAAACAAAGCATCGCACCAGGCCCATTGCCGCTGTGCAATATTGTTTTTCCACTCTAAGGACTCATCATGGGGAGCGTTCACAATGCTATCGCCCTGTTGAATAAAAGGGGCAAGCATGCGCATTTGTTTATATTTTTTATACAGCAGCGAATAGGTTTGCCCAATGCAATAATCGTCGGCCATAAAACGGGATGGACCAGTATCCCAGTTAAGCGCGTTACCGATATTAACAAGGGCGCGTAAATATTCTTCATTGTTTTTTATGGTGCCAAGTGCGTAAATACCGGTGTAGCAGGCGGCGTTTGTCCAGTCGTACTTTTTATGGGTAAAGCCTTTGGTGTTCCATTCGTTCAGCTGCCAATCGGCCACCTTGTGCATTATATTTAGTATCCCGGCTTGTTTAAACAGGGAATCATCGACAGCAGGGGGGCGCTTCACTACCGCGGCATTGGTACTTACAAAAGCCGAAAGCAACAGGCTGCACAGTAGTAAACCGCGACGTTTTAATTTTAAATAAGGTATCATTCTCAAAGGTTAATTGATGGCAGTTAAATATAGGTGATTACTATAATTAATCAACAGTTAATTTGTAAAGAGTGTGGGCAAACGCATACCATATTTGAATTTTGCAACTATTGGATTGATGTTTGCAAACAATACCGCCGTTTGCCGCCTTACCTTTACATCATAAAACAAATAAAAAAACAAAATGGCAAATAACAATAAAATAGCCCTTGTAACCGGCGGTAGTCGTGGCCTGGGTAAAAACGCGGCATTAAGTCTTGCTCAAAAAGGCATCAACGTAATATTTACCTACAACAGCAAAAAAGATGAGGCAGATGCTTTAGTAGCTGAACTCGAAAAAGCAGGCGTAAAAGCAGCCACACTTCAGTTAAACACCGGCAACGTAAAAAGTTTCGACAGTTTTTTTGAGTCGATAACAACCTTACTGAAAGATAAGTTTGATACTGATCATTTCGATTTTTTGATAAACAATGCAGGTATTGGTCACCATGCCCTGTTTGCCGAAACTACCGAAGAAGATTTTGACAACATCCTGAACATCCACTTTAAAGGTGTATTCTTTTTAACGCAAAAAGCGTTACCGTTAATAAACGATGGCGGCCGCATCATTAACCTGTCATCGGGTTTGGCAAGATTCAGCTTCCCGGGTTCAAGCACTTACGCATCCATGAAGGGTGCTGTAGAGGTACTTACCAGGTACCTGGCTAAAGAACTTGGCGCACGCGGTATTACAGCCAACATAGTTGCACCTGGTGCAATTGAAACCGATTTTAGCGGCGGTATGGTGCGTGATAACCAGGAATTAAACAAAACGATCTCAGGCCTTACCGCTCTGGGTCGTGTAGGTTTACCCGACGATATTGGCGGTGTGGTTTCATTTTTATGTACCGAAGATGCCCGCTGGATAAATGGTCAGCGTATTGAGGTATCGGGCGGTATGAATTTATAAGATTCCCTCCCCGCTTTAAATAAAAACCCCGCTGCATCAGGAGATACAGCGGGTGTTTTTTAGGATCGTTGATTCTTACCAATTAATACTACTGATCCAAGCTATACATGCTGATCTCCAACAGGTGCCAATAGTTAGCTTCACCCCATGTTTCCAGCACTTTAATTCTCATGTAACGATAGCGTGTTGTAGCAGCAGGAAACATAAACTGTTCGCCAGCGGTGTTAAAATCCACATCGGTCTGGTTGGTTTGCCCCCTTGGTAAACCTGACGGCTTAACCGAGTTAAAGCTGCCCAGCATTGTCCAGGAACTAAAATTACCGTCAGCGCTTGGGTTATTGCTACCCCAAATTTCAAACCGTTTAGGATTACCCTGATCATAAAGGGCTCCGCCCCCGGTTCTTTGCCATATTTTCATACTGTATAATAATGCCGGCCGGCCCATATCAATAGTAACCCATGAAGGAACCTGATTATTTGCATAGAAACCGGGTTCATCCAGCGTCTTACCATCCCACATGTAAGGTAAATACCATCCATATGCCGAATTAATGTCTGTTGGCAGATCGTATTCTTTAAATAATGACTTATCTAACAAAACAATGTGTAGGATCTTAACAAAATCCACATCCGCAGCCGGACTAAACTCATCGGCCGCGCCAGCCTCCGGGATATAAAATGACCGGTACTTAATATCGGTACCAATTTTATAATCGGTTAATGTAATGGAGCTGCTTTTAGCGTCGAGCTTTGCTTCGGCAGCCGCGCCGGCTGTATTGGTGTACTTTATAGTAGTTGATACGTTACCGGTATCGGGCGAGTTAAAATTTAACTTTAATGAGTTATCGGCACTAAATTCATAAGGAGCGGCCAGGTTTATTGCCCGGTTTGCAAGAGCGCCAGAGTAAACAGCTCCATATACCCTTACATTGTTCAGCTCCTGCCCTACCGATGTATTACCGGCATTATCATGGGCAATTATTTTAAAGGTATAAACATACTCCTTAAGGTTAGGGATAGACACCTTTATTGAATCGCCGGGATCATGTGTTGTGGCATCAACTATAACAGAATCGCTGCCGTTATTCCATGAAACAACATAGTTTTTGATACTGGGATCAGGGCTGGGGTGCCAAACCAGTACAGCCCTTAAATTACCGGCATGGTAAGTTACGCCGGTTGCCAAACCCGGGTACGTAACTTCATGATGATCTAAAAATGACTTATAATCCGTATCGTACCTTTTACAACCAAACATTGCAAAGCATACACATAGGAAAACAGTAACGTTGAATGTGATTTTCATTTTCATAATTTTTTTATTTAACGATTTACTGTGAAGGATCACCAAATAATGTAATTTCCTTAGCGTGAACATAATCAAGCCCGGCCCAGGTTTGTGTACATTGGAACCTTATGAACCTAACGGCAGGCGCGGTGATTGGCATTTTAAAGCTAACCCCATCAGCCCCAAACTGTATGTCTGACGCATTGGCCTGGTTTGCCGGTAAACCCGATGGCGGATTTGGATACACAAAGTTGCCCATGTTAACCCAATCGCCAAGCACGGTACCCACAGGGGTAATACCTGCAGGCCAGGCAGGATAATCTCCCGGCGCATCAACATCAGATCCCCAGATGGTAAACATGCGGGAGTTTTGATAGCCATAGATATCCGGCAGGCGGTTATAAAGCTTAAGACTGCTTATTTTGGCCCGCACACCAAGACTAAAGGTTCCTATTTTTAAAGGAGCACTCAGCGTGTGCCATCCCGGATCGCCCAGGTTGCCATCAAAGAAGTATCTGAACTCCCAGCCGTAACCTATAGGGCTATCGGTACCAAGATGATAAGTGGCAAATTTGGTTTTATCAAGCTCTATTGCAAACAAAGGTGTTAACGTGGTAAACACGGTATCAGAAATATTGCCGAACCTGTCTGTAGTGTAAACACCAAATTTGCGTGGCGTAGCTGCATATCCATCTACCGAAATATTAACAGTATCAGTGCTTAAATACTTGGGCTCAATATCGTCATAGCCCTTAATAGCATCATTATAGGTAATAATGTGAACGGCTATAGGCACTTTATTAGGGTTCAAACCAAAAAAGTTTGCACCACCAAAATCTGGGGTGATGGCAAAGTTGGTATTTACCAGCAGGTAGTTGGGCGTAAGCGGACTTACTGTAACCGTTACCGGATCTGACATGATATTAGCGCGACTTACCGCGTAAAGGGTTACCGTGTAATCCTTAGCCCTTGCAAAACCATCAACCACTATGGTGTCGGTATAATAGCTGGCTTTGGTTTCCCTTGATTTGGTATCGTTAATATTGTAACGGGCAAGTACATAAAGCAAGTTCTTTGAATCGGGCAGGGTATAAGTAAGCCTGGCGCTGCCGTTAAGGTTTTCCACCTTTACGTTAGTTATCGGTCCCGGTTTTGTTTTATCATCAGATACCACCTGAATGTTCGATTCGGCTTTTTTGCATGATGAAAACAGCATAATAAGCAAAACCGGAGCTAACACTAACCATGTAAGGTATCTGCGGTTATTTATCTTTTTCATAATTTATATTTTAATATTAATCATTACAAACACACTATTAATGCGGGTTACTGCTACCAGTACGGGTTTTGCGTAAGGTTTTCATTTACTATCACATCCTGCGTGCTGATAGGCCATAGATAATCCTTTAAGCCAAATACCGGTATAATAACCGTTTGCGGTCGGTAGTAATTGGCAGATGAACCTTCATTAATGTTCCAGCCTTGCAATGGTTTGCTTAACACTTGCTGCAATTCTTTCCAGCGGCGCAGGTCCCAGCCGGTTTGCCCTTCAAATGATAATTCGATGCGGCGTTCCTGGTGAATGATATCGCGCAAACCTTCTTTTGTATTTACCTTATCCGGTGTTTTTGAATAATTGGCCCATGATGCCTGTACACCATCTAACCCGGCCCTTGTTCTTACCTTATCAATATAGTTGTATACATCTGCCGTTGGGCCCTGGGCCTCGTTCAGCGTTTCGGCATATAAAAGGTACAAGCCCGATAAACGGATAAGCGGTAAATGAAAATCAATAGGCGAATAAGTATTATCCATTACCGATTGGTAATTTGCCAGTTTTTTTGGCCAGATACCGGTAAAGTTGGTAGAGTTAAAGCTTTTGGGACCAGATACTGCGAAAATACCGCGGGCCTGTACATAATAAGCTTTACTTTCATCAACCACACCGTTACCAAACCAAATACCGCCATCAAAACCTATAGAAGCATAAAACCTGTTTTCGCGGTTAAAATGTTCTTTAGCAGTTTCGTAGCCTTGCTCAATAAAATGCTTGTTGGCATCATCGCCTACTTGCGGGGTAAAGCGGTTGTTATAATCAAAAGTTTTATCCTGATCTAACGGTACGCCGTGATTGGTATAAAACAATTCCGATTCGGAAAGCGGCACCGCCCAGTTTGACGGGTAAGTATTTGCCAGGCTTACCGATTTTGAAGTTAGCTTGGGTATTACAAATCCCTGGTAACCAAAACCATAGTTTAATGCCCAGATCAGCTCGGGGTTTTGTTCCCATTTTTCAGTTACTGCCGATTGCAGGGTTAATATTTTCTTCAACTCGTCAGACACCGTGCCCACACCTGTTGTAGGCGGCGTGTTATAAAGATGCAGTCCCTGTGCTTCGCACTCTGTTATGGCATCTTTACAGGCATCGGCTGCTTTTTGCCATTTGGTGGCATCATAAGTGGTAGAGAACAGATTTTTACCATCATGATCTTTAAAGCTCACATAATCGGGGTTGCCGTTAAATAATGGGCTGGCAGCAGTAGTTAGCACCTCGGCCTTAACGCTCATGGCAATAAACTTGGTGATGCGGCCAAACTCCTTTGCCTGGTTTTCAATAACCGGTGGCAAATCTGGTATGGCTTCGTCAAGTAATGAAACTACGTAAGCAAACGCCTCATCTGTTGATACCCTTTTACGTTTAAGGCTTTCTGGCGATGCATCAATGGCGTAGCTATCTTTTATTAACAGGATAGGCCCATATAAGCGGATCATGTAATAATGATAATAGGCTTTAAGGAATTTAACTTCGGCTATCCAGCGTTTCTTTTCGGGTGCACCAAGGTCAATAGGTTTATCAATATTTTCCAGCATAGTATTACACCGCCTTAAAGCCTGGAAAATATTTACAGCGCCAACACCGCCACCCCAATAATTTAAAATAGGGTTACCGGTGCTTTGTACACCCCTGATAAGGTTAAACCCATTCTGATCGAAAAAATTAGCAGTAAGGTTATTGGGGTAAATAATTTCCGACGATGTAGTAAAGCCCGCGTTATAAATAACATCGTTCATGTGCTGCATGGTGGAGTAGCATCCAAAAAGATAATTTTCGGCCTCGTTCCTGTTCCTGAATGCGTAATCAAGCGTACCCACATTATCGGGGGTTACATCAAGATATTTTTTACATGAAATGCTCGTCATACAAAGCATCGTCATGAAAATAAATTTATAATATGATCTCATATCGTATGTTTTAATCTGTTAATGATTATAAATTCACGTTTAGGCCAATATTGAACACCTTTTGAATAGGATACGCGAATCCGTTACCCGCCTGCTCAGGATCCCACATTTTGAAGGGGCTCCAGGTAAGCAGGTTTAACCCGTTAAAATATATCCTGCAATTGGTAAGCTTCAATGATTTTGATATGCGCACCGGCAGTGTATAACCTATTTCCAATGATTTAAGGCGCATAAAGCTTGCATCGCGCAGCCACCATGTGCTGGGCTGTATGTTGTTTTCAATTGCCGCACGGGTAGTACCTAATCTTGGATAATCGGCATAAAGATTTTGGTTCTCTTCGCTCCAGTGGCTATCTGCAAAATCTTTTAATACCTGCGTATTACCGTAAACGTAAGCATCCGGACTTGGTATAAACGGACTTACCCTTGTTGGATCAACAAAGAAAGATACCCTTGCCTGCCCCTGGAAAAATGCCGAAAGATCAAATCCTTTAAAGCCAGTGGAGAAACCAAAGCCGTAAACAATTTCGGGTGTTTGCGGATAACCTAAAAAGGTTAAATCCAGGTTATCAATTTTACCATCGCCATTTAAATCGCGGTATTTGATATCACCACCCTGCGGAGGGATCCCGCTGCCACTGAATATTTGCGATGGGGAGTTCTTTGCTTCCTGATCATCAACAAATAAGCGTTCGGCCACGTAACCGTAACCACGGCTTATAGGCTGACCAATAAAATGCCGCCATGGCTCTTTATAGTTGGGCTCTTCTATGTAGGTGTACTTATTGGTTGAGTAAGTAAAGTTACCCCTGAAGGATGCCCACAAACCGTTATTAAAGTTTTGCTTATAATCTGCAGAGAGGTCCATACCTTTTGAATCGGCCACACCCAAATTGGTGCTGATGGTTGATTCAAAACCTTCGCTTGATGGCACCTGCCTGTCGCGCAGGATATCGTAACGGTGGTTTTTATAAAACTCGGCTACAATGTTCAGGTTTTTGAGCAGCGTCATTTCAACCGCTAAATTGGTTTGCCTTGAAGTTTCCCAGGTGATGTTGTCATTTTCATAACTGTTAATGTACACACCTTTACGTTCGTACGAGTTATTGAAACCAAACTGCGCGTAGTTAGGGCCTGTTGACAGGTTAACATCAGACAGGTAGAAGAAACGCTGCTGACCGATGGCATCGTTACCCACTAAACCATAGCTGGCGCGAAATTTCAAACGATCGATAATAGCAGGGTTCCAGAACTTTTCGTTAGATACCACCCATGATGCACCAATAGTTGGAAAGAAACCATATCTGTGGTTTTCAGAAAAACGCTCAGAGCCGTTGTAACCAAAGTTACCCTCAATAAAATACTTGCTTTTATAACCGTAAGTTAACCTGCCGGCCAAACCAAGGTTACGGAAAGGCAAGGAGTACTGTAAGGTGGTAGTATTTGTTTTAGGATCCTTAGCACTTGAATAAACAGTTTGCTGCATGGTGCCAATAAGAGTGGCGTTAATGTTATGATCGCCCAATTGTTTATTGTAATCAAGCGCTGTTTGCAGGTACAGGAAGGTATCGGCATTTGGCTCGTTCTTACTGTAAGACAGGTACTCCTGCGCCACGTTGTAGCCCGTAGGCTGTGGATTAAGCCAGGTTAAGGTATACTGATCTGTAGGTTTATCGTACGTATTTACGTTATAGTAAAAAGGACTGTAAGCCAGCTGCGAATCAAAATATGAGTGCCTGTTAGTATTAAACAAAGTCCTGAATTTTAAGCCATCGGTTAAAAAGTTCAAATTCTGGTTTAACTCCAACTGCGCCGACATCCTTGATTCCGACGAGTTTTTATGCCCTCTTAATAAAGCAGCATAAGGGTTATTGTACAATATATTGTTGTTGCTTGTGCCATCGGCTGTACCAACGTTACCAAACAGGATATGCTGCGCGTTCATATTTGCCGCATCAGGCTGAAAATACGCGGGAAACAATACCGGGCTGGTGTGGATAGCGATGTTATAAAGATCAGACGCGAAAGAACCGTCTGTAGTGATAGGACCATTATACTCATTAAAGTTACCGGATAACCTTACAATGATCTCGGTAGTTTTGGTAAGGTTAATGTTGATGTTGGAACGTAACTGGTAATTCCTGAATTTAACGTTGTTATCGTTATTATTGCGGATATCTGTTCTTAACACGCCATTATCCTGGTTGTAAGTACCGGTTATGTAGTAACGCGCCAGCCCGCTGCCGCCATTAATACTCAGGTTATTACGCTGGGTGGTGGCATTCTTTTTAAACAACAGTTTAAGCCAGTCAACCGCCGGGTAAACGTAGGCATTGCTGCCGGGTGTACCGTTAATGGTGTTTATGGTATTGTTTATTTTGCTTTGAGGAAACGGGATAGGCAATTTAGGATCACGTGTTAACGAAGCCTCGTTATACAAATTCATGTACTCGATAGGGTCAACGATCTCCGGTGTTTGGGTAGCCTGAGATGATGAATACTCCGACCGGAAGTTGATCTTGGCCGGGCCTTCCTTACCCTCTTTAGTAGCCACCAGGATAACGCCGTTGGCACCCCTTGCACCGTAAAGCGCGGTAGCACTCGCATCCTTTAATATGGAAAAGCTGGCAATATCATCAACCTGCAAACGTGCCAGGTCTGTTGTGGTAAGTTCTACGTTATCTATCAAGATAAGTGGGTCTTGCTTGTAGCCGAAGGTTGTTACACCACGCACAAAAAACGAAGCGTTATCCTGCCCCGGCTGACCGCTGCGCTGATAGGCAATTATACCAGCCGCCTGCCCAGCAAGCGCGGTAGTAAGGTTGCTCGATGGTATTTTTAGCTCGCCGGGTTTAATACTGGTAACCGAGCCTACCAAGGCTTCTTTACGCTCCTTTTTACCAAAGGCGGTAATTACAACCTCATCTTTAATTAAGGATGCTTCCTTTAAAATAATATTAAACACCCTGTTTTCACTTGTAACTGTAATATGCTGGTCTACATAACCTACAAATGAAATTCTGATGGAGGTTCCCGGCGCAACATCAAGCACAAATTTTCCGTTTTGGTCCGTAGTTGTGCCTATGTTTTTAACGTTTTCGGCGGTAATGCCCGCGCCCGGAATTTTGAGGCCTAAAGTATCGGTAACCGTACCTGTAATGGTAACTTTGGTTTGCGCGTACGTTGGGCAACAAAATAAGGTTAATAGCAAAAGCATTAAAAAGCCTGGCAGCAGGTATTGCTTAGACCTTTTATACTTTTTTAAAAACACTTTACTAAAAATGTAAGATTGCTTCATAAAATTGGTTCATAAAAATTATTTCAATTAATTGGGTTTAATCAAATCAGTTTCTTTATTATCCACTGGATTTTAAGGGAGGGAATAAGGAATTTTAACGCAGCTACGTTCGCAATAACAAGGCAAAAAATGGCCGTTAGGCGCTTTTTCGTAAAAGCCCTTTAGTTAAATAAAATGATGTGCTTAGCTTATTTGCTGCGCAATTTACCTGGTCAGGGTAAATTGGATATTTTCTCCCCTTTAAGTTAAAAGTCAGTTTTTCTACATACAGAGTTGGTTTAGTTAATAATTGGTTCTGTAAATGTAAGTGGAGGGATGAGTTTTAAAAATGGATAAACTTTCAAAAAAGATGGACAATTTTATGAATTTAATACAAATAATTGTTTTGTCTATTATTTGCCCGGTCTGAAAATCGATTGCGAAACAAAAAACTATCGATGTTAATAGATTATTTAGCATATAATTTGCGTGATAAAGATTTTATCCATCACGACACAACCACAAAAAGCTGTGGATAAAAGATTTACTTCAAATAAAAATGAGCAGGGTTTTATTAAAGAAGATAATTTAACCGATGGAGTTACCGGATAGTGCCGAATTTATAGACGATAGTTTCCTCAAACACTTCGCCTACATTTAGTACGGCTGAGGGAAATATTGGTTGATTAGGACTATCCGGGCAATGCTGACATTCCAGGCACAACCCATCAAAGGGTTGGTACTTGCGCATTGCATGGCCGGGGGCTTTACTGTGCAAATAGTCGGCAGTATAAAGCATAAGAGCGGGGTAGGTGGTAAACACTTCCATCCATCTGCCCGATGTTTGTTCCTGAAGTTTGGCCGCGGGTTTAAGTTGTTCAGGACTAACGTTAAGTAAATAACAATCATTTAAACCGGTCACTTTATCCCCGTTTATGTTCATGTTATTTTTAACGGGGGTATTCAGAAAAACTTTATTCCCGGCAGCTTTTATTACGCCTGTCGGCGTGTAATCTGCATCGGCTTCCAGTATATTATCGGCATAAATTGTTAACAGATGATCCTGGATATCTTGGCCAGTGTTTGATAAATTGAAATAGGCATGGTTAGTAAAATTAGCAATCGTTTTCTTATCACTTGTTGCAGTGTAAGTTATAATCAACTCGTTCAGATCTGTCCACCGGTAATTTACCGTAAGGCTAAGATTGCCGGGATAGCCCCCTTCCCCATCCTTACTCAAAATAGTGAACGACACACTGCCATCTGTAATAACATAATCAAAAACCTTTTTATTAAAACCAGCGTTGCCACCGTGGTTGGAGTTTTTTCCGTCGTTGTTCTCCAGTTGATAGACAACGCCATCCAATGTAAACTGTGCACCGGCTATCCTGTTGGCAAACCGACCTACAGTTGAGCCAATGTAGCAATCATCATCCAGGTATCCCTGCAGATCGGGAAAACCCAGGACCACATTACCAAGATTATTATCACCATCGGGCACTACTACCGATACCAGCGTGGCCCCGTAATTGGTAAGTTCAATATACGCACCGGCAGCATTCACCAGCTTAAAAAGATAAACGGGCCGGCCCTCATGTGTGCCCCATAGCTTACTTGATATTGTGGCCCGCCCGCCTATCATAAATTCCGTCATTTTTATTACAAGATAGATTATATTACTGTAAACTTAACCGCCTGATGCTATTTTACGATCATGTTGTTGTATGGTTCAACTTTAAGGCTTGCTGTGCCCTTACCTAACGCATCTGCATTAAACTCAATTTTTATCGTTTTGGTTTCGCCCTTTAGCAGGGAGAAATAATTGTCGCTGGTTATGGCTGGCAAAATCTGCTCGCCGGTGGCCGAATTTATGGTCTGTACCCTTACCCCAAAAGCTACCGCCACCGATGACGAAGGATTGGTGATCTGCGCGGTGATATAATACTTGCCATCGCTTTTTACTGTTTTTGAACTTACTTTCAGATCAACCTTCGGCAAAGTGCTCAGTGCCGAGTAATCTTTGCGTTTGTTGCCCCTCCAGTAAAAGTTATCTGATACCAGTTTGCCTGCTTTATCGGTTAATTTAAGCTTGATGAAATGCACCGCCGATAGCCCTTCGCTGGCTACATCGCCCTGGTAAACTTCAAAGTTCCATAAGGAGTAGCCCCAGTAAGTTCCGCGTTCTACACCCTGCACCCTAACGTAGCGAGCCGTATTTTCAACAAAGCTTATCTGCTGCTCGCCGGGGCGGCCCTCATTAGTTACGTAAACATCGTTCCACCTTTTGGCATCGTTTGATACCTGTACCTTGAATGTTTTAGGGTAAGCGTCTTCCCAGTTAAGGCCCACGCCGTTTATTACCTCTTCCTTACCCAGGTCTACATAGATCCACTCATCATCGTTTGATCTGCTGGCCCAGCGCGTGCCGTTATTGCCATCGTTCACCGCGCTTGGGTCGCCATTGGTTGAGGATGAGGCAAACACCGGTTTATTGAGTGCCAGGTTAAGTTTACTTTCGCTCAGTTTCAGTTTAAAGCATTCCGTAGCACTATTGGATGGTGCATCTATTGTTTTTGAATCGCTGTAATGGTTTACCAGTTTGCCGTCCAGGTTATAGATTTCAGCGGTTGCTGTTAATTCTCCAGCATCGGCATGGGTGGTATTGATCACCTTAATGGCATTGTCAACCGGGTTCCATTGGATGTGCAGCGGCTCGCAGGCTTTTTTGGCACCGTAATAAGCTCCTGTTAAATCGTAATAGTAATCATATGTTTGCCACACCATTGATGGGTATGCCGACTGGCTCATCCAGGTCATGATGCCCGACGCATCTTCGCCGATATGGTCCTGCCAACCTTCAAACATGGCCTTGTTGGCTTCCACATTTACAAACTGGGCCTTGCGGCAATAATCTTCAATATCTTTGGCCGTGCCGTAGGCATTTACGCTTGCATCATAATTATCAGGACCGGCGTTAAATGCGAGTGGACCAAAAAAGTGTTGGTTCCACATTTCGTTACGCGGCCACCATTTGTCTTTAGGGATAAACCTTTTAAAACTTTCAAAATTGGTGAATACTGCCGTACCCAATTCGGTACGCAAGCCCCAGCCTTTGTTACCTCCTGTGGCTGTGGGGTAAGCAGTAAAATAAAACCGTGGGTCGCGGTTATCCCAGGGACCGCTACCTGTCAAATTTTCGGCGTGCGAGTTGGGTTGATACCAGCGGTCGCCACCATCAAAAGTAGTCAGGTCTTCCTTTAGCCAGCCGCTAAGCGGCGGCTCGGGCCAACCCTCGTTATCGGCACACCAAACCGCAATGGCCGGGTGGTTGCGGAAACGTTTTATTTTTTCAATAGCATTGCTGTTAAAGGCATTCAGGTCGGCAGGCAGGTTGGGGTTGGCATTCAGCCAGAACTCATCCCAAACCATAATACCATATTTATCGCAGGCATCGTAAAATTCCTCATCGGTAGTTGAACCTATCCAGTTACGGATCATGTTAAAGTTCATTTCGCGATGCAGTTTTATTTTGGTATCGTACTCATCGCCGCGGCAGCGCAGCAAATATTCTGACATACCCCAGGCGCCGCCCTTTATAAATACGGGGGTACCATTTATAGCTACGTGCAATACATGACCAACCGTATCATAACTGTATCTTTTTATGCCGAATTTAATATGTTGCACATCAGATACCTGGTCGCCAACGGTAAGACTTAGCTTACAATCATACAAATTTGGATCACCATAGCCGTTTGGCCACCAAAGTTTGGGGCTGTGGATCATCAATTGCGAAAAATATCTTTTATCCATTTTCACGGTTGTGCTGCCGTTGGCATCAACAAATACCTTTTGCGAAAACTCGATATTGCCGGGATTGATCACGCCTTTTATATAGCCCTGCTGACCGGCAGTGGTATTGTTTTTAACTTCCAAAGCTACAGACAAATCGGCCCGTGCATTGGTAGGCAGCTTGGTTTGGATCCAGGGATCCTGAATGGTGAGGTCGCCGGTATTGGTGAGGTAAACCTTATCGGTGATGCCTGAGTTAAGACCCGGTACATAGGGCATCCAATCCCAGCCGGCGCTTGATACATAGTTGGGGCTGCCTATATTGGCCAGCGGTTGTTTAGGGATAAACACCAGCACGGTCAACACGTTCTTTTGTTTGCGGCTGGCAATATCTGTAATATCAAAATTTCCGCGCTGCATAAAACCATCAAGTGTGCCCAGTTTAATGCCATTCAGGTAGATATCGGCCTTACGGTTTACACCTTTAAAATTCAGCCAGATCTTTTTTTTGGTGTAATTGACAGGTATGTTAAATTCTGTACGGTACCAGAAGCTGCGGTTGTATTTGGTACGATCTACCTTGTAAATATTATCGGCATAGTTGGGATCTTTTTCCAATCCGGCTGCTACGTAGGAGGCAAAAACAGTTCCGGGTACTACAGCCGCCACCCAGTTTTGGGTATTGTAATTGGGTTGGTTCATCTCCGCAGGATTAACAACATCAGCCTGAGGGGTTACTTTCCAAACCTGTTTACCGGTACTGCTAAGTGAAACTATGTTAGACTGTGCAAACGAGATTGAACCAATGCAAGTAAGTAATAAAGTAGCAATGAATTTAAAATTTGCTATGTAATTTTTTAACATGTTTAGTTTTAAGAATTAGGTATTGATTTTAGATAAAAACCCACTGACTGCCGTTTGGCTACCAGTGGGTTTTTACTTAATCATTAAATAACATTCAATTGCTGCGCAGCCATTTCCAGATGGGCCATGCCACCGGTGTGCGCAGCATCAAGCTCCAATACCTTGTTGAACATACAATTTGCAGCCTCATGATCATGCAAACCAAGCAATCCCAAACCTTGTAAAAAGTAAGTATGGATGCGGTTACGCACATTCAGATCGTCATCAAAGATGAGCAGGTTGGGTAGTGATACAGCAAAGTAATCAATCTTCACCTCATCGTTTTCGTGGGCTTTGCCATAGCTAACCAGTTTATCAAAGATGTGTTTTGCCTTTTTGTCATTGCCAAGTTTTTTCCAGCCGAGGCCCTGGTAAAAAATCTTATCGGGTTGCTGGTCGTTATAAAAAACAGCTGCCGACGGTTCATCCAAACCAACTGTAGCCTGCTCAAAATATTTTTTTGCTTCGGTTTGATTGCCGGCTAATTCATAGGCGCATCCTAACCAATAATCAATATCATTTTCCTGAGTGCCGTAAAGTTTGCCTTCGCCCAGGTTATGCGGATAGCTTTTGGCAGCGTTTAAATTGGCAATGGCTTTATCATACAAACCTTCGGCGCAATATTTTTTAGCTAACTGAACCAGACTAAATACGTACTGGCCCGATGCCTTGCCTTCGCCGCCCTCCCAGGGGTGAAACTGGCGTTTGTTCAATAATTCAAGCGCGGTATCGTAGTTACCGGTGAGGTTATATAGGGTAACTTTTTCTAAATAAGTATCATCGCGCTGATCTGCTACCGCGAGGTTGGACTCGATGAATTTCAGGCGTTCCTGTGGCGAGCGGTTCAACCTTTTATAAAGCTGGTCGAGCTCCATAAAAACACGGGCATCGGTGTTATCCAAAGCAAAGGCTTTTTCAAAGTATTCCAGCGCTTTTTCGGCATTATTTTGCTTATTGAAATAGGCAATAGCCAAATTCCTGAACACCGTAGGGAAGCTATCATCCTTTTGCGCCGATTGCTCCCAATAACCAATAGCATCGGCATACTGGCGTTTATCGTAAAACAAGTTTCCTAAATAATACGGAGCTTTAGCGTCGGCCGGATTAATTTCGATTGCCAGTTTCAATATGTTCACCTCATCTAACCGGTTAGGGAAACACAGGTACGGATCGGCAGCGGCGGCTTTTTCAAACCAGGCTTTTGCATCTGCCTGCAACCCTGCATTGTGGCTAAACCAACCGAGGCTATAATATACCATTGGGTTTGTACCCCGCTCTTTTAAGGTAAGCTGCAGTAATTGGCTGGCCTCGGTATATAAACCTGCGGCGGCGTAATCCAAAGCGTATTCTATAAAATTCTGGTCGTCGTTTCTTGATAGGGAGATCAACTCATCCAAACATTTGGCAACCTGCTCGGCATCGCCGCTTTGTTTGTACACCTGTACCTTTTCGAAGATAACACCCAGGTTAAAGCCATCACGTTCCAAAGCTATATCCGCAACTTTTAACGCTTTATCCAATTGGTTAAGCTTGCGGTAAGCAGCCATTTTTATAACATAGGCTTTGCTGTTATTCGCGTTCCTGTCCAACGATTGGGTAATATGATCCAGCGAAAGGGCGTAATGACCACGTGCCATATCTATCTGTGCTACCGCAAAAAAACCGGTATCCTTCCAGGCATTGCTCCAGGTTGATTTGTAGGAAACGGTGTACGCTTCATCTGCGCGATCAAGATATTTTAAACAAAGACCCAGGTTATAATACGGCTCGCTATCATAAGGATTAGGGTTACGCTGAATGCTGGTTTCAACCGCTGTTCTTAAAAAGGCTTCGGCTTTGGCAAACTGGCCTTTGCGCAGGTACCATTTGCCCAAGGCGTTATTATTACGCAAATCTGTAGGCTCACGGCGCAATGCTTCCTCATAATAGGGCACCGGGCTGTAAGTAGCATGACGGTACTGCTCCAAATGCTGGGCAGTTAAAAACAGCTGTTCCACGCTTTCTACATCGGCAGGTTCCAAAGCAGGTTTCGCAGCTGTAGGTAGTTCGTTCAGTTTGTTTTTGGCTGGCTCGTAACGCAGCACTTCCTGATTATTGTTGTCGGTTATAATCAGCAGCAATTCGTTCTCGTTTAAGCTGGCACCTATGGCCAATTCTTTTACAAAAACATCTTCGGGGCTAATAGTTACGTTGTGTTTAAACAGTTCAGCATCATTATGGCTCAGACTAACGGTAAGGTTTGGCTGCGCCGATGTAACCTGTATCTTGATAGTTACTTTATCTCCCGTTTTGCTCAGGGCTAATAAAATATCTTTTGACGCGTTTTTTACCATGCCCAATTCGCGGTATGGCAAAAAGTATTGCGTAAAAGTTTTTTCTTCGTAAGGCATCAGCCAGCTAAAATCGGGCTGATTATCGGTGAACACGCCTGTCATCAATTCAATGTACGGACCGTCCTCGTCGGTAAGGTTCCTGTCCCAGGCTTGGCCGAAATCGCTGTGCCCCCATGTCCATTGTTTTTTACCGGGTGATACATGGTGATTAGCTACGTGGAGCAAACCTGCCTGGCTATCATGCTCATATCCCCCCACAAAATCATAATCAGAATTGATGGCCATATACGAGGTAGGCACCGGAATATTCTTATACATCGAAATATCGGTACCTGGTGAATAATCAACTTTGTAATAAGTACCCGTGGCGATTGGAAAATCAGATACATCTCGCTTGCCGTGGTCAAATACCGCGTTAACATCTGGCGGGAAAACCGATTGATAATAATCATTAACCTTTACTGCCGGGTTAGCCCACCATAAAAAGGTTTGTGGCAGGGCCGAACGGTTAAACAATTTTGCTTTTATTTCGATGTATGCAGTATCGGGGCGTAACGTAAAACCAGCCATCCCCTTGGTATGGAACATGCGCTCCACCTCGTTAACCCAAATGGTTTTGCTGCCGTCGGCATGTTCTTCCAGTTTGTAATCTATCGGATCAAAAGTACTTGGGCGATGGTGCTGCGGCCAGTTAAACTCAATACCACCAGAGATCCAGGGCCCGGTTAAACCAACCAGCGCAGGTTTAATTACCTGGTTATGGTATATGAAATGGCGCTGTTTTATTTTATCAAAAGCTGTTTGAATACGGCCGCCTAATTGCGGCAATATCATCACTTTAATGTATTTGTTTTCAAGAAACAGACCTATGTATTCTTTATCCTCTTTTTCGTCGGCAATTTTTTCGATAACGGGATTTGGATAAACCACGCCGCTGCTGCCCTGGTAAACACGTTTTTCAAAAAACATAGGGTTTTTATCGGGTTTACCAACGCCATAAGTAGGGATCACTACTACCTCTTCCCAAACGGAAACACTTGAAGTTTGCATAATATATGTACTGTTAATGTCTTATTAAATTGTCTTCTAACTCTTCAAGGGTTTGTCCCTTGGTTTCTTTAACCTTGGCCTTCACAAACAGGAACCCGCAGAAACAAATTACCGCGTACAGGTAAAATGGCCCGTAAGCGCCTAAGATCTTGGCAAGGATTGGGAAGGTAAAAACCAGTATAAAGTAAGCTCCCCATAATGATACTATGGCAACGGATGAGGCCACACCACGAATTTTATTAGGGAAGATCTCGGAGATAAGCACCCAGGTAACCGGGGCCAATGAAATAGCGTATGTACTGATAGCCAGCAATACAAATATGGATACCAACCCTGCCGGGAAATGGTTTTGCAGCGCAACCGCCAACACAATGTAAAGGATGGATAAGCCCAAAGAACCGTAAAGCATCAGCGGGCGGCGACCAAGCTTATCAACCTGCCACATGGCCAGCAGCGTAAATACAAGGTTAACTATGCCAATGGCTACGGTTTCAAATAACTGCCGGTTAAGATTTGCCCCTACCGATTCAAATATGGTTGAGGTGTAATTGAACACCACGTTAATACCACAAAACTGCTGAAAAACAGCCAGCGTGATCCCCACCACCACTGCCGGGCGAACGGCCTTTTCAAACACCATGCCGTATGATTGCTTGGTTGAACCCACCAGCGATTTTTCGACGGCTTTAAATGTGGCTTCGGCAAAATAGGGTGAGCCAATTTTGTTGAGGATAACTTTAGCTTTTTCAGTCTGGCCGGATTTCATGAGCCATCTTGGGCTTTCGGGCAGCCAGGTAACACCTATTAAAAATATGGCAGATGGTACCGCACCTAAACCAAACATCCAGCGCCAGGCATCAACGCCATGATCGGCCAGGAAATAATTCACGAGGTTAGTAACCAAAATACCTATAACCACCGTAAGCTGGTTAATGGCCACATTACGCCCGCGCACTTCGGCAGGCGAAACTTCGGCTATGTACATGGGGCAAAGCATAGATGCCATACCCACCCCAATACCGGCAGCAAACCGCAGGGCGATAAAATAGGTAAACGATTCAGAGAACGCTATCCCGATAGACGAGATGGCAAAAATGAGGGCAGCAATCATCAAACCCGGTTTGCGGCCGTATTTATCGGCGATGTTACCGGCCATAAGGCAGCCCACTATGCAACCCAATGCCAGCGAGCCGGTTAAAAAACCTTCCCACAAAGGCGTAAGTACAAATTGGGTACGCAAAAAAGGCAATGCGCCCGAGATCACCGCAAAATCGAACCCGAAAAGGTATCCGCCCAGGGCCGAAATAAAAGAGATCCCGATAATGTACCGGCTGTTAAAGGTTTGTAATTTGCTCATTTTTATACTATTATCTTCTGTGTAAACTTGCAGTTTATAGTGCAATAATTATTCATTAACCGGGATAAGTTTTATCAGCACTGCATCTTCATGGGCAGCACTCAGCGTAAACTCCGGTGAATCTTTTTTTAATTCGCCTATGGTTGTATCGGTTAAAAAATCTTTTAAAATATATTTTTTGTGTTCATTTAAATGCAGGGCTTGCCGCGTTAGTACCTGCGTAAATTCTTTTTCCCTGTCGAAATTAAACAGTGCCAGCATGGTGGTATCTCCGGGCAGGTAAAATGACAACTGCTGATCGAATGTTTCGCCATCGGCGGTTTTAATTGGGATGAATGCTTTAGGCTGACTAAAAAACGCGGCTATATTCTTATTGTTTAAAAATGCCTGCGCACGGTAGGCGGCAATCGGGTTCCTGAAATCCGATCCATCGCCCAGGATACTGCCCATTACCATCATGGCGTACAGACGTACCTTTATTTCCTGCTCGTTCAGATCCGGATTTTTCTGGAAGTTTTTCATAATGCTTACATCCAGATTGGTATAGGGGAACAAAGTACCCTGCACCCAACCCATGTGCGAACCCGTAGCTAACGACGATTCGGTACTGCCCCATCCCGGGAAACCTTTCTGGTCATCACGCAGGTGCGAATACACATCTGTAGATACAAAACGGGTATGCGCGTATTGATGCGGGAACAGCGGCGATATAGCCTGGGTAATAAAAATATCCTTACCCATAATAGAATCAACCAAATGCCGCAGGGTTTTCATACCATAATCATAGGCCTGCATCCCGGTGCGTATATTTTTATCATAACGGCGGGTTGTCTCTAAAGAACCAGCGGTTAAAAAGTCGATCTTTAAAAATTTGGCATTGATGGTCTTGGCCTTTTTTAACTGCTGAATAATGTACAGGCGAATGGCCGGATGCGTTGGGTCCATAGCATAAGCGCCCCACTTACCATCCTTGTACATAATGGGGTTGCCACTTTTATCATGCAGTAAAACATCTTTTAAGGCATAGTTTGAACCGGGTACTTTTTTATTGTTGATATCATCCTTCCAGCTCCACATGGCAAAAGGAATAAAATAAAAGCCCATTTGCTGCCCGTTCTTTTTGCCATATTCACCTATTGATTTTAAAACCTCGGTTGAGTAGATGCCCTGATCGTAGGAGTCTATACTTAATACAGGTTTTGAATAAGCGCTAAAGTTGGGCATGGAATGTATAAAATCTGAGATCTGCTCAACCGCGGGCGGCATCATAACGCCTTCGTAACCAAGTACGCCCTCTACCCCAAAGCTGTTCCAGTAAACGGGAGCATAGCCCTGCCAGGTTTGCTTGCCATTTATTGTTGAATTAACCCTGCCGTAATCTAAAAACGCCTCGTGCAGATCGGCCGATCCGCATAAATAAATATTGGGCGAGCTTACGCTTTGACCCGTCATGGTGCCATGATCTGCATGGTCATGTGTACCATCTAAACCTCCATAGGCCGATTTTAACGATGGATTATCTGCTGTAGCTACACCGCCGAAAACATTCAATGAATCTACATAGCCTAATTGGCTCCCGGTTTGATAGGCAAGTCCTGTTTTCCAGAAATTATGCTTTACACTGCCAATAACCAAACCGGCGTTTTTTAACTGATCATAAACGGCAATAAACTCATAGCTGATACCTACATTTTTTGGCGCATTTGCAGCCGGCCAGCTTCGCTCCAGGGTGGGCGTCCAGTCGTCGTTATCAAACGGAACATCCAGGATGCGCGGCTCGGTACCGGGGATAAATAATGAGCCTTTATTAGCCGGCAATATAGCAAGCGCGCTGATATCCCTTGTTTCCAACGGCTTATCCTTCGCATTTCTATTTGCAGCTATTAAACTAAGCAGCACATAAGGGTGCTGTTTATATAGAGTAAAACTTTGCGTTAGTATAATATTATGCTTGCTGTCGGTATGTTTTACAGACAATACTGCGCCGCTGCCCAGGCTATCGGTAATGGTACTTACCGTGCAGGTATGGCTTGTAAAATCGGTGGTAGAAAAGTAGCCGGAGTTTATACCCCGCAAGTAAGCCACCGTATTATCCATCCGGATGCCGCTGCTGAACAGGTAATTAACCATGCCTGTTGCGCTATTAACAGTAATTTTTACCTGTGTGTTGCTGAAGGTATATTCGCTCCCATTTTTTTTCAAATCCTGCGCATACAGGCCTTGGCTAAACAACAACACGATAATAACTAAGCGAAATATTCTCATCATAAAAAATTGCCGGTAACGGTTTAACGTATTGCTGTGTATTTGTTTAACATATTGGTTAAGCCTGCTGGTTATTTTATCTATCATTATTTATATAGTGCGTGTACAATTAACTTATTCCAGCCATTTGCACCGGATAAAATTAAAATGTGTACAAGCTCAAATATTTGCTGATAACTCAAAAGGAAACAGAACGGATAATTCTTGTACCTGATAAAATAACTAATTGGCTATGATGTAAATCTCACGGAATAAAAGAGAATAAAAAATAGGTAATGTTATTATAATGATGGACTTTATTATGGTATTATTGTAAATAAATCATGAATAAGCCTTTACAAATAAAATGGCAAAAAATACGGTTTTAAGGAGAAGGGACGGTTTCGAAGGACAGAAACTCATGGTGCTACCTAAAAAGATCATCACCAACTTTTTAAGTAAGGACCCTGTTACCAAGCAAATTTACATTACCGATATTGGCTATTACCCCAAAGCCAAGCACCATTATGCCGAACGGCCTAACGGGATCAGCCAGCACATTATCATTTATTGTACCGAGGGCTACGGTTGGCTGGAGATCAATAAAAAAAAGGTAGAGGTTTCGCCATCGCAGTTTATTGCCATACCGGCCAACACCCCGCACAAGTACGCCGCCAACATGGATAAACCCTGGACTATCTACTGGATCCACTTTAAGGGTGAAACTGCAGCGTTTATTATAGACCTGATCTTAAAAAACTCAGAAAACTATAAACCATACCTATCCTACAGCGAAGACAGGATCAAGCTGTTTGAGGATATCTGTTATAATTTGGAGAAAGGTTACAGCAGCGATACCCTGCGTTATGTTAACATGATATTTTCTCATTTTTTATCGTCGCTCATTTATGAAGACAAATTTAACCACGTTGATGAGCAAACCGGTCCCGATATTGTAGATAAAACCATCACCTACATGCAGGACAACATTAAACTGATGATCAGGCTTGATGAGTTTTCTGCGTTTGCCAATCTTTCAACTTCTCATTTTTCGGCTATTTTCAGGGCTCGTACCGGCTACTCGCCTATAGAATATTTTAACCAACTGAAAGTGCAAAAGGCATGTCAGTATATTTCATTTACCACCATGTCTATCAAAAGCATAGCTATAAGTTTAGGCATTGAAGATCAATATTATTTTTCGCGGATGTTTACCAAACTCATGGGCAGCTCGCCGAATGAGTACCGTAAAAAAATAAAACAGCACAATCAATTGCTGGGGTCCTAACACGCCCGAAAATCCCCTGCGATTAAATGTTTAGCAGGTCTGTATTACTGAAAAATAATCAGTAGCTTCACGTACGTTGCAATAAAACGACCACACATCCATACAATCCGATCCTTCTTTTTAATTGCCTCAACCGTATCCTTCTAAAATGTATAAACGAAAAAGATCTAACGATTTAATTAATGCCAACAATGAACTTATTTTCCAAAATAAGGAGAAGGAGAAGCGTGCTGCCGAATTATTGATTGCCAATGCCGAACTGGCTTTTCAAAACCAGGAAAAGGAAAATCGTGCAGCTGAACTAATTGTTGCCAACACTGAACTGGCTTTTCAAAACCAGGAAAAGGAAAATCGTGCAGCTGAACTAATTGTTGCCAATACTGAACTGGCTTTCCAAAACCAGGAAAAGGAAAACCGCGCGGCCGAACTAATTGTTGCCAATACAGAGCTGGCTTTTCAAAACAAGGAAAAAGAAAACCGGGCCGCTGAATTGATCATTGCTAATATTGAGCTGGCTTTTCAAAACAAGGAAAAGGAAAAACGCGCGGCAGAACTCTTTATTGCCAATGAGGAACTGATATTTCAGAACGGCGAAAAAGAAAACCGAGCTGCCGAATTAATTATAGCCAATAAGGAGCTTGTTTTTCAAAATAAAGAAAAAGAGAACCGTGCTGCCGAGCTCGTTGTAGCCAACCACGAGTTGGTTTTTCAAAACGAAGAGAAAGAAAAAAGATCCCAGGAACTAACTATAGCTTACAACAAAATCAAAAAAGCCGAAGAGTTTTTGAAAGAATATATTCATGGCCTGGAAGAAATGATGTTTTTAACCCACCATAAGGTAAGGCAACCGGTGGCTAATATTTTAGGAATATCAAATGTGCTTACCGAGTGCCTGGCATCGCCTGCCGAACTCAAGAAAATGGTAGATTATATGAAAGTATCCGCGTTATCCCTTGACGCTTTCACTAAAGAACTCACCCTGTTTATTACTGATCTGGATCAAAAAGGTAAAAACAAGAATTTTTAATTTACCTGCCACCAGCAGTATTAAAAACAAAAAAAGCAACAGGCTTTTACACCCATTGCTTTATATAATCAGTTATAACTACAATTAAAAATACTTAAGCATCGTTTACTCATAAAATTTAGGCACAATAGCCCGCAGCACAAGATCATCTTTGTGTTTCACTAATAGTTTCATCCACCAAAACTGAAACTTACGCGGATAGGTTACCCTATCCTTAAAATTGGCTTTATGCAAATCCTCCATCGCCAGCAGTTTGTACATCACCTTGCGCGAGTGGTCAACCACGGCATGTGACCGTTCTGAATAACCCAGCATCCGGTTTATTTCGCGGTTGGTTTTGCCTACCAGTATATATTCAAAAATTTCCAGGTGCAGTGTCGAAAAACCTTTGGTTTTAAGTAGCGGCCTGCTTAATGATATTCCGTCCTGATTCATAGTATCCTTATTTAACAGTTTATATCAATTCGTTTAATTCAATTATCTGGCAATGCATATTATAGTGCATATGGATACAACCCCTACAAGCACATTAAAAAATCCAATAACCAGCTTATCTGAAGCCACTGTGTTGGGTTTATAATGTGATAGCCTGAATACAACGCTGCTTAAATTCATTACTCCATATACTGCTGTGCCCAGCGCTAAAACCATCATGAGGGTAAAATACCCGTGTGGCAGTCCATGTAAATTTGTTGGCGTTGTCATGTTATATTTAATTAGGGTTAATAAATCATTCCAGTTTAAGCACCGTAAACTCGGTACGCCTGTTTAACTGGCGTCCTTCGGGATTATCTTTACCATTGGGTAGCGTATTTGGCGCAATTGGTCGTTTTTCGCCATAACCTTTAGCATAGATCCTGCTATCGGCTATCCCTTTAGATACAATATAATCCACACAAGCTTGCGCACGGGCTTGCGATAGTTTTTGGTTATAGGCGTCAGATCCTTTTGAATCGGTATGCGCGCCAAGCTCAACTTTTATCTTGGGGTTATCATTCATGATGGTAACCAACTCATCTAATACCACTTTTGATTCGGGCCGCAGGGTTGCCTTGTCATAATCATACAATACGTTTTTTATAACGATAGGCTTGTCAACGGCGAAGGCTTGCAGGCAGATATCGGGATTATTGAGGGTATCACCAGCCATTTGCCCATTAGCGGGTACCGGAATTACTTTTGTAAAGTAGCCCGATTTTTCGAGCACCAGTTTGTATGGGCGTTTTGTACGTACATCAAAAGCGTAACGCGCAGTATTATCGGTTACTAATTCTTTGATGGTTTGTTTAGATAGTGAATCAACAAAACTTACCTTAACACCCGGCAGCGCCTTATGGGTTTCGCAGTCGATTACTATGCCCGACAGGATGTGCCTTTTATCAAAAGCCTCGAACAGGCCAAGACAACAATCCGATTCGCGGTCGGAACTGATGTAGAACTTATTTGCATCCGAATGATCGGGCAGAAAATACAGATCGTCCTTAGCCGAATTCATCGGGTAGCCCATATTTTTAGGCTCACTCCATTTATCGCCCTCATTAAAACTTTCAAAAAAATCAAACCCGCCCAGGCCGGTGAAACCTTTTGAACTATAGATCAGCCTTTTGGCAGCTACATCATAATAAGCAGCCTGTTCATCCATTGCTGTGTTAATATCCTTACCCAGGTTGGTTGAGTTAACAGCGTCACCACTGGCATCAAGGTCGCTTACCCAGATATCATCGCCACCCTGGCCACCGGGTTTGTTTGATGTAAAATACAGCTGCTTACCATCGGCCGTAACAAAGGGCTGTATGGTATTAAAACCATCGGCATTTACATTGCTGTTGAGTTTTTTTGGCGTGCTCCATTCGTTATTGGCCCATGCGCTGTAATAAATGGCATGTACGGTTTTGCTGCCTTCCTTGTACCAGCGCGTGAGGTACATTTTTTGCCCGGTTTCGTTTAATGAGGGTGTTCCATATTCCAGTTCATTTTTACTTTCGTCATTTTTAAAATTGATCACCTGCGGATCGGCTTTATCTTTTATAGCATAGATCCTGTTCAGGTGTTTTTTATCATCCTTAACAAACCTCGATGAGGTAAAAAAGCCATTGCCATCGCGTTGGATCAGCGCATAGTCTGATCCATCAGATGCGTAAGCGCCTTTTAATTTGCTAACCTCCATCAATTGCGGATACAGATATTGATCCTTTGCAAACTGGCAATTCTCCACCTCATTATCGGCAATATCATTGTACTTACTTTCGCCTTTGTAAGCATTATTAAATTGTTTAAGCTGGATGATAGCTTCATCAAAATGCTGATTAGCACGCAAGCATACCCCGTACCACAACCGGGCCAATGGGTATTTCGACTCATTATTCTCGGTAATTACTTTATAGTACCAGCCCTCGGCTTCCAGATAGTTTTCATACATGCGGTATGACTCTGCCAGCTGATAGCAGATATACGCGCGATCATCGGGCTTGCCATTTTTCTCTGTTTTACCCGAGGCATGGTACGGAATGGCCTGTTGTTTAATAAGGCTCAAACCTTCGGCTGCTTTTTTATAGTATACAGCGGCTTCGTAGTAGTCCTTATTTGCAAAGGCTTTATCGCCCAAGGCACGTGGATTTGCCCTGTACTGGGCATTAACCCCGGTAAATACGCTTAAAATAAATATGGTTAATAATATCTTCTTCATGTGAATATAGGTTTAAAGCCTTGGGCATATAGGTTCGGGCTCGCTGATGTGCTTACGGAAAACGTAGCTTATTGACAGCTCGATGCCACCCTGCCCTGATGTGGCCCTGTTAAGCGCCGAGGTATTAAAATCATAGCTGGCACCTATAATTAAACTGTTTACATGGTAACCTAAGTTGGCAATAGCGGCATCTTTAAAGCGGTACATACCACCAAATATCAACCCTCTATCATCGGGTAATTTTAATTCGGAGTAGGCGCCAACAGCCTTTTCCTCGGCTTTTTGCTGCCTCATATAAATAGCATGCGGAATCAGATCGAAAATTTCAGAAGCTTTAATGCGCACTCCTCCATGAATGGTATATCGCACCGGTAATTTGCTGCTGCTGCCATCAACCGCAAAAGGATCTTTGGAGCGGGCAAGGTGCGCCAAACTTACTCCCCCAAATAAGTTGGCATCATGAAGCGGATCGCCATCATAATAAAATACACCTGCACCCGCATCAAAGATTGTGGCATTGGTATTTAAAAAATTCTCGTTGCTTGGTAACGACGGATCAAAACCGCTGCCGGGGTTAAACTGGCTGCCAAACTGCGCCTTTGACGGATCAAAGCTGCGGTTAATAACACCGGCCTGTACGCCAAAGCTCACTTTCTTATACCCATCGTTTGATACCGATATGGCATAGCCAAACGAGCCGTAAGCCGCAAAATAGTTATAACCAATATCGCCGGCCGCCTGGTTAAGTACATTAAAACCCAAACCAACCTTATCTGTAGGACGGTAATCAAGCGACAGGCCGCCTGTTTGGTAAGCATTATTGATAGTTGCATATTGATTTTTAAAGTTGGCGTTAACTCTCAGGTCGCCGTTTATAACACCGGTTAATGCAGGGTTAAGATATAGCGGGTAGGCATAATATTGCGAAAAGTGCGGGTCAATCTGCGCTTTTAACTGGCTTATTGCCCCCAACTGGAGCACTATAGCCAACATGATCATTAATCTTCTTTTCATAGTGTAGGTTTTTATTTTTATTATGGATCATGTGCTGCAGCAAACATTTCTGCCTGCTGCAGCACTTGCCCGCTTTTATCGTAATAGCGTAACTGTACCCTTCTTTTTAATTACCTGGTTATCCTTTGTGGTTACCTCCAGGTAATACACATATACACCTACCGGCTGGCGCGTACCTTTATAAGTTCCATCCCATCCAGAATCTTTATTGGTTGTTTTAAACTGAAGGCCGCCCCATTGATCATATATGGAGAATACTATGCTTTGAATGGTGTTACCATAAACCATCAGTATATCGTTATTACCATCGCCGTTGGGCGTAAAGGCGTTAGGGACAAAGATGCCGTCGCCCAGCGGATTGGTTGATGTTCCGGTAACCGCGGCAGAGTTGGCACTCAGCTCGCAATCTGTTGCTCCAATTGCACGTACTATAATGGTTACGCTTTGATCTGGTTTTAAGCCTGTAACTACATGGGTTAAGCCGTTTGATCCTGAGCTTGGTGCCGAGAAGGTATTCCCGTTATCCAAACTTACTTCGTAACCTGTAGCCCCGCTTACCGCACCCCATTCAAATGCCACGCTTGATATGGTTGTTGTACCAACGCTTGGCACCGGCGCAGGTAGTGGCTGCAATATGGTAACCATAACCGGCGTACGTGATGGCGACACGCAATTACCTGTAGCACTCACGGCCTCGGCATAGTAAGTGGTATTTACCGATAGCGGAGGTGTACCAAAACTATTACCTGTTGATAACGCTGTACCGCCCGTTGCTTCACCATACCATTTTATGGTAGCGCCCACAGTAGCTGTTGTAGCATTTAACGTGGTGGTTAATCCCGGGCATATTGATGTACCTGCGCTGCTTACCTGCGGTTGCTCTGGCGATGGTGTTACTGTAACCATAGCACTTGTACGTGTTACCGATGGGCAGCTTGTGCTGTTAATAGCCTCGGCATAATAAGTGACGTTGGCAGATAACTGCGGAGTTAAGAAGTCTACCCCGGTAAATAATGCATTACCACCCTGCGCGTTGGCATACCATTTATAGGTAAAGCCCGCCTGCGGATTAGAGATACTTAACGTTACCTGGTCGCCCTGGCAATCTTGTACTGCATTGTTAACTAATAGTGGTGCACCCGGCGCGCTGTTTACATTCACCTTAACGCTGGCCAATGCCGAGCTGTTACATGAACCGTTACTTGCCTCTACATAATAAGTAGCACTCACATTAACCGGACCAACCACATAAACAGGCCCTGTAAATAACAGTGTTGTTTTGGTAGCCGAATCATACCAATGGTAGGTAAGCGTTGGCTGTGGCGATGCTACGGCAAGTGTTGCCATACCGCCCTTACAAACTGGCACCGTTAGCGCTGCCGGAACCGGGGCATCTGGCTGCGGTACTATAATTAAGTTAACCGCCAGCCTTACCGATGGCTTGCAATATTGCGGATTGGTAGCCTCTACGTAATAAGTGGTATTATGAGTTATGGCCGGTGTTACAAAACTGGTGCCTGTATAGGCAGAAGCTCCACCAGCTGATAAGGTATAGAAATTATAGGTTGTACCCGCATCTGGATTTGTTATGCTGATGGTGGTCGGGGTATTTTGGCAAATGGTTAAACCTGCTGCGTCAACCGCCGGTGTTGGCGCGCTGTTGTTATTAATGGTTATCTGCACCGGAGTACGGGTTGACGATGCGCATCCGCCCAGGGCGCTTACTGCCTCAACATAATAAGTAGTTATACCAGATATTGGCGGCGTGTTGTAAACAGCACCCGTATATACAGGTACCACACCATTTGCAACGTTATACCAGTTAAACGTAACCCCAACTGTAGTGCTGGTAGCTGTTAGTTTAGCCGAATTGCCCGAACATACAGATGGCGTAGTTGAACCTCCATCGGCTGTTATGGTTGGTACAGCAGGCAACAGGTTTACATGAACATCAACTTTTGTACGTGTTGATGAGCCGCAACCGGTGCTGTTCACTGCTTCAACGTAATAGCTTACATCTGTTGTAAGTGTTGTGGTTACAAAGCTTATGCCCGATGATAACGGCGTAACGCTTGTAGCCGTGCTGTACCAATTGTAGGTAAAGCCTGCTGTTGGATTATCGATACTTAAAGTAACCTTCGCTCCTACGCACCCTTGTACAGTGGCTCCGTTTGCAACTACCGGTGCCGCTGGCGGCGGTGCTATGGTAACCTGCACCTGTGTGGCATTGGCACTGCTGCATCCTGAAGTGTTAAATGCTGCCACGTAGAAGTTTGTGGTTGCAGTAATAGGATCGGTAATATAGCTTGAGCCTGTACCAAGTACAGTGGTTAACGCAGGTGTACCATACCATTTATAAGTTATACCAGCCTGTGGCAAGGTTACTTTAAGTGTTGCAGTATTACCGCTGCACACTTTAACATTGGCAGAAGCCACGATAGGATCTGTAGGCAGCGGACTAACCGTTACCTTAACCGGCGTACGTACAGATGGATTACAGTTACCTGCGCTCGCTGCTTCTACATAGAACGTTCTATCGGCAGTGATAACAGGTGTTGTAAATACTGTGCCTGTAAATAATAATGTACCACCGCTTGCTGCATCATACCACCTGTAAACCAAATCGGCCTGCGGACCAGCTATGCTGATGGTGATATTATCGCCGTCGCAGGCACTTAAACCACCTGCCGGTGCCTGTATTTGTGGTGCGTTTGGTATTGGTAATACTGTAATAGTTGTTTTAGTACGGGTAGCACTCACACAACCGCTGCTGTTTGCTGCTTCAACAAAATAAGAGGCATCGGCAGTAACATTGTTTACGGTGAAGATAGTACATGTATATACAGGTGTGGTGCTTATTGCTGTGGTGTACCAGTTATATTGTAAGCCTGCAACCGGGTTGTTCACACTCACCGTAACCGTACCGCCACTGCAAATTTGCGTTGTTGCGGCAGATAAAGTTGGTGCTGCCAGTGCTCCGCTTACGGTAATATTCACCTGCGTACGACCACCATTATTTGTACATCCCGAAAGCGTATTCGCGGCTTCAACAAAGTAACTTACCGGCGCAGTGATATTGCCGGTGGTAAAGGTATCGCCGGTATGTGCCAACGTAGTTCCGATAGCGGTGGTATACCAGTTGTAGGTAACGCCTGCTTCTGGTGTAAGTACTGTTAATATAGCCGGGCTGTTAGCGCAAACCTGTACGTCGGTAGTCTGTACGCCTGGTTTAGACGGTCTTGGATTTACCTTAACCGTTGCCTGCGTACGTGCCGGACTGGTACAGGTACCGTTGCTGGTTTCGGCAAAATAATTCATGGTGCTCACCGGCGATACGTTGTAGCTAACACCTGTAAACAGTAGCGTACCATTTGTGGCAGCATCATACCATTTTACTGTTGCGCCATTGGCATTTGTTACGGTAAGTGTTACGTTATCACCCGCACAGATCTCGGCATTGGTTTGTGACAACACAGGGTTTATTGGCGATGGCGTTACGTTGGCAGTTGCCGCAACCCGGTTAGGGTTGATACAACCGTTTGACGTTCTACTGCTTTCAACATAGAAAGTAGCGGTTCCTGATAATGCATCGGTAGTATATGATGCGCCGGTATGTTTTAGCAAACCGCCTGTTGCCAGTGTATACCATTTGTAGGTAACCCCGGCGCGGGCATTGCTTACAGTAAAGGTAGCCTTACCGCCTTCGCATATATTAACTGTGGTTGCGGCAAGTTTTGGTGCCTCCACCTGTTTGGTAGCATAAAATACATTAACCGAGCTTAGCAATGATACCGCACCGCCCAATAACCGCACCTCAACCGCATCGTAGGCGGCCTTTGGGGCAAACCTGATGATAGCGGTAGTTCCACCAGCTAATATTCTCAGATGAAGCAATCCGCTGCTTAAATTAATCCGGTCATTATTATCGGTAGCGCCATTAAATGAGCCTATCTGCAGGCGGTCGAGTACGCCGGCTGTTGCAAGGCTGATTGGCAGAGCTATTTTGATGCTCACCGTATCGCCTACTGCACCTGCATCGCCGAAAGTTAATTTTTGTGATACCGATGAAGCTACCAAAGCTACCGGCAATGCAAGCTGGCTAAAGTTTACCGTATCAATATCAACCGCGTTATCGGGGTTAAGTACTGTACAACCAACGCATAGCACACCGCCAACCACATTAAAAGTTTGGGTTGATGCAAAATCGCACGAGGTGGAGAAGATAGGGTTAACGGTAATCGTTACCGGCGTGCGCACCGGGCTAACACAACCTGTGGCAGTAAGCGTGCTCTCTGCATAATAGATCATGCTTGATGTTAAGGCTGGCGTCGTAAAGGTATCGCCTGTAAATATGGATGTACCACCTGTTGAGGTAGTATACCATTTAAATACAGCACCCGCAGTTGTAGACGCGGCTTTTATAGTAGCCGTTTGTCCCGAAGCTATCTGTGCGTTTGAAGGCGTTACTATTAAAGTAGGCGCTACAGGAGTTGGGTTAACTACAACATCTGTTTTTGCCCTGGTTGAGCTAACACAACTGCCTGCTACTGCCTCAACAAAATATGATTTGTTGGTAGTAAGTGCCGGGGTAGTATACTGCGCCCCGGTAAATATTGATGTGCCGCCTGCAGCAGTAGTATACCATTTAAAGGTAACGCCCGGCTGGGTTGAGGTGGCTGTTAAAACTGCTGTTGAACCCGAGCAGGTTTGTACCGTTGCCTGTGCAACCTGCGGCACCAACGGTGTTGTGGTTACGTTGGCGGTTACCTGTGTACGGGTTGAGCTGCCACATGAACCTGCACCCACCGCTTCGACAAAGAATGATGCTGATGCGTTAAGCGGATCGGTTGTAAATGTAGCACCGGTAAATAGAGGTGTGGTGCTGGTTGCGGTAGCATACCAGTTAAAGGTTACGCCATTTACCGCTGTGGCAGTAAACACAGCAGGAGAACCCGAGCAAACGGTTACCGTTGGTACAGCAACTACCGGAGCAACTGGTGTTGGTGTTATGGTAACGGTTACTGGCGTTCGCACAGTTTGTGTACAACCATCGGCTGTTCTGCTGGCTTCAGCATAATAGGTTTTGGTGCCGTTTAAAACCGGGGTGTTATAGGTGTTACCTGTAAACAACGGCGAACCACCGGTTGCTGCTGCATACCATTTCACCGTTACATACGGTGGCACGGTAGCCGTAAGCGTAGTTTGTGTGCCCGCACAGGCCGTTACCCCGGCGGTTGTTATAACCGGCGCAGCAACTTCCTGTGAGGCATCATAAATATTTAAGGCAGCAAGTACTCCGGCAACGCCAGAGTTTAGCCTGATCTCTACCCTGTCAAAATCGGCAGTTGCTTTAAATGCTACCCTGAAACGGCTTGTGCCGCTTAGTAATTTGATACTCAATAACGCGCCGTTTACTGCAAAGCGGTCGTTATTATAGGTGGCACCATTATAGGTAGCAAGGCTTATCTGCGATAGCACGCCTACGCTGGCCAATGTTCCGGGGATACCCAGTTCAACTACAACACTATCGCCTATGCGGCCAGTGTTGGCAAAGCGCAGGGTTTGATCTGCATAGCCGCCCAGCAAGCCAACAGGTACTGCCAGTTGCGAAAATGTGTTGCGGTTATCATCAATAGCACCATCGGCATTATTAATACCGCACAGTACGCAAAGTAAACCGCTGGTAGTATTGCTTTGATCAATTGCCGCGTCGCAAGGTACTGGGTTGGTTGAAACCGCGTTAACGGTAACTGCACCCGGTGCCCTTGTGGCCGATTTTGCGCCGGTAGCGGTTACAACCGCTTCGGCATAATATGTTTTAGGACCAAATATTGGCGGAGTTGTAAAGGTAGCGCCTGTAAATAAGCTGGTACCGCCTGTTGGTGTGGCGTACCAGTTAAATACCGTACCCGGTGTGGTTGAAGACGCTGTAATTACAGCAGTTGACCCACTGTTAACTGCCTGGGTAGGCGGCACCACGGTAACATCAGGAATTACCAAAGGTATAACGGTTACAGGAACAACAGTTCTGTCCGGCGATACGCAATTGCCTAATACCGATTCGGCATAATAGGTTTTATCTGCCGATAACGCCGGTGTGGTAAAGGTACTTCCTGTAAATACAGGTGTACCGCCCGCTGCTGTTGTATACCATTTAATAACGGCATTGTTAGCTGCTGTTCCTTTAAATGTAGCTGTTTGCCCGGCGTTAATGGTGGCGCTAGTTGGCACAACAGTCGGCTTAGCAGGCTGATCGTCAACCGTAACCTGTACTGGTGTGCGTACCGGGCTAACACAGGTGCCGCGGCTATACTCTACATAATAGGTTGTATTGGCATTTAACGGCGTTGTTGTAAATGTGGTACCGGTACCCGCTGCTACCCCGCCTACTGGCGTGGTGAACCAGCTAAAAGTTCCGTTTGCGGGTGATGGCGACGTAATTTTGATAACTGCTGTACTTCCCTTACAAACTTCGGGGGCCAGTGGGTTAAATACCGGTTTGGGATATTCCTGCACTGCATAATAAACCTGCAACGAGGTAAGCAAAGTTGCCAGGCCCGATGTAAGTCTGATCTGCACCCTATCGTAATTTCCGGTGGCAGGCACGTAAACCGCATAACGGTTTGCTCCGCCAAGTAATCTTAATTTTATAAGGGCATTATCGAGTGTGTAGGTTTTTACTATGGTGGCACCGTTATAAACAGTAACTGCTATGTTGCCCAATACGCTAACATCTGCCAGGGCAACGGGGCTTTGGATAACCAGTTTAATGGTGTCACCTGCAAAACCCGGTTGCTGAAAGTTTAAGGTTTGCTGTCCGTAACCGTTTAATAAACCTGCAAGAACAGTTATGGTTGATGCGGTAGTGGTATCGGCATCTGTAGCAAGTGTTGGATTAGTTACAATGCAACCTATACACAAGCCATTAACCGCATTGGCCTGCACATTGGCAAATGTACACGGCGAATTGTTATTGATAGTTACATTAATTGTAATAGGCGTGCGGGCTACCGACTGACAGCCTGTGCTGTTAACCGCGCTTACATAATAAGTAGTAGGCGAGTAAAGCAACGGTGTTTGATAAGGATTACCTGTAAATACCGGGGTAGCCGCCGTTGCCGATGTATACCAGTTGTAGGTAATGCCCGTTTGCGCGTTAGTAACCGATATAGTAGTACTTTGACCGGCGCTTATAGTTAAATTATTAGCCGCCAAAACCGGATTAGCGGGTTTGGGTTGAACGGTTACATTTGCCTGTACCCTCGCGCTGCTTGCGCAACCTGTGGCATTAACTGCTTCGGCATAATATATTTTATTGGCGTGGAGTATTGGAGTGGTGAAATTTACACCTGTAAATAATGATGTACCGCCTGTAGCTGTGCTGTACCAGTTATAAGTTTGACCAGCTACCGGATTATTTATAGACAAGATAGCTACATCGCCATCGCAAATGATTGCAGTGTTGGCAGTTAAGGTTGGCGTTGTGGGCAGCGTACTTAAAGTAGCGATAACTTTTGTACGTGTTGGGCTGATACAGGTTCCGCCTGCAACGGCTTCGGCGTAATAGCTGGTGGTTTGGGTTATTGGTTCGGTTGTGTAGCTGTTACCCGTAAATAAAGGTGTACCGCCGCTTGGGTTTGCATACCAGTTAACGGTAACGCCAGCCACATTTGTAGCGGTGAAAGTAGCCGTTGATCCCGGGCAAACCGTAACATTATTATTAGCTACCGCAGGTGCAGCCGGGATCTGATTAACCGTAACAGTTACCGCTGTACGTTCCGAAGCATCGGTACAGCCAACACGGCTTGCTGCTACATAATAAGTAGTGGTTGCGTTTAGTGCCGGGGTGGTAAAAGCAGCTCCTGCTCCTGCAATTGCTGTACCTCCGGTTGCCTGGGTATACCAGCTAAAGGTAGTATTAGGTACGGCTGTTACGTTTAAAGTAACCGTACTGCCCGCACATGTTGAAGCGTTGTTGGTTATTACACCATTTACTTTTACTATTGGCCGCGGAATGAGTTTTTCGACTTCATAAAGATTCAGGGTTGATAGCACGCTGGCTACTCCCCCGCCCAGGCGCAGCTGCACACGGTCGAAGATCTTGGAAGGGGCATAGGTAACAGTTACCTTTCGCCTGGTGCCTATAAAATCAAGCAGCCTTACTGTTAACAGTCCGCCGCTTAAAAATTGCTGATCGTTATTACTGGTGTTACCATTGTAGGTTAATAAGGAGATATTGGTTAATACCCCCGCATCAAGCAAGGCCGGCGGAAGTGCCAGCGTTAAACGAACCGAATCGCCAAGAACTGATGGCTGCTGAAAAATTATAGTTTGCTGCGCAAAGGCTCCTACCAACCCTACGCCCGCGTTTAATGTAGATGCTGTACTAATATTGCCATCGATAGCGTTCTGTGGGTTTTGAACCCCGCCAACCGATAAGCCTAAACCAAGCAAAGCCGATGATATACCGTGCAATTCATCAAAGGGAACATTACATGAAGCAGGATCTGGACCATTATAAAAAGCATCGTATACATATATACTGCTTAAAGCACCTAACAAGCCGCCGTTAAGTGTAATACGCACCCTGTCATAAGCAAGTGTTGGCGTAAGTGTTACCTCAAGCTGATTATTATTGCCCAGGGCGGTTACCAGTGTTGCGGCAACCAGGGCAGGACCAGCTGCTGTACCATTTTTATAGGGTTGTATGCTAATTGCACCCAACAGTGTCAGGTCAACGAGGTTATCTGCGGTACCCAACTTAACGGTTACTGGCGTACCTGCCGCAACCGTACCAGGAAAAATAAGTTCCTGGTGAGTTTCGGCCAAAATACCGAGGGTTACATTTATGGTTGAGAAGGTTTGCAGGTTACCATCAAAGGCATTAGCCTGATTGGTAACAACGCACCCGCCGCAAAGCAAACTACCCGAACCACTTTTTTGGCTGCTGGCAAAAATATGCTGTCCGAAAATCTTTGTTGAGAAAAATAATAACAGGCATAATACTATTATGTACCTATTAAAAAAGGTAGAGGTTTTCATGCAAATGTATTTAAGGTAGGTGCAATAATTACACGCCTAAAATTACATTGCCCTTAACCAATATCATTAAAACATCTTATTCACTTATTTACAAAGCCCTAAAATCCGTTCATAAAAACATATATTGTTCATTTTGTTCATTAGAAACTTTTTTAAAACCTGTGGCTATATTAATTTCGTAGGTACTGTATAAACCCGGAAAATCCCCTTAAATCCGAAAATATTAAACGCAACACTATTTAATATAAACGCCGTATAATTCAATATCATATATAAAAAAATATAAATATATACCTATGATATCATTTTCGCCTCTGCTATTTGAAACGTTAAAATCAAGGGTACTTGAATGTTCAAATATTAAAAGCATTACTCCCGGGGATTGCAAAGCGTTATCGTCGCTTATTTATTCAAAAACCAAACTTACTATAAGCGAAACTACACTTAAAAGGGTTTATGGCTTTGCATACAGCAAATTCAGACCCTCGTTATTTACCATTGAGGTAATGGCCAAATACTGCGGCTTTGACGGATGGGATAATTTTTGCGAAAGCCAGGACAAACTCTCACCAAAAACATGCAATGATAATGTAGACTGGAAAACGCTTAGCAACAACGCGTCGAAAATTACCAGCTTTACATTGCAAGCTTTAAAAAACCGCTCGGGTATTCCATTTACGCAAACTATTAAAAGAAAGTTTTTGGACGATCATTTTGATGAATTTTTAGCAGGAGATTATACCGCCACTGTTTTCACTGCACCTTCGGGTTACGGAAAAACAATTGGACTTTGCCACTGGATTGATGAAAAAATTGCATCGGGTAGCGATGATATCATACTGTTTTTTAGCAGCAGCGCCCTGATGAATGTCTTTTTAAGCGGTCGCGATCTCAATGATTGGCTATTGGCATTACTGGGCTATTCGCCACAGGATGATATATCCGTATTATTTGATATCAATAAACGCCGCGACGGCAAATTCTATTTTATTATTGATGGTTTTGATGAACACATGTTCAAAATAGACCAGTTTCAGCTTTTATTACACCAGCTTACCGATATTTTTTCCTTTTATCAATCGCATGACTGGTTTAAACTAATCCTTACCATGCGGTCAGCAAACTGGATCAATAACCGGCACGATATGGAATTTTCGAACGAAAAATGGTTTATGGGTTTTATTACCGACGATAATTTAACCACCAACGTACCATTATTCAACATACAGGAAATAAAGGAGCTTTGCGTTAAAATCAATCCTAACATTCAAAGTTCCATAGCAATTGACATAGCCAATAACTTTAATCATCCCTTATATTTTCAATTTTACTATAAACAGCATAAAGACGACTTTACATTTAATAATGTAGACCATATTTGTATATATGACCTTGTTTCGGTGTTTATACTAAACAAGGTATACCTGGGCCATTATGCTACCGAAAAACTTTTGTTATTAAAAGAAATGGTTGGCCAAATGGATTTTACCAACGGAGTTTACGAGCTGAATAAGCTAAAAATCCATGACTTGCTTAAACAATATAGCCATGCTTATAACGAACTGATAAGCATAGGCTTTTTACGGGAAGTAAATATCAGCAGTGAAATTCAGTTTAAAACCCGTGTACAGTTTGGCAACAATAATTTTTTAGAGTATACTATTGCCAAAAAACTGCTTTTAAACAACAATTCAAAATTCGACCTGAACGTAATTAACATTATTAACGATACCATTAATGATAAGCATAAGTTACCGATATTAAAATGGTGTATAATGCATGCCGTTAAAAGCGGGCAGCAGGAAAGCTTTGATCTGTTGGCTCATATTACCCTAAGTCCCAAGGAAAAATCTGAACTTATCATATTCCTGGGCGATTTACTGCAAAAAATCTGCTCATCCTTACACAACTCCGACGAGGCCGTTGTTAACTATTTTAAACAAGATTGCAGCGACGGACTATTCTATTACTTTTTTGGGTTGGAGTTTGTAAGTATGGATTATAAGAACACGCTGAGTACGCTGCTCAAGTTCAATCTATCAAACAGTAAAAAGATAATTGCCTATACTGGCCTTGCCACTATAGCAATTATGCAGCTTGATATTAAAAAAATGGAAGAATACCTTACCCGCTTAAAAGCATTTCCACAGGATGATTTTCAACAGTTTTCAATTAATCCGCTACATTGTCTTGAAGCCATTTACCAGTATTTTAAATACGGGGTTATTAAGAAAGATTTTTTTGCCGCGCTTACCAGTTTTTACTTTAATCCATCAACCAATAATAATTTAAATAAAAAGGCCAACGAACTTATTTACCTGTTGGCAGGCTATTCATTGCTGATACTACAAAGACCGTTTAAAATATTACGCTTCATCAACGGACTGAAAACCGTACATAAACCAGGTGCCGCCGCATCATTTTCTTATAACTTCTTCCTTAAAGCGCTGGCATCCGGAGCATACTATTTCCTTGACGACAAAACCGAGGTATCAGGTATTTATAACTCAATTGCCTTAGTATATAAACAGGAAGAAAACTCGGCCACCGCATTTATGAAAGCAAGGTTTTATTCGCTTAAAATAAAGCTGTCGATTATGAACGACGATTATGCGGCTATCAGCGGCTACCTGAACGCTTTAATGCAGGTTTGTGATGAATCGGGCGATAAGCTTTCGAAATTATTTGTTTACAACACCCTGCTAAACAATCAGCACCTCATGAACCTCGATCCACAACTGTTTAAACAAATTTCCTACAACCTCACCCGGTTGCTGAGGGAATGCGGTATCAGTCCCGAGATTTTTGTAAAACCGCAGGAGGCCGATGCCGTATTGTTAAAATTAAAGTTTAACAATGGGGGTAACAGTGGGTTTACAGATTTACTTTAAGCCGAGTGTTGTCCGCACTTTTTTTACTTCGGCCGCAGTAACCAGGCTGCTATTGTTGCCAAAATTATTGCGGATGTAAGTAAGCACCTGCGCAACATCGTTATCGCTAAGAAAATTATGCTTAGGCATTACACTGTTATATGGCCGGTCTTTCACTTTTACGGGCCCTTCAAGGCCATTCAGCACCACCTGTATGGCCAGGTCTTTTTCCATATACTTACCACCGGTAACCCATTCCGAACCACTCAACGGCGGAAAAAGATTACCATCGCCCTTGCCATTCTTTTGGTGGCAGTTGGCACAATAGGTAAAGTATACCTTTGCGCCGCCTTTCAGCATCCCGGTCATCATGTTATTACGCAGTTGGTCGGGCATTTTAAAGTTGGGCAGCTTTTTTCGTTGTTCCATTTTTGCCAGTTGCGCGGGGCCGAATTTGCTTTTATCGCCAGCATAAAATATACGCCATACCCTGCCTTTTTCGGTATCGCTCACATATAACGAACCATCGCCCCCCATAGCTACACCCATGGGACGGCAAAGAGCTTCACTTACGCTAACCACTGTATTTCTTCCGGCAAAGCCATCGGCAAATATTTCCCACGGCCCAGCCGGAACACCGTTTTTAAAAGGCACAAAACATACAAAAAAACCAGCCTGCGGGTACGGCGATCGGTTAGTTGAACCATGAAATGCAATGAAAGCCCCATTCTTATACCTTGCCGGAAACTGATCACCGGTATAAAAAAGCAGATCGTTTGGTGCCCAATGTGCCTGGAAAGCCATAATAGGCTGTGCGTATTTAGCTCCATTCCTTTGTATGATGCCGTTGCCGCCATACTCTGGGTTCAGCAACTTTTTCTTTTTGATGGGATCATAGTAGTAATATGGCCAGCCTGCATCAGTGCCTTCCTTTATTTTTAAAAACTCCTCGGCTGGTAAAACAGCGCTTTGCCAGGCAGTAAATAGTTTTGGGAACAGCAAGCGCAGATCATCCCGACCGTGGGCTACCACATACAGGCAATTTTCGGTCGTGTTCCAATCCATCGCCACTACGCTGCGCAAGCCGGTAGCGTATCTGAAACCGTCTTTTTGTAGCTGATTTGGCTTTGCTTCATCAAAGCGCCAGATGCCGCCGTATTCTTCCAGCAGCGGGCAGCCCTTTATTCCCGGTGAACCAGGCACACGGTTTTGCTCCTGGCAGGCGTTGGATGGCGCACCGAACGCTACGTACATATTGCCCTTACCATCAAAAGCTATAGGTTTTGCATCGTGCTCATGCTCGGGATGTATGTCATGAACAATCAGCTCCATCTCGCCATCGGGCACCAGCGTTTGCGGGTTGAGTTTTATGCGATAAACATTTATTTGCGAACTGTAATACAGGTAACCATTATGGATGCGCATACCCGTTCCATAGCTCCCCTTATCATCATAATTACCAAACTTTTTTATGATATCGGCTTTACCATCGCCATTGGTATCGCGCAGGGCAACATTACCACCAATAGAATCCGGAAAACGCAGCTTTACATAAATATCGCCGTTGATGTTAACGGCAAGGTGACGGGCACGCTCGGCCAGGCTATCAATCACAACTATTGCCTTAAAATTACCGGGCAGGTAAAGGCCGCCGTTGTTTGCATCGGCAGTGAGTGGTTTATCTTTTTTATTGATAATGGTAAAGCTGATAATACACAACCCGGTGGCAATTACCAAAGCTACAGCCAAAGGTTTATGTAGATAGCTCTTTATTTTATGTCGAAATTTTAAAAACTGTTGGTTGCTCATCCCGGCGATTGAAAATTACTGGCGATTAAGGCGGATAGCGCCGTATAAATTTTAATCTCCCTGTTAAAAGAAAATTATTCGCCAAATGTTTAAAGAAACTGTCTTAAAACGAAAATTTTTCATTGCCGTTGACTGAAGTCAACGGTACCGGAAAGCATTATTGCGGGCTTCAGCCCAATTAAAAGGGCGATAATTGGGCTAAAGTCCCCCTCTTCTTTTATTAGTCCGTTGACTAAAGTCAACGGCAATGATTTTTACACAATCTAAATCAAATTTTGACGGCTTCCTGAGGAAAAAGATTTTAGCTGAGATAGGAAATACGAGCAACCGCGCTTTTGTCACAACTTACAGCGCTTTATGGTATTGTTGATTAATAAAAATCCTATATTATCATCCTTAAATACTAAAACCACATGCCCCCATCAGAAAAAAAATTAGGTTTATGGACCAGCACCTCCCTGGTTGTAGGCAATATGATAGGTGCCGGGGTGTTCCTGATGCCGGCTGCTATGGCATCATTCGGCAGTATTGGGTTGCTGGGTTGGGTATTTTCGGCAATTGGTTCATTTTTTCTGGCTAAGGTGTTCAGTAATTTGAGTAAGCTTTTGCCGCATGCAACTGGCGGCCCCTACGCGTTTACCCACACCGGCTTTGGCGATTTTGCAGGTTTTTTGGTGGCCTGGGGTTATTTTATAGCCACCTCCTGCGCAAACGCTGCCATTACCATATCGTTAGTGAGCGCGTTGAGCACGTTTTTTCCGGTACTGGCAACAAATCCGGTTGCTGCTATTTCAACCGGACTATGTGCTATTTGGTTTATCACTTATATCAATACACTTGGCGTTGTCACCAGCGGTAAACTACAACTGACCACCACAATTTTAAAGGTATTGCCCTTATTGCTGATAGCCATCGGCGGTCTGTTTTTCATTCAGGCTAAAAATTTCATTCCCTTTAATAGCAGCGGTAAAACCACCTTCGATGCTATAACCGCTACAGCCGCCATGACCATGTTCTCGTTTATTGGTATCGAATGCGCCACGGTGCCGGCTGGCAGTGTGGAAAACCCGGGCAAAACCATTCCACGGGCAACTATTTTAGGGTTATTGATAGCTACGTTGATTTATATATTGGGAAGTGTGAGCGTTATGGGTGTTATACCCGCAAGCGTACTACAACATTCTGTAACCCCTTATGCCGATGCTGCAGTTATTATTTACGGCAGCAATGCCCGTTACTGGGTAAGTGCCGGTGTAGCTATTGCCGCTTTTGGCGCACTCAACGGCTGGACACTGATGCAAGGCCAGATGCCTTTTGCCATAGCAAAGGATAAATTATTCCCTGCCATATTCAGTAAACAAAATAAAAAGGGGGTACCCTATGTAGGAATTTTGCTAAACAGTGTATTGGTATCCCTGTTCATGAGCATGAACTACACCAAAGGATTGGTGGAACAGTTCCGTTTTTTGCTACTGCTCTCTCTGCTATCCATGCTTATCCCCTACCTGCTTTCGGCGGCGGCTTATCTTGTTATAAAGGCAGCAAAAAAACAAACTACAGGATGGCCCGGAGCGGTTGCATTGGCCGTACTTGCTTTCAGCTATGCGCTTTGGAATATCGCCGGAACGGGTAAAGATGCTGTTTATTACGGCTTTTTATTACTGATGGCAAGTGTCCCGTTTTATGTATGGGTTGCTTATAAAAAAGCGGGGGAATAGTAAGCAGTTGGCATATCTAAACTCCCGCGAGGTTAGCGTAGCGTAACTCGTGGGAGGCAGTGCGTAAGCTTTTAGCTTACACGTTCAGCTGAAAGCTGAAACCATGCGCCCCACGAGCTACAAGCCCGCGGGAGTAAAGGTTGTCATTTCGAACGAGGTACGAGGAGAAATCTTCTGCGATATGCATTGAAGCTCTGTATTCCGTTGAAGATTTCTCTTTCGCGCCACGTTTTTGCCCGCCCGTGCTCTATCGAAATGACAACCTTTTTTTAAAAATTCAATCTTCCGAACACTTATAGCTGCAAGCTCGTGGTAGTTTTATATTTTAGAATTGCGGTCAAACAAAAAAGGCAGCCATTTACGGCTGCCCTTCTTCATTAAAAGATATTTCAGATCTTACTTCTCGTTCGACATAGAGAAAGGTACATCAGCTGCGGTTGTTCCTTTTTGTTTGTTTGGCGTAGCGCTCATATCATAGTTAAGTTCGGCACCTTGTAACAGGGCTTTGTGGCTTAACCAGTTAAAGTCATATGCTTTGCCATTCACAGTAAGGCCATTCACATATTTGTTTTCAGCACTGTTGTTTGGTGCATTTATAACAATGGTTTTGCCGTTTTCCAGGTTAACGGTTAGTTTTTTGAATAACGGCGCACCCATTACATACTGATCGCTGGCCGGGGTTACCGGGTAAAAGCCCATTGCAGAGAATACATACCAGGCAGATGTTTGGCCGTTGTCTTCGTCGCCGCAATAGCCATCTGGTACGGCTTTGTATAGCTTGTTCATGGTTTCGCGTGCCCAATATTGGGTTTTCCATGGCTGACCGGCGTAGTTGTACAGGTAGATCATATGCTGAATAGGCTGGTTACCGTGCGCATACTGACCCATGTTGGCTATCTGCATTTCGCGGATCTCGTGGATAACACCACCGTAGTAGCTTTCATCAAATACCGGCGGCATACTGAATACTGAATCGAGTTTGGCAACAAATTGCTCTTTACCGCCCATCAGGTTTACTAGCCCTTGTATATCGTGGAACACACCCCAGCTATAGTGCCAGCTGTTACCTTCGGTAAAGGCATCGCCCCATTTAAACGGGCTGAACGGTTTTTCAAACGAGCCATCCTTGTTTTTACCACGCATCAGCTTGGTTTCAGGATCAAAAAGGTTACGGTAGTTTTGGCTGCGTTTTTTGTAAACATTAATTTCTGATGCCGGCTTGCCTAATGCTTTACCTAACTGGTAAATAGCATAATCGTCATAAGCATACTCCAGAGTACGGGCAGCATTCTCGTTGATCTTAACATCATAAGGTACATAACCTAAGGTATTGTAATACTGTACACCTCTACGGCCTGTCGCGTTAGGGCCTTCGTTATTAGCGCCATGTTTAAGGGCAGCGTAAAGGCTTTCAATATCATAACCGCGCAGGCCTTTAAGGTAAGCTTCGGCCACTATTGATGCAGAGTTGTTACCGATCATACAATCGGCATAACCCGGGCTCGACCACTCAGGCAACCATCCACCTTCTTTATAGTCGTTAACCAAACCTTGCTGCATTTCTTTGCTGATAGACGGAAAAACAAGGTTCAGGAATGGATAAAGCGCCCTGAAAGTATCCCAGAAACCAGTACCCGCAAACAGGTAGCCCGGCATAATTTTACCGTTGAAAGGACTATAGTGCACGGTTTCGCCTTTGGCATCAACCTCGTACATTTTGTTTGGGAAAAACAACATGCGCGATAAGCAAGAATAAAAAGTACGGTTCTGATCTGATGTACCACCTTCAATAGCCAGGTGACCCAGGGTTTTGTTCCAGATGTCTTTTGCTTTTTGTTCGGTAGTTTCAAAGCTATCGGTACCTAATTCACGTTTCAGGTTAAGTTCGGCCTGTTCAATGCTGATGAATGACGAAGCCACACGCATGTGAACCTGCTCACCTTTGGTGGTTTTAAAGCTGATAACCGCGCCTGCATGGTCGCCGGTATACTCTAAAGCGCCATCTTTTTTCCAATCGTGCCAGGTAGATGCCAGCGCGAATGGCTTATCAATATAGATAACAAAGTAGTTTTTAAAATTAGCTGGTACAGCGCCGCTGTTTTTAGTGCTGTAACCAATTATTTTTTGCTCACCGGGAATAATTTTCACGTATGACCCTTTGTCAAAGGCATCTAAAATTATATGTGAGCTATCGCTTTTAGGGAAAGTAAACCGGAAGTTGGCGGCACGCTCTGTTGGTGTTAACTCGGTAGTTACATCATAATCGGCAAGGTAAACGCTGTAGTAGTATGACCTTGATACCTCGGCTTTGTGCGAGAACCAGCTGGCGCGTTTGTCCTGATCGAGTTTAAGCGCACCTGTTTCCGGGAATACCGAGAACATTCCGTAATCGTTCATCCACGGCGATGGCTGGTGGGTTTGTTTAAAACCACGGATCTTATCGGCATCATAAGTGTATTGCCACCCGTCGCCCATTTTACCGGTTTGCGGTGTCCAGAAGTTCATACCCCAAGGCAGGGCTATGGCCGGATACGTGTTACCGTTTGAAAGATCGGGTTTTGAGGCCGTGCCCATAAGGGGGTTTGCCAGGTCGGCCAGGTCAGTTGCCGGGGTAACCTGCGCTAAGGTAACCATCGGCAAAAAGGCAAATACTGCAAGAAATAGTTTTTTCATTATTGAAGTTTAGATACTTTTTTATTTTTTAAAATGTGATAATAATGCCGCTCAAGATAAAACAAATTCTGTACATAATTTAATCATGTACAGAAGAAAATGTTATGTCTAAAACGTTTTAAAGCCTACCATTTTAAATCCACTTTTATACCGTCGGGGCTGTTTGCATAACCCAGGTATAACGTATTTGACGAGGCATCCCATGACGATTTTACATCGCTTACGGTTTGGCCCGCGCTATCTGTTACTACCGTAGTTTTTGGCTCCGATGGTAACAGGATACGCATGCTGTTTAAGGTTTTTATAGGACTTTTGGCAACAAACGAATAACTATTAGCAGTTGAATGCTCCTCATAAACCCTTGATGCCGATGTTAAAACCTGCGGCTGATTTTTATTTGGCACCCTATCTACAACGTACAGCAAAGCCTGTTCACCGGGATTGATAACCTTTTCAGCCAGTACCGGCAATTGCGGATCGAACAGATCAATAACCGGCCCTTTTACGGTATAGGGTTTACTGTCTTCATTTTCATCCATAACCGATACAATATCGTAAGGGCCCCTTTCCAGGTACAGGCTGTTTTTAAATGTCAGTTCGCCGGCCTTAGCATCTTTTTCATAGGCTTGTTTAACGACGTTTATAAAGTTGGCATCCATATTTTCGCGTAGTACATATTCTTTAGGGTTTTGCCTTAATATATAAACAGCTCCCTTACCTACATTAAACTTCTGATTGCCTTCGCCTACCTTAATACCAAGCAGCTTAAACAAGTGCTGCGATGGTGCAGTGAATTTATTGGCTTTAGTATCCCACCATTCCATAACTGATTGGTACGGGTCATCGTCCCGGCCGCAATAAACCAATACACCACCTTGTTTAACCCAATTGGTTAAATAAGTGTGTACCGCCGCGGTTACAGGTTTCATGTTAGCATAACTCATAACCAAAACTTTAATATTTTTAAGCGATGCCGGATACTCCAGGTTTTCCATGTGTACGGTTTGTACCGGTACGCCACGCTTTAGCAATGGCAATGTTTGGCCATAAAAGTTTGAGAACTGCGGATCGTCATAACCGTTATGGGTTGGGAAACGCTGGAACATCAAACTATTGCTCATGAGCACACCAATACTATTTACACCCGACACTTTATTGCTTGATTTTGGCATACTATTTAAAGCATTCACCATTACCTGCATTTGGGTTGAGTAAAATTGTGGGATAAGTATTTTTTGGTTACTGCCCACCACAGGGTACGGATGGGTGTAAATACGTTCGGGCCAGGGCATCACTTCATAGTTGGAAACCATTGGGTATAATAGTTTTGCCGTGAAGGTTGCCTGGTAGTTACGTTTATAGTCGCTCCAATCATGTACGCGGTCTTCAATCGGGTCAGTAAGTAAAAATACCTTGCGGTTGGTTGGGGCAGTCATTGATACTACCGATCCATATTCCAGGAAAGCATTCTCAAACACGCGTTCTTTTTCCCGGCCATTAAAATATGTAGGCTCACGGGCGGTACCTGTCCACACCTGGGCTATGTAGCCGTCAATGCTGGGCAGGGATGCCAGACTTGCCTCCGGACTAACAATTGACCATGACGAATAATTTACCAGCGAGTGGGTGGCTATAAATACTTTTATATTCATCCCTTTACTTTTGCCGTATTCTTTGGCGTAGGATGAAACCTGCTTTATAGTTTCATAATACAGGTGATATTTCAATTTACTGGATAGGTAAGTGTTTTCTGCAGATGCATCCTGTGGTTTCCATGGGAAGCCGTAATATTTTTGCCATTGCTCTTTAAAGCCCGCACTGTAACCGGCACGTGCCCAAAATTCAGGCTCTTCTAAAAAGATATTGGTGATACCTGCATTGATCACTTTTTTAACAACAGCGGTTTTCATGTATTCGATGAATGAATCATCGGGTACAACATATGGCATATCCTTGCCGTGGAAAATGGTATCGCCTTTCATGGTTACCTGGCCAACGCCAAGGTGGTTTTTGCCATCCCATTTACCCAGGAAATAATCTTTGTAATCGCCCCAGGCAATACCGGTCATGAAGTTTACCTGGTAGCCGTGGTCGCGCCATGATTTTACACGCTGTTCAAAGGTCATGCCCGGGCGGTCATTAGCACCGTAAACAATGGCAATGTCTGATCGTACGTCGATCTCCGGGATCCAGGGACTACTGGTTTGGAATGCCGTTTTCTCCTTTAAGGGGCTTGGTTTTGTTGTTTGCGCATACCCGGCAAATGAAAGGGCAAGGCAAAGACAACATGATAAGAAAATATTTTTCATAGGTAGACAGGTTATAAGAATTAAAGGACCAAGATACAGGAAACAGGAATCAGGATGCGAAGATCCGATCCCTGCTTTTTGTATCTTTCTTGATATTTAAGGAGCCGCTACCGTTTTTACATCGGTATAGTTATAGTATTTAAGGCCATAATTGGTTCTGGCGCCTACACGTATAAAATAGTCCCTTTTACCCGGCATAGGGCCACCCTTGGTAGTTATGGTAATGGTGGTACCTGCAGCAGCGTTTCCGGCAGAGCCATCATAGGTTATCTGTTGGGAATACCTGTTATCGTAGTTGTTATTACCAACATATTTGGTGGCATTTACAAACAGGTAAACATCACTTATATCCTGTTGAAAGTTAGGATCATCGGTACCGCGGGTAAATTTAACCTGGGCGGTAATGGTGCCATCGGCATTAAAAGTTGGAGTGCCTACCCATTCCACACGCAAAAGCGGATGAACCTTAAAAGTTACTGTAGTAGTATTTTTTATCTGAACAGTTTGGCTTTCGTCAACAATTGTTTTGCCAGCGTCATCTGTTTGAACCATTGGCACAAATGGGCCTTCGGCGCTAATAACATTTGTACCTGCAAACAGCTTGGTATTGGTAAACGTACCATCCTGCATGGAGCTGATATAAAACGGCGTTGGATTAGCCGTGTAGCTTATCTCCAGCAATTTTATCCTTGTACCGCTTCCCTGCTCGGTTTGGATACCGGCACCGGTGGTTGCATCTACTACGCTGCCTGTTAAGGTTACATTTGGCGCATCGTAATTATCAATTTTTTTACATGAGCTGCCTGCACCAACAAGCACGCCCATAGCTAAAATATATAGTATCTTTTTCATCTTCTTATGTATTAATAACCTGGGTTTTGAATTAAAACTGCACTTTTTGCAATTTCACCTTGTGGTATTTGTTCATAGTACCAACGCACATCAAATGTGTAGCGGGCGTTCCTTTCGTCTGTTCTGGCATCGAAGAAATATTTTTTATCGTTAGCAGAATAAAAAGGCATCAGCACACGGTATACAGTTGAGTTTTGCTCTTTATCGGCAGTTCTCCACCTGCGCATATCCCACCAGATCTTATTTTCGAAACCAAGCTCTTTTCTTCTTTCGTTACGGACAACGTTTACGGTTAATCCCCCGGTTCCGGTTAATAAATCGGCACCCGCTCTTTCACGGATGGCATTTATCTGCGTAAAGGCATCAGTCAGGTAATCTTTATCAGCCTGACCTAAAGCGTTAAGCTCATAAGCGGCTTCGGCGCGGTTCAATAAAACTTCGGCATAGCGTAGTTCTATCCATGTTTGATCAGAACGATTTTCCAATACTTCGGATGTAGGCTTATCTGGTACCAACCACTTACGAACCGAGAAACCAGAAATTGCATCGGTTTGATCACCTGTGAATACTCCGCTTAAACCAGCAGGATTCATTTTTGATCCATCAGGCAATGTGTATGGCTCTTGAGTAGCGTTTGATGATTGTACAATATTGGTAGTTGGGTAATTTGAGGTGGAACCGGCAGGCAACAGCGGACTGATACCACCTGCAGAACTGCCTGTATAAATACCACGACGAATCTCAATGTTAACACCTTTAAACTGGTCGCCCGGTAAAATTACCGTAGCCCTTAAACGCGGTTCGGCGTTGGCAAACAGATCCATAGTATTTGTATACAAATCATATTTACCGCCGGTGGTTGTTTTTATAGTACCATCGGCATTTTTGGGAATCCCGTCAAAAAGCTCAACAAAGTTCAACGTAGGGTTAACTTCAGATGAATAACCATTGGCACCCATTAACTGGCGAGGTACATTGTAGGCATCATAGCCATGTACAGATTCGGGATAATGATATTGCCTTACAAATACATTCTCGGCACTTTTGGCATCAAAAAACATATTAACGTAGTTGTTAAACTGCGCTGTTTTATCGCCCGCAGCCCATGAGTTTTTGTATAAGCTGTAATGACCATCCAGCAACGCAGCAGCATCATAAGCTGCTTTAAAATAAGTAATGGCCTTGCTTGACGGGATACCACATAACCGGTTTCCATCTTTATCAACAAGGGTAGTTGTATTATATTTGGCAATTGAACCTGCATAAAGCATTGCCCTTGATTTAAAACCGGCAGCCACATATTTGTTTGCCCTGCCTACCTGGTTAGCATCACTCATATTTGTGTACGCGTAATCAAGGTCGGCTGCTATAAAATCATAAACCTTTTCTTCAGATGTACGGGGAACGTTAAGTTCATCGATGGTGCTGCCGGGATACGTCTGTACTTTTTCAATGATTGGCACACCGCCGTAACGCTTTACTAGGGCAAAATAAGTAGCAGCACGAATGAAACGCGCTTCGCCCAACCACGAGTTTACCTGATCTGGCGTGTAATTGCTGGCGTATTGCGGCAGCGTTTCCATAAAGTAATTTGCATCGCGAATGGCCTTGTAGCAAAGGCTCCAGGTTGATGGGTTTAAACCATCTACGTTTTCCTGCATGGCGCCATTTTGATCGCGGCTTAAAGCCTCACCGGTAACAGCCGGAAACGGGCTGATGATCCAGAAAAAGTTTAATCCTCTTTGCGGCGAATACCTGAAATCTTCGATAGGAAGTTCGCTATATATTCTTGACATATAGGCCTGAATACCGCCTGCTGTGGTAAAAACATCCTTATCCTGTACAATGTTTAAAGGCGCAACATCCAGCTTTTTACATGCCGATACCCAGCAAATGAGTACAGACACGATGATGTATGTATATTTTTTCATGATTTTAAGCTTATTATAATTTAACATTTACACCTAATGAGAATATTTTATTTAACGGGTATAAATAACCGTAGGTGCTTGACGGGTGCTCCGGATCAAGATATTTTAATTTGGTTATGGTAAATACGTTATAACCATTCAAAAACACCCTGGCACCTTTGATGCCTATCTTTTTAGCAAAGCCTGATGTTAAGCTGTAACCAATCTCGGCGGTTTTAAGCCTCAGGTATGCAGCACTCTCTACGTTAGCCAAAGAGTTTTGATCTGCCACTGTCCCTGTGTAGGCATAATGACCTGGAATCCAAACAGTATTTGGATCATATGGATCTGCTTTAGGATCGGCCGGATGGTACCTGTCTAAGAATTGGGTAAGTGCACTGCCTCCACCAAATAGCGGCGTGTTTAACTGCTCAAAGTATGATACGTCAACATCGGCAGCACCTTGCCATAAGGTATTAAAATCAAATCCTTTGTATGATGCGCCAATGGTTAAACCATAACTGATAAGGGGTGCACCATTGTAAGCAATTGGGTGAGCGTCCTGACCATTAATAACACCATCGCCATTCCAGTCTTCATATTTGTAATCGCCTACTACGGTACCGCGGTTCACAAAAACCGGGCTGTTCAGGATATCCTGGTATGATGTATACTGCCCATTTGAACCCTGGCCATATAAAATGCCCTGGTAACGGTTATTTTGGTTTCCCTGATAATTAAGCTGTGAGTTACCATATGCGCCAGACTCGTTATGCAAACGGGTGAAGCGGTTATAAGCAAACGTAGCTTTAAGGAAGTAGTTGAACTCGCCAATGTGGTTGCGGTGGTTTAATTCAAAATCGAAACCTTGTACACGGCTGCTATTCAAATTTTCCTGTGGTAAATCGGCACCTACAACACTTGGAAAGTTAAGTGCTCTCGTCGCAAATTCGCCGGTTTTATCGCGCCTGTATACATCAAAGGTTAAACCCAGTAAACCTTTCCAGGCTTGTAAGTCGATACCAATGTTATATAGCTTCGCATTTTGCCATGTTAAATTAGGGTTGGCAATACCCTTACTTTGCACACCATTAACAAACGTTCCGTCAAAAACCGACCCTGGAGGGAGTTGATTGTTTGAACCACTTGCAGGATAAGTGTACCCCTGAAGAAATTGATAAGAAAGTGCGCTATCGTCACCCACCTGGGCATAAGATAAGCGTAATTTTAATTCATCAACGAATGAAAGCGCTGATGAATTTTTAAAGAAGTTCTCTTGCGAGATCCGCCATCCGATAGATCCGCCCGGGAAGAAACCATATTGTTTAGCCGGCGAAAAATAAGAAGACCCGTCACGTCTGAAACTGAACTCTAAAAGGTATTTTGAGTTATAGTCATAATTAACGCGCCCAATCACTGCTTTATTTACAAAATCAAACAAGGTACCGCTATCCGTTGAGCCAACTTGGTTGAAGCTGTTACCAGCTAATAATTGATCAACCGGTAATGATAATTCGCGCTGGGCGTTGATGTTATCGCCTGTTCTTTCGCTTTCTTCATAAAGCAATAAACCTGTAACATTATGGCCACCTCTAAATGCTTTGGTGTAGTTAAGCGATAATTGGGTTAAAGTTGTCGGTTTTTCATAAAACTGCCTTTGGATAGTAGCAGGTGTTTGGTTAGGTACCGGTTTGTAAACATTAGATGCAGCATCATAATCATATAAATTATAAGCCTTTTGATAGATCTTGTTGCTTGACATGTAATAGTCATAGCTAAACAATCCTTTCGCGCTTAACCCCGGTACAAAAGGAACGGCATAGGTAGCAGAAATTGATGACTGGAACCATTTATTGTTAAGGGTTTTGTAACCATTAACATCGGAGTTTGAAAGTGCAACAGGGTTGGTACCATCAACCTGTCCGTTTTGCAAATATGCAGGGTTGTTATTTGCATAGATAGATTGAGTTGGCACTGATCTCCAGAACGACCTGATGATCCACCATGCATCCTGATAAGGCTGATCTTTTTGATCCATTGTAGCATTCAGGTTCAGATCAACCGTAAGATCCTTGCTTATTTTGCTGGTGATGTTTGAACGCAGGTTGTATCTTTTGTATTTAAGATCATCACTTTTCAGGAAACCATCCTGGTTAGTAATACCCATACTCATAAAATAGGTAGTATTGTCGCTGCCACCGGTTGCACTAAGGGTATGCTGTGATTGCGGCGCACTGTTGCTTATAACCGGCGAATACCAGTCGGTGCTTTGTTTAGTACCATTACGGTAAGCAGCAAAATCGGCATCGGTATATTTTATCTGTCCGCCGTTTACGTTATGTAATTGTTGCTCGTTAACCAGCGTCATAAAATCAATGGCGCCAACAGGTTTAGGTAATCCCGATGGTTTTTCGATACCCCATGTGCCAGAGTAGTTAAGTTCAAGCGTTCCTTTTTTACCTTTTTTGGTGGTAACCAAAATTACACCGTTTGCGGCACGTACACCGTAAACCGCTGCCGATCCATCTTTTAGTACCGATACACTTTCGATATCGTTAGGATCAAGGCGGGTAATATTATCACGCGGGATACCGTCAATAACCACAAGCGGCTGTCCAAAACCACGGATGTCAAATGAGTTATCAAAATTTCCCGGCTCGGCACTGTTTTGTACAATGCGTAAACCGGCAACTTTACCGGTAAGCATATTCAATACGTTCTCGTTTTTTGTGGTAACGATATCTTTACTGGTTACCGCGGCTACCGACCCTGTGATGGATACCTTTTTTTGCGTACCGTAACCTACTACTACAACCTCGTTGATACTATTAGAAGCTTGCGCCATTGATATGTTAATGGTTGTTTGATCGCCCACCAAAACTTCTTTAGGCGTGTAACCTAAAAAGGTAAAAACAAGTGTTTGGGTAGCTGTGGCGTTAATGTTGAATTTACCGTTAACATCGGTAACTGTTCCGTTTTGGGTGCCTTTAAGCAAAACGCTTACGCCGGGCAGTGGCAGTCCTTTTTCATCAGATACCACCCCCGTTATTTTGTTGCCTTGTGCAAAAGCTGCAGTGCACATAAGTAAAAACAAAAGGGAAGCGATACAATGCTGCACCACTTTTTTGAATTTAACCGGATAATGGATGCCACGGCATCCACCATGATTGGTAAAGATTTCCTTCATAAAATTGATTGTTAAAAATAGGTTTGTGTTACTCGTCCCGGAGATAGGCACATAGTTAGCGAGCTGGTTATACTGGCTACCTAAATTTTATGCTTTTCATTTGGGTGTACAATATTAGGCCACCCCGTATTAAAGAATGGGTTAAAAAAAGGATTAACAGACTTAATATTTTATTAACCAGGACGATTTTAACCCATTTATTAAACCATAAAGCAGGTTTTTATGCCTAAACATCATTTTTCGGCAAGTGAGTGCGCAATCGATACCAATTGCGTTATGAAAGAAACATATAGTGCAGAGATAGCCCGCTGAAGAATAATATCGTGAAAATAGCGGCAATGTAATACCACGTAGCGGCAATTGCGGTGTTTATCTCAATAAAACAGATCAACGAAAGACAGGTTTGTTGCTCCGCCGTTAAGTTTTGTTAGTGCAGATCTTATCGAAAGGAATAGCGTATTCAACGCCTAATGATTTTTCGTATTCGTGGATAAACTCGTCGTAGGTTTTGCGGGCAAAGTCTATACCTTTTATCCGCCGCAGGGCTTTTAACTTGTATTTAATGGCAATGTCGCTAAACGGATCAATGTGTAAAACTACGCGTGAAATCTCCAGCGCTTTTCTGAAATCTCCGGTTTCGTAGATCCTTTTAACCTCGGGTAATATAAAAGGCATCAGCGACTCTTCATACTCCAGCTTAATATCATCCAGCCAGCCTTCGGCAATATGTTGCAGTAAGCCACCGCGGGCAATCAGGTCAAAATGATTTAAGATCGTCTGATCGTCTGCGCTATCATGGGCATTTACCTTTTTAATATCATCGTTAACTATAAAATAATCACAAAACAGGTTGTCGCCCAGTTTAAAGCTATAGGTATCATTTAAAAACGTGAGTTCGATGCCTTCAATATCTGCCAGGATATTACGCAGGTGGTTAATGGTAACACCCTTTATATTTTTGGTTTTAACTACATCTTTATCCGGCCATAAGGTTGTGGAGATCCGTTTAGATACTACGCCCGCCTCATCCTTGCTGCTCAGCAAAATAAGGATAAACAGTTGTTTAATTTTGGGGCTAAACAAATAGGTAATATCCTTGCTGTTTTTATCGTACACGGTAAACTCGCCCAATAAATAAACCGCATTGGCTTTTTTCTCTTCGTCCTTAACAGGAACAGGGATAACCGCAAGATCATTTTCGGCGGCTTCCGCAGCGTTTGTTTCATTTGGCTTTTTCCGCTTAACATATAAAACCGCACCAAGAGCTGCCAATACCACTAATACGGCGAGTAAAATGTACTTATATAGTTTATGCGACGGTGTTACAACCCTTTGCGAGGCCTCGTAATCCTGCTGCCTTACCGGCGGAGATGCCAGCGACAATATCCGTACAGTTGAATTTAATGGCGAAGTAAATTCCTGTATAGTGCAAAAAAACTGGTTTTGCTTAGCATTAAAAAACAGGTTAATATCTGTTTCAATACGCTCGCCCTTGGCAGGGATATTACCGCTTACTACCTCGTACGAGCCATCTTTTATCGCAAATTTATACAGCCTTAAATTAGTTTTCGGCTTTTCATGTGCGTAACAAAGCGCATAAAAGTAATTTTTATCCTTTGATACAATAAGGTTATTGGCCGCTACAAAATCATCGCCGTTGGGTTTTATCTCCCAGCATTTTTTTATAGTATGGTTTGTTAAGTTAACCCGGTACAAATCATAGTAATGCTTGCCGCCCACAACCTGGTTGCCCGATTGGTTACCGTAACCGCCAAATATGTACACATCGTTATTAGCATCGGCCTGGCTGTAGCCCGAGAAAAAGCGGGGGTTTATTTTATCGCCGGTAAAAGAAATCTTGTCCCATGTATCTGTAGCGCGGTTGTATTTAAAAAAGTCGTTATAATAGGAAAAGGAGCCGTAGCCGCCAAAAAGGTAAATATCATTCTGATCTTTATCGTAAAAAATATTATGGTGATGCCTTTGCTCTTTGATATTACCTTGCCCAACTACATCCCATTTAAGGGTTGCCAGATCCAGAGCGGCTATCCGGGGCGACGGCTTGGGGCTGCGCATTACTTCATATAAGTAGCATTTATTCTCTTTGGTATTGATAATGCTTTTACCCAAAAGCATGGTAACGGGTAATTTATTTTGGTAAGTTTTGGCCGATACCACATCTTTTTGCACATCGTACAGGATCAGCGAATCGCTTTTGAACATGAACAGTTTTTGATCGCGCTCATTAAAGTTGATACCGGCAACCTCGTCAAAACTGCGGTGCAGCTTCGGCGTCCAGAAATAAGATTCGTTAATAAGCCAAACCGGATTATCTACCGTACCAACAGCAGTTCCTTTGTTATCATATACGCTTTCGCCGTTCCATTCTTTCAGCGGGAACCTGAAATTTTGATTTTTATCGCTGATAGTTAAATTTTTGATGGCCATATTGGGCACATCAAAATAATGCTCGTTTTTGCCAAAGATGATCCTAGCCGTCATGGTATTATCAAAGCCAAAATCGCTTGCCCTGTACCACTGCCCGTTTATTAAAATGCCTACTTCATTGGCTTTTAAATCAACATACACCTTAACGTGCATCCATTGCCTTTTCTTTAACAAAACCGGGTTAAGCGGAATCTGGATCTTGGTGCTTTTACTATCAATGTTAAAATTCAATGTGGGCGAACCGTTGTATATATAGGTAAGACTGTAAGAGTTGCTCTTTGTATCGGTAATATTAAACACATATCCCAAATGCTCGTTATCCCATAACGACATATCAAAGCTCACCAGGAAGTGATCGTAAAAGGTTGGCAGGTTATTGTTAAAAACGTTGTAGGAGGTGCGTCTGCTCAGTAAACTGTCGTTGGAGTTAAACTGCAAGCCCTGGGCATGGCCTTTAATGGCTGGGAACAATAGTACAAAAAGAAATGCAAGCTTATATATCTTTAAATTAAGCCCTAAAATTTCTCTTTTTTTAAACATCGACATTTAAAGTTGTGCTAAATAAGCCACGTTTCGGCTCACTTAAAAAACAATGCTAAATTATACTTTTTTTAAGTAATGGCGGTGTAACATTTATCCCGTTACAACATCTTATAGCCGTATTCACGGTTTATGCAAATCACATCTATCAGCAACATCAAATGGTAATTATTCCCTCTCTATTAACCTACGATCACCAAGCAGTATATAATTACCCCAATAGTTAAAACAGAGCCAAAAACCATGTTAATATCTTACCATACTTGTAAAAATAGCCACCAATAATACATTATATGATAAATCCTGTACCCACCACCAACCAATGGTTTCAAATGTTAAATTTTGATGCTTAAATGTTAAATCTACACGCAATGTGTTAAATATTTTTGAATACTAAATCTTTAGTTATACCTTGGTTCCATTCAAAACCTTTATGAAAATCACAATTACTGCACTAATAATATTTTGCTTTTGTACGGTTTCCGTTTTTGCGCAAAATAGTTATTCCATCAAGGGTTCGGTAGCCGATACGGCATCAAACGCGAAACTCACCAACGCCACAGTGGCCATTTTAAACGCAAAGGATTCTATCCTTCAAAAATTTACGCGGGTAAGTGATGGCACTTTTGCTATAAACAATCTAAAAAAAGGAAAGTTTATACTAATGATCACCTATTCGGGTTATGCCGATTACGTAGAACACTTCACGCTCGACTCGACAAAGGTTTCGCATGATTTCGGTCGGGTTAGCATGACCCTTAAATCCAAGTTGCTTGCCGAAGTTATTATTAAAGCAAAAGCCGCAGCCGTTAAAATAAAGGGCGACACTACCGAATTTAACGCCAAAGCATTTACCGTACAACCCAACGCCAAGGTTGAAGACCTGCTAAAGGAACTGCCCGGAATACAGGTTGATAAGGACGGCAAAATTACAGCACAAGGCCAAACCGTAAGTAAGGTTTTGGTTGATGGCGAAGAGTTTTTTGGCGATGACCCCACGCTGGTAACCAAAAACCTGCGTGCCGATATGGTTGACAAAGTACAGCTGTACGATAAAACCAGCGATCAGGCTGCATTTACCGGGATAGACGACGGGCAGAAAACCAAGACCATTAATATAAAGCTAAAAGAAGATAAAAAGAACGGCTACTTTGGCAAGATTGACGCCGAAGGTGGTACCGATAAATATTACCAGGAGCAAATACTGTTTAACAGGTTCAAAGGCAAGGAAAAATTCTCGGCCTACGGTACGATAGGTAATACCGGCAAAATTGGCCTGGGTTGGGAAGATAATAGCAAATATGGTGGCGGCGGCAACTTTGAATTTGGCGACGGCGGCGATATTATGATTTTTGGCGGCGGCGGCAATGATGACCTAGATTCTTTCGACGGCCGTTACAGTGGTGAGGGTATTCCTTTAGCCCGCTCAGGTGGCTTACACTACGATACCAAATGGAATGGTGATAAGCAATCTATCAATACCAATTACAAAGTAGGTTCATTGGATGTAGATGGCACAAAAAACACCCTTACCCAAAACAACCTGCCCGGAAATTATATCAATAGCAATACTGATCAAACTTTTAATAACCACATGTTCCGTCAAAAGCTGGATGCTACTTATCAGATTAAATTAGATACAACATCTAACCTGAAGATAATGGTTGACGGTACCGACAAAAACAGTACTACCGATAACACTTATAATACCACGAGCGTACGTAGTAACGGCTCAAACACCAACAACCGCACGATAAATAACGATGCAACACAAAAAATATTTAATGCAAGTGCCTTTTATACTAAAAAATTCAAAAAGAAGGGCCGTACCTTTTCGCTTAACGTAAGCGATGCCTACAATAAAAATGACACTAAGGGCAACTTAAAATCGGAAATAGATTATTTTAGTGACAAGGCAGTGCTTGACAGCAGCAAAGTGGTTGATCAGTTTAAAACCACAAATACACTCAGCAATGTATTTGCTTCAAATATGACTTACACCGAACCGTTGACCAAAGCATTTTCGGCCATTGTAAACTATGGTGTAAATATTAACAACGGTACATCAGACAGGCGCTCGTTTAACAAAGCCAGCTCGGGCCAGTACACCGCACTTGACAGCTCATTAAGTAATGATTTTAAACTTAACCAGGTATCAAATCAATTTGGCCTTTCGTTCAATTACAAAAAAGGCAAAAGCACTGTTTATTTCGGTTCCAGAGTATCTTCCGTAAACTTTAAACAAATAGATGAGTTTAACAGCGACAACGCCAACAGCATCATTACACGTAACTTTGTTAACTGGTTTCCGCAGGCCAGCTTCCAGTACAGGTTTTCGCAGCAGCGGTCTGTTAGGATAAGTTATTATGGTAACACCACGCAGCCTACTATCGATCAGATCCAGCCGGTACGTGTAAATACCGATCCATTAAATATTACTTTGGGAAATCCAAATTTAAAACCATCGTTTAGCAACCGTTTTAGCGCCAGCTACAATTCCTACAAAGTATTAAGCGGCGAATCTATATGGGTTAATGGCTCATATTCAACCACCATGAACCCAATTGTAAGTAATACAACAACAGATAATTCCGGTAACAGTACGTATCAATCATCAAATCTGCATGGCAAACAAACAGTAAATGTATATTTCAACGCAGATTACGGCCGCAAAATATTTGGAGAAATGAATGCCGGGCTTGAAGCAAGCGCCAATGGAAGCACCTATTACAACCTTGCCACTTATGAGCTTACCGGTACGCAATTAAACAAAACTACCTCATACACCTATTCCGGTCAGTTTAGCTTATCAAAATACGTGCAGAAAAAATATGATGCCAGGATATCAGCCGGGCCTACCTACACGCTTAACTCATCATCATTACAAACTACCAACAACAACGGTCGTGGGTTTAATGCAAACGGGTCATTTAACATATACCTGCCGGGTAAATTCCAGGTAGGGTCTGACGGCAACTATCAATATAATGCCAAAACAACATCTTTTGATCAGGATTTTAAACGTTTTATCTTGAATGCCAATATCACCAAGTCGTTCATGAAGGACGAAAGCCTGAAGGTTGCAGTTAGCGGTAATGACTTACTGAACCAAAATAAAGGCTATACCCGTAACGGTACGGCAAACGTATTTACACAGGAACGTTATACATCTATTAAAAGATACTTCATGCTTTCGGTTACCTGGGATTTTAATCACATGGTTGGCGGCACACCTAAAAAATAATTATCATGAAACACATACTGATATTCATCATTTGCTTTTTTGTACTTAGCGGCAATATGCTATTTGCCCAAAACAAGCATTTTACAACAACGGGCACTATTGAGTTCGAAAAATCGATAAACATGTTTGCCTTGTTAAAAAAGGAAATGAGTGGTAATGACGACGGCTTTATGCAATCGGCCTATGACTCTTATAAAAAAACACAGCCGCAGTTTAAAAAGCTAAAAAGCACGCTGGCTTTCGGCGATAATAAAACCCTATATACACCTATTGAGCCCGAAGCTTCGCGGGGTAGCTTTTTTAGCACGCCCATGGCCGAGCAAACAAACACCATTTTTACCGACCTTGCAACCGGCACAAGCGCCTGCCAGAAAAAGGTATTTGAAGAGGTGTTTTTAGTGAAGGATAGCACCCGCAAAATAAACTGGAAAATAACCAGCGAAACCCGTGAAATAGCAGGCTTTACCTGCCGCAGGGCCAACGCGGTAATATTAGATTCCATTTATGTGGTAGCTTTTTACACCGACGACATAGCCGTATCCGGCGGACCAGAATCATTTACCGGTTTACCTGGAATGATATTGGGTGCAGCCATTCCGCATGAAAACATCAGCTGGTTTGCAACAAAAGTGAACGAAATAGCGGTTGACGAAAAAACACTTGTTCCACCCAAAAAGGGCAAGGTGGTTAACAACAAAGAATTAAGCAAAACCCTCCTATCCGCATTAAAGGACTGGGGTACCTACGCGCAGCTGTCTTTAAAAGCATTTTCGCTGTAGCTTAAAAATTAAAAAGATTATTTAATATGATCCGGTATAAAATGTTTATGCCGGATTTTTATTTTATTATTGGTCTGCAATATTAACGCCATAGCGCAGTTATGTTGTTTATTAAATACTAATATCCATTTTACACATGGTATTTAGTTTATATATTGAACCTACAAGCCACCTTAATGAGGATCACAATTATTGCAGTGTTATTATTTTGCCTGCATACTTTTACTGCATCTGCACAAAACAATTATTCCATAAAAGGTACCATTGCCGATACTTCCTCAACCTCAAAGCTGGATTATACTACTATTTGCGTACTTAATGCCAAAGACTCAATCCTGCAAAAATACACCTATGCAAAAGGCGGCAGTTTTGCCATAAACAACCTTGCAAAAGGCAATTACCTGCTGCTGGTAAGCTACCCCGGCTATGCCGATTATACAGATCATTTTATATTAGATTCGGCACACACCGTGCACGAATTTGGCCGTATTAACATGATCCTGCAATCAAAATTGCTTAACGAGGTAATTATTAAAGCCAAGGTAGCTGCCATAAAGATAAAAGGCGATACCACCGAGTTTAACGCCGCCGCCTACATCACACAAAAAAACGCCAAGATAGAAGACCTGCTGAAGCAACTACAAGGTATGCGGGTTGACCAGAACGGAAAGGTCACTTTTCAGGGCGTAGCTGTTGATAAGATACTGATTGATGGTGAAGAGTTTTTTAAAGACGACCCAACCCTGATAACCAAAAACCTGCGGGCAGATATGGTTAACAAAGTACAGGTTTACGATAAAAAAAGCGAGAACGCCATACGTACCGGTATTGAGGATGGCGTAAAGGTAAAAACCGTTAACATCCAACTAAGGGAAGACAAAAAAAGAGGAATATTTGGAAAAACGGAGGCCGACTACGGTACTCATAACTACTATCTGGGGCAGGCCATGTTTAATAAATTTAATGACAAAGAAAAATTTGCCATTTTTGGCAGCATCAACAACATGGGCAAACCGGGGTTAAATGGCAGCAGCGGATACGGAGGAGTAGGTATTCCCTTGGAGCGTAGTGGCGGCCTCCATTATAATAGCACCTGGGATAAGGAAAAACAGTCATTTAACACCGATTACAGGATTAGCACCGTAAATATCAATGGTACGGGTAACACGCTAACCCAAAACAATTTACCGGGTAACTATAACACAACCAATACCGACAAAACCTTTCATAACTCCAGTTTTAACCAGGGTATTGATTTAAGCTATAATACTAAAATTGACACAACCTCAGAAATAGATGTAAGTATAAACGCAGAGGCAAGTCACATTACATCTGCAAATACAACTATCACTACCACCCTGCGCGGTAACGGCGTTTTGCTAAATACTAATAACAACAACACAAACAGCGATAACGATAATAAAGCATTAAGCAGCTACTTAAATTATAATAAACGTTTTAAAAAGAAGGGGCGTAGCATCTCTGTGAATATGCAGCTAATGGATGCAGAGAGCAGCGGGAAAGAAAATTTAAAATCGGCCCTAAACTATTACAATGACCAGGGTGTCCGCGACAGCTCCACCAATATAGATCAGTATAAACCCAATAGCGATAAGGATAATTACGTTGGCGCTGGCGTATCATACACTGAACCACTCTCAAAAAGCCTTTCGCTATCGGCAAGTTACAACATCAACTCATCAAATGGCCGCAATAATAAACAGTCGTTCAATAAATCTGCATCCGGCGAATATGACCTGCCCGACAATACCTTAAGCAGCAACTTCACCGTAAAAAAGCTTACAAACATCTATGGGGCAAATATAAATTACTATACTCCAAAAACCACCCTGCAGTTTAGCATGGAGTTTTCCTCGTCAAATTTTAAGCAAACAGACCAAGTTGTTGATACCACCCTCACCCGTACATTTATAAACTGGCGGCCCGGTTTTTCGGGCTCTTATCAATTAAATAAATCTGCTTCCATAAACATTAGTTATTCAGGAGGTACCAGCCAGCCTTCAATTGACCAGTTGCAACCGCTAAAGCAAAATAACGACCCACTAAATATTAAATTAGGTAACCCAGGGCTTAAACCACAATTTGGAAACTCGCTTAGTTTTAATTACAGGTTATACCAGGCATCTTATGACAGGGGAATCAACTTCCGCACTTCATACTCGAATACTATAAATACCATTATCAGCAATCGTATAACAGATTCGACAGGTGTAAGTACGTCACAATGGTCGAACCTTAAAAACAAGCAACCATTTAATTGGGAAACAAGCATCGAGTTTTACGGCAACATACCAAAGATAGAAGGCGTGATTTATTTAGATTTTAACGCTAATGGCAGTACCTATTACAATTACATCAACAACCAGCTAAACGAAGCCAAAGCTACCACATACTCACCACGGATAAGCTTTTCAAAAAACAAGGCGAGCCACTCTTTTGGTTTTGGCGCGGGCCCAACTTACACGGTAAATACAACATCACTGCAATCGGTAAATAATAACAGCTATGGCTTTTCTGCCGATGCAAATTATTTTGTGAAGCTGCCGGGTGGCTTTTATATGGGATCGGAATGTAGTTATCAATACAACGCAAAAACACAGGCATTTGACCGCGATTTCAGAAAAACGCTGTTAAAATCGTACGTCGGCAAATCCCTCTTAAAAGATGAGAGCCTGAAGATGGCCATTACCGGTAACGACTTGTTGAACCAGAATACCGGCTACAGCCGCGACGGCACATCCGGCAATTTCACGGAAAGCCGAAATACCATTATCAGAAGAAACATCCTTTTTTCCGTTTCATGGGACTTTAGCAAATTTGGAAAGGAGAAGCAAAAACAATGATCATGAAACATACCCTGCTATTTTTCACTTGTTTATTTATACTTAATGCCGATGCAGCATTTGCCCAAAACAAACACTTTACCACCAGCGGTACCATTGAGTATGAACGCACGGCCAATATGTTTGCCCTGGTAAAAAAGAAGGTTACCAAAAGCACGCCAGATGCGAAATATTATTACGACGAGTATATAAAACGTGAGCCCCAGTTTAGAAAACTAAAAAGCATCCTCATTTTTGGAAATAATACGTCCCTATTTACCCCGGTTAAGCCCGAAGAATCTGTTTGGTATAATTACGATAGCCCGATGGCTAACCAGCTTAATATTATTTACAACGATTTTAATAATGGTATAAGCATTATTCAGAAAGAGTTTTTTGAGCGTACATTTTTGGTAACCGACAGCATCCGCAAAATAAAATGGAAAATAACTGATGAAACCCGGGTAATTGCAGGTTACACCTGTCGCAGGGCTAATGGTCTTGTACTCGATTCTGTTTATGTGGTAGCTTTTTACACCGGCGAGATCCCCGTATCCGGCGGCCCCGAATCATTCGCCGGCTTGCCTGGGATGATATTAGGCGTAGCCGTCCCCCATGAAAACGTAACCTGGTTTGCAACCAAAGTAACCGATTCCACCATCGACAGTAAAACACTCACGCCACCCAAACAAGGCAAACCAGTAAACAACCAGGGGCTGTATGATGATATTATGAAAGTAATAAAATCATGGGGCGATTATGCCATTGTCGCGCTAAAGGGATATTTACTATAGTTAATTTAACCCGTTAATGATATCCGCGGCCTTATCCACATCCAGCGAGGCCAGGTAGTTATAAGCCTGCGTAAGCTTTTGCTGAGCTGCCATATTACCCAAGAACTTTTTGCGCAACGTATACCATTTGTATATCAGTTCCAGTTCGATATGGGTATATTTTACACCGGTGTATTGCTGTATGGTTATCAAATAATCGAAGTTAAAATCAAGTGTTGGTTCAATGATGGTTCCCTCGCCATAGTCGTTCCAGGTGATGAGCTGCAGGTATGGGAGTTTGCTGTTTTTGGCCAGGTTGAGGGTGTTTTGCAATGTAGTGGTACCGTTGTTGGCAATAGTGAACAGGTTATTACCCCAGCCGCCCTCTTTGTAAAAATCATGAAAACCGGGATAGGCACCCGCAAATGCAGTCGCCAGCGTTTTACTCCGGTTATTGTAAAAATCATTTATAGGTGCGGGATCTGACGCGCCTACCCAAAAAAACTCGCCGCCGCCCGCGCTTCCGGTAACATCTCCCTGGTAAAGTAAGGAGAGCAAACGGGGCTTGGTGGTCAGATCAGCGAAAGCCTGCTGCCACTCAGTTGCCGACTTTAACCCCTGCGGACCGAAGCAAAGCAACAGCGGCTGACTATTTATGCTGATATACGTACTACTTTTAAAATATTGTGATTGCAGGTAGGCCATATCCTGTTTAGCCGCCGTTACCATATCCGTACCGGCCACCTTTTGTACATTTACCAGCGAGGCATCTTCATAACAGATACTGAATTGCAGGCCTGCACCAGGTATCCGGCTAAATAAACTATCTGTATTTCTCTTGATGAGCGGATAATCATAAACATTGTGGGTACCGTTCCAATCTGCAATTACACCGTCGATGCCGGCATACTTCATCAGCAATAATTGATAGTCTATAATATCCCGGTCAGAACTGGCATAGGGGCCGGTCAGGGGGTAATAATGCGAGGCGATTTGTCGGCGGCCATTAGTTATCACATCCGGGTTTTGATTGGCCATTGTCCAGTGTTGCCCCCACTTGCCCGTACCCGATGTTGTTTTATCCTCAAACCAGGGCATATAGTGTACAAATACCTTTTGGCTGTTGGTTTTTACAACCGGCTTTGCCGTAGTTTTAACCACAACGGCCGTATCAATTGGCTTAGTGATAACAGGATCAATAACCGGCGCTGGTGTGGAGCTGCTTTTTGAACAGCTTAACAGCAAAACCAAAACAGAAACAACGGAAAGGTATTTATACATAATTTACAAGATTTAATATTCCAATCTCCCACGAGCTTGTAGCTCCTGGGTATACGGGTTTCAGCTTTCAGCTGAATTAAGCCGGAGGCTTAAACCATGCGCCCCACGAGCTACAAGCTCGCGGGAGGTGATTTATAAGATTTAATTTATTTATACATTTTCAACCCTTTAACATTGCTTGTTGCAGGTTTTATACTGATGGCCGCGCCGCCACCTTTTGCGAGTGTTATATTCAGCTTTGTACCGGCATTAACCAGGTAGGTATGGATCTGGTAGGCCTCGGGATTTATTTTCCAGTCGGCATTATCGGCATCTGCATAAATAGTGGCTATATACTTTTTGCCTTTATCCAAAAATGATAGTGGGATAACTGCCTTGCGGCCATTTTCATCGGTAACCGAACCAATAAACCAGTTTGCAGCGCCCTTCTCTTTACGGGCAATGGTGACGTAATCGCCGGGTTCGGCTTCAATAATTTTGGTATCGTCCCAATCAACCGCAACATCCTTTATAAACTGGAAAGCATCCATGTGTTGCTCGTAGTTTTCGGTTAGGTCGGCAGCCATTTGCAGCGGACTATACATGGTAACGTAAAGCGCCAGTTGTTTGGCTAACGTAGTATGCACCTGCCTGTCGGGTACACCGGCAGCGTAGCCTTTTAATTTAAAAATACCGGGGGTATAATCCATAGGGCCACCCATGAGGCGGGTAAAGGGCATTATGGTTTCATGCTCGGGATTATTGCCATTGCTAAAAGCGTTATATTCATTACCGCGACCAGCCTCACTTGCCATCCAGTTAGGATAGGTGCGTGAGAGGCCAGTGGGCCTTACCGGCTCATGTGCATCCAGCATCACCTGGTGGTCGGCGGATTTCTGGGCCACGCGAATGTAGTGCTCAACCATCCATTGCCCGTCATGATGTTCGCCACGAGGGATGATCTTACCTACATAACCGGTTTTTACCGCCGGATAACCAAACTTGTTCATAAAACGAAAAGCAGTGTCCATCTGGCGTTCATAGTCTGTTGCCGAGCCCGAGGTTTCATTGTGCATGATCATTTTAACCCCTTTTTGTGCGGCGTAGCTGCTTAGTTCCTTAACATCAAAATCGGGGTAAGGGGTGGCAAAATCAAATACATGTTCGGTCCAGTTGCCAAACCATTCTTCCCAGCCACGGTTCCAGCCCTCCACCAGCACCCCGCCGATACCATTTTTGGCGGCGAAATCAATATAATGCTTTACGTTGGCGGTGTTTGCGCCATGTTTACCGCTTGGCTTAAGGGCGCCGCTGGCATCTACATCGTTTATACTATTGGCGTAGTTCCAGGTGCTTTTTCCGGTTTGCATTTCCCACCATACACCCACAAATTTCATAGGTTTTATGTAGGATGGATCCTGAATTTTAGATGGTTCATTAAGGTTGAGGATCAGTTTGGACGACAAGATATCTGCCGCCCTATCACTCACTATAATGGTGCGCCAGGGCGTTTTGCATGGGGCTGCCATATAAGCCTTATTCCCCACGGCATCGGGCACTAAATTGGCCGATAAGGTATAGCTTGCCCTATCCACGTGCAGCTGCATAGAGGTATAATTTACCAGCGCGGCCTCATGAATGTTGATGTACAGGCCGCCAGCGGTTTTCATCATCAGTGGGGTTTGTACGGCGTACTGATCCGGCACTACACGCACCGCAATATCTGTAGCGGCTTTGTAAGGCACCCAGGCATCAACCTCACTTAATTTTGAGGTGGTATAACTATACTCGTTGCTGTCATAATCCCCAGGGATCCAAAAGGTTTTGTGATCGCCGGTAAGGGCAAACTGGGTAAGCTCGTCTGTAACGGTAAAATACCGCAGGTTTGGCTGTTTTGGAAATTCATAACGAAAGCCCACACCATCATCAAACACCCTGAAAATGATATCCAGTAACCTGCCGGGTGCATCCTGTTGTTTAAGATGAACCGTGAGCTGCTGGTAATGATTGCGGATCACGCTCACTTCACCCCAAACAGGTTTCCAAAGTTCATCTACATTAATTGTTTCGGTGTTGATTACCTGTAAATGCTCATCAAAACCTGTGTCATTCAATAACTTAATACCCAACCGTGATGGCTTTACTATGGCCTGCTGGTTAAAACTAACGCTGTATTGCGGGTGGCCTTGTGCATCAGTTGTAAACTCAAGCTTAACTTTACCCTGGCTTGCGGTAATGTTTTTATCCTGCGCAAGCGCGCTAACAGACAGGGTGCAGCTTAGCAGGTATATATATACTTTTTTCATTTATGATTTTGTTATGGATAAAGCGCAAGCGCGCCATGCCGAACAGGGCAATAGTTGTCCACGGCCTCTTATCGCTATGAGGAATAAAAGTGTAAAGCCATTAATGGCCTTACACTTTAAGTTGAGATCTGCTATTTATAGCCCGCGCTTTGTACAATTTTACCGTTAGAATTAATTTCGTCAAGCGGGATGGGCCATACGTATGATTTGCTGTCGTCCCATTGGAAATTACCGCTCAAATTCATTGCAGTTTTGTAATAGGTTGCTTCTGATTTACCTATGCGCCAGCGGCAAACGTCAAACCACCAGCTGCCTTCGTTAAACAGCTCGGCCCAACGCTCGTAGTATAAAGGGTTGTTGCCAAGCACCGGGTCATTTATGGCCGATGTTTTATCGGTTAATGATTTATAATCAATAGGCGATGCCGCATCTATTGGCAAATTATAAGCCCTGCGTTTTACCTTATTTAAATATTCAAGCGCGGTACCCACATCACCTGATCCTTTAGCGGCTTCGGCATATAACAGGTATACATCGGCTAAACGCAGCAGGTAAAAGTTCCAGGCATCGGCAATTGAATTGGTGGGCGCATTGCCGTTGCCATTGCCTTCGTTGTACAAGGTGGGCGCGTATTTTCTTACGCTCCATCCGTATACATCGGTATTATTAGCCAGCCCGTTGGGTTTTGCGGCAGGCGCCCAATGCACACCATCAAACTTTAATGAATCTAACCAGGGTTGAATACCGTTCACATACAGGCGCGGATCGGCGGTTTTGGCCGTGCGTACCAATGCAGCCTGTGTTTTATAAGCAGGGTCCATAATTTTCTCCGGATTGGCATAACTTGGATCTTTGCCGGTGTATTTAGGATTATTGACCAGATTATAGGCCGTGCCCAAAGGATAGCCGAAACGCAGCACATTCTGATCGTGCATAAACTCGTTACCATAACCCAGCGCAAAGGCGTTTTCTACCTTACCATCGCCGCCTAATGCCCATGGTGCCCATATCAGTCCATTAATGGCTGTAGCGTTGGCCGCATCGCTGTAAATACCGTACCCACCTTTTGAGTCGTTATCGATATTAAGCTCAAACAACGATTCTTCATTAAACTCATTGGCTGTGTTGCCGCCAAACGCGTCGCTGTATTTGCTGAACGGCATTAACGATTTGCCGCTGTGCTGTATAACATCAAGTAAAGTGGTTTTGGCATTTGTCCAATCCTGGGTATATACATAGGCCTTACCTAACTGGCCTTTAGCGCTCCACTCAGTAACACGACCAATATCATTACCTGTCCAAACTTTGCCTTTCAACAGATCGGCGGATTTTTTAAGGTCGTTTTCAATTAAATCCCAAACCTCTTTTACGCTTGAACGGGCCTTTTGCGTACCGGCCAGATCAGTAGGAGAAACATCATAAATAGGCACGCCCAATTTATCGCCGCCAGCACCGCCGGCAGATATGTAGCTTTCACCAAATAAGGTTTCCAGCTGCATGTAGTAGTAACCGCGTAAAAAGTAAGCCTGTCCAAGTATAGCGTCGGCATCGGCTTTATCAGTTGCTTTAGCGTAATGGGCATTAAAAAATGCAACTGCGGCAATTGTTGTATTACAGTTTTTTACACCTGTAAAAAGGGTTTTCCACGCACCGGTAGAAAACGAGTTGGTGATGGACAGGTTGGTATTGGCCATTTCGTTCCAACCAGCATCGCCGCCATACATGGAGTTTACGGTGTGCATACTGTTTGATAATGCCTTTGGCAAAAAGTTAAAGCCCAGATAATTCTGATCGCGCAGGTTTGAATAACCCGCCGCCAGTACGCTGTTTAAATCGGCTATACTTTGCGGATAGGCATTGGTTGAGTACTTATCCGTAGGTGCAACATTCAGGGGACTCTTTTTACAACCCGATACTATTGACAGTGCCAGTATTGCTATATATATTTTCTTATACATTTCGGTAAATTTTGATGGTTAGCATTAAAAAGTTAGATCTAAACCTGCTGAATAGATACGGGCCTGCGGATACTGCGAAACCTGGTCTATACCGCGGGTTGTTACACCATAGCCTGTAGGCGATGAAGCAAAGCCCAGCTCGGGATCAAGACCGGTGTATTTGGTAATAGTGAACACATTATTGGCCATTACAAAGATCCTTGCCCCCTTAACTTTTATGTGTGATAGCATTTGCGCCGGGAAGCTGTAACCAATTTGCAGGTTTTTAAGCTTCAGGTAATTACCGCTTTCCACAAAGTAGCTGTTAACCGATGAATAATTTTTATTTTGATCGGTAGCTGTGATGCCTGTATTATCAATTACACCAATACGCGGTTGCGAAGTAAGGCCGTTGCTGCCCAAAAACGACGCGCCAAAGATCTGGCTTGTAGTGTTACCATCAGAAAAAGGGAACTGGGTATAGGCTTTAACACCATTGTATAATTGCACACCGGCTACGCCGTTAAACAACATGGCTACATCAAACCCTTTATAGTTAAAGCGCATGTTTAAACCGTACACCAGTTTAGGATTAGGGTTGCCTAACACCTGGCGGTCGGCATCGGTAATGTTGCCATCACCAGTAAGGTCCTGATAGTGCAGATCGCCAGCGCGGGCTACGTGTCCGTCAACCTTTTGATTTGCGGCTTCGGCGTCTGTTTTAAAAATCCCCAATACTTTATACCCGTAGAATGAACCGAATGGCAAACCTGCCTTAGTAATAGTAAGCGATTGATTTGGTGTGGCACTAAACCCGGCATCGCCAAAGCTGTAGTAGTTAAAACCATCCTGTATGCTGCTGGTAGCAACGCCATCGAGCTTGGTAACTTTGTTTTTATTGAAACCGGCGGTAGCGCTAATGTCATAACCAAAACCATTGGCCGATTGATTTTTGAAACCTACCATGATATCAATACCCCTGTTATTCACCCTGCCCACATTGGCCAGGAAAGGCTGCGTAAAGCCCGAGCTTACCGATAATGGTATGCCGTAAAGCATATCCTTGGTGTTTTTGTTAAAATACTCCAGGGTAAAATAAAGCTTGCCGTTAAAGGCTTCTCCATCTAAACCAATATTTGTTTCGGTAACGGTTTCCCAATGTAATGCGGGGTTTGGTACTGCGTTAATTGAATTGGCAATCACCAGCGGACCGCCCGGAGAAAAATTCTGCGCGCCTGAAGCTATGCCCTGGCTGGCCAAAAACTGGCTATAGGTAGATACAAATGAATACTGACCAATATTGCTATTACCCAATGAACCGTAGCTGCCACGTAATTTTAACAGGTTAATAACCGGAATAGCTTTGAAGAAACCTTCCTCGCTGATATTCCACCCTGCGGATACGGCTGGGAATGTACCTTTCTGACGGTCAGGACCGAAGGTGGTAAAGTTTTCATCCTGCCTTACTGAGCCCGAGATGTAATACTTGCCGTTGAAGTTATAGTTCAACCTTGCAAATTCAGATTTTATGAGTCCGTTTGGATCATAGTGACCATTAAGCGTTAAGTTTGAACCGGAGGTTTGTACGAATGAGTAACCTGGCAAGCCTACTGAGCTTTCAATACCGGTAATGTTGTTGTACTTGTTAATGATCTGTTCAAAACCGGCAATTACGTTAAGGTGGTGCTTACCATAGCTTTGATCATAAGTAAGTACATAGTTGGTTAACAATTGGGTGCTTTGAATTTCAGATTTGGTAAGCGAGTTGGTACCGATACCTACTTTACCTATTGAAAATTTATCCTGGAAATAATCCTGGTTCTCCAGGTAATAATTATAGCTGAAATTACTGCGGAAGCTTAAATTAAGCGGCAGTTTAATTTCTGCATAAAAATTTGTTTGTAGGTTATTTTTAAAGTTCTGCGCGTCGGCAAAGTGAGCTGTACCAACCGGGTTAGGGCCGCCAAACTGCGATACCTGCCCGTAGCCTTGCGGCACTATCCCAAACTGACCGTATTTATCATAAACCGGAATAATTGGTAACGTACGGAAAGGCGCATTATGCAGCTGTGCTTCTGAACCTACAGGCGGCGAAGTTTTACGCTGCGAAAAGGCAATCTGCTCGCCTACTTTTAAAAAGCTGCTCAGCTTGTAATCGGTGTTAATACGTAAGCCAGCTATATTGGAGTAGTTTTTAATGTAGATTCCTTTTTGATCGTTATAAAAACCCGATAACAGGTAGTTTACAATAGGCGATGAACCCGAGATAGATAAATTATAGTTTTGCTCATAAGCATCGCCGTACAAGGCTTTTACCCAGTCGGTATTGGCTAAGGTATCAATGCCTGCTTTAGGTGTTCCGTTGGCTTCGTTAAAATAGGTAGGGTGCAGGATGTTCTGTAATTTTATAAAATCATTCTTATCCAGCAGTTTTATAAGTTTTGGTTTGGTGATACCATAACGTGCGCTGAAATTGATAACCGGCTTATCTGAATTACCTTTCTTGGTGGTAATTAAAATAACACCGCCCGCCGCTGCCGAACCATAAATGGCCGCCGCTGCTGCATCTTTCAATACATCTATTGATGCTATATCCTGTACGTTTATGTTATTGCCATCGGGTACCCTTACACCATCAACAATGTAAAGCGGGTTGGGCTGATGTAATGAAGCTACCCCGCGAATAATGATGGTTGGCGTAGCATCTGGCGCACTTGAGTTTTTAACAATATCCACGCCTGCTACTCTGCCTTGTAATGCTTCAGTTGGATTGGTTATAGGTTGATTTTTAAATATATCGCCCTTAATGGAAGCTATGGAACCTGTAATATCTTTACGTTTTTGGGTACCGTAACCTACTACCACAACTTCGTTCAGCTGGCGCTGATCTTCAAGCAGGGTAACATTGATACTGGTTTGGCTGCCTACGGTTATTTCCTGCTTAACATAGCCCAACATACTGAACACCAGTTTTGCTGTACTGTTATCAACCGCTATGGTATAATCGCCTTTTGCGTTGGAGATGGTTCCTTTGGTTGTGCCGCTTATGGTAATGTTAACGCCGGGAAGCGGGGCACCTTGCCCATCGGTGATTTTGCCCGAAACTGATACCTGTGCATAGGAGGCCAGGGATAGCAGCAAAAACAAAGGACAAAAAAGTAATTTCTGTAGTAATTGTTTTTTATACATAATAGTTTGATTTAGATTTTTTTGATTTGGTTAGTGATTGGTAGTTTGAAGGATTTTTGTCAGCCGGAAAATAACCGGGCTTTAACGGCCGATAAGCTCCCGGCACTTTTGGGGCAAAATAAATCGCATACAAAAAAGCGCTTCAATAATCGCCCTGATCTTTGATACATATTCATAACAATAAAAAAACTTAAACAGGTAATTGGTTTATAAATTGGCGGCACCAAACTGTATTGGCTGCGGCACAATTACAATATCAAAGAGAGGGGATTAATACGTTTACAGCAAGTTTCAAAAACAAAATATAAACAAGTTGGGAGTATATATAATATAACAATCTGACAATCAATTACATATTAACTATTGTGGAACTGAAAAATATAAACCTTATATAACAAAAAAATAAGCTGACATGGGTTTATATGGCTTTTATGGCCATAATTTTATGCTCGAATTCATCATTACTGATGTTTGATTTGCCCTTGATACGGGCTTTGTAGTTGTAAATGGTATTTACAGAATACTCCAGGATATGGGCAATTTTTTCGGTGTCGCTAATGCCAAGCCGCACCAGTGCGAAGATCCGCAGGTCGGTATTTAGTAACTGGTTGGGTAAAAGCTTTACGCGGTTCTCTTCACAGAACAAAGCATTGTAATCGGCAACAAAATTGGGGAAAATCTTGAGGAAAGCTTTATCAAAATTGATGAACAGCTCTTCGCGCTCTTTTGTAAGGTTGATGTTATTAACCAGCAAACGGATATCATCATAGCGTTTAGTGGTAAGTTTGTTATCAACCGAGCGTTTAAACTTATCCAGTTTGTTGATATATTCAGCTATGAGGTTAAAATAGTAACCAATGTATTCTTCCTTAATTTTATCGGCTTCGTTTAATTTATTGATGCTTTCCTGCAAATTATGGTTGGCCTCGAGGATAACCTTATCTGCCAGTTTTAACTTTTGCAGCTGTTTGTAAATGATAACTGCAAACACCACCACAATAATGGCCAGCACCGTAAGCAGCGAAGCGTAAAAGAACAATACCTTACGCTGCTGCTCTACATAGCTTATTTGCTCGCCGGCTATGATGGGTAAAATTGCCCCTACCTGTATCTTACGCTGCCGTGCCCCATAGTAAACAGCATCGTTCATGGCCTGCTTTATGTACATATAGGCATTCTTAACATCGCCGCGCTGGTGAAGCAATTGTGCCAGGGTGGTCATGGCAGCAGCTTCCTTTGTTGACGATTTAACATCAGCTATGGCAGCCTGAATAAGCAGGGCAATGGCCTTTTCCGGGTGGTTATTGCGAATGTAAATATCGCTGAGGGTAGATGAAGTAACGGCAAACTGATGGTCGGTTAACTTATACTTATCAATAAGCAGTTTTAAATTTGAGATGGCTTTATCAATACTGCCACTTTTAAGAAACTTTAAACCATTATAATAGATATACTCGAACGAACTGCTTTTGCTCAGCGAATTGGCCGAATCGATATATTTTTCGGCACGACTGTTATAAATTGGGGTGTAGTAATTATCCTTGTCAAAATCGGCCAGGTCATAATAGGTGCGGGCGGTTAAGTAGTAGTACTCTTTGCGGGCTTCGTTATCCAGCAATTTAACATTTACGGTCTTTAACGAATCGAAGGTTTCCTTAAACATGCCTGATGACAACAGGATAAACCCCAGCTTAATACGACTGTATGCTATCTTTTCGGGATCGTTCAACAGGTGGCCTACCTGCTGTAATTTTTGGGCATAGTTAAAAGCCTCGTCATAATTGAACGATTTATATTCGTTATATAAGTTCAGGAATACCCGGTATTTGAGGTTAAGGTCGGGATTATCGGCATTGGTAAGCTCCTTTTTTAATTGCTCAATACGGTTAAGTTTACCCGCGTCGTAATCCTGCTTTTTGTCGAGCACGTTGTTGAGTTGGGTTAAAAGGCTATCATAACTTTGGGCCCAACCACACGAGCACATCAATAACAAGAAAGAAATTACAAGTAAACTTTTCTTCATATTTAAAAGAAGCAATTAAGGGCTTGCAGCCGCTAAGGTTTCGGGATTTTATAATTGGTTATAACAGTACAAACCACGCAAATGGTTCATAGTCTAAAATTATAAAAATAAGTTAATATGGATAGGGGATATTGAAGGGAATATTACGAAAGGGAAACGTCTGTCTTATTTTATTGTAGAGACGCATAATTGCGGCTCTTGTATGAATTGTGCGGCTTTGAATAGTATATTTCGATTCGGACATGATGCAAACTAACCAAGGGTACGACTCACCCCGCCGGCACTTCGTGCGATGGCCCTCTCTCCGGCTTCGCCGGAAAGAGGGCGGGGAATTTTTTATATTTTATTTTAATATACATACTGCACCCCCCTCTATGCGGCGAAGCCGGAGAGAGGGGTGACGAGCGCAGCGATGTCGGGGTGAGTTGACTACGCGTTTGCCAGTGCCCTATCTAAATGTACATAGCCACCATCTACATAAACAAGTTGCCCCGTGGTATGGCTTGATTTTGGCGATAACAGGAAAGCAGTGGTATTGGCAATTTCTTCAACTGTGGTCATGCGGTTGCCCAATGGTATTTTTAATTCTATCTCGTTAAGCTTAGCGCCGGGGTCGGGTAAGGTTTTTATCCAGTTTTCATATAGTGGCGTCCAGCATTCGGCCACGATTATTGCGTTTACACGGATGCCGTATTTTAACAATTCTACAGCCCATTCGCGTGTAAGCCCATGCCTGCCCCCGTTTGAAGCCGCGTAGCCCGACGTATTGCCCTGCCCCGTAACCGAAGTTTTGGACGCGATATTAAGTATCACCCCTTGCGATTTTTTTAGTTCGGGCAGCGCGTAATGTGCCATGAGGTAATAATGAACCAGGTTTTTTTGTAACGATGCCATAAATGCTTCGTGGTTACCTGTTTCTAAACCTACGCTATCGTTCACACCGGCATTGTTTACCAAACCATCTATCCGGCCATATTGGGCCACTACCGCGTTAACTGCGCTTTCGCTGGCCTTGGGATCAGTAAGCTCTGCCACTACCTGGAAAGCTTTACCTCCATCGGCTTCAATAGCTTGTACAACCTGAAGATTATCCTCTTCACTTCGCCCCACAATAACCGGTATAGCGCCCTCCTTTGCCAGCGTTTTTACAATGCCTTCGCCTATCCCTTTTGCACCGCCTGTTACTATAATTACTTTACCTGTAAGTCCTAAATCCATTGTAGTATATATTATTCAATTTTTATTAGTGGGCTACCGTAAGTTTTACCGGCTTTGCATTGAAGTTTTTCATCGCGAAATAAAACACGAAAACAAAGCAAGCCGCAGGTACCAAATAAGCGATTTGTATATTAGTAATGTCCGATACTAAACCCAATATCGGCGGAAAAACAGCCCCCCCTACAATTGCCATAATTACTAATGACGAACCCAGTTTTGTTTTGGCGCCCAAACCTCTTATGCTTAATGAAAATATGGTTGGAAACATGATAGACATAAAAAATTCTACTCCCATGAGCGCATAAACAGAGAATTTCCCATGCAGCACTACCGCTAAAGCAATAAGGAAAATATTTATAATACTGTAAATGGCCAAAAGTTTAACAGGATTTATGAATTTCATTAAAAAAGTACCTATAAACCTGCCGGCCATAAAACCAGCCAACGCAACAGCTAAAAACTTAGAAGCCAGTTGTTGTTCTATACCTGCAACCCTGCCAGCAAACCGGATGAAGAAACTACTTACACATACCTGTGCCCCCACATAAAAAAACTGCGCTAATACGCCTCTCATCAGGTTTTTTTCTTTAAATAAAGATGTAAGCCGCTTTGAAAAGGAGTTTTCGGCTAAGGCTACGATGCTATCTTCTTCCTCCTCTACAATTTCTGGTAAAGACGTTTTGTATAGTACTACGGCCAATATCAGTACTACCGCGCCAATAATTAAAAAAGGCACCTGAACAGTTGATGCTTCCTTATTTAAATACTCATTTAATTGTGAAGGCAACATGGTACTTTCCTGTTTGGCGGTTAAACTTGTAGCCGATAAAATTACCATCCCTCCAATGTAGGGAGCAGCAGAGGCAGCCAAACCATTAAATGATTGAGCAAAATTTAACCGGAATGCTGCACTCTCCGGGTCACCTAAAGCCGTTATATAAGGGTTTGCCGCAGTTTCCAGAAAAGCCAAACCACACGCTATGATGAACAAAGCAGACAAGAAAAACGCATAGCTGCGTACTGATGCCGCAGGATAAAACAAAAATGCACCTACGGCACAAAGTGTTAGCCCTAATATAATGCCTCCTTTGTAACCAAACTTCTTCATAAATAAGCCTGCGGGTATTGCCATTACAAAATAGCCTATGTATGATGCAGAATCAACCAATGAAGATTGCAGATCAGTTAACTGACAGGCCTTTTTTAAGTGAGGGATAAGGATAGGGTTCAAATTCAATGCAAACCCCCATACGAAGAATAAGGAAGTTATCAGGCCTACTGCGAAGAGCTTTTTGTCTGTTGACATAATTGGGTTTTATTATTTAGGTTTTATTGGTTTATAAATTCGTTAGTTCACTTCAAGTTCATCTTTTGACGGCAGTTTAGGGAACGGCGTATGCGGCCCGCTTTGGTACCAGAATACGGTTGAAGCAATATCATCCTGTAACGGCATATATCGCCCGCCTTGTCGCCAGCCCAAAGCCTGGATGGTTACCTTCAGGCTTTTTTCAAAGCGTATAGGGTCCACAATATGCCAGCGGTACAAGCCGAAACGTTGTGCTACATTATAATGGCCATCGCCACGGATCACCTGCGGCAAACCGCTATAAGGGCTGCAAAATTCGGTGTATTCTGTTTTATCTTCTTCCTTGCCATTAGCATCCTTATGATGGGTATCAAAATCATATGATCCGCAGAAATAATCCTCGGTTCCGGTACCGTTTATGGTTGGGAATTTGGTATCGCCATCCATAAAAAATTTGATCTCTCCTTCACCCCACCAGCCATTTTTATTGGAACCGTATGCCAGGTAAGTACCCACATACTGGCCCTTTCCTTTAATGCTATCTACCAAAACAAAATCTTTTTTATAAGGCAATGGGTTTACCCGGCGAAATTGCGCGTGGAAATAAGCAGCATCATCCGGTACATCGGTAAGTGTATAATCAACCTGGTAATAAAGCACCATATCATTATCGTCGATGTTTTCCATAGTGATGCGGCACTTTTTGCGAAAAGGCATAGGCCAGTAGCAATTAAACGCACTGCCCGGATTTACGGCCACGGCCAGCGATTGCAACGGCGAGTATTTACCCCAGCCCATGCAAAAGAAATCGCCTACCGGCACTTCAACCGAGGGTGTGGTTTCATCATCCCAATAAAAACGGAGTATGCTGTAACGCCAGTTGCCGGTCGGTGTCATCCAGATGTGCTGTATAGCACCCGATTCATTAATTTCGGCAATGGTAAAAGTGGTATGTTTTTTTATGACCACGCTTGGGCTCACTTTCCAGGTTTGGCCCAGTTCGCGCGATGCGCCTTGGCCTGTACCGGTTGTAGCCATACCGCCCTTGCCCTTTTCGCCCGTAAAATTTTCCGGACTTATCGATCGTGTTTTGGCATCGCTCAAGCGGTACAAATTACCGAGGCCTACATCCAACCCATTAAACTTTTGTGCAAATGCCGATGTTGTGGCAAGAATAAACATGCAGCTTACTAAAACATAATTTTTCATCTTCAACATAAAGGTTATAATTAGTAATTGGCCGTAACGCACTCATTGGCTAATGAATTACGGTGTGTTTTGTCTGCAAGGTTAGTTTAAACACTTTACGTTTAAAGCAACTCACAATCATATCAATAATTTTCTTTTTATCTATCCCGTTATATGAGCATAACATACCTTTATTTTGGCATTGCCTATGTATAATTACAGGCAAATTTGCCATTACCGGTATGCTCATAAAAGCTAATTTACATTTATTAAAAAAAGAAACATCAGCCCAAAAACAATATTATTGAACATAACAGTGCTCATCATCAAAATAAAATACATTTTTGCAGTATGCCGTTCAGTCTTATCCTTAACAACATTGCCAAGCACATTCATTTAACAAATGATGAGCAGGATATTTTTACCGCCTATCTGCAATCAAAAACCATAAAGCGTAAACAGTTTATGCTTACCGATGGCGATATCTGCAAATATTCCATATTTGTTACCAGTGGTTGTTTAAGGGGCTACACGGTTGATAAAAGTGGCATTGAACATGTGCTGAGCTTTGCCCCACCGGGCTGGTGGATTGCCGACATGTACAGCCTGATATCGCAAAAGCCAGGCATCCTTAATATTGAAACACTGGAAGATACCGAAGTGCTGCTGCTATCTAAAGTGAACCAGGAAAAGCTGTACCTGCAAATTCCCAAGTTTGAGCATTTTTTCAGGGTGCTGGTAGAAAACTCATTAGTAGCCAGTCAGCAGCGATTGATAGACAGCCTTAGCCTTACCGCCGAAGAGCGGTACAACAATTTTTGCAAGCGATACCCTACACTGATAGATCATCTGCCGCAAAAACAAATAGCATCTTACATTGGCGTAACCCCCGAATTTTTCAGCAGGATGAGAAGCGTGATGGTGAGGAAGAGATAGTAATTGGTGAGTGGTTGATTATGTGAATCATTTGAAAATAACCTTAGATCAACTAATACCTATTCAACTATTCCCATTTGCACCATGCAAGGAGAAGTCCTCTCCTTTGGAGAGGATTATTACATGAGGGCTCCGCCGTTTAGGTGAGGCTTCTTTTCTTAATCTACATCAAGTACCCTCCATTGTATTAGCCATACCTTTATTATATAAAAGGAAACTTAACAATGGCACAAACAACATTACATAAGGCCGATACCCGCGGTCATGCAAGTCATGGGTGGTTAAACAGCTACCATTCATTTAGCTTCGGCACTTACTATAATCCCGAAAGGATGAATTTTGGCGCGCTGCGTGTACTGAATGATGACACCGTTGATGCAGGAATGGGCTTTGGCAAACACCCGCATGATAACATGGAAATTATCTCCATTCCGTTAGAAGGCGATCTGGAACATAAGGACAGTATGAACAATGTGGCCGTAATTAAAAATGGCGATATCCAGGCCATGAGCGCCGGAACCGGCATTTACCATAGCGAATACAATAACGACCGCGATAAACGCGTAAAGTTTTTGCAAATCTGGCTATATCCAAACAAAAAGAACGTTGAACCCCGGTATGATCAGCTTACGCTTGACCTGGCCGATCGTCATAATAAACTGCAGCAAGTTCTTTCACCCAATGCCAACGATGCCGGTGTATGGATTCACCAGGATGCCTGGTTTCATTTGGGCAAGTTCGACAAAGGCATCAGTACCGAATACACTATCAAAAAAGCAGGAAACGGCGTTTACGCTTTTATACTAAGTGGCGAAGTAATCATTAACGGCCAAACATTAAACACCCGCGACGGCTTTGGTATCTGGGATACCAATAAATTCGATATTACAGCAAATACAGATGCAGAGTTTTTGCTGATGGATGTACCGATGATTATTTGATGTGCAGATTACAGATTTCAAATGTGCAGATGATCAAAACAAAAGTTTAAATATAATCAACAAGCCAATCAAAGCCCTCTCTTTTGGAGAGGGTTGGGTGAGGGCTATTTAACAAGCCGATCAAAGTCGTCTCCCTTGGAGAGGATTTAGGTGAGGCTTCCCCGTTTAGGTGGGAGTAAAACATACAACATGATACAAATATTAGTAATAGGCCGCCATCCCGAAATACTGGCAACAGTAGTGCGCCTGGTAAACAACAACCCAGCATGGAATGCCACCGGCTGCATTACCAACGAGGAAGCCATATCAGCATTTACAAACCAACAGTTCAAACTGGTACTGTTGGGCGGCGGTGTTGATGAAGCATCGGAAACCGAACTATGCATACAATTTAAAGCCGTTAATCCAGATATTAAAATAGTGCAGCACTATGGGGGTGGTAGCGGGTTGCTAAGTGCCGAGATCTACGAGGCGTTGAGATAGGAATATTAATTTTAACTCTTATTTAAGGGGATGTATCTATATACATCCCTTTTTTATTGGGTTACAACTTGTGGCAAAATGCCTTACAACTTATTGCATTGTAGGGCGGAGATATTTGGTAGTGCGGTGAGGTAAATAGTGATAGGGGTGGATGAAGGATTAGCAGATCAATGAGTTAATGATGAGCTGGAAATTATATTGCATAAAAAAAGCCCTTAACTGTTTCCAGCAAGGGCTTGATTTAAGATTGGGCACCGACCTACTCTCCCACGTTTTACCGCAGTACCATCGGCTCTG